>CAWATX010000001.1:0-429805 GCA_963785065.1 uncultured Alphaproteobacteria bacterium
ACGGCACGACCACTGCTGACACCCGGCGAGATCATGCAGCTTCCGTCGGACGACGAAATCGTCATGGTCTCCGGCAGCCCACCAATCCGCGCGAGGAAGGTGCGCTACTACGAGGATGGAGAACTCGCGGCCCGCATTCTTCCATCGCCGGCCCGCTCGGCCACTCCATTGCCGTCTCGCGGTCGCGTCTCGGCAGGCGAGGCCGATGACGACTGGGCGGGCACTGTCGCGACGGCGCCGCACGGCTCGGACACTGAGGATCCGGACAATGCCGGGATACGGCGTGAGCCTGAACTACCCGAGCATGAGGAGATCGCTCCCGAGCCCAGAACGGCGGCACAAGAATTCGACCCCATGGACGACGAGCCGGACGACGACGTGCAGCGCCAGCGCGCCATGCAGCGGGCTTTTAATTCTTCTGCACGGCAGGCGCCACTCGATCCGGCCGATGACCTGCGGATGTAGCGATGCGCACCAAGCACACGTTCCGTCTTCCACCTGATCTGGCTGGCAAACTTGCGGACTACGCGAACCGCAAGCGGGTGTCCCAAGCGTTGATTGTCGAAGCGGCGCTCGCCTCCTACCTCTCGCCGGATGCCGCCGACCGTTTGGAAGCAGCACTTGCGCGACGGCTCGATCGGATGGCCCGCGATATCGAGCGCATCGAACGGCACGTCACGATCTCGAACGAGGCGGTCGCCGTGTTCGTACGCTTTTGGCTGACCAGTACGCCGCCCCTGCC
This sequence comes from uncultured Alphaproteobacteria bacterium, assembly GCA_963785065.1. Classification (GTDB taxonomy): domain Bacteria; phylum Pseudomonadota; class Alphaproteobacteria; order Rhizobiales; family Kaistiaceae; genus CAVSRC01. Next base: position 743 of record CAWATX010000001.1, read on the forward strand.
CGACACGGCGCTGGCCGCCGCGCAGACCAAGGGCCGCGAACGCTATGAGGGTTATGTCGAAGCGCTTGGGCGGCGCCTTGCGCGCGGTCGCAAACTCGCCGACGAAGTGGTCCGCGACATAGCACCAGCTCTTTCAGAAGCAGCGTCCGAGCATCACGAATGAGATGAAACGAAGCTGGTGCGGCGCCTGGCCGTCAATTCGCCTTGACCTTTTCTTACTCGACGCATTCTTTCGACGGAACACTCAACTCAAATGAAGAGTTCAAATCTCTCTTGGTCCGCCATTTGGTTTTTTCCCATGTCAGGGGCTCCTAGTAGTTTGAATGGCAAGGTCATTTTTGGGGTTTGAAACCCTTCACTAGGGCAGTACGCAAGGTGGTCCGCGAACGTGAGCCGCAGGACGAGTTTCTGAAGTTCGAATCTTCCCGAACACCAGAGTTTCGAAGGGTTTGCGAGGAAGCTGAACGCGAGTTCGAACATTTCCTCGAAGGAGCGTTGCGGACCTCCCGCGCTTTCCCGCTTCTCCGCGATCACGAGCTTGCTGCGCTCAAGCTGCCCGATGCGCTTCTCGTAAGCCGCCACGACGGAATCAGCCGACGCTTCGACGATGCGGTCGAGCAGCACGCCAATCTGCTTGTCGACTTTCGCTGCCTCGCTTTCATACGACAGCGCAATGGCACGCGCCTGAACTAATCGCTGATCCCAGGCGTCCTTGAACATGGCGCGCACGAGGTCGAACAGCCCCCGCTTCGGCGTCAGCATCTGGAGCAGTTCAGAGAACTCGCTCTCGATCTTGTCGCGCCGGATTGCCTTGCCTTTACGCTCGCAGCCTTTGCCGAAGCACATGTAGTAGGGATGCTTCGCGCCCGTCTTGCTCTTCGACCAGCAGGCCGTCAGCGGCTTGCCGCAGTGGGCGCAGGCAATTGCCCCACGCAATGGAAAGTCCGCACTGATATCCGCGCGCATCGGGGCGTAGGCCCCTTCCTTCAGGCGCTTCTGAATACGCTCGAACGTCTCCAAACTGATGAGGCCTTCGTGCCTGCCCTTGCGCAGCGACACACCCCACTCCAGACACTCGACATAACCGGCGTAGAGCGGACGGGTCAGCAGGTTCTTGACGAGCTGGTTGCGGACAATCCCATGCTTGTCCTTGGGAAAGGCGGGCTGCGCTTCCAGGAACCGCTTCACTTCCGCTTGCGAGCGGAACCGCCCCGAGGCGTAGCCCTCCAGCGCCTCCTGAATGACGGAGGCAAGAGGTTCGTCCCTGACGAGAACCTTCCCCTCCCCGCTTTTTAAGGCGTGACGATAGCCCATGCATGAGAAGAACGGCCAGTAACCATTGAGGATGCGGGCACGCATCCGGTTGTGCGTCTGCTCGGCGTTCTTCTGTCGCTGGTGCTGCGACACGCTGGCGAGCAGATTCTCAACCAGGATCGAATCCGAGTCTTCGCCGAATTCGACGGAAGGGCTTTCGAGATGAGCGCCAGCCTTGGCGATCGCGCTGCGCAATTCCAAGTGCGCGCGCATGTCGCGCGCGAGGCGCGAGATATCGTCAATGAGTACGACAAAGTTGCCCCGCTTGCGATTGGCGCGCAGGAAAGAAAGCATCGCTCGCATGCCCGGCCGGTTGATGAGACCGCCCGACACCGCCTCGTCGGTGAACACCTTCTCGACGGCGTAACCCTTCATGCGCGCGAACTCGCGGCAGCGCGTCTCCTGCGAGGCGTTGCCGTGGCCTTTTTGCATCTGCGCCGCACTTGATACGCGGCAGTAGATGACGGCGACCGTATTGAGGAGTTCGTCTTTTAGCGCTTTCATGAATCCTTCTTTCCCGCGCCGCGCCCATTCGGGCGCGCCACGATCTTGTCCTTGTTGTCTTTGTTGAAAGCCTCTCTGCACGATACCACCAGCGCGGATTCGTGATCCAGCTTGGCGTTACCTTTGCGCACAGTCCCCTCGCGCGCCTTCGCCTCGCGAGCCTTCTGGGCTTGTTGCACCGGATGAATGCCGAAGCCCATATCCACCCAGGCAACCACGTAGACCCAGACAACGGCCAGAAACTCGCAGGCCTCCTCCTCGCTCAGATCATGGTCTTTGACATATTGGATGAACTCGTCCGCGTCGAAGGTAAGAGCGGGATAGCCTGGTTCTGTCGGGGCCGTGAGGGCAGAGGTCCCAGCGCCCCCATCAGCGGGAGCGGTGGACTCGATGCCAGGATCGGCTTTGCCCGAAGGCAACGCATCGTCGTGCATGACCTGCCCTTTCCGGCTCGTTCTGGGGTTTCTCCTCTCTTTCCTGCGGAAAGAACAATACATGAACATACTAGGATTTTTGTCCTAGTCTGACAAGTTAATTCTTGCCGCTCCGAGTTCCCAGGTGAGCCCGTCGGTCGGAACAAGTCTTTCACATAACGCTAATGGCAGTACGTTTCCACCCCGGCAGCAACGGAGCTAAATGCCAAATTCGATTAATTGCCCTACATACTCACGCAACTTTATAACTGCCCCACGCAACTTTGTTACCTCATTGACTAGCTCATTAATACAATAATCACTGCTGGAAAAAGCGCAGAGTCCACCCTTGTTTTGACTCGGTATTTTTCGAGAATTTGGCTGGCGAGTGCCAGAAACGGCAATATACCGCGAAAAAGAGAATATGGGAATCCCGCTGGTTGTAGGCGAGTTTGAACAAGGCAGGCAGAAGTTGGTGGTCGCAACAGCGGCTCAGAACCCAACCAGCAACGCAGTGGAAAGACCCCACCGACAGCGCTTCGCGCGGTTCGCAAGATGTGTGCGGTAATACCCGCACCATCTTGGCAAGGGAGGCCCGCTGCGCGCCTCCCGTTGCATCCCTCCCGGCCTGTGGCGCGGTTCTGGCCTTGAGCCTTCACGCGCCATCGACCGTATCGCCGGTCGAACACTCGCCGGACCTGGAGACTTCCCTCTCCACCGGCACCGGACCATGGAGGAACGTCCGCCGTTCCATCGCGCTCGGGGAGCCTCCGATCTCCCCGAGACCCCATGGCCAACCCTGCGCGGATTGGATGCCGCCAGCGTCTTGCCGCTGGATCACGCGCAGGAGAGATTTCGGCTCTCCCTGCACCCATCGACAACGAGCGTATCGCCGCCCTTTGAACCCACTCGCTGGGCTTGGGGAGTTCCCTCCACCACCGGCACCGAACCATGAAGGAGCGTCCGCCGTTCAATCCCGGCGCATCACCTAAGCACTGACGTCTCTCCGCTCTCAGTAGCCGGTTTGCGCAGACGGTTTCTTGGCGAACCAAGTGCGCAGTTGACCGTCGTCGCCACGCAAACCCACGTAAACCGCCCGCACACCCTCGCTGTCATCGTAACTTCGGCTCGACCGGTATTTCGAGAACGAGAGCGTATAGACAAGCCGCTTGCCCATCTCGGACAAAGCCCCATCGAGCCACGATTGATCTGCCCAAAGTATTACGCCCTTATCATGGTGGCGGCTTCGATACTGATCCGGGTCAGGCTTCCATCCCCCCCAAACTTGGCTACGTAGAGCCAAGCGACCTTCCGGGGTACGCCATTCCCTGAAATCAGGGTCCGCTGAAAGCTTCAATCTGGCCGTAGGCTTATTTCCCAATCTTGGGCGCGCGGCGGCCCCGCCAGTTGCCAACTCATCTCCTTGATCGATCCCGAGCCCGTAGGCGTCAGGATCGCAGATCAGCGGCTCCATCGGGCTTTCGTCACGGAATCGATCGTCCTCACCATCCTGGTCGAACAGCGGCATCCAAAAGTTGTGATCGTCCCTCTTGGCGAATGCCTGGCATTTACCTACTGCGCCACGCCGGCTGACGAGACCTGTGACGATCCTAACGTAGACACCGTCTGGTGAGGCCCAGCTCGCGCAAATTGGCACCAACTCATCGCTATGAGCGGGCCTGAGGCACACTTTTGAGAGGAGGGTATCCTGGTCCTCGAGGGTTTCTTGCCTTCCAACGCGACGACCAAGTAAGTACGCATTTGCGGACCAAGGTTCCGGGTCTTTGTGATCCGCCAAGAATGAGCCATCCTTGAACGTCACGTCGTAGCGAGACAGCCACTCTTTCCATGGCGGTGGGTCCCATGTCTCGTAGCTGCGCCGCACGACCGGCTTAACCTTCGCAAGAGTTGTTCCAGCATCCAGAAGCGCGTGCCGCTGGATGTGCTCCCGATAGAACTCGTACCGGTCATCGCTGTCGCGTCGGTATCTTTCATGACCCGGAAAGTCGTCCAAACTCTTGGCAGCAGGCCACCGGCGGACAATTTCAGCCGCGATGGCGTCAGTAGCTTCACCAGCGGAAATCCCGAACAGATGCGCCAAGTTGGAGACTTCAGATTTATTGAACTCGTAGTCGAAGCTGAAACCAGACTTCGGTTCCACATGCTTGGGATAGGTATTGGTGGCCACGTACCCGAGTGGTGGGTTGCTTAGGTGCTCACGTATCACGCTGATATCAGGGTCAATTCCGCATTGACCGACATTGTCGAGAAAGCGCACGAGGTGAAGCTTATCAACAAAGTGGATGTCTGGTCTCTTCGCCAGCTCTGCAACTCTGGTGGCTAGAAAGGCCAAATATTCTTGATTCTGCAGGCTTGCGCGAGCCAAGCCCATAAGCATCCACTGCTGCGAGTTTCGAAATGACAGTGGGTGGTCTTCAGACCGCAATGCCGGAACTTCAAAAAGATCGAAACGGTCGATAAGGGCGCCGAGGTCATCGGCGAGGCCGAGGTCAGGGAACGATCCAATCGCTCTTGCCGCCGACCATCGAACGTACGCGTCATCGTCTCCTAACAGATGCCACATGATGTCCGCGACGTGCGAACGTTCGTCCGCGTTTGGAGCAAACTCCTTCCGGAACGAGCCCTCTCCAATCTCATCCGCAATTCGCGCCGACGGACCGGAAAGCATCTTTTCTAGCGCCTCTAGGGACGCCGTTGGCGACGCCACCGCGCACAAGCTAGTCGCTAGTTGAAGCCATTCTTCGCCACTGAGTTCCACATTCTCGATCGCGACCGTCCGCAGTATGATTCGCATGACGAAGTCGTGGTCACCACACAGCTGTGCGAGTAAGAAAATCTGACGCGGCAGGCTTGCGTATCGCAGGTCAAAAATTTGCGATCCTCTGAAGTCGAATAGTCTCTCGATTATCGCCTTTGCCTGTGTCCTGAGATGAGCGGAAGAGTCCCTCCATTGGGATACGCTTTCGGAGATTTGGCTGATCGCATCGTCGATCTCGAGCGCTGATACCTCGCAAAGCGCCATCAGAAATCCGAGGCGCTTGTCGTATGGACAGATCTCCCTCAGCAGTTCGAAGAACCGCTTCTTTGCGAAATATGGAAGCGACGAGTTTGCTTCCACCCGCGTCAGCGCCGCGTCGATCGCTGCTGCTGAGGTTGGTTCACATTCCGCTAAAAGTCTCGATAGCCTCTCATCGAGCGGGACCTCTTGTTCCTCCTTGCGCTGCAGCGTGGGTGTAGAGTCGCGTGAATTGTTTCGATCATTGAGTTCGTCGGTATGCTTTCTAGCCGCGTCCAGGAGAGCCCGAAGTTCCGCATTTTGAGCTTCGGTAACTGCACCTGGAAATTCCTCGCCAACCTTCAAGAGACTTTCCCAAACTGAAGGCCAGCCTCCCGACGAATGCTCGGCCTTCAACTTAGCGAAGACCACACGGAAGATTCTCGCTTGCTCCGATGGAGCAGCCTCTTTTAGCAGCACCGAAAGTCCGTCGCCGATCCGCCACTCGTGCCATCCGTGATCCTCGCAGACCAAGAGCAGTGCGGCAGCACGTTTCGGGTCGAGCTGCCCTTCCGCGGCTAGACAACAGACAAGTTGAGGCAAACCATAGGAAAATTCCGCGACATCCTGATCATCCCACCGCAGCAGTTTGTACGCTGCAGAAAACCCTACAGACTTCGACATCGCACGAGCAAAAAGCGCCCAACCGAATTTGCTGGGTTCGCTGTGGCAGATGGTCTGGCAGAGGTTCATCAGCCGTTGGCCGAGTTCCGGGCGGACATAGCCTCCTGGTTGTTCAGCGGCGAAATGGAGCACAGCGTAGATCAGATCATAGTCGTCGCCTCCCATCTGATCGAGCTCAGCTAGGCCTTGCCTGTAGTATTCTTTTGCCTCTTCGACGCTCATCGCTACCACGGCGGAAGCGAGGTCCTCATACGCTCCACCCCGCTGTTCGATAGAGTCGTCCTTTCGGATTTCTTCGGCGATGTGCTGCGCAAAACGCCCCGACACGTCGTGGAGGCCGGACCGCTCCGCGAGTTTGGATAGAACATCGATCTTCTGATGTATCGAGAATCGGTTGGCTGCCAATCCCGCCACGATAGATTTCGCCTGCGAAGTCGTAACGTCATCGATGTGCAGGAGAAGTAGCTCCAGGAATCCCATTCCGATTGTGCGTGTTAGCAAATCAGCGGCGCTCTCAGAGTGCCAGTGCGCTCCTGGGCGCAATCTACCGGTCCAGGTGGCTATGAAGGCGTCCAGACACGCGCTGCTAAGCCGTCGTTGAAGCATCGAAGCTTCGATCGGCTCGATTAGTGCTCGGACAACCTCGATGCCTTCGGCAATTTCGCGGCGCTCGTTTTCATCAAACCGAGGTTCGAACTTGGGAGCCTTGGCCACGGAGTACCGGCGCTCATACTTTCGCTTATCCCGGACTGGCACCTTCAGGCTTCGCAGAAATTCGTGGAGCTCTTCTTTGGTCTTGATAGCCCTCGCATGTCGGTTGATCTTGATTTCACGGGGCAGAAGGTCCGAGTAAGCAACCGCCCGACCAGCTGACCACGCCCGCATGCAAGACACGAGCGTTGGCAACCAAGCCCTGGAGAACCCGTGCCGCTCGCCATAATCGTATCTTGAGGGGCGCATTGCCTTTACGCGCCTCAAAAAGCTGACAGATGATGTGCGAGACCCTCCGAGCAAGGCCGCAACAGCTGCCGCAGACACCGCATCCTCAATGGTCCGCTGGTCATCGAAGTGCGTATCCGACGACTGCTCACGTGAGTCTTGTGATCTGGCAACGCCTCGCGCGATCGCTCTCACATCACTGCGTTCCAAGCGCGACCCGCTGCACAGTAGCGCGATCTTCAGCGCGTATGAACAACAGTCCTTGCCTGAAGCGAATTCCGTAAGCGGCTTCATCACACTGCTGCCAACCAGGCACTCATGCTGCCTGGCCAAGCGGATCACCTGTTCACATACCGAGATTGAAAAGCGATCATTCCAACGGCACAGGTTGTCATCAACAGTGCGAAAGCCTCCTTCTAGGATGGCCAGAAAAATGACTGCCGCAAAATCAAAAGCGTCCGGGTGCGCATCGCTGGAGTAATTCTCATCCCCGTGACCTTCGTGGTACCAGTTGATCCATCCGATCGTCCGTCCCCGGTGAAGACGGGCTTCTTCGATTTCCCCGCCGAAGCTGTAGGCGAGTGTCAACCGGGAATCCCTTGCTCCGCGCCAGCCCGAGCGATCATTGAAAAGACGGCGCGAGACGTCGCGGTCGCCAAGACGAACCGCCAAGCTAGGTGAGCGGCGAATGAATTCATCACCCCTCGCGTTTGCGGCAGCTACCTGCGAGAGCGTGGTCGCAAGCTGCAAGGCCCGGTCAAGGTCACCTTCCTTGACTGCAAGCCGAAATGCAGCGTGCAATCGGACGAGCGCCAGTCGGCGCTTCCCGTAGTCCGATTGAAGGCTCTTTGGAAATGCGCTGGAGTTCGCGAGAGCATATGCGCGCCCGCTATCATTGATCGCAACGAGAAATCCCGGGAGTGCTTCCGCTGCGTATTCCGAGGTTGCCTGCTGATCCTCCAGGCGCTGTGCGATTGACTGTTGAGCTGGCACCTCCCGAGAGTAGGTGTCCCGCACGTAGGTTTCGGTAGGCTCATCGCGGAAAATTGCGCCTTGGGGTATGATCTCCAACATCGGAGCGAGGTCGGACGCAGCGCTGTTCACCTGTGACGAGGACCAACCGAGCGCTGCTGCCAGTTCGTCCAAAGGAATGGGGGGAGGCAGGAGCGAGATGGCCGCAAAGAATTCTTCAATGTCGGAATTTGGCCAAGCTGCGATGTGCAGGTCTTCGAAGATCTTGCTGCATTTCTGAGCGATGATCTCTTCGACTGTGATCCCTTCGTTGGATACGACGCCAGTTACATTCCCTTCCCATGTGTCGATCAGGTAAGCAAGCACTCGTGCGTTGCAGCCGGACCGTGCAAGCGCACGGGCAACTTCCTCCTCGGATGCGCCCTTTCGGCGCTCGTCGATAAAGAGGCGGGCCTCGCTCTCGGAGAACGGATGCAGTGGATAGGACTTTACCCTCGCCCGACCGACGACCCCGGCCATTCGGTGAGACCGCGCCGTGAGGAGGAGCTTTACGCCTTCGAGCGGGTTGTCGCTTAGCGAAGCCAGCAGAAGCTTCGGGAACGATTCTTCCTTCCTGGCTTCGGCCTCTAGCTGCGCATTATCGGCGGCATCAAGAACGATAAGCACGCCGCCTTTTTTGGACTGTTCCCGTATCGCCCGGACTGCCTGAGCGAGGCGCTTCCTCGCCGTTTTGATCAAACCCCTCAAATCGTTGTCGCCCGGCAATAGCGGATCGCACAATCCTCTCGACGCATACTCATTGACTATCTGGACAAGGCCAATCCCCGGCAAGTGCCTGGGCTGTCCGTCGGACCGATAGGTGCCGCCTCCAAAGCAATCGAACACTACGACCTCCCGCTCAACGGACATTTTTGCGGCGAGGCTTTGAATAAAGACGGTCTTCCCTACGCCTCCATCGGCATGAACAAAGACCGGCGGCACAGATTTCTCGATGAGATCAACGACCTCAGGCAACTCTTCGCGCTCGACAACCTGACCAACGTCGATAAATCGTGTTTCTGCGGGGAATAGATCATCGCTGTCGCAGCCGAGCGCGTCCAGAACGTGTTCACGTCTGATGAGGTTCTTGCCCTGCCCACTTGGTCCCGCCTTGTCCACTACCAAATTCACGAGATCGTATAGACGGCCTTTGGCGAGACTATCCGACCCTGCCGACCAGTCTGTCAGAGCGCGCCGTAATCGGCTCTTTTGAATTGGAAGGTTGCTTTCGGATGCCCTGAACTCTGTCATCGCGAAAAGCCGCGAGGCATCGACACCGGCACCGCGGCACCATTTGGAGAGGATGTCGAACTGCTCTTTCGCCTCTCGGTCGCAGGGGAGCTTTCCCCCCTTGAGGCCAGCGATGGCTTCCCACAGGGACGGCGCAAACGGCGTGTTCGTCACAAAGGCAAAAGACAGACGCTTATCCACTACCTCAGGTGTGGAGGACTTTTGATAGCCCAGTATGCTGCTCGCGAATTTTGAGAGTGTTTTCTTCAGGTAGGAAGCGGTTGCAGGCGTTTCGTCGACCCGATACTTAAACTGAAGGGTCTGAACCGCATTGCTGGTCTCGAACGTGTCGCCGCTGCCATAGTAAAGGGTCAGATCGGCTATATCTTCCGCTTCGTCGCCGGGGGCTGCAATCTCGCTTGGTGATATTCCTTCAACGGCAATCGAATGCAGGCCATCATGGGGGAACACAAGCTGCAACGCCCGTCGTGCGGCCCAGTACTCATGGAAATTATGTCCTGCGCGTGAGGCTCTAACCGGGTCAATCAATACTTTCTTTTTCTTCGAAGCCATGACGTGTAAGGACGCAAGAGACGAGGTTGAATGTCGTAAACTACAAAGTCTACATTTTTAGCGCACCAAAATGCCATTCAACTAGCGGAAATTCCGTGCGCCGGGCTTTCTGGCGTCCGCACCCGGACCGGGTTACGCCGCTTTGGCCGAGTGAGGCTGATCTTCCTGCTGCCTTTTGTCCGATCTTGGGGCGGCGAACGATCCCGGGTCCTGCCCTTCGGTTCACACTGCGCCGGCGTTCCTGCGGGGCGTGAACACCTGCCCATGATCGGCAAGGCGTTTCCTGGACCTCATAAGCGATATCATGTCAGTGCCGGGCTCGGATCCCCGGCATTCCCACCGGCATAGCGGGGGACCTTGATCTCGCCGGACCGCTTGCGCGCCTGGACGATGTCAAAGCTGTTCTGCATACGCATCAGCGTGTCCATCGATACGCCAAACGCCTTTTCAAAGCGCAGGGCCATTTCGGGTGAAAGCGCGGCGCGCTCGTTGAGGAGCGCGGACAGTGCCGGACGAGTCACGCCGAGCGCCTTCGCCGCATCCGTGACCGACAGTTCCAGCGGTTCGATGATTTCATGCTTCACAAACCCGCCGGGATGGACGGGGCTCTTCATGCGAATGCCCATAGTCGTACTCGTCGTCGCATTCATAGTGCCACCTCCTAGTGGTAGTCCTCGTAATCAAGGTCGATGATTTCGATCTCGTCCTTGTCGATTTGGAACGTCAGACGCCAGTTCTTGGTGACGAACAGGCTCCACGTACCCTTGCGACTGCCGGTCAGCTTGTGGGCCTTCCAGCTCGGCACGGAGCGGAGTTCATCCTCCCGCTCCATATCCTGGAGGAACGAGATCATGCGGCGCAGCTTGTCCTTGACCGCCGCCTGAATCCCGCTCGCATCGTCATCTTCGATGAGATGCCGAAGCCCCTTATGCAGGACGTTCCGAATCCTCATAGACTAAGGATATAGCATCAATGCGTTGCCTGTCAAGCTACGCTTTACGGAAAGGTGCGGCGACTGATGAAGTATCTCAACACCGCATTCGGGCAGTTGGCGGCCGCATGGAAGCTTTACCACTACGCCCTAGAGGGCAAAATCGATCTTGAGACGCTCGACATTCCCCTGACGTTTAAAGACAACGGTATGGTCCTCGTGTTGCCGGACAAGATATTTGATACGCCCGACGACCTCATACTGTTTTTTGAGAACAATCTGAGCGTTCAATTCGGGGCGGCGGTCATCACGCTCGACCGGGCACGCGAGGAAGCAGGCATTCCTCTTCCAGCCAATATCGAATCCGAAGCTGATCAGTTCATCGCGGCGACTTATCAGATACGCAACGCTTTCGCGCACGACATATCGGAACCGCGCTGGCATATTACAAAGGTGCCGTATCGGCGGGCCTATGCTTTCGGAGGAATGGCAATTGACCTTACAGCTCGCCACGGAACGGCTTTCGAATATGAGCATATCGGCGGTCCAGACGTGCTCTTTCGGATGAAAGACTACGCAATGGGCCGGCTTTTCGACCCATACTTTGTGATCAAACCTGTGCGGCCCCATGCATCGTCAACATGAGTACCTTCGCGACCTGATTTCCGAGGCGGTGCGCAGTGCCGTCGATGCGGTCGTGCGAACGCATTACTCGCGCCTAACTCAAGAGCATCAACTCACTTCTCGTATCGCCCAATCCATAGAGCAGACCCTTGGCAACAGCCATTTTCTTGGTCACAGGGTCAGGATCATCGTTCAGGAATTGCCCGACAAGGGACCGGGTTCGTTGGAGAAAAAGGTCGGGGCGGACCTTTATGTGGCCGTAAAGTTCGACAGCCCCGAGAGCGCCATCGCCAAGGGCTTCTTTGTCCAGGCCAAATGGGACACACCCCTCACTAAGGCCGAAAAGGAATCGCTGGACGAGCAATGTCAAAATCTTCGTTGGCGATCTAAACTAGGCTCCTTCGTCTGGCTTTATTCGCCAGACGGCACAAAAGTCATTGCCGCTGATGAGGTGCTTGCCCATCCAACGCAGCAGCCAGGCGAATTGACCTATCACGATGTGAAGGCGTTGATGTCGAACGTTTTTGATTGCACGTCCGGCGATCGCGAGCTCGTCATGGAGGGCATTTTCGACAACGCTGAACGACTTGGTCTCATGCTTAAGGAATATGGCACACGGACCGGCGTTGCGATTGCCATCGAAGCAGAGCGAATCGAGCACCGGCGATAAAGGCCTAGGGCGCGATCCGCGTCACGCATCAGGTATATCTGCGGAAGTCCGGCGATACCTGTGTCCCAAACTCGATATGCTTAGAATGCGCCCGACCTCACGTGCGGCCTTGATCGGCGCAGGTAGCTTCTGATCGAACTGCGTGCTGTTCCAATTGACCTTCGTTAGCGCCAAGACCTCTTCAGCCACTTTCGCAATTGCGCTGTCGCTGTATTCGTGCGGCACCAGCAGCAGGGGTCGTGGCACGCGTAGGCCGGGATAGGTCCCGTAATAGGGAACGCTACCGCGCGTATAGAGCAAACCCTTCCCCGCGTAGGTCAATAAATGTGCCCCGCAAGACGGGATAATTGCCGTCCCGGAAGATCGCGATGGGCGAGCTTTCCTGAACCCAGACCAGATCGCTGAGTTCAATACCGGCACGGCGCAATGCTGCATCAATTCCCTCCGCTTCTTCAGTCCTGAACCGTGACGTTTTCAGGATGACGATGCGCGCGGGAACATGACGATGATGCGCCTTATAAATTGTGAGTGACTGGGTCACCAAATCGTCGGCGTCGTGGGCTGTCAGATACGGGTGACGTCCATGCAACTCGGTCTGGGCGCGGGCGCCCCGCAGAATGAGGCCGCGACCACGTTCATCAAACATTTCGCCGTGCTCGTCCAGAGCTGTTGACCATTGACGTCGCGGTAGAAGCCAATGCCGAGAAAACTTGTGCGAAGTCCCGCGTCATCCGGCAGTAACCGCCACGGTACCTTGCCCGCCTTGTAAAAAAGCGCGTTCAATAAATTCCATGCACGCGTTGCCTTCGCTTGAGTTTGGCGGTTGCTGTCTCGCTTGACCTTGCGCGGGATTTTCGCAGCGTCATCCCATGTGTCGGGCCAAACGATTTGTGTCGGCACGTCCAAGTGCAAAGTCTTGGCCTTCAGCAGATCGCGGAAATCCAATAAAACATCCGGGCCAGTATCCTCCTCATCCTCCGTGTCGTCACCAGAGTCTTCGCTCTTCGCATTGACCAGTTTTTCGATCAATTGAACTGGCAGTGCCAGCACGATCACGTCCGGCTTTTCGCTGCTTTCACTCAGAGCCGTTAATTGCTGTGTCACCACGTCGACAGCCTGACGCACAGCTTCGTCGTGCTTGCCGATCGCGCGGATGTCGTTGACCTGAGAGCGCGATAACGTCGCTGTCGCTCCGCTAGGCACTTCGAATTTGCACCGAAACGGGTTTTGGTTTCCAAGTCCCGGAAAATCTGGGTTGAGATTGATTAGTTGTTTGTTCTCGCTCTCGATACCCCGTCCCGTTTCGTCGAGAAATTCGGCGAACCCGGCCACGGTGTCGTCCGTTCCAATCACGCCGACACGGACCACGTCGCCCGAACGCGGCTGAAGCGGTCCAAACTCACGCAAGCCCTGCCGCGGATCGCAATGCTGTCCCCCGTCACCGAACTCCAAAACAGGTTCATCGAATACACGCGTTTTGAAGGTCATGCGGGTAACCCTTCCTCGAAAAGGTCTGCTGCTTCCATCTCCTTGGCGCGTGGATCTGTGCGGTTCCAGGTATCCTCAGGCACCGCTTGCGCCAACTCCGCGAGCGGAAGGTCCTCAAAACCAATCAGATGGTCGCTCGCTGCGGCCTTCTGAAACAGATCGTCTTTTGGGGTGGCGCTTTCTTCAAGCAGGCTTTGCCACATTATCACTTGACCGCGTACGGCCGCGTTGCGTTCAAGCCTTTTCTTTCCTGCAAGCAGCGCTCCTGGGAAAGGGTGCGGTTCAAACCCGTTGCGTGTGAAATAAAAGGTCGGATCGATAACCACAAACCATTCATCGCCCAGCTTTTCAAAGCGGAGATTTGCGGCGTGATGGCGCACATAGCCCGGTTTGTCCGGGAACTTCTTGTTGGGATAGAAGCTGACAACTCTCGCCGAGGTGTCCTTCACCGTCGAGGCATATTTGTAGTTTCGGGACTTGTTCACGCCAGCCGCGTGGAAACAAAACAACCGCTCTTTGGCTATGTGCCTGATTTGCGCTGACGCTTGATGTGCCACGCTCCGGCGCAGGAGTTCGATCGTGTCATTCGTATCGTCGAGGTCATCGCTAAGAGCAATCAGCGAGGTATCCACGGCCTCGACTTGGTCGTGATCGACAATGGCGCGTGTTCCAAATTCCCTCGGGTCGAAGAACGAGAGATAGCGCCGTATACAATAACCCAGTCAAACCTCATTTCGCTGCTTCACGAGTTCTGGAATGGCATCACGGCCCGTTCCGAAAGGCGAAGTGGCGACAAATATCTCCTCCGGCAGACGAATGCGCATCGTTAAGGATTGCGGTTTCGCCCGTGTTCATAGGCGGCAAATATACGCCGGGGGTGCGGCGGTCGATTGTCAAAGCCGCGAGCTTGTCCGCACAACTGATGTCGAAAACGTCCTCGTTCTTGTCGAACTTCAGACGACGCTCGTCGTCGTGCATCCCGGCGCTTACGTCTTTCCAGTAAGCACTGCCATCCGATTTTCGCCAAAGTACGATGATGATAGGGAGGTTGTACTTGCGCCAATAAGCAAGATCGGCTTCCTTCATCACATACTCGAACTGCTGGTCCGTTTCACGTACGTACTTGCCGTCGGTAACCGCCTTCACCTGGACGGCCAGCAATTTTCCCAGCGGCGCGCCGGTTCGCCGGTCGCGCAACTCAATCAGCCCGTCGGTGCCAGCCTCAAGCCTTCCCCTGTTTTCATAGATGAAGCCGGTTTCGAGGACGATCTTCTTGACCGCTGTCTCGCCCAACTCTCCTAAAATCTGGCTGTCGGTGATTTTTTTGTCCATTCGGCGAGTATAAGCGCAATTACGCGCGCCGCGAGCATTATGTTCCTGTTATGTTTCCGTCTCCCCCACTGTTTCACATAAGGCGCGCTCGTCGGGCCGGGCTGTCGTGAACGGAACCCGCTATCGCCGGTTTCCGCCATTCGGCTTCCATCCCTCGCGCATCCGACCGGACAGCCTTCGGCTGACCTTTTCCTTCTTGCCCGGGGCCTGCGGCCCCCAGGCCGTCAAGGCCAAGCCCTGCGCTTCGCTTCGGGCGGAAAGCGCCGGGCCGTGTAGTCGCCTTTCGCTCCGCTCCGGCTTCCGGCCCGCACCACCCTGGCGCTTTCCGGCCTGTGACGGCCAACCCCCGCTCATTGCCGCTTGGCTAGTCGGTTTGCAGCAGCCGCGCAAACCGCAACCAGGAGAAAAGGCAATGAAATCCGACGTCTATGACCGTATCACCCAATCCATCATCACCGCCCTGGAGCAGGCGTGCGGCCATGGCACCAGCCGTGGAGCGTCGAGCATGCCGCCGGGCGCATCACCCGGCCCTTGCGCGCCAACGGCGTGCCCTATCGCGGCATCAATGTTCTGATGCTCTGGGGCGAGGCCGTGGCAAGCGGCTATGCCGCCCCGATCTGGATGACCTTCCGCCAGGCACAGGAAATCGGAGGCCATGTCCGCAAGGGCGAGCGCGGCAGCCTGGTCGTCTATGCCTCAACCCTGACCCGCACCGAGGACGACGCCGAAACCGGCGAAGAGCTGGAGCGATCCATCCCCTTCATGAAGGGCTATACCGTCTTCAACGTCGAGCAGATCGAAGGCCTGCCCGCGCATTACTACGCAAAGCCGCGCCGCCGAGCGATCCCATCCAGCGCATCGCCCATGCCGAAGCCTTCGTGGACGCGACCCGCGCCGACATCCGCCACGGCGGCGGCGCGGCCTCCTACAACGTCGGCACCGACCGCGTGCGCATGCCGCCGTTCGAGACGTTCGAGGACGCCGAAAGCTATTACGCAACGCTGATCCATGAACTCACCCACTGGACCCGGCATCCCTCGCGGCTGGACCGGGATCTCGGCCGCAAGCGCTGGGGCGATGAGGGCTATGCGATGGAGGAGCTGGTCGCCGAGCTGGGCGCGGCCTTCGTGCTGCGCCGATCTCGACCTTGCCCCGGTACCGCGCGACGAACATGCCAGCCTACATCGCCTCCTGGCTGAAGGTGCTCAAGGAGGACAAGCGGGCGATCTTCTCCGCCGCAGCGCATGCGCAGCGCGCCGCCGATTATCTCACTGGTCTTCAGCCGAACGCAGATGCAGCGAGGGCGGCGTAACGCCGCCCTCCAATCCTTCCTCCGCCGCTGTTGCTACAGCTTCGGGGCCGCGCCGCCTGCCGTGTCCTGGAGGTTCTTCACGTAGTCGCGGAAGAACTGGTAGTCCGCCGCAAAATCCTGCCGCGCGCGCTCGTTGTCGCCGAGCTTGAACCAGATTGCCGACGCGTGGTCGTTGGAGATGCCGTAGTTGAACTGGATATCGAACACGACATCGCAGGCCCCGCCCGGATTGATCTCGGACAGCCCCCGTTCATTGATGTTCGAATGCGCGCCAACCGGGCCGCAGCGCCAGGGATAGGGTTCGGTGATGTCCACCGCGCGCCCGTCGTCAAAGCGGAACTGGTAGTCCTTGGTGCTTCTGGTGCCGCCAACGGCGTACCGATTGCCGAGCTTCGCGGCCAGGCCTTCGAGCACCGTGCTGATGCGCGGCTGGTCGGCCTGGCTGTTGTAGTCCAGAGAGCGCTCGACCGCGACCACCTGATGCCCGGACGATGGTGCACTGAACCCCACGTCGATGCTTTCCGAATTCCATGCGCCCGTACCCCTGCGCGTGAACTCGGCTTTCAGCGCGCCGACATAACTGACGGTCACGCGCTGCCCGCCCGGGCGCGGCAGGTAGATTTCCGTGCGGTACTCGCGGATACGCGGCTTGCCCGCATACTCGCCGGGCTCGGCAATCAGCTTTTCCAGCTTGGCCCTGGCCTCCTCATAGGTGTCGCCCGGCTGGATGCCGAGAATATCGACGCTCGTCCCAGTGGGCAGGTTCGCCCCCTTCGGAACATTCAGCATCTGCTTCCACTGGATGTCGTTCTGTGCATGTGCAGTGCAGGCAACGGCCAACGCCGCGGCATACACCGCGACGGCGAATAGCCTCTTCATGACGTTGCTCCTGTGAATTCTGGACAAAGAAAGGGCCGCCCGTTTCGGGCGGCCCCGGCGATGGCGCTAGCGGTTGCGCTCCGCCTCTTCGCGCTTGCGGGCCAGCTCGGCGTTGTAGGCGTTGCGCAGTTCCGCATTGCGGATGGACTGCTCGTTCGCCATGGGGGTTTGCGGATTGCTGTAGTGGTCATTCTGCGCCTGGCGGCGCGTCGCTTCGATGTCGGACATGGTTTCGTTCCTTTCCATGCGTGTGTCCGGAATCAAAAGAGCCTCGGCAATGCACGCCAGAGGCTCATGTTTTACTTCCCAAGACTCACGGAAAGGCGAGACAGTCTTGCCTATACTGTCGTTTTTGGCGGATTTTTGCGGCTCTACGGTTGTCTGGGTCTTAAGAAACTGCTATCAATTTCAGCCATGGCAGCGCGAAAGGGCAGGAATCCCAACGCGTTGGCCGTGGGCTCAACGGAATAGGCAAAACTGTCGCGTCCCGCCGGATTGCCGGAAGGAAGGGACGGGATGGATCACGCGCGCCACCAAAGCGGCAGCCTTTATTCGGCTTCAGGCCAGCGGAAATACCTGACGCCGGACGAACGCGCGCGCTTCCTGGCCGCGGCCGAGCAATGCCCGCGTGCTGAAGTCCGCACGCTCTGCCTCACGCTTGCCTGGACAGGGTGCCGGATATCGGAGGCGCTGGCACTCACGCGCCGCTGCGTTGAAATCGAATCGGGCTTCATTGCGGTGACGACGCTCAAACGCCGAAGCCGCACACCCATTATCCGTGAGATTCCCGTCCCGCCCTTTCTGATGCAGGAACTCAGATCGGTGCATTCGCTTGGCGGCACGTATCCCGATCGCCGCCTGTGGACGTGGTCCCGCAGTCGCGCCTGGGCACTCGTCAAGCAGGTCATGCGCTCGGCAGGCGTGATCGACGGCATTCACGCGACACCCAAGGGCCTCCGACACGGCTTTGGCCTGCACGCGATCCGCTCGGGCGTCCCGATCAACCTCGTTCAACGCTGGCTTAAGCCATGCACGCATGAATACGACGTCGATCTATTTGCAGGCCGTTGGTCCCGAGGAAATCCAGTTTGCCGCCCGCATGTGGCCTTCGTCTGGCGTCGGCACCTGACATCGCAGGCTGATCTTGTGTTCCGCTCTCGCAAGTCTCCTTCGCATCGTGAGTCGCCCGTACACACCCGGCCTTAGGGCATGGGGCCTGACCGCGCCGGGGCGCTATGGGTCAACCGGCTGCCCGCTCCATTCGCTGACGCTCCCGTGTTGCCGGTATGACCCGCGCCCTCCGGACGCGATCTGAATCGTCCCCATAAGGCCGGGCATGGTGCCGGGCCGGATCAGAAAAAGGAGACGATCATGAACGAGAGCAACAAAACCAATCAGCCGACCCACATCATCTGGCAGGTGCTGGGCGACAACGACAAAGCCCGCTGGATACGGGTGGGCGCTGCCTGGAGCAACCGGGACGGCAAGGGCCTGACCCTGAGGTTCGACGCCTATCCGGTCGCGGGCCGCACGGTCATCCGCGAGATGACCCAGGACAACACCGCCGACGCGGCAGGTGCGCAATGACCGCCGCCAGGGCCAATGGAGCACGACGGGAAACCGTCGTGCTCACCCGCGAGGCGGTCGAGAATATCCTCGTGCCCTGGATGGGCTGGGAGCCCGAGGACGCTGACATCTTCTGGCGCGTCGCCCGGCGTGAAACGCGCTGTCCGGGCATTGTCGCCAAACTTCTCCAGCGAGACTTTCGAAGGGCCTTCGGCGGCGGCGCACCTCAGTAGAAGATCGCACGGCCAATCAGTGCGATGACCCAGCCCGCGCCCCCGGCGAGCGCGAACAGCGCCAGCCACATCCCGATCTCCAGCGGCCAGAGGATGAACGTGTTGAGGGCAAACTCCAGTACGTCTTCCGCCACCTGCCTGCGCCGTTCCCTTCGGGCTTCCCGCTCGCGTCGCGGGCGGTCGCGCTCCCATTTTTCACGACGTTGCGCCTCTAGAAGCAGGCGCTCCCGCCGCTTGGTCTCTTCGGCGGCTGCCTTCTCCAGCCGCCGACGCTCCTCCACTTCCAGGGCTTCACGCTTTTCCCTCGCGACGATGGGCTCCAGTTCAGCCAAGGTTGGCGGCGGGGGGAAGTCGCGATGGGGATCGTATAGCCCGCGCAGGTTCTTGTTCGCGAAATAGTACCCGCGCGTGATGGCGATGGGCTGCTGGCCGGAGAGCAGAAGCAGGCCGCGCTGCATGGACCTGTCCCCGAATATCCGCCCCACTTCGTCAGGCGTCACCAAAGGCCGCTTGTGGATCGTTTCCGCGCGACCCGCCGTGTGGGAGGTGTTCTGCCCGCTCGCATACGCCGTCGAGTAGCCGAAGGACTGGCCGCTTCCATGTCCACCATTGATGCTGAAGCTGGTGCTTGTGCCACGTCCACCTTCGGTCATGCTGGACGAATGCCCGTCCGAAAGATTGCGCGACATCCCGAATGACAGGCTTTCCGAAACGCTGGAGAACCGGCCTTCCGTCAGGCTCGCGCTGTCGGTCATGCGGACGACCTCGACTTCGCCAACCAGTTTGGAGACATACTCGCGGGTGAAATGGTCGTCGTTGCCGAAGAAGAGCTTCGCCCCGGCATTGGCGACCATCGTCTCCCAGTCGTCCTTGTAGATGTCCTTGAGCTGGGCCAGCGTCTGCGCAACGAACACCATGCGCACACCCGCGCCGGCGATCTGCGCCGCCGCGTTCTCGATGACCCGCATGCGCTTCAGTGCCGGAAACTCGTCCAGGACCAAAAGGATGGGAAGCCCGCAGGCAGGCCTGCCCTTGACCCTTTCCATCTCGGTGATGACCAGCGTACTCATCAGGCGCAGCCAGCCGTAATGCGTCTCCATCAGGCGCTGCGGCAGCGAGAGGAACAGGCTCATTCCTCTGGGGCTGGTCTTGAGATCGGCAAGCCTGAAGTCCGACCGGCTCAAGGTCGCGCGCATCTGCTCGTCGTCCAGAAAATCCAGCGCCTTGGCGGCCACCGCGACAATGGAAGCAAACGCCCGCGGCGCGTTCTTCAGCTGATCACCATAGTGCGATCCGGCATCGGAAATGACGCCGCCGAAGGCCTCGTTCCGCTGCATCGCGTCGAACAGGAGCTGGTAGCCGGACGGGGCCTTGCCGTCCTCCACCGTCATGGCGACCAGCTTCCTCTTCTCCCAGTCGCCCGCGAGCAGCAGTCTGCGCACCGTCACGAGGTTGCGCTGCTCCTTCCTGAAATCGCGCCAGGTGAGCACATGCAGGATGAGATTGCGGATGAGCGTGCGCGCCGACTGCTCCCAATACGGTTCGCGGCTGGCCTCGATCTCCACCAGCGCGTCAGCGATGCGGCCCGCGTCTGGGACGGCTTCCTTGCCTTTGGGGTTGAGCGCGTCGAGTGGGTTGAAGCAGGCGCGGTATTCCGAAAAGTCGCGCTCCGCCGTGTGGACCTCGTGGTACGGATCGAGCAGGTAGGTTGGCTGGCCGAGCCCGCGGGCATAGCGCGAGCCCTTGCCGCGACGGCTCAGGGCCACCATCGCGTTCTCGCCCTTCGGGTCGATCACCACCGTGGAGCCCCGCCACAGAATTAGGTTTGTGAGCAGGGTGGATATGCCCTTGCCGCTGCGGTTGCCGCCGATCACCAGGATATGGCGGTCATCGCGGCTTCCGATGGACTGTCCGTCCGCTCCCCATCCAAGCCAGAAATCCCCCTTGGTGGCTGAAAACGGCTCCATCCGCCTCCCGTCCGACCACCCCGCCGTGCCGAGCGGGATTTGGGGTCCCCTGGAGACTGAACCGGTACGCGTGACGTTTTGCGTGGGCTTGAATACGGTGTTGTTCATTCGAGCCTCCCTTTGTCGTTAGCTCATGTCGAAAGACAGGGCGCGCTGCTGCTCGCGATCCTGTTCGTTCTCGCGGGTCAGGCGCAGGATGTCGGCGATGTGGCTGGAAAGCTGCATGCGCTCTTCACGCTGACGCATCCGCAGGCTGGCAATCTGCTTTTCCAAGGCGCGCTTTTCCTTTGACTGCGCACCGAACAACCCTTCGCGTTCACCCTGGTCGCGCACGTGGCCTTCAAACGCTTCGCGTTCGTTCTGCCGCCGGATCCCCCGCGCTTTGCCGGTCAGAAGCTCCCACACGCCGCGGATGCCCTTGTGCAGCCGCGCCGAGCGCTCTTTCGTTTCCGACAGGCGGCGTTGTCCCAGCTTGCGTTCCAGGCGGGTGCGTTCCTGGCGGTGCGCCTCCACCATTTTGCGCAGGGCCTTGATTTGGGGCGCAAGCTCGCGCGCCTGCTGCTCCCGGCCTTCGCGCAGATGGTCCCGGATTCTGCCCTTGAGGCGCTGGCCGAGGGACTTCTGAACATCACCGACGCCGGGCAGGCGTTCGGGATTGCCGAGGCGCTGGTTGACGTCTTTCGTCTTCACGCCTGTCCAGCGCGCAACCGAATAGACCTCGCCGTGGATGTCCGTCGCGACGAAGCCGCGGCGGTCGCCTTTGGCGAGGTAATAGCCGTGTTCTTCCAGCGCCGCGCGGAAGGCGGGCATGGAATCCGACTGCTTCCATGCCGACTGGAATATCTGCTTGATTTCGCGCGGATCGAGATCGAGCCGTTTGGCCTGCTGCCATTCGGCCAGGGTAAAGTTCAGCGGGTTCTTCCAGCCGTTCTCCCTGTGCCCGTCCGGCAGCTCCCAGCCGTGTTCGAGATAGAGTTCCTTGGAAAGACCGCTCAGCCGTTCCTTGAAGAATGGCAGGTTGACCGCCTTCATGGCATCGGCGTCGATGCGCGACCACACGACGTGGATATGCCGCCTGCCATTCTTCTCATGCACGACGACCGCGCGTGGCTGGCCTTGCAGCCCCAGCTTTTCCTCCGCCCGGTCGGCGGCCTTGATCATGTCCTCCACGCTGGCCTCGGCCCCCTTCGGGGGATTGAGGCTCAGCGAGAACATGAACTGCTTGCACTGCGTCGCTCTGGAGATTGCGTGCGCTTCCGCCAGCGCGCCCGGCAGGTCGTCGGCCACGAAGCCGCGCAGTTCCTGCACGGTCACGTGGTCATTATCCATCGCATTGAGGAGGTGCGCGGCGAGCTTTCCAGCCCCGCCGCGCTGCGAACCGACGAGGATCATGTCAATCCTCGTCGCCGAAGTTGTAGTTTGCCGCCTCCGGCGCAAGGTGCGACGGGGGCGCAATCTGCGCCGCCTGATTGAACACGCCCTCCAGCGAGGGTTCCTCAGGCGGTTTCTTGCCCAAGGCTTCCATGAGCAGCCTGCGCATCTCGCGCACGTCCTCACAGGCCCGGCGCAGATAGGCCAGCGTGTCCTGATCGACGTAGAGAACGCCGCTCGCGGCCATTATCGCCATCGACACCAGACTCTCGCCCAGCCCGGACTTCCCGAGCTGCGCCAGGACGCGGGCCAGCAGCTGCTGATCGGTGGTGACATGCCGGGCGTTTCGGCGCGCCGAAGCCGGATTGTCCCCGAACAGAACGCGCTTGATGTAGGTGGAAACCGGTTGGCTACCCGCGCGAACTGCCAGCGCAGCACGCTCCGAATCGGACAGTCGGACGGACACCGGGGCCGGACGGGCCCCGGTTTTCTTGGAGGAACCGCTCATGGCCGCAGTTCCCCGATATCGATTTTTGCGTGCTTTAGCTGGTGGTTCCAGTCAGCGAGGACGTCGAAGAGCGGGTTTAAAGTTTCTCCCCGGTTCTCCGCCAGTCCTACCACTAGCAACATTCTCTCCGGGCTCCGAGCGCACACAGAGGCCCAACAACCGTAGGCTTTGAGCACGAACCTCCGCACGACGAGTCGGAACTCTGACATCCAAAATCCTCTCTCTCCAGCCGTTTGTCTCCAAAGCTCCCGACTGCGCGGATTTGGTACAGACCTTCAACCTGCTGATTTCGCACGCCTATTCGGCCTGAAAGCGATCTGTACTTTCGCCACTTGTTTGGAGAGCGAGAGGGCCGCAAATTCAACTTGCTCGTTGATTTCCTCGGCTTTTCTCGGCATCGGAGTGCGGCGGCGCCTCTTTGAACAGGTTGCGCCCCAACGGCAAGTTGAAGCCTAGTGATGCAAAGGTGCTACTGATGCTGCAGATGGGTGGATCGAACCGGAATAGAGTTAAGAACGTCCTTGAGTGCGGTGGCAGAAACGAGACCGTAGAGCAACGTGGGTCCATCTGCAGGGCGAGATGAACGCGAGTGAACTGAAGCCAGGCATCATCGTCCGCGGGCTGGTGCTTCCCGAGCCAATCGAGGTGCTTGTCGTCACGCCCCTCGGTGACGTAATCAAAATCGTGGGCGCGGGACAAAAGACTGGACAAGTCCACCAGCGTGTCCTGAGCCCCGAACAGCTGCAGTTCCTCGAGGCGACACCCGAGCGCGAGCCATTTGACGGCGACCCGGAGCGCTTCCGTCTTGGCGTTGAGGCCGCCCGCCTGGGGCTGGCCTACGAGTACGACCCATATTTCTCGCTTTCCATCTCCCGTGTCGACCCACTGCCGCACCAACTTGAGGCCGTCTATGATTACTTCATGCGCCTTCCGCGCATCAGGTTCCTGCTTGCAGACGACCCCGGCGCGGGAAAGACGATCATGGCCGGCTTGCTGCTCAAAGAGCTGAAGATCCGCGGCCTCGTGAAGCGCACCCTGATCGTCGCGCCGGCAAATCTTTGCTTTCAATGGCAGCGCGAGCTGAAGGACAAATTCCGCGAGTCTTTCGAGGTGATCCGCAGCGACGTGCTCCGCGCCAACTACGGCCAGAACCCGTGGCAGGAGAAGAATCAGGTCGTCACGTCAATTTCGTGGGTTTCGCGAATTGATGACGCCAAGGAAAGCCTGCTCCGCAGCCGCTGGGACCTCGTGATTGTCGACGAAGCTCACAAGATGGCGGCCTACAGTGCTGACAAGAAGACGCTCGCCTACAAACTTGGCGAGGCGCTGTCGACAATGACGGACCACTATCTTCTGATGACGGCGACACCGCACAAGGGCGACCCGGAGAACTTTTGCCTCTTCCTCGAATTGCTCGACCGCGACATCTACGGCAGTGTGAAAAGCCTTGAGGAGGCGATGCGACGGCACCACGCCCCCTTCTATCTTCGTCGCACGAAGGAGGCGCTGGTTTCGTTCCCCGATCCCGAGACTGGCGAGGTGAAGAAGCTCTTCACGAAGCGTGAGGTGCGCACGGCCTCCTTCGAGCTAGACGGCGACGAATACGATTTCTACGACGCGCTCACCCGATATGTCGAGGACCAGTCCATCAAGGCTTCCGAGGATGACAGCGCCCGCGGCCGCGCGCTGTCATTCACAATGGCGATGCTGCAGCGCCGCTTCGCATCCAGCGTCTACGCGGTGCGACGTAGCCTTGAGCGCATGCGCGATAAGCGCCAAAGGATCCTCACCGACCCGGAGAAATACCGCAAAGAGCAGATTGACGCTCAGCTCCCCGAAGACTTCGACGACCTGCCTGAAGACGAGCAAATGGAGATCGAGGCCAGGCTCGAGGGAGTGGTCGCGTCCGTCGATCCGATCGCCCTTCGCGAGGAGATCCGGCGGCTAGGCCAGCTCATTGACCACGCTCGGATGCTCGAAGGACGCGAGATAGAATCGAAACTGGTAAAACTGAGAAAGGTTCTTTCGGATAACAACGTCTTTCACGATCCGAAGATGAAGCTGCTCATCTTCACCGAGCACAAGGACACGCTCGACTACCTCGCCGGGGACGGCAAAGACGGGCGCCCGCTCGGTAAGCTACGCCAGTGGAATCTAAAGACCACGCAGATCCACGGCGGCATGAAGATCGGCGACCGCGACACTCCTGGCACACGTATCTACGCCGAGCGCGATTTCCGCGACGACGCTCAGGTCCTCGTCGCCACCGAGGCGGCCGGTGAGGGCATTAACCTTCAGTTCTGCTGGTTTATGATCAACTACGACATCCCCTGGAATCCGGTACGGCTCGAACAGCGCATGGGCCGCATTCACCGCTACGGCCAAGAGCACGACTGCCTCATTTTCAACTTCGTCGCGGTGAATACGCGCGAGGGCCGCGTGCTTGCGAAGCTCCTCGAACGGCTCCTAGCGATCCGCAGTGAGCTGGGCACCGACCAGGTTTTCGACGTCGTCGGCGAAGTCTTTCCAGCGAACTTGCTAGAAAAACTCTTCCGCGAGATGTACGTGCGCCGGATGGACTTGAGCAACATCGAGGCCCGGATTGTGCGTGACGTCGATCCCGAACGCTTCCGCCAGATCACCTCGTCGACCCTAGAGGGCCTGGCGAAGCGCGAGCTGAATCTCGGTGCACTTCTGGGAAAATCGGCCGAGGCGCGCGAGCGCCGCCTGATCCCTGAGGTGATTGAGGATTTCTTCGTTGGCGCCGGCCCCATTGCTGGCATCCATCCCAAACCAGTCCAGAAGGACGGACACGTCTACCGCATCGGAAAGGTACCACGCACGCTTCAGCCCATAGGCGAGCGGCAAGAGCCGCGCTTCGGCCGGCTCGGCCGCGAGTACCAGAAGGTTGTCTTCGATAAGGCGCTTCTCCCCACTGATCCTACGCTGGAGTGGGTGACGCCTGGCCATCCGCTGTTCGAAGCTGTGCGCGACGATGTTGCCGAGCGAGTCCGCGATGACCTCAAACGCGGCGCCGTCTTCTACGACCTCCAGGCCAAGGCACCTGTGCGTCTCGACGTCTTCGGCGCGTCGGTGAAGGATGGCCGCGGCAATACTGTGAGCCGGCGCCTCTTTATCGTTCAGGCCGAGGAACCCGGCGTACTCACGATCCGTCAGCCCACCTACCTCGCCGAGCTGGCCTTCGCTCCCGTCGGAACCCCAGTCCCGAGCGACAGCCGCATACCCGACCGCGCACGCGTAGAGCAAGGTCTCGTCGAGAAAGCGCTCAATCCATTCCTCGAAGAGATCGCCACGCAGCGCGCGCGCGAGGTGGATACCATTGCACGCCACCTTGAGATATCGCTTGGTGAGCTGATCCATCGCGCCAACATGTCGCTCGCCGAGCTGGTGAATCGCCGCATCGAGGGCGAGAATATTCCCGGCCTCGAAGGCAATATCGCCCAGGCGGAGGCGCACCTCGACGAACTGAACAACCGCCTCGAAGGGCGGCGCGCCGAACTGGCCATGGAGCGCCACCTCGCGATCGGCGATATTGAGCACCTCGGCTGCGCCTGGGTGCTGCCGCACCCCCAGCGCACATCTCCAAGCATCGCACACATGGTTCGCGATGAGGAGATCGAGCGGATTGCTGTCCAGGAAGCGATCCGGCATGAGACCGAGCGCGGCTGGGTAATTGAGAGCGTGGAAAAGGAAAATCGCGGATTCGACATCATATCGCGAAAGCCGCACCCACACGATGACAAGACCTTCACCGACGTTCGGTTCATCGAAGTGAAAGGCCGCGCGGCTGTTGGCGAGGTCGCGCTCAGCGACAATGAGTACAAGACGGCAGACCGTCTCAGGAAAGACTACTGGCTCTACGTCGTATTCAACTGCGGGAGAAAGCCGGAGCTACATTTGATCCATGATCCAGCGCGTCTTGGCTGGCAACCGGTGGTCCAGGTCGCGCACTACCATCTCGGATCTGACGCGATCCTCGAAGGGGAGACACCATGAGCTCCCGAGCGACTTACCCCAAACGCCTCATCGAGGTGGATCTGCCGATCAAGCGAATTTCTGCGCACGCACGGCGTGAGAAGTCGATCAGGCACGGGCACATCTCTACGCTCCACATTTGGTGGGCGCGGCGGCCTCTGGCAGCTTGCCGGGCGGTAATCTGCGCGGCGTTGTGGCCAGACCCAGCGGACTCACAATGTCCGCAGTCTTTCATCGATAAGGCCCGCAAACAAATGCTGGCGTGGGCACCTCTCGAGAAGCAGCTGTTACTCGGCGCGGAGAGCCGCAAGCGGTTCGCAAAGGCGCGGAAAACGCCCGCCCTCTTTGACGATGTCCGGGAACTGCGCGGCGCACTACTCGACTTTATCGCTGACTTCGCCAACTGGGATAACTCGACAGTCCCCGAATACCTCGAAACTAGTCGCGCGCTCACCCACGCTGCGCACGAGGCGCTCGGGGGTGCATTGGGCACGCGACCGTTGGTCGTGGACCCGTTTGCTGGTGGCGGTGCAATCCCGCTTGAAGCCTTGCGGGTGGGCGCGGACGCCTTTGCGAGCGATCTTAATCCCGTGCCTGTGCTGCTCAACAAAGTCGTCCTCGAATACATTCCACAATTTGGCCAGCGGCTCGCCGATGAAGTCCGAAAATGGGGCGAGTGGATTAAGAGCGAAGCCGAGAGTGAATTGGCTGAATTCTATCCTCGGGACTCGAGCGGCGCCGCGCCTATCGCCTATCTCTGGGCGCGAACCATTCTTTCGGATGCGCCTAGCATCGAAGAACGGCCGATTGAGGTTCCACTAATTTCCTCGATGTGGCTATCAAAGAAGCCACATCGAGGTCGTGCGCTCCGCTGGGTTCGCGACTCAGATGGGCGAGTCAAATGCGACATAAAAGAGAAGATCTATCGAGATGGACGGCGATTGCTCGTTCGTGAACCACGCCTAGAAGTTTTTGAACCAGAGAAGCCGAACGAGGTCGAGCCAGGTACTGTTAAGCGCGGCTCCGCGACGTGTCCTGTCACTGGATTCACAACTCAGGTCGCTCAAGTCAGGATTCAGCTTCAAGCTCGCAAGGGAGGAACATCTGATGCACGTCTCCTTTGCGTCGTCTCAACACGCTCGACTGACAAAGGAAGGTTCTACAGCTCTCCAACTGAACGCGATCTTCGCGCCGCCATTTCTGCAGAGTCCGCTCTTCGTCGGGCCCAACCAAGTTCACTCACATCACTCTCGCTGATACCTCACGAGAAGATCTCGCTAAATGAAATTCGGCGTATCAGCATTCCACTTTACGGCATGGCGACATGGGCAGACGCGTTCAGCTCTCGGCAGTTGCTGGTGTTGGTCACATTCGCAAGACTAGTCCGAGAAGCGGGGGAGGCTTGCAGCAAAGCAAACAAGGACAACGGTGCTCTGTGTCGAGCAGTGCAAGCTCTCTTGGCGATCAACTTGAGCAAAGTGGCGGACTATGGTTCGGCTCTAGCGACTTGGTCCTCTCCGGCAAGTCAAGAGACAGTTCGCAGCACGTTCTCTCGACAAGCAATCGGGATGGTATGGGATTACGCCGAAGCAAACCCATTCGCAGCAAGTTCCGGAGGTTGGTCGCACAATCTGGGATTTGTTGACCGGCTAATTGAGGCAGTGACCAACAGCAAGCTCCCCGGAGCACATGTCGAACAAGCGTCAGCTTGCGTTCACCCCCTTCCAAATGATTCTGCGCATGCCCTGATTACGGACCCGCCGTATTATGACGCTGTTCCCTATGCTCACCTTTCAGATTTTTTCTACGTCTGGTTACGTCGGGCGGTGCCACATGAGCTTTTCACGTTGTTCTCCGCCGAGGCCGCCCCGAAAGAATCCGAAATTGTCGTGGACCGACCACATTATTTGAGCAAGTCTAGCAAGGATATTCAATTTTATGAGCGGGAGCTAACAAAAGCATTCGTGGAAGCGCGACGTGTGGTTGCTCCAGAGGGTATTGGAACTATTGTCTTTGCAAGTAAGACCACAGCGAGTTGGGAAGCTCTCCTGAAGGCTGTGATCGATGCTGGATGGACGATAACGGGGTCTTGGCCAATTGATACAGAGCGAGAGGGGCGCTTGGCCGCGATTGGCCAAGCGCGTCTCGCTTCCTCGGTCCATCTCGTCTGCCGCCCACGCGAGAATTCCGACGGCTCAGTGCGGACCGACGAGGTCGGCGATTGGCGTGACGTGTTGCAGGAGTTACCCCGCCGTATCCACGATTGGATGCCGCGTCTGGCTGACGAAGGCGTCGTGGGCGCAGACGCCATCTTCGCCTGTCTTGGCCCGGCCCTGGAGATCTTCTCCCGTCATTCGCGCGTGGAGAAGGCCAGCGGCGAGACAATTACGCTTAAGGAATACTTGGAGCAGGTCTGGGCGGCCGTCTCAAAGGAAGCGCTCGCCATGATCTTCACTGGCGCCGATGCAACGGGCTTCGAGGAAGACGCACGGCTAACCGCGATGTGGCTTTGGACGCTCTCGACTGCCGCGTCCAACGGCAACGGCTCAAGGAGGGTGGAAGATGAGGAGACTGATGAAGACGAGGAGGACGATGGCACTATCGCCAAGAGCAAGGTCGGTGGCTTCATACTCGAATACGATGCGGCGCGAAAAATCGCACAGGGCCTAGGTGCCCACCTCGAGCAGCTCACCTCTCTGATCGAAGTGAAAGGTTCAACCGCTCGCCTCCTGCCGGTTGCCGAGCGGACGCGGTCTCTGTTCCAGAATGGAGAAGCCGACGCGCCAATCGGACGCGGCAAGGCAAAGAAGAAGGATGCCCAGCTCTCCCTAGGGTTCGTGGCTGACCTTGAGGAGGCGGAAGCGATCAGTGGGCGGGGCGCAACCGGGGCACCACACAAGGGTGAGACTGTCCTCGACCGCGTTCACCAGGCCATGATTCTCTTCGGCGCGGGACGCGGCGAAGCGCTTAAGCGGTTTCTGCTCGATGACGGTGCCGGCCGCGACGAACGCTTCTGGCGACTTGCTCAGGCTTTCTCCGCACTCTACCCCTCCTCGACGGACGAGAAGCGCTGGGTCGATGGCGTGCTCGCGCGCAAGCGGAGCCTCGGGTTCTGATTATGGGTTCTATCGCGCAGCTTTGGTTTGATTCATTCATGGAGACGGTGAAGACGCACGAGGCCTCGACCACTCTGCGTGAGGCAGCAGAGCGCGGGGAGCTCAAACATTGGACCCAGGCCCTGACGGGCATTGTCGTCGGCACCTTCCCTAATATGGGCTGGCGCGGGGCGGCGCGCGGATACAAATCCGACCTGCTCCCAGTATCGCGCTCGGAGTATCTGGAGCTTGACGTCGTAGCTTTCGAGCTCGCCGGCGACCGCCGGTGGCGATTTCCCGTCGGCGTCTTCGAACTGGAGAACAGCCCGGTCGACGATTTGGTCGCCTACGCGCTATGGAAGGTTCTGTGCGTGCGGGCGAGTTTGCGCGTCGTGTTTTGTTACCGCCGGGACGCAAGTGAGGGGGCGGCATTGGTCCGGCACCTCGCTGATGAGGTCGTCCAAACGATGGAGATCCCAACGCGTTCCGGCCTCGGGGGCGAAACGCTCATTATCGTCGGTTCGCGTAGCGAAACTGCTACATTCCCGTACGGCTTCTTCAAAGACTGGACGCTCGACGCCAATACGGCGCGCTTCCATCGCCACTGATTGGGAGAATGAGCATGGCTCTCAAGCCCTGGTACAAGGTCATCACCCCTAGAGAAGACCTCCGCGATGGGCGGCCGCTTGACGCTTCCGAGTTCGCTGTTCATCTCGATCACGTCCGAGACGGGCGAGCGCCCGATGACTATAAGAATCCGGAGCGGTTCTTTGATCGCACTTTCCTAACTTCGAGCCTGCGCGAGCTTGGCAGCGGCGTCATCCGGCGGCTCTCGGGCACCAAAGTCGAAACCTCGGCAATCTACAATCTCACCACTCAGTTCGGCGGTGGCAAGACGCACGCGCTGACGCTCCTCTATCACCTCGCCAAAGCAGGCCCAGCAGCGTCGAACTGGAAGGGAGTGCCGTCTCTCCTCGACCATGCTGGCGTGCAGACGGTGCCCGGTGCCGCCACCGCCGTCTTCGTGGGGACGGAATTCGACTCGCTTACGGGCCGCGGCGGCAATGACGGAACGCCACTACGCCGCACGCCGTGGGGGGACGTAGCATTCCAGCTAGGCCGCGAAGAGGGCTTCGCGGTCGTTGCCAAGCACGACGCGGAGGGCATTGCGCCGTCCACTGAGGTGATCCGAAAGTTTCTACCCAAGGGCAAGCCGACGCTAATCCTCATGGACGAGCTGCTCAATTACTTGAACCGCGAACGGAATCGAAAAACCGGCCTGGGTGGGCAGCTCTATTCGTTTGTTCAGAACCTCTCGGAAGAGGCACGAGCACAAGACGGTGTGGTGCTCGCAGTTTCACTCCCATCGGTCGTTGATGAAATGACGCCCGAGGACGAGGCAGACTTCCAGCGATTTGAGAAACTCCTCGACCGACTCGGCAAGGCGATGATCATGTCGGCAGAGTCGGAGACGTCGGAGATTATCCGTCGGCGTCTCTTCGAGTGGGGAGGCTTGCCGGACGACGCGAAGAAGACCGCGGCTGAATACGCCGACTGGGTTCAAGCCCATCGCACCCAGGTCCCGAACTGGTTCCCAGTCGACCACGCGAAGGACGCTTTTGCCGCTACCTATCCATTCCACCCAACGCTGTTATCTGTATTCGAGCGTAAGTGGCAGGCGTTGCCCCGGTTTCAACAGACCCGTGGCATATTGCGTCTGCTTGCTCTGTGGGTGGCGAATGCCTATCAGGCGGGATTCAAAGGCGCTCACAAGGACCCTCTCATCGGCATGGGGACGGCGCCCCTCGACGATCCACTGTTCCGATCGGCAATCTTCGAGCAGCTCGGCGGCGCAAAGCTAGAGGGTGCGGTCACCACGGATATCTGCGGCAAGAAGGACTCCCATGCCGTCCGGCTCGACAAAGAGGCGGTCGAAACGATACGCAAGGCACGGCTCCATCAGAAAGTCGCAACTACTATCTTTTTCGAGTCGAACGGCGGTCAGGCGAAGGCTGAGGCGACACTCCCGGAGATTCGTCTCGCGGTTGCCGAACCAGACCTTGACGTCGGCAACGTCGAGACGGCGCTCGAGGCCCTGTCAACGGCCTGTTACTACCTTTCTGCTGAGAAGAACCGCTATCGGTTCAGCCTGTCCCCGAACCTGAACAAGCTGCTCGCCGACAGGCGCGCGAGCGTTCAGTCGCCACGCGTGGAGGAGCGCATCCGCGCCGAGGTGCAGAAGGTGTTCGCCGAGGGGAAAGGAGTCATCGACCGCGTATTTTTCCCTGACAAGAGCGGTCAGATTCCCGACGTGGCACGCCTGACGCTGGTCGTCCTCCCGCCGGACAATGCTGCCGCCGACAAGGCGACTCGCTCGTTTATCGACGCCGCAACCAAGGAGCATGGGTCATCGGCGCGCACCTTCAAGAGCGGGCTCATTTGGGCCGTGCCAGAAGGGGCGGATTCCCTGCGTGATGACGCTCGGAAGGCACTCGCTTGGGAAGATATTGCTGATGAAGAATCGGACCTCCGGCTCGACGAAGGTCAGGCGCGGCAGCTCGCGGAGAATCTCAAAAAGGCACAGCGCGACATCAAGGAGACCGTTTGGCGCACATACAAGAACATCGTGCTCCTCGGCAAGGACGGCGAGTGGAAGACCGTCGATCTAGGACTTGTCCACTCTAGCGCGGCGCCTTCGATCTGCCAGCTCATCATCGAACGTCTAGGCCAAGCTGGCGATATTGAGGATAAGGGCGTGAGCCCGAATTTCCTCCTCCGCAACTGGCCACCCGCGTTCAAGGAGTGGAACACCCGATCGGTGCGCGACGCGTTCTTCGCGTCACCACAGTTCCCGCGCCTGCTCAACCCTGACTCTATCAAGGATACAATTGCGCGTGGCGTCGAGAACGGGATGCTGGGCTATGTTGGCAAGAAGGCCGACGGCAGCTATTCGCCGTTCCACTGGAACAGCTCGCTGCCCTCCCAGGACGTCGAAATCTCCGACGACGTTTTCCTTATTCAGCGCGAGCTCGCGGAGGCATACAAGGGCGGGAAGATTTGCCCGATACAGGGCGGTTTTGCCGAACCCACGGTCGGTGGTTTTCCCGACGGGTCAGGGCTCCCCATGGGAGGCAGTGCAGTAACAGCACCAACTGCTCCGACAGCCGATTTCCAGTCGTCGCCTCCCGCGAGCATCGCTCGCCTCGTTTGGAACGGAGAAGTCCCGCATCAAAAATGGATGAACTTCTATACGAAGGTACTCTCGAAGTTCGCTTCCACGGCCGGCTTGAAGCTCACGCTGCGCGTGGAAGTTGCCCCTCCAGAAGGGGTTTCGCCGCAAAAGGTAGATGAGACCAAGTTGGCATTGCGTGAGTTGGGTTTGGAGGACTCGCTTGAGAGCGACTAGGCGCGCTCGATCGATGCTCGTGCCACGCGTGCCTTAATGGCCTCCGCCTGCTCCGACCATTCCACTGGAAACCGCCGCAGCAGGTCATCAAGCTGCAAATCCGCCGGCTGCCATCCTCCCAAGACCGCATCGATCATCTCCGGGGCCAGCAGCGTCAACCGCAAGACGCGGCCGACGTACGACTCATTAATCTTCTCGGAGGCGGCGATCTCGGCAATGGTCGCGTGCCTGCCGCTCTCCAGCATTTCGCGCCAGCGAAACGCCCGGACGATGGCCTTGACCATGGCGTTGTCGATGCGACGGCAGACGGGCGACGTCGTGACGTTGGTGCCGTTGGGTGCGAGGACAAGTTTCCGACCGCCGCGCCGGCGAATCAAAATGGGCACGCGCACCGTGAAAGTCCGGCCATCATCCGCGAGATTCGATTCAATCACTACACGGTCCTCCGGGATGAATCGATGACGCAGAGGTCCGTGACCAAACGACACAGTCCATGCCAACATCAACCCGCTTCGCGAGGAGTTGCACCATGCGGCCTGTTCCGCGGGGAATAGGCCGTCCCACTTGAGCTGCTCCCGCGATTCGCATCACGCTGCCCTTTGTTGCGGCTCAACGAGGTCATTGAAGACGCTCGCCAATCCATCCACCCGGAGGCGGATATTCATTCCGTCCGCTGCAACATCGACGCGCTCGACTAGCAGGCGGACGATGCGAGCCTGCTCCGCTGGGAATAGTTCATCCCACAGCGGATCGAGCCGCTCCAGGGCGGTACGCACCTCGGCCTCGGTCAGGCCATCGATCTCCTGCCGGGCGGCTCTCCATGTCGCAACGACGATCTCAGGCGACCGGAGAAGTGCACGAATCTGCTCGATCACTGCCGCCTCGACCTCACCGGCCGGGAGCCGGGTGATTGCCGCGTCGCTGGTAATGCCCCTGATGACCGATTGGCTGACATAGTAGCGATAGAGCTTGTCGCCGCGACGCGTGTGCGTAGGCGACATGGCGCGACCATCCGGTCCGAAAATGAGACCCTTCAGGAGCGCCGGCGTTTGAGCCCGATGTCGGTTGGCGCGTACACGCGGGGTCTCCGACAGGATCGCGTGGACTATGTCCCACAGCCTCTGTGGGATGATCGCCTCGTGTTCGCCCGGATAGGCCGTGCCTTTGTGGACTGCGTCCCCGACGTAGACCCGGTTGTTGAGGAGCTTGTAGATCCGCCCTTTGTCGAGCGCTTGGCCGTATTTGTTCCGGAAGCCCTCGGCGGTCAGTTCCTTCGCAATTGCCGTGACCGGGGTGCCTTTTGCGAAACGCTCGAAGATGCGGCGGACGACTGCTGCCTCGGTCTCGTTGATGACGAGCTTACGGTTCTTTACGTCATAGCCGAGCGGCGCCCAGCCGCCCATCCACATGCCCTTCTTGCGGGATGCCGCGAACTTGTCCCGGATGCGCTCGCCGATGACCTCGCGTTCGAACTGGGCGAAGGAGAGCAGGATATTCAGCGTCAGCCGGCCCATCGAGGTGGTGGTGTTGAAGGACTGGGTGACGGAGACAAATGTCACGCCCTTCCGGTCGAACACCTCGACCAGCTTGGCGAAGTCCATGAGCGAGCGGCTGAGGCGGTCGATCTTGTAGACGACGATGATGTCGACCCGGTCGGCCTCGACGTCAGCAATAAGCCGCTGCAACGCTGGGCGCTCCAGCGTGCCGCCCGAGAAACCACCGTCGTCGTAGTAGTCCGGAACAAGGGTCCAGCCTTCCGCCTTCTGGCTGGCGACATAGGCTTCGCAAGCCTCGCGCTGAGCGTCGAGGCTGTTGAACTCCATGTCGAGGCCTTCCTCGGTGGATTTCCGGGTGTAGACCGCGCAGCGGCGACGCCTGATCATCGGCTTCTTCATGCCCGGCTCCGCTGGTTCTTGAGACCAAAGAAGATCCAGCCATTCCAGCGCGTGCCGGTGATCGCGCGGGCGACCGCCGAGAGGCTCTTGTAGGGCCGGCCCTGGTACTCATAGTCATGATCGCGGACGGTGACGCAGTGCTCGACGCCTTGCCACTCGCGGATGAGCCTGGTACCGGCGATCGGGCGATCATCCATGCGGATGCGGCGCTTGGCGGGATCGCGGCCGTCAAACTGCTCCGCCAGCGCTTCAAGGCGCTCAATCGTCTCTGGCTTCAGTCCCCCGTAGGCGAGTTCCTGGATGCGGTAGGCCAGCCGGCTTTCGAGGAAGCGGCGATTGTACGGAGGTGGCTCGGTCTCGAAGAGGTCTCGCCACTGGCGCTTCAGGTCCGGCGTCGGCGTGGTCTTCAGCGCAGCCAGGCGGGCAAGCACGGTGTCGGTCATCGTCCGTTCTCCGGTTTCTCCGGGTTGGCATGACCGCTCTGGTGGCCGACAGGTTCAAGCGAACTCTCTCCGGTGTTGGCGGCTATTTGACTTGACTGTCGGGCGCGCAGCCGAACCAAACCGCGGGCGAGAATTTCGCCGAGTTCAGCAATTCGCTCGGATGATGAAGTCCACTCTCGTTCAGTCAGACTTGGCACCAAAGCAGCGCTCCTTTCGACGCCTTGATGCTCTCGCCAATCCGAAAGATACAGTGAAATCAAATCATTAGAGTACTGCGGCGACGAAGAAAGCAGTCCTTAGAACTAGAGCGAATTTCGACTCCCGGTTGGTCACCGCGTCGACATGCGCGCATTAAGACTTGATTCACCTGTTGCTGGTTACCGTGCAACCACGGCGAGCGGCAGCGGGGGCTCTCTCAGAAGTCGCCAAGCGCGACTGGAAGTCCGTGTGCTTGTCGCTGTGGAGGCAACACATGGGCCACCAGCGTCTCGGCAGGCTTCCTGGCACGCGTAAATTTCGCCAGGTCGTGAATTTCATTGGTGCCGGCGCCGACGTCGAAACCATAGCGGCAGCTACATCGGTTGCTGCCGAAGTACAGATGATCGATGCCAGTAATGACCCCGCGGTCAAGCAGGCCGTCTGGCTGCTCACTCAAATCCCACTGGCCGCGCGGCAAGAAGACTTCGCCTCCGAACTCAAGCAGCTCGGCCTAAGTGTCAGCGACCGCCCGACGCTGATCGAGGTGGTCACAGCAATGACCGAAGCCATCGACCGCACCGTTGGACGGAGCGGCGGTAGAACAGACCTCGGTGAGATGGCGCAGCTCTCGGCCGCCGAGAGCGTGAATGCCGTCGCAGGGCGCGAGTTGCCGGATCTGTTTGGCGCTACACCCGACCGGGTTCGAGACGCTCTTGGTGGTCTCGCCACGGAGAAACAATTCGCCGTTCTTGCCCGTGATTTCTTCGCGCGCCTCGCGCGCCGTCAGCTGAGCTATTTCCTCAGTCGAGAATTGGCCCAGCACGTCGGTGAGCGTTTTCATTCGATTCGCGAACACCGCGATTTTGAGGTCGCCCTCGACATGCACTGTCGAGAGGCTTCGCGAATTATCAAGGAATTCTCGGGCGAGTGGTTCTCCAAACACACCTACGAGGGCGGAATCACCGAAGCCAAGGCCGGCCGTTTTGCTCACATCGCGTTCAAGAAGATTCGCGAGGAGCTGCAGCAGCGGAGAGAGTCCGTTGCGTAAGCAATTGGTGGTCTGCGGCGGGCTTCCTGCACCTCACAGTGCTCTGCGACTCGATGTCAACGCACCGGACAGGTCGCCGAACAAGGTCAACCTGCACCTCGCCGACATTGCGCGGCCGCTCGCCGACAACATCCCCGACATCCTGACGGATCTGTTGGAGATCGCCGCCTACGTCTATTGCGCCGACCAATTTACGAGTCGTGGCTCAGCCGCCATGTCCCACATGGGGGCCGATTGGCGGCGGAGGTTCAGCTTCAAGATCCCTGTGCGGCGTCCGGACGTCTGGAGCGGCGAGGCAGTCTGCCGCGCGCTTGTTGAGACACTTGGTTTCCTGACGGAGGACGAGTTCGCGTTCGAATTCGTTGCCCAAGAGGCATTGAGTGGTCTCGAACCATACCTCGGGTTCAGCGATCCCTCCGCTCAGGCCATCTTGCCCGATGAGGTCATCCTATTCTCGGGCGGACTCAACTCGCTGGCCGGTGCCGCGGATTCTTTGATCGGCAATCAGCGGAAGGTGGTCCTGGTCAGCCACCAGGCTTCGACCATGATCACCTCGAAGCAGAACAACCTGGTCGCCAGGCTTCGTGACCGCGTGGGGAGCGGCCGGCTTTTGCATGTGCCGGTTGCCGCCAACAAAGGCCACGAAGAGGCAGCCGAGTTCACACAGCGATCACGCTCGTTCCTGTTTGCGGCCCTTGGACTGGTCGTGGCGCGCATGTTCGGGAAGAACTCACTGAGCTTTTACGAGAACGGCGTTGTCAGCATCAACCTTCCGATCACGGATCATGTTCTGGGGGCTAGAGCGAGCCGCACGACACACCCGCGCGTGCTAGCAGACTTCGGCGAGCTTTTTTCTCTGCTCCTGTCCGAATCGGTACGGATGGAAAACCCCTTCTTGTGGAAGACAAAAGGGGAAGTCGTCCGGGTGCTGGCCGACTGCGGCTGCGCTGACCTGATCAGCGAGACGCTAAGCTGCACGAGAGTCCGGGAGGCGACCAAGCGGAAGCAACATTGCGGCACCTGCTCGCAGTGCGTCGACCGCCGCTTCGGGGTTCTCGCCGCTGGCCTTGGCGAGTATGAGGCGGGCGATGCCTATGCCGTCGACCTCTTCGTGGGCGAGCACAAGCCGGGACCGGCCCTCGCAATGGTCGAGTCCTATGTCCTGAGGGCGCAAAAGCTTGCCGCCATGTCCGAGCAGACGTTCTACGCCACCTACGGTCAGGTCTTTCGCGCTCTGCCGTATCTGCCAGGCACGACCGACGACAATGCTCGCCGCATCCATGATCTTCACCTGCGCCATGGGCAAGAAGTCGTTGACGTCGTCAATCGCGAACTCAGGAACAACGCCAGCCTGGCCGGGGCGCTCTCTCTTCCGAAGACGTCGCTGCTATCGATGATCTGGTCGCCGGCGGCGGATCAGCCCGGCTACTCCGATCCGATCGAGAACGAACCGCCGGCCTCCAGGCAAGCGGTGATCGGTCCACCACTCCGTCCTCGCCAACCACTCGTGTTCGCGGTGGACTTCGATCAGCGAACGGTCTGCTTTCGCGGCGGTCCGCAACTCACTGGCGGTGCCTATACACTCGTTCAAGCCCTGCTGCAGGAGTTCGAGGAAGATATTGACGCACGCAAGCCCCGGGCCGAGTACCGCTTCGTCACCGCCAAGGCACTCGCCAAGCGACTCGGCATCACCGAACAGAGCTTGCGTCAACGGGTGTCGCGCACGCGGGATGACCTTGAGCGACAATTTCTGGCAAAAGCCCACATCCAGCTTGATGAGGACGATGTCATCGAAAACAAAGACTGGAGTGGGTACCGCATCAATCCCTACGTCCTGCTTGTAAAGCCAGCGCAGCTGCAAGAGGGACCGACTTCCACGCCGATGTCACAGGTTGATCAAGACCCTGTCACAGCTTCCATTTCGAGTGGCGGGATTCATTGACCTTTGGCACTTCAGCAGGTCACAACTCTTTTCGTGAGCGTGCATATCTCCCTTGCATCGTAGAGGCGATGCTTGCCGCGAAGTTCTCACAGCCGACTCCAACTCCGGAGAGTCGGAACGAACCCGCGGTAAAAAGGTATGCTTCCAGGCTCAATCACGTCCCGGCCGGCAGATGCCAGGACCGTCACCCTTGACCGGCCAATTCGGCATCTGAACCAGGTCGAACTCTCCCGCCGGTGGAGCCTCAGCCCGCGCACACTGGAGAGGTGGCGCTGGCTCGGCCAGGGACCGCAGTACCTGAAGATCGGCGGCCGCGTTGTCTACCGGTTGGACGATATCGAAGCCTACGAGGCTCAACAGCTCCACACCAACCCCACCGCCAAGGCGGGCGTCCTTTCGCAAGTGAGCCATGCTTGAGCTCGCGGGGACCAATGACCGACGCAGCCATTGTACCGCTCGCCCCAGACGCGCGGATGATCGCAGCCTTCGCGGCCATGCTCTTCCGCTATTCCGAAGGCTGGGTCGCTGTTCGGGCGTTTCCCGAGAAAGGCGCTGCAGGCCGACCCGACACGCCCTTCCTGGAAGCAGACGCAGATCTCGGCGCCAGACTTCTCGCCGACGCGGAGACGGCGACGAAGAGGGGACTGGCCCTCTACGTCATCCCCGGAACCGTCTCCGCTCCTGGCAAGGCTAAGGCCACTGACGTCGTGGCCATCGAGACCGTTCTCATCGATCTCGACCAGGGTGACATCGCTGGAAAGCGTGAGCATCTCGTTCGTCATCTTGGGCTGCCCAGCCTCGAGGTCGCCTCTGGTGGCATCACTCCGGAAGGGCAGGATCGCCTCCACCTCTACTGGAAGCTCAATGAGCCGGCGATTGGCGCCGACATCGCCAAGGTGTGCGAGCTGCGCGGCTCAATCGCCGCCAAGGCGGGCGGCGACCTCTCCTTTCGTTCTGCCCACCAGCCGATCCGCGTCGCAGGTTCGATCTATCGGAAGGCTGGCGCCGAGCGCCTCGTCGTGATCCGGGCCGAGCGCCCAGACGAGTTCGACCTCGCCGAGTTCGCAGAGAGGGTCGCCGGCATGCCCGCCATGGACGGCGTGGCCGATCCCGAGGGCTCGCCGCCTGCCGGCCGTGGCGCCGTCGTCGAATTGTTCGCTCGGCAGGTCCGCGAAGATGGCGTTGACGGCGTGACGCGTTTCGACGCCCTGAGCCGGATCATCGGCTACTGGATTCGTCGTTTCCGCGAGGGCCATATCAGCCGCGAGCAGGCGTGGGACGAGATCGTCGCCTACAACGAGGCCCGCATCGTCCCACCATGGCCCCTCGATCGGCTGAAGCAGGAGACGCATCGGCTCTGGCAGCGCGACTCCGCTCATCGTGACGGAAACCTGGATACCACCGATAGCACAACCGGAGACACCGGGCCGGCGCCGGCGGAATTGACGGAAGATGCCCTGGCCCTCGAGTTTACCCGCCGCCACGGCCGCGATTGGGCCTATGTCGCAGCATGGGGGCAATGGCTTGTGTGGACGGACGCGCGGTGGGAGCGCGAGACCACACTCCACGCCTTCGACCTCGCCCGCCTGGTCTGCCGTGATGCCGCCGAGCAGTGCGACAAGCCGTCGTTGAAAGCAAAGATTGCCAGCGCACCGACCGTAGCGGCCGTGGAACGTCTGGCCCGAGCCGATCGGACCCACGCCGCTTCAACCAACCGGTGGGACCAAGATCGGTGGCTGTTGAATACGCCGGGTGGCGTCGTAGACCTCCGGACCGGCAGGCTCGGTGAGCACGATCGCAAGCTGGCCATGACCAAGATCGCCACCGCCACGCCCGCCGAGCATTGCCCGAAATGGATGGAGTTCCTGGCGACGATCACCAATGGTGACGAGGAGCTGCAAGCCTACCTTCAGCGGGTGGTCGGCTATTGCTTGACCGGGGTGACGACCGAGCACGCCCTGTTCTTCCTGTACGGCACGGGCGCCAACGGGAAGTCGGTCTTCGTCAACGCCATCTCGACGATCCTCGGCGACTACGCGACGACCGCCCCAATGGACATGTTCATGGCGACGACCGGCGAGCGGCATCCCACTGATATGGCCGGCCTCCGCGGAGCACGGCTCGTTTCCGCCACCGAGACCGAACAGGGGCGGCGCTGGGCTGAAAGCAAGCTAAAGGCGCTGACCGGCGGCGACAAGATCACCGCGCGCTTCATGCGGCAGGATTTCTTTGAGTTCGTGCCGCAGTTCAAACTCGTCGTTGCCGGCAACCACAAGCCCTCAATCCGCAACGTCGACGAGGCCATGCGCCGGCGACTGCACCTGATCCCCTTCACCGTGACGATCCCGCCGGCCAGGCGCGACAAGACGCTGGCCGCGCGACTCCTGGCCGAAGGTGACGGCATCCTCGCCTGGGCGGTCGAGGGCTGCCTCGAATGGCAACGCGTCGGACTTTTGCCGCCGCCGGTGGTTGCCGCCGCCACCAACGAATACTTCGAGGCGGAGGACGCGCTCGGGCGCTGGCTGGACGAATGTTGTGAGCTCGGTGGCGCCTTCAGCGAGACCACCGCCGTTCTCTTCGTTGCCTGGAAGTCCTGGGCAGACGCCAGCGGCGAGTACGCCGGCTCCAAGAAGCGCTTCTCCGAGAACCTCGCGGCTCGCGGCTTCGAGCCCTGCCGCGATCGAGCGGCACGCGGGTTTCGCGGGCTGCGCCTCCGGGAAGGCAGCCGCAGCACCGCCGACATGGAGTTCAGTCGATGACGGTGATGCTTTCAGAAACCTGCCCTGTGACGGATGTGACGCATGACTTCATTGGACCGTTACGCGTGCGCACGCGCGCGCATAACGCCGATAACGATGAAGTGCGTCACATGCGTCACGCCCTTAGCCAAGAGGTACATGATGCCTGAGATCCACTGGACTGTGACAATGGTCGAGGAACGTTTCGTTGACGCTGCCGACACCATGAAGCGGCTGCCCGACGTCCGGGTGACCGGCCACTTCAACACCTGGCCGAAGATCCTCTACGAGTTCGCCGATCTCGTCGGTCAGGAGCCGCCCCGCTTCACTCGCCTGCCTCCGACTGCAGAGGCGATCAGCCGGATGGAGGCAACCCTTGAATGGTTGAACTGGCTTCAGCCGGCAGATCGCAAGATTGTCTGGCTCCGCGCGGACGGTCAGCGGTGGAAACAGGTTTGCTGGAAGGCAGGGCTGCAGCGCGCCGCCGCCCACGAGCACTGGGTCTATGCGCTCTGTGTCATCGCGGCTCGACTGAACGGCAACCGGGTGCCATCCAACGTGTCGAAGCGCCGGTTCATTGAGACGTCGCTCGCGACCGACGCGGCGAAGCTCCGCGCAAATGATCTGCAAGACACTTTTCGCGCGGACAGAATTGGCGTCTGAGCGTATGTTTCGCGCTAGCCTCGCGAGAGGCGCGCCCGACACCCGGGGGCTGGGGATGACTTGGCCGAATGTCTTCTGCTGGTCGAAGGTTGGACCCGAGGCGGGGCTGACGCTGAGCCAGATAGTGCGTTGGAAGGAGTTTCAGCGCACGCTGACTGGTGGCATCTTCTATTGGGGCGTCGGAGGTATTCCGGGGCGGGAGAAGCAGAGCGCCTTCTTCGCGTCTACCCTGGCACCGCGCGTCCTTTTCAGCGAGCAGCTTAGCGAAGCGCAAGAGGACTACAGGAGCCCCCGAGCGACAGTGCTCTGGACGCACTATATCGACACAAGCGGACGGGAGGCCCCGCTTCCTCCGTACGCAGCGGTGACGAGCAAGGCGGGAACGTCGAGACACTACGCCGTTGTCGGTCGTCTGGACGCGCCGATTCGGATCACGGACATTTCTTTTGACATCGGTCTGTTTAGCAATTTCCTCGGGCGTCCAAACATTGCCAACCAGCAGCCGGCACCAATCGTCGAGGCCAATCCCTCCGGTAAGCCTAGGACGATGTATCGACGCGGCTTCTGGGCCGACCTCGTGAAGCCCTACTTCGTGTCTCTGACGCGAGGGAGAGAGCTGACCAGTGCCGAGAACAGCGAGATACGCGCGTCGATGAGTTCGGATCGGTCGAGCATCAACGAGTTCAAGTCGCTCATCGATCAATTGAAGCACGCGACGCCAACCTAGCGGGTCCTTCCTGGCCGGTAACCTATGCGGGGGGCAATGGCGCGGTGGTTCGCCACCGACAGCCGCAAAATCTGGGTTACCAGTTACCGCCCCAGCCTTGGCCCTACGGGCGCCAAAGGCGCGCAACGGTTGGCTTTCTGACTGCGGGCGGGTGGTAACCTCACGTGGTAACCGCCCGCCGCCGGTTACCGCCCCAAACGAGACTTGCCAGAACCGACCATGCCCGACCTAGGAGCCATCGAGCGATGGCCGATCGAGCGGCTGCTGCCATACGCGGCGAATGCTCGGACGCACTCCAGCGAGCAGATCGCACAGATCGCCGGCTCGATCGCCGAGTTCGGGTTCAACGTGCCGTGCCTGGTTGACGAGCGCGGCGTGCTGATTGCCGGCCACGGCCGACTGCTCGCCGCCCGGAAACTCCACCTCGCAGAAGTCCCGGTCATCCGCCTCGATCATCTGACCGATGCACAGGCCCGGGCCTTCCGGATCGCCGACAACCAGATCGCGGTGAATGCGGACTGGGACGAGGCGACGCTGTCGGCTGAGCTGGCCCGGTTGAAGGAGGACGGCTTCGATCTCGACCTTCTCGGATTCCCGGAGAGCGAGCTTGATCGGTTGCTTGACGGACTTAGTACCGGAAGCGAAGGCCGCGCGGACGAAAACGACGTTCCCGAGCCACCGGCCGAGCCGGTCACGCGCCCCGGGGACCTCTGGCTCCTCGGCGAGTATCGTTTGCTCTGCGGTGATGCGACGGTCGCAACCGATGTCGAGCGACTGCTTGGCGGTGTTACTCCGCATCTGATGGTCACCGATCCGCCCTATGGGGTGGACTACGATCCCGCCTGGCGGAACGAAGCCGGCGTCTCGGCGACAGCGCGGACCGGCAAGGTGAGCAACGACGACCGTGCCGACTGGCGGGAGGCTTGGGCTCTCTTCCCCGGCGACGTGGCCTACGTCTGGCACGCCGGCGTGCATAGCCGAACGGTCGCAGAGAGCCTGGAAGCTGCGGGCTTTGTGGTTCGCTCAGAGATCATTTGGGCGAAGTCGCGCTTCGTGCTTGGCCGCGGCGACTATCATTGGCAGCACGAGCCGTGCTTCTACGCCGTGCGCAAGGGTGCGAT
Organism: uncultured Alphaproteobacteria bacterium; assembly: GCA_963785065.1. GTDB lineage: Bacteria > Pseudomonadota > Alphaproteobacteria > Rhizobiales > Kaistiaceae > CAVSRC01. The sequence continues at coordinate 44,580 of CAWATX010000001.1, forward strand.
TGGCCATTGGCAGGGCGCCCGAGATCAGTCGACGCTCTGGGCGATTGGCGTGGCCGGCAACGAGGACGAGGCGACGGTTCACGGCACTCAGAAACCGGTCGAATGCATGCGCCGGCCGATTGTCAACAACAGCACAAGAGGCGATGCCGTCTACGAACCCTTTGCCGGTAGCGGCAGCACGATCATCGCCGCTGAGTTTGTTGGCCGCCGTTGTTTCGCGATGGAGATCGACCCGCGCTACTGCGACGTGATTGTCGAGCGCTGGCAGCAGTTCAGTGGTGGGACAGCTCGGCTTGGGGGGCCGAGGCTCGCAATGGACGGATAGATGACTGCTCGGCCCGACCAAGCTGAGTGCTAACCGAATTGTGAGACCAACTAGGTAGGACTAGCGTCAGGTTTTCGGATGCATCGAGGACATCGCGGACGCGGCTCTGACAGTCTGAGACGCAGGCCTTGGTACCCTGAACGCGTTCCTCAAGTAGTGGCCAGTGGGAAGACGGGGTCACTTCTCCCTAGCGAAATGGTGAGAATGGGCCCTTGGCGAACGACTTTGCCCTCGCCAAGCATTTGCTCGACGGCCTTGAGCGCGCGCAAATGGTGCTCATGTCGGGCAGGATCACCGCACGGGCAGTCCGTCTCGGCTTCTCGCCGCACCACGCCCTTTCCAGTCAGTTCGTAAGTGTACCCTTTGTCGACGCCGAAACCGGTAGGTTGATCGCTATCATAGTCAATCGAGACGCCGGATACCTCAACGAGCGAAGCGCCCTTGCGCTGAACCCAAATGCCTTTCTCTCGGCGAAGGCTGTTCGGCAGCGCGGGATAGCAGATTAGTCCTTCGCTCTCGATCTGCAGAAGGTGATTTTCTTCAAGCAGTTTGGCGAGTTGGGGCATTCCGCCACCGCCATCGGGGTGGGCATAGAAGGCCGTCTCCGGCACGCGAATATTCAATTCTCCTGCCTCGGGCGAGCGCATGTCCGACAACCAGATGGGCGTATAAAGCGTTGCCGTCGGCGGAAGATGCTTCTTGTAGGAGTCATGGTATTCGGGAATTTCCAGGCTTCGCTGATAAAACGGGAATGGCGCACCCGGAGGGCTCGGCATTTTTAGCCAGGGCAAATCCAGTAGATTGGCGAGAAGGGCATCGTCGCGGGGGCTTGGAAAGAGGTCGTCGGTCTCTTGGTAGCCGGCTGAATTCGAGAGCGCAGCGAACACCGCAGCCGGAGCCCCTATCTTGGCGGCGATGGCATCCACTGACAGCCGCCGCTGCTCCCGGAAGATCCCTGCCAGCCAAGCCTTCTGCCGCTGGAACCGGCTCGGGCAATCGGTGGTGAGTTCTTCCTCCAGACTAATTAGTTCATGCCCGGCTGCTGCCAATGCAGTCTTGTCGAGGATATACAGATGTCCTGGTCCCTCATGATGGAGGTAGGAGGCATTGAGGGACATCAACATCACCGGCTCTTCCGAAGCGTTCTCCGCTATCGCGAATTGGCGCTTCGAATGAAAGCCATGGCTGGCGAACCAGGCCGCCACAGCGGGATCGGAAGTAAGGTCGACGAAGAAGGAACGCCAGCCATAGTGCTGCAGGAGTCCCTCCACGAAGTGCATTGTGCTGGGACACGTTGTGTCGAAACCTCCGCGCCGCAGCAGCTCGGTGGCATAGAACACCCACTTCAGCATCAACGGGGGGACACAGCCGCTCCTCGCGAAGGACGAATTTAGGTTAGGCGCTCCGTCGACCAGGTATTCGGCGGTCTGCCCGCGAAAAAGGAAGTTATCGCCATAGCGGCCAAGCTGGGCCTTGAGTTCATCAAGCGTGCTGACAGAAATAGCTTCCAAGGCCCCGGCTCCGTTAGCAGCTGATTTTGAGATCGCTTAAAAACGGGCTGTCCGCCCCAATAGATAGTGTTGCTTCCAACCGCTGCAACCCGAAAGGGTGATCGTACCCAAAACCCTGGCCATCCTTTGGACACGTCTTGGCGGAACGCTGCCGTCAGTCCCTTTCGAGGTATCGCGTTGCCGTGTCAATGCGTGGCGGGATGCCGAGCTTCTTCTCGATCCGGCGTCTGACGACATAGTGGAACCGCCGGTACTCGGGATCGCGATCCTGGTCGCGGCAGATGCGGTTGACGATCGCCCGGGCTTCCGGGCCCTGTTGGGCGATCAGGCGCTCGGCAGCAGCGTCGGCACGCCGCCTCTCGTCGATCCACCGTTTCAAAAACCGGAACATCAAGCGCCCTCGATGGCCCGCGCACGCCGACACCAAGGCCCAGGGTCGGCTACCTGTCAACTCGTGCAGAGGCAATCCCGGACGATGTCGCTGCTCGAAGCTTTTGCCAATGTCACTGCCGGATACGTCATCGCCGTGATCACGCAGATGATCATCTTCCCACTCTTCGGCCTTTGGATGTCCGTCGGCACGAACCTTGAGATCGGCGCGGTGTTCACGGCCGTGTCGATCGCTCGAAGCTTCACCCTGCGGCGTCTGTTCGAAGCGCTACGCATCCGCGCGGGCAAACGACAATCCGCCGCCCTGTTGGGGGCGGCGGATGATCGTACGTCAGAAATCGACTAGCTCGCGATGTGGTACACGCGGCCGCGCCCCTCGATCTTCTCGGAGGTCACATCGAGGCCAAGCTTCTTCTTGAGCGCCCCGGCGATGGCGCCACGCACTGTGTGCGGCTGCCAGCCAAAAGCGGCGACGATCTCGTCGATGCTGGCTCCCTTCGCGGCTTTGAGCATCGCGATCAGCTTGGCTTGCTTGCTGTCGGACCGACTGCGGGAAGGCTTGTCGGGCTTCGCCTTGCCGCCCTTGCCGGCGCGGCCGCGCTTCGGCTTCGCGGCGGCCGGTGCATTCTCGGTCGTTGCGCCGTCCCGCTGTTCGATACCCAGCGCCTTGAAGGCAGCAGATGTGGCATAGAGCGTCAACGGACGTTCCTCGTCGTCGAGGCGCCACACGGTCTCGTCGCGCTTGGCGCGGACTTCCCTGATCAGGCCCTTGGCGATGAGGCTGGTGAGCACCTTGGCCAGCGCCCCGCCGTTCAGCTTGCTGGCGATCGGGTAGACCGCGCCGTCGGCGCGCTCGCAGGCCTTGCCAAGAATGACGAGTTGGGAATCGGAAAGCTTGGTCATCGGGAGTCTCCGTTCAGGGTTCAAGAAGACCCTTTGCAGCGACCGGCGTCACTGCCGCTTCGGCGGCCTTCTCCGAACATAGCCGGGCGAGATGGCTTCAGCGGCAGGCTCCGCCGCTTCCTCGGCGAACGACAGGGCAACGATCAGTGCGGCAACAGCCGCCCGTGGATCACCATCGCAGGCCGCGATGGCGGCATCGACGGCCGCTTCGAGGTCCTGTGAGCGGGGTTCACCGGGTGTGCGGTCGGCAGGAGCAGGCATGATCATGTTCCTGATTTGTTCCGTCATTGATTCCACGAACGCGCTGTGCCGGCAAGCCCCCTGTCCTCCCGTTTTCGCTTGGTCCACGGATCTGCAAGCAGGGTTTAGGAGGTAGCGATGGTTGCCATGGCCATGGCGATCGACGCCCTGTTCCGTGACCCGAACATCGCCGCCGACGCCCTGTGGCGGCCAGGCGGGACCGGCCCCGGTCTCCCCGTCAGGGTGATTCGGAACTCGCCCGACAAGATCGTCGGTTTCGGCGAGAGCCGCGCGGTGATGCCCTCGGTTCTGATCGACGTCCGACAGTCGGAAGTCGCTCTCCCCGCCATTGGCGACACCGTCGAGATCGCCGGCGTCGTCTTCGAGATCACCGCCGAGCCGGTGGCGGACACGCTCAATCTCGTCTGGACCTCAGAAGCCGCACGGCGCGACTGATGCGTTTCGAGCTCAAGGCCGATGACATTGGCAGCGCGCTGAAGGGTACAAGCAGCGACGTCGAGCGGGCGGTTACCGCCGCCATGGATGACGTGACCACCGGACTCAAGGGGGAACTCCGCGAGCAAATCACCGGTGCCGGGCTCGGCATGCAACTCGCCAATACCTGGCGCGGCAAGCGCTACCCAGAATCGGGGCAAAGCGCAGATGCCGTGGCTTTCGTCTGGTCGAAGGCCCCCGTCATCATCGATGCCTTCGAGCGCGGTGTGACCATCCGCTCCGCGCAAGGGTTCTGGCTAGCAATCCCAACTCCGGCGGCCGGGGCAACGGGCCTCGATGCTTCCGGCGGCAAGAAGAAGGTGACCCCGGGCGCCTGGGAGCGGCGGACCGGCATGCGGCTTCGCTTCGTCTACCGGCGAGGCCAGCCGTCGCTGCTGGTCGCCGACGACGCCCAATTGACCAAAGGCGGGCTCGCCCGCTCTCGCGTCCGCAAGACCAAAATAGGGTCTCCCTACATGCCGATCGCCGGTCGACAGGCAATCGTGGTCTTCATCCTGGTGCCGCAGGTCACACTCCGGAAACGGCTCGATGTCGAGGGCGCCGCCGAACGCTGGGGTGACCGCGTCGCCGGCCTGATCGCAGAGCACTGGACCTGACCATGGCAAGCCGTCGCGAAGAGGTAGTGGACGGCGTCAGGGCGTTGATTGCTGTCGCGCTCCCGGCAGCCAGAGTCGAGCGGAACGCCGCCAAGCCCGAGCGAATACCGGCGGGCGGACTGGTCATCATCCGCGATGGCGACCCTGGCGACCCGGAAGTCCACTTGTCGCCACTCACCTACATCTACACGCACCGCGTGCCCGTTGAGATCGCCGTCCTTGCCGCCCCACCGCTGTCCCGGGAACAGGTCCTCGACCAGGCTCTCCAGGCGATCGGCGAGGCGGTGGAAGCGAACCGGACCCTCGCCGGGCTCTGTGACTTCATCGAGCCGGAAGCGCCTTCAAGCGACGACCTCGAGGCGACGGGAACCGTCGCGGCGCGCTGGGCCGACCTGGTGATTGTCGCCACCTACGCGACCCCCAACCCACTGACCTGAACCCTCTGACGTCCTTTTCTCAGGAGAACCGACCGATGGCACGTGCACGCGGCGCGAACGCCGTGATGGCGGCGGCGTTCGAGACGATCTATGGAACGGCTCCCGCCACCGGCTACAAGAAGCTTCCGTTTGTCTCGGCAGCGCTCGGAGACGAGCAGAACCTGATCGAGAGCGATCTCCTCGGCTACGGCCGCGAGCCGCTGCCGCCGAGCCGCGATGTCGTCAGCAATGAAGGCGATGTCGTCGTTCCCGTCGACCTCCGCAACTTCGGCAACTGGCTGAAGCTGCTCATGGGGGTGCCCAACTCGGTCGACAATTCTGGGGTCATCACCCACACCTTCCGCGGACTTCACCTACACCAACAACCTCGACAAGGTGGAGGTGATCCGACCGGACGGCAGGATCGAGGACGCCGACGCCGCGATGGTCGGAGCAAACGGGAGCGTCACGGTCCGCTTCACCGACACGACCCTCCTCGACCAGGCGATCGCAGGCGATCCCTGCGAACTCACCTTCGGCTGGGCGATCGACGCGGAGCGATCGCTGCTCTTCACATTCCACAGCGTGTTCCTGCCGAAGCCCAAGACGCCGATCACCGGTCCCGGCGGAATCCAGGCATCGTTCTCCTGGCAAGCTGCCAAGGACCCGACCGCCGGCAAGACCTGCACGGTCATGCTTGTCAACGACGTCGCGGACTATTGAGGAAGCAGTCTCGTCGAGCAATTTGCCACAGGTCTAGTGGTCTGATCCCTTCGGACGATTGCCAAAGCGGCCGTTGCAAGCTGAGGCTCTCGACGTGAGAGCTTCTGCGTCCTCATCTGTCTTGGAAGATGGCCTCGATCGGCTGACCGAAGAGGCGCGCGATCTTGAAGGCGAGCGGTAGGCTCGGGTCGTATTTGCCTGTCTCGATGGAGTTAACGCTCTGGCGTGAGACGTCGAGCCGCTCGGCCAGCTCTGCCTGGCTCCAGCCGCGCTCGGTCCTCAGCGCCTTGAGGCAGTTCTTCACGGACAGGCGCCCCCCTAGCGCATCCTCGCTCGCCACACGACCGCCGCGATCAACGTCCCAAGGAGTTGGGCGAGGACAAGTCCAGCCCATCCCATGGCGAAGTAAGCGCCGGGCGTGCCGGGATGGCCAATGAGATGGGTGAGGAACGCGCCTCCATCCAGCAGCCAGAACAGCATGACCGGTGCCGTCACAAGGATGGCCCCGGTGGATCCGATGAGCCAGGAAATCTTGCGGGCCTCCCGGGCCATCTCGTCCATCCGGCGCCAGGAAACCAGCCAGCCGACCCCCGCCACCCATGCCAGGCTTGCGAACTTGGCGATCGCCAGCCATGGCGCCGCAGCCGGCGTGTGGCCACCGAATATCGCCGATATGACGGCAGCCGCGCCGAACCAGATGACGATGGCTCCGATGACGGCGATTGCAATGGAACTGGCGAAGGCGATCTGTCGACGGGTAGGCATGGGCGTAACGGTCCGCAAGGCTGGCTGACAAGCAAACTTGTCACCGTCGAATAGTGATGTCAAGCGTCCTTGTCATACGTGTTTCGGCAAGTCGCCGGGTGCCGAAATCGGCCAAATGTCGCTCAGTCGGATTGTCATCGACCCGCCTCTCACTGAAGCTCGCCGTTTGATCGCTTAAGCCAAGCCCAGACTATCGCTTGCGCGTGTGCGAAGCGCCCCTTTCAACGTCGCGCCAACCGCACGGCCATCGTTCTCAACACCAAGAGGCAACCCATGCTGAAGCTTGCGTCTAGTCGCGAGCCGTTCTGGCTCGATCTTCTTTCCGGCGTCCGCGTGCAGTTCCGGCCGATCACCGTGGCCGCGATCCTGGTCGCGCGCCAGGTGGCGGCGGGCGTCCTCAAGGCCGGCGGCGAGGATGCCACCACCATGGCCGGTCTTGCCTTCACCCGGTCGCTGGCGCGCGCCGGCATCCTCGCCTGGGAGGGCGTCGGCGATACCGAAGGCGAGCCGGTCGAGCCCTCGCCAGAGACGATCGACGCTTTCCTCGACCTCTGGCCGGTGTTCGACGCCGTTGACCGGCTCTACGTTGCGCCTGCTCTGGTCGGGCTCGAGGAAAAAAACGCCTCATCGCCCTTGCCGAGTGGCACTTCGGCGGGGGCGAAGGCTACTGCGCCGCGTGCCCGGAAACCTGCGGCACCTGCCCCTACGTCGAGCACGCACCCCTGACACCTGACGGTATTGCTGCCTGGGCTGTTCTGCAGCGCGCGGCCGGCCAGGTCCGGGCGGCGCCCGGTGCCGTCTACGCACTCGATTTCGGTTCCGTCCTTCTTCTCGCCGACGCCATGGGCGCCTTGAACAACCTCCTGATCGACCTCCTCCCCGAGATCGAGCCGATCATCGTGCGTGCCTACTCCAGGGATAACGGTTCATGAGTGACCGGCAGGTCTCGATCCGCATCGGCGTCACCGGCAAGGAAGACGTCAAGCGGGCGTTCGACGAGGTTGGTAAGGCGGGCACCGATGCCTTCGGCAAGGTCGGCACGGCCATGGATTCGGCCGGCAGTGCTGCCGACCGGGAGACACAGCGCCTGCAGCGGCTTGCCGCAGCGGCACGGCAGGCCGCAGCCGCCGACGCCGCTCAGAGCAGCTTCAACCAGTCGCTCGGGATTGGCGCCCCAGCGAAGTCGGCCCGCGAATCGGCGAAGATCTTCGAGGATACGGCCAAGGCTTCGGCCGACCTCGAGGCGCGGACCAAGACGCTGAGGGCCCAGATCGATCCACTGGGTGCCGCGCAGGACCGCCTCAATGACGAGATCGCCAATGCCGGCGGGCTGCTCAAGGCGGGCACGATCACCGATGTCGAGCACGCGGCTGCGGTGGCGCTCGCCGAAAGGAACTACCAGGCCGCGGCCGATGCCATCCGCAAGTACGGTGGCGACGCGACACTCACCAGCCATCAGGTGCTGGTCCTCGGTTCGGCCGCCCGACGCACGATCGAGACGATCATCGCCGGGCAGAACCCGCTCCGGATGCTGAGCATCGAGGGCATCAGGGTATCGGCGGCGTTTGGTGAAGGCGGACTTTCCGGTCTGCTCAAGGGGGTGGCGCAGGGCCTGCTCGGCCTCCTGACGTCGACGACCGTAGTGGTCGGAGGGCTTTCAGCCATCGCGCTCGGAGCCGGCTATGCCACCAACCGCTACCTTGTCTCTGAGAAGGAACTCGAAACCTCGCTCGGAGGCATGGGCCGGGCTGCCGGTGCCACGATCGACCAGCTAAATAAAATCGCCGACACAGCCTCGAAGACGGGTCACGTGTCGGTCGCTGCCGCGCGGGAGATGGAGGAGGCATTCCTCCATACCGGGCGGATCGGGGTGTCGAGCTTCGATGACCTCATCGAGATTGCCAAGAACTATGCCGCGACCACCCAGCAGGACATCGGTAAAGCCGTCGAGCAGCTCGCCGAGGCGTTTGCCGATCCGGCGAGCGGCGCCGATACGCTCAATGCCCGCCTCGGGTTCCTCGACGACCGGACGCGGCAATATATCAAGACGCTGGCGGCTCAGAACGATCTGACCGGCGCCCAGCGTGTTTTGCTGGATGCGCTAAAGCCGGCCCTGCTTGATGCCGCTGATACGACCGTCGCGCTCGGTCGTGCCTGGGACTTCGTCAAGCGGAACGCCTCCGACGCCGTCGATGCCATCGGCGCCGCCATCAGCCGCGCGACCTATCCGAGCCTACAACAGCAGCTCGAGGACCTTGAAAGCGAGCGCACCGATGCCGCGTCGCTTGGCGGGCGGTACGTTCCGGGCGCCTTGGGGCTACCGGCCTTCCAGCCGGCCCGTCCGCTCACCGCAATCGATGCCGATATCGCCAACGTCAAACGGCAGATTGCCGAGGTCGAACGGAAAGCGGCGGATGCGAAAGCCGACGCGCTGGCGACACGCACCTCGACGGTTGCCGGCGACCTGGCGCGCAGCCTGACCCCTGGGTTCAACGAGCTCCAGGCGCTCAAGGAGCAGCAGGCGCAACTCGCCGCGGCTCTTAATAGTTCGCTGGCCCGGCAAAAGGTCGCCGACCTCAGCCAAGTCGCGGCCGCCTACGATGCGGTGAGCCGGGCGGTTTTGACTTGGCTCGATCCGGCAGAGAAGGCCCGGCTTCTCGACGAACTGGAGATCAAGGCGCTCAATGCCCGCACGCCTGCCGAAAAAGCGGCCATCGCCGAAGAGCGGCGGCGTATCGAGCTGTCCGGCGCGGCGGTCACCGCTGCCACGGCCGAAGCCGACATCACGCAGGCGGGCGCCAAAGCATCGGCGGACGCGACCAACCTGCCCACGGTCTCCTCAGTCGGCGGCATCCTTGGGAGCATCCTCAAAGGGATTGGCGTTGGCCACTCCGGCGGTATGGCCGACCGGCTCTCCAATACCCGCGACGTACCCCTGGCGCTCTTCCACTTTGCGCCGCGGCTGCACGACGGCGCCTATCTCTCACCCGACGAAGTCCCGGCAATCCTCCAGCGGGGAGAACGTGTGCTCTCGCGCGAAGAGACACGTCGCTACGACGCCCGCGGACGCGATGCCCAGCCGGCCGTCTACGTCACCATCCAGACGCCGAGCCCGACGGCTTTCCAGGCAAGCCGGACCCAAGTCGCCGCCGACCTTGCCCGCGCCGTGCGTGCCGGCATGCGGGGACTCTGACCGATGCCCCAGCCCTTCCTCGACATTTCATTCCCACCGTATGTCGCACGCGGCGCCACCGGAGGCCCGGGCTTCATGACCACGGTCGTCACCCTCGGCTCAGGCGCCGAGCAGCGCAACATCCTCTGGGCGAACTCGCGGGGAAAGTGGAACATCTCGACCGGCATCCGTACGCGCGAGCAGATGCTGGCGGTGATCGCCCATTTCCACGTCGTGAAGGGCAGAAGCTATTCATTTCGCTTCAAGGACTGGAATGACTACGACGCGATCGACACGCCAATGGTCGAGGTGTCTCCGAGCGTCTGGCAGCTGGTCAAGCGCTACAACGTCGGCGGCTACGAGCACGTCCGCACGATCACCAAGCCGGCTATCGGCTCTGTCGCCATCAAAATTAGTGGCACGCCGGTCACCCCGTCGTCGATCGACCATCAGACCGGCCTGGTGTCGTTCGGGGCGGCACCCGGGTCGGCGCCGACCGCCTCGTTCCAGTTTGATGTACCAGTCCGCTTCGACACGGATTCGCTGCCCGTCCAGGCGAATGCCTGGGATCAGCAGGTGGTCACCGAGATCGATCTGGTGGAGGTGCTGGAGTGATCTCGTTGTCTCGTGACGGACCACTAAGTGATCGTGGCAATGCCGTAACCCCAGTGGCGTCGTTGACTTTCTAGCGCGCCTAGCCGAGTTCGTGTTTGCCATTGTGTCCGCAACCGGACCTCAGGTTGATACAATCCGTTACGGTTGATGTTGGGCCGCGCGAGAACGGGTAATGCAGATAGATTCGCTATTTCGGACGGGGAAGATCCTTGAGGACGCCATCAACGCGGCACCAAACCCAAAGCCAACTGCGAGCGACAAGTCTAATTTTGGCAAGCTGGCAAGCCTATATACGGCCTTTTCGAGCGACTTCGCCGCCTATGCCCTAGACATATGCCTTCGGCATGGATGGACACGAATCGCAGATCCTTTCAGCGGCATGGGAACGCTGGCCGACGCGGGGCGCGCCCGTCCGATAAGCCTCCAACTCAGCGACATCAGCCCCTTCGCGGTTCTGTCGGGCGCATTTCGCTCGGCTTCCGCCGAAGACATCCGAAGAAGTATCGGACTGTTGAAAACACTTTCGGCCCGCAGTGTAGCAGATGACGAGCGTGGTTTTTTTTCGGAATTGTTCAGTGCAATAGCGGCCAGCACAGAAACTAGCATTGCTGCCGCCCTAGTCACTCCATCAACGCCAGAGCACCGACTTACAGCCCTCACCATATACTTGGCGGCTTTAAGTCGAATTCGGCTCTATAAGCGGTTCGCCGGCTCGAACCCCACTTGGATAAGACGCCCCGAAACAGTGGCTGATACGGCATCAACCCGTGAGTCGATCGGTGCCACGATTATGGCTGCGCTCGAGTTCACCGAGCGTCTGCCGGCTCTCCACTCCGAGAACCGCACCGCCTCAAATTGGTTAGGAATTCAAGATCAGGCGATTAGCCCTGGGAGCCTGGACGCTATTTTGACGTCGCCACCTTACGCCAATCGCACGGACTACATACGACACTATTTGCCGGCTTCGGAATTGCTCTTAGCCTCAGCCAACATGGACGAGCGACCAATCAGAGCTAAACAGATTGGCACCCCCTTGATCCGAGAACTACTGCCGGAGCCGCAGCTGCCAACATCAGTGATGGAGCTACTTCACAAAATACGCACCCATTCGAGCTACGCCTCAGAACGTTATTACTACAAAGGCTTTCTATACTATTTCTCAGACATGGCCGCCGCGCTTGCTCGCATGCACCGTTGGCTGCGTCGGCGGGGCTTTTTGTTGTTGGTCGTCCAAGACACCTATTACAAGGAGGTGCATATCCCGACGGCTGACATGATCATCGACTTAGCGACGGCGGTCGGCTTCAAGCCCGTAGGACGTCGTGACTGGCGAGTTCGACAGCACCTCTCGCAGCTCAGTCCTCACTCGCGGCGGATGATACCCAATCGCGTACTCAGCGAGTCGGTCATCGGGTTTAGTAGATAGCCTTCTGAAAATGAGGTTCCTGATACCATCCATACTGGGGTTCCGTGTAGGACCGGCAAAACTCGACAAAGGCGCAGCAGATTGGCGAGAGTGCCCGGACATTCGCGGGCAGGTCATCTAGTGGGGGGTCAACGCAGTGAGGCATGTTCGGGGTGCAAATGCTGCGACCGATTTGCCATTCGACGTGGTTCAGAGTGGCGATGTCGAGACCGGCATAAAAAGCAGTCAGATTCATAGCTTCCTCGACCGTCCGCCGTAAGAGCTTCACCAAACGGGCCCGGGCGGCGGTGCCCGGACTACGAAGCTGCTGGCGAATTGAGTCGTCAGTTGGGTAAACGCGCCCATTGCGGATGTACAGCCGCAGTATATGGTACTCAACCGCTGGGCGCAGATTTTCTGGGTCTTTGAAGATAATAATATTCTCGCGATGCAAATCATGCGCAAGGACCCTGATCTTCTTCTCGAGTTCATCTTCAGAAAACGCGGAAACTGATCTCATCACATCATAAAATCCTCCCCCGCCCTCCAAGCGTCGATCAATCATAAGCTTATGTAGCTGGCCCGTTGCGTTTAGAAAAAGCAATTCATTAGCTGTTCTACGAAATATCTTTGCTCGTTGCTGACTACGCACGCGGTCCGGCTTTGGATATGACGCAAGCAGTGCTTGAATTTCGGCTGCCCTAACAGTCGCAAGACGCTCCAATTTCTCCTCAGGACTAGGCAACAGCCAAGATGCCATGGCATTCTGGAGAAAGTCCCAATTGAACTGGTGACAAATAGAAACAAATAACGCTTTGAACACGAACTGAGATAAAGGCGGCAGTTCAGACCAAGCCTCAACGACTGTGTGCGGTCGAAATTCTCGCAAGACAATCGCAGCCTCGCGACAGCGAAACTGATCGATACTGAATGGATTTCCACTAAGCGCCCGGTCAATCGTCATCAAGGTGGCCCAAATGCTCTCTCTTGTGCGCCAGATAGGCCTCTCGTTCTGGTGTCATTGCAATTTTAAGCTTCACGCGTTCTACGGTGTAGCCGGCACCCTCTAGGGCAGATATTTTCCGAGGATTCGATGATGCGAGCTTGATGTTTCTGCCACTGAAGATCTGCTTCAGCGCAGCGATGTGTTTGGCAAAATCACGAAGGTCAGGCTCATGGCCCAAAGCTTTGAACGCTTCTTTGGTTGAAAGGCCCTTGTCGTCCTGCAGCGCGATTGCCCGTATCTTGTCGACGATGCCGGCTCCGCGTCCCTCCTCCCAGGCGTATATGAGAATACCACCTTCCTCGCAGATGAGCTTAAGTGCGGCATCGATCTGCGCGCCGCAATCGCAGTTGACGGCATGGAACGCCTCGCCGAACACGCAAGACGATTGAAATCGAACCACTGGTATTTCGGGAACGGTGGCGCTGGTGGCCACCACAAGCGACTGACCATTCACATCTACCACCCTCACGCGTAAGCTTCCATTCGGCGTCGGGATGGTCACAACGTCCTGACTATCTGCTTGATTTGTCATTTTTGCCACCTTCAGTGTGAAATGAGTTCCGCCCCGCCAATTCTGCCTGAGGGTCCAAATGGCGATCTTTTTGGTCGCCAACCAGTGCTTGATCTGGTGGACCAAGATATTGAACGCGGGCGGACCCTCTTTGGTCTGGAGGGCGCGAGCGGGGTCGGAAAATCGTCGCTGCTCACGGCCATCTCAAGGCGCCTCGGAGCCATGGGATTTTCCGGAATTGCTAACCTAAATGCTGCTCAACTTACAAGCGAAGAACTGGCCATCGCCGCAATTTACGTGCAACTCCAAAACCTTGGTCGAGACCCCGAAGCATTCATCGCTGCTTTGAAAAAGCGGATCGCAACCGACCTTCCACAAGCCCTGCGGACGATATTTGCCGCAGTGGCGGCTGATGTTGCGAAGCTTGCGACGGACAAAGCCGAAAACACGATTGGAGCGGTCCAAGGGGTCATCTCCGGTGAAGGGACGGAGCCCACCGTTGCAAAGCAACTTTCGATGCTCGAAAGAGATAATCTGCGCTTCTTTCTTGGCGAATTTTTGCAGGCGCTCGTGGACGGTGGGAGCGACTCTGTTATTGCGATTGATAATTTCGACGCGGCCGACGCCGGGTTAGTGTCGTTGGTGCGATTTATGGTCAAGTCCCGGCCGCAGCGAATTGCTATCGTCCTCGCGCACAACAATGAAGTCCGCGACAACACCGATTGGGACAACACCGTCGCTGACCTTCGGGCGCGTGGCGGGCGGGTCCTACAGGTGACGCCTCTGGAGCGGCCAGCAATCAGCGAATGGTTCAATAGCGAAATTGGTCGATGGCCAACGGAAACGGAACTCAATACCATTGAAGCGTCCACGCATGGACGAGCGATGGCAATCCGGCTTGCCATTGACGCGATCCATGACGGTTCTGAACAACCCATCCAGCCCGACTACGCGGGATATTATGAGCGCTCGCGGCGCGGGTTGAGTTCTGACGCTCGAACGGTTGCTGAGCTCCTTGCCGTGATCAACCGTGATGCCTTGGTGCCGCAGGATATGCTGGCCGCCGCCGCGGAGAATATGAATGTCGACAATATCGGACCGGCCCTTGACGATTTGCGCGACCGGCGCCTGTTGAAGGAGACGGGTCAAAACATCGCTCTTGCTCACTCTCTAGCTCAAAACTCGTGGCTCGGGACGATCAACACTCCTCGTTTAGGACGTCTTGCCCAAGCCTGGTTTGCGGTAGTTCAAGCGTATGACATTGCGCGGCTAACAGCGCCCGAGACGACCGGACTGATCCCTATCATCACTGGCCCACTTATCGGGCACAGGGTCCCGGCCGAGATTGCTGAGATAGGGGAGCGACTAATCGCCGTCGGGCAAGTGCGGCCCGGGCTTGAGTTGATCGATAGGATCTGGAAATTCAAGGCCGAAGGTAGCACTGGAGGGGGCGAGGTGCTTCAGCATGCAATCATTGCGGCCCGCACGCGCCTCGAGCTCGGGCGCTACGGAGAAGTCGACGAGCCGCTTGCCTACGCGGCGCGCTGGGCAAGCGATCCTGACGCCAGGGTTCAGGTGCTGTTGCTACAAATGAATCTCGCGCTTCGGCGAAACGTCTATCCCGCAATCTGGGAGTTTGCACGCCAGCTTGAGGGGGAAACAGAACGAACAACCGCAGCAAAGATCGAGGCCGAACACACGGTCAATGTCGCCTATCGCGATCTGCTGGATTTGGATGGGATTAGGGCCTCTTGTGCTCGGCTTCTAGCATTTCGCGAGATCTGCGGGGAGCAACACCGAAACTCGATTGACCGCACGCTTGCGCGATCGTTTGCCAAACTCGGTGAAAACGAGACGGCCCTCACGCACGCTAAAGCCGCGGTCGATTCCAGCGCAGCTCTGGGATCGATCCGAGTCGTCGGGAATTCACACCTGGCGTTAGCCGAAGTGTTGCGATACCGGAGTGAGTTCCAGCCAGCGATTAGCGCCTATCGACATGCCGCATCCATAGCCAGGGCAACTGGCAATCGCGACTCTCAGCTCTGGTCGCTCTTGGGCGAAGCCGCCGCGCATATCGAGGCTGATTCACCTGCCCGAGCGTCGGGACCTCTAGGGGAGATCGCAGCTCTTCTTGCGGAGCAAGGCTACGATCATCCGTTGGAGACTGCACACGCTGGGTTGCTTGCCCTGCTAGCCGGTGATTCGGCTGCGCCCGCAGCGGAAGTCTTACTAAATTACGATCAGCTGGGCATAACATGGGTGGGGCCATTCCTTCGTGGATTCCAAGCGTCGAAACAGCTTTCCGGTCCAACACCGATCTAGCCTAGCCTAAGCTTCGTGCCAGTGAGCCAGGGTCGCGGTGACCAGATCGTCAATGGTACCGGTATTCCAGATCTCCGCGGAACGCGGCGCGTCAGGCCAGTGGAATTCGGTCTCGTGTATCGGGTGCCAACCTAACAAACCCCTTCCGCGCAGCACTCTGTGCAGGCCTGAACGATAGTAGGCTTGATCAAGAACAGTCCTTGTGCGCTCCTTTTCAGGCCTACGGATAGTGAGAATAAGCCCACCAAAATTCTGAACAACTGCCCAGTCATTGGGAAAACGCAAATCGTCTATCACGACAGGCGACGGGTCCGAATTCTCACGAAGGTACCGCTCAAGGCGAAATTTAATCGCGTTGGCCCAAAGATCGGGTGTGATCATGTTGCGGCCCCAATCGGTGCCGAGCGAGCTCAATGCTTCGCGAGCAGACTTTCCACCGAGAAGTTGTTGCGGTCGTGAACGCTGGTCGGGCGTTCCAGCAACATCCTCTTCCGACAACCCAAGCGCCAAGAGCATGTCCTTCAGCGGCCGGCCCATGTGATAGTTGAGAAAGCCGTGATCACGAGTGAGGCGGCGAGCCAAGGTTGTCTTTCCAGAGCCGGTTGCCCCAACGAGGCCGAGGATTCGGTAGTCCATTCACACGGCCTCATTTTCTGCTGCAACAACGGGCATAGACCGATCAACAAAGGCCAACAACGGCCGTAGACCCTACACGAGGTCGGAGCATTGCAGGGAAACCTCGTCGCTGTGCTGTCCCGAAGGCCCAATCGCATATCCAATCTTAGCGACTAAACGCAACCGGCGCCTTTAGCTAAAGCTTGAGCTTCTTTGATGAAATCCCTCTCTCCCGGCCTCGCCGCGCACCTTGCCGGCGGGGTGACGACGCTTTGCCGCTGCTGGCGGGTCGAGCGGAAGGACGGCGTGGTCATGGGCTTCACCGACCATGACCGCGACCTTGCCTTCGACAGTCTGACCTATCGGGCGGCCACCGGCTTCACCGCCACGGCGATCGAGGACCAGCTCGGACTGGCGGTCTCGAACCTCGACGTTGAGGGCGCGCTGTCGTCAGCCGCGATCACCGAGGCTGACCTTCATGCCGGCCGCTACGACGATGCCGCTGTCACGATCTGGCTCGTCAACTGGGCGGACGTGTCCGAGCGCGTGATCCTCCGCTCCGGGTTTCTCGGCCAGGTGTCGCGCGGGACGCTGGCGTTCACGGCGGAACTTCGCGGGCTCGCCGCCAAGCTCGACCAGGCTGCCGGACGCATCTTTCAGCGGACATGCGCGTGGGAGCTGGGCGATCACCGCTGCACGGTCGATCTTGCGGCTGCCGGACTCCGTGGCACGGGCACGGTGGTGCAGGTGCTTGGCGCCTTCGATTTCACGGCGAGCGGTCTGGGATCGCTGGCGACCGGCGTGCTGACCCGCGGCAAGCTCATTTGGACGTCCGGCGCCAATGCCGGCCTCGGCGTCGAGGTGAAAGCACACACGCAGGGCACCGGATCATCCCGGCTCTCGCTCTTCCTGCCGATGCCCGAGCCGATCGCTGTAGGCGACGGCTTCATGGTGACCGCCGGCTGCGACAAGGCGCTGGCCACCTGCCGCGACCGGTTTGCCAACGTCGTCAACTTCGGCGGCTTCCCGCATATGCCGGGGAACGACTTCGCGCTCTCCTATCCGAACACCGGCGACGACAACGACGGGAGCAGGCTGACGTGATCACGCGCAGGGCAGTCGTCGCTGAGGCGCGGTCGTGGATCGGTACGCCCTACCGCCACCAGGCATCGCTGAAGGGCATCGGCTGTGATTGCCTGGGCCTTGCCCGTGGCGTCTGGCGTGCCTTCTACAGCGAAGAGCCCGAGCCGATACCGGCCTATTCGCGGGACTGGGCGGAAGCCCGCGGCGAGGAGACGCTGTCGATTGCAGCCGACCGTCACATGACCCCCGTGCCGCCCGCCGACATGCGGCCGGGCGATCTTTTGCTTTTCGCGCTCAACGCCCATGCGCCGGCCAAGCACTGCGCTATCCTCGTGGCGCCCGACCGCATGGTGCACGGCATCGAGGCGCATCCGGTCGCCGAGGTGTCGCTCGGTTCCTGGTGGCGCCGTCACGTCCGCTTCGTCTTTGCCTTTCCCGGCATCGAAGACTGATCCCTGATCCTCATGGCTACATTGCTTCTGACTGCCGGCGCTGCGGTGCTGACCAGCGGTGCCGCCGCGTGGGTGACCACGGCCGTCGGCGCGCTCGCAACCGTTGTCGGCGGCTATATCGACGCCCGCCTGTTCGGGCCGGGAACGCAGAAGAGTGAGGGGCCGCGCCTCGACAGCCTGCAGGTCCAGGCATCGACCGAGGGGGCGCCCATCCCGGAAATGGCCGGCCGGGTACGGCTTGCCGGCCAGATCATCTGGGCGACCAAGTTCAAGGAAGTCGCCCAGACCGAAAAGCAGGGCGGCAAGGGCGGAGGCGGCGGGATCGAGACGACCACCTACTCCTACTATGCCAACTTCGCGGTGGCGCTTTGCGAAGGGACGATCGACCGGATCGGTCGCATCTGGGCCGACGGCAAGCCGCTCGACCCCAAGAGCGTGACGATGCGCGTCCATAAGGGCGGGCCCGACCAGTCCCCCAACTCCCTGATCGAAGGCATCGAAGGCTCAGCCAACACGCCCGCCTGCCGCGCGACGGCCTATGTCGTCTTCGAGAACTTCGCCCTCGCCAGATTTGGCAACCGCATTCCGCAGCTCAATTTCGAGGTCTTTCGGCGGGTGAGCCCAACTGATGGGTCGGGCCTCGAAGATATCGTCGAATCCATCTCCGTCATCCCGGGCTGCGGCGAGCGCGTCTACGATCCCGTGATCGAGACGCGGGATCTCGGTGGCGGCAGCAGCACGCCTGAGAACGCCTTCTCAGGCCAGGGAACGGCCGACTGGACCGTTGCGATCGACAACCTCCAGGACTCGCTTCCGAGCGTCGGTACGGTTCTGCTCGTCGTCGGCTGGTTTGGCGACGACCTTCGCGCCGGTCATTGCTCGGTCCGCCCCAAGGTCGAAGTGTCGAGCAAGACCACAACGCCGGATGCCTGGATGGTCCACGGCATTACCCGGAGCGGTGCGGCGGTGGTGAGCACGGTCGATGGCCGCCCGGCCTATGGCGGCAGCCCTTCGGACGACTCGGTTGTCCGCGCCGTCCGCGATCTGAAGGCCCGCGGCCTGTCGGTGGTCCTCTACCCCTTCCTGTTCATGGATATCGCTGAGGGGAACGCACTTCCCGACCCGTGGACCGGCAATGCCGGCCAACCGGTTTATCCGTGGCGCGGCCGGATCACCTGCGACCCAGCGCCCGGACAGCCGGGAACGGTTGACAAGACCGGGGCAGCGACGGGCCAGGTCGGGAGCTTCTTCGGCTCGGTCACGCGAAGCCAGATCAGCATCTCGGTCAACGGCTCGACCAACACGGTCACGACCAGCTATTCGGGATCGAACGAATGGAGCTTCCGGCGCTTCATCCTGCACTACGCCAGGCTCTGCGGTGCCATCAACGCGATCGAGCCGAACGCCATCGACGGCTTCATCATCGGCTCCGAGCTCCGCGGTCTCTGCCAGGTCCGTGACAGCGGCACGCATTTCCCGGCGGTCGACAAGCTGAAGGACCTCGCCGCTGACGCCAAGGCCATCCTCGGATCGGGCGTCAAAGTCGGCTATGCAGCCGACTGGTCGGACTATTGCCATTATCAGCCGGGCGACGGCAGCGGCGACCTGTTCTTCCACCTCGATCCGCTGTGGGCCGATTCCAACATCGACTTCGTCGGAATCGATCTCTACGTGCCGCTCTCCGACTGGCGGGACGGGCCGCATCTCGACGCCGAGGCCGGTGCGACCTCGATCTATGAGCGCTCCTATCTCCAGTCGAACATCGAGGGCGGGGAGTATTTCGACTGGTACTATGCCAGCGACGCCGATCGCGAGGCGCAGATCCGGACACCGATCACCGATGGCGCCTACGGCAAGCCGTGGGTCTACCGCGCCAAGGACGTCCGGAACTGGTGGCTCAACCGGCATTACGACCGACCGGGCGGCACCGAGGCGGGGTCGGCCACGCCCTGGGTCCCGCAGTCGAAGCCGATCTGGTTCACCGAGTTTGGCGTTCCATCGGTCGACAAGGGCACCAACCAGCCGAACGTCTTCTATGACCCGAAGTCCTCTGAAAGCGCGCTTCCCTGGTATAGCCGCGGCAACCGCGACGACCTGATCCAGCGGCGCGGGATCGAAGCCCTCGCCAGCTACTGGAGCGCCGGATCGGGCAACAATCCGGTCTCCTCGGTCTATGGCGGCCGCATGATCGGCACCATCTCCATCTGGACCTGGGATGCCCGTCCCTATCCGGCCTGGCCGGCACGAACCGATGCCTGGGGCGACGGCCCCCTGTGGCCGCTCGGCCATTGGCTCACCGGCAAGATCGGTCTTGCCGATCTTGGTGCCCTGGTCGCCGAACGCTGTGCCCGTGTCGGCTTTGGGGCGATCGACGTCTCCGGCCTCTTTGGCGTCGTCACCGGCTATGTGCGCGACCAGCCGATGAGCCCGCGGGCCGAGATCGAGATGCTGATGAATGCCTTTGCCTTCGACGCGGTCGAAAGCGAGGGGGTGATCCGCTTCGTGCCCCGCGGGCGGGCACCGGTGATCTCGATCGCGGTCGCCAGCTGCGTGCTGCCCGAGCAGGGGGAGATCGCCACCCTCATCCGCGCCGAGGAGAGTGACCTCCCCGACATCGTCTCGATCACCTTCATCGACGGCAACGGCGACTATCAGTCCGGAAGCATCTCTTCCAGCCGGCTTGCCGGCTGGTCCGAGCGGAAGAGCGACTTGAGTCTTGCGCTCGTCATGGACGAACTCCAGGCACAGACCATGGCCGACCGGGCGCTCGCTGAAGCCTGGATCGGCCGCGAGACGGCACGCCTTGGGCTGCCGCCGAGTCTCGTCGCGATCGATCCCGGGGACGTTGTCGACCTCGTTGTCGATGGCCGCCCGCGGTCGTTCCGCCTGACGCGGATCTCGGATAGCGGCCCAAGGTCCGTCGAGGCGCAGCGGACCGAAGCCGCGGTCTATGCGACACCGTTGCCGGGCATCGCACCGCCGGCCTTCATGCCGCCGACCGTTTATGGCCGGGCGCTGCTTGAGATCATGGACCTGCCTCTGCTGCAGGAATCCGATATTGCCTGCGCGCCCTATGTCGCCGCCTCGTCCTCGCCCTTTGCCGGAGTCAGCGTTCTGGACAGTCCGACCGGTGACGACTTCGCCGTCGACACCGTTCTGCCGCTCAAGGCAACCATCGGCGAGACGGTCTTCGACTTCTATTCCGGCCCGACCGACTACTTCGACGTGGTCAGCCGGCTTCGGGTGAAGCTCTATTCCGGAGAGCTATCGAGCGCGCCGGAGGCAACCATCCTCGCCGGACGCTCCAACGCGCTGGCGCTCCACAACCCCAGCGGAGACTGGGAAATCGTCCAGTTCTGTAATGCCGCGCTCGTCGACACCAACACCTACGATGTGACCAGGCTCCTCCGTGGCCGACTCGGCACCGAGCACGCCATGCCGCCCCTGCTACCGGCGGGCGCGACTGTGGTCGTTCTGAACACCGCCGTCGACCAGCTGCAGGCAACGCTTTCCGAGCGCGGCCAGACGCGCTTCTACAAGTGGGGTCCAAGCTCTGTAGATATTGCCGACCCCGCCTGGCAGCAGGAGACCTTCGTCGCCCGCGCGGTCGGACTAATGCCTTGGGCACCGGTCCATGTTGCCGGTGACCGCAACGCGTCGGGCGATCTCTCGATCAGCTGGGTCAGGCGGACCCGCTTGGGTGGCTCCTGGGCCGACGGCACGGACGTTCCCCTCAACGAGGAGAGCGAGCGCTACGAGGTCGATATCCTCGGCGGCTCCGCGATTCTCCGCACCATGTCGGTGACCAATCCCGCGGCCACCTACACCGCTGCCCAGCAGACCGCCGACTTCGGCGCGGCGCAGTCCACCATCGCGCTCAAAGTCTACCAGCTCTCGGCGGCCGTCGGCCGTGGGTGGCCGGCCAGCGCCATCCTCTGACCCACTCCACATCGAGGAAACACCCATGCCGACGCCACGCTTCGGCCTGCCCTACATTGTCCAGGGACAGGCCCAGAAGGAGGTCACCCACAATGAGGCCCTCAATCAGCTCGACGCGCTGATCGACCTCTACCTCCTCGATCGCGACCTTGCCGCCCCACCCACGAGCCCGGCGGACGGCGACACCTACCTGATCGCCGCCAGTCCGACCGGTGCCTGGGCCGGACACGCCTGGGAGATTGCCTACTGCCTCGACGGTGCCTGGCGCTTCTACACGCCCACCAAGGGCCTCTTTGCCTATGTCGCCGACGAGGGCGCCATTCTTGTCTATGCGGGCACCTCCTGGGTCGACTGGAACACGCTCCTCTCCTTCCAGAACATGCCCCTCGTCGGCATCAACACCAGCGCCGACGCGACGAACAGGCTCGCCGTGAAATCCAATGCGGCGCTCTTCAGCCATGACGACGTGACGCCCGGTACCGGCGATATCCTGGTCAAGATGAACAAGGCAGCCGCCGCCCGGGATGCGAGCCTGGTGCTTCAGGACGCCTGGTCGACGCGCGCGATGCTCGGGCTGTTGGCGAGCGACGACTTCACGCTGAAGCTTACTCCCGATGCTTCGAACTTCTTCGTGGCGCTCCGCGGTCACAAGGACCTGCACGGACGCCTGGCGGTCAAGGACGCGGGCCGAAGCCATCCGATTCGGTGGCGGCCGCGGGCGGGGACGACAACCATTGATGTGCTGGGCCTCGGGACCTCCAACACCGGTACCGTCGCGGTCGTTGCGCCGACCAGCAGCAACCTCTTCACGCAAGCGATCCGCAACAAGATCACCTCAGCCGCCACGGCCGGCTCCGCCGCCACGCTCCGCGGCGCCCAGCTTTGCCTGTGGCGCGGGAATTCTGCCGGTCTCGGTGGATTCTATCTCTGCATGCGTGGTGGCATCGAAACCTTCCAGGCGACCTGTCGGATGTTCATGGGCCTCTATTCGGCAGCGGCGGACATCGGCAACGTCAACCCCTCGACGTTGCTGAACATGGTCGGCATCGGCTTCGACTCCGCCCAGACGACCTTGCGCCTCCTCCGCAATGACGGCAGCGGTACGGCCACAGCCGTCGATCTTGGCGCCGGATTCCCGACCACAGGAAGCCAGATCCTCTACGAGCTGATCCTGTCTGCCGAGCCAAACGGCGGCGAAATCCGCTACCGGATCGAGCGATTGAACAGCGGCGACTTGGCTGAAGGCGTCCTCACCAGCGACTTGCCTGTCGCCTCGCAGTTCCTGACGCCGCACTTCTGGCTGAACAACGGCACGACCGCAGCTGCTGTCGAGTTCTCCGTGGTCAGCCTATACGCCGAGCCCGCCTCGCTGCTCGGGTCGCGGGGGTCGGTTCAATAGACCGCGGACTGTTCTCAACTCGCTCATTCCGCGAGAGGCATGCATTAACTGGAAAAGCGAGATCCGGAAGCTCGGTCATGATGTGCGCTTGATGCGGCCGGTCCATGTAAAGCCCCTGTGTCAAGCGGCAGAAGGATGACACCGCCGATGCCAGGCGATTTGCGAGGCGGTGATCCGACCGACGTTGCGCTTCGTCAAGATCAAGAGCCACGAGCAGCAGAGCGTCATGTGGCTTCATAGAAGCCGTTTGATGCTCATGCGCCCACGTATCCAGTTCTCGGATGCCATCCGCGGACTGCACCCCCTTTGCGATACGCCAAGGGCGTGACGCGGCCATGGCCAAGCCACCAGCGGCTTACTTACGCCGCGGCACGCCCTCATTCGAAATGACCCGCCCGGAGCGGCAGGCCATGCAGCCGGCGATATGGTCGCCGGCCTAGTGGGCTCCGAACGGGTTCGCCGCCATTCCCACCACCGCGCTCGATCCGCCCCACGGTGCGGCGTCTCCCGCGGTCCCCGCGCTTATCGGGTCCGGGTCCCCTCGACAGCTGCCGCTCACGCGGCTGTCGATTCCAATTCTGCAATTCGCTGAAACTCGGTCAGGAATTCCTGGTAGTTCTGAGCGAGGTACCGCACGACACGCGCGTTGCCGAGGAGCTTTGCCAAGTATCCCTTGGTAAGAACGAGATCGAGATGGTCGCTACCATATGATTGCTCGGCCATCTTGAACTCGCGATCAAGATTGGCCGACTCGCGTTCCATAAGGGCCATCTGATCGTCGGTGAGGCCGTTCACGGCCTTCCGCTTTTGCGCGTCGGCCAATTGCGAATGCGGGGTCGCGGCGTAGAGCGATTTGGCATAGTTGATCGTGTACTTGTTCATCGCGACCATCAGCTCCGCGGCTTCGATTTGTCGAAGCGGCGCCATTTTTCTGAGTTCCGTGAAGGAATTGATCGGGACGTGCTTGTCCTTGAGGATCTCGGCGGCCTCCGGGCAGATTCCGGCGAGCAGGCGGCGCTTCTTGCGGATCTCACCGACATTGACGTTTAGCGCTCTGGCGATCCGTTCCTCCGAGACGCCCTTCTCAATCGCCTTCAGAATCATTCTGTGTTCCTGAACGATCGCGATACGGCTGACTCGGCGATTGTAAGTGAAGGCCTCGTCATCGGTCGAAACCAAGCAAGCGACCTCGGTCTCACCTAGGTCCTTCAGTACCTCGACGCGGAGATGCCCGTCGAGGAGGAGGTACTTGCCCGCCTCACTCCGGTCTCGCGCAACGACCGGCGGCTCAATGATACCCACCTCACGGATGGATGCAGCTATCTGCGCGAACTTCGGCGTCTTCTTGATGGTCGCGGTCACAGCTCGGAGCGGTTGAAGATCGGCGATCGGTATCTTCACGCCGACCTGTTCGAACGCCATCTTCACCAGACCGGTGGACGCCTTGCGAGCCATCATTGCGTCTCCGGAGACGCTTCGAAGCGGGCTGCCAGGTTGCGGGGAAGAGTGTCGAGATGCTCCGCCCTGAGCAGCGTCACGAAGTTCTCGTCCCTCCGGAGCTTGCGCAGCGCTTCGGTCGCGAAGATCAGCCGATCCCTCGTTGCCTCGGCTTTGCGGATCAGGTGCCGCTTCTTGTCCGTATCCTGGCGATACGCACGGATAAGGGAGTCCGACGACACGTTGTCCTGTTGCTTTGGCACATTTGTGCGAAGTCCCTTGCCGCGTCGTCGACGCTGCTCGATCACGCGTTTGGCGATCAAGAGCTTACGGCCCCTAAGTTCCTTCTTCTCATAGGCCTGCTGAAGCGCGCGCTGAACACCAGCGTCATCGGCCTCGGCGATCTCGACGGCGACGCTTACCGGGAGATGGCCGGATTCGACGGCACGAAGGAGACGGTGTTCGCCCTTTTCCAGGAGCCGGATCACTCCTCGGACGTACTCCACTGACAAGTCGGTCTTCTGCGCAATCTCCGATTCGCGGTATCCGCGGCGCTTCAAGCCTTCGATGTCGTGGAGCAGGTCGATAGCACGATGTTGCCGGCGCGCGCAGTTTTCGACAAGGCTCATCACCAGGCAATCGTCGGTATCTGCCTCGACCACCAGAGCGGGGATTTCTAGCTGCCCAAGCAGCCGATAGGCCTCGAGCCTGCCTTGACCACAGACGAGGTCGTAGCGCGGGCCGTCGGCGCGCTCACGTTTCGTCACCGTGATCGGCTTCTTCAGGCCGAGTTCGGCGATATTCCCAACAATCTCCTTGAAAAGACGGGAGTTTCGCAGGCGCGGATTGACGACATCGACCTGATCGACTGGAATCAACTCGACGGCTGGAACAGTCAAAGCTTTCATCAGGCAGCCTCGCTCAGCTTCACGCGCGCCCCCATGCTGTAGAGCGGATCGAGTGTCTCGAAACGGTAGGCGTCGAGCGATAAACCGTTGTGCTCGGCGAGCCGAAGACGCGCCACCGTCATGTCAATCCGCGGCAGGATGTAGTAGTCGAGCGGGATGCTGTTCGGCCGGTCCATACGAAGCACGACCGTCACATCGGGCTGCAGACTGGTGTCGAAGCGGACGTTCCACCGAAGCGAGCCGGTCGCCAGCTCCAGGCAACGGGCAATGACAATCGAGGCGGTGAATTCGCGATTGATCGTCAGGAGGTCCGTGTCCGGGTCCCTGTCGACCTGACCGCCAACCTTCTCGATCTGGGCGACGGTCTCAGCCATCACCCCGGGATGCAGTTCGCGAAGAGCTCGATTGATCTCGATGTAACGGTAATCGCGGTCCGGCGTGAACCCGACCAACTGGTAGGCCCGGAGCAAGCTGCCATATCGACTTTGGTACGAGCTGCTCGACGGAAGGTGCTCGCTCTCGTCGATGATGAGCCCGGAGAGGTAACCGTGTCGATCGAGGAGGCCGCGAAGCCCCTCCAACATCTCCGCGTCGGAAAATCTCCGTGATCGCTCTCGAATGATTGTCTGAGCCGCGTCGAATAGCTCCTGATCGACGATGCGCTCGAAAGCACCTTCAGCCCGAATCCACATTTCCGGACCGTTCCGCACGCGCTTCTTCTTCAGCTTGAATGAGACACGGTTCCAAAGGTTGTTGCCGACATATTTCTCGTTGATGAGGACCTGGTGCACCGTTCCTCGGGTCCAGGGGCGGCCGAGGTCCGTCCTGATACCGCGACCGTTCAGATCGTCGGCGATTTCCTTCTCAGCCTTCTGGTCTACGACAAAGCTTCGATAGATTGATCGGACGGTCTCGACCTCGTCCTCTGGCCCAAGCGCGAGGATCACGCGGTCGGTTTGGATACTCTTGTGCTCACCCTGATTCAGGTCGCCCTTGACGTTGCCGCCTTGATCGATCAGGCGGCGGCGAAGGCCGTATCCAGGCGCACCGCCCTGCCGGAATCCCAGTTCAATCAGGCGACACTGGCCGGCGAAGACCTTTGCCGAGAGCTCGCGGCTATACTCACCGGCCATCGCGCGCTTGACGCCTTTGACGATCGTCGAGACCGGGCTGCCGTCATTCTCGAATTGCTCAGCGCAATAGTGCACGGTGACCCCGGCGCGCTTGCAAATGTACTCGTAGTAGGCGCTCTCATCGGCATCCTGGAAGCGGCCCCACCGGCTAACGTCGTAGACTAGAATCGCGGTGAAGTCGGCCGTTCCGCTCTCCACATCCTTGATAAGTTGTTTGAGCGCGTCTCGCCCATCGAGGCGGAGACCGCTTCGGCCCTCGTCGGCGTAGGTGCGAACTATCTCAATCGAGCGCTGATGCGCGTATCGCCGGAGCGCCGCGGATTGGTTCTCGGTCGAGTATTGCTGGTGCTCGGTCGACATGCGGACGTACTCGGCCGCCCGCACCGATGTCGGGGTGCTTCGTTCGCCTGTCGCGCTCCAATCGGTCACCTTGGGGCAATCCACTGACGGCCCGGCGCCGGTCAGACGCATGGCACATATCGGAAATCCGAGGGAGGAAGTGTCATCTTCCTACCCTCTCTGCATCGACGTCACTGTAGATGCAGAGTGGTGGAAACATGTTGCCGAAAACGGGCAAGGTTTTGCCGAAAGGGTCGCGCCGCAAACAAACCGGACTAGACTTCAACAAGAGGATCGCCGCGGCGCTACGTGCCGAACTCGGTTCCACGCACCAGGCAGTCAAGACGGTGATGCGCTGGACCGGCGCTAGCGAGCGCACGGTCAAGAACTGGCTCGACGGAACCCACGGACCGAGCGGAGATCATGTCGTCGTCCTGATCCGCCATTCCGACGAGGTCTTGAAGGCCGTTCTCATATTGGCGGGACGAGATTCGGCGCTCATTTCGGCGAGAATCATCGACATTCGTGAGAAGCTGCTGGAGACCGTTCAGTTCATTGACGAGCAAATAGATCGCTGAGGTCTCAAGTGACCGCATTCCATGGACCGCCGGGAGCCCACTTCATCGAGAAATCACCGCCGGCAAGAATCGCCGCCGTTGGCGGCATGACGAACGCGGCGATCTCATCGAGCGTTGCTTGCAGGCTGCCTGTCTCAACAAGCAAGGGCGTCCGGCTCACGAAGGCAATCCATTGCTCGTTCTTCTGGCGATCCAAGGAGAACGCTCGTCCGAGTGCGATCGGCAGTTCGGCCGGGATGGATGTATGGCGACGATCAAAGGTCGCCCGGATCGCTGCCGCTACCGAATGTCCATCGAAAGCAAAGAGCCGGCTGAGTGCGAGAAGGTCGTAGAAGTCCTTCATCCGGCTGTTGGCGAGCCCCAGCTCGACCATTGCCTGGAACTTTTCGGCAACGACCGTTTCGCGCGGATATGCCCGGAGGTGGGGGCCTTCAGCATCAAGAAGTGCGGGGAACTCGATGTCGGTAGCGGCCGGCGTGATTGCATCGCCAAAACCGATATCGATCTGTATCGGGATGCGCGTCCTTCCTAGAAAGGCCCGGCTACGAACTCGAGCACCACGATATTGCTGGTCGTCGCGGATCTGCTCCACGATGACTTCGTCGGCATCGAACACCAACCCATCGTCGGCGGCCTCCTGTCCGCAGATAGCTCGATAAGTGGTGGCGATCGTTTCGATGGCGGGGTCGCCAAAACCCATCAGGTCGAGATCCTGCGTGGGCCGGAATGGATCATCGAGCCATGCCGTGAAAAGCATTGCGCCTTTGAGGACGAAGCGATCGCGAAAGGGCGACAAACTCAGGCGGTGGAGAAGCCGTTCGATCGCATAGCGTCGCAGGATGAACTCGAGGCTGGAATTCTTGTCCCGGGCAATGTTGCGCAGTCGCGCTGCGACGGACGCCGGGAGATTGGTCGGCTTATCCTTCATCCGCCGCGAGGCTTTCAAGGTAGGGGCGAATGACCGTCCCGATCCGCAGGTTGCCAGCGTGGCGGGAGATTTCGTCGGGTGACGTCTTGCGGGACCGAAGTGCCATGCGGAGTGCTTCGAGTGCCACGTCAAGACCAACCGTATTTCGGTACCGGAAGCAGTCGACGACCGTTCTTGCCGGATCGGTGATCCTCACTTTTACGGAATCGATGATGTGCGTATCGATACCGTCGGCAAGGGCGCGCTCGCCGAACCGGACGAATCGAACTGGCGGATAGCTGATGCTCGGCTTCCGGTCTCTCTCCCCGATTGCCACCCACACGCTACTGGCGTTCTGCAGCGTGATCTCGTGGAACTGCAGTGCGGAAATCAGGCAGATCACCCCCTTTGGGACCCGCTTCGCGATTTCGGCCAGCCCATGGGAGAGATGGAACTCGGCATCGGCAAGTTCATAAAGGCCGCGGGAGGGGCGGATGATGGCGCCCTCGTTGACCAGGCGTGAAAGGGTCGGGGGATCGACGCCTTGCGCCACAAGGTCCGAGAGCCGCATGATTCCGTTGCGCTCAAGAAGGCGGAGCGCGGTCTTCCGCTGACTTGGGACTGCGGGTTCGGCCATGTTACAAAACGTCGTGTCCTAGCAGCTGATTCCCGACGTTTTATAACATGCCTCCCGACTGAACGGGAGCCCCGTCCGAGGTGGCTCCGACAAGCCAGCGCGGCAGCGTGACAGCGCGAAGACCTTCGAAATCCTGCGAGAGAATGTTGAACCCCAGTATCTCTCCCTCCGCCAGCCAACCACGCGCAACATTCTCCGCGGTCGCCATAGACCGCCCAAACCGCCCAAACGCGGGCGGCGCCTCTGACGCACTCCCGGAAGAGCGGCGAGCCTTAGGCTGGACAGAGGACCGACGCCTTTCCGCGATCCACCTCCCTTGCCCTGAATTTTTTCCTAAGCGATCATCGCCGTGTTTCAGTGGCCGATATCGCATGGAACCGCTTCGCCTGACTTGGCAGCATACATGGCCGGAGGGTGGTGCCGACTTCATCGCCCAACCGAACGGCGGCTATACCCGCGTCTACAAGCGTGCCGGCCTGAACGAGCCCGGCAAGGAATGGTTCTGGACGGCTGCCAACTAGCGTTCGCTTGGGACGGGCTTCGCTGCCACCAAGCGCAAGGCTTGTGAGGCCGCCGAATCGGCCTGGCTGGCTTCGCCCGCCGTGGCTGAAGCGCGCTCGGAGAAACGAGATGGCTCGTGAGGACATTGCGAAGGTACGAGGGTTGGCCGGCGAGTTAGGCTACCGCCTGGAGCCGTTGCCGATCCGGGAGTGCTGGCAGCTCATTGACGAAGAGACCGGCGACGCGGCACAGCGAGCGGACGGTGCGACTGCCTTCAAAGCAACGCA
This sequence comes from uncultured Alphaproteobacteria bacterium, assembly GCA_963785065.1. Lineage (GTDB taxonomy): Bacteria > Pseudomonadota > Alphaproteobacteria > Rhizobiales > Kaistiaceae > CAVSRC01. The sequence goes on from CAWATX010000001.1 coordinate 74,211, forward strand.
GGCGCTATCGTTCTTCCGATCGTTGCGACGATCGGGAGGCACGCGATGAAGCCGATCACCGAGGACGAAAAGCAGCTGGTCCTGAGAAGGCTGGCAAGAGATCTGGGAAGGCTTAGGACCGACGCCGGCAATCTCGGGCAGGATTTCCTCGCCTTCCTGATCGCACAGGCTCAGGATGAAGCACAGGGGCAGCTGGAGAAGCTGGAAAGTGAGGTCTGGCGCGAGAACGAATAGGCAAGGGATCAGGCATTTGCCGCTGAAATGCTCGGACATGACGGCGGCAGCCAAGCGCTTGGCGCTTCTCTTGAATGTCGTGGTGTTCGTGGCTGCGCTCGCTTCCCCAGGCGCCTCGATCGCACTTGCAGCCGAAGCCAAAGGCACTGCCAGCAAGGTGGTCGACGGGGACACGCTATGGGTCTGCTCGCACTCCGCATGCATCAAGGTGCGGCTCTGCGGGATTGACGCGCCCGAACTCAGTGACCCTGGTGGCGAAAAAGCAAAATCAGCGCTTCAATCGCTTGTCAGTTCAAAGGTGGTGACATGCGTCCAGGTCGGCGCAGGTACGCCCTGCGACGGCCGATCCCGGCCGACAAGCTATGATCGGATTGTTGCGCAGTGCTTCGTCCGCGACCGAGATTTGGCGGCGGCGATGGTGGATACCGGGCACGCTTGCGATTGGGTGGAGTTTTCCGGCGGGTTCTATAGTCAACGCGGTCATGGGGCTCGCTGCGGCAGGTGACTTCCGCTTATCGCCAGAAAGCGGATTTCATTGGCGCGGCTGGCCCCTTCTTGGATTGGACTCAATTCGGAACGCGATGTCAGTTTTGGTGTTGAGCCACTCAACTGGTGGCTACGACGCAATGCGAGATTTGTGCTCGGCAGGGCGCCCACCAGCCAGATACCCCGACCTCGCAGCCTCCGATAGCGCAATTGACCGCTTCAATGCCGCTGCTGCGGCGACCAGCCAAAGCTCGTCTATCGGCCATTGGTGCTTATGCCGATGCTTACGCCGGTCCCGAAAGTGGTCGGACAGCAGGAACTCTTGAAGAGAGAGAGCCCCTTTCGCCAAGTTGCAGGAACTACAGGCAGGGATAGTGAGAAGACCGCCGCTGTGCTTCCGCGGAATGACGTGGTCCCGTGTTGATTTGGTGGGTGGAAGCGGCGAGCCTCTCTTGGCCTTCTTCCTCATTGGGATGCCGCAATAGGCACACCAGTTACGCCGATCGTCCTTCCACCAGTCGCCAAGTGCCCGGTCGACAAGCGCATACGCCTGTTTGGTGGTTTCGCCATCCATCCATTTGTCTCTCGGACGATGCGGTTCACGATGATGGCTCCAACGTCTGAAGCGTTCGCTAACGCAATGGCCTGCACCTTTCGGATGCGCCGGTAACGCGAGCAACGTCCGGCGTTGGCGCAGCGCGGATATATGAGCGGGCCCGGGGGATTTCCTGCGTTGCCCCCGGATTTCAGGCTTAGCACCCCAAAGCGCGAGTGTGTGCATGCCTGGCAATCGAACTATGGAACGAAATTGCTCTGTTTTGCCAGATAGTTGGCTACGTACAAGACGCAAACGGTGGTATGCGTTTTGTACAAACGGCCACTGAGTTTGTCGCAATGCAACAAGCTATTGCCTATTACCGCGTTTCCACCGCCCGCCAGGGCCGATCAGGCCTCGGCATCGAGGCCCAAAGGGATGCGGTTACCCGTTTTGCCGCGGCCGAAGGCCTCGACCTGACCGCCGAGTTCGTCGAGGTCGAGACCGGGAAAGGGAACGATGCCCTCGACCGAAGGCCGCAGCTGGCCGCAGCGTTGGCTACAGGGCGGCGACACAAATGCCCGGTCATAGTGGCCAAGCTGGACCGGCTTTCCCGCGACGTGGCCTTCATATCGGGCCTGATGGCCCAACGTGTGCCGTTCATCGTCGCGGAACTAGGACGAGACGCCGACCCCTTCATGCTGCACCTCTATGCTGCACTGGCGGAGAAGGAGCGCCGGCTGATATCGGAACGTACCAAGGCGGCCTTGGCCGCCCGGAAGGCGCAGGGGGCAAAGCTCGGCAACCGGCGAAACGCGGCGGCGGCGGCAGCCGCTGGGCACCGTGCGTTGACCGAGGAAGCCGATGCCTTTGCGGCCAATGTGATGCCGATCGTCAATTCGCTGCGGGCAACGGGCGTGGCCGACCTGCGCGGTTTGGCCACCGCCCTCAACGATCGAGGCGTTCGCACTGCCCGCGGCGGTCGGTGGCACGTATCCAACGTGCGAAATCTGCTGCGGCGGTCAGCGGGCCTTTTATAGGCGGGAAATTCGGGCGGTTGCGCGAGTGGCGAAGGCGTTCCCCGTTGAGGCAAGAGTGAAAGACAGATTTCAGATCGCTGCACAACGCTCAGCTATACGCCTGGGGCGCATTTTGGGGCGCTTGGGGGTCCTCGTTCTTCACTGCGCTATCTCACGTCAACAAGCTTGGTCATTGGGTGGATGTCGGCCAAACTGAGGCACTAACCGTGGTAGGAGGAATTGATCATGCGGCTTGGCTCAACGGCAGTCGCCATAGCAATTCTGATGCTCGTTTCCGGCCTGCCAGCGGCGGCGGCTGACCGGCCCGGATACGCGTTCGACAGTACGTGGTCCTCGATTGACCCCGAGGTGCTTTCAAAGAGTATCGATCTCCTCGGCCGCGACATGGCCGATCCTCGATCAATTCGCCTTCGCCTCCTTGCTCCGATAGAGAACGGGAATCGGGGAATATGCGGTGAGGTCGACAGAAAGGACAGCTACGGCGACGATGTCGGCTTCCTCCCGTTCATTGTCTCCCTCGATTCCGGCTCGGCCGAAATTCTCGCGGCAAAGCTGAATACGCCGGAGGGGGTCAAGGACATGCGCGCCCGGCTGGAGGACGTTTGCCCGCAATGGTCTGCCTACGCGAGCCGGGAAGCCCGCATCGAGCAGATGGTCGCCAACGATCCCGACGTTGCGACGGATTCCTTCTCCATGATTGTCGTCAACTTCTGCAACTTCACCGCTGATTCGGCCGAGGAAAACGATCGCTGCGAGCGGGAGCAAACGAAGGCCGAACGCCGCATCTTTGCCCTCCGCGGCGACTCCGCCCGCCATGACGAAGCCGAGGCCCTTTACGAGGCCTGCTATGATGCAACTGCCGGCATCGAGGGCAGATCGTTCAAGAACAGCTATGCAATTTACGAATGCATGGTCGGGCCGGGCAGTCCCTTCGAGGTGAAGACGCGCTAAGGGCCGCCGCCTTGCGCCGTCGATCGACTTGTCTGATCCACTTCAGCATTGATGATTTCGAGTGGGAGATTTGCCTGATTTAGCCCAACCCCTGACACGGCCCCGACTGCACGCCGACCCCGGCCGATACGGGTCACGGGGCACAGAAGTGATTGGCTCACCACGTCCGCGCCGGCAGTCTGCCGGATGCCATCGAACTGCCCTTCCGGCAATGTCCTGCTTGCCCGCCAGGAGCCGAATCGTCGTTTCGCCCACATAAATTTGGTCATGCGCTCGCGGCCTTGGCGTACCAGGTTTTCGTGGCCTGGCAGGTTTCCAAGGCGCGCCTGTAGGCCTCGCGCCCGCGCGTGCGAGCCAAATAGGCTTGCAGGGGCTCGTCAGGGGCGACGCCCGCGCTGAACTGGGCCAGATTTAGCGCGTATGTCACCGAAATGTCGGCGACCGTGAACTCATCTCCCGCCAGATACGGCGTGAGCGCGAGTTGTCGCATGACCAGTCCCAATCGGTTCTCGTACTGCCACAGCGCATGCCTCGCCGTCGGGTTTTGGCGCTCTGCTTCTGTGGGCAGGTTGCGCGCATTGACGACCCAGTAGATCGCGGCCGCCAGCCCGGCTTCGCCCAGATGAAGGAACTGCTGATAAAGCGGAAACGTTGGCGATTGCGAATCCGGCAATAGCGGGGTCGGTCCGTAGCGGGACAACAGATACTCCATGATAGCAATCGACTCGACCATGGTGACTTCGTCGTCGCGGATTGCCGGTATGAAGCCGGCCGGATTGACGGCGAGAAATTCCTGGTCGTCCTTGAAGCCCGCCAGAAGATCCACAGAGTGAAGGCGATAGGGAAGCCCCATCTCCTCCAGAAGCCACACCACGCGAAATCCTCTTCCTTCGCCGTAGACGGTGATCATATCTCACTCCGCCGTGAAAAGGGCCTCATCACCATCATCTGGGCAGTGGGGGCTGCGGCACCAATGTGTTCGAGTCTCATCGGGGGCATGCCGGACTCGGGACAATGTGCGACATCTGCTCAGTCTCGCTCCGCACAGGCCAAATCCCTCTGAAGGCGTATTGCAACCAGTTGCCGAGTATCAATTCCGTAGGTATAATGCAAGCAGTTTTGCAGATACTCTCATGGACAGACCCATGCGGTCCGGCTGCCCGATCAATCTGACCCTCGAGACGCTCGGCGATCGCTGGAGCCTGATCGTCATTCGCGACATCATGTTTGGAAACCGGCGGCACTACCGCAATTTGCTCAACAATTCGGAGGAAGGTATCGCCTCGAACATTCTGGCCGATCGGCTGAAGAAGCTGACTGAAGCGGGAATGCTTTCGGCGACTTCTGACCCGTCGCACAAGCAGAAGACGATCTACAGCCTAACCGAGCCTTCGATCCAACTCGTGCCGTTGCTTGCCCATATGGGCGCGTGGGGTCGGCGCTTTACGCCTGCGACGCGCGAGCTATCGATCCGTGCCCAGCTTCTGGAAGATGGCGGACCTCAAATGTGGGGGGCATTTATGGCCGAGCTACGCAGCCTGCATCTTGGTGGCGAGCCGACGGAACGGTCGGTGATCAAGGAACTGGCGGACGCCTATGTCAGGCAAATCCAAAAGAGGAATCCTCGATGAAGGCAGAGGGAACGTTTGCGGTCCGAGACTTCACCCCCACGGCCCTGCTGCCATTGCCGGAAGTTGTCACCGGAACGCCCGTGGTCGTGAGCACAATGGAAAAAGTATATACGGGCCGGGTTGTCGGGAGGTCATCGACAATCTTGACAGCGGCTTTTGATCAAGCGCGCGGCGCGGGCTCATACCTCGCGATGGAGAGTTTCGAGGGGTCTATCGCTAATCTGTTCGGCTCGTTTAACTTCATGCACTCCGCTTCCACCAGCGGCAGCGACCGATCAAACCAGTTCTTCGCGATTGTCGCCGGAAGCGGTACCGGCGGGTTGAAAGGTATTTCGGGATCAGGCGGAGTGACGGTCGATCCCGACGGAACCCATCGCGTCTGGTTCGATTATCAACTCGAAGAGTGAAGAACTGCTCAAACCAATTGCGCGCGCGATCATATTCGCTGAGTTCACACCGCGATGGTCCGCGTTGTTCCGAGCTTGCGCTCAATATCGCTTGAGCACTTATCAGGGGGTATCGCCAGTGGGATGGGAAGCACTGGGGCTATGGGGTGGAGACGTCGGTCGCATCGAACCACTCGCTGGCGGTGTGGCCAACGACGTATGGAGCGTACGTGTCCGAGGCTACCTCGCGGTGGCGCGTCTTGGGGCCAGGAGCGACGCTGATCTCGCGTGGGAGACGAGACTCCTGCAACACCTCGACCGCGAGGGCCTGACCGTGCCGGTACCGATCCCGACGACGGACGGACGGCTGTTTGCGGACGGTCTTGTGGTGATGACATACGTGGAAGGCGGACCGCCCGAGACAGAGGCCGACTGGCGTCGCGTGGCCGAGACACTCCGCCGCTTGCATCGGTTGACTGAGGGCTGGCCGCAGCGCCCAGGTTGGCGATCGTCGACCGACCTCCTGCGTGCCGAGACTGGAACTAGGATCGATCTCAGTGCGATGCCGCCGGAGGGAGTTGCTCGATGCCGAGCCGCGTGGGCGCGGCTCGTCGGGCGTCAGACATGCGTCGTCCACGGCGACCCCAACCCGCGCAACATCCGCATGACCGCAGATCGGGTCGCGATGATCGACTGGGACGAGTCGCACGTCGACGTGCCCGACCTCGATCTAGCGCTACCCCATAACGCCGGCGGTCTCGACGAGGGCGCGTATGACATCGCCGCGCAAGCGTCTGCCGCATGGGAAGCCGCCGTCTGTTGGGACGACGCATACTCAATCAAGCGACTTGCCGAAGTTCGAGCGGTCTGAGCCCGAACTTCCGCGACATCATCCCTTTTGGAGGGTTCCAGCAATGCTAGATGATCCTATCATGGCGGCGATCCAAGCTGCTATCACCACCTTGCAGAGCGGAGCTCGATCCGATGCGCGCCAAGAATTTGCGGCCATCTGGGCCACAATTGAGCACAACCCAAGACCGCTCCATGAGTGCACCCTCGCGCATTTCATGGCTGATGCTCAGGACGACCTGCAGGGTGAACTGGCGTGGGATCAGCGCGCCCTGGCGGCCGCGCTGCGTTGCGCCGACGCCGAAGCCCAAGAACATCACGATAGCCTGGCCGTCGCCGCCTTCCTCCCATCATTGCACCTCAATCTCGGTGACGACTACCTCAGGCTGGGCGACAGAGTGGCTTGCCAGCGCCATCTTGAGGCAGGCGTTGCGGCCAGTTCAAACCTCCCCGACACCCCATATGCCAGCATGATTCGCGGCGGTCTTGATCGTCTAGCGGAGCGCCTTCGGTTATCTCAGCAGGACCATTCCCTCGATGCCAGTACTCTATAGCGTCGCTGCCCCGATATCGGGGCGCGGTCGCTTACCGGATGTCCTTCACCACATGCTCGGAAGGCTTATTGGCGCCTGAGGATTTGGATTTCATCTTCATTCCTTTGTTACTGCGACGAGATTCAAAACCTCCCATCGGGGGGGATGTCGGTTTCAGTGTCATCGACAAAATCGGAGCGACGCATGACGATCTATCGCGGCAGGCTCATCGATCATCTGCACATCAGCGTGCGCGATCTGGAAGCAAGCAAGCGCTTCTACAAGGCGGTCATTGACGCCCTGGGCAGCCATATACCGATCGTCGAGGGACCGTTCTTCTTCTACGCGGACGAACTGTGGGTGCAGCAGACCGAAGGCCAGCCATCGCACGTCCACTTCGCTTTTCAGGTCGACGGCCCCGAGGCCGTGCAAGCGTTCTATCGCGCCGGCCTCGCCGCGGGCGGGCGCGACAACGGCGCGCCCGGGCCGCGCAACTATCACCCGGGCTACTACGCCGCGTATCTGTTCGATCCGGACGGCAACAATATCGAGGCGGTCTTCCACGGACCGGGGAGCCGATCCGCGGACGCCGTCGTCATCGAGCCGCAGGTCACCGCGAAGGACTAGCGGGACGCCGAGCCCCGCTGCATGCCGGTTCATCCGGCATCGCAGTGAGCCATGCTCCGAAAAGTAGGATTCACTCTATGTTGCTTCATTCCCCTCGCTGTCGGCGCTCATGGCACCGCTTTGGCGGATTCCGGTAATAGACAGGCTGTTGGAGCTTGCCCCGGTTTGGCGGCGAGCAAATGGCTCACGTTCGGAACCGGCTTTCGAATTGAACCGGGCTTTATGGTCGAGGGCGGAAGGCCGCCTGACGGGATTGTGGAAACCGTCGATATCGCGGGCAATGGCCGGTTCGGCTTCAGCGCGTGCAGACCGACTGCTGATGGCGATTGAAACGCCAAAGTGGACGCCCAATTGGGAGGTACCGAGGCCTTAGTGCGGTCTGAACGGCCGACGCAATGAATCGCTATCAGGTCATCGATCAGATACCCAGCCGCCGCTGCAGCAGCGTGCTGGCCAAGGCAATGGAGAGTGCGAGCCCGGCGGCGATCAGGAACACACGGCCGTACCCGACGGCCAGCGCGGCTTGCTCTGCCATGCCCGCGCTTGACCTCGCACCCGCGCTGGCGGCCGTCGCCAGCACGGCCAAGCCAATGGCGCTGCCGACTTGGCTGGAGGTGCTGGCGAGCCCAGCAACGATTCCCGTTTCGTCGTCCGTCGCCTCCGATGTCGCTGCCGCCATGAGCGTTGGGAATATCAGCCCGATACCGGTGGCGACGAGCAGCGTCGGCCCGAGAATAGCGAACAGATAGCTGCTCGCAGGCCCGGCCTGGGTCAGCCAGCCGAAGCCGATTACGAAACAGGCACAGCCAATCAGGACAAGCGTCCGCACACCCAATCGCGGCAGCAAAGATGCCGTCAGGCGCGCCACGACAACAAAAGTCACTGCTGCCGGGGTCTGTCCGAGGCCGGCCTGAATCGCCGAATAGCCCAACACATTCTGCAACAGGAGCGAGGTGAAGTACCACATGGCGATTGCAATTCCACCGAACAGCACCAGCATCACGTTGCCGACCGCGATGCTGCGTCTGGTGAAAAGTCCGAGAGGCAGCATTGGCAGTGGTGCAAATCGAGCCTCGACCAGAAGGAAGGCGATCAACAGAGCGCACCCGCTGCCGATGGGACCCATGACCTCGAACGAAAGCCAGCCATAATCAGCACTCTGCATGACTCCATAGACCGTCGCACCGAGACCTGCCGTTCCGGTGAGCGCGCCGGCAAGATCGAGCGGCTTCTTTGTGTCGTTTTGATCGCCTGCCAGAACAAGCATGGCGAGAGCGATTAACATTACACCAATCGGAACATTGATCAGAAACACCCACCGCCACGACACTCCGGTGGTAAGGGCGCCTCCAACGAGCGCGCCAGACATGCCACCAATGCCGCCTGCTGCCGACCAGGCACCGAAGGCTTTCGCACGTAATGGGCCGTCGGCGAAGTTCACATTGATCACCGCCAAAGTAGCCGGCGCCAGCAATGCGGCGCCGAGGCCCTGCGCAAGTCGCGCGGCAACCAGCATGGACGAAGCCATCGCCAAGCCGGCCATTAGGCTCGATAGCGAGAATAGGCACAAGCCGGCGACGAGCATCCTACGGCGACCAAACAGGTCAATGGCTCGACCGCCGAAGAGCATAAAGCCGGCGAACGTGAGAAGATAGCCATTCACCACCCATGCCAGACTCGTTGGGGAGAAGCCCAACTCTCTTTCAATGGATGGCAAGGCAACGTTCACGATCGCCGCATCCAGAATCACCATGAATTGGCAGGCGCAGACCAGGACGAGGATATCTCGCTGATATCCAGGTGGTGGTGCAGTCGTTTCAGATGTGGATTCAATAGTCGCCATGATGATCTCGCCGACCTCCGAACGGTTATGCTGTGCGGGTGGCGCGCAAGGATTCGGTCAAGTCGCGGCCGGCCAGTAGCCGGGTCGTCGTATCGGCCAGGCGTCGTCCCTGGAACCGTGCCATTTCCAACACGGTTTCATTTGGTCCCTCGCCGCCTGGACCGGATACGTGGGAAGTGCCATAGGGATTGCCCCCGGCGGCGAATACGGCCGGATCGGCATAACCGGGCGGGACAATCAACGCTCCCCAATGGTAAAAGACGTTGCTCAGCGACAATATTGTTGCCTCGCTTCCGCCGTGCCGGTTGAACGCCGCGGTGAAGGCGGTCACCGGTTTGTCGATGAGTTCGCCTTTGCGCCACAACCCACCGGCCTGATCGATGAACTGCTTGAGCTGCGCAGCCGGGCCGCCGAACCGAGTTGGTGTGCCGAAGGCAAGGCCATCTGCCCATATGAGATCGCCAAGCGAGGCTTCGACCACTGACTTTGTTGCGTCGATGTGACGGCGCCAATGCGGGTTCTGGTCGATGGCGCTGTCGGGCGCGAGCTCTGCGACCCGCCGCAAATGCGCTTCTGCGCCCGTGGAGGCTGCCCCCTGAGCAATAGCTTCGGCCAAGGCATGCACCCCACCGGTTGCGCTGTAGTAGATGACGGCAATCTTTGCAGGCATTGTCGACTCCTTCGAACTAATGCATAATTCATTATGCGCATAATGTTATGCGCGTAACTATCTTGTCAAGGAGTACCCATGGATTTTGCTCTTGCCGATGACATCAACCAGGCCATTCGCCTGTTGAGCCTGCGCCACCGGGCACGGGCCGCCGCACTGCTCGCTCCACTCAGTCTGCACCCAGGCCAGGAAGCGCTATTGCTTGAAATTGCGCGAACAGGCCCGATGATTCAGGCCCAGCTCAGTAATGCCCTCGGGTGCGAACCGCCAAGTGTTACGCTCATGGCCAGCAAGCTCGAAGCAGCCGGCTATATCCGCCGAACGCCGGCACCAGGTGACAAACGTGCCACCATCGTCCAACTAACCCAGAGAGGTGAGGACGTGGTGAAAAGGCTGAGGCAAGTCTGGTGCGAACTTGCCGACGAAACGGTGGCTGGTCTTCCCACGACAATCGTAGTCGAACTGCCGGGCATGCTGAGAGTTCTTGCCGACAACGTAGACCTTAAGGCTAACCACGGGCTTGGACTGCGGCCGGGAAGATAAGTTCCGGCCGCAGACCCCACCGAAGCAGCCATTCATTCGAGACACACTTTCAAAAACTCAAGCATGGAGGTGGCCAATGCGTTGTTTTGTCGTTGGTGGAACGGGCTTTTTAGGTGGAGCCATGGCCGATGCGCTCGTGGATGCCGGCCATTCGGTCACGGTCCTTTCGCGTCGAGCAACACTGCACAGCGGTCAGCCGAAAGTCGAAGTCATTCAGGGGGACAGGTATGGCTCCCTCGGAGAGCTTGCCCAACACAGCTTCGAATGGGTCTTCGACTCCTGCGCCTACTCGCCGGATGCGGTACAGTCGCTTTTGATGGCCGTTGGCGACCAGATTCAACGGTATGTGATGATCTCGTCGATCTCGGCGTATGGCGTGTTTCTGGAACCGGGGATCGACGAAACCAAGGAGGTACCGGACGCCACGAAGGATGATCTTGAGACAGCGGCCAAAATCCCACTGGAAAGCAGAACCTCAGCATTGGCATATGGCCCGTCCTACGGACCGCTCAAGCGAGCGAGCGAGATCATGGCAGAGAGCATCCTCGGAGATCGCGCAACACTGCTCCGAGTCGGACTTCTGGTCGGAGCAGGCGATTATACCGACCGGCTCACGTGGTGGGTGCGCCGGATAGACACTGCGCTGAATGAGACATTGAGGATTCCTGCGCCCGCTCCTCGAGACAGATCACTTCAATTGATCGACGTGAGGGACGTCGCCAAGTTCGCGGTTCGTTGCGCCGAGAGTGACCTCGCTGGCATCTGGAACGTGACAGGCGAACCGCGGTCCTTCTCAGACGTGTTGCACGCAATTCGCGACATGTCGAAGTCGAAGACCGAGTTCGTCTGGGTCGACGAAAAGAAGATTGCGGAAGCCAACATCGTGCCTTGGGTGGACATTCCCATGATGGCACCAATGCACCCCGACTTCCGGTATTTCTTTGCGCTCAGCACCGGGAAGGCCAAGGCCGCAGGACTGACGTTTCGACCGATCGAGGATACTCTGCGTCGGTTGCTTGAATGGGACCGAGGCCGTCGAGACAATGTGTTGAAAGGCGGCATGTCGAGGCAGCAGGAGGCACACCTCTTGGCCTGAGACAGCTTCGTCCGCGTTGAAGTCCTTGACGTCACTCGCGGCGAACGACCGATCCACCCGCTGGAGACGCGCACATCAAGCCGCTGCCCGTCGCGCTCATATCAAAACTAAATTGCAGCTGTAATGCTAGCGACACTCGCCCGCCGCTAATAACCAGGGACAGGCGCAATAATCGGCAATGCGGACGATTTCGTCGCCGTTCACCGCAAGTCGAATCGGGTAGACCGCGCGCCAGGCATCGTCGACAAAGTTGTGCATCATCAAAATAGTCTCGCCGTCGAAGGTGCCGACCTCGAGGCGCCATTGAGTTGAGGCGCGTTCATACTCGGCGAAATAAGGCGCGTCGACGAGTCTTCCAGCGAAATAATCGGCCACTTCAAGCCGCGCGTCGGCACCCGCCAGCGCCCTGACTGCATCCCAGTCCCGCATGTTGAAGAGTTGGACATAGGTTTCCAGCAATTGCAGGAATGCCGGGTCCGGTTCTCGCGGCTGCGGAGATGGCGGAGGAATGTCGCCAAGCGCGCTGAGCTTCGCCCGGCCGCGATGGAGAGCGGATTTAACCGCACCCGTCGAGGTTCCGACCAACTCGGCCGTCTCCTCGAGAGAATGGTCGAACGCATCGCTTAGGAGCACGCAGGCCCGCTCCATCGGAGGCAGGTTCAGCACAAGCCGCTCGATCGCGTGATCCGGCCCCCTTCCCGTGGCTTCCCTCGGCACGAACATGTCCGGCGGAGCGAATTCTCCCTCTGCCCTGGTCCGAACCCGACGCCGGCGAAGGAAATCTACGGTGCGATTGTGCGCGATGCGGAAGACCCATGATTGAAGCGCGCCCCGCTCGGTCAGCTGGTCGAGCTTCGAAAAAGCTTCCAGTAAGGCCTCCTGAACGATGTCTTCGCCATCCATGGCCGAGCCGACCATACGGGCGCAGTAGCGGTGAAGCCGGGAGCGAATGGGGGCCGCCGTCCGCAGGAAGTCGGAGTAGCGTTGATCGAACAGACCTTTCGGCTTGACAGGTGCCGGCATCTTCTATTTCGGCTTGTATACGAGGTCGATAATGCCGGACGCGGTCCGTTTGACATCCGTGAGAGTGAGGTCGACCAACTCGGGCTGCACGTCTTCGAAAAGGCGCTTGCCGTGGCCTACCACGACTGGAACGATGCCCAGCCGGTACTCATCGACCAGTCCGTGTTCGAGAAGTGTCCGGTCGAGATTGGTTACACCATATTTCATGATCGTACCTCCTGGCTGCCCCTTGAGCGCAGCGAGAGCCGATCCGATGTCGTCCCGAAGAACCGTCGCGTTCCAAGATGCCGAGACAAGGGTCCGCGAAACTACGAGTTTGGGCAAGGCATTGATGCGCTCGATGTAGCGATCCCCAGTGATGCCCGGCCAGACCGCGTAGAAGCTTTCGTAGCTTACCCGCCCCATCAAGAACAGGTCGACTTCGGCAAGATTGTCATAGGCATCGGATTGGGAGGACGCATCGAAAAACGGCGCAGCCCAGTTCATGGGGGCTTCGATGACACCGTCCAGGGAGACGAAGCTGGCGACAATCAGTTTGCGCATCACGCCACCACGCCATTGGAAGTAGCGCTGAGCCTCTGCCACGCCCAGGCTCCCAGTTGGGCAATTGCTTCATCGGCTTCGGGAGCGCGCCCGGCCATCATCTGGAACGAATGCAGCATTTGCGGAAACACGTCGAGCCGGGCGTCGACACCAGCCGCCAGCGCGCGTGCAAGGAAATCGCGGTTTTCGCCAAGAAGGGTCTCATGGCCGCCAACCTGCATGTAGATCGGCGGGAATCCGGAGAGATCGGCAAACAGTGGACTCATCAAAGGATCACGCGGGTTGCCGCCGCCCAGCACATTGGCGACAAGCCAGCCACATCGCGGACGCGTGAAGAACCGGTCGTGTTCGCCGTTTTCCTCGTATCCTCCACTGGAAAGGGTCATGTCGAGCCAGGCCGACAACAGCATCACTGTCGCCGGAAACGGAAGCATCTCCTCCCGCGCCCGCTGCAGGGTACCAAGGGCGAGCATGGCGCCGCAGGAATCAGCGGAGAGCGCCATGCTTTCAGGTGCTACGCCCTGGTCGAGCAGGTCGCGATACACCGCAACAGCCAAATCCAGTTGGGTGGGATACTTCGCCTGGTGCGCATAAGGATAATCGTAGACCAGCACCTGGCAACGGGCCGCCTTGCCGAGATGGCCCAGCATCTTGCGGTGCGTAAACATCGAGCCGCTTACGAACCCACCGCCATGGGCGTGCACGATCATGCGCGCCGTATCAGCTTGTTTGGGCAGGATCCGGAGGGCGGGCATGCCGCCGATCTCACATTCGATGTAGTCGACTTCCCGCGGCTCCGCCGTGAGTCCAGCCCAGTGGGTTTCGTGATAGTCGATCGCCTGCTCAGGCGTTTTCGGCAGGTCGTCGCCACCGGCGATCGTCTCGTAGTGCAACTCGTTCCTCGCGCTTTCCAAGCTGACCATTCTGCGCTCCCTAAAATGCCGGCGGACCAAATGCCGCCTTCCGGAGCTATGACGAAGGAGCGGGTGACAAGGATACGCAGGAGCGGTGCGCTCCAGCAGGACTGCCAGGACGGAATCCACCAGCAGCAATGCACACCCCACCTGCCCGCCCGCAAGGTCACACGCTCCATCCACGAAGCCGCTCGCGATGTGGCCCGCGATTTCGCCACCTCCGACGCCTATCTGGTGTCACGCCGCCAACGCAAGAAAGTCGAAATGCTCGTCGCTCAACTGAAGCGCATCTTGAGGCTGGACCGCTTGCGCCTGCGCGGTCCGAACGGAGAGAAAGACGAGTTCCACCTCGCCGCCGCAACCCAGAACCTGCGTCGATAGGCCAAGATAATCTCGATGCCGGGCCTCGCACTCGCCTCATCGGGAGCGGGTGCCCGCTCGCCGACGTGCCGCATCGTACGTCAATCGTTGCCTACCTCGCGTTCTTCAACAGAAACGGCCCCATTTCGAACCTTCACCGCCGATACACAAAGTCCCGAAAGCTCTCGCTGATTGGGCCAATTGATAAATGAAGCGTTCACGTGTCAAAATCACTTTTCACCGGACGGAAAGTCGTTGTAAACGCCGCCTATGGGCATCAAGAATTATCTGATTGAAGGCAGTTCCGGCACTGGAAAGACGTCTGTCGCTGAAGAACTCGAGCGGCGCGGTTACCATGTCGTCCACGGTGACCGGGTCCTGGCCTATGTTGGTGACCCCGAGACGGGGCAATCACTGGCCGGACCACCTGAAGGCGCCGACCGCTTTGTCTGGGGCTACGCTCACTGGATTTGGCCTGTCGACAAAGTCCGGGCCATTACTGGCGATACCACCCACCCTGTCACGTTCTTCTGCGGCGGCTCCCGCAATTTCCACAAATTCGTGGACCTGTTCGACGAGGTTTTCGTGCTCGACAGTGATGTCGAGACGCTGAACCGACGATTGGATGGACGACCAAATGAGCCGGGCTTCGAACCAGACGAGCGTGCGTTGGTACTCCGCTACCATAGTACCCGCCAATACCTTCCCACCGGGATCAATGTCGACACAGCTGGCACCGTCCCAAGCGTCGTCGACGCTATCCTTGCTCAACTGACCTGAAGCCTTGAAAGTGTTGCGAATGGGATGGGATGCACCTCAACATTGGGGCGCAGCAGGATGAACAACCGTCTGTAGCCGAACCGGCGCCGCTGATTGGCAAGTTCGCGCAGACGGGCTCGCAGCTCGGTCTCGGGCGGTCTCCGTGAGCGGTAACGGATCATCGTGCGATCGGCAGAAACCATGCTACAGGCCCGACGCTCGCTCACCGCAAACCCATTCAGCAGATGAGCGACAGCCTCGCGCTTGGCGGCGGGCCCTACCATTTTTTTGACAGAAGCTCCTTCAGCGCAGCGTTGTCGAGCATCTGTTCGGCGAGCAGCTTCTTCAGCTTCCGGTTCTCCTCCTCCAGCGCCTTCAGCCGCTTGGCCTCGGACACCTCCAGCCCGCCGTACTTGGCCTTCCAGTTGTACAGCGTGGCTTCCGAGATTCCGTGCTTGCGCGCCAGATCGGCGGTCTTCACACCCGCCTCGTGCTCCCGCAGAACCGCGATGATCTGCTCTTCCGTGAACCTGATCCGCTTCATTCGTCCGTCCCTCCGAAGGGCCGGACTCTAAATCTCCGTGGAGGAAATCCTCAGTGGCAGGTCACACCGGCTTACGCGGGATTGGCCCCAACGTCCGGGCTGGCGGTCCTCTATCGACCTGCTGCAGGCAGATCGGGGGACGCGCATTGATCTCACTGCGATGCCGCCCGAGGGCGTTGCTCGATACCGGGCGGCCTGGGCACGGCTCGAAGGCCGTCAGACATGCATCGTCCACGGTGACGCCAACCCACGCAACATCCTCACGACAACCGACCGGGTCGCGCTGATCGACTGGGACGAGTCACATGTCGACGTCCCCGATCTTGACTTGTTACAGCCCCACAATGCCGCTGACCTCGACACTGACACGTGGGACATTGCACATCAGGCTTCGGCTGCCTGGGAGGCCGCTGCTTGCTGGAAAAATGACTTCTCAATCACGCGGCTTGCCGAGGTTCGAGCCGTTTAGTCAGCAGCCTTGTCGTGCGGAGGTTGGCATTGGTAGGGATAGGCGGGAAGACGGCTTGAGGTCGAACTATTGGGGCAAGCTTTCGGTTGGATGGAGCGTTACCGCCGGTTCTGGGAGAACTGCTTCGATAACCTCGAAGACTACTTGGCCGAAAATGACGACCACCAGAAAACATAGGAACAAGAAGATGCCCTTCGGAACTCACCCAGATTGAAGTAGGCTCTGGCCACACGAGAAGGACCAGAGAAGAAGCCCACCAGGTTCAGCGAAGAACAGATCATCTGTATTCTGAAAGAGCACGAGGCGGGAGTTCCGTTCGCCGATTTATGCCGTAGGCCAAGTGTGGCGGCATGGACGTCAGCGAGGCCAAACACCTGAGGACGCTCGAGGACGAAAACGCCAAGCTCAAGAAGCTGTTGACCGTCACCATTTTCGACAACGTCGCGTTGAAAAACCTTCTCGCAAGAAAATGTACGGTCCGCCCCGTCCATGTAAGGTTCGCGATGCGGTGACTTGAACAGTTGCGTAAATGTATCCGGCCTCTCGCGAGTGGTCCGCTTTTGCTGCCAAGCTGCCAATCCGGCGGCTCGGCAGGGTTAAAACTGCCCGGCTGGCGCACGGCGAAGCTGGGCGGTCCATGAACCGGCGTGGTCCGCATGTGCGGGGCGGATTGTGCAGTTTACCCGGCTGCCGTTCCCACGGTAGGCATTCACGCAGTTGCATCCCTAATATATGCGCAGATCAGCTTAAGTGGGGGCGAGATGAGACTGGCGGTTCTGGCCTCTAGCATCCGGTGAAGAACACAGGACGTTCAACCCAGCGGAGGCAAAGTCCGAATCGTGCCTTAACCGACATTTTTCTGTTGCTTTGCAAACATCAGCAATCGTTCGCTGTTGATGATGATGACCAAGATCGTTTCAGTCTGGCCGCAATACGTGTTTCGCGGCCGTCCGAGGTCAAGGGCATATGGGCGAGCGCGATCGGCCAGCTTGGCGCCTTGTCCAATTCGTGCAACGCGTGAAACTTGACTCCCTCAACCGAGAGGTTGCGTGAAACGGCTGCGGGTACGAACGCCACACCGATGCCGGCGGCAACCATTGAAAGCGTGACCAACATGTCCGCTGGGGTTTCGGCAACGATGTGAGGGGTCAGCCCACGGTTGCGGAACATGCCAAGAAGGGCATCGTAAAGTGCGGGACCGTTTTCACGCGGAAACATGATAAGTCTGTCGCTCAATGTTGACAACTCGATGGCTCGCGAGTTGTCGATTCTGGCTTCCCCATCAGTTGCCAGCACCACATTCTCATCGGCAATCAGGCTCGATTGCAGGCGCGGTACCGCGTCGAACGGCGGGGTTACAAATCCAAGGTCGAGACGTCCATTGGCTAAAGCCGCGATCTGGTCATTGGTCGAGGCATAAACGACCTTGACGGGAATATTCAATTCCTGCGCATGTGCCAGCACTTGCGGCAGAACCTCGAAAAGCGCAACTGAGACAAATCCGATACGAACCGGCGGGTCAGTGCATTCAGCGGCCCGCGCCAGGTGCATGGCGCGCTCGGCTGCCGCAATCGTGACCATCGCTTCAGGATAGAACGCCTCTCCGGCCTTCGTCAGACGCACTTTTTGCGTGGTTCGCGCCAACAGGGCCACGCCAAGGTCACGCTCTAGCCGACGAATGGATTGCGACAAAGGCGGCTGACTGATGCCAAGGCGCAATGCCGCCTTGGCAAAACTGCCTTCGTCAACAACAGCTAAGAAATGTCGATATCTTTGAAGGTTCATACTAGTTTGGTCTTAAACAAGGCATTTTGATATTGGAATCATACCGAAATGGGACCTAGGTGTCTTGAGGTAATTGAGACGTCGGTTTGGCCCTCTTACGACGAACCAACGTAAGGACCAACGTAAGGACCAACGTAAGGAGTGTGCATGGCGCAGGACATTTTGACTGAAACGATCAACGTGCCCGTCCCCGAAACAGAGCAGCCGATGACCGTTCGGATGGTGCGGCCCTCCGGCGCGGAACGATTGCCGGCGTGTATTCTTTTCCCCGAAATCTTCGGGTTGACCGAACACATGCATGAGGCCGCAGAGCGGCTGGCGCGCGCCGGTCTCTTAGTTGCAATGCCGGATCTGCACCACCGCACCAAAGCGAACGCAGTCTTTGCCTATGACGGGGACGGGCGGGAACGAGGATTGGCCTTGTTGCGGACGCTACGTCGCCATACCGTTCTGGCGGACATTGGTGCCACAATGAACTACCTTGCTGCGCGTGGCGATGCCACAGGCGGGACGGTCGTACTTGGCTTCAGTTCAGGTGGCCACGTCGCCTATTTGGCGGCAACCGCGTTTGACGTCAATTTGGCGATTTCGGTTTATGGTGGATGGATCGCCAATTCCGACATTCCGCTCAGCCAGCCCGAACCGACCATAGCCCTGACGCCGCAGATCAAGCAGCACGGGGCGCACGTTCTTTACGTCGTGGGGGACAATGACAATCTGATCACACCGGATCAAACGACCACGATCGACGCGGCACTGACAGA
Organism: uncultured Alphaproteobacteria bacterium; assembly: GCA_963785065.1. Taxonomy (GTDB): domain Bacteria; phylum Pseudomonadota; class Alphaproteobacteria; order Rhizobiales; family Kaistiaceae; genus CAVSRC01. Next base: position 92,796 of record CAWATX010000001.1, read on the forward strand.
TGCCGAGGTTCCGCATGAGATCGCGATCTTTGAGGGCGTAGGGCACGGGTTTCTCGTTCCCGGGCGCGCTTCACACGATCCAGCGGCCGCCGAGGAAACCTGGAAGCGCATTCTGTCTCTGTGCGCAGTTCATCTCCGAAGCGGTCAAGCAAGTTATTTGTAGACGCCTTCTTCCCTAATTTTAAGGCAGGGAGGCCAAGATGGGGCAAAGCCAACTTCAGCGACGATTTCAGGCGGGACGCGGTGGCGCAGATCCCCGAGCGGGGCCATCCGGTGGGCGACCGGCGCTGGTGCCGATTACAAGACGGTCGCGGTCAACCGCTTCCCGGTCGAGGCGATGCGCTGGTGCTTCCACGACGAGGCGGCGGCCGAGTCGTTCAGGAAGCTCTGGGTGGATCGTCATGCTGTGCAGAGCGTGGACCAAAGTCGCCGTCCAAGCCGACATGGCCACGCCACTCAGTCACTTCGCAAATTGGCCCAGAGACGACCTCGAGGCTCAAGCTTAGGTCTGCTTGCGAGCTTTGCGGGGCGATTTCGCGCCTTCGGCAAGCTTGGCCGCTTCCGCGGCCGGCATGGCCTTGGCGAAATAGTATCCCTGACCGTATTCGCCACCGCTTTGCACGATCTGGTTCAACGTATGGACATGCTCAATGCCCTCCGCGATGGTCGGCAATCCAAGGCTCTTCGCCAGGTCGATCACCGAACGTACGATCTTGGCACTCTCGATATTGGTTTCCATCGACAGCACAAACGAGCGGTCGATCTTGATCTTGTCGAAACGAAGCTCGCTGAGATTGTAGAGATTGGAATAGCCGGTGCCGAAGTCGTCGAGCGATATCTTGATGCCAAGCTCCTGGAGGGCAACGAGGACAGTTCGCGCAGCCGGCAGATCGTTCACGAGAGCCGACTCGGTGATCTCAATTTCGAGGCGCTCTGGCGGAAACCCCGTCTCCGACAAGATCGAAAGAATCTTTGCGGTCAACAGAGGATCGCCAAGATGTCTAGGCGAGACATTGAGGGCGATCGTGATCTCGGGTGACCAGTTGCGTGCGTCGAGACAGGCGCGGCGTAAGAGCGAGTAGGTCAGCTCCGCGATCAGGCCGAGCTTCTCCACGACCGGGATGAAGAGCTCTGGCTCGACGTCTCCTCGTGTCGGATGATGCCAGCGCGCCAGGATTTCGAAACCGACGAGGCGCTTTTCGGCCAGTTGCATCAGCGGCTGGTATTGCGGTTGGATGTCCTCGTTCGCGACTGCCGAGCGAATATCTTCTTCCAGTGCCAGGCGAGCCCTCAGAGCATCCTCCATGCTCCGCTGGAAGAACCGATGGGTGCCGCGGCCTTCTTCCTTGGCGCGATACATCGCCATATCGGCGGCGCGCAGCAGCGTTTCCGGATCGGTCCCGTCCATCGGACAGATGGCAATTCCGATGCTAGCACCGACATCGACGCATCGATCGCCGATGCTGATCGGGCGCCCGACGGCATCAATGATCCGATCTGCGAGCGTGGCCGCGGCGGCGGCAGGCTCTTCATCAGAATTGGCGGAGTGCATGATCAGGGCAAATTCATCGCCTCCCAGGCGCGCGACCGTGTCGCCTACCCTGGCAACCGCGCCGATCCGAGTTGCAACCTCGCGCAGGACATCGTCGCCGGCTTGATGACCGTAGATATCGTTGACCGGCTTGAAACGGTCGAGGTCGAGGCTCAGAACTGCGAATTGCGGACCACCACGAGCGGCCTGCAATCTCGCAGTTTCGAGCACTTCGGCAAAGACCCGTCGATTGGGCAGGCCGGTCAACGCATCGTGCCGGGCAAGTGACTGCGCGAGTCTCTGAGCCTCCTCGGCTGCCTTATGGGCCTTTTCAAGTGCGGCAACGTGTTTGCGATAGGTCTGCTCTTTCTCCTCAGACGCGCGCGCTTCGGCCTCCTTGAGGCTGGTAATGTCGGTGTCCGTACCGATGATCCGGGCAACGCTGCCGTCGGAGTTCCACCCGACCGGCTTGCCGCGGCTCAGAATCCAGATGTAGTGCCCGTCCCGATGTTGCTCGCGGTATTCGAAAGAATTCTGGGGCAATTCGCCCGAATTCTGTTGATCGGTTTGTTTGATGATGCGCTCGCAATCGTCGGGATGGACGCGCGCCAACCAAGCATCGCGCGAGCTATCGATCGTCTCATCCAGACCGAAGCCGCGCATCTGCCGCCACATGCGCGAGTAGAAGGCCTTGCCATGCTTCAGGTCGTGGTCCCAGACACCCTGACCGGCGCCTTCGAGCGCAAAGTTCCAGCGGCTCTCGCTCTCGGCAAGCGCCGTCTCGATGTGCTTTCGTTCGGTGACGTTGCGGGCGACTCCAACGACGCCAATCACATGGTCGTCGTCATCACGCAGAGGCGCCTTGGATGTCGATAGCCACGTCCACCTGTTCCACCGGCGGCGCTGCGAATGTCTGCTCGAGCTGCCGGCGTGATGCGCGGCTGCTTTCGACGATGTAGTCGTTGCGTGGGATAGTCAGCCGCAACGGCGGCAACCGACTGCCGAAATCGAAGGTGACCGACGGCCCTTGCGGCTTCGGCGCCGGCGGCGGTGTACGCGCGCCACGCTGTGGCTCCACCGCACCGATCAGCACCTCGACGCTGCCGTCCCGGTTCTTCCGGTAGCGCTGGAGGATGTTGCCGCTGGCGTCCTTGATGGTCACCACCTGGGCGCCGTCCGGACGGGCGACAGTCGTTGTAAGGGTGCCGTTGGGGCCTTTCTGTTCGTTGACCTTTCCGCCCAGCCGGACGACCCCTTCTATCGCGCACTCGCTGCGGCGCTGATTTTGTAGAACTCAAAGCTACTACTCGAATTTCCGATTTGCGGCCGCGGCGGTGTCGCCGACCGACCCGAGCCACCAACCTCATGATGTGCCCGGCGCAATCTGGTGCGGTGACGTTCCGGTCCACTTGAAGACGCCCTCACGCTGGATTATCCTATGGGGGAGGATAGGATATAAAATGACCGAGAAACATGCGAGCCATCCGGCCATCGTCAAGCGCCTGAAGCGTGCCGAAGGGCATCTTCATGCGGTTATCGGCATGTTCGAGAACGAGCGCAGTTGCCTTGACCTGGCGCAGCAACTCCACGCGGTGGAGAATGCTGTCGCCAACGCCAAGCGCGAGCTCATCCACGATCATATCGAGAATTGCCTCGACGATCCCGACGGTGCCCTGAGCGGCAAGGCCGCCCTCGGCGAACTGAAGGCGATCACCAAGTATCTGTGAGGGCAGCTTGCTTCAGGCACTGAAGGAATGGTTCGGCTTTGTCGCGCCGTACCAACATGGGCATCATCATGATGGCCATCACCATGATCATGGGCATGGGCGTGGCCACAGCCATACCCACGGCGTTGTCGATCCGACGATTGCCACGACCAGCCGGGGCATCTTCGCCATCAAATGATCGTTCATCCTGCTGGCGGTCACGGCGGCCCTTCAGATGGCGGTCGTTGCCGTCTCGGGCAGCGTCGCGCTGCTTGCCGACACCATCCACAACATCGGCGATGCGACGACCGCCATCCCGCTGTGGATCGCCTTCCTGCTGGCGCGGCGCAAGCCGACCGCAACCTTCACTTATGGCTACGGGCGGGTGGAGGACCTTGCCGGGATCATCATCGTGCTGGTCATCCTGTTCAGCGCACTGGTCGCTGGCTACGAGGCGGTCGCCCGCTTCATTCACCCACAACCAATCGGTCATCTCGGCTGGGTGGCGCTCGCCGGCCTGATCGGGTTCGCAGGAAACGAAGCTGTGGCGGTGTTCCGCATCCGGGTGGGACGCGAGATCAACAGCGCGGCGCTGATGGCCGACGGCTATCACGCCCGCACCGACGGCCTCACAAGTCTGGCGGTCGTTGTTGGCGCTGCGGGCGTCTGGCTGGGCTTCCCTCTCGCCGATCCCATCATTGGCCTGCTGATCACGCTGGCAATCTTCGGCATCGTCCGGCAATCGGCCAAGGCGGTGCTGACGCGCATGCTGGATGGCGTCGAGCCCGACGTGATTGAGCAGATCCGGCATGCTGCCGAGCATGTCCCGGGCATCCGCCTTGAGCAGACGAAAGCTCGCTGGCTTGGCCATCGCCTCCATGCCGACATCACCGTCAGCTTTGATCAGAACATTTCGGTTGGGGAGGCGACGATTCTTACCGACCGCCTGAGGGAAGTCTTGCGCGACCACCTCCAGGCCCTCGAAGACGCGTCGATTGGCTTGTCAGGGAGACGCCGGTAACGCAGGCTACCGCATATCCGTGATACGGACGACCAGGGCCGAACGCGCTCGGTCTGCAATGTTCACACCAGCAGCCGCTGTTCTGGTGAAAGATGCGAAACGCCGCCCTCGATTTGGCATAATGCGCCCTATCTCGTTTGCCCTCGATCGAACGTCGCGTCTACCCCGTTTCAACGCGAGCCGTCACCGAAGCTCACCAACTGCAATTTGCGAGCGTCTCGATGACACGGCATTCGCCTACATGACCACAGGCGCATTCCTCGATCATCCGCTGCAATTCCTCACGCAACGCCGTCAGGCGGGCGATGCGATCCTCGACTTCGGCGAGGCGAGCGGTGGCGATCCGGTCAGCGGCGGCGCAGGGTTGGTCTGGGTTATCCTGTAGTGCCAGAAGCGCACGGATCGCCTCCACGCCGAAGCCAAGCTCACGCGAGTGCCTGATAAAGGCGAGCCGGGCCGGCGCATCCTCTCCATAGCGTCGTTGCCGCCCCTCTGTGCGAGACGGCGGCCGAAGAAGGCCGATCTGCTCGTAGTAACGGATGGTCGGCACCTTCACCTCGGTGCGTCGGGACAATTCGCCAATCGAGAATGTCATCAGGAGCCTCTTGAACCTCTAGTCACTATAGGGACTACGTTGACCCTGTGAAAGGAGGCGACGCATGGCTGATGATTGCTGCGACCAGTACCAAGACGCCTGCTGCGAGCCGCCACGACTGGTGCTTCCCGCCAAAGGGGCAAGCGCATCTCAAGCATGCGGAGACGCCTGTTGCTCCGGTGGCGTCCCCGTATTTGACGGAATGAACCGCCGCTACAGGCGGATATTGTGGACGGTCATCGCCATTAACGGGGCGATGTTCCTGACCGAGATGGTGGCGGGTCAGCTTGCCGGCTCGCAGGCGTTGAAGGCCGACGCCCTCGATTTCATGGCCGACACTGTTACCTACGGGCTAAGCTTGGCGGTCATCGGTGCAAGCCTGCGCGTGCGCTCCACGGCCGCGTTGTTCAAGGGGCTGTCGCTTTCCGTCATGGCCGTCTGGGTGTTCGGATCGACCGTCTACCAGACATTTGTCCCCGGCCTTCCCCGTGCGGAGGTGATGGGCGTCATCGCGTTGCTGGCACTCGCAGCGAACCTTGCCTCGGTCTTGTTGCTGCTCCCCTACAAGGATGGTGATGCGAATGTCCGGTCAGTCTGGCTGTGCTCCCGCAACGATGCCATCGGCAACGTGGTGGTGATGGCGGCTGCGCTGGGAGTATGGGGCACCGCAACGGCGTGGCCGGACCTGATCGTCGCAGCGTTGATGGCGGGTATCTTCCTCACGTCCTCGATGCAGATCCTGAAGCAGGCGTGGGGCGAGTATCGGGAGGAACGCGGTCCCAGCACAGAAGCGGCGGAGTAGATGAGCAGCCCCACCCGCCGAGCTGCTCTGGCCGAGCTTCCGCAAGGACCAGCCCCGAGAGGCGGGCAGTTCATTGCCCCCAGGCGCACGGTCGGGGGCGAGAACAGCAGCACGGAGACCACCTTGATGAGCCACGACCACAAATATCACGCGCGCGGAACGGCGTTCCCGTAGCCGGCTTTCGATCGTCCTGCTCGCCTGTCTTTCTGTCCCAGACCCCTCCGGCCTTCACAAGGTTGTTGCAGAAGCGCGTTTCCGGCTCTTTCTAATCAACCCCGCTGACATCTGGACCTCCGCGTGAGGCCAACTTGCGGGGTTCATCGTGACGACGATCTCCTTCCGGTCCGAAGTGTTTGCTCGCGGCGCACGCATGCTGCGCACTGCGCTTGGGCCAGCCATCTCCGGCTACCTCGAAGACCCGACCATCGTCGAGGTCATGCTCAACCCGGATGGCCGCCTCTGGATCGACCGGCTGTCGAGTGGACTGGAAGACACCGGCTCCCGCCTCGCGCCCGACGACGCCGAGCGCATCGTGCGCCTGGTGGCCCACCATGTCGGTGTCGAGGTACATGCGGGCAGCCCACGCGTGTCGGCCGAACTCCCGGAAAGCGGGGAACGATTCGAGGGGCTGGTGCCGCCGGTGGTGGCGGCACCATGCTTCGCCATCCGGCGGCCAGCCGTCGCCATCTATACCCTCGATGACTACGTCGCCGCTGGCATCATGGTGGCGGCGCAGGCGGAATATCTCCGCGCGGCGGTGCGCGAGCGCAAGAACGTCCTCGTCGCCGGTGGCACCAGCACGGGCAAGACGACGCTGGTCAACGCGATTCTCGCCGAGATTGCCAAGACCGGCGATCGCATCGTGCTCATCGAAGATACACGCGAGCTGCAATGCGCCGCGCCGAACCTCGTGGCGCTGCGCACCAAGGACGGCGCCGCCTCGCTCTCCGACCTGGTTCGTTCCTCGCTCCGTCTTCGCCCCGACCGCATCCCGATCGGCGAGGTGCGCGGCGGCGAAGCGCTCGACCTCCTCAAGGCCTGGGGCACTGGTCATCCCGGCGGCGTCGGTACGTTACACGCCGGGTCCGCCATCGGAGCCCTCCACCGGCTGGAGCAACTCATCCAGGAGGCGGTGGTGACAGTCCCGCGCGCCCTCATCGCTGAGACCATCAACGTCATCGCCGTTCTTGCCGGCCGCGGCGCGGCCCGCCGCCTTACCGAGCTCGCGGCGGTGAAGGGCCTCTCCTCCAACGGCGACTACGTCCTTACCCCAGCAGGAGAACCATGATGCGCATCACCCGCACTCGCTGTGCGCTCGCCGCGGCGTCGGCCTTCGCCTTCGTCGCTCTCGCGGCCGCGCCGGCCTATGCGGCCGGCACGAACATGCCCTGGGAGCAGCCGCTCAACCAGATCCTGGAAAGCGTCGAAGGCCCCGTCGCCAAGGTGCTCTCCGTCATCATCATCATCATTACGGGCCTGACGCTCGCCTTTGGCGAGACCGCCGGTGGCTTCCGGCGGCTGATCCAGATCGTTTTCGGTCTCTCGATCGCCTTTGCCGCCTCCAGCTTCTTCCTGAGCTTTTTCCAGTTCGGCGGCGGGGTGCTGGTGTGATGGAGCAGGATACGCCCATCACCGGCTTCTATGCGCCCATCCACCGCGCACTGACCGAACCGATCCTTCTCGGCGGCGCGCCGCGCGCGGTCGCGATCGTCAACGGGACGCTCGCCGCCGCGATCGGCCTTGGGCTTCGGCTCTGGGTCGCCGGCGTGGTGATCTGGCTCATCGGCCATCTCGCCGCCGTCTGGGCAGCAAAGCGCGATGCCGCCTTCGTCGACGTCGTCCGCCGGCACCTCCGCTATCCGCAGCACATGGTCGCGTGAGGCTCACGTCGTGATGAACCTTTCCGAATACCGCCGCCGTAGCCAGGGCCTCGCCGACTTCCTTCCTTGGGCGGCGCTTGTGGCGAAGGGCGTCGTCCTCAACAAGGACGGCTCGTTTCAGCGGACGGCGCGCTTCCGCGGTCCCGATCTCGATTCAGCGACCCCAGCCGAGCTGGTGGCGATCACCGCGCGGCTGAACAACGCGCTCCGCCGCCTCGGCTCTGGCTGGGCCGTCTTCATCGAAGCCCAGCGTGTCCCGGCGCAGAGCTACCCCTCAAGCGAATTCCCCGATCCGATCTCGGTACTGGTTGACGCCGAGCGCCGCGCCCAATTCGAGGAGGAAGGCGCGCATTTCGAGAGCGGGTACTTCCTGACGCTCCTCTGGCTGCCGCCTGCCGACGATGCCGCCCGTGCCGAAGCCTGGCTCTACGAGAACCGTGCCCGGTCGGGCGCCGACTGGCGCGCCAAGCTCGAAGGCTTCATCGACCGCAACGATCGCGTGCTGGCGCTCCTCGAAGGCTTCATGCCGGAAGTGGATTGGCTCGACGACGGCGAGACGCTGACCTACCTGCATTCCTGCATCTCGACACGGCACCAGCGTGTGCGCGTGCCCGAGGCGCCGATCTATCTCGACGCGATCCTCACCGACGAGGACCTGACCGGCGGCCTCGAGCCGCGCCTCGGGCGCGCGCATCTTCGCACCCTCACCATCATGGGCTTCCCGTCGCAAACCTGGCCCGGTTTGCTCGACGACCTCAACCGTCTGGCTTTCCCCTATCGCTGGGCGACGCGGGCCATCTGCCTCGACAAGACCGACGCCACCAGGCTCCTCGGCAAGATCCGCCGGCAATGGTTCGCCAAGCGCAAGTCGATCATGGCGATCCTCAAGGAGGTGATGACCAACGAAGCGTCGGTGCTGATGGATTCCGACGCGGCCAACAAGGCAATCGACGCTGACGCAGCGCTGCAGGAGCTCGGGACCGACCTCGTCGGCGAGGCCTATGTCACCGCGACGGTCACCGTCTGGGATGAGGACGCTCATATTGCAGACGAGCGCCTGCGGCTGGTCGAGAAGACCATCCAGGGCCGCGATTTCACCTGTATGAGCGAAGGCGTCAACGCCGTGGAAGCCTGGCTCGGATCGCTGCCGGGCCACGTCTATGCGAACGTCCGCCAGCCGCCGGTCTCGACGCTCAATCTCGCCCATATGATGCCGTTCTCGGCGGTCTGGGCGGGGCCGGAACGGGATGAGCATTTCGGGGCGCCCCCGCTCTTCTTGGGCAAGACAGAGGGCTCGACCCCCTTCCGCTTCAGCCTCCATGTCGGTGACGTTGGCCACACCCTGATCGTCGGCCCGACAGGTGCCGGCAAGAGCGTGCTCCTGGCGCTGATGGCGCTGCAGTTCCGCCGCTACGCCGGCGCACAGGTCTTCGCCTTCGATTTCGGCGGCTCGATCCGTGCCGCCGCGCTCGCGATGGGCGGCGACTGGCACGATCTCGGCGGTGCGCTGTCCGATAGTGCCAGCGAGCCGGTCGCGCTTCAGCCTCTCGCACGGGTCGATGATCCCGGCGAACGGGCTTGGGCCGCCGAATGGGTTGCAACGCTGCTCGCCCGCGAGTCCGTCACCGTCACCCCCGAGTTGAAGGAGCACCTATGGTCGGCGCTGACCTCGCTTGCCTCCGCGCCCTTGCAGGAGCGCACCATCACCGGCCTTTCGGTGCTGCTGCAATCGAACGCTCTGAAGCGGGCGATCCAGCCCTACACCGTCGGCGGCCCCTGGGGCCGATTGCTTGATGCCGAAGCCGAGCAGCTCGGCAAAGCCGATGTCCAGGCCTTCGAGACGGAAGGCCTGATCGGTGCAGGCGCTGCTCCTGCGGTCCTCTCTTATCTGTTTCATCGCATCGAGGATCGCTTCGACGGCCGGCCCACCCTGCTCATTGTCGACGAGGGTTGGCTCGCCCTCGACGATCCCAGTTTCGCCGGCCAGCTGCGCGAGTGGCTGAAGACGCTCAGGAAAAAGAATGCGAGCGTCATCTTCGCCACCCAGTCGCTCGCCGACATCGACGGCAGCGTCATCGCGCCGGCGATCATCGAGAGCTGCCCGACCCGTATCCTGCTCCCGAATGAGCGCGCGCTCGAGCCGCAGATCGCCGCGATCTACCGGCGCTTCGGTCTCAATGACCGGCAGATCGAGATTCTGAGCCGCGCCACCCCCAAGCGCGACTATTACTGCCAATCGCGCCGCGGCAATCGCCTGTTCGAGCTCGGCCTCTCGGAAGTCGCGCTCGCCTTCACCGCCGCGTCGGCGAAGTCCGACCAGAACACCATCGACGAGCTTGTCGCCGAGCACGGCCGCGATGGCTTCGCCGCCGCCTGGCTGCGCCATCGCGGGCTCAATTGGGCGGCCGACATGCTCACCCCCTCGCAGGAGACCACCTCATGACCCGTCGCCGTCTGCGCGCCCTCCTCACCGCGGGCACGGCCGCTCTCTTGATCACCGCCGCCAGCCTGCCGGCGCGGGCGTGGATCGTGTTCGACCCGACCAACTACGCGCAGAACGTGCTCACCGCCGCTCGTGAGCTGCAGCAGGTCAACAACGAACTGCAGATGCTGGAGAACCAGGCGACGTCGCTCATCAATCAGGCGCGGAACCTCGCCAAACTGCCTTACTCCTCGCTGGCTTCGCTCCAGCAGCAGATTTCTCAGACCCAGCAGCTTCTCGGCCAGGCACAGCGCATCGCCTACAGCGTCTCGGCCATCGACCAGGCCTTCCGCCAGACTTATCCGCAGGCCTATTCGAGCGCGACGTTCTCCGACCAGCTTCTCGCCGATGCAAAGACGCGCTGGCAGAACGCGCTCGCCGGCTTCCAGGACGCAATGCACGTGCAGGCCGGTGTCGTCACCAATCTCGACAGTACGCGATCACAGATCAGCGCGCTCGTCTCTTCCAGCCAAGGGGCGACGGGCGCCCTGCAGGCCGCGCAGTCCGGCAACCAGCTCGTCGCCTTGCAGACAACGCAGCTTTCCGACCTCACGGCGATCATGGCATCGATCGCGCGCGCCCAGAGCCTCGATGCCGCGCGCAGGCTGGAGGCAGAGGTCCAGGCGCAGGCCCAGACCAAGGCCTTCCTCAATTACGGTGCCGGTTACCAAGCCGGCTCCGCTGAGATGTTTCACTGATGCGCGGCCGGCTCCTCCATCTGCCCGCGATCGCACGCGCCATCGGCTTTGCACTGGTCGCGGTCGCCATGATCGCCGCCGTGCTGCATTTTCATGCGTCAGCATCGCACATCGCCCCGCATCAGACCGGTTCGTCGGCCGCGGCGGATCAGCTGGCAGCGGAGTTCAAGCGGTGCCAGCGCATCGCCGAAGAGGCCAATGATGACCCGGCCTGCGAGAAGGCCTGGGCGGAGAACCGCCGCCGCTTCTTCACTTACGCGCCGTCACCTACGCGCGCCCAACCGAAGACGAACGGCAGGTAGGCGGCATGGGCGGGACGGGGGTCATCGACAATTTCCTGGGGACGTTCACCCAGTATATCGATTCCGGCTTCGGCCTGGTGCAGGGCGATGTCCGCTGGCTTGCCGGCACGCTCATCGCCATCGATGTCACGCTCGCAGGCCTCTTCTGGGCGATGGCGCCCGACGAGGACGTGCTCGCACGCCTCATCCGTAAAATCCTCTATATCGGCTTCTTCGCCTTCATCATCAGTAACTACAACAGCCTTGCCGAGATCATCTACAACAGCTTCGCCGGCCTCGGCATCAAGGCCGGTGGCGGGGCGCTCAGCGCCACCCAGCTCCTGCAGCCCGGACGCATCGCGGAAGTCGGCATCGATGCCGGCAAGCCGATCCTCACCGCCATCTCCGGCATGATGGGCTTCACCAGCGTCTTCGCAAACCTGATTCAAATCCTGATCATGTTCGTGGCCTGGCTGATCGTCGTCATCAGCTTCTTCGTCATGGCGATCCAGCTCTTCGTCAGCCTGATCGAGTTCAAGCTGACGACCTTGGCAGGCTTCGCGCTGGTCCCCTTCGGATTGTTCGGGCGTACCGCCTTCCTCGCCGAGCGCGTGCTCGGCAACGTGGTGTCGAGCGGCATCAAGATCCTGGTGCTTGCCGTCATCATCGGCATCGGCTCGACGATCTTCGGCCAGTTCACCAGCACATTGAACAATCCGCCGACCATTTCCGACGCGCTGACGCTGATCCTGGCTGCCCTGTCACTCCTCGGCCTTACCATCTTCGGCCCCGGCATCGCCAATGGCCTGATCGCCGGCGGTCCGCAGCTCGGCGCCGGCGCTGCCGTCGGTACCGGGCTCGCCGCTGCGGGTATCGGAGCTGCCGGGATCGCCGCAACCGCCGGCGGTCTCTCCGCGGCGGGCGGCGCTGCTGCCGGAACGGCGCGTGACGGCGCGCGCGTCGCCGGCGGAGCGACCGCAGCCTATCGCGCTGGCGGTGCCATGGGCGTCGCGCAAGCAGCCGGTTCCCTCGCCATGAGCCCGCTCCGTCGTGCCGCCGGCAGCCTGAAGGAGAACTTCGCTTCAGGCGAGCGCGCCGTAATGCGCGGCGAGTCGCAAGCCGCCGCTGGCGGAGCGGGTTCCTCCGGAGCATCCGACGGCCCTCCGGCGTGGGCCCAACGCATGAAGCGCAACCAGACCATCAACCGCGGCGTGTCAGCCGCCGATCATGCGATCCGCTCCGGCGACCGGCCAAGCGGCGGGCATCAGGCCGATCTTTCCGAGGGGAATTAGCTCATGTTTCGACGATCGACGGTGCGCTACGGCAAGACACCCGAGCCCGAGACGCCCTACCAGCGGGCCGGCCAGGTCTGGGACGAACGCATCGGATCTGCCCGCGTACAGGCCAGGAACTGGCGGCTCGCCTTCTTCGGAGCGCTTGCTCTCAGTGGTGGGCTCGCGAGCGGTCTCGTCTGGCAGTCGGCGCGGGGCACCATCACCCCCTGGGTCGTTCAGGTTGATAAGCTCGGCGAGGCGCAGGCCGTGGCTCCAGCGGTCGCCGACTATCATCCAACCGATCCTCAGATCGCCTGGTATCTCGCGCACTTCATTCAGGAGGTGCGCAGCGTTCCCGACGACCCCATCGTGCTGCGGCAGAACTGGCTCGACGCCTACGACTACGTCACCAGCAAGGGTGCGCTCGCCCTCAACGACTATGCGCGCACCACCGATCCCTTCGGCAAAGTCGGCAAGGAACAGGTTTCGGTCGATGTCGCGAGTGTCATCCGCGCCTCCGACACCAGCTTCCGGGTGGAATGGGTCGAACACCACTATGTCAACGACGCGCTCAACGCGACCGAGCGCTGGAGCGCCATCCTCACCATCGTCGTGCAGACACCGACCGATGCTGATCGGCTGAAGAAGAATCCGCTCGGCATCTACGTCCAAGCCCTCAACTGGTCAAAGGAACTCGGCTGATGCGCTCCTTCGCCGTCTCAACCCTGCTGCTTGCGTCTCTTTCCCTCGCCGCCTGCGCGACCACCTGGAAGCCGCCGGCGATCAGTTACGACAATCTGCCGAAGCGCGCCACGCTGCTGCCCGAACCGCCAAAGCCTGTGCGGATCGTCGAACTCCCGAAAGTGTTGCCGTTGCCGGGCCAGCTCAAGCCCCTCCCCGGAAAGTCGAAGCTGCCGCCGGAATCGCCCGACCCACATGTGCGCGTCGACAAGGCCAACGGCGCTGCCCGCGTCCAGCCGAAGGGCGCCGATTACCTCAATGCCATCCAGGTCTACCCCTTCGCCGAGGGTGCGCTGTACCAGGTCTACGCCACCCCTGGAGAGATCACCGATATTGCCCTGCAGCCGGGCGAGCAGCTCGCCGGCTCCGGCCCGGTCGCCGCCGGTGACACGGTCCGCTGGATCATTGGCGATACGGAGAGCGGCGCAGGCGCCGACAAGCGCATCCACATCCTGGTGAAGCCCACCCGTTCCGATCTCGACACCAACCTCGTCATCAACACTGATCGCCGCACCTATCACCTCGAGCTGCATTCCGACGACAAGACCTACATGGCGTCGGTTTCCTGGGCCTACGCCGAAGACCAGCTCATTGCACTGCGCCAGCAGAATGCCGCGGCTGATGCCGCCGCGCCGGTCATGAGCGGTGTTGACATCAACGCGCTCAATTTCCGCTACCGCATCGCGGGTGACAATCCGCCCTGGCGGCCGCTGCGCGCCTTCGACGACGGCCGCCAGGTGTTCATCGAGTTTCCGAGCGGCATCAGCCAAGGCGAGCTACCGCCGCTCTGGGTGATTGGCGCCGAAGGCGACGGACAGTTGGTCAACTACCGCGTCAAGCAGAATTACATGATCGTCGACCGCTTGTTCGCCGCCGCTGAGCTCAAGCTCGGCGCCAAGCACCAGCAGGTTGTCCGCATCGTGCGCACCGACGGAAGGCCCCGGTCGTGACGGACGAACCCCGGCAAGAGGAGAGGCCAGGCGCGGCCGCACGCCCGGCCGAGGAGATGCGCCTTCGCCCGCGGCGCCCGCCAGTAACCCGGCTGTCGCGCAAGGTCCTGCTCGGTCTCGGCGCGGCTGTCGTGGTCGCAATCGGCGGCATACTGCTGTTCGCGCTGAGGCCGCAGCACCACACCACCGGAACGGAGCTGTTCAACACCAACAACCGCGATACACCGGATGGCCTGGCAAACCTCCCGCGTGACTATACCGGTCTTCCGAAGCCCGTCCCCAAGCTTGGCCCGCCCCTTCCGGGCGACCTCGGCAAGCCGATCGTCAATGCCGGTGCCCCGGCGCCTGGCATGTCCGGCCCCGAGGAACAACGCATCGCACAGGAAGTGGAGGCTGCGCGGACGAGTCGCCTGTTCGCAACCACGAATGTCACGCCGCCGAGCGCGCCGCCGCCGCCAGCGCAGGAAGCCGCCCCGCCCGCTCCCATCCGGGACGGCTCCTCCGCCAACCCAACCTCACAAGATCACGAGCTCGCTTTCCTCAACGGCTCCGTCGATCGGCGCACGACCAGCCCCGATCGCATCCAGCCGCCAGCGAGCCCTGCCGTGCTCCAGGCAGGGTCCGTCATTCCGGCCTCTCTGATCACGGGCCTCCGCTCCGATTTGCCTGGCGAGGTCACCGCTCAGGTGACCGAGGACGTCTATGACAGTCCAACGGGCAAGATCCTCCTGATCCCTCAAGGAGCACGCTTGATTGGTCAATACGACGCCCGGGTCACTTTCGGCCAGTCCCGTGCCCTCCTCGTCTGGACTCGCCTCATTATGCCTAACGGCAAATCGATCGTGCTGGAGCGTCAGCCGGGCGTAGACCCACAAGGCTATGCCGGTCTCGCGGACCAGGTCGACAATCACTGGGGCATGCTGTTCAAGGCTGCGATCCTCTCGACAATCCTCTCAGTCGGCGCCGAGGCGGGAGCCGGCAACAACGAGAACAACCTCGCCCAAGCGATCCGCCAGGGCGCATCGCAAAGCATCAATCAGGCCGGCGAGCGCGTGGTCGGCCGATCGCTCGATATCCAGCCGACCATCACGATTCGGCCGGGCTTCCCGGTGCGCGTCCTGGTCACCCGTGATCTCGTACTGGAACCCTACGGCAGATAAGGAAGCAAGGAAGCGAAGAATGGCAAAGCTGAAGCTCGGGGCGATTGCCGACGACAAGCCCGTCAAGCTGACGATCGAACTGCCAGCCGCTATCCATCGCGACCTTGTCGCCTACGCCAATGTTCTTGGCCGCGAAACGGGTGAGGCCGCGGTCGAGCCGGCGAGGCTGATCGGACCGATGCTGGCGCGCTTCATGGCGACCGATCGGGCGTTTGCAAGATTGCGACGGACCGGCTCTGCGGGACAGCACTTGCCGTCGAGGAGAGCGCAATCAGAATAGTTGGCGTGCGCGCGCCTCGTCGCGCATGAAGGCTACGAACCGTCCAACGGCGGGATCTTCCGCCTCCGAATTCCACGCGAGTTCCACCTGAACCCAGGCGTTCTCTTCGCGGATCGGCCGGTAAGCGATGCCCGGAAACGGGACCTCGGACTGGCTTCTGGTGGCAAGCGTGATCCCGAAACCGGCCGCGACCAATGCAAGGATGCTTTGCTTGCTCGCGGCATGCGCTTCGAACCGAACGCCGGATCCCATGAGCGAGGCGTAGAACTGGCGCGCCGCTTGGCTCTCACCCCACCCCTGGACGAGCAGAGTCTCCCTGCGCAGGTCTTCCCACCTGAGCGTCTCCAGCTCCAGCAGTTGATGCTCGCGCGGGATCGCCGCAAGCATTCGCTCGCGGTAGAGCGGCATCGACGGGGCGTTGGGCCATAGCGTATGGTGCGGCATCAGTGCGACATCGACGCGGCGTTCCTGCACGGTCAACTGTATCTCCGGCTCGCTCAGTTCCGAGACACTGAGCCTGACGTCCGGGTGGCGCATCCGCCAACTGCAGAGGAGCTCGGCGAGCGGCGCGCCGACCGGCGGCATGCGCACTGCAAGGCGAATCTCACCAACCATGCCGTTGCCGTTCCGGTCGCTGGCGAGCTTGGCAGCATCGAGTTCCGCCAGCGCCCGGCGGATATGCGGCAGAACCGCCTTGCCGCCGCTGGTCAGCCGAACGCCTGCATGACCGCGTTCGAACAACGCCAGGCCAAGCTCGTCCTCCAATCGCCCGATCCGGCGGCTGATTGTGGACGTGTTGATCCCGAGCGACTTGGCAGCGCGGGTGAAGTTTGAGGCAGTCGCCGACGCCTCAACGTAAACGAGATCGCGGATTTCCATATCTCAATCGCCCGGAGATCTCACCGTGCGGGCGCGGTGTTGGCTCACGCGTTTGCCAAGCGGCTCGGATGGCGTTGCGTTGCGCCGCCGGGTAGCAAAGACCGACATCCTCCGCCCGTCGACGCCACCCGCTACCTCGCTGAACCCTTCACGCGCCGAGGACCGTACTCGCTGATGGCGCCGACGATCGGCACCCCAACCTCCCCGTAACGATGCCTCATGCGGCGTGGTGCCTGAAGGACGCGGTACCGCAATCACGGCGTCGCTTCGAGGGCGCTGGCGAGATTCGCCTTGCCGCATGGGCCGCATCAGCGTCATCGTTGTCTCCTGTGCGCTGGCAGCCCCCGACATTAGCAATTGAAAACGCCGCCTGGGACAACCTGTAGAATTACACAGCTTGTCAATCGCCAGTCGTTCGATGTGGCAGGCCGTTGGTCGCGACGAGACGGGCGACAGCCTGGGTTATGTTTCGTGCGCCAAGTTTTTCCTTTGCCTTTTCCAAATGGAAGGCAGCCGTCCGTTGGGAAACGCCAATTATCTTGCCGATCTCCCAAGTCGACTTGCCTTGGGCGGCCCAGTTAAGGCACTCAATTTGGCGTCGCGACAAGCCGGTGCTCTCGAACGGCTGTATCGCGCGGGTTCTTCTGCGAGCGTGTGCATGGAAATTGACAGCCAGAAGACGGAGAAGCTGCGCATTCCAATGAATACTCCGACAGAATGCAGCACGATTGTCACTGGTTGCGAAGGTAATCACGGCGATGGAGCCGTCGTGCTCGTGAATCGGGATCGTGAAGCCGTATTTGATCCCGAATTGAGCGGCCTCATCAAAGAGCTGCTGTTCCGGCCTGAGCGCGTCGAGCGGCGCGAAGTCCGGTCCCCATGTGAACGCGCCCGAATGATTGAGGGCGTGACGGATGACTGGATCGATGCGCTCGTAGTGGCATGCGGCGTACCGATTGATCCACGCTGCCGGATAATTCGAGATGACATCTGGGCGAAACGTCGACAACCGCGGCATCGCCAGGTAGGCGAAATTGTTCAAATCAAGTGCATTCGCTGCGTACAGCATCGCCCCGACGAGCGCGGCCTCGCCGTCAGCCTGAAAGAGCATGTCGACGAAGCCTTGGAACAGGTCGTACATCGTGGCTCAATCTCATTGTCGCTGGTCGCCACATCGACACACGCAAAGATGGTATGTGTTGGTCCTGCGGCGTTAAATCGGCCCCTTTCTTCATTTCTGGTTAACTAAAGCTTATCGGCTGCCGCGGCACAGTCCATCCTTCTATGAGGTTCCTAACCCCGACACGCGCTATGTGACCCATCTCGTAGTCAGCAGCGTGGCGTGGACGCGAGCGAACTCTTCGACCGGGTCGAAGCAAGCGATTCGATCAATGTCACCCAGCGCGGCGCGCACCGGCGCGCTCATGGTGTGATCGGGCGTGAGCAGCACGATTGCGCAGGCCACGCCTCTCGCGAGAATGCCGGATCGCCCCGCACGCTCAATTCTCAGCGCGTAGATGCATTGAGGGCGTGCGCGGCGGTGGTTGAATTAGCCGACCGCACCGCGGCACGCCCTCATTCGAATAACCCGCCCTGAGCGGCAGGCCATGCAGCCGGCGATATGCTTGCCGGCCTGGTGGGCTCCGAACGGGTTCGCCGCCATTCCCACCACCGCGCTCGATCCGCCCCACGGTGCGGCGTCTCCCGCGGTCCCCGCGCTTATCGGGTCCGGGTCCCCATCGACAGCTCCTCTCACGCGGCTGTCGATTCCAATTCTGCAATTCGCTGAAACTCGGTCAGGAATTCCTGGTGGTTCTGAGCGAGGTACCGCACGACCCGCGCGTTGGCGAGGAGCTTTGCCAAGTATCCTTTGGTAAGAACGAGATCGAGATGGTCGCTGCCATACGATTGCTCGGCCATCTTGAACTCGCGATCGAGGTTGGCCAACTCGCGTTCCATGAGGGCCATCTGATCGTCGGTGAGGCCGTTCACGGTCTTCCGCTTTTGCGCGTCGGCCAATTGCGAATGCGGGGTCGCGGCGTAGAGCGATTTGGCATAGTTGATCGTGTACTTGTTCATCGCGACCATCAGCTCAGCGGCTTCGATCTGTCGAAGCGGCGCCATCTTTCTGAGTTCCGTGAAAGAATTGATCGGGACGTGCTTGTCCTTGAGGATCTCAGCGGCCTCCGGGCAGATCCCTGCGAGGAGGCGACGCTTCTTGCGAATTTCGGCGACGTTGACGTTCAACGCTCTGGCGATCCGTTCCTCCGAGACGCCCTTTTCGACCGCCTTCAGAATCATCTTGTGTTCCTGAACGATCGCGATGCGGCTGACCCGGCGATTGTAGGTGAAGGCTTCGTCATCGGTCGAAACCAAGCAAGCGACCTCGGTCTCACCTAGGTCCTTCAGGACCTCGACGCGGAGATGGCCGTCGAGGAGGAGGTACTTGCCCGCCTCGCTCCGGTCTCGTGCAACGACCGGCGGCTCGATGATACCTACCTCGCGGATCGATGCGGCTATCTGCGCGAACTTCGGGGTCTTCTTAATGGTCGCGGTGACGGCACGGAGCGGTTGAAGATCGGCGATCAGTATCCTTACGCCGACTTGTTCGAACGCCATCTTCACCGGACCGGTGGACGCCTTGCGAGCCATCATTGCGTCTCCGAAGACACTTCGAAGCGGGCTGCCAGGTTGCGGGGAAGAGTGTCGAGATGCTCCGCCCTGAGCAGCGTCACGAAGTTCTCGTCCCTCAGGAGCTTGCGCAGCGCTTCGGTCGCGAAGATCAGCCGATCCCTCGTTGCCTCCGCTTTGCGGATCAGGTGCCGCTTCTTGTCCGTATCCTGGCGATAAGCACGGATAAGGGAGTCCGACGACACGTTATCCTGTTGCTTTGGCCCGTTTGTGCGAAGTCCCTTGCCGCGTCGTCGACGCTGCTCGATCACGCGTTTGGCGATCATGAGCTTACGGCCCCTGAGCTCCTTCTTTTCGTAGGCCTGCTGAAGCGCGCGCTGAACACCCGAGTCATCGGCCTCGGCGATCTCGACGGCGACGCTGACCGGGAGATGGCCGGATTCGACGGCACGGAGGAGGCGGTGTTCGCCCTTTTCCAGGAGCCGGATCACTCCTCGGACGTACTCCGCTGACAAGTCGGTCTTCTGCGCAATCTCCAACTCGCGGTATCCGCGGCGCTTCAAGCCTTCGATGTCGTGGAGCAGGTCGATAGCGCGATGCTGTCGGCGCGCACAGTTTTCGACAAGGCTCATCACCAGGCAATCGTCGGTATCTGCCTCGACCACCAGAGCGGGGATTTCTAGCTGCCCAAGCAGCCGATAGGCCTCGAGCCTGCCTTGACCACAGACGAGGTCGTAGCGCGGGCCATCGGTCCGCTCACGTTTCGTCACTGTGATCGGCTTCTTCAGGCCCAGTTCGGCGATATTCCCAACAATCTCCTTAAAAAGACGGGAGTTTCGCAGGCGCGGATTGACGACATCGACCTGATCGACCGGAATCAACTCGACGGCTGGAACAGCCAAAGCTTTCATCAGGCAGCCTCGCTCAGCTTCACGCGCGCCCCCATGCTGTAGAGCGGATCGAGTGTCTCGAAACGGTAGGCGTCGAGCGATAAGCCGTTGTGCTCGGCGAGCCGAAGACGCGCGACCGTCATGTCAATCCGCGGCAGGATGTAGTAGTCGAGCGGGATGCTGTTTGGCCGGTCCATACGAAGCACAACCGTCACATCGGGCTGCAGACTGGTGTCGAAGCGGACAGTCCATCGAAGCGAGCCGGTCGCCAGCTCCAGGCAACGGGCAATGACAATCGAGGCGGTGAATTCGCGATTGATGGTCAGGAGGTCCGTGTCCGGGTCCCTGTCGACCTGACCGCCAACCTTCTCGATCTGGGCGACGGTCTCAGCCATCACGCCGGGATGCAGTTCGCGAAGAGCTCGATTGATCTCGATGTAACGGTAATCGCGGTCCGGCGTGAACCCGACCAGCTGATAGGCCCGGAGCAAGCTGCCATATCGACTTTGGTACGAGCTGCTCGACGGAAGGTGCTCGCTCTCGTCGATGATGAGCCCGGAGAGGTAGCCGTGTCGATCAAGGAGTCCGCGAAGCCCCTCCAACATCTCCGCGTCGGAAAATCTCCGTGATCGCTCCCGAATGATTGTCTGAGCAGCATCGAATAGCTCCTGATCGACGATGCGCTCGAAAGCGCCTTCAGCCCGAATCCACATTTCCGGACCGTTCCGTATGCGCTTCTTCTTCAGCTTGAATGAGACACGGTTCCAAAGGTTGTTGCCGACATATTTCTCGTTGATCAGCACCTGATGCACGGTTCCGCGCGTCCAGGGGCGGCCGAGATCCGTCATGATGCCGCGACCGTTCAACTCGTCGGCGATTTCCTTCTCAGCCTTCTGGTCTACGACAAAGCGTCGATAGATTGATCGGACGCTGTCGACCTCGTCCTCCGGCCCAAGCGCGAGGATCACGCGGTCGGTTTGGATACTCTTGTGCTCACCCTGATTCAGGTCGCCCTTGACGTTGCCGCCTTGATCGATCAGGCGGCGGCGAAGGCCGTATCCAGGTGCGCCGCCCTGCCGGAAGCCCAGTTCAATCAGGCGACACTGGCCGGCGAATACTTTTGCCGAAAGTTCGCGGCTGTACTCACCGGCCATCGCGCGCTTGACGCCTTTGACGATCGTCGAGACCGGGCTGCCATCATTCTCGAATTGTTCAGCGCAATAGTGAACGGTGACCCCGGCGCGCTTGCAGATGTATTCGTAGTAGGCGCTCTCATCGGCATCCTGGAAGCGGCCCCACCGGCTGACGTCGTAGACTAGAATCGCGGTGAAGTCCGCCGTTCCACTCTCCACATCCTTGATAAGTTGTTTGAGTGCGTCTCGCCCATCGAGCCGGAGACCGCTTCGACCCTCGTCGGCGTAGGTGCGCACGATCTCAATCGAGCGCTGATGCGCGTATCGCCGGAGTGCCGCAGATTGGTTTTCGGTCGAGTATTGCTGGTGCTCGGTCGACATGCGGACGTACTCGGCCGCCCGCACCGATGTCGGGGTGCTTCGTTCGCCTGTCGCGTTCCAATCGGTCACCTTGGGGCAATCCACTGACGGCCCGGCGCCGGTCAGACGCATGGCACATGTCGGAAATCCGAGGGGGGAAGTGTCATCTTCCTACCCTCTCTGCATCGACGTCACTGTAGATGCAGAGTGGTGGAAACATGTTGCCGAAAACGGGCAAGAGTTTGCCGAAAGGGTCGCGCCGCAAACAAACCGGACTAGACTTCAACAAGAGGATCGCCGCGGCGCTACGTGCCGAACTCGGTTCCACGCACCAGGCAGTCAAGACGGTGATGCGCTGGACCGGCGCCAGCGAGCGCACGGTCAAGAACTGGCTCGACGGAACCCACGGACCGAGCGGAGATCATGTCGTCGTCCTGATCCGCCATTCCGACGAGGTCTTGAAGGCGCTGCTCGCAATGGCGGGCCGCGATTCTGCGCTCGTTTCGGTGGACATCATCGATATTCGAGAAAAGCTTCTGGAGACCGTTCAGTTCATTGACGAGCAAATAGATCGCTGAGTTCTCACGTGACCGTATTCCATGGACCGCCCGGAGCCCACTTCATCGAGAAATCACCGCCGGCAAGAATCGCCGCCGTTGGCGGCATGACGAACGCGGCGATCTCATCGATCGTCGCTGGCAGACTACGAGGCTCAACAAGCAAGGGCGTCCGGCCCACGAACGCTGTCCATTGCTCATTCTTCTGCCGATCCGAGGAGAACGCTTGTCCGAGCGCGATCGGTAGTTCGGCGGGGATCGGTGTCTGGCGACGATCGAAGGTCGCCCGGATCGCGGCAGCCACGGAATACCCATCGAAAGCAAACAATCGGCCGAGTGCGAGAAGATCGTAGAAGTCTTTCATCCGGCTGTTGGCGAGCCCCAGCTCGACGATCGCCTGAAACTTCTCGGCGACGACCGTCTCCCGAGGATACGCCCGAAGGTGTGGGCCTCTTGCATCAAGAAGTGCGGGGAACTCGATGTCGGTTGCGGCCGGGGTGATTGCGTCGCCAAAACCGATATCGATCTGGATCGGGATACGCGTCTTTCCCAGGAAGGCCCTACTGCGAATGCGAACACCACGATATTGCTGATCGTCGCGGATCGGCTCCACGATGACGTCGTCGGCGTCGAAAACCAGCCCATCGTCGGCGACCTCTTGTCCGCAAATTGCTCGATACGTGGTGGCGATCGTTTCGATGGCGGGGTCACCGAAACCCATCAGGTCGAGATCCTGCGTGGGCCGGAATGGATCATCGAGCCATGCCGTGAAAAGCATTGCGCCTTTGAGGACGAAGCGATCGCGAAAGGGCGACAAACTCAGGCGGTGGAGAAGCCGTTCGATCGCATAGCGTCGCAGGATGAACTCGAGGCTGGAATTCTTGTCTCGGGCAATGTTGCGCAGTCGCGCTGCGACGGACGCCGGGAGATTGGTCGGCTTATCCTTCATCCGCCGCGAGGCTTTCAAGGTAGGGGCGAATGACCGTCCCGATCCGCAGGTTGCCAGCGTGGCGGGAGATTTCGTCGGGTGACGTCTTGCGGGACCGAAGTGCCATGCGGAGTGCTTCGAGTGCCACGTCAAGACCTACCGTCTTTCGGTACCGGAAGCAGTCGACGACCGTTCTTGCCGGATCGGTGATCCTCACTTTCACGGAATCAATGATGTGCGTATCGATTCCGTCGGCAAGGGCGCGCTCGCCGAACCGGACGAATCGAACCGGCGGATAGCTGATGCTTGGCTTCCGGTCTCTCTCCCCAATTGCCACCCACACGCTACTGGCGTTCTGCAGCGTGATCTCGTGGAACTGCAGTGCAGAAATCAGGCAGATCACCCCCTTTGGGACCCGCTTCGCGATTTCGGCCAGCCCATGGGAGAGATGGAACTCGGCATCGGCGAGTTCATAAAGGCCGCGGGAGGGGCGGACGATGGCGCCCTCGTTGACGAGGCGTGAAAGGGTCGGGGGATCGACGCCTTGCGCCACAAGGTCCGAGAGCCGCATGATTCCGTTGCGCTCAAGAAGGCGGAGCGCGGTCTTCCGCTGACTTGGGACTGCGGGTTCGGCCATGTTACAAAACGTCGTGTCCTAGCGCTGATTCCCGACGTTCTGTAACATACCTTCCTACCAAACGGGAGCCACGTCTCACGTCTACAAGCCGCTTCGGCCCTGGCAGGAGGTCGAGGTCAAGATCGTCAGCGCCAGCCAGGTCGGTGAGGGCGGCGAGGAGAAAGGCCCGGGGGCGTGCACCATCCGAGCTTCGGGAACTTGGCACCCATCCCTTTCGTGCGCCGCGATAACTTCTTCTACGATCTGGCCGTTCAGCTTCTTTCGGGCGCTGTCGCTAACCCGCATCATACGTGGTCACCCACACGGGTGGACGGAATTCGAGCCCTCATTGCCGGCAGCCCACGTATTGATCCTCGCCATGCCACGTCCTGCCATAATTCCTGCGGGTTCTTGGCCGCGCCGTATGTCAGCCGCAATAGCAGCGGGATATTGCGGAGAGCCGACTGTCGAAGCATTCTTGAAGCGCGTTGGCAGTGAATATCCTCGGCCACGGATCAAAGAAGGTAGACGGCAGCTATGGTTGCGAGACGATCTGGACCGGGCCATCGCACCGGAAATCGTGCCGGGCGACCTCGCCGAGGATTTGTGATGCTGGAACGCCCGCGCTTCATAGAAGTGCGGAGGCTCGCCGACGGCTCGGTCGCGTTCTATTTCCGCGTACCGACATATTATCGCAAGCTCGGGTGCGAAATTTCCAACGAGCCGTTGGGCACCAACTACGAAGCTGCCTGCGGCGAAAGCGGCAAAGGTGGGCGGGCGGCCACGCTCAATGCCCTGTTCGATGAATGGAACGGCCAACGCAAGGGCGAGCCCGTCAATCAGGCGCAGATCGCCCGCTATGGCACGATTGATTGGCTGTTCAGGCAATACAAGGCTGAGAAGGCTTACACGGAGAAAGTCTCGCCACGCTCGCGCCCTGACTACGAGCATATCATGCAGATGATATGTGACACCGTCGGCAAGAGTGGTCGGCGCATCGGCGAGCGGCTGATCGCAGAGGTTACGCCGCGGGCCGCTGACAAGATCTACGAGAAGATCATCAACGGCCCCAACGGTCTCAGGCTGCGGCAGGGCGAAAAGGTGGTCGGGCTCTGCCGCAAGGTCTGGCGGATCATGCGCAGGCTGCATCCTGAGCTGTTTGACAAGAAGCACCCCAACCCATGGGATGACTTCACGCTCAAGAGCCGCACCAAGAGCAAGAAGCACGCTGTGACACGCGAAGAGGTCTACAAATTCGCGTGGGGTTGCATCGCGCAAGGCCGGCCCGAACCGGCGGCAGTGGCGGTGATCTGCTTTGAGTGGCTGCAGCGCCCCGAGAACGTGGTGGCGGGCTTGCTCACCTGGCCGGACTACCGCGGCAAGAAATGGCCGCATGCCGTGCGCATCGAGCATCACAAGAACAAAACATTGGTCTGGCATCCGCTCGAGGAGACCGTCGATGGCGAGACCGTCAGGTTCTACGCCGAGGCCGAGGACGTCCTGAGCCATCTGCCCAGGCTCGGCGTTCCGATGATCATGCGCAAAATCGAGAGGGGGGAGAGCAAGGGCACCGCCAAGGTTTGGTCCTATCCCGGCATGGAGAAACTCGTGCAGACGTTGCGCAAGAAGGTCGAGGGGGTGTCGGAGCTATTCACACTCGATGCCTGCCGGCACGGCGGCATGACCGAGCTGGAGGAGGCGGAGCTGACCGAGGGTCAGGGCCGCGCCCTGTCCGGACACAAGACCGCGCAGGCCTACCGCGGCTATGCCAAGGAGACGATGCAACGCGCACTGGCGGCAACCCGCAAACGGCATGCGCACCTGCTGACGCAAAAGCAGCTGGAAGAACAAATCAGCACAGAGTTTCCAAATGGCGGCCAGAATGAATTTCCAAATGGGACACAAAACCAGCGCGAGAACAAACCGGTTTCTGTAACGAATTCAGGGTGTTGAGGCTGGCTGGGGCGGGAGGAATCGAACCTCCGAATGGCGGAATCAAAATCCGCTGCCTTACCTCTTGGCTACGCCCCAAAAAGAGCAACCGGCCCGGCAGGTTTCCGTCCGTGGCTCCGTATATAGGCTGGGCCACGCCCCCGCAACGCGGGCGAGCCCGCATGCAAATCGCCGTCCGCTGCGGCCTTGCCGCCCCCCGACGGCGACGTTATAAGTCCGCTCCGCCAGGAACCGGAGTGTAGCGCAGCCTGGTAGCGCACCTGCTTCGGGAGCAGGGGGTCGCAGGTTCGAATCCTGCCACTCCGACCACCCTTCGCCCGCGGGCAGCCCGTTGAGCCAAGGTGACGTCATGTACCGGTTCCGCGCTTGGTCCATCGTGCTTCGCTAGCGCCGATGGCCGAGCTTATCTTCGACCGCGATTTCGATCCCCAATATGGGCGCGCCGTGCCGGTGGCGCCGGGCGTGCGCCGGGTCACGGCGGCAAATGCCGGCCCCCTCACCTTTGCCGGCACCAACAGCTACATCCTCGGCTCTGGCCGGGTCGCCATCATCGACCCCGGCCCCGACGACGAAGCCCACTTCCACGCACTGATGGCGGCGACGGCGGGCGAGACGGTGACCCACATCCTGCTCACCCACACCCACCGCGACCATTGCGCCGGCGCGGCGCGGCTGGCAGCAGCCACCGGGGCGCCGCGCTATGCCGGCAGGCGCCAGGGCGCCGCGGCGGAAAGCGCGCCCGGGGTGGACACCGGCATCGATGAGGATTTCGTGCCGGACCAAGTGCTCTCCGACGGGGCGCTGATTGCCGGCGACGACTGGCAGGTGGACGCGATTGCCACGCCCGGTCATGCCAGCGATCACTTCGTCTTCGCGCTGGCCGGAAGCGATCTCATCTTGTCCGGCGACCACGTCATGGCCTGGTCGACAACCGTGGTGGCGCCGCCGGAAGGTTCGATGGCGGCCTATATCGCCTCGCTCGATCGGCTGCTGGCGCTCAGCCAGGACACCTATCTGCCCGGCCATGGCGGGCCGGTCGTGCAAGCGCATGTCTATGTCCGCGCGCTGAAAGCCCATCGGCGAGAGCGCGAAGCGGCGATCCTGGCTTCGCTTGCTGCCGGGGCCGAGACCGTTCCGGCGATCGTCGCCGGGGTCTATGCGAACCTTGACCCGCGGCTTGCCGGCGCTGCCGGCCTCTCGGTGCTGGCCCATCTGGAAGACCTGATCGCGCGCGGCCGTGTCACTTCTGACCGCCCGCCGGGATCGGCGGCGCGCTTCCGACTCAGTTACTGCTCGCCGGACTGCTGACCCCCTGCAAGGCGGCATCGAGGTCGTGGAAGAAGGCGCGGATGCGATCGGCGTCGGCACCGAGATCGTGGGCGGCGTTGCGCGCCGCCGAGCGCATGTCGACCAGGGCGCCGTCGCCGTCGGGAACGATGCGGATGACGACGTCCTGGCGGAAGCCGAAGACGAGCGTGGTGGCGACCGCTTCGATATGGGCGGTCTCGTCGGTGTCCGATGGCGGGCGGGTTTCCAGGATGCGCCAGTGGCGGTCGTCGACGATGGACTTGGCCTCGTCGTAGACGCGCGCGGTCGACACCGGGTAGTGGCGCGGGACGATGTCGGGATAGGCGTCGCGCTGTGCGGCGATGTCGTCGTCGGCCGGGTCGGCGATTGTCTGGTCGTCGGCCGCCCGGTCGGCCTGGGCCCGCTCGAACTGCGGCGGGTCCTCGGGATCGGTGGAAATGTCGATCAGGCGGGGCAGGGTGACCACCTTCCAGGCGCCGAACGCCGGCAGAACCAGCACCAGGAGCCCGACGATCAGACCGCGGGCGGCAGCACCGGCGCCCTTGCGCCCGTCGCGCCAGATGCCGGTGAAGGCGGCAAGCGCCATGATGACCGCGAGCGCGGCAAGCGAAAAGCCGAGCGCCATCACCGCATAGGTCGGCGTTGCCGCCAGCATGCCCGAGCGGTGGCCGATGGCCGCAATGATGAGGACGGGAATCGACAGCGCTGCCAGGCGGGCGCTTGCCGCCGCCAGCTTCGAGCGCCGCTCGCCAAGTTGCGAGATCACGCCGGTCTCGCGAGAACGCGGCAGGGGCGGACGAGCACGGTGAACCTCCTCCAAATCGGGCGGCGTCATTCAAGGCGAGAACCCGCACGACTGTCCAGACGGCGACGGCCGGGCGGGCGGATATTTCGCGCCGAAGGGCGTGTGGGGCACGAAATCGGCGAGATTGAGAAGCCGGGGAAGCCGGGCCCGCCACGTCGGACAGGGATCGGCCGCCCCCTCTTCCTTTTCCAAAGCCGCGACCATCAGCCTTCGACGCCATCGGCCGCTGTCGTTATCGCGGCCGAAGGCGACCGGAATCTGGGCCAGTCACTATACTTTTCAGGTGCGTGGCGCCGGCATCGGCATATTATTCGCAATCGTTTCGGGGATTCTGGTGCTGGCTTTCGGCCTCGGAATCGTCCTCCTGATCCTCACCGCGGTCTGGTGGATCGTGCGTGCGATCAGGGGGCTGATGGCCGCCAGCCGGACGGAGCCGGTGCCCGACCCCCGGACGTGGCGTTGGTGAGGCATGATCCTTGTCAATGCCGGCGGGGTAGCGATTCGGTAACACGCCGGTGCCAACATGGATTTGCCGCAATCGGTGTCCACAGACGCGACCCCGGCGGCAGGTGCCACTGGGTGGCAATGACTTAGGACTGACGAGACACTCCCGTGAAGAGCAACAAGGAATTCGTCGAACTGCGACCGTTCCGGTCCCGGGCCGACGACGCACTCGAGCACTCGCTCGAAGCCAAGTACCGCCGGATCGCCATTCCGGAACTGGCGGAGATTGTTCAGCAGCAGCAGCAGTCGGGCGACACGTCGACGAACGACGATAAACAGCTGCACTGATCCCTCAGCGCAGCGTTCCACGCCCCGCCGACGCGGCGAAGGGCGAGGATCGGCCTCATCACCCCGATCAGCGTGACGAGGACTGCCGGGTGTTTCACCCGGCAAGGTCGGGTGTTGCCGGGCGGGCGCCGTGGCGCCGACAATCACAGCGCCGGGGTTTTTGGCGCGCCGTAGCGCAGCCCATCGACAAGCAGGGCGACCATGCGCCGCCCGTAGGCGGGATCGTCGCCCGCCGGGGCGCTGAGGCTGGCGACGGCATAGAGAAGATCGTTGGGCTCCACCCCTGAGCGCACGGCGCCCGCAGCGGCGGCCGCGTCGAGCAGCCCGCGCAGCGCGGGCGTCAATCGCCTTTCGAATTGCCCCGGCAGGGCGTCGTATGCGGGATCGCCGGAATGCAGCGCCGCAGCCAGCCCGCGCTTCGTGGCGATGAAATCCATGTAGCGCTCCATCCACCGCGCCAGGGCCTCGCCGGGCGCGAATTCGGCCGCGAGCGCAGGCGCGGCGTCGGCGCAGGCATCGAGCTCGCGCCGGAAGACCGCTGCGATCAGGTCCGAGCGCTGCGGAAAGTGGCGGTAGACCGTGCCGACACCCACCGCGGCCTTCTCGGCGATCTCGCGCACCGGCGCATCGACACCTGAGGTCGCGAACACCGCTTTGGCGGCCTGGAGAAGCGCATCAAGATTGCGCTGCGCGTCGGCGCGCACGTGGCGATGTGTGCCGCCGCCGGCTTCCTCCCTCTTCCCTTTCCTGACGTCGCTCATCCTTCCACCTTGAAAAATGGAACATCGTTCCATATAAACAGGAACAATGTTCCGGTTAGATACGGTTTAGCGCAGCCGGACGGTCTTTGCCACATCGATACTGAGAAGGAGATGTCCAATGCCGGACAAGCCCGTCGCCCTCGTCACCGGGGCCAATCAGGGAATCGGATTTCAGATCGCCAAGGATCTCGTCGGGCACGGCTTCATCGTGCTGGTTGGCTCGCGCGACTTCGCCAAGGGCGAGACGGCCGCCGAGAGCATCGGAGCCGATGCCCACGCGCTCCAGCTCGACGTCACCGACCAGGCCTCGATCGCTGCGGCAGCGGAGCGTGTCCGCAGCGAATTCGGCCGGCTCGACGTGCTCATCCAGAACGCGGCCATTTCGAACACGGGCAAGCGTCCACCAGGCCGGACCGTCGAGGAGTATGCGAAGGCGACGCGTCCCAGCAACGTGTCCCTCGCTGAGACGCGCGCGGTGTGGGACACCAACGTCTTCGGTGTGCTGGCCGTCTACCAGGCGATGCTGCCGCTGCTGCGCGCAACGCCGAATGCCCGCATCGTCAACGTGTCGAGCGGGGTCGGTTCGCTGACGCGCAACGCGGACCCGTCCTTCCCCTACCGGGCCATCTTCGGCCCCGTCTATCCTGCCTCCAAGACGGCGCTCAACGCGCTGACGCTCGCCATGGCGATCGAGCTGGAGCCGGAGGGCATCAGGGTCAACGCCGTTTCCCCGGGCTTCACCAAGACCAATCTCAACAACTATCAGGGCACCGAGACGCTCGAAGAGGGCGCCCGCGAAGCGGTGCGTGTGGCACTCCTCGGAGCGGACGGCCCGACCGGAACATTCACGCGCTGGGAAAACGAGACGGTTCCGTGGTGAGACCGGCCACGCAACGGCCGGACGACCGTCCCGTCCAGTCCCCCCTCTCCGCCCATCACCCCTGACAGACAAGGCCCCGCATCATGACTCACAGGCAGCACCCGATCGGTACCGGATTCACCCCAGCCTCGACGGCTGACGACGTTCTGGCCGGCATCGACCTCACCGGCCGCAATGCCGTCGTCACCGGCGGACACGCCGGAATCGGCCTCGAGGTCACCCGCGCGCTCAGCAAGGCCGGCGCCTCGGTGACCGTGGGGGCACGCGACCCGGCGCGCGCCGCCCGCTCGCTGGGGCGAATCGAGCGCGTCGACGTCGACCGGCTGGACCTCATGGACCCCGCCTCGATCGACGCCTTCGCCGGACGCTGGCTTGAAGACGGGCGTCCGCTCCACATGCTGATCAACTGCGCCGGCGTGCCGGCACCCCGCGATCGGCTTGTCGATGCGCGGGGTTACGAAGCGCAGTTCGCGACCAACCATCTTGGCCACTTCCAGCTGACCCTCGCTCTGTTGCCGGCGCTCCGCGCCGCTCATGGAGCGCGGGTGGTCACCGTGTCGTCCGGCGCCCAGCGGTTTTCGGACATCCGCTGGAATGACCCGCACTTCACCGAGGGCTACGATTCCGGCCGCGCCTATGCCCAGTCGAAGACCGCCAACGTGCTCTTCTCCGTCGAACTGGACCGCCGCTGGGCGGCCGACGGCATCCGCGGCTATGCCGTGCATCCCGGCGTCGTCGTCGGCACGGCTCTCAACAGCTCGGCCGGCGAAGAGGCCCTGCGGAGAATGGGTCTGATCGACGAATCGGGCCGGCCGATCATCGATCCCGAGCACGGCAAGAAGACCCCGCAGCAGGGGGCGAGCACCATCGTGTTCGCCGCCACCAGCCAGCTGTTGGCGGATATCGGCGGCGTCTACCTCAAGG
The DNA here is from genome assembly GCA_963785065.1 of uncultured Alphaproteobacteria bacterium. Taxonomy (GTDB): domain Bacteria; phylum Pseudomonadota; class Alphaproteobacteria; order Rhizobiales; family Kaistiaceae; genus CAVSRC01. The sequence goes on from CAWATX010000001.1 coordinate 123,614, forward strand.
ACAACGACATCTCGGCGCTCGACGACGAAGACAGGCCGATGAGCGCTGACGGCCCCCCGGCCGAGGTCAAGTCCCACTCCATCGACCCGCAATCCGCCCGGCGACTGTGGGAGATGAGCGAGCAGATGCTCGCTTCCCCGGCCAACGCGTGACGACCGGAAAGGTGACAGCCATGCAGTACAGAACCCTCGGGCGAACCGGCATCAAGGTCAGCCCCTATTGCCTTGGCGCCATGATGTTCGGCGCCCAAGGCAACCCGGACCATGACGACGCGATCCGCATCATCCACAAGGCGCTGGACGCCGGCATCAACTTCATCGACACAGCCGATTTCTACAGCCACGGCGAGTCGGAAGAGATCGTCGGCAAAGCGCTCAAGGGCCGGCGCGACAGCGTCGTGCTCGCCACCAAGGCGCACCTGCCGATGAGTGATGATCCGAACAGCCAAGGCAACTCGCGGCGATGGCTCTTGCGGGCGGTCGACGACTCGCTGCGCCGCCTGCAGACGGACCATATCGACCTCTACCAGATCCACCGCCCTGCCCCCGACACCGACATCGAGGAGACGCTCTCCGCCCTCACCGATCTCATGCGCGCGGGCAAGGTCCGCGCCATCGGCTCGTCGACCTTCCCGCCTTCCGAGATCGTCGAGGCGCAGTGGGTGGCGGAGAAGCGCGGGCTGGCGCGCTTCCGCTCGGAACAGCCGCCCTACTCGATCCTCAACCGCGGCATCGAGCGTGAAGTGCTGCCGATCGCCGAGCGCTACGGCATGGGCGTGCTGGTGTGGAGCCCGCTGGCGATGGGCCTGCTTACCGGCCGCTACCGCAAGGGGCAGCCGCTGCCCGACGGGCTCAGGATGCAGTATTTCCCCGAGCAGATGTCAGACGAGCGCAGGCTGGATGCGGTCGAGCGACTGATCCCGCTGGCCGAGGAGGCGGGCCTGTCGCTCACCCACATGGCCATGGCCTTCGTCATCGCCCATCCCGGCGTCACCTCGGCGATCCTCGGCCCACGCACGATGGCGCATTTCGACGACCTGCTGGCCGGCGCCGAAGTGCGCCTCACCGATGACATCCTCGACCGGATCGACGCGATCGTTCCGCCCGGCACCGAGGCCGGACCGATGCTGAACTACGACCCGCCGGCAATCGTGAACGCCGTCCTGCGCCGTCGTCCGCCCGCCGAGCGCACCGCCGCCTGAAGTCAGGTGAGCCCTGGCCACGCCTCGGCGACCAGACGCGCGGCGAGCACCAGCATGACCACCCCGATCAGCGTGTCGAGGACCTGCCAGGCCCTCGGCCGGGCAAAGACCGGCGCCGCCAGCCGGGCGCCGTAGCCCAGGCCATAGAACCAGATGAGCGAAGCCAGCCCCGCCCCGGCGCCGAAGGCGACAGCGCCGGTGCCGGGATGGCGGCCGGAGAGCGCGCCGATCAGCACCACCGTGTCGAGATAGACGTGCGGGTTGAGGAAGGTGAGCGCCAGGCAGGTGGCGATGGTGGCCGCGAGCCCGGCCGTGGCACGGTCGGCCGGGGTGAGTGCGCCCGGCCGCAGCGCCCTGCGGAACGAGATCAGGCCATAGACCGCGAGGAAGACGGCACCGCCGAGGCTGACCGCGGTCAGCAGCGCCGGCGCCTCGCGGACCAGCGTGCCGAGCCCGGCGACGCCGGCGGCAATCAGAATGACATCGGAGAGGAAGCAGATGCTCGCCACCGCAAAGACGTGGCGGCGCGCCAGCCCCTGCCTGAGGACGAAGGCGTTCTGCGCCCCGATGGCGACAATCAGACTGGCGCCGAGCAGGAAGCCCTCGATCGCGGCGGACAGAAGCGGCTCGTCCATCGCGGCTCAGAGCAGTCTCGGCTCGAGCGGTTCGAGCACGCCCGGATCGTCATTGTCGGCCTTGTTGACCCGGTTGGAGATGGCGACTGCTTCGAACAGATCGTCCGGCGCGGGCCTCAGCAGCGCACTCGCCTCTACCGGGTCACCGGTCAGCCATTGCTCGAAGTCCTCCGGCGCGATCACCACCGGCATGCGGTCGTGGATCGGCGCCACCGTGCCGTTGGCCGCGGTGGTGACGATGGCGCCGGAATCGATCTCGCCGCCGGTCACCCGGTCAGCCCACGTCTCCCACAGGCCGGCGAAGGCGATCGGCCCGCCGCGCCGCGGCCTCAGCCAGAAGGGCTGGCGCGTCCTGCCCGAATTCGACCCCGGCATCTTGCGCCATTCATAGAAGCCGGAGGCCGGCACCAGGCAGCGGCGGTAGCGCATGGCGGCGCGGAAAGAGGCTTTGTCCAGAATCCCTTCGGCGCGGGCGTTGATGAGAAGCGAGAAGCTCTTCGGCTCCTTCACCCAGGAGGGCACCAGCCCCCAGCGCACCAGGGCGAAGCGGCGGGCACCGGCGACCATGCGCACGATGGCGATCGGCTGGGTGGGGGCGATGTTGTAGCGCGGCGGGAAGTCCTCGCCGTCGAGATAGCCGAACAGGGCTTCCAGTTCTTCGCGCGTGGCGGTCAGGACGAAACGTCCGCACATGATTGGTCCAGCTACGTCCGTTGATGTGCCGATTCAATAGGAGTTGCGTGGAATGCGGAAGAGAGAGCGCTTCGCGGGCGTCTCGCGCGTTGTCCACGGCCGCGGAGTCATCATCCCATCGCTCGGTAGAAAGGCGGCTTGATGTCGAGGATCACTTCAACGCCCGGGACCGGGCTGCTCTCAAGGTGGCTCTCAATTTGCATCCGATACCTGTCTGCATACTCGTGGAGCAGGTCATCGAAATTCAAGACGACGTAGGCAATGAGTTTCGTTGCCACAGCGGCGTGATGAGCTTCTAGTTGAGACTTTGCGAGTGTGATGGTGTTGTTGAATTTCCTAATGAACATCTGGTCCAATTGCCCGGCGACGCTCGATACCGCACCTGCACGAGCGCGCTCAACCTCGGCGTCCGAAACGTTGATCGTCTTGACCTCGCAAAGCGCAATCTCTGCCCCCCGCTTCGCCTCAAGGTCGGGGGTTTGTTCATCCCTTCGTTTGGCGCGCGGCAGGAAGCGAATGTCCGTATATCCAACCCGCTTCAGATATCGATAGCCCTTTGCCTCGTTGAGCTTGTCAAAGACAGCCTGCCATCCGCGCTTTGGATCCTTCCGTTCGAGCAGTTTCAGGCCCCGTATCTCCTCCTTGAAAGATCTCCACGCTGCCCCGTCGAGGCACTGCAAATCATCCTCGACATCGCGAAACTGCTTCAACTTCTGCGGTGTCTTACCCAACGACTTCTCGAAGTCCTGAAAGTAGGCCTCCGCCGGCAGCGGATACGGCAGGAGATCGTGAAGCTCGAAAAGGCGCGGAAGTTGCCTGCGATACCTGGGCTTGCGTTGACTCAAGTCGACGGCCATTTGGATGTTCCGCTGTGAGCTCAGGGTGCGGTGCTCGGTTGGCGGGGTCCGGTCGTTCAGGATAGCAAACAATTTCGCTTCAACGCTGCAGCCTTTCGGCTACGGTCGGCGCAATGGATTCACCCTCCCCGATCCCGCCCAGACGGCCAGTGCTTGGCGTCAGCGCGCTGGTCCGCCGCGATGGCAAGGTGCTGCTGGTGCGCCGCGGCAGGCCGCCCTCGCCCGGCCTGTGGAGCCTGCCCGGCGGCAAGGTGGAATTCGGCGAGCGCCTTGAGGTGGCCGCAATCCGTGAGATTTCTGAGGAAACCGGAATCGCCATAGACCGGCTGGAGCGGATCGACATGGCGGAGATCGTGCTGCGAGACGCTGCCGGCTCCGTCGATTGGCACGCGGTACTGGTCGTCTTCGCCGGGCGTTATGTTGCCGGCGACGTGACGGCCGGCGACGATGCGGCCGATGCGCGCTGGGTGGACCGCGAAGGCCTCGCCCGGCTCGAGCTGACGGAGGATACGAGGCGCGTGATCGAGACACATGGATTGACCCCATGACCAGGACCATCGGCCTCGCCATCGTCGCGGCGCTGGCGCTCTTCCTCTCGGTGATGCCGCTTTCCGCGCGCGCCGAAGGCGCGACCACGCCGGCCACACCGGGCTATCAGGCCGACCTCCTGCGGCTCTCCGAGATTCTCGGCGCCGTGCAGTTCCTGCGCGAGCTGTGCCACACCGACGAGGGCTCGCTGTGGCGCGACCAGATGCAGGGGCTGATCGACGCCGAGCAGCCGGACGCCGAAACGCGGGCGCGCATGATCGACCGCTTCAACCGTGGTTATGAAAGTTACCGGTCGGTCTACCGAGTGTGCACCAATTCGGCCCGCCTGGCGGTCGATCGCTACCTGCAGGAAGGCGCGGAAATTGCCGCCGAAGTCACGGCTCGCTACGGAAAATGATGGTTAACCGATGGTTAACGGAAACCCCTAAGATTTTAATGACGCGTTAACCGTTTCTTCACGATGTGCTGGCGCGCCGCCGCCACCGTGCTACGTTGCCTAAGCATTAACCCTCGCCGATGATCCGCAGCGGGCGCCCAAAACCCATGACGATTGCGACCGGACTGGCTCCAGCCGCCAAGGAAGAACGCTCGATCGCCGAGAAGAAGCGCTTGGCGCTCACCTATCTCAGCGACGCCTGGGACGAGGCGCTGGGAGAGCGCATCGACCCCGACATCCTGGCAAACTCCGCCCTGTTTCTGGCACTGTCGGACCTCGTCGCCGCCTATGGCGAGGAGGCGGTCGCTGAATTCGCCAAGGCCCTGCCTAAGCGCATCGAGGCGTTCGAATTCAGCGTCGACGTCACCGTCCAGTAGACCGCCTCATCCTTTGCCCCCCCCGGGCCTGACCGGGGGACGCCCGTCCGTGGGCCGGTGGCGAGTGGCGGCGTTCAGTCCTGTGGCCGGCCCTCCGGCTTTGCCCTAGGATGCGCCCGGGACGACGCCGGGCCTGAGGGGCAGCTATGCGGCAGATTTCTCCGCTGAACCGTGTCTTGCGGACATTTGGGCTGGCGCTGGCCGCCATGCTCCTGGGGCTGAACGCAGCGCCGGGGCCGGCGCGCGCCGTGCCGGAAGGCAATCCCGTACAGACCGAGACCATCGTCGTTCCGCCGGACAAGGCGATCGAACCGGTCATGCCGGGCGTGCCGTCCGACAATGCGGCGCCGTCCGACACTGCGGAGCCGCCGGCGACCGCCGCTCCCCCGCCCGATATGCCGGTACCGGAGGTCTTCTACGACACCTCCAAGCTGCCGGTGCCGGTGGCGCGTCTGCGCCAGCAGATCATCGACGCCGCGGCGACCGGCGACCTCGAGAAGCTGCGGCCGATCATCGAGGCCAACGACCCGCCGCCGCAACTCAGCTTCGACGAGATCGGCGACCCGATCGCCTTCCTCAAGTCTTCCTCCGGCGACGAAGGCGGTCGCGAGATCCTGGCAATCCTCACCGAGGTGCTGGAGGCCGGCTATGTCCATGTCGGCGCGGGCACCAAGGACGACATGTATGTCTGGCCTTACTTCGCCTATTACCCGGTCGACAAGCTGTCGCCGCGGCAGCTGGTCGAGCTGTTCAAGCTGGTCTATGCCGGCGACTACGAGGATATGAAGGCCTACGGCGCCTACCTCTATTACCGCGTCGGCATCTCCCCGGACGGCTCCTGGCGATTCTTCGTCTCCGGGGATTGAGCGCGCCCTTCGGCCGCCAACTGCCGGCTGGCGCCGGCAGCCGTTATCCAATACGAGTCGCTGATGTCTGACGGACGCACGACACGCCGGCTCGCCGCCATTTTGGCGGCAGATGTCGTCGGCTATTCGCGCATGATGGGCAGCGACGAGGCCGGTACGCTGGCCGCGCTCAAACGCCACCGCGAGGCCCTGTTCGATCCGGCGGTCGCCGCGCACAACGGTCGGATCGTCAAGCTGATCGGCGATGGCACGCTCGTCGAATTCGCGAGCGTCGTCGATGCCGTCAACTGCGCTCTGGCAATTCAGCGCGCCATGCACGGGCAGATGCAGTCGAGCGGCCCGGGCATCACCCTCAGGATCGGCGTCAATCTTGGCGACATCATCATCGACGGCGACGATATCTACGGCGACGGAGTCAATGTTGCCGCCCGTCTGGAGCCGCTGGCCGAGCCCGGCGGCGTCTGCGTTTCCTCGATCGTCCACGAAAGCGTCGGCAACCGCATCGACGTCGTTCTGACCGACGCCGGCGAGGTGACGGTCAAGAACATCTCCCGGCCGATCCGGGTGTGGAAATGGCACCCGCAGGCCGCCGGCCGCCCGCCGCGGCCGGAACCGGCTCCAGGCAAGCCGGACAAGCCGTCGATCGCGGTGTTGCCGTTCACCAACATGTCGGGCGACCAGGAGCAGGAATACTTCTCCGACGGCATCACCGAGGACATCATCACCGACCTGTCCAAGGTGGCCGGATTGCTGGTCATCGCGCGCAATTCGAGCTTCGCCTACAAGGGCAAGAACGTCGATATCCGCACCGTCGGCCGGGAACTCGGCGTTCGCTCGGTTCTGGAGGGCAGCATCCGTCGTGCGGGCAACCGCGTGCGGATCACCGCCCAGCTCATCGATGCCGCCGATGGCGGACACCTGTGGGCGGAGCGCTACGATCGTGACCTCACCGATATTTTCGCGGTGCAGGACGAGGTCACGCTACAGATCGTCAGCGCCCTCAAGGTTACTCTGAGCCCCGCCGAAAAGGCGCGGGTCGGCGAGACCGGCACCAGCAACGTCTCGGCGCACGACGCCTTCCTGCATGGGCGCGAGCTCATCCTGGCCAAGACCAAGACGCGCGCCGCGTTCGAGCAGTCGATCGCGCTGTTCAACCAGGCGATCGCGCTCGATGCCGGCTATGGCGCCGCCTATGCCGGGCTCGCCATGGCCCACAACGTCGACTTCCACAATCATTTCACCGACGACGCAAGCCACGCACTCGAGGTCGCCGCGGACTTTGCCGACAAGGCCGTCGGCTTGAGTCCGAATGATCCTTTCGTGCGCTTCGTCGCCGGGGTGGTCGCCACGTTCCGGGGCGATTTCGACCGTGCGGCGGAGGAGATCGACGCGACGCTGGCGTCAAATCCGAATTCCGCCGCCGCCTATGGCACCCGCGGGATGGCTTACGTCTACGCGGGCGATCCGCTGGCGGCGATACCGCAGATCGAAAAGGCGATCCGCCTGGATCCCGTCTCCACCGGCCACAATCTCCACTACCTCGGCACGGCCCACCTTACGGCGGGCAAGTACGAGGCCGCCGCCGCCCTGTTCCGCGAGCGAATCAGACTGGTTCCCGTCACCGACGTTTCGCGCGCCTACCTGGCTTCGGCGCTCGGCCACCTCGGGCACGCAGACGAGGCGCGCGCGGTCTGGCGTGAACTGATGGAAATCAACCCGAGCTATTCGTTCGACGCCCATGTCGGCCGCCTGCCGTTCAGGAACCCGGCGGACGTTGAGCGGATCAGGGAGGGGCTGACGATGGCCGGGCTGCCCTGATCGGACGGGTCGCGTGAGCGCGACACTGGCGAACATCAGCCGTCTTGCTCCGCCGCCTTTCGCCACCTAGTTAGGCGCATGACATCAGCCGGGGCGGAGCATCTTGCATGAGTGACGGTTCCATAGCGGTCCTTGCCCGTCGGGGCGTGGTGGCGGTCGCCGGACCGGATGCCGAGGCATTCCTCAACGATCTTGTGACGGCCGATATCAGCCGCGCCGGCCCGGGACAGGCGGCCTTCGCCGGTCTGCTGACGCCGCAGGGCAAGATCCTGTTCGACTTCATCGTGTTCCGCGACGGCGAACGCTTCCTGTTCGACCTGCCGCGCGGGACGACGGCCGATCTGGTCAGGCGCATCGGCTTCTACAAGCTGCGCGCCAAGGTCACGGTCGCGGACATCTCTGCCGAGACCCGGGTGCTCGCCGTCTGGGGGGCGGAGGGCGTGCACCACATCGACGGCGTCGCGGCACCCGATCCGCGCCTGGCGGCGCTCGGCTGGCGGATGGTGGCCCCGGCCGACCAGCCGCCGCTGCTCTCCGGCTTCGCGCCGGCGACGGCGGCCGACTACGATGCCCACCGCATTCCGCTCGGCATCCCCGAGGGCGGCATCGACTTCGCCTTCGGCGACGCCTTTCCCCACGACACCGACATGGACCAGCTTGCCGGCGTCGATTTCGGCAAGGGCTGCTATATCGGCCAGGAGGTGGTGTCGCGCATGGAGCATCGCGGCACCGCCCGCCGCCGCTTCGTCATAGCGCGCGCGACAGGCGCGCTTCCCCCTGCCGGCAGCGAGGTCAGCGCCGGCGGAAAGCCGCTCGGCACCCTCGGCTCCGCCGCAGGCGACACCGCGCTCGCGCTGCTCCGGCTCGACCGGGCGAAAGAGGCGATCGATGCCGGCACGCCGATCAGGGCCGGCGATGCGACGCTTTCCGTTTCGCTCCCCGGCTGGGCGACATTCGGCTGGCCGGCGGCCGCCGATAGGGACTGACAGGCGCATCGGGAATCGGCGAAACTGGCGGCGCTTCAACGCCGGACCCGAAAGACCATGGCGAAACGCAAAGACACCGCGCCCCGTGCCTGGCAGCGGATGCTTTCCGGGCGCAGGCTCGATCTGCTCGATCCCTCGCCGCTCGACATCGAGATCGAGGACATCGCCCACGGGCTCGCCCGCGTCGCACGCTGGAACGGCCAGACGATCGGGGCGCACGCCTTCTCGGTCGCCCAGCACACGCTCGCCGTGGAGGAGATCGTCGGCATCCTGTCGCCCGAGATCGGCACCGTCGGGCGGCTCGCCGCCATGCTGCACGATGCGCCCGAATATGTGCTCGGCGATCTCATCTCGCCGTTCAAGGCACTGCTCGGCGGCGAATATCCGGTGGTCGAGCAGCGGCTGCTCGGCGCCATCCACCGCCGCTTCGGCCTGGCGACGCCGCTGTCCTTCGCGCTGACTGCCAAGATCAAGATGGCCGACCGGGTTTCCGCCTATTACGAGGCCGTGGCGCTGGCCGGTTTCGGCGAGGCCGAGGCAGCCAGGATCTTCGGCCGCCCGCGCGCGGTGGTGGAGGGACGCATCGACTTCACGCCCTGGCCGGCGGCCAAGGCCGAACGCCAATTCCTCAAGCGTTTCAAGGTTCTGGCGGCAGCCGCCGAGAAGCCGTGAGAGGGGCCGTGGCCGGGGTCGGCCGCCTCTGCTAGGGAAAGGCGCGAAACGTTCGACCCGAGCCAACGAAAAAGAACTGGAAAGCCTTCATGCCGGCCGTTCACGTCTGTCCCCTCTCGCAGCTCGAACCAACCGTGGCGGCCTCGGGCGCCAGCCATCTCGTCACCCTCATCAATCTGGCGACGCCGGTCGAGCGACCGGGGACGATCGCGCCCGAGAACCATCTGTTCATCGGCATCAACGACATCATCGAGCCGATGGAAGGCATGGTGCTGGCGGCCGACGACCACATCCGCTCGCTGATCGAATTCGTCGAGGACTGGGACGAGAGCCGACCGCTGGTCATCCATTGCTATGCCGGCATCAGCCGCTCGACCGCCGCGGCCTTCATCGCGCTCTGCGTCAAGCAGCCGGGGCGCGACGAGCGTGCCATCGCCGGGGCGCTGAGAAGGGCCTCGCCACTGGCCACGCCCAATGCGCGGCTGGTGGCCATCGCCGACCGGCTGCTCGGCCGCGACGGGCGCATGGTCAGGGCGATCGAGGCGATCGGCCATGGCCAGATGGCCGTCGAGAACGTGCCCTTCGTACTGGAGCTGGAGGACTGAGTGAGCCAAGGCGCGCCGCAATCGCCGCCGATCGAGATCGGACTGCATGCGGCGATCGTTGCGGTGGCCGAGCGCCAGCCGCTGATCCTCGTGGTCTCGCCCGGCGGCGGCGGGCCGGACAACCTGCCCTTCGGCCCGTTCGATCCGCTCGCCCATCGCACCTTCGAGGCGGGCCTGCGCGCCTGGGTGGCCGAACAGGCAGCGCTCAAGCTTGGCCATGTCGAGCAGCTCTACACATTCGGCGACCGCGGGCGCCACACGGTGCCCGGCGATACCGGCCCGCATCTGGTCTCGGTCGGCTATCTGGCGCTCACCCGCATCAGCGACGATTCGCCGGAAGAGCTGACGCTCGCCCGCGCCCACTGGCGGCGCTGGTATGCCTTCTTCCCATGGGAAGATTGGCGCGAAGGCCGCCCGGCGGTGCTCGACGAGGCGATCCTGCCGGCGCTCACCCGCTGGAGCCGGACGGAGCCTATGGCGGGACCGGCCGAGCGGCGGCTGCTCAGCCGGCGTGCGCGGGTGCTGCTTGCCTTCGGCGACGACGGCGCTCGCTGGGACGAGGAACGCGCGCTCGACCGTTACGAGCTGCTTTATGAGGCGGGACTTGTGGCCGAGGCCGAACGCGACGGCCGGCCGCTTTTCGACCAGGCGGTCACCCGCGTGACCGGCGCGCCCATGCGCTTCGACCATCGGCGGATTCTCGCCACCGCCATCTCGCGGCTGAGGGCCAAGCTGAAATACCGCCCGGTGGTCTTCGAGCTGATGGCCGACGCCTTCACCCTCACCGAGCTGCAGCAGACGGTGGAGGCGATCTCCGGCCGCCACCTGCACAAGCAGAACTTCCGCCGACTGGTCGAGGGCGCCGCCCTGGTCGAGCCCACCGGCCGGACCGCTCCGCAGACGCGCGGGCGGCCGGCGGCCCTCTTCCGCTTTCGCCGCGAGATCCTCAAGGAGCGCCCGGCCTCCGGTTTCCGCTTCGGCGTGAGGGCCTGATCCGGGTGTTGGCGCGCGAAAAAGCCCTCTCCCGCACGGGAGAGGGCGCCAGCGTGGGTGGCCGGACGGCGCGGTCTACTGCGCCGGTGCAGGTGCCGGCGTCGAGATGACCAGCTTGCCGTCGGCTTCGGCGACGAAGGATTCGCTGGTGCTCTTCGATTCGCCGTTGGCATCCTTCTTCGAGATGGCGATGTAGAGCTTCTTGTAGAGCTTGGGCGCCAGCACGAACTTGCCGCCCGTCGGGCCGTCCATCGTCGCGGCCGCCTGCTGGACCTCTTCCGCGGTCAGCTCTCTCAGGCCGATATCGGTGATGGTGCCGCCGAAGTCGGCAACCATCATCTCGCCGTAGAATTCGAGCGCCATGGGATCGGCACCCTCGGTGTAGAGCAGCGCCTTGAGGGCGTCGGCGTCGGAGGCCTCAAAGGCCTGCCGGTATGCATCGACGAAGGCTTTCTCCTGTTCGGCCGTCGCCGCGTAGGAGGGGCTGGCCAGCAGGCCAACAAACGCCATGACGGCGACCAACGGAGCGCCGATCCGCAGCAGTCTCAACATGTTCCTTGTGTCTTTCCATGGTTGCAGAACGTCACCGCAGGCTTCGCGGCAGAAGGCCCCCAACCCCGATCATCGCCGGAGACTGTGCTGCTCCGGCGTATCTTCCGGGGGCGACATTGCATGGCGTCCGCAACGCCGGCAAGTGGGCTCGGTCACACCCCCCGGACCGGCCAATTCCGGCGGCCCGCCGCGGTCCGTTGACCTGCGTCAAGGTAGCGCTGGCGCCCCTGTGGTTTGTGGCGGGCGATAGCTCACCTCTCCCACCTCAGACTGCGGGTTTTCTCATGACTAAATGGGTTTATTCCTTCGGCGGCGGCAAGGCCGACGGCAACGCAGAGATGCGGAATCTCCTCGGCGGCAAGGGCGCCAACCTCCAGGAAATGTCCAACCTGGGTCTGCCGGTTCCTCCCGGCTTCACGATCACGACCGAGGTCTGCACGTATTTCTACGCAAACGACCGCAAGTATCCCGGCGAACTGCAGGCCCAGGTCGATGAAGCTGTTGCCAAGATGGGCAAGCTCGTCGGCCACACCTTCGGCGACGAGAAGGACCCGCTCCTGGTTTCGGTCCGCTCCGGCGCCCGCGCTTCGATGCCCGGCATGATGGACACCGTTCTCAACCTCGGCCTCAACGACAAGACCGTTGAGGTGGTTGCCGCCCGCGCCGACAAGCGCTTCGCCTACGATTCGTATCGCCGCTTCGTCCAGATGTACGGCCACGTCGTGCTCGACATCGACGGCGACCTCTTCGAGGAAAAGCTCGGCGAATACAAGGAGGCGCACGGCTACAACCTCGACACCGAGATGACCGGTGACGACTGGGCGAAGATGGTCGAGGAGTTCAAGGCCATCGTCCACAAGGAAATGGGCAAGCCGTTCCCGCAGGATCCCAAGGAGCAGCTGTGGGGCGCCGTCGGCGCCGTGTTCGGCTCTTGGATGAACCAGCGCGCGATCACCTATCGCCGCCTGCACGACCTGCCGGCGAGCTGGGGCACGGCCGTCAACGTCCAGGCCATGGTGTTCGGCAACACCGGCGAGAATTCGGCGACCGGCGTGGCCTTCACGCGCAACCCGGCCACGGGCGAGAACGCCCTCTATGGCGAGTTCCTGGTGAACGCGCAGGGCGAAGACGTCGTCGCCGGCATCCGCACGCCGCAGAACATCACCGAGGCCGCCCGCAAGGCGGCGGGCTCCGACGCCCCCTCGCTCGAAGCGGTGATGCCTGAAGCTTTCAAGAAGTTCGCTGACTACGCCTCGACCCTCGAGAAGCATTATCGTGACATGCAGGACATGGAGTTCACGATCGAGGAGGGCCGGCTGTGGATGCTGCAGACCCGCAACGGCAAGCGCACCACCAAGGCGGCCCTCAAGGTCGCGATCGACATGGCCAGCGAAGGCCTGATCAGCAAGGACGAGGCGGTGCTGCGCATCGAGCCGGCAGGCCTCGACCAGCTGTTGCATCCGACCATCGACCCGAAGGCGAAGCGCGACCTGGTCGCCACCGGCCTGCCGGCCTCGCCTGGCGCGGCTTCCGGTGAATGCGTCTTCAATTCGGACGAGGCCGAGGCGCTGAAGGCCCAGGGCCACAAGGTGCTGCTCGTCCGCGTCGAGACCAGCCCCGAGGACATCAACGGCATGCACGCTGCCGAGGGCATCCTGACGGCACGTGGCGGCATGACCAGCCACGCGGCGGTGGTCGCCCGCGGCATGGGCAAGCCCTGCGTCTCCGGCGCCGGCGGCATCCGCGTCGATTACAATGCCCAGACGATGACGGCCAGCGGCCGCACCTTCAAGAAGGGCGACATGCTGACCATCGACGGCGGCACCGGCGAAGTGCTCGCCGGTGCGGTGCCGATGCGCCAGCCCGAGCTCTCCGGCGATTTCGCCAAGCTGATGGAATGGGCCGACGCTGCCCGCCGCCTCAAGGTGCGCGCCAACGCCGAGACGCCGACCGACGCCAAGGCAGCCCGCTCCTTCGGTGCCGAAGGCATCGGCCTGTGCCGCACCGAGCACATGTTCTTCGATGCCGACCGCATCGTCGCGGTGCGCGAGATGATCCTCGCCGATACGCAGGAAGACCGCCGCAAGGCGCTCGCCAAGATCCTGCCGATGCAGCGCAGCGACTTCGTCGAGCTGTTCGAGATCATGAAGGGCCTGCCGGTGACCATCCGCCTGCTCGACCCGCCGCTGCACGAGTTCCTCCCCAAGAGCGAGGAGGAAATCGACGAAGTCGCCAAGTCGATGAACGTCGATCCGGCGAAGCTGCGTGACCGTGCGGTTGCCCTACACGAGTTCAACCCGATGCTCGGCCTGCGCGGCTGCCGTCTGGACGTCGCCTATCCTGAGATCGGCGAGATGCAGGCGCGTGCCATCTTCGAGGCCGCCTTCGACGTGGCCAAGAAGTCCGGCGAGTCGATCAAGCCGGAGATCATGGTGCCGCTGGTCGCCACCAAGGCCGAACTCGATCTGGTCAAGGGCCTCATCGACAAGACCTACGAGGAAGTGTCCAAGGAGCGCGGTCAGACGCTCGACTATCAGGTCGGCACGATGATCGAACTGCCGCGGGCTGCTCTGCAGGCGGGCAAGATCGCCGAGAGCGCGGAGTTCTTCTCCTTCGGCACCAACGACCTGACGCAGACCACATTCGGCATCTCGCGCGACGATGCCGCCGGGTTCCTGGGGGCCTATCTCTCGGCCAACATCCTTCCCGGCGACCCCTTCGTCTCGATCGACCAGGATGGCGTCGGCGAGTTGGTGCAGATCGCGACCGAGCGCGGCCGGGCGACCCGCAAGGGCATCAAGCTCGGCATCTGCGGCGAGCACGGCGGCGATCCGGCCTCGGTCAAGTTCTGCGACAAGGTCGGGCTCGACTACGTGTCCTGCTCACCGTTCCGCGTGCCGATCGCGCGTCTGGCCGCTGCCCAGGCGACGATCGCTGCCAAGGGCGCCAAGACGTCCAGCACGGCCTGATGAGGGCCTGATCGGGGCCACGCAATCGCCCTGAGGCAAACGCAATGTCGCCCCCTTTGGCGGGTTTTCTCCCGCTCGAGGGGGCGATTTTTGTTTGAAACCCGACGTCCGCATTAACTGAGTTTCAAGGTTAATCCCCCATCACTTGACGACACTGGGGCAGCGCGATCGCCCGTGTACCGGGTCCGGATTGCGCTCAAGTGTTGGTTGCGTGGGTGGAGTAGGGCGTGGTCGTACGGGGCAGACAGCGGAAGCGGAACCGCAGCAGATGGTCCGGGCTCGCGCGCTTCGCCCTGGCTGGTCTGCTGCTGTCGCTGTCCACCCAGACCCTCACCCACCAGGATTTCTCCGCGCCCGGTAGCCGCTTCGCCGCGGCGCCGGGCGCTGCACTTGACCCGACCGTGACCGGCTCGATCGCTATCGAGCGCATCAACCGGGCACCGAAATCGGACCGTCTCTCCCGCCCGCTGCCGCAGCCCATCACCGCCGGCGCGCTCAAGGCGGCAAGCCTGTTCGCGGCACCGGACGCCGACCCGGCGGCGCCACACATGGCGTTCATCCTGCCCAAGGCGATGACCGACGCGGTGGCCACGAGCACGCCGGACAAGGCGGCCCCGGCCGACAAGCCGGCCCAGGCCGACAAGCCGGTGACAGACGCCAAGCAGCAGCAGACGGCCCTCGCCTATGCCGATCCCGACGCCGGCGAGAAATCGACCAGCAAGATCTTCGACGCGGTGATGGCCAAGAAGGGCCGCGGCGCGGTGGTCCTCGATCCCAACATCGACGCCCAGCATGCCTGGGTTAACTACGCGCTGCCCGCCAATGTGAAGTCAGCCAGCGAGGTCAAATGCCTGGCCACGGCGATCTATTTCGAGGCGCGCGGCGAGCCCGAGCGCGGGCAGATCGCCGTCGCCCAGGTGGTCCTCAACCGGCTGAAGAACCCGGCCTACCCGAACACGATCTGCGCCGTCGTCTATCAGAACAAGAACCAGCGCAACCGCTGCCAGTTCTCGTTCGCCTGCGACGGCCGGCCCGACCGCATCACCGACCGGGGGGCTTGGGCATCCTCGCAGGCGCTGGCGTCCAAGATCCTCAACGACGACCGCACCATGTTCCTCTCCGACGTCGGAGCGGCCACCCACTACCACGCCAATTACGTGCGGCCGCGCTGGGCACGGGCGATGAAGAAGGTCGACAAGATCGGCCGCCACATCTTCTACAAGACCAAGGACGGCGGCTGGGGCTGAGGCCCCGAACCCTCGATTCCGCTCACTCCGCCCGGCGCTGGATGCCGACCAGCAGCGTGTCGTCGATCTCGAGGATCTGGCGCGCCTCGGCGATGACCTGCGGGTCGACCATGACCGGCGACAGGTCGACGCCGGTGGCCAGCCGCTTGGCGATCACCTTCAGCGCGGCGACGCGCGCATATTTCTTGTTCTCGGCGGGAATGGCGTGCCAGGGCGCGTAGTCGGTCGAGGTGCGGCGAAACATCTCGTCGGTGGCCTCGGCGTAATCCTGCCATTTCTTGCGGTTGCGGAAATCCTCGTAGGAGAGCTTCCAGCGCTTGCTGGGATCGAGCAGGCGACTGCGGAAGCGGCGCAGCTGCTCCTCCGGCGAGATGTGCAGGAAGATCTTGATCACGCGCGTTCCATGATCGGTGAGCGCATGCTCGAAGTCGTTGATCTCGCGATAGGCGCGCTTCCACTCGGCGTTGCTGGCGAAGCCCTCGATGCGCTCGACCAGCACGCGCCCGTACCATGAGCGGTCGAAGACCGAGATGGCGCCGTGCGGCGGCAGGCGCTCGAAGAAGCGCGCCAGATAGTGGCGCTGCAGGTAATAGGGGCGCGGCGCCGAGATCGGCCACACCTTGAAACCGCGCGGGTCGAGGACGGCCGACATGCAGCGGATGGTGCCGCCCTTGCCGGCGGCGTCCCAGCCCTCGAAGACGATCGCCGCCGAGTGGCCGAGCTTGAGATAGGCCTGCTGGATGGTGCGCAGGCGCTGCTGAACCTTGGCCAGCTCCTTTTCGTAGACCGGCACTTCGATCGTCCTGGAAAGGTCGACCTTGGAAAGGCGCGGAAATTTCTGCTTCTCAGTGCTTGCCGACTTTGCCATCTGATCTTGCCGCCCGAACAGGAATTGGTCGGCAATCGGTAGCACACTTGCCGGCGAGGCCGAAACGTAGCCGGCTATGCCGCGCGCACGGCCACGTCGAGCGCCAGGTCGAGAATCGGCGCGGAGTGGGTGATCCAGCCTGACGAGATCACGTCGACGCCGGTCTCGGCGATGGACGCGACCGTCTCCAGCGTCACATTGCCGGAGGCCTCGGTGACGGCGCGGCCGGCGACGAGCTTCACAGCCTCGCGCATCTCGGCCGGCGCCATGTTGTCGAGCAGCACGGCATCCGGCCCCTCGACCATCGCCTCGACGAGCTGGTCGAGGGTATCGACCTCGATCTCGACCTTGACCAGGTGGCCGGCGGCAGCGCGGGCGGCGCGGATCGCAGCGATGACGCCGCCGGCAACCGCGATGTGGTTGTCCTTGATGAGGATGGCGTCGTCGAGGCCGAAGCGGTGGTTCACGCCGCCGCCGCAGCGCACGGCATATTTCTCGAAGGCGCGCAGGCCGGGCGTGGTCTTGCGGGTGTCGACGATGCGGGCACTGGTGTGCCTGACCTTGTCGACGAAGGCAGCGGTAGCGGTGGCGATGCCGGAGAGATGGCAGAGGAAATTGAGCGCCACGCGCTCGGCCGAGAGGATGGCGCGGGCCGGCCCTTCCACCTCGGCCACGACGAAGCCCGCTTCCATGGCGTGGCCGTCGGCGGCTTTGGCGTCAAAGCGGATCGAAGGATCGACGGCGCGGAAGGCCTGAGCCGCCACATCGAGGCCGGCGAGGACGCCGGGCTTGCGGGTGACGAGCAAGGCGGTGGCCCGTGCTTCGGCCGGAATCGTCGCGGCCGTGGTGATGTCCCCTGCCCGGCCGAGATCCTCCTTCAGCGCGGCCGCAACCGCCTCGACGATCAGCAGTTCGGGCAGGACCGGCAGGGCGCTCATGCGGGAACCGCGACCGGGCGGGCGCCGAGCGCCGCCGCGCTGATCTCCTCGGCGCGGGCGAGCGTGATGTAGGTGCGGTGCTGCCAGGCCGGGTCGTGCGCCGGGTAGTCGGAGCGGAAGTGGCCGCCACGGCTTTCGGTGCGGGCAAGCGCGGCGGCGGCGATGATGCGCGCGGCCGTGAGCATGTTGAGGAAGCGCTCGGAGCGGCAGCCCTTCGCAAGCTCGTCGATGATCGCCAATGCCTCGATGAGGCCGCCGCGCTCACGCACGACGCCAACCAGCGAGGACATGGTCTGGCGCAGGCGGGTCTCCATGACCGAACCCGGCACGACGTCCATCACGGCATCGCCGGCCACCTCGACGACGGAGCGCGTCGGCTGGGGCAGATGATCGGCGAGATCGTCGGCGATGCGGGCCCCGAAGGCGACCGCTTCGAGCAGCGAATTGGAGGCCAGGCGATTGGCGCCGTGGGCGCCCGACGAAGTGCATTCGCCGGCGGCCCACAGGCCGTCGAGGGTGGTGCGGCCCTGCCCGTCGGTGAGGATACCGCCCATGTGATAGTGCTCGGCCGGCGCGATCGGGATCGGCTCGGTGACCGGGTCGATGCCGGCCTCGCGGCAGTAGTTGTAGACGGTCGGGAAATGGGTCTGGAATTCGGCACCGATCGCCTCGCGGCAATCGAGGAAGGCGCCGCGGCCGGCCTGCACCTCGGCATGAACGGCACGGGCAACGACGTCGCGCGGCGCCAGTTCGGCCAACGGATGAACACCGACCATGAAGCGCTCGCCGGCCTTGTTGATCAGCTTGGCGCCTTCGCCGCGCAGCGCCTCGGTCGCCAGCGGCGCCGGGTCGCGGCCGACGTTGAGCACGGTCGGGTGGAACTGCACGAATTCGGGATCGCCGATCACCGCGCCGGCGCGCGCCGCCATGGCAAGCCCACCGCCGGCCGACTCGTTGGGGTTGGTGGTCAGCGCGTAGAGGTGGCCGATGCCGCCCGAGGCGAGCACCACCGCACGCGTACGGAAATTCAGGGCCGGCCCGCCGTCACGCGGGCGCGCGATCATGCCGGTGACGCGCCTTCCCTTGGTCGTCAGGCGCTCGCCGACATAACCCTCGAACAGGCGGATCGACGGCGTGTTGCGCACATGGGCAACCAGCGCTGCCATGATCGCGGCGCCCGCCATGTCACCGGCGACATGAACCACGCGGCGCTCGGAATGGGCCGCCTCGCGCGACATGGCAAGCTGGCCGGCAAGGTCGCGGTCGAAGGGCACGCCGTATTCGAGCAGATCGTAAATGCGCTGTGGCGCGTCGGAGATCATCAGGCGGGCGATCTTCTCCGCCACGATGCCGTCGCCGGCCGCGATGGTGTCGGCGAGGTGCTTCTCGATGGAATCGCCGTCGGCCATGGCGGCGGCTATGCCGCCCTGGGCCCAGCCCGAGGATGTGCCCTCGCCGATCGGCGCGGCGGAGATGACGGTGACCGGGCGCGGCGCCAGGCGCAGCGCCGTGAACAGACCGCCGAGGCCGCCGCCGACGATGACCACGTCGTCGGAGATGAGGAGTGAATTGGCAAGCGTCTGCAACATGATCGGCCTCAGGCGAGCGACTTGGTCATTGGATGGACGACAACGGCAAATCTTGGTGTTGGTGCGCCGTCATCACGCCAACCACGCGAGATGTAGAATTCATGGGCCGTGGCTGTGCTGGTCAGCGTCGCCCTGTCGTGACCCTTTGCCTGCATTGCCTTCTCAATCGCGGTGAGCAGCACTGTACTCACCCCGGTGAAGCGGGCCTCCGGCGCCACGTAGTTCAAGATCACTTCGCCACGCTCGTTGAAGCCGCCAACCCCGACCACCTTTTCGTCCCGTTCCGCCACGAGCAACCGGTTCTCGGGATTGTCGAACCACGCCGCAACGCCGGCCGGTGACTTGTTGGCGAGCCAGCGCTCAAGGTTTTCCTGCACGCCGCCATGATCGCGCTCGCACAACGTCGTGATGGAGGCGATCAGCACGCGGCTCATCGCTTCGGCATCAGCCGGAATCGCTTCGCGAATGACCATGGCATCCTCTCGACCCGAGTCGGGCGGGTCCGGGGCGTCAGCTCTTCAGGTTGACCATGCGTTCCACGGCGCGGCGCGCCTTGGCCGCGACCATCGGATCGACCGTCACCTCGTCCGCCATGTTGAGCAGGCTGTCGAGAATGCGCGGCAGCGTGATCCGCTTCATGTGCGGGCAGAGATTGCACGGCCGAATGAAGTCGATGTCCGGGTGCTCGGCGGCGACGTTGGAGGCCATCGAGCACTCGGTGACGAGCAGCACCTTGGCCGGCCGCTTGGCTTCGATCCAGTCGGTCATCTTGGCGGTCGAACCGGTGAAATCGGCCTCAGCAATCACGTCCGGCGGGCACTCGGGATGGGCGATGATCTGGATGCCGGGATTGGCCTCGCGATAGTCGCGCAGCTCTTCGCCGGTGAAGCGCTCATGCACCTCGCAGGCGCCGGTCCAGGCGATGATCTTCACATCGGTCTGCGTCGCAACCCACTTGGCGAGATACTGGTCAGGCAGCAGAATCACCCGGTCGCTGCCGAGGCTCTCGACCACCTCGACCGCATTGGACGAAGTGCAGCAGATGTCGCTCTCGGCCTTCACGTCGGCGGAGGTGTTGACATAGGTGACCACCGGCACGCCGGGATAGCGCTCGCGCAGCAGGCGCACGTCGGCGCCGGTGATCGAGGCGGCCAGCGAACAGCCGGCGCGACGGTCCGGGATCAGGATGGTCTTGTCGGGATTGAGCAGCTTCGAGGTCTCGGCCATGAAGTGCACGCCGCACTGGACGATGACGTCGGCGTCGGTCTTCGACGCGGCCATGGCGAGCTGCAGCGAATCGCCGGTGATGTCGGCGACGCAGTGGTAGATCTCGGGCGCCTGGTAGTTGTGCGCCAGGATGACGGCGTTGCGGACCTTCTTGAGATCGTTGATCGCCTTGATGTAGGGCGCCATCACCGGCCACTCGATGGCCGGGATCACGTTTTTCACCCGCTCGTAGAGATGGGCGGTCTCGCGCGCCACCTCGTCGGTATAGGCGAGGTCCGGCATGGGCAACGGCTCGCGGCCCTGATCGCCCCGGCGGGCAATTGCGGCCGGCCGTACCTGTCCCTGGCTTTCCAGTCCGATCGTCATCCCGGTACCCTCTCCGGTCACCGTATATATACTCAATTCGAGCATATATCGGAGCTTAAAATAGCCGGCCAAAGCCGGGTCACGCCAGAAGATATAAGCACGGTTTGAGCAAATGACAAATGCCCAGCGATGACGAAAGTGAATGGGACGTATCAGGAGAATTGATTATCTGCCGGGCGGACCGGCCGCTACACTTTCCGGCGGGGAAGTGAGCGTTTCACCGTCAAAATCGTATCAGCCCGTGCGCCGGCGCATGTCGCCCTGACGGCGGTGCTCCTGTCCCCTGCCGACGGCCCACAGGAGCCCGCACATGACTGGACGGACCAAGCCCGCTCACGGCCTCATGCAGTCGATCCCGATCGTCATCGCCGCCGGCTGCATCATCTCAGCCGTCGGCTTCGGCCCGCGCTCGACCATGGGCTTCTTCCTCACGCCGATCACCAACGAATATGGCTGGGGGCGCGAGGTGTTCGCGCTCGCCATCGCCATCCAGAACCTCATCTGGGGCATCGGCCAGCCCTTCGTCGGCATGCTGGCGGACCGCTACGGCACGGCGCGGGTGCTCTCCGGCGGCGCGCTTGTCTATGCGCTCGGCCTGGCGCTGATGGCGCATAGCGGCACGCCCGTAGCGCTGCAACTGACCGCCGGCGTGCTCGTCGGCATCGGCATTGCCGGCTCCGCCTTCCTGCTGGTGATGGCGGCCTTCGCGCGGCTGCTGCCGCCCTCGATGCGCACGCTCGGCTTCGGCCTCGGCACGGCGGCCGGCTCGGTCGGCCAGTTCATCTTCGCGCCGCTCGGCCAGGGCTTCATTTCCGCCTATGGCTGGCAGACTGCGCTCACGCTGATGGCCGGCATTGTGCTGGTCGTCCCGGTGCTCGCCTTCGTCATGCGCGGCAGGCCGGAGGCCGCGCCTGTCCGCCACGGCGAAGCCGACCAGACGATCGTGGCCGCCCTCAGGGAAGCCTTCAGCCACGGTTCCTACCGGCTCTTGGTCGCCGGCTTCTTCGTCTGCGGCTTCCAGCTCGCCTTCATCACCGTTCACCTGCCGCCCTATCTGATCGACGTCGGCATCCCGGCCATGTACGGCGCCTATGCCGTCGGCCTCATCGGCCTGTTCAACATCATGGGCTCGATCGCCTCGGGCGTGCTCTCCGGGCGCATGGCGCGACGCGTCATTCTGGTGTGGCTCTACGTCGCCCGCTCGGCGCTGATCGCCGTCTTCATCCTGCTGCCGCCGAGCATCCCCTCGACGCTGATCTTCTCGGCGCTGATCGGCTTCCTGTGGCTGTCGACGGTGCCGCCGACCCAGCAGATCGTCGCCGTCATGTTCGGCACCCGCTACATGGCGACGCTTTTCGGCTTCGTCTTTTTCTCCCACCAGGTCGGCTCGTTCTTTGGCGTGTGGCTCGGCGGCTATCTCTACGATACGACCGGCTCCTACACGGTCGTCTGGTGGCTGTGCGTGGCGCTCGGCGTCTTCGCGGCAATCGTCCACTGGCCGATCGTCGAGCGCGCGGTTGAGCGACCGGCGATGGTTGGCTGAACACTCTCCCCTCGCCTTCGGGCGTGCCAGACGCCTATGGTGCCCCCCATGAAACCAGGGAGAATGGCGTGGACCGTTTCAAGGCGCTGCTGATCACCCGCGACGAGGCAACCAAGGCGCAGTCGGTGGCCGCCACCGAGCTCGGCCTTGCCGACCTCATGCCGGGCGACGTCGATGTCCGCGTCGAGCATTCGACGATCAACTACAAGGACGGGCTGGCGATCACCGGCAAGCTGCCGGTGGTGCGGCGTTTTCCTATGATCCCCGGCATCGATTTCGCCGGCACGGTGACCGCCTCCTCGCATGAGGGCATCAGGCCGGGCGACCGGGTGGTGCTCAACGGCTGGGGCGTCGGCGAGGTCCATTACGGCGGCTACAGCCAGATGGCGCGGGTCTCCGGCGACTGGCTGATCCCGCTGCCGGAGGGCCTCAGCGGCGCGCAAGCGATGGCGCTCGGCACCGCCGGCTATACGGCGATGCTCGCTCTGCTGGCGCTGGAGAAGCACGGGGTGACACCCGACGCTGGCCCGGTGGTGGTGACCGGGGCCGCCGGCGGCGTCGGCTCGGTCGCCGTGGCGCTGCTCGCCCATGCCGGCTTCACCGTCGATGCGGTGACCGGACGCCCGGAGGAAGGCGACTATCTCAAGCAGCTCGGCGCCAGCACCATCGTCGCGCGCGACGAGCTGACCGGACCGCCGAAGCTGCTTGCCAAGGAGCGCTGGGCGGCCGGCATCGACTCCGTCGGCGGCAACGTGCTCGCCAATGTGCTTGCCATGACCAGGGCCAATGGCGCCGTCGCTGCCTGCGGCAATGCCGCCGGCATGGATCTGCCGACCTCGGTGGCGCCTTTCATCCTGCGCGGCGTGGCGCTTCTCGGCATCAACTCGGTCACCGTGCCGAAGCCGATCCGTATCGAAGCGTGGCAGCGTCTCGCCCGCGATCTCGACCGCAGCAAGCTCGCCGAAATGACCACGACGATCAGCTTCGCCGACATCGTGCCTGCTGCGCACGCCATCGTCGAGGGCAAGGTACGCGGCCGCGTGGTGATCGATATCGGCTAGGCGACGGCGACCGTCACATCGGCCCGCCGCCGTGCAACAGGCCCGGCCACAGGCCGAAGATGCCGATCAGGTTCAGATAGATCGCCACGATGTAGTTGAGCAGCCGGGGCACGATGAGAATCAGGATGCCGGCGATCAGCGCGACGAGCGGCTGGACAGCGACCAATGCCATGAAGTGTCTCCTTTGCGCGCACGGGTGTTGTGCCGGTGCGCCATAGCGGCGAACACCGACTCGGACATCGCGCTCGAATTATGAACCCTTTCCGCGCAGGAAGGTTCCCGCAGTGGAACCGGCGGTGGCTAGCCGCCGACCCGCGAGAAATCGGCCACGGCCAGCGTCGCCTGGCGCAGGCGGTCGAGCAGCTTCAGCCGGTTGGCGCGAAGATTGGCGTCATCGGCGTTGACCATGACCTTGTCGAAGAAAGCATCGACCGGCGGACGCAGGCGCGCCAGCGCCGTCATCGCTGCCTGGAAATCCTCGATCTCGATGGCCGCCCTGGCCTCACTACCCGAGGCAGCGATTGCCTCGAACAGCGCCCGCTCCTCCGGCGCGACCACCAGATGGGCATCGACCGAGCCGCTATAGCGCTCGCCCGACTTCCTCTCCTCGTCGCGCAGGATGTTGGCGGCACGGCGGAAGCCGGCGAGCAGATTGGCGCCGTCGTCAGTGTCGAGAAAGGCTGCAAGCGCCTCGATGCGGCGCACGATCATCACCAGATCGTCCTGGTCGCCGAGCGCGAAGACGGCATCCACCAGGTCATGGCGGGCGCCCTGCTCGCGCAGTTGCACCTTGAGACGGTCGGCGAAGAAGGCGAGCAGGTCGGTCAGCACCTCGTCGCGCACGAAAAACTGGCTGGCCTCGCTGCCTTCGGCCGCGGCGCCGCGGACCGAGGCGGCAACGGTCGCCGCATGGTCGGCGAACACGTGCAGCAGACGCAGGCGGATGCCGTGCTGGAGAACCAGGCGGATGACGCCGAGCGCGGCGCGGCGCAGCGCATAGGGGTCCTTCGAGCCGGTCGGCTTCTCGTCGACCGCCCAGAAGCCAACCAGCATATCGAGCTTGTCGGCGAGGGCCACGGTGATCGCCACCGGATCGGAAGGCACCTGGTCGGACGGCCCGACCGGGCGGTAATGGTCGCCGATTGCGGTTGCCACCGACAGGTCCTCGTCGGCCGCGGTGGCGTAGTAGCGGCCCATCAACCCCTGCAGCTCGGGGAACTCGCCGACCATCTCGGTGACGAGATCGGCCTTGGCGAGCATCGCCGCGCGCTCGGCCAACGCACCGTCGGACGGTACCAGCGTGGCGATCTCGCGCGACAGCCGCATCAGGCGCTTGACGCGCTCGCCCTGGGTGCCGAGCTTCTCGTGGAAGACGATGGCATCGAGCTTGGGCAGGCGCTCTTCAAGCGTCGTCTTGAGATCGGTCTCCCAGAAATAGCGGGCGTCGGCCAGGCGAGCGCGGATGACGCGCTCATTGCCGGCGACGATCGCCTTGCCGCCGTCGCTGGCCTCGATATTGGCGACCAGCACGAAGCGGTTGGCGAGCGACCGTTTCACGGGAGAGAGGCGGCCGGTGGCCAGCCTGTCGCCGGTGGTGGTGCGGTTGAGCACGAAGCATTTCTGGTTGGCGCGGATGGTCGTGCGCACGACCTCCGGCGGGATTTCCAGGAAAGCCTCGTCGAAGGTGCCGATCAACACCACCGGCCATTCGACCAGCCCGGCGACCTCTTCCAGCAGCGCCTCGTCCTCGATCAGTTCGAGGCCGATCGCCAGCGCCTGATTGCGCGCGTCGGCGAGGATCATCTCCTTGCGCCGGTCGGCATCGAGGACGACCTTGGCGCGTTCGAGCTTGGTCATATAGTCGTCGAAGCGCTTCACCTGAATCGCGTCCGGCGCCATGAAGCGGTGGCCATAGGTGGTGTCGCCGGATGTCAGGCCGTCCACCGCGAAAGGCACGACTTCGGTGTCCGACAATTCAGGGCCGAAGACGCAGAGGATGGAATGAAGCGGCCGCACCCAGGTGAGGCTGCCGGCAGTGCTAGAGCTTGTCCCCCAGCGCATCGATTTCGGCCAGGGGAATGAACGGATGATGCCGGGCATGACCTCGGCGATCACCTCCGGTGCCGGGCGGCCGGGCTTCTCGATCACGGCGAGGTAGAAATCGCCCTTTTTGTCCTGCTGCACCCTCGCCTGGTCGATCGACGTGAGACCGGCGCTCCGCAGGAAGCCCTCGATCGCCTTGTCGGGAGCCCCGACGCGCGGCCCCTTGCGCTCCTCGCGCTGATCGGGCGAGCGCGCCGGAAGGCCATGCACGGTCAGCGCCAGGCGGCGCGGCGTGGCGAAGGCCTTGGCCCCCTCATAGGTGAGCCCGGCATCGACCAGCGCGTCGGTGACCAGCTTCTGCAGGTCGTCGGCCGCACGCTTCTGCATGCGGGCGGGGATTTCTTCGCTGAAAAGCTCAAGGAGAAGGTCAGGCATGCCGGCTCTCACTCATGTGCCGCAACGGTGGCCCCGCCGCCCGCCGTCACCAGCCAGGCGGCGCCGCAGGCTTTCGCCAGTTCGCGCACACGCAGGATGTAGCTCTGCCGTTCGGTCACCGAGATGACGCCGCGCGCATCGAGCAGGTTGAAGGCATGGCTCGCCTTGATGCACTGGTCGTATGCCGGCAACGCCATCAGATGCTGGCCATCGGTCTGTCCGTCTTCGAGATATTTGCGACACGCCGCCTCGGCCATGCGGAACTGCTCGAACAGCATGTCGGTGTCGGCAAACTCGAAATTGTGCCGCGAATATTCCTGCTCGGCCTGCAGGAAGACGTCGCCATAGGTGACCTTGTCGTCGCCCTCGCGGCCGTTGAAATTGAGGTCGTAGACATTGTCGACGCCCTGGATGTACATGGCCAGACGCTCAAGCCCGTAGGTCAGCTCGCCCGACACCGGCGCGCATTCGAAACCGGCGACCTGCTGGAAATAGGTGAACTGCGACACTTCCATGCCGTCGCACCAACATTCCCAGCCGAGCCCCCAGGCGCCCAGCGTCGGGCTCTCCCAGTCGTCCTCGACGAAGCGCACGTCGTGCTTGGCCATATCGAGGCCGATCGCCTCCAACGACTTCAGATAGAGCTCCTGCAGGTCGTCGGGCGACGGCTTGAGGATCACCTGGAACTGGTAATAGTGCTGCAGCCGGTTGGGGTTCTCGCCGTAGCGGCCGTCCTTCGGCCGGCGCGAGGGCTGCACATAGGCCGCCTTCCACGGTTTGGGACCGAGCGAGCGCAGCGTGGTGGCCGGATGGAAGGTACCGGCGCCCATTTCCATGTCGTAGGGCTGCAGGATGGTGCAGCCATAGTCCGCCCAGTAGCGCTGGAGCGTCAGGATGAGGCCCTGGAACGAGCGGTCCGGGCGCATATGGGCGGGAATGTCGTCGGTCACGGGCGGCGGTCCTGAAGAAGGCGAAGCCGCCGAAGGCGGCGCGCCACCTTTTAAACCGCGCACCCAAAGGGTCAAGCGAGCGCCGGCATCACCCCTTGGGCGGGCGATAGACGCCGGTCTCCGGGTCCTTCTCCAAAGTGAGCTGACCGGGCACCTGCTCAGGCTGCCGCGGCCGCTGGCCGCGTTCCGCCGGCTTGCGCTCGCCGCGGAAGCTCGCCCTCACCTGCTCGATGCGCCGCCTGACCCGCCACCACAGGTACATGACGATGAGAAAGAGGATGACGATGAGTTCGAGCCGGCCCATGGGTCAGTCCTATAACCCGAAGCGGCTCCAGGCCAAATGCTCGTCGATGATCGCCACCACGCGATCGACGAGTCCGGCCGCGAGCCGGTCGCTGCCGGCGTCGAGCCCGAGGCGGCGGCGCAGCATGCTACGCTCCATCGGGATCACTTTGAGCCGCACCTTGTCGCCATAGGCTTGGCGCAGCACCGACATAAGGTCGCCGGTGCGATCGGCAAGGCCGAGCGCGACCGCCTTGCCGCCGGACCAGAACGCGCCGGAGAAGAGGTCGGGATCGTCGGCGAGCTTTGCCCCGCGGCGCTCCTTGACCAGGCCGATGAAGGCGGCGTGGACGTCCTCCTGAATGGCGGCAAGCCGGGCGACGTCCTCCTCGCGTTCGGGACGGAAGGGGTCGAGCATGGCCTTGCTCTTTCCGGCGGTGTGGACGCGGCGCTCGACGCCGATGCGCTCGATCAGACCGGTGAAGCCGAAGCCGGCCGAGACCACGCCGATCGAGCCGACGATCGAGCTTTCATCGACGACGATCTCGTCGCCGGCGGCGGCGATCATGTAGCCGCCCGAGGCGGCGAGGTCCTCGACCGCGACGATCACCTTTTTGTTCTTCTCCGCAGCCAGAGCGCGGATGCGGCGGAAGATCAGGTGCGACTGGGCGGCGGCCCCGCCGGGCGAATTGATGATGAGAGCGACGGCCGGCGCCGATTTGATGGCAAAGGCACGCTCCAGCGGCCCGGCGACGCCCTGCAGAGTCAGCCCCTGGCGCAGCGGTCCGAGGCTGCCGATGACGCCCGCCAGGCGGACGACCGGAATGACCGGCCCTTCGCCTCTGAGGCGCGCCGGGACCAGAAACTTCAGCGAGAAAGCCACGTCTTCACCTCAAACCTCATGCGGACGCGCGCCCCACGCCGGGTGGATCTCGGCAAGCCCGGCGCCGTCGCGCAGGATACGTTCCACGTCAGACAGATAGGTGCCGCCACTGGCGCCGTGAAGGACAAGGGCGGGAGACAAGCGCGCGGGCGCACGGCTGCCCTTGCTGGCGCCGATGAGAATGCGGTGGGCGGGCTCGTCCGACCGCGGTTGGACAGGCAGGATGTTGAGCCCGCCAAAGCGGCCGCCGAGTGCACTGAGCAGTGCGGCGATGCCGTCGGCGCGGAAGATGACGATCAGCCGCCCGCCGGGCTTGAGCACCGAGGCGGCTGTGCGGAACCAGAGGTCGAGGCCGCCCTTGCCCTGAATATGGGCGGCGGCGCGCGCCATATCTGGCGGCGCCGTGGTGGTTGCCGGCACATGGAAGGGCGGATTGGTGATGACCGCATCGGCCATTGCGCGGGCAAGCCCCGCCGCCGCACGGGCTGCTTCCGGCGCCGTGATGTCGGCTGCCACCACCGACACGCGCCCGGCGAAGGTCCGGTTGGCCGGCCGCGCCAGCGCGGCGCCGGCGCAGGCAAGCGCCTCGGCGTCGCGCTCGGCCAGCACCACACGCGCCGCGGCACAGCGCGCCGCCGCCACCATGCCGGCAACGCCGACGCCGGCGCCCAGATCGACGATCGTGCCGGCAAAGTCGGGGGCAAGGGCAGCGCCGAGGAGGACCGCTTCCAGCCCCGAGCGGTGATGGCCGCGCGCCGGCTGCACCGCCTCCACGCGGCCGCCGATGAAGGCATCGACGGTGGTCGTCGGTCCGCCGGCCTCGGCGACGCTCGCCCTCATCCCGACCTCGGCTTCTCCAGCTCGGCCCCGATCCCGGCATCGCGCACAATGGTGCGGGCAGCTTCGAGCCGGTCGCCGGGGACCAGCATGCGGCGCGGTATCACACCCAGCGAGCCCTCGACGACGCTCATGTTCTGGTCGAGGACGAGAACCTCGATGCCGGCATCGCGCATGAGCGCCTCAACGTAGGAGATCAGGACGAGGTCGTTCGTCCGCAGCAGTTCTTCCATCCGCTCTCGCGCCACCTTTGTCTCGCGCTACGGCAATTCCTTGCCGAGGTCGGCCTCAAACATCAGGCGCCGGGCCTCGTCGACCGACGCCCCGGCAACCAGGATGCGGTGCGGCATCATGCCGACCGGCATCATCATGTTCATAGCCTCATCGACCACCAGCGTCTCTAGGCCGCCATCGCGCACCACCGCCGGCGAAAGAAGTTAGCACCAAGCCCTTGGTTCTAAATAGTTCTTCCATTACCTGCCCTGCCGCCGCGGGTCGTTTGGAACCGGTTGCAACGATAGGAGGCCGCTTCGCGCTGCACAATCACCGCGGTGCCCTTGTTCCGCCACCTCCCCTTCCCTAATCTCCCGGGAGATCAAACCGCGGAGTCACTGCGTGGGTGTCGTCATCGCCCTCGACGAGGGCAAGAAAAGGCCAAGTGCGAGCATCGAACCGCTGGTGCGGCTGACGCACGAGGCCATGTCCCAGGTCAATGAGATCATCCTTTCGCGCGCCGGCTCGCAGGTCGAGCTGATCCCCGAGATCGCGCGCCACCTGATCGATTCGGGCGGCAAGCGGCTGCGGCCCATGCTGACGGTGGCGGCCTCGGAGATGTGCGGGCACCGCGGCGACGGCCGGGTGAAGCTCGCGGCGGCGGTCGAGTTCATGCACACGGCCACGCTGCTCCACGACGACGTGGTCGACGAAAGCGACATGCGGCGCGGCAAGGCCGCCGCGCGCATGGTGTGGGGCAATCAGGCCTCGGTGCTGGTCGGCGACTATCTGCTCGGCCAGGCGTTCAAGATGATGGTCGAAGTCGGCTCGCTCGACGCGCTCGACATTCTCTCGAGCGCTGCCGCGGTCATCGCCGAGGGCGAGGTCATGCAGCTCGACGCGGCCAAGAACACCGCCACCACGGAAGACGAATATCTCGCCGTGATCCGGTCGAAGACCGCGGCGCTGTTCTCGGCGGCGGCCGAAGTCGGCCCGGTGCTCGGCGGCCGGCCGAAGAGCGAACGCGCCGCCTTCCGCTCCTACGGCACCAATCTCGGCCTCGCCTTCCAGCTCGTCGACGATGCGCTCGACTATGGCGGCAATTCGCTGGAGCTCGGCAAGCGGGTCGGTGACGATTTCCGCGAGGGCAAGATCACGCTGCCGGTGGTGCTCTCCTACCGGCGCGGAACCGATGCCGACCGGGCCTTCTGGAAGCGGGTGCTGGAGAACGGCGACATCGCCGACGAGGACCTGGAACACGCCATCCAGCTGATGCGCGGCCAGAATGCCATTCGGGACACAATCGAGCGGGCACAGCACTTCGGCGCGGTCGCTCGCGACGCGCTGGCGCCGTTTCCCGATACGCCCCATAAATCTGCCCTTATCGAGGCGGTAGATTTCTGCATAGGCCGGGTCAACTAGATCCGGTCCGCCTTCGCTTGCGGCGCCGGCACGAAACCGTCATCCTGTGGCCGGGCGTCGAACAGGTAAATCTGCACAGTTTGTCGAGGGTTCATGATCCTGCCGAACCGACTCAGCATCGGCCTCTTCGCCCTGATGGGCCTCGCCGCGGGGACCTCCGCGGCAATGGCCACCACCGCCGAGAACGCCATGCCACCGACGCTTGCCGGCAGCTTTCTCGCCGCACGCAGCGCCGATGTGGCCAAGGACATCGGTGCCGCCGCCACCTTCTACAGCGACGCGCTCGCCGACGACCCACAGAACCCAACGCTGCTTGAGCGCACCGTCATTCTCGACGCGGCCAACGGCAACATCGAGCCGGCCTTCGATCCGGCTCGGCGGCTGATCAAGATCGACAGCGCCAACCCGATCGCGCGGCTGGTCCTGGCGATCCATTCGGCCAAGACGCACGACTACGCCGCCGTCGCCGGCGAGCTTGCCAACGTCTCCAAGGCGCCGCTGGCCACCCTCACGGTCGGACTGATCGATGGCTGGTCGGATTTTGCCCTCGGCAAGGTCGACGAGGGGCTGAAGGTGATCGACGCCCTCAACGGACCGAGCTGGTACGGCATCTTCAAGGACTACCACCACGCCCTCCTCCTCGACGCGGCCGGGCGCACGGCCGAGGCCGCGGTCACCATCACCAAGGCCTACAACACCAATTCCTCGGCACTCAGGGTGGTGGAAGGCTATGCCCGCATCATGGCGCGCAACGGCAAGCCCGACGCGGCCCTCAAGGCGCTGAGCGATTTCGCCAACACCTCGCCGCTGCATCCGGCGCTCAAGGAGCTCACCGACGACATCCGCGCCGGCAGGCCGATCGCGCCTGTCGCGGCCAACGCCGACGAAGGCATCGCCGAGGCGCTCTACGGGCTGGGCTCGGCCATCGGCAGCGACGGCGGACCGGAACTGCCGATCGCCTATCTGCAACTGGCGATCTATCTCCACCCGACGCTGTATCTGGCCGACATGGCGATCGGCGACGTGCTGGAATCGGCCTCGCGCTGCGACGAGGCGATTGTTGCCTATGAGCGCATTCCGGAGAAGCTGGCGGTGCGCCGCAATGCCGATCTGCAGATTGCCGCGTGCCTGCAGGACATCGGCAAGCCGGACAAGGCCGTGCGCTATGTCGAGCGCGTGCTCAACGCCGATCCGAGCGACATCCAGGCGGCGGTCATGCTCGGCGACATCTACCGGGCGCTCGACGAATTCGCCAAGGCCGCGGACGCCTATAGCCGCGGCATCGCGGCGATCAAGCAGGAGACGGCGGACGACTGGCGCATCTACTACTATCGTGGCGTCGCGCTGGAGCGCAGCAACCAGTGGCCGAAGGCGGAAGCCGACTTCCAGCACGCCCTCAAGCTCAGCCCCGGCCAGGCATCGGTGCTCAACTATCTGGGCTATTCCTGGGTGGACAAGGGCATCAACCTCGATCAGGCGATGACCATGATCAAGCAGGCGGTCGATGCGCGGCCGAATGACGGTTACATCGTCGACAGCCTCGGCTGGGCCTATTACCGGCTGCATCGCTACAAGGATGCGGTCAAGACGCTGGAGCGCGCCATCGAGCTCAGACCTGAGGACTCGACCATCAACGACCATCTCGGCGATGCCTATTGGCAGGCGGGCCGCAAGCTCGAAGCCACCTTCCAGTGGAACCACGCCAAGGACATGAACCCGGAGAAGGGCCAGCTGCCGCTGATCCTGGCCAAGCTGAAGCACGGGCTGCCGAGCACCGGCGGCGCGACCGCGGCTCAGGCGCAAGCGCCGGCGACCACCGACCAGGCGCCGGCGGCACCGACAGCGCCAGCGGCACCGGCAGCGCCAGCAGCGCCAGCGGCACCACCAGCAGCGGCAGCGCCTGCCGCACCGGCAGCGCCGGCGGCTGACAGCGCGTCCCCCAAGACGGTTACCGTCGGCAAGGGCGACAGCCTGTGGACCATCGCCGCCAAGATCTATGGCAATGCCGACGAGATGTATCTGCACCTTTTCGAGGCCAACAAGGACCAGATCAGCAATCCCAATCTTATCTTTCCTGGCATGACCCTGAAGCTGCCCGCTCCGGCGACGCCATAAGCCGGAGGCCGGGGGCCGGGGGGCCAGTCATGGATCCGGTTGCAAAAGCATTCGAACAGGCAACCGACGCCGGCAATGCCGAGCTGGCGCCCGCCAAGATCAACTTGGCGCTCCATGTCGGCGCGGAACGCCCGGACGGCTATCACAACCTGGAAAGCCTGGTGGTGTTTGCCGCTGTCGCCGATGTGGTGACCGCCCGGCCGGCACGCGATGCCGCGGTGATCACGCTCGACGTTGGCGGTCCTTTTGCCGCCTCGCTGGAAGAGGCTACGAACGCTACCGAAAACCTCGTGCTGCGCGCCAGCGACGTGCTCGCCGTGCATGCCGGGCAGCGCGCCAAGGCAGTGCATCTCAGCCTCACCAAGCGAATTCCTGTCGCCGCCGGACTGGGCGGCGGCTCGGCGGATGCCGCCGCAACGCTGAGGCTGCTCAACCGTATCTGGAACCTCGGGCTCAAGCCGGAGGCGCTGAGCGACATCGGCGTCACGCTCGGCGCCGACGTGCCGATGTGCCTCGCCTCAGAACCGCTCGTCGCCCGCGGCATCGGCGAGAAGCTGACGCCGGCAAAAGGCATCCCGGCGCTGGCGGTGGTGCTCGCCAACCCCGGCATCTCGATGCCGACGGCGGCGGTCTTCGCCGGGCTCGGCAAGGAAGAGCGCACGCCGCTTCCCGCCTTGCCGGCGCGCTTCAAGACGACGCTCGACCTCGTGTTCTGGCTGAGGCAGACGCGCAACGACCTGATCGATCCGGCACGGGTGGTCACGCGCACGGCGGTGGCCGCTGCCAAGGCGCTCGCCGACGATCGCGATTGCCTGTTCGCCCGCATGTCGGGTTCCGGCGCCACCGCCTTCGGCATATTCATCAACCAGGCGGCGGCCGAACGCGCCGCAGAGCGCCTGAGCGCGGCCAAGCCTCACTGGTGGGTCGCTGCGACGACGACCGGGGGCTCGTGAACCGGCAAGAACTGGAGCGCACATGGCCGACGACAAGCCGTTCATTCCCGTAAGCTTCGTGGTGCTGACCGTCTCCGACAGCCGCACGCTCGCCGACGACCGCTCGGGCACAACGCTGGCCGAGCGCATTGCGGCAGCCGGGCACAAACTGGCTGACCGTCAGATCGTCAAGGACGACATCCGCAAGATCCGCGGCATTTTGCGCCAGTGGATCGCCGACCCCGCCATCGACGCCGTCATCACCACCGGCGGCACCGGCTTCACCGGCCGCGACGTGACGCCGGAGGCAGCCGAGCCGCTGTTCGAGAAGCGCATGGACGGCTTCTCGATCGTCTTTCACCGGCTGAGCTACGACAAGATCGGCACCTCGACGATCCAGTCGCGGGCGACCGCGGGACTGGCCAACGGCACCTTCATCTTCTGCCTGCCGGGATCGCCAGGCGCCTGCCGCGACGCCTGGGATGGAATCCTCGTCAAGCAGTTCGACTATCGTCAGCCGCCGTGCAACTTCGTCGAGATCATGCCGCGCCTCGACGAACACCTGAAACGGTCGAAGCTTCGGAAGCCGGCAAGCTAGAGCGCGCGGTCTCCGCCAGCCAGGCGGTCTTGGCCACCAGACGGGCCGTGGCGCCGCCGCGGATCATGCCCATCAGCCAGGCGAACGGACCGGAGGCCAGTCGTCCGCCGCGGAAGGTCGCCGAGCGCTTCTGCGCCCGGCCGCCGGTGAGCGCCCGGTCGATGAAGTCCATCGCCTCGGCCTGCCATTCGGGCTGGAAGATGTGCGCGGCGGGCGTGAACAGCAGCCAGTCGCCACGCGCCTGCTCGACCGCCGCCAGCCGCGCGTCGCTGTGGCCGGCAGCATCGATGATGGTGCAGCCGGCGGCATCGGCGACCGTGCGCGTGCCGTCGTCGGAGCCGTGATCGATGACGACGACGTCGCGGATGACGCCCTCGGTCGCCGCCGGCACCAGCGCGGCAAGCGCATGGGCGAGGCTGACCTCCTCGTTCCGGGTCTCGAAGATCGCCGTGATCATGCCGCCGTACATACGGCAGGCGGCCGGCCGGTTGCGACCGAAATTTCGCCGGCTCGCCGCATTTGAAAATCGTTCTTGATTTGTTCTAGTTACCGTACTAGGAATATTTTCATGGAACAGCGCCCTTCCCGTATAGCCGCCGCCAGCGGTCACCCCGCCAACGATTTCGTCGGCGTCGGCATCGATCCGGCCCGCCGTCGCGGGCGCAGGGCTGAGAGCAACCGCTCGGGCCGCTTCGAGCCGCTCGCCCGCGAGGCGGTCGATGACGGCTGGGCATCGCTCGATCTCTTGCCGCCGCTGAAGACCGAGGTGCAGGAGGAGACGGCGCGTCAGATCATCACCCGCAACAGCTCACCCGACATCTCCTTCGACCGCTCGATCAATCCCTATCGCGGCTGCGAGCACGGCTGTGCCTACTGCTTCGCCCGTCCGACCCACGCCTATATGGGCCTGTCGCCGGGGCTCGACTTCGAGACGCGGCTGTTCGCCAAGCCCAACGCGGCGCGACTCCTGGAGAAGGAACTGGCGCGACCCGGCTACCAGGTGCGCACCATGGCGATCGGTACCAATACCGATCCCTATCAGCCGATCGAGCGGCGCTATCGCATCATGCGCGAGATCCTCGAGGTGCTCGACCGGACGAGCCATCCGGTCGGCATCGTCACCAAGTCGGCGCTGGTGACGCGCGATATCGACATCCTGTCGCGCATGGCGGAGCGCGGACTCGTCAAGGTGGCACTGTCGGTGACCACGCTTGACCGCAGACTGGCACGCGCCATGGAGCCGCGGGCGGCGACGCCGGAGCGGCGGCTCGAGGCGCTGCGGCAGCTTTCCGCCGCGGGCGTGCCGACCACGGTGATGGTGGCGCCGGTAATCCCGGCGCTGAACGAGGCCGAGATCGAGCGCATCCTGGAAGCGGCAGCCGCGGCCGGCGTGCGCGAGGCGGGCTATGTGCTGCTCCGCCTGCCGCTGGAGGTGCGCGACATCTTCAAGGAATTCCTCGAGCGCGAATATCCCGACCGCGCCAAGCACGTCATGTCGGTGATCCGCTCCATGCGCGGCGGCAAGGATTACGATGCGGAATGGGGCAAGCGCATGCGCGGCGACGGCCCCTATGCCTGGCAGATCGGCCGGCGCTTCGAGATCGCCGCTCAGCGGCTCGGCATCAACCGCGACAAGCGGCGCCTCAGAACCGACCTGTTCACCGCGCCCGGTTCCGAGCAGCAGCTCGACCTCTTCGCCGGCCAGAAGGCGGCCTGAGCGGCCGGTCGCTCAAGAGCGCTTGCGTGACGCCCTTGCCGGCGGCACGCTTCGCCGATGCTGCAGAAATCTCCCGATTCGCCGGGCGCCCCCACCGACCGCTATGAGCGGCGGGCGAAACGCCGCGGCGCACGGCTGGTTGCCGGCGTCGACGAGGCCGGGCGCGGGCCGCTCGCCGGGCCGGTGGTGGTTGCCGCCGTCGCCTTCGCCGGCCGGCGCTATCCGGCCGGGCTCGACGATTCGAAGAAGCTCACCCATGCCCAGCGCGAACGCCTCTACGCGGTGATCCTGGACAGCGCCTTCGTGTCGATCGCCATCGCCAGCCGGGCGCGCATTGACCGCATGAACATCCTGCGCGCGTCCCTGTGGGCGATGAGCCGGGCGGTCGCCGGCCTGCCCGAGCCGCCCGATCACGTTCTGGTCGACGGCAACATGGAGCCGCCCGGGCTCACCTGCCCCTGCGAGACCGTGATCGGCGGCGACGCCCTGTCCGTCTCGATCGCCGCCGCCTCGATCATTGCCAAGGTAACGCGCGACCGGCTGATGACTGCCGTGGGAATTGCCTTTCCCGATTACGGCTTCGAGCGGCACATGGGCTATTCGACGCCGGCCCATTTCGCCGCGTTGAAGGCACACGGCCCCTGCCCGCACCACCGGCAGAGCTTCGCGCCGGTGCGCGAACAGCAGCTTGACCTGGAGTTCGACTGAAGCGACAGCGTCTTCCGGCCTCATGGTGAGGTGCGACCCCGGACTTGATCCGGGGGAGCCTCGAACCATGGGCCGCCCATCCTTCGAGGGCCGCCTCGCGGCGGCCACCTCAGGATGACGGCGGAAACGCTCAGTTCAGCTTGGAGCGGACTTCGCCGATCGCCTTGTCGATCAGCGCATCGCCGGTCTCGCCCTTGGCACGGGCGACAAGCAGCTTCTCGGCCGCGGCGATCGCCACGTCGGCGGAGAGCGCGCGGACTTCCTGCAGGGCCTGGACCTCGGCCTGAGCGATCTTCTGCTCGGCCAGCTTGGTGCGGCCGGCAACGTACTCTTCCATGCGCTTCCTGGCCTCGACCGAGAGCGCCTCAGCCTCGCGCTTGGCCTGGTCGATGATCTCCTCGGCCTCGACCTCGGCCTCGCGCGCCCGGCGCTGATAGTCGGCAAGCAGCGCCTGGGCCTCCTCGCGCAGCTTGCGCGCCTGGTCGAGTTCGTTGCGGATGCCCGCGGCGCGGCGGTCGAGCGCCGTGGTGATCTGCCCGGGTACCTTCAGGTAGATCATGAGGCCGATGAAGACGAGGAGCGAGAACAGCGCCCAGAACGGTGCGTCGCCCCATACGAACGGTGCGTCGAACATCCCGGCCCCTACTTTCTCAAGGCTTCGGCGACGGCGGCATCGGCCTCGTCGCGGCTGATCACCGAGCCGGTGAGTGCGCCGACGATCGCCTCGGTCGCCTCCGCCGCGATGGCGCCAACGTCGGAGAGCGCCTTCGACTTGATCTCGCCGATGCGGCTCTCGGCGGCAGCGAGTTGCTGGTTGAGGGCGGCCTCGGCCTCGCTGCGCTGCGCGTCGGCGGCTGCCTTGGCTTCCTCGCGGGCTGTCTCGGCGATGGTGAAGGCTTTGGCGCGGGCGTTGGCCAGCGCCTTGTCATAGGTCGCCTCGGCCTCCTCCGATTCCTGCCTCAACCGCTCGGCCATATCGAGATCGCTGGCGATGCGGTCGCGGCGATCTTCGAGAATGCCGCCGATGCGCGGCAGCGCCACCTTGGCCATGATGTAGTAGAGGATGACGAAGGTGATCGCGAGCCACAGCAGCTGCGAAGCGAACCAGGTGGAATCGAAGGGCGGGAACGCCTCATGCTGGCCCGGAGGCGGTGCCTCGGTGCCGGCATGCGTCGTCGGCGTCGGCTGGGTTGCCTCGGCCAGCGTCATCGGCTGCTGATTAGCCGCCATTGCCTATCCCCGACCTCCTGCTTTGCCGACTAGCCGCCGAACAGCAGGATGAGCGCGATCAGCAGCGAGAAGATGCCGAGCGCCTCGGTGATGGCGAAGCCGAAGATCAGGCGGCCGAACTGGCCGTCGGCGGCCGCCGGGTTGCGGATGGCGCCGGCCAGATAGTTGCCGAAGATGTGGCCGAGGCCGATGCCGGCGCAGCCCATGCCGATGCAGGCGATACCGGCGCCGAGTGCCTTGGCCGCCGCGACTGTGGCTACTGGATCCATTCGTGAGTCTCCTGTTGAAGCAAGTAAAGGGTCGCCAGCGTCAGTGGCTGGGGTGAAGCGCGTCGTTGAGGTAGATGGACGTGAGAATGGCGAAGACGTAGGCCTGCAACGCCGCCACCAGCAGTTCCAGCGCGGTCAGCGCGACAGTGGCGAGCAGCGGCAGCAAGGCGCCGAACCAGCCGAGAACGCCGATCGAGCCGAGCGCGGTGACGAAGCCGGCGAACACCTTCAGCGTGATGTGGCCGGCCAGCATGTTGGCGAACAGACGGATCGACAGGCTGAGCGGCCGCGACAGGAACGACAGGAACTCGATGACGACGATGAACGGCAGGATCGCCTTGGGCACGCCGCTCGGCACGAACAGCATGAGGAAGTGCAGCTTGTGCCGCATGAAGCCGACGACGATCACCAGCAGGATCACCACCACGGCCAGCGCGGCGGTGATCACGATCTGAGCGGTGAAGGTGAAGAAATAGGGGAACATGCCCCACAGATTGCCGATCAGTACGAACATGAAGACGGTGAAGACAAAGGGGAAGTAGCGCATCCCTTCGCTGCCGGCCGAATCACGCAAGGTCTGCGCCATGAATTCGTAGGTGAGCTCGGCCGCCGACTGCCAGCGCGTCGGCACCAGGCCACGCCCGCGCGTCGACAGGATGAGGAAGGCCGCCGCGGCGATCACCGTGAACGTCATGAACAGCGCGGAATTGGTGAAGGAAAGGTTGAGCCCGCCGATCTGGATCGGGATCAGCGGTTCAATACGAAACTGATGGATCGGATCGTACAATTCAGTCCCTCATCACCCCTTGCCGCCGCGCAGATCGTCCGGCCCGGCGGGCCCCGGCTTCACCACACCGGCTGACCTTAATACGGTCAGGATCCCGGCAGCGAAACCCAGAAGCAAGAATACAATCAACCCCCAGGGGCTGGTTCCGAACAGCCGGTCAACCCCCCACCCCAGTGCCGCGCCGAGGATGACCCCCGCCACGAAGTCGGCGCCGAGCCGAACTGCCAGGGCATAGCCTGGTTTCTCCAACTCCTTGCCTTCAGACGACGGCTTATTACCCGTCGGACGCCGCGCGTCCAGCTGCCGATCGAGATCGCGCAGCCGCCTGGACAGCTCTGTCTCCCGGTCAGCCGACAGGTCCGGCTTGCCGTCCCCGTCGCCCATTCGCCGCTCCTCGCACCATGAGGCGAAAAAGTTCCGGCGCCCCCGAAAACCGCGCGCACAATAGTTAGCGCCCGAAACCGTGTCAAGGAAAGGTCAACAGGCCTTATCCGACTGAAAATACACAGTTTTCCTTCCTCGCTTGACGCCTTCGCGGCGCCATGAGGGGCGCCTTCCCAGCCCCGCCTGCGCCGTGCGAAAAGGAAGCCATGGCCGATTCCGAGAAAAAGACCGGCGGGCGCGGCGCGCTGCCGCTCTCAGCCCTGGTCGGGCGGGTGATCAATCCGGTCGCCCGCAAGCGCGGATTTGCCGCGGCCGACATGATCGCCGCCTGGGACGACATCGTCGGGGCGGAGCTTGCCGAGTGCAGCAGGCCGGAGAAGATCGTCTGGCCGCGCGGCGAGGCCAATGCCGAGCGCCCCGGCGTGCTCACGCTCAAGGTGGATGGCCCGCGGGCGGTGGTGGTGCAGCACCAGCTCGACCAGATCGTCGAGCGGGTGAACGCCTTTTTCGGCTACGCCGCGGTCGGCCATGTGCGCATCGTGCAGGGGCCGCTCGGCCGGCCCAACAAGTCGCCGGCGGCCGACGACGACCGGCCGCTTCGGCCCGAGGACGAGGCGCGGCTGAAAGCCGCCACCAGCGGGGTCGAGGACCAACCCTTGCGCGAGGCCCTCGACAGGCTCGGCCGCGGCGTGCTCAAAGGCCACAAGCAAGCGTGATTGGACGCGCCGCCGAAGTGCCGTAATTAGTCCCTTCCTGTTGTCCGCGAAAACAGCGGCTTACGCCCCCTTTTCCCAAGGAACCGAACCCGTGAAGTGGAACTCCCGGCAAATCCTCGTTCTCGTGGCGGCCGTCGTCATCGTCGCCGCAGGCGTCATCTTCTTCGTCACCCGCGGCGGCCAGTCGAACGTCGATCTCGGCGCCGGCGGCAATGGCGGCGCCCCGGCGGGACCGAGCAAGGAAGAGCTGGCGGTCGCCGGCCCGCTCGGCGACATGACCGAGGGCGACCCCAAGGCGCCCAACACGATCATCGAATACGCCTCGATGACCTGCTCGCACTGCGCCAATTTCCACAACACCGTCTATCGCGACTTTAAGAAGATGTATGTCGACACCGGCAAGGTCTATTTCATCTTCCGCGAGTACCCGCTCGACCCGCTGGCGACCTCGGCCGCCATGCTGGCGCGTTGCGCTCCCAAGGACCGCTTCTTCCCGATCGTCGACCTGCTGTTCGACCATCAGAACGAGTGGGCCTTCGTCAAGGACCCCAAGACGGCCCTCATCAATCTGGTGAAACAGGCGGGAATCAGCGAAGCTGACTTCAACAGCTGCTTGACGAATCAGAAGATTCTGGACGGAGTGAACTGGGTGAAGGATCGCGCCTTCAAGACGTTCGGCGTCGATGCAACACCAACATTCTTCGTCAACGGCGTTGAGCATCCCGGTGAGTTCACGCTGGCGGAGCTGGAAAAGACCCTCGGCGGCTAGGCCGGTTCACGCCCGTTCGGGCGGTGGCCGGGCCGGGCCGCCCGAAAACGGGAGCTGACGTTTGAAGTTCACGCGACTGCGTGTCCTCGGGTTCAAGTCGTTCGTCGAGGCGACCGAATTTCCGATCGAGCCGGGGCTGACCGGCGTCGTCGGGCCGAACGGCTGTGGCAAGTCCAATCTGGTCGAAGCGCTGCGCTGGGTGATGGGCGAAAGCTCGTACAAGGCCATGCGCGCCTCGGGCATGGACGACGTCATCTTCCAGGGCAGCGGCAACCGACCGGCGCGTAACACGGCGGAAGTGTCGCTGGCCGTCGACAATGCCGACCATGTGGCGCCGGCCGCCTTCAACGATGCCGATCTCCTCGAGGTGACCCGCCGCATCGAACGCGAGGCCGGCTCGATCTACCGCATCAACGGCCGCGACGTGCGCGCCCGCGACGTGCAGCTTCTGTTTGCCGATGCCTCCACCGGCGCCCATTCGCCGGCGATCGTCGGCCAGGGCAAGATCGGCGAACTGATCGCCGCCAAGCCGGTCGATCGCCGCGCCCTCCTGGAAGAGGCGGCCGGCATTGCCGGCCTGCACAATCGCCGCCACGAGGCGGAACTGCGCCTCAAGGGCGCCGAGCAGAACCTCGCCCGTCTCGACGACGTGATCAGCGAGATCGAGCAGCAGCTCGATGGGCTCAAGCGCCAGGCGCGCCAGGCGGTGCGCTATCGCAACCTGTCGGGCGAGATCCGCAGGGCGGAGGCGACCGTGCTGCATCTGCGCGCGCTTGCCGCGCAGGAGGCGCTCGGCGAGGCGGAAACCACGCTGGCCGCGGCAACCGCTGAGGCCAATCAGCGCGCCGGCGAGCAGGCGGAGGCCGCCAAGAACCAGGCGGAAGCCGCGGCCCTGCTGCCGGAGCTGCGCGATGCGTCTGCACGCGCGGCCGCCGCGGCGCAGCGCATCACGCTTGCCGCCGAAGCGCTCGATGCCGAAGAGGGGCGCATCAGGTCGCGGCTTGCCGAGCTTGACCGCCGCCTTGCCCAGCTTGCCGACGATATCGCCCGCGAGGAGCGCATGGTGGCCGACAACAGCGCCATCATCGCCCGGCTGAACGAGGAAGAGCAGGAACTGGAAGCCGCCAACGCGGCGATGAGCGAACGCCAGGCGACCGCCGCCAGCCGGCGGCGCACGGCCGAGGCCGCCGTCGGCGAGAGCGAGAAGGAGCTTGCCGCGCTGACCGAGCGGCACGCCGAGGTGACCGCGCGGCGCGGCCAGTATGAACGCGCGGTGCGCGAGGCGTCCGAGCGGGCGACCCGGCTCGGCCGGGAGATCGAGACGGTGCGCGGCGAGCTGACCGCGCTCGACGGCGCCGGCACCATCGCGGCGACGGTCGCCGAACGTCGGCAGGCCGTGGAGACGGCCGAGGCCGAGGCCCGCGCCGCCGAGGCGGCGGCCAATGTCGCCGACGAACGCGTCGCCGCCGCGCGCGAGGCCCGCAACGGCGCGCGCGAGCGCCTGACGGCGGCGGAGCACGCGCTCTCCAAGCTCGAGACTGAGGCTGCGACGCTTTCCGCCGTCCTGGCCGCCAATGCCCCGGGCGGCCATGCGCCGGTGATCGATGCGGTGACGGTCGATGCCGGCTTCGAGGCGGCGCTGGGAGCCGCCTTCGGCGATGATCTCGACGCGGCCACCGACGATGATGCGCCGGCGCGCTGGCGCCAGATCGACGCCACGGCCGATGACGCGCCGCTCCCCGAGGGCATCGAATCGCTTGCCGCCCATGTGCGTGCGCCGGCCGTTCTTGCCCGCCGGCTGGCTCTCACCGGCCTTGTCGAGCGCAGCGAGGGGGCGCGCCTGCAATCACAGCTCAGCCCGGGCCAGCGGCTGGTCAGCCGCGAGGGCGAC
Organism: uncultured Alphaproteobacteria bacterium; assembly: GCA_963785065.1. Lineage (GTDB taxonomy): Bacteria > Pseudomonadota > Alphaproteobacteria > Rhizobiales > Kaistiaceae > CAVSRC01. Next base: position 165,843 of record CAWATX010000001.1, read on the forward strand.
CTGTGGCGCTGGGACGGCTACGTCGCCGCCGCAGACGCGCCGCGTGCCGCTGCCCAGCGGCTGGCGAGCCGCAATCGCCTCGCCGAACTCGAGTCCGAGGCCGTTCCTGCACGCGAGGCCGTCGAAGCGACCCGCACGATGCTGGGGCAGTCCGAGGCCGATCTCTCCGCGGCAACCGAGGCCGAGCGCCAGGGCCGCGACAGTGCACGCAGCGCGCGCACCACCCTCGACGCAGCCCGCAACGGGCTGGCCCAGGCGGAACGCGAGGAGAGCCGCATCGCCGCCAAGCGCAGCGGCCTCGACGAAGCGCTGGCCCAACTCACGGCCAGCCTGACCGAGACCCAGACGGCCGAGGCGGAGGCCCGTGCCGGGCTCGCCGCTGCGGCCGACCCGCAGGTGCTTGTCGAAGCGCTCGCCAGCCAGCGCCAGCGCGTCGACGAGGACCGCACGGTTCTCGCCGAAGCGCGGGCGGCAGTGGAGAGCCTGGCGCGCGAGGCGGATATGCGGTCCGGCCGTCTGGCGGCGATTGCGGTCGAGCGGCAGACATGGAACGAGCGGGCGGCCAACGCCCAGAACCAGATTTCGACGCTGACCGAGCGCCGCGGCGAGACGGAGAGCGAGCGCCAGGCGCTCGCCGCCGAACCGGCGCGGATCGAGGAGAAGCGCAAGGCGCTGCTCTCGGAGGCCTCCGCCGCGCAGACCGCGCGCGCCGATGCCGCCGACGCGCTGGCCTCCGGCGAGGCGGTGCTGGCCGAGGCCGACAAGGTCGCCCGCGTCACGCTCGACGCGCTGTCCGAGGCGCGCGAGCAGCGCGGCCGTGCCGAGGAGCGCGTGGTCGCCGCGCGCGAGCGGGTCGGCGAGGTCGCCGAGCGCATTTCCGAGGCGCTCAACTGCACGCCCGACGAAGTCTTCGCCGAGACCGGTCTCAAGCCGGACGCGCCGCTGCCCGAACTCGCCAATATCGAGGCGCGGCTGGAACGCTATCGCAACGAGCGCGAGCGGCTGGGCGCGGTGAACCTGCGCGCCGAGGCGGAAGCGGCGGAACTGGCAGAGCGGCGCGATGCGCTGACCGGCGAGCGCGACGACCTGATCGCCGCCATCCACCGTCTGCGCCAGGGCATCTCCAGCCTCAACCGCGAGGGCCGCGAGCGGCTGATGGCCGCCTTCGAAACGGTGAACGGGCATTTCCAGCGCCTGTTCACGTCGCTTTTCGGCGGCGGCACGGCCGAGCTGCAGCTCACCGATTCCGACGATCCGCTCGAGGCTGGCCTTGAGATCGTGGCGCGGCCGCCGGGCAAGAAGCCGCAGATCATGACGCTGCTTTCCGGCGGCGAGCAGGCGCTGACGGCGCTGTCGCTGATCTTCGCCGTGTTCCTCACCAACCCGGCACCGATCTGCGTGCTCGACGAGGTGGACGCGCCGCTCGACGACGCCAATGTCGTGCGCTTCTGCAACCTGCTCGAAGAGATGCGGAGCTCCACCGACACGCGCTTCATCACCATCACCCACAATCCGATCACCATGGCGCGCATGAACCGGCTGTTCGGCGTCACCATGGCCGAGCGCGGCGTGTCGCAGCTCGTCTCGGTCGATCTCGAGACCGCCGAGAGCTTCCGCGAAGCGGGATAGCAGCGGCCGGGCGGCCCCCCAGGGCGGAACAGCGAAGCGTCTTCCGCCACCGAGAGCGATGCGCCCTGCCGCGAGGGACGTGTCCGGCCGCGAACTCCCCAACCTCCCCCATGAGGGGAGGTTCACCGAGCAAGCCGCACCGGCCATCGAAAAATACTTATCCCCGCTCCATCACCTGCCCCCATATTGGTTGGCATCCTCGCTCGATGAGGGGCGCCTACCGGTGGCGACCTTAGGTGGAGCGGGGTGCGGTGCCCCCGCGCAGCGGATTCGCTTATCCGTTTCTCGGGGCGTTCCCGGCGGGACCGTCGGCACTACGACCGGCCGCCCTCAGGGCCTAAGCTCTTTTCTCCCGAGGAAAGGGTGCAGAGCTCGCCGGGAGACGGAATAAAATCGCCGCGGCGGGCGCTCGGTGAGCGCCCTCAATTCTTGCGGAGTAACCGCACGGCATTCGTCGGGCGCCCGCCACCCCCTCGCCCAAGAGGCGACGGGGACGAAAGAAAGGCTCATGACCCGGTGCTGAAAGCGCGCGGGAACGAAGATCTATGTCGTCCCGGCGCAGGCCGGGACCCAGTCATCGCCGACGCCCGCGGCTCGCGCGCACGCGCCCGCGACACCTGGATGCCCGCACGGGACGGGCACGACAGAGATGTGTTGTGTTGTGTTGTGTTGTGTTGTGTTGTGTTGTGTTGTGTTGTGTTGTGTTGTGTTGCGGTGCACTTGCATTTCGCGCCGGCCTGCGCCATCTGGGCAGGCACCAACCGCTCGACAGGAGAGACCGATGAACAAGACCGCGACGCATGCCTTCGCCCGCGCCCTGTCCTTCGCTCCGGTCTCCGTCCATGCCCTCCACACCCGTCGTTGCGCTTCACGCCGTCACGCTGGCAACGCCTGACGGCCCTCCGCTTCTCGAAAATCTCGATCTGGTCTTCGGTTCCGACCGCACCGGCCTTGTCGGCCGCAACGGCATCGGCAAATCGACGCTTCTGCGTGTGATTGCCGGCGAGGCGAAACCGCACGCCGGCACCGTCGAGCGGTCGGGCCGCGTCGCCATGCTGCGCCAGAGCGTCCAGACCAATGACGGCGATACGCTCGCCGACCTCTTGCGGCTCCGCTCGGCCCTTGCCCGCCTGCGCCGTCTGGAAGAGGGGCGCGGGTCGCTCGCCGACGCGGCCGAGGCCGACTGGACGCTCGAAGCGCGGCTCGAAGCGGCGCTCGCCGAGGTCGGCCTTGCCGGTGTCGAGGTCGGCCGGCCGCTCGCCACCCTCTCTGGCGGAGAGCGCACGCGCGCCGCGCTCGCCGCCCTCATCATCGCCGAACCGGACCTGATCCTGCTCGACGAGCCGACCAACAATCTCGATGCCGACGGGCGCGCGGCCATCGCCGACGTGCTTGGCCACTGGAAGACCGGCGCTGTCGTCGTCAGCCACGATCGTGCGCTGCTCAGGCCCATGGACCGCATCGTCGAGCTGTCGCAGCTCGGCGCGCGCGTCTATGGCGGCGGCTACGACCTCTATGCCCAGCGCAAGGCCGAGGAGCGCGCCGTGGCCGAGCGCAATCTGGATGTGGCCAAGCGCGATGCGGTCGCCGTCGAGCGGCGCATCCAGACGGCGCGCGAGCGCAAGGCGCGAAGCGATGCGCAAGGGGTGCGGAGCCGCGCCAAGGGTGACCAGCCGAAAATGCTGCTCGACGCGCAGAAGGAGCGCAGCCAGCGCTCGGCCGGTGGCGCCAGCGCGCTCGCCGAGCGGCAGCGCGCCGACGCCGCCGAAGCATTGTCGGAGGCCCAGGCTGCGGTCGAGCGCATCCGGCAACTGGCGTTCAGCCTGCCGTCGACCGGCCTGCCCGCCGGGCGCACGGTGCTCGTCTTCGACGCGGTGAGCTATGCCTATGGCAGCGACGCGCCGGTCTTCGCCGGCGTCGATTTTGCCATGGCCGGGCCGGAACGCGTGGCGCTGACCGGGCCGAACGGTACCGGCAAGTCCACCTTCCTGAGGCTGGCCAGTGGCGCAGCGGCGCCGACCTCCGGTACGGTGCTGCGTCCGGTCGTCTCGGTCACCCTCGACCAGAGCGTCGCCATCCTCGATCCGCGCGAGACGATCCTCGACAATTTCCGCCGGCTCGACGCTGCGGCGACGCCCAACCAGGCCTATGCGGCGCTCGCCCGCTTCCTCTTCCGCAATGTTGATGCGCTGAAGCCGGTCGGCGCGCTATCCGGTGGGGAAATGCTGCGCGCCGGGCTTGCCTGCACGCTCGGCGGCAGCCACCCTCCGGAGCTTCTCATGTTGGACGAACCGACCAACCATCTCGATCTCGATTCGATCGCGGCCATCGAAGCGGCGCTCGCCGATTTCGACGGGGCGCTGCTGGTCGCCAGCCACGACGAGGACTTTCTCTCCGCCATCGGCATCACCCGGCGGCTGGAATTTCCGCTTGCGGGGAAGGCATGACGATCGCCCCTGCCCTTCTTGCCTGGTACGACCGCCACGCCCGCAAGCTGCCCTGGCGCGTCGGGCCGAAGGAGCGGGCGCGCGGCGTCAGGCCCGACCCCTATCGGGTGTGGCTGTCGGAGATCATGCTGCAGCAGACGACGGTCGCGGCGGTGAAGCCTTACTTCGACAGCTTCCTTGCCCGCTGGCCGGACGTGGCGGCGCTTGCCGGCGCGCCACGCGACGATGTGATGAAGGCGTGGGCCGGCCTCGGCTACTACGCCCGCGCCCGCAACCTCCATGCCTGTGCGCAAGCGATCGTGCGCGATCACGGCGGGCGCTTCCCGGAAACTGCGGCGGGGCTGAAGGCGCTGCCCGGCATCGGCGACTACACCGCGGCGGCGATCGCGGCGATCGCCTTCGACGAAACGGTCGCGGTGATCGACGGCAATATCGAGCGCGTGGTCGCGCGGCTCTTCGCCATCGACACGCCGCTGCCGGCGGCCAAGAAGGACATCCGCGCCCGCCAGCAGGAGATGACGCCCGAGAGACGCGCCGGCGATTGCGCCCAGGCGATGATGGATCTCGGCGCCGCGCTCTGCACGCCGAAGAAACCGGCCTGCGCGCTCTGCCCGCTCGCCGGCACATGCGTGGCGCATGCACGCGGCGCCGAAGAGGCCTATCCGGTGAGGGCGGAGAAACCCGTCCGTCCGACCCGGTTCGGCACCGCCTTCGTCGCGATTCGCGAGGATGGCGCGGTGCTCCTCCGCCGGCGGGCGGACAGGGGGCTGCTCGGCGGCATGGCGGAAGTCCCCGGAAGCGAATGGGTGAATCGGGCCAGCGACTTCGACCCCGAGGCTGACGCGCCGATTCAGGCGGAGTGGGGCCGGCTGCCGGGCAGCGTCGTCCACGTCTTCACCCATTTCAGGCTGGAACTGAATGTGTATTGCGCCCACGCCGGGCGGATGGAAAAAGCCCCCTCGGGCTGCTGGTGGGCGCCGGCAGAGACGCTTGCCGGCGAGGCGCTGCCGAGCGTGATGAAGAAGGTCATCGAGATGGCGCTGCCGGGCGCCACGCGGCGGACACGAAACGGACGGGTGGCGTGAACGAGATCAGGCATATCGTCTTCGACATCGGCAAGGTTCTCCTCGAGTGGGACCCGGAAATCCCCTACCGGCGGCTCATCCCCGACGAGGCGGAGCGACGCTATTTCCTCACCCATGTCTGTTCGCACGAATGGAACATCGCGCAGGACCGCGGGCGCTCATGGCGCGAGGCCGAGGACGTGCTGATCGCGCAATACCCGCAGCATGAGGCGATGATCCGCGCCTTCCGGCAGAACTGGGGTGAGATGGTGCCGCACCATTTCGCCGACACGCTGGAGATCCGCGATGCGCTGCTCGCCCGGGGCTACGACGTGACGGCGCTGACCAATTTCGCCGCCGACACCTTCGACCAGGCGCGAGCCATGTATCCGTTTCTCGACCGCTTCCGCGGCATCACGGTGTCGGCCCACCTCGGCCTGATGAAGCCGGAGCTTGCCATCTATCGGCACCACGAGAAGAGCTTCGGCCTCGATCCGGCAGCAACGCTCTTCTTCGACGATAGTCTCGCCAATGTGGAGGGCGCACGGGCCGCCGGCTGGCAGGCGGAGCAGTTCGTCGGCGCGGAGACGATGCGCGCCGACCTCGCCCGCTATGGGATTGCGTTCGACTAAAGCGACCTGAAGCTCAGGCCTGGTAACCCTGGCGGGCGGCGTTCGCCTCGCAGTCTTTCTTCGACTTGTAGCCTTCCGAAGCGGCGCCGACGATGTTGCCGTTCGATGCCTTGCGGCGCCAGCGGTGTTCACCCTTCTTGTCGGTGTAGAATTCCCACTTGTCGCTGGCGACCGGGCCGCGCTTCATGTTCGCCTCGCAGTCGGCCTTGGATTTGTAGCCCTCGCTCGCCGCGCCGACGATGTTGCCGTTCGACGCCTTGCGGCGCCACCGGTATTCGCCCTTCTTGTCGGTATAGACCTCGAAGGTATCGCCTTCTCCCGCCATCCTGTTCCGTCCGATCAATGGTGTTTCGACCCGGGGGGCCCGAATCGAACGACGCCCCTCGGTTACAATGGAACTGCGAGGACAACCGGGCAAGTGACAGGGATCACCCGGTCAGTCGAGCCGGACCGGGTTGGACCAGGCAACGCAGCCGGCGGCGTCGGTCACCACCAGGCGGAACCAGTCGCCGGCGAAGCGCTCGAGCGGCAGGCTGGCGCGGGTCATCCGACGGCCGTTGACGTTTTCGGCGCGGCTGCCACGGCCGACGACCGCCACATTGACCGCCGGCGAGCATTCGACATGCGCCTCGCCGCCCTCGATGGTGAAGGCGTGGATCAGCGGCCCCTGGCTCGAATAGTAGTCGCCGGCCTTCATGGCGGACAGCAGCGCATCGGGCTCGTTGGCTTCGGCCTTGACCATCATCCAGCCGCCGAAACCGTCATTGAGCCGGAAATGCGCATCGTCAGCGGCATAGCCGGTCAGGTGGTGGCCCTCGTTGAGCAGCAGGTCGAGCAGATAGGTGCCGTCGGGGCGGGCGGTCTCCACCGCGCAGCCGTGATTATAGATCTCGACCGCATGAGCGTGCGGCGCCATGGCGCGACCGTCCTCGGCCGTCAGGCTCGACCATTGCGGATGGGCGATGCCGACGAAAGCGCCGGCCGCCTTCGCCCGGGTGGCAAGCTGCACCGCCGTCTCACCCTCGCCGGTCGGCGCGAAATCTTGCGGCAGGCCGGCGGCGAGAACGTGCCAGATCTCGTTCTGGCTGTTCATCGGCGCGTGGATCTCGGCGCCGAGGATGGTGGTGAAGCTGTTGGTGCGGAAGGCCCGCGTATCGGCGATGGGGAAGCCGTAGGCGGGCAGGAAATGGTCGGACAGGCAGAGGAAGTCGTAGCCGGACTCGCGATAGAGCCGGCAAACCTCCTCGGGCGCCAGGGCGCCATCGGAAAGGGTCGAGTGGGTATGGATGTTGCCCCGCCAGAACCGGCCGGGGGAGGCGAAAGCGTGCGTGCCCATGGGCGTCACTTTTCGTCGATGTCGAAGACATGACGATGACACCGGAAAGCCGATTCACGTCAAGCCGGGCCGAGCCCGGCCCGGGCCTATGCTCCGGCGCTGTGCATGACCCGCCGCGCCACGGCTCGCAGCTCGTCGATGGGCGCGCGGGCGCCGTCGACGATGGTGTGCCAGAAGGTCCAGCCGTTGCAGGCCTCGAGCCCCTGCACCAGCGCACCGATGCGGTGGATGGAGCCGGTGTGCTCGCCGACACACACGGTGCCGTCGGCGCGGACCTCCGCCTGGTGGCGGGAGCGGATATCGGTGAGGATCGTACCGGGCGCGATGAGGCCGGCCTCGACCAACGAGCCGAAAGGCACGCGCGGCTCGCCGCGCTTGCCACCGCTGACCGCAATCGCCGATTCCGGCGCCGGCTCGACCGCCTCGATGCGGGCAAGCGCCGCGGCGATGTAGTCGTCCTCGCGCTCGATGCCGACGAAGTGACGGCCGAGCCTTCTGGCGACCGCGCCGGTGGTGCCGGTGCCGAAGAACGGGTCGAGCACCACGTCGCCGGGCTTGGAGGTGGCGAGCATGATGCGGTGGAGCAGCGCCTCGGGCTTCTGGGTGGGATGAGCCTTGTGCCCCTCCTCGTCCTTCAGCCGCTCGTTGCCGGTGCAGATCGGGAACAGCCAGTCCGAGCGCATCTGGGTGCCGTCATTGGCCTCCTTCAGCGCGTGATAATTGAAGGTGTAGCTCTTGGCGTTGGCGTCGCGGCTCGCCCAGATCAGCGTCTCATGGGCGTTGGTGAAGCGCCGGCCGCGGAAATTCGGCATCGGATTGGTCTTGCGCCAGACGATGTCGTTGAGGATCCAGAAGCCGAGGTCCTGGAGGATGGCGCCAACCCGGAAAATGTTGTGGTAGGAGCCGATCACCCACAGGCTGCCGTTCGGCTTGAGCACGCGGCGGCAGGCATAGAGCCAGGCGCGGGTGAAATCGTCATAGGCGGAGAAGGAGGCGAACTTGTCCCAGTCGTCGTCGACGGCGTCGACCTCGGACTGGTCCGGCCGGGTGAGGCGGCCTTCGAGCTGCAGGTTATAGGGCGGATCGGCGAAGATCAGGTCGACCGAGGCGGCGGGCACCTTCTCCAGTTCGGTAATGCAGTCGCCCTTCAGGATCGTGTCGAGCCAGGGGGACTCCCCGGCAACCGCTTGCAACGCACCCATGACCACCCCAACGCAACAAAACACAAGGGGCCGCGCGTTTCCGGCGCGGCGGACTTCCGGGGAATCTTGGGCCGGACAGGGTTAACTTCGCCTTAGGCGGCATGGTTAAGCGGCCGTGAAGACGGCCCCGGTCCGCAAGCCTGCCATGTCGCATTCGCCCCTTTCGCGCCGGAGCGGAGAGCGCTACATGAGGCTCGCCGATCCTGCCTCTCCCCGGCCCAATGACGGAATTTCCAATGCTCTATGTCTTCGATTGCGACGGCGTGCTGGTCGATTCTGAGAACATCGCTGCCAGCGTCGAATCGGCCGCGCTGGCCGAATTCGGCTACGAGATCACGCCCGAGGAGGTCAATCACCGCTTCGCCGGCCTGACCAGCCGGTCGATCGGCGACGTGGTGGAGGCAGAGACTGGCCGCAAGCTGCCCGACGATTTCTTCGAGAAGAACAAACAGGAGATCGACCGGCGCCTGGCGAGCGAGGTCGAGGCCGTCCCCGGCGCCCGTGAGATGCTCGATCGGCTCAAGGGCGAGCAGCTCTGCGTGTGCTCCAACTCCTCGACCACGCGGCTGAAGATCTCGCTGCAGCGGACGCGCCTGTGGGACAGCTTCGCGCCGCACGTCTACTCGGCCGTCGAGGTCGGCGACCACGAGCCCAAGCCGTCACCCAATGTCTACCGCTATGCCATCGCCACGTTCGGCATCGATCCGCGCGATGCGGTGGTGCTGGAGGATACGCCGTTCGGCGTGATGGCGGCCAAGGCGGCCGGAGCGCGCGTCATCGGTTTCACCGGCGGCGCCCACATCTGGCCCGGCCATGCCGACGTACTCACCGATGCGGGTGCCGAGACGGTGATCAACCGGCTCGCCAACCTGCCCGCGACGGCCGAGGCGCTGCTTGCCTGGGAAGGCATGGAGTAGCGCCGGTTTTGCGCGCTTTGGCCGCCTTGGCCGAGCGCGCGACATAGCCACCGTCAGGCGCCGATCGCCCGGTTCTCCGGCGCCCCTCCCGGAAACGCCAGGTTAACCGCAAAATGCTGCGGCATGTCAGCGCATCGGAAGAAATACTCCGATGACAAGATTTCCTTTCATGTTCCTGCCGTATTAGGCGATCCATGGTCGCACGCCGACCAAGCCCGTTTCTCCCGCCAGCCAGCCGGCTGACTCAATCCCTAGCGGCGCCATCCCGCGCCGCCGCATGTCATGTCGATCGACCAGGTCACCACAACCGAACCAGCGCGGCGATTCCTGCCGCATTTCAAGTTTGCCGTTCCCGACCGGGTGCGCGCGCTGGTGCGCGGCAGCGAGGTCTGGCTGGTGGTGCTGGCGGCGATCGTCGGCCTCATCGCTGGCAGCGTCGTCGCGATCATGAACCTGACCGTCGGCGTACTGCACCGCCTGCTTTTCGGAATCGCGGCCGGAGAGCGGCTCTCCGCCATCGACGCCCTGCCGTCGCACATCGGCCTCCTCGTCCCCGTGGTCGGCGGCGTGATCATGGCCGCCGGCGGCGTGGCGCTGGCGCGGGCGAAGCTGAAGCGCCCGGTCGACCCGATCGAGGCCAATGCACTGCACGGCGGCCACATGTCGATCCGCGACAGCCTGATCGTGGCGCTGCAGACTATCGTCTCCAACGGCTTCGGCGCGTCGGTCGGTCTCGAAGCCGGCTATTCGCAGATGGTCGCGGGCATCGCTTCGCGCTTCGGCATCAACTTCCGCCTGAGGCGCGCCGACCTGCGCGTGCTGGTCGGCTGCGGCGCGGCGAGCGCCATCGCCGCCGCCTTCAACGCACCTCTGACCGGCGCCTTCTACGGCTTCGAGCTGATCATCGGGACCTATACGGCATCCGCTCTCGCGCCGGTGCTGACCGCTTCCATCGTTGCCATTCTGGTCACGCACGTGCTCGGTCACGGGGCCTATTCGATCACGGTCGGGCCGCTGTCGGCGTTCCACCCCTCGGATCTGCCAGTTCTGCTCCTGTTGGCGCTCATCTGCGGCGGCATCGGCATTCTGGTCATGCGCGGCGTGTCGTTGGCGGAACGCGCCTTCCGCAACTCGCACATCCCGCGCGTCGTCCATCCGATCATCGGCGGCCTGATCGTCGGCGGCTTCGCGCTGGTCAGCCCGCATGTGCTGTCCTCGGGCCACGGGGCGATCAAGCTGCAGCTCGATTCGGCGCTGCCGGCAATCGCACCGCTGGCCCTGCTCCTCGTCCTCAAGGCCTGCGCCTCGGCCGTTTCGCTCGGTTCCGGCTTCCGCGGCGGCCTGTTCTTCGCCTCGCTCTTTCTCGGTTCATTGGCCGGCAAGCTGTTCGCCGCAGTGACCGCCCTCTGGCTGCCGGCGTTTGCGCCCGACCCGCTGGTGTCGGCCATCGTCGGCATGAGCGCCACGGCAGTGGCGATCATCGGCGGGCCGCTGACCATGTCCTTCCTGGCACTGGAGACCACCGGCGACGTGCCGATCACGCTGGCGGTCCTCGCTGCGGCAATCGTGTCGACGATGACGGTGCGCGAGCTGTTCGGCTATTCGTTCGCCACCTGGCGCATGCATCTGCGTGGCGAGACCATCCGCAGTGCCCACGACGTCGGCCGCATCCGCGCGCTCAGCGTCGGCAGCCTGATGCGCCGCGACGTGCGCACGGTGCTCGGCGAAATGCGGCTTTCCGCCTTCCGCCGCGACTTCCCGCTGGGTTCCACCCAGCGCGTGGTGGTGGTCGACGGCGCCGAGCGCTATCTCGGCATCGCGCTGGTTCCCGAGATCCACGCCGCCGAGCTGAACGGCGACGGCGATTCACGCACCATCGGCGAGTTCCTGCACTATCAGCGGGACGCGCTCGAACCGCAGCTCAACGTCAAGGACGCGATGCGGATATTCGACAAGACCGAGAGCGAAGCGCTGGCGGTCATCGACACCGAGACCCGGCGCGTGATCGGTCTGCTGACCGAGGCGCATGCGCTGCGCCGCTACTCCGAAGAGCTCGACCGCGCCCGCCGCGACCTGGTCGGCGAAGGCGGCTAGCGCTACTCCGCCGCCTCGGTCCAGGCTTCCGGCCTCTCCCATTTCAGCTTTGGCGAACGCGCCGCACGGGTCTCGTCGAGACGCCGGCGCGGGGCGAACATCGGCGCCTGATGGAAGCGGTCGCCCTCGCCGCGCTTGGCGCGCATGACCAGCTCACGCAGCGTGCCTACGAAGAGGTCGAGCGAAGCCTTCGATTCCGACTCGGTCGGCTCGATCAGCATGGCGCCGTGGACGACCAGCGGGAAATACATGGTCATCGGGTGGAAGCCCTCGTCGATCATCGCCTTGGCGAAATCGAGCGTGGTGACGCCGGTGCCGTCCAGGAAGGTATCGTCGAACAGCGCCTCGTGCATGCAGATGCGGTCGCCGAAGGGCTGGCTCATCACGTCGCGCAGGCCGGCACGGACGTAATTGGCGTTGAGAACGGCATCTTCAGACGCCTGGCGCAGACCGTCGGCGCCGTGCGACAGCATGTAGGCGAGCGCGCGTACATACATGCCCATCTGGCCGTGGAAGGCGGTGAGGCGGCCGAAGGGCTGCTCGTCGCCATCGGCGTCAGCGCGGGTCTCGACCAGCACCGGCTCGCCGTCCGTCTTGCGCAGATAGGGCATGGGGGCAAAGGCCGCCAGCGCCTTGGACAGCACCACCGGGCCGGAGCCTGGCCCACCGCCGCCGTGCGGCGTGGAGAAGGTCTTGTGCAGGTTGATGTGCATGGCATCGACGCCGAGATCGCCGGGGCGGACCTTGCCGACGATGGCGTTGAAGTTGGCGCCGTCGGCATAGAAATAGGCGCCGGCGCTGTGCACCGCCTCGGCGATGGCGACGATGTCGCGCTCGAACAGGCCGCAGGTATTGGGGTTGGTGAGCATGATCGCCGCCACATCCGGCGACAGGCGCTTCTTCACCTCCTCGGGATCGACGGTGCCGTCGTCGCGCGCCGGCACGGCGACGACCCGATAGCCGAGCTGTGCCGCGGTTGCCGGATTGGTGCCGTGGGCCGATTCCGGCACCAGAATGACCGAACGCGCTTCGCCGCGCGCGGCCAGCGCCGCCTTGATCGTCATCATGCCGCAGAGCTCGCCATGGGCGCCGGCCTTAGGGGAGAGCGCCACGGCAGCCATCCCGGTCATCTCCATCAGCCAGTGCGAAAGCTCGCCGATGAGGTCGATCGCGCCGGGCACGGTCGACAGAGGCTGCAGCGGGTGGATGTCGGCGAAGCCGGGAAGCCGCGCCATCTTCTCGTTGAGGCGCGGATTGTGCTTCATGGTGCACGAGCCGAGCGGATAGATGCCGGCGTCGATGGCGTAGTTCTTCTGGGACAACCGCACATAGTGGCGCATCGTCTCCGGCTCGGAGAGGCCAGGAAGATCGATCGGCGTGGTGCGCGCTTGGTTGCCGAGTTTCGACTTCACCGGCGGCGCGTCCGGCATGTCGACGCCGGTCGTCTCGGTGCGGCCGATCTCGAAGATGAGCGGCTCCTCGATCTGCAGGCCGCGATTGGCGGTGAAGGTCTCGTGGCTGGTGCCGGTATTGCCGGCGGGAGCGGTCGGGCGGTCCTGATCGTTGAGCATCTAGAGGACCTCCTTCAGCGCCGCGACGTAGGCCGTGCGGTCGGCATCGCTGTTGATCTCGGTGGAAGCGACGACCATCAGGTCGGCAAGCTCCGGCGACTCCGGCTCGAGCCGCGAGACCGGCACGCCGGCAAGCACGCCGCGTTTGGCCAGGGCCTCGACCACCGGCGCGGCGGGCTTGGGCAGGCGGACGGTGAACTCGTTGAAAAACGAGTCGTTCAAGACGCTTACGCCGGGAACCGCAGAAAGCGATTCCGCCAATCTGACCGCGTTGGCGTGGTTGAACGCGGCCAGCCGCTTGAGGCCGGCCTCGCCGAGGAGCGTCATGTGGATCGAGAAGGCGAGCGCGCAAAGCCCTGAATTGGTGCAGATATTCGAGGTCGCCTTGTCGCGGCGGATGTGCTGCTCGCGGGTGGACAGCGTCAGCACGAAGCCGCGCCGGCCTTCGGCGTCCACGGTCTCGCCGCAGAGCCGCCCGGGCATCTGGCGGACGAACTTGCTGCGGGTGGCGAAGAGGCCGACATAGGGTCCGCCGAAGGTCAGCGGATTGCCGATCGACTGGCCCTCGCCGACGACGATGTCGGCGCCCTGAGGCCCGGGCGGCTCGATGGCGCCGAAGGCGACCGCCTCGGTGAAGACGGCGACGAGCAGCGCGCCGTTGGCGTGCGCCTTCTCGGCGATCGGCTTGAGGTCGATGAGCTGGCCGTAGAAGGACGGCGACTGGACTACGACGCAGGAGGTGTCGCCGTCGATCGCATCGAGGATCGCCTCGGTTCCCGTCGGGTCGGGCGGCAGCTCGAAAACGCCATCGCTGGAGGAGCGCGAATAGGTGCGCACCACCGAGCGGTATTGCGGGTGCAGGCCCCCGGAGAGCACCGCCTTCGAGCGCCGGGTCAGCCGGTGGGCCATGAGCACCGCTTCGGCGGTCGCCGTCGAACCGTCATACATGGAGGCGTTGGCGACCTCCATGCCGAGAAGATTGGCGACCTGGGTCTGGAACTCGAAGAGGACCTGCAGCGTGCCCTGTGAAATTTCCGGCTGATAGGGCGTGTAGCTGGTCAGGAACTCGGAGCGCTGGATCAGATGATCGACGCTTGCCGGGACGTGATGGCGATAGGCGCCGGCACCGACGAAGAAGGGCACGGTCGCTGCGGTGACGTTCTTCGCCGCCATGGCGCCAAGAACGCGCTCGACCTCCATCTCGCCCTTGGCCAAAGGCAGGTCGACCAGGTCGCCGAGGTGCTTGTCGGCGGGAATGTCGGTGAACAGATCGTCGACGCTTGCGACGCCGATGCGGGCGAGCATCGCCTGGCGGTCGGTTTCGGTCAGGGGGAGATAGCGCATGGGGCTCCGGTTCCGGTTCAGACCGCTAGGCAGACGGCGCGATGGTGACGCTGGTCAGCAGGGAATTGGCGATGAAGCAGTCGTCGTGGGCGGTGTCGTGCAGGCGCTTGAGCTCGTCGGGTTCCGGCGCCTTGCCGGTGAAGGCGATGCGCGGCGACAGCGTCACCTGCGAGATCCAGAACTTGCCGGCCTCGTTCTTCTCCATCACGCCGACGGCATCGTCCTCGTAGCTTTCGACGACGAAACCGCCGCGCCGGGCGATGTCGAGGAAGGTCAGCATGTGGCAGGAGGAGAGCGAAGCGATGAGCGCCTCCTCCGGATCGACCGCCGCCTCGACGGTGAAGCGGGCGGGCACCACATGGGGTGAGGCCGTAGCCGGCACTTCGGTGCCGCCGTCGAAGCGCCACAGATGGCCGCGCGTGTAGCGGCCACGGGCGAAATCGTCGCTGTCGCTCTTCCAGCGAATGGTTGCGGTGTATGTGTTCCCGCGCATCGGGGCTGCCTTCGTGTCAGATGGATTCGAGGAAGGCCTTGTAGGCGTCTTCGTCCATCAGCGCTTCGATATCGGCGGCGTTTTCGGGCTTCAGCTTGATGATCCAGCCGGCGCCCTCGGCCGCCTCGTTTACCGTCGCCGGGCTGTCGGACAGCGCCTGGTTGACTTCGACCACCTCGCCGGCGACCGGCGCGAACACTTCGCTCGCCGCCTTGACCAACTCGACCACCGCGGCCTCGCCGCCGACGGCGATCTTCTTGCCGACTTCCGGCAGCTCGACGAAGACGATGTCGCCGAGCTGTTCCTGGGCATGGTCGGAAATGCCGATGACGGCGACACCGCCCTCAAGGCGGATCCATTCGTGGTCTTTGGTGTAGCGGGTGGCCATTGCGGGTACCTCGTCAGGATGCGGGTTTGCGGTAATAGCGGTGGGGAACGAAAGGCAGGGCTGAGACGGTGGCGGCCATCTCCTTGCCGCGCACCATCAGATTGACCGGCGTGCCGGGCGCGGCCGCGTCGGGGGCGACATAGCCCATGGCGATCGGCCCGGCGATCGTGGGGCCGAAACCACCGGAGGTGACGATTCCGACCGGGCGGCCGGCGGTGTCGCGGATCTCGGTGCCCTCGCGGGCAGGCGCCTTGCCGGCCGGCGCGATGCCAACCCGGCGGCGCGCCGGCCCTTCCACCAGTTCGCGCAAAATGCGCTGCGCGCCGGGAAAATCGGCGCGCTCGCGGCGGCGCTTGGAAACGGCAAAGGCGAGATCGGCCTCGACAGGCGAGGTGGTCGCGTCGAGGTCGTGGCCGTTAAGCGGCAGGCCGGCTTCGAGGCGGAGCGAATCACGGGCGCCGAGGCCGATCGGCTTGACCCGCCCGTCGGCGGTGAGGGTGTCCCATAACATCTCACCATGTGTGGGCTGGGCGAGGATTTCGAAGCCGTCCTCACCGGTATAGCCGGAACGCGAGATGAACAGGCGCCCGCCCCGCCATTCGAAGATGCCGTAGGTCATGAAGCCGAGCTCGGTGGCGGCGGGCACCACATCGCGCATCACGGCGGCGGCCTCCGGACCCTGCAGAGCGAGCAGGACGTCCTCGTCCGCACGGGTCAGCGTGGCGCGGTCGCCGGCGGCGGCACGGATCAGGTCGAAATCGCCGTCCTTGGTGCCGGCATTGACGACGATGTAGAGCGTCCCCGGTGTCTGACTCGCCCGTGCGACCATCAGATCGTCGATGACGCCGCCGTTCTCATTGAGAAGCAGCGTGTAGCGGATCTGCCCCGGCTTGAGAGCGGCGATGTCGCCGGTGATCAGCGGCTCGACCACGGCGGCGATCGCCGCGTGATCGGCTTGCGGCTCACCGCTCGGCCTATTCAGCGACAGGAAGCTCGGCCCCATATGCGACACATCGAAGATCCCGGCATGTTCGCGCGTCCAGGCGTGCTCGGCGATGATGCCGGTCGGGTACTGGACCGGCATGGCATAGCCGCCGAACGGCACCATGCGGGCGCCGAGCGCTCGGTGACGCTCTGCCAGGACAGTCTCACGGAGGACTTCGGTACCGGCTGCTTCAGCCACGGGACGATCCTTGCGACAGAGATGGACACGCGGAACGGGCCTGCCCGTCCGCGCCCCCTCTGTCTTCGGACCTGAGAGATTCCTGCCGGGTTTGCGCGCTTCAAGCGACAGCGCAGGCGGCAGTTACTCCGTCGGTGAGCCGGCGGCATCCCGCCCGCTGCTTTCCAGAGTGTCGCCGACCGGCCGGTCCTTTGGCCTGAGAGTTTCCGGGGCGGTTGCTCCTTCGGCGCCGGCCCTTGCGGCCCGGTCTCTCCCGGCGGTCGTCAGGACCCGTGTGTCACAAATCCACGGGTACCGGAACGCGACTCCATCCCGGCCGGAGCCATCCTAGGGTCGGCGGCGGCCGAGTCAATCAGGTGCCGGTCTTCGGCTTTCCCTCGTCGAAGCCGACATAGACGATCAGGTCGCGGTCGTCGGGCTTCACCGGGAAGGTCACCTGATCGAAGACGGTGCTGTAGTCGGAGCCGAAATCCGGGGGGTTGAGGCTGACGCTCACCGAAAACGCCTTGGAAAACAGCACGCTGTTGTCGTGCTGGCGGGCCACGGCGACGCGCAGCGGCAAGGTGACGGTACCGGCGCCGCCCTTCGGCCCGGCGATAATCCGGCCGGCCACCCCGATCTTGATGTTGAGCGTGCCGGCATCGAGCGCATGGCATTCGCGTGCCGTCTTGGTGATCGAACCCTGGGTGCGGATATAGGCGGCGTCGCCGTCGTGGCCGCGCTCATAGAGGATCATCGATTCCGTCCCGGGCAGAACCTGCACCGGCGGGCAGTAACCCGACTTGATGAAGTAGTTGGGATCGAGCTGTCCGGTCTGGACCGTCTTCACCCCGGCATTGGGGCCACCACCGCCGCCGAACAGGCCAGCGAGGCCGCCACCACCGCCACCGTCGCCGGTGCTGGCGCAAGCGGCCAGCAGGCCGGCCAGGGCGAAACTTGCGACAACCCCCGAAAAACGCGGCATGAGTCCCTTGGAAAAAGCTGAAAATCCCCGCTTCATCGGCATTTCCTTGCAATCGAATGCGGCCTTTCTATAGCAGCGGTACAAAGCCTTGGCGACCGGCCGGAAGGCCTCCAGCCTTTTGCTTGCCGCGCCAGCCGCCGGTGGGTACTTTCGTGCGATGGGAAGGAATTCACCGGCTCGGCCCTGAACATGGCTGAAGACATATCCCGACGATGAAATATGTGAGCACGCGGGGGGGCGCCCCCGCATCCGGCTTTGCGGACGTGCTGTTGGCCGGCCTTGCCGACGACGGCGGGCTGTTCGTGCCCGACGTGTGGCCGCAGCTCGGCCGGGAAGAGATCGCCGGGCTCGCCGGCCTGCCCTATGCCGAGGCCGCCTTCCGGGTAATCCGCCCGTTCGTCGGCGGCGAGATTGACGACGAGGCGCTCAGCGCCATGTGCGCCGCCGCCTATGCCACCTTCCGCCACCCGGCGGTGGTGCCGCTCACCCAGATCGCGCCTGGCGAATGGGTGCTGGAACTCTTCCACGGGCCGACGCTCGCCTTCAAGGACGTCGCCATGCAGCTGCTGGCGCGGCTGATGGACCACGTTCTGGCCAGCCGCGGCAAGCGGGTGACCATCATCGGCGCCACCTCGGGCGACACGGGCGCGGCGGCGATCGAGGCCTTTCGCGGCCGCGACAATGCCGACGTCTTCATCCTCTTCCCCAAGGGGCGCGTGTCGCCGATCCAGCAGCGGCAGATGACGACGGTCACGGCGGACAATATCCACGCCATCGCCATCGAAGGCACCTTCGACGACTGCCAGGCGCTGGTGAAGGGAATGTTCGCCAATCAGCGCCTGCGCGAGCGGCTGGGGCTTGCCGGCATCAACTCGATCAACTGGGCCCGCATCCTCGGCCAGATCGTCTACTACTTCACCGCGGCCGTGGCGCTGGGCGGCCCGGCGCGGCCGGTGGCCTTCACGGTGCCGACCGGCAATTTCGGCGACATCTTCGCCGGCTATGCCGCCAAGCGCATGGGCCTGCCGGTGGACAGGCTGGTCATCGCCACCAACATCAACGACATTCTGGAACGGACGCTGGCAAGCGGTCGCTACGAGTTGCGTGAGGTCCACGCCACCACCTCGCCCTCCATGGACATCCAGGTCTCGTCCAATTTCGAGCGGCTGCTCTTCGAAGCCTATGGCCGCGACGCGGCGGCGACCGAGGGGCTGATGCAACGCCTTGCCCAGTCCCGCGCCTTCGATATCGCGCCTGAGCCGCTGGAGCATATCCGCAAGGATTTTGCAGCCGGCCGGGCCGACGAGGCCGAGGGCGCGGCGGCGCTCGCCGCGGTCCATGTGGCGACTGGCGCCCTGCCCGATCCGCACACCGCGATCGCGCTTGCCGTCAGTCGCCGTTTCGTCGATCCGGCCGTGCCGATGGTGACGCTGGCCACCGCCCACGCGGCGAAGTTTCCGCAGGCTGTCGCCGCGGCGACCGGCGTCGAGCCGGCGGTGCCCGAAGCGCTCGCCGGCATCCTGGCCAAGCCGGAGCACTACGCAACGCTCGCCAATGACGGACGCACCGTCGAAGATTTCATAGCGGCGCACAGCCGCGCAGTAACGGAAGAGAGTCTAGCGTCATGACCGTTCGCCAGTCGCGTCTCGAGTCCGGCCTCACGGTCATCACCCATCCCATGGACGAGCTGGAGAGCGCCGCCCTCGGCGTGTGGGTCCGCGCCGGATCGCGCTCGGAGGAAGAGCACGAGCATGGCCTCTCGCATCTGCTCGAGCACATGGCCTTCAAGGGCACCCGTACCCGCTCGGCCCTCGACATCGCCGAGGAGATCGAGGCGGTCGGCGGTGAGGTGAATGCCGCAACCAGCGTCGAGACCACTTCCTACTACGCCCGCATCCTCAAGAACGACGTGCCGCTCGCCCTCGATATCCTTGGCGACATCCTGCAGAACTCGGCTTTCGACGCCAAGGAGCTGGCCCGCGAGCAGCACGTCATCGTGCAGGAGATCGGCGCCGCGCTCGACACGCCCGACGACCGCGTCTACGACCTGTTCACCGAGGCCGCCTATCCCACCCAGCCGATCGGGCGCACCATCCTCGGCACGCCCGAGACGGTGCGACGCACCGGCTCGCCGATGCTCGATGCCTATCTCGCCCGCCACTACCGCGGACCGCAGATGGTGCTGGCGGCGGCCGGCGCGCTCGACCACGACAAGCTGGTCGGACTTGCCGCCGAGCGCTTCGCTTCGCTCGGCCGCGAGCCAGGCCCGCCGCCCGCCCCGGCGGTTTACAAGGGCGGCGACATGCGCCAGTCGCGCGAGCTGATGGAGACCCAGGTCATCGTCGGCTTCGAGGGTCGTCCCTATACCTCGGACGGCTTCTATGCCGCGCAGGTGCTCTCCGCGATTCTCGGCGGGGGTATGTCGTCGCGCCTTTTCCAGGAGGTGCGCGAGCGGCGCGGGCTGTGCTACTCGATCTACGCCTTCCACTGGAGCTTCTCCGATACCGGCATGATGGGCGTGCACGCCGCCGCCGGGCCGGACGATGTCGCCGAACTGCTGCCGGTGATCCTGGGCGAGCTGGAACGTGCCGCCCACGACATCGGCGAGACCGAGTTGCAGCGCGCCAAGGCGCAACTGCGCGCCGGACTGCTGATGACGCTGGAAAATCCCGCGGCGCGCGCCGGCCAGCTCGCCCGCCAGATCCTGCTCTTCGGCCGCCACATCCCGGTCAAGGAGCTGGCTGGCCGCATCGACGCGATCACGGTCGAGGAAATGCGTCAGCTCGCCGAGGAGATCATCACGGGCAGCCGGCCCACCATGGCCGCGGTCGGCCCCCTTGACGGATTGATGAGCGCGGAGAAGGTTGCAGAACATTTCGGCGCGCACCTGAGCGCGTAAGGCGACGGCAGATGGCGTTCCTTCGTTCCATTTCCACCAACACCATGCCGCCGGTGCTGCGCGGCGACCGGGTGATGCTGCGCACGCCGCTCCTCGGCGATTATGCCCAGTGGGCGAAGCTGCGCGAGGAAAGCCGCACCTTCCTTGCCCCGTGGGAGCCGATCTGGCCGGCCGACGACCTCACCAAGCTCGCCTTCCGCCGGCGCCTCAGGCGCTACCAGCGCGAAATCCGCAACGCCACCGGCTACCCGTTCTTCGTGTTCTCGCCCGACGGCGACACGCTGCTCGGCGGCCTTACCCTCTCCCAGATCCAGCGCGGCGTCACCCAGTCGGTGGTGCTCGGCTACTGGATGGGCGCACCACACGCGGGCAAGGGGCTGATGACCAGCGCCGTCAGGGCGGTCAGCCAGTTCGTCTTCGATACCCTGCACCTCAACCGGATCGAGGCCGCCTGCCTGCCCCACAACGCCGCCTCCATCCGCCTCCTCGAAAAGGTCGGATTCGCCCGAGAAGGTTACGCGCGCAAATATCTGTGCATCGACGGGCGCTGGCAGGACCATCTGCTGTTTGGCCTCGTTCGCGATGATCGCCGGTCGTAGCCGGAGCCCGGCGTTGGCCCGGCACGGCCGGCAGGTTCCGCTTGCCCGCCCGGCGGTATCAACTTAAGGGTCAATAGTTTGTTTCAGGCCCTGGAGGATCGGTTGCAGTTGGCGCGGCGTTTCGCGGTCCTCGTTCTTATTTTGCTGAGCCTTTTTGCCGTGTCGGTGCCCGCCGACGCGCTGGAGGCGGTGTCGGTGCCGCTCGACGGGCGCACCCTCGACCTGACGCGCGCCATCCAGCTCTACCGCCAGCAGGACGATCGCATCCAGGTGTCGACCGCACCCGGCGCCGACGGCATCGTGCGGCGCATCGAGGTCAAGGCGCGCGAGGCCAATGGCGGCACGTCGTTCTGGGCGGTGTTCGCGCTGGCCAACAACGGCGATGAGCAGATCGACCGCCTGCTGGTGGCGCCGCACTTCCGGCTGGCGGGCTCCGGCCTGTTCTGGCCCGACCTCGGTGCCTCGCGCATTGCCTCGATCACCCCCAGCCAGGGCTTCGCTCCCGACCGCCAGCCGAGCCAGGAGGCGGACGTCTTCCGCGTCACGCTCGATCCCGGTTCGGTGGTCACCTTCGTGGCCGAGCTGAGGACGCTCGACCTGCCGCAGCTCTATCTGTGGGACAGCGACGCCTACAAGGATTCGGTCAACAGCTACACGCTTTATCGCGGCATCGTGCTCGGCATCTCCGGCCTCCTGGCGCTGTTCCTGACCGTCGTCTTCGTGGTCAAGGGCACGGCCATGTTCCCGGCCACGGCGGCGCTGGCCTGGTCGGTGCTGATCTATCTGTGCATCGACTTCGGCTTCTGGAACCGGGTGATCAACATCTCGCCGGCCAACGACCAGGTATGGCGCGCCGGCTCCGAGGTGTTCCTCGCCGCATCGCTGGTCATCTTCGCCTACACCTATCTCAATCTCAGTCGCTGGCACGTACGCTACAGTCACCTGACCATCGGCTGGCTGATAGGCCTCGGTGTGCTGCTCGGCGTGTCGGTGATCGAACCGTCGGTGGCTGCCGGCATAGCGCGCTTCTCGATCGGCTTCACCGCCGTCGCCGGCTTCGGCATCATCGTCTACCTCGCCACCCACAGCTACGACCGCGCCATCATGCTGATCCCGACCTGGGTGCTGCTGCTGGTGTGGACCTTCGCGGCGTGGCTCACCGTCACCGGCAATCTGGTCAATGACGTGGTTCAGCCGGCGCTTGCCGGCGGCATGGTGCTGATCGTGCTGCTCATCGGCTTTACCGTGATGCAGCACGCGTTTGCCGGCGGCCTGGTCATGCAGGGGCCGCTTGGCGACACCGAGCGCAAGGCGATGGCGCTGACCGGCGCCGGCGATATCGTGTGGGACTGGGACGTCACCCGTGACCGCATCTTCAGCGGGCCGGAAGCGGAGGACCTGCTTGGCCTGCCGCGCGGTACGCTGGAGGGGCCGGCGCGCGACTGGCTGGAGATTCTGCATCCCGGCGACCGCGACCGCTTCCGCACAACGCTCGACACGGCGGTGGAGCTGAGGCGCGGACGCATCCACCAGGATTTCCGGCTGCGCTGCGAGGACGGCCACTACCGTCATTTCCACTTGCGCGCGCGGCCGGTGCTGGGCGGCGACGGCGAGGTGCTGCGCTGTATCGGCACGCTGCTCGATGTGACCGAGGAGCGCTCCTCGGAAGAGCGCCTGCTGCACGACGCCGTCCACGACAACCTGACGGGCCTGCCCAACCGCGAGCTGTTCATCGACCGGCTGCGCGCGGCGATCACCCGCACCACCACCGAGGGCGCGGCGCGGCCCTCGGTCTTCGTGCTCGACATCGATCGCTTCAAGCAGATCAATGACGGCTTCGGCGTAGCGGTCGGCGATTCGATCCTGCTCACAATTGCCCGGCGCCTCGCCCGCCTGCTCAAGCCCCAGGACACGCTCGCCCGGCTTGCCGGCGACCAGTTTGCCTTCCTGCTGATCTCCGAGAGCCAGCCGGAGCGCATCGCCGGCTTTGCCGAATCGGTGCGGCGCACGCTCCGGGCGCCGATCACGCTTGGCGAGAAGGAAATCTTCCTCACCGGCTCGATCGGCATTGCCATGTATGACGGCAAGCAGCAGGTCGAGGCCGAGGACCTGATCAAGGACGCCGAGATGGGCACCTTCCACGCCAAGCGGCTGGGCGGCGACCGCATCGAGGCGTTCCGCCCAGCACTGCGCCAGCACGGCAGCGACCTCGCCACGCTCGAATCGGACCTCCGCCGGGCGCTCGGCCGCGAGGAGATCAAGGTTCTCTACCAGCCGATCGTGCGGCTGGAGGACAAGACCATCGCCGGCTTCGAGGCGCTGGTGCGCTGGGACCATCCCAAGCTCGGCCGCATCCCGCCGAGCGATTTCGTGCCGCTGGCCGAGCGCACCGGGCTCATCATCCCGCTCGGCCTGTTCGTTCTCGACCGCGCCGGGCGCCAGCTTGCCGAATGGCAGGAGGAGCTCGGCCGTCACGCCTCGCTCTTCGTCAGCGTCAACGTGTCGAGCCGACAGCTGCTCCGTCACGACCTCATCAATGACGTCAAGTCGGTGCTGGTGCGCTCCAATCTGAAGCACGGCTCGCTCAAGCTGGAGGTGACCGAGAGCCTGGTGATGGAGAACCCGGAATATGCAGCGCAGGTGCTGACCCGCGTGCGCGAGCTCGGCGCCGGCCTGTCGCTCGACGATTTCGGCACCGGCTATTCCTCGCTCTCCTATCTGCAGCGCTTCCCCTTCGACACCATCAAGATCGACCAGACCTTCGTACGCGGCAGCGGCGTCGGCGACCGGCGCGTCATCCTGCGCTCGATCATCTCGCTCGCCCACGACCTCAACATGGAGGTGGTCGCCGAAGGCGCCGAATCGGAAGGCGACGCCATCGAGCTCAACGAGCTTGGAGCGGAATATGTCCAGGGCTTCCTCTACGGCCAGCCGATGACGGCGGCGGAAGCAAGCAAGCTGATCTTTCGCACGGCGGACGAGGACGAAGAGGAAGAACTCGCCTGAATTCCTTTTGGAATCAATGAGTTCAACAATTGAGCCGACTCTGGTGCTTGACTGTTGAAGTCATTGATTCTACATGACTTCAACACTTAGGCTCGATCTTGAGCGCAACTGTTGAAGTCATGGAAATTCAAGAGCTTAATAACGACCAGCGGCGCGAGGCGGTCAACAGCCGCCAGCGCTATGACGCCTGGCGCAACGCGCGGGAGAAACTCTTTCAGTTCAAAGGCTCCATGGTCTGGGCCTCGGACAATGGCGGCCAGTACCTCGTTCGTAGTGCCTACGACCCCAAGACCGGCCTCCGCCGGCAGAGGTCCCTCGGTCCACGCAGCGCCAAGACAGAAGAGCTGAAAGTCCAATATGATAGCGGCCGGCAAGGCGCAAAGGAACGTCTGGCCGATCACAGGAAACTGCTGGACCGTCAGGCCTCCATCAATCGCGCTGTCGGCCTGGGGCGCGTGCCGCTGATCGCAGCCAAGATCGTCCGCGCCCTGGATGCCGGCGGTTTCCTGGGCAGGGGCATTCGTATCGTCGGCACAAACGCTATCTATGCATACGAAGCAACGGCCGGCGTCCTCGTCGAAGCCGGCCTGACAAGCACGGAGGACATCGACCTGCTATTCGATGTTCGCCAGCAAATAGGTCTTGCCGCCAGCATGCCGGTCTCTGAACGCAGTCTCATGCGTCTCCTGAAGAGGGTCGACCGCTCGTTCGAGCGCGACCAGAACACGTTTCGCGCCGTCAATCGCGACGGCTATCTGGTCGACCTGATCAAGCCGGCGTCGGTCCCGCCGTGGAAGAACGAGGCGGACAACATCTCGGGGGATGCCGGCGAAGACCTGGCCGCAGCAGGAATCGAAGGACTCGACTGGCTCCAGAATTGTCCGCCGTTCGACGCGGTGACCATTGACGAACGTGGCATGCCTCTGCGCCTCGTCGTCCCCGACCCGCGTGCGTTCGCCATTCACAAGCTTTGGGTTTCGGAGCGCCCGGACCGTCCGGCCCTCAAAAGACAACGCGACCATGGGCAGGCCGAAGTGGTCGGGCAGATCGTCGCCCGTTACCTGACGCACCTCCCCTATGAACACCGAGAGCTGGCATCCATTCCGCTGCCCGTGTTCAAGCAGGCAGAGCACTTGTTCGCCCCCCACGCAGGTGGTGCACCCTAGATCATGTCCTCACATGCCAAGCCGCCCCTCGATGTCCTGCTGTGCAGCCCGCGCGGCTTTTGTGCCGGCGTCGATCGCGCCATCCAGATCGTCGAGCTGGCGCTGAAGAAGTTCGGCGCACCGGTTTATGTGCGCCACGAGATCGTTCACAACCGCTATGTGGTCGACAGCCTCAAGGCGAAGGGCGCGGTGTTCGTCGAGGACCTCGACGAGATTCCCGACACCGATCATCCGGTCGTGTTTTCCGCCCATGGCGTCGCCAAGGCGGTACCGGAGGCGGCGCGGCTGAGGAACCTGTTCCATCTGGACGCGACCTGCCCGCTGGTCACCAAGGTGCATCGCGAGGCCGAGATTCATCATCGCAAGAGCCGCGAGGTCGTGCTCATCGGCCATGCCGGCCATCCGGAGGTGGTCGGCACCATGGGCCAGCTTCCCGCCGGCGCCATCACGCTGGTCGAGACCGAGGCGGACGCTCGCGCCTTCCAGCCGAAATCGCCGGAGCACGTCGCCTACATCACCCAGACGACGCTGTCGGTGGACGATACCGCCGCGATCGTGGCGATCCTCAACCAGCGCTTCCCGGCGATGACGGCGCCACACAAGGAGGACATCTGCTACGCCACCACCAACCGGCAGGAGGCGGTAAAGCGCATCGCCTCCGACATCGACGCGATGATCGTCATCGGCGCGCCCAACTCGTCCAACTCGCAGCGCCTGCGCGAAGTGGCGACCCGCGCCGGCTGCCCGGTGTCGCTGCTCGTGCAGCGCGCGAGCGACCTCGACTGGGAGCGGCTTGCGGCCCTCCACCGGGTCGGCATCACCGCCGGCGCATCGGCGCCGGAGGTGCTGGTTGAGGAGGTGATCGACGCCTTTGCGGTACGCTATGCGGTCACTGTCGAGGTGGTGACGGCGGCGGAGGAAGCGGTGGTCTTCAACCTGCCGCGAGCGCTCCGCGAAACCGCCTGAGCGGCGGCGCGCCCTCAGCCATTGAACAGAAGCACGATCCCCGCCGCCACCAGCGCCATGCCGGCAATGTCGCTGAGGCCCGGCGTCTGGGCGAACAGGCGGCGCGAAACGAACCCGGCGATCAGGATCTCGACCAGGCCCAGCGTCCGCACTGGAGCCGCAGCCTGGATGGCGAAGGCGAGGAACCACATCTGCGAGGCGAAGGCGCCGAAGAAGCCGGCGGGCAGCGCCTGCCGCCAAGCGGCCAGGACCCGGCGGAGCACATCAGGTTCGCGCCAGACGAGCCAGGCCGAGAGCAGCACGCTCTGCACCGACAGCGACAGGGCAAGCGTCTCGGTCGCTGCGGCGACGTAGTCGGCGTCGCCGAGCGCCAGGATGCCGCCACGGAAGGCGACCGCGGAAATGGCGAAGAGAGCGCCGGAGGCGATGCCGAGCACCGCCGGGCGCCACGAGAAGCTCTCGCGCGCCGCGCGCGCCGGCCAGGACAGGATGAGTACCCCGACGGTGGCAATCACCACGGCGAGCGTCAGGGTCAGGCTCAGATGCTCGCCAAGAAAGATCACAGCGAAGATCGCCACCTGCACCGGCTCGGTCTTGGTGTAGGCGGTGGTGACGACGAAGGAGCGCTCGCGCATGGCGGCCAGCATCAGCCCGGTGGCAGCGATCTGGCTGACTGCGCCGATGAACGTCCAGCCAAGCGAGACCATGTTCGGCGCCGGCATATTGCCGGTGACGCGCCAGACGATCGCGAGGCTTGCGAGGCCGAAGGGCAGACCGAAGAGAAAACGGATGTGGGTGGCACCGACCGTGCCCAGCCGGTCGGTGAGGCTGCGCTGGGTGGCATTGCGGAAGGTCTGCGCTGTGGCGGCAGCGAGGGTGAAGACCACCCACAGCCAGGGCGGAGCGGCCATGTCAAAGCCCTTGGGATTTGCGCAAAAACGAATGCGGCAAGCGCCAGCCGGTTGCCTAGCATGGCGGGCCGTGTGATCAAGCGGTAAGCGAAGAACCGGCAACGCAACTCAATGGCGGTCTACACCGAAATCCCCGACGACGAATTCGCGGCCTTCATGAAGAGCTATGACGTCGGTCAGGTGCTCTCCTGCAAGGGCATTGCGGAAGGCGTTGAAAACTCTAACTTTCTCGTGGCGACCGAGCGCGGTCAGTTCATCCTGACGCTCTATGAGCGGCGCGTCGCGGCGGTCGACCTGCCTTTCTTCCTGGGGCTGATGGAGCATCTGGCGGCCAAGGGCATCAGCTGCCCGACACCGGTACATGATCGCGAGGGCGAGGCGCTGAAGCGGCTCGCCGGCCGCCCGGCGGCGATGGTCACCTTCCTTGCCGGCATGTGGGTGCGGCGGCCCCAGGCCGAGCATTGCGCCGCCGTCGGCGGCGCGCTTGCCCGGCTGCACCTCGCCGGCGCCGATTTCACACTTTTCCGCAGGAACGCACTCACCGTCGATGGCTGGCGGCCGCTCTACGAGCAATGCGACGGGCGCGCCGACACGGTGGCGCCGGGACTCGCGGCAATCATCGAGGACGAACTCGACGAGGTCGAGCGCGCCTGGCCGGGCGACCTGCCGCATGGCGTCATCCATGCCGACCTGTTTCCCGACAACGTCTTCTTCCTCGGCGGCAAGCTGTCTGGCCTCATCGATTTCTACTTCGCCTGCACCGACATGCTCGCCTACGACGTCGCGGTGTGCCTCAACGCCTGGTGTTTCGAGGTGGACGGCTCGCTCAACGTCACCAAGGCGCGGGCGCTGCTTGCCGCCTACACCGCGGTGCGACCCCAGAGCCCGGCCGAGATCGACGCGCTGCCGATGCTTGCCCGCGGTGCGGCGCTGCGCTTCCTGCTGACGCGGCTCTACGACTGGCTGACGGTGCCGGACGACGCGATGGTGGTGAAGAAGGACCCGCTCGAATATTACCGCAAGCTCCGCTTCCACCGCGGCGTCGACGATGCCTCGGCCTATGGGCTCGTCCTGTGACGGCGGGACAGCGCGTCAGCATCTGGAGCGACGGCGCCTGCTCGGGCAATCCCGGTCCCGGCGGCTGGGGCGCCGTGCTGGACTGGAACGGGCACGAGAAAGAGCTCAAGGGCGGCGAGAAGGAGACCACCAATAACCGCATGGAGCTGACCGCGGCGATCGAAGCGCTGGCCGCGCTCAAGCGGCCGAGCGTCGTCGATTTCTACACCGACTCGCAATATCTGCGCGGCGGCGTCACCGGCTGGATCGCCGGCTGGCAGAGGAACGGCTGGAAAACCGCCGACCGCAAGCCGGTCAAGAACGTCGACCTGTGGCAGCGGCTCGACGAACTCTGCCACAAGCACGAGATCGTCTGGCACTGGGTCAAGGGCCATGCCGGCACGGACGGCAACGAGCGCGCCGACCAGTTGGCGCGCGAAGGCATGGCGCCGTTCAAGCCGAAGAAGAAGAAAAAGAAACCGGCGGACGACACCGGGCGGTAGAAGAGGTCAGGCCGAGAGCTGGCTGAAGATCGTCGCGGCGCCGGTCGCCTGGATGCCCTTGCCGCCTTCCGGCTCGAAATTGAGGGTCTTCACCACGCCGTCATCGACCAGCATGGAGAAACGCTTGGCGCGCGTGCCGAGGCCTGCGGCCGACATGTCGACCGTCAGGCCAAGCGCCGCGGCATAGTCGCCGTTGCCGTCGGCAACGAAGTCGAGCTTGTCCTCGGCGTTGAGCGCCTCGGCCCAGGCCCGCATGACATGGGCGTCGTTGACCGCCATCACCACGACGCGGTCGACGCCGTTGTCTTTCAGCGTGGCGGCATTGGCGAGGAACTGCGGGATATGTGCGTAGTGGCAGGTGGTTGTGAAGGCGCCGGGAACGCCGATGAAGACCACCTTCTGGCCCTTGAACAGCGTGTCGACCGTTACCTGCTGGATGTCACCCTCGCCCTTCTTCACGCGGAAAGAGCCCGCCGGGAGGCGGTCGCCCACCTTGATCATCGTCGTCTCCTGATTGCCTGCCAGTTGAGGTTGTCTCGACGAGGACTTAGTTCACCGGCTGGCTTTCGTCGAGTGTCAGTGTCTGCTCGACGGCGCGGGTGCCGACCGCCATGGTGACGCGGATCGTGGCGCCGGCGATCGGCGTCTTGGCACCGAGGCGGCTGAACTTGACGTCGTAGAGCACCTTGCCCTTGTCGCGGCCGGCAAAGACCGGGGCAAAGGGGGCCCAGTCCTCAGGCCCCTCGACCAGGAACTTGGGCTGGTCGCCGTCCGGCATGGTCGCCGCCACCCGGAAGACCGGGTGGGCGTCGGTGCCGCCCGTGCGAGCAATGCTGTCGACCGCGAACTGGCCCGGCTGTGGCGGCCCCGGCAGGCGGGCCCGCGCGGTCGCCAGAACCGCCTCGGTCGCCGCGTCGTTCTCGCCCGGCGGAACGGTCAGGCGGGCGACGACCTCGTCCGGAATGCAGACCTCCGCGCACACGCCGAGACGCACGGTAAGCGCGATCTCGACCGGCATCTTCGGGTCGGTCACCCTGGCGCGAAAAGGCAGCACGACGCCACCGACATAGACGTTGGTGACGCTGTAGCCGTCGTCGACCACCTCGGGCACCGGGAAGGAGACTGTCGGCTTGTCCAGATTGTACGAGGCCGAAAAATCGAACTGGGGCGCGATGCCGGCGGTGCCGGGGTTGCGCCAATAGGTCTTCCAATGGGGCGGCAGGGCAATCTCGATGGCGCCGTTGATGGTGCCATCGGCATCGAGGCCGGAGGCGAACAGGCGGACCATGGCCTTCTGTCCCTGGCCCCAATCGCCGGTGGCGGCGAAAGCCGGCGCGGCAAGAGCGAGCATCAGGGCGGCCAGCCCGAGGAGCGGTTTCAGCAGGTGTTTCATGATCCGGACCATAGTGCGCGCAATCGCAAGGGGCGATCAACACCGTCTGGCGCTGCCTTCATTTGTTCGTGAGACACTTTTGCCATAGCGGCGCGTGGACCCCACCGACGGTCCTGCGCAGGCATTCCATCCGGCCGGGAAAGGCTCTAGGCTTCCCGCATCATGGCCATGCCTCCGCATAGCGCTCCGAAGGGCCGGGGCTATCTCGACGGCCAGTTCCTCATCGCCATGCCGACGATGCAGGACAGCCGTTTTGCCCGCACGGTGGTGTTCATCTGCGCCCATTCGGCCGACGGCGCCATGGGCATCACCATCAACCAGCCGGCGCCGGAGGTGACCTTCCAGGACCTGCTGGTTCAGCTCGACATCATCCCCGAGGGGCCGGAAATCCGCCTGCCGCCGCCGGCGCAGCGCATGCGTGTGCATCGCGGCGGGCCGGTCGAGACGGGGCGCGGCTTCGTGCTGCACAGCGCCGACTACTATGCCGAGAACTCGACGCTGCCGATCAGCGAGAGCATCTCGCTGACGGCAACGCTGGAGATCCTGAAGGCGATCGCCGCCGGCAACGGGCCGGAGAACGCGCTGCTGGCGCTGGGTTATGCCGGATGGGCGCCGGGACAGCTGGAAAGCGAGATCCAGGCGAATGGCTGGCTGCACTGCCCGGCCCGGCCCGATGTGATCTTCGACCCGGACCTCGAGGGCAAATACGACCGCGCGCTGGCGCTGATCGGCGTCGATGTGACGCGGCTCTCCGGCGAGGCCGGTCACGCCTGAGTGTGCCTCTCCGCCCGCCTGTCCTTCAGACGCCGCACCAGATAGGGCACGTAGACCAGCGCCAGGCTGAACGCGAGGCCGTACCAGGTGATGATGTAGCCGAGGTGGTTGTTGGGGAAGATCACCCGGGTCTCGCCGCCCTGGGGCAGGCCGCCGGGGCGGTTCGGATCGAAGCGCTCGTCGATGATGTAGGGCGCCACTTGCGACGCCGGCAGGCCTTGCGCGGCGGCATAGAGCGCCGGATCGCGCGAGAACCACTGATCCTTGGCAGCATTGTCGGCTGGCATGAACCATGAGCGGCGGCCCGGCTGACGGAGAATGCCGGTGACCGTCGTCTCGCCCTCGACCTGGCCCTCGGCGCGGGTCGCCGGATCGACCTTGGCCGCCGGCACGAAACCCCGGTTGACATAGACGATCCAACCGCCGTCGGTGGTGAACGGCGTCATGACGAAATAGCCGGGACCGCCGATCGGTCCCTTCGGCTCGGTCAACGTGTAGATGACGTGAATCTCGTGCGCGTTGTCGAAACGGCCGGCGACCGTGACCGGCTGGTATTCACTTTTTGCGAGATCGAGCGCCGGCCAGTCGCGCGGCGTGGGCGCGGCCACCGGATCGGCCTTGAGCCCGGCACTCACCCGGGCGATCAGCGCCTCCTTCCAGTGCAGGCGTTGCACCTGCCAGGTGCCCAGCCCGCAGAGGATGACGAGCGCGACCAGGACCGCCGCGGACTGCCACAGCAGGCCGCCGGTACTGGCGGGTTTTGCCTGTGCCTCGGTCATGCGGGATCAGCCGTCGGAAATGCGGCCGAGTTCTGCCCTGTGGCGGTATTGCTGGGCGATCATCAGGCCCTTCAGCGGCCGCAGCAGGCCAATCGACAGGCCGAGCACCAGCGGAACGAGGATGACCGCCATCAGCCAGTAGGGCGGGTTGAAACTGACCTCGATGTACAAAGCCAGGCCGACGACGATGAAGCCGACGATCATCATGATGAAGACGGCCGGGCCGTCGCCGGCATCGGCGAAATCGAATTCGAGGCCGCAGTTCTGGCAGCTGGGCGCCACGGTGAGGAACCCACTGAACAGACGCCCCTCGCCGCAGCGCGGACAACGCCCGTGCCAGCCGACCGAGATCGGCTGTGGCGGATAGAGAGCCTTGTCCTCAGAATTCATGGCCAGACGCCAGAGGCGCGGTCAGCCGTGATGGATCGGCGCGCCCCAGCCACCCCAGATATAAATACAGAAGAACAGGAAAAGCCAGACCACGTCAACGAAATGCCAGTACCAGGCGGCCGCTTCGAAGCCAAAATGCTGCTTCGAGCTGAAATCCCCCTTGACCGCGCGGATGAGGCAGACGGTCAGGAAGATGGTGCCGACGATGACGTGGAAGCCGTGGAATCCGGTCGCCATGAAGAAGGTGGCGCCGAAGATGTTGCCGCCGAACGAGAACGGCGCGTGGGCGTATTCATAGGCCTGTACCGAGGTGAAGGTGAGGCCGAGAACCACGGTCAGGATCAGCCCCCAGACCAGTCCCTTGCGGTCGTCGTGGAGGAGCGAATGATGCGCCCAGGTCACCGTGGTGCCCGAGGTCAGAAGGATGAGCGTGTTGAGCAGCGGCAGGTGCCAGGGGTCGAAGACCTCGATGCCCTTCGGCGGCCAGTGACCGCCGGTGAACGCCGCCTTCACGATCTGGATGGTGCTGTCGGCGGAGAGGCTTGAATCGAAGAAGGCCCAGAACCAGGCGACGAAGAACATCACCTCCGAGGCGATGAACAGGATCATGCCGTAGCGCAGGCCGAGCGCAACGACGGAGGTGTGGAAGCCCTCGTGCGCCTCCTTGATGACGTCGCGCCACCAGACCAGCATCGTGTAGAGCACGCCGATGATGCCTGGCGCGACCAGCCAGATGCTGGCGCCGTGCATGAACGAGATCGTGCCGATCGCCAGGACGAAGGCCGAAATGGCGCCGAGGACCGGCCACGGGCTCGGGTCGACCAGGTGATAGGGATGTTGCTTCGCGTGCGCCTCAGCCATGGTTCCAGTGCTCCAGGATCGTCCCCCGCCGCTCAGCAAGCGGCAGTGGGCGTCAAAGCGGGTCTTCCCCCGATGTCGTCGCCGCCGAAGCGACAGATTTCGGCTTAGCCGGATAGAAACTGTAGGAAAGCGTGATGGTGGTGATGTTCTGCAGGTTGGGGTCGTCGGCATAGGCCGGATCGACGAAGAAGCTGACCCCGAGCTCCTTCTGCTCGCCAGGCGCCAGCGTCTGCTCGGTGAAGCAGAAGCAGGCGATCTTGTTGAAATAGGCGCCAGCCTGATCCGGCGCGACGTTGAACGCGGCGGTGCCGGTCTCGGTCTTGTCCGTGCGGTTTTCGGCGAGGAACGAGACGGTGCCGACCTCGCCAAGCTTGACGTCGACCGAGCGCTTCACCGGGCGGAAGCTCCAGCCGAGATTGTTCGAGATGTTGCTGTCGAAGCGAACGGTGACGACGCGGTCGAGCACCTTCTTGGGCGCAGCCAGAGCGCGGCGGGTGGTGCCACCATAGCCGGTCACCTGGCAGAAGATTCGGTAGAGCGGCACGGCGGCGAAGGACATGCCGACCATGCCGGCGACGAAGACCAGCAGGACCGCGGCGGTGAGGCCGAAACTGATGCGCCGGCGCGGCGCTGGCTTCAACGCTTTCGCCATCGTCACATCGGGGGCGTCAGCGCGTTCTGACCAAGGCGGACGATGGTCAGGACGAAGAACAGGACGACGAGAACGGCGAGCGCGATCGCCGTCGCCAACGCGCGGGTGCGCCGCCGCTTCTGTTGCGCTTCAGTCAGGCGCACGCCGTCGTTACCGTCAACCGTCATCACCGTCATGCCGCGAGCCCCGTGAAGCCCTTCTCAGCCAGGATAACCGCGAAGAGCAGAAACAGATAGAGAAGCGAGAAGGTGAACAGCCGCCGCGCCGGCAGCTTGGCGGCGTCGCCCTCCGGCATGCGGAAGACGGCCCAGGCGAGCGCGACGAAGACGGCGCCAAGGCCGCCGGCGATCACCGCATAGGTCCACGAGGTGACGCCGGTGAGCGGCGGCAGGACCGCCGCAGCAAGCGCCAGGATGACCGCATAGGCAAGGATGTGACGCTTGGTCGAAGCCTCGCCGGCAACGACCGGCAGCATGGGCACGCCGGCCTTGGCGTAGTCGTCGGACTTGTAGAGCGACAACGCCCAGAAATGCGGCGGCGTCCACAGGAAGATGATGAGAAACAGGGTAAGGCTTTCCAGGCTCACCCCGCCGGTCACCGCCGCCCAGCCGACCATCGGCGGCAGCGCGCCGGCGGCGCCGCCGATGACGATGTTTTGCGGCGTCGAACGCTTGAGCCACATCGTGTACACGACGACGTAGAAAGCGATGGTGAAGGCGAGCAGGCCGGCTGCAACGACGTTGGTGGCAAGCCCGAGGAAGACCACCGAGCCGACCGCCAGCGGCAGGCCGAAGGCGAGCGCTTCGCCGGCCGTCAGACGGCCGGCCGGTACCGGCCGCTTCATCGTGCGGCGCATGACCGCGTCGATGTCGGCGTCGTACCACATGTTGAGCGCGCCCGAGGCGCCGGCGCCAACGGCGATGGCGAGAAGCGCCTCGAAGCCGATCACCGGGTTGAGGCCGACCGGCGCGATCGCCATGCCGACGAAGGCGGTGAACACGACCAGCGACATCACCCGCGGCTTGAGCAGGGCGATGTAGTCGCCGACGCTGCCGCCATCGAGCACCAGTTCGGTGCCGAGCGTTGCGTCCACTTCGTCCGAGTAGGCCATGTGCGTCCTTTGTCCCTACTGCCGTCGCCTAACGGATGCGCGGCAGGGTCTCCCACTGGTGGAAGGGCGGCGGCGAGGAGAGCATCCACTCCAGCGTGTTGGCGCCCTCACCCCACGGATTGTCGCCGGCGATGCGCTTCTTCTGGAAGGCTTCCCACATCGTGTAGAGGAAGATCAGCACGCCGACGCCCGCGATGTAGGAGCCGATCGAGGAGACGTAGTTCCAGCCGGCGAAGGCATCGGGATAGTCGGCATAGCGGCGCGGCATGCCGGCCAGGCCGAGGAAGTGCTGCGGGAAGAAGACCAGATTGACGCCGACGAACGTGACCCAGAAGTGAATGTTGGCCAGCTTCTCGTTGTACATGTAGCCGCTCATCTTCGGGAACCAGTAGTACCAGCCGGCGAAGATGGTGAAGACGGCGCCCAGCGACAGCACGTAGTGGAAGTGGGCAACGACGAAGTAGGTGTCCTGCAGCACGTAGTCGAGGCCGGCATTGGCCAGCATCACCCCGGTGACGCCGCCGACGGTGAACAGGAAGATGAAGCCGATCGCCCACAGCATCGGTGTGCGGAATTCGATCGAGCCGCCCCACATGGTGGCGATCCACGAGAACACCTTCACGCCGGTCGGCACCGCGATGACCATGGTGGCGGCGACGAAATAGGCCTGCAGGTCGAGCGACAGGCCGACGGTGTACATGTGGTGGGCCCAGACCACGAAGCCGATGAAACCGATGGCGACCATGGCGTAGGCCATGCCCATGTAGCCGAAGACCGGCTTCTTGGAGAAGGTCGAGATGATCTGGCTGATCATGCCGAAGCCCGGCAGGATGAGGATGTAGACCTCGGGGTGGCCGAAGAACCAGAACAGGTGCTGGAAGAGCACCGGGTCGCCGCCCTGGTCGGGCTTGAAGAAGGCGGTGCCGAAGTTGCGGTCGGTCAGGAGCATGGTGATGGCGCCGGCCAGCACCGGCAGGGCCAACAGCAACAGGAACGTCGTAACCAGGATCGACCAGACGAAGAGCGGCATCTTGTGCAGCGTCATGCCCGGCGCGCGCATGTTGAAGATGGTGGTGATGAAGTTGATGGCGCCGAGGATCGACGAAGCGCCGGCCAGGTGGAGCGACAGGATCGCAAAGTCCATCGCCGGGCCGGGCTGGCCGGTGGTCGACAGCGGCGGGTAGATGGTCCAGCCGCCACCGACGCCGTGGGCGCCCGGGGCGCTCGGCATGAACAGCGAGATGACCAGCAGCGCGAAGGCCGGAGGCAGCAGCCAGAACGAGATGTTGTTCATGCGCGGGAAGGCCATGTCCGGCGCACCGATCATGATCGGCACGAACCAGTTGCCGAAGCCGCCGATCATCGCTGGCATGACCATGAAGAAGATCATGATCAGGCCGTGCGCGGTGACGAAGACGTTGAAGAGCTCCGGATCGCCGAAGATCTGCAGACCCGGCTCCATCAGCTCCATGCGCATGGCCACCGACAGGGCGCCACCGATGACGCCGGTGCAGATGGCGAAGATAAGGTACATCGTGCCGATGTCCTTATGATTGGTGGAATAGAGCCACCGGCGCCATCCCGTCGGATGCGCGTGCGCGTGCGCTTCGCTATGCGCCTGATACCCTGCGCTGGTCGCCATACCTGTCTCCTTTAGATCGAGCCTCGCCCGCTGCTGCGGCGGCGGCCCTAGTCCTGAGCGGTCGCGACCTTGGTCGCGTCCGATTTCTTCACGGCTGCGGCAAGCTGCTTGTTGGCAGTGTCGAGATCCTTGACGGCGGTCTTGGCCCAGGCGTCGAACTTGTCCTGGCTGACCGCCTCGACGGCGATCGGCATGAAGGCATGGTCGCGGCCGCAGAGCTCAGAACACTGGCCGTAATAGGTGCCCGGCTTGTCGACCCGGAACCAGGTCTCGTTCAGCCGACCGGGAATGGCGTCGATCTTGATGCCGAAGGAGGGCACCGCGAAGGAATGGATGACGTCGGCGCCGATGACCTGCATGCGCACGACCACGCCCACCGGCACGACCATCTTGTTGTCGACGGCCAAGAGCCGCGGCGTGCCGGTCGGGTTGCCGTCCTTGTCGCGCAAGAGCAGCGAATCGAAGGTGAGGTCGCCGTTGTCCGGGTATTCGTAGGTCCAGTACCACTGGCTGCCGGTCGCCTTGATGGTGAGCTGCTTGTCCTTGGCGGGATCGAAGCCGGCGATGGCGCGGGCCGGATCGTGCTCAGCGAAGAGCAGCGCGAAGGAGGGCACCGCGATACCGACCAGAATGAGGATCGGCACCACCGTCCAGATCACCTCGATCAGCGTGTTGTGCGAGACCTTCGAGGGGACCGGGTTGGCCTTGGCGTTGAAGCGCATCATCACATAGATGAGCAGCGCCAGGACAAACAGAACGATCAGCGTGACGACGACCAGCAGGCCGTTGTCGAACCTGTGGATCATTTCCATGATCGGGGTCGCCGCCGGCTGCAGGTTGATCTCCCAGGGCGAGGCATTGGCCAGAGCCGGTCCGCCCAGCGCCATAAGCCCGCCACCGGCCAGCGCCAGACCCAGCGTTGCCCGCTTCAGTGCCGTTCCCACCAATTCGCTCCTTCCCAACCCGAGCGTCCTGCTCGGCCCCTTGCCAAGGCGGCCCCGAACCGCCGAATTCCGGCAGTCCCCGGCCACCGGTAAAAGACAACCACCCTGCCCGGCGACACGCCGGCCCGGCATCGGTGGTTGGAACTATGCTAAAGAAAAACCATAAGCCGGTCGTTCTCGCAACGGCCTTGCACGGCCAACCATGCGGCAAATTGCACCTGCGCCTTCGATTTGCCGCTATCGCAGGGCCGCATGGCCGACAGAGCAGCGGCCAAGGATGATTCCTTCCACCGGCCGTTTAATGCAAGATCGACCGGGTCCGCCAGCAATTCGGCGGTTTTTTTGCTTGCCTGCGCGCTGCCAGGCTGATGTATCGACGGCAGGATGTACGAAGACGACGATTACGAAGTAGAGCCGCGAAAGAGCCCGCTCGTCCCGATTCTGGCGGTCGTTGCCGGTGTTCTTGTCATCGCCGTCGGCGTCGTGGTGGTGCTGTTCGCCACGGGGTTCTTCGGTCACACGACATCGACCGTGGCGACCTCGGCACCGCCGACGGCGAGCGCTCCGGCTGCGCCCGAAATCCAGCAGCCGGACCAGACGGCGCAGGCCGCAGACGTGACCGACGTGCCCAAGGCGGCCGTCTCGGTGGCGCCACCGGCCCAGGGCGAGCCGCCAGTCCGCTCCACTCACGCCGACTGGCAGGTGCGCTGCGACACGCCGCCGGGCGCCAAGAGCGAGCAATGCGTGCTGATGCAGTTCGTCACGGCCGAAGACCGC
Source organism: uncultured Alphaproteobacteria bacterium (assembly GCA_963785065.1). Taxonomy (GTDB): domain Bacteria; phylum Pseudomonadota; class Alphaproteobacteria; order Rhizobiales; family Kaistiaceae; genus CAVSRC01. The sequence continues at coordinate 203,536 of CAWATX010000001.1, forward strand.
GAAAACGTCGGCCTGACCGTGATCGTGCTGAAGACCGCCGACAAGAAGTCGCGGATCATGCGGGTGCTGGCGCCGCTCGGCGTGCTGCTGCCCTCAGGGCTCGGCCTCAAGATCGACAATGCCGATCTCGGACGGGCCGGCTTCGTGCGCTGCCTGCCCAATGGCTGCGTCGCCGAGGTGATCCTCGAGGACAAGCTGCTCAACCAGCTCGAGACCGGCAAGACGGCGACTTTCATCATCTTCCAGACGCCGGAAGAGGGTATCGGCATCCCGATCTCGCTCAACGGCTTCGCCGACGGCTTCAACGCGCTGCCCTAGCGGCAACGGGCGGTCTTTCCAGGCGATTTGGCGGAAATGGCGGCAGGCCCTATCTGTAGGGTCAACGTCTCCCCTGTCTTCCCCTCAGGAACCGCCATGACCGACCAGCCGCACAGCATCCTCGACCGCGCCGGACTCGACCGCGACACCGCTGAGAAGGCCGTCGCCGAGGCGCTCGCCGGCGCCGACGACGGCGAGCTCTATCTGGAATTCGCCGAGGCCGAGAGCCTGCTGTTCGACAACGGCCGGCTGAAGGCGGCTAGCTTCGACACCAATCAGGGCTTCGGCCTGCGCGCTGTTGCCGGCGAAGCACAGGGTTTTGCCCATTCCGGCGAGATCTCCGAGCCGGCCATCCGCCGCGCCGGCGACGCCGTGCAGGCGGTCAAGGCGGGCCACACCGGCACCTATGCGGAGGCGCCGCGCGGCACCAACCGGGCGCTCTATGGCGAGGACAGCCCGCTCGGCAGCCCGACCTTCGCGGAGAAGGTGAAGCTGCTTGAAGAGATCGACGCCTATGCACGCGACAGGGACCCACGCGTGCGCCAAGTGACGGCGTCGCTGGCCGGCTCCTATCAGGAGATCGAGATCCTGCGTGCCGATGGCCACTTCGTGCGCGACGTTCGGCCGATGGTCAGGGTCAACGTCTCGGTGGTGGTCGGCGAAGGCGACAAGCAGGAATCCGGTTCGCATGGCATGGGCGGGCGCGAAGGCTTCGGCGCCTTCATCGCCGCGGACACGTGGCAGTTCGCCGTCGACGAGGCGCTGCGCCAGGCGCTGGTCAATCTCTCCGCGGTTCCCGCTCCCGCTGGCACGTTCAACGTGGTGCTCGGCCCCGGCTGGCCGGGCATCCTGCTGCACGAGGCGGTCGGCCACGGGCTCGAAGGCGACTTCAACCGCAAGGGGGAGAGTGCCTTTGCCGGCCTGATGGGCCAACGCGTCGCCTCGCCCGGCGTCACCGTCATCGACGACGGCACGATCCTGAACCGCCGCGGCTCGCTCACCGTCGACGACGAGGGCACACCGACGCAATCCACTACCCTGATCGAGGACGGCATTCTCGTCGGCTACATGCAGGACCGGCAGAATGCCCGGCTGATGGGCATGGCGCCCACCGGCAACGGCCGCCGCCAGTCCTATGCCCATGTGCCCATGCCGCGCATGACCAACACGATCATGCGCGCCGGCACCGACGACCCGAAAGAGATTCTCGCCTCGGTCAAGAACGGCATCTATGCCGTCTCCTTCGGCGGCGGCCAGGTGGACATCACCTCGGGCAAGTTCGTCTTCTCCTGCACCGAGGCTTATCGCATCGAGAACGGCGTCATCGGTCCGGCGATCAAGGGCGCCATGCTGATCGGCAACGGGCCGGACGCGCTCACCCGCGTGAAGATGATCGGCAGCGACATGCAGCTCGACCCCGGCATCGGCACCTGCGGCAAGAATGGCCAGGGCGTGCCGGTCGGCGTCGGCCAGCCAACGCTCAGGATCGACCAGATCACCGTCGGCGGCACGGCGACGTAGCGGTCGGCCGTCAGCGGCGCGCTTTTCGCCAGCCGGCGGCGATGGCCTCGGCTTCGCTGCAGAACCATCGTTCGCCGTATTGCGGGCTGATCACCGTCTGCTCGTAGAACATCTGGCCGGGCACGTGATAGATGTGCTCGCCGGTGTTGATGCTGATGTTGCCCTTGATGAGGCATCCGCCATGGCCATCGGCGGCACGCGAAACGAGCGGCTGGAAATCGGGCAGCGGCACGTGGGTGCGGGCAAGCGCCAGCGTGCCGAGAGCCCCGATGCCGGCGGCGACAGCGATCTGGATGGGAAGGGACAGGCCCATTTACGGTTCCTCGCCGGCGAGGGTGCGGCGGCGGCATAGCAACCACAAGTAACAGTGCGCTGGACGGTAAATCGCGGGTTACCGGCGGCACGCGGCACGCGCCCTGCATGGCGCCGCCGAACCACGGCTTCCGCCGGAAGGGCGTCACGATAATGTGCGGCGTCCAAGCGAGAGGTGACGATGGCTGTCGATGTACACGGCTCCGAACTGGTGAATGCGGTGGCGCTGCTTGGCGCCGCCGTCGTCGCCGTGCCGATCTTCAAGCGCATCGGGCTCGGCGCCATCGTCGGCTATCTGGTCGCCGGCATCGCCATCGGTCCGTTCGGGCTGAAGCTTTTCCGCGAGCCCGACCAGATCCTCAGCGTAGCCGAGTTCGGCGTCGTGCTGCTGCTCTTCGTCATAGGGCTGGAGCTCAAGCCCTCGCGGTTATGGGCCTTGCGCGCCGACATCTTCGGCCTCGGCGCGGCGCAGGTAATCGTCTGCGGCGCGCTTCTGACCGGCGCTGGCATGCTCGCCGGGCTGTCGCCAGCGGTCGCCTTCGTGGCGGCCTCCGGTCTGGCGCTCTCCTCGACGGCCATCGTCATGCAGATCCTGGAAGAGCGCGGCGAGACGACTGAAACCCACGGCCAGAAGACCTTCGCCGTCCTGCTGCTGCAGGACCTCGCCATCGTGCCGCTGCTGGCGGTGCTGGCTTTGATCGCGCCCTATCAGATCGACGACGGCCATTCGCGCCTTTCCCAGATCGCAATCGCGATCGCGGCGATCGTCGGCGTGGTCGCCGTCGGACGCTACCTGCTCAATCCTCTATTCCAGATCCTGGCCACCGCACGCGCGCGCGAGATCATGACGGCGGCAGCGCTGCTGGTGGTGCTCGGCGCGGCGCTCGCCATGGAGGCCGGCGGGCTGTCGATGGCGATGGGCGCTTTCATCGCCGGCGTGCTCCTGTCGGAATCGAGCTTCCGCCACCAGCTCGAGGCCGACATCGAGCCCTTCCGCGGCCTCCTGCTCGGCCTCTTCTTCCTCGCCGTCGGCATGTCCATCGATCTCGCCCTGATCGCCGAGAACTGGCTCATGGTGTTGGCGGCGGTGATCGTCTTCATGGTCGTCAAGGTCGCTGGCACCTATGCCGTCGCCCGCCTGTTCCGCAACGGTCATGGCGATTCGCTGCGCTTGGCGCTCATGCTGGCTGAAGGCGGCGAGTTCGCTTTCGTCATGTTCACCACCGCCGGCGGGCTCGGCCTCATCGATGCCGGCACCTCGGCGCTGTTGACCGCGGCAGTGATCGTGTCGATGGCGTTGACGCCGCTGGCGCCGATCCTGCTCAAGCGTCTGCTGCCGGAGAAGCCGGATTCGCTCGACGGCATCGACGTACCCGACGGGCTCACCGGCAGCGCGCTGGTCATCGGCTTCGGCCGCTTCGGCCAGATCGTCTGCCAGGCGTTGCTGGCGCGCGGCATCGACGTGACCATCATCGATTCCGACACCGAGATGATCCGCGTGGCCGCCAATTTCGGCTTCAGGATCTATTACGGTGACGGCACCCGCCTCGACGTGCTGCACGCCGCCGGCGCGGCAAGCGCCAAGATCGTCGCAGTATGCATCGACAAGCGCGCCGATACCGACCGCATCGTCGAGCTCCTGAAGACGGAGTGTCCCATCGCCAAGGTGCTGGTGCGCTCCTACGACCGCGGCCATACGCTCGACCTCATTGCCGCCGGCGTCGACTATCAGATTCGCGAGACCTTCGAATCGGCGATGGCCTTCGGCGAGGTGGCGCTGCTGGCGCTCGGCGTGCCGCCCGGCGAGGCGACCGAGGTTCTCGACGGCGTGCGCAAGCGCGACGGCGCGCGGCTGGAGTTGCAGATGGTCGACGGCCTCTCCGCCGGACGCGACCTGATGCGGCACAACGTGCCGACGCCGACACCGCTCACCCCGCCCAAACACAAGGGACGACCGCTCAGCGAGGAGACGGCAGTGGTGGCTGGTGGCGTCGACGAAGGGCCGGCGGCGGAACTGGACAATTAGGGCGAGGGGGTGGCGACCGCTCGCCTGTCGTCACAGGGGCTTGCGAAACCAGATGCGATCGAGCCGGTGGCCGCCCACCGCGCCTTCCAGCCGGCCGAATTCGGCGTAGCCGAGCTTTTCATAGAAGGCGGGCGCCTGCGTCGAGAGCGTGTCGACGCAGGCGGTCGTTGCGTGACGCCTCACGCCCTCCTTCTCGGCAGCGATCATCAAGGCGCGGCCGACGCCGCTCAGCCGGTCTCCGGCGTCGACCCAGATATTGTTGATGAACAATATGGAGAACGACACCGAGGCGGTGACGCCACCGACGAGGCGACCGTCGCTCCGCCGTTTCACGATCGCGAAATCTTCGCGGAGCACGGAATCGCGGCTGTTGTGTCGCGAGATGCCCTCCGCGATCGCGGCGACCACGTCGGCAGGAGGCGGATCAAGAACCTGGAGCATGGGCAAACCCGGCCGCCTCATGGATAGAGCCGGTGCGTCTGCCAGCCGCTCTCCGTCCGTGTGTAGCGGACGCGGTTGTGCAAGCGGAAGGGCATGTCCTTCCAGAACTCCCACTCGACCGGCGTCAGGCGATAGCCCGACCAGTAAGGCGGGCGCGGCACCGTGCCGACCGGATATTTGGCGGCATAGACGGCGACCGCCTTCTCCAGCGCAAAGCGCAATTCGAGCGGGCGCGACTGCTGGCTGGCCCAGGCGCCGAGGCGGCTGGTGCGCGGCCGGCTGGCGAAATAGGCATCGGCCTCGGCGTCGCTGACCACCGAGATGGTGCCGCGCACGCGCACCTGCCGCCTGAGGCTCTTCCAGTGGAAGAGCAGCGCCGCACGCGGATTGGCGGCAAGCTCCTGCCCCTTGGCGCTCTCGAAGTTGGTGTAGAAGACGAAGCCTGCCTCGTCGTGTGCCTTCAACAACACCATGCGCACATTGGGCAGCCCGTCGCTGTCGACGGTCGCCAACGCCAGGGCGTTGGGATCGTTGGGCTCGGACGCCTCGGCCTCGCGAAGCCACTCGACAAAAAGCGAATTCGGATCCGCTGTTGCTTGGAAGTCACTGTTCATTAACGAAATATTCCGATGCTTGGGCCTGTAGCGGGAAGGGAGTCACGGGTATGTCCGCGCGCAGGCCTTCATATATTCGAGCGTTGCAGCTACGCCAAATGCCGCGTCTCTGCCGCGGCGTCGCAGCCGCCGTCCTGGCGCTGTCGCTTGGCGGTTGCGCCGGCCTCGGCCTGCCCTTCGGCGCCGAGATGGCCGGGGTCGATACATCGCTGACGACCGGCAGCGTCAAGCCGACCCTGGTCAGCGCCAGGATCGTCGACGGCGTCGACGCCTCCGACTGGGAGACGATCCGGCGTACCATCGCCGCCACGCCCGCCCAGAGCGCCACCGACCGCCTCGCCTGGCGCAACCCGGACACCGGCTCGGCCGGCACCATCGCGAATCTGAGCGTGGCGCGCCAGAAGGGCGGCCTTGCCTGCCGCACCTTCTCCACCACCGTCAACGATCAGCGCGGCATCCGCCTCTATCGCGGCGATGCCTGCCAGCGCGGGAATGGCCGCTGGCAGCTCTACGGCGTGGTCGCCGACGACGCCCAGCTCTCCTGAAGCGACGAGTGAGTCCAGCGCAAACGCTGGCAATTGCTGGTGGAATGACCATATTGGCGGTGGCCGGCGATTCTTGCTGCCGGCAGCCAACCTGCTGATCATTCGACCATGCGCGATCCTTATCAGGTGCTCGGCGTCAGCCGGACGGCCAGCGAAAGCGAAATCAAGTCGGCCTTTCGCAAGCTCGCCAAGAAGCACCACCCGGACCAGAGCAAGGACCCACGAGCGAAGGAACGCTTCGCCGAGGTCAACTTGGCCTATGAGATTGTCGGCGACAAGGACAAGCGCGGCCGGTTCGACCGCGGCGAGATCGACGCCGACGGCAAGCCGCGTTTCCAGGGGTTCGAAGGCTTCACCCGCGGCAGCCATCCAGGCGCCGGGGGCCGCACCTTCCGCTGGTCGGGCGGCGGCCCCGGCGGGGGATTCGGCGGCGCGGGCGGCGGCGAGTTCTCGGCCGACGACATCCTCAGCGACATTCTCGGCGGCTTCGGCCGTGGCGCTGCCGGCGGAGCACGTGGTGGCGCCCGGCCCCAGGCGCAGCGCGGCCAGGACGTCACCGCCACCGCGGCGGTGACGCTGGAGCAGATTGTCCACGGCGAGAAGGTGCGCGTCGACCTGCCAACCGGCCGTACGGTGGAAATCTCGGTGCCGGTCGGCACCCGCCCCGGCCAGGTGATCCGGCTCAAGGGCCAGGGCCAGCCGGGCGCGCTTGGCGGCCAGGCCGGCGACGCGCTGGTCACCATCGAGTTCGTGCCGCATCCGCTGTTCAAGGTCGAGGGCGACACGCTGCGCCGCGACCTCGCCGTCACCCTCGATGAGGCCGTGCTCGGCGCCAAGGTGCGCGTGCCGACGCTGGACGGGCCGGTGACGCTCTCCGTGCCGCCGAAGTCGAGCGGCGGGCGGGCGCTGCGCCTCAAGGGCAAGGGCCTGCCACGTAACGGCGGCGGCCGTGGCGACCTCTTGGTGATGCTCAGGATCGTGCTGCCGGAGGGTGGCGACGCCGAGCTCGAGGCGCTGATGAAGAAGTGGCGCGAGACCCGCCACACGCCCCCCCGCGACGAGACGGACGCCTAGCCGCGCGCTTCAGGGAGCCAGCCTTGCCCAATACGCTGGCGACGGTCGGTTCGGTGATGGCGCTCCTGGCCGAGGCCGGCGCCGAATGCGCTCTCTTTGGCGGCTGGGCCGAGGAACTGCTTGGTCTGCGGCCACCCGTTCCACATCACGACATCGACCTGGTCCACTGCGCCCGCGACTTTGCCGCAGTTGAGCGCCTGCTTGCCGCGCGGTCCGACATCTTGAGCGAAGTGCCGGCCAAGCGTTTCGCTCACAAGCGCGCCTTCCTCTTCGATGGTGTGCTGTGCGAGGCGACGTTGGTTCAAAATTGGATCGAAGCCCCCTTCACCCTCTTCTGGGGTGATACGCGTTTCGACTGGCAGATCCCACTTCTGCACGACCGTCCGATTCAGGCGAACGGGCGCGACATACGCGTCGTGTCTCGCGAGAATCTCCGCAAGTATCGAAAAGAGCGGTCGTCGATCAAGCCGAGGCGCTGGACCGAGGCGGCGTCTCGCGTGCCGTGACCAGCGCTAGGTTCGCGGTGCTGCGGCCCGGCGCAGGCGGTCGTTGATCGCCTCGCCCAACCCCTCCTCGGGGATGGGCATGGCCGCGATCGTCTCGGCCTCCTGGTCGAGTGCCCGCAAGCCGGCAAAGAAATTGGCGGCGGCCTCGGCGAGATCGCCGGACGGGCTGAGATTGACGGTCGCCACGGCCTTTGCCGCGCCGGGCGGCAGGTCGGGCCCGAAGGCGAGCAGCCCCTCCCCCTCCGCCACGTCGGTCGCATTCATGCGCAGGCTTGCCGCGGGCGCGTAGTGCGAGGCGAGCATGCCCGGCGCCGCCGGTGCCTCGCCGGCCGGTGCGGCCTGGCCGAGCGGCCGGCCGAGAACCGTCTCGATATCGGCGCGTGCCAGCCCGCCGGGCCTGAGCAGCACCGGGGCCTCGCCCGCAAGACCGACGATGGTCGATTCCAAGCCGACCGGTGTCGGCCCGGCGTCGAGGATGACGGCAACATTGCCGCCGAGATCGCCGACGACGTGGAAGGCGGTGGTCGGGCTGACATGGCCGGAACGGTTGGCGGAAGGCGCCGCCAGCGGCCAGGTGGTTGCGGCTAGCAGCGCCTGGGCCACCGGATGGGCGGGCACGCGCACGGCCAGCGTGCCGAGGCCGGCGGTAACCAGATCGGCGATGCCGGTGTCGGGCATGAGCGGCAGCACCAGGGTCAGCGGTCCGGGCCAGAAGGCCGCGGCCAGCCGCTCCGCATCGGTGTTGAAGCGGACGTAGCGCTGAGCGGCGGAAGCCGAGCTGACATGGATGATCAACGGGTTGAAGCGCGGCCGCCCCTTGGCCAGGAAGATGCGGCCGACGGCGGCCGGATTGGTGGCGTCGGCGGCAAGTCCGTAGACCGTCTCCGTCGGCATCGCTACCAGTTCGCCGCGCGCAAGCGCTTCCGCCGCCGCGGCAACACCCTGGCTGCCTGCGACCTTCACGTCAAAAATACGGGGGCGATTTGCGCTAGCCTGTGCCATCGGTGAGAGTACCGGCCGTCCGGGCGGGGTTCTCGCGCGCAGCAACAAGCCGCGTCAAGCGGCAGCCGGGGGTCAAGTTCATGAGCGGCACGACATCCGTCGCTGAAATTGCCTTTGCAATCAGGGCCTATGGCGGGCTCGAACGGTTGATCGCCAGCGGCGCTTTTCCCGATCTCGACGGCGAGACGGTGGACGCCATCGTCGCCGAGGCTCAGCAATTCGCCGATGAGGAACTGCTGCCGCTCAACCGCGCCGGCGACGGCACCGGCGCCGCTTATGCGGAGGGCGTGGTCACCACGCCGGCCGGCTGGAAGGATACCTATCGGCGCTGGCGCGAGGCCGGCTGGAACGGGCTCGGTAGCCCGCCCGAATGGGGCGGACAGGGCCTGCCGGTCGTGCTGCAGGTGGCGCTGCAGGAGATCTGGAACGCCGCCAATCCCTCCTTCGCGGTCGGCCCGATGCTGAACAGCGGCGCCGTGCGCGCGCTCATCACCTATGCCGGCGAAGACCTGCAGAAGCGCTACCTGCCCAAAGTCGTTTCGGGCGAATGGATGGTGACCATGGACCTGACGGAGCCGCAGGCGGGCTCCGACCTCGGTGCCATCGAGACGCGGGCGGAGCGGGCGGCGGACGGCAGCTACCGGCTGTTCGGCCATAAGCACTTCATCACCTACGGCGATCACGACCTCACCGACAACATCGTCCACCTCGTGCTCGCCCGCCTCAGCGACGCGGCCGGAGGCACCGGCGGCATCTCCATGTTCCTGGTGCCAAAATGGCTCGAAGACGGCAGCCGTAACGACTTCGGCCCCGTCGGCATCGAGCACAAGCTCGGCCTCCACGCCTCGCCGACCTGCACGCTCAACTTCGGCGATGGCGGCGCCGGCGCCACCGGTTGGCTGGTGGGCAAGGAGAACCGCGGCCTCATCTGCATGTTCACCATGATGAACCTCGCCCGCCTCAATGTCGGCGCCCAGGGTGTCGGCGTGGCGGCTCGGGCACTGAGGCTGGCCACCGACTATGCCGCCACCCGTCGACAAGGGCGCGCACCGGGAAGCCAGCACAACGGCGAGATGAGCCTGATCGGCGAACATCCCGACATTCAACGAGAATTGATGCAGATGGCCGCGCTCACCGCTTCGGCGCGCGCGATCTGCTACGCCTGCGCCGAGGCGCTCGACATGAGCGCCGTGGCACCGCCCGAAGAGCGCCACGCGTGGGCCGACCGGGCGAGCCTGTTGACGCCACTGGCCAAGGCATTCGCCACCGATGCCTCCAATGCCGTCACCTCGGCCGGCATCCAGGTGCATGGTGGCGCCGGCTTCATCGAGGAGACCGGCGCGGCACAACTCTTCCGCGATGCGCGCGTCTTCTCCATCTACGAAGGCACCAACGGCGTCCAGGCGATCGACCTTGCCAGCCGCAGGGTGAAGCTCGGCGGCGGCGCGGCGGTGGCGGCGATCGTCAACCAGATCGCCGAGACCGCGGATGCGGTTGCCGCGGCAAACCGGCCGGAATTCGGCCAGCTTGCGGTGAAGCTCGCCGAGGCCGGCAAGCAGTTGGCCGGCGCCACGGCGTTCATCGCCAAGGCATTGGCGGATGGCGCGCACCAGCCGGTGCTGGCCGGCGCCACGCCCTATCTCAAGCTTTTCGGTCTTGCATTCGGCGGTGCGCTTCTGGCAAAGGGCGCGCTCGGGGCGGAGGAGGCCATGCGCGATCGTGCCATTGCCCTTGCGCGGTTCCATTCCGAATCGCTGCTCGGTGAGGTGGCGTCCCTGGCAGCAGCGGTGAGCGAAGGCGCCGAGGGCCTGGAACAGGCGGCGCGCGCCTTCGCTATCGGCCGGGCGCAATCGTGAAGGCCTGTGCCCGCGGAGGTCAGGAGTGAGGCAATGAGCGATTTTGTGATCAGCGAGATCGCCGAGGGCGTGCAGACCATCAGCATCGAGCGGGCCGATGCGCAAAACCGGGTGACCGCCGATATTTGCGAGCGGGTGGCTGATTCACTCGCCTTCGGCGAGAGTTCCTCGCGGGTGCGCGCCGTGCTCCTGACCGGCACGCCCGGCATCTTCACCGCCGGTCACGACGCCAACGACCTGCAAGGCTTCCTCACCGCCGGCGGCATGGGCGAAAGCATCATCCGGCTGCTCAAGACCATGGCCTCGATCGACAAGCCGCTGATCGCCGCGGTCGACGGCCCGTCCTTCGGCCTCGGCACTATCCTGCTGATCCTCTGCGACTATGTGGTGGCCAGCGAGTGGGCGATCTTTTCCGCCGCGCAGGCGGAGATGGGCATGCCACCGGAAGGCGCTGCCAGCATCCTCGCCCCGGCGCTGATGGGCTATCACCGCGCCTTCGGCCTGCTGGTGATGGGCGACCAGCTCGATGCCCACCAAGCGGCGGCCGCCGGCCTGGTCAACCGCATCGTGCCGGCCGATGCGGTCGAGGAGGCTGGCCAGGAGGCGGCCCGCACCCTTGCCGAGAAGCCGCCGGAAGCGGTACGCATGCACCGCCGCCTGATGCGCGGCGACCGGCTGAACATCCTGCAGCGCATCGACCAGGAAGCATCCAGCTTCTCCGACCTGTTGCGCTCGCCTGCCGCGCGTGATGCCCTGCAGGCCTATATCGACGCCAACCGCTGACAAAACTCGCGCCCACGGAAACCTGCTTGTCCACGCTCTTCATTCAGGACCCGGTGTTCCTCGACCATATCGCTCCGACCGGGCATCCCGAGCGGCCGGACCGCATGCGCGCCATCGACAAGGCGTTGTCAGCCCCGCCCTTCGCCGACCTCATCCGCCGCGGCGCGCCGCAAGCAGCCCCGCCCGAGCTGCTCGCCACCGCGCACAAGCCGGCCTATGTCGAGGAAATCCGTACCGCCATTCCTGACGAGGGCATCGCGCCGATCGAGGCTGACACCTATCTCTCGCCGCAGAGCTTCGAGATCGCCGCGCGCGCCGCCGCCGCCGCCTGCCTGGCGGTCGACGAGGTGATGGGCGGCACGGTCGCCAATGCCTTCTGTGCCATCAGGCCACCCGGCCATCATGCCGAGCCCGACCGGGCGATGGGCTTCTGCCTGTTCAACAACGCCGCCATCGCCGCCCGTCAGGCGCAACGCATCCACGACGCCGAGCGCGTCGCCATCGTCGACTGGGACGTCCATCACGGCAACGGCACCCAGGCGATCGTGTGGGACGATCCCTCGATCCTCTACTGCTCGACCCACCAGATGCCGCTCTATCCGGGCACCGGCGCGCCCTCGGAGACCGGTTGCGGCAACGTGGTCAACGTGCCGCTCAGGGCCGGCGACGGCGGCACCGAGTTCGAACTCGCCTTCGGCGACAGGATCGTGCCGGCGATCAACGCCTTTGCTCCCGACCTCATCATCATCTCGGCCGGCTTCGACGCCCATTGGCGTGACCCGCTGGCCGAGATCAACCTCAACGAGGAAGATTTCGTCCACGCCACGCTGACGCTGATGGAGGCGGCTGAGCGCCATTGCGGCGGGCGCATCGTCAGCCTGCTCGAAGGCGGCTATGATCTCGCCGGGCTCGCCGGCTCGGCCGCCATGCATGTGGCGGCGCTGATGAAGGCCTGAGGAACGAGGAGAGCGGATGGCCGATCAGGACCTTGAGCCCGTCGCGGGCATGACATTCGAAGCCGCCCTCAAGGAGCTCGAGCAGATCGTCAGCCGGCTGGAGCGCGGCGAGGTGCCGCTGGCCGAATCGATCGTCATCTACGAGCGCGGCGATGCCTTGCGCAAGCATTGCGACGCCCTGCTCCGCCAGGCCGAGGTGCGGGTGGAGAAGATCCGCCTCGGCGCCGACGGCAAGCCGGCCGGCGCCGAGCCGCTCGACGCGGATTCTTGAGTCGCCGCCGCTACTCCGCCCAGGGCGGGGTGAACGGCTCCTGGCCGGGGTGCATGGCCTGTCCGCCGACGGGGAAGATGACGACGGCCTCGAACGGCTCCGCGCCGGGATTGCCAAGAGCGAAATCCGTATCGGCCGGAATGACGGCCGCATCGCCAGCTTCGAGGGCATGGGTGGCGCCGTCGAGATGCACGGTGGCCGTGCCCGACAGGGCGACGAAGATCTCCTCGCGGGTCAGGCGGTGAACCGTCGGCGGCGTGCCGGCCGCCAGGCGTACACGCCAGGCGCAGGTCTCGCGGGCGCCGCGCTTGGGCGAAGCGAGGCCGTGGAAACGGACGCCGGGAATGTCGAACACCGGCGCTTCGGCGGAACGGATGATGGTCATCGAGGCTTTCTCTCTGGTGGAAGGCAGTTTCGTCTGGTAGCTTGACTATATCGTGCGATGACCAAGATAGTCAAGTCACTTGACAATAACGGATTCCCCGAGCTGCTGGACCATGTCGGCATCCAGCTCTGGCGGGCGGCGGCCCTGTGGAAATCCGAATTCGACGCCGGCATGGTCGCAGCGGGGCACACGGTCTTCGCCCATGCCCGGTCCGGCCTCATCGCCCACATGGACCGCGGCGGCACGCGCCAGGCCGACCTGGTCGCCCGCAGCGGGCTGACCAAGCAGGCCGTGCAGCAGTTCATCGACGAACTGGTGGTGGACGGCCTGGTCCAGCGCATCCGCGATCCCGGCGACGGACGCGGCCGCATCGTCGTCTTCACCGAGCGCGGCCGTGCCGTGCTCGCCGACGCCAATCGGGTCAAACGGCAGGTCGAGGAGCGTTTTCGCCGCAAGCTCGGCGCCGAGCGCTTCCGCGCGCTGCTTGCCGCGCTGAACGACCTGACCTAGCCGGAGAATCCGAAGGCGTTGCGCCGGCCGGGCGAGCGTGCCAAGACTCGCGGGAGGCATCCTTTCAGGCAAACCCCGTGAATCCTCTGCCAGCCACCCCCCTCCTCGACCGCGTCAAGACGCCCGAGGACCTGCGCAAGCTGCCCGAGGCCGATCTCAAGCAGCTCGCCCACGAGCTGCGCCAGGAGACGATTTCGGCGGTTTCGGTCACCGGCGGTCATCTCGGCGCGGGCCTGGGCGTGGTCGAGCTGACCGTGGCGCTGCACTACGTCTTCGACACGCCGCGCGACAAGCTGATCTGGGACGTCGGCCACCAGGCCTATCCGCACAAGATCCTCACCGGCCGCCGCGACCGCATCCGCACGCTGCGCCAGGCGGGGGGCCTCTCCGGCTTCACCAGGCGCGCGGAAAGCGAATACGACCCGTTCGGCGCCGCTCATTCGTCCACCTCGATCTCGGCGGCGCTCGGCATGGCGGTCGCCCGTGACCTCAAGGGCGGCAACGAGGCCATCATCGCGGTCATCGGCGACGGCGCCATGTCGGCGGGCATGGCCTATGAGGCGATGAACAATGCCGGCCACCTGAAGTCGCGCCTGATCGTCGTGCTCAACGACAACGACATGTCGATCGCGCCGCCGGTCGGCGCCATGTCGGCGCATCTGGCCAAGCTGGTGTCGGGGCGCACCTATCGCGGCCTCAGGCGATGGGCCAAGCAGATCGCCGAATACCTGCCGCGCTATTTCCGCGAGCGGGCGCGGCTGGCGGAGGAATTCACCCGGAGCTTCTGGACCGGAGGCACGCTGTTCGAAGAACTGGGCTTCTACTACATCGGCCCAATCGACGGGCATAATCTCGACTACCTGCTGCCGGTGCTGCGCAATGTCGCCACCATGCAGAACGGCCCGGTGCTCGTGCATGTGCGCACCAAGAAGGGCAAGGGCTATGCGCCGGCCGAACAGGCGCCTGACAAGTATCATGGGGTCGGCACCTTCGACGTGATCACCGGGGCGCAGGTCAAACGGCGTTCCAATGCGCCGGCCTACACCAAGGTCTTCGCCGACAGCCTGATCCGGGAGGCCGAGAAGGACGAACGCATCGTCGCCATCACTGCGGCGATGCCGGCCGGCACCGGCCTCGACCTTTTCGGCGAGCGTTTTCCGAAGCGCACCTTCGACGTCGGCATCGCCGAGCAACACGCGGTCACCTTCGCCGCGGGCCTCGCGACGCAGGGCTTCAAGCCGTTCACCGCCATCTACTCGACCTTCCTGCAGCGCGCCTACGATCAGGTGGTCCACGACGTCGCCATCCAGAACCTGCCGGTGCGCTTCGCCATCGACCGCGCCGGCTTCGTCGGAGCCGACGGGCAGACCCACGCCGGCGCCTTCGACACGACCTTCCTCGCCTGCCTGCCGGGCTTCGTGGTGATGGCGGCGGCGGACGAGGCCGAGCTTGTCCACATGGTGGCGACGGCAGCGGCGCTCGACGACCACCCGTCGTCCTTCCGCTATCCGCGCGGCGACGGCATCGGCGTCGAGATGCCGGAAACCGGGATACCGCTCGAGATCGGCCGCGGGCGCATCGTGCGCGAGGGCGGCAAGGTGGCGCTGCTTTCCTTCGGCGCACGTCTGGCCGAATGCCTGAAGGCGGCCGAGGACCTCGATTCCTACGGCCTGCCGGCGACCGTCGCCGACGCCCGTTTCGCAAGACCGCTGGATACCGCGCTGATCGACCGGCTGGTCGCGGAGCACGAGGTGCTGATCACCGTTGAGGAAGGCACCATCGGTGGCTTCGCCTCACATGTGCTCGCCCATCTGGAGAAGATCGGCGCGCTCGACCGCGGCATCAAGGTGCGCTCGCTCACCATGCCCGACCGCTTCGTCGAGCAGGACAAGCCGGAGGCGATGTATGCCGCCGCCGGCCTCGACGCGACCGGCATCGTCGCCGCCGTCTTCGCCGCCCTCGGCCGCGATACGCCGGCTGCCGTCGCCCATCCGCGCCTCGCCTGAACACCGATCGGCCTGTGACGAATTGGTTAGATCGGAATAGTTCCAAATGGTCGGGAAAGGCTTTACAAAAGCCCGATGTCCCGGCGCCCTCTGCTTGCCCTCCTGCGCGGTCCTGACGGCCGGTCACTGGCGCGCGCGCTGGCGGCGATCGTATTCGTCAATGTGCTGTTCGCCGGACTCCATGGTGGCGCCCTGGCCTATTCGGCGACGACGGACACGCCGTCGGTCTGCACTTCCGCTGGCGCCAACAGCGATCCCGGCCATCCGGCCAACAATTCCGACCGTCGGGCCTATGGCATGGTGGGCTGCCTCACCACGGTCACCAGCATCGTCACGCCCTCCTCGCCGGTGCTCGCCGACGCGCCGCCGGTCCTCGCCCTGCCGGTGTTCATTGCGCCGCCGGCCGGCGGCACCACGCCCCATCTCCTCGACGGCGAGGCGAACCCGCGCGGGCCCCCGCTCCTCGGCTGAACCGATCCTCCCGCACTGATCGTTTCAACCGGCGGCCGCCACAAGGTGCGGCACCGCCATTCCGTCGAGGATAACTTCCCATGACCCGCCATTTCAGGCGCGCCGCCATCGGCGCCATCTTCGCAGCCATCGCCTTCGCCGCACCGGCCTATGCGCAGGACATCACCGTCGGCACGCTGACGCTCTCCAACCTGTGGGCGCGGGCGACGCCGCCCAAGGCGCCGACCGCCGCCGGCTATCTGACCATCACCAACACGGGCAGCGAAGCGGACACGCTGACCGCGGCCGCGACGCCGATGGCCGAGACGACCGAACTCCACATCATGGAGGTCAAGAACGGCATCATGAGCATGCATCCGGTCGAGGGCGGCATCAAAATCCCGCCCGGCAAGACCGTCGCCCTTGCCCCCGGCGGCTACCACCTCATGTTCATCAAGCTGAAGCACGACCTCAAGCAGGGCGGGACGTTGCCGGTGACGCTGACTTTCGCCAAGGCCGGCACGGTTGACGCCAGCCTGCCCATCATGCCGATCGGCTCGATGGGCCCGACCGCCAGCGGCGGCGCGATGAACATGAACATGGGCTCGGGCAAATGAAGGGGCTCCGCGCTGTCCGCGTCTTCGTCTGGCTGGCGGTGGTCGTCCTTCTCGGGGCGGTCGGCTGGATCTACTTCGTCAACCAGCGCGGCGAGGTCCCCGGCATCACCGCCTCGCAGATCGGCGGGCCGTTCACGCTCACCGACCAGAAGGGCGACACGGTCACCGATGCAGCGCTGCAGGGCCACCCGTCGGTGGTCTATTTCGGCTACACCTTCTGCCCGGACGTCTGCCCGACGACGCTGGCCGACCTGACCCAGTGGATGAGCGACCTCGGAGCCGACGCCAACAAGCTCAAGGTCTATTTCATCACCGTCGATCCGGAGCGCGACACGCAAACGGCGATGGCTTCCTACATGCAGGCCTTCGACCCGCGCTTCATCGCACTCACCGGCACGCCGGACGAGATCGACAAGGTCGTCAAGGAATACCGCATCTATGTGCAGAAGGTGCCGGGCAAGGACGGCAATTACACGATGAACCACACCGCCACCGTGTTCCTGCTCGATTCCAAGGCCCGCCTGGTGTCGACCATCGACTACCAGGAGAAGACCGACAAGGCGCTGGCCAAGCTCAAGCGCCTGGTCGGGGCATCGTGACCTTATGGGGCGCCGGCGCTATGCTGGCGCCCCATGAGCTTGACGTCGAAACTCACTCTGTCGTTTGCCGGGCTGGCCGCGGTCGCGCTCGGCGCGTATCTGTGGCTGCGCTACGGCAACCTCGTCTATTTCGACGTGATCGCGGCCTCCTTCGCCGGCTGTCTCCTCTAAGAGTTCACCCATGACCCAACGGCTCGATCTGGCGCTGGTGGAGCGCGGGCTGGTCAGCACACGGTCGCGGGCCCGCGATGCGATCCTGCGCGGCCACGTTACCGTCGACGGCAGGCTGGTGGCGCGGCCGGCTATGACGGTCGGACCGGACGCGGCGATCGCCCTCGACGATCCGGCAAGCGGCTATGTGTCGCGCGGCAGCCTCAAGATGATCGCCGCTCTTGACCGCTTCGGCTATTCGCCGAAGGCCAGGGTGGCGCTCGATATCGGCGCCTCGACCGGCGGCTTCACCCAGGTGCTGCTCGAGCGCGGCGCGGCCAGGGTCTATGCGATCGACGTCGGCCACGGTCAGCTCGATCCGGAACTGGCCGCCGACCCGCGCGTCGTTTCGCGCGAAGGCGTCAATGCGCGCGACCTCAAGCTCGAGGACATCGGCGAGCCAGCCGGCGTCATCGTCGCCGATGTCAGCTTCATCTCGCTCCGCCTGGTGCTGCCGCCGGTTCTGGCGCTCGCCGGCCCGGCCGCCTGGGGCGTGTTTCTGGTCAAGCCGCAATTCGAGGTCGGCCGCCGGGCGCTTGGCAAGGGCGGCATCGTCCGCGACCCCGGCCTCGCCGAGCGGACGGCGGCGGACATTGCCGGCTGGCTCGAAAGCGAGATGGGCTGGCGCGCCGACGGCATCATCCTGTCGCCGATCGAGGGCGGCGACGGCAACCGCGAGTTCCTGCTCGGCGCCCGCCGTGACTGAGACGGTCACCATCGCCGAGCTCGGCCATGCCGGCGACGGTATCGCCGAGATGGACGGCAGCCGCGTCTTCGTGCCCTTCACCCTGCCGGGCGAGACGGTCGCGATCGAATGCCAGGGCGCGCGGGCGCATCTCATCGATGTCGTCGCAGCAAGCGCCGACCGGGTGCAGCCGGTTTGCCGCCATTTCGGCAGCTGCGGCGGCTGCGCCCTGCAGCACATGGAGACGGCCGCCTATCGCGCCTGGAAGCGGGAGATCGTGCGGCGCTCTTTGGCACTCCATCACATCGATACGGAGGTCGCGCCGGTCGCCACGACACCACCGGGGACGCGCCGCCGGGCGATCCTCTCCGCCGTCCACACCAGGGACCGGCTGATCCTCGGCTTCCACCGCCGCAGTAGCCACGAGATCGTCCCAATAGACGAATGCCCGGTGCTCTCCGGCGACATCGTCACGGCGCTGCCGCTTATCCGCCAGATCGCTGCCCGCGCCGTCCGCAAGCGCCGTCAGGCGCGCGTCACGGTCATCGCCGGCAATGGGCTCGACATCGCCATCGACGGCGGCGGCAAGCTCGACCGCGGCGCGGAAGAAGCGCTCGGTCGGTTTGCCCGCGAACAGGCGATCGCCCGGCTGACGGTGGACGGTATCGAGATCTTTATGAACCGGCGTCCGGAGATCGCCGCCGGCGGCGCCGCGCTGCTGCCCCCGCCCGGCGGCTTCGTGCAGGCATCGGCCGCGGCCGAACAGGCGCTGGCCGAAGCGGTCATTGCCCATGTCGGCGATGCGGCACCGGTGGCCGACCTCTTCTCCGGGCTCGGCACCTTCGCGCTGCGGCTGGCCCGCCACGCGCCGGTGACGGCGGTCGAGGGCGATGCGGCGCTGCTCGAGGCGCTGAGCCAGGCCGTGCGCCACGCTGGCGGCCTGAAGCCGGTGACGACGCTGCGCCGCGACCTGTTCGCCAATCCGCTCGCCGCTGGCGAGCTCGACACGTTTGGTGCCGTCGTCTTCGATCCGCCGGCAGCCGGCGCCAGGGCCCAGGCACAGGCGATCGCGCAGTCGCGCGTCGCCAAGGTCGCCGCTGTATCGTGCAATCCGGCGACGCTGGCGCGCGACGCGCGCCTGCTCATTGACGGCGGCTATCGCCTCACCCGCGTTCTGCCGGTCGACCAGTTCCTGTGGTCGGCCGAGATCGAAGTGGTGGCGACGTTCGAGAAAGCGTGAGAAATGCTACGGGCAACGAACTAGAAGACAGAGCTAGGTCTCACACTGCGACGTCAGTCAGAGGCCCAAGTTCAGCATTGTGACATTGATGGGCTTGATCACCACCTTCATGTTCACGTCGGCCCACGACTGTTCGTCCACAGGCGGCGGCGCCAGGAGTTGCCCGGTCTTTATAGAAACACTCGTCACGAGCCTATCGTTGGCAACAAGGCAATACAGCGGATTAAACGATGCATCCAAAGGTATGTCGGCTGCGTACCCGCTGTTGATGTCGGGCACTTCGAGTGCATCGATAATTGTCTTCACTCGATTGTCAGGATCCCCACTCCAGATGCTGCTTCCGGGATGGTCGCGCCGGAGCAACAAGAACTCAATTTCGCACGCAACCTGCAGCTCTTCGGTTACCAAGGGAACAAACCGCCACGGCGGAATTCGCCGATCCGCTGCGAGCTTTTCTGTATTGAGCAAGCTGCCCACTTCATCCCGCTTCTGCTTCAGAAGCGGATGCGCGTCCCAAATTGCTTTGAGCTGCGGGTGAAGCTGCTGCCGAATCTGGTGCTTGAGCGGCCAGTGGCTGCTCATTTGCTTTGAACCAGGAAGCGGGTCGCGCTGCGTCGATCGCAACGGACCTCGATATGTCAAGTAGAATTCCACTGGAATACAATCCGCGAACCGACGGCATGGCAGTAGTACGCGATGTCGTCTTTGCCACCTCCGATGCAATAGAAGCTTAGCAGCTAATCTGGCCTAGGCTTCCGTCTTTCAGGACTGCATGTCCTCTATCGATCGATGATCTCGGTGGTCTCGATCGCGATGCCGAATCCGTCGAGGCCGACATAATGACGCTCGCGGCTGGCCATCAGCCGGATCGATTTCACTCCGAGATCGCGCAGGATCTGCGCGCCGAGGCCGACCTCGCGCCACTCCTCGTCGCGTCTGGCCGTGGTGTCGGCGGGATTGGCGGCGTCGCGCGTGCGCGCGCTCTCCACTGCCACACCGACCGAGCCTTCGCGCAGGTAGACGATGATCCCGCGACCACCGCGGGCCAGTTGGTGGACGACCCGGTTGAGCACGCTGTCCTTGCCGAAGACGTCGTCGATCACCGATTCGCGGTGGAGGCGCACCGGCACGCTCTCACCGTCGCCGATCTCGCCGAAGACGAGCGCCAGGTGCTGGGTGGCGTCGAAGGTCAGATGATAGGTATAGGCGTGGGCCGGGCCGGCCTCGGTGCTGACCGGAAAATCGGCCACGCGCTCGACCAGCTTCTCGCTGCGCTGGCGCCAGGCGATCAACTGGGCGACCGAGACCAGCTTGAGGCCGTGCTCCTCGGCGAAGTGCACCACGTCGGCGCCGCGCTTGACCGTGCCGTCGTCATTGACCAGTTCGGCGAGCACGCCGACCGGCTCCAGCCCCGCCAGCCGGCACAGATCGACCGCTGCCTCGGTGTGGCCGGAGCGCATGAGCACGCCGCCGTCGCGGGCGATCAGCGGAAATACATGGCCGGGGCGGACGAAATCGGCGGCACCAGCATTGGCATTGGCCAGCGCCCGGATGGTGTTGCAGCGCTCCTCAGCCGAGATGCCGGTGGTCATGCCATGGCGGAAATCGACGGAGACGGTGAAGGCGGTGCCGAGCGGCGCGTCGTTGTCGGCGACCATCGGCTGCAATTGCAGCCGGCGGGCGCTCTCGCGCGGCATCGGCGCGCAGACGATGCCGGTGGTGTAGCGGACGATGAAGCCGATCTTCTCAGGCGTTGCATGCACGGCGGCGACGATCAGGTCGCCCTCGTTCTCGCGGTCGGTGTCATCGGTGACGACGACGATCTCGCCGCGCTTGAAGGCGGCGATGGCCTCGGCCACCGGATCGGGTTGGGTTGTCATGCCTTGTCTGTCCTGACGGCGGCCGGCGCTAGCCGACCTGGCCACGGTGCCTGAGATAGTGATCGGCAAGCACGATGGCCAGCATCGCCTCGCCGATGGGAACCGCCCTGATGCCGACGCAGGGATCATGGCGCCCCTTGGTGGAGACGTCGATCTCCTCGCCGGCGCGGTTGACGGTGCGGCGCGGGGTGAGGATCGACGAGGTCGGCTTGACGGCGAAGCGGACGGTGACCGGCTGGCCGGTGGAGATGCCGCCGAGAATGCCGCCGGCATTGTTCGACAGAAAATGCGGCCGGTTGCCCGCGCCGATGCGCATCTCGTCGGCGTTCTCCTCGCCGGAGAGCGCGGCAGCGGCGAAGCCGGCGCCGATCTCGACGCCCTTGACCGCGTTGATCGACATCATCGCCGAGGCGATGTCCTGATCGAGCTTGGCGTAGATTGGGGCGCCGAGCCCCGGCGGCACGCCCTCGGCCTCGACCTCGACCACGGCGCCGACCGACGAGCCCGCCTTGCGCACGCCGTCGAGGTAGTCGGCCCACAGTCCGGCCGCCTTGGCGTCCGGGCAGAAGAACGGGTTGCGGTCGACCTCGCTCCAGTCCCAGCGCGAACGGTCGATCCTGTGCGGACCGACCTGCACCAGGGCGCCGCGCACAGTGAGGCCCGGCACCACCTTGCGCGCGATGGCGCCGGCGGCAACCCGGCTTGCCGTCTCGCGCGCCGAGGCGCGGCCAGAACCGCGCCAGTCGCGGATGCCGTACTTCTCCTGATAGGTGAAATCGGCGTGGCCCGGCCGATAGCTGTCCTTGATGTCGCCGTAGTCCTTGGAGCGCTGATCGACGTTCTCGATCACAAGCGAGATCGGCGTGCCGGTGGTGCGCAGTTGACCGCTCGCCTCGTCCTCGAACACGCCGGAGAGGATCTTCACCGCGTCCGGCTCGCGCCGCTGGGTGGTGAAGCGCGACTGCCCCGGCCGGCGCTTGTCCATGTAGGACTGAATCTCGGCCTCGGAGATCGGAATCAGCGGCGGGCAGCCGTCGACCACGGCTCCGATCGCCGCCCCGTGGCTCTCGCCCCAGGTGGTGACGCGGAAAAGGTGGCCGAAGGTATTGTGCGACATGGGTTTCCAGCGATTGGACGCGGGCCGGCGCCGCATTTTCTAGGCGGGCGGAGGCGGGGCGTCAAAGCAAAACGCTGCCGGCGTCGGCGTGCATGTGGCCTCAGAGCCAGCGTCCCTCGCCGTCGCGCCACATGAACACACGGTCGTGGGGGAAGTCCTCGATCACGGTCTGCTGCGGGTCGAGGTGAAGCAGGTGGGCGCGCAGAACGCGGCCGACGCCGCCGTGGGAGACCACCAATGTCGGCTGCGTGACCGTCTCGAGCCAGCCGATGACACGCTCCGAGAGCATCTCGTAGCTTTCGCCGCCCGGCGGCTGGAACAGCCACTTGTCGGCGAGGCGCTGAGCGACCCAGCCGGGATGGGCGCGCTCCATATCGCGATAGGTGAAGCCTTCCCATTCGCCGAAGGTGAGTTCCTTCAGCCGGTCGTCGGTGCGGTAGGCGTGCGGGTCGAGCCCCATCGCGGTGCGCGCGATCTCCATGGTCTCGCGGGCGCGGCCCAGGGGGCTCGCGACGAAATCAAAACCCACCGCTTCCGGCGCCTCGCGCAGCACCACCTCGCCGTTGTGTCGCGCCTGGCCGCTGCCCTTGGCGTTGATGGGCACGTCGCGTTGGCCCTGGAGGCGCCCTTCGACGTTCCAGTCGGTCTCGCCGTGGCGCAGAAAAATCAGCGTGGGGGTTGTGGACATGGGTGGCGGGTGCCCGTTCTCACGGGCTTGATGGTCCTAGACGGAGGCGATGTCCGGGGCATCGACCGCTTTCATGCCGACGACGTGATAGCCGGAATCGACGTGGTGGATCTCGCCGGTCACGGCGCGTGACAGGTCGGAGAGAAGATAGAGCGCGGCGTCGCCGACCTCATCGGTGGTCACGGTCTTGTGCAGCGGCGCATTGTATTCGTTCCACTTCAGAATGTAGCGGAAGTCGCCGATGCCCCCAGCGGCCGCGAGCGTCTTGATCGGCCCGGAGGAGATGGCGTTGACGCGGATCTTCTGCTTGCCGAGGTCGACGGCGAGGTAGCGCACGCTCGCCTCGAGCGCCGCCTTGGCGACGCCCATGACGTTGTAGTGCGGCATGACCTTCTCGGCGCCGTAATAGGTGAGCGTCAGGATCGAGCCGCCATGCTTCATCAGCTTCTGGGCGCGCTGGGCGATGGCCGTCAGCGAATAGCAGGAGATGAGCATCGTCTTGGAAAAGTTGTCGGCGGTGGTGTCGACGTAGTGGCCGGTCAACTGCTCGCGGTCGGAGAAGGCAATGGCGTGGACCACGAAATCGAGCCCGCCCCACAGCGCGTGCACACGGTCGAACACCGCATCCACTGTCGCCATGTCGGTCACGTCGCAATGGCCAACCACCTCGGCGCCGATCCCGGCGGCGAGCGGATCGACCCGCTTCTTGAGCTGGTCGCCCTGATAGGTCATGGCCAGCGACGCGCCCGCCCTGTGGCAGGCCTGGGCAATGCCCCAGGCGATGGAATGGCTGTTGGCGACGCCCAGGATCAGGCCGCGCTTGCCCGCCATCAAACCTTCCGCACCTGCCATTTGCCCTGTTTCCCGTCTGTTCGTGCCGCCGGCCGCGTTCCTATCGCACAGGCCCCCCGGCGCTTCAAGCAAGCCGAAGACCGTGCCGGAAGCGAAACCCGCCCTAGAATAAATTCGGGGGGCGCGTGTTTACGCCCTTGGGCGTATGCCAATTCCGGCCGCCCAGCGTGAAGAACCAGGGAGATTCTCTTCATGAAACGACTGATTCTGGGCCTCGTCGCGGGCCTCTTCGCCGCTGTCGCGGTGGCCAGCTCGGCCTATGCCATGGATCCTGCCAAATTCGCCGACAGCTCGCTCGGCAAGATCCTCGTCGATCCCGCCGGCATGACCCTCTACATCTTCGACAAGGACACGAAGGGCGGGACGGTGTCGGCCTGCACCGGCAAGTGCATCGCCGCCTGGCCGCCGCTGGTCGCCCCGGCTGGCGCCACGGCGATGGGTGACTGGACCACCGTCGACGTCACTGACAAGGACGGCAAGGCCGAGAAGATGTGGGCCTACAAGGGCATGCCGCTCTACTACTGGGTCAAGGACAAGAACCCCGGCGACGTCACCGGCGACGGTGTCGGCAGCGTCTGGCACGTCGTGAAAGAGGCGATGTAGCGTTTCTCTCGTCTTTCTCCGACCGGCGGCGCAGCATGAGGCGCCGCCGGTCCTATCCGCGACGGCCGGACTTGGCCTAGACTGCCGTCATGAACGCCCCTGCAAAGCCCCTGCTCGACCGCTTCGCCGACGTCGTCGGCGCGCCCTATGCCGTGCGCGATCCGGAGACGATCGCGCCCTATCTCACGGAACCGCGCGACAAGTTCCGTGGGAACACACCGCTAGTGCTGCGTCCGGGCAGCGTCGCCGAGGTCGCTGCGATCCTCAAGCTCGCCAATGAGACAGGAACGCCGATCGTGCCGCAGGGCGGCAATACCGGCCTGGTCGGCGGTCAGATTCCGTCAATGACGGGGAATGAGATCGTCCTGTCGCTGGCACGGCTCAACCGCGTGCGCGCCGTCGACGCCGACAGCAACATCATGATTGCCGAGGCCGGCGTGACGCTCGACGAGGCGCGCGCGGCGGCGGACGCGGCAGACCGCCTGTTCCCGCTCAAGCTCGCCTCGGGCGGCTCGTGCGATATCGGCGGCAATGTCTCGACCAATGCCGGCGGCACCGAGGTGCTGGCCTATGGCAACATGCGCGAACTGGTGCTCGGCGTCGAGGTGGTGCTTGCTTCCGGCGAGGTGTGGGATGGCCTGAGGACGCTGCGCAAGGACAATACCGGCTACGACCTCAAGCATCTGTTCATCGGCGCCGAGGGCACGCTCGGCGTGGTCACCGCCGCGGTGCTGGCGCTGAGCCCCAAGCCGCGCGGCCTCGCCGTCGCCTTCATCGGCCTCGACGACCCGGCAACGGCGCTGAAACTCTTCCACCTCGCCCGCGAGCGTGCCGGCAAGAGCCTCACCGCCTTCGAGCTGATGCCGCGCATCGGCCTTGAATTCGCGCTCCGCCACGGCTCCGGCGGGCGCGACCCGTTGGCCGCGCCGCATCCCTGGTACGTATTGATGGAATATTCCTCCGCCCAATCCCAGGAGGATGCCGACGCGGCGATCGAGGCGATCTTCGCCGCCGGCCTCGAAGCCGAACTGGTGGAGGATGGCGCGCTCGCCCAGTCGCTGGAACAGGCGGCGGCCTTCTGGTACCTGCGCGAGACCTTGTCGGAGGTGCAGAAGCTCGAGGGCGGCTCGATCAAGCACGACGTCGCGGTGCCGCTCAGGCATGTGCCGGAGCTGATCGCACGGGCCTCGGCGGCGGTGGCAGAGTTGATCCCCGGCGTGCGCCCCTGTCCGTTCGGCCATATGGGCGACGGCAACATCCACCTGAATTTCAGCCAGCCGGTCGGCTTGGACAAGGACGCCTTCCTTGCCCGCTGGGACGAAGTGAACGCCGTCGTTCACGGCATCGTCGGCGAACTCGGCGGCACCATCTCGGCCGAACATGGCATCGGCGTGCTCAAGCGCGACATGCTCAAGCACGTCAAGAGCCCGCTCGAAATCGAACTCATGCGGCGCATCAAGAATGCCTTCGATCCCAACGGCATTCTCAACCCCGGCAAGGTTCTGTGAACCCTGCCCGGTGAGACGCTGCTAACCCTCTCCAAAATCACTCAAATTTAACCCAACCGGTTAAGCCGGCACCAAGCCTGCTGTGGCATGGTGCTTTGCAACAAGCGAGGACCCGAAAAAACCGGGCCCGCTTCGGGAGCGTTGAGAGGCGTCAAAGTGGCCGGTGAAGCGACCGCCGGGTCGAGCCGAGTATTTCGGCTCGACCCGCACACCCTGCCCGTGCGTGGTTCCGCCCAGAACGGCGGCATGGCCAACACGGCGTTCATCCTCGACCGCGAACAGGCGATCGTCGAGCGCGCACAGCGCGGCGGGCCGCCGCTGACGGTGCCGCTGGCGAGCTATCGCGGCGTCGCGGTGCGCATGGAGGCGACCGACACGGTGGGCGCGGTGCGCGTCTTCGTCGAGCTCCTGCACGAGGACCCTGCCCTCACTCTGCCGCTCATCGTCGGTGACGAGCCGGAGGACGTGGCGGCCGACTGGCAGGCCTGGGGGCGTGCGCTCAAGTTGCCGCTGCTGGTCATCGGCCAGGACGGTTCGGTGAGCGGTCCGCTCGACGATCTCGTCGGTGTCATCGCCGCGCCACCCAAGCCGCGCCGGCGCTATTCCTTCTTCGCCGGTCGTCGTCCGCGCTTCCTCACCCGGCGCAAGACCGGCCATTCGCGCCCGACCGAGCGTCTCGACGGTCGCGAGATCATCGCGCGGAACTAGCCGCCCCAGTTGCGCAAGACGGTGTCCGCCACCAGCCCGGCAAAGACGATCCAGCCGTAATACTGGTTGGAACGGAAGAGCATCAGGCAATTGTCGGGATCGTCGATGGCGATCACCTTCACCTGCCAGCCGAGATGGGCGGCGCCCACCGCCAGGCCGAGATAAGCAAGCGGCCCGACGCCGGCAAACCAGAAGGCGCCGGCGAAGAGCACCGTCGCCACGCCGTAGAACAGCACCAGCATCTCGCGCGTGTGCGTGCCGAACAGGCGCGCGGTGGAGCGCACGCCGATGAGGGCATCGTCCTCCTTGTCCTGATGCGCATAGATGGTGTCGTAGCCGATGGTCCAGGCGATGCCGCCGAGATAGAGCAGCACCGGCGCCCAATCGAGGCGGGCAAAGATCGCCGCCCAGCCCATCAGCGCCCCCCAGGAAAAGGCGATGCCGAGCCCGACCTGCGGCCACCAGGTGAAGCGCTTCATGAAGGGATAGACCGCGACGGTGGCAAGCGAGAATACGCCGAGGCCGATGGCGAATGGGTTGAACTGGACGAGCACGGCAAGGCCGATCAGCGCCTGCAGCACCAGAAAGACGGCCGCCTGTCTGGCGCTCACCTGGCCGCTGGGAATGGGGCGCGAGCGCGTGCGGGCGACCTGAGCGTCGAGGTCGCGGTCGACGATATCGTTATAGGTGCACCCTGCCCCGCGCATGACGATGGCGCCGAGCATGAACAGCGCCAGGTGCCAGAGATTGGGAAAGCGCCAGCCGGCAGCGTCGGTGGCCAGCGCCGAGGACCACCAGCACGGCCACATCAGCAACCACCAGCCGATCGGCCGTTCCAGCCGCGCCAGCCGGGCATAGGGTCGCAGTCCCTGAGGCAGAAGGCGGTCGGCCCAGTGGCCGCGGACGGCATCGGCGACGATGTGCTTGTCTGGGGTCATCGCCCCGGTCATAAGGCGTTCCGCGACTGGCGGGAAGCCGGGGTTGGACTTTCGCTGCGCCGGTTGCTAGGGCGCGTGCCATGATGAACGGGGCGAGGGGCGCGAGTCCCCCATGAAAGTGTTGCTGATCGGCTCGGGCGGGCGCGAGCACGCTTTGGCGTGGAAGCTCGCCCAATCGCCGCGCCTCACCCGGCTCTATGCCGCGCCGGGCAATCCCGGCATTGCCGAGGTCGCCGAACGGGTCGCCCTCGACCCGGACGACCATGAGGCGGTCATCGCCTTCTGCCGGACGGAGCGAATCGACCTGGTCGTGGTCGGCCCGGAAGCGCCGCTGGTCGCCGGCATCGTCGACGCGCTCACCGCGGCCGGATTGCGGGCGTTCGGTCCGAGCCAGGCGGCGGCCCGGCTGGAAGGCTCGAAGAGCTTCACCAAACAGATATGCGCCGAAGCGAATATTCCTACCGCCGCCTGGCGGCATTTCCGCGACGCGGCCGCGGCGGCGGCCTATGTGTGCGAGCGCGGCGCGCCGATCGTGGTCAAGGCCGACGGGCTTGCCGCCGGCAAGGGGGTGACCGTGGCGGCAACGGTGGACGAGGCGCTAGCCGCGATTGCCGCCTGCTTCGCGGCACCCGGCGCTGAGGTGGTCATCGAGGAGTGCCTGACCGGCGAGGAGGCCAGCTTCTTCGTCCTTTCCGACGGCGCCACCGCCCTTCCCTTCGGCAGCGCGCAGGACCACAAGCGCGTCGGCGACGGCGATACCGGCCCCAATACCGGGGGCATGGGGGCCTATTCGCCCGCCCCGGCGATGGACGCGGCGATGACGGCGCGGGTCATGGACGAGATCGTGCAACCGACGCTTGCCGTGATGGCAAAGCGCGGCACGCCCTTCCGCGGCGTTCTCTTCGTCGGGCTGATGTTGACCGAGGCCGGGCCGAAGCTCATCGAATACAACGTCCGCTTCGGCGACCCGGAATGCCAGGTGCTGATGCCCCGTTTCGACGGCGACCTGCTCGATGTGATGCTGGCCACCGCCGACGGGCGGCTGGGCGAGGCACGGCCTGCGTGGCGGGCGGAGGCGGCGCTCTGTGTCGTGCTTGCGGCGCGCGGCTATCCCGGTGCCTACAAAAAGGGCGATCTGATCGGCGGCATCGACGCGGCCGAATCCCTCCCCGGAATCAAGGTCTTCCATGCCGGCACGGCCATGCAGGCGGGGCGCCTCACCGCCGGCGGCGGACGTGTGCTCGGCGTCACGGCGCAAGGCACGACCATTGCAGAGGCTCAGATTCGCGCATATGCGGCAGTTGCCGCCATCGACTGGCCGGACGGCTTCTGCCGTACGGACATCGGCTGGCGGGCAGTCAGCAGATAGGATACCCATGACGTCTCCCATTACGCCCTTCCTCGCCAAGACACGCGTCGCCTACTTCACCATGGAGATGGCGCTCCGCTACGAGATCCACACCTATTCCGGCGGCCTGGGGGTGCTGGCCGGCGACATCGCGCGTAGCGCCGCCGATCTCGGCATGCCGATGGTCTTCGTGCTGCTGATCAGCCGCGCCGGCTATTTCCGCCAGACCATCAACCACGACCTGTGGCAGGTCGAACAGCCGAGCTGGTGGTCGCCGGCCGACTGGTGCACGCCGCTGGAGACGACGGCGACTGTCGAGATCGAGGGACGGCCGGTGGCAATCCGCCCCTGGCTTTATGTGCAGACCGGGGTGACGGGACACCAGGTTCCGATCCTCCTGCTCGACACCGACCTCGACCAGAACAGCGCGCTCGACCGGATGCTCACCCATCACCTCTATGGGGGCGATGCCGCCTACCGGCTCAAGCAGGAGATCATTCTGGGCATCGGCGGCGCGCGCGTGCTGAAGGAACTCGGCTTCACGATCGACAAATGGCACATGAACGAGGGCCATGCGGCGCTGCTCACGCTTGAGCGCCTGGCCGCAGCGAAAGCGGCAGGCAGCGGCGACGCGGTGGCCGAGGCGCGCCGGCAGTGCGTGTTCACCACGCACACGCCGGTGCCGGCGGGACAGGACCGCTTCCCTTACGACCTCTACGCCCATACGGCGCCCGAGCTTGTCCCGCTCGACACGGTCAAGGAGCTGGCCGGACCGGACGAGCTCAACATGACGCGGCTGGCACTCAGCCTTTCCGGATATGCCAATGCGGTCGCCGAGCGTCATGCGGAGACCTCGCGGCACATGTTCCCCGGCCACGACATCCATGCCGTCACCAACGGCGTCCATACGCTCACCTGGACGCACAAGGAGATGGAGCCGCTGTTCGATACCTATGCACCGAAATGGCGGCTCGATCCCCGGGCGCTCGGCGACATCGCCAAGGTGCCGGACGAGGC
Organism: uncultured Alphaproteobacteria bacterium; assembly: GCA_963785065.1. Taxonomy (GTDB): domain Bacteria; phylum Pseudomonadota; class Alphaproteobacteria; order Rhizobiales; family Kaistiaceae; genus CAVSRC01. Next base: position 233,122 of record CAWATX010000001.1, read on the forward strand.
CATCTGGGCGGCGCACAGGAAGGTCAAGGCGGAGCTGGTCGAGCTGGTCTTCGGGCGCACCGGCGTCGTGCTCGACCTCGACAAGCCGATCCTCGGCTATGCGCGGCGCATGACGGCCTACAAGCGCCCGCTGCTGCTGTTGAGCGACATCGAACGGCTGGCGTCGATCGCCGAGCACTGGCCGCTGCAGATCGTGATCTCCGGCAAGGCCCATCCGCGCGACGGCGGCGGCCACGAGGCCATCCACCGCATCCTGGAGATCGCCGGCCATCTCGCCGGGCGGGTGCGGGTCGCCTTCGTTCCGGCCTATAGCATGAATGTCGCCAAGACGATCGTCGCCGGCGTCGATGTGTGGGTGAACACGCCGACGCCACCCATGGAAGCCTCGGGCACCAGCGGCATGAAGGCGGCGCTCAACGGCGTCCCCAATTTCAGCGTGCTCGACGGCTGGTGGGTGGAAGGCTGCAAGGAGGGCGTCAACGGCTGGGCGATCGGCGAGGACGGCGGTGACAGCTCCGACGGCGCCCATGCGGGGGCCCTCTACGCCAAGCTCGACAGCACGGTGCTGCCGCTCTTCCATGGCAACCGCAGCGGCTGGTGCTCGGTGATGAAGCAGGCGATCGCCACCACCGGCTGGCAGTTCAGCGGCACCCGCCTGCTCGGCCAGTATGCCGAGGAGGCCTACGGCTTCACCGCCAGCCCGGTGGCGGTACCGCCGGTCGCCGCCTGAGGGGTTCCTGAGGGTTTCGGGGAAAGCCGGCCGGCCGGGCCTTTCCCCGGCGCCCCGAATCCGCCAGACTCCGCCCATGCCCATTCGCCGCCTCAGCGAAGACATGGTCAACCGCATCGCCGCCGGTGAGGTGGTCGAGCGGCCGGCAAGCGTGGTCAAGGAGCTCACCGAGAACGCGCTCGATGCCGGCGCGCGCCGCATCGAGGTGGTGACGGCGGCCGGCGGCGTGGCGCTCATCCGGGTCAGCGACGACGGCTCCGGCATCGCCCGCGACCAGCTCTCCCTGGCGGTGGAACGCCACTGCACCTCGAAGCTCGATGACGGCCTCGACCATATCGCCAGCCTCGGCTTCCGCGGCGAGGCGCTGTCGGCAATCGGCGCGGCGGCGCGGCTCACCGTCGCCTCGCGCGCAGCGGGCGCCGCAGAGGCGTGGGCGGTCTCAGTCGCCGGCGGGGCGGCTTCGCCACTCAAACCCGCGGCCTTGTCGAAGGGCACCGAGGTCGAGGTGCGCGACCTCTTCTTCGCCACACCGGCGCGGCTCAAATTCCTGAAATCAGAGCGCGCCGAGGCAAGCGCCGTCACCGACGTGGTCAAGCGCCTGGCGCTCGCCCATCCGGCGGTGCGCTTCACGCTGACCGGCAGCGACCGCAGCGCGATCGACTATCCGGCAGAACCCGGCGACGACGGCCTGGCGGCGCGCATCGCCGCGGTGCTCGGCTCCGACTACCGCGACAATGCGCTTCTCATCGACGCCACGCGCGAGGGCGTGCGCCTCACCGGTTATGCCGGCCTGCCGACCTTCGGCCGCGGCAACTCCCTCATGCAGTATGTCTTCGTCAATGGCCGGCCGGTGCGCGACCGCCAGCTTCTTGGCGCGCTGCGCGCTGCCTATGCCGACGTGATGAAGCGCGAGCGCCACCCGGTCGCGGTGCTCAACATCGCCCTCGATCCGGCGCTGGTCGACGTCAACGTCCATCCGACCAAGGCGGAGGTGCGCTTCCGCGACTCCGGTCTGGTGCGCGGCCTGATCATCGGCGCGTTGCGCGAGGCGATGGGCCGGAGCACGCTGCGCTCGTCGAGCGAAGGGGCGAACGCCACGATCGCGGCCTTCCGCCCGGCCGGCGGCTTCACCCGACCGCTCCGACCGCAACGGCCGCCGACACCCTCCTGGCGCCCCGCAGCAACAGCGGGTAACGCGGCGCTGGCACCCGGCTTCGCGGAAGCGGCGCAGGCCGCCTTCGCCGTCGTCCAGCCCTCGGCCGAGGCCCATGTCGACGACTCCGACCCGGCGCTCACCGCCCGTCCGCTCGGCGCCGCACGGGCACAGATCCACGAAACCTACATCGTCGCCCAGACGGAGGACGGGCTGGTCATCGTCGACCAGCACGCAGCGCATGAGCGGCTGGTCTATGAGCGCATCAAGAACGGGCTCGCGACACATGGCGTGCCGAGCCAGATCCTGCTCATCCCCGAGGTCGTCGACCTGCCGGCCGAGGACGTCGATCGCCTTGCCGAACGCGCAGCGGAGCTGGCTGAGCTTGGCCTCAGCATCGACCGCTTCGGCGCCGGCGCGGTCATCGTGCGTGAGACGCCGGCGCTGCTCGGCACCGTCGATGCGCCGGCCCTCATCCACGACCTTGCCGACGAGATCGCCGAGTGGGAACGCACGGCCGGGTTGAAGGACAAGCTCGACCGGGTCGCCTCGACCATGGCCTGCCACGGCTCGGTGCGCGCCGGCCGCCGGCTGAAACCGGCGGAGATGGACGCGCTCTTGCGCGAGATGGAAGCAACCCCCAATTCCGGTACCTGCAACCACGGCCGGCCGACCTTCATCGAGCTGAAGCTCGCCGATATCGAGAAGCTGTTCGGCCGACGCTGACGGGCTGCCCCGAAATTGGCCGTTTTCCTGTACAATCTGGCATTGTTCGAGATCGAATCACCCTAGGAGTGCCGCCCTGAGACGGCTCATCGTCGCCATTGTGGTCCTGGTCGCGCTCCTCGTCGGCGTGGCCCTGATCGTGCCGCTGTTCATCCCGGTCGCCACGGTCAAGGCGGAGCTCATCCAGCGCATCGAGCAGGCCACCGGACGCACGGCGCGCATCGACGGGCCGATCTCGATCAGCCTCATCCCCACCGTGCACGTCTCGGCCGGCGGCATCGGCCTTGCCGGGGTGCCGGGTGGCGGCGAGGCCTTTAAGGTCAATTCGGTCTCCTTCGGCGTCGGCCTGCTGCCGCTGATCTCCGGCCGCGTCGCGATCAACTCGGTCACCATCGTCAAGCCGGTGTTCGTTTACGAGATCGACGCCAACGGCCACAGCAACTGGCAGGCCGCGACCGCGCCGGCGCAGCAGGATGCGGCGGCCGGGGCAGCGCAGCCGAAGTCGATGGAAGACCTGATCACCACCTCGGAGAGCGCCCAGCAGGCGCAACAGGCGGCGACCGAGGAGATGCTGGCGACCATCGACCGCATCGGCATCGACAAGCTCACCGTCAGCGACGGCACGCTCATCTATCGCGACAAGCGCAGCGGCCGCGAAGAGACGGTTAGCGCCATGAACCTGACGCTGTCGGCACCCAACCTTGCCAAGGGCGCTTCGCTCGACGGCACGTTTACCTGGCAGGGCAGCAAGGAGACAGTCGCCTTCTCGGTTGGTGCGCGGCCGGACCCGACCAAGCTGGCGGCGTTGCCGGTCGATCTCAAGCTATCGGACGACTTCGCCACCATCGCCGCCAAGGGCACGGCGCTTGACGGCGACACGCTGTTCAACGGCACCGTCACGGCCGACGGCAAGTCGCTCGCCGGCCTTGCCGGCCGCTTTGGTGCGGCGCTGCCGGCGGCCCCGGCCTATGGCAAGTTCGCGCTCTCGGCGGCACTTGCCGCGACCGCTGCGAAGGTCACGCTCAGCAAGTATGCGGTGACCCTCGGCGACACGCAGCTCGGCGGACAGGCGGTGATTGCACTCGACCGCAAGCGGCCGGGCATCGGCCTCTTGCTCTCCGCCGGGACCATCGACGCCGACGCCTTCTCGGCGCCGGCATCGACGGCGGGCGACAAGAGCAAGGGCAAGGGCAGCTCGACGGAGACGCCCATCGACCTTTCGGCGCTCGACGCCGTCGATGCCAATGTCGCGGTCACGGCCGACGCCGTGAAGCTCGGCGGCTTGGCGCTCAAGGATCTTGCCGTCGATGCCAAGCTCGTAGACGGCACGCTGGCCGCGACCATCAAGAAGGTGACCGTCAACGGCGCGCCCGGCTCGGGCAACCTCACCATCAGCACCAAGGGCGGCACGCCGGCGATCTCCGGCGCAGTGAAGATGCAGGGTCTCGACCTTGCCGGGCTCCTGGCGCTGGCGCAGGTGTCGGCGCCGGTCGCAGGCAGCGCCAGCGTCGATGTCGCCTTCAAGACAAGCGGCGCCACGACTTCCGCGCTCGCTTCCAATCTCGATGCCGGCGGATCGGTGTCGCTCGCCAATGGCAAGGTCACCGGGCTCAACCTCGCCGAGGCGGTCGGCGGCGACAAGACGGCCAACGAGATCGACGACATCGGCATCACCGCTTCGTTCAAGTCGCTGGCTTCGCCGGTCTCGGCCAAGGGGGCGCTCACCTGGCGCAAGGTGCGCTTCGACGTTTCGGCGAGCGCCGACGTCCGCGCGCTGCTTGCCGGCAAGGCGACGGCAGTGTCGCTCAATGCGCAATCGAAGACGGTCAGCCTCGGCTTCGACGGCACAGCGGGCATGGGCGGGCTCGGCAAGGGCGACATCAGCCTGTCGACGCCGTCGCTGCGTAACCTGCTCACCTGGATCGGCCAGCCGATCGGCTCCGGCGGCGGCCTGCAGAATTTCTCGATCAAGGGCGCGGTGGCGCTCGGCAAGGATACCTTCAAGTTCGACCGCGCCGCCTTCTCCCTCGACAAGTCGAGCGGGCTCGGCACCGGCACGGTGACCTTCGGCAAGCGGCCGTCGGTGGTCGCCGGGCTGTCGATGAAGATGCTCGACGTGACACCCTATCTCGCCGCCTCGGGGGCGCCCTCCGGCGGCACGGCGAGCGGTGGCGCCAAGGGCTGGAGCACCCAGCCGATCGCCTTCGACGGCCTCAAGACGGCCGACGCCAAGCTCAATCTCAAAGCCGACCAGATCGTCGCCAACAAGCTGAAGATCGGCGCGACCGCGATGACGGTGACGCTTGCCGGCGGCAAGCTCGATGCCAAGCTCACCGAGATGAGCCTCTATAGCGGCAAGGGCGCCGGGGCGCTCACCATAGACGGCGCGGCAGCGACTCCAGCGGTCGCCGCCTCGTTCAACCTCTCCGGACTGTCCGCCCAACCCTTCCTCACCGATGCCATCGGCTTCGACAGGGTCGAGGGCACCGGCGCCTTCTCCTTCGACCTTGCGGCCACCGGCAACAGCCAGGCGGCCCTGATGAAGAGCCTCAAGGGCAAGGGCGCCACCGAGTTCCGCGACGGGGCCATCCGCGGCTTCAACCTCGCCTCGCTCAAGGGCCTGTCGCTGGGCAGCGTGCTCGGCGGCCAGCTCGGCAGCGCCGACAGCACCGAGTTCAGCCGGCTGGCCGGCAGCTACACGGTCTCTGGCGGCATGCTCACCAACAAGGACCTCGTGCTCATCGGCCCACTGATCCGCGCCAGCGGCGCCGGCACCGTCGATATCGGCGGGCGCACCATCTCCTACCGGCTGGAGCCGAAGATCGTCGGCACGTTGCAGGGCCAGGGGGCAACCGGCGATGCCAAGGGGCTGACGCTACCCTTCCGCATCGAAGGCTCGTGGGACAATCTGCGCTACATCCCCGAATTCGGCGACATCCTCGCCAATCCGAACCAGGCGGTGGACCAGCTCAAGAGTGTCGGCGGCGGCCTGTTGAACCAGTTCCTGGGCCGCGACAGCAGCAATGGCGGCAGCGCCGGCACATCGTCCGGCAAGGCGACAACAAACGGCACGACGACCAACAACAATGGCACGGCGGCTGGCCAGCAACAGAACGGCAATAGCGGCGGGAGCGTCCAGAACCAGCTCCTGAACCTCATTCCCCAGCTTGTGCCGAATGGCCAGTAGACGGCGCCGGCCAGGCCCTTATGTTAGGGGTGCTCCTTGCGGGAGCAGACGGGAAGGCATTGGCGGCCATGATGAATCGCATGGAACGACCGGGACGTGGCGGCGAAGCACGGCTGCGCTATCTCGACGGCGACTATCAGGTGCTCATCCCCGGCGGCTTCGTGCGCTGCGCCGTGACCGGCCTCGAAATCCCCATCGACGAATTGAAATATTGGAGCGTGCCGCGGCAGGAGGCCTATCTCGACGCCAACGCGGCGCTCAAACGCTTCCAGGAGACCGGCAAGATCTAGGCTGAGCGGTGAGCGGCGGCGCGCACCGCCGCGTCGATGGTCTCGCCGATCGCCGTCAGGTTGTCGAACTCGAGCATCACCTGAAGCGCTTCGGCCCTGCTGTGCAGCGTGCCGGCGGCGCCACTGCGGCCGGCGAGGCGGACAAGGTCCTTCTCGGTGGTCACCAGCCTGAGATTTCCGGCGTCCGCCGCGGCGATCAGCTCGGCCGCCTCGGCTTCGCTGTAGCGGTGATGGTCGGGAAAGGAGACGGTGTGCATGACCGGGGCATGCGCCTCGGCCAGCGTTGCGAAGAATTTCTCCGGGCGGCCGATGCCGGCAAAGGCGAGGATCGGCTGCTTGCGCCATTCGCGCACCTTGGTCGGGCGCAATCGCCCGCGCAGCGTGGCGCGGCCGGTGCGTGCGGCGGCACGGACCAGTGGCTCGGCCGCCGTGCCGTCACCAACGACCAAGAGCATGTCGGCACGCTTCAGCTGGACCTGTAAGGGCGCCCGCAACGGGCCGGCGGGCACGACACGGCCGTTGCCGATACCCACCGCCGCATCGACCACCACCAGGGACAGGTCCTTGGCGATGGACGGATTCTGGAAGCCGTCGTCCATGATGATGAGGTCGATGTCTTCCTCCACCAGACGGCGGGCGCCGGCGGCGCGGTCGTTGGCAACCACCGTCGGGCCGGCGGCGGCGAGCAGCAGCGGCTCATCGCCGACCCGGTCGGCATCGTGACTGTGAGGATCGACCAGCAGCGGCCCGGCCTCGCGGCCGCCATAGCCGGAGGCAAGCAGACCGGGCTTCAGCCCGCGCCCGCGCGCGATGCGGGCCAGCGCAAGCGCCGTCGGCGTCTTGCCGGCGCCGCCGACGACGAAATTGCCGATGCAGATGACCGGCACCGGCGGGCGATAGTGCGGTGGGCGCCTCATGCGCCATGCCGATGCCGCACCCCAGACGCGGGCGGCCGGCCACAGCGCCACCGCCGCAGCACCCGCCCGGGGCCGCCACCAGAAGGCCGGCGCCTTTTGTGTCATGGCTCTTTCGGCCGGCCGGCGAGGAAGGGAGCGATGGCGGCCATGGTGGCGTCGAGCGCCCCGGAGAAGCGGGCAAGCCCGGCCTTGCCTGCGGCGGCGCGGGCGGCGACCGCTGCCGGATCGTCCATCAGCGCGGACACGGCGTCGGCAAGGCTGGCGGCATCGCTGACCGGCGCCTCCGGCACGGCGGCGTCGAGCGCGGCATAGATGTCGGCGAAGTTGTGGACATGCGGCCCGTGCAGGACCGAGGCGGCAAGCCGTGTCGGCTCGATCGGGTTCTGGCCGCCATGGGGGATCAGAGAACCGCCGAGAAAGGCGATCGGCGCCAGGCGATAGAACAGGCCGAGCTCGCCGAGGGTGTCGGCGAGATAGACGTCGATCTCGTGCAGCAGCGGATTGCCGAGGCTGCGGCGGGCGACGGTGAGGCCCTTGCCGGCGAGGACGGCGCGCACGGCTTCGCCGCGCTCGGGATGGCGCGGCACGATGATGGTCAGCGCCTCGGGATGACGCAGACAGATACGCTTGTGCGCCTCGGCGATGCATTCCTCCTCACCCTCATGGGTAGAGGCAGCGACCCAGACCGGGCGGCCGCCGATGGCCGTCGCCATACGGGCGACGGCGCCCTTGTCGGCGGCAAGCGGCGGAACGTCGAACTTGAGGTTGCCGATGTTGCGTACATCGGGCGCGCCGAGGCTCGCGAAACGGACAGCGTCCGATTCCGACTGGGCGAGGCAGAGCGATATTTTCGGAAAAACGGTACCGGCGAAGCCGGCGAAGCGTCTCCAGTTGCGGAACGACCGCTCCGACAGCTTGGCATTGACGACGACGAGCGGCGTTCCGCGCTCAGCGAGCTTGCGGATCGTGGTCGGCCACAGTTGCGACTCGACGAAGATCGCGAGTTCCGGCCGCCAGTAAGAGAAAAAGCGCCCGACATAGGTCGCAAGGTCATACGGCGCGAACTGATGCACCGCGCCGATCGGCAGGCGCGCGGAGGCGACGGTCGCGGAGGTCACGGTCGTGGAGGTGAACAAGACGGCGAAGCCGATGGCGGTTAACCGCTCGATGAGCGGGAGCACCGCATGGGTTTCGCCGACGCTGGCCGCGTGCACCCAGACGATGCGCCCCGGCGGCCGCGGCAGCGAGGCGCGGCCGTAGCGCTCGCCAAGACGCTGGGGGTCCTCCTTGCCGCGGGCAACGCGCCCGGAAAGGAAGAAGGGCACGGCGGGCCGCAACAGCACGCTGGTAAGCCGGTAACCCGCGGCGATGGTTGCGCCTACAACATCAACCATGGCGGCGATCCGCGATGACGTAGGCACGCTCGGCGATGGCGTGGAGGGTGCGTTCGACCTCCAGGCGCTTCTCCTCCAGCTCGCTCTCGGTGGCGCGGCGGGGAACCATGATCGGCCCGGCATGGACGAAGGCGGCGCGGCCGAAGGGCAGATTGAAGGCAGTGCGGTCCCACGAGCGCAGGTGAAAGCGGTTGTGGGTGACCACCACCGCGGGGATGATCGGCCGCTGGGTGAGACGCGCCAGCGCGACGATGCCGGGGCTGACCGTGCCGTGGCTCTTGCGGTCGTAGTCGGCCGTCATCACCACGCTGTGGCCGGCGTCGATGGATGCCTTCAACCCACGGAAGGCGGCGACCGAGCCCTTCTCGAACATGCGCGAACGATCCGTGGCGGCGGCGCCGCGCACGGTGCCGCAGCCGAGCTTCTTGAGAGTTCGGCTGATGATCTCGCCCTCGCCGGCGCGCGAGGCGAGGACGTCGACCGCGTATTCGCGGGCGCGCAGCAGCGGCAACAGGAACGCCTCGCGGTGCCAGGTGGTGATGATCATCGGGGCATTGCTGTCGAACACCGCCTGGGACCCGGTCGGTTCCGAAATCAGGCGGCTGGTCGCCCAGACCAGGTGCAGATAGGCGGTCACCGTGGACGACACGGCCTCATAGGCAAAATTCGAGCGCAGGAAGCGCCGCCGCAGGGTGCTCGCCCAGCCGCGCGTGCGGCGCGGTCGAATGCGGTGTGCGTCGGGACGCTCAACCATGGCGTGGCACGACCGGCGGGCGGCGCGTCATCGGCCGCCTGCGCTCCCTTCCTCCTCGACATCCGGGTCGAGCAGGCGGTGAAGGTGAACGATGAAGTAACGCATGCGGGCGCTGTCGACGGTGGCGTGCGCCTTGGCGCGCCAAGCGTCATAGGCGGTGCGGTAGTTGGGGAAGATGCCGACGATGTCGAGCCCGTCGAGATCGCTGAAACGGATCCCTTCGACCTTCTCCAGCTCGCCGCCGAAGACCAGATGGAGGAGCTGTTGGCTCGGCCCGGCCGTGCGCGCACTGGGCTGTTTCATCGCTGGTCCCCGTCCGTCCTGTGCGCCAGCCGGGCGCCTCCGGCGTCCTTGCGGCGATGCTCATATCCGGGCGGTTTGGTGCATCAAATGGCAAGGTTCCGCAAGCCCATCGCCAAGCGCGGGCGCTATGCCGCGTCCGGCGCAGCGTCCGGAAGATGCGGAAAAGCCTAGCTTCCGGCGACCGTCATGCCCTCGATCGCCACGGTCGGGGCATTGGTGGCATAGCGGTAGGTGAGATCGTTGGCGACGTTCAGCGCCGCGTACATGTCGATCAGGTTGCCGGCAATGGTGATCTCGCTCACCGGATGTCCGATCTCGCCCTTTTCGATGGCGAAGCCGGCGACGCCGCGGCTGTAGTCGCCATTGTTCATGTTGACGCCGTGGCCGATGAGCTCCGTGACGTAGAGGCCGCGGTCGATGCCGGCGATCAACTCTTCAGGCGTCTGGATGCCCGCAAGCAGGGTCAGGTTGGTGGAGCCCGGCGAGGGATTGCCGCCGCGGCGGGAGGCACGGCCGTTGGTGGCAAGGCCGAGCTCGCGCCCGGTGGCGCTGTCGAGCAGCCACGTCTTGAGCACGCCGCCCTCGACGACATCCATTGGCTGGCCGGAAACGCCCTCGCCGTCGAAGGGGCGCGAGCCGAGGCCACGGAGCTTGAGCGGGTCGTCGGTGATGCGGATGTCGGGGCGGAAAAGCGGCTTGCCGAGCCGGTCGCGCAGGAAGCTCGTCTTGCGGGCGATGGCGGCGCCGTTGATGGCACCGGCGAGATGGCCGACCAGGCCGATGGCGACGCGCGGATCGTAGACGACCGTGACCCGCCCGGTGGCGACCTGGCGCGGGTTCAGCCGGCGCACGGCGCGCTCGCCGGCATTGCGGCCAATGATCTCCGGGTCCGGCAGGTCGGCGCGATAGACCTTGCCCTCGCCGTCATAGTCGCGCTCCATCGCGGTGCCGGTGCCGGCGATCGCCGAGGCGCCGAGGCCGAAGCGCGAACCGAGATAGGCGCCGGCGAAGCCGCCGGAGGTGGCGAGCACCAGGCCGCCCAGCCCCCAGTCGGCGCTGGCGCCGCCGGAATTGGTGACGCCGGGGACGGCGCGGGCGGCATCCTCGACGGCCAGAGCGGCCTCGGTCAGCTCGTCAGCCGAGGGGATGGTGGTGTCGAGCAGGTCGAGATCGGGAATTTCCTTGGCGAGCGTACCTGCCTCCGCGAGACCGGTGAACTGGTCCTCCGGCGCGACCTTCGCCATGGCGACGGCGCGCTCGGCAAGCTCGGCCGGATCGGTGAGCACATTGGCGGAAACCGTCGCCGAGCGCCGACCGACGAAGGCACGCAGCGTGAAGTCGTCACCCTCGGCGCGTCGGGTCTCCTCGACCTTGCCGAGACGCACATCGACCGACAGCGAGATGCCGCGCACACAAACCGCATCGGCGGCGTCGGCGCCGGCCTTGCGGGCGGCGGCAACCAGGCGCTCGGCGCGCTCGGTCAGGTCGGTCTGGTCGAGAATCTCGGTCATGTGGCTTCCCTGAGGTCTTCTGTTCGTGGCGGTCGGTGGCCTGATCTAGGAGCTGGCGGCCGCATCAACAAGCTTGGGCCGCGATCATCACGATTCCGGCGGGCCGACGCGCACCACCGTCATGTCGTTGCCGGCAAACAGGCGGCGGGCGACGCGGCGCACGTCGTCGATGGTGACGGCGGCGATGAGGCCGTTGCGGCGGTCGACATAGTCGATGCCGCGCCGGTCGATCTGGAGGCCGAGAAGCTGGTCGGCGATGTCGCCGGAGGTGACGAAGCGCAGCGGATAGCTGCCGATCAGGTAAGCCTTGGCCTTGGCGAGTTCATCCGCGGTGGGACCGTCCTTGGCAAAGCGGGCGATCTCGTCGCGGATGAGGGTGATGACCGCCTCGGCTTGGTCGGCGCGCGTCTCGGTGCCGCCGCTCACCGTTCCGGAGTGCTCCATCGGGTCGAGCCCGATGCCGACCGAATAAGCGAGCCCGCGCTTGACGCGCACCGCCTGGTAGAGGCGCGAATCCGAACCGCCGCCGAGGATGTAGGTGGCAACTACCGCCGGGATGAGGTCGGGGTCGCTGCGCGTCAGCCCCGGCGCGCTCAAGCGGATGATCGCCTGGGGCACGGCGAGCGGAATGTCGATGCGTCCGGCGCTCTTCGCGGTGACGTCGGGCACCGCGGCAAGATCGGCCTTTGCCGGCAGGTCGCCGAAGATCGTATCGAGCATGGCGCCGGCGGTCTTGGCGTCGATAGCGCCGACAATGGCGACCTTCAGCGTGTCGCGGGCGAAGATCTTTGCGCGGAACGTCTTGAGGTCGTCGACGGTGATGGCGGCCAGGCTGTCGGGCGTGCCTTCCACCGGCCGCCCGTACGGATGGCCGGGATAGATCGCCTTGCGCATCGCCTCGGCGGCAAGCCGGTTGGGGCTGCGCTCGCCGCGCCTGATCCCGGTGAGGATCTGGGCGCGAATGCGCTCGACGGGCTCGGTATCGAAGCGCGGCTCAGAGAGCGCCAGCTTGAGCAGGCCGGCCGCCTCGTCGCGATTGACGGTGAGCGTTCTCAGCGAGCCGCCAAAGCTGTCGCGGTCGGCAAAGAAGCTCATGTCGATGGAGAGATCGTCGAGGCGCGCCTGGAAGGCCTGGCTATCGAGATTGCCTGCCCCCTCGTCGAGCAGGCCGGAGAGCATGTTGGCAACGCCCGGTTTGTCCGCCGGGTCCTCGGATGCGCCGCCTTCGAAGGCGAAGGACATGGCGATCTGCGGGATCGTCTGGTCCTCGACCAGCCAGGCGGTGATGCCGCCGGGGCTCACCACCTTCTGGATGTCGATGGCCTCGGCCGTCGCGCTCCATGCGATGGCAGCCAGCGCCAGGCCGGCGACGGCGGCGGTGCGGGCGAAGCGGTGCGGATGGCTGGTCATGAGCGGCCCTCCCCCTGCTTCGGCAATAGATAGCCGGTGACCGAATTGCGGGCGCTGAGATAGGTGCGGGCGGCGGCCTGGACGTCGGCGGCCGTCACCTTGGCGATGCGCTCGGGCCACGACTGCACGCTGGCCAGCGTATGGCCGGTTGCCAGCGCCGCGCCGATGACATTGGCGAGGCCGCGCGGGCTGTCCGCGGAATAGATGACGGCGGCGCGCACGCGTGCCTTGGCGCGGGCGAGCTGCTCTTCCGTGACGCCCTTGTCGACGACGTCGGCGATCACCTTGTCGAAGGCGGCGCTGAGTTCGGTAACCGTCGTCTTGCCGCGCGGCGTGCCGTAGAGGCTGAAGGCCGAGTCCCCGATCGGCATGGGATCGTAGCCGGCGTCGACGCCGGCGGCGATGCCCTGTTCGACGACGAGCTGGCGGTAGAGCAAGCTGGTCGAGCCGCCGCCGAGAATGTCGGCGAGCACGGAGAGCGCTTCGGCCTCGCCCGGCTTGCCGGTACGCTCGGATGGCGCCAGATAGAGGCGGCGGAAACTCGGCTGGGTAACGCGCTGATCGGTGAGCGTCACCACGCGCGCGGCGTCCGCCGGCGGCTCGGTAAGGCGCACGCGCGGCGGCGGGTTGGCGCGGCGGGCGACCTGGCCGTAGGTCTCCTCTGCCAGCTGCTTTACCTCCGCTTCGGTGACGTCGCCGGCAACCACCACGATGGCGTTGTTGGGCGTGTAGTAGCGATCGTAGAAGGCGAGCGCGTCGGCGCGGTCGAGGGTGGCCATTTCGCCGGCCCAGCCGATGGTCGGAATGCGGTAGTGGCTGTTGACGTAAAGCGCCGCATCCATCGCCACGCCGAGGCGGGCGCCCGGGCGGTTGTCGATGCGCATGCCGCGCTCTTCCAGGATCACCTGACGCTCGGGCAGGAGCGCGGCGTCGGTGATCCTGAGGTTGGCCATGCGGTCGGCCTCGAACTCCATCATCAGCTTGAGGTGCTGTTTGGCGACCGTCTGGTGATAGGCCGTGTCGTCCTCGGTGGTGAAGGCGTTGTCGTCGCCACCGACCGCTTCGACGCGCGACGAAAACTCGCCCTCGGGATGAGCCTTGGTGCCCTTGAACATGAGGTGTTCGAGGAAGTGGGCGATGCCCGATTTTCCCGGCGGATCGTCGGCGGCGCCGACCTTGTACCAGACCATGTGCGTCACGACCGGGGCGCGATGGTCGGGGATGACGACGACCTGGAGCCCGTTGGCGAGCGTGAAGCTGGTGGCGTTGGCGGCGAATTTCGGCGCGTTTTCGGCAAACGCCACGCCAGAAACCAGCAGAAGCAGGGCAAAAGCGCCTGCCGCCGCGCGCTTCATGGGGAATTGGGACAAGGGCTCCTCCATGCCACGGGGATCGCGGCGCTCTTTCCGTCGGCCGACATATAGCGGCCGAATGTGGCCTATCCAGTCACGGCGCTCGGCGCCCGCAGGAACACGATCTGCGTATCCCCTGCCCGGCGCCGGTCGATCACGTCAAGGCCGGGGATGGGGGCGATCGTCGCCGAAGCCGCCTCTTCGAGCACGACCAGCGCACCGCGGACAAGCCAGCCGCCGGCAAACGCGGAAGCCAGCGCCCGCTCACCAAGGTTCTTGCCATAGGGCGGGTCGGCGAAGACCAGCGCAAACGGCGCCACTGTGCCTGCCGGCCCGAGCTGGGTGGCGTCGCGGCGAAAGAGGCGGGTGCGGCCGGTCAGCCCCAAGGTCTCGATATTGGCGCGGATGGCGCCGCGCGCCGCCACCGCCTCCTCGACGAAGAGGGCGTAGGCCGCACCGCGCGACAAAGCCTCGAAGCCAAGCGCGCCGGTGCCGGCGAAGAGGTCGAGCACCCGCGCACCGGCAAGCACATCAGCGTAGCCATGGGCGAGGATGTCGAAGATCGTCTGGCGCAGGCGATCGGCGGTCGGCCGCGTCTCGCGACCGGACGGCGCTGCGAGCGCGCGGCCGCGAAACTCACCGCCGACGATGCGCACGTTTCGGGGCCCTTCCCGGCTTGCCGCGCGTCGGCGCCGGTGCTTCCGGCGGCGGCGGGCGCAACGGCGCCGTGAAATCGGTGTGCGCCGCGGCGGCAAGCTTGGCGCCGAGTTGGTCGCGCAGGACGCGCCCGCGGATCTCATGCACCTCGCCCGCCTTCATCTCGCCGAGCTGGAAGGGGCCATAGGAGATGCGGATAAGCCGCGTGGTGGTGAGCCCGAAGAAGGCGAGCAGGCGCTTGACCTCGCGGTTCTTGCCTTCGCGCAGCGCCAGCGTCAGCCAGTGATTGCTGCCCTGACTGCGGTCGAGCGTCGCTTCGACGGGGCCATAGGTGATGCCCTCGACGGTGACGCCCTTGGCCAGCGTCTCGAGCGCACCCTTGGCGATGTCGCCATGGGCGCGCACGCGGTAGCGCCTGAGCCAGCCGGTGGAAGGCAGTTCGAGCAGACGGGCGAGGCCCCCGTCATTGGTGAGGAGCAGCAGGCCCTCGGTGTTGATATCGAGGCGGCCGACGGCGACTACGCGCGGCACGTCCGGCGGCAGTGCCGCAAAGACGGTCGGCCGCCCCTGCGGGTCGCGCGCTGTGGTGACCAGTCCTTTCGGCTTGTGATAGAGCCACAGCCGGGTGCGCTCGCGCTCTGGCAGTGCCACGCCGTCGACGGCGATGCGGTCGGCCGGGCCGACATTGACGGCCGGCGAGGTCAGCACGCGGCCGTTGACGGCGACGCGGCCATCGGCGATCCAGCGTTCGGCGTCGCGGCGCGAGCACAGGCCGGCGCGGGCGATCACCTTGGCGATTCGTTCGCCGGTCGTCTTATCGTCGGATTTCCGAGGTGCGTTCATGGGCCGGTGATTAGCAGAGCCGGCAGGGTCAGGCGAGTGGAGGCGTGAGGCGCGTGGCGGCAGGACAGAGTCCGATGGAGATGGCGCTTGAGGAAGCGCGCGCCGCGGCAGAACGCGGCGAGGTGCCGATCGGCGCGGTCATCATGCGCGACGGCGCGGTGCTGGCCCGGGCGGGAAACCGCACCATCGAATGCGACGACCCGACCGCCCATGCCGAGATGCTGGCCATCCGCCAGGCGGCGGAGGCCGTCGGCTCGCAGCGGCTCACCGATGCCGATCTCTATGTAACCCTGGAGCCCTGCGCCATGTGCGCCGCCGCCATTTCCTTTGCGCGCATCAGGCGGCTCTATTTCGGCGCGACCGATCCGAAGAGCGGCGCAGTGGAAAGCGGCGTGCGCTTCTTCGCCGACCCCACCTGCCATCATGTGCCGGACGTCTATAGCGGCATGGCCGAGGACGAGGCCGCGTCGCTGCTCAAGGATTTCTTCAGGGCGCGACGCTAGGCCGCCTTTGCGGCGTCCTTGCTTGCGCAGGGACGACAAATCTCTGAGGCCGGGCAATCGGAATCTAGAGTGCGGCGGCGCGTCCCGGCCTTACTGCCAGGGCCACTTCCACTTCTTCTTGGTGGCCGGCTTGTTGTCGATCACCGTCGGCGCGTTGGGGTCCGGCACGCGATAGTCGCTCGGTGGATCGGTGAGGTAGCGGCGGATCGGCTTGCCGTTCTCGTCGACCGCGACGTTGCCGCGGGCGTCGGCGAACAGCTTCTTGGCCTGGGCGTCCTGCGCGGCCGTGCTGTGCGCCGCCTCGCCTGGCTTGACGTTCTGGTTGAGCAGCGTCTGGCTCGGCGCGCGCGAAGCGGCGCTTGCCTGGGCCGAAGGCGGCAGGCGGAAGCCCGGGTCGCGGCACTCGGGCAGGTTCTTGTTGTTGACCTCGGCGCAGAACTTTTCGCGGGCGGCCACCTGTGCCTTGAACTGCTTGGCCCGGGCGTCCGGATCGTTCGGCCAGTTGCTGGCGACCGCCTGCTGGTCGCTGCCCGGCGCCGGCAACGGCGCGCCACTCGGCGGCGGCACGATGCCCGGTCTGGCGGAATATTTGATGGAGTCCTGCTTGGGCGAGCCGAGATCGGCGATGCCGGCGAGGTCCTCCATCGTCTGCATGCCGACCGGCGTGCCGGTGCCATAGGTCGTCTGGCTGCAGGCACCCAGGCCGAGCGCCAACCCTGCGGTCACAACGCCGAAACAAACGGACCGAATCGAACCTGTCATCACACCCGTCTTCTGTGGCCGGCCTGCCCATTGCGCCGACTCGGTCTTCTTAACGGCAAATCGGGGCAGAAATCCGGCCGAACCGGTCCCTGTCCTAGCCGAAATGGGCATTTGGGACAACCAATTGCGCATTCATGTGCCGACCTCCGCCAGCGCCCGGTCGAGATCGCTGCCCGGGCCGGCGGCGGCCTGGATCGTCTTCGCGGCGGCCGAATCGGCATCCATGGCGGCGATCAGAGCCTCAGGGGAATCGAACTTCTTTTCCGGCCTCAGCCACGCGAGGAAGCTCACCACCAGCGTCGTGCCGTAGAGGTCGCCGGTAAAATCAAACAGGTGAACCTCGAACAGCGGCGCGCCGTTGTCGAAGGTCGGCCGCCGCCCATAGCTGGCGACGCCGTCATGCTCGATGCCGTCCGGGGTGCGCACCCTGACCGCATAGATGCCATGGGCGAGGCCGCAATCGGGCGCCAGGCGGATATTGGCGGTGGGATAGCCGAGCAGGCTGCCGCCCCGCCGTTCGCCGGTGGTAACGCTGCCGATGACGAACCAGCGGTAGCCGAGCACGCGGTTGGCGCGGGCGATATCGCCGGCACCCAGCGCCTGGCGGATGTCGGTCGAGGCGAAGAGCGTGCCGTCGGTATCGCCGACCGGCTGCACCACCTCGACCGAGAAGCCGAGACGCTTGCCGGCGGCGCTGAGCACGTCCGGCGTTCCCGAACGGCCCTTGCCGAAATGAAAGTCGTGGCCGACCACCGCCCCTTTCAGCGCGAAGCGCTGGCACAGGATGGCGGCGATGAAGTCCTCCGCCGGCTGCGCCGCAAATGCCCTGTCGAAGGGCGCCACCACCAGCCCGTCGAGACCAAGCGCTGTCAGCAGGCGCGCCTTGGCGGCAACATCGGTCAGGCGGAACACCGGCGTCTCGGGCCGGAAGAAGGTGCGCGGATGAGGCTCGAAGGTGAGCGCCACTGCCGGTACGCCGAGACGGTCGGCATCGCTACGGGCATGGGCCAGCAGGGCCTGATGGCCGCGATGCATGCCGTCGAAATTGCCGACCGCCACCACGCCGCCTTTGAGTGCAGCGGGGATGCGGTCGACCGAATTGGCGGGAAGCACCGGCCGGGGCGAGCGGGTCACGGGCCGTTCCCCCAGGTGAGGCGGCTGATGACGCTGTTGGCGGCGAGGCCTGCCACGGCGAGCTTGGCCCGCACCCTGGCGATGTCGGGCGCATCGCGCGAGCCGAAATCGTCGGCGTGGATGCCGCCGGTCACGAACAGCACGTCCAGGCCGTTCTCGACGGCGCCGCGCACATCGGTCTCCATGCCGTCGCCGACGGCGAGCACCGCGCCTTGCGCGACGGGCGCGCCGGCAAGTTCGGCAATCCGCCTGAGCGCCACCTCATAGACCAGCCTGTGCGGCTTACCGACCATGAGCGTCTCGCCGCCAAGATCGCGATAGCGCTGAGCCAGCGCGCCGGCGCACCACACCAGCTTGCCGCCGCGTTCGACGACGATGTCGGGATTAGCACAGACCATGGGCACGCCGCGCGCCTGCAGGGCGACGAGGCGCTGGTCATAATCGTCCGGGGTCTCGGTCTCGTCGTCGTAGAGGCCGGTGCAGGAGATGATCTCGCACGATTGTGCGTCGGCGAAAGTGAACGGCAGCCCGTCATAGATCGACAGGTCGCGCTCGGGGCCGAGATGGAAGATGCGCGCCCCCGGCCTTTCGGCGAGGACGTCGTGGGCCGTATCGCCCGAGGTCAGGATGTCGTCATAGGCCTCGTGCGACACGCCGAAGCGGTCGAGCAGGCTGACGACGCCGGCCTTGGTCCGTGGCGCATTGGAGATGAGCAGCACGGTGCCGCCCTCCGCCCGGTAGCGGATGAGCGCGTCTACGGCGGAGGGATGCGCCTCGGCGCCGTTGTGCACCACGCCCCAGACGTCGCAGAGCAACGCCCGGTATGTGGGGGCAAGCGCGGCCAGGCCGGATACGAAGGAAGGCGATGCGGTGTTCGTCACGCGCACCGCCTATGGGCTTGCCGTGCCCCGGTCAAGAGGGGTCTTGCGCAATTTCCCTCGGCAAGGCCCGCCGGCGGAGCAAACCGTTTGTTTACCCTGTTGACGGACAGTCGTTTTGAAGTTGGGGCACGGGTCGCCGGGGTCATGGCACTCAATCACGTGGCAGTACAGCCGGTTGGCGTCTTCGTCGTCGACGCCGACCCCGGTCAGCGTCGTCTGCTTGCGGGCCTCATTGCCGAGCGCACCGGCGGGCGCTTCACCGCCACCACCTGTGCCAGCTACGAGGAAGCGGTTGCCGCGGCGGGAACGCGCCACGACGCCATCATGCTCGCCGACCTGGCCACCATCGGCGGCCCCACCCGCGTACCCGAGCTGGCCCGCCACGGCTCGATGCTGATCGCCACCAGCGACAGCGGCTCGCTCAGCACCGCGGTTGCCGCGGTCAAGGCCGGCGCCGCAGACTTCCTGCCCAAGCCGATCGGCGCTCGCGCGCTGATCGAGCGGCTGAATGCCGCAGTCGCCGCCTGGCGGCCGCCGCCAGCAGCTCCGGTTGCAGGGCAACCGGCTGCGCCCCCGACGATCAGCAGCGACTTCGCCGGCTTCGTCGGCCGCTCGCCGGCAATGCTTGCGGTCTACGACAAGATTTCGCGGATGGCGCCGTCGCAGGCGCCGGTGTTCCTGACCGGCGAGAGCGGCACCGGCAAGGAGCTTGCCGCGGAAGCGATCCACGCCCATGCCGGTGGCGAGGGGCGGCCGTTCATCGCCATCAATTGCAGCGCGATCCCGCGCGAGCTGATGGAGAGCGAGATCTTCGGCCATGTGCGCGGCGCCTTCACCGGCGCCACCGAGCACCGGGCGGGCGCGGCGGAGCTGGCCGACGGCGGGACTCTGTTCCTCGACGAGATCGCTGAGATGGACCTGAGGTTGCAGGCCAAGCTGCTGCGCTTCGTCCAGTCGGGGACGCTGCGGCGGGTCGGCGGCACCGAGCAGAAACGGGTGGCAGTGCGCATCGTTGCAGCGACCAACCGCGACCCGCTCGCCGAAATCGCGGCCGGGCGATTCCGCGCCGACCTCTACTACCGGCTGCATGTCCTGCCCATCCACCTGCCGGCGCTGCGCGACCGGCGCGAGGACATCCCGCTATTGGCCGAACATTTCCACGCCCGCTATGTGGCGGAAGAAGGCGCCGGTCCGCTCACCCTCGAAGCGGGCACGCTGGCCGCGCTTGCCGCCCGCGACTGGCCGGGAAATGTCCGCGAACTGGCCAACCTGGTTCGCCGCATGGTGGTGCTCGGCGGCACCGACAGTCTCGACCTGCCGCCGGCGGGGGTCGCCGCCGCTGTGGAGCGACAGGCCTCTTCCGAGCCCGCGATCGCACCCTATTGGCGCCAGGAGCAGCAGATCATCGAGGCGGCGCTCGACGCCTTCGACGGCAACATCGCGCGCGCCGCGGCGGCGCTCGAACTCGCCCCCTCGACGCTCTATCGCAAGCGCCAGGCGTGGCTGAAGGTGCGCCCGGAGGTCGCCTGACCTTCAGCTTTTCCAACGAATTACGCCCTCGGCGGCTTGCATGATGGCGCCGGGGGTCGGATCATGGCGCGCGGCGCGGAGCCGGAGGACGGATCATGGCAATGGGCATTTGCCGGCGAAGCATGATTGCGGCAGCCGGGCTGGCGCTTTTCATCGCCGGCAGCCTGACGACGGCCGCATCGGCCGGCGCGATCATCAATTTCGCCACCGACGCGGACAATCTGCTCTTGCAGGGCAAGCCGGCCGAGGCGCTTTCCGCCTTCGACCGGGCGAGCGACGCCTTCTGGGCGGCCTCGCCGCTTCAGTTCCGCGTGGCCGTCTTCGCCACCTCGGTCAAGGGATTCGGGCAGTACGAGCCGCTCACCGAGGCCAGCTTCCACTCTGGCGACACGGCCACCGTCTATCTCGAGCCGGTCGGCTACGGCTTCACCGGCGACGCGCCGTCATACGCCGTGACGCTCACCACCGGCATCGAGATCCGCACGGCCGGCGGCATCCTGCTCGCCAAGACCGACAATTTCGGCAGCCTCACCTGGCAGGGGCGGGCCAAGAGCCACGAGATCCATGCCGCGGTCAACGTCACCCTGCCGACGCTGAAGGCCGGTAACTACACGCTGGTGTTGACGCTCACCGATGGCGCCACAGCCAAGCACGCTTCGGTCACCCTGCCCTTCACGATCGTCGAATGAAGCGCGGAAGTTCCTTGCCGGCGGGCGACGGAGTTGAACTTCGTTAACAAAACCTTTCATTAACCTATTGGTAATTATCGTTTTTTGCTCGCCGATGGCGAGCCGGGCGGGCGTGATATCGGCGCCATTGCTGGTTTGGAGGCTGCCGCACCGATCGTCAGCCTTCGGCCCTTGACTCAGGTCAATCGCCTCCCTAAATGCGGCGCACCTGTTAGCACTCGTCTTTGCTGAGTGCTAACAGACGCCCCATTGCAGGCTGATCCGTCATAAGGATCGCGCCGCTCAGAGAGGAATCGAGATCCATGAAATTCCGTCCCCTCCACGACCGCGTGGTCGTTCGCCGGGTCGAATCCGAAGAGAAGACCGCCGGCGGCATCATCATTCCGGACACCGCCAAGGAGAAGCCGCAGGAAGGCGAGATCATCGCCGTCGGACCCGGCGCCCGTGACGAGAACGGCAAGCTTGTCGCCCTCGACGTCAAGGTCGGCGACCGCATCCTGTTCGGCAAGTGGTCCGGCACCGAAGTGAAGATCGACGGCGAAGACCTCCTCATCATGAAGGAGTCCGACGTCATGGGCATCATCGAAGGCAAGGCCGCGGGCCGCAAGGCTGCCTGACGGCGCCAGCGCCCCTACTCCCTCCCAATCGAATTCTGAAGGAACAGAAGCAATGGCTGCCAAAGACGTCAAATTCTCCACTGACGCGCGCGACAGGATGCTGCGCGGCGTCGACATTCTCGCCAACGCCGTCAAGGTGACGCTCGGCCCCAAGGGCCGCAACGTCGTGCTCGACAAGTCGTTCGGCGCACCGCGCATCACCAAGGACGGCGTCACCGTCGCCAAGGAGATCGAGCTTGACGACAAGTTCGAGAACATGGGCGCCCAGATGGTGCGCGAAGTCGCCTCGAAGACCAACGACATCGCCGGCGACGGCACCACGACCGCTACGGTTCTTGCCGCTTCCATCGTGAAGGAAGGCACCAAGGCGGTTGCCGCCGGCATGAACCCGATGGACCTCAAGCGCGGCATCGACATGGCCGTCGCCGAGGCGGTTGCGGACCTCAAGCGCCGCTCGAAGAAGATCAAGACGACCGAGGAGATCGGCCAGGTCGGCACGATTTCGGCCAATGGCGAGCACGAAGTCGGCGCCATGATTTCCGACGCCATGCAGAAGGTCGGCAACGAGGGCGTCATCACGGTCGAGGAAGCCAAGGCGCTCGAGACCGAGCTCGAGGTGGTCGAGGGCATGCAGTTCGACCGCGGCTACCTGTCGCCGTACTTCGTCACCAATGCTGAGAAGATGGTGACCGAGCTGGAAGACCCCTACATCCTCCTCCACGAGAAGAAGCTCTCCAACCTTCAGGCGATGCTGCCGGTGCTCGAGTCGGTGGTGCAGTCGGGCAAGCCGCTGATGATCGTGGCCGAGGACGTCGAGGGCGAGGCTCTTGCCACGCTCGTCGTCAACAAGCTGCGCGGCGGCCTCAAGGTCGCGGCGGTGAAGGCGCCGGGCTTCGGCGATCGCCGCAAAGCCATGCTTGAGGACATCGCCATCCTGACCGGTGGCCAGGTCATCTCCGAAGACCTCGGCATCAAGCTCGAGAACGTCAATCTCCAGATGCTCGGCCGTGCCAAGCGGGTGACGATCTCCAAGGAGAACACCACCATCGTCGACGGCTCCGGCAAGAAGAAGGAGATCGAGGGCCGCATCGGCCAGATCAAGGCGCAGATCGAGGAGACCACCTCCGACTACGACCGCGAGAAGCTGCAGGAGCGGCTGGCCAAGCTCGCCGGCGGCGTTGCGGTGATCCGCGTCGGCGGTGCGACCGAGATCGAGGTGAAGGAGAAGAAGGATCGCGTCGACGACGCCCTCAACGCCACCCGTGCGGCGGTCGAGGAAGGCATTGTCCCGGGCGGCGGCGTCGCACTGCTGCGCGCCAAGAAGTCGGTCGCCAAGCTCTCCTCCGAGAATGCCGACGTCGAGGCCGGCATCAAGATCGTGCTGCGCGCGCTTGAGCAGCCGATCCGCCAGATCGCCGAGAACGCCGGTGTCGAGGGCTCGATCGTTGTCTCCAAGGTGCTCGAGAGCAAGTCCGACACGTTCGGATTCGACGCGCAGACCGAGACCTATGGCGATCTCGTGACCGCCGGCATCGTCGACCCGACCAAGGTCGTGCGCACCGCGCTGCAGGACGCCGCCTCGGTTGCCGGCCTGCTGGTGACCACCGAAGCGATGGTCGCCGAGCTTCCCAAGAAGGAAGCGGCTCCCGCCATGCCGGCCGGCGGCGGAATGGGCGGCATGGACTTCTAGTCCGCGCCGCCAGCAAACGAGAATATGGAAAGGCCGCCTTCGGGCGGCCTTTTTTCTTCCAGCGCCTTTCGCGACCGGATCAGGCGGTGGCTTGCACGGGCAACGCTGGTGCGTCTGCCGCCGGCATATCGTCGACGCAGCGCTCGAACATCTCGGCGGTGGCGCTCAGCCGGCGGGCAAGAAGCCGCATCACCGTCTGAGCGAAGTCCTCGTCGTCGCGCACCAGCACATCGAACAGGTCCGGGTCGATCGGCAGCAGCTCCACGCCGCCGACGGCGACGGCGGTATCGAGATGCGGCGCGCCGGTGATCATGCTCGCCTCGCCGAAGATCTCGCCGGGGCCGATGGTCTCCACCGGGCGCCCCCTCTGGCTCAGCGCAACACTGCCACGCTTGACGATATAGGCGCAGTCGCCTGCCTCGCCGCGCCGGTGGATGGTGACGCCGTCGACGAACATGAGCACCGCGCTGCCGCTGGATGCGATGACGTCTACGTCGAAGATGGTTCCTGTCATGGGGCTCTCCCGGGGTCCGTCCAGCCGGCGCGAATGTTGCCCATGGGGATTTAAGAAACGGCGTAGTCCACCATTCAAATTGCCAATCAAATTGCTCCGATTGTCCGCGCTCTACCGTCAGGCGGCGTCGGCCGCGGCGGTTTCGCGTTCGATGGAGGACAGCAGCTGGTCCCTGAGCGTCGCCTCGAAGGCGCGCAGGCGCTCGTGTTCCACCAAAACCTCGCCGATCTGAACGAGGCCATCCAGTTCGGCAAGGACGCCGGGCTCTGCGCCGGCTTCCTGTTTCTGACCATCACCGGCCCCGGTGCGTGGTCGGCGGAGCGTTTCGGCCGACGCTTCGAGCGCTGAGCGCTCTCCCCTTTCCTTACGACGGCTGCGAGATCGGCTCGCGTTCGATGGAGGACAGCGGCTGGTCCTTGAGCGTCGCCTCGAAGGCGCGCAGGCGCTTGTAGATCGACATCAGCTCGACGATCGTCGACCACGAATTGACCAGATACTGGAACGACAACTCCACCTGACCGAAGGCGCGCAGGATCTGCTGCATGACGCCAAGGGTGAAGCCGGCGGCGACGATGGTTGGCGCCAGCGCGACATAGGGCACCAGGACGCCCGCCTGAAGGTAGCCATAGCGCGCGACGTTGAAATACAAGTAGTTGAGATAGATACGGAAATAGTTGCGGCGCACATTGGTGAAAAGCTCGAACAGGGTCGGCGGCTGGGCGCGCTCGGCACGGTCCTCGCCAAGCACCAGCTCCTTGCGGTAGGCCGCCTCGACGCGCTGGTTGCGGAACTGCAGCCCGGGCAGGCGGATGCCGGCAATCGCCAGCAGACCGGTGCCGAAGATCGCCCACAGGATGGCGATGATGACCAGCGCCTGCGGCACAGCGCCGATGATCGGCAGTTCCTTGACGAAGGACGACAGGCCCCAGAGGATCGGCAGGAAGGCGATCAGCGTCATCACCGAGCCGACCAGGCTGACGCCGAGATCCTCGACGGTCGAGGCGAAGCGCATGGTGTCTTCCTGGACACGCTGCGAGGCGCCTTCGATCAACCGCAGCCTCTGCCAGTTTTCGACGTAGTAGTCGTTCATCGCCGTGCGCCAGCGGAAGATGTAGTGGCTGACCAGGAAGGCGTTGAAGACGGCGACGAAGATATAGATCATCGCAATGGTCAGGAAGGTTGCGAGCTGGCTGAAATATTCGGCGCTGGTGACGACATTCGCGTTGGCCAGCGATTTCTGGATGAGGTCGTAGAACGAACCGAACCAGTTGTTGATCAGCACGTCGAGCTGGACCTGGAACCAGACGATGAACAGGATCACCGACGAGGCGACCACCGACCAGCGGAACCAGCGGTGCGGTGAATACTGCCGCCAGGCGAGCGCGAAGATGGCGCCGCAGACGAACATGTACTGGTAGAGCCAGGCATCGACGGCAATGTCGTTGGCCGAGGCAAAGGTGGTGCGCGCCGTATCGCCACCACCAGGCGCCAGCGGCGGCGGATAGTGGATGCCGACGATCCCGCCCAGGCTGATGCTCTTGCCGAGCTCGCGCGCGAACAGATACCAGACGGCCATGCTGAAGGCCGTCCACAGGATGGCGGAGACGAGGAGCAGGCGGGGTTTGGGGAAGAACGATCCGAACATACGGGCGTTTCCTTTGCGCGCCGCCGGGCGGCGGTCACGGGGTCAAGGCGGGAATAGTGATCGCCGGCGCAGGATGGAGAACGGCTCGCGCAAGCGCAATCTTGATCTGACGGGTGAAAATGGCCCGCGGACGGCGCCTGCCAAGGGCTAAGCGGAGGATTCCGCGGCCCGGACCCCTGGATTACCGAGAATTCATGCCGGCCGGGCGGGCGGCCCGGCCGGGTCGCCCGCTGCGCTCTGACCTCAGGCGCTCCTGCGGCTGACCCGGCGGATCGGCAGGCCGGTGTCGGCGGATGTGCGGGTATTGGTGGCGCGCAGGCGGTGGGCGAGAAGCTGCATCACTGTGATGGCGAAATCGGGCACCTCGCCAATGAGTGTGACGAATGCACGCCGGTCGATGACGACCAGCTCGGTGGCCTTGCTGGCGACCGCCGAGGCGCTGCGCGGGCCGCCGTCGATGAGTGCCATCTCGCCGAACAGGCCGCCGGGGCCGATGACCTCCAGCGCATGGCCGGCGTCGCGGATCTCGACCTCGCCGGAGCGCACCAGATAGGCGTATTCGCCGCGGTCGCCCTTGACGAAGACGACGCCGCCATGGGCGAAGTTGACGGTTCTGGGGTCGGGACCGACAGTCAGGTCGACATCGAAAATGAATTCATTCATGCCTTCGCTCCGGACCCCGTCCCGGCAGTCGATCCCTGCCACGGGGAGCCTTAACGAAGGCTGGCGCCCGCCGGCCGATCGCGCGTCACGGTTAATCGGCGATTCACGGGGACCCGCAAAGGCTACCGACCCTCTGCGGCCAAGCTTGCCGCTCCCCCGGCGATGGGCTAGGAACCGCGCGCCATGGCAAGCACCGAACAGAAACCGAAGGCCCGGCTGCCGCGCGGGCTGATCGACCGCTCGGCGGCGGATATCCGCGCCACCGAGCGAATGATGGCGCGCATCCGCCGCGTCTATGAGCGCTACGGCTTCGAGCCGGTCGAGACCCCGCTGATCGAATACAGCGAGGCGCTCGGCAAGTTCCTGCCCGACCAGGACCGGCCGAACGAGGGCGTATTCTCCTTCCTCGACGACGACGAGCAGTGGCTGTCGCTGCGCTACGACCTGACGGCGCCGCTTGCCCGCTTCGTAGCGGAGAACTACGAGCGCCTGCCCAAGCCCTACCGCAGCTACCGGGCGGGCTGGGTGTTCCGCAACGAGAAGCCGGGACCCGGACGCTTCCGCCAGTTCATGCAGTTCGACGCCGACACGGTCGGTGCGGCTTCGGTCGCCGCCGATGCCGAGATGTGCATGATGGCCGCCGATACGCTGGAGGAGCTCGGCAACCCGCGCGGCCAATACGTCATCCGCGTCAACAACCGCAAAGTCCTCGATGGCGTCATGGAGGAGATCGGCGTCGTCGACGAGCACCAGAAGCTGATTGTGCTGCGCGCCATCGACAAACTCGACCGCCTCGGCATCGAAGGTGTCCGCGACCTGCTCGGGCCCGGCCGGCGCGACGAAAGCGGCGACTTCACCAAGGGCGCTGGCCTCGACCCGCGCCAGGTGGCTACCGCTCTGAAGACGCTGGAGGCGCACGAATCCGGCCGTCCCGCGCCGGGACAGACCAGGATCGGCGAGGAAGGCGCTGCCGAGCTGGACAAGATCGCCGAGCAGGTGACCGCCGCCGGCTACGGCGCTGACCGCATCCGCATCGACGCCTCGGTGGTGCGTGGCCTGGAGTATTACACCGGCCCGGTCTACGAGGCGGAACTGCTGTTCGAGACGGTCAACGAAAAGGGCGAGCCGGCCCGCTTCGGCTCCGTCGGCGGCGGCGGGCGTTACGACGGGCTGGTCGGCCGCTTCACCGCCGAACCGATCCCGGCCACGGGCTTCTCCATCGGCGTGTCGCGCCTGCAGTCGGCGCTCTCGGCGCTCGCCAAGGGCGAGGCAGAGGAGACCGGTGGGCCGGTGGTGGTGCTGGTGCTCGAGCGCGAGCGCATGGGTGACTATCAGAAGATGGTCGCCGAGCTTCGCCGCGCCGACATCGCCGCCGAACTCTATCTCGGCGCCGCCGGCATGAAGGCGCAGATGAAATATGCCGACCGGCGCAACGCGCCGCTGGCCGTCATCCAGGGCGGCGACGAGAAGGCGCGCGGCGTCGTGCAGATCAAGGACCTGGCACTCGGCAAGAAGCTGTCGGCACGAATCGAGGACAATGCCCAGTGGCGCGAGGAGCGCCCCGGCCAGGAAGAGGTCGCCGCCGGCGATCTGGTGGAGGTGGTCAATCGCCTTCTCGGCCGTGGCGAGCGGCGCCCGTAACGATGATCACGGTCTCGGCGTTCGCGGCGCCTGCCTCCCCTCCCCCCTTGCGGGAGAGGGACAGGGAGGGGGGTCAAGGCGTTGCCGTGCCCATACCCCTCTCTGGCTTCGCCAACGATTTCGCGTGCTCGAAACCGGGCTCCGCCGTCTCCCCCGCAAGGAAGGAGAGGGGCGTTCGCAGCGATCGCACCGGAACATGACCGACACGTATGAACCGCTGCGCCGGCTTTTCGCCGAGGCCGGCTATGCTTTCGTCGAGCCGCCGATCGTCCACCCGGCGAGCGTGTTCGTCGAACTGGCCGGCGAGGACCTGCGCCGGCGCCTGTATCTCACCAGCGCCGCCGACGGCACCGAGCTGGCGCTGAGGCCCGACTACACCATCCCCGTCTGCCTGCACCACCTTGCGACCGGCGCCGCCAAGCGCAAGGCGGGCTATGCCTATCTCGGCCCGGTGTTCCGCCACCGCAGGAACGAGCCCGGCGAGTTTCTGCAGGCCGGCATCGAATCGCTCGGCCGTAGCGACCGCGTCGCCGCCGATGCCGACGCACTGAAGCTGGCGCTCGATGCGCTCGACGGACTTGGCGTCGCCAAGATCAATGTGCGCATCGGTGATTCGGGCGTCTTCGGCGCCGTGCTCGACGCGCTCGATCTGAGCCCGCCGTGGCAGCGCCGCCTGGCGCGCAATTTCGGCAATCGCCAGCGCGTGGCCGAGCTGATCGCGCGCGCCAATGGCGGCGCGGCGGCCGATGCCGCTGCGACCGGGCAAGCCCAGCGCGCCACCGCCCGCCGACGCGCAGCGGAAGTACTGGAGGCCAGCGGCCTCGCCACCATCGACGGACGCACGGCCGACGAAATCGCCGACCGCTTCGTCGAGAAGGCAGTGATCGCCGCCGGCATCGGCGACCGGCCCGCCAAGGTGCTGTCGCGCTATCTCGCCATCGCCGGCACGCCGGCCCGCGCGCTGGCCGCCATGCGCCGGCTGGCGCAAAGCGAAACGCTTGCCATCGGCAAGGCGCTCGATCGCTTCGAGGCGCGCACGCAAGCGCTCGCCAGCCGCGGCGTCGCTCTCCCCCGCCTCACCTTCGCCGCCGATTTCGGCCGGCGGCTCGACTACTACACCGGCTTCGTCTTCGAGGTGCACGATGCGGAGCGTCCCGACGGCGGCCAGATCGTCGGCGGCGGCCGCTATGACCGCATGATGGCGCTCATCTCCGGCGCGGCGGTGCCGGCGGTCGGCTTCTCCATCTGGCTCGACCGCATCGGGGGGAAGCCATGAGCGCGCCGCTCATCGTCGCTGTCCCCTCCAAGGGGCGCCTTCAGGAGTCGACGCTTGCCGCCTTCGCCGAGGCCGGGCTTGAGCTGACGCGCTCGGGCGCGGCGCGGCGCTATCGCGGGCGCATTGCCGGCCTCGCCGGTGTCGAGGTCGCCTATCTGTCGGCGCCCGAGATCGCCCGCGAAATCGGCGCCGGCGCCGTCCATCTCGGCGTCACCGGCCGCGACCAGGTGGAAGAGACGGTGCCCGACTGGCAGGGCCGCACCGCCTTCGTGGCGCCGCTCGGCTTCGGCCAGTGCGAGGTGGTGGTCGCGGTGCCGGAGGCGTGGATCGACGTCGACACCATGGCCGACCTCGACGACGTCGCCGCCGACTTCCGCCCCCGCCACGGCCGCCGGCTCACCGTCGCCACCAAATACATCAATCTCACCCGCCGCTTCTTCGCCGGCCACGGGATTGCCGACTACCGCATCGTGGAGAGCCTTGGCGCCACCGAAGGGGCACCGGCCTCCGGCGCCGCCGACCTCATCGTCGACATCACCACCACCGGCACGACGCTCAGGGCCAACGGGCTGAAGATCCTCTCCGACGGGGTGATCCTGAAATCGGAAGCCCAACTGGTCGCCAGCCGGGCGGCATCGTGGGACCCCGCGAGGCGCAAGGCCTTCACCACTCTCATCCGGTCTTTCGGCGTGAAAGGCCGGGCGGCGGACAGTCTGGTTAAGAAGCTGCCCTAATTTCGCCATGCTCCGGCGTCGGCCATGCGCTGGACGCAATGGTGCGATGCAGCAAAACCCCTGCCTCCAGTTTCTACAGCGCTTATCTTCTGTGCAGAGATTGAGAGGATAGAACGATGAACCGCTTCAGCCGCGCCTTCAACAGCCTGACCACGAGCCTCAGCACGGCCCGCCTGAACCATACGCTCAACCGCATGAGCGACCGCCAGCTGGCCGACATCGGCCTCAGCCGCGAGAACGTCTCGGTGCGCGCGCTCGAACTGGCCCAGAAGCTCTGAGCCGGCCGGGACGGGAAGGAGAGTACCGATGAGCAAGTTGAGAAACGCCGCCGCCGGTGTTGCCGAGCGGTTCCTGGCTGCCCGCTATCACCAAGCCCTGAGCGGGCTCAGCGACCGTCAACTCGCCGATATCGGCCTCACCCGCGAGACCATCTCGCTGCGTGCGCGCGAACTGGCGCACACGCGCTGAGCCGACCGGGATTGCAAGGAGAATGACGATGAGCAGATCAGCCCGCACACAGCAGTCAGCCAGCCGGTCGAGCGATCGTCATCTGGCCGCTTTCGGCGGTGCCCGCGAGATCATCTACCGCCGTCCGGGTGAGGCCACCCGGGCTCGCTAACCGGCGGACAAACCGAATTCCTTGGAAAGGGCGGCGCAGAGCCGCCCTTTTCGTTTCGCTCCCCCCCGATCAGCCGCAGGACGGCCTCGGCAAGGACGAAGACGCGCCCCTTCGTTTGCCCATTCATGCGCCGGGTCGGACGAAGGCCTTGCGTTCCCGCTCGACTTCCCTGTGGCACCAGCAGCCGGGATGGTGGTCGTTGACCAGACCCATGGCCTGCATGAAGGCGTAGCAGGTGGTCGGCCCGACGAAGCGCCAGCCGCGCTTCTTGAGGTCCTTCGACAGCGAAATCGACATGATCGATTGCGACGGCGGCGCGAAGGATGCCCCGTCCTCCGGCTTCAGCCGCGCCGTCTCCACCTCGTGTTCCCAGAAATAGGCGGCCAGCGACCCGCGCTCGCGTTCCAGCTCGACGGCGCGCTTGGCGTTGTTGATGGTCGCTTCGATCTTGCCGCGATGGCGGATGATGCCGGCGTCGGCGAGCAGGCGCTCGACGTCCTTTTCCTTGAAGCGGGCGACCTTGTGGAAGTCGAAGCCGACGAAGGCCTTGCGGAAATTCTCGCGCTTCCTGAGGATGGTCAGCCACGACAGGCCGGACTGAAAACCCTCCAGGCAGATCTTCTCGAACAGGCGATTGTCGTCGGCGACCGGATGCCCCCATTCGTGGTCGTGATAGGCCATGTAGACCGGCGTGCCGGCGCCCCAGGCGCAGCGCACCTTGCCGTCCTCGCCCTTCACCAGTTTCATTCCGTTGGCCATCGGGGCCCCAAGTGTAACCCTTCGTTCACCATGGTCGAACCTGGCGATACTTCATTTACCATTTTCTCGCCAGCCGCCCTCTACCGTCTCTCCCGGAAGCGGCCCAACGAAAAAAATCGGCGTCAGGCAGGTCCGTTCCCTCCGGCGGGCAACCGCATGTCGCGCAAAATGTATCGAGTACGCCGATGATCACCCAATTCTTCTCCTCCCTGGCGCTTGTCGCCTTCGCCTTTGGCATCGTTCACAGCGGCGCGGCCGCAGCGCAACCCGTTACCTTCACCGACGGCCCGCTGCTCGTGCAGCTGATGGCGCCGCACCGTCTCGGCGTTGCCCGGCCCTCACCGCAGCAGGCCGCCTTCTCGCCGGCGACCGTCGCGCCCCAGCGCCGCCAGCCGACCTATGACCCGCGCTACGGCCAGCCGATCGATCCGGCCTTCCTGCCGCGCGAGGTCGCCTATGCCGGCAAGGAGCCCAAGGGCACCATCATCATCGATACCGAGGCGCGCTATCTCTACCTCGTCCTCGGCAACGGCATGGCCAAGCGCTACGGCGTCGGCGTCGGCCGCCCGGGCTTCGAATGGGCCGGCGTCCACAAAGTCACGCGCAAGGCCAAGTGGCCGGACTGGACGCCGCCGGAGGAGATGCGCCAGCGCGTGCCGAACCTGCCGGTGCACATGGCCGGCGGGGTCGACAATCCGCTCGGCGCCCGCGCGCTCTATCTCGGCTCGACGCTCTACCGCATCCACGGCTCCAACCAGCCATGGACCATCGGCCATGCGGTCTCCTCGGGCTGCATCCGCATGCGCAATCAGGACGTCGTCGACCTCTACGACCGGGTGAAGGTCGGTACCCGGGTGATCGTCGAATAGATCGGACGGGGGGGCAGCCGGGCCTCCGGCTGCTTCGGGGGTAGAGGCCGTCCGCTCTTCGTCCGGCGGACGGCCCTCGCCTCACCAGCTCGTGACCGCCAAGGCGGTTGCCGGCGCAGGCGAATTCGCTATCGTTCCGGAAACATGCGGCGGCCCGCGAGAGGCCAATCCTGGGGGAGCGAGATGTTCGGCAGAAAGCTGATCATGGCGGCGGTTCTCGGCGTGGCGCTCGCCAGCGCCGGGACGGCAAGCGCCGATGACAATCCGATCGATGCGCTGTTCAACGGCCTCGGCGAGGTGCTTTCCGGCGCCGTCGGACCGGGCCCGGCGCTCTATCCGGAGCAGGTGTCGCGCTATCGCCAGGTGCCGGGCCAGTTCCGGCGCACCACGGTCGCCTACAAGACCTCCGAGAGGCCGG
This sequence comes from uncultured Alphaproteobacteria bacterium, assembly GCA_963785065.1. Lineage (GTDB taxonomy): Bacteria > Pseudomonadota > Alphaproteobacteria > Rhizobiales > Kaistiaceae > CAVSRC01. The sequence continues at coordinate 265,293 of CAWATX010000001.1, forward strand.
GCACCATCATCGTCGATCCGCGCTGGCACTACCTCTATTACGTGCTCGGCAAGGGCCAGGCGATCCGCTACGGCATCGGCGTCGGGCGCACCGGCTTCGGCTGGCACGGCGTCGTGCATGTCGGCCGCAAGGCACAATGGCCGGGCTGGACGCCGCCGCCGGAAATGATCGCGCGCGAGGCCAAGCGCGGCCGCACGCTGCCGCGATATATGAAGGGCGGCCGCGACAATCCCCTGGGTGCACGCGCCCTCTATCTTTCCGGCAAGGGGGGCGACACCGGCTACCGCATCCACGGCACCAGCGAGCCGTGGACGATCGGCCTCAACGTCTCGTCGGGCTGCATCCGCCTGATCAACGACGACGTCATCGACCTCTACAATCGCGCGCGCGTGGGCGCTAAGGTCATCGTGCTGTAGCCAGCCTCGCGCCGAGCTTGCGAAGCACGGGCGCCTCTCGCGAGGCGCCCCTTTCTTTTCGCGCCGACGAGGCTATTGATAGTCGGCGAATTCCCTCTCGTCCTGTGCCTTCCCTCCCTCGTGTCGACGCTTGCGATGAACGACGCCGCGCCTCCCCCTGCTCACCCGCCGACGCTCGACAAAGCGGCCGTGCGCCAGATCATCCTTGGCATCCTGCTCGCCATGATGCTGTCGGCGCTCGACCAGACGATCGTCGCCACGGCGCTGCCGACCATCGGCTCGGAGCTGAACGACGTCGAACACCTGCAATGGGTGGTGACCGCCTATCTGCTCTCCGCCACCGCGGTGACGCCGCTCTACGGCAAGCTCGCCGACATCCACGGCCGCCGCATGATGCTGCTCATCGCCATCTCGATGTTCGTTGCCGGCTCGCTCGCCTGCGCGCTGGCGCCGACGATGGGCGTGCTCATCGGCGCGCGCTTCATCCAGGGGCTCGGTGGCGGCGGCCTGATCGCGCTTGCCCAGACCATCGTCGCCGACGTGGTCTCGCCGCGCGAGCGCATGCGCTACCAGGCCTATTTCGCTTCCGTCTTCGTCACCTCCAGCGTCGTCGGCCCGGTGATCGGCGGCTTCTTCGCCCAGGACCTGCACTGGTCGCTGATCTTCTGGATCAACCTGCCGCTCGGCGCCGCCGCCCTGGCGATGACCTATGGCGTGCTCAAGCGCCTGCCGCGCCACGAGCGGCCGCACAAGCTCGACGTGATCGGCGCGCTGCTGATGGCCTTCGCCGCGACCACGCTGCTGCTGGCGCTGTCATGGGGCGGCGGCACCTATGCGTGGACCTCGCCGCAGATCATCGCCCTGGTCATCTCCACGGTCGTCGCCTGGGTGCTGTTCGCGACGCGGCTCTTGACCGCGGCCGAGCCCTTCGTGCCGCTTGCCGTCATGCTCAATCCGGTGGTCGGCACCGGCACCGCCGCCAACTTCTTCGTGGTCGGCACCATGGTCGGGCTCACCATTTTCGTGCCGATCTATTTCGAGGCGGTGGTCGGACTGACAGCCAGCCAGTCTGGCCTGGCGCTAATTGCGCTGATGGGCGGCACCGTCACCGGCGCCCAGATCGCCGGGCGCATCATGGCGTGGTCGGAGCACTACAAGCGCGGACCGGCCGGCGGGCTGATGGTCGCCGTGATCGGCACGGCGCTGCTCGCATGGCGCGCCAACTCCCTGCCGCTGTGGCAGATCGAGGTGCTGCTCGCCCTCACCGGCATGGGCATGGGCACCATCTTCCCGGTGACCACGGTGTCAATCCAGAACGCCGTCGAACCCCACCAGCTCGGCACGGCAACCGCGACCTTCAACTTCTTCCGCTCGCTGGGCAGCGCCATCCTGGTCGCCGTCTTCGGCACCATCTTCATCGGCGGGCTCGGGGTGGGCGGCCAGGCGATCGGCTCGCTCGAACAGCTGGTCGCCATCGCCGCCAAGAACGGTACGCCGATCGGGCCGGTCTTCACCATGATCTTCATCGCTGCGGCGATCACGCTGACCGTCGGCCTCATCTGCTTCCTGGCGATGGAGGAGAAGCCGCTGAAGAGTTGGGCGGGGACCTGAGCCTCGCTCGGTATTCGCTTTTCCATATATCCTAAATCCGAATGTCAGTGGATTGCAGCAGGGGCGGAACCTGCCTTGCAACGCTCCGGCATGTTGCCCATATGTGTCGCCCGCGGCGGGAGACCTTGCATGGCGACGGGACACGCTTCGACACAGCCGATCATCACGATTTCCGGGCTTTCCAAGACTTACGACACTGGCTTTCAGGCGCTGAAGGGCATCGACCTGGAGATTCGCCGCGGCGAGATCTTCGGCCTGCTCGGCCCCAACGGCGCCGGCAAGACCACGCTCATCGGCATCATCTGCGGCATCGTCAATCCGGGGCCCGGTTCGATCACCGTCGACGGCCACGACATCGTGCGCGACTTCCGCCACACGCGTTCGATGATCGGCCTGGTGCCGCAGGAGCTGACCACGGACGCCTTCGCCACCGTCTGGCAGACGGTGAGCTTCAGCCGCGGGGTGTTCGGCAAGCGCGCCGATCCGGCCTATCTGGAAAAGGTGCTGAAGGAACTGTCCCTGTGGGACAAGAAGGACGCCAAGATCATGACGCTGTCGGGCGGCATGAAGCGGCGGGTGCTGATCGCCAAGGCGCTGGCGCACGAGCCGAGCGTGCTGTTCCTCGACGAGCCCACGGCCGGCGTCGACGTCGAGCTGAGGAAGGACATGTGGGCAGTGGTGCGGGGTTTGCGCGAATCCGGCGTCACCGTGATCCTCACCACCCACTATATCGAGGAAGCCGAGGAGATGGCCGACCGTATCGGCGTCATCAATCACGGCGAGCTGATCGTGGTGGAGGAAACCGCGGCGCTGATGCGCAAGCTCGGCAAGAAGCAGCTGACGCTGGAGCTGCAGAACCCGCTGGACGCGATCCCCGATGCGCTCTCCACCTACAATCTCGAGCTCAACAATGGCGGCCTGGAACTGACCTACACCTACGACACCCAGGCCGAGCACATCGGCGTCACGGCGCTGCTGACCGCCTTCCGAGAGGCCGGGCTGCACCTCAAGGACCTCAAGACCAGGGAAAGCTCGCTTGAGGACATCTTCGTCAACCTGGTGAGCGAACGCCAATGAACGGACGTGCCATCTGGGCGATCTACAGCTGGGAGATGGCGCGCACCTTCCGCACCATCATGCAGAGCATCATCTCGCCGGTACTGTCGACCTCGCTCTATTTCATCGTCTTCGGCGCCGCCATCGGCTCGCGCATCACCAGCGTCGAGGGCGTCAGCTACGGCGCCTTCATCGTTCCCGGCCTGATCATGCTGTCGCTGCTTACCCAGAGCATCTCGAACGCCTCGATCGGCATCTATTTCCCGAAATTCGTCGGCACCATCTTCGAAATCCTGTCGGCGCCGATCTCCTATCTCGAGATCGTGGTGAGCTATGTCGGCGCGGCGGCGACGAAATCGGCGATGCTCGGCCTGATCATCCTGGCGACGGCCGGCTTCTTCGTGCCGCTGCATGTCGAGCACCCGCTCGTAATGATCGTCTTTCTCGTGCTGACCGCGGTCACCTTCTCGTTGTTCGGCTTCATCATCGGCATCTGGGCGGACGGCTTCGAGAAGCTGCAGATCGTGCCGCTGCTGGTCATCACGCCGCTCACCTTCCTCGGCGGCAGCTTCTATTCGATCAAGATGCTGCCGCCCTTCTGGCAGACGGTGACGCTGTTCAATCCGGTGGTCTATCTGGTCAGCGGCTTCCGCTGGGCCTTCTATGGCATCGCCGACGTCAACGTCTTCGTCAGCCTCGGCATGACCTTCGTGTTCCTCGCCGTCTGCCTCGGCATCGTCGCCTGGATCTTCCGCACCGGCTACCGGCTGAGGACCTAGAGCCGGCTCTGCCTCGCCGCCGCGACGATCTCGGCAAGCCGCCCTGTCGCTGCGCGGGCGTCCGGGGCCGCACAAATCGCGGATACCACGGCCACACCGTCAGCGCCGGCGGCGATGACCTCGGCGGCGTTGCCGGCATCGATGCCGCCGATGGCGACGATGGGCAGCTTCGTGGCAGCGCGCACGGCAGACAGGCCGGCGAGGCCCATGGCCGGGGCCGCGTCGGGCTTGGTGGCGCTCTGAAAGATCGGCCCGACGCCCAGATAGTCGACGCCGGCAAGGTCCGATGCATCGAAATCGGCCAGCACCGTGATCGACAGGCCGAGGATCGGCCCCGGCCCCAACTGCGCGCGGGCATCAGCGACCCTCATGTCGGATTGGCCGAGATGGATGCCGTCGGCACCGGCGGCAATCGCCACATCGACGCGATCATTGACGATGAAGGGAATGCCGGCCGGGCGCGTCACGGCGGCAAGCGCCCGTGCCTCCTCGACCAGTGCCCGCGTCTTGGCGGCGGGATCGCGCAGTTGCACGATGGTTGCGCCGGCGGCGACCGCCTGGCGCATGGTCTCGATGACGCCGCGGGCGCCGGAGAGCGTGCGGTCGGTGACCAGATAGACGGAGAGATCGAAATCGACGTAAGTCGGCATCAGACGACTGCGATCCTTGCCCGCTCCGCCAGCAGGGTGGCATCCATCCGGTGGAGTGCGTCGCAGAGCTCCGCCGGCAGGTGGCCGGGACCACGGCAGCGGCTGGCGGCCTCGGCGCCGGCGGCGGCATAGACGGCGAGCGCAGCGACCGTCGCCTCGAAGGGCGGCCGCACCGCAGCGAAGGCGGCGACGGTAGCCGTGAGCGCGCAGCCCAGCGCCGTGGACAGTGGCATCAGCGCATGGCCACCTTCGATGGCAAGGATGGTGGCGCCGTCGGTGACGTAGTCGGTCTCACCGGTGACAGCGACGACGGCGCCGGTCGTGTTGGCGAGCAAGCGGGCGGCTTCGACCGCGGCATCGGAAGCGGCAATCGAGTCGACGCCCTTGACGCTGCCGCCGGCCTCGCCGGCAAGGCTCATGATCTCGCCGGCATTGCCACGGATGACCGTCGGCCTCAGGCCCGCCAGGTCCGCCGACGTTTTCGTCCGGTAGGGCGTGGCACCACAGCCGACGGGATCGAGCACCCACGGCGTGGCCGTTGCCACCGCCTTGGCCGCGGCGAGGTTCATCGCCTCGACCCAGGGCGGCGACAGGGTGCCGATGTTGACGGCAAGCGCATTCGCGATGGCGACGAAATCCTCGACCTCCTCGCGGGCATGGACCATCGCCGGCGAGGCGCCGAGCGCCAGCAGGACATTGGCGGCGATGTTCATCGCCACGTAGTTGGTAATGTTGTGGACCAGCGGGCGCTTTTCACGCAGCGCGTCGAGCGCCGCCGCGGCCATGGGAATGTCGAAGTCTGCCATGGGTCACCGTCCTTCAGGCTGCAATCGCCCGGCGGATGGCGCACGACGCTTCTTTCGGCTGGTGCATCCTCAATCCCTCCGCCGGCATGATCCGGATCAGGTTCGAACGGGTTGGCGGACGCCTCTCAGCCCGATGGGCACCCCGTTGAGACTTGAACGACGGTAGGGATTTCCGGCAGGGGACGCAAGACCCGGCTACAGGCTCGCGAGCACCTCAAGAATGCGGCCGGACTTCATCTTCCGCCAGCCCTGGCCGAGACCCTCGAAGGCCATGGCATCGGCCGGGCCGAAGCCGTCCTGCTCCAGATGGAGCAGCGTCCTGCCCTGCTTCTCTTCCAGCGTCCAGGTGACCACCGTGTCGATCGCGCCGCCGCGCCAGGAATAGCTGAGCCGCTCCAGCGGAACCACTTCCAGAACCCGGCAATGAACGATGCCGTCGAACCCGGCCGAGGGCATAGGCTGCGTGGTGAAGGTGAAGCGATGGCCAACCTCGGCACGGAAGTCGTTGGGCATCAGCCAGCGGGCGAGGAGTTCGCTGTCCGTCAGGCAGCGCCAGACCTTTTCCGCAGCAAACGGGAAGTCGTAGTCGATGCGGATGGTGCGCTTGGCTGCGGCGGCGGAGGCGTCGTTCATTCGTCCAGCTCCTTGAGAAGACCGGCGAGACGGCCGAGCCGCGCGCGCCAGAAAGCATCCTGATGGGAGACCCAGTCGATCAGCGGCGACAGAGAGCGGGGCTCGGCGCGATAGAACGTGCGCCGGCCGGCATGCCGTTCGGCCACCAGGCCGGCCGTGCGCAGCGCCGCCAGATGCTGCGAGACCGCCGGCTGCGACACCCCGGCACCGGCGGTCAGCTCGGCGACGCTCGCCTCCCCCTCGCGGCTCAGCCGCTCGAAGACGGCGCGGCGGGTCGGGTCGGCAAGTGCCTTGAAAAGCGTGTCGAGGGCAGCAGTCTGCATGGCCGATAATCCATAATCGTTCGCTTATTTGATAAGCCAACGCTTATTGGATGTCAAGCCGTCGCTTCGAGTTCCGCCGGCTTCGGCCCGCCATAGGCCCAGTCGAGGAGTTCGACCGTGTGGACGACGGCAAGATCGCCGCCGCTGGCGATCTGGGTGATGCAGCCGATATTGCCGGCGGCGACGAGGCTGGCGCCGGTGATCGCGATGTTCTTCACCTTGCGCGCACGCAGGCGCTCGGAAAGTTCCGGCTGGAGCATGTTGTAGGTGCCGGCCGAACCGCAGCAGATGTGTCCCTCCGGCACCTCGCGCACATCGAAGCCGGCGCGGGCAAGCAGCGCCTTGGGGGTCGTCGTCACCTTCTGACCATGCTGCAGCGAGCAGGCGGCGTGATAGGCGACGGCCAGCCCCTTGCCGTTCACCGGCGTGCCGAGGTCGAGGGTGTCGAGATATTCGGAGATGTCCTTGGCCAGCGCCGATACCTGCCGCGCCTTGTCGGCATAGGCGGGGTCGTTGCGCAGGATGAAACCGTAGTCCTTGACCGTGGTGCCGCAGCCCGAGGTGGTGACGATGATGGCGTCGAGGCCGCCCGCTTCGATCTCCCTCGTCCAGGCATCGATGTTGCGCTTGGCCTGCTCATGGGAATCGTGGCTGCGGCCCATGTGATGGGTGAGCGCGCCGCAGCAGCCCTCGTCGGCCGCCTGCACCACCTCGACGCCGTGGCGGGTGAGGAGGCGGATGGCGGCCTCGTTGATCGCCGGGTCGAGCACCGACTGGGCGCAGCCGCGCAGGAGCGCGACGCGCTGCCGGCGCGGCGCCGTTGCCGCAAATGTGCCGGGCCGGCTGGCCGGCGTCGGCGACGGCAGGCGCTGCGGCGCCAGCTTCAGCATCGCCGACAGACGGTTGCCGGCGGGCAGCCTGGCGACGAGGCCGGCGAATGGGCGGGCAAGGCGCGCGGCGCCGAGCGCGGCGCGGAAGCGCGCCGGATAAGGCAGCACCAAAGCGAGCAGCGCGCGCAAAGCGCGGTCGGCAAAAGGCCGGCGGTAGGTTTCGTTGATATGGGCGCGGGCGTGGTCGACCAGATGCATGTAGTCGACACCCGAGGGGCAGGTGGTCATGCAGGACAGGCACGACAGGCAGCGGTCGACGTGGCGCGTCACCTGCTCGTTTGCCGGCTTGCCGCTCTCCAGCATGTCCTTGATCAGGTAGATGCGCCCGCGCGGACTGTCGAGCTCGTCGCCGAGGAGGAGATAGGTCGGACAGGTGGCCGTGCAGAAGCCGCAATGGACGCAAGAGCGGAGGATCTTCTCCGAATTGGCGACTTGCGGATCGGCGAGCTGGGCCAGGGTGAAGCTTGTCTGCATCGATTACACCCCCGGATAGATGCGGCCGGGGTTGAGGATGCCGGCGGGGTCGAAGCTCTCTTTGAGCTTGCGGGTAAGCGCCATCAGCGGCTCGGGGAGCGGCTGGAAGACCTCGACTGCGTTGCGCACGTCGTCGGGGGCGCGCACCAGCGTGGCGTGGCCGCCGGCCTTGGCAACCGCGGCGCGGACGGCCTCGGCGCCGGCATCCGGCCCATCGCCACCGGCGATCCAGACAAGCCCACCGCCCCAGTCATAGAGGGCGCGGCAGGCGAAGGCGCGATGCAGGGTCTCGACCAGAGCCGGCGCATCGCTGGGCTTCACGGAGATGCGCCAGACGGGCGCTGCGTCCGGCGCGGCGAGCGCATCGAGATTGCGGATGGCGCGCCAAAGCGCGGCCGACTGTGCTTCGTCGAGCAGCACCGCAGCGCTGAATGGCCCGGGCATCTCGCGCATACGTTTCGCCCGGTCGGCAACGGAAACGGCAAAGCCGTCGAGGCGGATGCAGGTGCGCCCCGGCCCCTTGGCGGAGAGCGGGATATGCGCCGCGCCGGTCACCGAGAAGGGCGTGGCCAGCGCTGCGGAGAGCGCGGTGACCGCGGCGGCGTCATCGAGCCCCTCGATGACCAGGGTCGCTTCGGTCTCAGGCGCCGGCAGCACCTTGAAGGTCACCTCGGTGAGCACGGCAAGCGTGCCGTAGGAGCCGGCGAGGAACTTCACCAGGTCGTAGCCGGTGACGTTCTTCATGACACGCCCACCGGACTTGACGATGTCGCCGCGGCCGGTGACCGCCTGCACGCCGATGAGGCCATCGCGGGCCGCGCCGCCGACGATACGTCGGGGACCGGAGAGATTGGCGGCAGCCACGGCGCCGATGGTCGGCTCGCCGGTCGAGCGGTAGAGCCCGCGATGGTCGGGCGGCTCGAAGGTGAGGCGCTGGCCGTTCTCGGCAAGCAGCGCCTCGACCTCGGCCAGCGGCGTGCCGGCCTTGGCAGAGATCACCAGCTCGGCCGGTTCGTAGAGGGTGACACCGCTGAGCCCGGCGGTGGAGAGCGCCGCGGCGGCCTGCACCGGCCGGCCGAGGCCGGCGCGCGTGCCGCCGCCCATCACCGCCAGCGGCGTCTGCCGGTCGGTGGCCTCGGAAACGACGTCGGCGATCTCGGTCGCGTCGGTCGGAGTCAGGAATTCGCTCACGCCCTGGCGCCTTTGCTCACTTCGGACGGCAAGCAATAGCGACCGCGGGCGCGCGTGGAAAGGCCGACCGCGCTATCAGGCGGCGAGCGTCGCTGCCCAGGTCCCGATGTAGTAGGGCCAGACGATAATGGCGAAGACACCCTGCCAGAAGCCAAGCTTCATGAAGCCGATGGTGAAAAGCCAGCCGGCCGCCCAGATGAGACCGAAGCACGAGTGCTGTTCGATGCGGATCTTCTTGTCCATGCCGGCAGAATCAGCAGCGGCACGCGCGGTGCCTTGATGCCGCTCAACTCTGGGATGCTTCCACCTCCTGCCACAGGGCTGTCAGGAGGCCCGCGCTAGGATGCGACGACATCGACAGAGACGCGAGGGAACCGATCCCATGATCCTCAAGGGAAGCTGCCACTGCAAGGCGACGCAATTCGAGGTGAGCACCGCGCCGGAGAGCGTCACCGCCTGCACCTGCTCCTACTGCTCGAAGCGCGGGGTGTTGTGGGCCTATTACACGCCGAAGGAATTCCGCCTGACCACAGCGCGCGACCGCGTCGCCACCTATCAGTGGAACAGCTACACGGGGCTGCATCACTTCTGCCCGGTGTGTGGCTGCACCACCTATTCCGAATCGCCCGACTGGTCGACCGGCAAGGCCGACTTCGACAATCCGCGGATCGGCGTCAATGCGCGCCTCTTCGACGACTTCGACCTGGCCGCCGTCGAGCACAAGGAGATCGACGGCAAGAATCTGTGGTGAGACGCGGGCAGATGCCCGCGACCTGTTCCCCGGACGCGGTGCAGCGTGAAACGGTGCACCGCAGAGCCGGGGTCCAATCAGCGTGTAGGTCCCGGGTCGGCAGCGCGGTACTGCGCACCGCACTGCGCCCGGGACACGGCTTACGCTGCCACCTTGGTCTCCGGCCGCCCCTCCAGCGGGAACACTTTCGCCGGGTTGAGCAGCCAGCCCGGATCGAAGACGCTCTTCACCCGCATCTGCTGGGCGAGGTCCACGGCCGAGAACTGCACCGTCATCAGGTCGCGCTTCTCGATGCCCACCCCGTGCTCGCCGGTGAGGCAGCCGCCGACCTCGACGCAGAGCTTGAGCACGTCGGCGCCGGCGGCTTCCGCCTTCTCGATGTCGCCGGGCTTGTTGGCGTCGTAAAGGATGAGCGGGTGCAGGTTGCCGTCGCCGGCGTGGAAGACGTTGGTGACGGCAAGACCGTAGCTGGCGCAGATCTCGCTGGTGCGCGTCAGGACCTCGGGCAATCGCCCGGTGGGGATGACGCCATCCATGCACAGATAGTCGGCGATCTGGCCCATGGCGCCGAAGGCGGCCTTGCGCCCCTTCCAGATGGCGGCACTCTCGGCCTCCGACTGCGACACGCGTACCACCTGCGGGTGAAAATCTCCGGCGACCTTGGTGATGCGCCCGATCAGGTCGGCGATCTCGGCTTTCGAGCCTTCAACCTCGACGATCAGCATCGCCTCGACATCGAGCGGATAGCCGGCATGGGCGAAATCCTCACAGGCCTTGATCGCCGCCCCGTCCATATATTCGATCGCCACCGGCACGATGCCCGAGCGGATGATGGCGGCGACGCAGCCGCCGGCGGCCTCGGCACTGGAAAAGCCCATCAGCATCGGCAGCGCGCCTTCGGCGGCGCGCAGGATGCGCACCGTCACCTCGGTGACGACGCCGAGCTGGCCTTCGGAACCGACGACGAGGCCGAGCAGATCGTAGCCCGGCGCATCGAGATGGGCACCGCCGATCTCGATCACCGTACCGTCGATCAGCACCATCTTCACGCCCAGCACGTTGTTGGTGGTCACCCCGTATTTGAGGCAGTGGGCGCCGCCGGAATTCATGGCGACGTTGCCGGCGATGGTGCAGGCAAGCTGGCTCGACGGGTCGGGGGCGTAGAAGAAGCCCTTGTGGGCGACGGCGTTGGAGATGCTGATGTTGGTGACGCCGGCCTCGACCGTCGCCACCCGGTTGTCGTAGTCGACGGAGAGAATCCGGTTCATGCGCGCCACACCCAGCACGACGGCGTCGGGCGAGGGCAACGCGCCGCCCGAAAGCGAGGTGCCGGCGCCGCGGGCGATCACCTTGACGCCTTCCTTGCCGAGATATTTCAGCACCGCCGCAACCTGCTTGGTGGAGGCCGGCAGGACGACGGCCAGCGGCACCGCCCGGTAGGCGGTGAGCGCGTCGGTCTCGTAGGCGCGGCGCTCGTCCTCCTTGGCGATGACCGCGTCGGCGCCGACAATTTCCACGAGCCCGGCGACGATGGCCTCGCGGCGGGCGATGGTGCACTGGTCGATCTCCGGCATCGCGATGGCGGTCATGGGCTCTGCTTCCCCTTTGGCTGAGCGACCATAGCGCAGACGCCGGCCGCCCGGCAAAGCGTTGATAGAACCCGGTCCGGCCTGCTATCGAACTGAGGCGCGGCTCACCCGCGTCAAGGAACAACAATGCCTGAAAACCAAGGCGGCCCGCGGGTCGGCCTCTTCGTCACCTGCCTGGTCGACCTGTTTCGCCCGAGCGTCGGCTTCGCCGCCGTCAAGCTGCTGGAGGCGGCCGGCTGCACCGTCGAGGTGCCGGCGGCGCAGACCTGCTGCGGCCAGCCGACCTATAATTCCGGCGATCGCACGGACACCCGCGCCATTGCCGAGCAGGTGATCGCGGCCTTCGAGCCCTACGACTATGTCGTGGCGCCGTCCGGCTCCTGCGCCGGCATGCTCAAGGTGCATTACCCGACGCTGTTTGCCGGCGATGTAGCCTGGGGTGCGCGAGCCGAAAACTTCGCGGCAAAGGTGTTCGAGCTCGTCAGTTTCCTGGTCGATGTGCGCGGCATGGAGAGGGTCGAGGCGACCTTCGACGGCTCGGTCACCTATCACGATTCCTGCGCGGGCCTGCGTGAACTCGGCGTGCGCGAGCAGCCGCGCAAGCTGCTCGCCTCGGTCGCCGGGCTGAGCATGCGGGACCTCAAGGAGGCCGATGCCTGCTGCGGCTTTGGCGGCACGTTCTGCGTCAAATATCCCGACATCTCCAACGGCATCGTCGAGAAGAAGACGGCGCGAATCGTCGAGACCGGCGCCGGCACGCTGCTGGCCGGCGATCTCGGCTGCCTCATGAACATGGCCGGCAAGCTCGAGCGCCAGGGCCAGCCGGTCGCCGCCCGTCACGTCGCCGAGGTACTCGCCGGCATGACCGACACCCCGCCGATCGGCGAGGCGAAGGAATAGCGCCCTGATGCAGACCACCTCCCCTGCCTTCAAGCAGAACGCGCGGCGTGCGCTGGGCGACGCCCAGCTGCAGGAGACGTTCGGGCTCATCCGTGGGAATTTCGCCAAGAAGCGCCAGGACGCGGTCGATGCACTGCCCGAGTTCGAGGCGTTGCGCGAGCAGGCACGCGATATCAAGAACCATACGCTTGCCCATCTCGACCTTTACCTGGACGCCTACGAGAAGAAGGTCGTGGAATCGGGCGGCGTGGTGCACTACGCCGAGACCGCCGAGGACGCGCGCAACATCATCCTCGGTCTCTGTCGCGATGCCGGGGCCAAGACGGTCACCAAGGGCAAGACGATGATCGGCGAGGAGATCGCCCTCAACGAGCATCTCGAGAAGAACGGTATCCAGCCGGTCGAGACAGACCTCGGCGAATACATCATCCAGCTTCGCCACGAGCCCCCGAGCCACATCATCGCGCCCGCCGTGCATCTGGTCAAAGAGCAGGTCGCCGACGACTTCCGCCGGGTGCATACCGATCTGCCCGCCGACCGCGACCTTTCAGAACCGACGGCGCTGCTCGCCGAAGCGCGCGGCATCCTGCGCCAGCGTTTCCTGGCAGCCGATGTCGGCATCACCGGCGCCAACTATCTCATCGCCGAGACCGGGACCTCGGTCATCGTCACCAATGAAGGCAATGGCGACCTCACCCAGATCCTGCCGCGGGTGCACATCGTTCTGGCGTCGCTGGAGAAGATCACGCCGACGCTCGCCGATGTCAGCCAGATTCTCAGGCTGCTCTCGCGCTCGGCCACCGGCCAGGACCTGTCGGTGTACACCACCTTCTCCACCGGACCGCGACGACCGGGCGACCCGGACGGGCCGGAGGAATACCACGTCGTCATCCTCGACAATGGCCGCTCGGCGATGCTCGGCACCCAGTTCCAGGATGCGCTCCGCTGCATCCGCTGCGGCGCCTGCATGAACCACTGCCCGGTCTATTGGGAGATCGGCGGCCATGCCTATGGCTGGGTCTATCCGGGGCCGATCGGCGCGGTGCTGACCCCCACCCTCATCGGCGTCGATCAGGCGGGTCACCTGCCCAACGCCTCGACCTTCTGCGGACGCTGCGAAAGCGTCTGTCCGATGAAGATTCCGCTGCCCAACATGATGCGGCACTGGCGCGAGCGCGAATTCGAGCGTCATCTGTCGCCGGCCACCTGGCGCTGGGGGCTTGGCATCTGGGCATGGTTCGCCCGCCGCCCGCGGCTCTATCAATTCGGCACAAAACTGGTGATGCGGGCGCTCGGCAATCTCGGTGCGCGACGCGGCCGCTTCAGACGGCTGCCGCTTGCCGGCGGCTGGACGAAATATCGCGACCTGCCGGCGCCGGAAGGGCAGACGTTCCAGGAGATGTGGGCCGAGCGGAGGAAGGGCAAATGAGCCCGCGCGAGGCGATCTTCGGCAAGATTCGCCGCTCGCTCGGCGTTGCCGGCGACGAGTCCGGCCGCAAGGCGGCGGTCACCGAGCGCCTGCAGGCGCGCCCGCGCGGTGTCGTGCCGGCGCGCGGGGCACTGCCGGCAGCCGAAAGGCTGGCACTGTTCACGCGCATGGCCGAGGCCGTTTCGGCGAGCGTGACGCATGTCGCCGAAGCGGCCGACGTTCCAGCGGCGGTGGCCGAATTCCTGCGCCAGCGCAACCTGCCGGCGGCGCTGCGCATGGGCGACGACAAGCGCCTCGCGGCCATGCCGTGGGCCAAGACACAGATCGCAACAGCGCGCGGCCCTTCCGACGGCAGCGATGCGGTCTCGATCGGCCACGCCTTCGCCGGGGTCGCCGAATCCGGCACGGTGGTGATGACCTCCGGCGCCGACAATCCGACGACACTCAATTTCCTGCCCGAGACGGCGATCGTCGTGCTCGACGCCGCCGATATCGCCGGCGACTATGAGAGCATATGGGACCGGCTGCGCCAGACAGAAGGCGACGGCCTGCTGCCGCGCACGGTCAATTGGATCACCGGTCCGTCGCGTTCGGCCGACATCGAGCAGACCCTGCTGCTCGGCGCCCATGGACCACGCAGCCTGCACATCGTCGTGGTCGGTTAGCCCGTCCCCGACCAGCCGCGCTGCTTGAGGGCGCGCTCGAGCGCACGCACCATCAGCGACAGCCCGACCGTCATTACCAGATAGAGGAAGGCGACGACGTTGTAGGTCTGGAAGAAGAGGAAGGTCGAGGCCGAGTAGACCTTGCCGAGCTGGGTAATGTCCTGGACACCGAGCGAGGAGACCAGCGCCGAATCCTTGATCATCGCGACGAAGTCGTTGCCGAGCGGCGGCAGCACGGTGCGGAACGCCTGCGGGAAGATGACGAAGCGGAAGGTGGCGAAGCGCGACAGGCCGAGAGCGTAGGCGCCCTCGACCTGGGTCACCGGCACCGCCTCGATGCCGGCGCGAAAGATCTCCGAGAGGAAGGCCGAATAGCTGACGGTGAGCGCGAAGATCGCCCGCGCCGTCATGTCGAAGCCGCGCACGGAGAGTGCCGGCATGAGGCCCCAGCCTATTGGTAAGCTCATCAGCCAGTTCCACGCCGCCACCAGCGCTGGCGCGCCGACGAAGGCGACGTAGAAGAGCAGCACCAGCACCGGGATGCCGCGCACGATCTCGACATAGAAGGTGGCGACCTCGCGCACCACACGGAGCCGCGAACTGCGGCCGAGCGCAACGATGAGGCCGAGGACGGCGGCGGCGAGATAAGCGACCACCGACACCCAGACCGTGGTGAACAGGCCGCGGCTGAGGGCGCTGACAATGGTGCGGTAGTCGCCGTTGACGACGAACAGCCAGCAGAGCAGCAGGCCAATGAGGATCGCCGCCAGCAGCCAGAACGGAAACTCGCGGCGCTGCCTGTTTCTGCCCGGCGCTTGCGAAGCGGCGGTCGGGTCCGCTGTCGTCACTGCTGGTTGTTGTAGTCGAAGAACCACTTCTTGTTCAGCGCGTCGAGGGTGCCGTCGTCCTTCATCGACGTGATGGCGGCATTGACCGGCTGGACGAGGTCGGAGCCCTTCTTGAAGATGAAGCCGAATTCGTCGTGGCCGATGGGGTCGCCGGCGATCTTGAACGAATTGGGCGAGGCGCCCATGTAGCCTGCCGCCGATGCGTTATCCATGAAAACGGCATCGACGTCGCCGGCCTTGAGTGCCGCCACGGTCGCACCGAAGGTGTCGAACAGCTTGATGCGCGGGCTCGGATTCTTGTCGTCGGTGCCGGTCACGTCGAGCGCGGTGTAGAAATTGGTGGTGCCGCTCTGGGCGCCGATGAGGAAGTCGCCGGCACCGAGCTTTTTGGCGTTGGCGAAGCGCGTCTCGTCAGCGCGGACCAGCATGAACTGCTGCGAAATCATGTAGGGGATAGAGAAGTCGACCTGCTTCTCGCGGTCGGCGGTGATGCTGATGCCGTCCATGCCGACGTCATAGAGGCCCTGCTGCACGCCCTGGATCATGGTGTCCCAGCTCGACAGCTTCCACTCGACCTTCAGGTTGAGGCGCTTGGCGATCTCGTTGAAGGCGTCATACTCCCAGCCGATGCCCTGACCGGTCTTGGGGTCGGCGAAGTTGAGGGGCGTATAGGCGTTCTCGGTCACCGCGATGACCGCCCGCCCCTTGAGGTCAGGCAGCGAGGCGGCGTGCGCGACGCCGATGGTGGCGACCAGCGCCGCGGCGAGAATGGCAAATGATTTCATGGGACTACCCCCTCTGACAGGCTGAGCGAGGCTGCATTCTACCCGGCCTTGCCGCAAAGACCGAGGGGCGCTTTCGACAGCCCGCCGCTCTCAGCGGATGAGCTTGACCCAGGCGCGGGCGAGCGCGCGGCCGGTGGCGTCGGCGCTGGGGCCGTGGCGGGCGGCCGCGGCGGCATGGCGCACGGGCCAGTCGGGCGTCTCCTCGGCGATCACCTCGGCGAAATCGTGATTCCATTGCGCCACCAACTTCCGGTCGGCCTCGAAATGGAACTGGATGCCGTAGACCGCGCGGCCGATGCGGAACGCCTGGTTTGCGGTCATGGCGCTGGTGGCGAGGTGGATCGCGCCGGGCGGCAGGGTGAAGGTGTCGAGGTGCCAGTGGAAGAGCGGCGCGCCTTCGCCGAGCGCGGAGAGCACCGGATCGCGGCGCCCGGCGGCGGTCGGTCGCACCCGGCGCCAGCCGAACTCGATCGGGCGGCCGAGAATGTTCTCCGCCCCATGGCCGCGGGCGACGAGCTGGGCACCGAGGCAGATGCCGAGCACCGCCTTGTCGGCCTCGCCGAAGGCGCGCGTCAACGCCGCGACCCGCGGCAGATAGGGATGCTCGTCGTCGTCGAGGGCGCTCTGCTCACCGCCGAGCACGACGAGCCCGTCAAAGCCGTTGGCCGTGCGCGGCAGCCGGGCGCCGTCCCAGACGCGGCGGACCTCGGTGGCGATGCCCGCCTCGGCAAGGGCGGCACCGACCTGGCCAAGGGTCGTGCCGAAATAATTCTCGATGACCAGGACACGCATTTCGTCGCCATCCACTCGCCTGACTTGGTAGCATGGCCGGCGCGGCCGCACGAGCGGCGGAGGGACAATTCCATGCGACTGGGCGAATCCCGCCCTCCCGAGGGCACGCGGCTTTATGCCATCGGCGACGTGCATGGCTGCGACGCCATGCTGGCGGAGATGCACGGCAGGATCGCCGCCGACCTCGCCGGGCGCCCGGTCGCCGATCACCGCATCGTCCATATCGGCGACTATGTCGACCGCGGCCCCGACTGCGCCGGCGTCATCGAACGTCTGGCGGGAATGATGGCCGCCGATCGCCGCGTGATCTGCCTCAAGGGCAATCACGACGCCATGTTCGCCGATTTTCTCGACGACCCAGTCGGGGCCGGCCCGATATGGCTCGGCAATGGCGGCGAGGCGACGCTCGAATCCTACCACGTGACGCCGGGCCACAGGTTGTTCGGCGGCGTCGATTATCGCGACACCGCGCGCCGGCTCGCCGATGCCCTGCCGCTGGCCCATCGCCGATTCATCGGCGAGCTGCCGCTCACCGCCCGCTTCGGCGACTACCTCTTCGTCCATGCCGGCATAAGGCCGGGCGTGCCGCTGGAAGACCAGGACCCACAGGACCTGATCTGGATCCGCGAAGATTTCCTTTGGGACGGCAGCGACCATGGTTTCGTCGTCATCCACGGCCACACGCCGGCGAACCCGCCGGAAGTCATGCCCAACCGCATCAACGTCGATACCGGCGCCGTCTATGGCGGTCCGCTCACCTGCGTGGCGCTGGAGGGGACGGACTACCGATTCCTGTAGTCCACAAAAGTGCGGCGCGGCCGAAGCCGCGCCATTTTGCGTTCCGGATTGGTCGCGGTGGAGGGTGCCGGCCAGAGCCGGTGCTCTCCACCGGCCGAAGACTACGGCACGACGTAGTTGCAGGGCTTCGCCTTGACGGTGCACGCATAAGTGCCGCCGCCGGTAGACGCGCAGGCCTGCGTCTTGCTCGCCGCAATGTTCCACACGGACCAGGAGAGGCCATAGGCGGACTTGGCCTTCGCGCTCCACTTGGCCTTGGCCTGGGCCAGAGCATTGGCCTGGCCGATGGCAGCCGACACACCGGTGACGTTCAGCCGCTTGCACTGATAGGCGCTGGCGCCGCTGGCCAGACCGATGAGGAGGATCGAAGCGCCGGCAATCGGCGCGAGCTTGCGCATGATGGACATGAATGGATTCCTTCCGAATGCAAAATCCCGGGGGGCGGGATGGACCCGGCGAGATCGGAAGCCTGCGGACCATCCGCCTGGGCTCTCTTGCCGGCGCTGATGTGGTCGCAGAATTGGGCAGGCGGTTCGTCATCCAAACAGATGACCGGCTGTGACCCGTATCACATCCGATTGCGCCCGCTGGACCTACGCCGCCGCCGGAGAGACGAGCGGGTTGGCATAGCCGGCGACCAGTTTGATCAGTTCGGCCTGGCGGCCGGTTCCGGTCTTGGCATAGAGCCGGCGGAGATGGGTGCGCACCGTCGCCTCGGACAGGCCGAGCACGGTGGCGACGTCCGCCGGAGGCCCGACTTCGAGCGAGGCGATCAGGACGCGCAATTCCCCCTTCGACAAGGCGAACTGACGGGCGACGGCCTCGATCGGAAAGACGCAGTTCATCTCCGCCTTGTGCACGAAGAGCGCTGCGGCGGCTCCGGTCGAAAGCCCGGCGCGCCGGCGACTGCCGCCGGTCAGCGGCAGGACATGGGCGACATAACGCACGCCGTCCCGGTCGGCGAGCGGAATGGCGGCACCACGCGGACCGATCATGCGGTCACCGGCGCCGGCTTCGGCGATCGCCCGGCGGAACTCGCGCCGGCCGCTGTCCGCGACCACGGCGATGCGACGGTCGTCGACGCGCAGGAGCATCCCCGCTTCGACCATCTCGGAGCCGCGGGCGTTCGAGCGCACGATCTCGCCGTCGCTGCGCACGAGATAGACGGCGGCGCCGACCGCATCGACGGCGTCGCCGAGCGTGTCGGCCTCGATGCGATGCATCTCGATGACGTTGCCGATGGCCACGGCGCGCCGGACCTGCGGAATGATCAGCCCCATGCGCTGCTTTGCTGCCTCGGAAGCGGGACTGCGGCCCTCGTCGAGGGTGGTGGCAAGCGTGGTGACCACCGTGCCCGATCGCTCGATCAGCGCGTGGATGTTGTCGCCCCAGTTCTGCGGCTTGAGCCATTCGCGATAGAAGCGCGTCTGGTGGAATTGGCTCATCGGCATCGCGTCGGCGACCGAGTTGACCTCGCCGACCTTCAACATCATCAGCCTGGACAGCAGCGGATTCAGACGGACGTAGGTTTCGTCGTAGGAGCGGGCGTAGTCCGGATCCTCGCCCCAGATGAAGTGAAAGCGTTGCGTCCTGGTGGCGATGTCGGTGGAGAACAGCGCCGATGCCGGGCCGCCGACGAAGTCGCCAATGCGCCTGAGAACGTCCGGCCAGAGGGCCGGGTCGAGCGCTGCGTCGTAAATTTCGCCGGTGATTTCGAGCGCGTTCTCATGTTCGTCGGGCAACGGCGCTCCTCCTCGCTGGTGCCGGCGGCAGCCCGGCCGGTATATGCTCGGCCACCGCGCAAATCCCGGTTCCGAGGTCCGCCAGGGGCTTCTTCTTGCGCTGGACCGGGCGCGGGTTCGGCGGTATATATTTGGTGAATTGGATATTTCATGAAATATCATTCTTGTCAAATGACGCTCTGATGCCCCGCACGTATCGGCTCAAGAAGCGGGCGGAGGATCGCGACCAGACCCGCCAGCGAATCGTCATGGCGACCATGCAATTGCATGACGAGCAGGGCGTGGCTGCGACCACTTTCCTGCAGATCGCGGAGCGCGCCGGCGTCGGCGTGGCGACGGTCTATCGCCACTTCCCCAGGCTCGGCGACCTCGTGATGGCGTGCGGAGCGCATGTCTGGCAGGAGATGCAGCCACCGGTGCCGGATGGCGCCGCGGCGGTCTTTGCCGGAGCCAACACGACCGGCGAGCGGCTGGCGCGGCTGGTGGCGGAGCTCGACGCCTTCTACAGCCGTGGCGCGCTGCGCCTGGGGCTGGCAGCGCGGGACCGGGAGCTGGTGCCGGAACTCGATGGCTTTCTCAATGCCGTGGAGGCTGGCGTGGCGGCGCTGGTCAGGGAAGCGCTTGCGGGAGCGTCCTGGCCGGACGCTGCGGTGAAGGCGGTGCTGGCGCTGACGAGCTTTGCGGTCTGGGCGGCGTTCAAGCGCTTGAACCTGCCGGCGGCCGAGCGCCGGCGAATGGTCCTGCACATGCTCCAATGCGGCCTTGCGGCGGCCGCTGCCGAAGACTGACCCAAGAAGGTTGACGGCGCGGCCGGGGCCGCGCCGTCAAATGCGTCCGTGGTTGCCGCTGCTACTTCGGCTGGGGCACGATGCGGATATAGGGCTTGGGCTGCTTCCAGCCGGCGGGCCAGATCTTCTTGGCCTCGTCGTTGCTGACCGAACCGCCGATGACCACGTCTTCGCCGACCTTCCAGTTGGCGGGCGTCGCCACCCGGTGCTTGGCGGTGAGCTGGATCGAATCGACGGCGCGCAGGATTTCGTCGAAGTTGCGCCCGGTCGACATCGGGTAGGCGAGCATCAGCTTGATCTTCTTGTCGGGGCCGATGACGTAGACCGTGCGCACGGTCTGGTTATCAGCGGCGGTGCGCGCGCCCGACGGGTCGGCCTGGGCCGGCAGCATGTCGTAGAGCTTCGACACCGTCAGGTCGGCGTCGCCGATCATCGGGAAGTTCACCGCGGTGCCTTGGACCTCTTCGATGTCCTTGGCCCACCTGTTGTGCTCATCGACCGGATCGGCGCTGAGGCCGATCAGCTTGACGTTGCGCTTGTCGAAATCGGGCTTGAGCCGGGCGGCGGTGCCGAGCTCGGTGGTGCAGATGGGGGTGAAGTCCTTGGGGTGGGAGAAGATGATGCCCCAGCTATCGCCCAGCCAGTCGTGGAAGCGGATCTTGCCCTCGGTGGTGTCGGCCTCGAAATCGGGTGCGGTGTCGCCAATGCGCAGCGCCATTTGAATTACTCCTGTTCCAATATCCTGACCGGCATGTAAGCGGCCACCCCGCATGGCTTCAAGCGAGGCTTTTCGCCGCGGCAGGGCGGGAAGAGGAAAAGGCGTGCGGTGTGCGGCCGCTTAAGCGCACTTCTGTTCCGGCAGGCCCGTTTCAGGCCGCGACCGCGGGTACCGACAGGTTGTCGAGGGAGGAGACGATGTGCTCGGCGAGTGCATCGACGATCGGCGAGGCCGGCCGGTTCCACGAGCGCACCAGGCCGATCTGGCAGACCGGCAGGCGGGGAAAGCCGTCGGCTTCGCCGAGCACGCGCATCCCCGGCCTCAGCGCCGATTCGGCAAGCACGCTCAGCGCCAGGCCGGCGAGCACGGCAGCTGCCGTCGCGGTGGCATTGGCGCTCTGGTAGAGCACGCGATATTTGCGGCCGGCCTCGGTCAGCGCCTCGACGGCGGCGGCGCGCCACATGCACGGCGGCTTCGACAAAGCCAGCGGCAGCACCTCCTCCTGCTCGACCGCATGGTGGGCCGAGGTCACCCAGAGCAGCGGCTCCTGACGGATCACTTCGACATTGTCCTCGCCGCAGCGGGTGACGATGCCGAGGTCGATGTCGCCGGCACGCGCCTGGCGGATCAACTCGGAGGACTGGTCGCAGACCACCGACACCTCGACGCGCGGATTGGAGCGGGCGAAGCGGGCGAGCACCTCGGGCAGGAAGCGATCGGCATAATCGTCCGGCGTGCCGAGGCGCACGGCGCCGGAGAGTTCGGCATCGTCGAAGGCCGCCACGGTCTCGTCATTCAACCGCATCATTCGTCGGGCAAAACCCAGAAGCCGCTCGCCCTCCTCGCTCAGCTTCGAGGCGCGGCCGTCGCGCTCGAAGATCGGCTTGCCGATGCGCTCCTCGAGCCGGCGCATCTGCATCGAGACGGCCGACTGGGTCTTGAAGACCGCTTCCGCCGCCTTGGTGAAGCTGCCGGTTTCGACGATGGCGATGAAGGTGCGCAACTGATCGAGATCGAGCGTGGCGGCCATGGTCTGCCCTCCGGGATCATCAACGAAAGCGATGACAGATATTAGAAACATTCGTTGGAATGATCAATCTCGTCCGCGCATATATCGGGTGTCGCCGAACCACCGAGCCCCCTAACCCTGCCCCCCGACACGGGCCGGACCGGGCCCGCGACGCTGCGAAGGAGCACGCAAATGGCCACCACCGAACTCACCCAAGGCACCCGCGCCAGCGCTGGCGAGAAGCTGTGGCGCCTGATCGAGGCCACATCCGCCCGCCTCGTCGCTCTGTGGCAGGCCGCCCGCAACCGACGCTCGGTCGCCAAGTTGCTGGAATGGGACGCGCACATGCTGCGCGACATCGGGCTGACGCCGGGCGACGTGCGCTCTGCGCTCTCCACGCCGGTCGGCGGCGACCCGTCTTCCCATCTCAACGCGATGGCCGTCGAGCGCCACCAGGCCTCGCGCGCCGCCGCCCATGAGCGGCTCGACCGGCAGGGCTATTTCCTGCGCACCCTGCTGCCGAACGCACCGCTCTCCCCGCTGCCCGACGGGCGCGGCAGGCGGCTGCGAATGTAGACGAAGATTTCCTCGGAGCTGCTGGTCCCCTGGACGCTCCGGCAACCTGGCCCGCCGCTCACCCGGCGGGCCTCTTTCTTTGCGGCAATCAGTCAGGCGCCGCGTTTGCCTAGTGTGCCATCAGCACCGGCAGCGTCATCGATTCCAGGATGCCGCGCGTCGCCCCGCCGAGGAAGAACTCGCGCATGCGGCTGTGACCGTAGCCGCCCATCACCATCCAGTCGGCCGCTTCGTCGGCGGCGAAGGAGAGGATGGTCTGGCCGATATCGCCGGTGGCGTTGGTGATCTCACGCACCTCCACATGCAGGTCGTGGCGGGCGAGATGGGTGGCGATGTCGGCGCCGGCCAGTTCGGTCGAGCGCTTGATATGCTCCTTGACGATGACGACCACCACCTCCTTGGCGAGATGGAGAAGCGGCAGCGAGGCGCGCACGGCATGGGCCGCCGCGGCGCCGCCGTCCCAGGCGACAATGGCGCGGCCAGGCGTGAAAGCGGTCACCCCGGCATAGGGAACGATCAGGATCGGGGCGCCCGACTGAAACAGCATCGCCTCGATCAGCGCCTCGCGCATGGGCTCGGGCGTATCCGGGTTCTGCTGGCCGACGACCAGCAGGTCGCTCATCGCCAGGCCGCGGGTGACGCCGTCGAGGCCGTCACTGCCCACCAATTCGGTGGTGCGCGAGGCGTAGCGGACGCCGGCGGAAGCAGCGATGTGCTCGAAGGCGGCGGCGGCCGACTTGGCATCGTTCACGGCCTGCTCGTGGGCAGCAACGATGAGGTCGGTCGGCAGTGGCGTGGTCATGGTGTAGACGGGCACCACCGGCTCGAACGCCAGGGCAACGCCGGTCAGGTGCGCGTCGAGCCGGCGCGCGAGATCGGCCGCGATCTGCACCGGGCGACGTGGACCGCTGAGGTCGATGACCACGTGCATGTCATTGATAGTACTGACCGCATTGTTCATTTGACTTGCCCCTCCTCCTTGCCTGGCCAGCATCCGGCGAACAGCCGTAGCCACCTTGACCGGCATCAACCCACTGTCTGCCACGCCAATGCGCTACTCAATAGGCATAGACCTCGAACATCCTGTCGATATCGCCATGCCAATCGCGCTCGTATTCGCGCATGACCTGGTCCGCCGGTGTCATGCCGCTGGCCAGAACCTCCTCGACGGACGATAGGAAGATCGTCTCGTCGATACCCTCACCATTGAGATAGGAACGCCGGCTCAATCCTGCGCGGGCGAGCGCCACGATGTCGCGGCCGATATCGCGGACCGAGCGGCCGCGCACGGTCGCCTTCAGCCCGTATTTCGGCACGGCGTCACGCAGCGCCTCGCGGTCGGCACCGGTCCATGTCTTGACGATCTCCTCAGCCCCGTCGAGGGAGACCGAATCGTAGAGCAGCCCCACCCACAGCGCCGGCACCGCGCAGATGCGCCGGCCGGGACCGCCGTCGGCGCCACGCATCTCGAGGTAGTTCTTGAGGCGTACCTCGGGGAAGAGCGTCGACAGGTGGTTCTTCCAGTCGGCCATGGTCGGCTGCGCGTCGGGCAGCGCATTGTCGAGGCAACCGGAAAGGTAGCTGCGGAAGGTTGTGCCGGTGACGTCGTAATAGCGATCGCCGCGCTTGACGAAATACATCGGCACGTCGAGCGCCCAGTCGACATAGCGCTCGAAGCCGAAGCCGTCCTCGAAGGCGAAGGGCAGCATGCCGGTGCGCGCCGGGTCGGTGTCGCGCCACATCTCGGCGCGATAGGACTGGTAGCCGTTGGGCCGACCTTCGGCGAAGGGCGAATTGGCGAAGAGTGCGGTCACCACCGGCTGCAGCGCCAGTGCGACGCGCATCTTCTTCACCATGTCGGCCTCGTCGGAGAAATCGAGATTGGCCTGGATGGTGCAGGTCCTCAGCATCATGTCGAGGCCGCGGCCGCCGACCTTGGGCATGTAGGCGCGCATGATGTCGTAGCGCTGCTTGGGCATGACCGGGATCTCGCCGAGCGACCATTTGGGCGAGAAGCCGGAGCCGAGGAAGCCGATACCGAGCGGGGTGGCGCATTCGCGCACCTGGGCGAGGTGAGCGTTCACCTCGCGGCAGGTCTGGTGGATGGTCTTCAGCGGCGCGCCGGAGAGCTCGAGCTGGCCGCCGGGCTCCAGCGAGATAGCGCCGAGGCCGAGCGGGTCGGTGAGGCCGATGATGCGGTCGCCGTCCTCGATACGATGCCAGCCAAGCAGCCCCTCCATCGCCTCGAGCAAACGACGGATGCCGCGCGGTCCCTCATAGGGCACCGGCGTATGATCGGCGAGATAGAAGCCGAACTTCTCGTGCTCGGTGCCGACGCGCCATTCGGATTTCGGTTTGGCGCCCGATGCGAGGGTGGCGACGAGCTGGTCGCGGGATTCGATCGGCGTCGCGTCAGAAACGTCGCGTGCCATGAAAAGGCTTCCGAGGCGTTAGAGGGAAACGGGCCGGCAGATTAGAGGAGTTCGCGCCGGGTGCAAGCCTGCTCAATGTGGGGCGGGCGGCGCATTCCGCCAGTCCCCCAATGCCGCCTGGACGAGCGCCAGGGCGGCCACGGCGGCGGTGTCGGCCCTGAGAATGCGGGGCCCGAGCGGCAGGGTGATGACAAACGGGCGCGAGCGCAGCAATTGGCGCTCTTCCAGCGAAAAGCCGCCCTCCGGGCCGATCAGGACGGCCAACGGCGCCGGCGCCACCCCCGATAGAATTGACAGGGGGTCGGCGCGCTCCTCGCCCTCGTCGCAGAAGATCAGCCGGCGGCCGTCCTCGCGCCCCGACCAGGTATCGAGCAGGTGGCGGAGCGCGATCGGCTCGTCGATGGCGGGAATGGTGAGGAGGCCGCACTGTTCGGCCGCCTCGATGGCGTTCCCCTCCATGCGCTCCAGATTCACCTTGCTCACCTGGCCGTGCTGGGTGAGCACTGGGCGCAGGCGCCCGGCCCCCATCTCCACCGCCTTCTGCACCATGTAGTCGAGGCGCGCCTGCTTCAGCGGCGCGAAGACGTAGTGCAGGTCGGGGTGGGACGGCTGGGCGCGGACCGGCTCGCCGATCTCGAGGCTCCACGACTTGCGTCCGCCGCCGCGCAGGAACGCCCGCCATTCGCCGTCACGGCCGTTGAAGACGAGGATGCCGGCGCCGTCCGACAGGCGGAGCACGTTGACCAGATAATTCGCCTGGTTGCGGTCGAGCACGACTGTCGAGCCGGCGATGAAGCGGGTCGAGCGCAGGAACAGGCGGATGGAAGTGAAATCGTGGGCCGTCATCGCCGGGTTCATATCATGCGGTGGGCTCTGGGGTATAAATCTTCGTTTCCTGATTCAGTCGTCCGCCCTTGACCGCGGGCGCGTCAAACGTCACCCATGGCCCCCATGAGCGAGACCGCCGCCAATGTCGCCGAATATTCCGTCTCGGAGATTTCCGCGGCGCTGAAGCGCACGGTCGAGGACACCTACGGCTATGTGCGCGTGCGCGGCGAGATTTCGGGCTTTCGGGGACCGCATTCCTCGGGCCACAGCTATTTCTCGCTCAAGGACGACAAGGCGCGGCTGGAGGCGGTGGTCTGGCGGGGAACGCTGCCGCGGCTGAAATTCAAGCCGGAGGAAGGCGTCGAGGTGGTCGCCACCGGCCGGCTCACCACTTTCGCCGGCCAGTCGAAATACCAGATGGTCATCGAGGCGCTGGAGCCGGCCGGCGTCGGCGCGCTGATGGCGCTGCTCGAAGCGCGGCGCAAGGCGTTGGCTGCCGAGGGCCTCTTCGCCGAGGAGCGCAAGCGCCCCCTGCCCTATCTGCCGCGGGTCATCGGCGTGGTCACCTCGCCCACCGGTGCGGTCATCCGCGACATCCTGCATCGCCTTGCCGACCGCTTCCCGACGCGGGTGCTGGTGTGGCCGGTGCGGGTGCAGGGCGAGACCAGCGCGGCGGAAGTGGCGGCCGCAATCGAAGGCTTCAACGGCCTGCCAGAAGGCGGCACCATCCCGCGGCCCGACCTGCTGATCGTGGCGCGCGGCGGCGGCAGCCTGGAGGACCTGTGGAGCTTCAACGAGGAGGTCGTCGTGCGCGCCGCCGCAAGCTCGGCGATCCCGCTCGTCTCGGCGGTCGGCCATGAGACCGACTACACCTTGATCGACTTCGCCGCCGATGTGCGCGCACCGACGCCGACGGCGGCGGCGGAGATCGCCGTGCCGGTGCGCTCCGAACTGGTCGAGACGGTTGGCGACCTCGGCGGCCGGCTCTCCGGGGCAACGCTGAGAAACATCGAGACCAGCCGGCGCGAGTTGCGCGCCGCCGCGCGCGCCCTGCCACGTGCCGAGGACCTCTTCGCCATGCCGCGGCGCGTCTTCGACGAGCTGGCGAGCCGCATCGGCCGGGCGCTCACCGCCAGCACCCAGGTCCATCGCGCCCGCTACGATCGCATCGCCCTGCGCCTGTCGCCGGCCGGTCTCGGCCGCCTGGTCGAGCGGGCACGCGAGCAGCTGACCGGCCTCGGCGAACGCAAGGCGCTCTTCTTCGCGCGCCGGATCGAGCGCTCGCGCTCACGTTTCGCCTCCACCGCGAAGCTGCTCGAGGTGGTGAGCTATCGCTCGATCCTCGAACGCGGCTTCGCTCTGGTCAGCGACTTCGAGGACCGCGAGCCCATCCGCTCCGCGGCCGCGGTGCCGAACGGCAAGGTGCTCGACATAGAGTTCCACGACGGCCATGCGCGCGCCGTCTCCGGCGGCGCCATCACGCCACGCCCGCGCCGCCGCAAGGCGCCCGACGACGGCTCGCAGGGGAGCCTGTTGTAGGAGCACGCCCTCATGGTGAAGTGCGCGCAAGAGCGCGCCTCGAACCATGAGGCCCATCCTTCGAGGCCCGCCTTCGGCGGGCACCTCAGGATGAGGTTCGTGAGATGTCGCCCCTTCAACCTCTGAATCAGGTTGAGGCACGGCCTCGCGGGATTCGTGAGTCTTCAGAATCGCTTGGGCGAATCTGTTCGCTCGCGCTTCACGTGAGCTTCAGCCGCATGACGTGGCGCCGCGTGCCGGTCATGCCGACGTCGCGGAAGCCGGCTTCGGCGAAGACCGGGACAAAGCCCATGAAGCGGAAGCTCGGCGATTGCGGATCGACCGGATAGGCCTCGACCATGGTGGCGCCGTTCGCCCTGGCATGATCGACGGCACCGGCGAGAAGCTGGCGCACCAGCCCGGCGCCGCGCAGGCGCCGCGGCACGAAGAAGCAGACGAGTGACCAGATGACTTCGCCCGGTTCCGCCTCCGGGCCGCCGAAAGCCCGATGGGTCTCGCGCGGGGCGATCGACACCCAGCCGACCGCTTCGCCATCGCGATAGGCCAGCAGGCCGACCGGCGTGCCGGCGGCGACGCGCTCCTTCATCATGCGCTGGCGGTCGGCGCCCGCCTGCAGCTTCGCCTCCTGCGCCGTGCGCCGCCAGACCATGCACCAGCAGTGCTTGGGCGCGCCGGGCATCGAGAAGAAGCGCTCGAAGGAGTCCCAGTTGGCGGCGGTCACCGGGCGGAAGTCGAGAGGATCGGACATGGGCGGCACCATGCCGTGGCCCCCTGCCCGGCGCCACCCGTTTTCGCTGCCCCTCTCAGCGCTGCCGGCGGATGCTCAGGAGATAGACGGTGAGGTCGGCGATGTCGTCTGGCGGGACGATCAAATTCGGCATGTTCCGGTGCGCGGTGCGAAAGAACGGATAGAGCGCCAGAGCGCTCATGCCTTCGGCATTTGCAATGTCCTGAAAGGCCGGCGCCTCGGGCAGCGGGCTGTCGAACTGGCCGCGCTCGACCTGATGGCATTCGGCGCAGTTGGCCGTGGCATAGGCGTGCCCCCTTGCCGCGTCCCCCTGCTCCTGCTCTTCAGCCAGCGCCGGGCCGACCGCCAGCAAGGCGACGGCCGCCAGAACGCAGATGTCCATGCTCCGCATGACGCCATCCTGCGCCGGTGCGCGCCGGCGGCCTTGATCCAGGTCAGGCGCGGCTGCGGCTCGGGCCGGTGCCGCGGATCTCGGAAAGCGTGCGTGTCGGGGTGATCGCTTCGGGATCGAAGGCAAGGTCGATGATCGCCGGCTTGCCCGACGCCGCGCAGCGCTCGAGGGCGGCGGCGAAATCCTCGGTTCTTGCCACTGTCTCGCCATGGCCGCCGCAGGCGCGGGCAAAGGCGGCGAAATCCGGATTCCCGATGTCGGTGGCGACGACGCGGCCGGGATAGGCGCGCTCCTGGTGCATGCGGATAGTGCCGTGGATGCCGTTGTTGACGACGACCACGACGATGTTGGCGCCGGCTTGAACGGCGGTGGCGAATTCCTGGAGGGTCATCTGGAAATCGCCATCGCCGGCGAAAACGACCACCATGCGCTCGGGATATTTCAGCTTGGCGGCAAGCCCCGCCGGCAGGCCGTAGCCCATCGAGCCGGACCCGGGCGCAAGCTGGGTGCCGATGCGGCGGTGGCGATAGAAGCGGTGCACCCAGACGGAATAGTTGCCGGCGGCGCTGGCGATGATGGCGTCCTCGGGCAGGCGCTCGCCGAGCCAGGCGACGATCCGGCTGAGCTGGACGGGCCCGGGATTTTGCAGCGGCGCGGACCAGGCACGATAGTCGGCATTGGCCGCCTCGGCGCTGCCCGCCCACGGAACTGTGTTGGGCGGCTGCAAGCCTTCAAGTGCGGCGGCGAAGGCGGTCGGGCTGGCATTGATGGCCAGCGTCGGCCGGTAGAGGCGGCCGAGCTCCTCGGCGCCGGGATGGACATGGACCAGCGTCTGGCGCGGCTCGGGGATATCGATCAGCGCATAGCCGGAGGACGGCATCTCGCTCATGCGCCCGCCGATGAGGAGCAGAAGGTCCGCCTGCTTCACGCGGGCGGCCAATGCCGGATTGATGCCGACGCCGATATCGCCGGCATAGTTCGGATGGGTATTGTCGAAGAGGCCCTGGCGGCGCCAGGAGCAGCCGACGGGAAGCTGGAAGCGCTCGGCAAAGCGCCTGAGACTGGCGACCGCAGCCTCCGACCAGCGCGAGCCGCCGGCAATGACGAAGGGCTGTTTCGCCCGCCACAGCATCTTCTGCAATTCGGCCATCTGGGTGAGGCCGGGATGGGTCTCGACCGGAACCCAGGGACGCGGATTGGCGACGTCCGACATCTGGCGCAGCACATCCTCGGGCAGCGCCAGCACCACCGGGCCGGGGCGGCCCGATGTCGCCTCATGAAAGGCGCGGCTGACGAACTCGGCCGTGCGGTCGGCGGAATCGATCTCCTCGATCCACTTCGCCATCGGCCCGAACATGCGGCGAAAATCGATCTCCTGAAACGCCTCGCGCCCGCGCATATGGCGCCCGACCTGGCCGATGAAGACGATCATCGGGGTCGAATCCTGGCGGCCGACATGGATGCCGGCCGAGGCGTTGGCGGCGCCTGGTCCGCGCGTCACCATGACGATGCCGGGGCGGCCGGTGAGCTTGCCCCAGGCCTCCGCCGCCATCGCCGCGCCGCCCTCCTGGCGGCACAGCGTCACGGCAATGGAGGAATCGTGGAGCGCATCGAGCAGCGCCAGATAGCTCTCGCCGGGCACGCAGAAGACGCGCTCGACACCGTTGTTCTCCAGCGCCTCGACGATCAGCCGCGCCGCCGTCGGCTGGTTCTCAATACCGTCTGCCATCGGTTTCTACACGTCGGTGATGGTGACGACGCGGAAGGTGTGCATGGCGCCCTCCTCGTCGCGGATCGAGACATATTCGCCCGGCACGAAGCGGTGGTCGGCCAGCTTGAAGCCCAATTCGTCGCCCTCGTCGCCGTCGATGTCGTAGTGGAAGCCCCAGCTACCGCCCGGGCGGTGGACGAGATGGCCGATGTCCTCTTCTTCCGCCCCCCAGTTGCGCACGACGCGGCAGCGCTCGCGGTATTTGCGCCAGCCGTCGGGGTCGAGATGGCCGTCGGCATCCAACGGCGCCGTGAAGCGGTAATAGTGGCGGTCGCTGCCGTCCGGGAATTCGGGGGTGCGGGCGAGGTTGAGCCGGATCGTCTTGAGGCCGCTGTCTGTCATTTCTGCCTCCCGGTGGTAACACACGACTGAATAGCCTACAGAGCGGCATAGCCTACAGAGCAGCGCAATCGCGGGCCAGCCGACAATTCCCCTCACCGCCGCCCGGCTGTAAGGTAGGCGCACCGACGAGGGAGGACGCCCGTGCCAGGCGGGAAATGGATATTGCCTGCGGCCACCTTGGCTGCGGCGCTGGCGATGGCGGCGGCGGTCGCTCACGCCGCGGACGACAGCGACACGCCGCAATTCCCCACCACGCAATTCGCCGACGGCGCCACCAGCGCCTCGGTCAGCGTCGGTGATGTGACTGCGACGGTGCGCCTGTTGCGCGGCGCCAAGCCCGATCCCGACAAGGACAAGGTGTGGCTGCAGGTCAAGGTCGGCATCCTGCCGGTTGCCGAGGCGGAAGCACCCGACGCCGGCTTCGACGTGCCCGAAGCCGAGGCCAGCATTGCCGAGATCGACCCCGGCAACCACCACCCGGAGGTCTATTTCGCCGCCTATACCGGCGGCGCCCATTGCTGCACGGACGTGTTCGTCGCCGAGGAACAGCCGCACGGTTGGGTGACGGTCAATGTCGGCGAATTCGACGGCGGCAGCGACTATCTTCAGGACATCGACCATGACGGTCTGGCGGAGATCGTCACCGTCGACAACCGCTTCCTCTACACCTTCGACTGCTATGCCTGCAGCGCGGCGCCGCTGGTCATCGACACGGTGCGCGGCGGCAAGGTGATCGACGTCTCCACCGACCCGCGCTACCTGCCCGCCCATCGCGACTGGCTGGCCCAGCTTGAGGATTCGGTGGAGCCGTCCGAGCGCTGGACCTCGCCCGGCTTCCTCGCCGGCTGGGTGGCGGCCAAGGTGCGCGTCGGCGACGGCGCCGATGCGTGGAAACAGCTCAAGGCGCATTGGAACTATGCCCATGACGCGGGCGAGGAGACCTGCCTCACCGGCGCCGATGTCGACGCCTGCCCGAAGGGCCAGGTCAAGATGCTGAAGTTCCCCGATCGCCTGAAGCTCTTCCTCGACCATAACGGCTACGCCTGGTAGGCACAGTCGCTCGAGGTCAAAAAATGACACAAATGCCTGAGCCGACATTCGCCGCCGATGCGCCCACATGTCCGCGCTGCGGCAAGCCGTTGGAGCTGTGCATCTGTGACGAGATCCGGCCTGTCGCCAACCGCATCGCGCTGCTCATCCTCCAGCACCCGCAGGAGCAGGACCGGCTGCTCGGCACCGCCCGCATCGCGGCGCAGCAGTTCGGCGAGGCGACGCTCAAAGTCGGCCTGTCATGGTCGAGCCTCGCCAAGGCCCTCGGCCGGCCCGCTGATCCGAAACGCTGGGCGACCCTCTTCCTCGGCTCGACGCGGGCGGCCGACTTTCCCCCCGGACGCTCGGTTGCCGTCTTCGACCGCAAGGGTGCCGCGCTTGCCGATCAGGAGGCCGCCCTTGCCGACATCGAGGGGGTCATCCTGCTCGACGGAACGTGGAGCCAGGCCAAGACGCTGTGGTGGCGCAATGCGTGGCTGCTGAAGAGCAAACGCATTGCGCTGAGGCCCCGGCGTCCGTCGCTCTACGGCAAACGTCGGCGCGAGGCGCGGCGCGAGGGCCTGTCAACCATCGAGGCGGCGGGTCTGGTGCTCGCCTATCTGGAAGACCGGCCGGAGATCGAAGCGGCGGTGACGGCGACCTTCCGCCTGATGCTGGCGCGCTACGACGCGGCGCAGGGAGAGACACGCACCGGTTGACCTGAGGCCTCGGTCGTGAACGAATCGCCTGTCCGCAGGAGGTCGCTCATGCCGTTCCGTGACCGCAAGGACGCCGGAGCGCGTCTGGCGGCCCGGCTTGCCGGTTACAAGACGGAGCGCCCGGTGGTGCTGGCCCTTCCGCGCGGCGGAGTGCCGGTGGCGGCCGAGATCGCGACTGTCCTTGCCGCGCCGCTCGACATTCTCCTGGTGCGCAAGATCGGCGTGCCCTACCAGCCGGAGCTTGCCATGGGCGCCGTCGTCGACGGCGGCCAGCCGACCATCGTGCGCAATGAGGACGTGATCGCGATCGCCGGCGTTTCGCAGGAGATGTTCCGGTCGGTGTGCGATGCCGAACTCGCCGAAATCGAGCGGCGCCGGCGTGTCTATGCCGGCGGGCGGGAGCCGGTTCCGATTGCCGGGTGCACGGTCGTTGTCGTCGATGACGGGCTGGCGACCGGCGCCACGATGAAGGCGGCACTGAGAGCGCTCAAGACACGCGGGCCGGCCCGTTTGGTGATGGCGGTGCCGGTGGCGCCGGCCGACACGCTGGCGGAGATGGCGGCAGAAGCCGACGACGTCGTCTGCCTGGAGACGCCGGAGGTCTTCGGCGCCATCGGTGCCTTCTATGACAATTTCCGCCAGATCTCGGACAGGGAGGTGATCGCCCTTCGGGCGGCGTGCGGTGGCGGGGCGAGAGAAGACTGATGGCCCTCTCCATGTATCGACACGATCGATACGCATCGGTCGAAGAGGTGACCAACAAGCCAAAGGGCGCGAGGCCGCGCTAACGGCTACGACGGCGTCCACGTTCGCGAACGACACCCTCGTGCCGATGCCCGCGGGCGTGCTGCGCGCAATCAAGGTCTCAGACGGCGGCGAGGACAAGCCGTCACCCCCAGCGCCTTCCGGCAGGTGGCGGTAAAAGCGCGTAGGTCCCTGCCGCGCATCGGCCGCGCGGCTACAGGATGCCGTATTTGGCGAATGCCTCTGTCGCCGAAAGGCCGGCGCGGATCGCCTTGGCGACGGCCTTCTCGCCGCGCGCCTTGTCGACCGCCGCGGTGATCGCTTCGACTTCGGCCTCGCGCGGCACGGCCAGCACGCCGTCGCGATCGCCGATGATCAGATCGCCGTTGCGCACCAGAGCTTGACCGAGTTGAACCGGAAGACGCCAGTCGACGACCTTGCCGCGCATGGCCTGATCCTGTGCATAGCTGCCGGTGGCGAAGGTCGGGAAGCCGAGCGCGAGGATGCCGTCGGTATCGCGGATATAGCCGTCGACGACCGCGCCAACCGCGCCGAGCGCCTGCGCCCGCGTGGTCATCAGCTCGCCCCACAGGGCATATTCGCCTTTCGCCCCGCCGGCCACATAGACTTCTCCCGGCTTCAGGTCGTCGAGCGCCGTCAACAACAGACCAAACGGCTGGCCGGAGAGCGGCCCCTTGCCCGGCGCTTCGGCGTCCACGTGAAAATCGGCATGGAGCACGGGCATGGCGCGCCCAACGACCTTCATGCCCGGCGCCAGCGGTCCGACGGCGGCAGGCAGGAACTGGCGCGTGAGGCCCATCTTGTCGAGCGCGTCACCGACCACCGCCGTGAACAGCTCGGCCTTTACCAGGCGGAACAGTTCCACATCGTCCGCATAGAGACCTGCGTTCATGGCATCCGCCCTCCCGGTGGCGCAGAGTTGTCGTAGGTCCGAAGCATATCCTGGACCCCGGCCAGTTCCCGATTTTGTCGAATGGATGAATGGTTGGACTGGTACAGCTGGCTGGGCTCGAACCAGCGACCTACGGATCCACAATCCGCCGCTCTACCAACTGAGCTACAGCTGCACGTCTGGCCGGCGCGAACCTAAGATCATTGCCGGGGCGGTTCAAGAAAAAAGCCGCCCGGCCGCCGGACCGCTCGCCCGCATATGACGCGGCCCGGAACCGTCTCCGGTCCGGGCCGTTGAATCACGCTGTCAGGGAAGAACGTCAGGCGACGTTGAGGTCCTTGAAGGTCTTCTCGACCTTCTCGCTCACCGGCTTCACCGCCGCGGTGACATATTTCTCGCCGAGCGCCTGGAACTCTTTCATCTGGGCGGTCACCGCCTCAAACTGCTTGCGGGCGAAGGCCGACTGAAGCTCGATGACTTCCGAAATGGTCTTGGCGCCGAAGATGTCGTGGGCGAGCGCGAAGGACGCGTCACTGTTCGTCTTGGCGGCGTCGATGGCCTTGACGCCGATGGCGAGCGCCCCGTCGCGGGCCGTCTCGAAGGTCTCCTCGACCAGGCCGGTCGCTTCTTCGCCGGCGCTCTTCATGCGGGCGTAAGCATCGCGTGCCTGGGAAGCCGACTTCTCGGCGAACTCACGGAAAGCAGCAGGAACTTCGAAGTTCGCCGCCGCCGGGAAGCTGAACGCCTCGAACGGGTTAGCGGTCGGTTTCGCCGTCTTGCTGGTCTTGCCGGTGGCAGTGCTCATGGTGTGGATCCTCGGAAAAAGTTGCGGCGGATGGTGGGGTCGTCCCTTCCAATCCGCGAATTGGGTGACGATCTGTAGCCCCAATATAGAGCGTGTTTTGTGCAATGCAACAAAAATATTGCGGCGCACAAGAGCGGGCGGGCCGCATGGCGGAATCGGCCCCGGCGGGCCGTGCGCCGGTTAACCGTGCTCGCAAATGGTGCGTACCGGGGGCGACCTGTGCGTGGACCGCGGTCAAATCCGGCTGTATTAACATATCGTTAAGGTTCCAGACGGCGCGCGGCAGCCGGTAAGGACGGGCCGACCGGATGAACGGCAAGACCTATCCCTATCTCGACCTGGCTGCGCTTGCGCCGGTCGGTGCCGCATTGCTCGACCCGCGCCCGGCGCTGGTGTTCTCGGGCGACGGCACGCGCATCCTGTGGGCCAATGCGGCCGGCGTGGCGCTGTTCGACGCGCACCACATGGCCGGACTGCTCGACCGGCGCTTCTCCGGCCTCAACCCGCTGAAAGCACAGATGGCGCGCCTGGCGCGGCTGCTGCCCAGCGATACAAGCCGGCTGGAGATGCTGCGCATCGGCCGCGGCGTCACCTTCACTGCACTCACCGCGGCCTGCCGCCGGCTCAACCTCAGCGACGGCAGCAGTGCGGTCTTCGCCGTGGCGGCGGCCGGCGCGAGCACGGAGTCGCTCGTCACGCGGGCCGAACGGCTGGCCGACGTGATCGCCGAGGACGACTGCCTGGCGGCGGTGCTCACCGAGGAAGGAAAAGTGCTCGGCGCGTCCGGTGGCTACGACGCGCTGGCGCCGGCCGAGGCCGCGATCGACGCGCTGGTCGGAGCGGCCGGCGTGGCGCGCGACGGGCTTGCCAAGCAGACCATCGCCGTCGGCGAGCGCGAACGTCCGGCCGGGGTGGCACGCTTCACCACCGGGACGCGCGCATGCTTCCTGCTCATCGTCGGCCCGGCCGAGAGTGTTGCAGCGCCGGCGCCCGAGCCAGCGACCACCGTACCGGAGGCTGAGGAGCCGGCCGCGACCGCAGAGCCCGAGCCGGAACCGCCCGCGCCTCGGGTGATACCGCCGGCCGAGCCGCCGCCTCAACAGGTGGCGGCACCGCGGCGGCCGGTGCTCGAGCGCGTGCTGCGCTTCGCCTTCGCGCTCGACGACCATCACCGCTTCACCTTCGTGTCGCCCGAACTGGCCGAAGCCGTCGGCGCGGACCAGGCGGCAGTCATCGGCAAATCGTGGGAGAGCGTCGCCGAAGTCCTCGACCTCGATCCCGACAAGACGATCGGCGCCGCGCTATCCGCGGCCCGTTCATGGACGGCGCACGTGCGCTGGCCGGCCGAGGGCAACGAGACCATCGCCGTCGATCTCACGGGTTTCCCCGTGCCGCCCGATGGCCGCGGCTATCGCGGCTTTGGCCTTTGCCATCTCGACGAGCGCCTTGCGGACACCGGCGCGCCGCGCCGGTCGCTGACCGAGATCCCTGACGCCGAGCCCCCTGCACCGGAGGCCGAACCGGCGGAGCCGACCGCGGCCGAGTCCCCGCCAGAGCCCCCTGCCCCCGGATCTCCTCCAGCCGAAGCCGAGGTGGAACCGCCGGCCCCCGTGGCGGTGGAGCTGTCGCCTCCGGTGGCCGTGGAGCCACCACCACCTTTGAGCGTGGAACCGCCGGAACCGCCGCAACTGCGCCGGCCGGTGACGCCGCCGCTCGACGACAATCTCGACGATGTGGCGCGCAAGATCGTCGAGGAGGGCAGAAAGGCGCCGTCACGGTACGCCGCGCCCGACGAGAGCGAGGCGGCGAGCCCGCCCTCCAACATCGTGCGTCTGCCGGGCGCAACCGGGCGGCCGCAGCCGCGGCTCTCCGGCATCGAGCGCGATGCCTTTGAACGCATTGCCGAGACGCTGGGCGTGCGCCAGGCCCAGAACAGGTCGGCTGCAACGCCGGATGACGCATCGCCCGCCGACGCCGCCGACGCGGTGTTTCCGCCACCGAAGCCGCCGGCGGTCGAGACCGATACGCGCCTGCTCGATCGTCTGCCGGTCGGGCTGGTGGTGTTCCGCGACCACCGGACGCTCTACGCCAACCGCGCGCTACTCGAACTGGCCGGCTACGAGTCGCTGCCGGCGTTCCTCGATGCCGGCGGTGTCGACGCGATCTTCCCCGACGGCGCCGAGGGCTGGGCCAACGGCACGGCGATCGGCGGCGGGGCGCTCACCGTGCGCCGCGCCGACGGCGAGCGGACGCCGGTCGAGGCGCGGCTCAATGCCGTCACCTGGGGCGAGATGACCGCGCTGATGCTGACCATCTCACCGAGCCACGCGGAAGACGCCGCGGATGAGGAGTCGCTGATCGCGGCGCTCGCCGCCGCCGAAGCGCGCAGCGAGGAGCTGGCCGAGATCCTCGACACCGCCACCGACGGCGTCATCGTCATCGACCGCTCGGGCCGCATCGGTTCGATGAACCGGGCAAGCGAGGCGCTGTTCGGGATCGACGCCAGCGAATATCTCGGCCGGCCGCTCACCGATCTCCTTGCCGGCGAGAGCCACCGCTCGGCCCTCGACTATCTCGAGGGCTTGGCCGCCAACGGGGTGGCGAGCGTGCTCAATGACGGGCGCGAGGTCATCGGCCGCGTGCCGCCGGGCGGGCTGATCCCGCTGTTCATGACCATGGGGCGCATCGGCGAGGGAGACAAGTTCTGCGCCGTGCTGCGCGACATCACCCACTGGAAGAACGTCGAGGAAGAGCTCGTCGCCGCGCGCCGCGCCGCGGAAACTGCCAATGCCCAGAAGTCCGATTTCCTCGCCAAGATCAGCCACGAGATCCGCACGCCGCTCAACGCCATCATCGGCTTCTCCGAGGTGATGATGGAGGAACGCTTCGGCGCGATCGGCAACGAGCGCTACCGCGCCTACATGCAGGACATCCACGTCTCAGGCCAGCACCTGATGAGCCTGATCAACGACCTGCTCGACCTGTCGAAGATCGAGGCCGGCAAGATGGAGCTGTCGTTCGAGGCGGTCGCCGTCAACGCCATGATCCAGGAATGCGTCGCGCTGATGCAGCCGCAGGCCAACCGCGAGCACATCATCATCCGCACCTCGCTGTCGGGCGATGTGCCCAATGTCGTCGCCGACCGACGATCGCTGCGCCAGATCCTGCTCAACCTGCTCTCCAACGCGGTGAAATTCACGCGCGCCGGCGGCCAGGTGATCGTGTCGAGTGTGATGGAGGCCACCGGCGAGGTGATCGTGCGCATCCGCGACACCGGCGTGGGCATGTCGGAAAAGGACGTGGAGACGGCCTTGAAGCCGTTCCGCCAGCTCGCCACCAAAAGCGGCGACCAGCGCGGCACCGGCCTCGGCCTGCCGCTGACCAAGGCGCTGGTCGAGGCCAACCGGGCGAGCTTCGCCATCGACAGCGCCGTCGACCAGGGCACACTGGTCAAGATCACCTTCCCGACGACGCGGGTGCTGGCAGGGTAGCGTCCCACCATTTGAGGATCCGCAAGGCGCGCAGGGTCACCCAACGCGAGGGATTGCCCTCCCCGTCATCGACCTCGAACCAAACCCGCCCCGGCAGGTTCCAATCGAGGTGCCAGGTGCCGTCGTGCTGGCGTTTGGCGCGAACATGGTCGATCGCCTCGCCAAGGCGCGGATCGGGGTCGGCGCCGGACAGCAGCGAAGCAGAGCGGAAATAGTCCAGCGCCCGCAAGACGTCGTAGCGCCAACGGTTGGGATGCAAGAAGCTCAGGAAGCGCGGGTCGGCCGGCGCGCCGCTGCCAAGCCGGCGGAAGAGTCTGCGTGTCAGGAGATATTCCTCACCCGACCGCCGCGCCTCGCGCGATAGGGTCGTCCCTCCGGTCGCGCGCTCGTACTCGAGCAGTCCTTCCAGCACGTTGATCGTGCTGGCGAACGATGAGCGAGATGAACCGTTGATCCTCTCGCAGTTCCAGCCGCCATCATCGAGACGTTCGCCGACCAGCCTGTCGACGATGGGTGAAACGTCGACTCCGAAATAGGCTCCGTCGGCGACCGTCCGGCCGTTGATGCACTCTTCGACCTCGCCTTCCCAATAGGGCTGCCCGCCCTCGTCCCAACGCGCGTTGGCGCCGACGAGTTCAACCGTTCGTTTGGCACGCGGCGTCGCGGGATCGAGCCCGAACTCACGCAGTTGCGTCAGCGAAAAACTCGTGGCGGTCCACGGCTGGCCGCGCTCCTTCCACTCGCGGTGATCGAAACCCGCCGGGATGAAAGCGCCTCCGGCCCACTGCCCGTCGGCGTCCTGGCAAGACAGAAGCCGGGCGCCCCACCCCTGCGTTTCCACCTTGGCGCGCTCCGCCGCCCACTCCGATTCCGGCGCGTCGAGCAGATCGCGCATCACCTGCCAGCGGATCGCCGGATCGGAGTCGAGAAGCCAGGCGATCACTGGGTCGGAGTCGGACATTCGGCAAAGCCGGGGTTGGTGCGGATTGCCGACCTATAAACGCTCCTGCCGGGCGGCGCGAGACCAACGCAAACGCAAGATATCTCGGCTTCGCGCCGCTCAGCGCGCCAGCCGCAGCTTCTGGATTACTTGGGCGCCCTCAACGCCGCAACTCGTCCAGGTCGCGATAGAGGTCAAGGGCATCGGGATTGGCGAGCGCCCCGACATTCTTGACCGGCCGGCCGTGGACTACGTCGCGCACGGCAAGCTCGACGATCTTGCCGGACTTGGTGCGCGGGATGTCGGCGACGGCAACGACACGGGCGGGAACGTGGCGCGGGCTGGCGCCGGCGCGGATCGTGGCCTTGATGCGCTTGACCAGCGCCTCGTCGAGCGCGACGCCCTGCTTGAGGCGGACGAAGAGGACGATGCGCACATCGCCCTGCCAGTCCTGGCCGACACACAGCGCCTCGACCACTTCGTCGATCTGCTCGACCTGCCGATAGATCTCGCCGGTGCCGATGCGCACGCCGCCGGGATTGAGCGTGGCGTCGGAACGACCGTGGATGATGAGCCCGCCATGCGCCGTCCACTCGGCGAAATCGCCGTGGCACCAGATGCCGGGGAAGCGTTCGAAATAGGCAGCGCGGTATTTCGCCCCGTCGGGGTCGTTCCAGAAGCCGACGGGCATGGAGGGGAAGGCCCGCGTGCACACCAGTTCCCCCTTGCCGGCAGCCAACGTCCGGCCGTCATCGTCATAGACGTCGACCGCCATGCCAAGGCCGGGGCCCTGGATCTCGCCGCGCCATACCGGCTCGCTCGGCACGCCGAGCACGAAGCAGGAGACGATGTCGGTGCCGCCGGAGATCGAGGCGAGATGGACGTCGCGCTTGATGGCGTCATAGACGAAGTCGAAGCTCTCCGATGCCAGCGGCGAGCCTGTCGAGGCGATGGTGCGAAGCCGCGACAGGTCGTGATGGTCGGCCGGCCGATAGTCGGCCTTCTTCACCGCATCGATGAACTTGGCCGAGGTGCCGAAGAAGGTGGCGCGTTCATCTTCGGCGTAGGCGAAGAGCGCTTCGGGGCCCGGGTGGAAGGGCGAGCCGTCGAAGAGGAGCAGCGTCGCCCCGCTGGCCAGGCCGGAGGCCAACCAGTTCCACATCATCCAGCCGAGCGTCGTGAAATAGAAGACGCGGTCGCCTTCGCCGATGGCGGATTGCAGGCGGTGCTCCTTGACATGCTGGAGGAGCGTGCCGCCGACCGAATGGACGATGCATTTGGGTACGCCGGTGGTGCCCGAGGAGAACAGGATATAGAGCGGGTGGGCGAAGGGCACGCGGGCATAGGCGACCGGCTTGGCGGCAAATGGCTCCAGTGCAGCGTCGAGCGTCACCGCATCGGGCAGCGCCGCGGCGACCGCCTCGGCGGTGCCGAGGAAGGGCGTGACGATGGTACGCTTGAGGCCGGTGAGCGCCGGGATGACCTCGGCGAGCTTCTCGGTGAGATGGAGTTCCTTGCCGGCATAGCGATAGCCGTCGACGGTGACGAACACCTTGGGCGCGATCTGGCCGAAACGGTCGATGACGGCGCCGGCGCCGAAATCGGGCGAGGCCGACGACCACACCGCGCCGAGCGAGGCGGTGGCGAGCATGGCGGCGATCGCTTCCGGCGTGTTGGGGAGCAGCCCCGCGACATGATCGCCGATGCCGACACCGGCGGCAGCAAGCGCCTGTTGCAGGCGCGAGACGCGTTCGCTGAGCGCACGCCAGGATAGGCGCCTGGTGGCGCCATCCTCGCCGCGAAAGACGATCGCGTCGCCGTCATCATGGCGCTTCAGCAGGTTCTCGGCGAAGTTGAGCGTCGCGTCGGGAAAGAAGCGGGCGCCGGGCATCTTGTCGCCGTCTATCAACCGGCCATCGCCCTTGTCGCCGATGATGCCACAGAAATCCCAGACCAGATCCCAGAAGGCGGCCCGGTCGTCGATCGACCAGGCATGCAGCGCCCGGTAGTCGGCCAGGGGTCGTCCGGCGCGTCTGGCGGCTTCGGCAGCGAAGCGGGTGATCGGCAGGCCGGCGATTTCGGCACGCGCCGGCCGCCACAGCGGCATTTCGCCATTCATCAATCGCGCTCCTTCCCTGGTCCCGCCCTCAAACCCAATCGATAGCCTCCGGACGATCCGATGTCATCGCCGACATGCACCGTGCCGGCCAAACCGCCCGCCGCACGCCTCTGCGGCCAGAAATTCCTTGCGGTTCCCGGCAATTCTTCCTACCCAGAGACGCCCATCCGAGGGAACTCCGATCGCATGAAACGCATAGCCATCCTGGCCGTTATTGCCGTCGGATTGGCGGGACTGACCGCGCTGGCGGTGCCGCTGGTGGTCTCGCCGGATCTCATCAAGCAGCGCATCGCCGGACAGATCTCCGCCGCCACCGGCCGCCAGGTGACGCTCGCCGGCGAGCCCAGCCTGTCGATCTATCCGCACCTTGCTGTCACCATCGATCACCTGACCATCGCCAATCCCGAGGGCATGGGCGACGATCCATTCGTGGTGGCGGACGAGGTGACCACGCGCCTGCGCCTGCTGCCGCTCCTGATCGGACGGATGGAACTCGACACCTTCGAGCTGGTGCGGCCGCGCGTCCACCTGATCACAGACGCAGATGGCCGCACCAACTGGACGACGGCGCCCAACGATGCCGACGGCCGGCCGGTGATCGCCGATCTCGCCCTCGGCTGGCTGCAGATCGCCGACGGCACCATCGTCTATGACGACCTCGGGGCCAAACACCACGAGGAACTGACCGGGGTCGATCTTGGCCTTACCTGGAGCAGCGCCGTGTCGGCCGCCAGCGGCAACGGCAAGCTGACATGGCGCGGCGAAGCACTGGAGTTCAACGGCTCGGTCGCCAGCCCCCTGGACCTTTTCGCCGGCAAGGGATCGGCAGTGCGTCTCGCCATCGCTTCGACGCCGCTGCGCATGTCGTTCAACGGCAAGGCGCTTGGCCTGGATGGCGCCGACTTCGAGGGCGACGCCTCGATCAGCACACCGTCGCTGCGCAAGGTGGTGGCGTGGCTGGGCACGCCGCTCGGCACCGGTTCCATCCTCGGTCCGGCATCGATAACGGGCAAGCTCTCCTGGCACGGGTCAGCGCTCTCCTTCTCCAAGGCTGCGATCAGCCTCGACGGCAACGACGCCAACGGCGTGACGTCGATCGACTTCGGTGGCGCGCGGCCCGCCATCCAGGGCACCTTCGCCGCCGCCAAGCTGGACCTCTCCCCCTATTTCGAGGCGGTGCGCGCCGATATGGGCGCCAACGGGCCGTGGCCGTTTGCGGCGACGCGCCTGCCGGTCGTCGACCTCATCGATTGCGACCTCAGGCTTTCGGTCAGCGAGGTGCTGATCGGCGCCATGCGGCTGACCGGCCTGGGAGCGACCGGCACCATCAAGGACGGCGCGGTCACGGTGAACATCGGCCAGGCGACGGTTTATGGCGGCGCGCTCGGCGCCACCATTGCCGCCGCGATGGACGGCAACAAGCTCGCCGCGCACATCAAGGCGTCGGTCGACGGCGCCCTGGTGCAGGCACCGCTCAAGGATCTCCTCGCCATCGACGTGCTCAGCGGCAAGGCGAATGCGAGCATCGACGTGGACGGCAGTGGGTCCACCTGGGGCGAACTCGCCCATTC
Organism: uncultured Alphaproteobacteria bacterium; assembly: GCA_963785065.1. Classification (GTDB taxonomy): domain Bacteria; phylum Pseudomonadota; class Alphaproteobacteria; order Rhizobiales; family Kaistiaceae; genus CAVSRC01. The sequence continues at coordinate 307,894 of CAWATX010000001.1, forward strand.
GATCGCCGGAAAGGCGTCGATCGCCATCGCCGACGGGACGCTCTCCGGGATCAACTTGAAGCAGATCGCGGCGCGCATGGCCGATCCGCTCGCCGAACCGATGCCGCCGGGCGACGGCTCGGCGCCGTTCAGCAAGCTCGACGCAACGCTGGCGATCGCTGACAACATGGTGTCGGCCAGCGACCTCAAGCTCGCAGGACAGAACTACACCGTGGCGCTCAGCGGGCGCGGCTCGCTGGTCACCGGCTCGATCGAGGCGAATGCAACCCTGACGATGGGCGCCGCCGCCGGCCAGACCATCCCGGTGGCCGTCACCGGGACCTGGCGGGCGCCGCTGATCGGCCCGCGGCAGGTCACGCTCGATGATTCGAGCCACGGCCTGCCGCGCGGATGACCGATAATTAATGTTGGCGGACGTAGGGCGGGCGTTCCCGGCCCGTGTTGGCGGTGAAGGGCGTCGAATGGGCGATGCCCAAAAGAGGAAATTGACATGTCTGCCAAGACCTTGATCATCGCCGCCGCGGCGCTTGCAGCTTCCACCGCCATGACCCTGCCGGCCTTTGCCGCCGGTGGCGACGGCACCGGCCCGGCCGCCGGAAACCCGCCGCCCGCCACGGCCAACCAGCCGCCGCAGCGTCCGGCCATCATGTTCAACCTGCTCGACACCAACAAGGACGGTGCCATCGAGAAGGATGAATACACGGTCCTGTCGACCACGATCTTCGATTCGCTCGACACCAACCATGACGGCAAGCTCACCCCGGACGAGTTCCGCCCCGGCGCAATGCTTGGCCAGCGCGGCGGCCCCGGCGGGCGCGGCGGACCCGGCTGGCAGGACCGCGACGATCGCGGCATGGGCCGTGGTCCCGGCATGGGCCGTGGTCCCGGCATGGGCCGCATGGGTGGCCCCGGCCCGCAGGGGCAGGGCTACGGACCGCGGCTGAGCTTCAACGACGTCGACACCAATCATGACGGTGTCATCTCGGCCGACGAGTTCGCGGCGCACCAGCCGGCTCCCGGCCAGGGCCGCGGCTTCGGTCGCTGGTAGGCACTAGGCGAGGCACTCTCGGGGCGAGCTGAGGGAGACCGATGGAATGGCTCATGACGCTCGCCCCGGTGGCCGCGTCGCGAAAAGCGCGACGCGAACCGGCTTCTGCCGGTAAGATCGAGGCCACCGGGGGGCGACGCTCGTTGGATACGAATGCCGGCACGACCGATGAGGCGCTGGTGGCCGAGATTGCCGCCGGCGATCAGCGTGCCTTCGCCGAAATCGTGCGCCGCCACGGCGGCCGGCTGAAGGCGCTGGCGCTGAGATTCAGCGGCGGCCTGGCCGAGGCCGACGACATCGTCCAGGAGACATTCTGGAGCCTGTGGCGGAACGCTCGGCGCTGGCAGCCGGGAGGCCCGCCGTTTGCCGCCTATCTGACGCGGATGACGATCAACCGCGCCATCGACGGCGAGCGCAAGAAGAAGACGCGGCGCTTCTTCGGGCTGGACGCGGTGGAAGACACCGCCGATCCGGAGCCGCCGGCCGACGACAAGTTGGCCGCCAGCAACACGCTCAAGGCGGTCGCCCGCGACATACATGCATTGCCCGCTCGCCAGCGAGCGGCCATTCTGCTGGCCGCGGACGGAGAGCGATCCAACGCCGAGATCGCCGAAGCGATGGGACTGTCGGTGGGGGCGGTCGAACAGCTACTGGTCAGGGCACGGCGGACACTGAGAATGCGACTCGCCGAGCGCGAGGCGCAAGGGGGACTGGAAACATGAACCTCGAACGATTTGAAGAAACCCTGAGCCGGCTCGGCGGAGACCTGACACGGTGGCCCGCGGCCGAACGCGACGAAGCCGAAGGGCTGATCGCGGCCGAGCCGCAGGCGGCGACGCTCCACGCGCAAGCGGCCCGGCTCGACGCCGCCGTCGGCGCGGTCATGGCGCCGGTCGCCATGGACGCCGCGGCGATGGGCCGGATCATGGCCGGCATCGAGCACAACCGGCACCGCGACCTGACGCTGCAGCCGACGCGCCGCCTGTTCGCCTGGGCGAGCGCGGCGATGGTCGTCTTCCTGGTGGCCGGCTTCGCCGCCGGCGTGGCGATCCCCTCCAATCAGGGGGAGGACACGCTGGCCGGGCTGATGTTCGGCTCGAGCGGCAGCGCGACGACCTCCGATCTGGGGAGCGTACTATGACCATTCGTGGCCCCTTCGCGGTCACGCTGCTGGTGCTCCTGTTCGTCTCGCTGGCGGCGAACCTGATGATCGCCGGCTTCGTGGTGTCGCGCTATGCGGGGCCGGGGCTCGGCCCCGGCGGCGGCGAGATCGACCGCATCGTCTCGCTTGGCATCCGTGCCTTCCCGCCGGAGATCCAGGGCGACATCAACAAACAGGTGCGCGCCCACCGCGACGAATTCCGCAGGGGCCTCGATGCGGTGAGGGTGTCGCGCCAGCGCATGTTCGCGGCCATGCGCGCCAATCCCTTCAACCGGGCGCAGCTCGACACCGCCTTTGCCGACGTGCGCAACACCACCAACGAGGTCCAGGCCATCGGCCAGACCATCGTCGCCGATGCCATCGCCAATGCTCCGCCCGACATCAGGGCGCGGATCAGGCAGCCGCGTGGCCCCTTCCCGTAACTCAGGCTCGCCGCAGGCCGCTCAGGCCTCCTGCGCCGCCAGGCGCTCTGCACGCTGGCGCTCCACCTCCGCCCGCTTTGACGCGATCGAAGCGATGATGACGCCGGTGGTGACGATGGCGATGAGAATGGTGCACACCGCATTGATCTCCGGCGTCACCCCGAGACGGACCTGACTGTAGATCTTCATCGGCAGCGTGGTGGCGCCCGGACCGGTGGTGAAGCTGGCGATGACCAGATCGTCGAGCGACAGCGTGAAGCCCAGCATCCAGCCGGCGATCACCGCCGGAAAGATGATCGGGAGCGTGATCACGAAAAACGTCTTGAGCGGCGGGCAGCCGAGATCCTCGGCCGCCTCCTCCAGGCTGCGGTCGAAGGTGACCAGCCGCGACTGGATGACCACGGCGACGTAGCACATGGAAAAGGTGATGTGGGCGAGGGTGATCGTCCAGAAGCCGCGCGCCAGATTGAGCGAAACGAACAGAAGCAGCAGCGACAGGCCGGTGATGACATCGGGCATGACCAGCGGCGCGTAGATCATGCCGGAGAACAGTGAGCGCCCCTTGAAGCGGCCGAAGCGCACCAGCGCGATCGCCGCCATGGTGCCGAGCACAGTCGCCACCGTCGCCGACAACAGCGCAACGCGCAGCGTCACCCAGGCGGCATCGAGAAGGGCCTGGTCGTGGAGCAGCTCGCCGTACCACTTGGCGGACCAGCCGCCCCATACGGTGACCAGCTTGGAGGCGTTGAACGAATAGATGACGAGGAGGACGATCGGCGCGTAGAGGAAGGCGAGGCCGAGCGTGACCGAGGTCAGGTTGAAGCGCGAGAAGGTCTTCATCCCTCGCGCTCCGCGCGGATCTGCTCGTGGTTCTGGAAGAGCACGATCGGCACCACCAGGATGAGCAGCAGGATGACGGCGACCGCCGAGGCCAGGGGCCAATCGCGGTTGGAGAAGAACTCGTCCCACAGCGTCTTGCCGATCATCAGCGTGCCGTTGCCGCCGAGCAGATCGGGGATGACGAACTCGCCGGTGACCGGAATGAAAACCAGGAAGCAGCCGGCGATGACGCCCGGCATCGACAGCGGGAGGGTGATCGACCAGAACGCCTTCAACTTGGTGCAGCCGAGGTCGGCCGCCGCCTCGAGCAGCGATTCGTCCATCTTCTCCAGCGCCGCATAGAGCGGCAGGATCATGAAGGGCAGATAGGAATAGACGATGCCGATATAGACCGCCCAGTTGGTGTTGAGGATGGTCAGCGGCTGGTGGATGACGCCCAGCCAAAGCAGGAGCTCGTTGAGCAGGCCCTCCTTCTTGAGGATGCCGATCCAGGCGTAGACGCGGATCAGGAATGAGGTCCAGAAGGGCAGGATGACCAGCATCAGAAGGGTCGGCTGCCAGCGCCGCGGCGCCCGCGCCATGCCGTAGGCGATGGGGTAGCCGACCAGCAGGACGAGCACGGTCGAGACGATGGCGATCCACAGGCTCGACAGGTAGGACTTCCAGTAAAGCGAGTCGGTGGTCAGGTAGGTGTAGTTGTCGACGGTGAACTTCTTCGCCTGGTCCCACATGGCGAGGAGGCCGTCGCCGATGTGGAAGGTCGGGAAATAGGGCGGCTGGGCGAGGATCGAGGTGGAGAAGGAGATCTTCAGCACGATCAGGAAGGGCACGAAGAAGAGCACCAGCAGCCAGACATAGGGAACCGCCAGGACCAGCCAGCGCAGGCCACCTTTGCGCGTCGGCGCGGAGTCAGCGGCGTCAGTCACGGCCATCGGCGTTCGTCCCGCGCACGGCGTTCAAAGACCTATGCGGCCGGCGCCCGCTCATTTGGTCAGCACCACGCCGCCGTCGCGCGGCCAGGTGAGCCAGACCTTGTCCTCCCAGGTGATCGGCCGCTCGACCAGGCGCGTGGCGTTGGCGACGGTCGCCTTGAGCGTGGCGCCGCTGGCCAGGCGCACATGGTAGACCGAGATGTCGCCGAGATATTCGATGTCCCAGACCTCGCCGGCAACGGCATTGACGGACGGATCGGCGGGCGGGGCAAGCGCGACGCCGATCTTCTCCGGCCGCACCGCGAACCAGGCGGTGTCGCCGACGGCGGCCGGAACCTCCTGCAGGTCGACCAGCACGACCGCGCCGGTACCGTCGCATTGCAGCCGCACGGCGCCGCCGTCGACCGCCGTTATCCTGCCTTCCATGAGGTTGATGGTGCCGATGAAGTCGGCGACGTAGCGCGAATTAGGCTGCTCATAGATCTCGGAGGGCGTGCCGATCTGCACGATCTTGCCGTGGTCCATCACCGCAATGCGGTCGGCCAGCGTCATCGCCTCTTCCTGGTCGTGGGTGACGATGATGAAGGTCAGGCCGAGGTCGACCTGCAGGTCGGAAAGCTCGAACTGGGTCTCCTCGCGCAGCTTCTTGTCGAGCGCGCCGAGCGGCTCGTCGAGGAGCAGCACTTTCGGTTTCTTGGCGAGCGAGCGGGCGAGCGCGACGCGCTGGCGTTGGCCGCCGGAAAGCTGGTGCGGCTTGCGCTTGGCGAACGGCGTCAGCTTGACGAGCTTCAGCATCTCCGCCACGCGCACGGCGATCTCGTCCTTGGGCATCCCTGCCTGCTTGAGGCCGAAGGCGACGTTGCCCTCCACCGTCATGTGGGGAAAGAGCGCGTAGGACTGGAACATCATGTTGCTCGGCCGCCGGTAGGGCGGCACGCCGGCAAGGTCCCTGCCCTCCAGCAGGATGGCGCCGGCGGTCGGTTCCTCGAAGCCGGCGATCATGCGCATCATGGTCGTCTTGCCGCAGCCCGAAGGTCCGAGCAGGGCGAAGAACTCGCGCTCGTAGATGGTGAGCGAGATGTCGTCGACGGCGGCGAAATCGCCGAAACGCTTGGTGACGCCACGGAACTCGATGAAGGACCTGGCGGCGGGATCGTTCCACGGGGCGAACTTGCGCCGAACCGGTCCGAGAGCCGTCTTGGCCATCTTGCCCCCTCACCCCGGCGGCGGCGCCAAGGCGCCGCCGGCCGACCAACCGATCACTGCCCCGTCTTGATCGACGTCCACAGCCGCGTCCAGAAGCGTTGGGTCTTCTGGTCAGGGGGCGTCGTGGTGAAGGTCTTGTCGAGCACGTCCTGGGGCGGATAGATGGCCGGGTCGCCGATGACGTCCTCGGCCAGGAAGCTCTGCGAATCCTTGTTGCCGTTTGCGTAGTAGACGTAGTTCGAGTTCGCCGCGGCGACCTTCGGCTCCATCATGTAGTTGATGAAGGCGAGCGCGTTGTCCGGGTGTGGCGCGTCCTTGAGGACGGCCATCGAATCGAACCACATCAGCGCCCCTTCCTTGGGGATCGAATAGGCGATGGTGACGCCGTTCTTGGCCTCGGCGGCACGGTCGCGCGCCTGGAACACGTCGCCGGAATAGCCGATGGCCATGCAGATGTCGCCATTGGCGAGCGCGTCGATATATTCCGACGAGTGGAACTTCTGCACGAACGGGGTGACGGCCTTCAGCGCGTCCGCCGCCTTGTTCAGGTCATCCTCCTTCTTGGAGTTCGGGTCGAGGCCCATATAGGCCAGCATCGACGGGATCACGTCGTCGGGCGAATCGAGGAAATAGACGCCGCAGTCCTTGAACTTCGAGACGATCTTCGGATCGAAGACCATCGCCCACGAGCCGATCGGCGCATCGGGCATGATCGCCTTGATCTTGTCGACGTTGTAGCCGATGCCGGTGGTTCCCCACATGTAGTCCTCGGCATACTTGTTACCGGGGTCGTAGGCGGCCAGGCGGTCGGCGATGTATTTCCACTGATGCACGTCGTTGGGCAGCTTCGACTTGTCGAGCGGCTGCAGCACGCCGGCCTGGATCATGCGCTGCAGGTTCGGGTTGGTCGGCACGATGACGTCGTAGCCAGAGGCGCCGGCATAGACCTTGGCCTCGAGCTTCTCCATGGAATCGTAGACGTCGTAGGTGACCTTGATGCCGGTTTCCTTGGTGAAATTGGCAAGGGTGTCGTCGGCGATATAGTCCGACCAGTTGTAGACGTTGACCACCTTGTCCTCGGCATAGGCCGATGTGGCCACGACGAAGGCAGCGGCGGCGAGCAGCAGGGCATTGCTAGCGGGCATGTCGGTCTCCTTCCCAACGACCTTGGCCGGCACGGGCGAAAAGCGCCTCGGACAGCGCGGTTCCGGCCGGTTTGTTGCGCCACGTTAAGGTTGATCGCCGACGGCGACAACCAAATCGTGTCGGCGCCATGCTAGAAACGGGCCGAGAAGGGAGAAGCCAGCCGCCGTCCGGTTGCCGATGCCCGCGATTGTGCGCAAAATCCACCGGACCCATGCCTTCTGCCTTCGCCGTTGCCGGCCGGGCCGTTCCGCCAGCCGGCGGCAAAACGACAACTCTGGGTGAACCGTGGCACGCAAGAAGAAGTCCCCGCCGGACAGTGAACGGACACGGGGCGTTGCTTCCCTGAAAGAGGCTGAGGCGTGGATCGCCCAGCGCAACATCGAGGACATCGAATGCATCGTCCCGGACCAGGCCGGGGTGGCGCGCGGCAAGATGATGCCGGTTGAGAAGTTCCTCGCCGGGCCGACCATGGCGATGCCGGTCTCGATCTTCACCCAGACCATCGCCGGCGACTGGCCGCACGACGACGACACGTTCCAGAACGACAGCGCCGATCAGGACATCCACCTGGAGCCGGATTTCTCCACGCTGGCAGTGGTGCCGTGGGAAAGCGACCCGACGGCACAGGTCATCCACGATGCCTATCACGCCGACGGGCGGCCGGTGGAGATCGCGCCGCGCCAGGTGCTGCGCCGGGTGATCGAGCTCTACAGCAACCGCGGCTGGGTGCCGGTGGTGGCGCCGGAGATCGAGTTCTACCTGGTCAAGCCCAACAAGGACCCCGACTATCCGCTGGAGCCGCCGACCGGCCGCTCGGGGCGGCCGGAATCGGCGCGCCAGTCCTATTCGATCGCCGCGGTCAACGAGTTCGACGAGCTGTTCGACGACATCTACGACTTCTCCGAGCAGCAGGAGCTGGAGATCGACACGCTGATCCACGAGGAAGGCGCGGCGCAGATGGAGATCAATTTGCGCCACGGCGACCCGCTGGTGCTCGCCGACCAGGTGTTCCAGTTCAAGCGCACCATCCGCGAGGCGGCGCTGCGCCACGACATGTACGCCACCTTCATGGCAAAGCCGATGAGCCGCGAGCCGGGTTCGGCCATGCACATCCACCAGTCGGTCAACGACATGAAGACCGGCGCCAACATCTTCTCCGACGAGGCCGGCGACCAGACGCCGGAGTTCTTCGCCTTCATCGGCGGCTCGCAGAAATATCTGCCGGCGGTAACCTGCATCATGGCCCCCTACGTCAATTCCTACCGGCGGCTGGTGCGCTACGGCTCGGCGCCGGTCAACACCATGTGGGGCTACGACAACCGCACGGTCGGCCTGCGCGTGCCCCATTCGTCGCCTGCGGCGCGGCGCATCGAGAACCGTATCCCCTCCTCCGACGCCAATCCGTATCTGGCCATCGCCGCCTCGCTCGCCTGCGGCTATCTCGGCATGACCGAGGGGCTGATGGTTTCCGAGCCGGCCGCCGGCTCGGCGCATCAGGAGGAGATCGCGCTGCCGCGCGGGCTGCTCGAGGCGGTGGCGCTGTTCGAGGAGTGCGAGGAGCTGGCCGAGATCTTCGGGAAGCGCTTCGTCACCACCTACCGCGCCATCAAGCAGGCCGAGTTCGAGACCTTCATGCAGGTGATCAGCCCGTGGGAGCGGGAATACCTGCTGCTCAACGTCTAGAGGGGGAGCGCATGCCGCCCGCGCCGTCGTCCGCCCCGCTGGTTCTCAACGACGAGGATGTTGCTGAACTGGCCGCCATGGGGCTGGTGATTCCAGCGATCGAGCGCGCCATGCACGCCCGTTCGGCGGGGGCGTTTGTGTCGCCGCCGCGCCACCAGGTCAACTTTCCGGGACACGGCGCTCTGACTTTCACGATCGGCGGCGCAACGGCGGAGCTGCCGTTCGCCGGGTTCCGCGTGTACGACACGTTCACGGCCGGCCACGCCGACTCCGACCAGATCGTCGCCCTGTGGAACCTGGCGACCGGGCGGCTCGACGCCATCATTCTTGGCAATCGGCTCGGCGCCATTCGCACCGGCGCGATCGGCGGCATCGCGATCAAGACACTTGCCCGGGCGGACGCACGGGTCGGGGCGATCGTCGGCACCGGCCGACAAGCGGAAACCCAGCTCGCCGCCATGAAGGCGGTCCGCTCGCTCGATCTCGTCAAGGTCTTCAGCCGATCGGAAGACAGGCGCGTTGCCTTTGCCGCCGATCATGCCGCACGCCTCGGAATTCGCGTGACCCCGGTTGCTTCGGCCGAGGAGGCTGTGACCGATGCCGACATCGTGGTGCTTGCCACGGTCAGCCCGACCCCGGTCATCCGGGCGAGTTGGTTGAAGCCCGGTACCCACGTCACCACGGTCGGCCCCAAAAGCAGCCGGGAGCACGAACTCGGGTTCGATGTAGCCGAGCGCGCCGCCGTGATCGCCACCGATTCGCCCGAGCAGGTGGCGGCCTATGCCGATCCGTTCTTCCTGCAGGGCACGCCGGCGATGGCCCGTCTGGTCGACCTCTCCGAGATCATGGCTGGCCGGCTGCCGGGACGCCAGAACGACAAGGCGATCACGCTCTTCTGCTCGGTCGGCCTTGCCGGCACCGAGGTCATGGCCGCGGCGGCCCTCGTCCGGGCCGTGCGGGAACGATAGAATCGCCGCGGCTCGGCGAACCCTACGGAAGGCTCACATGCCCAGGAAGATCGATCAGACAGCCGCGCCGGTCAGTGCCGGCACGCTCTATCCGCCGCCCTTTGACGAACCTTGCCGCGCCCGCCGCCGCATCAGGCTCGGCGATGCGGCGCGCCTCACCCAGTTTGGCGTCAACTTGTGCACGCTGCCGCCCGGCGCCTGGTCGAGCCAGCGCCACTGGCACACCGAAGAAGACGAACTGATCTATGTCGTCTCCGGCACGGTGACGCTGGTCACCGATGCGGGCGAGGAAATCCTCACCGCGGGCGAGGCCGCCGGCTTCAAGGCGGGCGAGGAGGACGGCCATGTCTTCCAGAACCGCTCCGACAAGGACGTCGTGCTGATGGAGATCGGGTCGCGCTTCGAGCACGACATTGCCGTCTATTCCGACATCGACATGAAGACGACGCCTGAAGGCGCTTACGTCCACAAGGACGGCACACCCTATCCAAAGCAGGAGCGGCGGAGCGGGTGACGTCCTCCGCCCATGCCCCTTCCCTCTATGCCGCGACGGTCGATGCCGAGCTCGCCTTTCCGCCGTTGAGCGAACCCGTCACCTCCGACGTCGCCATCATCGGCGGCGGCTTCACCGGGCTCTCGGCGGCGTTGCATCTGGCGGAGACCGGCGTCGATGTGGCGCTGGTGGAGGAGAACCGTATCGGCTGGGGTGCATCGGGGCGCAATGGCGGCCAGCTCCACAGCGGCCAGCGCCGCGACCAGGACTGGCTGGAGGAGCGCCTCGGCAAGGACGCCGCCCGGCGCCTGTGGGGGCTGGCCGAGGAGGCCAAGGCGATGACGCTCGGCCTCATCGACAGTCACGCCATCGCCTGCGACTGGCGGCCGGGGCTCATCGAGGCGGTCCACAAGGAGCGGCTGGTTCGCAACGAGATCGCCTATGTCGACAAGCTCCGCGATGCCTACGGCTATGATGCGGTCACCTGGCTCGACCGCGCGGCGCTGAGCCGTGCGATCGGTACCGACGTCTATTTCGGCGGACGGCGTGACGCCCGTGCCGGCCATCTCGATCCGCTGAAATTCGCGCAAGGTCTCGCCCGCGCAGCCGAACAGGCCGGGGCCCGCATCTTCGAGGGCACGCGCGCCGTGACGCTGACCGGAGAGGCGAAGACCGGGTTCACTTTGGCAACCTCATCCGCGGCGCTCCGCGCCGACACCGTCATCCTCGCCGGCAATGGCTATCTCGCCGGCATCGACAGGCAGGTCGAGGCGCGGGTGATGCCCATCGACAACTATATCGTCGCCACGAAGCCGATCGGCGCTGGCAGGCCGGGCGGGCTCATTCCCGGTGGCGAGGCAGTCTCCGATACGCGCTTCGTCGTCTACTATTTCCGGCCGAGCGCCGACGGCCGCCTCGTCTTTGGCGGTGGCGAGACCTACGGCAACCGCCACCGCGACGACGTCGTCCGGCTGGTGCGCGGGCACCTCGCCAGCATCTACCCGGCCCTTGCCGAGACGCCGCTCGACTATGCCTGGGGCGGCACGCTGGCGATCACGCTGAGCCGCCTGCCCTATGTCCGGCGCCTGCGGCCGGGGGTCTATGCTGCGGCCGGCTATTCCGGCCAGGGCGTGGCCATTGCCCCCTTCGCCGGAAAAGTTCTGGCCGAAGCCATCGCCGGCAATCCCGGCAAGCTCGACAGTTTCGCGGCGCTGCCCGTCGCCGCCTTCCCCGGCGGTCCGCTTCTGCGCTTTCCGGCGCTGGTCGCGGCCATGACCTGGTATCGCCTGCGCGACTGGCTTTAGGCCGCACGCACGGTTCCACGGCGCCAGGCCTGATAAGCGCGCGGGGACCGCCGTTTACCTCAAGCCGAGCATGGCCTAAACACTTTCGGCCATTTGCTCAGACCGAAGACCTGTTCGTGACGAGACCACAATCGCTGCGGCCGGACCTGATCGACGCGGCGCTCCTGTCCGCTGAGCGCGTGGGCACGCCGCTTTGGCTTTACGAGGCCGAGCCGATACGGCAGCGGGTCAGGCAATTGTCAGCATTCGATTGCGTCCGCTACGCCCAAAAGGCCAACAGCAACACGCATATCCTGCGCCTCCTCCGCTCCATGGGGGTCGCGGTCGACGCTGTCTCCCTCGGTGAGATCGAACGAGCCCTGCGGGCGGGTTACGTGGCGGACACGACCGCGCATGACATCGTGTTCACGGCCGATATCATCGACGAGGCGACGCTGGCACGCGTGACCGCACTGGGAATTCCGGTCAATTGCGGCTCGCCCGACATGGTGAGGCAACTCGGTCGCGTCGGGCGGGGTCATCCGGTCTGGCTCAGGATCAATCCAGGTTTTGGACATGGTCACAACCGCAAGACCAATACCGGCGGACCTTCGAGCAAGCATGGCATCTGGCATGAGGAGTTCGAGGACAGCCTGCGTCTCGTCGACGAATACGGACTGTCCCTGATCGGACTCCACATGCATATCGGCTCAGGCGTCGACTATGCGCACCTGCATCGTGTCTGCGACAGCATGCTGGATGCCGTGCGGCGTGCCAATCGACCGCTCTTGGCAATTTCGGCGGGCGGGGGGCTCTCCGTCCCTTATCGACCGGGCGAACCAGAGATCGATATCGCCGAATACTATGCAGCATGGAACAAGACGAGGCTCGAGGCCGAGCGGATCACGGGGAGCCGGATACGCCTCGAATTGGAACCTGGCCGATACCTCGTGGGCAATGCCGGGCTTCTCGTCGCCGAGGTTCGCGCGGTCAAGAATGTGGCCGGCAAACATTTCGTGCTCCTGGACGCGGGCTTCAACGAATTGGCCCGCCCAATCCTTTACGGCAGCCACCACGAAATCTGCTTCATAACGCGAGCCGGTGTGCCGGTTGCCGGTCCGACCCGTCCCATCGCGGTTGCCGGGCCGCTGTGCGAAGCGGGAGACGTCTTCACCCAACATGATGGCGGCTTCGTCGAGTTCCGCGAACTCCCGCTACCGGAGGCCGGCGACATCGCGATCCTGCGCGACGTGGGGGCCTATGGCGCGAGCATGTCTTCAAACTACAACACGCGGCCGCTGGCGCCTGAAGTCATGCTTGATGCGGGAGCGCTCACGGTCATCCGCAAGCGTCAGTCGATCGATGAGCTGCTTGAGCTTGAAGCCGATGGAGGACCGCTCTGATGGTTGCGCCGGTGTAAGGGGGCTTTTGCCATGTCCGCGATCGACGAGGGCACCGCTGCCGTGACCGATCCGGGTATCGACCCCGGCCGCCGGCGTATCGCGCTATGGGTGATCCTGCTCGCCTTCGGCATGGACCTGCTTGATACGACCATCGTCAATATCGGCATCCCCTCCATTCAGCGCGAACTCGGCACCAGCTATTCCGCCATCCAGTGGATCGTCGCCGGCTATCAGCTCACCTTCGCGCTGTTCCTCATCACCGGCGGGCGGCTCGGCGACATCTTCGGCTACCGCCGCATGCTCATCATCGGCATGAGCGGCTTCGCGCTCACCTCGACGCTTTGCGGTTTCGCCGTCTCCAGCGAGATGCTGGTCGCCGCAAGGCTGGCGCAGGGCCTGTCGGCGGCACTCATGGTGCCGCAGACGCTAGCCATCATGCAGGTAATGTATCCGACCGTCGAAGAGCGCCGGCGCGTGTCGGCGCTCTATGGTGCCGTCGCTGGCGTCGCCACAGTCTCCGGCCCCATCATCGGCGCGTTGCTCATCACCGGCGACCCCTACGGCTTCGGCTGGCGCACCATCTTCCTCATCAACCTGCCCTTTGCCATCGTCGCCATCGGTCTCGGCATCGCCTTCCTGCCGGTACGCAAGTCGCCGCACCCGCTCCATGTCGACGGGGTCGGCGTCGGGCTGATCCTTGTCGCCATGCTCATGCTGATGTTCCCGCTGATCGAGGGGCGCGAACTCGGCTGGCCGCGATGGACCTTCCTGTCGATGGCTGCCTCGCTCGTCGTCTTCGCCCTGTTCGCCGTCAGCCAGGTGTGGAAGGACAAGCGCGACGGCTCGCCGCTGATGGTCCCGCACCTCTTCCGGGCGCGCTCCTTCGTCGGCGGCATCACCATCCAGCTCGCCTTCTATGCGGTGGTCGCCGCCTTCTTCCTGGTGCTGACCATCTTCCTGCAGATCGGCATCGGCTACGACGTGCTCACCGCCGGCCTCACCAGCATCCCCTTCTCGCTCGGCATCGGCATCACCGTGACCATCGCCCAGGGCGTGCTGGTGCCGCGCTTCGGCCGCAAGGTGCTGACGGCCGGGCCGCTCATCATGGTCGTCGGCTTCATCCTGTTCATGGCCGAGATCGCCGCCTATGGCGGCGCGCTGTCGCCATGGACGGTGGTGCCAGTGCTGTTCGTGTGCGGCGTCGGCATGGGCTGCGTGGTGGCGCCGATCTATCCCTTCATCCTGGCGCAGGTGCCGGTCGCCGATGCCGGCTCGGCCTCGGGCGTCATCAATGCCGTCGGCCAGGTCGGCGGGGCGGTCGGCGTGGCGGCGGTCGGCGTCGTCTTCTTCGGCCTGATCGGCAGCCAGGCGACGGTCAGTGTCGACAGCGTGCGCGACAACCTCACCGCCGAACTGACGGCAGCGGGCCTCCCCGCATTCGCCGTGCCCGGGGTCGTCACCTCGTTCGAGACCTGCTTCCATGATCGCGCCAACGCCAAGGATTTCTCCGCGGTGCCGGAGAGCTGCGCGGCGGCGGAAAAGGCCCAGGCCGCGTTCGCCGCCTCCAATCCGGCGCTGGCTGCCAAGGTCGGCGCCATCCTCGCCCGATATGCCGACGATGTGCGCGGCCGCGACTTCTCCGCCGCCATGAAGCGGACCCTGGTCTGGCTGGTGGCGGCACTGTTCGTCGTCTCCCTGCTCACCTTCCTGCTGCCGCCGCAGCCGAAGCGGCGCGAGGAGCTGGCCGAGGCCGGCATCGAGGCATAGCGCCGCGGCGGCCGGGAATCCGGCACCGCCCCCCCTTTCCCGCCTGACGCCCACCGCCCGTCGGCCGCCGGCCGCTGGCTGCCGGCGATCGAAACAGAAAATTAATCATACGATCGATTGACAAATTAAGTCATTCGATTGTATTACGCCCCCGGAAGGGCGAACCCAGGCACACGCACATGGCTCAACGGCAATTGAAACCAGACCCCGGAACGGAACAGGCAACACCCGCGGCCCGCCCTGCACGGGCCGAGGGCAGCGCCCCGCGCTCAGGCTCGCCGCACTATCGCCGGGCGCGCCGCGACCGCGGTGCCGAGACCCGCCAACAGCTTGTCGAGGCCGCGCTCGATGTCTTCGGCCGGCTCGGCTACGAGGGCGCCAGCACGCGCGAGATCGCCAAGGCGGCCAACGCCAACCTGGCGGCGATCGTCTATCACTTCGGCGGCAAGGAGGCGCTGCACATCGCAGTCGCCGAGCACGTCGTCGCCAGCATCATGGCCAAGATCGGGCCGGCGCTGGCGCGGGCCTCGGAGTCCGAGGCAAGCGCAACGCCCGAGGCGGCGCGCGCCGCGCTCAAGCGGCTGGTCGAGACCATGATCGAGGTTCTGCTCGGCTCGGCGGAAGCCGAACGCTGGGCGCGCTTTATTGTGCGCGAGCAGCTCGAGCCGACCGCCGCCTTCGACGTGATCTACGCCTTCATGGGCAAGTCATTGGTCAGGGCGACGCAACTCGTCGCCGTCACTCTTGGCAGGCCCGAGGACGAGGCGGTTCGCGTGCGCGTGCTCTCCACCCTCGGCCAGGTGCTCGTCTTCCGCGTCGCGCAGGCGGCGGTGCTGAGGCACACCGGCTGGTCCACCATCGGCGAGAACGAGCGCAGCGCAATCAGGAAGGTCATCCTCGAAAACGTGGATGCCATCTTCGAAGGAGCAAAGTCATGAGGCGGGTCATCATTCTCCTGGTCCTCGTGCTTGCCGCCGGCGGCGGCTTCGCCTGGTGGCACTTCCACCAGAACGGCAACGGCAACGGGCCGCTGGTGCTCTACGGCAATGTCGACCTGCGCCAGGTCGACCTCGCCTTCAACGACAGCGGGCGGATCGCCGAAGTGCTGGTCGACGAGGGTGCCAAGGTGAAAAAGGGCGAGGCACTCGCCCGCCTCGACACCAGCCGCATCGCGCCGCAGGTCGCCCAGGCCGAAGCCAACGTCGCCGCCCAGACGGCGGTGGTCGACAAGCTGCATAACGGCTCGCGGCCGGAGGAGATCGCCCAGGCCCAAGCCAATGTCGACGCGGCCGGGGCCAACGCCCACAACGCCGAGCTCACCTACAACCGACTGCTCACGCTCAAGGACAGCCCCAGCGGCAGCCCGTCGGTCACCCAGAGCCAGATCGACGCGGCCAAAGCCGCCAAGGATTCCGCCGACGCCCAGCTTGAGGTCGCCAGTCAGACCCTGACGCTCGCCAAGGCCGGCCCGCGCAAGGAGGACATCGCCCAGGCGGAGGCCCAGCTCAAGGGGGCCGAAGCGCAGCTCGCCCTGCTCCGCCAGCAGATGAAGGATGCCGAGCTCGACGCCCCGTCCGACGGCATCATCCGCTCGCGCCTGCTCGAGCCCGGCGAGATCGCCTCGGCCGCCAGGCCGGTCTTCTCGATCGCCATCGTCACGCCGAAGTGGGTGCGCGCCTATATCTCCGAGCCCGACCTCACCAAGGTCGCGCCGGGCACCGCCGCAACGGTCACCGTCGACGGCGACACGCAGAGCTTTGCCGGCCATGTCGGCTTCATCTCGCCGGTGGCGGAGTTCACGCCGCGCGCCATCCAGACGGCGGAGCTGCGCACCAGCCTCGTCTACGAGGTGCGCATCCTGGTCGACGACCCCAACGATGTGCTGCGTCTCGGCATGCCGGCGACGGTTCACCTCGCCGAAGACGCCCCTGCAAACTGATGACCGATCTCCTCCCCGCCATCGAAGGCACCGGCATAACCAAGCGCTTCAAGCGCGCCAGCGGCGAGATCGTGACCGCGCTCGACGACATCGCGCTCACCGTCGAGCATGGCGGGCTGACGGCGCTGGTCGGACCGGACGGCGCCGGCAAGACGACGCTCATCCGGCTGATGGCGGGGTTGATGACGGCCGATGCCGGCGACCTGTCGGTGCTCGGCATCGACATCGCCCACGACCCGCAGGCGGTGCAGGACCGCGTCGGCTACATGCCGCAGAAGTTCGGCCTCTACGAGGACCTCTCGGTCCAGGAAAATCTCGACCTCTATGCCGACCTGCATGGCGTGACGGCGGCGGAGCGGCGCACGGTCTATCCGCAACTGATGGACATGACCGCGCTTGGGCCCTTCGCCAAGCGGCTGGCCGGTCGGCTCTCCGGCGGCATGAAGCAGAAGCTCGGGCTCGCCTGCACGCTGGTGCGCGCCCCCGACCTGCTCCTCCTCGACGAGCCGACGGTCGGCGTCGACCCGCTGTCGCGGCGTGAGCTGTGGGAGATCATCCTGCACCTGGTCAACGACCAGGGCCTGACGGTGCTGATCAGCACGTCCTATCTGGACGAGGCGGAGCGCTGCAAGCACGCCATCGTCATGCACGAGGGCACGGTGCTGGCGAAAGGGCCGCCGCAATCGATCACCGACATGGCCGCCGGACGCTCATATCTGGTCACGCCGCCGGCCGGGCAGCCGGCGCGCCTTCTGCAGTCTCAGCTTCTCGACAATCCCGACGTCACCGATGCGGTTCCCCAGGGCGGCCGCGTGCGGCTGGTCAAGGCCGATGGCGCCGCGCTTGCCGGCATCGAGGCTGCGCCCGTCAAGCCGCGCTTCGAGGACGGCTTCATGGTGCTCCTCCACAAGGCCACCGAGGCCAAGGGTGTCGCCTCGCTGTCGCTCGGCCAGGAGAGCAAGGCGCGCGACGGCGAGACCGTGGTCGAGGTCAGCAACCTGGTGCGCCAGTTCGGCACCTTCACCGCCGTCGACCACATCAGCTTCGCCGTCAAGACCGGCGAGATCTTCGGCCTGCTCGGGCCGAACGGCGCCGGCAAGACGACGACGTTCCGCATGTTGTGCGGGCTTCTGCCGGCATCGAGCGGGGCGCTCAGGGTCGCCGGTGTCGATCTGAGGACGGCGCGCGCCTCGGCGCGCCAGCAGGTCGGCTATGTGGCGCAGAAATTCTCGCTCTACGGCCAGCTTTCGGTCACCGAGAATCTCGCCTTCTTCGCCGGCGCCTATGGGCTTGCGGGAAAGCGCCGGGCCGAGCGCATCGCCTGGGCGATGGAGCAGTTCGAGCTCGCGCCGCTTGCCAAGCTGCCGAGCGGGCAGTTGCCGGGCGGCTACAAGCAGCGCCTGGCGATGGCGGCGGCGCTCATCCACGGGCCGGAGATCCTGTTCCTCGACGAGCCGACCAGCGGCGCCGACCCGCTCGCCCGGCGCGAGTTCTGGCGGCGCATCACGGCACTCGCCGAACAGGGCGTCACGGTGATCGTCACCACCCATTTCATGGAAGAAGCCGAATATTGCGACCGCGTCGTCATCCTGGACGCCGGCCAGGTACTCGCCCGCGGCACGCCGGCCGAAATCCGCGCCCATGCGCCGGCCGAAGAAAACCGTGAGCCGACCATGGAGGACGCCTTCATCGCCATCGTCGAGGAAGCGCGGCGCGAGCACGGCCGTCCCGGCGAGAGGAGCGCGGCATGAGCCACGCATCCCCTGCCCCGGCCACCGCTCACCGCGCCGGCGGCGGAAGGCGCGTGCGCGCCCTCATCGTCAAGGAGAGCCGCCAGATCCTGCGCGACCCGAGCTCGATCGCGCTCGGCATCGTCATGCCGCTGATCCTCATCCTGCTCTTCGGCTATGCGCTCTCGCTCGACGTCAGGAACGCGCCGATGGCGCTGGTCATCGAGCGCCCCTCGGCGATGGCCAGCGAAGTCGCCGCCGGCTTCCGCCTGTCGCCCTATTTCGACGCCGAGACGGTCACCTCGATGGCCGAGGCGGAAAGCCTCATGCGCGCCCACGAGGTCGACGGTATCGTGCATCTGCGCGACGACTTCGCCAGGAACGTCGCCGCCGGCAGCGCCGACGTGCAAATCCTGCTGCACGGCACCGACGCCAACACCGCGCGCATCATCCAGAGCTATGCGCAGGGCGCCGTCGGCATGGCAGGCCAGCGGCTCAAGGCAGAAGGCAACCCGGTCCCCGGCGCCGGCCCGGTCTCGGTGCAGAGCCGCATCTGGTTCAACGAATCCAACGACAGCCACTATTTTCTCGTCCCCGGCCTGATCGTGCTGATCATGACGCTGACCGGCGCCTTCCTCACCGCGCTGGTCATGGCGCGTGAATGGGAACGGGGCACGCTGGAGGCAATCTTCGTCACGCCGGTACACGTCAACGAGATTCTGCTCGGCAAGATCGTGCCCTATTTCGGCCTCGGCATGGTCGGCTTCACGCTGTGCGTGGTGGCGGCGGAAGTGCTCTTCCATGTGCCGCTGCGCGGCTCGCTCTTCGTGCTGACCGGCGTGTCGATGATCTACATGCTGGTCTCGGTCGGCTTCGGCCTGTTCATCTCGTCGGTCACCAAGAGCCAGTTCGTCGCCTCGCAGATCGCGCTTATCGCCTCCTTCCTGCCGGCGATGCTGCTCTCCGGCTTCCTGTTCGACATCCGCTCGATGCCGGTGCCCTTGCAGATCTTCACCTACATCCTGCCCGCACGCTATTTCGTCACGCTGCTGCAGACGATCTTCCTGGCCGGCGACATCTGGGCCGTGATCCTCCCCAACACCGCCGTGCTGACGCTGATGGCGTTCATCCTGATGGCCGCCACCCATCGTGCGACGCGCAAGAAACTCGCCTGAGGTTCCCGATGATCGGCGCCCCACTGCGCATTCTGAGCCTGGTCCGCAAGGAAGTGCTGGCGCTGCTGCGCGACCCGCGCAGCCGCGTCATCCTCTTCCTGCCGCCGCTGCTGCAATCCTTCCTGTTCGGCTATGCCGCCACCTTCGACCTCAACCACGCCCCCTATGCGGTCTACGACGAGGACCACGGCGCCGCGTCGAGCGAGCTTCTGTCGCGTTTCGAGGGCTCCGGCGTGTTCGAGCGCATCGCCACCATCCAGCGCGAAGCCGACATCGCCCGGTTGATCAACGACCGCGACGCGATGCTGGTGGTGCGCATCGGGCCGGACTTCCAACGCCGGCTCACCGCCGGGCAGTCGGCCGACATCCAGGTCATCGTCGACGGCCGCAACTCCAACACCGCCGGCACCGCTGTCGGCTACGTCAACGCAATCGTCGACGGCTTCAACGCCGACTGGCGGGCTGCGCACGGGCTTGCCGACCCCCCGCTGCATGTCAGCGTGCGTGCCTGGTACAACGGCAATCTCGAAACCAGCTGGAACATGATCCCCGGCCTCATCGGCACCATCACGCTCCTGCAGGTGCTGATGCTCACCGCGCTGTCGGTGGCGCGCGAACGCGAGGACGGCACCTTCGACCAGTTGCTGGTCACTCCCATTCGCCCGGCCGAGATCATGCTCGGCAAGGCGCTGCCGTCGACCGTGGTCGGCCTCATCCAGGCGACGCTCATCTTCCTGGTGGCGCAGCTCTGGTTCCGGATTCCCTTCGCCGGCTCGCTGATCACCCTCTACAGCGGCCTCATCCTGTTCGTCATCGCCGCCGTCGGCATCGGGCTGTTCGTCTCCTCGCTGGTGACCAGCATGCAGCAGGCGATGCTCTTTTCCTTCGTGCTGCTGATGCCCTTCATCCTGCTTTCCGGCCTGGCGACACCGATCGCCAACATGCCGGACGTCTTCCAGTGGATCACCTATGTCGATCCGTTGCGCTACGCCCTCGACATCACGCGCCGGGTCTATCTGGAGGGCGTCGGACTCGGCGTACTGGTCGGCGACCTGTGGCCGCTGATCGTCATCAGCGTGGTGACGCTGCCGATCGCGGCGTGGATGTTCCGCAACAGGCTGACCTGAAAGAGGCAAAAAAGAGCCCGGCCGCATGGCCGGGCTCGCCGGATGTGCGCGGGTCGCGCCTGCTATTTCGGCATGGTCGGCGGCGCGGCGACATAATAAGGCGTCGTCGGCATCTGACCCGGCGGGACGTAGTCGGGCATCGGATCGCCGGGCTCGCCCAGCGACTTGATGTAGAGATAGAGCGAGCGCAGGTCGCTCTCGTCCATGGCGTGGACGTTGTAATAGGGCATCGGCGGCCGCGCGGTGAAGGTCTCAGCGTATTTGACGAAATCGTCCTCGCTCATGTCCTTGACCTTGAGCAGGATGTTCGCCGGATAGGTGGTGCCCCACGGCCCCATCCAGCCGATCGCCGTCCCTTTCAGCGCCTTGGCCGGGTCGATCTTGCCCTGCGATTCGTTGTAGCCGGCGGTGTGGCAATCGTTGCAGCCGCCGACGATGGAAACCTGCCGGCCGCGTTCCACGGAAACATCTCCGGCGGCCTGGGCCGCCAGCGGAACGACCGACAGGCCGGCGACCGCCAGCCAAAGTAACAAACGCATCTTTCCCCTCCTTGCATGGCGCGGCCAGCGGGCCGCGCGAGCCGGTGAACCTAGTGGCACGAGCGGGCAACGGCAGTGACGGAGATCACTGAGACGCTCAGCGACACCTATGTTCGGTGGTGCACCGCGATCAGGCCACAATCGCCGGTTCGGCAGGAGCCGGGGTCGTCGACGGAAGAAGGATTTCGGCGCGGAGCCCCCCCTCCGGTCGGTTGGTGAGGACCACGTCGCCGCCATGGGCGCGCGCCACCGACCGCGCGATGGTGAGGCCGAGGCCGGCGCCGCCGGTCTCGCGGTTGCGCGATGCCTCCAGCCGGTGAAACGGCCGGAACACCGCTTCCATCTCCGCCTGGGGAATCCCGGGGCCGTCGTCGTCGACGACGATGCGGATGGCGGCGTCATCGCGCACCAGCGAGACGCGGGCCAAACCGCCGTATTTCACCGCATTTTCGATGAGGTTGCCGATCGCCCGGCGCAGGCCCACCGGCCCGGCCAGGCATTTCAGGCGGGCGGGAAGGTCGGGCGACAGATCGAGCGTCACGCCCGGCATGTCGGCGCACAACGATTCAGCGAGCGAGATCAGGTCGATCTGCTCGCGCGCCTCCGGCTGGGCGGTGTCGCTGGCGAAGGCGAGGACCGAACGGGTCATCGCCTCGATGTCCTCCAGGTCGGTGAGCATGCGGGCGCGCTGGTCGGCATCCTCGACGAACTCCGCCCTCAGCCGCAGCCGCGTCACCGGCGTCCTCAGGTCGTGTGAGATGGCGGCGACGAGCTGGTCGCGGTCGCCGATGAAGCGGCGCAGCCGCTCCTGCATCAGGTTGAAGGCGTGTGCGGCGGCGCGCACCTCGCGCGGCCCCTTCTCGGGCAGCGATTCAGCGTTGATGTCGCGTCCCAGCCGCTCCGCCGCGTTGGCCAGAAGTGCATAGGGAGCGGTCAGCCGGCGGAGCGCCCAGATCGACCCGGCCAGCACCAGGGCGATGACCGCCATGGTCATCAGCATCGTGTTGTCCGACCACAGGCGCGGCGACGGCGCCACCGGCACGGTGAAATTGGCCCAGCTGCCATTGTCGAGCTGCACGGCGACCAGATAGGCGTCGTTGAAGACATAGTGCTCCTCGATATCGGAGAGGAAGCGCTCTACCGGGCCGGCGTCGTCGCCGGGCGGATCGGAAATGGCGCTTGGATCGGCGACCACCGGGCCGCGTCCGACATCGACCTCGGTGACGCCGGAGTCGCCGAGCCGCGTCTGCAGAACGTCCTCCAGCTCGGCGATCTCGTCGTCGCTGGCGCCATTGCTTGCGGCGATCGGCTTGTCGCCGACCGTCACCCGCAATGTCGGTGTCGACAGAGCGTCGGCGAGGTCGGCGCGACTGCCAACCGGCTCGGCAGCGATGGCCCGGGAGAGCGACGACACGCGCTCCGCCAGGTGGAAGAAGACATTCATGCGGGCGTTGAGCGCACGGTTCTGCAGGATGACGCCGACCGTGGCCAGCTCGGCGATGACCAGCCCGGTGATGACGATGATCAGCGCCCAGGCGGCAAGGCTGTCGGGCAGGAAGCGCCTCAAGCCACTTCGACCTCCGGCGTGAACATGTAGCCGTCGCCGCGCACGGTGACGATCATCTCCGGCGCCTTTGGATCGAGCTCGATCTTCTTGCGGATGCGGCTTACCTGGACGTCGATGGAGCGGTCGAAGGGCGCCGCGTCGCGGCCGCGGGCGAGGTCGAGTAGCTGGTTGCGGCTGAGCACGCGCTGCGGGCGTTCGACGAAGGCGATGAGCAGCTCGTATTCGCCGGTGGTGAGGTCGACGATGAGCCCGTCCGGCGCCTCCAGCCGGCGCCGGCCAAGGTCGAGCGACCACCCGGCAAAGCGCATGCGCTTGGGCGGGACGGCCTGCCTGCCGACGGCAGCGACGGTGCCGGTGCGGCGCAGGATGGCGCGCACCCGGGCGAGAAGTTCACGCGGGTTGAACGGTTTGCCCAGGTAGTCGTCGGCGCCCATCTCGAGGCCGACGATGCGGTCGGTCTCGTCGCCCATGGCGGTCAGCATGAGGATGGGAACGGACGAACGGGAACGCAGGTCGCGGCACAGCTCCAGGCCGCTCGTGCCGGGCAGCATGAGGTCGAGAATCACGAGGTCGGTGCTGCCGGCCGCCAGCGCCGCCGCCATGGTCCGCGCATCGGAGGCGGTGGCAACCTGATAGCCGTGCTTGACGAAGAAGCGCGAGACCAGGTCCCTGATTTCGCGGTCGTCATCGACGACCAGAAGCTGTGGTGTGGCGCCCACGGTGATGCCCGTCCGGGGAAAGACGGGGCGCCGTCTGCAATCGCCGGCGCCCGCTGGTCGAATCTGCTCGGCCCGGATCGCGGCAAAATTCGGGCAGCCGCCTCACGCGCCGGCGGACACCGGCGCGTGAGCCGCCGTTGGACTGCCTTACGCCTTGCAGGCGGCGTCGGCCTTCATCGCCGTGGTCGCCGCCGACTTGGTCGTGTAACTGTTCGTGCCGATCATCGTGAAGGTCTTGCCGTTCGGCTTGTGGCTGGTCACCAAGCACTTGTGGGTCTTGACGCTCTGCTCGACGTAATAGGTCGTGGCAGCGAAGGCCGGTGCGACGAGTGCGGTGGTGAGCGCGGCGGCAACGATAACCTTGCGAAGCATTGGGCGGTCTCCGATTGAGGGGGTTGACCCCCGCCGGCCAGTGCCGAAGCGGGGTGTCGCGCGGTGCAGGGCATGACGCTCCTGCGCCCCCGTGCGATGGTGCGGAGATCACCACCGGCATGTAAGCCCCGTGTTTCGCGACTGCGACCCGATCGTAACGGTGTGTTACGCCGTGTGGCCGATTGCCGGCCGGCCGGCCTCTTCGAGCGGCGGCAGGCGCCGGGTAAGGCCGAGGCGCTCGCGCATGATCCAGCGCATGGTCATCAGACAGGCGACCGCGGCCAGGCCGCTCGACAGGCCGATCCAAATGCCGACGCCGTTGAACTTGACCCAGAAGGCCAGCACGACGCCGACCGGCAGGCCGAAGCCCCAGTAGCCGAGACCGGCGAGCCACATCGGCACGCGGGTATCGCCGAGGCCACGCAGCATGCCGGAACTGACGACCTGGGCCCCGTCGACGATCTGGAAGATGCCGGCCCAGACCAGATAGGAGGCGGCGAGGCCGGCAACCACGGCATCGACCGGGTTCGACCAGTCGAGGAAGAGGCCGACAAGCTGGCGGCGGAAGGCGAGGATGAGGAACGCGGTGCCGCAGGCGTAGAGCAGCGCGATGCCATAGGCCGACCAGCCGGAGCGTGCAATGCCGGCGACGTCCCTGGCGCCATAGGCGCGGCCGACGCGCACCGTCGCGGCGGTGGCCAGCCCGAGCGGCACCATGAAGGTGAGCGAGGGAATCTGGATGGCGATGGCGTGCGCGGCCAGCGCCGAGGCGCTGATCAGGCCCATGAGAAAGGTGGCCGAATTGAAGCTGGTGGCCTCGAAGGCGAGGGTCACGCCGATCGGCGTGCCGACCCGCCAGATGGCGCGAAAGCGCGACCAGTCCGCCCGCCACAAGCGGCCGAACAGATGATAGCGGCGGAAGCGCCGGTCGAGCGTGATGAGCAGCGCCAGGCCAACGGTCATGTAGATGTTGGTGAGCGTGGTGGCGATGCCGGCGCCGGGGAGGCCGAGCGCGGGAATGCCGAAATGGCCGAACATCAGGGTCCATACGAGGAACGCGTTGATGACCAGCGCACTGCCGCCAACCCACAGCGCAGAAAGCGGCCGCTCCAGCGCCGAAACGAAATTGCGCAGGATCAGGTAGAACAGGAAAGGCAGGAACGACCACTGGAAGGTGTGCAGATAGGAGGCGGCGTGGGCGGCGATATGGGGCTGCTGACCGAGAGCCAGGAAGATCGCCTCGGCGTGCCACAGCACCACCCAGATCGGCACGGTGATGGCGATCGCCGTCCACAGGCCCTGGCGCACAGTGCGACGCACGTCACGCACCGAATGGCGGTTGCGACCGAGCTCGATGGCCATCAGCGGCGCCGTTGCCGTCACCACGCCGATAGCGAAGATGAGGAAGGCGAAGTTGAGGTTGACCGCCAGCGCCCCGGCGGCAAGCGCGTCCGGCCCGAGCCAACCCATCATGACCACATCGGTCGTCGCCAGTCCGGTCTGGGCGACATTGGTCAGGACGATTGGCCAGGCAAGCGCAAGCGTAGCGGAGATTTCCGCGCCCCACGCCCCGCGTGAGGGCTGCGCCTCAGAGCCTTTCATGACAGTCATGGAGCGAGCTTCTAGACCCGCGCAACAGGCCGCGCCAGCCCTCACATGGGGAGGCGTGGCCACTGTGTCGTCGAAGCCACGGACGGCGCGGCGCCGCCTATTGCGGCCGGCACACCGCCCGATAGCTGCCGCCGCGCGACCAGGTGATGGTCTCGGCATAACCGACCAGGACGTCGCCGCCGCGGCCGACATAGCGGGCGCCGCGTTGCGAGGCGACACGGCGCAACATGGTGCGAATGCTGCTGCCCGCCTCGGTGACGATCACCCGCCCGTTGGCATCGTCGAAGACGACGCTGATGAAGCTGCCGTCGTCACAGGCGAAGGGGATGGCGCCTGAATCGGGCGAGGGGATCGGCGGCCCCGAGGTGGTCGGTGCGGGCGGAGCAACCGGTGCCGGGCTGCAGAAGGCGAGGAACGGACGTGCCTGTGCGGCGCTCCCCTTCAGCGACAGGGCATAGGGCGCCGCCGTGCCGATCTGGATGGTGAGATCGCTGCCGTGGATGATCGCCTGCCATAGCGGATCGGCGGTCTTGAGCGTGATCAGCGGGTTGGAGAGGCCGGTCATCTGCGACACGTCGGAGCCCGTCGCCTGATAGCTCTGGGCGTAGCTGCCGGCCGAGAAGCCGACTGTCACTGGGCCGCCCGGTTGCACCTCCGGGGAACTGCGCCCGAGCGATACGGT
Source organism: uncultured Alphaproteobacteria bacterium (assembly GCA_963785065.1). Classification (GTDB taxonomy): domain Bacteria; phylum Pseudomonadota; class Alphaproteobacteria; order Rhizobiales; family Kaistiaceae; genus CAVSRC01. Next base: position 333,708 of record CAWATX010000001.1, read on the forward strand.
CACCTCGTTCGAGGCCGGCGAACAGACCGCGGTGAACTCGCTGTCATCGGAATTGGGGATGGCAAAGGCGAGGCTGCCATTGTCGCGGGTGGAGGAGAACATCCACGCCGCGCCGTCTGAGGCCGGCGCCGCCTGGGTCGCCGTCGGAGGCGGTGGCGGCGGTGCCGTCGTGGTGGTCGTGCCGCCGGAGGCGAGCAGCGTCACCCTCACCTGCCCGTCATTGGCGCAGATATCGACGGCGCGGGCGATGCGCCGCCCGTCGGAGAGCACCAGGCCGAGGTCGCGCGCGCAGGTGATGCCGCCGGGCCCCGGCGCCACCAGCACCTCGACCGCATCGCCGACGCGCCGGTTGATGGCGACCGGCTTGCCGGCCATGAACACGCTTGTGATGCTCACGGAAGGATCGTCGAGGCTGATGGTGATCGGCTGGAAGCCGCTCGGCTGGCTCGCCGGCGGCGTGGGCGTCGCTGGCTCGGCCGGGGGCGCCGGCGGCTCCGGCGCCGCCTGAGGCGGCGCGGGCGTGCCGGCAGTGGAGAACGGCACGGTCACCTGGGCGCTGTTGGCGCAGATATTGGCGTCAATCGTCGCCACCAGGTCGTTGGAGCCGGTGAAGCTGATACGGTTGGTGCACGACACCGCGCCGCCGGGATTGTCGACACGGAAGAAGGTGACGCCGCCGCCCTGCCCGGCGACGGGGAGATCCTTGCCGTCCAGGCTGGCGCCGGTGACGGCGACCCCGCTCTGGTCACTGCGTGCGCTGAACAGGCGGCTGTCGGCATGGGCGGCATCCGCCAGCAACATGGCGGCGACCGTGCCGGTCGCCAGAATCACGATCAAACGGGGCATCCGTTCTCCCCACTGAGGTCCTGCCCACCCTCTATACGGTCATTTGCGCCAAAGCCTACACGCCTGACAAGCCCGACAAGAGTGGCAAGATCGCGGCGCCGCTCAGCCTCCCAGGCTGAAGCGGTTCTCGGGCAGTCCCGGTATGTCGACGGCAAGCGCGTAGAGGCCGCCCGACAGGCGCTCGTCAGCGCGCCGTCCAGTGGTGATGTAGAGCGTCTTCAGTTGAGGCCCGCCGAAAGTGCAGGTGGTCACCTTGGAGACCGGCATCTCGACGATGCGGTCGATCTCGCCGTCGGGCGCGATGCGCACGAGGCAGCCGCCGTCATAGCGCGCGTTCCACAGATAGCCCTGGCTGTCGATTGCCGAGCCGTCCGGCAGGCCGCGTTCGAAGCCGGTGAAGAACAGGCGCTCATTGGCGATGGTGCCGGTCTTCTGCGCGTAGTCCCACACCCAGATCGTATTGGCGAGCGTGTCGGCGGTGTAGAAGTGCGTGCCGTCGGGGCTCCAGCACAAGGTGTTGGCGATGCCGATGTCGCTCTTCTCGGTGGTGCACGACCCGTCGGGTCCAATGCGGAACAGCTTGCCCATCTTGGCCCGGTCCCCGCCGCCGCCGCCGTTGGCCATCGAGCCGACCCAGAAATTGCCGGCCGGGTCGGGACGGCCATCGTTCAGGCGTACGCCGGAGCTGCCGTGCTCGGGATTGGCGAATTCGGCGCGGGCGTCGTTGGCCGGCTGCCACAGGATGACGTGGCTGCCGAGCGCGACGATCAGCGTGTCCGGGCGGTCGGTGAGGCCGAGGGCGGTCACCGGCTCGGCGAAGAACCAGTTGCGGACATTGCCGGACTCCGGCTCGAAGCGGTGGATGAGGAAGCGGCCGATGTCGACCCAGTAGACGGCCTTGTGCACGGCGTGCCAGACGGCCCCTTCGCCGGTCCCGTCGCCGGCCGGCACAACACATCGTGGTGTTTGCATATTACCCCCCGGACTCCCGCCACTGGCGGCGCAGCGAATCCTTTGCCAAATCTCTTGCTGTCAGTGTAGACCGCACCGACCGGACCCCGAAAGCCGTCGGGGGCCGGCGACCTCCCAATGCGAGCCTCCGGAGTTCCTGCCGCCATGACCAGCCGCATCATCGCCGTCGATCCGTTCGATTTCGTCATCTTCGGCGGCGCCGGCGACCTCGCCTACCGCAAGCTGCTGCCCGCCCTCTACGCCCGGCACCTCGACGGCCAGATCCCGACGGTGACGCGCATCATCGGCGTTTCGCGCCGCCACATGAGCGATGACGACTACCGCAACGCGACGCGCCAGGCGCTCATCGAACACGGGCCCGGCGGCACCAGCGACAATTCGGTGCTCGAGACCTTCCTCAACCGGCTGTATTTCGTGCCGGTCGATGCCATGGCCGACGCCGGCTGGGACGACCTTGCTGCCACGCTGAGCGAGGGCCAGGAGCGCATCCGTGCCTTCTACCTTGCCGTGGCGCCGGAGCTCTTCGGCGTGATCTGCACCAAGATCGGCGACAAGGGCCTGATCACGCCGCGCACGCGGGTCATCATCGAGAAGCCGATCGGCCATGACCTACAGTCGGCCTGCGACGTCAACGATCTGGTCGGCCGCGTCTTCAAGGAAAGCCAGATCTACCGCATCGACCACTATCTCGGCAAAGAGACGGTGCAGAACCTGATGGCGCTCAGGTTCGGCAATGCGCTGTTCGAGCCCTTGTGGAACTCCGCCCACATCGACCATGTGCAGATCACCGCGGCGGAGAGCATCGGCGTCGGCGGGCGCGAGGGCTATTACGATCAGGCCGGGGCGCTGCGCGACATGGTGCAGAACCACATGATGCAGCTCCTCACCCTGATGGCGATGGAGCCGCCGACGCGCATGGACGCCGAGGCGGTGCGCGACGAGAAGATCAAAGTCCTCCGCGCGCTGAAGCCGATCGACGACAGCAACACTGCGCAACTCGTGGTGCGCGGGCAATACCGGTCCGGCGTCGGCGCCGAGGGGCCGATGCCCAGCTACGCCGAGGACATCGACAACCCGGACAGCACCACCGAGACCTTCGTGGCGCTCAAGGCCGAGATCGAGAACTGGCGCTGGGCGGGCGTGCCATTCTATCTGAGGACCGGCAAGCGGCTGCCGGTGCGCACCTCGGAGATCGTGCTCACCTTCCGCAACATCCCTCATTCGATCTTCAATTCGTCGGTCGGCGCCATCGAGTGCAACCGACTGGTGCTCCGCATCCAGCCCGACGAAGGCGTCAAGCTGTGGCTGATGATCAAGGACCCCGGTCCCGGCGGCATGCGCCTGCGCTACGTGCCGCTCGACATGAGCTTTGCCGAGGCTTTTGGCGTGCGCAACCCGAACGCCTATGAGCGGCTGATCCTCGACGTCATCCGCGGCAACCAGACGCTGTTCATGCACCGCGACGAGGTCGAGGCGGCATGGGCGTGGATCGACCCGATCATCGAGGCTTGGTCGTCGACCAGCGAGGGGCCGCGGCCCTATCCCGCCGGCACCTGGGGCCCGACCGCCGCGATCTCGCTGATCGAGCGCGACGGGCGCACCTGGCACGACGACGAGGCGTGAGGCGGCCGGCCCATGCTGTGGGCGATGTTCGGCACGATGGTGGCGCTCTGGGCGGTCATCGCCGTCCCGTTCGCCCTCGTCGCCTTGTTGCGTCGCCGCAAGGCCAGGCGCGCCAGAGGTAGCGCTGCGGGCCTTCGCCGCCGGTCGTGAGCCATCGGCCCGCTCCTTGCTAGGCCGATCAAGGCGGCCGGCGCAGCGCCATCGAATTTTCATGCCGGGCCGCTAGTTGAGTCTTGAACCCCAGAAGCATGGCCGGCCGCGGCCAATTCAGGAGTCCGCCCATGAGCATTCATTCCCGCATCGGCGAAGTCACCGAACGCATCGCCCGGCGCAGCCAGACGGGACGCGCGCAATATCTCGACCATATCCACCGGGCGGCCGAGACACGGGTCCGGCGCGGCAAGCTCTCCTGCTCCAACCTCGCCCACGGCTTCGCCGCCTGCGCCGTCGGCGACAAGACCAGGCTCGCCGGCGACGAGGCGCCCAATCTCGGCATCATCACCGCCTATAACGACATGCTGTCGGCGCATCAGCCCTATAGCCGCTTTCCCGATGTCATCAAGCAGGCGGCGCAGGAGGCCGGCGGTACGGCACAGGTCGCCGGCGGCGTGCCGGCCATGTGCGACGGCGTCACCCAGGGGCAGACCGGCATGGAGCTGTCCCTGTTCTCGCGCGACACCATCGCCATGGCGGCGGCCGTTGGCCTGTCGCACGACATGTTCGACGCCGCCGTCTTCCTCGGCATCTGCGACAAGATCGTGCCGGGACTGCTGATGGCGGCGCTCACCTTCGGCCATATCCCGGCGGTGTTCATCCCGGCCGGGCCGATGCCGACCGGCATGCCCAATCTCGAGCGCTCCAAGACGCGCCAGCTCTATGCCGAGCGCAAGATCGGCCGTGCCGAACTGCTCGAGGTGGAGGCGAAATCCTATCACGCACCCGGCACCTGCACCTTCTACGGCACCGCCAATTCCAACCAGATGCTGATGGAGATCATAGGGCTGCATCTGCCCGGCGCCACCTTCGTCAATCCGGATACGCCCTTGCGCGATGCGCTCACCCGCGAGGCAGCCAGGCGGGCGCTGGCCATCACCGCGCTCGGCAACGCCTATACGCCGATCGGCGAGATCATCGACGAGCGCGCCATCGTCAACGGCGTCGTCGGCCTACACGCCACCGGTGGCTCGACCAACCACACGCTGCATCTGGTCGCCATCGCCAGGGCCGCCGGCATCACGCTCACTTGGGACGATTTCGCCGACCTGTCGGAAGTGGTGCCGCTGCTCGCCCGCGTCTATCCGAACGGCGCAGCGGACGTGAACGACTTCCACAAGGCCGGCGGCATGCAATATCTCATGCGCGAGCTGCTCGGCGCCGGCCTGCTGCACGAGGAGGTGCGCACGGTGTGGGGCAGCGGCCTTTCCGCCTATCTGACGACGCCCGAGCTTTCCGCCGACGGCGGCATCGTCTGGCAGGAGGGCGCCAGGACGAGCGGCGATGCGAAGATCCTCGCCACGGCAGCCAAGCCCTTCTCGGCCGAGGGCGGGCTCAAGCTCCTGACCGGCAATCTCGGCCGGGCGGTGATGAAGGTCTCCGCCGTCGACCCCGAGAACCAGGTGGTCGAGGCGCCGGCCATGGTCTTCGATTCGCAGGAAGGCCTGCGCGAGGCCTTCAAGGCGGGGCGGCTGACCAAGGATTTCGTCGCCGTCATCCGCTTCCAGGGGCCGCGCGCCAACGGCATGCCGGAGCTGCACAAGCTGACGCCAACGCTCGGCCTCCTGCAGGACCGTGGGCTCAAGGTGGCGCTGGTCACCGACGGGCGCATGTCGGGCGCCTCGGGCAAGGTGCCGGCGGCGATCCATGTGACGCCGGAGGCGGCCGAGGGCGGCACGCTGGCGCGCATCCGCGACGGCGACGTCATCCGCCTCGACCCGCGCACCGGCACGCTCGCCGTCATCGCCAATGCCGCCGACCTTGCCGCGCGTGCACCGATGGCGCCCGACCTCTCGCCCAACCAGTACGGCAACGGGCGCGAGCTCTTCCGCATGTTCCGCATGAACGCCCAGCCGGCGGAGATGGGCGCGGGGGTGCTGTAGGACGAGTCCACATTCAGGCGTTGCTCGGCATCTGAGGAATCGCCGCCTCCCCCCTTGTGGGGGGAGGTTCTAGGCTCGCTTGACGCTCGCAAAGAAGAACAGCCCTCTCCCACAAGGCGAGAGGGGGAGTTCGGGGTTCGCACTACCGATCCCCAATTGGTGCCTCAAGCAACTGCGGTCACCGCGCCCATCCGCGCCCGCCACGCCTCGACATTGACCCCGCGGACGAGCAGCCACAGGCAGAGCGCGACCTCGGAGACCATGGGCACAACGTAGAGCGGCGCCACCGTCGCCGTGTGGTCGGGGAAGAGGAAGAGCGTATAGCTGCCAATGAGATAGACCACGCCGGCGGCCATCACCAGCCAGCCCAGTGCCTTCGGCAGATAGGTCGAGCGGGCCACCAGAGCCCCGAGAACGAGGCAGCTCGCGCCAAAGAAGATGAGGCCGAGATCGTAGCCGTGGCCGTGCATGTCGAGCGCCAGCGCCACCAGTGCATAGAGCTGGGTTGGCTCGAAGGCCGCCGCATGGCCGGCACCATTGAGGAGCAGCAGCGCGGCATATTGGTGCAGCAGGCTCACCGCGATCACCGCCGTCTGGATGAGGCGGAGCGCGGCGGCGGTGAGCGCCAGCGTCGCGTTCACCGGCTTCAGCAGGCGATAGAGCAGGATGGCGAGCGCGACGTCAGCGAGCGCCATCACCGAATCGGCGGCAAAGCTCGCACGGAACAGACCCTCGGAGGCGAGGATGTTGGTCGCCGTCGCCTCGGCGTCACCGGCAACGATCAGGCTGCCGCGGACATAGAGCTCGCTCCACAGGCCGAAGACGATGATGACCAGATAGAGCGCACCGGCGGCGCGGGCATAGGGCTGCGGCGATGTCGTGATGGCAGGCGCAGGGGTCTGCATGTCGCTCTCCGAGGTCGCTGGGCTCGGGCCCCACTATACGGGGCAGACCGGCCGAGCCAAGCCGCGGCTAGCGCGCCAGGAAAATCGAGGCGACGACCAGCAGGCCGGCGGTGAACAGGATGGCCAGCACCACGCGGTCGAAATGGTGGTCGCCAAGGCGGCGATAGAGGCCCTTTCCGCCATAGGCGCCGATCAATGTCGCCGGCACGGCGAAGGCGAGAGCGCGGAAGAGGTCGACGGTGAACAGCCCGGCTACGGCATGGGCGATGATGGCGACCGCGAGGATCGCCATGTTGAAGGGCTGCAGCACGGCGCGGCGCGCATCCTTGCCCCAGTCGCGCAGCCCGCTCCAGATCGCCGGCAGCGCACCGGAGAGGCCGGCGAGCGCGCCGAGGACGCCGCCGATAAAGCCGACGATGCCGTCTGCGGTCGTGCTCTCGGGAACCTTCAGCTTCACGCGCCCCGACAGCATGACCACGCTGTAGGCGACGATGAGCGTGCCGATCCACAAGCGGAACGAGGCCGCGTCGATGCCGGTGAGCAGCCAGGTGCCGACCGGTATGCCGATCAGCCCGCCGACGATGAACGGCGCCAGCCGCCGCGTGTCGATGGCATGGACGATCAGCGACACCGACTGGAGGTGGGCGACGACCGCGCAGATCGCGGCAAGAGAGGCGGTGTTGGCCGGCGAGAGCGCCAGCAGCCACAGCGGAATGGCCGCCATCGCCAGGCCGAAGCCACTGAGGCCATTGACGAATCCGCCGGCGAGCCCGCCCGCGACGATCCACAGGATGTCTTTTGTCATTGCCCCCGCGACCTTGCCGCGACACGCGGCATGCAGGCTTCTTAAGAGCTAGGGCTGCTCCTGGCCAGCCGCCCGCCGGCGTGCCCAGGGACGCGTGCCCGCGGGCACCTCGCCGCCGCGGTCGAGCGCCGGCTGGAGATAATGCGGCACCTCCGGCCACTCGCCCTTCGTGAACGCGCCGATGAGGACGGGATCGTCGGTGAGGAAGGCATCGATGCCGACACGCGCCATCAGCGGCACCTGGTCGATGATGTAGGTGCCGAGCGCGCGGATTTCGCCGTCATAACCGTCGCGCTCGCGCAACAGCCGGGCGATCGAGAAGGCGCGCCCGTCGGCATATTTGGGGATGGCAACGGCGATGACGGGAAAGCGCACGAGATCGGCGGCGATGTCCGCCCAGTCGTTGCCCGGCTCGATGAGAAGCCCCAGCGGCGCGGCGCGTGCGGCCAGCACGGCGCGCTCGCTGCGCCAGCGCTTGAGGCTGACGATCGCCTTGCCGTCGGCGGGCAGCGGCTCGGCGTCCTCAACGATCGTCCAGTCGTCGTCGATAAAGCGTCCGTTCTTCCAAAGGGGCATGAGTTAGATTCCGCTGCCGTCGGCTTCGAGGCCGGTGTGGATGCCGCACTCGGTCTTGTCGACGCCGCGCCAGCGGCCGGCGCGGGCGTCCTCGCCCGGCGCGACGCGGCTGGTGCAGGGCTCGCAGCCGATGGAGGGATAGCCGCGCGCGACCAGCGGATGGGCCGGCAGGTCGTGCTGCTCCATGTAGGCGCGAAGCGCGTCGGCGCCCCAGTTCGCCAGCGGGTTGATCTTGATCCGCTCGCCCTCCGTCTCGAACAACCGCAGGCCGGCGCGTTGCGCATTCTGGAAGCGCTTGCGCCCGGTGAACCAGGCATCGAAGCCATTGAGCGCGCGGGCCAGCGGCTCGGCCTTGCGGATGCGGCAGCAGAGATCGGGATCGGTCATCCACAGAGCGCGGTGCGGGTCCTTGGCCAGCACCCGCTCCGGATCGGGCGTCACGCTGCGCACGTCGGTGAGCCTCAGTCGGGCGACCAGCCGGCTGCGATATTCCAGTGTCTCGGCGAAGAGCCGGCCGGTGTCGAGGAAGATCACCGGCACGCCGCGATCCACCTCGGACAACAGATGCAGGAGCACCGCCGACTCGGCACCGAAGCTCGACACGCAGGCGATGCGGCCGCAATAGAGCTCGTTCACGGCAACGGCGATGGCCTCGCGCGCATCGAGCCCGTCATACCGGGCATTGAGCGCGATGGCCTCGGCCCGCACGCCATCCTCCGGGTCGACGGCAAGGGCCATCAGGTCACTGAGTGCCATAGAGCGCCTCGTGGAACGGTGCCTGGCCGAGCCGGCGATAGGTTGCGAGAAAGTCCTCGGCGGCGCCGTCGCGTAGCTCGAGATAGGTGTCGACCAGCGTTTCCACCGCATCGACCACGGCGTCGGAGGAGAAGCCCCTGCCGATGATCTCGCCGATCGACGTCTGTTCGTCGCCGGAGCCGCCGAGGGTCAACTGGTAGAACTCCTCGCCCTTCTTCTCGACGCCGAGAATGCCGATGGCGCCGACGTGGTGGTGGCCGCAGGCATTGATGCAGCCGGAGATCTTGATCTTGAGCGTGCCGATGTCGCGCTGGCGCGCCGGGTCGGCGAAGCGCTCCGAGATGCGCTGGGCGATGGGGATCGAGCGGGCATTGGCGAGCGCGCAATAGTCGAGCCCCGGGCAGGCGATGATGTCAGTAACCAGCCCGGCATTGGCAGTCGCCAGCCCCGCCTCCGCCAGCGCCGCATGGAGCGCCGGCAGGTCGTCCAGCGCCACATGCGGCAGGATCAGGTTCTGCTCGTGGCTGACGCGCACCTCGTTGGCGCTGTAGCGCTCGGCAAGGTCGGCGATCAGCTCCATCTGGTCGGCGGTGGCATCGCCCGGCGTGCCGCCGACCGGCTTCAGCGACACGGTGACGATGGCGTGGCCGCCGACCCGGTGCAGCGCCGTGTTCTGTTCCACCCAGGCGGCAAGCGCCGGGTCGCCTGCCGCCGCACGCTCGAGGACGGCGCTCGTCGCCGGTCGCGGGGTCAGGTCGAGCGGGGCGAAATAGGCTTCGATGCGGCGCAGCTCGTCCTCCGGCAGGCGGAGCGCGCCGGCGCGGATGCGCTGCCACTCCTCTTCCACCTGGCGGCGGATCTCGTCGGCGCCGGCCTCGTGGACAAGGATCTTGATGCGCGCCTTGTACTTGTTGTCGCGCCGGCCGAAGAGATTGTAGACGCGCAGGACCGCCTCGACATAGGAGAGCAGGTCCTCCTCGGGCAGAAAGTCGCGGATCAGGTGGGCGATCATCGGCGTACGGCCGAGGCCGCCTCCGACCCTGACGGCAAAGCCCAGCCGACCCTCGGCGTCGCGCTTGGCGGTGAGGCCGATGTCGTGCACCTGGGTCGCCGCCCGGTCGTGCGGCGCGCCCGACACCGCGATCTTGAACTTACGCGGCAAGAAGATGAATTCCGGGTGCAGCGAGGACCATTGCCGCAAAATCTCGGCATAGGGGCGCGGATCGACGATCTCGTCGGCAGCCGCGCCGGCGAAGTGATCGGCGGTGACGTTGCGGATGCAGTTGCCCGAAGTCTGGATGGCGTGCATCTCGGCCTCGGCGAGATGGTCGAGAATGTCGGGGATGTCCTTCAGCGCCGGCCAGTGGAACTGCAGGTTCTGCCGCGTGGTGAAGTGGCCGTAGCCGCGATCATATTTGCGGGCGATGAAGGCGAGCGTGCGCAGCTGCGCGGCGTTGAGCGTACCGTAGGGGACGGCGATCCTCAGCATATAGGCGTGGAGCTGCAGGTAGACGCCGTTCATCAGGCGCAGCGGCTTGAACTGCTCCTCGGTCAGCTCGCCGGAGAGCCGACGCGCCACCTGGCCGCGGAACTGGTCGACGCGCTCGCGGACGAAGTCGCGGTCGAATTCATCGTATCTGTACATTATTGGCTTCTCTGTCGCGCCTGCGGCGCTCCACGCCTCTTGTTTCAGTTCCCGGTCGCGCCTGCGGCGCTCCACGCCTCTTGTTGAAGTTTCGTTCGTTCGGTGTCGCCATAAACGACCGTCGGGCCGCGCTCGGCGCGGATGCGCTCGCGCAGGCGTACCGGCACCGGTATGCCGTCGGTCACCACCACGTCGATCGGATAGGCTTCGAGCACGACCTGTGCTTCGGTCGCGGCCTTGGCGCAGGCGACGGCGCCCGCCAGGTCGTCGCCGTCCTCGACCACGCGCGCTTCCGCGATGTCGACCGTCCAGCCGCCGTCGCCATCGAGGAAGACGACGAGGCCGCTCCTCAGATCGTTGGCGGTGATGACCTTGGCCGGACCTTCCTTGGCTGCCTTGAACATTTTCTACGATCCCCGTCGCGCCTACAGCGCTCCTCGCCTCTTGCTTGCTTTCCCGGTCGCGGCTGCGGCGCTCCTCGCCTCTTGTCTTCTTCCCGGTCGCGGCTTCGCCGCTCCTCGCCTCTTGCTTGGGCTACGCCGCGCGTTCGGTGAGCGCCGCGGGCGCGCCGGCGATGGCACCGGCGGCGACCACGTCGCCGACGATAATGAGCACCGGTCCGCTGATCTCCGGCTGCGCGGCGAGCGCCGCCAGCTGGTCGAGGCGGCCGGCAAAGGCGCGCCGGTCGGCACGCGAGGCGTTCTCGATCACCGCCACCGGCGTGGTGGCGTTCAAGCCTGCAGCGATCAGCTGTGCGGCGACCTTGGCCGCGACCGTCCGGCCCATATAGACCGCAACAGTCGCGCCGCGGAGCGCCAGGTCCGCCCAATCGGGAAGCGTCTCGCCGTCGGCCGTGTGGCCGGTGGCGAAGACGAGCGAAGAGGAGCCCCTTATTGTCCCGGTCGCGCCTCCGGCGCTCCTCGCCTCTTGGTCGCGCAGCGTCAGCGGAATTTCCGCTTCCGCCGCCGCGGCAAAGGCCGCGGTAATGCCGGGAACGATGTCGAAGGAAATGCCGGCGGCCCTGAGTGCCGCGATCTCCTCGCCGGCGCGGCCGAAGATCAGCGGGTCACCCGACTTCAGGCGTACCACGCGGTGGCCGGCAAGCGCCTCGTTGACGAGGAGCCGGTTGATCTCGCCCTGGCTGACCGAATGCGCGCCCTTGGCCTTGCCGACGGAGACGCGACGGGCATCGCGACGGCCCTGCGCCACGATCGTCTCGGGCACCAGCCGGTCATAGACGATGACGTCGGCCTCCTGCAGGGCGCGCTGGGCGCGCAGCGTCAACAGGTCCTCTGCTCCCGGCCCGGCGCCGACCAGTGACACGTGGCCGGAGCGTATGGGGTCGATCTCGAGCGCGCGCAGCGCCGCATCCTCGGCCTCGCGCGTGCGGCCGGCATAAACCTTGCCCGCGACCGGGCCGGAGAAGAGCCAGGCCCAGTAGCGCCGACGGTCGGAGAACGCGGTGAGCGTCGCGCCGACGCGCCCGCGCAGCCGCTCGGCCAGCGCCGCGAGGTCGCCCAGTGCCGGCGCCAGCATCGTCTCGATGCGGGCGCGTACCTGGCGGGTGAGCACCGGCGCAACCCCCTCGCTGCCGATGGCGATCGCCAGCGGCGCCCGGTTGACCAGCGCCGGCGTGTAGAAGTCACAGAGTTCGGGACGGTCGACGCAGTTGACCGGCACGCCGGCCGCGTGGGCCAGCGCCACGATCTCGCGGTCGTGCTCCTCCGAACCGGTGGCGGCGAAGACCAGCGCCGCACCGGCGAGATCGGCAAGGGCGGGCCCGGTGCCGCGCCAGTCGCCATGGGCGGCGATCAGGTCGGCGCCGGTGCTCTGGTCGAGCGCGGCGGCGAAGACGACGATCTCGGCGCGGGTCTCGGACACGAGGCGGATCTTGGCGGCGGCCTCCGGACCGCCACCGACGATGACGACACGGCGCCCGGCGACCTTGTGAAAGGCCGGGAAAACGCCGAGCTTGCGGGCGGCTTCGGACATCGCGCTGACCTCCAGGTGGTGCCGCCCCTTGATGCCTGACGGGCACGAGCGGACGGTCGCGCGAAACTTAAGGAGGCGCTCGCCCGCCAGCGACGACGCCGGTTCCAATCTCAGCAGGGGGTGGGGAAAATGTTTCCGGTCCGACCGCGGGCGGCGCAAGAAAGCGGCGAAACAGCCGGCAGACCAGGTTCCCCGGACGCGCTCAGGCGTGTGACCGGTGCCGCTTGAGAAAGCGGTTCAGCGTTGCACGACGCCACTTCGCCGCGGCGGATCAGTCCGCCCGCGGGAAGGCGTGGCCCTTGTCGTCGAAGACATGCAGCACCTCGGCCGGCGCCGTCAGCGCCACATCGGAGTCGCGCTTGAGCTGCACGCTGCCCTCTATCTTGGCGATGATCGGCTCGTCATAGCCGCAATCGACATAGAGCAGGCTCAGTTCGCCGAGCTGTTCGATGATGTCGAGACGGCCGTGGAAGATCGGCGTGCCGCTACCGTTGGCGAGCGATAGGTTCTCCGGACGCACGCCGAGCTTTCCCCTCATGCCCACTGCGCTTGCCGGAATCTTCGCGGTCACGGCCACCGGCTCGTGCTTCTCGGGCCGCACACGCGCCTCGCCGTCGCCCGCCTCGATGATGCATGGCACCATGTTCATGGCGGGCGAGCCGATGAAGCCGGCAACGAACAGGTTGTCCGGCCGATTGTAGAGTTCCATCGGCGTTCCGACCTGCTCGATGATGCCGGCACGCAGCACGACAATGCGGTCGGCAAGCGTCATCGCCTCCACCTGGTCGTGGGTGACGTAGACCATGGTCACATCGTTCATGCGCTCGTGCAGCCTGGCGATCTCGATGCGCATGGAGACACGCAGCGCCGCATCGAGGTTGGAGAGCGGCTCGTCGAAGAGGAAGACCTTGGGGTTGCGCACGATGGCGCGGCCGATGGCGACGCGCTGGCGCTGGCCGCCGGAAAGCTGCTTGGGCAGGCGGTCGAGATACTCGGTGAGCTGGAGGGTCTCCGCGGCCTTGCGGACCTGCTTGTCGATGTCTTCCTTATTCGCCTTCGCCAGCTTCATGCCGAAGGCCATGTTGTTGTAGACGGTCATATGCGGGTAGAGCGCGTATGACTGGAAGACCATGGCGATGCCGCGCAGCGCCGGCGGCAGCTCGTTGACCACTTCGCCATCGAACTCGATCTCACCGGAAGTGATCTCCTCGAGGCCGGCAATCAGGCGCAAGAGCGTGGACTTGCCGCAGCCCGAGGGGCCGACGAATACGATGAACTCGCCGTTCTTCACATCCAGATCGACGCCCTTGATCACGTCGACGTGGCCGAAGGATTTCTTGACGTCACGCAGCCGCAGCTCGCCCATCCTAGTGCTTCCCTTTCCCGTCCATCGCCTACCCGCCCTTCACCGAGCCGGCCAGCAGGCCGCGCACCAGATAGCGTTGCAGCGAGAAGAACACTAACAGCGGAACCATGATCGACACGAAGGCGGACGTGGTCAGAATCTCCCAGTCGCCGCCGCGCGAACCGAGCAGCGCCCGCAGACGCCCGGTCAGCACCATCTGATTGTCCTGCTGGCCCAGGAACACGATCGCCACCAGCAAGTCGTTCCACACCCACAGGAACTGGAAAATGGCGAAGGAGGCGAGCGCCGGAATCGACAGCGGCAAGACGATGCGCACGAAGATCTCGAAATCGGTGGCGCCGTCGACGCGCGCCGATTCCATGATCTCGTTGGGCAGGCCGGCTATGTAGTTGCGCAACAGATAGATGGCCAGCGGCAGGCCGAAGCCGGTATGCGCCAGCCATATGCCGAGATAGGTCTTGGCCGGCACGCCGAACACATGGCCCACCTCGTTATAGAATCTGAGCAGCGGGATCAGCGACATCTGCAGCGGCACCACCAGCAACCCGACGACGATGGAGAGCAGCAGCGCCCGGCCGGGGAACCGCATCCAGGAGAGTGCGAAGGCCGCGTAAGCCGCAATCAGGATCGGGATGATCGTCGAGGGAATGGTGACCGTCAGCGAGTTGATGAACGACTGGCCGAGCCCCGCGGCGGTCAGCACGGTCTTGTAGTTGGCGAGCGTGAAGGTCGGCGGTTTCAGGGCCGTATAGTAAAGCCTGCGGCCGGCATCAGCCGGGAAGGGCGTATCCGAGGCCATCTCGTAGCTGCCATCTTTGTTGATGGTCAGCGTGCCGCCGTCCGGCAACGGCGCCGTCTCGCCCGCCTTGAATTCCTCCGGCTTCACGATCCTGGTGCCGAAGGCGGTCACGCTGCCAGGGCTGCCAGCGAGCACATTGCCCTTGATTACGTATTTGCCGTTCTCCTGAACCTGGGTCGAGGGATCGGCAGATTGCGTGATGAAGTTCTGCTGACTGGTCGTCAGTGCCGTCCACCAGCCCGAGACGGCGATCGCATCCTTGTTGCGGAACGAGGTCACCAGGATGCCGATGGTCGGGAGGGTCCAGAGGACAACGATCAGGACGACCGAGGCATGAACGAGATACTTGCCCCACTTCCCTTTGCGGCGACGTACGGCCATGTCAGCGCCCCGCCTGTTCGGCGTTCATCCGCCGGATATTCCAGATCATGATCGGCACGACCGCCAGCATGATGACAATGGCGATCGTGGCGCCGCGGCCAAAATCGCCGCCGCCGCGGAACATCCAGTCGTACATCATGTTGGCCAGGACCTGCGTGTTCCACTGGCCGTTGGTCATGGCGATGACGATGTCGAAGACCTTGAGCACGGTGATGGTGATGGTCGTCCACACCACCGCGATGGTCGCCCAGATCTGCGGCACCATGATGTAGAAGAAGATGTGCCAGCCCTTGGCGCCGTCGATCGTCGCCGCCTCGATGGTCTCCTCAGGTACGCCGCGCAGCGCGGCCGACAGGATGACCATGGCGAAGCCGGTCTGGATCCAAACGAGGATGACCATCAGGAAAAAGTTGTTCCAGAACGGAATCGTGATCCACGGCTCGGGCGCCAGTCCGAACAGCTGCATGAGCGCGTTGAGCAGGCCGATCTGGGGCTGGTCGGCGCCGCGATATTCGTAAATGAACTTCCAGATCACGCTGGCGCCGACGAAGGAGATCGCCATCGGCATGAACACCAGGCTCTTGGCGATGTTGCCCCACCAGATGCGGTCGGTGAGGTAGGCGATGACCAGGCCGATGCAAGTGCTGGCCGCCGGCACCACGACCAGCCACAGCAAATTGTTGACAATCAATTCGCGGAACTGCTGGTCGTTGACGGCCCAGACGTAGTTGCTGATGCCGACGAACTCCGTGCCGCTACGGCCGAAGAAGCTCAGCCGCAGCGAGTCGAGAGCCGGATAGACGAGGTAGAGGCCGAGGAAGAAGATTGCCGGCCCGAGGAACAGCCACGGGCGGATGGTAGCCGCGATCTTCTGATTGCGCGCCGCCTGCAACGCGGGACCGCGGGGCGGCCAGATGATGTCGAGGATCTTGTTGGCAAGGTAGAAATAACCGGCAGCACCGGCAACGCCGATCACCACCGTGACGAGAGCGCTAAACAGCTGCCCCATTCGATTCCCCCCTCGCCGAAGAACGTTGCGGCGTCGGTTATCGTTTTGGTTAGGCTACCGGCAAAAAGCTGGCGGTACAACCCGCGGCACAGCGCGCCACCGCCTCACGTGTGCAGGTCCCGGGCGAACCCGGAACCTGCTGTTGTTGTTTGATCAGGTCAGCACGAGACGTGCCACGCTCCTTACTTGAGGGCGTCCCAGTCCTTCTGGACCTGGTTGGTCATGTCCTGGGCAAACTCGCCACCCACATAGCTGACCATGCCCGTCCAGAACGATCCGGCACCGATCTTGCCGGGCATCAGGTCCGACGCATCGAAGCGGAACGTGGTGGCGTTCTGGATGATCTGGTTTTCGCTCTTCAGAATATCGTTGGGATAGACATCCGCGTTGACCAGCTTGGACGGCGTGAAGAAGTTCCACTGGTTCATGGCGATCTCGGAAGCGATCGGAGTCTCAAGGAAGTCGATGAAGGCTTCCGCGGCCGGCAAGTCCTTGGTGATGGCGAACAGGGTGCCGGCACCCTCGACCGGCTTGCCCAGCTCGGGCTTGCTGGCATAGGGCGGGAAGTAGAAGAAGTTCGCGTCCGTGCCGAGCTTGGTGCCCTCGGGGAAGAAGGCCGGGATGAACGACGCCTGATGGTGCATGTAGCACTTGGGCGGCGAGGTGAAGAGGCCCTTCGGGCTGTCGCGGAAGTCGGTGGAAGCCACCGCCGCGGCGCCGCCGTCGACGAACTTGTCGTTCTTGGCGAACCAGCCGAATTCGTCGATCGCCTTGATCACGCGCGGATCGTTGAACTTGACGCTGTTGTCGACCCAGCCGTCATAAACGTCCGGCGGGTACAGGCGCAGCATGAAGTCCTCGACCCAGTCGGTCGCCGGCCAGCCGGTTGCGGCCTGCGAGCCGATGCCGATGCACCAGGGGGTGCCGCCGTCCTTGACGATCTGCTCGGTCAGCGCCTTCAGGTCTTCCATCGTCTGCGGAATCTTGTAGCCGGCTTCCTTGAAGTTCTCCGGCACGTACCAGACGAGGCCCTTCAAATCTGCCTTCCACGGGAAGGTGAAGAGCTGCTTGTTGCCGTTCTTGTCGGCATAGGTCGACAGATCGACCCAGGACTGGCCGGCCGAGTAGTTCTTAAGCAGCCAATCCTTGACGTTGTTGTTGAGCGGGGTCAGATAGCCCTTCGCAGCAATGTTGGCGGCCAGGCCGGGCTGCGGAAACACCGAGATGTTGGCCGGGCTGCCGGCCTGGGTGTCGATGACGATCTGCTGCTCGAACGAATCCGAGCCGGTGTGCTGAATGGTGACGCCGGTCGCCGCCTCGAAATAGGCGAGCACCTTCTTGAAGCCGACCTCGTCGGCGGTCAGCCACGGGCTGAAGATCGACAGAGTCTGGCCCTTCAGATCCTGATGAGCGGCCGAGAACTCGTGATAGCTCTTCCAGTTGAAGGCCGGATTGCTGTCAACCGGAACAGCAAGATCTGCCGCGGCGGCCGAGCCGGCGGACAGAGCCAGGGCCGCAGCGGCGCCCAGCAAGGCTTGACGTAGTTTCATCTAGGAACCCTCCCTTGAAGCAAGTTTGGTTATGGAATGGGTGACGGGCCTCAAGCCGATGCACAAGCCATTCGGGCTCGCACGTCATGCTGATTACCTCCCATGAAGCCCCGGGATTCCAGTCGACGCAAGTCAACTAATTTCCCAAAGCGCTTTGGGGCATCATGTTCGAAGGGGCCGGCACCGTCAAGCGACCCTGTTGTCTCGGTCGATTCTGTGACACTGCTTTAACGCCGCAGCGGCGGCAGACTGCGGGATTCCGCCCCACTGAGGGGAACCGTCCGCGCGACGCACGTCCTGCGAGTGACTTGCGCAGCTTTTCCGAAAGCGCTTTGAATCGCCCCCACGGAGGCAAACGCAAGAAATGAAGTTGAAGGACCTGGCCGACCATCTCGGCCTGTCGCAGACGACCGTCAGCCGCGCACTCAACGGCTATCCGGAGGTGAGCGAGGCGACCCGCCGGCGCGTGCTCGAGGCCGCCGAGCTTTATCACTACCGACCCAATCCGAGCGCCAGGCGGCTAGCCACCGGACGCGCCGGGGCCGTCGGCGCGGTGCTGCCTACCGACCGCAACCTGCTGCTCGATCCCCATTTCGTCGAGTTTCTGGCCGGTGTCGGTGAAAGGCTGGTCAAGGACGAGATGGATATCGTGCTCAGCCCGTCGCATGGCGGCGACGAGGCCGGCACCTATCGCCGCATCGTCGCCAGCAACCGGGTCGACGCGCTCATCCTGTCGGGGCCGCTGGTCGAAGACGAGCGCGTGGCGCTGCTGACCGAGCTCGGCCATCCCTTCGTCGTCCACGGACGCACGACCAGTGCCACGCCCTATGCCTGGGTCGACATCGACAACGAGGACGCCTTCCAGCGCGCCACGCGCCACCTGCTCGACTTCGGCCATCAACGCATCGCGCTGATCAACGGCAGCACGCGCTTCACCTTCGCGGCGCATCGCGAGAGGGGCTTCCGCAAGGCGCTGGCCGAGCACGGGCTGACGCCCGACGATCGACTGATCGGTAGCGGGGCGATGACCGACGAGGTCGGCTTCCGCCTGACCGAGCGCTTCCTTGCCGAGCAGCCGCGGCCGACCGCCTTCCTGGTCTCGTCGATGATGCTCGCCTTCGGCTGCGTGCGCGTGCTGCGCACGGCCGGGCTGGCGCTGGGGTCCGACGTCTCGCTGATCGCCCATGACGACGTCTTTCCTTTTCTCAACGCCGACCGCATGGTGCCGCCGCTGACCACGCTGCGCTCGCCGATCCGGGCGGCCGGCACGCGGGTGGCCGAGATGGTGATGGACGTGCTCGGCGGCAAGGCGCCGGAGCAACTGCAGGAATTGTGGCCGGTCGAGCTGGTGATCCGCGCTTCGACCGGTCCGGCGCCGTCTTGACGCGGCCGTCGGCTTGCAGGACACAACCAGCCATGGCGAATGACCTTTCTGCGGGTGCCCTGATCGCCGTCGATTGGGGCACCAGCCATGTGCGCGCCCGGCTCACCGACGGCGCCGGCGGCGTGCTTGCCGAAGCGTCCAGCGACGACGGCATCGCCCGCGTCGCGCAGGGCGCGCATGAGGCCGCTTTCCAGCACCTCACCTCTGCCTGGCCGCCGGTTCCCGCGATCATGGCCGGCATGATCGGCAGCCGCCAGGGCTGGCGCGAGGCCGCCTATCTCCCCTGCCCGGCGGCGGTCGACGCGCTCGCCGATGCGGTGGTGCGCTTCACCGCGGCAGACGGCCGGCCGATCGCCATCGTGCCCGGCGTCATGCTGAAGAGCGCCGCCCGCGACGGCGACGTGATCCGCGGCGAGGAAACCCAGATCGTCGGCCTTGTCGACGGCGAGCCCGGCTTCGACGGCGTCGCCGTCATGCCTGGCACCCATTCCAAATGGGTGAGCATCGCCGCAGGCACCATCAACGATTTCCAGACGGTGATGACCGGCGAACTCTTCGACCTCCTCGCCCACGCCTCGTTCCTGCGCCATTCGGTGGCCGCGAGCGCGGGCGACCTCACCATCTCGCCGGATTTCGCGCTTGCCGTCACGCGCACCGTCGGCGAGGGCCTGCCGTTCCTCGCCGCGCTCTTCTCCGTGCGCGCCCGGGCGCTCATCCTCGACGCCAAGCCGGACGACAATCTTGCCTATCTCTCCGGTCTCATCATCGGCGGCGAGATCGCTGCGGCGCGGGCGACCGGTCGGCTGACGCCGGCCGCCGCCCTGCGCGTCGTCGGCTCCAAGTCGCTTGGGCGCGCCTATGCCCGCGCGCTCGCCATCGCCGGCATCGAAGCGCGCGTCCTCGACGGCGATGCATTGGCACTTGCCGGCCTCATCCATTTCGCCCGCGCCATCGATTTCCTCCCTGCCGCCACGCGGAGTGCTTCATGACCGATGTCTTCCACGGCCACCGGCCGCTGATCGCCATCCTGCGCGGCATTGCGCCGAACGAGGCGGGCGCGGCGCTCGAGGCGCTGATCGGTGCCGGCATCGGCCTCATCGAGGTGCCGCTCAATTCGCCCGACCCGCTCGCAAGCATCGGCATCATGGCTGCGGCCGCGGGCGATCGCGCCTGGATCGGCGCCGGAACCGTACTTGCCGTCGATGAGGTCGCGGCGGTGGCGGAAGCCGGTGGCCAGTTCATCGTCTCACCCAATGTCGACGCTGCGGTGATCCGCGCCAGCAAGGCGCGCGGGCTCGGCTCGTTTCCCGGCGTGTTCACGGCAAGCGAGGCGCTGGCCGCGGTCGCCGCGGGCGCCGACGGGCTGAAATTCTTTCCCGCCAGCCTGCTTGGGCCCGAAGGCATCAAGGCGATCGGCGTGGTGCTGCCGAAGACGATCCCGCTGCTGGCGGTCGGCGGTGTCGACGCCGCCAACATCGCCGCCTATCGCAAGGCGGGCGTGGCCGGCTTCGGCCTCGGCTCGAACCTCTACAAGCCCGGCATGGGCGCCGCGGAGGTCGCCGCCCGGGCGCAGGATATCGTGGCAGCCTATGACGCCGCCGGCTGAGCCGCCCCGCATCCGCGCCATCGAAGACGGCGACGTCGCGGCTGTCATCGCGCTGTGGCATGCGGCGGGCGTGACGCGGCCGTGGAACGATCCCGAGCGCGACATCGCCTTTGCCCGTCGCGGCCCCCATTCCACCGTTCTGGTGGCCGAAGTCGCCGGCAGCATCACAGCGACGGTGATGGTCGGCGAGGACGGCCATCGCGGCTGGGTCTATTACCTCGCCGCCCTGCCCGAGCGGCAGGGCAGCGGCCTCGGCCGGGCGATTATGCAGGCGGCAGAAGCCTGGCTCGCCGAACGCGGCATCTGGAAGGTGCAACTTCTCATCCGCGAGGAGAACGCCGCCGTGCGCGGCTTCTACGAGCACCTTGGATACGCGAAGAACCCGACGGTCGTCTTCCAGAAGGTGCTCGAGAAGGTGGCGCCGGGCGACAATTAGAAATTGATCGAGTTTGGAGTTGGGTTAGCGTTGCGCGCAGACGATCCCCCCATGAAACGGAGAGACCGATGCGACGCGTCCTCATGGCCTTGCTGCTTCTATCGTTCGTGACACCGGCCTTCGCCGGCCCCTATCTGTTCGAGCTGCTGGAGATCAAGGGCTATCGCCAGGGCTTCAACACGTTGCTCGCCCACGAGAAGAACCTGCCGGCCTGGCTGAAAACCTTCGCCAAGACCATGAACGGCGTGGCGAACCCGAGCGAGGACATCACGGTCGACGGCGCGCTCGACGTCTACGCCAGCGTGTGCAAGCCGCACGACTGCTGGGGCAACACGCTCCACGTCATCTTCGCCAATGGCGGCGATCCCGCCTGGGGGATGCTGGAAGAACCCGGTCCCGGCGACACCATCAAGACCCGCCTCCTCGGCAAGCCGGACAAGGCGATGGCCGCCGCGCTCAAGGCGAAGGCCACCCACTGACCGGGAAGCGGGCCGGTGGTTCATGGCTCGCTGGCGCCGCGGGAGGGCACCTTGATGGATGACGTTGAGAAGATTGTTCGCCAGTCCCACGAGTCCTGGGATCTCCGCGACCCCGACCGCGGTGCGATGGTGATCGCTCAGGACTGTCGCTTCGAAGATGTGGCGCGCGGTGAGGTTCTCACCGGACCCGAGGCCTACAAACGCGACTACCACCGCTGGCGGACGGCGTTCCCGGACGGAGAATGCAAGGTGACCCGGGTCATCGTGCAGGGCGAATGGGCGGTGGTCGAATTCACCAATCGCGGCACGCAGAGCGGCCCGCTTCACTCGAGCTTTGGTGAGTTCCCGCCGAGCGGGCGGCACATGGAAGCGCGCTATTGCAGCGTCACGTGCGTCAGAGACGGCATGGTCGCGGAAGGGCGGGACTACTACGATTCCGCCAGCATCGCCCGCCAGCTTGGCCTGGTCGACTGACCGCAATCCGGCAATAGCTAAACCGTCAGATGCCTGCGGACCTTGTCGGGGTCCATCTCGTCGCGCGTGCCGGAAAGCACGATCTCGCCGCGGTCCATCACCGAGAAGGTGTCGGCGAGCTGGTGGACGAAATCGAAATACTGCTCGACCAGCAGGATCGCCATCTCGCCCTTGGTCCTGAGCCATTCGATGGCGCGGCCGATGTCCTTGATGATCGAGGGCTGGATGCCTTCGGTCGGCTCGTCGAGGACGAGCAGCTTCGGCCTTGTGACCAGCGCGCGGCCGATGGCGAGCTGCTGCTGCTGACCGCCGGAAAGGTCGCCGCCGCGCCGGCGCAGCATGTCGGCAAGCACGGGGAATAGATCGAACACGTCGGCGGGGATCGAGCGTTGGCTGTTGGGCAGCTGCGTATAGCCGGTCTTGAGGTTCTCCTCGACGGTCAGCAGTGGAAAGATGTCGCGGCCCTGCGGCACATAGGCGATGCCGAGGCGGGCGCGGTCGTGCGGTGCCATGCGGCCGAGCACCTTGCCGCCGAAGGAAATCTCGCCGCCGGCGATCGGCTGCTCGCCCATGATGGCGCGCAGGAACGAGGTCTTGCCGACGCCGTTGCGGCCCATCAGCGCCGACACCTTGCCGATCTCGGCTGAGAACGACACGCCGCGCAGCGCCTGGGCGGCGCCATAGAAGAGATCGACATCGGTGGCTTTCAGCATGGGTGCCTCCTGGATGCCCCCTTCCCGCCCTCATCCTGAGGTGGTTGCCGCAGGCAACCCTCGAAGGACGAGGGCGGTCTCGTGGTTCGAGGCGCGCTACGCGCGCACCTCACCATGAGGCCGATCGGGTGCGGTGCAGGAGCAATCACCATCATCACCGCCCCAGATACACTTCGACGACGCGTGGGTCGGCCGAGACCTCGTCGAGCGTGCCCTGGGAGAGCACCGAGCCCTCGTGCAGCACGGTGACCTTGACGTCCAGCGCACGCACGAAAACCATGTCGTGCTCGACCACGACCACCGACTTCTCCCTGGCGATCTCGCGCAGCAGCTCGGCCGTGGTCTCAGTCTCGGCATCGGTCATGCCGGCGGCCGGCTCGTCGACGAGCAGCAGCTTCGGCTCCTGGGCGAGCAGCATGCCGATCTCCAGCCACTGCTTCTGGCCGTGGCTGAGATAGGCGGCGAGCACGTCGCGGCGGTCGGTGAGGCGGATGATGCCGAGGATCTCCTCGATGCGCTCGGCGGCAGACGGCGGCCGCTTGCGGAAGAGCGCCGCGGTCGGCCCGCGTGCGCCGGCGAGCGCCAGGTCGAGATTGTCCCACACCGTGTGGCTCTCGAAGACGGTCGGCTTCTGGAATTTGCGGCCGATGCCGAGCGTGGCGATGGCCGCCTCGTCTAGGCGCGTGAGATCGACGGTGCCGTCGAAATAGATGTCGCCGGAATCGGGCCGGGTCTTGCCGGTGACGACGTCCATCATGGTGGTCTTGCCGGCGCCGTTGGGGCCAATGATGGCGCGCATCTCGCCCGGCTCGATGATCAGCGACAGCTCGTTCAGCGCCTTGAAGCCGTCGAAGGAGACGGTGACCCCGTCGAGATAGAGCAGCGAACTGGCGGCGCGGTCGTTCATCTGGCTCACTCCGCCGGATTGGCCAAGGTGTCTTCGACCATATCGGTGGTCGGCGGGGGATTGGGCGCCGGCGTCTCGGCCGCCGGCGGGGTTGCGCGGCGCCCACGGGTCATCCAGCCCGCGAGCGTGCCGACAATACCCCTTGGCAGGAACAGGGTGGTCGCAACAAAGAGGCCGCCCAATGCAAACAGCCAGTAAGGGGCAAAGGCGCCTGAGGTGAACCAGGTCTTGGCGAAATTGACGACCAGCGCGCCGACGATCGGGCCGACCAGCGTGCCGCGGCCGCCGACCGCGCACCAGATGACCACCTCGATCGAATTGGCGGGTGCGAATTCGCTCGGATTGATGATGCCGATCTGCGGCACGTAGAGCGCGCCGGCGACACCGGCCATGCAGGCCGACAGCACCCAGACGACAAGCTTGTACTTCTCGACGCGGTAGCCGAGGAAGCGCGTGCGGCTCTCGGCGTCGCGCACGGCGACGAGCACCTTGCCGAACTTCGAGGCGACGACGGCCTTGCTGATCAGGTAGCCGACGGCAAGCGCCAGCGCCGAGGCGAAGAACAGGGCGCCGCGGGTCGAATCAGCCTGGATGTTGAAGCCGACGATGTCCTTGAAGTCGGTCAGCCCGTTATTGCCGCCGAAGCCCATGTCATTGCGGAAGAAGGCGAGCAGCAGCGCATAGGTCATCGCCTGGGTAATGATCGAGAGATAGACGCCGGTGACGCGGCTGCGGAAGGCAAACCAGCCGAAGACGTAGGCGAGCACGCCCGGCACGACGAGCACCATCAGCGCCGCGAACCAGAACATGTCGAATCCGTACCAGTACCAGGGCAAATGCTTCCAGTTGAGGAAGACCATGAAGTCGGGAAGCACCGGATCGGCATAGACGCCGCGCGTGCCGATCTGGCGCATGAGATACATGCCCATGGCGTAGCCGCCCAGCGCGAAGAAGGCGCCGTGGCCGAGCGACAGGATGCCGGCATAGCCCCAGATCAGACCGACGGCGAGCGCCAGCAGGCCGTAGGTCAGGTACTTGCCGACCAGCGGCACCAGATAGTTGGGCACGTGAAATGGACTGCCCACCGGCGTCCACAAATTGAGCGCCGGGACGAGCGCGCCGAAACCGACGATCAGGACAAGAACAATGATCGCGCTGCGGTCGATGCCGCCGCCGAGGAAGCGGCCGATCATGCCTCCACCGCCCGGCCCTTGAGCGCGAACATGCCGCGCGGGCGCCTCTGGATGAACAGGATGATGAAGACGAGGATGGCGATCTTGCCGAGGACGGCGCCGGCATAGGGTTCAAGGAACTTGTTGGCGATGCCGAGCGAGAAGGCGCCAACCAGCGTGCCCCAGAGATTGCCGACGCCGCCGAAGACCACGACCATAAATGAGTCGATGATGTAGCTCTGGCCGAGGTTAGGGCTGACATTGTCGATCTGCGACAGCGCCACACCGGCGATGCCGGCAATGCCGGAGCCCAGCCCAAAGGTCAGCGCATCGACCCAGGGCGTACGGATGCCCATGGCCGAGGCCATGGCGCGGTTCTGGGTGACGGCGCGCATCTGCAGGCCGAAGGTGGTGAAGCGCAGCACCGCCAGCAGCAGGACGAACACGCCGATGGCGAAGATGATGATCCAGAAGCGGTTGTAGGTGATGGTCAGATTGCCGATATCGACGGCGCCCGACATCCATGTCGGGTTGCCGACCTCGCGGTTGTTGGGGCCGAAGATGGTCCGCACCGCCTGTTGCAGGATCAGCGACAGGCCCCAGGTGGCGAGCAGCGTCTCCAGCGGCCGGCCGTAGAGGAAGCGGATGATGCCGCGCTCGACCGCGACGCCGACGGCGCCGGCAACCAGGAAGGCGAGCGGCAGAGCGATGGCCAGCGACCAGTCGAACAGCCACGGCGCATGGGTGCGGATGGTCTCCTGCACGACGAAGGTGGTGTAGGCGCCGAGCATGACCATCTCGCCGTGGGCCATGTTGATGACGCCCATGACGCCGAAGGTGATGGCCAGGCCGATCGCCGCGAGCAGCAGCACGGAACCCAGCGACAGGCCGTACCAGAGGTTCTGCAGCACGTCCCACAGCGCCAGCGAGCCCTTGATGACGCCGATCGCCTTCGCCGCCTCGGCGAGCACGGACTTCGGCGCCGTCGCCGGTAGGCTGTTGAGAATCGCCAGCGCATCCTGGTCGCCGCGGTCGCGGATGACGTCGACCGCCGCCAGCATGTCGGCTTCGCTGGAGTCGGGCATGGCCAGGATGACGGAGGCCCGCGCCTGGAGCTGCACGCGCTTGACGTCGGGGTCCTTTTCCGCGGCGATCGCCTTCTCCAGCGCCGGCAAGGCGGAGGCATCGCGCGACTTGAACACCGCTTCGGCCGCGGCGATGCGCTTGGCGGGGTCGTGCGCCATGAGCTGCAACGTGCCCATTGCCGCTTCGAGCGCACTGCGCACCAGATTGTTGACGCGCACCTTCTTCAGCCCGAAGGGCACGTCGCCCTGGTGCGGCTCGCCGGTCGCGGCAAGCGTGAGCGTGTCGCCGTCCTTGATGTAGACCTGCTTGTCGGAGGTCGCGAAATAGAGCTTGCCGCCCTTGAGCGCGGTCAGGATCGTCTCGGCGCGGTCGCTGCCGCTGGCGGCAATGCCGTTCACCGCGGCGACCGTCTCCGTGTAGCTGTCCTTGGTGAGGCCCTGCAGCGCGGTGGCCAGGTCTTCGGCCGGGCCGGCTGCGGCCTGCAGCGTCAGGCCCAGCAGGAACAGGAGCAGGAGGATCGGCGTGCGCAGCATGGGCTATCTTCAGTAGTCCGTTGCATTCTCGAAATGCCGGACGGGGCCGGGAAACCCCGTCCGGCTGGTTTCACGCGGTACGCCTAGTTGGCAGCCGTCTCGCCGCCGCACTTTCCGGTCTTGACGTTGAAGTTGCCGCAGGACAACGGAGCACGCCAATCCGAGATCAGGTCCATGGAGCCGGGCAGATAATCCGACCAGGCATCGCCGGGGACTTCGCCGGGCGACTGCCAGACGACGTTGAACTGACCGTCGTCCTGGATTTCGCCGACCAGCACCGGCTTGGTGATGTGGTGGTTGGGCATCATGGTGGCATAGCCGCCGGTGAGGTTCGGCACGGTGATGCCGACCATGGCCGGAATGACCTTGTCGGGATCGGTGGTGCCGGCCTTCTCGACCGCCTTCACCCACATGTTGAAGCCGATGTAGTGGGCTTCCATCGGGTCGTTGGTGGTGCGATCCGCCTTGCCGGTGAAGTCATGCCATTCCTTGATGAAGGCCTCGTTGGCGGGCGTGTCGACGCTCTCGAAGTAGTTCCACGCCGCCAGGTGACCGACCAGCGGCTTGGTGTCCATGCCCGACAGCTCTTCCTCGCCGACCGAGAAGGCCACGACCGGGATGTCGGTCGCCTTGATGCCCTGGTTGCCGAGCTCCTTGTAGAAGGGAACGTTGGCATCGCCGTTGATGGTCGAGACCACCGCCGTCTTCTTGCCGGCCGAGCCGAAGGCCTTGATCTTCGACACTTCGGTCTGCCAGTCGGAGAAGCCGAACGGCGTGTAGTTGATCATGATGTCTTCAGGCGCGACGCCCTTGGCCTTGAGATAGGCCTCGAGGATCTTGTTGGTGGTGCGCGGATAGACGTAGTCGGTGCCTTCCAGCACCCAGCGCTTCACCGAGCCGCCGTCCGCGCTCATCAGATAGTCGACGGCGGGAATCGCCTGCTGGTTCGGCGCCGCGCCGGTGTAGAACACATTGCGCTCGCTCTCCTCGCCCTCGTACTGCACGGGATAGAAGAGGATCGAGTTGAGCTCCTTGAACACCGGCAGCACCGACTTGCGGCTGACCGAGGTCCAGCAGCCGAACACCGCGGCGACCTTATCCTGGCTGATCAGCTCCCGCGCCTTTTCGGCGAAGAGCGGCCAGTTGGACGCCGGGTCGACGACGACCGGCTCGAGCTTCTTGCCGAGCAGACCGCCCTTCTTGTTCTGCTCATCGATGAGCATCAGCATGACGTCTTTCAGAGTGGTCTCCGAAATCGCCATGGTGCCGGACAGGGAATGCAGGATGCCGACCTTGATGGTGTCGTCGGCGGCCCGGGCCGACGTGGCCAGCGGCACTGCTACGGCAGCCGCCAGCGCCAGTGAGCCGAGGTAGCGGCCCGTCGATTTTAGCATGCGTGAACTCTCCTCTTGACGTCGCCTGCGGGAGGGCAGGACGCTTGTTGCCAAAGCGTGTTGTGCGACGACCGCCCCTAGGGTTCGGACACCTGTCATGCAGGCGGCATGCCAGTGCCCACCGTTTGGTCGTCATCCGACCTTCGGACGTTCATGCAGTGCCGCAAATACGTCGATTGACGTAGGTCGCCCCGCCCACCCCGCGCGAATTCCTGCCAGTCCGCTTCTTTGGCGGGCAACGGCCCACATCTTGCATCGCAAAGAGGCAATCATTGCCGGCAGTCTGCGGCAGATTCAGGCGGGGGAAGGATGCAATGGCGGGGCGACAGAGAATCCTGCCGGTCCGTCGCGAGTATAATCGCTGGGTCGCCAATCAGACGCTGGAAGACTACGCGCTGCGCTTCACCGCCAAGAGCGCGCGGCGCTGGTCGACGCCGCGCGTGGCGCAGACCGCCATCGGCGCCATCTCCTTCCTGGCGCTGGAGGCCATCGGCGGGTCGATCACGCTGTCCTACGGCGTCACCAACACCATCGCCGCGACCATCGTCGCCGGCATCCTGCTCTTCCTCACCGGCATGCCGGTGGCGCGCTACGCCTCGCGCTACGGCGTCGACATCGACCTGCTCACCCGCGGCGCCGGCTTCGGCTATATCGGCTCGACCATCACCTCGCTGATCTACGCCACCTTCACCTTCATCCTCTTCGCCATCGAAGCCTCGATCATGTCGACGGCGCTGCAGGTGTGCTTCGGCATTCCGCTGCCCATCGGTTACGTCATCAGTGCGGTCGCAGTCATCCCGCTGGTCACCCACGGCATGACGCGCATCAGCCGCTTCCAGCTCATCACCCAACCTTTGTGGATCGGCCTCAACATCCTGCCGGTGGGCTTCATCGCCTGGCAGGACTGGGGGAGCTTCGAGATCTGGCGCAATTTCCCCGGCCTCGGTGGCGGCGATGCCGGCTTCGACCTGTTGAAGTTCGGCGCCGCGGCGTCGGTCATCCTGGCGCTGATGCCGCAGATCGGCGAGCAGGTCGACGTGCTGCGCTTCACGCCCTCCGGCGGCGTCGGCAAGCGCGGCTGGATCGGCACGCTGCTCGCCGGCCCCGGCTGGGTGGTGCTCGGCGCGCCGAAGCTGCTTTTCGGCTCGTTCCTGGCGGTGCTGGCGCTGAGCCACGCCGTTCCGGTCGAGCACGCCGCCGAGCCTGCCCAGATGTACCGGGTCGCCTTCGGTTACGTCATTCCCTGGCCGGATTTGGTACTGCTGCTCACCGCCGCCTTCGTGGTGGTGTCGCAGCTCAAGATCAACGTCATGAACGCCTATGCCGGGTCGCTGGCCTGGTCGAACTTCTTCTCGCGCCTCACCCACAGCCATCCCGGCCGGGTCGTCTGGCTCGTCTTCAACGTGTCGATCGCGTTGGTGCTGATGGAGCTCGGCATCTACAAGGCGCTGGAGATGATCCTCGGCCTGTTCTCGATCGTCGCCGTCGCCTGGCTCGGCACCATCGTCGCCGATCTCACCATCAACAAGCGCCTCGGCCTGTCGCCGCCGGGCATCGAGTTCAAGCGGGCGCATCTCTACGACATCAATCCGGTCGGCGTCGGCGCCATGAGTATCGCCGCGGCGCTGGCGCTGTCCTCTGCCACCGGGGTCTTCGGTGCCACCGCCAAGGCGCTTGCCGTCTTCATCGCCATGGTCGTCCCCTTCATCGCCGCGCCGGCGATCGCCTGGGCGACCAAGGGCAAGTACTACCTGGCACGCAAGCCGCGGGCGAACTGGCAGGAGCGCGACGCCATCCGCTGCACGGTCTGCGAGCACGCGTTCGAGCCGGAGGACACCGCCTATTGCCCGGCCTATTCGGGGCCGATCTGCTCGCTATGCTGCTCTCTCGACGCCCGCTGCAACGATCTGTGCAAGCCGAAAGCGCGGCTTCAGGCGCAGGCCGCGGCCGTCGTCGCGGCACTGCTGCCGCAATCGCTGACGGCGCGCATCAGCCCGCGCATCGTCAACTATTTCGGCCTGCTCGCGGTGTTCATGGCGCTGATCAGCACCGTGCTGTTGCTGGTCGACTATCAGGTGACCACGGCGGCGCCGGCCTATGCCGATACGGTCGCGCGCTCGCTGTGGGCGGCCTTCTTCATCCTCATGATCATCGCCGGCATCCTCGCCTGGTTCCTCGTCCTCGCTCACGAGAGCCGCCGCGTCGCCGAGGAGGAATCGGCGCGCCAGACGACGCTGCTCCTGCGCGAGATCGAGGCCCACAGCCGCACCGACGCGGCCCTGCAGAAGGCCAAGGAGGTGGCCGAGGCCGCCAATCTCGCCAAGAGCCGCTACCTGGTGGGCCTCAGCCACGAACTGCGGACGCCACTCAATTCGGTCTTCGGCTACACCCAGATCCTGGAACGCGATACCGCCCTGCCGCCCGAGCAGAAGGGCCGCGTCCACGTCATCCGGCGCAGCGCCGAGCACCTCTCCGGCCTCATCGACGGCCTCCTCGAAATCTCCAAGATCGAGACCGGCCGCCTGCAGCTGCAGCGCAACGAGATCCTTCTCGACGAGTTCCTCACCGACATCGTCGAGATGTTCCGGCCGCAGGCGGAGGCAAAGGGCCTCGCCTTCCACTACGACCGGCCTGAGTTCATGCCCGAGCTGGTGTCGACCGACGGCAAGCGGCTGCGCCAGATCCTGGTCAACCTCTGCTCCAACGCCATCAAGTTCACCGAATCGGGCCATGTGTCGCTGAAGATCTCCTTCCGCAGCCAGGTGGCGACGCTGACCATTGCCGATACCGGGGTGGGCATTGCGGCGGAGGACCTGCCCAAGATCTTCGAGCCCTTCGAGCGCGGCAATGCCGAACGCACGCGGCTGGTGCCCGGCACCGGCCTCGGCCTCACCATCGTGAAAATGCTGGTCAACCTCATGGGCGGCGACATCACGGTAAAGAGCGAAACAGACAAGGGCAGCGCCTTCGAGGTCCGCCTGATGCTTTCCGCGGTCGCCCAGCGCCGGCCCTCGGCAGCGCCCAGGCGGCGCATCACCGGCTATGCCGGCGCCCGCCGCTCGGTGCTCATCGTCGACGACGATCCCGACCAGCGCGACCTCATCCGCCAGATCCTCGAACCGCTCGGTTTCATCGTGCTGGCGGCCCAGGACGGCGCCGAATGCCTGGCGCTGACCGCCGATCTCAAACCCGACCTCTTCATCCTCGATATCTCCATGCCCGGCATCAATGGCTGGGACCTGGCGCGGAGCTTACGCCAGCGCGGCCAGAGCGGGGCCATCCTGATGCTTTCGGCCAATGTCGGCGAAACGCCGCCGCCACCTTCGGAGGAGGACGCCCACGACGCGGTGATGGTGAAGCCCTTCGAGGTGCAGCGCCTGCTCGACCGCATCGCCGAGCTGACCGGCCTCGACTGGCAGCTGGAGGCGCCGCCGGAGAAGGTCAGCGGCGCACCGGCGGCGATCCTGGTCTCGCCGGGCCCCGAGCATATCGCCGAGCTCAAGCGCCTCGGCCGCATCGGTTATGTGCGCGGCATTGAGAGCAAGCTCGACCAGCTCGAAGCCCATGAAACCAACCGTCCCTTCGTCGACGCGATGCGCCGCCACGTACGCGCCTTCGATTTCCGCCGCTATGCGGCCGCGCTCGAGGAAGTCGGCGATGAATGAGCCGGTCAAGGCGCGCGACATCGTGCTGGTGGTCGACGATTCGCCGGAGACGCTCGGCTTTCTCACCGACGCGCTGGAGAAGTTCGGCGCCACCGTCCTGGTCGCCACCGAAGGCGCCCAGGCGCTCGACATCGCCGAGCGCATCACACCCGACGTGGTGCTCATGGATGCCGTCATGCCGGGCGTGGACGGCTTCGAGACCACCCGGCGCATGAAGCGCAACGCCACCCTTGCCCATGTGCCGGTGATCTTCATGACCGGCCTGTCGGAGACCGAGAACATCGTCGAAGGGCTGGAATCGGGCGGCGTCGACTACGTCACCAAGCCGATCGTGCTCGACGTTCTGTTCGCGCGCATTCGCGTTCACCTCGCCAACGCCCGCACGGCGCAGAGCGCCCGCCATGCGCTCGACACCGCCGGGCGGACGCTGCTTGCCGCCAACCGGCGCGGCGAGGTGCGGTGGTGCACGCCGCAGGCGGTGAAGCTGATCGAGGAGGCGCTGCCCGACTGGAACGGCGCGGCGCTGCCGGAGCCGCTGACGTCGTGGCTCGGCCGCATCGGCGATGGTGGCATGACCATGGCGGCACCACCGACAATTCCCGTTTCCGACGGCCGGCGCCTGCTCTTCTCGCTGCTCAGCACCAGCAACGAAGGCGAAATCCTGTTCCGCATCGCCATCGACGATGCCGACAGCCAGATGGCGATCCTGCGCCATCAATACGGGGTGACCGGCCGCGAGGCGGAGGTGCTCTTGTGGGTGGCGCAGGGCAAGTCCAACCGCGACATCGGCGAGATCCTGGGCCTTTCCCCGCGCACGGTGAACAAGCACCTGGAGACGATCTACCAGAAGCTCGGGGTCGAGAACCGCGCCTCCGCGGCCATCGCCGCCGTCAGGGCACTCGACGAGCATTGAAATGCCAACGGACAGGCAGGAGCGAGTTATAGACGCAAACGGGCAACGGCGTCTATAACGAGTTATAGACGCATGCACCATGTTACGTCTATAACTCAGCTATGGAAAAGATCAGCCTTTCCCTCTCCACCCTTTATTCGGACCTCACGCAACGGGTACATTCCCGTCCCATGCGCGCGGGTTCCGTTTTCACCATGACGGTGAAGGGAACGAAATACGCCTATGTCAAACGCCTGGTCGGCAGGACCCGAAGGGACGACTATATCGGCCCGGTGGACGATCCCGAGACCAGGGCGGCCGTCGATCGGATCCGAAGGCTCCAGAAAGACGCCCGCGAGGACCGCCAGACAATCCGGCTGCTCGTCAAGGCGGGCGTGCCCGCGCCGTCAGCCCAGCTTGGCAGGGTTCTAGACGCCCTTTCGGACGCAGGGGTCTTCGCGGACGCGACCCTGATCGGCACCGCGGCCTATCAGTGCTACGCGCCCCTCGTCGCACATGTGCTGCCGCGGCCGACACTGATGACCGGCGACGCCGATCTGGCGACCGCCCGGCTCGCCATCCCCGGCATCCCCAAGGACGAGACCTTCCTCGACGTGCTCCGGCGCGCCGACCCGACCTTCGCGCCCATTCCCGCCCTGTCCGGCCCGAAGGCGCCATCGTCGGCCTTCCGCGCCGCCGACGGCTTCATGGTCGATCTCGTGACCCAGCAGCGCACGCGGCACGACACGAACCCGCTGCCGCTCAAGGGAGCCGGCGCCGGCGCGGCGCCGCTGCAGTTCATCCGCTGGCTCATCGCCGATCCGGTTCAGGCAGTCGTTCTGTTTGGCAGCGGCGTTGCCGTTACCGTCCCGCAGCCGGCGCATTTCGCGGTCCACAAGCTGATCCTTGCGCAGGAGCGCCGCGACGTCCCCAAGCGCCAGAAGGATTTGCTTCAGGCCCGCGCCCTGATCGAAGCCCTCGTCGAGGCCGATCCGTACGGCCTTGCAGATGCCGTCAAGGACGCTCGCAATCGCGGCCGACGCGGCTGGGCCGCGAAGGTCGACCGATCGCTTGCAGAACTTGGTCTGAACCGCGAAGAGATTGGCTGACCTGCCCCCTACTCCACCCTGACCGTCACCCGGTCGGACTTGCCGTCGCGGTCGACCACCGAGAGGGTAACGAAACCCGGGCCATCCGGCTTCCACGTCTCGGAGCGGGCAAAGGGCGTGCGGGCGATCGGGTTGCCATTGACGAACCAGGTGAAGGGCGGCGCGCCGTTCCTCACCTTGATCACCAGCGGCGACGGGTCGCCGGCGGCAATGCCGAGATCGACGGCGACGCCGTCGCGCGGATAGGCGATCTCGGGATCGTCCTTTTTCTGTTCGAACGTCGCCTGGCCGGGATCGCGGAACCGGCGGAGCGGCGCCGGCAGCGCCGCGGTGGAGGAAACCGTGAGCACGCCCGGCGGCGCCCGCCTCAGCGCCACGCGCTTGGCCCCGATGCGGTCGAAGGCTTCGAACAGGATGGGCGCGGCGCTGACATAGCCGGAGAGGCCCGGCACCGGCGTGCCGTCCGGCCGGCCAACCCAGACGCCGACCACACGGGCGCCGTCGAAGCCGATCGCCCAGGCGTCGCGATAGCCGTAGGAGGTGCCGGTCTTGTAGGCGACGCGGCCGGGCGAGCCGTTCAGCGGCGGCGGCACACCCTCGAGGATGTCAGAGACATACCAGGCGGCGCTCGGCGAAAGCACCGGCGCGCCGGAGAGCGCATCGGGCGTATCGCCGACGCCGTCGTTGAGCGCAACCGCGGTGCCGCCGCGGGCGATCGCCGCATAGAGCGAGACGAGGTCGCGGAGCGTCACGCCGACGCCGCCGAGGCCGATGGCCAGACCCGGCGCCGACTGGTCGGGAAGCTGGGCGTTGACCGCGGCGCGCTTCAGCCGCGCCACCAGCCGCGCCGGGCCGACGGCATTGAGCGCCACGATGGCCGGCACGTTGAGCAATTCCTGCAGCGCCTCGCGTACGGTCACCGTGCCGCGATGGAAGCCGTCGAAGTTCGACGGCACGTAGCCGTTGAAGCCGGTGGGCTTGTCCTCGATCAGCGTCTCGGGGACGGCCAGCCCCTGCTCGAAGGCGAGACCGTAGATCAGCGGCTTCAGGGTCGAGCCCGGCGAGCGGATGGCGCCGGTCATGTCGACATGGCCGTCGCGCTGATCGTCGAAGAGGCCGGCCGAGCCGACCGAGGCGAGGATGTCGCCGCTGGCTTCGTCGGCGACGAGAATGGCCATGGAAAGCTTGGGCCCCAGCCCGGTGACGCGGTCGGCGGCAAGCTTCTCCAGCGCGGCCTGCAGGTCGCGGTCGATGGTGAGGCGATGGACGGGCTCGTCCGGCGCCGCTGCCACCGCCTGCAGCGCCAGATGCGGGGCGAGCAGCGGGAAGGGCTTGCGCGCCCCCGGCACACGCTCGCTGAGCGCGGCGTGAGCGGCGTCAGGATCGATGACGCCTTCGGCGATGAGGCGGTCGAGCACGCGATTGCGCGCCGCCCGCGCCGCATCACGATCGCGGTCGGGCCGACGCGCCTCGGGCGACTGCGGCAGGGCAACCAGCAGTGCCGCCTCGGCCGTGGTCAGCCGCTTCGGTTCCTTGCCGAAATAGGCCAGCGTTGCGGCACGCACGCCCTCGATATTGCCGCCGTAGGGGGCGAGCAGCAGATAGAGGTTGAGGATCTCGTCCTTGCTGAAGCGCGTTTCCAGCTTCTCGGCGAGCGCGATCTGGCGCAGCTTACCCATCACCGAGCGGGTGCTGTCGCCGTCGATCAGGCGGGCCACCTGCATGGTGAGCGTCGAGCCGCCCGACACGATATGGCCGCCAGCGAGCACGAACTGGCCGGCGGCGCGCACCAGTGCCAGCGGATCGACGCCGCCGTGCTCGTAGAAGTGCTGATCCTCATAGCCGATCAGCATTTTCAGGAATTTCGGATCGACGTCGTCCTTGGTAACCGGCAGGCGCCAGCGCCCGTCGGCGATGGTGAAGGGACGCAGCAGCTTGCCGTCGCGATCGACGACGATGGGCGAGGTGGCGATGGCTTTGGGATCGGGCAGCGGCGGCAGGGAGGCTTCGATCCCGTTCCAGACGATCGTACCGCCAACGCCTGCGGCAACGACGCCGACTGCAACGACCGCCGCGGCGATCAGGGCGAAGCGACGAAACCGACGTTTGCGTCGCGTCGCAGGGAGGGGGGTATGCGTCGAAGCCTCGCCGTCACCCCCCTCTGGCTCCCCCGCAAGGGGGGAGAGGGAGCCTGTGGCACGGTCGTCGTTCATCGCCCACTCCACGCCAGGCCAAGGTGCCCGCGAAGGCGGGCACCTTGTAGCCACCGTCGGTGCGATGATCGCTGACGCCCGTGATGACTGGGTCCCCGCTTTCGCGGGGACCACAGGGCAATTGGACGCTGGTATGCCGTGCCCATCGCGGACCTACCGCGTCGGGCCGACCACCTCGACGGTGCCGGCGGCGGTGCGGGCGTTGAACTCCGGACGGTACATGTCCTCCACCGTCGCCGCCGGATAGGCGAAGGTGCCCGGCGAAACGGCGCGCACCGAATAGGCGACCGTATATTGCGTCTGGCCGCCATCCTTGCGGTTGATGGCCGCGACGAAGCGGTCGGTCTGCGCCTCGGTGTGATCGACCTTGTCGACATCGAGCCAGTCGAGACTCACCGTCGAGCCCGAAGCCGAGATGTCCGGATTCTCGATCTCGAAGCCCGCCGGGATCTGGTCGACGACCAGCAGCCGGCCACCGGCATCGTGCTCGGCGGTGACCGTGAGCGCCACGACGAGGCGGTCGTTCTGGCCGACGGTGGAGATGTCGGCCGGCTTGCCGTCCGGCGTGTAGACGGCGCGCTCGATCTTATAGCCGTTGCCGCCGGCTGGATCGGGCGTGAGCGGCACGCCGGTCGCCGAGACCACCGCATCGAGCGGCTGATCGCCGAGATTGGTGATTGCCACCGGCTTCGCCGCCAGCCCCTCGCCGGTATAGCGGCGGAAGAGCGGGGCGGCGATATGCTCGCCGTCGATGGAGAATTCGGTCTTGGCCGAATCCTTTATGAGCGCGGCGGCGGCAAGCAGCATCCAGGACTCTTCCTGGGTGCTGGTGTAGCGCGCGTTGCGCTCCATCGCGGCGATCCTCAGCGCCAGGCTGTGCAGGTCGACCGAGCCGACCTGCGTCTCCGCGGCAAGGGTCAGCACGGCGGCGCCGTCGCGCAGCGCCGTGCCGTAGTCGCTGCGCCAGCCCTTCTTGGCGTCCTCGCGGTCGAGATCGGCCATGGCCGAGGCGAAGGCACGCTGGGCACGAACACCATCGCCGTAGAGCGCCATGGCCGCGCCAAGCTGGGCCTTGGCGAGCGGCGTCGCGAAGGAATCGAGCTTGGAGTCGGTGTAGTAGCGCAGGTCGCCGATCGCCGCCCGGCCGGCGCGTGCCAGCACGTAGAGCGCATAGGCGATGTCCTCGCCGCCCGATTCGAAGTCGCTGGCATAGGCGACGCCGTTGGCGAGATTGTCGAGCGCGATGGTGCGTGCCACATCCGGCACTTCGTAGCCCTTCTCGGCCGCACGGGTGAGGAAATCGGTGACATAGGAATCGAGCCACAGGTCGCCACCGGCGTCATAGGGTCCCCACAGGCCGAATGCGCCCGAGGCCGCCTGATCGGCAAGCACGCCGCCGATCGCCTTCTGCACGCGCTTCCTGATCTCGGTGTCGGCGGCGATGCCGACCGAGGCAGCGACGTCGTCAAGATAGACCAGCGGCATGGCGCGGCTGGTCAGCTGCTCGACGCAGCCATAGGGATAGCGGTCGAGCGCCGCCAGGATGCCGGCGACATCGAGCGGTCCGGCGCCGCCGAGCGACACCGCCACCGAGGCGGTGCCCGGCACGAAGGCGCTGGTCAGCGCACCATCGACGGTGAGCGTGCCACCGGCCGCCACCGAGATGACGCTGCGGCGGGTGACCGGCGAACCGGCCGGGCGGACTCCGAGCATGAGACTGGTCGGCCAGTCTTCGCCTGTCGGTGCCTTGAGATCGATCGCCACGTCGAAATCGCCGATCGCCTTGGCGTCGAGCGGGATGACGAAGGAGACGCGCTGCTTCTCGGCGAGCGTCACCGTCTTCTCGGCGTCTTCGGCCGGGAAGTCGATGCCCTTGCCGGTCGCGACCGACAGCTTGTAGTCGCCGGCGGCGCCGGAGACGTTGTTGATCTCGACCAGCAGGCGCGACGAATCGCCGATCGCCAGGAAGCGCGGGATCGACGCCGTCACCACCACCGGATCGCGGACGAAGACGTCCTTGCTGAAGTGGCCGACGCCGTCCTTCGACCAGGCCATGGCCATGACCCGCACCGAGCCGTTGAAGTCGGGCAGGTTGAAGGTGACCGACGCCTTGCCGCTATCGTCGACCTTGAGGATGCCGGAATAGAAGGCGAGCAGCTTCTGGGTCGGGGGTGGCGCCTTCAGCCGCGCGATGCCGCCGTCGCCGCCGGAGCGCACCACGCCGGGCACACCTTGCGTGCGGTCGATCAGGAGGCCGTAGATGTCGCGGATCTCCATGCCCAGCTTGCGCTGGCCGAAATACCAGTCGTCCGGCGCCGGCGCCTGGAAACTGGTGAGGTTGAGGATGCCGACATCGACCGCAGCGACGGTGACATAGGCTTCCTCGCCCGGCTTGAGATTGCCGATGGAGACCGGAATCGTCATCGGTCCACGTGGGCGCATCTCGTCGGGCAGGTCGGCGGTGACCTTCAGATCGCGGTCGCCGGGATCGACCTTGGCCCATGTCAGGCCAAGGGCGCGCGCCGGCATGCGCTTGGCGGCGATGTCCATGGGCCGATAGAGCGTCGCGGTCACATAGGCGCCGGGGCCCCACTTGTCGGTGACCGGCAAATCGACGGTGGTGCCGCCTTCCGGCACGTCCACCGCCTTCATGGTGATCAGGCGGTCGTCGATGACGCTGATCAGCGCGATGCCGGGGAAGCGCGGATCGAGCCTGAGCTTGGCCGTATCGCCGATGCGATAAGCGGGCTTGTCGAGCGCCACCTGCAGCGTATCGGGCGTATCGGAGGAGGAGACCGCACGATACCAGCCGGAATAGAACTCGACGCTGGTGGCGGCCGGGTTGTCGCCGTCGTCCTCGACGGTCAAGCGATAGCGGCCCCAGTCGGTCTGCGCTTCGATGGCGCTCGGCTGGTCCTTGGTGAAATCGACCGTGCCGCCGGCGACGCGCGAGGCGTTGGTGACCAGCTCATAGGTCCAGCGGCCGTCGGAGCGATACCACTGATAGTCGCTCTCGATGCGCTCCAGCTTCCATTTGAGGCCGGCCTTGGCCATGCGCGTGCCGTCGGGAGCGGTGAGGATCGCCTGGAAGCGGGCATTCGCCCCTTCGTCGAGATCGCCGGAGAAAAGCGGCTTGATGCCGATCATCGGCGATGCCGGCTGGATCGGCCGTTCGAGCGTGCGTTCCACCGCGCGACCATTGGTATCGGTGACGCGAATGATCATGTTGGCGACGAGCGGATGGGTGGTGACCGGCAGCTCGGGCAGCGAGACGTCGAAGCTCACCTTGCCGTTCTCGTCGGTCGACGCATCGATCTCCAGCGGCTGACGCGAAGTATCGATCGATTCCTCCTTCAGCCCGAAGGTATAGCCGGGGAAGGCGGCGAGGCTGTCCGTCGCCTTGACGTCGACGTCGCCGTCGATGGGCAGGTCCGGCGCCGGAGCGCCGTAGAGATAGCGCGCCGAGAGATCGATAGTCGCCGGCTCGTCGGCCTTCAGGGCCTTCGCATCGGTGTTGAGGTCGACCGCCAGGCGCTCGGGCTCGAAGTCTTCCACCAGGACCGAGGTCTCGGCGACCGCCGAACCTTTCGGGTCGGCATAGAGCTGGACCGTCCACGAGCCGCGCATGGCGTCGGCCGCAAGGACCACGTCATCGGAATAGCCGCCGAGGCCGCCGTCGCGCAGCGTCTTGCGCAGGTACTCGACGCCGTCCGGCCGCTGGACGACCAGGGTCATGGGCAGGTCGGCGACGGCGTCGGCGCGCGCGTCGCGCACCAGCGCGGTGAGATGGATCACCTCGCCCGGCCGGTAGATGCCGCGCTCCGGCGTCAGGAAGACATCGAGCGCATCGGGCGCCGCGCGCCCGGCAACGCCGCGGTCGGTCAGGTCGAAGGCGGCGCGGGTGAGGTCGAGGAAGGCGTAGTCGCTGTCGGTCTCGGCAACGACCAGCTGCGGCGCCATGCCGCCGCTGCCGCGCGCCAGACCCGGGTCGAAGCGGGCATAGCCGGCATCGTCGGTGACGGCGCTGCCGAGAATGTCGTTGTTGACCGCGACCAGGCGCAGCTTGACGCCGGCGACCGGCTTGGCGGTCGACAGCGAGCGGACGATGGCGTGGATGCCGTCATGGCCGGAGAGCGCAGTGAGGCCGAGGTCGGAGACGATGAACCACTGGGTGGCGAGCGTGCCCCACTGGTCGGGGTCGTCGGTCGATGGCTGCGCGGTGATGACATAGGCGCCAGGCTGCATCTTCGGCACGGCATCGGCGATGGGGATCGCCGTCACCATGGTCTGGTTCATCTTGGACGAGATGTCGATCTCGCCCTGCCAGACCTTCTCGCCGGTCTCGTCGGCGATGGTCCGGGCGGTATAGGTCGCCAGTCCCGACAGGAAGCGGCCGTCGCGGATCGCCTGGACGATGCCGCGGTCGCCGATCCGGTAGATCGTCGCCCGCGCCTTGTCGGTGTTGACCGAGCTCAACGGAATCGTGGCGCCGGGGCCGGCGGGCAGCACATAGGCGTTGCCGGCGAAGCCGACCCAGGGGGCGCGATCGCGGACATAGACGCTGAGTTCGACGGGATGGTCGAGCGTTTCGCCGTCGGCGGCCGGCAGGCCGGCGCGCACGCGGATGATGTAACGGCTGCCGTGGGTGACGCCGCCGATGCAGATCTGGCTCTGCTGCGGCTCGACGGCGAGCCCCTCGCCGCCCTCCACCGTGACGAAATCGGCAAGGTCGGGCCGCGACACGGCGAGCTTGTCGGAGAAGACGATGCAGATCTGCGGGGCGGCGCTATCGGCCTGGACGTCGTGCGAGACGATGCGGAAGCCGTGCTCGGCGACGAGCTTGTCATAGGCGTCGCGCACGCTGCCGATCTCGGCGAGCGCCAGGCTGGCGCGATAGGTGCGGATCGCCGTCTTCCATTCCTCGCGCTTGACGAAGCCGGCGCCGGCAAGCGCCAATGCCGCGGCGCGTCCGGGCACCGTGTCGGAGCGCAGATAGCCGTCTATCGCCGCGGCGCTGGCGTCGCTCGCCGCCTGCCGGCGGTCGGAATAGGCGTCGGGCTTGCGCTGGAGGCTGGCACGGGAGAAATCGAGCCAGGCGATAGCCTCGTCATTGGCGATGGCGAGCGCCCGGCCATAGGCAACCGCAGCCTCGTCGAAGTTGCCGGTGCGCATGGCGGCGGCACCGGCGGCGCGCAAGGCAAGATAGCTGGCACCGTCGGTGGAGTAGCGGTCCTTGAGGGCGCCGACGAGCGTGCGCGCCTCGTCAATGAAGCCGGAGGGGAGGAAGTTCAGCTCGGCCAGACGCTGCTTCTCGATCGAGGGCGTCAGGTCGACGGCCTCGACCACGCGGCCGGCGACCGCATCGGGCGTGGCGGAGAGCGCGCCGAAGTCGGATTTCAGGAAGCACCAGTTCGCCTTGGTGTTGAAGGTGAAGGCGCGGCAGGTGCCGTTGGCCAGGCAGGCTGCCTGGCATTGCGCCTGATCGACGTTCTTCACCGTCTGCATGTCGAAGCCGGCATAATCGGCGTTCGGCGTGACGATGACCCGCTTCCCGGCGGCAAGCGCGGCCGGGCTGGTCAGGCTGAGAGCGATGGGAAGAAGAACAAAGGCAAACAGGGCCGCGAGCGGCCGACGAAAATTGTCGCGCATCGAAATCCTCCGCAACGCCCCCGCTTCGAAGTATTGGCGATCTTATGGGGGCGTGTCGCCAGCGTAAAGTCGGGTGATCACCCCATATGATATTGATTCAAATCGGCACGGTTTGATGACGAAAAGCGGGCCAAGCCACGCTGAATAGCAGGCGGATCGGCGGCGGGGGAGTGACGGGGGTCACAGAGACGGAGGAGGACGACAACGGGAAGCCCGCTTCTCCGTTAATCCGACCGCATCGCGGCGAAGGTCGCGCTGGGTGCGATCCGTTATGCGGCGACCGATCTGATTGCCCAGGCTCTCGCCTTCAGTGGAACGGCTCCATCGGCGCGCCGGGGAAGATTGGCCTCCAGCGTTCCCCTCAAGCGTTCGCGTCCGGCTGTATCGAGGCTCATGCAGTAACCCGGCGCTGGCCCGGCTCCGAGCGTGAACGGCTGCCAATAGTCGTCGAAATCCCTGAAGACCGTCGGCACTTCGATCGCCTCGCAGGTAACCGCGGACAATCCGGCCGCTGCGGCCAGCTCGGTAAGGCCCTGAGGCGTGCAGAACGGAAAGCGTCTGTCCTCGGCGAGGTCCCGCGCGCCCGGATCGAGCGAGGTCGCGGCATCCCAGAAGGCCTGCATGAACTGAACACCGCCGCCGGGATAATCCCAGACATAGAAGGCCACGATGCCTCCGGTGCGCGCCACGCGCGCCATTTCGGAAAGCGCCTTTGTCCTGTCGGGTACGAAATTCAGTACGAGCGCGGACACGACCACGTCCCGGCTATTCGTTTCCGCGTCCAGGGCCTGCGCGTCACCAACTCGGAACTCGCCCCGCACATCCGCCACATTGGCGCGCGTCGTGGCGACAAACGCTTCGGATGAGTCGATCGAGACCAGGCTCTTCGGGGCGCTTCGTGCCAGGATCTCCGCCGAAAGCGCGCCCGTCCCGCATCCCACCTCGAACCAGTCGAGCCCACCAGACGTGTTGAGTTTGTCGAGAAAATGCCGGGCGATCCGGCGGCTCCAGCGCCCCATATAGGCGTCATAGCTCGCGCCGATCTGCCAGGCATCGTGCCGGGATGTTTCGGTCATCGGTCGCCCCTCCATCGCCGTTCCGACGGCAACACCATGCCTCAATCACGGCAGATGGAAGGCGCGTGTCCGCCCCCTACCCCGGCCCTTGCGCCCAGGGGCCATGATAACCCTTGCCATCCCTGTCGGTGCGCTCGAAGCCGTGGGCGCCGAAGAAGTCGCGCTGGCCCTGCAGCAGGTTGGCGGTGGTGCGGCCGGTGCGGACCGTGTCGAAATAGGCCAGCGCGTTCGACAGCGCCGGCACGGGCATGCCCTTCGACACCGACGCCGAGACCACGTGGCGCAGGTGGCCGTGGCTCGCCTTCAGCCAGCCGGCGAAAGGCTCGATCGTCATCAGGTTGGCGATGTCGCCGCCGGCGGAAAAGGCGCGCGAGATGTCGTCGAGGAAGACCGAGCGGATGATGCAGCCGGCCCGCCAGATCTTGGCGATCGTACCCATCGGCAGGTTCCAGTTCCACACCTCGGAGGCTGCGGTGAGCACGACGAAACCCTGCGCGTAGGCCGCGATCTTGCCGGCAAGCAGCGCCTGCTCAAGCGCGTCGACGATGCTGGCGCGGTCGCCGGCCGAAACGCCGAGCTTGGTGTCGGCCTTGCCGAAGAGCTTTTCGCCGGCCAGCCGGAAATCGCGCTGGGCGGAGAGCCCGCGCGCCGCCACCGCCGCCTCGATCACGGTCGCCGGCACGCCGAGGTCCTGCGCCTCGATCGCCGACCAGCGACCAGTGCCCTTCTGGCCGGCGGTGTCGAGGATGATCTCGACCATCGGCTTGCCGGTTTCGGGGTCCTTGGCCTCGAGCACCTGGCCGGTGATCTCGATCAGGTAGGATTTCAGCCGCCCCTCGTTCCATTTGGCGAAGACATCGGCCATCTCGGCAGGGCTCATGCCGAGCCCGTCGCGCATGATGCCGTAGACCTCGGCGATCATCTGCATGTCGGCATATTCGATGCCGTTGTGGATGGTTTTGACGAAATGACCGGCGCCGTCCGGCCCCATCCGCGCGGCACAGGGCTCGCCGTCGAACTTGGCGGAGATGTCGGTGAGGATCTTCTCGACGCGCTGGTACGCCTTCTCGGTGCCGCCGATCATGATCGAGGGGCCGTGGCGGGCGCCGACTTCGCCGCCGGAGACGCCGATGCCGAGGAACTCGAAGCCGTGCGCGCCAAGCTCGCCGACACGCCGCTGAGTGTCGCGGAAGTTGGCGTTGCCGGCATCGATCAGCATGTCGCCCTGGACGATCTCGCGGCCGATCTTGTTGGCCTCCTCGTCCACCGGGGCGCCAGCCTGGACCATGAGGATGATCGGGCGCGGCGGGTGGATGGCATCGGCCAGCTCGCGCACCGTCTTGCACGGCACCAGGCGCTCGG
Organism: uncultured Alphaproteobacteria bacterium; assembly: GCA_963785065.1. Taxonomy (GTDB): domain Bacteria; phylum Pseudomonadota; class Alphaproteobacteria; order Rhizobiales; family Kaistiaceae; genus CAVSRC01. The sequence continues at coordinate 377,179 of CAWATX010000001.1, forward strand.
CCAGCGGCCCGGCATTGGCCATGAAGGTGTCGATCTTGGCGGTCGTGCGATTGTGGACCGCGACCGTATAGCCCTTCTCGGCCATGTTGAGGGCAAGGTTGGAGCCCATCACTCCGAGACCGACGAGACCGATATCCGCCATGGCGTAATCCTCTTGTTTTGTCAGCGTTTGTCTGACGCGTTTTCCCTGGCGCCGGCGGCGTGCAGGCTGGGCCAGGCGTCGGCGGGCGGAACTTAGGGAAGATAGGGCCGCCGGTCCATGGTCATGGCCGGCTTTTTGGCGGTCATCTGTAGTTTCTAAAGCCCGAGCGCGTACTCGCCGCGCTCCAGGATCAGCGGCACGATCAGGTCCTCCTCGTCGCCAAGGTGGCGGTCGAGCAGGTGGAGCAACCGGTCGCTGGCCTCCGTATAGGCGTCGCCGGCAAAGCGCAGCCGGTCGCTGTCGCCGGGCGCCACGGTCAGGAAGCCATGGGCGGTCTCGACCAGCCGGTCCATCGCCCCGTGGATGACGGCGTGGTCGTTTTCGAGAACTTCGAAGCCGCGCGCCAGCCGCGTCTCGGCCGCCGCAAAGAGCGGGAAGAACTGGTGATCCTCGATCTGGTGGTGGCCCTCCAGATGCGACAGGAACATGTCGATGCGCGGCGCGAACCAGCTCTGGAAATGGGCCGGCGTCACCCGCCCCTCGCGAAAATCGCCGGTCGCCGCGTCGAGCTTGCCGGCAAAGCCGCGAAAGCCGTCATGGATGTCGAGCCAGAACTTGGCCATGGCGCCGATGTCGCGGCGCGGCGGCCAGGTGGCGCGCGGAAAGCGGTCGAGCAGCAGACGCAGCTCGTCCGGCCAGCCGTTGCGGGTATCGAGGTCGAGGGGTCCAGACATTTGCACCATATGGCGCAGCCCGGCCGATTTGTCAGGCAGGCACCTTGCGGTGACTGTCCGCAAAGACGCGCCAGGGTGTAGCGCAGCGGCGCGATTTCGGCTTGATAGTCGGGAAAGACTGCGTCGGGCAGCAGGGCCGAGCCGGGAGGAAGGAATGAAGATCGTCGACGTCAAATGCGCCATCATCGGCAGGAATCCGGTGGTCAGGATCGTCAGTGATGAAGGGCTCAGCGGCTACGGCGCGGTCGAGTTCTGGAAGCCTTATGTCGTGCCGGCGGTGCTGGCGCTGAAGGACACGCTCGTCGGCCGTGACCCGACAAACGTCGAAGGCTGCATGCGGCAGATCCGGGCGCGCGGCGCCTTCAAGCCCTACGGCGCGGCGGTGAGCGCGATCGAGCACGCGCTGTGGGACCTCGCCGGCAAGGCGGCCGGCGTGCCGGTCTACAAGCTGCTCGGCGGCAAGGTGCGCGACCGCGTGCGTGTCTATGACGGCGCCGTCCGTCTGCCGCTGAACGGCCATCGCCCGGAGGACTATGCCGAGAACGTCGCCTACATGAAGGCGGCAAAGGAAGGCTTCACCATCGTCAAGCAGGGCGTCGCCTTCCACAGCGACATGAAACGCCAAGTCCCCGGCTTCGCCTATGGCGAGATCAACCCGGTGCCCGTCCATGGTGGCGCTGTCGACCGGGCGCTGCTCACCGAACGCGGGCTCAAGCACGTGGTTGCCTGCGTCGAGGCGATGAAGGCGGTGCTCGGCGACGATGTGGGGTTGGCGCTCGACTGCGGCCCCGGCTGGACGGTGCCGGACGCGATCCGCTTCGCCCGCGCCGTCGAGCATCTCAACCTGATGTGGCTGGAGGACCTCGTCACCGGCGACTACACCCCTTACGTCAACGCCGATGTCTATCGCGAGGTGACCCTGTCCACCTCGACGCCGATCCACACCGGCGAGCAGATCTATCTCCGGCAGAACTTCAAGGCGCTCATCGAGGGCAAGGCGGTCAATATCGTCGGCCCGGATCCGTGCGATGTCGGCGGCATCGCCGAACTGAAATGGATCGCCGAATATGCCGATCTGCACTGTATCCTGATGGCGCCGCACGGCACCGCCAACGGCGTCCTCGGCCTCGCGGCGCTGGTTCAGGTGTCGGCGACGCTGCCGGACAACTTCATCGCCTTCGAATATCCGACGGGCGACCCGGCCTGGTGGTACGACATCGTCGACGGCCTGCCCGATCCGATCGTCAAGGACGGCATGATCGAGGTCTGGGACCGGCCCGGTATGGGGGTCGACATCAACCCGGAAAAGGCGGCGCCCTATCTGGCGGACGAGGACAAGGCGTTCTTCGACTGACGTTTCCTGCTATCGTCCGCGCCGCAAGAAGAGGAAGAACCATCGTGAGCCTTATCCAGTATCTGACCGCAATCGAATTCGGCCGCGGCGCCCTGTCGACATTGCCCGAGGCGATGGCCGCATGCGCCATCGAACGACCGCTCATCGTCAGCGACCACGGCATTGCTGCCGCCGGGCTGCTCGAGCGCGCTGCCGCGCTGCTGCCCGACGGAACGCCCCGCTTTCTCGACGTGCCGACCAACCCGACCGAGGCGGCCGTGCATGCCGCGCTGGAGGTCTATCGCGGCAATGCCTGCGACGGCATCGTGGCGATCGGCGGCGGCTCGCCGATCGACCTTGCCAAGGCCGTGGCGCTGCTCGCCACCCATGCCGGGCCGCTGGAGAACTATGCGGCCATCTACGGCGGCATTGCCCGCATCGGACCGCTGGCGCCGGTGATCGCGGTGCCGACCACGGCCGGAACCGGCGCCGAGGTCGGCCGCGCCGCGCTGATCACGCTCGATGACGGCCGCAAGCTCGGCATCATCAGCCCGCACGTCATCCCGAAGCGGGCCGTCTGCGATCCCGAGCTGACGCTCGGCCTGCCGGCGGCGCTGACCGCGGCGACCGGCCTCGATGCCCTCTCGCACTGCATCGAGACGCTGTTCTCGCCGCGCTTCAATCCGCCGGCGGAGGCGATCGCGCTCGACGGCGCCGGGCGCATCTGGCGCGCCATCGAGACGGCGGCGCTGAACGGCGCCGACATCGACGCGCGCGAGCAGATGATGATCGGTGCGGTCGAGGGCGGCCTGTCCTTCCAGAAGGGGCTCGGCGCCGTGCATGCGCTCAGCCACGCATTGGGCGGCCTCAAGGAGCCGCGCCTGCATCACGGCACGCTGAACGCGATCCTGATGCCGGTCGTCGTGCGCTTCAACGCAGCCCATGTCGGCGACAAGATCGACCGCCTCAAGGCCGCCATGGGCCTGCCCCCTGACGCCGATCTCGCCGATGAGCTCGATGCGCTCAATCGCCGTCTCGGCGTTCCCGCCGGCCTCAAGACCCTCGGCTGGAAGGGCGACGAGATGGACTGGGTGATCGAGCGGGCGCTCGCCGATCACAGCCACGCCACCAATCCGCGGGCGGCGTCGGCGGAGGATTATCGCGCTATGCTCGAAGCGGTGATGGCCTAGACCGCCAGATAGTTGGCCCTGAGCTCTGTGTTTTCCAGAACATGGGCCGCCTCGCCGTCGAAGACGACCTGGCCCATGTCGAGGATGACGGCGCGGTCGGCCAGTTCGAGCGCCGCGATGGCGTTCTGCTCGACGATCACCGTAGTGATGCCGTTGGCCTTGATCTCGGCAACGATCTTCTCGATCTCCTTGACGATCACCGGCGCCAGCCCCTCATAGGGCTCGTCGAGCAAGAGCAACTTCAGGTCGCGCGCCAAGGCGCGGGCGACGGCCAGCATCTGCTGCTCGCCGCCGGAGAGAGTCGTCGCCTCCTGCCGGCGGCGCTCGGCCAGACGCGGGAAGTGCTGGTAGATGCGCTCCAGCGGCCAGCCGATAGGCTTGGCCACCTGGGCGAGGATGAGGTTTTCCTCGACGGTCAGCCCGCCGATGATGCGCCGGTCCTCCGGCACCAGCTGAAGGCCTGCCTGGGCCGCCTCATGGGACTTGAGCGTGTGCAGCGGCACCCCGGCCAGGTAGATCTCGCCGCTCTTCATCGCCGGTGCGTCGGCGCGCGCGATCGAACGCAGCGTCGAGGTCTTGCCGGCGCCGTTGCGGCCGAGCAGCGCCAGGACCTCGCCCTCCTTCACCGCGAAGGAGACGCCCTGAACGATATAGCTCTCGCCGTAATAGGCATGGATGTCGCGGCAGGAGAAATAGGCCGGCGCTTCGCCGGCGGCAGGTGCCGGCCCGGCGGTTGTCCCGGCAGCGGCGTCCATGGTCGCGGTCATTGGTGGGCGCCCCCGAGATAGGCTTCCTGCACGCGCGGGTCGCCGCGCACCTCTTCGGGCGCACCGTCGGCGATGATGCGGCCCTGGGCGAGCACGGTGACGCGGTCGGCGAGCGAGAAGACGACGTGCATGTCGTGCTCGATGATGACCTTGGTCATGCCGCGCGCCTTGATCTTCTTGAGCAGATCGATCGTGCGGTTGGTGTCGAGCCGCGACATGCCGGCGGTGGGTTCGTCGAGGAGCAAGAGGCGCGGCTGCTGCACCAGGCACATGGCCAGCTCCAGCCGCCGCTTGTCGCCGCGCGACAGGCTCGCCGCCTCCTGACCCATGTGGTTCTCCAGGCCGACGTCCTCGATCATCGCATGCGCCTTGTCGTAGAGGTCGCGTTCGCGTCCGAAGTTCTTCCAGCCGCGGATGCGGAAGGCGCCGTCGCGCTTGGCCAGCGCCGGGATCAGAACGTTCTGCTCGACGGTCAGGTCGGGAAAGATCTCCGGCGTCTGGAAGACGCGCGCCACGCCGAGCTGGTTGATCTCGTGCGGATGCTTGCCGGTGAGCGTGGTGCCGTCGAGGCGGACGGAGCCCGCGTCCGGCGTCAGCCGGCCGATGCAGATGTTGAGCAGCGTCGACTTGCCGGCGCCGTTCGGCCCGATGATCGCCCGGGTCTTGCCCTCTTCGATCTGCAGGTTGATGTCGCTGAGGGCGTGCAGGCCGCCGAAGCTCTTCTGAACGTCGTCGACGTCGAGAACGATGTTCGCCATCGCGCCCTCCCTCACTCGGCCGGCTGCTGAACGCGCTGCAGGGACGGCGACGACCCGTTGCCGTTGCGGTGCAGCAGGCGGCCGATCCGGCTCAGCCCCTCCATGACTCCGCCGGGCAGGAAGACCACGATCAGCACGAAGACGAGGCCGAGGGTGAGCTGCCAGTTGCCGCCGACGAACAGGCCGACCACCTTGGCGACCACCTGGCGAACGCTGTCCGGCAGGAACGAGAAGAACGCCGCCAGTTGCTGGTCGTTGATGGTCGACAGGATGTTCTCGAAATACTTGATGATGCCGGCGCCGAGGATCGGGCCGACCAGCGTGCCGGCGCCGCCGAGGATGGTCATCAGCACGATCTCGCCGGAGGCGGTCCACTGCATGCGTTCGGCGCCGGCCAGCGGGTCGGTCATCACCAGCAGCGAGCCGGCGAGCCCGGCATACATGCCGGAGACGACGAAGGCGGCGAGCGCATAGGGCCGCGTATTGAAGCCGGTGAAGCCAAGGCGGACCTGGTTGGATTTCAGCGCCCTGAGCGTCATGCCGAAGGGCGACCGGAAGATCCTGACCGAGACGAAGAAGAGCACGATCAGCATGACGGCGCTGAAATAGAAGCCCTGATAGCCCGAGAGCTTCATGGCAAACAGGTTCGGCGCCGGCAGCGAATCGCCCGGCGTCCAGCCGAAGGCGGCGTCGAGCCAGTGCGGGTCGCCGTTGATCACGCGCAGTCCGTTCTCGCCGTTGGTGATCGGGGTGAACACCGAATAAGCGAGGTTGTAGGACATCTGGGCGAAGGCCAGCGTCAGGATCGAGAAGTAGATGCCGGTGCGCCTGAGGCTGATATAGCCGATGACCAGGGCCGCCAGGCCCGACAGCGCCACCGCGAAGACCAGCGCCGGCAGAACGTTCATGCTGATCAGCTTGAACGACCACATGGTGGCGTAGGAGCCGACGCCGAGAAAGGCGGCGTGGCCGAAGGAGAGGTAGCCGGTCAGCCCGAACAGGATGTTGAAGCCGATGGCGAAGATGCCGTAGATCGCGAAACGCTGCACCAGGTCGGGATAGCCGGCGCCGACCGGCGCCAGCCACCAGGGCATGGTGAGCACGACGACCGCGAAGATCGCCATCATCACGGCCTCGTTGCGGAGAAGTGCGGCGGCGGCCTTCATCGCCTCAGCTCTCCATCACGCCGGTGCGGCCGAGCAGACCGCGCGGACGCAACAGCAGCACGGCGACGGCAACCAGATAGATGATGATGTGGTCGATGCCGGGGATGATCGCCTTGATCTGGTTCATCGCCGAGAACAACTCCATCACGCCGAGCAGGAAGCCGGCGAGCACGGCGCCGCCGAGCGAGCCCATGCCGCCGACCACGACCACCACGAAGGACAGCACGAGGAAGTCCATGCCCATGGTGTAGGCGGGCGACACGACCGGCGCATACATGTCGCCGGCGAGCCCGGCGACGATCGCGGCAATGCCGAAGACGACGGTGAAGCGGCGCTGGATGTTGATGCCGAGGAAGCCGACCGTCTCGCGGTCGCGCATGCCGGCGCGCACCACCATGCCGTAGGTGGTGAACTGCAGGAAGGAGAAGACGAGCGCGATGATGACGACCGAGAAGCCGAGATAGATCAGCCGCCACCAGGGATAGACGACGCCGGCGCCCAGCCCGATCCAGGCTCCGACATTGGCGCTGCCGGCGAAGATCGGCGGCGCCGAGATGGGGATCGGGTTGGCGCCCCAGATCGCCTTGACGATCTGCTGCAGCACGATGGCGAGGCCGAAGGTCACCAGGATCTGTTCGGCGTGCGGCCGCTTGTAGAAGAAGCGGATGAGGCCGCGCTCCATCGCCAGCCCGATCAGCAGCATGACCGGTATGGCCATCAGGATCGACAGCGGCACGGCCCAGTCGATGATCGTCTGGCCGAAGTCGCCGAACCAGATCTTGAGATAGGGCACATCCTTGAACGCCTCGAAGAAGGTGACGGTGGGATCCTTCACCTTGGTGGAGAGCGTCAGCAGGTTCTGGAAGGCGACGGCGCAGAAGGCGCCGAGCATGAACAGCGTGCCGTGGGCGAAGTTGACCACGCCCAGCGTGCCGAAAACCAGGGTCAGGCCGAGCGCGATGAGCGCGTAGGCACCGCCCTTGTCGAGACCGTTCAGAAGTTGAAGGACGATTGCGTCCAGCATGGCTCCCACCCGACCAGCATTTCCGCGAGCACAGTCTTACACCAACAACCGCACGGCGCGGAGTATCGAAAAAGCGACCGGCCGCTCGCTGGGGAGCGGCCGGCCGTCGCGTCAGACGAGACCTAGCCCGGGATATACGGGCCGAGGTCGGCCTTGCCGTCCGGGTTGAAGTCCGGGATGTTCGGGTCGTACTCGACCTGCGCCCGCGGAACGACCTTGTAGACGTTCAAGAGGTCGAACTGGTTCGAGGGCTTCTCGTTGCCCTGAACCACCAGAACGTCCTTGAAGCACTGGTGATCGGCGGCGCGGTACTCGGTCGGGCCGTTGCCCATGCCGTCGAACTTGAGGCCTTCCAGTGCCTTGATGACTTCCGGCGGGTAGAACGTGCCGACCTGCTCGACGGCGTTGGCATAGAGCAGGGTCTGCACGTAGCAGGTCTGCGCGGCCTGCGAGGGCGGTGCACCATATTCGGCGCCGAACGACTTGGTCAGCACCTTGGTGGCATCGTCAGGCAGCTTCCAGTTCCAGTTCGAGGTGCCGAGGATGCCCTTGATGGCATCGCCGGCGCCCGCCGCCATCAGCTCGGAGATGAGCGGCACGACGATCTCGAACTTCTTGCCGTTGACCATCTTGTCGCGCAGGCCGAACTGCGTCGCCTGGGTCAGCGAGTGCACCATGTCCCCGCCGTAATGGTTCAGGATGAGCACGTCGGCGCCGGAATTCAGCACGGGCGTGATGTAGGCCGAGAAGTCCGGCGCGCCGACCTTGGTCAGAACGGTGGCGACCGTCGACCAGCCCTGCGCCTCGGTGGCGTCCTTCATCGACTTCTGCTGGGTCCAGCCCCAGGTGTAGTCGCTGGTCAGGTGATAGGCCTTGCGGTCCTTGCCGTAGACGTCGGCGAGAACCGGCCCGAGCGCCTGGCCGGACATGTAGGCGTCGAAGAAATGGCGGAAGCCATAACGGCGACGGTCCTTGCCGGTGGTGTCGTTCGAGTGGGTCAGGCCGCACATGAAGATGATGCCGGCGTCCTGGCAGAGCGACTGCACGGCCACGGCGACGCCCGAAGACGAACCGCCGTTGATCATGATGACGCCGTCCTTCTCGATCATCTGCTTGGCGTTGGCGCGGGCAGTGTCGGCGTTGGTCGCGGTGTCGCCGGTGACGAACTCGACCTTCTTGCCGAGGATGCCGTTGCCCTTGAGATGCTTGGGCGACATCGTGTTCAAGAGGCCGCCGTCGCCCTCGCCGTTCAAATGCTTGACGGCGAGCTGCTGGGCCTTGAGTTCGTCCTTGCCCTCTTCGGCGTAGGGGCCGGACTGCGGCACATTGAAGCCGAACTTGATGGTCGAACCCGAAGTCGCCTTCGGGTAGTTGCCGATCGGCTGTTCATCGGCAAATGCATTGCGCACGAAATGCAGCGGGGCGACGCCGCCCAGGCTGAGTGCGCCCAGGCCGGCACTGGCAGCGAGCGATCCTTTCAGGATGGCGCGCCGCGAATACGGCGTTATCAGCCGCGACTTGCGGTCTGTCATGAGCTCCTCCGGTCGTTTCCATTTCGGATGGGGCCGAGGATCGAACCTCGGGAGTCTTCTGTCCTTCCCCCGCGTGCAGCCTAGCAGCCATTGTCAATCAATCAATAAATGATTGATTTTATTGTCATTATTTGTCAACTTGTTGCACGGCTGACCGTAAGTTTGTAAAGAAATTACAACAGGGAGGGGCGCCCCCATGGCCAGGGCTCCTGTCGGACACAGGATTCGCAAGCGACGCCAGGAGCTTGGCAAGTCGCAGCAGGGGCTCGCCAGCCAGGTCGGCATATCGGCGAGCTATCTCAATCTCATCGAGCACAACAAGCGGCCGATCGGCGGCGCCCTGCTCCACCGCATCGCCGACGCCGTCGGCCTCGACAGCCGGTCGCTGGCCGGCACCGAGGAGGCGCGACTCATCGCCGAGCTCGGCGAGGTCGCCGCCGACACCGGTGTCATCGGCGTCGACATGACTGGCGCCGACGCGGCCGAGCTGGTCGCCCACAATCCGCGCGCGGCACGCGCCATCCTCGGCCTCTATCGCGCCTATCGCGAAGCGCGGGCGCGCTCCGACCTGCTCGGCGAACGGCTCGGCGAGGACTCCTTCCTGTTCGAGGTGAGCAACCAGATCCTGGCGCTGATCACCACCATCCGCTCCTATGCCGAGATCCTGAAAGACTACGGCGACCTGTCGGACACCGAGCGCATCGGCTTCGTCAACACGCTGGTCGGCGAAGCCGAAATGCTGGCCGCCCGCGCCGGCGACATGTTCGACTTCCTGAGCGGCCGCGGCGCCCGGCGGCCGATGCCGGCGCCGCGCGAGGAGATCGAGGACTTCATTTCCGATCACGCCAACCATTTCCCGCGGCTGGAACGGGCGGCGGAAAAGATGCTGGCGACGCTGCCGTCCGGGCAGCCGACGCTGGAGTCGCTGCGCGAACATGTGGAGCGCTCGCTGCACATCACGGTTCGCTTCGTGCCGGCAGCCGAGGTGACACCGGCCGGCGAGCGCCTGGACGGGCGGACTTTCCTCGTCTCCGACGAGCTGGCGCGGGCGAGTGTGCGCTTCCGCCTCGCCCGGCTGATCGGGATGGAGACCTCGGCGGCGCTGCTCAGCGAGCTGGTCGCGGGCGCCGGCCTTGCAGCACCCGGCGCGGACAGCCGTCTCGCCAAGGCGCTTGCCAGCTATTTCGCCGGCGCCGTGGTGATGCCCTATGGTCCGTTTCGCGCCGTCGCCGACGAGCTGCGCTTCGACGTGGTGCGCATCGGCCACCGCTTTGACGCCAGCTTCGAGCAGGTGTGCCACCGGCTGACCACGCTCAGCCGACCGGGTGCGGAGGGCGTGCCGCTGCATTTCCTGCGTACCGACACTGCCGGCAACATCTCCAAGCGCTTTTCCGCCTCCGGCTTGCGCCTGCCGCGTTATGGCGGCGCCTGCCCGCGCTGGATCGTCCATCATGCCTTTGCCTCGCCCGGCCGCGTGGTCAGCCAGGTCGGCCGGCTGCCCGACGGCGAGACCTTCCTGTGCATCGCCCGCGCCGGCGTCGCCGAGCCCGGCGGCGGCGACACCGTCGGCCATCACGCCGTGATGATCGGCTGCGCCGTCGAGCACGCCCATCGCTTCGTCTACGCTGACGGCGTCGATCTCACCGCCGCGCGCACGGTGGTGCCGATCGGCGTCACCTGTCGGCAGTGTCCGCGCGAGGACTGCGCCCACCGCGCCTTCGACCGCGTGCCGCTGCCCGGCGGGCCGTTGTCGGCGCCGGTGACATAGGTGCTGCCGGCCTATATGCTTTCGCCCCAGACGCGCCGGCAGCTGTGGGGGGGTTGGCACGAATCGACGTAAGGGAGGGGGCAGTGGCCCAGTCGGTTCTGGTTGCGGAGGATGAACGGAATCTGGTCGAGGCGCTGTCCTTCCTGATGCGACGGGCAGGCTACGAGGTCAGCGTCACTCATGACGGGCCCTCGACGGTCGAGATGACCAAGCGGATCAAGCCGGATCTCGTGCTCCTCGATATCATGTTGCCCGGCTTCGACGGCTTCGAGGTGGTTTCCGCCATCCGCCGCGAGGCCGGCGGCAAGCAGCCGCGCGTCATCATGCTGACCGCCAAGGGCCACGAGAAGGACCGCCGCAAGGCCATCGGCCTCGGCGTCGACGACTACGTCACCAAGCCGTTCTCCAATCGCGACGTGATCGAGCGGGTGCGCGCCCTGCTGGGACAGGCGGATGAGCCAGGCGAAGCGTGAGCAGATGCCGGTCAGGACCGGCGGGCGGCTGGCCGACCGTGCCTTCGTCCTGCCGGTCATCGCCTTCTTCCTGCTGACGCCGCCGATCCTCACTATCTTCAACGCGCCGATGTTCGTCTTCGGCATCCCGCTCCTGCACGTCTACTGCTTCGCGGTGTGGCTTCTGGCCATCGCCGGCGGCGGCTGGCTGGCGCGCCGCATGGTCGCCGAAGCCGGCGAGGCGGAGCCGGCCGAGCGGAGCGAGGCGTGACCAACTCGACCGTCGTCATCGTCGTGGCGCTCGCCTATCTCGGCGGGCTCTTCGCCATCGCCTGGTATGGCGACCGCCGGGCGCAGGCCGGCCGCAGCCTCATCCATTCGCCGCTGGTCTATACGCTGTCGCTCGGCGTCTACTGCACCTCGTGGACCTTCTACGGCGCCGTCGGCACCGCCGCCCGCCGCGGCGTCGAGTTCATCACCATCTATACCGGCCCGACCATCGTCTTCCTCGGCTGGTGGTTCCTCTTGCGCAAGATCACGCGCATCTCCAAGTCGCAGCGCATCACCTCGATCGCCGACTTCATCGCCTCGCGCTACGGCAAGAGCGCGCTGCTCGGCGTGCTGGTCACGGTCATCGCCACGGTCGGCGCGATGCCCTACATCGCCCTGCAGCTGAAAGCCGTGTCGACCTCCTTCGCGGTTCTGGTCGACTACACGCTGTTCGCCGACATCAACGGCACGCTCACCGGAACGCCACCCTCGATCTTGGGCGACGCCGCCTTCATGACCGCGATCGGCATGGCGATCTTCGCCATCCTGTTCGGCACCCGCCATCTCGACGCCAACGAGCACCACGAAGGCATGGTGGCGGCCATCGCCTTCGAATCGTGCGTCAAGTTCCTCGCCTTCCTGGCAGTCGGCATCTATGTGGTGATCGCATTCGGGCCGGGCATCGGCGCGGCCGAAGCGAAGCTCAGGCCGGTGCTCGACAGTCTGGTGCTGCTGCCGGAGGGCGATGCGGCCCGCTTCCTGACCATGACCTTCCTGTCGATGGCGGCGATCATCTGCCTGCCGCGCCAGTTCCACATCACCATCGTCGAGAACGTCAACGAGCGTCATCTGGCGACCGCCGCCTGGCTGTTTCCGCTCTACCTCCTGTTGATGAGCCTGTTCGCCCTGCCGATCGCCGCCGCCGGCCTGACGCTGTTGCCGCACGAAGCCAATCCCGACTTCTACGTGCTCACCGTGCCGATCACCCAGGGACAGCACGCGCTGGCGCTGCTTGCCTTCATCGGCGGCCTGTCGTCCGCCACGGCGATGGTGGCGGTGGCGGCCATCGCGCTGTCGACCATGGTGTGCAACGACCTGGTGATGCCGGCGCTCTTGCGCATCCGCTGGCTCAAGCTCGACGCGCGCGGCGACCTCACACAGCTTCTGCTGTTCATTCGCCGCGCCGGCATCTTCCTCATCCTGCTGCTCGGCTACGCCTATTACCGGATGACCGGCGAATCCGGTCCACTCGCCCAGATCGGGCTGGTCTCTTTTGCCGTCGCCGCGCAGTTCGTACCGGCGCTGGTCGGTGGGCTGTTCTGGCGCAATGCGACGCGGCTTGGCGCCATCACCGGACTGGGGCTCGGCTTCCTTACCTGGGCCTATACGATGCTGGTGCCGCTGCTGGCGCGCAGCGGCGTCATCTCCGAGGCGATCCTCGACGGGCCGTGGCAGATCGCGGCGCTCCGGCCCGAGGCACTCTTCGGCCTCACCGGCTGGGACCCGCTCACCCACGCTCTATTCTGGAGCATGGCGGCCAATATCGGCGGCTATGTGCTGGTCTCGCTGTTCTCGCATCAGGAGGTCATCGAGCGCATCCAGGCGATCGCCTTCGTCGACGTCTTCCGGCGGCCGCCGGGCGAGGCTGAGATCTGGCGGCGCTCGGCGGCACTCGACGAACTCACTGCGCTGCTGCAGCGCTTCATCGGGCCGGAACGCGCCGCCCGTGCCCTTGCCGACTATGCCAAGAAGCGCGGCGTCGACATCGGCGACCGGCTGGAGGCCGACGCCGATCTCATTGCCTTCGTCGAGCGGCTGCTTGCCGGCAGCATCGGCGCGGCGTCGGCGCGCGCCATGGTGGCGGCCATTGCCACGGGCGAGACGCTGTCCTTCGAGGAGATGATGGCGATCCTCGAAGAGACCCAGCAGGTCATCGCCTACAGCCGCGAGTTGGAACAGAAGTCGCGCGAGCTGGAAATGACGGCGCGCGAGCTGACCCACGCCAACGAACAGCTGAAGGAACTCGACCGGCTGAAGGACGATTTCCTGTCGACCGTCAGCCACGAGCTGCGCACGCCGCTGACCTCGATCCGCTCCTTCTCCGAGATCCTCAGCGAGCCGGAAGGGCTGCCGCCCGAGCAGGCCGAGCGCTATCTCGCCATCATCCAGAGCGAGACCCAGCGTCTCACCCGCCTGCTCGATACCATCCTCGACCTGACCCGGCTGGAGCAGGGCCAGGCCGACTGGAGCATGGCGGAGACCGACCCGGCGCTGGCGCTGGAGGATGCCGTGGCGGCGACCGGCGGGCTGTTCCGCGGCGCCGCCGGCGACGTCGAGATGACCATCGAGCCGGCCGAGCGCATGGTCCATGCCGACCGCGACCGGCTGATGCAGGTGTTCATCAACCTGCTCTCCAATGCCGCCAAGTTCGCCGACCCGGTGCACGGCCATGTCTGGGTCGCGGGCCATAGCTACAGCGGCGGCTATCTGGTCGAGGTGACCGACAACGGCGAAGGCGTCGGCCCGCACGACCAGAAGATCATCTTCGAGAAATTCGCCAAGGCCCGCGACCGCAATACCGGTCGGCCGTCGGGCAGCGGCCTCGGTCTCACCATCTCGCGGCATATCGTCGAACATCACGGCGGGCGCATCTGGGTCAACTCGCCGCCGGGCAAGGGTGCCACCTTCTCGGTCTTCCTGCCCGGCGTCGGCGAGACGATTGCGGCACCGCCAACCGCGCCCGACCTGGCGGACGCCAAATAGACGGATGGCAACGGCCCCTCCCCTCGCCGGCATCCGGGCCTGCGTCTTCGACGCCTATGGCACGCTGTTCGACGTCGCCTCGGCGGTCAATGCCGCCCGAGACGCGATCGGGCCCGAGGCCGACCGGCTGAACGCGCTGTGGCGCGACAAGCAGCTCGCCTATACGTGGCTGCGCGCCGCGCAGGGGCGCCACGCCGATTTCTGGCAGGTGACCGGCGATGCGCTCGACTTCTCCCTGGAGACGCTTGGCATCGAGCGGCCCGGTCTCCGCCAACGCCTGATGGACCTCTATCTCGGCCTCGAGCCGTTCCCTGAGGTGCCCGACGTGCTTGCCAGGCTCAAGGCGGCGGGGCTCAGATTGGCGATCCTCTCCAACGGCACGCCCGCCATGCTGACGGCGCTGGTTTCAGCGGCAAAGCTCGACGCGCTGTTCGATCAGGTGCTGTCGGTCGAGGCGGCCGGTGTCTTCAAGCCGCACCCGCACGTCTACCAGCTTGCCGTCGACCGGCTCGGCGTACCGGCCGGGGCCATGTCCTTCCAGTCGTCGAATGCCTGGGACGTCCATGCCGCCGCCGCCTTCGGCCTGCAGGTGGTGTGGTGCAACCGCTATGGCCAGCGGCGCGAGCGCCTGCCGGGCAAGCCGGCGGCAGAGGTGAAGACGCTTGCCGAACTGCCGGCGCTGCTCGGGCTCGGCTAGAGCCTTTCACGGGAAATCGGAGGCCGGTCTCCTGGAACCGGCCTCCGCCGTCGCCTTACTGGAAGTCAGCCATATTGTCCTTGGTGACCAGCGCGGCGCCCGAATCGATCAGCGATTCGACCTTCTCGCCGTTGATCGCCTTGACCAGCGCATCGACGCCGAGTTCGGACATCTTGGCCGGGAACTGTGCCACCGAGGCGTCCTCGCTTCCCGCCGCGATGGCCTCCGGCTCGCCGCAGCAGAAATCAAAGCCGACCAGGATGATGTGGTGATCGAGATTGGCGTTCTTGATCGCCTGGGCGGCGCCGGCGGCGGGCGGGCCGCAGGCCGAGTAGATCGCCTTGAGCTCGGGGTTCGCCGTCAGAATGTCCTGGGCGACATTGATGCCCTTCTCTTCGGTGCAGTCGGTGGCGCCCTTGCCGACGATCTCGGCATTGACCCCCTTCAGGCCCTCCAGCATGCCGTTGACGCGGTCGTCGAGCGCGGGCACGCCGGGCACGCCTTCCAGGATGCCGAGTTTGTCGCCGTCCTTGAGCACGCCCTTGAGGTAGCCGCCGGCGAGCTTGCCGGCTTCGAGATTGTTGGTGGTAGCCAGCGCCGTCTGGTTCTTCCAGCCGGGGATGCTGTTGTCCATCAGCACGACCTTGACGCCGCCGGCAACCGCCTTGTCGAGCGTCGTCGAAACGCTCGGATCGACGGGCGTGATGGCGATGCCCTGGACGCCCTGGGCGACCATCTTCTCGATGAGCGCGATCTGGCCCTCGATGTCGGTCGCCGACTTGCCTTGGCCGTAGACGATTTCGACGTTGGGATGGTCCTTGGCCCAGGCCTTGGCGGCGTCTTCCATGGTCTGGAAATAGGGGACCGGGAACTTGGTGATGTACCCGATCTTGATCTTGTCGGCCGCCAGGGCGGGGCCCGCCATCGTAACGGCGAGCGCCAGTCCCCCCAGCATGAGTTTCAGTCTCATGGCTCCATCTCCCTGTTGTGGATCGGCCCGCGATGGACCGCTCCCAGTGCACTCGCCGCCTGATCGGCGGCGAATCTGGCTAGACCTCGGCACCGACGATCATGGAGACCAGCTCCTGCCGGTTCGAACGGTCTGGTTTCAGCTCGCCGACCTTGCGGCCCTGGCGCAGCACCACGGCGCGGTCGGCAAGCTCGACGACGTGTTCCATGTTGTGGGTGATGAGGATCACCGCATTGCCCTCGGCGCGGAGCTGCTTGATCAGGTCGAGGACCTTGCGCGACTCCCTGAGGCCCAGCGCCGCCGTCGGCTCGTCGAGGATGACCAGCTTGCGCGCGAACACCGTGGCGCGGGCGACTGCGATCGCCTGGCGTTGGCCGCCCGACATCAGCGCCACCGGCGCATCGAATTTCGGCAGCCTGACCTTGAGCCGGTCGATCACCGCGGCCGCCTCGCGATCCATGGCGCGCTTGGAGAGGAAGCGCATGCCGCGCGGCAACCATGAGGGAAAGGCGATCTCGCGGCCGCAATAGAAGTTCTGCGCCGGGGTCAGATTGTCGAAGAGGGCAAGGTCCTGATAGACGGTCTCGATGCCGGCGCGGCGGGCGGCGGCAGGCGAATGCAGCGCCGCCTCCTCGCCGTCGAGCAGGATAGAGCCCTCGTCGAGGGTGTGGACGCCGGCGATGCACTTGACCAGAGTCGACTTACCGGCGCCGTTGTCGCCGAGCAGCGCCAACACCTCGCCACGATAGGCATCGAGGCTGACGTCCTTGAGCGCATGCACGGCGCCGAAGTGCTTGTGCGCATTGCGCACCGTGAGCACCGGAGCGGTGGACGCGCCGGTCATTGCGTTCTCGCCGCCTGGATGGTGCGCGCATGCGCTTCGAGCGCATTGCGCAGCACGTCGGCCTCGACCGCCAGCACAATGACCAGGCCGATGGCGATCATCTGGAAGAAAACATCGACGTCGAGCAGGTTGAGGGCATTGCGGATGACGCCGATCATGATGGCGCCGATGAGGGCGTTGCCGATGTGGCCGCGGCCGCCGAGGAAGCTCGCCCCGCCGATGATGACCGCGGCGATGGTGTCGAGTTCGAGCAGGTTGCCGTAGAGCGGCGAGCTCGCCGCCGTGCGGCCGGCGAGGACGACCGCGCCGATGCCGGCACAGAGGCCGGAGACGACATAGGTCGACAGCAGCACCCACTTGACTGGGATGCCCATCTCGACGGCGGCTTCCGGCTCGCCGCCGACCGCGTAGGTCCAGCGCCCCCAGACCAACGCCTTGGCCATGACCAGGATGGCGAGCGCCACCGCGACGACCACGAAGAAGGAGTTGGGCACGCCCAAGGTCTCGCCGCTGCCGACGGCGACGATGGCGTCGGGCATGCCGCGCATGGTGGTGTGGCCGATCGACAGTTCCAGTGCCAGGCCGCGACAGATGGAAAGGGTCGCCAGCGTGATGATGAAGGGATGCGGCAGGCGGCCGAAGACGTAGACGGCACCGTTGACGAAGCCGATGAAGGCGCCGGCGGCAAGAATCGCGAAGACGACCAGCACGGCGGAATCGGTGACTTTGAAAAGGAGGCCACCGATGACCGTGGCCAGCGCCAGGTTGGAGCCGACCGACAGGTCGATGCCGCGGGTCAGGATGACCAGGTGCTGGCCGAGCGCGACGATGGCGATGACGGCGGTTTGCGCCAGAATGTTGCGGATGTTGATGGGCGTCAGGAAGTACGGCGTCAGCAGGCTGATCACCGCGACCAGAATGATGAGGATGAGCAGCGGGCCGATGCTGACGAGCCGGAGGCCGAGTGTGATGACGGCCGTTCCGCCCGTGCGCTCGCCCCGCGCCGGAACCCCCTCCGACCGCTCGCTCATTCCCCCCTCGCAAATCGGATTCCTTTGCCGGCAGAGTACCTTTTGGGTAAAAACCGGCGGTCCTTTATGGTCAAAAACCAATCTCAGACGGCGGGTGAGGTCAACATGTTTTTTATCTGTAAAAATTAAAGACCAAAGGCCTTTGAAGAACAGGCGCACGCGGCCGCCGGGGATAGCGTGCGGACTTATTCCCGCTCTCGAAAACTGTGAGATGATGCGCTCATCCGCTCCCGCGAAGGGGTCCCGTGTCGACCGGAACTTCATGGGGGGAGCGGAGCGGTGCCCCCGCTCGGGAGCGGTTTCCGACCGTTCCCCATCGGGGCGTTCCCGGCGGGACCGTCGGCACTACGACCGGCCGCCCTCAGGGCCTAAGCCCTCTTCTTCGCGAGAGGGTGCAGCGCCTGCCGGGAGACGGAGAAAAATCGCCGCGGCGGGCGCTCGGCGAGCGCCCCAGTTTTCGCGGAGTAACCGCACGGCATTCGCCGGGCGCCCGCCATCCCCTTGCGCCTCAAGAGGCGCGGAGGGCCGAAGAGATCGAGGAGAGCCGAAGGCTCGACCGGGATCAAAAAGAATCCCGAGGTGTGCGTTCTTTGAAAGGGTCATAGCTCGGAGCAAACAGCTCGCGAGAATGAGAGCCTGTGTCCCGGGCGCGGCGCGGCATGGAATGACGCGACGCAGACCCGGGACCCACGCGCTGGCTGGGCCCCGGATCGGCGAAGCAGCGTTCCACGCTGCATCGCGTCCGGGGAACGAAAAGCCTTGTCGTCCTCGCGAAAGCGAGGACACAGTAATCGCCGACTCATCGGCTCAAATCGCATGCGGCTGCGTATACTGGGTGCCCGCTCGGAGCCGGGCATGAACGGGAGCGTGCGGTGAAGCGGTGCTCCACGCCTCTCCCATTTGCAACGCACCGCCGCCTACTGGCTGACGGCCTGGCGCTGGTAGTCCTTGATGTCGGAGAAGACGAGTTTGGGCGCACGCTCGATCTCGTAATTGAGCATGAAGGGCGAGGACGCCATGAACACCGGCGAGCCGTCGAGGTCCTCGGCCATGTCGGCGCGGTGCGCGGCGATGAAGGCATCGAGATCGGTGCGGCTGCCGGCGCTCACCCAGCGGCAGACCGTGAAGCGCGCGGTCTCGAAATCGATCGGCAGATTGTATTCGTCGTTGAGACGTTGGCGCAGAACGTCGAGCTGCAGGGCGCCGACGACGCCGACGATGGGCGGCGAGCCGTCGGTCGGCATGAACACCTGGACGACGCCCTCCTCCGCCATCTGGCGCAATGCCTCGCGCAGCTTCTTGGCGCGCATGGCGTCGCCGACGCGCACGCGGCGGAGGATTTCCGGCGCGAAGCTGGGCACGCCTTGGAAGGTGAGCGCCTCGTGCTCGGTCAGCGTGTCGCCGATCCTCAGCGTGCCGTGATTGGGCAGGCCGACGATGTCGCCGGCATAGGCCTCGTCGGCGATGGCACGCTCCTGGGCGAAGAAGAACTGCGGCGCGTTGAGCGCCATGGTCTTGCCGGTGCGGCCGAGGCGAGCCTTCATGCCGCGGGTGAGCTTGCCCGAACAGACGCGCAGGAAGGCGATGCGGTCGCGGTGGTTGGGATCCATGTTCGCCTGGATCTTGAAGACGAAGCCGCTCATCGCCGTCTCGTCGGGGGCGACCTCGCGCTCCTCGGCCGCGCGTGGCTGCGGCGCAGGCGCATAGGCGGCCAGCCGCTCGATCAGGTCGCGCACGCCGAAATTCTTGAGCGCGCTGCCGAACAGCACCGGCGTCAGGTGGCCCTCGCGGTACGAGGTGAGGTCGAAGGGGCGCGAGGCCGCCTTGGTCAGTGCGATCTCCTCGGCGACCGCCTCGCGCTCGTTCTCCGGCAGGTAGTCGGCAAGGGCGGCGGCGTTGAGTTCGCCGACCGGCTCCAGGTTGCCGATGGAATCGAGGCGATGGATGGCGTCCTTCTCCAGGTCGTAGACGCCGGCGAAGCTCTTGCCGATGCCGAGCGGCCAGGTCAGCGGCGTGGTGTCGAGCGCCAGCCGCTTCTCGATCTCCTCGAGCAGGTCGAAGGGATGGCGGCCGTCGCGGTCGAGCTTGTTGATGAAGGTGATGATGGGGATGTCGCGCAGCCGGCAGACCTCGAACAGCTTCAGCGTGCGCGCCTCGATGCCGCGGGCGGCGTCGATCACCATGACGGCCGAATCGACCGCCGTCAGCGTGCGATAGGTGTCCTCGGAGAAATCCTCGTGGCCGGGCGTGTCGAGCAGGTTGAAGACGGTGTCGCCGTACTGGAAGGTCATCACCGAGGTGACCACCGAGATGCCGCGCTCGCGCTCCATCTCCATCCAGTCGGAACGGGTCTGGCGGCGGTTGGCCTTGGCGCGCACCTCGCCGGCAAGCTGGATAGCGCCGCCGTCGAGCAGCAGCTTCTCGGTCAGCGTCGTCTTGCCGGCGTCCGGGTGCGAGATGATCGCGAAGGTGCGCCGGCGCGCGGTTTCCTGCGGAATGGTCATGGTCGGGGTTCGGCCGTATGCGGCAACAGAGAGATCGGCGGGCCGGTCGGCCGGCTCCCGACTACATCAAACCCGGCATCCGGCACAAGGTGCGGCCGATCTGGCGGCAGGTCCAAAAAGAGCGAAGCGGGCGCCGGGGGAGCGCCCGCTCGTTGGTGCGGGGGGAGGAGATCAGCGGCTCGCCTCAGCGCGTCGCGTAGCGGCGGGCGACCTCGTGGATGTTGCCACGGCGGATGCCGATGTCATCCAGGTCGCGGTCCGAAAGCCGCATCAGATCGCTGTAGGCTCGCCGGTATTGGCGCCAGGTGCTGTAGGCCTTGGCAATACGATCCATGTTCATCGTCGTGCCCTCTTTCTCGCTTTCTTGCTCGCTTTTTACAGTCGCTACATAGGTGCGTTTGCTGCGCTGCGGCAGATCAGAATTTGCAACGCTGCAATGCAAAAATCGGAACCTGGCGCAGACCGCGGGAAGCGGGGCAATCGGCGGGGTCGGTCAGATCTTGGTTAGGAGATCGTTAACTTTGAAATTCCGATTGAGGCCGCACGCCAAGCGCCGCTCAGGTTTCGTGTCGCCGCCGGCTGATCAGGTCGGCAAAGCGCGAATTGGAGCGGTTGGACAGCGTCATGGCCGCCGCGCCGAAGGGAATGGACTCGACCGAGTGATGGGCAACCGCCAGCCTGGGCAGCAGGCGCGCCGGGTCGTGGTCGTCGAGGACAACCGACTTCTCCAGCGGCTGAACCCGCCGCACGAGTTCGGCGACATAGGCGGTCGGCAGGAACCCGCCGACGACGATGCCGTCCGGCCGCATGGTGTTTTCCAGGAGATTGACGATCAGGCGCAGGCGCTCGGCGGCGCCGTCGAACCAGGGATCGAGGTCCTGCCGGCGATCGTCGAGCGCCTTCTCGACAAGCGCTTCGTATTGTCCCTGGGGCTCCTTGAGGCTGAGGTGCTCGCGCAGTCCGGATACCGACAGGACGCTGTTGAGCGGCGTGTCCTTGTAGACGACGTAACCGATTTCACCGGCGTAGCGCCAAAGATCGAGGCTCAATTCGCGGCGACTGATGAAGGCCGCGCCCAGGCTCAGTCCGACCATGATGTAGATCATTCGCGCCTCGACCGGGGCGATCAGGGCTTCGGCGATTGCCGCCGATTGCGGATTGTTGAGCACGAATGCGGGCAGCCCGGTGGCGCGCTGAAATTCGTCGCGCAGGCTGCGTGCGGAATAGGCATCCCAAAACGCCTGAAACCATTTTGTGTCGTCCCAGACCAGACTGCCTGGAAACGCCTCCTGCATGGCACGTGAAGCAACCGGCAACGGGGCCGAGATGCCAAGCGCCCAGATGTCCTTGTCGCTGTGCTTCTCGATGAACGCCCGAACCAGCCCGATGGCCTCGTTCATGTGACGGTCGACGGGGAACGGCGAAACGCGACTGATCTCCTGGTCGACGAGATTGTAGCCGAGGTCGACGAGGCAGCTGGTGATCGAGTTCCAGCGCATCTGGACCCCGATCGCATGTCCCCGTCCCGGCACGATGTGGAGCGCGGTGTGCGGCTTGCCCTTGGCGGCCGATTGCAGGCGATCGCCCTCGCGGATCAGCCCCATGGCCAATAGTTCCTGGCCAAGCGTCGTGACGGTCTGCAACGAGAAGGGCATGTCCATGCCGATCTCGGTCCTGGATACGCCGTCGGCCTCGCGAATGGCCTCGAACACCACCGACAGGTTGCGGTTGCGCGTCTCGCGCGTGTTCATCGCGTTCATCGGAACGCCAGACCGGCTTCCTGAGATCGGCTTTACCGTCATCGCGGGGTTGGGGTCTTCTGATCTGGGCAACGCAATTCCTTAGCAGGAAACGCGTCCGAAAGCCTCCGCCGCCCGCCAATGCGGTTGGCCGGCGCCACGGCCGCGATTGTGTGCGTGGCTAGGCACCGGCGGCACCGCGATTCAGCCGACAGCGGCACAGAACGCCAGGAATTCCGCCATTTTCCGCTGCTGATCGAAACGGCCATCTGTTCCTGCGAAACAGCGCTTGACGATTAATCACGAAACTTGATTAAATATCAGCCCGCATCCAATCCGGCAAACGAGGGAGGGAAATATGAAGATGCGTTCGGTTCTGTTGGCCGCGGCTTTTGCGCTGGCGGCGGTCCCGGTCGTGGCCGCGCCGGTCAAGCTGACCATGTACACGTTCTACACGACCGACGTGCCCTACTATAAGCAGGTGATCGCCGACTATCAGAAAGACCACCCGGACGTGACGATCTCCGTCGACACGTTCGAGAACACCACCTATGACGCGGCGCTGAGGACCGCGTTCTCCTCGGGGCACATCCCGGACCTCATCTGTGTCGAGCCCGACGCCCGCGCCGTCGGCATGTACCCGCTGATCGCGGCCAATCTGCTGGCGCCACTCAACGACCTCTACACGAAGGACGGCTGGGACAAGAGCTTCTTCGACAGCGTGCTCAAGCAGCTCGATGTCGACGGCAAATATTATTCCGCGCCGGTTTCGGTCAACAATTTCTCGCTGTTCTACAACGCGACGATGTTGAAGAAATACGGCCTGTCGCTGCCCAATTCCTATGCCGACCTCAAGCACATGGCGGAGGTCCTCAAGAAGGACGGTATCTATCCGATCTCGTTCGGCAACCAGTTCCCGCAGCGCGGCCGCGACTACTTCTACATGATCGCCGGCCAGCTCGATCACGCCATCATCAAGGACGCCGATTCCGGCAAGATCCCGTGGACGGACAAGCGCCTGGTAAGCGCCGCGCAGAAGCTGAAGGACATGGCGGACGACGGCACCTTCATGCCCGGCATCAACGCCATGAGCATTCCGCAGAACAACGATGCCTTCCTCACCGGCCGCGCCGCCATGGTCCTGTCGGGACCGTGGGACATCAAGCCGTTCGAGGTGGGAGCGCCGAAAGGCATGGAAGTCGGGCTGATGCGTTTCCCGCCGGTATTCGACAACGTCAAGGAAGGCGTGTCGCCCGGCGGCGTCGGCAAGAACTACGCCATCCCCGTCGGCGGTCAGGTCGGGCCGGCCAAGGAATTCCTCAGCTATCTGATGTCGGAAAAGGTGCTTGAGGGATATGTCAGGCAGCTCGGAATCATCGCGCCCTACGCAGCGCCGAACAAGATCGTGACGGACCCGTTACAGGTCAAGTTCAACGAGCTCCAGTCGGTCAATGTGGTACCGCGCGTGCTGCTCCACGCCAAGGTGCTCGAGGCACTGGGCAGCGCCCTGCAGGGCATCATCGCCGGCGACATCAGCGCTGAAGAGGGCATGCAGGAAGTCGAGGACGCGCGTTAGTCTTCCTCCCGGGTCCGGGCCGGCGCGGAGGTTCCCGCCGGCCCGGGCGACTGCAACGAGCGCGGGTCCGGCCACCATGCAGAAGCCAAGCGCGGTAGGCGTCGCAGCGGAGACGCGCTCGGGATGGGTATTCCTGAGCCCGGCCGTCCTGCTCATCCTGCTGATCACGGTCCTACCGGCCATCTACTCGCTGTGGATGAGCTTCTATTCGTGGAATGGCCTGACGGCGGCATGGACGTTCGTCGGCCTGGAGAACTACCAGAAGCTGTTCCACGACCGCATCCTGGCGCAGTCGATCGCGCATACCGGCCTGTTCACGCTCATCAATGTCGTGTTCAAGCCGACCGCGGCGCTGGCGCTCGCCTATGCGATCGAGAGCGTCGGCATCAACTGGCTGCGCATCACCTATCGCACGGTCTTCTTCTCCACCTCGCTGATCTCGGCGGCGATCGCCGGGATCATCTGGGGCTTCGTCTACGATCCCAACATCGGCTTCCTCAACGAGGTGCTCGGCCGGTCGATCCTGTGGCTGGGCGACAAGAACCTCGTCCTGGTGTCGATTGCCGCGGTCGGCATCTGGCAGTTTCTCGGCCAGAACGCCCTCATCCTGGCGGCGGGACTGCAATCGGTGCCGCGCGAGCTCTACGACGCGGCGGAGATGGACGGCGCCACCGCCTGGAACAAGTTCCGCTTCGTGGCCCTGCCCCATCTCAGCGGCTTCATCGCCATCGTCGTCGTCATCAACATCATCAACAACCTCAAGGCCTATGACCTGTTCAAGGTGATGACCGACGGCGGACCGCGCCACGCCAGCGAAGTGGTGGCGACGCGCATCGTCAAGGTCGCCTTCGAGCAGGGCGAGCTGGGCTACTCGGCGGCGATCAGCTATGCGCTGCTGCTGGCAACGCTCATCCTCGTCGTCCTCTACCTGTACCTCACCGAGTTCCGCAGGGAGGAGACGTGATGGCTGTGAGCGGCAAGACCGGTCGGCGACGACTGAGCCCGTGGGTGGCGGTCAAGCATGTCGTTCTCGCCTCGACGTCGATCGCCTTCGCCGCGCCCTTCCTGTGGGTGATCATCACCAGCTTCAAGTCGCCGCAGGAATACTATACCGGCGGGCTCTTCCCGCACGGCGCCTGGTACCTGTCGAACTACACCGAAGCCATCGTCCAGTTCGACCTGGTTCACTTCTACCGCAACAGCACCGTCATGTCGGTTTCGGCCGTCGCCTTCGGCCTGGTCCTGTCGCTGCTCTGCGCCTATGCGCTCTTCCGTCTGCGCTTCCGGTTCCGCAATGTCGTCTTCGTCAGTCTCGTCGTCCTGATGATGCTGCCGCCGCAGCTCACCCTCATCTCCCAGTTCCTCCTCTTCGATAAGGCGGGCATTCTCGACACGCCCCTGGCGCTGATCCTGCCCTACACGCTGGGCGTCCTTCCCCTCGGCGTGTTCATCCTGCGCGGCTTCTACAAGGAGCTGCCGATCGACCTCGATCATGCGGCGCGCATGGACGGCGCCACCGACCTGCAGATCATCTTCCTGGTTCTGCTACCGCTGTCGCTTCCCGTCCTGGCGACCGCGTGCATCCTGACCTTCATCCAGTCGTGGAACGAGTTCCTGCTTGCCTCGATCTTCGTCCATCGCGACTGGTCGACCCTGCCGGTCGCGATCGCCACCATCAACACGGTGGCGACGACCAACGGCAACCAGCCGATGAAGTTTGCCGCCGTCGTCCTGTCGTTCCTGCCGCTGCTCATCGTCTTCCTGTTCATGCAACGCTATTTCATCCGCGGCCTCGCCTCGGGTGGCCTCAAGGGCTAGTCGCAACCGTCTGTCGAAAACCACACGATGACCAAAAGACCTCACCTGCTGCTTTTCAATCCCGACCAGTTGCGCGCCGATGCCATCGGACACCTTGGCCACCCGGGCGCGCCGACGCCGTTCGTCGATGCGTGGGTGCAGAGCGACGCGGTCTCCTTCGCCAATGCCTGCTGCCAGGCGCCGGTATGCACGCCGAGCCGCTGCTCGTTCGCTACCGGGCTCTACCCGCACGTCTTCGGGCATCGCTCGCTGCACCACATGCTGCACGCCGACCGCGGCCAGGTGAACATGTTCAAGGTGCTGCGCGACAACGGCTATTTCGTCTGGTGGGGCGGCAAGAACGATCTCATTGCCGGTCCCGAAGGCCCCGAAGACTACAGCGACATCCACTTCCAGGCAGGCGACGACTTCTTCCTGAGGCATCAGGGCAAGCCGCAGTCGGACATGCACCGGGGCGACCAGTCGTGGCGCGGCGCGCCCGGCTCCGACACCTACTATTCCTTCCTGCGCGGCGAGCTGAAGCACGACCCGGACGAAGGCATCTACCTCGACAATGACTGGCAGAACGTCCTCGGTGCCATCGACTTCATCGAGAACGCGCCCAAGGACCAGCCCCTGTGCATCTATTTGCCGATCCTGTTTCCGCACCCGCCCTATGGCGTTGAAACCGAGTTCTACGACCTGATGCGCGACGCGCCGCTGCCGCCGCGACGCCGGCTCGACCCCGAGCAACTTTCGCGAAAGCCCGAGATGCTGCGCGCGATCCGACAGGCACAGGACCTGACCGGCTGGAGCGAAGAGCGCTGGGACCGGCTGCGCCGGACTTATTTCGGCATGGTGGCACGCATCGACCGGCAGTTCGCCATGCTCGTCGCCGCGCTGAAGCGCGCCGGCATCTACGACGACACCGCCGTGTTCCTGTTTTCCGACCACGGCGACTACACCGGCGATTACGACGTCGTCGAGAAGAGCCAAAACACCTTCGAAGATCCGCTCGTCTGGGTGCCGCTCATCGTCAAGCCGGCAAAGGACCGGCCGGTGGTTCCCGGCGTCAGGGACGAAGTCATGGCGGAGCTCGTCGATCTCACCGCGACGGTCTATGAATTCGCCGGGGTCGAGCCCGGCTACGACCATTTCGGCAAGCCGCTGTCGCCGGTACTGGCCAGTCCCACCGCCGCCCACAAGGACTACGCCTTCTGCGAGGGCGGGCGCCGCGCCGACGAAATGCAGGCCTCAGAGCGCGAGTCGCTCGGTCAATTCGGCCCGCACCCTGAGGACGGGCTCTACTTCCCGCGCATCAACATCCAGGTGCAGAACGGCCGCGCCCATGGCCGCGCGGTCATGATCCGTTCGATCGACCACAAATATGTGCGCCGCCTCGACGGCAAGGACGAGTTCTACGATCTCGGCGCAGACCCGTTCGAGCTCGACAATCGCATTGCCGACCCGGCCTATGCGCCGGTCGTGGCGGCGATGAAGGAGCGCCTGCTGACCTGGTATCTCGACACGTCCGACATCGTGCCGCGGGTGACTGACAGCCGCTGGCCGAAGCGGGATGCAGCCGAAGCCGCGGCCCGCGCTGCTTCGCGATCGGCCGCACCGGTGGAGCGCTAGAGCGATGCACAGCGTCGAGATCAGGAACCTCAGCAAATTCTATGGGCGCTTTCATGTCCTCAAGGACATCACCCTGGCGCTCGGCGAAGGCGAGTTCGTCGTCATGGTCGGCCCCTCGGGCTGCGGCAAGTCCACCCTTCTGCGCACGATCGCCGGTCTGGAGGACTTCGCCGAGGGGCAGGTCTTCGTCAAAGGGCGCGATGTCTCGCAACTGGCGGCGCGCGACCGCGGCCTGGCGATGGTGTTCCAGAACTACGCCCTCTATCCGCACCTGACGGTGGCGCAGAACATGGGCTTTGCGCTTCGCCTGGCAAAACGACCCAAGGCCGAAATCGATGCGGCGGTGCGCCGGGCGGCAGAAACGCTCCAGCTCAGCGAACTGCTCGACAAGAAGCCGCGGCAACTTTCGGGCGGCCAAAGGCAGCGGGTTGCGATCGGCCGGGCGATCACGCGCGCGCCCGACGTCTTCCTGTTCGATGAGCCGCTGAGCAACCTCGATGCCGCCCTGCGCGCCCAGATGCGTGTTGAACTGAGCGCGCTGCATCACTCGCTTGGTGCATCCATGATCTATGTGACGCACGACCAGGTCGAGGCGATGACGATGGCGGATCGCATCGTGCTCATGCGCGATGGCCAGATCGAGCAGGTCGGACTGCCGCTCGACCTCTACAACAAGCCGGCCAACCGGTTCGTTGCCGGCTTTCTTGGTGCGCCGAAGATGAATTTCTTCGACGTGACGATTGCCGAACGCAGCGACGACGCGGTCGTGCTGGCGATGGGTGGCGACCGCGGCCTTGCGCTTGCGGCGGCGAGCTTCCACGCTGCGGCGCCGAAGGTCGGTGACACCGTGGTCGTGGGGGTGCGGCCGGAGTTCATGCTGCTCAAGCGTGACCCCGGCACGCATGCCGGCCCGATCTTCGATGCCGAAATCGTGCTGGAGGAACGGCTCGGCCGCGAGACGGTCCTCTATGCGCGCAGCCCGCAGCTCGTGCCGATCGCGCGCGACCAGACCTACATCGTCATCCATCGCAATGTGCAGTCGGAGTTTGTAGCAGGCGCGCGGACTGAAATCACCTTCGATCCGAATTCGGTGGTTGTCTTTGCGCCCGATGGCGCCGCCATCCGGTGGCCCGCCTGACGCTGGCGCACGTGGTATTTGCCCTGGTGCCCCTTGAGTGGTGCGCACAAATAGGCAGTATGCGCCGATGACCGCCCCGCATCCCTACCAGGTAATGACCAAGCCCATCGGGCCGCGCTGCAACATCGATTGCGAGTATTGCTACTACCTGGAGAAGGAGAAGCTCTACCCGGACGAGAAGCGCTTCCGCATGTCGGATGCGGTGCTGGAGCGCTATGTGCGCGATCTCATCGCATCCGAAGTCAAGGTCGGACAGAGGACGGTGATATTCGCCTGGCAGGGCGGCGAGCCGACCATGCTCGGAGTCGATTTCTTCGAGCGCGCCGTGGCGCTGCAGAAAAAGTATTGCCCGGAAGGCGTGCGCATCGAAAACGCCTTTCAGACCAATGGCATCCTGCTCGACGACAATTGGGGGCAGTTCCTCGCCCGCGAGAAGTTCCTGATCGGCATCAGCATCGACGGGCCGCGCGCCATCCACGACCGCTACCGGCGCGACCGGGCGGGGCGGCCGACTTTCGACAAGGTGATGAAGGGGCTCGACGTGCTCCGCCGCAACCACGTCGAATTCAACATCCTGACCACGATCCACCGCGAGAACGCCATTCACGGCAAGGAGATCTATCGCTTCCTGCGCGATCTCGGCACGGCGCATCTCCAGTTCATCCCCATCGTCGAACGCCGCGCCGCAGGTGGCGGCCTCGCGGCCGCGCCGCAGGTCGACGATGATCCCAGCAATGTGGTCAGCGAATGGAGCGTCTCGCCGCGCGCCTACGGCAAGTTCCTCTGCGACGTGTTCGACATTTGGTACCGCCAGGACATCGGCCGCATCTTCGTCCAGTTCTTCGAGAACCAGGTGGGGATGTGGATGGGGCGCCCCGCGTCGCTGTGCGTCTTCGCCGAGACCTGCGGTGCGGCGCTCGCCATGGAGCACAATGGCGACCTCTACACCTGCGACCACTTCGTCTATCCGGAATACCGGCTGGGCAATATCATGGAGACGCCGATGGCGGAGCTCGCCTGGTCGGAGGCGACGGAGAAGTTCGGCAACGACAAGCGCGATACGCTGACGGCGCAATGCCGGGCCTGCGAATTCCGCTTCGCCTGCAATGGCGGCTGCCCCAAGCATCGCATCCTGCGCTCGAAGGATGGCGAGCCGGGCCACAACTACTTCTGCGAATCCTACACGCGCTTCTTCCGCCACGCCGGCGACCGGCTGCGGGTGATCGGCGCCCGGCTGGGATAGGCCCGCTCTCTCGGCGCTCCACCCTGGCCCATTCAGCGCTTCGGCGCCGTCAATGGCGGGGCAATCTCTGGCCCATGCCGATGGCCCGCTCGTTTCTCGAGATTTCTTCCATTCCCACGTGCCGATAGAAGGCGATTGCCCGCTGGTTGCGGGCGCCGACGAAGAGATGCACCCCGGGCGAGCCCTTGGCCGCGAGGGCGTCGAACAGCGTCTCGATCAGACGGCGGCCATGCCCCTTCCCCTGCTGGCGCGGCAGGATGTCGATGTGGAGATGCGACGGATAATCCTGCACGACGGCTTCCGGCGCCAGATTCGGACTGGCGATCAGCCCGAGCAGCCGCTCGTCGTCGGGGAGCAACTCCGATTTGGCAGCGTCCTTGTATTTCAGCCGCAGCGGCGGCCACCATTCCTGTTCGAGCCGCGCCTCGAAGCGGCGTGAATCGGCGGCACCGACAACGTGACCGGCCACCCCCCGATCGTCCTCGAGCACGAAGGCGAGATCGGGTTCGAGGGCGACATAGGGGCCGAGATAGACGTCGCCCTGAACGTCCGGCAAGCGGTGGAGCGCCGTCGCGTCGTCGCCGCCGTTGGCGGTTTTCAGCACGACCTCATAGAGGGCCGGAAGGTCCTCCGGGCGCGCCAGGCGAACGAACGCAGTCACGGCTCCACCCAATCACGATAATTGACGTGGAGCGCATCGAGGTGGCGGCGCTGACCGTGGAGACGGCGCAGGAAATCCCGATAGTCGCGCGCCTCCGCCGCGCTCCAGGCGACCTCGGCGATCGCGCAGAGCCGGGGAAAGATCATGTATTCCGCCTGTTCCGGGGTGGGAACGTATTCCGTCCACAGCCGGGCGCCGGTGCCCAGCACATGCTCCGCCTCCGCAGAGGAAAGCGCCTCGGGTATCGGATCGAAGCCGTAGACGGTTGCGAGCGTGGTGCAGCCGCCGATGGCCAGCGGCTCGCGGCTCTGATCCTCGCTCTGATAGTGGTCGAAATAGACGCTCTTCTGGGGCGTCATGACCACGTCATGCCCGGCCTTCGCCGCCGCGATGCCGCCCTCCACGCCACGCCACGACATCACCGTGGCGCCTTCGGCAAGCCCCCCCTCGAGGATCTCGTCCCAGCCGACCGGTTTGCGCCCGTGGCCGAGGAGATGGTCCGCCATCCGGCCGACGAAATAGCTCTGCAGTTCGTCCTCGTCGGCGAGGCCGAGTTCCTTCATGCGCGCCTGCATTGCCGGGCTGTTGTGCCATTCGGTCTTGGGACATTCGTCACCGCCGATATGGACATAGGGTCCCGGGAAGAGCTCCATCACCTCGTCGAGCACGTCCCGCATGAAACGGATCGTTTCCTCGCTGACATTGAGAACGTGCTCGCTGATGCCCCATTCGCGGAGGACCTCGAACCGCTCGCCGAGATTGCCGAGTTCCGGGTAGGCAGCGATGGCCGCCAGCATGTGGCCCGGCATGTCGATCTCGGGGACGATCGTGATGTGGCGCTCGGCGGCATAGGCGACGACCTCGCGCACTTCGTCCTGGCTGTAGAAGCCGCCGTGGCGTTCGCCGTCGTAGCGGCGCGGCTGGTCGCTGCGACGGCCGACCAGCGTTTCGCGGCGCCAGGCACCGACCTCGGTCAGACGCGGATATTTCCTGATCTCCAGCCGCCAGCCCTGGTCGTCGGTCAGATGCCAGTGGAAGACGTTGAGCTTGTAGAAGGCCATCAGGTCGATAAGACGCTTGATGAACGGGACGGGCATGAAATGGCGCGCGCTATCCAGCATCAGGTCGCGCCAGGCGAAGCGCGGCCAGTCGTCAATGCTGACGGCCGGTACCGTCCACGCGGACTGCACGGGATCGACGGGCGCGAACGGCGACGGGTCGAAGAGTTGCAACAGGCTCTGGGAACCGCGGAACAGGCCGGCGGCGCTGCGCCCGGCCAGGACGATCCCGTCCGGCGCAACCGTCAGCCGGTAGCCTTCCTCATGCGCGATGTGCGCATCCAGACGAAGATGGATGGCGCCCGGCCCCGGGGCGTCATCGTGGACAGGCAGCGGAAATCCGGTCGCACGGCGCACCCGCGAAGCCAGAAGCTCCGCCACCCGTGCGGCCGCAGGAGCCGCCGCGATAGCCGTTGCGGCGATCAGTTCGAAGGTACCCTCACCGGCAACGACCTGGCGAGGCTCCGGGATGATGGTCATTCAGGGCTTGCTTTGAGTCTCGTTCACGTCAGCAGCTTGATCAGTTCCGGCACGAAACTGGATGCGTTGCCGCGGTCAACCTCGGCCTTGTAGGTGTCCCTGACCAATTCGGCGATGGCCGAAGCGGCCGCCAGATTTTCGGCCATGGTGCAGTAGTAGCCGAGGTCCTTCGCCGAGTTGGCGAGCGTGAAGCGGAAGGCGCCGGTCTCGCCCTTGAGAATGAAGGGTGAGAGCCTGTCGAGGACCACGCCGGCGCCACCGCCATGGGCAAGCACGTCATGGAGGATCGCCGGATCGATGCCGGCCTTGCCGGACGCTGCCGCCGCTTCGCACAGCACTGCCGAGAAGCCCAGCGAGACGAAATTGTGCAGGAGCTTCAGCGTGTGGCCGGCGCCGACTTCGCCGGCATAGGTGATGTTCTCCGCGAAGCTCTCCAGCAGCGGCCGCTTGGCCTCGAAGACCTTTTCGTCGCCGCCAACGATCAAATTGAGCCGGCCCTCGGCCGCTTCCTTCGGCGTGCGCGTCATCGGCGCGTCGAGCATGGTGCCGCCAGCTTGCGCCACCAGCGCGGCCATCCTCCGGGTCGAGTCGGGCACCGCCGTCGAACAGTCGATCACGACCGTGCCTTGCGACATCGCGGCCAGGATTCCGTCCTTGCCGGTCATCACGGCCTCAACCTGCGGCGTGCCGGTCACGCACAGGATGATCGTGTCGCAGCGCGGGGCGAGCGCGGCCGGGCTGTCGCTCACCCAGGCACCGCCCGCTCTTAGGTCGTCGGTCGGCTGGTTGCCGGGATGATCGACGAAGCCGATCTGCCAGCCCTCCTTCTGCAGGTTCGACGCGATGCCATGGCCCATCAGGCCGACACCGACAATGCCGATCATGCCGTCACTCATTCATGCCTCCTGACCCACTTCCGGGGAGAAGCCTAGTTTGACCGCACGTCGACGGGAAGCCTCCACTTCCGAATAAAGAAGGAAGCCGCCGAAGCGGCCTCGAAGGATTCATCGATCTCGTGTCGACCGTGCACGGTCAGGTAGAGGGTCCAGCCGTGGCGGGTGCGGGCGTACTCATGAATCCCACGCAGAATTGCGCCGCCACGATCGCCCCTGCGCGGCGCTCATTCAGCCGCCGTCTTTCGCGTCAACGGAAAGGGCGTCGCAAAATGGCAGGCAACCTTCTGCCCGGTCGCGGTCTCTGTCAGCGCCGGCCGTTCCCTCGCGCAGATATCCTGTGCGATCGGGCAGCGTGTGCGGAAGCCGCAGCCGGATGGAATGTTTGACGGGCTCGGCACGTCGCCGGAGAGTACGATCCTCCGACGCCGCCTGTCGGGGTCGGGATGCGGCGCCGCCGACAGCAGGGCTTCGGTATAGGGATGCTGCGGCGCGCCATAGACTTGGTCCTTGCTGCCCATCTCGACGATGCGGCCGAGATACATCACTGCCACCTGGTCGGCGATGTGGCGCACGACGGCCAGATCGTGGGCAATGAACAGGTAGGAGAACCCTTTCTGCTGCTGGAGGTCCTGCATCAGGTTGATGATCTGTGCCTGGACCGAGACATCCAGCGCCGAGACCGGCTCGTCGGCGACGATGAAGGCCGGATCGACCGAGATCGCCCGCGCAATGCCGATGCGCTGGCGCTGGCCACCGGAGAACTGGCGCGGCTTGCGGTCCATGAACGATGCCGGCAGGCCGACCTGATGGAGAAGCTCGGCGACGCGCTCGCGGCGCTCGGCGCGGCTTCTGACGATGCCGAAGACGTCCATCGGCTCGGCGACGATCTGGGCGACCGAACGGCGCGGCGACAGCGAGCCGAACGGGTCCTGGAAGACCATCTGCATGTGGCGGCGCAGCTGGCGCAGCTCGTTCGGGCGGAGGCGGGCGATGTCCTTGCCGTCGAAGACGATGCGGCCCTCGCTCGGCTCGATCAGCCGGAGGAGAAGGCGGCCGAGGGTGGACTTGCCGCACCCGGATTCGCCAACCACGGCCAGCGTCACGCCTCGGCCGATCTGGAAGCTGACGCCGTCGACGGCGCGCACCGGCGGCCGTTTCGGCCCGAGCCTCAGGCCGCTCTCGTGGAAGGTCTTGGCGAGCCCCTCAATTTCCATCAGGACGCTCATGCCGCGGCCTCCGCGGCGGTCGCCCAGCACGCCGCGGTGTGGCCGCTGCCGTGGGACACCAGCGGCGGCATCTCGACGGCGCAGCGCTCGATGCGCAAAGCGCAGCGCGGGCGGAACGGACAGCCGGCCTTGATCGTGCCCGGCGGCGGCACCGAGCCCGGGATCTGATAGAGCCGCTTGCGGCCCTCGGAGAGCCCGGGAACCGACTTGAGCAGGCCCTGGGTGTAGGGATGCTTGGGATTGGCGAAAATCGAGCGGATGTCGGCGTCCTCGACGATACGGCCGGCATACATGACCAGAACACGCTCGCAGATCTCCGCGATGATGCCGAGATCGTGCGAGATGAGCAGGATCGCCGCGTTGAAGCGCTTGCGGATGTCGAGCATCAGCTCCAGCACTTGCGCCTGGATGGTGACATCAAGCGCGGTGGTCGGCTCGTCGGCGATCAGGAGTTTCGGATTGCAGGCGAGCGCCATGGCGACCATCACCCGCTGGCGCATGCCGCCGGAGAACTCGTTGGGATAGGCATTGAGCCGGTTTTCCGGGTCGGGCATGCCGACCAGCCCGAGAAGCTCGAGCACGCGCGCACGCCGCCTGGTGCGGTCGGTTTCGCCGTGCAGCATGAGCGTTTCGGCAATCTGGGCGCCGATGGTCATCACCGGATTGAGCGACGACATCGGCTCCTGGAAGATCATGCCGATGTCCTTGCCGCGGATCGCCCGCATCTGCGAGATCGGCAGGGTGGCGAGGTCGACGCCGTCAAAGACGATGCGGCCGCTCACCCGCCCGGGCGGCGGCACCAGCTTGAGGATGGACAGCGAGGTCATCGTCTTGCCGGAGCCGCTCTCACCGACGATGCCGACGGCCTCGCCGGGCCCGACCGAGAAGGAGATGTCGTCGACGACGCGCAGTGGCTTTTCCCGCGTGCCGAAGTCGATCGTCAGCCCGCCGACATCGAGAAGGCCGGCGCTCACGACCCGGTCTCCGGGTCGAGCACGTCGCGCACCCGATCGCCGATCACGCTGATCGCCAGCACCACGACGGTGATGGCGAAGCCACCGGCGAGAATCGGCCACGCGGTGGCGAACATGTTGGTCAGCCCCTCGCGGATGATGTTGCCCCAGGAGGGATTGGGCGGCTGGGTGCCGATGCCGAGGAAGGAGAGCGTCGCCTCGATGCGGATCGAGCTTGCCGACCACAGGGTCATGAGAACGACGATGGGCGCCGCGATGTTGGGCACGATATGGCGGAAGATGATGACCGGGGTACGCACACCGGCGGCGATGGCCGCCTCGACATAGGGTTCCTGCTTGACCGCCAGCGTCGAGGCGCGCGAAACGCGGGCGAAGCCCGGCGTGAAGGCGATGGTCAACACCAGGACGATGTTCCAGAAGCTGCCGCCAAGCGCCGCGGCGATGAGGATCGCCAGCAGGAGCTCGGGAAACGCCATCAGCATGTCGATGATGCGGGTGATGACGCGGTCGATGATGCCGCCGAAATAGCCGGCGACGAGGCCGAGCGTGCAGCCGACGATCGCCGCGCAGATCGGCGAGAGCAGGCCGAAGATCAGCGAGTTGCGCGAGCCGTAGATCATGCGGCTGAGCACATCGCGGCCGAAATCGTCGGTGCCGATCCAGTGCTGCCAGGAGGGCAGGCTGTTGATGTGGGTGAACGATTGCTTGAGCGGGTCGTAGGGCGCCAGCCACGGCGCGAACAGCGCCACAATTACGAAGATGAGCACGACAACGACGGCGGCGCGCGTCGAGATGCGCTCAAGGATCACCCGGCGCAGCGTATCGCGGAAGGTCGGCGCCGGGGCGATGGCTTCACGCTCGACCAGTTCATCGAGCAGCGTATCGTCGACGCGGCCGCTGACGTCGCTCATGACTTCATCCGGATGCGCGGGTCGACCACGACGTAGACCATGTCCATGGCGAGGTTCACCAGCACGACGAAGAAGGCGAACATCACCACGCCGCCCTGGATGACCGGATAGTCGCGCTCGTGGATGGCGTCGATGAGCAGCCGGCCGATGCCCGGCCGGTTGAAGACCAGTTCCACGGCGACGGAGCCGGAGAGCGTCGCCAGGATCGAAAGACCGATCCCCGTCGACAGCGGCAGGAGCGCGTTGCGCAGGCCATGGCGGTAGGTCACGCGGCGCTCGCTGGCGCCCTTGGCGCGGGCCGTGCGCACGTAATCGCGACCCATCACCTCGAGCAGCGAGGTTCGCGTCAGCCGGCCGAGGAAGGCCGACTTCAGCAGCGCGAGCGTCACGGCTGGCAAGAAGATGTGACGGAGTCCGTCCCAGAAGGTGCCATCGCCGGCGCCGTTGATCGGGAACCATCCGAGCCACAGCGAGAACACGACGAGCAGGACGGCGGCGAGGTAGAAGTCGGGGATGGCGTAGCCGACCAGCGAATAGATGCGCATCACGGCGTCGGGTGTCTTGTCGTGATGCGTGGCGGCAAACACGCCGAGCGGAATGCCGGCGACCAAGCCCATGATCACCGCGGTAAAGGTCAGCTCGATGGTGTACGGCAGGTTCTTGCCGATCAACTCCCAGACCGGGATGTCCCTGATCAGCGAACTGCCGAAATTGAAGTGCAGCACGTCGCCCAGGAACTTGACATATTGCAGCCAGATTGGATCGTTCAGCCCCATCTGCTCGCGGAGCAGAGCGAGTTGCCCTGGCTGTGCGTTGTCTCCAAGCACAGCCAGAGCAGGGTCGCCGGGCAGGATGCGCATGGCGATGAACACCAGCGTCAGCACCAGAAAGATCGTCGGGATCGAATCCAGCAGCCGCAGCAGGACGTACTTCAACATGCCCCTCCCTGGGTCGGCCGATCCGCGCGATCAGCCGACGATCGTCGCCCGGCAGAACCGCCAATAGGCGTATCCGCCCTTGACCTCATAGCCGAGGTCAACCCGGGGGTTGCGGACGACCATGTAGGACAAGGTCGGCAATCCGAGCATCGGCAGGTCCTTCTGGATCTTCAACTCCACGTCACGGCCCTTCTTGACGTAGCCGTCATAAGTCGTCGACTTGAGCATATCGGCGAGCATGTCGTCCACGCCAGGCATCAAGACACCATAGTGCGAATAGTTGCCGCCGCCGGTGCCGTCGTCCTTCACAACCGCCTTCGACGACGCATAGGTATCGTAGACGTATAGCGGGATCGGCGGCAGGGACGACGAGTTGATCGGCAACGTGTTGAGGTTCTTATGGTTCGCACCATGATAGGCGGTGTGATCCATGATCGTCAGCTGCATATCGACGCCGATGGCGCGAAGCTGCTCCTGGATGATCAGGGACTGCGACTTGTAGTCGGCGCGTTGCGAGGTGTTGACCGGGATCTTCAGCCCGTTGGGGAAGCCGGCATCCTTGAGCAGCGCCTTCGCCTTCTCCGGATCGTGGTCATAGCGCAGATCCTCCGGCAGGTCGTCGTGCGCAAAGCCGGTGGGATAGTTTGGCGGATTGAGCGTGTAGACGATCCGCGCCATCGGCGTCAGCGCCTCGACGATTTCCGCCTTGTTGATGCCGTGGGCGATCGCCTGACGCACCTGGAGCTTCTGCAGCGGGTCCATCGAAAGGTTGAAGAACAGGGTGTTGAAGGAGCCCGGCACCGTCATGTCGAAGATGAGGTCGGACTTCTGTCCCTGGATCTGCTGGGCCCAGCCCGGCTGGCGGACGCCCTCGATCATATCCACTTCGCCGGAGATCAGCGCCAGAGTGCGTGCCGTGTTGTCGGCGATGTAGAGGCATTCGATCTTCGCGATCTTGCCGGCTTCACCCCAATAACCTTCGTGACGGCTCAGGAACACGCCCTTCTGGACATCGAAGGAATCCATCTTGTAAGGACCGGTGCCGATCGGGTCGGTGAAGAAGCCCTTGCCCTTCTCCTCATCGGCCTTCTTCGAAACGACCATGACGTTGCGAGTGGCGATCGTCGAGCCGAGGAACAGCGGGTCGGGATTGTGCAAGGTCAGCACCACGCCGTATTTGCCGTCCGGCTTGACGTCGGCGATGTTGACGTAGTTCGCGGTCGAAGGGCCTGATGCCATGGCCCGCTTGAACGAGTGGACCACGTCGTCCGAGGTCATCTCGCCGTAGCCTTTGTGGAACTGAACGCCCTGGCGCAGCTTGAAGGTCCAGGTCTTGGCATCGTCCGAAGTGGCCCAGCTTTCGGCCAGCCACGGCTTGAAGTCCTCGGGCTTCTTGCCGAAGTCGCCATCGTTAGGCTGAGCAAGGTATTCGAACATCTGGGCGACGTGCCAGTTGTCGGCGCCCTGCGTCGTCTGGTTCGGGTCTGCCATGCGCGGGCCGCCGGCGGAACTGGCGAAGCGAAGCGTGTCGGCCGCGGCCGCGCGCAGCGCCGGCGAGTAGAGACCCAAGGCCGCGACCGCGGCCGTCGTTCCAAGAAATCTGCGTCTGGTGATCATCCTCAATCCTCCCCTTGGATCTGCACCGGACCGTTCCCGGTGCGCGACCGGCCCGGATCAGCGGGTCCGGCGTTTCTCGATTTCCTCGTCGCGAACGCTCAACCCCAGTCCCGCCCCCTCAGGCAGCGCGAAGCTGCCATCCCGCGGGATAGGCGGATTGTCGAAGCCGACATGCATACGTGTGTCGGGGTCCGCGAATTCCGCCGGCTTGGTGTTGTGCATCAGCGTTGCCAGCACATGCAGGCTGGCCAGGTGCCCGATGACCGGCTGGGTCTGATGCGGCACCAGCTCGACCCCGTGGGCGAAGCAGATCGCGGCGCACTGCATCAGGCCGGTGATGCCGCCCATCTTGATGAGATCGGGCTGAACCATGCGCACGCCGGCATTGATGATGTCGACCAGCGCCTGGGTGGTGTAGGTCTGCTCCGCAGCGGCGACGGTAATGTCGAGCCGCTGGGCGACCTCGCCCATGGTGCGCACGTCGTAGTGCTGGACCGGCTCCTCGAACCACAGATAGCCGAGTTCTTCGAGAGCGCGGCCGACGCGGATTGCGCCGCCGACCGAATATTGGTTGTTGGCATCGAAGGCGAGCGGGAAGCCCTCGCCGACCAGCTTTCTGACCGCCTTCGCCTTGGCGATGTCGCCGGGAATGTCGTAGTCCTGCCGGGTGCGGTCGCCGTCCCAGCGGATCTTGATCGCCGCCGGCTTCTCCGTCTTCCAGCGATGCTCGACCACCCGCACGACCTCGTCGACGGTGCGCCCGGCATTGCCGCCGATCGACGCGTAGAAGGGCAGCGTGGTGCGCCAAGCGCCGCCGAGCAGCTTGTAGACAGGCAGCCCGAGAAGCTTGCCCTTGACGTCCCAGAGCGCGATGTCGAGCGCCGCCAGCGCGCCGGTCACCGCCCCTTCCGGGCCGAGCTTGATGTAGCGGTGCAGCAGCCGATCCTGGATCACGGCCTGATCGAAGGGATCGAGCCCGGTCAGGCTGTCGGCGAAATCGCGCACGACCAGGAGGCTGTGCTCGCCGCCCATCATCGGCGAGGCTTCGCCGTAGCCGGTGACGCCGCCCTGCGTGCGGACGCGGACAAAAGCCGTCCGCCGGCCGGGAGGATCGCCGGCCCGCCAGGTGACCTGAAAGGCTTCGACCGACGCGATTCGATCACTTGAGCCGGAATCGGGGCGAACCGCCCCGGCCTGCGCACGAGAGTCAGCGGATTTCTGCGGCACGCCGGCACCTCCCAGTCACCAGTTTCCCCCCCACGCATGACGGCCCTTCAGACGGGGCCTTGTCTTTACTCTAATCACTCTTTGCATCCGTATTCAATGACCGATCTGGTGGGCGATCGCTTGGCGCGCGCCCGACGGCTGGCTGCCATCAGTGCCGATCAGACCAAGGCCACTGGCTGGATGTCCTTGCAATACTTGTTATTTTTCTGCCGTTTCGGAGACATGATGATCGGCCCACACCGGTCCGCTCACCACGCGGTCAACGGGCCAGGTCCGACCAAGTGCCGGAACGCTGTGAGAATTCGTATTCAGGCATAAATCGGGTATCATCCCGCGGCCGGGTTGATCGCGGGGGTCCGCGGTGCCAGGCGCAGGAACCGGGGAGCGAGGTTGGCGGGGAGGCCATGGCTAAGCGGCCGAAAAACGGCACGGACGGAAGCAAGCATCCGCTGACGGCACGCCAGCTTGCCGGTGCGCTCGGGGTCAGCCAGTCGACAGTTTCGCGCGCCTTCACGCCGGGCAGCAGCGTCTCGCCCGATCTGCGCGAGCGGGTGCTGCGCGGCGCCCGCGAGTTCGGCTACCAGCCGAACGCGATCGCCTCGATGCTGACCAAGCGGCGCACCAATATCGTCGGCATCGTCGCATCGGACATGCGCAACCCGTTCTATCCCGGGCTGATCGAACAACTGACCCAGCGCCTGCAGCAGCTCGGCCTGCAGAGCCTGTTGTTCAACGTCACCCCCGGCGCCAGCATCGAAGAGCAGCTCGTCGCCATCCGCACCTACAATGTCGATGCGGTCGTCATCATTGCCGCGACCGTGCTCAGCGAACGAGCCATCGCCTGGGCGACGGAGGGGCGGCGGGCGATCCTGCTCAACCGCCTGAGCGACAACGACATCACCACCGTCTGTTGCGACAACACCGCCGGAGCGCGCACGGTGGTCGACCATTTCCACGCCATCGGCTGCCGAACGGTGGGCTATGTCGCCGGCCTGACGACGACGGGGATCGGCATCGAACGGCGTTCGGCCTTCGTCACTCGCCTCGCCGAGCTCGGCATGCGCCTCACCGGGACTGTCTCGCACGAATCCTACAGCTATGAGGCCGGCTGGCGCGGCGCGCTGGAGCTGCTGCCGCAGAAGCCCGACGCGATCTTCTTCGCATCCGACATTCTGGCGATCGGTGGCATGGACGCCCTGCGTCGCAAGGCCGGCGTTTCAATTCCCGGCGATATCGCCGTCGCTGGTTTCGACGACATCGCCATGGCAGGATGGCCGGCATACGCGCTCACCACATACAGGCAGCCGATCAACGAACTGATCGAGGCCACCGTTGAGCTTCTTTCCGCCGACCACGGCGCGCGCCCCTCGCACCGGTCGATCCGCGGAGAACTCGTTATCCGCTCCTCTTCCTTGCGCGATTCATCGCCCCTTCCAAACGTCTCCGTTGTGCCGGCTTAGCTGTGGCCGGGCGGTGGCTTCGGCCGTGCCTGCCACCTCGCACACGGCGTTGGTCGGCCAGGTTGACCTCATGATGCCGTTCATTGGTCCGTTCCTCGCCGGCGAGACGCCTAAGGGCTGGTCGAACTGAAACTCTTCGGTCGCGGCCGAAGTGGTTAACGAGAGCATCACAATGAACCCCACCGGCTCACCGGTCATGCCGTCAAAACCGCGCTCGAACTCACACGCTATGTCTTTGCGCGTCGGCGCGAGCACTTCGAACATCGGTCTGTTGTGGCTGATGAGATCTTTGGCATGCCTTACCTTATCTCTTTGCCTCGCCTGTCCCACCGACCGCCGCTAGACGTCCTCGCGCGACACCCCTCCCGCGCCCTGCATGATGCCGGGAATGCGGTAATTCTTCCGCGGGAATTCCTCCCAGTAGTGACGTAGCCCCTTGGCCGGATACTCCCGATACGGCGACCCACGCATCCGCTCGACGTCGATGTCGATGCCGAGCCCGGGTCCCTGCGGCAGCTCCGCCCAACCTGCCTCGACCTTGATCGACGAAAGGGCGATGTCGTCACAAGCACTCAGCCGGTTGATGAAGCACTCCGCGATGGTGAAGTTGGGGATCACGGCACACACGTGCACGGTCGCGGCAAGGCCCGCCAGTGTGCTGTTGTTGTTGTGCGGCGAGATGGCCACCGCGTGGGGCTGCGCCATGGTGGCGATATCCATCAACGCGGTGATGCCGCCGATCGCGCAAATATCCGGGTTCAGAATGTCGGCTGCGCGCTTCTCAAAGACCTGCACATAGGATTCCTTGGAATAGATCGTCTCTCCGATGACCACCGGAATGGGCTGGCGTTGGCGCACTTCGGCAACGAGCTCGACATTGTCCGACAGGCACGGCTCCTCGAACCAGCCGATGTCGAATTCGGCCAGACGGCGTCCCAAGCGAATGGCATGCTGCGGGGCGAGGCGCCGGTGGACCTCTATGAGAATCTCCATCTCCGGCCCCAGCGCGTCGCGCATCCGGCGCACATAGTCGACGGCGAAATCCTCGTCCTGACGGTGGATGAAGGTCCTCCACGGCCCCGGCAAGGGATCGAACTTGAGCGCGGTATAGCCGAGTTCCTTGACCTTCAAGGCCCGCTCGATGTTCTGGTCCAGCGTTCCTGGCTCGTCGGCCCAGCCGTTGGCATAGACGCGCACGCGTTCGCGCGAGGCACCACCGAGCAGGACGTGCAAGGGCAGGCCTGCCTTCTTGCCGACGATGTCCCACAGCGCCATCTCGACGGCACTCCATGCCGAGAAGAAGCCAAGCGAAGAGCGGCGGATGACGAAGTCGTCGAAGAAGACCTGACCGGTATGGCGAATTTGATAGGGCGAGCGTCCAATCAGATGCGGCGCCATGGCACGCAGATATTCATCTACCGCCTTTTCCTTTTCAGCGGTGACATAGGCCTCGCCCCAGCCATAGAGGCCAGAGTCAGTCTCGATGCGGCAGAAAAGCAGGTTTCGGGTGCTTCCGGGGTTGAAGAGGAAGCTCTCGACACGCGCGATCTTCATGGACTCCTCCCGCAGAAGCGACCCGATCGCGCTCGCGGCCGCATGGAAAAGCAACCAGCTGGTGAGCCGGCGAAAGAGCGCGTCTCTCGCCGGCTCAGCGTTATGTTCAGGCGTCTACTGCTGCAGGGCCGCGTCGATCTGCTGAGCGGCGCCGTCCATGGCCGCCTGCGGCGTCGCTTGACCCAGCAGGATTGACTGGACCGAGGAGTAGACGATCTGCGTCGTGCGGATCCAGGCCGGCGAGGCCGGCAGCGGACGCGCATATTTCAAAGCCTCCTTGAAAGGCTGAAGCAGCGGATCCTGGAACCGAGGCATGCTCATCGCGCTCTGCG
Source organism: uncultured Alphaproteobacteria bacterium (assembly GCA_963785065.1). GTDB lineage: Bacteria > Pseudomonadota > Alphaproteobacteria > Rhizobiales > Kaistiaceae > CAVSRC01. The sequence continues at coordinate 419,586 of CAWATX010000001.1, forward strand.
CTGCGGGGAACGTATCGGTGTAGAATCCCTGGTTCTCCGGCTTCATCAGGAAGGCGACGAACTTCAACGTTGCGTCATGATGCGCCGAATCCGCCGGCACGATGAAATCCCAGCCGCTGAGAATGCCGGCCGTGTCCTTGCCCTTCGGATGCGGGAACATGGCAACGCCGATATCGATATCGGGCGCCTCTTTCTTGATGGCAGGGAGATCGTACTGCCCCGAGAAATACTGAGCGATGGTGCCAGTATCGAAAAGACGGCGCAGCGCCAAACCGTCGTTCTGGAGCGTCGACGGCGGGGCAATCTTATACTTGGTCAGCGGGTCGGTGTAGAACGTGACCGCCTCGACCGCCGCCGGTTGGTTGATCGTGGCCTTGGTCATGCCCTCGTTGAGCACGTCGCCGCCATTCATCCAGATGAAGGGCACCATGCGCGTGATCATATTCTGCTGCTCGCCGCCGCCCGCGACGCCGAGGCCGTACTGATCCTTGCCTTCGGCATTCTTCTTGGTCAGCTTCTTCGATACCTCGATCAGTTCGTCCCAGGTCTGGGGCGGCTGGTCAGGATTGAGGCCAGCTTCTCGGTAGAGTCCCTTGTTGTAGATCATGCCGAGAGTCTGCGCCCGATATGGCAGACCATAAAGCTTGCCTTGGTAGGTCGCCGCCTTCACGGGCTCGGGCAGGAGATCCTGCATATCAACGTTCTTCTTGGCGAAGTCGTCCAAAGCCAACAGCTTGCCGGTAGCCGCATAAGGCGTCATCCATGACGTGCTGGTGTCGATCAGGTCCGGCGGATTGCCACTGCGCAGAGCCACCATGATGCGGTTCTGCAGACCATTGGCGACCGTTATCTCCATCTTGATCTGGATATCGGGATTGGCCTTCTCGAAGTCGGCCGCCAGCTTGGCCGCCCGCTCCTGCCCCCAATTCGGCGTCCACCAGGTGACGGTTTCCGCATGCGCTACCAAGGTCGGCAGCGCGAGGCCTGCGGCCATGATACTCGTGCCTAGAAGGCGTGAAATCACACTCACTTCTCTCTCCCTCGTTGTTATGCAAGCGGTCAACCGGACGCAAATCCACTTTGCGTCAGGCGTCGCCTGCTATGACCGTCCCCATGCCGGTGCGGCGGACCAGGGACGAATGCGCGCCGGGTTACGGGGTCGCCGTTCCCGGCCTGATATCTTCGAGGGCTTCAAGCAGCCCCGCGATGTAGCCGTAGCAAAAGGCAAAGGCAGTGGTTGTGCCGTCGTGCCCGTCGACCTGGGGCACGTGGTCAGGCATCACCATGTGGCGATAGCCAACCTCGGCATAGGTCCGCAGGCTGCGCCACATGCTCATGTCACCCTCATCGGGGAAGGTTTCCATGAACGAAAGGCAGCCGCCGCGAATGTTGCGGAAATGAACGTTGAAGATCTTCCCGCGGCTACCGAACCAGCGGACCACTTCATCGATCTCCGCGCGCGGATTCTCGAGCATTGCGGCCACTGTTCCCTGACAGAAATTCAGCCCGTGATAAGCGCTCTCGCGCATCCCGACGAAGCGCTTCAATCCCTCGACCGTGCCCAGAACACGCGTGACCCCACGATACCCAGGTGGGGTATAGGGATCATGCGGATGGCAGGCCAGTCGGATCCGGTTCTGCGTGGCGACCGGGATCACCCGCTCAAGGAAGTAGTCGATCCGCTCCCAACTGCCGTCCTCCGACAGAACGCCCGCGAGCGTCGCTGGCGCATCGTGATTCATCCTGTCCCAGCGAAAGGCGGCATTCGACGAGCCGCCGCGGCCCGCCTCGCGCTCTGAACGGGGAACGCCGAGGATGTTGAGGTTGTACTTTGCCGCCGGGATTCCCACGCGGGCCAGTCTCTCTATGAGCCGGCAGATGGAGTCGATCTCGCGGTCGCGCGTCGGCCCGGCGGTGAGGATGCCCGGGCTGTCCTGCTCTTCGATCGGACGCGCGCTCAAAGGCAGCTGCACCATGTCGAGGGTCAGGCCGAAGGACTCGATCCGCTCGCGGTGGCGCCAGAGCAGATCCTCGCTCCATTCATGCGGATTGCCCGCCGGGTCGGCGCACACGTGACGCACGCCGAGCTGTGCCAGCAGGCGAAAGTCCTCGTCCCGTGTGACGTTCTGCGTTCCCAAATGCACGCCCGGACCCTCTGCCAGCGTCTCCTCGCACCCGGGACAGCTTAGATGATGTATGACATATTTCAACTCTTAGCATTCATCATACTAATTGTTGGTGCCCGTTTGGCGATGTGGTTCTCGATTCTGGGATGCTGGCGGTCGAGGGCCCTGTTACGGGGGGCACGGCTTCCCGTGGCTGCGCCAGCCTAGGGGGCAGGGCGCAACGCCGAACCACAATTCATTCGAAGTTCATCGACCCAGAGCCCAGCAGGGTCCGATACCGCCGATAACTGCTCGAAAGGTGGTGCCGCATCTCTTCGCGCGCCTTGTCGGGATCCTGGGCTTCGATTGCGTGCACAATCTCGCGGTGTTCGGCATGAACCCTCTCGAGGTACTCGCGCGTGTCGTTGCCCAGCCGGGATATGAGCTGGCTCCGCGGAATGGTCCGTTGCCCGAGATGCCTCAGAGTGTCCACGAAGAACCGGTTATTGGTCGCCTCGACGATGGCGATGTGCAGATCGAAGTCAGGCTTCGTCGTGTCTTCGCCGCGGATCATCTGGGCATTGAACCGCTCCAGAGCCATTTCCATGGCGATCTCCTGAGCCGGCGAACGCCGAACCGCTGCGAGGCCAGCCGCTTCGGTTTCGATGGGCATGCGCAGCTCCAGAATCTCCAGCACGGCGGCAACGGCAAGCGGCTCCGGGGTGAAGGTTGGCAGCAGCTCATCGTCGCTGCCGCCCCTGACGAACACGCCCCGGCCCTGGCGCGGCTCGACCAGACCATTGGCCCGCAGCACTGAAATCGCCTCCCTTACGACGGTGCGACTGACGTTGAAGGTCGAAATCAACTGCTGTTCGGTGGGAAGCTGATCGCCCGGAGCCAGCGCACCACTCAGAATGCGGCGCCTCAGCTCATCGATCATCACCTGTGAGAGCCGAGTCCGTCCGGCACGCTCGCGTGCTGGGGGGCCGGCCATCAGATGCCTCTCAGTCCCTGTATCACGGGAAAAATCACCACAAGCGTTGACACTCTCTATCGGCCCTATATCATCATATGTCATACAACGCTAGGTGTGCCGGCACGGCGGGGAGCGAAGATGGGCAAGCGTCGGTTCGGGCAGTGCGAGCGAGCCTTGCAGCGGCCAATATCCCGCACATGGCAATCTCGGGTTGATGCTTTCTATGGCAGGATTCTTCGGAAGTCTGAAGCCTTGATCCGAAACCGACCTTCGCTCGTCTTGCGGAGCCAGGCTGCCGTTTCGATCGGAGGCAGGCAGCCAAGCGCCTCCGTCATGGACCAACGCCGTTGAACAAGGGGAAATCCGCGGCAAGCACAAGTGCATCGGCACGCGCAGGGGCCGGGCAAGGCGGCCACGCGGGCCGCGGGAGGACTTGAATGAAAGGACAAAGGCTGAGTGCCGGCTATTTCTTCGTCATGCCGGCAATACTCGTGCTGGGCGTCATGGTCGCCTATCCGCTCGTCAACACGGCATTCCTCGCTTTCACCAACGACGCCGGTCACTTTGTCGGTCTAAACAACTTCAGGATCATCGTCGGGTCACCGGTTACGGCGCAGGCGACATACAATTCGATCTACTATGTCGGCGGTTCGATCGTCCTGGAGCTGTTTCTGGGAGTTGTCGCCGGGATCCTTCTCGACCGGCGTTTTGTCGGCCGCGGCGTGGTTCGCAGCATTTTGCTGATCCCATGGGTGGTACCCGGCATCGTGGCCGCCACGACGTGGGCGTGGATGTACCACTATGAATTCGGCATCATCAACTATGGGCTGGAGGCGCTGCATATCATCGGCAAACCGGTCGGCTGGCTGACCGACGCCACGCTGGTCAAGCCCAGCCTGATAGCCGTGAACGTGTGGAAGATGTTTCCCTTTGTGGCGCTGATGGTGCTGGCGTCGCTGCAAGGCATTCCCGAAGAGCTCTACGAAGCCGCGCGCATCGACGGCGCCAGCTTCTATCACGAGGTCCGCTTCATCATGCTGCCGCATCTGGCGGGGGTTCTGACGTCGGTTACCCTTCTGCTCCTGATCTGGGGAATGAACGCGATCACCATCATCTACGCGATGACCACGGGCGGCCCTGCTAATCAGTCGTTGATCCTGCCGATCCAGATCTTCAAGGAGGCGTTCGAGAACTTCAGTTTCAATACGGCAGCCGCGCTGTCTTTGATCCTGTTCACCGTCCTGTTCATCGTGATCGTCGGTCAGGTCGCCATCTCGCAGCGCCGCGAAAAGTCAGGGGGCCGCTAATGAACAGCAAGCGCAGTTCCCCCTTCAGCTATTTTCTGGCGTCGATCTTCTCGGCCGCGGCGCTGTTTCCCTTCTGCTGGATGATCGTCTCTTCGGTCAAGCCGCTGCAGGAGCTCTATACGGTGCCGCCGACCTGGATTCCCCAGCACTTCACGCTCCAGAACTATGCCAACGTGCTCTTCAGCTCCAACATTCCCCGGTACTTCCTGAACAGCGTGGTGATCTCGGTCGGCTCGACGGGCATCTCGCTCATCCTTGCCTCGCTGGCGGCTTACGGTTTTGCACGCTTCCAATTCCGCGGCGCCGGCATGCTGCAAGCGTCCATTCTGGTCAGCCAGCTTCTGCCGACGGCTACCGTTATCGTGCCGCTTTACATCATTCTGGGCCACCTGCACCTGATCAACACGTATCTGGGCCTCATTCTCGTCTACCTCATCCACACCCTGCCGCTATGCGTGTGGATGCTGATCGGCTATTTTCGCTCCATCCCCTACGAGATCGAGGAAGCCGCGCTGGTGGATGGGGCTTCGCGGATGACGATTCTCGTGCGGATCGTCCTGCCGCTGGCGGTCCCGGGAATCGTATCGACTGTCGTCTACTGCTTCGTGACGACATGGAACGAGTTCATCTTCGCGCTCGTCTTCGCGACCGACAGCAGCGTCAAGACGCTGCCCATCGGGCTGGCGGAGTTCAGTTCGGAATTCAACGTCGACTGGGGCGCCGTCATGGCGGCCTCGGTCATCATGACGCTGCCGATCGTGGTCCTGTTCTTCGGCGTCCAGCGCCTGTTCGTTGGCGGCCTGACCGCCGGTGCGGCCAAGGGCTAGGCCCTGCAGTGCGCCGGCCTGCCGAGCAGCAGATGTTACCGAGGCCGCCCGCGCGGTGGCGGCCCTCCGGCTGGAGGCATCGATGAGCGAAGACGAGAGTCTGGACGCAGCGACCCTGGAGCTGCTCGGCAAGGTCAGCACCAACACGCTGGCGGGCCTGATGATCAAGACGGCCGGTCTGCGTAGCCGCACGATCAGCCAGGCGCGGCCGTTGAACCCGGCCAATGCGCGCTTCGTCGGTCCCGCCTTCACGCTTCGCAACGTTCCCGTGCGCGAGGATCTGACCGACAGGGCGAGCATCGTCAGCCGCAAGAGCCCGCTGCACGGCACCATTGATCGAATTCCGGCGGGCAGCGTGCTGGTCATCGATATGCGCGGCAACACGACATGCGGCGGCCTTGGCGATGTCATGGTCGCTGCGTTGGGGGCGCGCGGTGTGGCAGCCCTGGTCACAGACGGGGCGATGCGAGACGGCGAGGCGATCGCCCGGATGGCGATCCCCGTCTTCTGCGATGGCGTCGCGCCTGCACCCAGCAATCGCGCCCTTCTGGCGGCAGGCATTGAGGAAGTGATCGGCTGCGGTGACGTGCTGGTAGAGCCGGGCGACATCGTCGTCGGCGATCCCGACGGGGTGGTGGTCGTTCCCCGACATCTGGCAGCGCAGCTTGCGCGGGAGGGGTATGAACTGGAACAGGTGGAGAGCTGGATCCGCGACAAGATCGAGGCAGGCGCGCCGGCAAGCGCGTTCTACCCGCCCGATCCGTCGATCATGGAGCAGTTCCGTGCCGCGCAAGCCGCCGCAGCGTCCGAACCTGACGGCGGAGGAGACGCAAGTGCCGGCGGCTGACCTGCTGCCGAGCGCTCAATCACTCGACAGGGGATAGGTGACATAGGCGAAGCGCCGGCTGTCTGGCGACCATGAGTTGACGTTGATGGTGCCCTGCCCGCCGCAGAAAGCGTCCACATCTCGCGAATTGCCACCGTCTGGATCCATCATGCGGATGACGCAGTCCTTGTCGGCGGGATGACCGCGCGTGCCTGTCGGGAAGCTGATGAAGGCGACCATCGCACCGTCCGGCGAGCAATGTGGAAACCAGTTCACCCGCTCGTCAAAGGTCAGTTGTTCGAGCCCCGCCCCGCCGGGATGCATGCGAAAGATCTGGGCATGACCCGGTTGCGTCGCAGCGGCCTCGGAATTGAAATAGATCCATTGCCCATCCGGCGAGAACTCGGGTCCGTCCACCGGGCAGCCGCCATCCGTCAACTCGGTGATCGCGCCGCCATCCGCCGGTATGGTGCAGATCCGGGTGATGACGCCACCCGGGCGCCGCTCCAGGCCGACATAAGCCAGTGTCTTGCCGTCGGGCGAAACACCGTGGAGATAATAGGTGTAGTTTCGGCTCGGATCCTGATCGGGTGAAACACGCCTCGGAGCGCCGCCGTCGATCGGGGCGGCATAGAGATGGCGATCGCGCGAGCTGATGAACACCAACTTGCCGTCCGGCGAAAGACAGTGATCGTTGTTGGCGTCCTCGACCGGAGCGGTGTTGATGCGGTCGGGCCCCTGCTGGCCGTCAGGCGATATCTTGAACAGCCGGCCGTCGGCATTGAAGATCAGCCATTGGCCATCGACGGACCAGTTGGGCGCCTCGATGAGTTCACCCACCTCGTAGATGACTTCGCGGCCGCTGCCGTCAGCGTTGACGACCGTCAGCTCGGACACCTGACCGGGCTGCAGACGCCGCCGCAATGCCGGACGGATGCGCTGGGAAACGGACTTGGGCATGGCGCGACCTACCAATCCAGTGACATGAGTGATGAGCACGTCGAAATGTGCCGACGTGCCGGTATGCGATCGAAGCTTTCAGGGAATGAGGAGGACGTGGATGGACCTCCTCATTCCCGCGAATGTGCCGTCGTTGGGTAAGGGCGCGCGAGCTACGACGCCGACTGCTGCTCGTGCCAGCGGCGGACAGCCTGGTGCTGAATGCAATCAGGCCGCATCTGCATAAGCTCAATGCGATTGCCGTCGGGATCCGTGATCCAGGCGCCGCGGTTGCCGTCGGCGCCATTCCCCGGGTCCTTGGTCATCACCACACCGTTCCTTTGCAGCTCAGAGGCGAAGGCATCCACGTCGTCGACAGCGAGGCTGATGTGATTCACACCGGTCTGCTCCGCCGGCGGCACGTCGCCCTCGCCCGACGGGAATATCTCGAGGAACTGGTCGTCGGTGATGCGAACATACACCAGCCAGAGCGCGCCGCTGTCGCGGTAAAGCCGATGAACCTCGGCCAGCCCGACGCCCTTACAGTAGAAGTCGACACTCGCTTCGACGTCCTTCACGCGAAGAGCGATATGACCAATGCCGGAAATCATTTCTGGACCTCACTGACGTTGACGGGGGTCGTCCCCATGGATTTCGTGAACCTGTACGACCGTTCGGCGATCCGTCGCCAATCCACCGGCCGGTCGTGCTCGACGATCACGTATTCGGCGGGCGTCTTGGTGAAGAGCGGCCAGACGTTCGCCCAGTCGACGACGCCGTCGCCGGCCGCCCGCCATCCGTTCTCGTCGTCGAGCGTGCTCGGCGGCGCAGTGTCCTTGATCTGGATGGCGGTGATGCGCGAGGCGAAGCGCTCGATTTCAGCCTTCGGATCGGCCCAGCCGCGCAGGACCCAGGCAAGATCGATCTCGAAGCCGGCGGCGCTGCCTTCGGCGAGCAGATGGTCGATCGGCCGCGTGCCGTCCGGCAACATGCGGAACTCGTATTCGTGATTGTGCCAGGCCACCTTGAGCCCGGCGGCGCCCGCCGCTTCGGCACCGGCGGCGAGCTGCGCGCCGATGCGCTTCCAACCGTCGACGTCCTGCGGACGGTCCGCCGGCGCCAGGAAAGGTGGGATCATCAAGGGCTTGTCGCCGAGGATATTGGCAATGTCGATGTAGCGCTGCGGCTCGTTCACCAGCCCGGCAAAGGGCATGTGAAAGCCCATGCAGGTGAGGCCGACAGCGTCAAGGCTGCGGCGGAAGCCCTTGGGATCCTCAAAGTTCGGAGCCCATGCCTCGACGGCGTCGTAGCCGATCTCGGCCAGCGCCTGCAGCACCGGCTCCACCGGCCCGAACATCCGCGCCGAATAGAGTTGGAAAGCGATCTTGTGACTCGTCATCATTACCTCCCATGACGGTATTTGCGGATGATCGGCCTGTTCCCGGCCGCGAAATCAGGTGAGCGAGACGGCATCCGTGCAGACATTCAACCGAGCGCCGTCATCGCCACGCCGATGGCTTCAGCGCTGCGCCGCTGCGGTCTGAACTCCAGACCGACCGCGCCGCCATAACCCTCGGCAAAGATCCAATCGAGCGAGCGGCGCAGGTCCAGTCCACCCGTTCCGGGCTCATGCCGCCCGGGATGATCGGCAACATGGACGTGGAGCACCCTTCCCATTCGGCCGCTCAGCACGTCGACGCCCTCCCCCATGACGCCAGAATGATAGAGATCGAAGACGATGCCGACATGAGGACTGTCGACGGCATCGAGCAGGTCGAGGGCGGCGGCGGTCGAATCGAGAAAATAGCCGCGGTGATCGATGCGCGTATTGAGAGGCTCGATCCCGAGGCGCACCGCGCCGCCGGCAAGCGCCTGTCCGACTGCCGTGAGGCATTCCACGATGGCGCGGGTCTGCTCCCCTGCATCGACACCGTCGCGCGTCGCCCCCACCTGTGCAATCAAGACCCTCGCCCCCAGGCGGTCGGCAATCGCAGCGGACCGCACGACACCTGTGACGAAGGCCTCCGCATTGGCCGGGTCGTTCAATCCGATCATCGGCTCGGCGAGCATGGCCGCGACACCGACGCCGGTCCTGGCGGACACCGCGGCGATGGCGCCCAGATCCTTGTTCGACCAGCGCCAGAATTCGACCAGCGGCACACCGGCCAGATGGGCCAGTTCGATGCGCCTGGCGTCATCGTCCGTCTCGTCGGCAAACAGCATTTCTATGCAAGCGGAGTAGTCACGCACCGCAGAAGTCCCCTTCCGACGGCCCCAAGCCGGCGCCCGCCGGGACGGCCTGGGCAACCCCCGACCCGCCATTCTTCCGACTTGACGAAATGGCTATTTTCCGCCGATATGAACGTTCCTATCATGTGATAGAGTAGCCTGTCGACAGAAATGATGAACAGACGCCGGCAACCAAGCCGGCGGGGCAAGAGGAGACGACTTATGGGTGCGGTTGCGATCAGCGAGGCACGCAAGACATATGGCCGTCTCGAGGTGCTGCACGGCATCGGCATCACCATTGATGACGGAGAGCTCGTCGTCCTTGTCGGACCGTCCGGGTGCGGCAAGTCGACGTTGCTGCGCATGATCGCCGGGCTGGAGGAAATCAACGGCGGCACGATCGAGATCGGCGGCCGACTGGTCAACAACCTGCGGCCAAAGGACCGTGACATTGCGATGGTTTTCCAGTCCTACGCGCTCTATCCGCATATGACGGTCGCCCAGAACATGGGCTTCTCGCTCAAGCTGGCGCGCGCCAGCAAGGCGGACGCTACAAAGCGGGTCATGGAAGCTGCCGAGGTTCTCGGGCTGGAATCCCTGCTCGATCGATACCCACGCCAACTGTCAGGCGGCCAGCGCCAGCGCGTCGCCATGGGACGAGCAATCGTGCGCAAACCTCAGGTCTTCCTGTTCGACGAGCCCTTGAGCAATCTCGATGCCAAGCTGCGCGTGGCAATGCGCACGGAAATCAAGGCGCTGCACCAACGGCTGAAGACCACGACGATCTATGTGACGCACGACCAGATCGAGGCCATGACGATGGCCGACAGAATCGTTGTCATGCATGACGGCAGGGTCGAGCAAATCGGCAGCCCCTTGGACTTGTACGACGCCCCGGTCAACCTGTTCGTCGCGGGCTTCATTGGCTCGCCTGCCATGAACCTGATCAACGGCTCGCTCTCCGACGGGCACTTTGTTGCGGAAGACGGCACGCGCATCCAGTTGGCCAGC
>CAWATX010000002.1:0-442500 GCA_963785065.1 uncultured Alphaproteobacteria bacterium
AGGCATGGCTGACGGTGCGCCCGCCCTCTCACGCCGCTCAGCGCGGAGCAGCGGCGGACGCTGTTGGCGCGGCCGGCGATCGCCGAACTGGTGGCAAGCGCGAAGGGCTGAGAGGCTCTGTTTTCCGTTCGTCCCCGCGAAGGCGGGGGGGTATAGTGTTGGCGGAATCGAGGGACACTTTTGACCACGGTGCCGACACTGCCCGGTCTTGGCTCTGGTTCGATATCGCGTGATTGAACTCAAGAGAGACAAGTAAATCTGGTCGCCGGTGACGCCAATCCGCATGTAGAGTATGTGCGGCTTCTCGGACATGACCAAATTGTTGAGCTTTTTACAGTTTGACCCCAGGGAGACGTTGCCTTCTGGCGCTCCGATCGCCGATTGCAGCCTCGACGCCACTTCGTATCCGATTATCGGATGCCGGTCAGATCGGCCGTTCGATTGAGCGCCGACGTGAAGCCCTTGAGCGAGATGGTCAACTTGATCGGCTTGCCGCTGTCCTCGATCACCGCCGTGACCGCGAGCTTCTGGCCGGCGCTCATCGCGCTCACCTCCTTGGCGCCGAACTTGAGCGGAACCAGACAGCCCATCTGAAGGCAGGTCGAAAATGGAGCCGACAGCAGCGCCTTGTCGTCGATCAGCAGGTCCACTCCGGCCGAAAGCCGGAGACCGAACGGCAGCACGAGGGCGCCGCTGAGCTCACTGCGCGTGGCGCCCACCACCAGCTCGATCGACAGGACTCGGCGGTGGTCGTTCTGCCGCACCTGGCTTTGCGACAGGGAGCAATGCACCTTGCCGGAGGCAATGGCGCAGCGGACCACCCAATCGCCGTGCTGCTCATTGAGCGATTGCGCTCCGCCGGGCAGTTCATTGGCCGGCGGCTGAGCGCGCGGCCGGGTCGACGAGGAAACCAGAAGCGCGGCGACGAGACAGAGGGGCAGCGCGACTGCCGTGAACGACAGCCGCCGCAACCGTTCAGAAATGGACCCTGAGACCGACATTCGCTCTATGATCCTGTGCGGCGGCGGAGAACATCCCGTCATAGCTTGCCCGGAAATCCGCACGGGGTCCAACCTTGACGCCGAGGCTCAGGCCGAGCCGCAGCCGATCGCTTCCCTGGTCGGGCCCGGCGACCGAGAAAGCCGTCGGGCTACCGGCGAAGGCGAGCCCCTGGCGCGGCACGGTCGAACCGAAGCCGTGCTCCCAGACCATGCGCGCCTCGACCATCCCATTGATGCCGTTCGCCGAGACGAAGCGTCGCGAGAGCGAGACGCCGAGGCCGGTATCGAACCAGCCCTGGTTCTCAGACGCGACGGCCAGGTTGAGCGATCCGGCGCCGGTCTCCGTGGTTGCCCCGTGGCCCATCCAGCCGGCGCTCAGCGTCGCCAGCGGCGCGAGACGGGTGTCGTCGCCGATGCCGAACGGGCGGGATACCTCCGCCTCGAGGTCGACCGTCTGAGCCCAGTAGCTCGCTTCGGCCGTCCGGTCGATGCCCCCGAACATCACGCGGCGGCCGGTGTGGACGTCAGCGGCGCCGAAGGCGAGGGCGCCGGTCGCGACATAGGTTCCGTCCGTCCATGCCCCATAGGCGCCGAAATGGAAGCCGTCCGAGGTGAGCGTCGAGAGACGCGCGTCCACAGTGCCGTTGCTGTGCAAATAGCCGGCGGCTAAGCCGACCGTCGCCCGGCCGAAGACAAGGTCAACCGGCCCCTCGTAGCCGCCGATCACGCCCACCGATCGCCAGTTGATCGTGGCCGCGTTGCCGTCGCCAGCGATCGAACCGCTGGTCGCCAGCGGGGCGAGGAAGGCGCCACGGAACGTCTCGTTTTCCGGCTTGCCGTCGAGATCGCGGGCGACGGCGGACATCATATCGAGCTTGCGCGTCCTGGCCGATGCATAGCCGAGGGCAACGGTCTCCGTCTTGACCCCACGTCCACCCTCGCCGAGTGCGGCCTCCGCCTGTTGCTGCAGCATGCGGGTGAAGGTGCGTGCGCCCGATCGGATGATGTGCTGGCCCGCGGCGTGGATCTCGCCCGAGGAAAGGTCGAACGCCTGGCGCACCGCGTCCCCGCCATCCGGCTGAAGCGAGAGCTGCACGATCTCGTTGTAGACGGTGAGCGCGTCGCCCGACTGTTCGAGGTCCTGCAATCCGCTCGCCGACTGGAACTGGTTGTAGGTGTGGGCCAAGGTCGTGAAGGGGACATTGGCGAGCAGCGTCAGGTCGACGAAATCGGCGCCATAGACGACATCGGTGCGCAGCAGCGAGAAGGGCTGGTTGGAAGTGAAGTCGGCGTTGTGGACCACGCCGCCATCGGCCTCGACGATGCGGTAGGTCTGGCCGTCCGCATAGCTGGCGTCGGGATCGAGCTTGACGATCTGCAACGCGCCGCCATTGATCGTCGCCGTGCCGGTCGCCGAGATCAGGTCGGCCTGGTCCGGCGCGGCGATCTCGACCTCGTAGGTCGAGCCGGTGTTGAACACCACGTTGCCCGCCACGTTGATCGTGCCGATCGAGTTGCCGGGCGCGACCGTGCCGTTGATCGTCAATCCGCCTAGCGTGCCGTTGCCTTGCAGCCGGCCGTCGGGGCCGACCGTCATCAGCATGTTCTGGAGAACCGCATTGTTGGCCAGCGTGCCGCCGCTCACCAGGAACGGTGCGGCTACCGCATTGGTACCGGTCAGCGTCCAGGTCGAGGTTCCGGCCTTCTGGAAGTTCTCGAAACCAAGAACGTCACCCATGTCGATGCTCGACGTTCCCGTGCCAGTGAAGGAAAGGAAGTCGCCGCTGCCACCCTGCCCGTCGATGACGCCGGTGATCGACTGGCCGGCGACCAGCTCGGCCGTGTCCAACCCGTCGCCAAGCAGCACGTCTCCGGTGACAGAGCCGGAATTGACGAAGCTGTCCGCCGTCGCCCCGAACGCTGCCGCGACGCCGCTGTCGCCGTTCAGCGTGCCGGCATTGTCGACGGAGCCCTGTACATTGTCGAATGACAGCGCCATATCGGCGCCGGACACCGTGCCGCCGCTCTGCACCGTCACCATGGCGGAGGCGCCGGCGCCCGTGCCCTCGAAAACCATGCCGGAGCCGCCGGCGCCGGTCGCCGTGGCGCTGCTGCTGTCGGTGATGGTAATCGCCGTCGTCTCGCCCGCATCGAGCTGGCCGAGCAACCGCATGCGCATGTGGCGCCGCGAAGCCGAGATGCGGATCGAGCGCCCGCCGGCGCCGGTGGCGACGAAGGTATAGAAAGTGTAAATTTTAAAGTAGATGATGGAGGGGGGGGGGCCAGGCGCCCGCCACCGGCGCGATGCTCGTATGGCCGTTGAGGACCAGCGCGGCGGCGCCGTCGCCGGTCGTGGTCGAGGAGATGGTCCCCATATACAGGCTGTTGTCCGTATTGGTGGCCGACATGTCGGCGCCCAGCCCCTCGCCGAGCACGATGCCATGGGCATTGGCGCCGGAAGTGGTCACCGTGACGTTGTCCATCGTCACCGAAAAGGTCGAATCCGTTGCGCCCGGCCCGATCGGCTCGATGATGAGCCCGATGGCATCGTCTCCGGCGGTGTTGATCGTGGTGTGATCGAAGGCGACCGTGATGTCCGAACCGTCGATGCCGGTGTTCGCGCCTTCGCCGTTGCCGACGATGAGGCCGGTCGAGCGGTCGCCCGCGGTGTCGATGGTGAAGTGGTCGAAGGCGAGCGTTTCGCTGGAACCAGACATATCCTGGCCGAAGAAGTCGAGCACCACGCCGCGGGCATCGTTGCCCTGCGTGGTCACGTCGAAATTGTCGAACGATGCGGTCGCGTCCGAACTGCTCATGCCGTCGCCGAGGCCATAGAGCAGGAATCCCGCCGCGCCGTCGCCGGCGGTGTCGATCGTCGTGTGGTCTCCCGAAACCGAGATGGAGGTGTCGAAGATGTTCGGCGCCGATCCCGAATGATTGGAGGCGTCGCCGACAATCATGCCGGTCGAACCGGCGCCCATGGTTGATATGGTCGTGCTATCCCAGTCGGCCACGCCGGTGCTGTCGCCGCCGGTGCCTCTGAGCATCGGCGCGAAAAGGCCGATAGAGTTCGCCCCCTGGGTCGAAAGCGTGGCGTTGTTCATAACGAACGAGGACACGCTGTTGTCGTTTGCCACGCCCATGACGGTGAGCGCGTTGGAATTGTCGCCCCGGGTCGTGATGTCGAAATAGTTCGTTGAAAGGCCGTTGGCAAAGGACGTGGTCATCGCGGAACCGGTCCCAATGCCGCCGACGAACAGGCCGGGTGAATTGGCGCCGGTCGTGTCGATCGTCGTCGACGTTGCGCGCACATCGAGCGCAGAGCTGTCGCCCAGCCCGCCGACGAAGAAGCCGGCGCTGTCGGCGCCCAAGGTGGTGAAGCTGCTATTGTCGACCGTGACGGTGCGCACCGAAAACTCACCCCCCTGCTCGACCAGGAAGGCCGGCGCATTGTCGCCGCCGGTCGAGACCGTGTCCGTGCCGAAGTAAAACGAATCGGTCAAACTAGCGCCGCCGCCGGTCACGCGGGACACGATGCCGCCCGATCCGTCGCCGGTGGCCGTGAACGTATCGCCGATGGCGACGAGGTTGGTGAGCGAACTGGCGCCGCGCGAGGTCTCCAGCAGCGTGGCGTCCGCGCCTGCCGAGGTCAGCGTTGAATCGAGCAGATAGACCAGCGTGTCGCTGCTGCTGCCGGTGAGCAGGCTCATCACGCCCGAGCCGTCGCCGAAGGTGCCGAAGCTGGTATTTTCGCCCGTCAGGCTGAGGCTTGAGTTGCCGCTGAGAACGCCGAGATCCATGTCGATCAGCGTCGAATTGGCGCCGCTGGTCTGGAAGGCGGGATTGGCGCCCGGACCGGCGCCGATGAACTGCAGCGTCGCTGTAGAGCCGCCGGCCGCGCCGTGCATGTAAATGCCGGCCGAATTGTCGCCGAAGGTGGCGATGGTCGGCACGGCGTCGGTTGCCGGCCGGGAAACCTCGAGATTGAACACGCTATTCGCGCCGGGGCCGAGGATGGCGGCCGAGCCGTCGCCGGCGGTCAGGATATGCGAATCGCCGGCCATGATGACGCTCATGGCCGAGCCGTCGAAGGGCAACGCGACACCCGCGGAGCCGTCGAAGAAGGTCGCGATACTGCCGTCCTCCAGGTCGACGTGGAGCCCACCGACACCATCGAGCAGGACCGCCGGAGCGTTTTCGGTGAGGCTTGCAATTGTACCGCCGCCGGTGACGGTCACAGCGAGCGCGCTGTCGCCCGCCGAACGGATCGCCGCCGCGCCGCCCGAGATCACGGTTCCGCCATCGACGAAGACGGTGTTGGGGCCGCCTGCCGATGCCGGCGGTGTCAACGTAGCCGCAGCGGAGGGAACGCGCGCAGTCACGTCCCCGGGGCCCGAGATGTAATCCGTGATGGCGTTCATCGCCAGATCGGCCATCATCGCCTTGTTGACGGTGACCGTGGCGGTGATGTCGTGAATCTTGGTCTGGAGCGGAGCGTTGTCGGTCATGCCGAGGTTGATCGTCGCGTCGGCGGGCGTCGGCCGGACCGGCGCTTCCCCCTGAATGCTGTCGAACAGCGCGTCGAGCGTCGTCTGGTCGGTGACGCCGGTGAAGTCGCCGTCGATCACGCCTTGGATCGTGACGGGCACCGTGGACGGGTCGAAATCCGCGATCTGCGAACCCGTCGCCATGTCGATCAGCGCGCCGCCGCCGAGGTCGATCGCCGGACTGGTCGCCGTCTGGAGCGCGGCATTGGACTCGAAATCGACCTCAACGTCCGTCGATCCCGGCGCGATGATGGCGTCGGTCTCCGGATTGGGCGCATTGGCGTCGCACGTCACCGTCGTGCTGCTTGCCGGCGCGGTCGCATCGCACGCGGCTTCCGCCGGCGACGACGACAAGCCGATCCCCGCCAGCAGTGCCAGCGTCGAGACGCCGGCGAGCGCCGTCCGCCGGCTTCCAATGCCCCGCCCGAAAAAGCGGCTGCCCGCCTGCCGATCCTTGCCCCCGGCGGTTGCCCCGCCCGTCGCCTTCACGTTCCTCATATTGCCCCACTTCAAGTCGTCATCCTCGATCCCCGCCAGAGATCAGTCCTGATTCCACTTCGCGTGCCCGGTTGCCCTCGTTGCGGATGGTCGGGCCCCTGCGCGTCGGCGGCCTACCAACCCGCTGCGGGATAGCTCCCCGCTGGCGGTAGTTCGTCGAAGTCCATTGCGCGCCCCTGATCTTTGCTCGTCCGGCCTAACGTCAGGGAATTCAATCTATTCCAGGTTGTGTAATTCGGCACGTCACGCAAACTCACTAACAATACTTTCCACGTCGCGGAAACGACTATTTCCGGCAAGGAGGTAGACTCCGCAGTGCAGGCCGACAATGCACATATAGCCTACTTGCTGCGGCGGCGTTCGAGAACCCTGATAAGTTCGGGCAAGAATGTGCAACTTTGCTCATTTCGCGGAAAACCGTGGAGGGCGAGGCTATTGGCGATCGAAAATGCCCCAGCGCGAGTCGTCGCCAGGAGCAAAATCGGTCGCGACGACTGCAAGGGGTGGTCAGAAGATTTCAATCGAATATAAGTATTGTCCTGGTTGCCCGTGGCATCATCTCGGAACGCCAGCAAGTAGGAGAACGAAACCGCCAGAGCAGGGGACAGACGGGACGGTGGGGGAAGAACCGGGCAAGGAGCCGGACGATCGGCTTTTGAAGGGCTGGCGCGAGATCGCGCAACATTTCGGCCGCGACCAGAGCACGGTGCGGCGCTGGGCGGCCGAAAGGCGGCTTCCGGTGTATCGGCCCGGCGCGGACGGCGGACGCGGCGTTCCCGTGCATGCCTATGCGAGCGAGCTTGATGCTTGGCTGCGGGCCGAGAGGGAAGTGGGCGCGATCGACGCGGAAGGCCTCGCGCCCGAAGTCGAGGCGGGAACGGAGCCTAGCGATGGCGATGCGGCCGTGCCGGACGGCGCCTCCGCCGACACCCGCAAGCCAGAGATCGTCCGGGCGGCATTTCGCGCCATTTCCCAGGGCAACCTACCCATGCCGTCCTATGACGCGATCGCGAAAGAGGCGGGAATATCGCGCCAGCTCATCCTGCACTATTTTCCCGAACCGCAGGAGATGATGCTGATGCTGTGCGACGCGCTGGCCGGCTCCTATCGGGAGCTACTGGCCAAGGGAATCCTCAAGGCCCAGTCGCACGAGCGACTGGCGCTGTTTCTTGATTTCTATTTCGGCTTCCTCGAAGGCAGGGGCTTGGCCAAACCCGCCGACGACGCGGTCTATGACGCCATGGTCGCCCTGGCGGCCGGGTCGGAGGAAATCCGGACGAACCTGCGCGAGCAATATTCGCTGCTGCGCCATGTCATGGCGCACGAGGTGCAGATCAGTAACCCTACAATTCCGCAGAAGGCGTGCCGCGAGATCGGCTATCTCTTCGTCAGCCTGATGTACGGGCACTGGAAGATGGTGGCGTCGCTGGGTTTTCCAGTCGAGCACAACCGTGTCGCCAGGGAGGCGATGGACAGGATCATCGAATCCTATGGCGCCCGTTACGTCGATCCGGACGAGCAATAGAATTTGCAGTTGATTGCGGCCGCATGCTCTGACTGGGCTCAAAGGCAATCCGGCCTTCTGACCGATCCGCGACAATTCGGGATATGCCGAACTGCTCGCTCGGATCGGACTGCCGGCGACTTGACCTGGGCGATGATGTCATGCCGATTCTGCCCGAGGCGAACCGCCACTCGGAGAAGTGCTGAGTATTGATCCTGAGGCCTGCCTAGGACGTTCGTGTTTGAACAATGCTGATCCCTTGCATCGTGGATGTAAACCAGCGTCCGCTCCGGATGATCATGCTGAATCCTGCCGGTGCTGTCGTAGCGTGGCCGGTATGTCGCCCTGATGTTCTGCCTCGAACGCCCCTTTCCCCTTTTCCGTCCAAAGCGTACGCGCCTGATCGCCCTGATCGCCCTGGAGCTTTTCGGCCATCCAGATCAGCGCGCCGAGGATGATGGCGCGGTCGTCGCCGGTAAGCTCCACGATCCCGGCCTTGACGACGAGGCCGCCGAGTTCGATCAGATGCCGCGTGCGCTTGCGGCGCTCGACTTGCCAGGTGCGCATGTCATCCCGGGCGCGAGCCGCCCGATGGCGGTTGCGCGCCGTCCGATTGCGCCGGAGCGCTGTCTGTGTTGCGGTCAGATGCCGGAGCAGATCGCCGCGATTTACTTCGAAAGAACGCAGCCCCGCGCTTGGCCCATGGCTCCCTCTTTCCGGCGTCTTTGGTTTCAGCCAGCACGATCAGCGCGCCCGCCAGCTCCTCGGCGCTGAGCGCGTCGGCTCCGGTGGCGATCACCAGTTCACCCAACTGCTGGACCTTGCGGGCCTTGAGTTGCCGCGCCTTGTCTTCGAGCGCTTTCAGTTCCGCATCGAAGTCCCTTGCCTTGCGCATCACTGTCTCCACGAGCAGTTGATGCAGCGATGGTAGTTCGGCATCTGGCTGAATGCAGTGAGGTTGTCGAGACGGTGCGGCACGGTCTGGTCCATCCCGAGAATTTTTCGAGGGAGGGCGCGCTTATACGTCGTTCCGACGTGCGCCTTGCCGTGGCAATGCTTGGATCGCGATGGCGATCTATCATCTTCACGTCAAGGTCATCGGCCGCAGGTCCGGCGCAAGCGCGGTGGCATCCGCCGCCTACCGCTCAGCCTCGCGGCTGCGCGACGACCGGCTTGAGCGCAATCACGACTTCTCCAACAAGCGCGGCGTCGTCCACTCCGAGGTCATGCTGCCGGAGAAGGCGCCGGAGCAATGGAGCGACCGCGAGCGCCTTTGGAACGATGTCGAAGCGCTCGAGGTGCGCAAGGACGCCCAGCTTGCCCGCGAGGTCGAGTTCGCCATTCCGCGCGAGATGACGGAGCGCCAAGGCATCGAACTGGCCCGCGACTTTGCGCAGTCAGAATTCGTCGATCAGGGCATGATCGCCGATCTCAACGTGCACCGCGACATGGCCGAGGACGGGACGCTGAAGCCCCATGCCCATGTCATGCTGACGATGCGGTCGGTGGACGAAAACGGCTTCGGCCCCAAGGTGCGGGAGTGGAACCGCACGGAGATGGTGGAACGCTGGCGCGAACGCTGGGCAGAGCTGGCCAACGAGCGCCTAGCCGAACTCGACATCGACGCACGGATCGACCATCGCAGCCTCGAAGCGCAGGGCGTCGCGCTGGAGCCGCAAAGCCAGATCGGCGCGCCCGCGCAGCGCATCGAGACACGTGGTGTCGAGGCCGAAGTGATCGAGGCCACCGACCGCGCCGAGATGCACCGCGAGATCGCGCGCGGCAACGGCGAGCGCATCATCGCCAATCCCGCCCTGGCGCTCCATGCCATCACCCATCAACAATCGACGTTTACGCGGCGCGATATGGCGAAGTTCGCGCACCGCCATAGCGATGGGATGGATCAGTTCAATGCCGTCATGGGTGGGATGCACGGAGCGCCAGATCTGGTGGAACTCGGCAAGGACGGGCTCGGAGAAGATCGCTTCACCACCCACCAGATGATCGAGGCCGAGCAGCGCCTGCACCGCGCCGCTCAGATGATGGCCGAGACGAAACGTCATGAGGTCAATGACAGGGACAAGGACGCAGCGCTGGCCCGAGCCGAGCAGCGCGGCCTCGTCCTTTCGGTCGAGCAGGCCGATGCGCTGGAGCATGTCACGGACGGGCGGGATCTGGGCATCGTCGTCGGTTATGCCGGGACGGGAAAGAGCGCGATGTTGGGCGCGGCCCGCGAAGCCTGGGAAGCCGCGGGCTACGAGGTCCGAGGTGTGGCGCTGTCCGGCATCGCCGCCGAAAATCTGGAAAGCGGATCGGGCATCGCGTCTCGCACCATCGCCAGCATGGAACACGGTTGGGGACAGGGCCGCGACGTGCTCACTTCCCGAGATGTGCTTGTCATCGACGAGGCGGGCATGGTCGGCACGCGCCAGTTGGAGCGCGTGCTGTCCCATGCCGCCGAGGCCGGCGCCAAGGTCGTGCTGGTCGGCGATCCGCAGCAGTTGCAATCCATCGAGGCGGGCGCGGCGTTCCGCTCGATCTTCGAGCGCCACGGCGGGGCGGAGATCGGCGAGGTGCGCCGCCAGCGGGACGACTGGCAGCGCGACGCCACGCGCGATCTGGCGACCGGCAAGACCGGCAATGCGATCCATGCCTATGATGCGCGTGACATGGTGCATGAGGCCGTGTCACGAGAGCAGGCGCGGGACGATCTGATCGACCGCTGGGACCGCGACCGGCAAGCATCGCCCGACCGCAGTCGTATCATCCTGACCCACACCAATGCCGAGGTGCGCGCGCTCAACGAAGCCGCGCGGAATCGGATGAGGCAAGCGGGCGATCCGGGCGAGGATGTGCGCGTCGCGGTCGAACGCGGCGAGCGCAGCTTCGCCAGCGGGGATCGTGTCATGTTCCTGCAGAACGAGCGCGGCCTTGGGGTGAAGAACGGCACGCTCGGAACCATCGAGCAGGTGAGCCCGCGGAGCATGTCCGTGCGCACCGACGATGGGCGTAGCGTCTCGTTCGACCTGAAGGATTACGACCGCATCGACCACGGCTATGCCGCGACCATTCACAAGGCTCAGGGGATGACGGTTGACCGCACCCATGTGCTGGCGACGCCGGGCATGGACGCCCATGGCAGCTATGTCGCTCTTTCTCGGCATCGCGAAGGCGTGGAGCTACATTACGGCCACGACGACTTCGCCAATCAGGACCGGCTCATCCGCACTCTGTCGCGCGACAGGGCCAAGGATATGGCGTCGGATTACGAGCGCGCCGATCCCGCGCAGAGCTATGCCGAGCGGCGCGGGATAACCTTCCGCGAGCGCGTCGTCGAGGTTGTGCGCAAGATCGTGCCGGAAGCAGTTCGCCACCGGATCGATGAGCTGCTCGACGGCGTGCGCTTCCGCGGAGGCGCCGTGCCTGGTTCGGACGCTGTGCAGCCGGCAAGGGGAAGCGCCGAAAGGCAGGTTCGGCGCAAAGCGGATGCGGCGGAAAGGACCGTGGCGGCGGACCCGAACGCGGCGCAGCGCAAGGCTCGAACCGATGCGCTCATCCGCCATGCCCGCGCGGTGGAGACAATCTTCGAGGCGCAGCAGATGGGCGGCAGGGCCAGTCCGGCGCAGGTGAAGGAACTGAACGAGGCCCGAGACACCGTCGAGGACGTGCGGCCGCATGGCTGGCGCGATGCTGAGGCCGCCTACGTCAAGGATCCGGACCTCGCCCGCGAGGCTGGCACGGGTCGGGTCAATCGCGCCATCCGCGCGCTCCAGCTCGAAACCGAAATCCGCACCGATCCGGCCCGCCGGGCCGACCAATTCGTGGAGCGCTGGCAGAAGCTCGACCGCACCAGCCAGCACCAATACCAGGCCGGCGACATGTCCGGCTACAAGGCCTCGCGCGCTGCGATGAGCGACATGGCGAAGAGCCTCCAACGCGATCCGCAGTTGGAATCTCTCCTCGCCAACCGCAAGACAGAGCTCGGCATACAGATGGAAACCGGGCGCCAACTCGGAGCCGCCCTTGCCTTTGCGCACGGCATCGATCTCGGCAGAGGACGAGGCATCGGACTCTAGAACCGTCCTATTTTCCGCTGTCCGTACGCCACGCCACGCCCTCGCTCTGAAGCCTCTTGCACGTGCGTGCCGCTTGTTCTGTCTGGGTCAGGAACAGTCAGCAACAGCCAGCGGGAGGCAGCGCCGCCATGCCAGAACCGGACCGTATCGTCCGCCTGAGAACCGTCCTCGCCCGGACCGGACTGTCCAGGTCCACCATCTACCGCAAGATCGCCGAGGGCACCTTCCCAGCCCAACTCAGGATCAGCGTCAACGGCGCGGGATGGCGCGAATCCGAGATCAGCCGATGGGTCGCCGATCCCGTCGCATGGCGCGCCGTCAATGACAACGAGAACCCCCGGCGGAAAAGCGAGCAAGCATGACGCCGGCTGACCCGTCCGATCCTGAGAGGCATCCCGTCGCGGCCAACGATAACGGCAACGCAGACGGCCCCGATCCCGAGGCGCTGCGCAAGGTCAACGATGTCGCCCTCCAGCTTGCGCGCATCATCGGCCGCCGCATGGGGCGCGAGGATCACAAGAAGGCCATGCGCGCCGCTAATGACAACGGGCCGAAATCCAGCGACGAGTTGGAGGGCGATGAGACATGATGCAATGTTCAAATTGTCTTGACAATGTCGGGCATTGTGAAATGGTGCGTTAGGAGGCAGCATCATGGCCACACGCACCAACCGCACCGAAAAACTCGATCTCCGCCTGACGGCGGAGGCCAAGCATACCCTGACGGCCGCAGCGCAAGCGCAACGCCGCTCCCTGAGCGAGTTCGTGCTTGAAAGCGCGCTCGGCCGGGCTGCGGAAGCCCTTGCCGACCGTCGCGTTTTCCAGCTTCCCCCGGAGAAGTGGGAAGCCTTCATCGCCGCCCTGGACGCCCCGCCGCGTGATCTGCCGCGTCTGCGTAAGCTTCTGAAAGAGCCGAGCGTCTTTTCGGGCGGCTAGCGGACGTGACAGGCTTTCGGATCGAAAAGCTGCATCGCCGTCATACCGTCGAGACATTCGATTGCGGCGAGGAATCGCTGAATCGGTTCCTGGTCCGCTTCGCCCTCCCGAACCAGATGGCGAACGCCTCGCAAACCTATGTTGGCCTCGCGGAGAATGACGCCATCGTGGGTTTCTACACGCTCGTTGTCGGCGAGGTTCGCTATGAGGGCGCGCCCGAGCGGCTGACAAAGGGGCTTGCCCGACATCCCGTACCGGTCATGCTGCTGGCCCGACTCGGGGTCAGCGAGGCGTGGCAGGGCAAGGGGATCGGCGCGGGATTGCTGCGCGACGCGGTTCTACGCACGCTGCAAGTGGCAGACATTGCCGGTGTCCGCGCGCTCGCGGTTCACGCCAAGAACGAAGCCGCGCGTTCGTTCTATGAGCGGTTTGATTTCCAGCCCTCGCCTACCGATCCGCTGCATCTGTTCGCGCTCATGAAGGATCTGAAGAACCTCTAGACAAGAAAGACGCAGACATGCCCCGTGTTGCCCTTTACGCCCGCTATTCATCCGACAACCAGCGGGAAGCCTCGATCGAGGATCAGCTACGGCTTTGCCGCGAGCATGCGGCGCGTGAGGGATGGACGGTCGCGGAACGTTATTCGGATGCGGCGATTTCCGGCGCAAGCCTGATCCGCCGGCCGGGCATCCGGCGCCTCTTGGCCGATGCGCAAGGCAGGCAATTCGAGATTGTGCTCGCCGAGGCGCTCGATCGATTGTCGCGCGACCAGGAGGACGTTGCCGGTCTCTTCAAGCGCTTGCGTTTTGCAGGCGTCAAGATCGTGACCCTCTCCGAGGGCGCCGTTGATGAACTTCATGTCGGCCTGAAAGGCACCATGAACGCCCTCTTCCTTCGGGACCTGGCCGCCAAGATCAGGCGCGGCCAGTCCGGCCGTGTCATCAGCGGATATTCCGCCGGGGGCCTGTCCTACGGATATCGTGTGGTCAAGAAGCTCGACGACCGAGGGGAGCCGATCCGAGGCCTCCGCGAAGTAGATGAAGAACAGGCTGTTGTGATCCGGCGCATTTTCCAGGAGTTTGCCTCGGGACGTTCCGCGCGGATCATCGCTGCTAGCCTCAACCGCGACGGCGTTCCCTCTCCATTTGGTCGAGAATGGGGAGCCTCGACCATCAACGGCAATCTCAAACGTCGCAGCGGCATACTCTACAATGAGGCTTATATCGGGCTTCTGGTCTTCAATCGTGTTCAGATGGTCAAGGACCCGGAGACCGGCAAGCGCATCTCCCGCCCGAACCCGTCCGAACAGTGGCAAGTGGTGGAAGCCTCTCACCTGCGCATCGTCAGCGACGAGCTATGGAACGCCGTCCAGGCACGCAAGAAGCTCTACGGTGGGACCCGGCTTCATAAACGTCGACGGCCGAAGCACATGTTCTCCGGCCTTGTGCGGTGCGGATGCTGTGGCGCGAGCTACACCATCAAGACCCAGGATCAGCTCGCCTGCACAGCGCATCGGGAACGGGGGACTTGCACAAACAACCGGACTATCCGTGTGGCTGACCTCGAACGTCGTGTGCTTGAAGGCATCAAGCAGCGGCTCCTCGCGCCCGATGCCGTTGCCGAGTTCCTCACCGAGTATCATACCGAGAGGAAGCGTCTGAACGCGAAGATGCGGCATGACCGGCAACAGATTGGCAAACGGCTTGCCCTTCTCGAAAGACAAATCGCGAACATCATCGATGCCATAGCCGATGGCGTGGCAACGACAGGCATGAAGTCTCGGCTGATCGAGATGGAAACGGAAAAGGAGCGCCTTGCCGCCGATCTAGCCGCAATCTCGGATGCCAGCGATGTCGTGGAACTGCATCCAGCATCGATTGAGGTTTATCGCCGCAGGATCGCCGAGTTGCAGGAGGCACTGCGCGCCAACGAAGATGATCGCCGGGAAGCGGTCAATGCCATTCGTTCACTTGTCACAAGCATCGAGGTGATACCGCGCGAAGGGCGCGGAAAATTTGACCTGAACGTCAAGGGCGCACTGGCAGAGCTTCTCAACCTGCCTCGCCGCAAACCCGGTGAATTGCCAAACACTGTAATGGTGGTAGCGGAGGAGGGATTTGAACCCCCGACACGCGGATTATGATTCCGCTGCTCTAACCAGCTGAGCTACTCCGCCCCTCATGCGCGAGGCGAAGCGGATATAAGGAGGGCGGCCGAAGCCTGTCAAGCAAGCTCGTCCGCCAAGAGGCCGCCGAAATGGCCGGAAATCCGGCGGTTCGCCTCCAGGCGCGCGGCCCCGCCGAGCCGGGCCGTTAACGTGTTTCACGCAACCTTGCTAAAATTCGCGATTTTTCAACACGCTGAGAGCAATGATCGGGCTATGACAGAGTGTTCCGGCTGACTGCGGCGGAGGAAGCTGTTTCGACATGGCACGCAAGCACTTCGGCACCGACGGCATTCGCGGTCGCGCCAACAAGACGATCACGCCTGAGCTCGCCCTCAAGGTCGGCATGGCCACCGGACTCGTCTTCCACCGTGGCGAGCATCGCCATCGGGTGGTCATCGGCAAGGACACCCGGCTGTCCAGCTACATGATCGAGAACGCCCTCGCTGCGGGCTTCCTCTCCGTCGGCATGGACGTGCTGCTGACCGGCCCGATGCCGACCCCCGGCATCGCCATGCTGACGCACTCCATGCGCTGCGATCTCGGCGTCATGATCTCCGCCTCGCACAACCCTTACGACGACAACGGCATCAAGCTGTTCGGCCCAGACGGACTGAAGCTGTCGGACGCGGTCGAGGACCAGATCGAGGCGCTGATCGACGTCGACATGAACAAGCGGCTCGCCCGCCCCGCCGATCTCGGCCGCGCTTGGCGCATCGACGGCGTGCAGGACCGCTACGTCGAGTTCGCCAAGCGCACGCTGCCGCGCAACCTCACCCTCGACGGCCTGCGCGTCGTCATCGACTGCGCCAACGGCGCCGCCTACAAGGTGGCGCCCCAGGCACTCTGGGAGCTCGGCGCCGAGGTGTTCTCCGTCGGCGTCGAACCCGACGGCCTCAACATCAACCGCGAGGTCGGCTCGACTTCGCCCGAGGCGTTGGTCGCCAAGGTCCACGAGGTGCGCGCCGACGTCGGCATCGCCCTCGACGGCGATGCCGACCGCGTCGTCGTCATCGACGAGAAGGGCCACATCGTCGACGGCGACCAGCTGCTCGCCGTAATTGCCGAATCGTGGACCGCCGACGGTCGGCTCACCGGTGGCGGCATCGCCGCCACGGTCATGTCCAATCTCGGCCTCGAGCGCTTCGTCACCGGTCTCGGGCTCAAATTCATGCGCACTCCGGTCGGCGACCGCCATGTCGCCGAGGCGATGCGTGAGCATGGCTTCAACCTCGGCGGCGAGCAGTCCGGCCACATCATCATGAGCGACTTCACCACCACCGGCGACGGGCTGATCGCAGCACTCCAGCTTCTCGCCGTGGTCAAGAAGCTCGACCGGCCGGTGAGCGAGGTCTGCCATCGCTTCGAGCCGCTGCCGCAGATCCTGAAGAGCGTCCGGATTGCCGGCGGCAAGCCGCTCGAGAACAACCAGGTGCTGAAGATGATCGACGCTGCCAATGGCCGCCTGGCGGCAAGCGGCCGGCTGGTCGTGCGCGCCTCCGGCACCGAGCCGGTGATCCGGGTCATGGCGGAAGGCGACGACCGCATCCTGGTCCAGTCGATCGTCGACGAGCTGGTGACGGTCCTCAGCGAAGCCGCCGCATAGAGCCTCTGCTGGTTCTTGCCTGTCGCCAGCCCGGCGAAATGCGCCGGTCACCTTGCCTGGGCGGCGCCCCTGCGATAACGCCTGTGCCATGAACGCAACGCAGCATCCCGGCGGCAACGGGACGGCAGCCGAAAACCGGCAGCCGGCCAATCTCGTGTGGATCGCCTCCTATCCCAAGTCCGGCAATACCTGGATGCGGGTGTTCCTCTGGCACCTCCTGCGACCGGACGCCGACGTTCCCGGCGCGGGCAAGGAGAGCCTTGATTTTCTTACGAGATTCGCCCCGAAGGCGAGCGGCCACGTCGACCTGTACGAGCGCTTTTTGGGCAAGCCGCTGGCCGAGGCGAGCTTCGCGGAGGTGGCCGCCGCCGGCCCGCAGGTGCAGGCGGCGATCGCCGCGGCGACCAACGGCATGATCGCGCTCAAGACCCACAGCGCGCTCGGCGTCTCCTACGGCGTGCCGACCATCGATCTCTCGCTGACCGCCGGCGCCGTCTACATCGTGCGCAATCCGCTCGATATTGCCGTATCGCTCAGCGCCCATTTCGGCACCTCCATCGACGTCGCCATCGACCGCATGGGCCTGGAGAACTGCATGGTCTCCAGCGACGATGTCGCCGCGCCGGAATTCTGGGGATCGTGGAGCCAAAACGTCGGAAGCTGGACCGGGGCGCCCAATCCGATGATCATGCCGGTCCGCTACGAGGACATGCTGTCGGTGCCCGAGCTGGTCTTTCCGGCGGTCGCCCAGTTCCTTCATCTGCAGCCGAGCGAAGCACAGCTGACGATGGCCCGGCGCGCCTCGTCGTTTGAGACCCTGAAGGAGAGCGAGGAGCGATCCGGCTTTCCCGAGGCGACGCGCGGCGACCAGCAGTTCTTCCGCGAAGGCCGCGCCGGGGGCTGGCGCGAGGTCCTCAGCGAGGATCAGATTCGCCGCATCGTCGGCGCTCATCACGTCCAGATGGCCCGTGTGGGCTACATGACACCCGAACTCGCACAATACGTCCCGGAGCCGAAATGATCGTCGCCGACCCGCGCAATCCCAAGGGCATCGTCTGGATCGCCTCCTATCCGAAATCCGGCAATACCTGGATACGCGTCTACCTCTATCACCTGATGCGCCTGCTGAACGGACAGCCGCGCTCCGACAACGACCTGCACGCCCTCGACAAGGCATCCACCTACGAGGCGCGGCTGGTTGGCCTGTTCGAGGAGCTGCTCGGCATGCCGCTGGCCAGCGCCAGCCGCTACGAGGTGGCGCTCATTCGCCCGCAGGTACATGCGGCCATCGTTCAACGCACCGGTAGCGTCTCGCTCATCAAGACCCACGCCGCGCTCGGCCAGCTCGGCAACCTGCCCACCCACAACCTCGCCGTCTCCTGCGGCACCATCTACATCGTGCGCGATCCGCGCGACGTCGCCATCTCGCTGGCCGCGCACAACGGCTCGACCGTCGACGCCGCCATCACCGACATGGCGACGGCCTCCTACGGCACCCAGAACAGCGAGCACGCCGCCTTCGAGATCTGGGGCTCGTGGAGCGAGAACGCGCAGAGCTGGACCGAGAAGCCGCACGAGGCGGTGCTGGTGGTGCGCTACGAGGACATGCACGCCGACCCGACACCGACCTTCACCGGCATCGCCCAGCACCTGCGCCAAAAGCCGACGGCGGAGCAGGTCGCCGAAGCCATCGAACTGTCGTCGTTCAGCGAGCTGCGCGACGCCGAGATTGCCGCCGGCGACTTCCGCGAACGCTCCGAGCGCGCCGACCGCTTCTTCCGCGAGGGCCGCGTCGGCGAGTGGCACGACAAGCTGAGCGCCGAGCAGGTGCGCCGCATCGAGGACGCCCACCGCGACCAGATGGCCAAGTTCGGCTATCTGACGAACTAGGCCGCCCTCCTCACGACCGACCGGTGCCGATGCCGTCGCGTCCGCGCCGCGCCATCAGGATGGCACCGTCGGCGGCGTCCGCCTCCGGCGCCACCAGATAGGGCACCAGGACCGGCGGCAGCCACGGCAGGATGTGCGGGAAGATGCCGCCGATCATGGCAACCGTCGGTGCGCCGAGATCGAGCAGGCGGTTGATCAGCCGCGCCACATCGCGGGCCGCTTCGAGGAGGATGTCGATGGCAAGCGGGTCGCGGTGCTCGGCATAGGTGAAGACCCGGGGCGCGAAGCTGCCGAAATCGCCGGGCGTCGCACTGCCGGCCCAGGCCACCATCTTCTGCGGATCGCGGGCAAAGACCGAGAGAATGTCCTCGGCCAGCGGCGTCGTCGGGACCATGCCCTCCAGCGCCCAGATCGCGCGCCTGAGCGCCGTACGGCCGATCGCCATGCCGCTGCCGTCGTCAGCGATGTCGGGGCCCCAGCCGCCGAAACTGGTGCGCTCTCCATCGACCACGGCCAGCCCGGCCGCGCCGGTGCCGAGGATGAGCACGGCGCCATCCTGCCCGCCAAAGGCGCCGAGCCACGAGGCATAGGCGTCGGTATCGACAACCATGCTGGCAAAGGGATGCGGCCAGCCCTGGACCGAGTGCAGGTCCTCGTCCTGTTGCGTGCCGGCAAGGCCGAGGGCCGGCATGGACGCGGGCGAAATCGGACTCGCCGAGACCGGCCACCTCGAGCGCCTGGCGGCAGGCGGCCATCATGCCGCCGAAGGCGGCTTCACGCAGGCGCGCATTGGCCGGGCCGCCGGCCCCCTCGCCGAGAAGCTTGCCTGACCCGTCGCGCAAGCGCGCACGGCAGCGGCTGCCGCCGCCATCAACACCGATGAAAAGTTCCTCCGCCATTTCGTCTGCGATTCTCTGCCTGAATCGACCGGCGCTGCTATAGCACAAGCGGCAGACGGCATCATGGGGCGAAGGGTCGTGTCCAGTCCGCCCGGGCGATCAGGCCGCCATCGACGAACCAAGCCCACGCGGTAACGCAGGAGGCAGGCGGCTAGACCCGCTCGAAGACCAGCAGCGTATAGATGCCGAGCGGTTGCAGGCTCTTGCGCTCGATCCCCTTCATGCCCGGCCGGCCGAGCACCCGCTCGACGGGAAATTCCGGGTTCCAGCCGAGCGAGGCGGAAAAGCGCGACAGCCACTTCTCGAAGGCGGCACGCGGTCCGCTCTCGGCGGAGAAGTGGTTGGCGAGCACGATGCGGCCACCGGGCTTGACCACGCGCACCGCCTCGTCGAGCACGGCGATCGGGTCGGGTACCACGGTGATCAGGAACATGGCGACCGCGGCATCGAAGCTGCGGTCGGGAAAGGCGAGCCGGGTGGCGTCCATCTCGCTGAGCTGCTCGACATTGCCGAGCTTTTCACGCTCCACCCGCGCCCGGGCTCGCGCCAGCATGTCAGGGCTGAGATCGATGCCGGTGACGCGGTGCTCTCTTCTGTAGCGCGGCAGCGCCAGCCCGGTGCCCACCCCGATCTCGAGCACGCGGCCGGGGGCCAGCGCGTTCAGCACGCGCATGGTCCTGTTGATCGCGGAATTGGTGATGACGCCGAAAATGGCGTCGTAGACCGGCGCCCAGCGGGCATAGGCGGCAACGATATGGACGTCGTCGAGTTGTTCGGGGGCCACCGGCGCCTCAGGCAATGGCCGTGGCGGACGTCGGCGTGGTGACCAGACGGCGGAGCGCCTGCTCGGCCATGCCGGCGCGTTCGGTCCGTTCGATCCAGCCGCCGCCAAGCACACGCGCGCCCGGACGGTCATCCTCGTAGAAGACGCAGGCCTGGCCGGCGGCGACCCCGGTCTCGCCGTCGGAAAGATAGACGTGCACGCGGCCGCTGGCGTGGAACAGACGCGCCGGCATCGGCGGCCTGGTCGAGCGCACCCGCGCCATCAGGGCAAGCCCCTCGCTGGGGATGCGCTCAAGTGCGTCGTCGCCCAGCCAGTTCACGCCGCGCAGATGCAGCCGGTGGGTCGCCAGCGCCTCGCGCGGGCCGACGATGACCCGCCGGCCGGCCGGATCGAGATGGATCACATAAAGCGGCTCGCCGATCGCCACACCGATACCGCGGCGCTGGCCGACGGTGTAGTGGATGATGCCCTGGTGGCGGCCGAGCACGCGCCCATCCATGTGGACGATGTCGCCAGCCTCGCCTGCCCCCGGCTTCAGCCGCTCGATCACCTCGGCGTAATGGCCCTGCGGCACGAAGCAGATATCCTGGCTGTCGTGCTTGTCGGCGATCGCCAGTCCCAGTTCGCGCGCCGCCGCGCGGGTCTCGGCCTTGGTCATGGTGCCGAGAGGAAAGCGCAAATAGTCGAGCTGTGCCTGGGTGGTGGCGAACAGGAAATAGCTCTGGTCGCGGTCGGGATCGGCCGGCCGGTAGAGCGCACGGGCATTGCCGCGCTGGCGGCTGGTGACGTAGTGCCCGGTCGCCAGCGCCGCGGCACCGAGCCGGCGGGCGGTATCGAGCAGGTCGTGGAACTTGACGATCTGGTTGCAGGCGACGCAGGGCACCGGCGTTTCGCCGGCGATATAGCTCGCGGCGAAGCCGTCGATGACGGTGTCCTTGAAGCGCTGCTCGTAGTCGAGAACGTAGTGCGGGATGCCGAGCGCATCGGCCACCCGGCGGGCGTCGTGGATGTCCTGGCCGGCGCAGCAGGCGCCCTTGCGGTGGGTCGCCTCGCCGTGGTCGTAGAGCTGCAGTGTCACCCCGACCACGTCGTAGCCAGCACGCTTGAACAGGCCGGCGACGACCGAGGAATCCACCCCGCCCGACATGGCGACGACGACGCGCGTGCGCTCCGGACGGCCCGGAAGATCGAAGTTCACAGACATCGCCGCTGTTGATCGGCCTTTGTTGTCGAACGGCTACAAGGCGGCCGTCGGGCGCTCAATAACCAGGAGCCGGGCCGGTCAAGGAGGTCCGCTCTGGCCGGCCAGACTATAGTGGCGATCCGCCGCGCTTCAAGGCCGCAATTCCGGCACGGCTCTGCCAATTCGGGGCAAACGTTCTGAAAAGTCTTACTGATTTGTTGCTTGCCGCTTAGGCGAATTTTAAGGCCAGCCGGCTAGGCTTTGCGGGCAATTGGTCAGGTCGAGTAGAGCGTAACATGACCGAACAGATGCGTCCGCGCGTCAAATACGTTATCGGGCCCGACGGTAGTCCGCTGACTATCGCGGATCTTCCGCCGCGTAATACCAAGCGTTGGGTCATCCGCCGCAAGGCGGAGGTCGTGGCTGCCGTCCGCGGCGGCCTGCTCAGCCTTGAGGAGGCGTGTGCCCGCTACACCCTGACGGTCGAGGAATTCCTCTCCTGGCAGCAGTCGATCGAGCAGCATGGCCTCGCTGGCCTGCGCACCACCCGCATCCAGCAGTATCGCGGCTAGCCGCTTCCTTCCTGCCTTACATCTCCACCGCCGTCCCCCGCTCTGGTACCAGCACCCTGGTCGCCGCGCCCTTCATCTCGGCGATGAACCTGTCGGGCGTCGGGTCGAGGAGGCCGAACGTGCCGTAGTGGCAGGGGATCGCCGTCTCGAAATGGAAGAAACGCTTGCACGCCATCGCCGCCAGCTTCGCCCCCATGGTGAAGCGGTCGCCGATCGGCACGATGCCGATCTTGGGCTGATAGATCTCGTCGATGAGCGCCATGTCGGAGAAGATGCCGGTGTCGCCCATATGGAGCAGCGTCTTCTCGCCCTCCGCCATCAGCACGACGCCGCCGGGATTGCCGAGATAACGGCCTGTTCCGTCGGGCGCGTCGTCCGAGGAGGAATGCCAGGCCGGCACATAGGCCACCGAGACGCCGCCCAGGGCAAGCTCGCCACCATGGTTGATCGGCGTCGCGTTTTCCACGCCCTTCGCCTGGAGGAAATCGCAGACCTCCGGATTGGCGACGAGCAGCGCGCCGGTCTCCTTGCAGATCTCGATGGTCGAGCCGATGTGGTCGTTGTGGCCGTGGGTGAGGACGACATGGGTAGCGCCGGCCCAGGCCGCCGCCGGGGCGCCCTTGAAGGTCGGATTGCGGATGAACGGATCGATCATCACCGCGGCGCCGGCATAGTCGACGCGGAAGGCCGAGTGCCCGAACCAGGTCACCTTCATGGGTCGCTGTCCCCTTGTTTTTGGTTGAACTTGTCGTCCCAGGGGTCAATCTGGCGCGCGTGACCAGCAAAGCAAACCCCAAGGGTCCGCGATGAGCGTTATCGGGCTCTGGAGCCGCTCCGGGTGGCCGGCTCACGCCAGTCAGCCGGGAGCCGAAATGTGCGTACGAAGCCGTCCTCGCCCGCGCGGGTGATCCTCAGCGCCCGGCTCTCCGGCACCCGCGCCAGCCAGCCAAGATCGAGCATCCGATCGAACAGCGCCGCACCGAGACGACCGGCGAGATGCGGCTGGCGCTCGCTCCAGTCGAGACAGGTCCGGCAGAGCGGCCGACGCGAGCGCGTAGCGGCATCGAGATCGATACCGAAATCGCAAAAGAAACGCCGGCCTTCGTCAGTGACCAGCCCAGCACCGTCCGCCAGCACGACATGGCCGGCATCGACAAGCGAATCCACCATCGCCAGCGCGAGACGGCCGGCCATGTGATCGTAGCAGGCGCGGGCGATCCGCAGCGCCTCATCGCGCGGACCGACTGGGTGATGCCGCCTCGGGCCTGAGGCGGCCACGGCCATCAGTGCGTGGATGGCCTGGGCGACCTCCGGCGAGGCGAGCCGGTAGTAGCGGTGCCGCCCCTGCTTCTCGACGGCAACCAGCTTCGCCCCACCAAGCTTGGCAAGGTGCCCGCTCGTCGTCTGCGCCGTCACGCCGGCATGGCGCGCCAGCTCGCCTGCCGTCAGGGCTTGCCCGCCCATGAGCGCCGACAGCATGTTGGCGCGCGCGGCATCCCCGATGAGCCGCGCGACCTCCGCGAGCGTGTTTCCCGAAACGACGGCAGTCATGGCCGATCACTAGCAGAAGGGCGCTTGGCCGTCAGCGGTGAATAGTTCGGCCGCGGCCGAAACATCGCGGTCTGAATGCCGGCTAGAACACGCGATACCGCAACGTCGCGACGCCCAGGACAACCGACGACCGACAGGCCGAACGCGGCAAGAGAACTCGTCTTGCTGCTGGTGCTCTCCACCTTGTGGGGCGCCTCCTATACGTTCATCAGGCTGGGCGTCGAAACGATCCCACCGTTGACCTTCATCGCCGCGCGCACGCTCATTGCCGGCGCCATTCTTGTTGCCATCCTGCGCTGGCGCGGTCTCCGCCTCCCGCAGGACACCGTGACCTGGCGCAAGCTCCTGATCCAGGCTTGCCTCAACAGCATCGTCCCCTTCACGCTGATCGCGTGGGCCGAGCAGACCACCGATGCCGGACTCGCCGCGATCCTCAACTCGACAACGCCGATATTCGCATTTCTCCTGACAGCGCTGGTCACGCGGCACGAGCCCGTCACCGCACGCAAGCTCTTTGGCGTCTCGGTCGGGCTCATCGGCATTTGCCTGATCGTCGGCGTTCAAGCACTCAACGGCGTCGGCCGCGAACTCTGGGCACAGCTTGCCATTGTCGCCGCGACAATCTGCTACGCCGGGGCAGCGATCTTCGCGAAGAGCTTCAAGGGCCTTGACCCAATGATGCCGGCCGCCGGTTCGCTCGTCTCCGCCGCAGCGATCCTTGTGCCCGTCAGCCTCTCCATCGATCACCCTTGGACGCTGCAACCGTCCGTTGCTTCATTGGTCGCACTGCTGATGCTTGCCGTCTTTTCGACGGCTCTCGCCTTCATCATCTATTTCCGCCTCGTGCACACGCTGGGCTCCGTCGGGACCACGGCGCAGGCCTATCTGCGCGTGCCAATCGGCGTCGCCATCGGCGTGACGTTCCTCGGCGAGACGCTCACCCCGACCGCATGGATCGGCCTCGCCTGCGTGATCGTCGGCGTCATCGCCATGACGCTGCCGGCGCGCCGGCGGACGATGACCGCCTAACGCGGCAGCCCTTGGCGTGGGTCCCGGTTCGGTCCATCCTACCCCTGCCCATGAGCCAACACGACGACGCCACCGCCGACCTCGCCGCCTTCGCGGCCGCGCTGCCGCCGGCGGGCGCGCTGATCGGCCTCGACCTCGGCACCAAGACCATCGGCCTGGCGCTCTCCGATACGCGCCGCCAGATCGCCACCCCGCTCTTCACCATTCAGCGGGCGAAATTCATGGCCGACGCCAAGCAGCTCCTCGACACCGCGACGGAGCACGCAGTCGCCGGGCTGGTGATCGGCCTGCCGCTCAACATGGACGGCTCGGAAGGGCCGCGCGCACAGGCGACCCGCGCCTTCGCCCGCAATCTCGGCAGGCTGACGGCGCTCCCCATCCTCTTCTGGGACGAGCGCCTGTCGACCGCCGCGGTCACCCGCACGCTCATCGATGCCGACGCCAGCCGCAAGCGGCGCGGCGAGGTGGTCGACAAGATGGCGGCGGCCTACATTCTGCAAGGCGCGCTCGACCGCATGCGACGCTGAGGCGTCGGGGTCGAACCGAACCGAGCAACCCACCGACGGACCCTGGCCGGGCCCGGGTAGGACAAAAAGAAACAGGAGGGACTTTGGCCGTGACCATGAAGACACGCAAACTCGGCAGCCAGGGGCTGGTCGTCTCGGCGATCGGCCTCGGCTGCATGGGCATGAGCCAGTCCTATGGTCCCGCGGACGAGGACGAGTCGATCGCCACGCTGTATCGCGCCATCGAACTCGGCTGCACCTTCCTCGACACCGCCGAGGTCTACGGGCCGTTCAGGAACGAAGAGCTGCTCGGCCGTGCGCTTGCCGGCCGCCGCCACGAGGTGACCATCGCCACCAAGTTCGGCCACCGCTTCGACAACGGCCAGCACGTGCGCGGACAGATGGACAGCCGCC
This sequence comes from uncultured Alphaproteobacteria bacterium, assembly GCA_963785065.1. Classification (GTDB taxonomy): domain Bacteria; phylum Pseudomonadota; class Alphaproteobacteria; order Rhizobiales; family Kaistiaceae; genus CAVSRC01. The sequence continues at coordinate 25,160 of CAWATX010000002.1, forward strand.
CCGAGACGATCCGCGCAGCGGTGGAAGGGTCGCTCAAGCGCCTGCAGACCGACCACATCGACCTCCTCTATCAGCACCGGGTCGATCCAGCGGTACCGATGGAGGACGTCGCCGGCGCCGTCGCCGATCTCGTCAAGGCAGGCAAGGTGCGCTTCTTCGGCCTGTCCGAGGCCGGCGTCGCCAATATCCGCCGCGCCCATGCGGTGCATCCCGTTTCGGCGCTGCAGAGCGAATATTCGCTATGGGAGCGCAACCTCGAGCCGGAGATCGTTCCGGCGCTGCGCGAACTCGGCATCGGCCTGGTCCCCTTCGCGCCGCTCGGCCGTGGCTTCCTGACCGGCGCGGTCAAGCGCGCCGAGGAGTATCCGCCGAACGACACCCGCCACAACGACCCGCGCTATCAGGGCGCAAATTACGACGCCAATGTCGCGGCGGCCGAGAAGGTCCGCGCCATCGCGGCCGGCAAAGGCGTCAAGCCGGGCCAGATCGCGCTCGCCTGGCTGCTCCACAAGGGCGAGGACATCGTCCCCATCCCCGGCACCAAGCGGCGGACCTATCTGGAGGAGAACATCGCCGCCGCGGCGATCGGGCTCGACGCGGCCGACATGAAGGCCCTCGACGATGCGCTTTCGCCTGACAAGGTCTCCGGCGCACGCTACGGCGCGCAGGCCATGGCCAGGATCGACCGATAAAGCACCTCGTCGCAAGTAGCGGTGCGGCGGCGATCATCTCCGATCGCGGAGCGCCAGCAGATCACAGGCAATCGCCATAGAGCACGTCCTCGGATTCCTGCTCCGCGGACGTTCCCAGATATTTGACGCGCCAGGAGAAGAACAGCTCCTTCCCTTGCGGCTGCACGACGATCGCCACGCTGCCAAGACCACGGCCGGGATCGCCTTCTGCCGCGCCATAGCGCGGCCAGTCGATCGGTCCACCGGTGATGATGCGGTAGCCCTTGCCGAGCCTTCTGTCCCGGACCACGGCGGCCCACGACTTGCCGCCTTCGGTGTACGTGAGGTGCTTGCCCGACAGCACGATCTGCACGACGGGCCCCGCCAGGTCGCTGTCGATTGGCAGACATTGGTCGGGCGTACAGGCGAAACGGTAGAGCACCCGACAGGCGAGCCTGTCGGCGGACAAGGCGGTGCCGGGAAGACCCAGTAAGCACGCCAGCAAGAGCGCAGGGAACACCCTCATCTTGCCCTCCATTGACGGGCGGCGGGATGCCGACACGGAGCTGGCGCCGCCCTTACTCCTCCGGGCAGAGGTAATTGACGAAGGCCTGGGCGTCGAAGCGCGAGTCGAGCATGCCGTAGGTGGTGCGCCACGGCTTGCCGAGGCGGGTCTCAAGGAAGGCATCGGCGATCACCGCGGGGAAGCGCCGGCGCAGTGCCGCCGCCGCCACCGTCATGGCGAGCTGCTCGGTGAGGATGCGCGCCGCACCCTCGTCGGCAAGCGCCACCGCGGTGGCCGCGCGCAGCACGTTCAATGTCGACTTGGCCGTGTTGCCGAGCGCATCCTCGATGCTGCTGAGCACCGCCTCCAGCGGTTCCGATGACTTGCGCAGGGTACGCATCACGTCGAGGCAGAGCACGTTGCCCGTGCCCTCCCAGATGGCGTAGACCGGCGCCTCGCGGTAGAGCCGCGGCAGCCGGCTCTCCTCGACATAGCCGTTGCCGCCGAGGCACTCCATCGCCTCGGCGATCATCCCCGGCGCGATCTTGGTGGACCAGTACTTGACCGCCGGGGTCATCAGCCGGGCAAAGGCCGCCTCGGCCGGATCGTCATCGGCGCGGTCGTAGGATTCGGCCAGCCGGAAGGCGAGCGCGGCAGCCGCCACGGCGTCGAGCGCCATGTCGGCGAGCACCCGCGACATCAGCGCATGGTCGATGAGCAGCTGGCCGTGGGCGCGGCGGTGACGGGCATGGTGCACCGCTTCGGCGAGCGCCAGGCGCATCAGCGCCGCCGAGGATACGGCACTGTCGAGACGGGTCAGCGTCACCGTGTCTTCGATGACCTGCATCCCCTGCCCCGGCTCACCGATCAGCCATGCCACCGCTTCGTCGAACTCGGCCTCGGCGCTGGCATTGGAGCGATTGCCGGGCTTGTCCTTGAGGCGCATCAAGCGCATGCCGTTCTTGCGACCATCGGGCAGCAGGCGCGGCATGAAGAAGCACGACAGGCCGTCGATCGTCTGGGCGAGCACCAGGAAGGCATCGCTGGTCGGCGCCGACAGGAACCACTTGTGTCCGGTCAGCCGCCACAGGCGGTCGCCGCCCTCGATCGCCTGGGTGTCGTTGGCATTGAAATCGCTGCCGCCCTGCTTCTCCGTCAGCCCCATGCCGATGGTGACGCCGGCCTTCTCGGTCACCGGCCGTGCCGAAGAATCGTATCTGCGGCTACGGATGAGCGGCAGCCAGCGGTCGGTCAGCGAGCTGTTGTAGGCAAGGGCGGCGACGGCGCCGTTGGTCATGCTGAGCGGCATGATGTGCCCGGCCTCGACCTGGGCCGTCATATAGAGCCGCGCGGCGCGGGCGACGGCGCGCACGCTCGCCTCCTGGCCGTCGGCGTCCCACACCGAGCAGGTGAGGCCCGCGGCGACACTGCGCCGCATGAGCGCGTGCCAGGCCGGATGAAACTCGACCGTATCGATCCGCACCCCGGTGGCGTCGTGGGTCTTCAGAATCGGCGGGAAGGCATTGGCGATGCGGCCGAGCTCGAAGGTTTCCGCCGTGCCCCATTGCTGGCCGAACTGGGTCAGCTCGTCGACCACCGCCATCGGCAGGCCCTCGACCAGGGCATTGAGGCCCGGATCGCTGGCAAACAGGTTGAGACCGGTCAGCGGCGGCGACTGATTGACGATTTCGTGTGTTTCGGCTGACGAAGCCAAGTCTACCCTCCAATCGCCGCACCCCCGGCGGCGATTCGCCTTGTTGATTAACCTAGCACGCAGCCGCGCGCCACGCTTGCGGGACTGCGCGACTCCCCCTATAGCCATGGCTTTGATGAACGCGCCCCCGCCCCCATCGGCCGTGACCTTCCCGCACCGCCATCTTTTGGGAATCGAGGGGCTTCAGCCCCAGGAAATTGTCGGACTTCTCGACCTTGCCGAACAGGCGGTGGAGGTCAGCCGCCAGATCGAGAAGAAGAAGGCGGTGCTGCGCGGGCGCACCCAGATCAACCTCTTCTTCGAGGCCTCCACCCGCACCCAGTCGTCCTTCGAGATCGCCGGCAAACGGCTCGGCGCCGACGTCATGAACATGGCGGTGGGCAATTCCGCGGTGAAGAAGGGCGAGACCCTGATCGACACGGCGATGACGCTGAACGCCATGCGGCCGGATATCCTGGTGGTGCGCCACCACGCCGCCGGCGCCGTCGAGTTGCTCTCCCACAAGGTCTCCTGCTCGGTCATCAATGCCGGCGACGGCGCCCACGAGCACCCCACCCAGGCGCTGCTCGACGCGCTCACCATCCGCCGCCACAAGGGCGACATAGCCGGCCTGACGGTGGCAATCTGCGGCGACATCGCCCATAGCCGCGTGGCCCGTTCGAACATCCTGCTGCTCAATGCGCTTGGCGCCCGCGTCCGCGTCATCGGCCCCTCGACCCTGCTGCCGCACAGCGTCGAACGCCTCGGCGTCACCGCCTTCACCGACATGCGCAGCGGCCTCGCCGACGCCGACATCGTCATGATGCTGCGCCTGCAGCGCGAGCGCATGGACGGCAGCTTCGTGCCTTCAGTGCGCGAATATTTCCGTTATTTCGGCCTCGACCAGGAGAAGCTCTCCTGGGCCAAGCCCGATGCGCTGGTCATGCATCCCGGGCCGATGAACCGCGGCGTCGAGATTGACTCGGCCGTCGCCGACGGGCCCCAGAGCCTCATCCGCGAGCAGGTCGAGATGGGCGTGGCGGTGCGCATCGCCGTGCTCGAGGCGCTGGCCGCCCACCTGCCCAACCAGTGAGGCCGCCGGTGAGCCCGCAGAGCCACGACGGCCGCCCCATCGTCCTCACCAATGCCCGCATCGTCGATCCCTCGCGCAATCTCGACGCAGCCGGCGCGGTGATCGTCGCCGACCGACGCATCGTTGCGGCCGGCCCCGAAGCGGTGAAGGCGGCGCGCCCGGCCGACGCCGAAATCGTCGACTGCAAGGGCGCCGTGGTCGCTCCCGGCCTCGTCGACATGCGCGTTTTCGTCGGCGAGCCTGGCGCCGAGCACCGCGAGACCTTCGCCTCCGCCGGCCAGGCGGCGGCCGCCGGCGGCGTCACCTCCATCGTCACCATGCCCGACACCGACCCGGTGATCGACGACATCGCCCTGGTCGACTTCATCGCGCTCCGCGCCCGCGACGAGACCGACGTGCGCGTCTACCCGACCGCCGCGCTGACCAAGGGACTTGAAGGCCGCGAGATGACCGAACTCGGCCTCCTCAAGGATGCCGGCGCGGTCGCCTTCACCGACGGGCGGCGCACGGTGATGAACGCCGCCGTCATGCGCCGGGCGCTGACCTATGGCCGCGACTTCGACGCGCTCATCATGCAGCACCCCACCGACCCCGACCTGGTCGGCGCCGGCGTCATGAACGAGGGCGAGACGGCAACGCGCCTGGGGCTTCCCGGCATTCCGCGCGAGGCCGAGATCACCGTGGTCGAGCGCGACATTCGCCTCGCCGGCCTCACCCGCGGGCGCTACCACGCCGCGCAGGTCTCCTGCGCCGCTTCGCTCGATGCCGTCCGTGCCGCCAAGCGCGCTGGGCTTCCGGTCACCTGCGGCGCCTCGATCAATCACCTGACCCTCAACGAGAACGACATCGGCGAATACCGCACCTTCTTCAAGCTGTCGCCGCCGCTGCGCCACGAGGATGACCGGCTGGCAATGGTCGCTGGCTTGGCCGACGGCACCATCGACGTGATCGTGTCGAGCCACGACCCGCAGGACGTGGAGACCAAGCGCCACCCCTTCGCCGAGGCCGCCGACGGCGCCGTCGGGCTGGAAACGCTGCTCGCCGCCGCGCTTCGCCTCGTCCATAACGGCGACGTCGACATGCTGACCTTGTTCCGGGCGCTGTCGACGCGGCCGGCGGAACTGCTCGGCCTCGAGGTCGGCCGCCTCGCCCCCGGCGCGCCCGCCGATCTCGTCGTCGTCGATACCGACGCCCCTTGGGTGGTCAATGCCGAGGCGCTGCGCTCGCGCTCCAAGAACACGCCCTTCGACGAGGCGAAGTTCCAAGGCCGCGTGCTGCGCACCCTCGTCGCCGGCAAGACGGTCTACCGCGCAGCAACCTGATAGCGCGAACCGGCCACGTCGTTCATCAAGGCTCGGCCACGGGCCAGCCGTCCGCATGGACAATGCGGAACAGCTTCATGCCGCTGACGTCGCTGGCGCCCCACCGCGCCGGTGGATGGGCCTTTGCCCAGGCGACGATCTGCGGATGGCCACGGGCGAGGTCAAGACCTTCCCGGGTGCCGTAGAGGCCGAGCACGGTGAGACGGTTCGCATCGTCGACACGGCGGAGCAGGTAGTCGACGCAGAAGACCTCGATCGTGCCAACGCGGAGCGTGAAGAGGTCGAATCGGGATTGCCGGAAGCCCACGGCGTCACCGTCCGGCGCAACCTGCCAGTCGGCAAAGACGGCAAAGCGCGGCGCCGCCCGCCAGCGCCCGCCGACATCGAAGAGGATTTCGAAAGCATCGGCGCCGGGGGCCACCGTCTCGGACCAAGCGAAGATCACCGCGACCCCGTCACCATCGAGCGGCTCCAACACGAGCCGATCCGCACCGGCGCCCAGATTGCGCCCGCTTCGTCTGAGCACGAACATGCCTGCTGCCCTCCCCGACTTGTCCTTCCCAACCTTAGCAAATGTGGCAAAGGACAAAATCCACCATGACCGCATCTGCCGGATGTCCAGCGTCTTGCCGGCCGCACGGATTGAGATAGGCTCGCCCGCCTCGGAGCAACCCCGGCGCACTTGCGCCCGGGAATATTTCGGGGGGCGACATGCGCAGGATCACCGTCCGCGAACGGCTACGCTATTCCTTCGACAACGCCATGTCGCGGGGACCGCTGGCGCTGATCGCCTGGCTGCTTCTGCTTTCGCTGAGCGCGGTTCTGGCCATTTCCCTGTCGCTTTGGGCGATCGGATACGCCCCCCAGAAATCCCTCATCGATCAGATCTGGTCCTTTGCGATCACCACCATGGCCTCGTTCGATCCGACCGAGGGCACCGAATGGCCGGCGCGGATCGCGACCATGCTTATCCTGTGCGTCGGTCTGTTCATCTTCAGCTCGCTTACCGGCACTCTGACGACCGGCCTCGACTCCAAACTGACCGAGCTGAGAGAGGGGCGCTCCCGCATCATCGAATCCGGCCAGACCGTCATTCTCGGATGGTCGGAGCAGATCTACACGATCGTCTCGGAACTGGTGCTGGCCAATGAGAGCCAACCGCGATCCTGCATCGTGATCCTGGGCGACAGGGACAAGATCGAGATCGAGGACGACATCAGAAGCCACCTGAGCCACACCGGCCGCACCCGGATCATCGTGCGCCATGGCAACCCGATGGATAGCGCCGCGCTCGATATGGTCAGCCTCGAGACCGCCAAGTCGATCATCATCGTCCCGCCCGACAACGACCAGCCCGACTCCGACGTCATCAAGACGCTGCTCGCCATCACCAATGCGGCGAACCGGTCCACTGGCCCCTATACCATCGTCACCGCCATCCGCGATCCGGACAACGCGGAAATCGCGCGCATGGCGGGCGCCGGCGACGTCGAGGTGGTCCAGATCGGCAACCTGGTGGCCCGCGTCATGGCGCAGACCTGCCGGCAGGCCGGCCTGTCGGTCGTCTACAACGAGCTGATGGGATTTTCCGGTAACGAATTCTGTTTCCAGAACGAACCCCGTCTTGCCGGCTGGACCTTCGGCGAGGCCGTTCTTGCCTACGAAGATACGGTCCTCATCGGCATCGCCACCGCCGCCGGTCGCGTCCTGCTCAATCCGCCGGCCGACCGTCCCATCGCTTCGGGCGAGCGGATCATCGCAATTTCCGCGGACGACACCGCCGTGCACCTGTCGCCAAACCAGAAGCCGCAAATCCGCCAAGACCTGATCGCCGAGCTGCGCACCGCCGTGCCGACACCCGAACACACGCTGATCCTCGGATGGAATCGCCACACGCCAACGATCATCGCCGAGCTGAAGCGGCTGACGCCGCCCGGTTCGTCGATCACCGTGCTCTCTCCGTCCAGCTGCCCCGCGGCAGAAGTGGACGAGACCTCTCCCGCCAACGGCCACACCGTCACCTTCCGCCAGGAGGAAACGACACACCGCCACGTTCTGGAAGCGGTCGACTTCGCAGGGATCGATCACGTCATCATCCTGTCCTACTCGGACGACCTCGGCGCGCAGCAGGCCGACGCCAAGACCTTGCTCACCCTCTTGCATCTGCGTGACATCGCGGAACGCAACGGCCATCCCTTCTCGATCGTCAGCGAGATGCAGGACGTGCGCAATCAGAAGCTGACCGAGGGCAACCGTGCCGACGATTTCGTCATTGGCAACCGGCTGGTGAGCCTGATGTTGTCGCAGGTCTCCGAGAACCGGCAATTGAGCGCCGTATTTGCCGAGCTTTTCGACGCAGAAGGATCGGAGATCTATTTCAAGCCTGTCGCGGACTATGTGCGGACCGGCACGGCCATGGATTTCTATACGGTCGTCGCAGCCGCCATGCGACGGCAGCACGTCGCCATCGGCTATCGGCTCAGTGCCCAATCGCGCGACGCCGCGCAGAATTATGGCGTGGTCATCAATCCGCTGAAATCGGCTCCCGTGACTTTCGCCGAGGGCGACCAGATCATCGTCCTTTCCCGCGATTGAATGCGCCGCAATTGGCCGCAGCGCCGGTTGCCGGACATCGCGTCAGCGCCTAGTCTGCCGGCCAAAGTAGGGATGACTTCTTCATGCCATTTCCCGTGGGCGCAAATGAGCTGGTGGCGCTCCTGCTCGGCTACCTTCTGGGCTCGATCCCCTTCGGCCTGATCCTCACACGGCTGGCCGGCCATGGTGACGTCCGCGCCATCGGATCGGGCAATATCGGCGCCACCAACGTGCTGAGAACCGGCAACAAGGCCCTGGCCGCCGCGACCCTGCTTGGCGACGCCCTCAAGGGCACGGCAGCAGTCCTCATTGCCGGTGCCTGGCTGGGGCCGATGGCGGCGCTCACCGCCGGCTTCGGCGCCGTCCTTGGGCACTGCTTTCCGGTGTGGCTCAACTTCCGCGGCGGCAAGGGGGTGGCCACCTTTCTCGGTGTGCTGCTCGGCCTCGCCTGGCCGGTCGCCATCGGCTTCGCGCTGGTGTGGATCGCCGTAGCCGCGCTCTTCCGCATCTCCTCGCTCGCCGCGCTGACCGCCAGCCTGCTGACGCCCATCGCCCTTTTCGCCACCGGCCGACCCGCCATGGCAATCCTGTTCGTCCTGCTCGCCGTGCTTCTGTGGCTGCGCCACATGCCCAACATCCGTCGCCTCATGGCTGGCACCGAAAGCCACATCGGCGAGAAGAAATGACCGACACGGCGACAACGCCGGGCCTTTCGTATGAGCAGCGGCTGGCGTGGCTTCGCCTCATCCGCAGCGAGAACATCGGGCCGGTCACCTTTCGCGAGCTGATCAATCATTTCGGCAGCGCCGCGGCGGCGATCGCCGCCGCCCCCAAGCTCGCCGAGCGCGGCGGCCGCCGCATCCGCATCGCCGATGAGGCGGACGCCGAGCGTGAACTCAAGGCGGTGGAGGCGATCGGCGCCAAACTGATCGCACTTGGCGAGGCCGGCTATCCGCCGGCACTGCGCGACATCGAATCGGCGCCGCCGCTGATTGCCATACGCGGCGACACTGCCAGCTTGACGCGGCCGACGGTCGCCATCGTCGGCTCACGTAACGCCTCAATCGCCGGCCGCAAGTTTGCCATGCAGATCGCCCGCGGTCTCGGCGAGGCCGGCTTCACCGTCGCCTCCGGTCTCGCCCGCGGAATCGACGCTGCCGCCCATGAAGCCGCGCTCGCTTCCGGCACCGTCGCCGTCTTCGCCGGTGGGCTCGACCGCCCCTACCCGCCGGAAAACGTCGATCTCGCCGCGCGCATCGTCGCCTCCGGCGGCGCCTGGGTGAGCGAGATGCCCATGGGCTGGGAGCCGCGCGGGCGCGACTTTCCCCGCCGCAACCGCATCATTTCCGGCCTGTCGCTGGCGGTGGTCGTGGTCGAGGCGGCCAAACGCTCCGGCTCGTTGATCACCGCTCGGCGCGCCGCCGACCAGGGGCGCCTGGTCTTCGCCGTGCCTGGCTCGCCGCTCGACCCGCGCTCGGGCGGAACCAACGCCCTCATCAAGGACGGCGCCACGCTGGTCACCTCACCCACCGACATCATCGGCGAGATCATGCCGATGCTGGCACGCGAGATCGAATCGCGGCCCATCGTCGCCGAGGGCGCAGTTCAGCCGCCGGTCGATGCCGAAACGAGCGAGCGTGAGCGGATTGCCGCCGCTCTTGGTCAGGCACCGGTGGAGATCGACGAAATCATCCGCTTCACCGGCCTGTCACCGGCGGTGGTTCAACTGGTGCTGCTGGAACTCGATCTGGCCGGGCGCATCGAACGCATCGCCGGCGGGCGCGTACAGCTCACCGGCGGCTAGGTCCTGCTGCATCGATTCTTGCTGCGAAGATCAGGCGCCCTCGGCCTGCTTCTTCCCGGCAACCGCGGCCTCGTCTTCCACCATGCCCAGAAGGTAGGCCAGAAAACCCAGGTCAGCCCTGACAGCAACGGTACGCAGTTCATGCGCAATCGCAGCAATGTACTGAGCCGCTTCCTCGCCCTCAGGCTTCAGCGGCGGCTTGTTCAATTCCATGCAGGCTCTGCCTCAAATCGGCCGCGTCGGCCTTAATCGAATACAACCACAAATAGAAGTATAGCAAAGATAATAACCATAAGCGGTACGACGTACAAGTCCGCAATATTGCGCAGGGAATGCGCGGCAGGCATTGCGCACACGCCGCCGGCATACCATGTCAGCGGCTGGCACCGGCGGCCCGGTGACGGTCTGACACGCTCGCTTGCGCACCGGCGCTCGATTGACAGGCCAGACCGATTTCTGGAATGTCCCCCCGATCCGACCAGGGGGTCGCAGCGCGAAAAGCGTCCGGTGCGCCCCTGAAGATCTTTCTTTTCAAAGGGTTGGAGCTTCGGCTCAAGCCCCGCAGCCCGCGGCATCCATGCACCTCGTCATCGTCGAATCCCCCGCCAAGGCCAAGACCATCAACAAGTACCTGGGCTCGGGCTATCAGGTTTTGGCCTCCTACGGCCATGTCCGCGACCTGCCCTCGAAGAACGGTTCGGTCGACCCCGAGCAGGACTTTTCCATGCTGTGGGAGGTTGACGGAAAGTCGCAGAAGCGGCTCTCCGACATCGCCTCGGCGGTGCGGCAGGCCGACCGGCTGATTCTGGCCACCGACCCCGACCGCGAGGGCGAGGCGATCTCCTGGCACGTGCTGGAGGTGCTGAAACACCGCAAGGCGCTCGCCGACACGCCGGTCGAGCGCGTCGTCTTCAACGCCATCACCCGCGACGCCATCCTCGACGCCATGAAGCACCCGCGGGCGATCGATGCTGCGCTGGTGGATGCCTATCTGGCGCGCCGTGCGCTCGACTATCTGGTCGGCTTCACGCTCTCGCCGGTTCTGTGGCGCAAGCTCCCCGGCGCCCGCTCCGCCGGCCGGGTGCAGTCGGTCGCGCTGCGCCTGGTCTGCGACCGCGAGAACGAGATCGAAATCTTTAAGCCGCGGGAATACTGGTCGGTCGCCGTCACGCTCGAGCCGCCAAACGGCGGCCGTTTCGTCGCCCGCGTCGTCGGTGCCGACGGAACCAAGCTCGGCCGTCTCGACATTCCCGACGCGGAGACGGCAAAACGCATCGAAGCGGCGCTGAAGTCCGGCGCCTATCGCGTCGTCTCGGTCGAGGCCAAGCCGGTCAGGCGCAACCCGCCGCCGCCCTTCACCACCTCGACCCTGCAACAGGAGGCCTCGCGCAAGCTGGGTTTCGCCGCCGCCCGCACCATGCAGGTTGCCCAGCGCCTCTATGAGGACGGACTCATCACCTATATGCGCACCGACGGCGTGCAGAGCGCGCCGGAAGCGGTGAGCGCCACCCGCAGCGTCATCGCCAGCCGCTTCGGCGAGCGCTACCTGCCGGAGAAGCCGCGCTTCTACCAGACCCGCGCCAAGAACGCCCAGGAAGCCCACGAGGCGATCCGCCCGACCGACCTGGCGCGCACACCCGACGGTGTGCGCGGCCTCGAATCGGATCAGGCGCGCCTCTACGAGCTCGTCTGGAAGCGCATGACCGCCAGCCAGATGCAGGCGGCGGAGATGGAGCGCACGACCGTCGAGATCGTCGCCGGCACCGACGCCAATCCGGTGAGCTTGCGCGCCACCGGCCAGGTGGTGCGCTTCGATGGCTTCCTCACGCTCTATCAGGAAGGCCGCGACGACAGCGACGATGACGAGGAAGGCGGCCGCCTGCCGGCGATGACGCAAGGCGACCGGCTGAGCGAGCACGGCATCGAGACGGCGCAGCACTTCACCGAGCCGCCGCCGCGCTACACCGAGGCGACGCTGATCAAGAAGATGGAAGAGCTCGGCATCGGCCGCCCCTCCACCTACGCCGCAACGCTGGCGGTGCTGCGCGACCGCGACTATGTGCGCCTGGAGAAGCGCCAGCTCATCCCCGAGGACAAGGGCCGCCTGGTCACCGCGTTCCTGGAGAGTTTCTTCCGCCGTTACGTCGAATACGACTTCACCGCCGACCTCGAGGAGAAGCTCGACCAGATATCCAACGGTGACCTGTCGTGGAAGGACGTGCTCCGCGACTTCTGGCGGCAGTTCTCCGGCGACGTCGACCAGACCAAGGACCTGCGCGTCTCCGAGGTTCTCGATCATCTGAACGAGCTGCTTGGACCGCACGTCTTCCCACCGCGCGCCGACGGCGGCGACCCGCGCCAGTGCCCGTCATGCGGCAACGGCCGCCTGTCACTGAAGATCGGCAAGTTCGGCGCCTTCGTCGGCTGCTCGAACTACCCCGAGTGCCGCTATACCCGCCAGCTTGCCGTATCCACCGACGAGAACGGCAATGGCGCCGAGAACGGCGACGGCACCAAGCTGCTCGGCCAGGACCCCGAGACCGGCCTCGACGTGACGCTGCGCTCGGGCCGCTTCGGGCCATATGTCCAGCTCGGCGAGCAGGGTGAGGACAAGAAGCTCAAGCCCAAGCGATCGAGCATTCCGCGCGGCTGGGACCCGGCGAGCCTCGATCTCGACCGAGCGCTGGCGCTACTCAAGCTGCCGCGCGAAGTCGGCGCCCATCCCGAGACCGGCAAGCCGATCACCGCCGGCATCGGCCGCTACGGCCCCTTCGTTCTCCACGACGGCACCTTCGCCAATCTCGAATCGGTCGAGGAGGTGTTCTCCGTCGGCCTGAACCGCGCCGTCACGCTGATCGCCGAGAAGCTCGCCGGTGGCGGCCGCCGCGGCGGCCGCGCCGCGCCGAAGGCGCTGAAGACGCTCGGCGACCACCCCGACGGCGGCGCCATCACGGTACGCGAAGGCCGCTACGGGCCCTATGTCAATCACGGCAAGGTCAATGCGACGCTGCCCAAGGACGTCGACCCGGAGCTGGTCACCCTGGCGCAGGCGCTCGAACTGATCGCCGCCAAGGCCGGCAGGACGCCAGCCAAAAGGAAGACAAAAGCGGCCACTGCCAAGAAGAAGGCGGCACCCAAGAAGAAGGCCGCTGCGAGGTCCGCGCCGAAGGAAAAGCAGCGACTACCCGAGCCGACGGAAGGCTGACGGAGGCCAGATGGCCGGTCCGACGAATCGAAACCCTGTCGCCTCGCGGACACCGTCTTCCCGACCACCGTCGGTGGACGATCTGCGCCGCGAGATCGCCTCGCTGCTCAACGCCGGGCTGAAGGAAGAGGCACTGGCCGTCTGCAACGCGGCGATCCGGCAGATGCCGGCCATCCCCGGCTTTCGACTGTTCAAGGCCGCCTGCCTGCTCGATCTCGGACGCCACGAGGAAACCATTCTCACCGTCGACCCGCTTCTCGCCAATGCCGGCACGCGCTCGGCCCCGGCTTTCGCCCTCAGGGCGCAAGCCCTGTGGCAGGTGGGACGTGAGGCCGAAGCAATCACATCTCTGAAAGCAGGCATTCCACTGGCCCCGGACGACCATCACATGCGCGAGCTTCTCGGGCGCTATTGCCTAACCCTCGGCGAATACGACCTCGGCTGGCGCGAATACGAACACCGCCTTGCGCGTCTGCCCAATCCGCGCCCTGACATCCGGCGCTGGGTCGGCGAAGACACCGCCGGCAAACGGCTGATCGTCATTTCCGAACAGGGACTGGGCGACACCGTGCAGTTCCTCCGCTTCCTGCCGATGCTCAGCCAGCGCGACGCCGTCGTTACCGCGGTCATCCAGCCCGCCTTGATCGCGCTCGCCCGGACGGTCGACAGCACGATCTCCTGGGCCGACGACTTGCGTGCGCCGGGCACATTCGACTTCCGCATCGACCTGTTGAGCCTGCCGCTCATGCTCGGCACGCGCAGCGAGACAATTCCGCAGCGCATGCCCTATATCGCAGCGGACGCCGTAAGGATCGCTGCCTGGGCAGAAACGATCGGCAATGGCGGCTTTCGCATCGGCCTTGCCTGGCAAGGAAGCACCGGCCCCATGCGCGACGACACGCGCTCCATTCCACCGGCCCTGTTCAAGGCCCTCGCCGAGAAACCCGACGTGCGGCTCATCAGCCTGCAGGGCATCAACGGGCTCGAAGCGCTTGCCGGCCTGCCGCAGGATCTCATCGTCGAGCGGCTCGGTCCAACAATCGAGTCGAACCCGGACGGCATTGCCGAAATCGCTGCCGTCATGGAAAACCTCGATCTCAACATCACATCAGACACATTGATCGCGCATCTTGCCGGCGCGCTCGGCCGCCCCGTCTGGGTCGGACTCAAGCGCGACGCCGATTGGCGATGGCTGCGCAACCGCACCGATACCCCGTGGTATCCGACCATGCGGTTGTTCCGACAGGGACGGGCCGGAGACTGGCCCGCCGTCGTCGCAGCCATGGCCGCGCGACTGGACGAAGAAACGAAACGACATTGAACAAGATCACCAAAAAGAGCGCCCCGCGAAAGACGCCGGCACTCCCCACCCGCGAACAGATCCTCGCCTTCATCGCCGACCATCCGGGCGAAGCCGGCAAGCGCGACGTCGCCCGCGCCTTCGGCATCACCGGCGCAGCGCGCATTCCCTTGAAGGCCATGCTCAAGGAGCTGGCCAACGAGGGAATGGTCGAAAGCCGCCGCAAGAAGCTGAAGCGCCCCGAGGACCTGCCCTCCGTCACCGTCCTGGAGTTGACCGGCCGCGATCCCGACGGCGAGTTCATGGCACGCCCCGCTGAATGGTCGGACGCCGAGGGCGGCCCGCCGCCAACGATCTACGTCGCTGTGACCCGCGACCGGCGCGGCCCGGCGCCTGGCATCGGCGACCGCGTGCTCGCCCGCTTGACGCCGGCCGCAGGCGAGACCGGCATCTTCGAGGCACGCGTCATCAAGCTCCTCGAAAAGAAGCCGGTGACCGTGCTCGGCGTCGTGCGCGACTTGCCCCAAGGCAAGCGCATCGAGCCGGTCGACCGCAAGCAGCGCGAGATGATCCTCGACGCCGACCCGACCGGCGAGGCCAAGGAAGGCGACCTCGTCTCGGTGACGCTGGTCGGCGCCTCCCGCTTCGGACCGAGCCGCGCCCGCATCGCGGAAGTGATCGGCTCGATGAAGAGCGAGAAGGCGGTCTCGATGATCGCCATTCACGCCCACGGCATCCCGCATGTGTTTCCGCGTGCGGTCCTCGACGAAGCCGAGGCCGCCAAGCCGGCGACCATGGACCACCGCGAGGACTGGCGCGCGCTACCGCTCCTCACCATCGACCCGCCCGACGCCAAGGACCACGACGACGCGGTCCATGCCGAACCGGACGCGGACAAGACGAATCCCGGCGGCCACGTCGTCACCGTCGCTATCGCCGATGTCTCCTGGCATGTGCGGCCGGGAAGTGCCATGGACCGCGAGGCGGAGAAGCGCGCCAATTCGGTCTATTTCCCCGACCGGGTCGTACCGATGCTGCCCGAGCGCATCTCCAACGACCTCTGCTCGCTGCGCGAAGGCGAGGACCGGCCGGCGCTCGCCGTGCGTATGGTCTTCACCGCCGACGGCCGCAAGCTCTCCCACCGTTTCCACCGCGTGATGATGCGCTCCGCCGCCAAGCTCTCCTACGGGCAGGCCCAGGACGCCTTCGACGGACGCGCGCCCGGCATGGCGCCGCCGCTGCGCGATGCGCTCGCCGCACTGTGGAACGCCTATCAGAGTCTCAAGCGCGGGCGCGACGAGCGAGGGCCGCTAGAACTCGATATCCCGGAACGCAAGGTGCTGCTCGGCCCTGACGGGGCGATCGACCGCATCGTCGTGCCCGAGCGCCTCGAGGCCCACCGGCTGATCGAGGAGTTCATGATCCAGGCGAACGTCGCCGCCGCCGAGACGCTGGAGGCGCGGAAATCGCCGCTGGTCTATCGCGTCCATGATTCGCCCTCACTCGCCAAGCTCGAGGGCCTGCGCGACTTCCTGAAGTCGATCGAGCTCAACCTGCCCAAGGGCGGCAATCTGAGGCCGGCGCAATTCAACCGGCTGCTCGAACGGGTCGAGGAGACCGAGAACGGTCCGCTCTTGAGCGAGGTGGTGCTACGCACCCAGGCACAGGCCGAATACAGCCCTGAAAACATCGGGCATTTCGGCCTGAATCTTCGCCGCTACGCCCACTTCACGTCGCCCATCCGCCGCTATGCCGATCTCATCGTCCATCGCGCCCTGGTGCGTTCGCTGAAGCTCGGTCCCGGCGGCCTGCCGGACGGCATTGAGGAGCAACTGCCGGAGATCGCGGCGAAGATTTCCGCCGCCGAGCGCCGCGCCATGGCCGCCGAACGCGACACCATCGACCGGCTGGTCGCCCACTGGCTCGCCGACCGGGTCGGCGCCACCTTCGCCGGGCGCATCTCCGGCGTCACCCGCGCCGGGCTCTTCGTCAAGCTCGACAACACCGGCGCCGACGGCTTCGTGCCGATGCGTTCGCTCGGCAGCGACTACTTCCACCATGACGAAGCCCGCCATGCGGTGATCGGCACCCGCTCGGGCGAGATGCACCGGCTCGGCGACGCGGTGGAGGTGAAGCTGGTCGAGGCAGTGCCGCTGGCCGGCGCGCTGCGCTTCGAACTCCTCAGCGAGGGCCGGGTCCTGCCGCGCAAGGAGCGGCCGGCGGCGCCCGCACGTGGCCGCTACCGAAGGCCGGCAGCCAAGGCGAAGGACAAGGGCAGGAAGCCTGCGCGCCAGCGCTAGTCTGGGCCCGTCCGTCGGTTCTTGCGACGGCGGGAGCCCGGACGGAGTGCGCGGCTAAGCCGCACCACAGGCAGGACGGGCGGCTATCCCGGCCCTTGATCGCCACCCGCCATCCACCTACTTGATAGTTATTCAAAAGAGAGGCGACCGAGGCGACGATGCCCGTTGAGATCACCACACCGGACGAGGACGCACCGCGCCCGCGCTGGCAGTCGGTCAAGCGCGGCTTCCTGTGCCGCTGCCCGCAGTGTGGCGAAGGCAACTTGTTCCGCGCCTGGCTCAAGCCGGTCGAGACCTGCCCGGTCTGCGGCGAGGATCTGAGCCACCAGCGCGCCGACGACTTTCCGCCCTACATCACCATGGTGCTCACCGGCCATATCCTGGTGCCGCTGATGCTGGCCGGGCAGATGCTGACCGACTTCTCCGTCACGACCTATCTCGCCATCTACCTGCCGGTGACGGTCGCCTCGGTCTTCGGGCTGATGCAACCGGTCAAGGGCGGCGTCATCGGTCTGCAATGGGCGCTGCGCATGCACGGCTTCGACGGCCGCACCAATCCCGACGCACCGCCAGAGGGCTTCCTGCCGGGCGCCTCGCGCGAAGCCTGAAACCGGTCAGTGCTTGACATTCCGGCCGCCAAACCTACTCTGCCGGCCAATCTCTACACCTTCGAGGACTGCGCCATGGCCAAGGCCGCCACCATCAAGATCAAGCTCCTGAGCTCCGCCGACACCGGCTCCTTCTACGTCACCAAGAAGAACTCGCGCACCAAGACCGACAAGCTGGTGATGAAGAAGTACGACCCGGTGGCGCGCAAGCACGTCGAGTTTCGCGAGACCAAGATCAAGTAGCTCTGCGCGACCGCAACCTCTGGATGCACTGCTACCCGGCGCGTTCCTCGGGAAGCCTTCTCAACAGACCCCAGACAAAGAAAAAGCACCGCCTTGGCGGTGCTTTTCCTCTGTCTGCCAGTGTGTGACCGGCGCCAAAGAAGTGGCCGGTCCAGAACGGGTTTGTACGAGGAGGCCACTCAATCCGTTCTGGAACCGGCCGACCCCGCGGACCCAGGAGATGCGGCGGACCTGAGCACTCCGCAGGGTTTCGGTAAATTCTCAAGCTGTTGCAGGTTAGCCGACTGCCTCTTTAGATCGTCCCGCCTAACGACAATCAACCGGCTGGTCTCCTGCAAACAGGCACCAGCACCATACTGCCACCCGCGCAAATGGCCAATCGGTTGAAGGATTGTTTTAAGCAAAACGCATTTCTTAGTAAAGCGTTAGCCTTAATCCAGCGGCTTAAGAAGCACCTGCAACCCCTGCGCGTCAGGCCGCCGCGGCAACCACGCGGTTGCGCCCGTCGCGCTTTGCAAGATAGAGCGCCGCGTCGGCCCGCTTGACCAGGGCGTCCGCGGTGTCGTCGGGGGAGGTCAGCGAACAGATGCCGATCGAGACGGTGACGGCGACGCTGATGCCCGCCTCACCGGTTGCGAATGGTTCGCCAGCAATCTTCTGGCGCAGGCGCTCGGCTACCAGCAGCGCCAGTGCGGCATCGGTATCGGGCATGGCAACGACGAACTCTTCGCCGCCGAGACGGCAGGCCAGATCGATGCCGCGCACCGCCTTGCGCACGCGCCGCGAGAACTCGCGCAGCACTTCATCGCCGGCGGCGTGACCGTAGGTATCGTTGATGCTCTTGAAGTGATCGATGTCGAGGATGAGAACCGAGAGCGGCTTCTCGCGCGCTGTCGCCTGCTGCACCAGCGTTGCCAGATGACGCTCGAGATAGCGCCGGTTGTGCAGGCCGGTCAGTCCGTCGGTGACGGCCATCTCCATAGTCGATTGCACGCTGTCGCGCAGGCGGTCGGAAAAACGCTTGCGCCGGATCTGCGTGCGCACGCGTGCCTGCATCTCGTTGCGGTCGATCGGCCTCACCAGATAGTCGTTGACGCCGAGATCGAGCGCGCGCATCAGCCGGACATTGTCCTCCGGATCGACGATGACCAGGATCGGCAAGGCGCGGGTGCGATCGAGCGAGCGCAGATGCGAGCACAGCCTGAGCCCGTCGATCTGCTTGAGGTTGAGGCTGATCACAACCAGGTCGTAATCGCCCTCCGCGGCGCGGAACAGCGCTTCCTGCGGATCGTTCTCGTGGTCGACCTGGCATAGCGGTGTCAGCGCCGGCTTGACGCGATCGACGGTTGCCGGCGAATCCTCGACCAGCAGGACCTTGCCGCCCTCCTCCACCAGGCTGGTCGGGTCGAGCACATCCTCCAGCCCGAGCTCGCTCGACGTCGCCGCACGCATCATCAATTCGTCAGTCAGCGTCTTCAGCCGCACCAGGCTCTTCACCCGGGTGATCAGCGCGATGTCGTTGACCGGCTTGGTGAGGAAATCGTCGGCACCGGCTTCCAGTCCCGCGACCCGGTCGGACGGCTGGTCGAGCGCGGTGACGATGACGACCGGGATGTGCGCCGTGCGCGGATTGGTCTTCAGCCGCCGGCAGACCTCGAGGCCGTCCATGCCGGGCATCATCACGTCGAGCAGCACGATGTCGCACTGGCCCTGCTCGCAGATGGTGATCGCCTGCGGCCCGTTGGTCGCCGTGACGACCTCGAAATATTCCGCCGCCAGCCGCGCCTCGAGCAGCTTGATGTTGGTGACGATGTCATCGACGACGAGGACGCGGGCGGTCATCCAGGCAATCCTTCTTCAGGCGTCGCCAATAAAGGACTTGACCGTGTCGATGAACTTGGCCACCGAGATCGGCTTGGACAGATACGCCTCGCAGCCGCCCTGGCGGATGCGCTCTTCATCGCCCTTCATGGCAAAGGCCGTCACTGCGATCACGGGGATCGCACGCAACTCGTCGTCCTCCTTGATCCACTTGGTCACCTCCAGCCCGGAGACTTCCGGCAACTGGATGTCCATGAGGATCAGATCGGGCTTATGCTCGCGCGCAAGATCGATGGCCTCCAGGCCGTTGCGGGTCTGCACGATGTCATACCCGTTCGCCTCGAGCAGGTCGTGAAAGAGCTTCATGTTGAGTTCGTTGTCCTCAACGACCAACACGGTCTTTGCCATCGGGGTGTCCTGCGATTGGCCGTCCCTGTAGAAACTACAGGTTGCCGCCATTTCGGCACTCCCCCAACCTAAGACGCATTTGTTTCGGAAACGCAAATATGACCCTCGAAAAGCGGCGGTATCCGAGCTTCGAAGAGGCGGAAGTCCTGGCCATCGGCGGGTTGACGTTCCTGGCCGCGCGGCCCGAGGCGCTGACCCGCTTCCTGCGGCTTTCCGGCATCGCGCCCACCGGCCTGCGCAACGCCGCCGGTGAGCCCGGCTTCCTGGTCGGTCTGCTCGACTATTTTCTCGCCAACGAAGCACTGCTCATCGACTATGCACATGAGGCGGGCGTGCCGCCCGAGGAGATCGCCCGCGCGCGAACCGCACTGGACACATGACCGACCCATCGAAACGCACCATGCCGCTGGCGCTCGACGGCTATACCGACCTGCCGCCCGGCAAGATCGCCAATGTGGTGACCTATCTAGAACGCGACGTCCCCACCGAGGCACCGCCGGCGCACCCCGGCTTTGTCGTCCGCCCCGTCGAGAAGCCGAGCGTCGCCTGGTATCGCGACCTCTATCGCCGCATCGGCGAGGACTGGCTGTGGTTCTCCATGGCCGTGATCACCGACGAAGCGCTGGCCGCCATCCTCAATGATCCGGCCACGCTGGTGCTGGCCCTCCAGCACGAGGGCGTCGCCACCGGTCTGGCGGAGCTCACCTTCGCCAAACCCGGCGAGGTCGAGATCGTCATGTTCGGCGTGGTGCCGGAGGCAACCGGCACCGGCGCCGCACGGGCGCTGATGGACGCGGGGCTGAGGGAAACCATGCGGCCCGGTATCAGGCGCATCTGGCTGCACACCTGCACCTTCGACCACCCGGCGGCCGTACGCTTCTATCGCGGCAGCGGCTTCCGCCCCTTCAAATTCGCGATCGAGGTCAGTGACGATCCGCGGCTCACCGGGCACCTGCCGCGGCACGCAGCGCGTCACATTGCGCTGATCGATCCGGCCGACAAGGTCTGAGCAAGCGCTCCTAGCGGGCAGCGGCGACGCGGTGATGGCCGCCGTGCGCGGCGCTCTTCTCCACAGCGCTGTCGCGCTCGGCGATGGCCTCCGCCTTCTCCAGCTCGGCCACCGCCTCGTCGCGCTCGGCCACGGCCGCGGCGAGCTGAGCCTTCAGGTCGTCAGCCGAGACCTTGAGGTTGTCGCGCCGCTGCATCGCCGCCTTGGCGAAGGTCGGATAGGCGAAATGGCCTGCGTCGTGGATGCCGGAACGCTCCTGCTCGGCCAGGATCTGGTCGTCGAGTTCCTTGGCCATTCTTTCGAACTCGGCGATCATCGTCTCCATCTGCGCCACCTGACGGTTCTTTTCGTCGGCGTGGAACCGCTTGAGGCGGATCAGACTGTCGCGCGACTTCATTGCTCGAGCACTCCTTCAGGCTTCACGAAAGGCGTACGGATTCGCCGCCGCCTGCCGCGAACGGCCGCGCAAGGCGCCAGGTGCTTAAGGCCGCAGCCGGCCCTGCTAACCGTTCGTTTACTTCTCGCGTTAATCATGGCTGAGGATGGTTTAATTCGCGGTAAACCGAACCGCTCGATTTGGGTCGGTGAAGCGCGAGTCTTCTGAATCACTTAGGGCCGTTTCTTAAACGTGGTTAACAAGAGTTCAAGAAACGGAAACCGGTGGTAGGTCAATGCCCTGTGCAACTTGTTGGGACTCAATGATTAAACAGCTTGTGCCGGGAAAACAGAGTTTGTTAACCATTGGTTGGTAGCGTCGCGAATCGGGGTTAACCGTTCCTTCGTGCCGGCGGCGTAAGGGCCGGTGCGCCAAGCCCGGAAAGGCCAGGGGGATTGGCATGCGTGTTCTATTGATTGAGGACGACAGCGCCACCGCGCAGAGCATCGAACTGATGCTCAAGTCCGAGAATTTCAACGTCTATACGACAGACCTCGGCGAGGAAGGTGTCGACCTCGGCAAGCTCTACGACTACGACATCATTCTCCTGGATCTGAACCTGCCCGACATGTCGGGCTACGAGGTGCTGCGCACGCTGCGCCTGGCGAAGGTGAAGACTCCCATCCTCATCCTGTCAGGTCTCGCCGGCATCGAGGACAAGGTCCGGGGCCTCGGCTTCGGGGCGGACGACTACATGACCAAGCCGTTCCACAAGGACGAGCTGGTCGCCCGCATCCACGCCATCGTGCGCCGCTCGAAGGGCCACGCCCAGTCGGTGATCACCACCGGCGACCTCACCGTCAATCTCGACACCAAGACGGTGGAGGTTAACGGCCAGCGCGTGCATCTGACCGGCAAGGAATACCAGATGCTCGAGCTGCTCTCGCTGCGCAAGGGCACGACGCTGACCAAAGAGATGTTCCTCAATCATCTCTATGGCGGCATGGACGAACCCGAACTGAAGATCATCGACGTGTTCATTTGCAAGCTGCGCAAGAAGCTCGCAGCCGCTACCGGCGGTCAGAACTACATCGAGACCGTATGGGGCCGCGGCTATGTGCTGCGCGAGCCGGACGAGCACGAGATCCGCGAAAGCGCCTGATCGGTTTGCCGTCCGCGCCAATAACCCCCACGGCGCGGAAACATGCGAAAGCCCCGCTACCCTCCCGGCGGGGCTTTTGCTTTGGGTTGACGAACGGTGCCGCTGGACCGGCACAATCGTCCGCGCGGTTCACCGGTCGCCGAACCCTGCCAGCACGTCATTGATCTCCGCCATCACCGTCGCCGGCAGCGGGCCCTTCTCGGCGGCGGCGAGATTGTCGTTGACCTGCGCCTCGGTCTTGAAGCCGGGCACCGGCAGCGCCACCGGCGAGCGGGCCAGGATCCAGCCGAGCGCGCCCTGCGCCAGCGTCCGTCCGTCCGCCTGCAGAAGATCGCGCAGCGCCGCGACACGTCCGAGATAGGTGGCGTTCGGCTTGCCGTCCTTGAAGAAACGCAACCAGGGATGCGCCTGGGCGCGCACGTCGTCGCCGGCAAGCGGCTGGTCCGGCTTGAACTTGCCGGTGAGCAGGCCCATCGCCAACGGCAGTCGGGAGAGCGAGATCTTGCCCCGCGTCTCGGCAAGCCGCATTAGCTCCGCCGCCGGGGTGAAGATGTTGTAGTCGTTCTCGAAGGCGACAAAATGCGGATAGTCGACGGCCGACAGTGCCTGCGGCATAAAGTCGGTGCTCCAGCCATAGGCGGCGACCCTGCCCTCCACGACAAGCGTCTCCAGCGTGTCGAAGACCTGCGGCGCCAGCGCCGGGTCCATGCCGTTGAGATGCAGCAGCGCCAGGTCGATTTGGTCGCGCTTCAGTCGCCTGCGGCTGCCGTCGATGGTGGCGCGTATGCCGTCGGGGGTGACGTTGTCCGGCCCCCTGATCTGGTTCACGTCGTCGACGTCGTAACCGAACTTGGTGATGATCACCGCATCGTCATGATGAGCAATCTCTTCGCCAACCAATATCTCCGAATGGCCGGCACCGTAGGCCGCCGCGGTGTCGAAGACGCGCGCGCCGCGCTCGTAGCCGAGCCGCAGCGCCTTGCGCGACACCGCGTCGTCGACGGCGCCATAGCTGGTCGAGGGTCCGTCATTGCGCGACGGACCGCCGATCGCCCAGCAGCCAAGCCCGACCCGGGGTACTTCCATTCCGGTCCAGATGCGCATCGATGTGGTCATGTGTCTTGCCTTCCTGTCCGTCGGCCGCGTTTGCCCGCAGCACAATCGTTTCCTCCTCCGGAGGCGTCGTCCACAAGACGCACCGAAGGCGCTCCGTACCGACCTGGCCGAGAAGCGGGTGCTCCGCCTAAAGCATGCCGACTTCGTGTAGCTTGGCCTCAACCAGCGCGCGGTCGAAGGGCTTGAGGATATAGTCGTCGACGCCGGCCCGCAGCGCCTTGGCGATTTGCGCCACGTCGGCCTCGCTGACGCAGTACAGCACCTTGGGATCGCGCCCACGATCGAGCTTGCGCAGGTTGGCCACCACGTCGATGCCCTCCATCGCCGGCAGGTGCCAGTCGAGCAGGATCATGTCGGGCATGGTGCGCCGGCACATCTCCAGCGCCTGGCCGCCATCCTCAGCCTCCGACACAGTGAAGTCGAAGCCCTCGAAGATGCGCCGTGCGACCTTGCGGACGACACTGGAATCATCAACGACAAGGCAATGCTTCATGGAGCGTCTCCGCGACAAAGGGGGCGGGCCGCGACAGCCACCCGCCATGCGTGGATGACGGGCAAATCTATCAGCCGATGGTTAACGTCTAATGACGAGCGCAACCCCGCGCTTGCCCCAGCTTTCTGCTGTTACCCGGCCGCCGCCGACGCCTCGATGACGACGTCGACACCGTCGAGCCGCGCCGACACGGCCATGCCGCAGGCCCGCGCCAGTGCCCCGGTATAGTAGGCCTGGACGAGCTGGGCATCGATCGTCTCCCCGGCGATGTCGCCAGGGACCAGCTTCTCGAAGGCCGCCGGCACCCGCGCGCTCGGCCCCTGCGAGCGCAGGAGGAAGCGCGCCGGCTCTGCCGAGGGCACGTTGACATGGATGGTGCCGCCGCGCGGCACCGCCGCATTGGCCAGCAGGATCAGGTTGAGCAGCAACTTCACCAGGTTCTTGGGCATGAGCACGCGCGGTGCTTCCCACGAAAATTCGGCCTTCTCGCCCTCCATGTAGCCGGTCGCCACCTTCTGGGCGTCACCGAGGTCGATCTCGGCACCGGCCGAGCCGGCGGCACCGAAGGCCAGCCGCGCAAACTGGAGCTTGGCCGAGGCCTGGTGCGCGCTCCGCTTGATGAGTTCGGAGGCGAACTCGCGCATTTCCTCGCTGTTTTCCTCCTCTAGGACTTCCAAGCCGTTATTGATCGCCCCGACCGGCGAAATGATGTCGTGGCAGACGCGACTGCAAAGCAGCGCGGCAAGATCGAGCGCTTCCAGTTCGACCCGTTCGCTCATGATCCCTCCGACCTCGCAAAAACCCTCAGGACCGCCGAATCATGCCCCGGCGGTCGGCGATCCGGGGATACACCGGGCCTTCGCCCGTGCCAACCGGTCGGCAGCCCGCCACCGGCAAACCGCCGCACGCCGTCACCCCGCCCATATTTGGTCTAGAATCCGTGCGATTCGCGCACTCGCCAGACCATTCCACGGGAACAAGTGGGACCCCGTCATGACCTTGCTCTTTCGCACCGCCGCCATCGCCCTCGTGCTTGCCGCCGGCTTCGCTGCGGCCCCTGCCCTCGCCGAGCAGGCCGGCACCTATGCCGGCACACCGCCGCCGCCGGCCGGGCAGAACGAAGCCTATACCAGCGAGGAACTGGTCCAGGAGGGACATACCTTCTTCGGCGGGGTGTCGGAGGGGCTCGCCAGCATCATCGAGAAGGCGGTCAGCCAGTACGGCCTGCCCAACGGCTATATCCTCGGCCAGGAAGGCAGCGGCGCCGTGGTCGCCGGCCTGCGCTATGGCGAGGGCAGGCTCTACACACGCAATGCCGGCCAGCACAAAGTCTACTGGCAGGGACCGAGCATCGGCGTCGACGTCGGCGGCAGCGGCGACCGGGTCATGATGCTGGTCTACAACCTGCCCTCGGTTGATGCGGTCTATGACCGTTTTGTCGGCATTGCCGGCTCAGCCCACGTCATCGCCGGCTTCGGCATGACGGTGCTCAGCCGCGGCGATGTCTATGTCGCCCCCATCGTGTCCGGCGTCGGCGCGCGACTCGGTGTCAATTTCGGTTATCTGAAGATTACCGCCCAGCCGACCTGGAATCCCTTCTGAACGGCCGTTTTTTACCAGTCTTGCAGCCTCTGTGACCGGATGCATTGCCGTCCGGCCTCTAATCGCATTTAATCTGCGGTAATATGGCGTCGTCATGATCCCGGCCGCGGTATGGCCGGGATGCGTCGGGCGGCTCGGAGGCTGGGTCTTGATTCAGGCGGCAATGTATTTCGCACTCGGCCTGTTTAGCGCCGGGCTGTTGGTGCTTCTGATTGCACCGGTGGTCTGGCGCAGGTCGGCACGGCTGGCACGCGCCCGCATCGAGGCGAGCCTGCCCCTCACACGCGCCGAGATCAACGCCGACAAGGACCGCCTGCGCGCCGATTTCGCCATCGCCACGCGGCGGCTTGAGGTCACTCAGGCCCAGCTCAACGACAAGCTCATCGCGCAATCCTCCGATCTCACCCGCCGGCAGGAGCAGATCGCCGAACTCACCGGCGTCCGCGACGAGCTCAACGCCACCATCGCCGGGCTGGAGGAGCGCATTACCGGCCTGACGACGACCGTTGCCGAGAACGAATCGGCGCTGGCCACGGCGCGCGCCGACATCGCGCATCGCGACGACGAGATCAGCGCCCGCGTCATCAAGCTGAACGCCACCGAGGGCGAGCTTGAGGCTGCGCGCCAGCAGATTGCCGAACTCAGGCTGGAAGTGGTCGCCGGCAACACCCAGGTCGGCAATCTCGACGATCGCATCAAGGAACTGGCTGCCTCGGAAGCCGACCTCACCGCCATCCGCGAGCGGCTGACCGGAGAGCTTGCCGCAGAGCGCGATGCGCTCGCCGCCGAACGCCAGCGCGCCGAAGGGCTCGAGGCGGATCTGCAGGCGCTGCACAATGAGCGCCAGGAGCGCCTGGCGGAGATGGAGCGCCGCAGCGACCAGTTGAAGGGCGTCGAGGCCGAGCTTGCCGCCGAGCGCGTGCGTCTTGAGCAGGTGACCGCCGAACTGGCGGCAGAACGCGAGCAGCTGGCCGCCGTGACGCAACGCGCCGAGACCCTTGCCGCCGAGGTGGCAACGCTGGAGCGCGAGCGCGACAGCGAGCGCGAGAACGCCGCCCAGACCGAGGCACGGGTTCGCGCGCTTGCCTCCGAAATCGACGCCGAGCGTGCACGCACCGGCACCGCCCACGGGCGCGCCGAGGGCCTAGCGGCCGACCTCGATGCGCTCCACAGCGAACATGCCCGCCAGAAGGAGGAGGCTGCACGGCTGACCGCCGAGGCGCAATATCTGGCTGCCGAGATCGATGCCGAGCGCCAGCGCACAGCAACCGAGCACGGACGCGCCGAGAGTCTGGCCGCCGACCTCGCCGCCCTGCGCAACCAGCATGCCCACCAGAAGGAAGAGGTGGCGCGGTTCGCCGACGAGCTGCTCGGCCTTTCGGCGCGGATCAGTGCCGAGCGCGAGCAGGCTGCCGCCCGCGCCGCCGAGGTGACAGCGCTCACCGGCCAGCGCGACGAACTCGCCGCCGAACTCGGCAAGCGCCAGGAAGAGATCAAGGCGCTCAATGCCGAGCTGTTCGAGGACGTCCGCCTTCAGGAAGAACTGGAGAAGCGGCTGCACGATTCGGAGATGGCGCTGTCCGACGCCAAGGCTGAGCTTCTCAGCCTGCGCATCAGGCAGCAGACCGATTCGGTCGTCGGCGCTGACCACCTGCGCCAGACGCTGGCGAGCAGCGAGGCGGACAAAAGATCGCTGGCCGAGCAACTGGCGGCGCTGCAGGGCGACCTGACGGCGCTGCGTGCCGAGAATGACGCGCTGCGGCGCGTCTCCGGCGGCGCTGCCCACGGCGACCACCCGGAGAATCACGAGCTGCGCCAGCGCCTGAGCGAGATCGCCGCCAATGTCGTCCGCCTCACCCAGACGATCGCGTCGGGCGAGGAGGCACCGCTGTCACCGGCCGAGGGCAACGGCCACGGCGCCGCGCGGCAACCCCAACCGGCCCCCGCCGCCCCGGTGTCGGCCGAGCGGCCGGCCCCCACGGTCGGCTCGACGCTGGCCGAGCGCCTGCGCGCCCTCCAACACGCCGGCGCCCGCCACTAGACTAGACTCACGGTCGTCTATTTCAGCGACGGGTTCGTCCACAGCTGGCGTTTCTTTTCGCCGATCAGGCAATCCGTCCGCTGCGGCGCCGTCGGCACGGTCTCGGCCGCCAGCATCAGGCGCGGGGTGAGCCCGGAAATCTCCAACACCAGCTTGCGCCGGATCGCCTTCTCGAAGCCGTTGGTGTCGTCGACCGTGACCATGAAGGCGCCCGGCCCGCCGATCACGCAATCCCGGTAGTAGATGTCGAGATTGGGGATGTTGAACAGGCTGTAACCACCACCGCCGTTGTGCAGCACGATCGGCAGGCCGTTGATGGCGATCCCCTGTTCGATCACCTGGTCGCGCATCGGCGCCACCGGCAGACCCATATTGTTCGGCCCGTCGCCGGAGACGTCGATCACCTGGCGTTCGCCGCTTGCGCCGCTCGCCCCGAACAGGCCCGCGGCGGCTTCCAACCCGCCGGAAATCGAGGTGCCCGATGCCCGTGTCATCGGCGCCTGCTCCAAAGCCGTGGCGAAGGCATCCGCCTCCTGGCTGTTGCCGACGATCGTCCACGGCACCAGCACCTGCTGATAGGACGGTCCCGACCATTCCATATAGGTGACAGCGATGCGGCCCGCGGCACCGTCCTGGATCGCCTGAATCACCTCGGGGGCGCGAAAGGCGGCGACATAGCCGTCGCGTTGCAGCTGCTGCTCGTCATAATCCATGGAGCGCGACACATCGACCGCGAGCACCAGCTCGAGGTCGACGGCGACGGCAGCCGCCGCTGCCGAACCGCTCATGCCGATAACCCCAAGGCAAACGGCGAGCGCTGCGAAACGGTTCATGGCCGGCCTCCACCCCGCTTCTTGCCCCAGCGGCCGAATCGTATCGCGATGCCGCCCGGGGTCAAAGGCCTTTGCACGCATCCCTGGCGACGACCACGGCTTGCCGTCGCCGCCCCGCCATGACAGCATCGCAATGACGATCGCAAACGCTTCCCCGGGGCCATGCCACGCAAGCCTGCCTGGGCGTCCCTGCCCGACGAAGAGCTTCTTCAATTGCGCATCAAGGACCTCGGGGTGCGCATCGAGGGCACGTGGCTGGAAGACTGCCTGATGCGCCTCTATGAAGAGCTGGAAGGCCGCGGCATCCGCGTGCGGCCGCATGTCTGGCTGTCGGACGAATGGTTCAGCCCCGACGTCACGCCGGGCATCGCCATACCCTTCTACCTCGCCCACCCGCGCCTGATGCGCCTGGAGCGGCGCAAGATCCTCGAGGTCGACGGCGGCAGCCCGGGCGAATGCCTGCGCATCCTGCGCCACGAGACCGGACACGTCGTCCAGCACGCCTATCGCCTTTCCCGCCGCCGCCGCTGGCAACAGCTCTTCGGCCGCTCCTCGACGCGCTATCCGCGCTACTACCGGCCGAACCCGTCGAGCCGCAACTTCGTCCAGCACCTGCGCCTGTGGTACGCCCAGGCCCACCCCGACGAGGATTTCGCCGAGACGTTTGCAGTGTGGCTCAGCCCGCGCTCCAACTGGCGCAAGCGCTATGCCGGCTGGCCGGCGCTGAAGAAGCTCGCCTATGTCGACGAGCTGATGCACGAGATCGTCGACGAGAAGCCGGTACTCACCCACCGCGTGCTGATCGATCCCTTGAGCCGCATCAACCGCACGCTGGACGAATATTATCGCCGCAAGCAGGCCGCCTATCTGGTCAACCCACCGCAGACTTTCGACCGCGACCTGCGCAAGCTGTTCTCGGACGATCCCGAGGATGACGACGCGCCCGCCGCCTCGACCTTCCTGCGCCATAATCGCGCCAGAATCAGGCAGATCGTTTCCCGCTGGACCGGCGAACACCAGCTGACGCTGGATTCGCTTCTTAATGACATGATCGTCCGTTGCCGCGAGTTGAAGCTCAGAGCTGCCGGCGACGAGGAGCAGTTGCGTATGGACTTCACCGTTCTGTTCACCGCCAAGACCGTGCTGTCGCTCTACGGCACCGGCCGGCGCAAGTGGTTCGCCCTATGAAGCGGCTGCGCGTTCTTGTGCTCCTCCATCCCGAGCTGATGCCTCCCGACACGATGCAGGGCTACAGCGAGCAGGAGATCAACGTCTGGAAGACCGAATACGACGTGCTCTCCACCCTGCGGGGCGCCGGCCACGACGCCCGGGCGCTCGGCGTGCAGAACGAGCTGCAGCCGATCCGCGACGAGGTGGCGAGCTGGAAGCCCGACGTCGTCTTCAACCTGCTCGAGCAGTTTCACGGCGAGACCGCCTACGACCAGAACGTCGCCAGCTATCTCGAACTGCTGCGCGTTCCCTATACCGGCTGCAACCCGCGCGGCCTGATGCTGGCGCGCGGCAAGGACATCTCCAAGCAGCTTCTCTCCTATCACCGGGTTCCAGTGCCGGCCTTTGTCGTCTTCCCGATGAATCGCAAGGTGAAGCGGCCGAAGCGCCTCGCCTTCCCGCTCATCGTCAAGAGCCTGTCCAAGGACGCTTCCGAGGGCATCGCCCAGGCCTCGGTGGTCAACAGCGACGAGCGTCTCAACGAGCGTGTCGGCTTCATCCACGAGCGCATCGGCACGGCGGCCATCGCCGAACAATATATCGAAGGGCGCGAACTCTACGTCGGGGCGCTCGGCAACGACCGGCTGCGCGTGCTGCCCGTCTGGGAGCTGGAATTTGCCAACCTGCCGCGCCGCGCCCGGCGCATCGCCACCGAATGGGTCAAGCACCGCACCGAGTACCAGGAACTGCGCGGCGTGCTGCAAGGGCCGGCGGAGGATCTCGAGCCGGAGGTTGAATCGCGCATCAGGCGGCTGGTCAAGCGCATCTGCCGCGCGCTCGACCTCGACGGCTATGCCCGCATCGACTTTCGCCTGTCGGCCGAGGGCGTGCCCTATTTCCTCGAGGCCAATCCCAACCCGGAGATCGCCTCCAGCCAGGAATTCGCCCAGGCGGCCCTACACGACGGCATGCCCTATCCCGAACTGCTCGACCGCATCCTAGCACTCGCCATCCGCCGCGCCGCGGTGATGGGCTGATCAGGCAAGCGCCCGCAGTCGATCGAAGGCGGACGGCGAAGGAATGCCTTCGTCGAGGCGGCGGCCGACCAGCGCCGCGCATTCCGCCGGGCCGAGCACCGCGGTGTCCACCTCCATATCGTAGATGCCCGGAACGTGGACCGCGTCCTGAAAGCGTTGCACGGCAGGCGGCACCGGCAGGTCCGCCGTGCCGATCTCATAGGTGACCGGATTGTCGCTCTGCCCGGCATTGCGTCGCGCCATGATGACGTCGATGGGACAGCGCACGCCGACGAAGAGCACCGGCAGGCCGGCAAGCCGCCGGGCGCAATCGGGCAGGATGCCGAGTGGGCGCGAATAATCGTCGTGATGGCCAAACTCGGCAATCACGTTGATTCCTTGCCGGCTATGCGCCGCGATCGAATCGTAGAGCGCGGCGTACATCTGCTGCACCAACGGTTCGAGCGCCGGCCGTTCGCCGCCGGGCCGCAGCCCGATCCCCGGCCGAAAGCGTTCCGGCGTGGCGCGCATGAAGACGTCGACGCCGAGATTGACCCACAGACCGTCAAAGGACGCCTGAACGGCGGCGACGATGCTCGATTTTCCCGAGCGCGGCGCGCCGTTGAGGATGATGATGGTGCCGGTCGCCAGCGCCTTCACCCCCGCCCGACGAAGGGCATCTTGGTCGCCATCACCGTCATGGTCAGCACGTTGGCCGACAGCGGCAGGCCGGCCATGTGGACCACCGCATCGGCGACGACCTTGACGTCCATGCGCGGCTCCGTCTTGACCGACATGTCGGCCTGCAGAGCGCCGGTCGCCATCCTCTGAGACATCTCGGTGACCGCATTGCCGATGTCGATCTGGCCGCAGGCGATATCGTAGGGTCGCCCGTCGAGCGCCGCCGACTTGGTGATGCCGGAGACCCCGTGTTTGGTGGCGTTGTAGGCGATCGCATAGGGCCGCGGCACATGCGCCGAGATCGAGCCGTTGTTGATGATGCGCCCGCCGCGCGGGTCCTGCTCCTTCATGATGCGGAAGGCGGCCTGGGTGCACAGGAAGACGCCGGTGAGATTGGCCGCCACCACCTTCTGCCAATCGGCGAAGGCAAGATCTTCCAGCGGCACCGCCGGGGCGCCCGCGCCGGCATTGTTGAAGAGCACGTCGAGCCGGCCATAGGTCTCTTTGGCCTTGGCGAAAAGTGCGGCGACCGAATCCGGATCGCCGACGTCGGTGGGAACGGCGATCGCCTCGCCACCGCCCCCGCGGATCTCCTCGGCAACCGCCGCAATCGGCTCCGCCCGGCGGCCGGCGAGCACCAATGCATAGCCGGCGCGCGCCAGCGCCAACGCCGAGGCCTTGCCGATGCCGCTGCCGGCGCCCGTTACCATCGCAATTCTGCCTGCCATCTTGCGTCTCCTGCGAAAGCCATCCTTCCTCCGCCGGCATGCCACCGGCGGAACCGGATCTTCTCTTTAGCCCACTCCCACGGCCTAGAGAAACTTGACGCAGATCGGCGTGCCCGCTTCCACGACGCTGCCGGTCGGCGTCAGCGTGCCCTTCTCGGGGTCAACGCGGAACATGACGACATTGTCGGAATCCTGGTTGGCGGCGGCGAGGAAGGTTCCGTCCGGACTCAGCGTAAAATTGCGCGGGATCTTGCCGCGCGTGCTCTCGTGTCCGACGACGGTCATGGTGCCTTCGTCAGGGTCGAGGGCGAAGATCGCGATCGAATCGTGGCCGCGATTGGAGCCGTAAAGGAAGCGGCCGGACGGTGCCGCCTGCACCTCGGCACAGGTGCTTTCCCCGGCAAAACCCTGCGGCAGGGTCGGCAGGGTCTGCAATTCACGCAAGGTCCCGCGCGCCGCATCGAAGGCATACGCGGTCATCGTCGAATTGAGCTCGTTGATGAGATAGGCGAAGCGCCCGTTCTGAGAAAGCACAAGCTGGCGCGGCCCGGCGCCCGGCGCCACCGCGACCGAAGGCTGGTCAGGATTTGGGACGAGGACGCCATGCTCTGCGTCGAGCCTGTAGATGAAGACGCGGTCGCAGCCGAGATCGGGCACGAAGACGAAGCGGTTGGCCGCGTCGATCTCAACCGCATGGGCATGCGGCCCCTTCTGCCGCCTCGGATCGACGCTCGACCCTTCGTGCTGGATGACGCAGCTTGCCTCCTTCAGCGAGCCATCCTCGGCCAGCGGCATCACCGCGACGCTGCCGCTGGCGAAATTCGCCACGATGACGCAGCGGCCGCTGCGGTCGACCATCAGCGCGCAGGGGTCGGTGCCGTGGCTGGCGACCGTGTTGAGATAGGTGAGCGCGCCGCTCTCGGGATCGATGCGGAAGGCGCTGACGGCGCCGCTCGCCTGTCCCTGGTATTCCTTGAACTCATTGACGCAATAGAGGAATTGTCGCCCGGGAGCGAACGCCAGATAGGACGAGTTGCGCACCCCTTCGGTGATGCCGGCCGGCACCAGCGCACCGGTCCCCCGGTCGAGCCGAAAGGCATGGATGCCCTTGCCCTGACCCTGCAACACCTGGCCGGTGCCGAACAGGATCGGCTCGCTATAGGTGCCGACATAGACCAGATCGCCTGCCATGATTGCCCTCCCCAGCGCGACAACGCGGCCCCTGCATGGTCGGCAGATCCCATGCCCGGGCCGCGTTCTGCCTCTTCGCGAGGCTATTCGACGGTAATGCCGACCTCTTTGCAGATCGCCTTCAGGTAGTCCATGCCGGCAACGCTCTCGGCGACGAACTCCTCGGTCGCCACCTCGTTGCGGAAGACGCCCGGCGCATTGCTCTTGCCCCGCGACACGCCAGGCACGTCCTCCAGCTCGATCGACACCGTGCCGTCATAGCCGACGTCTTTCAGCGCCACGAACATGGCGTGCCAGTCGATCTTGCCCATGCCCGGCCGCCAGTGGACGTTGGTCACCGCGTCGTTGTCGGAGGCGTGGACGTGAATGATGTGCTTGTTGAGGCGATAGACGGTGATGTTGGGGAAGTCGCCGACCGGGAAGGTGTGGCTCGGATCGAAGTTGATACCCATCGCCGGGTGGTTGACGTGTTCCAGCAGGCGCAGCGCGCCGTCGGTGTTGCCGAGATAGCGGCCCGGGTGCGGCTCGACGCTCATCATCACGCCGGCCTTGCCGCAGACCTCAGCGCAATCGCGCACCGCCGCAACATAGTCCGCGTAGTTGCGGTCCCAGTCGAGGCCGCGCGGCACGCCGCGCGTACCGTAGGTCTGCACCAACGGCTTGGTGGTGATGCGCGGTATCTCGACCGCGTCGTGCATGGCGAAGGCATGCGACGACACCATGTTGATGATCGGCGCGCCGAGCTCGGTGCCGATCTCGACGGCCCTCTGCCAGTTGGCGATCGCCGCATCGCGCTTGGCCTTGTCGCCGTGCGACAGGTCGTGCGGGGTATGCACGAACTGCGAAATGCCGATGCCGGAGGCGGCCAGCTCGCGTTTCATGTCGGCGATCTTGGCCTTGGTCCAGTAATTGTTCAGGTAGTCGGCGTTCCAGGCGATCAACTCGATCGACTTGAAGCCGGCGCCGGCGACGCGGCGGATGGCATCCTCGTAGGGCGGTTCCCACTGGAAGGGCCAGGACGAGGCTCCGAACCTCATGGATCAACTCCTTGGACTTGCTGGCGCTCGAAAGCGCGGGCTTCTTCATGGGGCGGATTCGGCGGAAAACAAAAACGGCGTCGAATCCTGGGCTTAACCTGCCGCAACGGATGCTCCACCCGCCACGACTGCCTCGGCTTCCGACGCCGCCAAATTCTCCCCGACCATCTTTTTTTCAAGCGGTGAGCGGACGTGTCGGTACGGTCTCTCCGCCTGTTATGAGCGGAATTTATCAGGCCCACCCGAACATAGGTGGTATCGACTGATACAAATATGGTATCAATCCCGGCAGGAGCCGCCGATGGAATTCAAGCAGATCAGGACCTTCGTCGCCCTGGCCGAATGCCTGCATTTCGGCCATGCCGCCGAGCAGCTCGGCATTGCCCAGCCACATGTCAGCCGGCGTATCAAGCAGCTCGAAGACGACCTCGGCGTCGCGCTTTTCCTGCGCGACCGGCGCAACGTGAAGCTGACCGAGGCCGGACGCGTTTTCCTCGACGAGGCGCGGCGGATGCTGGCTGACGCCGAGCTTGCCCGCGAGCGCACCCGCGACGGCGCGCTCGGCCGACGCGGGCGCCTCAATCTCAGCCTGGTCGCCTCGGCCATGCTTGGCGTCCTGCCGACGATCCTGCACGCCTTCCGCAGCCGCTATCCCGACGTCCACATCGCCGTGCGCGAGATCGACAGCGCCGCCCAGTTCGAGGCGCTCACCGCCGAGACCACCGACGTCGCCTTTGTCCATCCCTCGCCACGCCCGTCGCCCGCCTTCAGCCAAATCCTGCTCGAACGCGACCCGCTGGTCGCCGTCTTGCCCATCGGCCACCGCCTTGCCGGTGCCAAGTCGATTGCGCTTGCCGATCTCGCCGACGATCCCTGGATCATGTTCCCGCGCGACAGCGCCACCGCCATCTACGACCGCATCATGGCAACCTGCGAGCGCGCCGGCTTCCTGCCGCGGATCGTGCAGGAGGCCACCCCTGTGCCGACCCGGCTCGGCCTGGTCGCCTCCGGCTTCGGCATCCACCTCGTCCACAAAGCGTGGGAAGTGATGCGCTATCCCGGCATCGTCTACGTTTCCATCCACCCGACGACGACCATCGCCCACGCCTGCTACTGGCGCAAAAGCGACCCCAATCCGATCCTCGCCATCTTCCTTGACGTGGTGCGGGAACATCGCACCATCGAGCGCGACCGCGCCGACTGACCTGCGACGGAGCCATGGCAGACGACCTTGTCAGCGAAGCGAGGATCTCCGACGGGCCGGCGGACGCCTGCACTAATCTGCTGGCGAGCACCAGCGAGGCCCTGGACAGCCTGCCGGCGGTGATCGTGCTGCATGACCGGGCAGCCAACCGCCTGATCGAGATCGGCTGGCTGCCCGGTCGCGGCATGATTCCCCGCGCCACGCCGCTTGCCGGCAACATCGGCAAGGACGTCATTTCCGCCAGCATCGCAGGCGACCGTCTGACCGTCTCCGATTCCACCGGCGCCATTCACCTCATCGATCGCTACGCCGGATCGGTCTCCCGGGTTGCGCCCGTCGCCGGGCCGGCCGTGATGACGCCGGATGGCCGCTCGTTGATCGTGCCAGCCGACCGCGGCCTGCTGACCGTCGGCCTGTGGAGCGGCAACAAGGGCCAGCCAGCCTTCGCCGCCGGCATCGAGCCATTTGCCATGCGCCGGCTCGACCATCCGGGCAGCATGCTCCTGATCCCCGACAACGGCACGGACGAACTGACGCTGATCGTCGGCTGCTACGGCGCGATCGAGCTTGCTACCTTCGCCGCCGGGGTGGCCCGTCATCGCGACCCCTCGCCCGTGCGCTGGCGCACGCTGCCGGCGGAGGGCCTCACCCACGATCCGATCCTGCTCGCCTCTCCGCCGCTCATCGTCCCCGCGCCCGACGGCCCGCTCGTCTATGCCACCGACAGCGGAGCGACCGGCCTGATCGCAATCGACTTCCGGTCGGGCGCCGTCACCCGCTATCCGCGCAATGGCGGCGGATATGCCACGCTGCGCGCTGCCCTCGCCTGTCTCGATTCGAGTGCCTGCCTGATCAGCGAACGCGACGCGGGCGACTTCCTGTGGTCACCGGGCTCCGATCCCCGACCCGTGGCGATGCCCAAGGGCAGGCCGGTTGCCTGGACCCGGACGCACATGCTGGTGCTGGAACGCGATCGCGCCATCCTGCGCGAGACCGCCGCGCCCGGCGCTTGACAGGCACCGCCGGGGCGGCGACTAAGACCGCGCATCGCCGCCCTATCCGGGGAGACTCATGATCCGCTTTTCCGCCAATCTCGGCTTTCTCTGGCCGGACCGGCCTTTGCTTGAACGTATCGCTGCCGCCGGACGTGCCGGCTTCAAGGCGGTCGAGCTGCACTTCCCCTATGACACGCCGGCAGCCGAGACCAGGGCCGCCTGCGCCGAGGCCGGGGTGAAGCTGCTCGGCACCAACACCAATGTCGACCCGCGCCCCGGCGGGCATCTGGGTCTCGCCGCCGTGCCCGGCCGCGAGGCGGACTTCGCCGCACTCATCGACCAGTCGATCGCCTATCAGGTGGAAGCCGGCGGCACGGCGGTGCACGTCATGGCCGGCCGCGTCGCCGAGGGCGAGCGCGCCGCGGCCGCCGACACGCTGGCACGCAACCTGGCGCTTGCCGCCGAGAAGGCCGCGCCACATCGCCTCACCATCCTCGTCGAGCCGCTCAACACGCATGACAATCCCGGCTACTTCTATTCCACCATCGAGCCGGCCATAGAAGTCATCGAGCGCGTCGCCGCGCCGAACCTCAAGCTGATGTTCAACGCCTATCACGTCGGCCGCGCCGAGGGCGACGTCATCACCCGCCTGCGCACGTTCTGGCACCATGTCGGCCATGTGCAGATCGCCGCGGTGCCGAGCCGCGCCGAGCCCGACGAGGGCGAGCTGTACTTCCCGGCGATCTTCGGCGTGCTGGAAGAGCTGGAATATGACGGCTGGATCGGCGCCGAATACCGGCCGCGCAGCGACACCAATGCCGGGCTCGCCTGGGTCGAGAAGCTGGGCGTGTCGCTATAGCGAGCGCGCGTCGGCAGTGACGCGCCCACCGATAATATGTCGCGCCCCGTCGGCGATCCTGCTGGTATAATTGCTGAATTCGGGACGGGCCGGTTGCCGTCCGGCCACTGCCCCGCAACGAAAAGCGGGTGCGACGATGTCATCAGTGATCAGAGATCCCCTGACCGCAGCTGGTCTTGTTCTGGCGGCCTTCGCTTCCGCATGGGCACCAGCCCCCGTCGGCGCCGCCACGGTCACCAACCTCAACCTCCCGTCCACCTACGAAGACCTCGCCGAGGCGCTCGCCCAGGCGCGCGACGGCGACACCATCGAAGTCACCGGCACGCACAGCGGGAACTTCATCGTCGGCAAGCAGATCACGCTCGTCGGCAACACGGATGGCGGCGAATCCGCCGTGCTCGACGGAGGCGGCCGTGGCACGGTTATCGCCATCAAGGCCGAGGGCGTCGTCATCGAAAACCTGACGCTCGAACATTCCGGGCGCGGCTCGGATATCTGGGCGCTATGGGGCGATGCCGGCGTCTTTGTCGATGCCGACAAGGCTACCCTGCGCGGCCTCAACGTCGTCGACAACGATTGGGGTGTGGTCTTCCATGGCGGCACTGGCTCGCTGATCGACGCGTCGACCATCGCGGACAATCTGCGCCACGGTATCCGCGTCGTCGGCGGTCACGAGCACCGGATCATTTCCAACAAGATCAACCACAACAGCGTCGGTATCAGCATCGACGCGCTCTTCGCCGGAACCGCTAGCGCGCCGCTCGGCGACCTTGCCAACCCTGACGCCGCACGTCTGCTGGCGCTGCAGAAAAAGGTCGCAGTGCGGTCGCAGGACGTACTGGGCCGACAACGATGTACGCGGCAACGGCTCCTATGGCATCGAGGTCGCCTGGGAGAGCGAACGTATCACCGTCAAGGACAACGAGGTCAGCGAGACCGGCATCGAGCGCCCGGTCGATCAGGCTCTGATCTCCGCTTGGGAACAAAGCGTCAGCAAGGGTGCGGGCGTTGCCCTCTCGCTCGACCGCACACCCTATGGCTCGGGAATCTATCTCTTCTGCCTGGTGACTGACAGCACGGTGATCCGCAACCGGTCGCATGACAACGCCTCTGCCGGCATCGGCCTCGACCTCGTCAACGACAACCGCGTCATTGCCAATGTCGTCAGGGACAACCGCGTCGGCATCATGGTTTCGACCGCCAACCGCAACACGTTCGAGCGCAACATTGTCAGCACTAACGCCGACTACGGCATCATCATCGCGGCCGCGGCCGCCGGTGCCGCCGCATTGAACGACAATCTGCTGACCCTCAACGACATGTCGGTGAACGGCGTGAACGCTTTCGACTCCTCGGGTCGCAAGCTCACCGACGCCGATATCCTGAAGATGATCGATGCCATGCCGATGACCGAAGCGGCCAAACAGCAGCTCCACGCCAGCCGGCAGATGCGCGAGATGATGCTGAAGACCATGCGCGCGCAATTGAAACCGGCTACCAATCGATGGGACGACGGCACCTACGGCAATCGCTACGACGACTTCGACGAGGTGGCGGAGGGCTTCCGCGACAAGAACCGGGACGGCATCGGCGAGCGGGCCCACCCGATTCCCGGCGGGACAAGCGTCGATCGTTACCCGCTGAGCAAGGAGCGCATCGCCGATCTTAGCCGGACGGATTAGTCGCCGCGCCGTGGACTGACACGCAACCGTGGGACGCGCCGACCGGCATC
Organism: uncultured Alphaproteobacteria bacterium; assembly: GCA_963785065.1. Lineage (GTDB taxonomy): Bacteria > Pseudomonadota > Alphaproteobacteria > Rhizobiales > Kaistiaceae > CAVSRC01. The sequence continues at coordinate 63,973 of CAWATX010000002.1, forward strand.
GCGGAGGCGGCGGCACGCACGGAGCGGCGGTTTCCGGCCGGCAAGCCGATTTCTGCCCGCATCGGATTGATTTTGCTTATCTTTGCGCATCCAGCCAATGGGTATTGTCATTCGCCGGGCTGTCTATCTATTTTGATCGCTGGCCAATTCGGGGAGGGAGCGTTGAGCGTCGGCGCACCGGCAGAGGCAATCGACGTTCGTCCGGTCCACCGCGTCTCGGACGACACTATCTGGGGCGAGGCCGCCGCCCAACGCAACGCCTGCTATGACGCGATCCAGCTGACACTCGCCGACCGCGGCATCGAGGCGCTGGTCACCCGTTCGGCCAACGGCATCTATCCCGCGTGGGTCAGGGTCGAGGCATGGCTGCCGCAGAAGTCACGCGCTGGCGCCGACCCGCGGCTGCGGACCACGCTGGACCTCTCCTTTGCGGTCAGGCCCTATCGCGAGCACCCGGTGACGACCTCGGCTGTGGCGCGCATCGGGCGGCGCACGGCCGCCGTCGCCGACAGACCGAACTTTACCACCGGCGATGCCATCGTCTGGGCGCTCTACACGTTGGGCACCGGCCGCAAGCCACCCGCCGCCCGCATCTCCGATTTTCTCGCCAACGTCCTTCTGGCGGTCATCCCCTTCGCCCGCACGCGCTACGCCAACCGCATCCTGCGCCCGTTCCGCGGCAGTCTCCCCATCACGCTTCCCTGGCTGATCGCCCTTGTCGGATTGGCCCTGATCGGCGTCAGCGTCTTCAACATCGACTCGATCTTTGGCCCGTCGCCACGGGAGACGACAGAGATCGTCGTCGGCGTGCTGGCGCTCGTGCTCGCCTTCGCCCTTTCGCGGCGGCGCCGGGCCATCGTCTCGGTCGTCGACCGGCCGACGATCCCGCCGCGCTATCTCATCCGCCTGGACAGCTGGCACGCGGTGGTCCCCGAGCTCGGAACCGTGCTCGACGAGGTCATGCAGCGCTTCGTCAAGAAGCTCGAAGCCTTTGCGCCGAGCGGCGTCACCACCGAGACCGAGCGCTACGGCTTTCGCTCGCCCAACGGCTATGACGAGCGCGACCGGCTGGTCATCACCAAGGGCCAGGGCGTTGCCCATCTCCACGTCTACCGCTTCGGCGCCGACGTGTTCGTCGGCTGGGACTCCTACATCAACTGGGCGCAATGGGCCGAGACCAGGCCGGTATCGACGCGCGCCTCGATCGGCCGGCGCACCGAGTATCGCGGCCTCGAACCCGGCCTCTACGTGCCCAACGAATACGATCTCATCGATCTCAACAGTCTGATCGAAATCGTCCACCGCTGCGTCACCGACGTGTTGAAGGCCATGATGGAGGAGCACAAGATCGATCAGGAGGTCGATTTCAGCATCATCCGCGGCGACCGCGACAATGCGCTCGATCGCGACCGCTACGACCGCCGGCGCAAGCAGCGCGCAGACGGCGAAAGTGGCGCCCGCCGTCGCTGGCGCGTGAGCTGAGGCGGCCTTGCACATTCTCACCATCCACGGTGACACGCGGCCGCTCAAGCAAGGCGTGGTCAGGATCGACTGGCCGGGGCTCGAATTTGACCGGACTGGCCCCGCCGCCGCCCTGCACCGCCGGTTCCTCGAACTCTTCTGCCAGGCGGCCGACCTTTGGCAGTCGCTGCCGATCGTCTCGGCGAGCGTGCGCATGCGGGTCTCGCCGAACGCGCCACCGGCGAGCTGGCATGCGATCACCACCGACACGACCGAGGAGACGCCGCTACGCCTGGCCGTGGCCGCCTTCATGCGCCTCGACGGCATGGACGGGGCGGCCGTCACCGCGCCAATGAGCGCCGCGGACTACGAGACGGCCTTCATCGGTGCCGAAGACGGCTGGCTGACCTTCGACCGCAACCCCGCGGCGACGTCCGCCGGTGGCGCGATCTTCTCCGGCATGAGCCCGTTCGCCTTGCTCGGCGATCTCTTCGCCAAGGCGATGACCCTCGGCTACACGCTCGACTATCAGGTCGCGCTGATACCGCTGCGGCCGAGCGCCGAACTGATCCGCCTGGTTTTGAAATCGGCCGCATTCCTGGCACGCGAGACCGCCGCGCCACCGGCGCTGATCGCACGCCAGAACGCCATCGCCAGCGATCTTGCGGCAGCTCGCGTTCTGGTCGAGGAGGCCGTGCGCATCGACGGCGACGGCCGGGACTGGCTGGAGGACTATCTCGCGGCAGAGGCGACCCGTGCGTTGCCGCTGGCCGCGGCCGACGCCGCTGCCGGCATTCTGCCGCTCGCCGAGGAGCGGGCGAGCGCGTTCGCCTATCACGTCCATCCCGACGTTCTCATCGGCACCAAGCGCGCTGCCGATGCGCCGGAATCGGTTGACGGCTTTTTCCCCCCGGCTGCCGCGGCCGCGCGTCTGCGCTGCGAGCCCTTCTGGCGCACCGCCGGCTATGACGCCCTGCGGCCGCTCGATTCACCGATCACCGCGCTTTTCTCGGCATTGAGCACACGCAGCCGGCCGGGGCCGGGCACCGGCGGCAGCGCACCGGCTCACGGTGCGCCCGGCGGCAATGGCGGCGGTGGCGGCAATGACAGTACCGGCCCCTTCATGTTCGTCAGCTACGCCCATAGCGACCGCACCCGTATCGAACCGGTACTCGGCGCGCTCGCCGGCGACGGCGTGCGCCTGTGGATCGATTCCGATATCCACGTCGGCGAGGAATGGGACACACGGCTGGAGACCGAGCTCACCGCCTGTTCCGGGCTCATCGCTTTCGTTTCCGGCGACTACGCCGCGTCGAAGCATTGCCGGCGCGAGCTCAAATTCGCCGACGCGCTCGACAAGCCGATCCTGGCCTCGTCCTTCGATACGGCGGCGCTCACCGGCGGCCTCGGCTACATCTTCGCCTCGCTGCAGTTCGTTGCCGGCGCCGAGGCCGACGTCGCCGCCGCGCTCATCCGCGCGATCCGGCAGAAAGTGCCGGAAGCGATCGCCGCCGGCGCCGGCGAGCGCGGCTAAGGAGGCCGGCATGGGAAACGACATGCTCTTCCAGATCGGCATGGTGGTCGCGGCACTGCTTGTCGCCGTCGCGCTTCTGCGCATCTATGTCGGCGCCGTCCTGCCGCTCCTGCGCAACCAGCGGCTTGCCCGCCGCGGCATCAGCGCCGAGCCCGCCTATCGACGGGAAGGCAGGAACATCTTCGGCCTGGCCCTCAAGGTGGTGTCGGCCCTTGCCGTCGTCGCCGTTCTGGCGGCGATCACCATCCCCGCCTATCAGAACTACATCGGCAAGGCACAGGTCGCGGCGCAAGACAGCCAGCGCATTGCCGATCTTCAGTTGATCCAGACGGCGCTCGCCTCCTACTACGTCGACAACAACGCCTATCCGGTGAGCGAAACCGAGACGCTCGATGTCGCCGGCTTCGGCGCCGCGCTGAGTGCCCTGGTCACCGGCGGCTATCTGGCGATCCTGCCCAACGACCCCGACGGCGAGCCGGTCAGCTACGTCTATCAGTCGACCTCGGACGGCACCTACTATTGCCTCGGCGCCACCCTGCAGGGGCCGCCGCCACCCTCCACCTGCGACACCGGCAAGCTCGGCAGCGTTCCGGACGCCAATTACACCGTCGGCCCGTAGCCGTGCTGCCGCTCGACCAGGACTGGAACCGCGACCTCCTCGATTCGCCCTTTCGCCTGCGCTTCGAGTTGCACCCCGGCGGCGAGCGCATCACCGCGTTCACCGGCGCCTATGACCGCGCCCGCGTTCTGGCGCGCAGCGCGTTGCAATCTGCCGAAGTGATCGCCGTCGTTGCCGGCAACCCCGACGCCTGGACGCCGGATTGGGCAGAGACGCTCTACGGCCCACAGCGCGAGAGCCCCTTTGATGCGCTCAAGGAGATGGGCGTCATGGTCGACGCGCCGCTCGCCACCTGGCAAGCGTCTCCCCACCCGCATCACGAGGATGCAGCGGATTGGCTCTGGGAACATCGGGCGCTTCGCGTGACCTGGGAGGAAGCCGATATCCTGCTGTGGAGCAACATCGGGCAGGATATCGGCATTCGTCCGGTGGCACCGGTTCATGCCACCCTCATCGACCGCGAGCGCGCCATCGCGGTGCTTGCCTATGACGACCGCGGCATGGAAGTCACTGCGCTCGTCCCGGAAGAACTCATCGCGCTCTACCGGCATTTCGACGCCTGGCTGCTCGATCATGACCGGCCGCGCATGACCGAAGCCTTCGGTCCGCCGAAAGATCCGGCCGTCAAGCCCCCTTGAAGACGAACTGCGGCGCGACGCTCTCCGTCATCACCACGTGACCGTTGGGAAGATCGTTGCCGTCCAGCTTCCAGGCGATCTCCTCCGGCGTCAACTGATAGCCCTGCCAGCGGGCGATGAGACGCGTCCTCAGCACCGCCTCGTCAACATCGATCATCACCGTCGTATCGAACAGGCCATGCAGGGAGGACCACGGCGCCGCGGCGAGCAGCAGATAGTTGCCCTCGACGATCAGATGGCGCACCGCCGCCGGGATCATGCGCGCCCCGGCCCGGGCGATCTCCAGGCCGCGGTCGAACACCGGCACGGCGATCTCCGCCTCGCTGTTCGCCTTGAGGCGGGCCAGCATGTGGGCGAAGCCGGCGACATCGAAGGTATGCGGCGCGCCCTTGCGCGGCCGCCATCCGCGCGGCACCAGCACCATGTCGTCGTAGTGGTAGCCGTCCATCGGCAGCACCGCCGCGCTCTCAGGCTCTGCCGCGTTCAGCCGCTGGACCAGCCGCTCGGCCAACGTCGACTTGCCGGAGCCCGGCGCTCCCGCGATCGCGGTGATGCTACGCGCCCTGGCGCCCCGTTCGCGCACCACTGCCGCAAGGCCGTCAAGATCGAGCGCCGCCGACATCGAGTCCCCCTCTCGCCGCATTGGGTGAAGTCGTGCAAGCGCACCGGCTGGGATTAGAAGCACTTGCGAAACGGCCGCTTTTGCTGGGCAAGCCGCAAGGCGGCGATTATCGTGACGAGCCGGCCGCGGACAAGCGCAAAAGATGCGGCGAACAGGTTTTCGGGAGGGACGCCTTGGCGAGACTGGGCGGCAAGATTGCCATCGTGACGGGCGCTGGACAGGGGATCGGCGAGGCGATTGCGCGCCGGTTCACCGCCGAGGGCGCCCGCGTCGTCATCGCCGAGCGCGACGCGGAGACCGGCGCAGCAGTCGCCGCTTCGCTGGCCGGGGCGCGCTACATCCCCACCGACGTGGCAAAGGAGGAGTCGATCGTCGCCATGGTCGCCGAGACGGTGGAGACCGTCGGCCCGCCCGACATCCTCATCAACAATGCCGGCATCGCCGTCTTCGACGAGCCGCTTTCGCTCTCCGCCGAAGAGTGGCACCGCTGCTTCTCGGTCGATCTCGACGGCGTCTGGTACTGCTGCAGGCACGTCCTGCCGCACATGCTCGACAAGGGCGGCGGCGCCATCGTCAACATCGCCTCCGTGCACGCCTTCCAGATCATCCCGCACACCTTCCCCTATCCCGTAGCGAAACACGGCGTGCTCGGGCTGACGCGGGCGCTGGCGATCGAATATGCCGGGCGCGGCATCCGCATCAATGCGATCTCGCCGGGCTATATCGATACGCCGGTCAACGAATGGTATTTCAGTACCCTGCCCGACCCGGCCGGCGCCCGCCGGGCAGCCGAGGAACTGCATCCGGTCAAGCGCATGGGGACCGCCGACGAGATCGCCGCCGTCGCCACGCTGCTCGCCTCCGACGAGGCGACGTTCATGATCGGCGCCAACATCGTCATCGACGGCGGGATTTCCATCCGCTTCCACGATGCGTGAGGGGGCGGTGACCTGCCCAAATAGTGGGCAACCCAGCGCTTCGCGGCCTGCAATTTCCCCAAGGAACTGCACCGGTTCTCCGATAATCATGGTCGGGTGAGTGAAGACGAATCCCGTCGGGGGCAATGGATAGTCTGCTAGCTCATCCATCGCGCAACCTGGTCCGGGTTGCGGCCTTCATGGCCGTGCTGTGGACCGCGGCGACGCTCGGCTATGTCGAGGCCGGATGGTCCTTCCAGGACGCGCTCTACATGGTCACGCTGACGGTTTTCACCGTCGGCTATGGCGAAGTCCATCCCATCGACACGCCGTTCCTGCACTTCATGACCATGGCGACGATGGCGCTCGGCTGCACCGGCATGATCTTCTTCACCGGTGCGCTGGTCCAGTTCTTCACCTTGCGACCGCTGCAGGCAATCATGGGGGAAAGGCGCATGCAGACCGAAATCGACAAGCTCGAAGGCCACATCATCGTCTGCGGCTTCGGCCGCATCGGCGTCGAGCTGGCCAAGGCGCTGCACGACGGCGCCGCCGCCTTCGTCATGGTCGAGCAGGACGAGCACCGGGCGCAGCAGGCGCGCGACGCCGGCTATCTCTGCCTCGAAGGCGACGCCACTGCCGAGGCGACCCTGGAGGCGGTCGGCATCGCGCGGGCGCGGATGCTCGCCACCGTGCTGCCCAACGATGCCGCCAACGTCTTCATCACGCTCTCCGCCCGCAGCCTCAATCCATCCATCCAGATCATCGCCCGCGGCGACGCCGTCACCACCGAGAGCAAGCTGGTTCATGCCGGCGCCAACAAGGTGGTGCTGCCGACCCATATCGGCGCCGAGCGCATCGCCGAGATGATCCTGTTTCCGGAGACGGCGCGCTTTATCTTCGAGTCCGGCCACATGCGCGAGCTGGAGCGCACGCTGCGCAATCTCGGCCTCACCATCGAGGTGGTTGTCGTGCCGGAAAACGGCGCCTTCACCGATCTCACCATCGAGGAAATCGAGACCCGTGCCCACGCCACCTTCTTCATCGTTCAGTTGAACCGGCGTGATGGCGAGCCGATTACCGAGCCCGACAAGGGGCTGCGCGTCTCCGCCGGCGACGGCCTCGTACTGGTCGGGCGCAGCGGACAGGCGATGAGCGCCCTCTTCTCCGCCCCGCGCGAGCGCGTGCGCGCCGGCCGCACGGTATTTTGACGGACAGACGGGACGCCACGCCTCGCCGCGCATTGCGCCGGACGCGTCGTCGGGAAGATAATCGTTGCACATCCCTCCGGTGCCCCGCCCGTGACCAGGGGCACCGGCAATGAACAAGGAGAAATCCCTTTGTACCGAAAAGTACTGATCGCCTTTGATGGAACCGAGGACAGCCACGTCGCGCTGAACCAGGGTGCCGAGCTTGCGGCACTTTGCGGAGCCGAAGTGGTTCTCGTCGCGGTGATCGACACAGGTATCGATGTTGCCGCGGCGGAAGCCTATGCCAGCGGCACCGCCGACCAGGAGGAGATCGATGACTCCAGGTCGATCCTCGAGCAGGAGATGTCCCGCCTGACCGAGCGCGGCCTGACCTGTACAACGATTATCGCCCACGGCCATCCCCCCGACCAGATCATGGATAAGGCGCGCGAACTCAGCGCCGACCTGGTGGTGATCGGCCACCGCACCCACGGTCTGTGGTCGCGGCTCGCCAATGATTCGGTCGGCGTGCACCTGGTGAAGAACCCACCGTGCAGCATCCTCGTCATCCCGCCGCACGGCTGACCCGCGCCGGCCGCATGATCGCCTGCCGCGACAGGCGGGACGCTACGCCCCGCCGCACATGTGCTGCGAATCCGGCAGCGACCAGGTGCCGCCGGTGCGCACGTCCAGCCCGTAGTAGGTGCGGCCGCGATCGTCACCTTTCGGGCAGTCGCGCGGGACCGACGTCAGGCACATGACCACCGGGTCGCCGACCTTGGTGTCATAGAACGCGCTTTCCATGTCATAGGAGACTTGGCCGCCCCCGTTCGTGAAAGCGATGGCGCTGCCCGCGCTCGGATCGGTGCCGTCCAGCGGGTCACCGAAACGGGTGGTGAGTGCCGAGATGTGCGTCATGGCGCAGTCGCCGACATTCTTCGGCATCGCTTGGTCCTGCCTGGTCGACACCGCGGCCGAATAGTCGATCGCCTTGGCGCCGATCAGCGCGTCGACATAGGATTCGGTCCACGAGACAATGTCGCCATAGGTCTCCAGCGCGTTCACCTCAACGGCGGCGATGCACGCCTCGTCGGTGCCGCAGTTGCGACGGTCGTCGAGCAGCCATTTGCCGATGGACCGCTTGCTGCCACCGAACTCCGGCGTGAAGCCGGCATAAGCCTTGGAGACGAGCACGTCGATGCGTGCGAGATAGGGGTTGACGCAAATCGTACGCTCGTCGGGGCTCGACGCCTGGGTGCAGTCGAAGGAAGGGGCCGGATTGGACGCCGCCTGCGCGGCAAGCGTGCCGCCCGCCAGCGTGAGCAGCACCACCGCGGCCCCGGTCACCAACGCTCTCATCTCACTCCCCCATGGAAACCGGCACGGCCTCTCGTCCGCCCGTATCATCGGCATTCGATCCTTCCATCTGTCGCCAGACACATCAACCGTCAATTGTCGTCGAGCCTCGCCACGATTGTCAGAGGGCCGCAAGCCCGCCTACAAAGCCACCAGCCAAAGCGGCTCAACGGTGCGAGATGACCATCTGTTTCGATATCGGCGGATCGACGATCAAGGCGGCGCGGGTGGCGACGCCCGAGGCGCCCCAGCCGATCGGCAAGCACGATACGCCGGCCGACGACTTCGCGGCCTTCTGCCAGGCGCTCACCGATCTCGCCGAAGCCGCCGGCGAGCCGACAACGCCGCTGGCGATCGCCATTGCCGGCGTGGTCGATCCCCAGACCCGCCGGATCAAGTGCGCCAACATCCCCTGCATCGATGGCCGGCGGCTCGCTGACGATCTCGCCGCCGCGCTCGGCCGCCCCGTGCTGGTGGCCAACGACGCCGACTGCTTCGCCGTTGCCGAGGCTGGCATCGGCGCCGGGCGCGGCCATCGCGTCGTCTTCGGCATCATCCTCGGCACCGGCGTCGGCGGCGGCGTGGTCATCGATGGCCGCCTCCTCGAAGGCGGTGGCGGCTTTGCCGGCGAATGGGGCCACGGACCGATCCTGGCGCGACAGGTCGGCGATCCGCCGGTCGATATTCCCTGGTTCGCCTGCGGCTGCGGCCAGAGGGGCTGCGTCGACACCATCGGCGGCGCCCGCGGCATGACGACGCTCCATCGTCACCTCACCGGCGTGACCATGAAGAGCCGCGCCATCATGGACGCCTGGCGCGCCGGCGATCCCGCGGCACGGCGCACCTTCGTCTGCTTCATCGAGCTGGTCGCTCAGCCACTCGCCTTCGCCGTCAATCTGCTCGGTGCCGACATCGTGCCAGTCGGTGGCGGACTTGGACGCGAGACCGAGCTGATCGCGACCCTCGACGCTGCCGTGCGTCAACGCATCCTGCGCGCCACCACCGAGCCGCTCGTCGTCCCCGGCGGCTGCTCCGGCAACCCGGCCTTCATCGGTGCCGCCCTGCTTGCCGGCGGGCGCACGCCATGAGTCGGCGCATCCTCGAAATCTGCCTCGTCAGCGAGGCCGGCCTGGGAACGGAGTCATTTCCGCCACACGCGCCTCGAAATTTCCTGCGTTCCAACAGGACGCATTGACTTCGCCGCCAGTCGGCCCAAACTCATACCTGTACGGTTCCACAGCAAAAGGAGGAACCATGACACCACCCGATGAGCACCGCCGCCACGATCGCTGTGGACGACGTTCGGGTCCCAGCGTAGCGGCACCAACGAACGGCTTGCCGGGAGCGGCCTTTTAGGGCCGCATCAGTGAGGCAGGGCCCAGCCTGGCCGCTCCTCGGTGAGTGAACCTGTGATATCTTCTGCGGAATTTTTGCCTGGCCATTCCTTGCGAATGACCGGGGTTTTGGCGTGCGCCCTCGGGGCATGAACGCAACGGCGACGACGGACTTTCCTCCCGCCTGAACGCACATGGCGACAGGCCCCGGTCCCTGCCGCCCTGGTCATGCCCACGTCTGAACCGCCGACGCTCATGCGCGGCGGGTGCTTCACCGCCCTGCGTCACACGCCGCCGGAGTGGACCACCTCGTAATAGACCTTCTCCAGCTCTTCCTTGTGCTGGGCTTCCTCATTGGCGAGGAAGGTGAAGGCGGTCTTCAACGCCCCTTCGGGCGCGGTCTTGGCCAGCTCGGTATATTGCTCCATCGCCGCAGTCTCGCGCAGCAGCGCATATTGCAGGACGGTCTGATCGTCGGGGTTCTCGCCCAGATCCGGGGTCTGCACGCAGTCGGAGAATTTGCCGTCGGCCACTGGCCGCGCGATCTTCTCCTCCATGTGGTCGACCACGTCGGGGTCGGCGGCAAGCTTGGTGAACAGGTCGACGTGGCCCTGTTCCTCCTCCGCCAATTCCTCCGCCAGCCAGCGCAGGTTCTTCGACACCTTCGGCACCAGCGCTTGGTAGAAATCGCGCGCCACCACTTCGAACTGCGTGGCCGTGTCCATGATCTCGCGGACCGTCGTCACGCCCGTCAGCTTTTCCTTGTTGGCTTCGCTGCTCATGTCAGGCTCTCCCTCTTGGCGGCGAGCACGGCGTCCACCGACTGGGCGACGCGGTGACCGTCGGCCACGGCATGGATGACGTCGGGGCCAGAGACCATGTCGCCCGCGGCCCATAGCCACGGCTCTGAGGTACGGCCATCCGCGTCGATGCGGATGCGTCCGCGATTCCATTCCAGCGCTTCCGTGAGCGCCGGTCCGAGCAACGCGATGTCTGCGGCCTGACCGATGGCTTCGATGACCATCTGGGCCGGATGCACGCGCTCATCGCTCTCGTCGTATTTCGGCGCGAAGCGGCCCTCCTCGTCGAAGATCGAGTTGCACTTCCATGTCCTGAGGCCGGCAACCACGCCGTCCTCGACGAGGATTTCCTGCGGACCGCGCGCATCGAGGATGACGCAGCCCTCTTCCTGCGCTTCCTCGATCTCCTCGTGGTCGGCAAGGAAATGGGCGAAGTCTTCGAGCGCCGTCACCGTCATGCCGACCTCGCCGTACTTCTTCTTCTGCAGGCGGGCCATCGAGCGGGCGATATCCATCGCCACGTTGCCGCCGCCGATGATGGCGATCTCCTGCGGCACTGGCACCTCTTCGCCGGCGGTGATGCGGCGGAGCAGATCGATGGCCGATTCCGCCTTGTCGCTGCCCGGAACGCGGGTGGAGCGGCCCTGGTGCAGGCCGATCCCCAGCACCACCGCATCGTAGGCCTGGCGGAGCTGGTCTATGCTGATCTCCCTGCCCACCCGCATGTTGCAGCGGATTTCGACGCCCATCGATTCGATCACCGAAATCTCGTGGTCGAGGACGTCATAGGGCAGACGGTATTCGGGGATACCATAGCGCATCATGCCGCCGGGCTTCGGCTGCGCCTCGAAGACGACGACCTTGTGGCCCTGGCGGGCGAGGTCGAAGGCGGTGGTCAGGCCACCCGGCCCGGCGCCGACGATCGCCACGCTCTTGCCCGTCGCCGGAACGTCCGGCTTCTTGATCAGGTCGAAATAGCGCTCGCGCGGCACATTGTCGGTGATGGCGCGCTTGAGCCAGCGGATGGCGATGGCGTCGCCCTCATGCAACGCCGCGCAGGAGGTCTCGCACTTGTGGGTGCAGATGCGTCCGCACACCTGGCTGAACGGATTGGTCTCGTAGAGGAGCTGCAGCCCACCCTCGAAATCGCCCTCGCGCACCTTCTCGATATAGTCGGGGATCGACATGTGCGCCGGGCAGGTCGCCACGCACAGGCCGCACTGGACGCAACGGTCGGCCTCGACCGCCGCCTCGGCCTGGGTGAACCCGGCAATGATTTCCGCGAAATTGTCGATGCGGGTCTCCGGCTCGAGCGCCCCCATCGGCGCGCGCTCGATGCCTGACAGCCGGCGCACGTCTTCTCGGCTGTAGCCCTTCTCCTCCTCGTCCCACGGCTTCTTGTCGACGCCGGGGATGAAGCGGAAGGCATCGGGATCGCTGTCCACCCACTTGTATTCGTTGGACATGGTCAACGAGCCGGTCATGCACACGTCGACGCACAGCGCGCACCAGCAGCAGCGTCCGTAGTCGATCATCGGCCTGAGGCCCGAGTCGCCGGGCTTGGGGTCGGACACCGGCACCATATCGATGGCCGCGTTCTGGCAGATCGCCTCACACGAGCCGCAGCCGATGCACTTGGCGATATCGTTCTGGTGGAAGCCGCGATAGCGATCCGCCGCCTCGCGATTGAGCGGGTCCTTGATCGTGACCGGCGTCTCGAAGACGTGCTTCCACGCGGTGTAGGGAGAGAGGACGTCACGGAGCGACATTTTCGTCTTACCTCTCGATTTCCGGCGGATAGGTGTGCAGCGAGACCATCAGCGCCGCCACGTCGGAGATGTTGGTGCCCGGGATCAGGTGCTCGAGCAGCGCCATGGCATGGGTGTAGGAAGGCCCGCGCACATTGACCCGGCGGGGATAGCCGGAGCCGTCGGTGACCAGGTAGTAGCCGTATTCGCCGCGCGAGCACTCGCCCTTGATGTAGGTCTCGCCGCGCGGAATCTTCCAATGCAGCACATTGGGGATCTTCGCCATCACCTCGCCGGTTTTCGGCATCTTTTCAAGGATTTGGCGAATGAGGCGGATCGACTGCTTGATGTCGCGGAAACGCACGTCGGCCCGGTTGTAGATGTCGCTGACGTCCGCGGTCTGCACCTCGAGGTCGAGCTGGTCGTAGATGAGATACGGCGCGTCCTTGCGCAGGTCCTTGGCAACGCCGCCGGCGCGCGCGTTGGGGCCGGTGACGCCATAAGGCTCGAACAGCTTGGGGTCGATGACGCCGACGCCGACCGTGCGCCGCTTGAACACCGCGTTGCGGAATATGACCTTCTCGGTGTCGTCAAGATAGCGCTCGGCGGTCTTCAGCACCTCTTCCATGCGGCCGGCGAAGCCCTCCGGCAGATGGCCGCGCACGCCGCCCGGCAGGATGAACATGTGGTAGATGCGCGCGCCGGTCAGTTCCTCGAAGCGATCGAGCATGATGTCGCGGACATAGGTCAGCCACTGGCCGACGATACCGACGCCGAGGCTGCCCGCCTGCCCGCCCATGTACATCATGTACGAGTTGAAGCGGCCCATCTCGAGGATCAGCGTGCGGATCCACTTGGCCATCTCCGGCACTTCGATGCCGGCCAGCTCCTCGACCGCGGCAGCGTAGCAATACTCGTTGAAGTCGGGCTCGGGCACGCAGACGCGGCAAACGATCGGGAAGACCTGAATGAAGCTCCGCCGCTCCATCAGCTTCTCGAAGCCGCGATGGAGGTAGCCGACATGGGTCTTGCCCTCGACCACCTCGTCGCCGCACACCGTCAGTTCCACCGACATGTTGCCGGTGATGCCGGGATGCTGCGGCCCCTGCCAGAGCTTCAGGTACTTGCCGCTCTCGAGATCGATCTCGAGCTTTCCGTCGGGGCCGAGGGAAGGATATTGGGAGCGGTCGGTCTGCAGGTCGAGCAGCATCTTACTTCGCTCCTTGCGGCGCGCGGTCCGGATAGAGGTGCTTCTTCATGTGTTCGCGCGGATCGTTGGTGGTGCGCCCGGGGCGCTCGCGATAGGTCTGCAGCGAGTAGGCAAGGCTATCGAAATCGCGGCGATAGGGCGGCAGATCGGTCCAGCCTTCCAGGATGAATTCTTCGTTGACCCGCGGCGAGCCGGGAAAGTCGATGCCGAACATCTCCTTCAGCTCGCGCTGATAGGTCGCCGCAGTCGGCCACAGATCGTGGATGGTGTCGCCGGTCGCTGCCCTGCGGTCGAGCATCACGCGCAGGCCCAGCGTCTGGTCGGCGGCACGGTTGTTCATCATGTAGGTGAGCTGGAACTTGCCCTCCTCGATCCAGTCGACAGCGGTCAACAGAACGAGATGAGTGAAGCCTTCGACGTCACGCAGCTCGATCAGCAGCGTGCGCAGCTCGTCGCGGCGCACGGTGACGAAGGTGAGATCCGGCCGCTGGAACTCCGGCGGCTCCAGGCGGTAGCGTTTGCCAAGTCGGTCAAGCAGGGCTTTCATCATGCTCACCACGAATAGTCCGGCATGTCCCAGTCCTTGATCACGGCCTTCTGGTTGGCCTTGTACTGGGCGAAATTCTCGGCGTACTTGTTGGCGCCCTCGGCCTTGCCGGCGCGGATGATCTTCTTCAGCTCCATGAAGCCGGCGAGCAGCGCCTCGGGACGCGGCATGCAGCCGGCGATGTAGAGGTCGACCGGCAGATAGTCGTCGAGCCGCTTGATGGTGTTGTAGCTGTCCCAGTACATGCCGCCATTGATGGTGCACGAGCCAAGGCCGACGACGAACTTCGGCTGCTGCATCTGCTCATAGGAGCGTATGGCACGCTTCAGCGTTTTCACCGACAGATAGCCGGAAATCATCAGGAGGTTCGACTGGCGCGGCGTCGGCCGCCACTGGATGCCGTAGCGATAGGCGTCGAAGCGCGGCGTCATCAGCGGCCGCATCTCGATGGCGCCGCAGCCGGTGCCGAAGCCGAGGATCCACAGGCTGTTGGCCCGCGCCCAGTTGTAGAAGTCCTCGACGATCTTGGAATAGGCCTTGGGATGGACCTTGGGCGGCGCCTCGCAGAAGTAGTCCTGCAGCGGATTGATCTCGATGGTCTGGCCATCGGGGGTCTCAACCGTACGCGGCCGAAGCTCCTCGCGCAGCGGGACCTTGGTTTCGGTGTTCTTCAGGAACTTGGGGTCGACGTGTTTCATCGGTTCACACCATCAGGATGGCGAGGACGCCCACCGGCAGCCCCCATTTGAAGAAGAAGCGGAGAGAGTGTTCGACGTGGAAACGCGGATAGACGACGCCGATCACGGCCGAGACCATGTAGAGGAGGAAGACCTTGATCGCGAACTCGCCCCAGTTGGTGGCGCCGCCGAAGAACAGGTTCATGTAGACGACGATCTTGGCGATCGGGAACAGGTTCCGGTTGGTCTGCAGCAGCGCCAGATAAGCCGAGTGGAACTCGGTCGGCGGGCCGATCGGAATCTCCTGCGGCGCCAGCACCACGTCGAAGGGCGAGCGCATCATCGAGCCGACGAAGGAGATCATCGCGGCCAGCGTCGCCAGCGGAGCGGTGAACAGCGTCCAGTTAAGGAACGAACCCTGCTGGGCGGCGACGATCTTGGTGATGTCGAGCGTGCCGTAGTGCAGCGAGATGGCATAGACGGCGAGCGCCAGCGGCAGCTCCGCCATGGTTACCTGGGTGAGGCCGCGCGAGACGCCGATCGCCGAATAGGGATGGCCTGATTCGCCGGCGCCGAGCGCCATGCCGAGCGACCCGAAGAAGACGAAATAGAGCGCCAGGATGAGGTCGCCGGCATTGGAGAAGTTCTGGTTCCACGACGAGCCGAAGATGGTCGGCACGAACATCAGCAGGCCGACACCGCCGGTCAGCCGGAAGACCGGGCCGAGATAGTACATCACCCCGTGCGAGATCTTCGAACGCAGCGAGAAGTTCTTGAACAGGTCGATGTAATTCTGCCAGACCGGGATGCCGTAGCGGCCGCTTGCGCGCGCTGCGATCTTGCGCACCACCGCGGTCATGATCAGCCCGTAATTGATGACGATGAACAGCGTCAGCAGGGCATAGACGAGCTGCATCCACTGGAAGCTCATGACACGCCTCCCATGGCGATGAGGTAGACGGCGATGACGAAGAAGAGCACCTGCACGGCGTAGGTCTGGCCGTTGCCGGTGTAGAGCCGGCGGCCAAACTCGGCGGTACCAGCGAGCGTGTCGGTGACGCCGCCCCAGAAGGTGGTGGCGACCGGTGCCTCGATGAACCCCACCGCCTTGCGATAGGGCGCGAAGAAGTTCCAGGCGAAGTGGGTGGTCTGCGGCTTGTACGGCCGCTCTGCGGAATAGACGATGTTGAACTGCTTCACCCACTGGGCATTGTGGTTCATGCCGACCAGGATCGCGAACACCGCCACGAAGATGACCGCGATGACGATCATGATCACCACCGGGTTCCAGTAGCCGTACTGCGAGATGATCTCGCGTCCCTGCCAGATCAGCGGCTTGTCGTTGAACAGCGTGCCGATGTAGCCGTCGACCCGCTGCAGGGCCATGCCCGGCAGGACGGCGAAGGCGATCAGAAAGGCGACGTAGGCCATCTGCGGCACGACCAGCCAGAACGGGGCTTCCTTGAGCTTCCTGTGCTCATCCTTGAGCTGGCCGAGGAAGATCGTGTGGATCAGCCGGAAGAGGTAGAGGAAGCCGACCGGGCCGGCCATGAAGATGAGGACCAGCGGCAGCTTCTGCCCGCCATCAAGGATGGCCTGATAGAAGATCCAGCGCCCGCCGAAGCCCGACAGCGGCGGCACGCCCGACATGGCGATGATGCCGACCAGCACCGAGACGAAGGTGAAGGGCATGAGCGTGATCAGCCCGCCCATCTTGTACATGAGCTTGGTGTGGGTGCGCTTGTAGACGCCGCCCACCGCCAGGAAGAGCATCGACTTGTAGACGTAGTGGTTGATGACGAACATCAGCGCCAGCAGCCAGCCGAGGTGGTTCATCAGCGCCAGGCCGAAGAGCGCGTAGCCCATCTGCGAGATAGAGGAATAGGCGAGCAGTCGCTTGGCGTCCTCCTGGAAGACCGCCAGCACCGCGCCGATGAAGGCCGACAGCGCTCCGATCCACACCAGGACATGGGTGAGGTCGATGCCGTAGAGGGTCTGGTGGCCCATGTGGGTCAGCAGCAGCCACAGGCCGAAGAGGCCGGCCTTGAGCAGGATGCCCGAGACCATGGGCGAGACGTCGGTCTCGGCCTCGGCATGGGCGCCGGGCAGCCAGATGTGCAGACCGATCGAGGCGGTCTTGGTCATGAAGCCGAGCGCCAAGAGGACGAAGACGGCCGGCGCCAGCGTGGCCGGCACGGCCTTCAGCCCGTCGAGGGCGAAGGGTTGCACGCCGCCGGCGGCAAGCGCGAAGCCGGCAAGCAGCGCGAAGGCGCCGCCGAGCGAGAAGAGGATATAGGACAGAGCGTGTGGCTCGGAGAGCTTGCCGCGCAGGATGAGGAAATAGGACCCGATGGTCAGCACCTCCCAGGCGGCGAAGAAGGTGAAGCTGGTCTGCGCTTCGATCAGCACCGCGAGGCCGGCATACATGAGCATGGCGGAGGGATAGAAGCCCGTCCGGCGGCCATCTTCGGTGAAGGAGGCCAGGAAAATGACCGCGCCGCCGAGCAGCATGATGATCGCGAAGATCATCTGCATCGGGTTGTAGGCCGAATAGCGGAAGGCGAACCACGCCACCAGGCCGGCAATGGCGATCACGTTCTTTGCCCTCGCCGGCAGAACGTCGAGCGGCAGGAAGGCGAGCGCAAAGAGGATCGGCACGGCGGTGAGCAGGTTGAGATTGCCGCTGTCCGCCCCCCAGACGAAGCCGAGAGCCCAGCCCGCGGCGAGCGCCACGAAGGTCGGCACGGTCCGCGACAAGGCAAGGTCCGAGGCCGCAGTATCGGCCTCCCGCTTCATCGCATAGCCGAACCAGCGGAACATGTAGCCCGCTTCGATCAGAGCACCGGCGAGGATCAGCGCCAGGATCGGCAGGCGGTCGGCGGCGACCAACGCATGGGCGAGGCTCCACTTGGCGTAGAAGCCGGGGAACGGCGGCAGGCCGGTGAGCATGGCGATGAACGAGGCGAAGGCGAAGATCAGCACGGGATTGGCGCGCAGCGCCGCCCAGTCGAAGAGCCTGCGGCCGCGGACGAAATCGGAGAGCCAGAAGAGACCTGCCTTGGCCGCCGCATGGGTGATGAGGATGCCGCCGGCGACGAAGAAATAGTTGGCGCCGAGAATGTCGCGCTGGCCAATGACGGCGAGCACCAGGCCGATCTGGCCGACCGAGGAATAGCCGAGCAGCCGGCGATCGTGGGTCTGCGACAGCGCCAGAACGTTGGCGGCGAGGAAGGTAACCAGCCCGACGCCGGTCGCCAGCGGCAACCAGGCAGGCCCGGCCGCGGCAAACAGCTTGTCGGCGGCAAACAACGCGGCCGTGCCGGATGCGGCGGAGAACAGCGCCGAGAAGCCGGGATGGGCCGACTCGTAGATATCGAGCGCCCAGCCATTAGCCGGAAACGGCTTCAGCTCGAGCAGCAGCGCGATGAGCACCAGGAAGAGCGCCAGCGACGCACCGTGGAAGGCCATGGGCGTGGCGGCTATGTCGTCGATATTGAGCGAGCCGTTGGCGTGATAGGTGAAGATGATGCCGATGAGCAGCAGCACCGAGATCACCTGCGCCACGATCAGATACTTGAAGCCGGCGGCGATGGCGCGGCCGTCTTCGGAGAGCAGAACCAGGCCGGCCGAGGCGATGACGATCAGCTCGACGAAGACAAAGAGGTTGAAGACGTCGCGGGTCATAACCAGGCCGGAGAGCGCCATGATGAGCACCAGCAGAACGGCCATCGCCCGTTGGCCGCGGGCGAGCAGTGCATCGCGCATGGCAAGCGACGACAGCAGACCGGCGACCGTGATGACGGAAAGAAGCGTCGCCTCGGCAAGGCCGATGCGCAGGTTGATGGCAAACGGCGGCGGCGTGCCGGCGGTAGTGATGTCGACGGGGGCAGCCGCGCCGGTGGCCAGGGCCACCGTCCAGGAGAGCGCGACCACGGCCATGAAGGCGAGGATCAGCGTCGTTGCGAGATAGGCCGATTGCTTCTGGTCCCCGCGCAGGAGGCCGAGGGCAAAGGCTCCGCCGAGCCCGACGACGATGAGGAAGAGGGCGCTTACCATTTCAGGTCTCTGAAGTCGGAGATGTCGAGACTGCGGCCTTTGCAGAAGAGCTGGTAGGCATAGGCCAGCATCAGCGCCGTCACCCCGAGCCCGATGACGATGGCCGTCAGCACCAAGGCCTGCGGCACCGGGTCGATGATCTTCGCCGCGGCTTCGGCCGGCGAGATCGTGTCGAGGATCGGCGCGGTGCGCCCCGGGAGCACGCCAACCGCGACGAGCACGACATTGACCCCGGTATCGGCCACGGTGAACCCAATGATCATGCGGATAATGTCGCGGTTGGTGAGCGCCCCGTAGAGCCCCATGAGGACAAGGATGAAGCCAGTAGCGAGCGCGATCTGGATCATGCCGCGTCCCCCGTTTCTTCAAAGCTTTCCAGGATGGAGGAGAACTCGGCCCCCACCTTGAGCCCGATCAGCACGTAGATGACCGGAATGGCGCCGGCCGAAAGCAGGCTGCCGAAGGCACCGAGCGGCAGGATGCGGTTGTCGAGGAAGCCGCCGGCCAGCGCCACGCCGGCGAGGCCGACCAGCACGTAGAGGAAGCCGGAGCCGCCTTCGGTGCGCGAGATGAGCTGGTGGCTGAAGCGCTTTTCGGGATCGGCGAGCAGCATCAGCAGCACGCCGGAGGCGAGCACCGCCCCGCCCTGGAAGCCGCCGCCGGGGGTCAGGTGCCCGTTGACGAAAACATAGGCGCCGAAGAGCGCGATCAGCGGCACCAGCAGGCGGGCACCAGTGTTGAGCAGCTCGCCGGAGGGCAGCACGCCGGAGCCGGGCGCACAGCGCTGGCCGCGGACCTGGCTGAGCACCAGCCCGATGATGGCGGCGGTGAGGAAGAGCACCGTCACCTCGCCCAGCGTGTCGAGGCCGCGATAGGTGACGATGATGGCGGCGACGATGTTCTGGGCACCGACGTCGCTCGCCGTGTGCTCGGCGTAATAGAGTGCCGAGCGGTTGAGGGTCGCATCGGGCGCATAGCCGCCGAGCAGGATGAAGAAGGCACCACCGAGCAGGATCAGCAGCACCAGGACGATGGCATGGCGCGTGGTCATGACCGGTCCTCCCGACGCATGCGCCCGAGCACGAAGAAGAAGAGGAAGGTGGTGAGCCCCGATCCGATCGCCGCTTCGGTCATCGCCACATCGGGCGCGGCGAGCAGCAGGAAGAGAACCGAGGCGAACAGGCTGACGAGGCCGGCGCCGAGCACCGCCGTCGCCCGCTGGCCGGTGAACAGCGCCACCGCCGCCATGCCGATCATGGCGACAGCCAAAATGAGGCTCATCGGCAGAAGGAGTGCGCTCATGCGAGGTCTTCTCCGTCTTCGGCCAGCTGGTCGGCATGCGCCACCGGCCGGATCCCGGCGCGATGGGTGGCGCGGGCGAGGAACTGGCTCGACAGGGGGTTGGTGAACATCACGAAGAGAACGATCAGCAGCAGCTTGATCGACCAGCCGGGCACAAGCAGCGCCGCACCGAGGAGCGTCAGCAGCGTGCCGAGCGTGGTGGCCTTGGTGCCGGCCTGGATGCGGGTATAGGTGTCGGGCATGCGGAAGAGCCCGAGGCCGCCGAGTGCCAGGAACAGGGATCCGGCGAGCAGCGACAGGGCGCCGAGGAGCGAAAGCAGACCGCTCATTGCTCGCCTCCTTCGAGATAGCGGGCGGCGACGATGACGCCGAGGAAAGAGAGCAGCGCATAGACCAGCGCGACATCGAGGTAGATCTCGCGGCCTGTGGCCAGCGCCACCAGCACGATGCCGGTCACCGAGATGATGGTGAGCACGTCGAAGGCGACCACCCGGTCGACGGTGTGCGGTCCCACGACAAAGCGGTAGAGCGCCAAGAGAAAGGCCACCGCCACCGCGACCCCGGCAAGGGTCAGCAACAGATCAGCCATACATGACCTCCAGATAGCGTTCGAAGCCGGCGGCAATGGCGCGGGTGGCGGCTTCCGCTTCGGTCGCCTCGGCAACAACCCAGTGGATGTAGAGCCACTCGCCTTTCATCTCGACGGAGAGGGTGCCTGGCGTGAGGGTGATGGAATTGGCAAGCAGCAGCCGGGCGATCGGATTCTTCAGGCCGGTGCGCACCCTGACGATCGCCGGCCTGACCGGCAGGTCGGGCGTCAGCACCAACCCGGCCATGGCGAGGTTCGACTTGACCAGCTGCAGCAGAAAGTAGCCGACATAGGCGAACGTCGCCGCAATGGACGCGGGCGTGAAGCGATAGCCGGAAAGATAGGAGAGGTTGGCGGACAGCGTCACCGCCACCAGGCCGGCGACGAGCACGCCAATAGCCACCGATTCGACGGCAAGCGAGCCGTTGAGCAGGAGCCAGAACAGGAGGAGCGAGGCGAAGAGCCCGATCGGCTTGGCCGTTGCACCCATGGAAATGCGTCCCCTTCCTCCAGCCCCTCCCCTCAAATGCCGAGGCGATCGGCGGGGGTCAGCGGGGGCTGGTGTGCTTCAATCTCGGAGGGGAGAGAACCATACATTCGAAGATTGCAATTTGACTTCGGACAAGTCCGGCCCGGCTTTTTTTCCGGCGTCCGAAGGCAAACCCTTGGATTTCCGGCAAATCGCTCAAACGGCCTTGGCGGATAGAAACGTCTCTCTGGAGTTTTTCTTTTTCCGATTCGACCTGGCGGGGATCCACCTGCCAGCCCGGCGCAGAGGTGATTCTCCCCGTCCCCTCGCCCGGGCTACCTGTAAAGCAGCGTCGGCAGCCACAGGGTCAGTTCGGGGATGAAGGTCAGCAGCAGCAGCACGACGACCAGCGGAATCAGGAACGGCGCCGTCGCCGCGACGCAGCGCTCGAAGGGCACGCCGGCCACCTTGGACAGCACGTAAAGCACCATGCCGATCGGCGGGGTCAGCAGGCCGATCATCAGGTTCAGAATCATGATGATGCCGAAATGCACCGGATCGATGCCAAGGCTCACCGCCACGGGCAGCAACACCGGGGTCAGGATGGTGATGGCCGCGATCGTCTCCATGAAGCAGCCAATGATCAGCACGATCACCGTGATGATGAGCATCAGCGCCACGTGATTTTGAGTGATCGACAGCATCAGACCGGAGAACGTCACCGCCACCTGATTGGCGGTCAGGATCCAGGCAAAGACGCTCGATGCGGCGACGATCAGCATTACCGCCGCTGTCGTCTCCACGGTGTCCATCGACACGCGCATGAGCTTCTTCCAGTCGAGCGTCCTGTAGACGACCAGACCGAGGATCAGGGAATAGACCACCGCCGCGATAGCCGCCTCGGTCGGGGTGAAGAAGCCGAACATGATGCCACCGATGATGATCACCGGGGTCATCAGCGGCAGGAAAGCGCCGACGAAGGTGGTGCCGAAGCGGCGGACGGAAAACTCTTGGTCGCGCGGATAGTGCCGGCGCTTGGCGTAGAAGGCGACCATGATCATCAGTGAGATCGCCATCATCAGGCCGGGAACGATTCCGGCCGTGAACAGCTGGCCGATCGAGGTATCCGCGATCACCCCGTAGATGACCAGCGGCAGCGACGGCGGGATGATGGGCCCGATGGTCGAGGAGGCGGCGGTGATGCCGACGGCGAAGTCGGTATCGTAGCCGGCGTCGCGCATCGCCTTGATCTCGATATTGCCCAAGCCCCCGGCATCGGCGACGGCGGCCCCCGACATGCCGGCGAAGATCACGCTCGCCCCTACGTTCACGTGGCCGAGGCCGCCGTGCATCCAGCCCACCGAGGCGCGTGCGAAAGCGAAGATGCGCGTGGTAATGCCGGCCGAGTTCATCAGGTTGCCGGCAAGGATGAAGAACGGCACCGCGATCAGCGGGAAGGAATTGATGCCGTTGACCATGTTGGCGAGAACGATGATCGGCGGCATGCCGTTGGTAATGACGAAGGCGAGCGAGGACAGCGCCAGGGCCAAGGCCACCGGCACCCCGATCACCATCAGGACCAGCAGCAACAGGATCATGATGAGGATTGACATGGCGGCCGGTCTTCAGTCGGACGTGAGGCTGTTCTCGATCAACTCGACGATCTCATCGGGCGCCGCGCGGATGCGTCGCCACAGCCATATGGCGGCATAGATCGCCATGGCGCCGAGGGAAATGACGCAGACCCAGTAGATCCAGGACTTGGGCACCGGCAGCGAGAGCATCTTCTGCCTCGTCTTCTGGGTCAGCTCGACGCCGATCCAGGTCATGGCAGCCAGAAAACCCAGGCTGATGAATTGCGAGACGATCACCACGATCTTGCCGATCCTGGCGGGCAGGAATCGGATGAAGAATTCAAGCGTGATGTGACTGCCGCGCCGCATGGCGCTGATTGACCCAAGGAACGTGACGAGGATCAGAAAATAGCGGGCCGTCTCCTCGGTCCAGGCCAGCGAATTATTGAGCACATAGCGGGTGAAGAACTGCAGGAAGACCACGATCGCCAACACCCAGAACATTACGAGAGCCGGTGCATCGATCCAGTTGATGTCCGAGATGTCGGTGTTCTCGTGTTCGAACGCGAGTGTGGGCGCACCATTGGCGCGCCCTTCGCTTGAACCCAGTTCCTGGGCCATTGGTCCCCCGAAATCGGCTCCTGGCCTATTTTGCCAGCGCCTGCAGGCGGTTGTACTGCTCGATCGTGTAGGGGACCTTACTCGGATCGGTCACAACCGGCATCATCGCCTTCTGGAACGGCGCCTTGTCGACGACGTTGACCTTGATGCCCTTGTCCTCGAACCACTTGACCAGGTCCTGCTCCTGCTGGTTGGTCTCGTCGGCAGCGCTCGCAGCGGCTTCCTTGATGACGGCGCGAACGATGTCGGCGTCATCGCCGATCTTGGCCATGGCATTGCCCGACACCACGGCGATCAGCGAGTTGCCGATATGGCCGGTCAGGTTGATGTTGGACTGGACTTCATAGAATTTCATGGCCTGGATCGTCGGCAGCGGGTTCTCCTCAGCGTCGACCACATGCTGCTGCAGCGCCAGATAGACTTCGGCAAAGGCGATCGGGGTCGGGTTGGCGCCAACCGCGTTCGGGAACATCAGCATCACCGGCGAGTTCGGCACGCGGATCTTGAGGCCCTTCATGTCCTCGGGCTTCAGGATGGGGAAGTTCGAGGTCACATTGCGATAGCCGTACCAGGTGAGCGCCACCACCTCGTTGCCGGTCGCCTCCTGATAGCCGGCACTCAGCTCCTTGAACAGGTCGCTGTCGCGATAGGCTTTCCAGTGGTCGTAGTTCTTGAGCATGAAGGGATAGTCGGAGATCGCGATCGGACCATAGTCACGCTCGGCAAAATTCGGTCCAGTCCAGATGATATCGACGGAGCCGATCGAAAGACCTTCGTTGATGTCCAACTCGTTGCCCAGCGACGAGTTCGGATAGACGGTGATGTTCACGCGCCCGTCGGTCTTCTTCTTGATCTGGTCAACCGCCCAGAGCGTCCATTTTTGGAAGGCGGTGGTCTCCGCATAAACATGCGCCCATTTCAGATCCACGGCGTATGCGCCGCTCAGCGAAACCACGACAAAGGCAGCGGCGAGTACCGCCAGCTTGATGGTCCTGGCAATCATTTTGTCCTCCCTACCTGCAGGCCGCTTGCGATCCACCTCCTTCGGCCTGCAATTTATCTTATATACGAGATATATGTGATATACTAGATATTTGTTGCACGCAGAAGGCGAGCCGCGCAGCACCGGATCCGGCCCGTCGAATGGGGTCGCGCCGCGGCCGGCGTCATGCCAAAAACGCCCCCGGGCAGAATCACGACGGAGACAGGAAAGACAGAAGTGGCAGCGCGAAGCGTCCAGACCGGGCCGACCCCGGAGCCAGAACCGAGAAAGCGCAAGCCGCGGGCGCGCAACGCTCCGCCGAAGATGGCCCACCCGGCGCGCACGCCGGACAGGCCGAAGAATTCGCAGCTCGTCTATCGCGACCTGCTGCAGGCGATCGTCTCGATGAAGCTGGTGCCCGGCGCACCCATCCTCGAACGCGAGATCACCGAGCGCTACGGCATCAGCCGCACGCCGGTGCGCGAGGCGGTGCTCCGCCTGGCGCGCGACCGGCTGGTCGACGTCATCCCCAAGTCAGGCACCTTCGTCGCGCGCATTCCGTTCTCGGTGGTGCGCGAGGCGATCATCGCGCGCCAGGCGCTGGAGGCGGTGACGGTCAGGGCGGCGACCGAGAAAGCGAGCGAGAGCCAGATCATGGAGCTGCGCGCCATCATCCAGCGCCAGCGCGAGACCGCCGAAGCCGGTCAGGCGGAAGCCTTTCACCAGGCCGACGACGCCTTCCATGCGGCCATCGCCGCCGCCGGCCGCCTGCCCGGCATCTGGGACATGATCCGCGAGATCAGAATTCAGGTCGAACGCTACCGCCGCCTGACCCTGCCCCAGCCTGGCCGCATGATGAAGGTCGTCGGCGAGCACACCGACGTGCTCGACGCGATTGCGCGGCGCAACGCCGACGAGGCGGTGGAGCACATGACCCGCCACCTCACCAAGCTCAAGCTCGACACCACCGTCTTCCGCGACTTGTGGCCGGACTATTTCGTCTACGACCCCGAGATCGACGGCGACATCCTCGACGACTGATCGGACCCTGGACGCCGGGTCAGGATTTGCCTTCCCCGGGGAGCTCCAGGTGGAGACCGCTCTTCACGAGCCCGCGGACGATGCTGCCGTTGGTCGGCAGCAGCGGAATGAGGCAGGCCTGCAGCGCGTGGTAGATGTCCGTGCGGCCGAAGAAGGGGCCCGTCGTCGGTTCCAGAGCGTCGTTGAGTTGCGGCCGCCAGCTGCCGTTCTCCCGATCGATCAGGTGCGTGGCGCACCAGTCCCAGATGCGGCGGTACCATTCCTCGTAGACCGGCGCATCACCGAGCGCGTTGAGGAAGGTGGCAGCGCCGATCCCTTCCGTGCACGGCCACCAGTAGCGGTCGCGCACCAGCGCGTGCCCGTCATTGTCGAGCGTGTAGTAAATCCCGCCATTGACCGGGTCCCAGCCGTCGCCGAGCGCCTGGCGGAACAGCGCCCGCGCGGCCTCCGGCATCCAGTCGTGGCGGCGCCCACCGAGTTCCCAGAGCTGCAGCACCAGGCGAGCCCACTCCAACGAATGGCCGGGCGTTGTGCCCGGCGGGTGAAACATCGGATCGCCGACATAATCGGCGTCCGGCTGCCAGCTTTCGGTGAAATGTTCCGGCACCCGCCAGCCGATTGCGGCCGACGCCCGGTGAATGAGGAGATCGGCGATGCGTTCGGCCTTGTCGAGATAGGACCGGTCGCCGGTCACCTCGAAGGCCTCCATCAGCGCTTCGGTGAGATGCATGTTGGCATTCTGGCCGCGATAGCCGCTCTTCGGCTGCCAGTCGCGGGTGAACTCCTCCGCGACCGCCCCGTATTGCTCCTCCCAGAAACGCTCTTCGATGACC
The DNA here is from genome assembly GCA_963785065.1 of uncultured Alphaproteobacteria bacterium. GTDB lineage: Bacteria > Pseudomonadota > Alphaproteobacteria > Rhizobiales > Kaistiaceae > CAVSRC01. The sequence goes on from CAWATX010000002.1 coordinate 90,093, forward strand.
GCGGTCACGTCGGCGAGCAGCCGGTTGGCGTCGGGGTGTCCGGCCGCCTTGGCGCTCGATGCCGCCAACAGCACGAAGGCGTGTCCATAGGCCTGCTTGCTGTCGTCGACGGGTCGTCCGTCGTCGCCCATGGCCCAGAAATAGCCGCCATTGTCGCGGTCGCGATGCCCGTTCCACAGGAAATCCATTCCGTGGTCGACCATCGCTGCCGCACCCGGCCGGCCCATGAGTTGGGCCATGGCGAAGCAATGGACCATGCGGCTGGTCGCCTGCACTTGGCGCGAATAGGGCACATCGACGCCGCTGTCGAAGGGCATGCCGTGATCGTCGAGATCGCGGAAGCCACCGGCCGGCGCGATGCTGGCGCCCTGGAAGAAATCAAGGAGATCGTTGGCGCGGGCGAGAAGCCAGGCCCGGTGGCCGGTCAGCGTGACCCACTTCGGTCCGTGCGCCGCATGATCGGAATGCATGAGGTCCCCTTCCCGCCCGCTACTCTGCCGGCACGTCGTCGCGCGCGCCGACCATATACTGGACGAGTTCCTCGGTGTTGGTTTCCGACGTCTTCTTTTCGGTCACCTTGCGGCCGCGATGCATGACCATCAGCCGGTCGGCAACCGCAAACACGTCCGGCAGCGTATGGGTGATCAGGATGACCGGCACCCCCTGGTCACGCAGCCGCCGGATGAGGTCGAGCACCTTTTTCTGCTCGGGCACGCCGAGATTGTTGGTCGGCTCGTCCATGATCATCAGCCTGGCGTCCCAATAGACCGCGCGGGCGATGGCCACCGCCTGGCGCTGACCGCCCGACAGGTTCTCGATCGGCTGGGTGAGCGACGGGAAGACGATGTCGAGCGCCTTGAGCGCGGCCGCGGATTCGTCCTCCATCTTGCGGTCGTTGAGGGTGTTGATCAGGCCGCCGAAATAGCGCCGCTTGACTTCGCGGCCGAGGAAGATGTTGGCGCCGACATCAAGATTATTGGCCAGCGCCAGGTCCTGATAGATCGTCTCGATGCCCTGGCTACGCGCATCCATGGGATGAGAGAAATTGCTCAGCCGTCCCTGGAAGTAGATTTCGCCCTCGTCCGGCGGATGGACCCCCGAGATGCACTTGACCAGCGTCGACTTGCCGGCGCCGTTGTCGCCGAGGAGCCCGACCACCTCGCCGGGGAAGACGTTCCAGCTCACGTGATTGACCGCGGTCAGGCCGCCGAAGCGCTTGACCACGTTGCGGATGGAGAGGATCGGGTCGCTCATGACGCTTCCCTCGAACGCGCGTGGCCGACGATGAGGTCGCGCGACTGATCGATCAGCACGGCAACGATGACGACGACGCCGACGACGATGAATTGCCAGTAGGCATCGACGTTGAGCATCACCAGGCCGGTGGTCAGCACCGCAATGATCAACGAGCCGATCACGGTGCCGATGATGGTGCCGGCGCCACCGAACAGGCTGACACCACCGATGATGACGGCAGCAATCGACGACAGCAGCAGCGGGTCGCCGATCACCGCCGAGCCGGCGGTGAAGCGGAGCGTCGACAGGAAGCCGCCAATGCCCGCGGTGACGGATGACAGAATGTAGAGCCAGATGACATGCCGGTCGACCGGAATGCCGGCGCGGACGGCCGCCTGCATGCTGCCGCCGACGGCATAGGTATGGCGGCCGAACTGAGTGCGGCGCAGGATGAAATGAGCGATCAACACGACGACCGCGGTGATCACCACCGGCCAAGTGAAGATGCGGTCCATGTGCCTCAGCATCTCGCCGGTCAGTTTTGGCGGGCTCAGGAAGTAGAAGCCGCCGCCTTCACCGCGGATGTAATAGAAGAGCAACTCGTTGCCGTAGGCGCGAATGCCCTGCGGCAGGCCGATGACCGTGGTGTTTTCCGACCACAAGAGCGCCAGGCCGCGCACCACGAAGGACATGCCGAGGGTGACGATGAAGGCCGGCACCTTCAGCTTGGCGATGATCGAGCCGTTGATCAGACCGATGGCTCCGGCCCCCAGGACCGCGGCTGCAAAGCCCAGGACGACCGAGGGAAACAGCGGAATGCCGGAATTGAAGGCGCCACGGATGGCGAGCGCCGAGAGCACCGAGGCCAGGCTCATCACCCAGCCGACCGACAGGTCGATACCAGCGCCGATGATGACGAAGGTCTGGCCGAGACCGAGCAGCAGAACCGGCGTGATCGCCACCAGGATGTTCTGGGAATTGCGTACGGTCAGGAAGTTGACCGAGCCGTTGTTCCATAGCGGCACTGCGGTCACGAAAAAGGCGATCATCACTCCGAGGAAGACCCACGCCCACAGCCGGCTCAGCGTCAGGATCATCCGCATGGTTCCCGTCGTCTGCTGAACGGGAAGCACAAATTCGTCGCCCGCGGCCGCCTTCACGTCAGGACCAGCCAATCTCTCGGTTCCTTATATGCAGCGCTGAACACTTGCATCGCAGCGCACATCCGGGGGGCGCGCACACGAGCACTCCCCGGATGCGTAGTGGATGCGGTTATCCTATCACTTCGTCTGATAGATGAACCGCGAGAAGGCCGGATCGCTCACATTGTTCTTGTCGATGATGGCGAAGCCGGTTTCGACACGCTTCGGCAGGCTGGTGACGCCGGCGGCGTCGGCCTGGGCGAACTCGACGGCCAGATAACCCATGTCGAAGGGCTTCTGCGCCAGAACGAGCGACACCACCCCGTTGTTCATCAGCTCGATGGCCGCCTTGGTGGCATCATAGGCCACCACCTGGACGTGACCGCCGAGACCGGCATTGACGACCGCCGTGCCGGCGCCCTGGGCGCTGAACACGTTGGTGCCGAACACGCCGGCGAGATCGGGATGCTGCTGGAGCACGGCAGCGGTCTGCTGCTGCGCCTTGTTCATGTCGTCGAGGTTGTAGTCGGGGCCGAGAACGGTGATGCCCGGATATTCCTTGGCCATCACTTCCTTGAAGCCGACTTCACGGCCTTCCACCGAGCTGACGTTCGGGTTGGTGGAGTTGATGTAGACCGTGCCCTTGCCGCCGATCGCCTTGGCCAGGCCGCGCGCCGCGATGCGGCCGCCTTCGACGTTGTCCGAGCCGATGTAGCTGATCGGGAATTTCACCGGTCCGGTTGCATAGTTTCCGTCACCGAGGAACGTGTCGACGGTGATCACCTTGATGCCGGCGTCGACCGCAGCCTGAAGCGGCGCCACCATCTGGTCCTTATCGACCGGTGCGGTGATGATGTAGTTGAGGTCGCCGCGAGCGATCATGGCGTTCAGCAACGGGGTCTGCGCCTCGACGCCCCAGGTCGGCGGGATCTGCGTCACCACGTCGATGCCGAGGTCCTTGGCCGCCCGTTCAACACCGATCTGCATGACCTGATAGAACGGATCGACCACACCCGGCAGGAAGCCGATCTTGATCTTGTCCTGGGCATTGGCGGCTTGGGCGCCAAACGCCATGGCACCGGCGACCGCCAGGGCCGCGACCACTGAGGCCTTACGCATGCGTTCCATGGTTTTCCTCCTTCTTGCCTACCCTTGTTGCATTTCGACATGAAATCAGCGGTGGGCTGCCGAAGTCATTTCAGTTGCAGGTCCGTTATCTGCCCGCCGATCCGCATCGGCTTGGCGTCAACCGACCACGAAATGGGTCACCACAGGTCAAGGGGGATCGTCGCACGCGCTTGGCAAAATCAGACGGGTCTGTTGACTGACCTGACGGGATAGCCGCAGCGATTGAGCGCACAGAGCGCGTCGGCCATTCCGATGCTGTCGACCATCGTCCATGCCAACCGCCCTCGCCCAAAAGACGCGGGCTCACGAGCGCGTTCGAAGTGTTCCTCCCCGGCCTGCTCTTTGGCGGCCTTATTTTTACACGTGTAACGGTACATTTAACGCGAGACGCGTGTCAAGCTGACAAAGTTGCGCTGGCGTGCAAACTCCGTCTACTATGGCGCGGCGGTAGCGGGCCGTCGCAGCAATCAGCACTCCCACCGATGGGCTCTGACGCCGTTCACACCATGCAGGACTTCGCCCGACGGATCGGACTGTCACGTCCGACCGTTTCGCGCTTTTTTGCCGATCCCGATTCGGTGCGCCCGCGTACGCGCAAGCTGATCGAGGAGGGCATCCGCAACTACGGCTACAGCCCGAACTTCTTTGCCTCGAACCTCACGCGCCGCTCGCCCCGCGCCATCGGCATCATCGTGCCGTCGATCATCGATCCGTTCTTCGGGGAACTGGTCAGCACGATCGAACTTTACGCCGAGGATCGCGGCTATCTCACCGTGCTGCAGTGTTCCCACAACGACAGTTCCCTGGAGCGGCGGGCGCTTTCCCGATTGGTGGCGATGGATGTTGCGGGAATCGCCATGGCCCCTCTCGGATTCCGATCCGACACGGACGCGGTCGAGCATGCGATGAAGCATGTGCCTATCCTGTTCATGGACTCGCGCCTGCGTGAGGGGGTGCCCTATGTCGGCACCAACAACCGATCGAGCATGGCACTCATGGTGGATTATCTGTGCCGCTCCGGTTCGCCGCCAGCGCTTTTCACCATGCCCGCGGTGAACGCCAACATACGGGAACGGTGCGAGGCCTACTGCGACCGCATGCGTGAACTCGGTCACGAGCCGCACATCCTCAATCCCGAGGACGGACCGGTCGGCGACGATTACGAACGCTACGGCTTCGAGCGATTCCTCAGCCTGCCCTCCGAAAGACTGACCGGCGTCGACACCATTCTGTGTTCGAACGATCGGGTTGCGTTTGGGTTGCTGGCAGCCGCCAAACGGCTGGGAATCAGTGTCGGAACCGGGCCGGGCAACAATCTGCGAGTCGGCTCGCACGACGGACAACGCTTTGGCGCCTTCGCCTCGCCCTCGCTCACGACATCGGGGCAGAACATCCGCGGAATCGGCGAAGTGGCGGCCAAGACCCTGATCGACCTGGAGAACGGCGGGGAGCTTCCGCAGGAGGACATCCTGCTCGACGGAACCCTGATCTTCCGCGATTCAGCCTAGGAATAATCCGCGCCGGCAATCCGTGCCAGTTCGGCATCGACCGGCCACAGGATTGGCTGCAGGTGATCGAAAGCGGAGCGCCGCACGTCTTGGTAACGTTGGACGAGAGCTTCATCCGGCTCGACAACATGTTCATGACGATCGAGCCCCGACAGCGCCACGTCGAGGTCTGGCCATAAGCCGGCGGCCACGCCGCCGAGGAGGGCGGCACCGAGCGCTGTCGCCTCCGACGTGTCGACTACGGTCACCGGCCGGCCATAGGCGGCGGCCTTGATGGCATTGAACAGCCGATTGCGGGCGCCGCCGCCGATGAGACGGATGCGGTCGACCGGGGGAAGTCCGCCGATCGCACCGAGCGAGTCGACGATGAAAGCGGTGCGCATCGCCAGCCCTTCGATGACGGCGCGATAGAGCGTTCCGCGGGTGGTGTCGTTGTTCAGCCCGATGAAGGCACCGCGCACGGGGTGCTCCGGATCGGACGATGTGGGGCCCACCATGCGTGGGAGGTAGACAACGCCGTCGGCACCCGGCCGGGCAGCCTCACCTTCGCCGATCAGGGTTTCATAGGAAGGATGGCCGACCAGACCACGGAACCACTCCATGGCGCCGCCGGCGTAGACAGGGCTCGAAAGGATGAAGAACAGCGACTGGTGTGCCTCGAAGGCGCCCTGGATCAGGTTCTGCTTCGGCAGGGCGAGATCGAAGGACGGTTGTTCGGTCGCCATTTCGAGAGCTTCGGCGGTGCCGATGCTGTCGATCATGGTCCCGCGGGCGCCCATGCCGGCGGCCATGGCCCCGCATATGTGATCGTGGGCGCCGACGCCGACCACCGGCGTGCCGGCAATCCCGGTTTCGGCGAGAACCTCTGGAAGAACCGGCCCCAGGGCAGTGCCGCTGGCGATGAGCGGCGCCAGAACGGAGCTGTCGAAGCCGGCCAGCGCGATCAGCTCATCCGACCATTGCCGTTTGGTGAGATCGAGATAGAGGGTGCGCGAAGCGAGCGAGAAATCGGTCGCCGCCACGCCCGACAGGCGAAAGGCGATCCAATCGGCGATCATCAGCACCCTGCGAGTGCGCTGCATGGCGTCCGGCCAGTGCTGGCGCATCCAGATGAGCTTGCAGAGGGTGAAGATGCGGTCGAGCTGCATGCCGGTGATCTCGAACAGCCGCTCGACCCCGACGGTTTCGCGCAAGCCCTCGGCGACCTCCACGGTGCGCGTGTCGTGCCACACGATCGACGGCGCCAGCGGCTTGCCGGCCTGATCGACGATCACGCAGCTCTCGCCGACGCTGGCGACCGCGATGCTCGCCACCGGCCGGCCCGCCAATGCGGCGGCCACCTCGCGGAGGCAATCGGTAACCGCCGCGAACATCGCCTCCGGATCGTATTCGAGACGATCCGGAGCGACGTGGGTTTCCGGCGTCGGGCGGCGCGCCTGCGCCACCTGATTGCCGCGCGCATCGAAGACCAGCGCCCGCACCGACTGGGTGCCGATGTCGATGCCGATCAGAAAGGGCGCTTCGAAGCCGTCGGACATCGCCCCTCGCCCGGTCAGAGGTGAGCCCCGTCGCGTGATGACATCGCAGCCGCCGACATCAGGCCTTGAGCACGGGATCGGTGATCTCGCTGTCCTCGGCGAGTGGCCGATCCGGCGCAAGCTTCTCCTTCTTCAGGTGGTCGTGATAGGCGCCGACCGCATCGGCCGGCGTGATCGCTCCCTCGACCACGGCCCGCATGAGGCGAACGAGCGCGATCCCGTCCTCGGCGAGGTTGATCTTGCGGCCGAACAGGGCGACACGCGCACCGTGTCTGGCAGCCTGCGCGACGAGCTCGAAGGTGTCGCGCGTTGTCCCCTTCGAGCCGCCCAGAATGCCCGGGATGAGATGGCCCGGATCATAGGCGGCAAGTTCCTCCATGGCGCGCGCGCCGTTGTACTGGAGCTTCAGGAACTGCGGCTGATCGGCGCTCATCACGCCGGCCAGCGTGCGCACGATATTGTCGTTGATGAAGGAGCCGAGGTCGGCGCCCCCGGTAAGGCGAATGTCGAACTCCGGATTGAACACCTCCAGGAAGTGCCGCATGCCGTGTTTGGCCGCCTCCCCCCGGAAGGCCGAATAGGCCTCGGCATTGGCGGCGTCGATATCGACCTGGTTGGAGAAGGTGATCGAGTATAGGCCGAGGTCGGTGAGTTCCCGCGCCTGTTCGATGCGTGCCGTGCGGTGATGGCGCGAGGGCTCCTCCTTGTAGCGTCCGCCCCGCGCCGACCAGATATCGGTGGTGTCGTTGAGGCGGACGGCCGGCGTGACGGGCGAATCCTTGAACAGGCCCTCGGCCGACAGCCGTTCGGCCGCCGAGGCCGACATCAGCATGATGTCAACCAGGCCCGAGCGGGTCATCGCCCGCATTCTTTCAAGATGGACCGCCCGCGGGGCGAAGGCGCCGGGGCGCGCCCGGTCTGGCCCCGGCGCCGCCACGCCAAAGCCGATATCGGCGTCCTTGGCATCGGCGATGATGAAGTCGGCGGGGGTGTAGCTGCCGTCGCGAATGCGGGCGAGTTTCTGGTCGAGGCTTTTCTGGTTCATTATTGGACGGGTCCTGGTGCTGCCGCTTCAGCGCGGTTCTTTCCTGGGGGTGCAGCGGACGTCCATCGTTCCGACAGAAAGGCCCTCCAAGTCAATGCGTCGGAGTGCCGTTTGCCTCCGCGCAATCACGAGCCGAGTTCGCGCCAGCGCACCCTGGAGATGCAGACCCGTCCGCCACGTTCGATCACTTCGCTGCCACCAGTGCACCGCGTGCCTGCGTTCGATCGCGCGATGCAGGCGCCGGACCACTCGAATCCCGCTCGATCAGGCGCGGTACGATGTAGATGCGCTGTGCGGACGCGATCGACCGATCGTCCGCACGCATGCGATCGAGCAGCAGGCGGACGGCAACGATGCCCATGTCGCGCCCGGGCAGGCGCACGGTCGTCAGCGCCGGCGTGATCTGGGAGGCGGCCGAGAAATCGCCGAAACCGACGACCGTCTTGTCGTCCGGAATCCGGCAGCCGAGCCGCAGCAGCTCCGACACCACCGTTACCGCCAGCCCGTCATGGGCGCAGAAGAATGCAGTCACGTCGATCCCGCTTGCGCGCAATTGCTCATACGTCTGCCGGAAGTCCGGCGCCCGCAGAAACTGAAGCTCATGCACGTGAGCGCCGTGCTCCGCCTTGAGGCTTTCGCGCAGGCCGCGCAGCCGCTCCAGCCGCCCACGCAATCCCGCCTCGCCGGTCACGAATGCGATCTGGCGATGTCCCAACGCGTACAAATAGTCACCCACCGCGGCACCCGCCTCACGGTCGCCGCCCATCACCTGATCGACTTGATCGAGGGGGCGCAGCCAGCCGATCCTCACCAATGGGCGGCCGACTTTGCGCAAGACGTCTATGGTCTCGTCGGCATGCGGACCGAAGAGGATCATCCCGTCGCTGACCTTGGCCAGGGCCACAACCTGAGCCGGCTCGTGCGTCCAGGTGATGCGCAGCATCAGGCCGGACAGGTCGGCTTCCTGTTGCGCGCCGGAATGGAGCTGGACCGCAAGTTCGCTGTTGACCGGGTCATGGTCGTGAAACACGAGCTGGACCTCGGCGCGCGCCGGACGCTGCTGGCGACGGGCCTCATAGCCCAGGCGTTCCGCCACGGCCAGGACCGTGGCGCGCGTCGCCGGGCTGACGCCGCCCTTGCCGGAAAGAGCGCGGGAAACCGCGAATTTCGACAAGCCAAGTTCAGCCGCAATGTCGGCCAGCGTGACGCGGCTCATCCACTTCCTCCGCCCTGGGCTCCCCCCCTACATAACGCTTTACCTAACAAAAAGAAAACTGCAAGCTTCTTCCACTAACAAATGGCAAAAACCCAAAGAACGTTAGCCTAACTTAAGCGGAGGAAGTGCCCATGTCCAAGATGAGCCGCCGGACCTTTCTGGCTACCACCGGCGCCACTATGGCCCTGACCAGCCTGCCGGTATTCCGGGCTTACGCGCAGGACCTCAAGGAGGCCGACAGTTTCAAGGCCGCGGTGGCGAAGGGTGATCTGCCCCCCGTCGCGCAGCGCGTTTCCGAAAATCCCCTGGTCGTGACGCCGAAAGACGCGGTCGGCCGCTACGGCGGCGACTGGAACATGGCGCTCGTCGGCGGCGGCGGGCTGTCGATGCTTTTCCGTTACCAGGCCTACGAGCCACTTGTCCGCTTCGACCCGGCCTGGACCAAGGTCATTCCCAACGTCGCGGAATCCTTCGAGGGCAATGCCGACTCGACCGTCTATACCATCAAGCTGCGCAAGGGCATGAAATGGTCGGACGGCGAGCCCTACACGACCGACGACGTCAAGTTCTGGTACGACACCTGCCTGACCGACAAGCGCGTCGCCGCTGTCGGCAATTCGCACTGGAAGCAGAACAACAAGCCGGCGAAGCTGGAGATCGTCGACGAGACCACCTTCAAGGTCATCTTTGAAAAACCCAACGGCTTCTTCGCGCTGAACACCGCTTGGGCAAACACCGACCAGACGACCCGCTGCCCGAAGCACTATCTCAGCCAGTTCCACATCGACTACAACCCGAAGGCCGACGAACTGGCGAAGTCGCGCGGCGTCGAGAGCTGGATTGCTCTCTTCCAGAAGGAGTCGGGCCTCACCGACGACAACATCTTCTTCCAGAACAGCGACCGTCCCTGCCTGTGGGCCTGGATGTTCACCATCGCACCCGGCGGCACCAACCAGCAGTCGATTGCGGTGCGCAACCCCTATTACTGGAAGGTCGACACCGACGGGAACCAGCTGCCCTACATGGATCGCATCGTCTACCAGATGGTCGCCGATCCTCAGGTCCTGCTGCTCAGGACCATGCAGGGTCAGATCGACATGATGGACCAGTATATCGGCACGCCGACCAACAAATCAGTGCTGTACGACAACCAGCAGAAGGGCGGCTACGGCTTCTATACGCTGAAGCAGACGAACGCCAACGTCATGGTGTTCATGCTGAACCTCAACCATCCCGATCCGGTCAAGAACAAGCTGTTCAACAACAAGGACTTCCGCGCTGCCCTGTCGACCGCCGTCGACCGGCAGACGCTGATCGACGCGGTTCTGGTCGGTCAGGGTGCCCCGGCGCAGCCGTCGATCATCGAGGGCGATCCGCTTTACAACGAGCAGCTGGCCAAGCAGTTCACCGAGTTCGACACGGACAAGGCCAACAAGATGCTCGACGCCATCCTGCCCAAGAAGGGCAGCGACGGTATGCGGCTCGACGAAACCGGCAACAAACTCTCGATCATCTTCGAGATCGACAACGCCCGCGCCCTGTTCATCGACATGTTGCAGCTCGCTCTGCCCATGTTCCAGGCCGTCGGCATCGACGCGCAGATGCGCACCATGGACCGTTCCCTGTGGGAGACCCGGGTGCGCCAGGGGCGTACCTTCGATGCCACCTGCCACCAGTTCGGTGCCAACGGCGGCATCGCGGCCATGCTTGACCCGCGCTACTACGTTCCGATCAACAACGCCTCGATGTGGGCGCCGGGCTGGTGGCTCTGGTACAACGCGCCGGACAACAAGGATGCGATCGAGCCGCCTGCCGCCACCAAGAAGCAGATGGCGCTCTATACGCAGCTGCAAGGCACGTCCGATCAGTCCAAACAGGCCGACATCATGAAGCAGATCCTGCAGATCGCGGCGGACGAGTTCTACGTGTTCGGCGTCTCGCAGGCGCCCGACGGCTATGGTGTGGTGAAGAACAACATGGGCAACATCACCAAGACCATGCCGAGCTCGTTTGGCTGGCCGACGCCGGCGCCGACGCGGCCCGAGCAATATTACAAGACGGCCTGACGGCCACGCTCTTCAACACCTTTGCTCATCGGCGGCATTGCCGCCGATGAGCGGTCTGTAACCTTCTTCCAGGAGCGGCTCCTTGCTCGACGCCAAGACCGAAAGCACCAGAACCCTGCGCACGCCCGACTGGTACAAGACCGCGACGCGCTGGACGCAGCTTACCCTGGCGGAAGACGACCCCGTGAAGTTCGATCCGGATTTCTGGGTCGACCTCTTCCGGCGCAGCCAGTCCAATGCGACCTGCCTCAGCGCCGGCGGCTACATCGCCTACTATCCGAGCGAGGTGCCGCTCCACTATGTCAGCAGATACATTGGCGACAGCGATCCCTTCGGCACGCTGGTCAACGGCGCGCGCGCGCTCGACATGCATGTCATGGCCCGCGTCGACCCGCATGCCATCCACCAGGATGCCGCCGACGCCCATCCCGAGTGGATTGCGGTCGACATCAACGGCCAACCGCGCCGCCACTGGGCCTTTCCCGAGGTCTGGGTGACCTGCGCTTACGGCGACTACAACGCCGGCTTCATGCCCAAGGTGGTCGAGGAGATTACCCGGCGCTACGACATCGATGCCATCTTCGCCAATCGCTGGCAGGGCCACGGCGTGTGCTATTGCGCGTCCTGCACGGAGCGCTTCAAGGCGGCCACCGGCTTCGACCTGCCGCGCGACAACGAGCCCAACAATCCCGCCTGGCTGGCATGGGTGGACTGGCGTCGCGACGTGCTCACCCGGCTGATCGTGCAGTGGGACGACGTGGTCAAATCGGTCCGGCCGCATGCGAGCTTCATTCCCAACATGGGCCATGCCTCGCTGATGGAATTCGACCTCTCGGTCATTGAGAAGCATTGCCCGTTTCTGGTGGTCGACCATCAGGGCCGACAGGGCGTTGAACTGGCCTGGTCCGCCGGTCGCGCCGCCAAGCGCATGCGCGCCGGGTTTCCCGAGCGCCCGGTGGTGCTGCTCACCTCCGTCGGGCTCGAGGAAGTCAATCGCTGGAAGGATTCCGTCCAGTCGACCCCGGAAATCGAGCAGTGGATCGATGACGGCACCGGCCAGGGCATGGCTGCCTGGTTTACCAAGTTCAACGGCGTCGTGCCGGATACGCGCTGGGTCGCCCCGATCGTCAACGCCTTCGCCCGGCATGCCGATATCGAGCCGGCCTTTGCCAGGAGCCGCCCCACCGCCGAGATTGCCCTGCTCGATCCGGCATCGACGCTGCGTCAGGTCTCGCCCGACCGGCGCCACTCTGCCGAGGCGCACGAACGCGGCTTCTATCACGCGCTCGTCGAGGCGCGTCTGCCCTTCGAGATGGTCTCGGACCAGATGCTCCGTCCCGAGATGCTTGACGGCTTCAAGGTGCTGGTCATGCCCAATGCGGTCTGCCTGTCCGATGCCCAGTGCCAGGCGATCCGGGATTATGTCGGACGCGGCGGCTCGCTGGTCGCCGCCCACGAGACCTCGCTTGCCGACGAACGTGGACAGCGCCGCGGCGACTTCGGCCTCGGTGACGTGTTCGGCGCGCGGGTCACCCGGCCACCGCGCGGCGTGGTCAAGAACACCTACGTGGCGCTCAACGGCACGCACCCGATCAATGCTGGCTACGACGGCGCCGGCAGGATCATCGGCGGCACGCATCTGATCGCCATAGAGCCGACGGGGGCAGGCGAAGTCCCCTTCCTCTACATTCCCGACTTCCCGGATCTGCCGATGGAGGAGGTCTATCGGCGCGAAGACCCGCAAGGCGCCGCGCTGCTGGCCCGCGAGACCGGCCATGGCGGGCGCGTCGTCTACATCCCATGGAACATCGGCGAGGTGTTCTGGACGGTGCTCGCGCCCGACCATGGCCGCCTCATCGCCAATACGGTGCGCTGGGCGCTCGGCGCAGATCCCATGGTGGAGGTCGCCGGCGACGGTATCGTCGATATCGGCCTGCGCGCCAGCGAAGATGGGCTGGTCATCAGCCTCGTCAATCTCACCAATCCGATGATGATGAAAGGGCCGCTGCGTGCCATGATGCCGATCGGGCAGCAGGTCATCTCTGCCACCCTGCCCAAGGGACGGAGTAGTGCGAGCGCGCGCCTGCTGGTCGCGGGTCAGCCGGCCGAAGTCAGAGTTGTGGACGGCCGCGCCGACATCGTATTGCCCGGACTTGAGCACATGGAGGTGGTGGAACTCCGCTGGGCCTGAAGTCACGAGGAAATCCAATGCTCGGCTACATCCTCAAGCGCATCGCTTACATGATCCCGACGCTGTTCGGCATTTCGTTGATCGCGTTCCTCATCATCCAGTTGCCGCCGGGCGATTACCTGACCTCGATGATCGGCAACATGGAGAGCAACGGGCAGACGGTCGACCCGAACCAGGTGGCGGCGCTGCGCGAGCAATATGGTTTCGATCAGCCGGTCTATGTCCAATACGGCAAATGGATCTACGGCATCGTCACGCGCGGCGACTTTGGCCAGTCCTTTCAGTGGCGCCAGCCGGTTTCGGCGCTGATCTGGGGCCGGCTGAGCGCAACGCTGATGCTGTCGCTCGCCAGCCTCTTGTTCGTGTGGGCGGTATCGATCCCCATCGGCATCTACTCGGCCGTGCGACGATATTCGATCGGCGATCATGTCTTCACGCTTCTCGGATTCATCGGCCTGGCCGTGCCCAACTTCATCCTGGCGCTGACGCTGATGTACATCTCGTTCAAGGTCTTCGGCCAGAGCGTCGGCGGGCTGTTCTCACCACAATTCACGGAGGCCCCGTGGAGCTGGGCGCGGGTCGTCGACCTGCTCGGGCATCTGTGGGTTCCGATCGTGGTGATCGGCACGTCGGGCACGGCAGCGCTGATCCGCATCCTGCGGGCCAACCTGACCGACGAACTGCACAAGCCCTACGTGCTGACGGCGCGCGCCAAGGGGCTGCCGGAATACAAGGTGGTTCTGAAATATCCGGTGCGCATCGCCCTCAATCCCCTCGTTTCGGCGCTGGGATGGGTGCTGCCGCATCTCATATCCGGCATCACGATCACCGCGATCGTGCTCAACCTGCCCACCGCCGGGCCCATGCTGCTGCAGGCCCTGGTCAGCCAGGACATGTATCTCGCCGGCACCTTCATCCTGCTGCTGGGTGTTTTGACGCTGATCGGTATGCTGATTTCCGACCTCCTTCTGGCCCTCCTCGATCCACGCATCCGGTTCACATGAGGACGCGCTCATGAGCCTCAACGAGGTCATCGAACTGGAGCCGGAGGAAACCGGCCCCGCGATCAGCCCGCTCAAGGGAAGCAGCGAGGCCATCAGCAACGCAGCTGCGGGGCAATGGACGCTGATCTGGCAGAAGCTGGTCCGCCAGAAGGTGGCGATGACGGCCGCGGCGGTCGTCTTGATCCTCTATCTGATCGCGGCCTTCTGCGAGTTCCTGGCGCCCAGCCTGCCGGACATCTCGCATGCGATCTATCCCTTTGCACCACCGCAGCCGATCGAACTCTTCATCAAGGACGCCGACGGCGGGTCGCATTTTCTGCCGCACGTGTCCGGCTACAAGATCGAGATCGACAAGGTCGCGCTGCGCCGCACCTTCGTTCTCGATCCGACCAAGGTCGTGCCCATCGGCCTGTTCGTGCACGGCGCTCCCTACAAGATGTGGGGCATCTTCCCGTCGGACATTCATCTCATCGGACCGCTGCGCAAGACCGACACGATGTACCTGCTGGGTGCCGACCACCTTGGCCGCGATCTCCTTAGCCGGTTGATCTATGGCGCCCGCGTGTCCATGTCGATCGGCCTCGTTGGCGTGATCATTTCGCTCATGCTGGGCGTCACCATGGGGTCGCTGTCGGGTTTCTACGGCGGCTGGGTGGACCTCGCGATCCAGCGCCTCATCGAGATCATCTCGGCCATGCCGACGATCCCGCTCTGGCTTGGTCTGGCGGCGGCGATCCCGCTCACCTGGCCGCCCTTGCGGGTCTATTTCTTCATCACGCTGATCGTGTCGCTGCTCGGCTGGACGAGCCTCGCGCGCGAGGTTCGTGGCCGCTTCCTCGCGCTCAGGGACGACGACTTCGTCACCGCCGCACGGCTCGACGGCTCGACGGAACGCCGCCTGATCTTCCGCCACATCCTGCCCTCGCTGACCAGCCATATCCTCGCCGTGGTCACGCTTGCCGTGCCGACGATGATCGTCGCCGAAACGTCACTGAGCTTCCTCGGCGTCGGCCTCAGGCCGCCGGTGGTGAGCTGGGGCGTCCTGCTTCAGGACGCGCAAAACATCCGCACCGTCGCCACCGCACCATGGCTGCTGATCTGGCCGGGCCTCGCCGTGGTCGTGGCGGTGTTGTCATTCAATTTCTTTGGCGACGGCCTGCGCGATGCCGCCGATCCCTACAACACCTGAGGATGTCGGGATGACGGTCGAGCCCCAGCCCGTCAAGGAAGGCGCGACGCCGCAAGCGGACACGGTTCTTACCGTGGAAGGGCTGAGCGTCGACTTCACGCTGCGCACGCACATCCTGCATGCCGTGCGCGATGTGAGCTTCACCCTTCAGCGCGGGCGCACCCTCTGCCTCGTCGGCGAGAGCGGCAGCGGCAAGAGCGTGACCGCACGCGCGGTGATGCGGCTGGTCGAGCGCCCCGGCCACATCGTCGGCGGCAGGATCACGCTCGATGTCGACGGCAAGGCGGTCGAAATCACACGGCTGGACGATTCGCGCCGCGAGATGCGCGCCATCCGTGGACGGCGCATCGGGCTCATCTTCCAGGAGCCGATGAGTTCGCTGTCGCCGGTGCACACCATCGGCTCGCAGATCGTCGAGGCGCTGCGCCTGCATCGACCGCTGACCAAGCGCCAGGCGCGCGCTGAAACGATCGAGCTGTTGCGGCAGGTCGAGATTCCCGATCCCCACAAGATGCTCGACCGCTACACCTTCGAGTTTTCCGGCGGCATGCGCCAGCGCGCCATGATCGCCATGGCGCTGGCCTGCAACCCCGACATATTGATCGCCGACGAGCCGACGACGGCACTCGACGTGACCACCCAGGCCGAGATCCTCGACCTCATCAAGCGCCTGCAGACCGAGCGCGGCATGGCGATGCTGCTGATCACCCACGACATGGGCATCGTCGCGGAGACCGCGGACGATGTCTGCGTGATGCGCTACGGACGGATCGTCG
Source organism: uncultured Alphaproteobacteria bacterium (assembly GCA_963785065.1). Lineage (GTDB taxonomy): Bacteria > Pseudomonadota > Alphaproteobacteria > Rhizobiales > Kaistiaceae > CAVSRC01. The sequence continues at coordinate 106,132 of CAWATX010000002.1, forward strand.
AGCGCGGCCCGGTCGACGACATCTTCCACAAGGCCCGTCATCCCTACACCCAGCGCCTGCTTTCGGCGACGCTCAAGCTTGAGGGCAATGCCGTATCGGCCCGCAGCGCGGCGCCGACGCCGGCGGGTCAGCCGATCCTCAGCGTGCAGGACCTATCGAAGGGCTTCGGCACGGGCGGCCGCTGGTTCGGCAAACAGGAATTCGCCATCAAGGCGGTCGATGACGTCAATCTCGATCTCTATCCCGGCGAAAATCTCGGCATCGTCGGCGAAAGCGGCTCGGGCAAGACCACGCTCGGGCGGCTGATCCTCAGAACCCTCGAAGCATCGCGCGGGCAGATCGTCTACCGCAACCGCGATGGCCGCGAAGTCGACGTCACCGCACTTTCCAAGGCCGAGCTGAGGGCCTATCACCAGGACGTGCGCCTGGTCTTCCAGGATCCCTTCGCCTCGCTCAATCCGCGCATGACCGTCAAGCAGATCATCGGCGACCCGCTCTACGTCTCCGGACGGTTCAAGGGCGCGGCGCTCGAGGAGCGCGTCGGCGAGCTGCTCGAACTGGTCGGCCTCGAACGACAGGCGATGGAGCGCTACCCGCACGCCTTCTCGGGCGGCCAGCGCCAGCGTATCGGTATCGCCCGCGCGCTTGCCCTCGATCCGCGTATCATCATCGCGGACGAGGCCACCTCGGCACTCGATGTGTCCATCCGCAGCCAGATCCTCGATCTGCTGCTCGATATCCAGAAGCGCCTGGGGCTGAGCTTCATCTTCATTGCCCACGACATCTCGGTCGTCCGCTATTTCTGCGACCGAGTGGCCGTGATGCATCGCGGCAAGCTGGTCGAACTCGGCACGGCCGAGCAGATCTGCTCCGAGCCGCGCGAGCATTACACACGGACCCTGATTTCGGCGGTGCCCAATCCGGACCCGCGCAACAAGCGGATGCTGCATCGCCTGCGCTTCAGGGAAGACGATCGCAAGGGGACGCAATGACCCGCTTTTCCGCCAATCTGTCCATGCTCTATGGCGAGGTGCCGTTCCTTGAACGGTTCGCAGCCGCCGCTCGCGACGGATTCGAAGGCGTTGAATATCTCGGCCCCTATGACTTTGCCCCGGAGGCGATCCGCAGACAACTCGACGCGAACGGACTGACACAGGCGCTGTTCAACCTGCCCAACGGCGACTGGGCCGCCGGCGAGCGCGGCATCGGTGCCCTGCCCGACCGGACGGAGGATTTCCGCGAGGGCGTCGGCCAAGCGCTGCGCTATGCCGCCGCGCTCGACTGCAAGATGGTCAACTGCCTCGCCGGCATTCCCAAGGGTGTCAGTGCCGAGGCGGCGGAAGCGACCCTGGTCGCCAACCTCAAATACGCCGCACCGCGCCTCGCCGATGCCGGCATCCGGCTGCTGCTCGAGCCGATCAATCTGGTGGACATCCCCGGCTTTGCGGTTTCGACGATGGCGCAGGCCGAACGCATCCTCGAACAGGTCGCTTCGGACAACCTCTTCATCCAGTACGATTTCTATCACATGCAGAAGATGCGCGGCGAACTCGTCAGCGAGTTCGAGCGGCTGATGCCGAAGATCGCGCATGTGCAGATCGCCGACAATCCTGGCCGGCACGAGCCCGGCACTGGCGAGATCAACTATGATTTCATCCTCAAGGCGCTCGATCGGCTTGGCTACCGTGGCTGGGTGGGCGCCGAGTACAAGCCGGCCGCCGGCACCAGCGAAGGGCTGGGCTGGATGCGCCGCTGGAACAGCAAGGAGAGCTGAAGACGATGAGCAAGTTGGGATTTATTGGCCTGGGGATCATGGGCACACCGATGGCAGGTCATTTGCTGGCGGCGGGCCACGAGCTCCATGTCAACACGATCGGCCCCATTGCGGAGGAAATCACGGCGGCGGGTGCGACGGTCTGCAGCTCGGGCCGCGAGGTCGCGGAAGCAACCGAGATCGTCTTCATCATGGTGCCCGACACACCGGACGTGGAGAAGGTGCTGTTTGGCGAAGGCGGCGTCGCGGAAGGGCTTTCTGCCGGCAAGATCGTCGTCGACATGAGCTCGATCTCGCCGGTGGCGACCAAGGAATTCGCCAAGCGCATCAACGATCTCGGCTGCGAGTATCTGGATGCGCCGGTCTCTGGCGGTGACGTCGGTGCCAAGGCGGCCTCGCTGACCATCATGGTGGGCGGTTCGGATGCAACCTTCGCCAAGATCAAGCCGCTGTTCGAGCTCATGGGCAAGAACATCACGCTCGTCGGCGGCAATGGCGACGGGCAGACCACCAAGGTCGCCAACCAGATCATCGTGGCGCTCACCATCGAGGCGGTGGGCGAGGCCCTGTTGCTCGCCTCCAAGGCCGGCGCCGACCCGGCCAAGGTACGTCAGGCACTGATGGGCGGCTTCGCCTCTTCGCGCATCCTTGAAGTCCACGGCGAACGGATGATTGCCCGCAATTTCAAACCCGGTTTCCGCATCGCCCTCCACCAGAAGGACCTGAACCTGGCGCTGTCGACGGCACGCGCCCTCGGTCTGTCGCTGCCCAACACGGCGACCGCGCAGGAGCTGTTCAATGCCTGCTGCGCGCGCGATGGATCGGCCTGGGATCATTCCGCCATGGTGAAGGCGCTGGAGCTGCTGGCCGACCACCAGATCAGCCAGGGCTGATCCCCCTGACAGACCCTCTCCCCCAAGGGAGGGGGTCTGGTCACGAGGGAATCGCTAGCCCAACTGCAGGATCACCACGTCGCGCGCCGGCACGGTGAGCGTATCGCCGGCCGGCGCCGCTTCCTTCTGCGGCCACAGCGAGGCGACGGGTTTCGCGGCACCATGGCTCTCGGCCAGGCCGAAGCGCACCGTCTGGTCTTCGCGGGTGGGATTGACCAGCCACAGATAGAGCCCGTCGGCGCCGCGATGCAGCCGCGCCTGCAGAGCGTCGTTGTCGATGGTCACGTGGCGGGGATTGCCGAGCCAATTGAAGACGCGGTCGAAATAGGCGCGGTTGGCGGCGCTCGACGTGCGGTAATAGGCGACCGAGGGGTGCGTGCCGACAAGCAGCGTCCGGCCCGTGCCGAAGCGATTGGAAACCACCGCCAGCCGGCCATCGTCGAAATTGCCGTGTGCCTCGCCGCCGGCCAGCGCGTAGCCTTGCAGATAGCCGCCACCGTCGACCGGCGCGCCATCGAGCTCGAAGTGGATGCGATCGCCGATGTCGGGCATGAACTCGACGTCCGTCTCGCGCGCGCCGAACACGCTGTCGAGGCCGTAATTGGGCTGCACGATGCCAACATGGCCGCGCTCGCCAAAATAGGCCGGGCAGGCCTCGGCAACCAGGCGGCCGCCCTTTTCGACCCAAGCGGCAATACGCTTCGCCTGCTCCTCGCTGAGCATAATGGGATAGGCGAAATAGAGCGCATCGTATTCGTCGATATCGTCGATGTGGACCCAGTCAGCCTGCACGCCATTGTCGAAGAAGCCGCGATAGGCGCCCCACATCGCCGCCGCATAGGTGTCGAACTTGCTTTCGTGGTTGAGCAGATAGTCGAACATCTGCAGTTCCGGCACGACGACGATGCCGACCTCGCCGCGGACCGGACGGGCAGCCATCAGGCCGGCGAGGTCCGGCTGGTTGCCCCACTTGGCCATGCGGCTGGCCATGTCGGAGCGCGGCGTGCGCGAGCCGTCCATGGCGTAGGACCCGAAGGCGCCGAAGAGCGGCCCGTCGAGCAGCGGCCGCCAACGCAGGTTGAGCACGCCGCGCGCCCCGGCGGCCATCGAGGTGAGGCTCCACAAGCGGATATCTTCGGGCTCGGCGACGCGGGCGTCTTCCTTGTCGCGGCCGAGCACCTGCGGCTGGATCCACAACGGCCCGCCCTGGCGTTCGGCATGCCAGAACGGCTTTCCGCGCGCCGCTGAGCGGGTGAGATCGGCACCGTACCAGTTGCGCCACGGCTGGTTGCCCTTGCGCGCCGCGATCCAGGTCATGCCGTAGACCTGGACCTTGGAGGCGGCGAGCCAATCGTCGGAGCCATGCGCGGCAAGGTTGGGAATGGCGCCGGCAACGCCGTGGGCGACGATCATGTTGGTGTCGTCGACCGAGCGGATCGTGTCGATCCGCCACTGCATCATTTCGTAGAAGTTGTCGCGCTTGAACAGCAACCAGTCGAGGCTTTCGGGATACGGCCCGAGCTGCACCGGCGGTTCGACATAGTCCCATTTGTAATGGCTATAGCGGTGCCAGGCCTCGGCCAGCGCATCCAGGGTCCCGTACTTCTTCTTCAGCCATTCGCGGAATGCCTGCTTGGTGTAGTCCGAATAGTCGACATCGGCGGGGTAGTTGACCTCGTTCCAGATGTCGTATCCGAGGATCGCAGGATGGTCCTTGTAGCGGCCGGCGAGCGCCTTGAGGAAATTGCCTGCCGCCTCGCGCACCTCCGGACAGTTGAGGCTGATTGCGCCGGCGCCGCCGGAGAAGCCGCCCGTGGCGGACGACACGCCCATGTTGGACGTGACCGCGCGCCCGTCGGCGCGGATCACGCGTGCATGGGCGAATTCGTGCATGGCCCAGTCCGGGGTGGTGTGCGTCAGCTCGGCGATGATCGTCTTGATGCCGTTCTGTCCCGCCAGGTCCATCTGCCGGTCGAAATCGGCCCAATCGTACTTGCCCGGCTCGCGCTCGATTGCCGACCACATGAACCAGTGCCGGAAAATGTTGAGACCGTCCTCCCCGGCGACCTTGTAGTCACGCGCCCAGTCCTGCCGCGGCGGGTTGGACTTGCGGAAATAGACGGCTCCATAGGGCAGCTGCGGCATTGCGGTCATGGGACTTCCTCGATCACGGATTGGGAATTGCCCGCATACGACGGCAGCGGACTGCCATCAGATACGGCTGAGGGATTGTCGTTCGATGATGGGCGCGTAGATTAGCAGGCGCCGGTAAGGGTGGGTGTCGATGTTGCGGTTCCGGATACGCTCGACGAGCAACTGCAGGGCGGCGGCGCCCATCTCCTCGCCCGGCACGCGGATGGTGGTGATCTGCGGCGTCGCCTGAACCGCGGCGGGATAGTCACCGTATCCGACCACGGAGATGTCCTGGGGCACCCTGATGCCGATACGCAGCAGGTCTGAGATGATTCCCATCGCCATCCAGTCGTTGCCGGCGGCAATGGCCGTGGGCGTGAAGCCGGTGTCGCGCAGCTCCTGGAAGGCCGACAGGAATCCACCATCCTCGGCGAAGTACAGCTCGCGCAGGTCGACGTCCGTCTGGTCGGCCAGCGCATGGCGCATGGCCGAGCAGCGGTCGGCCCGGCCGCGATACCCACCATTGCCTTGCAGGTAGAGAATACGGCGATGGCCGTAATCGTAGAGCCGCACGCCAAGCGCGGCCGACGCCTCGTCGGCGGCCGGCGTGACCTGGTCGACCGGCTCGAGCGGCTTGATCATGCCGACCTTGACCAGCGGGATCTTCGGCGCCGGCGCCGCTCCCGGATCGATCGGGACGTGCGGCCCCACCAGGATCATCCCGGCGCCGTCGCGCCCCACCTCGGCGATGCGCAAAGGATCGTGCGTCCACTGGATCTGGACAGGATGACCGGCGCGTTCGGCCTCGCGCTGGATGCCGCGATGAATCTGAAGCTGCACCTGCGCGTTGACCGGGTCGTGGTCGTGCAGCACGAGCTGGATGGTGCGGGCATGCTTGCGCTGGCTGGGTGGCATGTAGCCGAGGTCGATCGCAGCGCGCTCGACGGTCTTGCGCGTGGCCTCGCTGACCCCGTCCTTGCCCGACAGGGACCGCGACACCGCATATTTCGACAGGCCGACATGGTCGGCGATCGTTTGCAGCGTTACGCGGGGCATGCCTTTTCCTCCCGCTTCGCGCGGGCAATGACTGACACCATGCTCGTGAGGGCCACCTAACGCGCAGCACTTAGCGAGGCAGCGGCAAGCCAATCCATTCGCAGCGGTTAGGTCAAGCGTTATGACGGCCGAATGCGCCCGGTTCCAGCTTTTGACACCGGTTTGCGCGCTCCTGGGTGGAAGGATTGCAGCCACCCAGAGGCAGGAGCGCGCGATATCCAACAATGCGACACCGTCGCCGGGTCTCTTCGATTGACAAGGTTCGCCACCTCGGCTTCAATTCCAAAACGTTTTGGAAACCGGCTTCCTGGGGAGGAGAACGCCGGAATGGCCATCAGACGCCAGCCCCGCCTTCGCGAGCTTGCCAGCGACCTGGGCGTGTCGATCACGACCGTCTCGCGCGCGCTCGCCGGCTATTCGGATGTCAGCGAGGCGACCCGCGCCCGCGTGGTGGCGGCGGCCGAGGCGCGCGGCTATGTGCCGAGCCGCGTCGGCCGGATGCTGGTTTCGGGCCGCACCGACTTCATCGGCATGGTGCTGCCGGTGCGCGACGGACACCTGATGGACGCCTTCCTCGGCGAGTTCGTCGCCGGCCTGAGCGAGGGCCTGACGGTGCGCGGCCGCGACCTCTTCATCGCCACCGCGACCCGCCTCAACAGCGCCGTCGACGTCGTTCGTCATGTGGTCGCCGGCGACCGCGCCGACGCCATCGTGCTCAACCGCACCGAAATCGACGACGAGCGGGTGCACTTCCTCGCCGCCCGGCAATTCCCCTTCGTCACCCACGGCCGCCTGCTGACCGGCGCCAACGACTTCGCCTGGTTCGACACCGACGGCGAAGCCGCCTTCGCCCACGCTGCGCGCATGTTGGTCGGGCTCGGTCACCGCCGTTTCGGGCTGCTTACCATCGACGAGCCCTTCACCTTCGCCCATCTGCGCCGGCGCGGCCTGGAGACAGCCTTGGCCGAGGCGGGGCTTCGCCTGCCGCGCGCCGCCGTGCGCTCGGTGCCGATGATGGACGCCAGCGCAGCCGAGGCGGCGGCCGACCAACTGCTCGCCGCCGACGACCGGCCGACCGCCATCCTCGGCGTCACCGACAATCAGGCGATCGCGGTGCTCAAGGCGGCCGCTGCCCGCTCGATCGCAGTGCCGGAGGAACTGTCGGTAATCGGCTTCGACGACCTGCCGATCTCGGCCTATGCCCAGCCGGCGCTCTCCACCTTCGACCAGCACGCGCGCGAGAGCGCCGCCGTCATTGCCGGCATGGTCACCGACATTCTCGACAAGGGGCCGCAGTCGGTGACTCCGCGCCTCATCAAGCCTGAATTCGCGGCCCGGGCCAGCCACGGCCCGGCGCCGCTGATCTGACGGGGGATATTCGCGACTGAGCAGAATTCGGACCCAAGGGAGGAAACGAGACATGCGTAGCAAACGACTACTTGGACTGGCCACGGCCGCTCTGTTTGTGGCCGGAGCCTCGGCAACCAGCGCCCTGGCTGCTCCCATCCTCTTCTGGTCGGACCAGGGCACGCCGGTCGAGGAGCAGCAGGCAATCCGCGACACCGTCCTCAAGGGCTTCAGCGGCGAGGTCGACTTCCAGCCGCAGGATCCGGGTCCCTTCGTCACCCGCATCCAGGCCGAGGCCCAGGCCGGCAAGGGCTCGATCGACGTGATCGGCGGCCTGCACGGCGACTTCGCCGGCTTCCCGGACGCCGTCGCGGACCTTTCCGACCTTGCCGCTTCGCTGTCGAGCGTCGGCGTCAACCAGACCTATCTCGGCCTCGGCAAGCTCTCCACCGGCGAGCAGAAATACATTCCGTGGATGCAGGCGACCTACATCATGGCCGCCAACAAGAAGGCATTGGAGTACCTGCCGGCCGGCGCCGACATCAATGCTCTGACCTATGACCAACTTATCGAATGGGCCAAGACCATGGCCGAGAAGACCGGCTCGCCGAAGTTCGGCCTGCCAGCTGGGCCCAAGGGACTGATCCACCGCTTCGTGCAGGGCTATCTCTATCCCTCGTTCACCTCCTCCGAGGTGACCAAGTTCCGTTCGCCGGAGGCGGTCGCCATGTGGGAGAAGATGAAGGAGCTGTGGAAGTACACCAGCCCCGCCTCGACCAACTACGGCTTCATGCAGGAGCAGCTGCTCTCCGGCGAAGTGTGGGTGGCGTGGGACCACACGGCGCGTCTCGCCGATGCCTTCAACCAGAAGCCGGATGAATTCGTCGCCTTCCCGGCGCCTGCTGGTCCCGCCGGCCGCGGCTTCATGCCGGTGGTCGCCGGTCTCGGCATCGCCAAGACTGCGCCCGACATGGACGGCGCCAAGAAGCTCATCACCTACATGATGCAGCCTGCGACACAGATCGCCACGCTCAAGGCCATCGGCTTCTTCCCGGTGGTCAAGGCGGAGCTTCCCGCCGACATGCCGAATTCGGTCAAGGCGGAAGGCGCGGCGGTCGCCGCCCAGTCGGCTTCCAAGGACGCCAATCCCGGCCTGCTTCCGGTCGGCCTCGGCTCCGCCGGCGGCAAGTTCAACAAGGTCTATACGGACACCTTTCAGCAGATCTTGCTCGCCAACGCCGACATCAAGAGCGTGCTCGACCAGCAGGCCGGCATCCTCGGCGGTATCATGAAGGAGGCCAACGCGCCTTGCTGGGCGCCGGATAAGCCTTCGACCGGCGCCTGCCCGGTCGACTAGGGGATTCCTCCCGGCCGCCGGCGGCGTTTCCTTCGGGGGGCGTCGCCGGCGGAACCGCCGGAGCCGCCATGCAATCGCGCGCCCTTCCTTATCTCCTTCTGCTTCCCGCGGCATTGTTTCTCGCGGCGTTCTTCGTCTGGCCGTTCATCCAGGTCGGCATCGAGGCTTTCACCCAGAACGGCGCCTTCACCCTCGACCATTTTCACACCATGGCGAGCGACTGGAAGTTCTATCCGGCCCTCACCAACACCCTTCTTCTTGCCGTCATCATCGTGCCGCTGCAGATCGCGCTGGCGTTGACCATGGCTTCGCTGGTCACCCGCATGGGCGCGGGGCGCGACGTCATCCTCTACATCTGGACCATCCCGCTCGGCATTTCCGATCTCGCCGCCGGGCTTGTCTGGCTGGCGATCCTCGAGAAGAACGGCTTCCTCAACAGCGCCCTGCAGAGCCTCGGCTTCATCGCCGAGCCGATCACCTGGCTCGGCTATCAGGACAAGGTGACGCTGTTCGTCGCCGTCATCCTCGCCGAACTGTGGCGTTCAACGGCCATCGTCATGGTGATCCTGGTGGCCGGCATGGGCCTCATCCCGCGCGAATATTACGAGGCGGCGGAGGTTTTCGGCGCCGGCCCGTGGAAGCGCTTCATCAAGGTGACGCTGCCGCTGCTCAAGCCCAGCCTGCAGACGGCGCTGATCCTGAGGACCATCCTCGCCTTCGAGGTCTTCGCCGTGGTCGCCGCGCTGGCCGGCACCAACCTGCCCATCCTCATGGGCCAGACCTATGAATGGCAGTTCGCGCTGCAGGACCGCAACGTCGCCGCAGCGCTTGCCTTCGTCACCCTGGTGATCTCGATCGCCTTTACCGTCTTCTACCTGGTGGCGCTCAGAACGCGCGATGAGGCCCGCGTATGACCGCGGTCAGCGCACAGGCGCCGGCAAAGGAGCGCACCATCAGCATCGGCCGCTGGCTGATTGTCGCGGCGATCGTCGTCCTCTGCCTGTGGGTGCTGGTGCCGATCTATCTGATCCTGGTCAATGCCCTCTCCTCGCCAACCGAAGTCAACGGCTGGCCGAAGCAATTCCTGCCGTCCTTCGATCTCGGCAGCCTCTCATTCTTCATCCACTTCCAGGGCGTCGCCTGGGCCTTGTTCAACTCCCTGGTCGTGGCGCTGCTCACCACGGTGCTCGCCATCGGCCTCGGGGCGCCGGCCGGCTATGCCCTCGCCCGCTTCCGTTTCCGCGGCAAGGAGTCCTTCCGCCTGCTGGTGCTGATGACGCGCGCCTTCCCGTTGCCGCTGCTCGCCCTGCCGTTGGCGGTGCTCTTCATCCGCACCGGCCTCGATGACACCCAGATCGGCCTGGCGCTGGTCCACACCACCCTGGCACTGCCCTTTGCGATCCTCATCACCTTCTCGCTCTTCATGGGCATTCCGTTCGAACTGGAGGAAGCCGCCTTCACGCTTGGCTGCACGCGCTTTCAGGCTTTCCGCAAGGTGGTCATGCCGCTGGCGCTGCCGGGCATCGCCGCCTCCGGCGTCTTCGCCTTCGTCACCTCATGGAACGAGGTCTTCGCCGCGGCGGTGCTCACCATCCGCAACCGCACGCTGACCGCCTTCCTGCTCACCAGCCTCGACTATTCGCCTCTGCCGCTGAAGTTCGCCGGCGGTGCGGCGCTGGTGCTGCCGGCACTGGTCTTCTTGTTCCTCGTGCGCAAATACCTGTTCGCCCTGTGGGGCATCGCCAACCGATAGGGAGGCCTCCATGGCCGCTATCGAGATCAGGGATGTCGCCAAGCGCTTCGGCGCCGTCACCGCCCTGGTCGATATCGACCTCGACATCGCCGATCGCGAGTTCCTCGTGCTGCTCGGCGCCTCGGGCTGCGGCAAGACAACGCTGCTTCGTCTGATCGCCGGGCTCGACCGGCCGAGCGCCGGCGACATCCGCATCGGCGGCAAGCGTGTGAACGACCTGCCGCCGCGGCAGCGCGGCATCGCCATGGTCTTCCAGAACTATGCCGTCTTCCCGCACTTGACCGTCTTCGAGAACATCGCCTTCGGCCTGCGCATGAAGAAGCTACCGGAGGCCGACATCGAGGCGAAGGTCAAGCGCTCGGCCGAGCTGATGCATATCGAGCAGCTGCTCAAGCGCTATTCCGGCCAGCTCTCCGGCGGTCAGCGCCAGCGCGTTGCAGTCGCCCGGGCCCTCGCCATGGAGCCGGAGGTGCTGCTCATGGATGAGCCGCTCTCCAACCTCGACGCCCTGCTTCGCCTCGAGATGCGCACCGAACTCAAGGGCGTCCTCCAGGAAAGCCGCACCACCACCATCTACGTCACCCACGACCAGGTCGAGGCGATGAGCCTCGGCGACCGCATCGCCGTCATGCATGGCGGTCACATCGTGCAGGCGGCGACGCCCATCGACGTCTACCGCGATCCGGCCGACGCCTTCGTCGGTGGCTTCATCGGCAGCCCGCCGATGAATTTCCTGCCCGCCGAGCGAGCCGACGGACACTGGCGCGTCGCCGGCACCGAGATCGACGGACCCGAGGCCGGCGGGCACCTGCAATACGGCATCAGACCCGAAGACGTCACCGTCGCCGACACCGGCCTCAAAGGAACGGTGCGCGTCGTCGAGCCGCTCGGCGCCCACCAGCTTGTCACCATGACCGTCGCCGATACGCTGTTCCGCGCCGTTCTCGACAGCGACCTGCCCGTCAAACCCGGCCAGAGCCTGAGCCTGCAGCCGCGGCCCGACCGGGCGCGCTGGTTTGATGCCACGACCGGCGCCGCCATCGATAACAGAACCACCAGCACAGCCAGCCAGCCATGACCATCGAACCGCGAGAAAAGGCCCTCTTCGCCAGCGCCGCCGCGATCCTGCGCGACAACGACCGCGGCGCCTACACCGTCCCCACCAAGGGGCTCTATCCGTTTCAGTGGAACTGGGATTCCTGCCTGACCGCGCTCGGCCAGCGCCACTTCGACGAGGCGCGCGCCTGGACGGAGATCGCCACGCTGCTGGCCCACCAGTGGCCCGACGGCATGGTGCCGCACATCGTCTTCCACGAGGTTGACGAAGGCTATTTCCCCGGTCCCGACACCTGGGGCACAAACCGCCCGACGCCGACCTCCGGCATCACCCAGCCGCCGGTGCTGGGTTTCGTCATCGAGCGCCTCTACGCGCAAGCGCGCGACAGGGATCTCGCCCGGCGCATGGCGCTGGAACTCGCCCCCAAGGCCGACGCCTGGCACCGCTGGTTCTATGCCAACCGCGACCCGGAGCGGACCGGGCTGGTCGCCATCCTGCATCCCTGGGAGGCCGGCCGCGACAACTCCATCGACTGGGACGAGCCTTTCGCCCGCGTGCCGACCGAGGGGGTGCCGCCCTATCGCCGCCGCGACACCCAGCATGTCACCGCGGCCGAACGTCCGACCCAGGAGCAGTATGACCGCTATATGTGGCTGGTGACGCGCTTCCGCGACCTCGGCTGGGACAACAGCAAGCTCCACGCCGCCTCGCCGTTCCAGGTGGTCGACCCCGGCTTCAATGCCATCCTTATTCGCTCCGACGAAGCGCTGGCGGACCTGGCCGAGGCGATCGGCCTCGCCGCGATCGGCGAAGCCGCCCGCGCCCGCGTAGCGGCCGCGCGCCGGGCTTTTGCTGCCCTGTGGAGCGATGCGGCCGGCCAGTTCCTCTGCTTCGACCGGGTCGCCGGCAGGCTCATCGACAGCCATTCGGTCGGCGGCCTGTTGCCGCTCTTCGCCGGCCTCGGCGACACCGAGCGCATGATCGCGACCATCCAGCGCTGGCGCAGCCGCCTCGCTTTCGGCGTCGCCTCGCACGACCCGGCCGATCCCCGTTTTGAACCACGGCGGTACTGGCGCGGACCGGCCTGGCTGATCGTCAATTACCTGCTTGCCGATGGGTTGCGCCGGAGCGGTCACGAAGAGGCCACTGCGGCGATCAGCGCCGACAGCCTCGGCCTCATCCACAAGAGCGGCTTCGCCGAATATTACGACCCGACCGACGGCACTGCATGCGGCGGCAAGCATTTCACCTGGACGGCGGCGATGGTCATCGAGCTGCTCGCCCAGGCGACCGCCGAATGAGGCCGGCAAATGCGCATCCTCGGCTGCGGCGCTCACCCCGACGATATCGACATCTTCTTCTTCGGCACGCTGGCCGCGGCGCAGGCAGGCGGCGCCGAGATCGGCTGCCTGATCGCCACAGACGGAGCAGCCGGCGGCGCGGTACCCGGCGCCGCGCTTGCCCGCCAGCGGCGCACCGAAGCAACCGCGGCCGCCGCCGGCCTCGGCGTCGCGCCCATCTTCCTCGACCGGCCCGACGGTGCCCTTGCCGGCGACGGCGAAGCGGCGGCCCTGCTGGAGAAGGAAATCCAGCGTTTCGCACCCGACCTCGTCATCACCCACGCCCCCGAAGACTATCACCCGGACCACCGCGCGCTGTCGCGGCTGGTGCGCGACGCGGCCCGTTTCCGCGCGCCGGTGCTCTATGCCGACACGCTGCTCGGCAACGGCTTCGTGCCGATGCTCTACGTGGACATAACCGCACACTTCGAAGCCAAGCGCGCCGCGATCCGCACCCATCAGTCGCAGCGGCCGGAGCGCTTCGTCAGTGCGTGCGAGACCTGGAACCGCTTCCGCGCACTGCAGTGCAACGCGCCGGAGGGCTACGCCGAAGCCTTTCGTTTCGAACCCTGCTACCCGTTTGCCGATGTCCGCGCCTTGCTGCCGCCGGCACCTGCCGTCTCGCCACTCGGGCGCTACGAGCGATAGGGTCGCCGCGACGGACCCGGCCCTGCCTTTGCCTTGACGGGGGCGGCGAGTCGGCTCTAGTACCAACCCAATGGCACCCTCCTTCGGTTCCCTCCCCCCTCAGCCATCCTGCGACACACGGCCATGAGGCTAAACACCAAAAGAGCTTTGATCACCGGCGCCGCCCAGGGCATCGGCTACGCCATCGCGGAGACCTTCTGCAGAGAAGGCGCCGTCGTCTACATCGCCGACGTCAACGAGGAATCTGGGTCCGCGGGCGCGACCAAGCTGCGCGACAATGGCTGCAACGCCACGTTTGTCCTTCTCGACGTCAGCCAGGAGGCCGACTGGCAGCGGGTCTTCAGCCAGATCGAGCAGGACGTCGGCGGCCTCGACATCCTCGTCAACAATGCCGGCATAAACGTCCGCAAGGTCATCGAGGAGATGAGCCCCGAAGAGCTCGACCGGATGTACGGCGTCAATGTCAAAGGTCCGTTTCTGGGCATCAAGCATGCGCTTCCGGTCATGAAGCGGATCGGCGGCGGGTCGATCATCAACATGTCGTCGGTATGCGGGCTTATCGGCCACATGTACACGCCCGAGGCATACACGACCATGAAAGGCGCGCTGTCGCTGCTCACCAAGTCGGTCGCCGCGCGCTACGGGAAGTTCAACATCCGCTGCAACTCGATCCATCCCAGCACGGCCGACACGCCGCTGGTGCGGGAGATGCTCAAGGATCCCGAGCGGAAGAAAGAGCGACTCGGAGAAGTGCCGCTCGGCAGGATGGCCAGCCTGCAGGACATCGCCGAGGCTGCGCTTTACCTTGCCTCACCGGAAGGCGCCTTTATAAATGGAGTCGCTCTGCCGGTGGACGGCGGTGTTACCGCCTATTGACGCAAGCCGGCGCAGCCCGATCTGCGGCCGCTTCCAGGGCGGTATGTCGCGGGAAAACGCTGGTCGGGTGAGAGGTTGTGAATGAGTGAGTCCGGGAAGCTCGACGAGCTGATCACCGCCAGCAGAGCGCTCTACGAGCGCAAGCTGATCCATGCGTCAGGCGGCAATACCAGCGTAAGGGTCGGCGATTTCGTCTGGATCAGCCAGACCGGGGCGGAACTCGGCAAGCTGACCGAAGACAAGCTCGTCAAGGTTGACCTGCAAGGCAACGTGCTGGAGGGCAAGGGCCCGTCCAAGGAACTCGGCATGCATCTGGCGATGTACCGGGCAAGAGACAACGCCCGCGCCGTCATTCACTGTCATCCGACCTATGCGATCGCCTTTTCGACCCTGCTTGGCGAAGACTCCGCCAACGCGGTGCCGCCCTACACCGCGGCGTTCTATGTCCGGGCCGGGCGCGTCCCGATGATCCGGTATCACGCCTCCGGAGCGCATTCCCTGCACGAGGCGGTGGACGCGCTCGCGCCGCGCCACCATGCGATCCTGCTGCGTCAGCACGGCATCATCGTCGCCGGAGCCGACATGGCGGTTGCGGCCGGTGTCGTGGAGGAAGTCGAGCAGTGCTGCCAGATTGCCGTTGCGACAGGCATGAAGGGCGCACCGTTGACGGACGCACAGCTTGCCGCGATCGATGCGGCTCTCGGCAGGTCCTGGGGATAACGTCGCCTGAGCGAGTTGACCATGAACCCACTCCTGCTGGCCTTCTACGGTGACGACTTCACCGGCTCCGCCGACGCCATGGAGGCGTTGACGATCAACGGGGTCAAGACCGCCCTTTTTCTGGGACATCCCACTGAGGAGAGGTTGAGAGCACGCCTCTCGGACCTTCAGGCGGTGGGCATCTCGGGTACCAGCCGGACGATGACTCCATCCCAGATGGATGCCGAGCTGCCGGACCAGCTGGCACTGCTCGACAGCCTCAACCCCCGGATCATGCACTACAAGGTCTGCGCGACGTTCAATTCCTCGCCGAAGATCGGCAGCATCGGACACGCCGCCGACATCGCCTTTGACGTCGTCCATCCCGACTGCGGCGTCATCGTCCAGGGCATCCCCTTGCTCGGCCGCTATATCGCCTTCGGCAACCATTTCACGGTGTACGGCGATCAGCGGTACCGGCTGGACCGGCACCCGGTCATGAGCAAGCACCCGACGACCCCGATGGGTGAAGGGGATCTTCGCGTGCATCTCGCCCCGATGACGAAGAAGTCCATCGCTCTCATCGATCTGATTCATTTGGAAGAATCGCCGCAAGCTATTTCCGATCGCTTCGACCGCTCGATCGCGGAGGGTGCAGATATCGTTCTGTTCGACACCCTCAACGACAAGAATCTCAATGACATCGGCCGCCTGCTTCACGAGAAATCCGAGACCCTGAAGATCTTCGCGATCGGCTCGTCCGGCTTTGAATACGCGATGGCGCGCCAGTGGCGGGCAAACGGTCTGGTCTCTGAGCCGCCGGAGTTCCCTCCTGTCGGGCCGGTCGACAGGATGATCGTCGTCTCCGGAAGTGCGGCGGCCAACACGGCAGAGCAGATCAACTATGCGCTAGCGCACGGCTTTGCCGGCATTGCCCTCAATGCCGACCGTCTGGTCGATGAGCGGCTTGCCGAAGACGAGCGCAATCGGGTGATCAAGGAAGCGCTGTCCCACATTGCCGAGAACAGGCACCCGCTGCTCTACGCCACCCTTGGTCCGGACGATCCGATCATTGCCAAGACCGTGGCAAAGGTCCGCGACCTCGGTATCGACCAAAGCGAGACCGGCAAGATGATCGGCCGGCAGCAGGGCCTGATCCTTCGTGCGCTGATCGAGCAGACCGGTATCGGCAGGGTGTGCGTCGCCGGTGGTGACACCTGCAGCTACACCTTGCGCCAACTTGATATCCATTCGCTGGAGCTGCTGATGCCCATCGCCCCGGCGGCTCCCCTGTGCCTTGCATCTTCGGACAATCCCGCCTTCGACCAACTGCAGGTCGCATCGAAGGGGGGCCAGATCGGCGCTCCCAACTATTTCCTGCAGGTCCTCGAAGGAAAGAGATAGCGGCGACTGTCGTCGATTGGCGATCTTGAAGCCGCTATCCGTCCGGCGCCAGACGAGGCCGCGCCCGAGCCTGTCGAGGCGACCATCCCTTTCGTCTCGCGACTTCCGACCGTTGCGGCCTTCAGAGTCGTATTTGTGGCGCGGACATTGCTACGCTCCGATAGTGGCACCGTGGGACCTATACGGGCGCGCTGCCGGCGGAAGCGGACCTTGGAACCGAACCAACCACCACGTTCGCCCTTCCAGTTGACAGCAGCGGCCACGAAGTCCACCTGATCCTCGAGGTGACGAGCAGCGGCCGCAAGGTACCCCTGACTTCCTATCGGCGGATTGTCGTCGGCGTCGCCTGACGCGGGATCGGACTCGCACGGGCGTCCGGGCCGGGCCTCGCGCGCAATGGAGTGACGAAAGGAAAGACGATGCTTCTCGGTTGCATCGGAGACGATTTCACCGGCTCGACGGATCTCGCCAACACGCTGGTCAAGCAGGGCATGCAGACGACGCAGTATTGCGGCGTGCCGACGGCGTCAGCGGAGCCCAGCGTCGAGGCGGGGGTGGTCGCGCTGAAGTCGCGGACGATCCCCGTGGCGGAGGCCGTGAGCCTGTCGCTTCAGGCGTTCGAGTGGTTGCAGGCCCAAGGGTGCCGCCAATTCTTCTTCAAGTACTGCTCGACTTTCGATTCGACGCCGGAGGGCAATATCGGGCCGGTGATCGATGCGCTGATGGAGCGCCTTGGCGCCGACTGCACGATTGTCTGCCCGGCTTTTCCGGAGACCGGGCGCAGCATCTATCAGGGTCATCTGTTCGTGAAGGATCGGCTGCTCTCGGAAAGCGGCATGGAGCACCATCCGCTGACGCCGATGACCGATCCTGACCTGCGCCGCTGGGTGGGCCATCAATCGAAGAAAGGCATCGGGCACGTACCGGCGAAGACGGTCTTTCAAGGCGCCTCGGCGATCCGCCAGGGCCTGGCTGACGAGGCCGCCGCTGGCCGGCCGGTGATCGTCGTCGACGCGATCAAGGACGAAGACCTGATGGCGATCGGTCTTGCTGCCCGAGACCTTGCCTTGGTGACCGGCGGCTCCGGCGTCGCCCTCGGCCTGCCGGGAAATTTCCGTGCACAGCACCTTCTTGCCGAGCGGCCGCTTGCCTGGACCGGAACCGATGGCCCGGCGGCAATCCTTTCCGGCTCCTGCTCCAACATGACGCGGACACAGGTTGCTGCCTACGCCGCCGACCACCCTGCGCTCGAGATCACACCGGACCAATTGCTTGCCGGCGCGATGACAGCAGAGCGGGCGATGGCGTGGACGCGCGGCCTGCCGTCCGGCACCGCACCGTTGCTCTATTCGTCGGCCGAGCCGGCGACCGTCAAGGCTGCTCAGGAACGCTACGGCCGCGATCGCGTAGCGGCCGCCATTGAAGGCTTCTTCGCCGAGACCGCGCGCCGTCTGGTCGGCAGCGGCATCCAGCGCCTGGTCGTGGCGGGCGGCGAAACGTCGGGGGCGGCGGTCGAGGGGCTCGGGCTCTCCGCGCTTGCCATCGGGCCTGAGATCGCGCCGGGCGTTCCCGCTGTCAGGGCATCCGACCGGCCGCTGTGGCTGGCGCTGAAATCAGGCAACTTCGGGGCTGAATCCTTCTTCAGCGATGCTCTCGCCGTCCTCGCAGGCACGCGGCCATGAGTGCGGAAGCAAACCTGCGCGAGGCCGTCTGCACCCTCGCCCGCTCGATGTTCGACCATGGCCTGACACATGGCTCCACCGGCAACATCTCGGTCCGGCTTCCCGACGGCGGGCTTCTGGTGACGCCCACCGGTTCCTCATTCGGACGGCTCGACCCGGCGCGTCTGAGCCGCTTCGACGCCGACGGCACACTCCTTTCCGGCGACAAGCCGACCAAGGAGATGCCGCTGCACCAGGCTTTCTACGACACGCGCAGCACGGCTGGCGCGGTCGTGCATCTTCACTCGGCGCACGCGGTGGCGCTCTCGATGCTCCCCGATGTCGATCCCGACAACATGCTGCCGCCGCTGACGCCCTATGCCCTGATGCTGCTCGGCAAGGTGCTTTTGCTGCCTTTCTTCGTCCCCGGCGATGCCGCCATCGGCGAAGCGATCCGCGGGCTGGGTGGCCGCCGGTCGGCGGTCATGCTCGCCAATCACGGGCCGGTCGTAGCCAGCAAGGATCTGTTCGCGGCCGTCAACGCGATGGAGGAGTTGGAGGCGACGGCGCGCCTGGCGCTGCTCACCCGCCACCAGCAACCACGCCTGCTGTCGCCGGACGAGGTGGAGCAGGTTGTCACCCGATTTGACGTCGAGTGGTCCTGAGCGAACCGCCCGTCGTTACTGGCGGATCCAGGTCGTCACGTCTTTCCGCACGACAATCGCGGCGACGTCGGTATCGAAGCGTCCGAACTGCGCGCTAGCGAGATGGCGCTCGAAGGCGCCGCGGTCGGCATAGACCTCATGGAGCAGGAATTCCCGAGAGCCGGATTCGGCCCGCGCCACATCGAACTGCAGGCATCCGGGTTCCTGTTCCAGACTCTCCCGCGCCTGTGCCAAAACACGCGCCTGAAAGACGTCCTCCTGCCCGGCTGCGATGCCAAATGTGACCAGCACGACGTACATTGTCCGCCCCTTGTTTGTTGAAGACGATTGGGCTCGGCGACTTGAAGTTCGCACGGGACACGATTGCGACCATACATCGGCGTATTCATTAACGAATGCATTGTCAGTTGTCGCCCAAGAGGCTAGACAGAAGGTCGACAGCACGGCGGCGCAACGGCGCCGCGGCTGGAGTTGATCGAACGAAAAATTATGAATGAAAACAAATCATTGTCGATCGCGGTCTTCGACGGCGACGGAATTGGCCCGGAGGTGATGGCGCCGACGCTCGACGTCGTGCGCAAGGCGGTTGAACCGCTTGCTGACGTGAGTCTGGAATTCGAGCATCTGCCGGCTGGCGCGGAGCACTACGCCAGGACCGGTGCGGCCTTTCCCAGTGAATCGATGAGTTCAGCGCGCGCCGCCGACGCAATCCTTCTGTCGGCCATGGGCCTCCCCTCAGTGCGCTACGCGGACGGCACCGAGATTTCCCCGCAGCTCGATCTGCGCGGCGCCCTCAACCTCTTTGCTGGCGTTCGCCCGGTTGTCATATTTCCCGGCCTGCGCTCCCCCCTCAACGCAGAGCGAAGCAGCAGCGTTGATTTCGTGCTCGTTCGTGAATCGACGGAGGGCCTCTTCGCCAGCCACGGCAAAGGGCAACTCATCGACGATGACGAAGCGCGCGAAACGATGGTGATCACGCGCCAGACGTCCGAGAAGCTCTTCGATTTCGCCTTCGATCTGGCAGAGCGGCGCCGGCAGGCGGGGCGTGGACAGGGGATTGTCACCTGCGTCGACAAGGCCAATGTCTTTCAGGCATTCGCTTTCTTCCGCAAAATCTTCTTCGAGCGCGCCCAGCGCCATCCCGATCTGACCGCAAACACCGCCTACGTCGACGCCACCGCGCTGTGGATGGTGCAGAAGCCTTGGGAGTTCGACGTGTTGGTCACCGAGAACATGTTCGGCGACATTCTCTCGGACCTGGGATCCGCTTTGATGGGCGGCCTTGGCATCGCGCCCTCGGCAGACATTGGCGACGACCACGCGGTCTTCCAGCCATGTCACGGGTCGGCGCCGGACATCGCCGGCAAGAACGTGGCGAATCCGCTGGCCATGGTCCTGTCGGCCGCCATGATGCTCGACTGGCTCGGTCGCCGGCGCAATCACGCCGGCCTTCAGGCGGCCGGCGCACGGATCGAGGCGGCGGTGCGCGCAGTGTTCACCGATACCGACGTGCGCACCGCGGATCTCGGCGGCAACGCGTCGACCAAGCAGATGGCGGACACCGTCATCGACCGGATGAAGGAACGAGCACCGTGAAGTTGGCAACCGCGGGCGCAGGTTACTTTTCGCAGTTCCAGTTTGAGGCGTGGTCGCGCATCCCCGAGGTCGAACTCGTGGGCATGTACAACAGGCGGGTCGATCGGCTCGCTCCCTATGCCGTCGAATACGGAAATCCACCGGTCTTCGACGACTTCGGCCGCATGCTAGAGAGCGTGAAGCCGGACATCGTCGACGTCATCACGCCGCCCGTCACCCATCATGCCTTCGTCGAACAGGCGCTCGACGCGGGCTGCCACGTCATCTGCCAGAAGCCGTTTACGCGCAGCATGAGCGAGGCCCGCGATCTGATCGCGAAGGCGAAGCAAGCGAACCGGATGCTGGTCGTCCATGAGAATTTCCGCTTCCAGCCCTGGTATCGCGAGATCGCCCGGCTGCTCGGCGAGAATCTGCTCGGCGACCTCTATCAGGCGACGTTTCGTCTCCGCCCCGGCGATGGCCAGGGCGAGAACGCCTATCGCGACCGGCAGCCGTTCTTCCGGGATATGGAACGCTTCCTCATACACGAGACCGGCGTGCACCTGGTCGACACCTTCCGCTACCTGTTCGGTCCCTGCGACTGGGTCTATGCCGACCTGCGGCGGCTCAACCCCGGCATTGCCGGCGAGGATGCCGGCACGGTCATTTTCGGATACGATAGCGGTTTCCGGGCAGTCTTCGACGGCAACAGGCTCAGCGATCATCGGGCCCGGAACCAACGCCTTACCATGGGCGAACTGACGGTCGAAGGCGCCAAGGGCACCCTGGAACTGACCGGCGACGCCGAAATTCGATTCCGGCCGTTCGCCAGCAACGACGCGCAGGGCATTGCCTATGAATGGCACGACCGCGGCTTCGGCGCCGATTGCGTTTATGCGCTGCAGCGCCACGTGATCGACCATCTGACCAAGGGCACGGCGCTTGCCAATGCTGCCGAGGACTATTTTTATGTCATGACCTGCGAGGCGGCCATCTACCGCTCGGCAGAGATCGAACGACGCACGGTGCTGAGCGAAATCGAAGGATAGCGAGAGGATGGCGAACCAGGATATCTACGAAATCTTTGCGCTCAAATATGCCGAGCGGAACGACCGCACCCGCGCTAACTCCTTCATTTTCGACGACGATCATTCCTCGCCCCACCCCATGGACTATTTCGTCTGGGTGGTGCGCAACCGCGATCGCGTCTTTCTGGTCGACACCGGATACGACCATAAGGAGGGCGCCCGTCGGGACCGACCGGTCCTCGACGAGCCGGCCGCGATGCTCAAGCGGCTGGATCTTCAGCCGACGGACATCTCGGACGTGATCGTCACCCATCTGCACTACGATCATGCCGGCAGCCTCGAACATTTCGAGAATGCCCGCCTGCACATGCAGGAGGCCGAACTTGGCTACGCGGTGAGTTCATGCATGTGCCACGACGCACTGCGAGCCCCCTTCACCGGCGACCACATCTGCGCCGCCGTCAAGCGGCTCTATTCAGGCAAGGTCGTGTTCTATTCGGGCAGCGCGGAACTCGCCCCCGGTGTGCGCCTGCACAAGATCGGCGGACATACCCGCGGGCTGCAGGTCGTCGAGGTGGCGACCGCGCGCGGTCCCGTCATCCTGGCGTCCGACGCCACCCACTATTACGAGAACTTCCAGAAGGGGAAGATTTTTCCCATCGTGGTCGACCTTCAGGACATGCTCGAGGGTTTCAAGAAGCTGCGGGCGCTGGCACCGAGCGACGATCACATCATCCCCGGTCATGACCCGCTCGTGCGCCAACGGTTCCCGAACGCCTTCGCTGACGGCGATCGCGTCGTGCGGCTGGACCTGCCGCCGGTCGCGACCTGACGCGGGAAGCGCTGCCGTTGCAAACTGGCAGAGGAGCCGCTCCTTCCTTTGGCTCCCCCGTGTTCCGGCTCAATAGCCGGTCACCTCTTCTAGATCTGCGTGCCGCGCAGATCCTCGAGAATCGATACCAGCAGTTCGCCGGCGCGCCGCCTGTGGTCCTCGTGGATGCTGCGGGCAGCTTCCGCGTCGCCGCGGTAGATGGCCTCCACCACGGCTTTGTGCTCCCGGTTCGATGCGACGGGCTTCGGCCGCATCTTGAGTGTCGCCATGCGCGCGCGATGGGCCTGGTCCCAGAGCTGGCCGACCATCGCGGTCAGCCGGTCGTTGCCAGCCAGGGCGACAAGCTCGGCATGAAAGCGTTCGTCAGCCCTGGCCCAGTCCTGCAGAACGTCCGCTTCGAGCGCGCGATCCATGGCCTCGACCGCCCGCCGCATAGGCGCCAGCTGCGCCTCGGAAAGCCCTTTCTGCGCTGCCAGTTCGGCAGCTTTGCCTTCCAGCGCCGTCAGTACCTCGTAGATCTCGCGCATGTCGTCGACGGAGGCCGGCAGGACGCGCATGCCGTGCCGGGGGCGCAACTCGACCATGCCTTCGTGCTGCAGGCGGACCATGGCTTCGCGCACCGGCGTTCGGCTGACATTGAGGCGTTCCGCCGCTTCCAGTTCAAGCAGCTGGGTGCCGGCCAGCAGAGTGCCCTCGAGGATCGACTTCTTCAGCGCGTGGTAGGCCATCTCCGACTGGGTTTCCTTCTCGCCCACGCCGCGGCCTGGCCGGCCTGCACTCTTCCGCCGTGAAACGCCCTTCGCTTCGACGTGTGTCATGCGACCATTCCAGCTTGCTGCTTTGCAGATCCGACCTCAGGCATCGAGACGCTCACCGCTTTCCTGGTCGAAGAACTGTAGCCGCCCAGGCTCCGGCATCAAACGCACGACCTGAATGCGGTCGCGCAGCTCGCATGTGACCGTCAGCGACCCCAGGGCGGCAATCAGGAACGTATCCTATCCGGCCGGTCCGACAACCGCGACGCGCGCCGTCAGCGCGCCCTCTTTTCTCGCCCACGATTCGCAGATGTTCTGGCCGCACACGACCGGCCTGTCTCCGGCCACATTGCGGGGCGCCTCGGGCAGGGCAAGCCGCTGCCCATCCGCCAGAACGAACGTCATGCCTTGCCCATCGCTGACAAGCTGCCCGCTGAGCATGCTCCTCTCCGGCGAGCCGGGGAACTCGGCGACGAATCGGTTCGCCGGTCGATCATAGAGGTCGAGCGGCGTACCTACCTGCTCGGTTCCAGAGCGCACGTTTCCAGCAGGCGATTCCCATGAAGATGGGGTGCGCCGGGTCTCAAGCGGAAGTTGTTCTGCGACGAACTCCGCTGAAGGCCTACACACGGCGTGGTGCAACGGGAGGCTTTGGAATCAGCGTTCTTGCGGTGCACGCTCGCCATGGTTCCATCTGGCCGTGAAAGGCTCTAAGCCCTGGACACCGCTTCCAGAAGCCGAACCCACACCCCCACCTTGCGCCCACAGCAACATGGGAAGGCAGCATGAGAGGGCCCCGTCACCCCGCCCGGCCCCCTATCGCCCGGCGGCGTAGCCCTGCATGAAGCGCGGATTGGCCGCGGCCTTTAGACGATCGCCGTCCTTCGCTGCCGCGGTGTTGCGCCCGATCGACCAGTCCTCGGCGACCTCGACGTGATGGCCGCGCGCGCGCAGGTCCTCCTGCGTCTTCGCCGGGAACCGTCCCTCGAGCGCGAGATGGCCGGGGTGCGATGCCCGCGGGTAAAACGAGGACGGGAAATGCGCTGTGTGGAATTCGGGGCTGTCGATCGCTTCCTGCAGGTTCTGCCGGTGATGCACGTGGCGCAGGAATGCGTGCAGCGACCACTGGTCCTGCTGATCGCCGCCCGGCGTGCCGAACGCCATGTAGGGTTCGCCGTCGCGCAGCGCCAGCGACGGGGTAAGCGTCGTGCGCGGCCGCTTCTTCGGCGCGAGGCTCGCCGACGTGCCCTCGACCAGCCAGAACATCTGGGCGCGCGTCGTCAAACAGAATCCGAGTTCGGGAATGACTGGCGAGGAATGCAGCCATCCGCCGCTCGGCGTCGCCGCAACCATATTGCCCCAACGGTCGATCACATCGAGGTGGACGGTGTCACCGCGGGTCGCCCCATCGGCGGAGATCTCCATCTCCGCGAAGCTGGCGACTGTCGGCTCGCCTGCGCCGGGCCCGCTGGCGGCGTGCGCCCCGGCTTCCAGCCCCAGTGCCTCTGGCACCACGGGATCGCTGCCATATCCGTCGATCCGGCCTGGACGCAGATCGAGCGAAGCTTGGTCCCCGACCAGCCGGCGACGCTTGTCGTTGTACGAGTCCGACAGCAAATCGGCGATCGGAACGTCGACGAAATCGGGGTCGCCGTAGAAGGATTCGCGGTCCGCGAAGGCAAGCTTGGCGCATTCCGTGACCACATGGACGAATTCCGGACCGGTCGGGTCCATCGCCCCGACGTCGAAGCCCTTGAGCAGGGCCAGTTGTTGCAGGGCGACGGGCCCCTGCCCCCACGGTCCCGTCTTGCACAGCGTGTAGCCGTGATAATCGTAGGTGAGCGGCTGCTCAACACTCGCCGACCACGCGGCCAGGTCGTCGCCGGTGAGCAGGCCACGATGCCGCGCACCGCTGGTATCCATGGCTTCGGTCTCGCGGCAGAAGCTGTCGATCGCTTCGGCGACGAAGCCGCGATACCAGGCGTCGCGCGCCGCATCGATGCGCGCCTCGCGGGTCCGCCCACGGGCCTTTGCCTCTGCAATGACGCGGCGGTAGGTCTCGGCCAACCTGATGTTGCGAAAGAGCTGGAAGGCCTCCGGCACGGCCCCGCCCGGTAGGAAGACCGCCGCCGACGTCGGCCACTCGCTCACGAACATGTCGCGGACCGCAGCGATCGCCTGCGTGACCCGGGGAATCAGCGGGCAGCCGGTCTCGGCATAGCCGAGCGCGACCTCCAGCACCTCGTCGATTTCCATCGTGCCATGGTCGCGCAGCATCAGCATCCAAGCATCGAAGGCGCCCGGCACCACGGCCGCCAGTAGTCCGGTGCCGGGCACCAGGTCGAGGCCGAGACCGCGGTAGGCGTCTATGGTGGCGGCGGCCGGTGCCACACCTTGGCCGCAGATCACATCGGTCCGCCCCGTGCGCGCCGAATGGAGAATGATGGGGACCTCGCCGGCGGGACCGTTCAGGTGCGGTTCGGCGACCTGCAGCGCAAAGCCGGTGGCGACCGCCGCGTCGAAGGCATTGCCGCCCCTTTCCAGCATTGCCATTCCGGCCGCGGTGCCCAGCCAGTGGGTCGACGCGACCACGCCGAACGTGCCGATGATCTCCGGGCGGGTGGTAAAGCCATCCATCACGCAACCCCTCCCGACTCGCGCCCTGCGGAATCCTGGCTCACTTCATTTCTCCCATGTTCGATCAGTGGCGGAGGGCGACGAATGGCCGTCGCGCTCTCGAAGGCTTGCGCCAAGCGAAGCAGCTTCGCCTCCTGCCAGGGCGCCCCCATGAAAGACAGCCCGACCGGCAGCTCATGAACATAGGCCGCAGGGACAGTCACGTTCGGATAACCGGGGATCGCCGCCAGATAGGCGCTCGTATGGCGCGGCCGGTCGCCGCTGACAAAATCGATGGTCCAGGCCGGCGCGGTCGAGATGGCCGCCACGGCGTCGAGCTTCTCGGCAGCAAGGACGTGCGCAAGCCCCTTCTCTTGCATCAGCCTCCCGCATTCGGCGCGCAGCTTACGATAGGCTTCATCTTCCAGCGGCTTCGCGGCGAGCGCGCTCTCCAACAGATCCTGACCGAAATAGGGCATAACCCGCTCCCGGTTAGCGCGGTTGAATTCGACCAGCGCCGCTACGCTGCGCACTGGCATCTCGGGCGGCAGCGCGGCCAGATAAGCACCGAGCGCATGCCCGAACTCGGTCACCAGCGCCGCGAACTCCTGTTCGCGCACGTCTGAGGCCAGGAGCACCTCGACGTCCACCGTCTCGGCGCCGGCATCGCGGAGCGCGCGCACGCTGTCGTCGAGCACCGCCTCCATCGCCGGATGGAACAGGCTGAGCTGACGCGCAATGCCGACGCGCGCGCCCTTCAGCGTCGCCCCGTCGAGCGCTGCGACATAGTCGGCGCGACGTGCATCCGCTTCGGCGGTGGCCGCATCGTCCGGCGACGCACCCGCAATGACCGAAAGCACGGCGGCGGCGTCGGCGACGCGGCGCGCCATGACCCCGGCCGTGTCCTGGACCGGCGAGATCGGGATGATCCCCTGCCGGCTGACGAGGCCAACCGTCGGCTTGATGCCCACGAGGCCGTTGAGGGCGCTTGGGCTGACGATCGAGCCGTCGGTTTCGGTACCGATAGCCGCGATCGAGAATGCTGCGGCCGCGGCTGCGGCAGAGCCCGAACTGGAACCGCCCGCGGTGCGCTCTGGCGCATAGGGATTGCGGGTCAGCCCGCCACGGCTCGACCAGCCATTGGTCGAGTAGCGCGAACGGAAGTTCGCCCATTCGGCGAGATTGCACTTACCGAGGATGACGGCGCCCGCACTGCGCAGCCGCGCGACAAGGTCCGCGTCCCTTGGCGCATGGTTCCCCGCCAGGGCGAACGAGCCGGCCGTCGTCATCGTGCGGTCGCCGGCCTCGATATTGTCCTTAAGCAGAAGCGGGATGCCGTGCAGCGGCCCGAGAAAACCACCGTTCCGCCGCATGGCGTCCAGCTTGCCGGCAATCTCGACCGCATCAGGATTGAGCTCGATGATGCTGTTGATCGCTCCGTCGAAGCGCTCGATGCGGTCCAGATGCCATCGGGTCAGCTCGACGGCTGAGAAATCGCCGCGTGCCAGACCAGCACGCGCCGCAGCAACGCCCATAGCGTCGAGATCGGGCACCGGCGAGGTCACATCTCGCTCCCCGTTTCCTTGACGTCGAGGAAATCGCGCAGCGCATCGCCGAGGAAATTGATCGACAGCACGGTGAGCATGATCGCCAAGCCGGGAAAGACGCCGAGCCACCAGGCGCGCGACACGAAGCTGCGCGCGTCGGAGAGGATAAGGCCCCAGGTCGGCGTATCGGCCTGGACGCCGAGCCCAAGGAAGGAGAGGCTGGCCTCGCCGAGAATGGCGTATGACACCGAAACGGTCGCTTGCACGATCAGCGGCGCCGTCGCGTTGGGCAGGATATGGCGCCATATGATGCGAAACCGCGGCACGCCGACGGTGCGCGCCGCGGCGATGTACTGTTCCTCCTTGATCGACAGCACCATGCCGCGGGCGATGCGCGCAAAATCGTCGACGAAGGCTAGCGAGATAGCGACGATGACGTTGGACAGGCCGGTGCCGAACACGGCCACCAGATAGACGGCGATGATGAAGTTCGGAAACGCCCACTGCAGGTCGACATAGCGCATGATGATGTGGTCGAGCCAACCGCCGAAATAGCCGGCGAGCAGGCCGAGCGTGACGCCGACCGCTAGCGCGATTGCCACCGTGGAGATGCCGACGAAGAGCGAGATGCGCGAGCCTATGAGGAGTCGGGCGAGGAGATCGCGGCCGAGGTCGTCGGTGCCCAGCGGGTGGGCGAAGCTCGGCGGCATCAGCATGTTGAACACCATCGCGTTCGGGTCGTAAGGCAGCAGCAGCGGCCCGATTGCGGCACCGACGACGAAGATCGCCAGCACGATGACGCCGAACTGTGCCTTGCGGTCGCGCATGACGACCGAAAGAAAGCGCCAGGCGCGACCTCGGCGGTCGGATCGCGGAATGTCGGCTTCGTCGGCTGCGGCAGGCAGCGTCATTTGGAGTACCTGATGCGTGGATCGATGACCGTGTAGAGCAGGTCTACGACAAGGTTGAGCAAGACGAAGATAGTCGAGACGACGAGGACGGCGCCCTGCACCACCGGATAGTCGCGGTTGAGAATGCTGCCGATGAGCAGCCTGCCGAGCCCCTTGATGGCGAACACGTTCTCGACGACGACGGCGTTGGCCATGAGCAGGGCCAGCGCGATTCCCATGACGGTGACGACGGGAATGAGGGCGTTGGGGAAGGCGTGCCGGAGCACGACGACGGCGCGGGCCAGCCCCTTGGCGTCGGCGACGCGAATGTAGTCGGTCTTCAGCACCTCCAGCATGGAAGAGCGGATCATGCGCGCGATAATGGCGGAGAAGGCGGTGCCGGCGGCGATCGCTGGCAGGATGAGATGCGACAGCCAGGGCCAGAAGCCGCGCGACAGCGGCACGTAGCCGATGGCTGGCAGCCAGTGGAGGTTGGCCGCAAACAGGATGATGAGCAGGATGCCGAGCCAGAAGTCGGGCATGGACAGGCCGAGGAAGGCGACGACGGTCACCGCGTGATCGGCGGTCGAATTCCGCCGCGTGGCGGCGATCAGTCCCGCCGGCACGGCGATGGCGGTGGCGACGATGAAGGCCAGTGTAGTGAGCGACAGCGTGCGCGGAAACGCTTCCACGATCATCGTCGCCACCGCCTGGTGGCTGCCATAGAGCGACGCGCCGAAGTCGCCGTGCAGCGTGCTCCAGAACCACTTCACGTATTGCACGACCAGCGGCTGGTCGAGGCCGAGCTTCTCACGCAGGTGGGCGACCGTCGCGGCGTCGCCAGTGTCGAACAGCATCGCGGCGATGGGGTCGCCGGGGATGATGCGCATCATAAAGAAGACGAGCGTCGCCACCGCCCACATCACCAGGACAGCACCGAGAACACGCCTGACAACATATCGTCCCATAGCGAAGCTCCGTACTTCGTGAGGCGGCGCGCGCGGCGACGGACCGTGCGCGCCGCCGGGCCGCTAGGCGGAGATCGTCACCCGGTCGAGCTCGACCAGGCCGGGGATGCGGCTCACGTCCGGGTAGTTGACCGTCTTGTGATAGACGAGAATGTCCGGCTGGTGGAACAAGAAGGCCGAGGCCACCTTGTCCGAGGTCAGACGGTTCGCCTTCTGCACCAGGGCCTTGCGCTTGTTGATGTCGGCGGTTTGGGTCTGCTCGGCGCTCAGTGAATCGACCTCCTTGTCGGAGAAGTAGCCGAACGGCATCGCACTCTTGTCGCGCGCCGGACCGTTGAACTTGGACGTCGTTATCATCCAGTCGATGAGGCCGTCGTCCGGGTCGTAGTCGCCGCCGCTGCCGAGCCGCACAAGGTCCCAGTCCATCTTGTCGAAATCCTGGATCAGCACCGGGAAGTCCTTGGTCTGCAGATCGACGTCGATGCCGAGGTTGGTCTTGAGGATGTTGGCGACGACCTCGGTCTCGCGCTTGCCGGCCGGCGTGGTCAGCAGGCGCAGCTTGGGAAAGCCCTTGCCGTCGGGATAGCCGGCATCGGCCATGAGCTTCTTGGCCGCCGCGAGATCAAACCTCTGATTGCTCTCCTCGGCGAGCTTTTCGTCGAAATAGAAGCCCATGGCTGGATTGATGCTGCCGTAGGCGGGCACGCCGCGTCCGAACTGCGCCTGCTTGATGTAGCGGTCACGGTCGAGCGCCTTGGCGATGGCCAGGCGGACCATGAAGCCCTTCTCCTTCATCAGTTCCTCGACCGGCTTGTCGAAGTCGGCCACCTTCATCACCTCGTTCCACGGGTTGATCCACACCGACTGGAAGCCGGGTCCGGGCACCTGACTGACCGTCAAGTCGCCATTCGATTCGAAGCGGTCGACGAGCTCCGGCGCGACCGGATTGCCGCCGATCAACTGGATGTC
Source organism: uncultured Alphaproteobacteria bacterium (assembly GCA_963785065.1). Classification (GTDB taxonomy): domain Bacteria; phylum Pseudomonadota; class Alphaproteobacteria; order Rhizobiales; family Kaistiaceae; genus CAVSRC01. The sequence continues at coordinate 135,975 of CAWATX010000002.1, forward strand.
ACCGGCCTCGATCGCGGCGGCGAGCGGCTCGGCGTCGATGATCGGCTTGATGACGACTTTGTCGAGCTTCGGCCGCTCGGGATCGTAGTACTTGGCGAACTTCTCAAGCGTCAGGCCCTGGCCGACCTGGTGCTCGGTGACCATGAAAGGACCCGTACCAACCGGCTTCAGCCCGTAGGCGGCGGCGCCCATCTTGTCGAGCGCGCCGCGGCTGACGATGGTCATCGCCCGGCCGCTCGAACGCTCCAGCGTCTTGGTCAGAAACGAGGCTTGCGGCGCCGAGAGCGTGAACTTGACGGTGTAATCGTCGATCTTGTCGACGGCAGCGACGTTGGCCAGCACCTGCCACTCGATCGACTGGTTCTTGTCCTTCGAGCGATTGTAGGTGAACACCACGTCGTCGGCGGTGAACGGGTCGCCATTGTGGAAGGTGACCCCCTGGCGCAGCTTGAAGGTGTATTCCTTGCCATCCTGGGAGACGTCCCAGCTCTCGGCAAGGTCGCCCTGTGCGATCAGCTTGGCGTCGATATGGGTGAGGCCGCTGAGCACGTTGGAGGCGATCTGGAACTCGAGGACCTGATTGATCTGCGCCGGGTCGAGCGTGTCGATTTCGCCGACTCCGGCCCAGCCGCAGGTCAGCGTGCCGCCGGCGCTTGCCGCCATCGCCCGGTTGGCCGCACCGGCGCCGGGGATCAGGTGCCAGGCCGTCAGCGTGCCCGCCGCCGCCAGCAGGCGGAGCACGGTGCGGCGCTTCAACTTCGGGCCCGACAATTTCTCACGGCTCAAGCCGAACAACGGATCGCGAGCGTCGAAGTCATAGGCATCCGTCAACTCGTCGCGGATGCGCTGTTCGTCGGATTTCGTAAGCTTGTGGTTCATCCTGGCACTCCCTTCTGGTTAGACTCTCCTGGTCTGCCACGCTCCCTAGGTGAACGCCTGCTCGGTCGCTTCGGCCTTGACGCAGGCGGCAAGATGCCCGTCGCCGACATCGCGGAGCGCGGGGGCACGCAGCCGGCACTCTTCGATCGCGATCGGACAGCGAGGATGGAAACTGCAACCGGACGGCGGCGCGATCGGGCTTGGCGCTTCGCCGGTGACGACGCGGTGTTTGCGCTTGCGCTCGATCTCCGGGTCCGGCACGGGGACCGCCGACAGGAGCGCTTGCGTGTAAGGGTGCCTCGGATTGGCGAACAGCGTGTCGCTGTCGGCAATCTCGACGACCTTGCCGAGGTACATCACCACGACGCGATGCGAGATGTGCCGCACGACGCTAAGGTCATGGCCGATGAACAGATAGGTAAGGCCGAATTCTTCGCGCAGGTCTTCCAGCAGACGGATGATCTGCGCCTGAATGGAGACGTCGAGCGCCGAGACCGCTTCGTCGCAGACGATGAAATCGGGATTGAGCGCCAAGGCGCGGGCGATGCCGACGCGCTGCCGCTGGCCGCCGCTCATCTCGTGCGGATAGCGGTCGATGAGGCGCGCCGGCAGCCCGCAGATGTCGAGTAACGCGCGCACGCGCCGGGTGATGTTCTCGCGGCCGCGCTCGACCCCGTGGACGTAGAGCGGCTCGCCGACAATCTCGACAACCTTCATGCGCGGATTGAGCGAGGAAAGCGGGTCTTGGAAGACCGCCTGAACGCGCCGCCGGAAAGCCCGCTGGCGGTCCCCGCGCAGGTCCGCAATATCCTGGCCGTCGAACAGGATGGCGCCGCTCGTCGGCTCCTCCAGCGCGAGCACGCATCGTGCAAGCGTGGACTTGCCGCACCCCGTCTCGCCGACAAGACCCAGCGTTTCGCCGCGCCGGATGTCGAATGAAACGCCGTCGAGCGCCTTGACCTCAGCCACCGTGCGTTCGAACAGGATGCCGTAGTGTATGGGAAAATGCTTCTTGAGGTCGCGGATGCGAACCAGCACATCCGTGGCCGGCTCTTCGCGCGGCGGTTCAGCAGGCGCCCTCATCCCGGCACCAGTTCGACAAGCTTGTTGTGGTTGAAGCAGGCGGTCCTATGACCGCTCATCGGCTCGAAGAAGGGCGGTGCGGCCTCGCTGCACTGCTTCGTCGCGAAACCGCAGCGAGGACGGAAGGCGCAGCCAGAAGCCAGCGCGGCGGGATCGGGCGGCGAGCCCGGAATGGGATCGAGATGGGCGCTGCGCGGTCGATCGAGGCGCGGAACCGAGTTCAGCAATCCGGCCGTATAGGGATGTGCCGGCTGTCGATAGACCGGACCCGCCAGCCCCTGTTCGACGATGCGCCCTGCGTACATCACGTTCACGCGGTCGGCATAGCGGGCGACCACGCCGAGGTTATGGGTGATGATCAGCAGCGCGACGCCAAGGCGGCGGCAAAGGTCCTGCATGAGCTCCAGGATCTGCGCCTGGACGGTCACGTCGAGGGCGGTGGTCGGTTCGTCGGCAATGATCAGCCGCGGCTCGCAGCTGATGGCCATGGCAATCATGATGCGCTGGCGCATGCCGCCGCTCATCTGGTGCGGATACTGGTCCAGCCGCCGCGCCGCGTCTGAGATGCCGACAGTCGTGAGAAGCTCCACGGCCCGCGCCCGCGCGGCCCTGGCCGAAAGGCCGAGATGTACGCGCATGCCCTCGGTCAACTGACGGCCGATGGAGAGAACCGGATTGAGCGAGGTCATCGGCTCCTGAAACACCATGCCGATGCGACCGCCGCGGATCTGGCGGATCGCCGCCTCGTTCAGCGTCAAGAGATCGACGCCGTCGAACAGGATGCGGCCGGAGGCGATGCGCCCCGGCGGGCTGGGAAGAAGGCGCAGGATCGAAAGCGCGGTCACCGATTTGCCGCTGCCGGATTCGCCCACCAGGGCGACGATCTCGCCGGCGGACACGTCCAGCGAAATGCGGTCGACCGCCTTGACCAGGTAGGTTCCTGCGCCGAATTCGACGCTCATGTCCTCAATCGACAGGAGCGCTCCCATCAGCGGCCCCGTTCCCGGCACAGCAGAGGCGTGCAGCCCTCTCGTCGGCGTCCGCGCAGCGCCGATGCGCCGGTGAAGCCCACGGCAACGCATGAGGACATTTTGCAGACCACAGCTATGAGCCTTGCCCGCGCCCCAGACGATAGGTATTGATATCGATATTGATCGTATCTCTTGCCTGAGCCGTGTCAACAAGATGCTGGACCTTGCCGAACATTTCCCCACTGCGCCGACAAAGCGCCGAGCCGACGGCGTTTATCACGCCTTAAAAAAGGCCATTCTGCTCCGTGAGAGGCAACCGGGCGATACGCTGCTCGAACAGGACCTCGCCAACGAGATGAACTGCAGCCAGGGGACGGTTCGCGAGGCCCTGTTGCTGCTGCAGCTTGACGGGCTCGTCACCCGCCGCGGCTATCGCGGCACGGCGGTCTCCCGGACCAGCGCCGAGGAGGCCGCGCTGCTCGCCAAGGTGCGCATCGGCATCGAGACTGATGCCGCCGGCCGCGCTGCCATCGCCGCCTCCCCTGCCGACTTCGACGCGTTGCGCTCGGTCGTGGCGGCCATGGCAGAGTACGAGGCCGTCGGCGACACCTATGCCTTGAGCGCGCTCGACAATCGCTTTCACGGGACGATTATCCGCCTGGCGAAGCTGACAGCGGTCGAGCCGATCCTGACGCGCTGCATGCTGCACATCCATCGTCACACGCTGGGCAATCCGCAGCGCCAGCAGCAGGCAAACGAGAATGCCGCCGAACAGCACGATGCCTTGCTGCGCGCGCTCGAGACGCAGGACGCCGACAAGGCGCAGGCGGCCGCACGCCGCCACATCGAAGGCGTGATCCAACGTTGGTCTCCCGACGTCTGGAAGCAAATGAAAAGCTGATCGACGTGGCGCGGGCGTCCAGTATCTGTGGTCGCCCGACAGTGGGTCTCCGATCAAGAATGATCGGCGTGTGACGAGGTGTCATTTGCGAGGCGCGAGCTCGTGCGCCATCCCCTGACGGTGTCGGAGACGATCGTCCGGCCCAAGCCACATGGTCCGATACCGGATCCGTCGACGATGGCTCCCACCCCGTCCTCCTAATTCCCCAGAAATGGAGTCCACGATGAAGCCCTTCACCTACAGCCCGCGCTACGCGGTCGAGCGCGTGCCGGTGTTCGCCCGCAACATGGTCGCAGCCTCCCAGCCGCTCGCCGCCCAGGCGGGCATCCGAATGCTGCTCAAGGGCGGCAATGCAATCGACGCGGCTCTCGCCACCGCCATCACGTTGACTCTGGTCGAGCCGACCGGCAACGGCGTGGGCAGCGACGCGTTTGCAATCGTATGGGACGGCCGGCAACTGCATGGGCTCAATGCTTCCGGACGCTCGCCTGCCGGCTGGACGGCGGAGCGCTTTGCCGGGGTCGAGACCATGCCGCAACGCGGCTGGGAGAGCGTCACCGTGCCAGGGGCGGTCTCAGCCTGGGTGGCCCTGTCGGACCGTTTCGGCAAGTTGGACTTCGCCACGCTGTTTGAACCCGCCGTCGAATATGCCCGCGCCGGCTTTGCCGTCACGCCGCATATCGGCGCCCTTTGGCAGAAGGGAGCGGATCGCCTCAAGGACGAGCCGGGCTTCGCGCCGCACTTCATCCCTGACGGCCGGGTTCCGAAAGTGGGCGAAACGATGCGCAACCCACATCTTGCGGCGACGCTCGAGGCGATTGCCGAAACGCGCGGCGAAGCCTTCTACAGGGGCGCCTTGGCCGAAAAGATAGCCGCCTTCGCCAAGGCACACGGGGCGGCAATGACGATCGAGGACCTCGCCACGCACGAGGCCGATTGGTGCGGGACGCTGTCGAGCCGGTTTCGCGGCACCGACCTTCACGAGATCCCGCCCAACGGACAAGGCATCGCGGCCCTGATGACGCTCGGCATGCTCGAGCACACCGAGATCGATAACCTCGCCGCCGACAGCGTCGAGGCGCTGCATCTTCAGATCGAGGCCACGAAGCTGGCATTCGCCGATGTCGCCCGCTACGTCGCCGATCCGGCAGCCATGACCTCGGTGCGCGCCGAGGCACTGCTCGAGCCGGCCTATCTCAAGCGCCGCGCCGCGCTTATCGATCGCAAGATCGCGGGCGAGCCGGGTGCCGGGGCGCCGACCGAGGGCGGCACCGTGTATCTCAGCACGGCCGATGCCTCGGGCATGATGGTCTCCTACATCCAATCCAACTATGCCGGATTCGGATCCGGCGTGGTTGTGCCCGAGACCGGCATTCATCTCCAGAACCGCGGCTATGGCTTTACGCTCGAGCGCGGCCATCCCAACGTCGTCGGCCCCCGCAAGCGGCCCTTCCACACGATCATTCCGGGGTTCCTCATGCAGCGCGGCGCGCCGCTCATGAGCTTTGGCGTGATGGGTGGGGCGATGCAGGCGCAGGGCCACGTACAGATGGTGCTGAGGACGCAGGTGTTCGGGCAGGACCCGCAAACGGCGAGTGACGCGCCGCGCTGGCGCTTCGTGGACGGGCGGCGGGTCGTCGTCGAGGCGGGAATGCCGGACACGGTGCTCGCGAGCCTCGCTGCCCTCGGACATAGCGTCGAGCGTGCCGAAACAGAGGAGTTCGGCGGCGCCCAGCTCATTCATCGGCTGGATGATGGCTATGTGGCCGGTTCCGACCATCGCAAGGATGGCATGGCCATCGGCTTCTGAGAGCGGATCGTATGAGGGGAGCCGCCGGCTCCTTCTCATACGAAAGCCAATGCCTCGAGACTATTTGAGCCCGGAGATGGCGACGCTCTTGATAAAGTAGCGCTGAAGGAAGGCGTAGACGATCACGATGGGAATGAGCGCCAGAGTAGCCGCCACCATCAGCATAGGCACATCGGTGCCATAGCGGTCGTCCTGCAGGAGAGCGAGGCCCAGCGACATGGTGCGCATGCTGGAGCCATTGGTGACCACCAGCGGCCAGAGCAGATTGTCCCACTCACCGAGGAATCTCAGGATCGCCAGCGACACCAGAGCCGGCACGTGTAGCGGCACCACGATCTGGAACAGGATGCGCCACTCCCCCGCCCCGTCCATGCGAGCGGCGTCGATCAACTCGTCGGGTGTACTCATCAGCGCCTGCCGCATCATGAAGATGCCGAAGCTGCTGATGGCGACCGGCACGATCAGACCCTGATAGGTATCGAGCCAGCCGAAGCTGCGCACCAGGATGTACTGGGGGATGATGATGACGATGAATGGCACCATCATAGTGGCGACGATGATGCCAAAGACGATGCGCCGGCCGGCGAATTCGTATTTGGCGAGGGCATAGCCGCACAACGTCGAAAAAAACATGTCGAGCACCGTGACCGAAGTCGACACGATCGTGCTGTTGAGCAGATAGCGGAAAAAGTCGATGCGCCCGAGGACGTTCTCGATATTGGCGAAAAGCTGGGGATGGGTGGGGATCCACCACATCGGTTGGCTGAAGACCTCCTCGCGCGACTTGAGCGTGGTCAGCAGCATCCAGACAAGCGGGATGATGATCACCGCGCAGGCGACGATCAGCACCAAATGCACGAGCCAGGGCTGCGAAGGCCTGGCGTGCCTGCCGGAGGCGGCGCTTCGGTCGACGGCCTTGGCATTGGCCGTCTTGTCGAGGAAGACGGTGTTCATGTCCGGGGCTTCAGCAGGCGGAACTGGATGGCGGTCAGCACGACCAGGACGGCAAACATCGCCACCGCCATGGCAGAGGCATAGCCCATGCGGTTGTAGCTGAACGCAACGTCGTAGATCAGATAGGGCAGCACCTTCGTGGCATCCGCCGGCCCGCCCTGTGTCAGGGTATAGAACAGGCTGAAGGCCTGGGAGGAGCGGATGATCGATACAACTGTGACGAACAGCAGGAAGGGCTTCAGCAGCGGCAGGGTGACGTGACGGAACACGGCCCAGGTGCCCGCTCCATCGAGCCGCGCCGCCTCATAATAGATGACTGGAATCGCCTGCAGGCCGGCGAGGAAGATGACCATGTAGTAGCCGACATTCTTCCACACGCTGACGATCAGCAGCGCCGGCATGGCGAGGTGTCTGTTGTCGAGCCATTGCAGGCCCGTAATGCCGAACGGCGCCGTGACCATGAGGTAGAGCCCGCCGTTGGGAGTGAACACCACCCGCCAGATCATGGCAACGGCGACCATGGTCATCACCGCTGGCGCGAAGATGATGGCCTGGTACCAGGCCCGCGCCTTGATCTGTCGGTCGAGCAGCAGCGCCAATGCCAGCGAGATCGGCAACTCGATGATCATCAGCACAATGGTGTAGTAGCAGGTCACGCCTGCTGCGTTGAGGAAGTTCCTGTCGCGCAGCAGGCGCAGATAGTTGGCGAGCCCGATAAAGCGAGGGGGACTGATGAGGTCCCAGGAGGTGAGGCTCACATAGAAGGCGTTGGCGACCGGGTAGATCACGAACACCAAGAAGAACAGGACCGCCGGCAGCACCATGAGCCAAGCCGTGCCCGCGTGCCGGTGCTCGCCCCTGAACAGGGGCAAGCGCGGCCTCGCGGGCGATGCCCCCCGTCGGGGAGCGGCGGCCTGTCCGGCGATCGCCGTCTGGGTGCTCATCGATGCTCGATGCCTTTTCGGTCGATACCGACTGTGGCCAAGTCAACCCTGCATCATGAAATCGATGTCGTTGGCAAGGTCGGGCATCACGGCATCCGGCTTGTCGCCATTGGCCGAGATTCGGTCATAGGCTTTGGCAACCACATTGGATAGCTCCGCAAAGTGACGCGTGCGGGGCGTCGGCACGCCGATTGCGAGGTCCTCGAAGAACACCGACGCATAGGGGTTCGCCTTGACGGCCGCGGTATCGGCGAAGCCCTTCCACGGGAGCACGAAGGCGGCCCGCTTGAACCAGATGTCCCGACTCTCGGGCCGCTGGATGAGATAGGAAATGAACTGCCACGCCTCCTTCTGCACCTTGGACTGGGCGTGGACCATGTAGACCCAAGGGTTGAGCCGGGTCGCCGGGGTGCCGCCCGCGGTCTGCGGCAGCCGCGCCACGCCGTAGACCCCATCCTTGAACGTAACCTTGGGATAGGACTGCTCCACGGCCGGGGCGAGCCACAATCCGGAATTGATCATGGCGACGCGTCCGGCGCCGAAATCGTCGACAGGCGAGATCTTGGGCGCAAGCCCCAGAGCCGCCACCTGGTCGGGGCCATGGAAGGTGTCGTAGAGATATTGGAAGGCGGCGAGGCCGTTCTTGTCGTTGAACCCGTTGCCGGTGCCTTGGGCGTTGAGAAAGTCGACGCCATGCTGGGGCAGCAGCGTGCCCCAATAGTAGAAGTGCGACGACACGCTCCGCGCTTCCCAACCCCAGCCAGCGCGGGTCACGTTGCCGTTGGCATCCCGCTTCATCAGCTTCTTGCCCATTTCGGTGACCTCGTCCCAGGTCTTGGGCGGCACGTCCGGATCGAGCCCGGCTTCCTTGAAGAAGTCCTTGCGGTAGTACATGGAGATGGATGCGACATCCATCGGCATGCCGTAGAGCACGCCGTCGATGATGAAGCTGGAGAGCGAGCCCGGCTCGAAGGCGGCGATCAGCTCGGCCTGGGTCTTGAACCCGAAAGGCTCGGGATCGACCGGGGCGAGGAGCTTGCGGTAGACGTAATTGGGCAGGTTGTTGTCGCCGATCGAGATGATATCCGGGCCGCCGCCGCCGCCGCCCGACCAGCTGGTGAGAATCTTGAGCTCGAGCTGATTGGTCTCGAAATCCTCATGATGGATGTTGATGCCGGTGTCCTTCTTGAAGCCGGGCACCATGATCTTGTTTACGATTTCAACCCGGGTGGGATAGTTGTGACCCCAATAGACCACATCCCCGCCCGACTGGGCGAAAGCCGAGCGGCCCGCGAGCGGCGCCATGGCGATGGCAGCCGTTCCGGCACCCATCGATTTGATCAGGGAACGACGCGAAATCTTCATGCTGCTCTCTCCTCTTTTAAGTCGTCGGCTGACGATTCCGGCTCAACGGCCGGCGACATAGCTCATGCGGCGGGGATCGGCCGCACCGCACAGCACGGCATCGGCCGCGCGGCGCCGGACGGCGCACACGCCTCCCGCAAGCGCTGCGCGCTCCGGCCAAGGTTGGGCATCGTGACCAAGGGCGGCGAGATCGCTGCCGATCCGGTCGAACAGCGGCTCCTCTAGCCGCACCAGCCGCGGCGTCATCATGTGCGGGTCCTCGGTTGCGGGCACCCCGAAGCTCGCCCAGCGCGGCGCCTCGACGGCCTGCTGCAGGTCCATGCCGCGCTCCAGATGGTTGACCAGGAACTGCAGCATCGCCTGGGTCTGCACCTCGCCTCCCGGCGTGCCGAAGACCATGATTCCATCCTCGTCCACCAACAACGCCGGGTTGGGCGTCAACCGGGCCCGCTTGCCCGGCGCGATCGCGTTGGGATCGTCGGCCTCGAGGGAAGCCTGCAGGCCCCGATCGGAGATGGCGAAGCCAAGCCCCGGCACCATCGGGGTCACCAGCATGGTGCTGTCGCTGGGGGTCGCCGAAAAGCCGTTGCCCGCAGCGTCGACGACCGAGACGTAGGTCGTGTCGAAGCTGGCCACGCCGGTGACCGGCGCGGCATCGTCAACGTCATGGGCCCGGCCCTTGTCGATCAGATTTGCACGTTCCGCCGCGTGCCGATCAGAAAGCAACTGCTCAATGGGCACGTCGACAAAGTCGGGATCGCCGTAGAACCGGTTGCGGTCGGCCATGGCGAGCTTCACGATCTCGATTTGCAGATGCGCGGACGCGGCCTCGCCCAAGGCGGCAACATCGAACCGCTCGAGCATCTTGACCATCTGCAGCAGGGCCGGTCCCTGCGACCATGGCCCGCAGCCATAAAGCTTGCGGCCGCGATAGCCGACCGAAACCGGCGGCTCCTGCCGTACGGAGAAGGTGGCCATGTCGTCGGCGCGGAGGAAACCGCCGACATCGCGCGAAAAGGCATCGACTGCCTGAGCGATATCGCCCCTGTAGAAGGCATCGCGGGTGGCCTGGATGCCGGCCTCGCGGGCGCCGGACGCCCTCGCTTCGGCGGCAAGCAGCGACTTCAGCGTATCGGCCAGAGCACTCTGGCGCACCACTTCGCCCGGACGAGGCGGCTGGCCGGACGGGAGGAAGATCGCCTGGTTATCCACAAACGCGTGCCAGTTAGGCGCGGCGGTGGCAAGGTTGTGGCTCAGAAAGTAATTGGCCGGAAAACCGTGCGCGGCGAGCTCTATGGCGGGCGCCATCACCTCGGCCGCACTCATGGTGCCATAGGCTTGCAGGGCGCCCAGCCAGGAATCGACGGCGGCCGGCACCAGCCAGCGCCCGGGACCGACCGGGATGCGGCCATTGCCGGCTGCGGCGACGGCCTCGCGCTGCGCGCGTCGCGGCCAGCGGCCGACACCAGCAAAGCTCGCGACCTTGGCGCCCTCCGACAGATAAAGGAGGATCGGCGCAACGCCCCCGAGGTTGGCCATGTCGGGTTGCACGACGTTCAGCGCGAAGCCGGCTGCCACGCCGGCATCGATGGCATTGCCGCCAGCTTCCAGGATGGAAAGGCCCGCTTGGGCAGCGAGCGGATGGCCCGCAGATACCATGTGGCGGCTCCCCCATATGAGGGGCCGCGATGTCTGTGCGTTGGCCAAATCCATCCGCACCCCCTATGGTCGGCGGCAACGCCTTGGAACGCAGGATTTTTCATCCATTAATTGGATTTAATAGCCGGGTTTGGTGAATTGCAACACAAATGTTGCGGAAGAACCCGAGGGAGTCGGCCATGCGCCTGTCCGGAACCAATATCGACCACACGCAGCGATTTAATCGGCGCGTTGTTCTGGAGGTCGTGCGGCTGCACGGGCCGCTGTCGCGGGCGGAGATCGCCCGGCTGACCGGCTTGTCCGCCCAGACGGTCACCAACATCATCGACCAGTTCAAGCCGGCTGAACTCCTGATCGAGAAGCCGCGGCGCACCGGCGGCCGAGGGCAGCCGCCGATCGATCTGGTGGTAAACCCGATGGCGGCCTATTCCTTCGGAATCTCCTTCGATCACCGCCAGGTCATCGTCATTCTGCTCAATCTCGGTGGCGCGGTAATCGACCAGATCGAGTTGCCGCTGACCTATCCCTCCCCTGTCGTGGTGCTTCCGCTCATCGAGGCGGCAGTGAACGAACTGATGAGCCGGTCCAAGATCTCCAAGGAGCGGATATGGGGGGCGGGCGTGGTCATGCCGGCGGTGATCGCTGCCGGCAGCCCGACCGTGCTCGGGCCGAGCGCCATGACCGAATGGCTCGGCTATCCGCTGGTCGACCGGCTCGGCGAACGGCTCGGCATTCCCATCTTCGTCGACAACGACGCTACGGCGGGTGCGATCGGCGAACTGCTGTTCGGGGCTGGCCGACAATTGATGGATTTCGTCTACCTCCATCTGGGGATCGGCGTCGGCGGCGGCATTATCACTTCGGGCCGCCCTTATCGCGGCGCCTTCGGTATGTCGGGGGAACTGGGGCACATGATCAGCGTGCCCGCGGGCCGACCCTGTCCTTGCGGCAACAGGGGATGTCTCGAGCGCTACGTATCGCTATCGGCCGCCCATGCCGCCCTGACCGGCGAGGCAGAAGATTTCCAGCCCTTCGATTTCTCGATCCTCGAACGCGCTCTCGAACAGCGGGTGCCGGCGCTTCTCGCCTGGATGGAGGAAGCCGCGAACCGGCTGCGCGACGCGGTCATAACGCTCGAGAACGTGTTCGATCCACAGACGGTGGTGCTGGGCGGTCCTATCCCCGAGGCGCTGCTCGATGGGCTTGTCACCCGCATGGGGCCCTTGCCGGCGAGTGTGAGCAGTCATCACCGCAACGGCGGGCAGCGACTGGTCAAGGCCGAAACGGGCCTCGATACCCGTGTGCTGGGCGCGGCCTCGCTGGCGATCTTCAACAGCATGACGCCCGATTTCTCGGTCCTCATGAAAGAGGATCGCCACGAGATCGGCACTGCCGGACCGCGAACGCGGGTCATGCCCGATTCCCGTCCGAGTGAAGAGGCCAATGGCCCGGTGCAGGCCTGAGAATTCAGGAGGTGGCGCTGAGCCTCGGACGGCCTGTCGCGGATCGCTCTCCGCCGGGCTCCGCTGCGAGCCAAGCGGCACCAAGCAGCCCCGCATCATTGCCGCGGGCGGCCGACAGCACCTGCACGTTGTCGAGGAGCATCGGCCAAGTGAAATCGGCGAGTTGCGCGCGGATTGGAGCGAGCAGCGTCTCGCCGGCTTCCGCGACGCCGCCACCGATGAGGCAGGCCTCCAGGTTGAGGCTGTTGATCAGCATGCCGAGCGCCTGAGCGATGTAGCGGCTCACCACGCCAATGGCGGCGCCGGCCGCCGGGTCGTGCAACGCCACGCGGAAGAGCTCCGGCACGTCGGGCGGCGGGTGCGCACCGTGTGCTGCATAGGCCGCGACCAAGGCCGATGCGGAGGCCAGATCTTCAAGCGAGCGGGACCCCGGCACCCCACCCGGCTCGACGATAATCGCGCCGAGTTCGGCCGGTTCGCCCTGCGAGCCCACGACCACCGAGCCGTTGATCACCACGGCGCCACCGATCCCGGTGCCGATGGTCATCAGCACAAATCGTGAGAAATCGCGCCCCGCGCCGAAATGCAATTCACCCAATGCCGCCGCAACTCCATCGTTCTCAGTGCGTACCGGCACGCCAAGCATCCGGGAAAGGCGCTCCGACAGCGACGCGGTGCGTAGCGCCGGCACATTGGCTCCACCATCGACAATCGCACCGGTGTTGCGATCGATGAAGCCAGGCATGCACAGGCCGACCACTTCGGCCTTCTCCCCCACCTGTGCCTCGAGCTCGCGGCAGATGCCGAGGATCGCCATACAGAGCTCGTCGAACGCCATGACCTTGCGGAACGGCAGACGGCGTCGTGCAAGGATCTCGCCCTTGCCGGTGAGCGCACCAGCCTTGATGGCCGTACCTCCGATATCGATGCCGAGCAGCATTCAACGTCCCTGGGTCTTGATGGCGAGGTACCTGGAGAGGCTCGGATAACGCATATTCTCAGGCACGAGCCCGGTGGCGAGCGCAAACTCGACGGCGAGACACTGGAAGGGAACGATGGCCTCGAGCGCATCGAACGGAGCTGGTTGTGCACAACCCGGCGCACCCCAATCGAAAGGTGTCGGCGTGTCGGTCAGGTTGAGGACCGACACACGCACGCCGCGCTCGGCCATCACCGTGGCGGCGCGGCTCGCGACCACGCGCTCCTCGTCATCGGCTGCGATCATGATTGACAGGCTGCTTGGCCCCGCGCCGTGCAGACGTCCGTGCAGCAATTCTTCGGTCTCGAAGCCCGCGGCCGGCAGACCGGCGATCTCGGAAAGCTTCAGAGAGGCTTCGAGGGCAACCCCGAAGAACGGGCCCGAGCCGGCGACGATCACGTAGTCGGGCACGCCAGCAGACTCGACGAGGCGGCTGGCATCAGTCCAGGCCGAGACGATCCGGCGCTCGAGGGATTTGCCCGAAAAGCCTTCGAAGCGGCGGCTGGAAAGCCGCTCGGCGACGGCCAGGCATGCTGCAACGCTGGCGGTGAAGCCCTTGGTTTTTGGGCCGATGGACTCGGCGCCGATGACCATGGACACGAGCGCCATCGGCCGTTGGCCAGACCGCTCACCGGAAGACGGCCCCATTGCCCTGGCGATCGGGCTCTCCGGATCGGCCGTGACGACGAGGATCGGCCAGCCCCGCGCCTGCCCGGCTCCAGCAATCTCGACGCTCGTCGTGCTGGTCCCGCTCTGCGACAGCACCACCAACAAGGGCGTTCCCGCGCGGTCCCGACCGCCGGACGTGAACTCATGCAGCAGGACGGCCGGGTTGACGACCTCAACGAACCTTCCGGTCGCAGCACGCAGAACCGGCATAACGATCTGCAGCGCGTTCAACGAGGAGCCGGAGCCGGTCAGCAATATCTCGTCATATACTGGCGGGCGCCACGTAGAGAGGGCGCCCCTCGCCGCCTCCATGGTCTCTGCTATCGCGTGCGCCTGTTCGCCGATATAGTCCCGGATGAGCATGGCTCCCCCGATTGCGCTCCAGTCGGGACCGAATGTGCCCCGGCCGAATTCATCTACTATCTGGATTTAATACCTCGCCGCTGACTCGGCAAGCACGCTTTGCGCACGCCGCGCCGCTTCGCTCGGGGGCCAGCCAGGCGCATCGGAACAAGCCGTCGGCAGCCCCCCCCCGCAGCAACGCTCGGGCCTAGCCTTCGTGAGCGCCACCGAGGCGTAATGTCAGGTGTAGACCGTGGTTCGCCTCAAAGCCCCGGATCGGTGCGCAGCACCGGGCCGGCAGTCAGCCCCGCATTGGGATAGCCCTGATCGCGCCTGAAAACCTCGCGACCCGCCCGATAGACCCGATCGACGGCGCCGAGTGCCGCGATTGCGCGAGTGGGATCGCCCTTGACCACGACCAGGTCGGCGATCTTGCCGGGCTCGAGGCTTCCGGTTGTCTGGCCAATGCCGCAGATTTCCGCAGCCGCGGAAGTGGCTGAGCGCAAGACCTCTAGGGGCTTCATGCCGGCCTCGACCATCAATGCCATTTCGGCACCAAAATCCCCGATCGGGTTGTAAAGCGTTGCCGAATCCGTACCGAAAACCACACGCACCCCGGCCTTGACCGCCTTGCCGAAACTGGCCATGTGCGGCGCGCGCAGCGGCACCGACTTGTCGATGACGAATTGCGCCTCACCGCCCTGAGCACCGCGCTCGACAATCCGCGGATAGACCGAGATGGTCGGGCAGAGCGTCACGTCATGCTTCAGCATCAGCTCGATGCCTTCATCGTCGAGGAAGACGCCGTGCTCGATGGAATCGACACCAGCCTTGACGGCATTGATGATGCTCTGCGTGGCGAGGGCATGGGTGGCGACGGGCTTGCCGGCGTCGTGAGCCTCGATCACCGCCGCCCGCATCTCGTCCTCGCCCAATTGCACCGAGGTCGGCAGTTCGCCGGGCGTGCCGGCACCACCGCTCGCCATCAGCTTAATCACGTCGGCGCCGGCCTTGAGCTGCAGGCGGGCGACGCGCCGCACACCCTCGGGGCCGTCTGCCTCGACACTCAAATTTGCCCAGCCATGCCCACCGGTCATGCAGATTCCGGATCCTGCCGCAAGCAGGCGCGGGCCCACGACATAGCCAGCATCGAGCGCCCGCTTGAGCCCGAACACTGCCGGCGTCTGTGCCCCCAGGTCGCGCACGGTAGTCACGCCGAAGCGCAGCGCCGATTGCAGATAGTTGGCGCCCCAGAGCGCGGCGGCCCCTTCCGACAGACGCATGAGTTGCGCCTCGTGGAAGACATGGACATGGGTGTCGATGATGCCGGGGAGCACCGTGTGTCCCTCGGCGTCCACGACTTCGGCGCCCAGATCGTCGGTGAGATCGGCGCTCGCGCCGACACGAACGATTCGTCCGTCCGCGATTTCGACGAATCCATTCTCGATAACCTTGCGGCCGTCGAACACCACACTTGCTTTGATCAAAACATGCGCCGACATCTCACCACCGTGATTTGATCTAATGATTGGATTAAATCACGGTGGTGAGCAACCTGCAACGGCGTGAATGGCCGCCGGCGAAGTTGGCCGATATTTCAGCTACTCGCCATTGACCGGCCGGCAGCATCTGGAGGGCCGGCACTCAACAGCCATTCCACGGACATTGTGGACCGAAGATCTATGGTCGCGTCGGCGATGGCGACGCTTTGCGGCAGCGCCCGCGCCACTGGCTGGGGTATCCCGTGCCACCGTCGTTCCGTAGTGAGGAATAGCCGCCGGCAGGGATGATGCCGCTGTGGCCGATGGCTTGGGCACGCGCGATGGCGAGCCGCATCAAGCCCGACCCGACGCCTTCGCTCTGAGCCGCTGCATCAGCCACGAGCAGTCCGAACAGATGCGAGAGGCATCACCGGCCCTGTCGTGCCCACCACCGCAGCCCGCTCATGCGCCGGGAGCCGCCTCACACGGGGCGCGCCAGCAGGGTTCGGCGGCGAACAGCATAGACGACGATCAGGGCATGGACGGCGACCCCGATGACGAGGCCAATCACATGATCCGTCGTCGTCGCTGCCCCCGATGCCTGAATGCGCCACAGGGCATAACCGCCGACCGGCAGAAACAGGACGACGGCGGTGATGAGCCCAGGATTGTAGCTTCGGGAGCGGAGAGCGCCGACGATGTGGACGACGGCATTGATGAGCATGAGGTAGACAGCGACCAGCCCCAGCCCGAGATCGACGCGCCACGCCAGATAGATCACGACGACATCGAGCAACCAAACCCCCCCGATGTTGATGACGAAGACCGCGGCTGGTGTCAGCACTTCGGCGCCGTGGCCAACCGTGCGGTTGACATAGAGCCGGAAACGGTCGGCGTCGTGCTCCTCGTACTGATGTATCATATAGACCGGCAGCAGCAGGAAGATTGCCGTGAAGGCAGGGCTCCAGACTCCGGCAAGCAGAGGCATGAGTGCCAAGATCATGATGCCGGCGAGAAAGCCGCCATAGACCCAGCGGGTGAAAAGCCGCGCCATCATTAGCCCTCTCCCTGACGACCGGCGCATATCGCCGACCGCACCGACATTCATTTGCTGAAAACATGAACCGCCGTCCGAAGTATGGCCGGCCCCACCGGCGACGGACACCCCTTCGCACCTAGCTCGCAATATTTGGTCGATATTTGGTCGGCCGCTTCAGGCTCGCCCAATATCTCTGCTAAGGCTCTGAAAAGATTGGCGCTCCCTAGGGGACTCGAACCCCTGTTTTCGCCGTGAGAGGGCGGCCAGAGCGGCCGCCGGGGTTTGCCGGGGTTTGCATAACCCGCAAAAAGCCTTATATTTCAGCCATATGGGCTTGCCCCGGTTTGCCGGGGTTTGCCCCGGTATTTTTGCCCATTTTTGCCGAGGGGGCAAGATCGCATGGCCCGCACCATCAGAGACGCAAGCCTTGAGACCCGCGCCGCGCGCGACAAGCTGGCCGGTCGCAGGGGCAAGGTGCACTGGCGGATGCTGGTGCCCGGCAAGCTGGCGCTGGGCTACCGGCGCACGCACAAGGGCGCACCAGGCACGTGGCTGGTCCGCATCTATCGCGGGTCCAACGGCGTCGGCGGGGGTAAGTACACCAAGCGCCCACTCGGTCTCGCCGACGACTACGCGGACGCCGACGGGTACAGCGTGCTGTCGTACGCGCAGGCGGCCGCCCTCGCCGCCGGCCGCCCGGCGGGGCCGCTGACGGTGGCGCTGGCGTGCGAGGCCTACGTCGAGGCGCTGGCCGCCAAGGGGCAGCCGACCGGCGACGCCGAGGGGCGTATCAAGCGGCACGTTCTTCCGACGCTGGGCGACCTGCGAGTGGAAGAGCTGACCGCCGCTCGCCTTCAGAGTTGGCTGGCCGATCTGGCTCGCGGGGCGGACGACGATCCGGAGGCGGTGCGTCAGCGCCGCTCGACCGCCAACCGCGTGCTGAACGTACTGAAGGCCGCCCTGAATCACGCGTACGACGCCGGTCGCGCGCCGTCCAACGACGCGTGGGGCCGGCGACTGAAGCCGTTTAGGAAGGTCGACGCGGCGCGCGTGCGCTACCTGACGGTGGCCGAGGCGAAGCGCCTGATCAACGCCGCCGACAAGGACTCGGGCTTCCGCGACCTCGTGCTCGCGGCCCTCAACACCGGCTGCCGGTTCGGCGAGCTGGCGCGCCTCGAGGTGGCCGACTTCGATCCCGACGCGGCCACGGTCGCCGTTCGCCAGTCGAAGTCGGGTCGGCCGCGCCACGTGCACCTGACCGACCAGGGCACGGCGCACCTTGCCGCCCTCGCCACCGGGCGGCCGGGCGACGAGCCGCTGCTTATCTATCGCGGCGTCCGTCGTCAGCGCAACGGCGGAGCTTGGCAGGCGTCCGACCAGATAAGGCCCATGGCCGACGCGGTGCGGCGTGCCCGCATAAGTCCGCCCATCTCGTTTCACGGGCTGCGCCACACCTACGCCAGTCTGGCGATCATGGCGGGCGTGCCCATGCAGGTGGTCGCCGCTAATCTGGGCCACGTTGGTGTCGGCATGGTCGAGCGGCACTACGGGCACCTCGCGGCGTCGTACGTTCGTGAGGCGATCAGGGCCGGCGCGCCGCGGTTCGCGGCCGGCAGGAGAAGCAACGTGAGGGCGATGCGATGAGTGCGGCAACAAAGCGTCGGAGCCCGGCGCAGGTGGAATTCGACAACTGCGTCGAGGGATGGCAGGCACTGGCTCGTAAGCTAAAGGACACGCCACCACCCAACTGGTCGCCGCGCGACATACAGACGATGAAGCAACTGGCCGCGGATGCGGCACGTCTGTACGCCGCTATTGGTAGGAAGGATCGGGACAGGCTCCCCGACGCTGAAGCCCTCGCAAGGGTAGCCGCGTGGGCGTGCCGCCCCGAATGGAAGGATGTTGAAGGGCTCTCGCGGGTAGTCGCCGCCACCTTCTTGGAGACCGCTCTGGAGGACGCACGCCAGCTCTACGAGGACACGGCCCTGCATCCCGATCCTGATCCGACGGCGGAGGAAGTCTGGAGTTGGTTCGAGATCGACGCGATTCGGGCTGCGGAGCGCGGCGACTATCGACCGATGGCCGAGATACTGCTCGCATTCACCTCTCCTCTAGACCGCGAACTCGCGGGGAATCCGTTCATCGCCATGTTGCGCGCGCACGGGGGCAAGCTCGGGCGGGACGCGGAGATTCTTGTCGCCAGCCGAATCCTCGGCGGTCGCGCACACAACAAGCGTGGCCGACCAAAGATGACGGACGAGCAGCGGCGGGCCCGAACACCGACGCACGACGCGGCCGACGAGGTCCCCGGCATAGAAGCTATTCTGACGGCGCGGTTTCCAAGCAAGACGCCGGCCGAGATTCGCAACATGGCCATCGATCTCGCGGCGCGGCGGGCTCGCATCTCGACGGAGGCGCCCGCAGACACCCTGTACAACTACATGCAGCACCCGCGCAAACGCGTCAGGTAGCGGATCGCCTTAATCCTGAGGCCGCCCCCCTAACGTCGGCGCGAATGTGCTGGGCTTGCTCTCCGGGCTAGGAGCGGCGTGCCATGCGGATTACCACAGCCCTCCTCGCGGCCCAATATGTTCGAATTTGAGGCCGGGTGGTTGCAACCGTTTGCTGCCAGGCTGCCCCAAGTTAGGCAGCGCCGGGAGACGTTTGCAATGGCCGATACGCTTGAACTGGGGTCATCCACCGTGGACGAGTTCTGTCGCCGCCACGGTGTCTCGAAGACGACCTACTACGAGATGCAGAAGCAGGGCATCGGGCCGCGCGAGATGCGGTTCGGAAGAATCGTGCGCATAAGCCCGGCAGCCGAGGCCGACTGGATACGCGCCACCGAGAACCCGACGGCGGCCATCGAAGCCAGCCGCGCGAAGCTCCGGCAGCGCGCCCGCGCCGCCGCCGCTGCGTCGGTCGCCGGGGCGAACCATGTCTCGAAGCGACGGCCGGAGCGGTGATCCATGGCACGGCGACTGTCATCCGACGACTACGCGCGCTTGATGCCGGACGTAGCGCGGCTGCTGCTCGGCGAGCCCAACGAGCACCTGTCGAGCGCGAAGGAGCTTCGCTTCGGCAGCCGCGGCTCGATGTCGGTCGACCCGACGAGAGGCACGTTCTTCGACTACGAGAACAATGAGGGCGGCGGCGTGCTGGACCTGATCCGGCGCGTGGCCACCCCCGAACCGCTGGAGTGGCTGCGCCAGGAGGGGTTTATCGGGGCCGCTAGCCAGATAATCATCGCGGCGACCTACGACTATGTCGACGCGAGCGGCACGCTGCTCTACCAGGCTGTTCGTCTCGAACCTAAGGACTTCCGACAGCGCCACCGCGATGAGCGCGGGAAATGGGTCTGGGGATATCCCAAAGGTGTCGAGCAGGTCCCTTATCGTCTTCCGCAATTGCTCGCCGCGCCGGGCGAACCGGTGTTTGTGGTCGAGGGCGAGAAGGACGCCGACCGGCTGGGCGCGCTTGGCCTTGTTGCGACGACCAACATCGGGGGCGCGAACAAATGGAAGCCATCTCTCAGCCCGTGGCTCAAGGGGCGCACTGCCTTTGTAATATCCGACAACGACGCCCCCGGAGCCAAGCACGCTCGGGCGGTGGCGACGGCTCTGGCAGGAGTTGCGGCCGAGGTGCGCATCGTAACGCTGCCCAACCTGCCGCCGAAGGGCGACGTTTCGGACTGGCTCGATGCCGACAATGGCAACGACGAGAACAAGCTGCTCGAACTGTGCCATGCGGCTCCCGTGCACGGGCCGGCCGCCGAGGAGAAGACTAAGCCCGCCGATCTCGGACAGCTCCTTTCGGCGACAGACCACATGGCCCGAGCGCGCGCATTCCGCGCCGCGCGCCGGCCTCACCTGCTGCACTGGCGCGGTGAGCACCTCGACTGGCAAGGCGGGCGCTATCGAGCGATCGTCTCCGGCGACATCAGGGCCGAGGTTCGCACCTTTCTCGACGGCGCACTGGTCAACCGGAAGGGAACGATCGGCCCGTTCCTGCCCGACACCAGATCGACCAACGAGACCGTCGGGGCGCTGGAGGCGATCGCGCACCTAGACAGCGATGTCAGCCCGCCATACTGGCTCGACGGTCGAGTTGATCCATCACCCTCGGCGCTGATCTCTTTTCCAAACGGTCTGCTCGACTGGCTCGGGGCGACACTCTTGCCCGCGACGCCGGACTTCTTCACGCAGCACGCCTGCGGCTTCGCGTACTTCGCGGAAGCCGCCGCGCCCACTCTATGGCTTAAGTTTCTCGACGAGGTTTTTGGTGGGGATCAGGATCAGATCGCCGCCCTTCAGGAGATCATGGGCTATCTCCTCACAGGCGACACGCACCTGCAGAAGATGTTCCTGCTCGTCGGTCCGCTCCGCAGCGGCAAGGGCACGATCACGGGGGTGCTCCGCGGCCTGCTGGCGCCGGGCGCGGTGTGCGGTCCGACGATGGCCAGCTTCGCCGGCGAATTCGGACTTCAGCCGCTGCTGGGGCGGACGCTGGCCATCATCGACGACCTGCGACTCGGCACGCACTCCGACAAGTCGCTGATCACGGAGCGGCTGCTCTCCATCACAGGCGAGGGGGAACTCAGCGTGTCGCGCAAGTACCTGCCGCCGTGGCAGGGGCAGATTCGGACAAAGTTCCTCATCGTCTCGAACGAGGTGCCCGCCTTCGCCGACAACTCCGGCGCCATCGCCTCGCGCTTCGTGACGCTCAGTACGCGCCGATCATTCTACGGAGCCGAAGATCTCGATCTAGCGAAGAAGCTCAAGGCCGAGTGGCCGGGCATCTTGCTCTGGGCGCTGGTCGGGCTTCGCCGCCTGTATGAGCGCGGAAGATTCCAGTCGCAGCGCGACGAGGAGATGAGGGGCCGGCTGGCCGCAGCCGCGTCGCCGGTCGTGGCGTTCATCGAGGCTCGCTGCGTCCTCGACCAAGGCGGGCGGGTCGAGAAGGACGCCATCTTCTCCCGCTTCTGCAGCTGGACGCAGGACAACAAGATGCCGGTGATGGACAAGCAGCACTTCGGCGAGGCGCTGATCGCCGCGGGCAAGGGTCTGATACGACCGTTCAGGCCAGTGGTGAACGGCGAGCAGGTGCCGCACTACAAGGGCATAAGGCTGCGCACCGACGCCGACGACAGGGTGGAGCGCGATGCCGCAACGCTCTTCTAGCCGCGTCCAGCCGGGCAGAACGCAAGGCTTTTGCTGGGCCCAGCCGGGCAAGCCGGGCAGACCACCGTGCCCAGCCGGGCAGAAACACAAGGGCCTTGTAGGTCCCAGCCGGGCAAGCTGGGCTAACACATACCTACGCGCACGGGGTAGTTACCTACACGCATGTATAAGAGCAACAATAGGTAAACAGCCCAGCTTGCCCGGCTGGTTGGCAGTTTGCCGCCATTTTGCCCCGGCTGGCTTGCCCGGCTGGGCACCCGCAGGGGCCACGGCAGCACGCCCTCCCTCCGCCGGCTGGCGACGCTCCCAGAGCGTGTTGTGCCTTCGGCACGCACCCCAACAGCCCCTTTGCCCCTGTGGGGCTGTACGAGCGTTTTTGCGAGCCCAGCTGCCTCTGCCGCGTGGCGGCAACCACCACCACTGCCACCGCTCCGTGCACGCCCGGGTCCTTGCTGGCCCGCCAATCGAATGCGGGCGGGCGGGGCCCGGCAGCGGGGCATTCTTATGCATAAAAAACAAGGTGCGCAGCGAGAGGAGCAGAGCATGCCCAAGGTGCCAAGCAAGTCAGGGATGTCCCGGCGGGCCTACGCGCGCCACCGCGGCTGCTCCGAGTCTGCCGTCCGCAAGGCCATCGCCTACGAGCGGATCGTGGTCGAGGCAGACGGCCTGATCGACGTGGCGAAGGCCGACCAGATGTGGCTCGACAACACCGACCCGACGCAGGGCCGGCCGCTCGACGTAGCGCGCCCGCCGCCGCGGCGCGGCTGACGCGCCAACGGTAACGGCGATGGACGGTCCCCCCACCCTCGACTTCCTTCGGTGGGCCGTCGAAGCGGCGAGCGCCGCGACTGATCCGGGGATCGTCGCCGGACGCGACCGCACCGCCGCGTGGCTGGATGGGAAGCTCTGCGGCACCTTGGACAGCGCGCTCGGTGTGGCGCCCGGACCCGGCGAGCGCACGTGGACAACGAGGGTCGCCATGGCGCGACGAGACGAACTCTACCGGTCGATGGCCGCGGCCCACTTCCCGACCGACACCCAGCGCGGTCGCGCGCGGACCATTCACGCGGCTCTGTCCGACTACGCCGGCCGGGGATGGCGTCACGAGAAGGGCCACCCCTGCCTCCACCCGGAAGGCAGCCTGCGGTTCTTCATGTGGCACATCATGGCCGCCCACGAGGCGGCACTGGCGGAATCCGCCGAGAGCCCGGCGCGGCCGCTGTCGGCGGCGCACATCGAGCGGCTGCTCCGCAAGAACCGGAGCGCCGCCTAGCCGCGCGTGCGGCAAGAACTGCCCCTTTTCATGGTCCCGGGCCATGGCGCCTAGTTAAGCCTACGCTTCGACAACAGAAGGGGTTCGGGTCATGACCGCCGTAGCATTCGACGCCGCAGACGCTCTGCCGCCGGCCGCCGCAGCCAAGCTCAGTCGTCTCCGCGAGCTGGTCGACGACCGGCACGGCGCCGCCATGGGCGCCCGCGAGCGGCTGGAGGCCATCAGGGAGGACCGCCAGAAGCTTCAGGGCACCATCAGCTCGACGCGCAACATGCGCGGCTATCAGAACGCCCAGCATCTGGCGAAGCTGGAAGCGGACCTCAGGCAGCTCAACGCCAAGATGCGCGCGGCCGGCGACGCCTACGACGAGCGGTCAGCGCGCTGGACGGCGGTCAAGCGCGTGGTGGATCGCATCGAGGCCTACGTCGGCGACCTGCCCACCGGCGTGACCATCGAGCCCTACGCCGGCCCCGCCCCGCAGATCAGGGCCACCCCGGCCGACGCCATCGCGATGACCCGCGCCCGGATCGAGGACCTCCGGGCGCAGATGGTCGCGGTCCAGACGGCGCCGCTGCCGGCGGCCGATCAGGTGAAGCGCGCCGTGGCGCAGATCGACGAGATGGCGGCGCGCGGCGAGCCTTTGCTCCAGCCGAACGGCGAGATCGAGTGGCCGACAGAGTACGTTCAGATGATGGTGACGGGCGCGCCGGCCGCCGTCAGCCGCGAGATGATCGACGCGCCGGCCCTGCTGGCCTGGCTGCATCGCGATGCCCTGCGCAAGAAGATCACCGCGCTGATCAACGAGCAGGCCGACGACGAGGCAGCGATCGCTCCCGCCGAGCGCCCCAAGCGGTTGGCAGAGCTGCGCGCCAACCTGCTCACCGTCGAGCGACTGGAATGCGCCGCCGTCGAGATGGCCAACACCGACGACTATCGCGCCGACACCGACCCGAGGGCGCTGCTGGGCCTGAGCAGCGACCTGCCAGCCCCGAGGGACGAGCTATGACGAACCGAGAGGAGTAACGATCATGAACAGCGCATCAGCATCGTGGGACGACGTTCTGGCGAAGCGCGGCGTCGAGCCGAGCGACGACAGGCGCCCCGCCGACGAGACCGAGGCCGCCATCCGCGAGCGGGTCGCCGCCGAGGAGCGCGAGCGCGCGCTGGGGATCATCGCCGCCTGCGAGGTGGCCGGTGCTATGGCCCGCGCCCCCGGCTTCATCACCGAGGGCAAGACCGTGTCCGGGGTCGTCGCCGCGCTCGGCAGCGGGCGGACGAGGCCGAAGGGATGATCTCGTGCGACCTGCCATGAGTGAGCCATTGGCACGGGTCGCAGCTTCGGGCAGGCACGCTGGCGGGTTGGTCGTGCCCCGCTCCTCCCAGCGAAGCACCTGTCCACGGGCCGGGCTCGGTGGCGGTGGACGGCCTCTGCGTCGCCGAGCCCGGTCTTCGGCTTATTGAGCGAGCCATCCATAGAAGGACTGACTTGACCATCCTCCCGCTGGAGTAGCAGGCCTCGCAGGACGGGCAGGGCGAGCGGGGCGCGCTGGTCTTGCGGGACGAGCGGCTCTGGCTGCTCTAGCTGGGCGGGGTGGTCTCGCCGTCCCTTGAACACTCTCTTTTGGGTTCCACGCAACGGGTGAACCACTCTGGTCAAGGCATAGCAGGCCTTTCACGGCGCCAAGCCAATTGCCAGTCTGCGATGACCATGCATGCCCATTAGCGATATACGCTACCCATCCCATGTCGGTGTTAAAGATATGATGGCCGAATCAATCCAGCCGACGAGTTCACAATCCTTGTCGAATAGCGGGCGCATGAAAGTTCCTTCGAATATCTGTGCATGTGATTTGGGAGTGTGAGGCTATAGACCCCCAGTCCTTTAGCAACAAAAAGGAGAATAACTCAAAAAATAAGATATCGACAACCGCCTTGGCCCGGTGCAAATTGGTGCAACGAGGTGCGCGATGGCCAAGAAGACGCAGCAGAAGCAATTCACAGTCTCGCTGGAGGTTGGGGATTATGAGGCTCTGCGCGCCCTCGCGGAAGGGCACCGTCCGCCCCTCACGCTTCAATACGTGGTGAACGTTGCCATCAAGGCTCTACTAGAGAGGCATGCTGCGCGGCAACTTACCTTCCCGTTGGATGACTAGGCGATGGCCGCGCTGAAATTTGTCGACCTTTTCGCTGGGCTTGGCGGTTTCCATCAAGCCCTTGAGCGGTTGGGCCATGTCTGCGTGTTTGCTTCAGAACTCGATCCGACGCTCGCCGATCTGTACGAACGAAACTTCGGCATTCACCCCCAAGGTGACATCCGCAAATCCTATTCTGAGGTACCAGCGCACGACATTCTGTGCGCCGGCTTCCCTTGTCAGCCGTTTTCAAAGGCAGGAGAGCAACTCGGTTTTGATTGCCCACTCTGGGGCGACTTGTTCGATTACGTGCTCAAAATTCTCGATACGCACAAGCCCTCCTACCTGCTGATTGAAAACGTGCCGAACCTGATACGCCACGACGGTGGCAAGACGTGGGACAAGATCAAAAGCAGACTGGAAGCACTTGGATACGAGGTCGATCTTGGCAAGCTCTCGCCACACATGTTCGGCGTGCCGCAGGTGCGCGAACGTGCCATCATCGTCGGTGCACGTACTGGCTTGAGCCATTTCTCATGGCCTGAGCCTACCCATAAGCCGGAGCAAGTCTCTATCAGGACCGTTCTCGACAAACGTCCAAAGGAAGCCCGCAAGCTTGGGCCGAAGTTCATCGAATACCTGAAGACATGGCAAGCATTGATCAATGCATTACCGAAAGACGAGGAGCTTCCTTCATTTCCAATATGGGCAATGGAGTTCGGAGCCACCTACCCTTTTCGTGACAAGACACCCCATGCGCTTGGGTTCTTGAGCATAGCTGCCTTCAAAGGTGCGCTCGGCCGATCGCTAAGGGGACTAGCCGCCGATGAGATCAAAACAGCTTTGCCCGCATACGCGCTAGATGAGGTCGAAAGCTTCCCAGAGTGGAAGCGGCAGTTCATCCGGCAAAATCGCGAGTTTTACAAACGCCACAAGACCGTGATTGATCCTTGGCTTCCCCGGATCAGCGGGTTTGCACCCAGCTTCCAGAAACTGGAATGGAATTGGAAAGGCGGCCCACGCAACTTATGGCAGACGGTTATCCAGTTCCGAGCGTCAGGGATTCGCGCCAAACGCCCAACTGCCGCGCCATCGCTCGTCGCCCTCACTACGAGTCAAGTGCCGGTTATCCCCTGGGAGCGCCGCTACATGACTATGCGGGAGTGCGCACGGCTGCAAAGCATGGGCAGCCTAAGGCACCTGCCGGATAGCCAGTCCGCCGCACACAAAGCACTTGGCAACGCGGTCAATGTAGATGTCATTGTCGCCGTTGCGGCGCAACTATTGAGCAGCTCAACTATACGACGCGCGCAACATATTCCCCGTGTCCGAGCGGAGGGCAGCCGTGCCGCCTAAGCAGGCCAAAAGCGAAGCAACGATCACGACGGTTCTGATCCGCCCTGGCGTCAGCGTTCTCTCAATCCTGCAGCATTTGAATTACAAGACTTGGTTTGCGTTTGCCGAGTTTGTGGACAACGCCGTGCAAAGCTATCTAGCCGACAGAGAACGCCTTGAGCGGGTGCATGGTCCGAACTTCCGACTAAAGGTCGAGATCGATATCGAAAACGCGGCGCCGTCACGGATCGTCATTCGAGACAATGCTGCCGGCATCGGGCAGCGGGATTTTCCTCGAGCCTTTCGGCCTGCCGCCATCCCGCCTGACCGCAGCGGGCTGTCCGAGTTCGGCATGGGGATGAAAAGCGCAGCCTGCTGGTTTGCGCCGCGTTGGTCCGTGCGCACAAAGGCCCTTGGGGAAGCGGTCGAGCGAACAGTCCGATTCGACGTGGCAAGAATTGTGCGCGATCAGCTTGAGGAGTTGGATATTGACGAAGCGCCGTCGGCCCCAAACACTCATTTCACCGAGATCATCCTCGATGATCCCCATCACCTTCCGGCAGGCCGCACAGTCGGCAAGATCAAGGATCATTTGACGGATATTTACCGGGTCTATGTGCGCGACGGCATTCTTGAACTTCGTCTGAACAACGATCTTCTTGTTTACTCACCTCCGCGCGTCCTTGTAGCTCCGTTTGCACGTAAGCCCGATGACGGCGCAAAGGAATGGCGGCGTGACATAGACTTTGACCTTGGCGGCGGGCTCTCAGCGCATGGCTTCGCAGGCCTCATGGACCCGATGAACACAAATCGGTCAGGCTTTGCGCTCTTCCGGCGTGGCCGTCTGATCCAAGGGAGCGGCGACGAGGGATACCGGCCTCGGTTCATATTTGGTCAGCCTGGCAATTTCCGCTGGCGCCGGTTGTTCGGTGAACTCCACCTTGATGGATTTGAGGTCAGCCACACGAAGGACGGGTTTCGCTGGGATGAAAACGAGCAGCCTTTCCTCGAATTGCTGCGGGAAGAACTGGACAAAGATGAGTTCCCCCTGCTGCGTCAGGCAGACTTGTATCGCGTTCAGGCAACACGCGACGAACTCGCGGAAGCTGCGCAGACGGCGATCAGCCGCGCCGTGGACACCATGCGGGCCACTTTGCCGGAGGCTCTTCCCGCAGTCGCAAATGAGCAGCCGTTCGAAACACTGGAAACGCCCTTGGACCCGGGTCCCTCTCTTGCTGCACGGGAACTGGCCATCGGCTTTCGTGATCAGAATTGGCTGCTCCGCATTGAGTTAACGAGCGACCCCGCACAGGGAGATTGGCTGACGGTCAGTGACCAGCCTGCGCAGAGCAATGGTCTACAAGTTCTGGAAATCAGGCTGTCCCTTGCCCATCCTTTCATGGTCAGCTTTGCCCAAACCGATCCTCACGATGTGGAAGCTTTGCTGCGCGTGGCGGCCGGACTGGCACTCTCTGAAAAGCTTGCGCGTGGCGCAGGCGTGAAACTGGCGGGCACCATTCGCCGAAACCTGAATGAACTGTTGCGTGAAGCTCTCGCCAAGCCATAGGCTCAGAAGATGCCAAGTGGATCAGCAGTTATCACGCCTCTCGACCCCCAGCGACAGCCGGGCGCAAACTGGAATCCGCATATCGGCGAAGAGGCCGAGGAGCTCGTCGCCCACAAACTCGCGCATGAAAGTCAGGAAGCGCGGGCCGCTATTCTCAGTTCAGCGGCCTCGATTCTGTCCAAGTCCGTGGATCCCAAGGCGAGCAACGGCAGTGAAACCGGGCTCGTTGTGGGCTATGTCCAAAGCGGCAAGACACTGTCATTCACGGCCGTGATGGCTCTCGCGCGCGACAATGGGTTTCAGCTTGTCATCGTCGTGGCCGGAACATCGAAGCTGCTCCTCAAGCAATCGACCGACAGGCTCCGAAAGGACCTTCGTATCGAAGAAATCGAAGGGTCGCTTCAGTGGAAGCTCTACACAAACCCGCTCGATAACGAGACCAACCGCAGGCATATCCAGCAGACACTCGGCGAATGGCTTGATCCCGACGTGGCGAAGAGCGAGCGCGCGACGGTCCTCATTACAGTGATGAAGCAGCATGGATGGCTTCGCAAGCTTGTGGGGCTAGTGCGCAACCTTGACCTCAGCGGCGTGCCAACGCTGATCATAGACGATGAGGCCGATCAGGCGAGCCTAAATACGCTAGTTCGGCAACAGCGGCAGAGCCCCACATATCGGCGCCTGCTTGACGTGCGAGATGCCATCCCACACCACACCTTTCTACAATATACCGCTACGCCGCAGGCGCCGCTGCTCATCAACATTATCGACGCCCTTTCACCGAGTTTCGTGGAGGTTCTGGAACCGGGCACCGGTTACGCCGGCGGGCACGCATTCTTCACCGGCAACATGCCACTTATCAGGGTGATCGACCCGGAGGATATCTCCACCGACGATAACCCGCTTGTTGATCCGCCGGAACCGTTGCGGCAAGCGTTGCGCATCTTCTTGCTTGGTGTCGCTGCGGGTCTGGTTGAGGGCCAGAGCCCACGCAACCCTCGACGCTCCATGCTAGTTCATCCGTCGCAGCGAACGGATTCCCACGCCGAATATTGGCGCTGGATCGGTGACATGTTCGACGACTGGCAACGAGTTCTGGAACTCGCGGACGGTGACGCCGACCGGCAGGACCTGATGGACGAGTTCCGGCAGGACTATGCCGACCTTGCCGCAACTGTGGACAACCTTCCCGCGTTTGACGACTTAGCCCGGCGACTCCCGAGGGCCTTCCGCAAGACCAAGATCGAGCAAGTTAACTCGCGCGGTGGCAAAACGCCGGAGATTGATTGGAGCCAGTCCTATGGCTGGATATTGGTCGGCGGTCAGGCAATGGATCGCGGGTTTACCGTTGAAGGCCTAACCGTGACATATATGCCGCGCGGTCCCGGCATGGGCAATGCGGATACCGTGCAGCAGCGTGGTCGCTTCTTCGGTTATAAGCAGCGCTATCTCGGCTTCTGTCGTATCTATCTGGAGCAAGACGCGCTCAATGCCTTTGAGGACTACGTCGCCCACGAAGAGGACATTCGCCGTCAGCTTCAGAAGGTTCAGCGCAGCGGCCAGCCCTTGAGCGCGTGGAAGCGCGCCTTCGTTCTTTCTCCGGACCTGCACGCATGCCGGCGCAACGTAATCGACTACGACTATGTGCGCGGCAACTATTCTGATCAATGGTTCTATCCGGCTATCGCGGAAGCGCCCCACGAGGTGCTGCAGTCAAACCGCACGACTACGGCACAATTTCTTGCAGGGGTCGAACTGGTGTTTGATCCTGATCTTGCCAACCGCGAACCAGCGCAGCGCCACAAAGTGTGCCGCGGCCTCTCGCTTGCGCAGGTGGTCAGTGACCTGATCGTGCCATTCCGGGTCACGGGCGCGGCAGATTCCCGAAACCTGGTTGGGGTGATGCTCCAACTCGCTAAGGCGCTGGACGAAAACAACAACGAGCGTTGCACCATCTATCAGATGAGCCCTGAGTTTGCCCGTACCCGCGCAATCGATGCCAACGGCAAGATCAACGAACTCTTCCAAGGTGCAACGCGACTTGCGTCGGGTGGCTATAGCTATCCCGGCGACGCGGCATTTCGTGACGACAACACAGTAAGCATCCAGTTCCATACGCTTCACGTTCGCCGGAACGATGTCGTTGTCCTCGAGAATGTGCCGGTAATCGCCATTTGGATTCCAAAGCGGCTTGCGATCGACTGGGTCTCCCAACATCAGCGCGAGCAGGATGCCTAAAGCTTCCCTTTCCGAGTTGCTGGCCTCGGTCGAATCCCTTGCGCGGAGCACTGGAGAGGGCTCGTTCCGGGTGCGCTCGATCCCGGGCTATGAGCGCCACTATGTCGGTCGGAACAGCACAGGGCAGCCGAGCCTTCTTCTCGGAAGCCCGCCGGGCGCGTTTCAGGCACCGGTGCGGCTCGCACTGCTTGAAGCCCGCTTTGGCAACCTACATCGTATCCATCCAATGGACGGCCAAGAGCGCGAGGAATTGCTCTCAGTTATCACCTGCACCTCTCATGACACGCAGGCGCAGGCCTATTTCCTGCACGTGTGCGAGACGATCCTTCGCATCGTCGGCCCGACCCCCTCGCTGCACGCCATTGTGCAGGTGGTCCAGCGCCTCATCGAGCTTTTCCGGCGTCTCTCACGCCCCGCCGCGCGTTCGCTCAACGGTTTGCTGGGTGAGTTATTCCTGATAGCTAAGAGCCGTGATGTGCGCGCATCGGCCGCCGCGTGGCGCAGCGCAGACATCGACCGTTTCGACTTCTCCGCCGGCAATGTTCGTCTCGATGTAAAGACATCCGGTGGACGGGTGCGCATACATAATCTCTCCTTTGAGCAATGCCAGCCGCCGGCCGAGACGGTGGGGCTGCTGGCTTCCCTGTTCGTCGAAGGAAGCGGCGGCGGCCAATCGCTGCGTGAACTCGTGGCAACTATCGAGACCGCGCTGTCCGGCGACGATGACCTAATCCTTAAGGTTCAGGAGACCGTCGCAGAAACCTTGGGCGAAGGCCTGCCGACCGCAATGGGCACGCGCTTCGATGACGTTTTGGCTCTCGAGTCGCTGCGCTTCTATGACTTGGCAACAGTGCCAGCGATCCGCGATGGCATCCCACCTGACGTGAGCCAAGTGCATTTTCGCTCGGATCTGTCGGGTGTCACTCCGCTCGGCGAAGACGACGTGCTGGCAATGTCCCCGACTGCACTCCAATTCATGCCGAAATGATTGGTGCAAGCCGTCGTAGCCACTGAAGAAGTCTGGGGACGCCACAAACTCGAAATCAAAGGCGCTAATCGGTGTTGCATGCAGCATTCTGTTGCGCAGCCTGCTGTCACCTCGGCGCCGGCGCCGGCCGAGCGGCCGCCGGGGCTCAGGCTGACCGCCGCATTGTGGGCACCGCCGACTCTCCCTGCGAGCCGGCAGGGGCGCAAGGCGCCGCACCAAGGGCCGCGCGGGCTGGCGGGGGCACCGCATCAGGCGGCCGAACAACCGCGTTTATTTTTGCCGGGTTTTTGCCGAGCGACGCGGCCCGCGTGGGCCTTGCACAGTAACATACTGTAATCGTTGGGTTTTTGTGGCGCTCCCTAGGGGACTCGAACCCCTGTTTTCGCCGTGAGAGGGCGACGTCCTAGACCGCTAGACGAAGGGAGCCGCGGCGGCGCGCTTTCTTGAGCGCGGACGCCACGATATAGCGGGGTGACCCTGCCCTTGGCAAGGTGATCTCACGGGCCTGCGAGATCGAGCCGGCCGGTCACTTTCCCGGTCGCCAAGTCGACGAAGACCAACGACTGGCCGCTGTCCGCCCGTTCATAGGTG
Organism: uncultured Alphaproteobacteria bacterium; assembly: GCA_963785065.1. Taxonomy (GTDB): domain Bacteria; phylum Pseudomonadota; class Alphaproteobacteria; order Rhizobiales; family Kaistiaceae; genus CAVSRC01. The sequence goes on from CAWATX010000002.1 coordinate 167,818, forward strand.
AGGATCAGGCGGCGCCCGTCCGAAGCTGTGGAGGTCAGTTTGGCGCCCGCGGGCAGCCCCATCTCGGCGCGGCTAAGGGTGGGCACCGCGTCGCCCGGCCGCCAGGCGGCGGCCGGCGGCGCCTTGTCTCCCACTTGCGCGATCTTGTAGAGGATCGCCGCAAAGACCACGAGGATGCCGAGCCCCAGCGTCAGGCCGGCGATCAGCATCAGTCGGCGCATCTTCGCCTGCACGCGCAACATTGCCGGGTCGAGCGGTTTCTCGTCGTCGTCGAAGGATGAACGGACCATGGTGTCGAAGGGGCCTGCCCGCCAGGTTGAAACGACCATCGCCGAGGACGCCGCGGACACGCGTCTCGACGCCTGGCTTGCCGGCGCGATCGCCGATCTCGGCCGCAACCGCGCCAAGAAGCTGATCGTCGAGGGCCATGTGGCCATCGGCGGGCGGACGATAGTGGAGCCCAAGAGGCCGGTCAAACCGGGCGAGCGCGTCACAATCGACCTGCCGCCGCCGGAGCCGGCCGAGCCGGCGGCGGAGGATATCCCGCTTGCCATCGTCTACGAGGACGACGATGTCATCGTCATCGACAAGCCGGCCGGACTGGTCGTCCATCCCGCCGCCGGCCATCATGGCGGCACGCTGGTCAACGCCCTCATCGCCCATTGCGGGACGAGCCTGTCGGGCATCGGCGGCGTCGCCCGGCCCGGCATCGTCCATCGCCTCGACAAGGACACCTCGGGCCTGATGGTGGTTGCCAAGAACGACCGCGCGCACAGGGGGCTTGCCGCCCAGTTCGCCGACCACGGCCGGTCGGGGCCGCTGGAGCGCGCCTATCTGGCGCTTGTCTGGGGCGCGCCTGACCGCCCCCAGGGCACCGTCGATCTCGCCGTCGGCCGCTCGACCCGCAACCGCGAGAAGATCGCGGTCAAGCGCACCGGCGGCCGCCACGCCGTCACCCACTACGCCGTGCAGGAACGGTTCGGGCCGCAGGAGCAGCCGCTGGCCACCCTCACCGAATGCGTTCTGGAGACCGGCCGCACCCACCAGATCCGCGTCCACATGGCGGCGATCGGCCATCCGGTGGTCGGCGACCGCACCTATGGCGCCGGCTTCGCCACCAAGGTGGCGCTGTTGCCTGAGCCGGCGAGAAGCCTCGTCGCCGCCTTTCCCCGCCAGGCGCTGCACGCCTATTTGCTCGGCTTCGAGCACCCGGTGAGCGGCGACGAAATGCGCTTCGAAAGCCCCCCTCCGGACGACATGGCGGCTCTGATTTCGGCCTTTAAGTCCTTGTGAACAATATTTAATCCCGATTGATGCGGGGCGGGCGTGATTCCGCCAAAGTTCTTCCTATATGTTATTTACCGGACGTGCCGCTTCACGGACGCCCGGAAGGACTCGCCGGAATCGGCCGGGGGTCCAGGAAAACGAAAGGGGCGCATTGCACATGGCCCGTGTCGCACTGCCCGCGATTGCTGCCGGCGAATCCGGCCTCTCGCACTATCTCTCCGAAATTCGCAAGTTTCCCATGCTCGCGCCTGACGAGGAGTACATGCTCGCCAAGCGCTACAAGGAGCATGGCGACCGCGACGCCGCCCACCGTCTGGTGACCAGCCATCTCCGGCTCGTCGCCAAGATCGCCATGGGCTATCGCGGCTACGGTCTGCCCATCGGCGAAGTGATCTCCGAGGGCAATGTCGGCCTGATGCAGGCCGTCCGCCGCTTCGAGCCCGAGAAGGGCTTCCGGCTCGCCACCTACGCCATGTGGTGGATCCGCGCCGCCATCCAGGAATACATCCTGCGTTCGTGGAGCCTGGTGAAGATGGGCACCACGGCCAACCAGAAGCGGCTGTTCTTCAACCTGCGCAAGGTCAAGGGCCAGATCCAGGCCCTGGACGAGGGCGACCTCAACCCCGACCAGGTGCAGCAGATCGCCACCAAGCTCGGCGTGACCGAGGACGACGTGGTGTCGATGAACCGCCGTCTCGGCGGCGACGCCTCGCTCAATGCGCCGCTGCGCGCCGACGGCGAGGCCGGCGGCGAATGGCAGGACTGGCTGGTCGACGAGGCACCGAGCCAGGAAGATCGTCTCGCCGAGGACGAGGAGCTCGACAACCGCCGCCAGCTTCTCCGCAACGCCATGAGTGTGCTCAACGACCGCGAGCGCCGCATCTTCGAGGCGCGCCGCCTGGCCGAGGACCCGATCACGCTGGAAGAGCTGTCGAGCGAGTTCGGGGTGAGCCGCGAGCGCGTCCGCCAGATCGAGGTGCGCGCCTTCGAGAAGGTGCAGAAGGCGGTGAAGAAGGGCGCCAAGGAACTCGAGGCGCCGCACGCCCAGATCGAGGCGGCCGGGGCGTAGGCTACCACAGACACCGTTCATGCCCGGCGCCGACCGGGCATCGAGGCCGGACCAGCCATTGGCACCGTGCTGACTGCGCCCGGGACACGACCACCGCGCACCATGCCATGACCCCTCACCCTTCCGGCCTAAGCCTCTCGGCAGCTCACGCCGCCTGCGAGGCCAAGGCCGAAAGCCCTCTCCCGCAAGGGGCGAGGGGGAGCAAGCGGCACGGCCTCGGCTCCACCAATGCGCAGTCATTCGATTCACGACTTGTGTTTGAGGGTCCTCTCTCACGCGCGCCTCACCCACCCGGGACACGGGCTCTCGTTCTCGCGTGCCGGAAGCACCGAGCTATGAACCTTTCTGGCTTCCCTGTCGCGCCGCTCTTCCGATCCCGGTCGGGCCTTCGGCCCTCATCGGCCTCTTGCGGCGCTCCTCGCCTCTTGTTGGAGACGAGGGGGTGGCGGGCGCCCGGCGAATGCCGTGCGGTTACTCCGCGAGACTGGGGGCGCTCACCGAGCGCCCGCCGCGGCGATTTTTCTCCGTCTCCCGGCGAGCGCTGCACCCCGAATGCCAGGTGGGGCTTAGGCCCTGAGGGCGGCCGGTCGTAGTGCCGACGGTCCCGCCGGGAACGCCCCGAGGGCCGGATAAGCGAATCCGGTGCGCGGGGGCGCCGCACCCCGCTCCACGCTGATGACGCCTCATGAGCGCGCCCTCATCCGAGCGGGAATGAGCGCATCATCTCATGGGGGCAGGGTTGCGGGGATAACTTCTTTGTTGTCCCCGCTTGGTGAAGTGGTGGGATAATTCCGCAGGCCCCGCGCCGCTTGCTCCGACAACCTCCCCCTTGAGGGGAGGTCGAAATTCGCGAAGCGGTGGCGAAGCGAATTTCGGGAGAGGGTATGCCGCACCGCTCAGTGCCACCGACGAACCGGCGCTTCGGCAAAGCCATGCGCCAGCGCATGACCGAGGCGGAGGCACGCCTGTGGCCCCGATTGCGCAAACCCGGCATCGATGGATTGCGCTTCCGCCGGCAGGCACCCATCGGTCCCTACATTGTTGATTTCTTCTGTCCGCAATATCGACTGATCGTCGAGGTAGACGGAGGGCAACACTCCCACGAAGTGGATCGCGAGCGTGGTGCTTGGCTGACCGAGCAGGGCTATCGCGTCGTGCGCGTCTGGAACAGCGATGTGATGGACAATGTGGAAGGCGTGTGCGCGGTCATATCAGCCGCAGCGCGTGACGCCGAGGTCGTTACCCCCTCCCGAAATCGCTGACGCGATTTCGACCTCCCCTCAAGGGGGAGGTTCACCGGGTTGCGCCGCTCTGCCCGCCTTATGGACGCGAAGCCCTCGCACAGCCCCCCACCCACCACGCTTGCGCGTGGTCCCCCCTCCCCGCGCTCACGCGGTGGAGGGAGGGCGTATGCGGCGCGCTCGGGGCCCAACCTTCCCTCAGGGGGGAGGTTGGCCGTGTTGCATCGCCCTGCCAGCTCTCGCGGCGGGTTACGGCGCTCGCGCGCCTGACCCGCCCTACGGACTACTGGAACAGCGATATGATGCAGAATGTGGAAGGCGTGTGCGGTCATATCAGCCGCAGCGCGCAAGCTGGCACTGTCACGCCCTTCCGAAATCGCTGACGCGATTTCGACCTCCCCTCAAGGGGGAAGGTTCACCGCGTTGCATCGCCCTGCCCGCCTCACAATCGAGACTTCTGCTTCAGCGATGCCGCAGTGCCGACGGGCTCTGCCCGGCTGAACCGCTCACGCGTCGACCAGCGCGCGCTCTTCCGGCTCGCCGGCACGCGCCGGCGCCCGCGCCTCGCCCGCCTTGCCCTCTCCCGTTTCCAGCGCGGCCTGCAGACGGTCGAGCTTGGTGTGCAGCGCGGCGATGGCGAACTCCGCCTTGAGGTTGACCTCGTAGTCGAGCGCCGCCGCCATGCGGTCCTTCGCCGCCTGGCGGTTCTGGCTCATCATGATGATCGGCGCCTGGAAGGCGGCGAGCAGCGACAGCATCAGGTTGAGGAACATGAACGGATAGGGGTCGAGCGCGTGGTTGGCGAGCAGCATCCCGTTGAGCACCGCCCAGCCGATGAGGAAGACGGCGAAGCCGATGATGAATCGCCACGAACCGCCGATCGTGCCCACCCGGTCCGCCAGCTTCTGACCGAAGGTCAGATGCTCCTCGAATTCGCGGTTGAGGTCGCGCGCATGCAGGCGCCGGGCGACACGCGCGATGACGCGCCGGTCGCGTTCCGGCAACGGCCCGAGGCCGCCATGCAGGAGCTGTTGCGCAAGGACGCGGATTTCGTTGTTCATGGCACACCGCCTTTCACCGGCCGCTGTCCGGCCGGTCGCGGTGCGCCTCCCTCAATCGGTGAGACGCCTCACGACCGCCTGAAGCGGCCTACGCTGTGGAGGTCTACTGCCGTCGCTAGGCATGGGTTTCACCGATTGATGTTGGCGGTCGAGACATAGGCGATTGGCCGCCGAGGTCAAGGCGAAATGCATGGCGACTCCGCCTATTTCGGCACGATGGCGTAGTCCGAAACCGGCGGCACCGTGTCGAGCAGGCCGTTGTCCTTCATGAAGGTCGCGAAGCGGGTGTAGCGCGCCGGATCGAGCGCCGCCGGGCGCTTGGCGAAGCGCGGCAGCGTGGCGAAGAACGATTTGCGATTCAGTTCGTCGTCGAGATCGTTGTGCGCCTTCAGGAGCATCGCCAGTGCCTCGTCCGGATGGTTGGTGATGAAGATCGTGGCCTCCTCCACCGCCGCCAGGAAGCGGCCGAGGCGCGGATCGTCCTTCAGCTTCGTGCTGGTGGCATAGATCAGTTCGTCATAGGGCGGCACGCCATGCTCTTCCGGATAGAAGGCGGTGCCCGGCATGCCCTTGAGGCCGAGCTGGATCAGCTCGACATTGCGATAGCCGTCGATCGCTGCGTCGACCTGGCCCGACATCAGCGCGGTGACCAGATTGAAATTGACGTTGACCAGCGTCACGTCCTTGGCCGTCAGCCCCGCCGACTTGAAGTAGGCACCGAGATAGGCCTCCTGCAGTCCGGCGATCGAATAGCCGATCTTCTTGCCCTTGAGGTCGGCGAGCGTCTTCACCGGGCCGTCCTTGAGCACGATCAGGCAGTTGAGCGGCGTTTCGATCAGCGTGCCGAAGCGCAGAAGCGGCAGCCCCTCCTTGATCTGCAGCATCAGGTCCGGCTGGTAGGTGACGGCGATATCCGCTCTGCCGGCGGCGACCAGCCGCGGCGGCGCGCTCGGATCGGCCGGCGCGATGAGATCGACGTCGAGGCCGTGGCGGGCGAAATAGCCGCCCTCCTTGGCGATGACCAGCGGCGCATGGTCGGGATTGACGAACCAGTCGAGCAGCACGGCCAGCTTGTCGGCGGCCTGCACTTGAAGTGGATTCAGAACGGCAAGAAGCGCAGCCAACCCCAACAGACGACTCATCATTTTCATTTCCATGGATTCCCTTATTGGCTCTCCGCCGCCCACGGCGTGAGGTTGGCGGTCAACAGGTCGACGATCGCGCGCAGCGCCACCGACATGGCGATGAGCAGGATGAGCGCGGCGAACATCACGTCGGTTTGCGCCCGCGCATTGGCGAACAGCATGGCGTAGCCGAGGCCGGAGGACGCCCCCACCCATTCGCCGATGAGGGCGCCGATCGGCGCGTAGACGGCGGCCAGCCGGATGCCGGTGACCAGTGCCGGAATCGCGCCGGGAAGGCGAATGAGCATCACCACCTGCCAGCGGCGCGCACGATAGAGCCGCGCCAGATCGGTGAGATTGGAATCGGCGCGCGACAGGCCGTCGGCGAAGGCGGAGGCGACCGGAAAGAAGATGGCGATGGTCGCCATGACGATCTTGGAGGCGACGCCGAAGCCGAACCACAGCGCCAGCAGCGGCGCGATGGCGAAGACCGGGATCGCCTGGCTGACCACCATCACCGGCAGCAGCACGGGCCTGGTGAGCGGCAGGAAGCTCATGGCCAGCGCCAGCGCCGCGCCGAGCACGATACCGGCGAGGAGGCCGATCAGGCTCTCGGAGAGCGTCGTGACGGCGTCCACCCGCCACAGGTCCGGCCGCCGGACGAGCGCCGCGAACACCCGCGCCGGGTCCGGCAGCAGGAAGGGCGGCGGCTGGAAGATGGTGACGATCGCCTGCCAGATGACGATGAGGGCGAGTGCGACGAAGAGCGCTCTCAGCGCCGTCATCGCCTGTCACCTTCGCCCGACCGGCGCTCGATCGTCATCGCCCGTTCGCTCCATGGCGATCCGGATGCAGAGGCGAAGTTATCTGGCGGATAAAGTTCCCGTCCCTTCGCCGGCATGACCCGGATCAGGTTCGAAGGGTTCGGCCTTTTGAGGCCATCTCAGCTCGAAAACGAGCACCCCTCGGAACGGGCGAGAGAATTGCAGGCTTGCCGCCCGGCGGCAAGCCCTTTTCGGTATGGCTGATATGAGGGCCCTTCCCGGCCCTGCTCTAGCCGGTCCAGGCGGTCATCGCCTGCGCAAAAGCGCGGTCGCCGGGCGTGCCCTTCTCGAAGGTGAGGATGGCGCGCTGACCGGTATCGTAGACCAGCGGCAGGTCGATCCAGCCGCGGTCCTTGAGCAGCGACATGTTGCTCTTCACGTCGGCATCGAGCGCCGACAGCGCGATCCAGAACAGCCCGTCCTGGACCTTCGCCGTTGCGCCGATCAGCGGCTCGCCGCGGGCGTCTTCGGACGGTTTCAGCACCAGGCGCGGAATGCTGGAGATGCCCTTGCCGGGGAAGGCGGCGGTGGTCTTGACCACCACCTCGATCAGGTGGCTCGCCGGCAGCGTGTTGTCGGTGTTCTTGTGGATGGTCAGCGTGATCTTGAGGCCGCGGTCCGGCACGTCGAGATTGGCAACCACCGCCGGACCGTTGGCCTGGTCGACGTAGCTCCACGTCACCGCGGCATTGATCTGGGTGACGCCGTTGGCGGCCTTGGCGGCGTCAAGCGGTTCCTCATAGAGGACCGCCTTCTGGGCCACCAGCGCCACATTGCCGTTGTCCGTCGCCGCGGGCGGCTGCGGCGGCTCCGCCGAGGCCTGATTGGTCGTCCCGTCGGTGGACACGCCGGCATCGCCGGTCTCGCCGACCACGCGCACACCGGGCGTGGTGGCGATGGCGTTGCCGCCGGGCAGCCGGTCGCTGCTCTTGCTCGACGCAGCATCGGCACTCTTCGCGGGGGTCGCCGGTGGCGCCGGTGGCGCGGGCGCCTTGACAGAAGCGGCCTGTTCGGTGCCGCCCGACGAGGTGAGCTCGGCAAAAATCTTCGACAGCTCGCCGCGCTGCCACCACGCCAGTGCCGCCAGACCGCCGAGCAACCCGACGATCAGCACGAGCAGGAGAATGGTCGGCAGGCGCGAGGGTCGAATTGCGGCATCCTCGAAATCGGCGTCGATTTCGTGGTCCCGATCGCCATCACGGTCGCCACCGCGGTCACGGCCGCCGCCCCGGCGCCGGCCGTCCCTGATTCGCGCCGGCCGGTCTTCGCCGTCGACCTCGGGCGCCACCGCATAGCGGGCCACCGCCGATTCCGACTGCCGCGGCTCCCGCTCCCACGCATAGCCGGGAGCCAGCCGGGGCTCCGATTCTGGCTGCCGCGGCGCCCGGTAATTGGGCGGCACATAGGGCGGCGGCTCCGCCGGCGGCGGCGCCCGGCGCGCACGGCCACCGACCTGGTATTCGCCCTCCATGCCGCCAAAGGCCTCCTCGCGCATCGGCGGCCGTTCCGCCTGCGGTGGGCGTTCGGCCTGCGGCGGGATGATGTCGGCGCGACCCTCGGCTTCGCGGATCGCCCGCCGGAAGACTTCCTGCGGCGAATGCGCGGCGGCCGCTTCCGGCTGAGGCATATCCTCAGGCATCGGCTCCTCAGGCATCGGCGGCGCTTCCGGCGGCTGATGCGGCTGGGGTGGTGGCGGCTCGGCAGCGGCTGCCTGGGGTGGAGGCGCCTGGGGTGGAGGCGATTGGGGCCGCGGCTGAGGTGGCGGGGCCGCCACCGGCGCCGGCCGTCGCGGTGGACGCGGCTGCGTCGAAACACCGCCGGTCGCCTCGCGCTCGGCGCGGCGGATCGCCTCTTCCAGCTCGAGGCGCTGGCGCGAAATCTCCGAAGTCGGCAGCGGTGGAACGATCGCCTTCAACTGAGCGATCAGCGCATTGCGCGCCTTGTCATAGACGGCGCGCCGCGCTTCCGGCGTGCTCGCCTCAAGACTGGCAACCGCCCGGCTCAGTACAGCGTAATATTCGGCCATTTCTTCGCTCTGCCGACCTCTTAGCCTTCAAAAGGATCATGCACAAGGATCGTATCGTCACGCTCAGGACTTGTCGAAAGTAAGGCCACAGGAACGCCAATCAGCTCTTCGACATGCCGAACGTATTTGACCGCTTGGGCCGGCAGATCATTCCATGTCCGGGCCCCCGCAGTCGAGTCCTGCCAACCTTCCATTGTCTCGTAGACCGGTTCAACCGCTGCCTGTTCCTGCTGAGCCACCGGCAGATGGTCGAGCGGCTTCCCATTGAGATGGTAGCCTACTGATATCTTTATCGTTTCCAGCCCATCCAGGACATCGAGCTTGGTCAGCGCGATGCCGTTGATGCCCGATATGCGAACAACCTGGCGGACCAGCGCCGCATCGAACCAGCCGCAGCGCCGCTTGCGCCCGGTGACGGTGCCGAATTCCTTGCCAACGCTGCCCAGCCGTTCGCCCATCTCGCCCTTGTCCTCGGTCGGGAACGGCCCCTCGCCGACGCGCGTCGTATAGGCCTTGGTGATGCCAAGCACATAGTCGGCGGCGCGCGTGCCGAGACCGGAGCCGATCGCTGCCTGGCCAGCGACGATGTTGGACGAGGTGACGAAGGGATAGGTGCCGTGGTCGATATCGAGCAGCACGCCCTGCGCCCCTTCGAACAGGATGCGCTTTCCCTCGCGGCGGGCCGCGTCGAGCTGCTGCCAGGCTGAGCCCATGAACGGCAGTATCTTCGGCGCAATCTCGATGAGCGCGGCAAGCAGCTCCGCCCCGTCGATCTCCGGGGCGCCGTTGCCGCGCCTGAGCGCATTGTGATGCGCCAGCAGCCGGTCGACCTTGCCGGGCAGGCTTGCCGGATCGGCGAGATCGGCGACGCGGATGGCGCGGCGGCCGACCTTGTCCTCATAGGCCGGTCCGATGCCGCGCTTGGTGGTGCCGATCGCCTGGGTGCTGTTGGCGGTCTCGCGGGTGACGTCGAGCTCGCGATGCAGCGGCAGGATCAGCGGCGCATTGTCGGCGATCAGCAGGTTGTCCGGCGTCACCGAAACGCCCTGCCCTTTGAGCTTCTCGACCTCGGCGATGAAGGCCCACGGATCGACCACCACGCCGTTGCCGATGACCGACAGCTTGCCCGGACGCACGACGCCGGAAGGCAGCAGGCTCAGCTTGTAGCTGACCCCGTCGATGACCAGCGTGTGCCCCGCATTGTGCCCCCCCTGGAAGCGCACCACGATATCGGCGCGCTCGGAAAGCCAGTCCACGATCTTGCCCTTGCCCTCGTCGCCCCATTGAGCTCCGACGACCACTACATTCGCCATTGCCTACCCGATTTCTCAAAAAACGCGGCTGTTTGCCGGCAAAGAATCGCCCCGGCTGACGTGCCGGGGCGGCCTTGGGGGCGGACTATAGCCCCTGCTTTCGCCCCATGCGAGGCGAAATGCGGCGCTGCGGCGCCCCGTCCCGGGGGCGCCAGCGTTGTCGGCGGCCGGCGCCTCGGCTATGAATTCGGCCGCCAGACTGCCCGCGCCACCGGCAGGCGGCCGCGATCCCTTCCCCGTCTCCGCAGGGCAGCCCCCGTGACGACACTTTCCCCGGCCAGCCGCGCATTGTTCGACCGGCCCTATCTGCTCCTGTCGCTGACCTCGCTGTTCTGGGCGATCAACATCGCGCTCGGACGCTTCATCGCCGGCACGGTTCCGCCGGCGGCGCTGGCCGAGATCCGCTGGGTGGGCGCGGCGCTGGTGGCGGTGCCGATCGCGCGCAAGGTGCTCGCCCAAGATTGGCCGGTCATCCGCCGCCATCTCGGCATCATGCTGCTGCTCAGCTTCGCCGGCATCACCGTCTACAACACGCTCGCCTATCACGGGCTGGAATACACCACCGCCCTCAACGGCTCGCTGATGCAGTCCTCGGCGCCGCTGATGATCGGCCTGTGGTCGCTGATCCTCTTCCGCGACCGGCTGACGCTCGCCCAACTCGTCGGCATCCTGATTTCGTCCTGCGGCGTGCTGACGATCGTCGCCCATGGCGACCCGGCGACGCTGGCGCATCTCAAGCTCAACCCGGGCGACATCTGGTTCCTGGTCGCCATGGTGAGCTACGCCCTTTATGCCGCGCTGCTGCGCCGACGCCCGGCGATCCACTTCCTCTCCTTCCTCGCCTTCACCTTCGTCGCCGGCGCCATCATGCTGGCGCCGGTGACGGCGGCCGAATACGTCGCCGGTCGCCGGATCGATCCGACGTTCGCCGCCTTTGCCGTCCTCGCCTATGTGATCGTCTTCCCCTCGCTCGTCGCCTACGTCTTCTTCAACCGCGGCGTCGAGCTGATCGGCGCCAACCGCGCCGGCCCGTTCTTCCACCTGATCCCGGTCTTCGGCTCGGCCGTCGCCATCGTCTTCCTGGGCGAGCACCCGCAGCTCTTTCACGGCATCGGCTATCTGCTGATCATCACCGGCATCTTCGTGGCGCAGCGAGGGGCGAGGCAACGTTCCTCGTGAACGGATCGACGGTCGCGCTACGCACCTCGGCTTGTACCGACAGCCAATTCGTGGTCCCGTCGGGCATGCCCGATTCCGCAGACGCCTCTCCGTTCGCCGGAACGGCGCCCTACTACGATCGCTTCCGCGCGCCCTATGCGCCAGCGGCCATCGACTTCATTGTCGACACCTACCATCTCGACGCGGACGCCCGCGCGCTGGATTTGGGATGCGGACCGGGCACTCTCGCAATTCCCCTTTCCGCGATCGTTGCCGAAGTTGTCGCCATCGATCCTGACGCTGAGATGATCGCCGAGGGGCAGCGGCTCGCCGCCGCGAGAGGCCGACGCAACATCCAGTGGCTGCACTCCGCGGCCGAGGACATTTCGCCTGACGCGGGGCCCTTTCGCGTTGTAACCATCGGGCAGGCCTTTCACTGGATGGATCGTGACCGCGTGCTCAGCAAGCTCACCACCCTCATCGAGGACGGAGGAGGATTGGCTCTCGTCAATCCCGGCAAGCGACGTCCGCAAGAGAGCTGGGAACCGGTGGCCGGCGAGATCGTCGCCAGATTTCTAGGGACCCCTGTCCGCCACCCGAACTCCAATCCGCAAGAGCCCAAACACGAGCCGGCCCTGCGGCGATCGGAATGTTTCGCGCAATTCACGGCCCATGAGTTTACGAACAGCATCACGCGCAACGTGAATTCCATCATCGGATGCATCTATTCGATATCGAGCTCCGCCAGGCACCTGTTCGGCGGCGACGCCCCGGCGTTCGAGACTGAACTGACGGAGGCGCTGCTCGGCCTCAATCCAGCCGGCATCTTCAACGAGCGGGTCGACACCGAGGTCATCATCGCGCCAAAGGCGACACGTTGAAATCGCGTCGCCAAACGCCACGCGACAGAGCCGCCAAGTCCTGTACCCCCTCTTCCGTTAGCCGCTACGTTCAGACAATGACCTGCTCCGTTCTTCTCGACCTCGACGGCACCCTGGTCGATTCTCGCCCCGGCATCCTGGCAAGCTACCGCGCCGCATTGCATGCGCTTGGACATGAACCGGACGAGACATTCGACATAAGGCAGGTCATCGGCCCCCCGCTCGAGGACGCAATGCGGGTCCTGTTGCAGCCCTATGGCGACGACAGGGTCGACGAGGCGCTCGCCGCCTATCGCCAGCACTACAGTGAAAGCGGGTTTCTCGGGAGCGAGCCATATCCGGGCATTGTTCAGTCCATCGAGCAAATGAAGCGAAGCGGATTGCGGCTCCATCTCGCAACGTCGAAGAGAGTGGATTTCGCAATCCGGATTCTGGGCCACTGGAAGCTTGCCGCATATTTCGATGGCATCGACGGCTCGCTGCCGGACGGTGCGCTGGCTCACAAACCTGAGCTGCTCGCCCATGTCCTGGCCAGATACGGGCTCTCGCCATCGCAAAGTCTGATGGTCGGAGACCGCCGATACGACATTTCCGGCGCCCATGCGGTTGGCATGCGGGGGCTCGGCGTTCTCTGGGGCTATGGCACCCGAGACGAACTCGAAACCGCCGGGGCCGATCAGCTGGTCGATTCCCCTGCCGACCTTACCCGCACCGTTCTCTCCATGATCGGTGGAGAGCACCCCACAGGCCAGAGCCCGTCGCGCGGCTGTGCCGATGGCGGCAGCCGGCTCGGCCGCTGAAAGAAACGCCGTGCCTGCTGCGGGACAGGCACGGGGTCGCTTGCGGTCGGCGCTTGGGAGGCGCAGTTGATGCCGCACCGGCCAGCCTCGTCCTTCGAGGGCGGCTTCGCCGCCGCCTCAGGATGAGGCTGGGAGAAAGTCCTCATCCTGAGGTGCGACCCCGGACGTGATCCGGGGGAGCATCGAAGGATGGGGACCGAGTTCGATCTCCGAGCGGACCCGGTTCAGAACACCAGCCGCTTGGCCTGGACGACGCCGTCGAGCTTGCCGACCTTGGCGAGCACGTCGTCGCTCATCGCTCCGTCGATCTCGACCAGTGAGATGGCATCGTCGCCCAAGGCCGCGCGGCCGAGGTTGAAGTTGGCGATGTTGACCTTCTCGTTGCCGAGCAGCGTGCCCAGCCGCCCGATGAAGCCGGGCTTGTCCTTGTTGGTGACGTAGAGCATGTGCGGCGCGAAGCCGGCGTCCATGTTGATGTTCTTGATCTGGATGAAGCGCGGCTTGCCGTCGGAGAAGACCGTGCCGGCGACGGCACGCTCCTGGCGCTCGGTCCTGACCGTCAAGCGGATGTAGGTCTCGTAGATGCCGCGCTGGGTCTGGCGCACCTCGTTGATCTCCATGCCGCGGTCGCGCGCCACGATCGGCGCGTTGACCATATTGACCTCGTTCAGCATCGGCCGCAGCAACCCGGCGAGCAGCGCCGCGGAGAGCGCCCTGGTGTTCATGTCGGCGACATCGCCGGCATATTCGATGGTGGCGCCGAGGATGGTAGTCTCGGTGAGCTGGCCGGCGAAGGAGCCGAGGTTTTCGGCGAGCTTGACGAAGGGGATGAGCCGCGGCGCTTCCTCGGCCGTGATCGACGGCATGTTGAGCGCGTTGGAGACGGCGCCGTTGACCAGATAGTCGGCCATCTGCTCGGCCACCTGGACGGCGACGTTCTCCTGCGCTTCCGACGTGGAGGCGCCAAGATGCGGCGTGCACACGACGTTGGGCAGACCGAAGAGCGGGCTTGCCTCCGCCGGCTCGGTGACGAAGACGTCGACACCGGCGCCGGCGACCTTGCCGGCCTTGATCGCCTCGGCGAGGTCCTCTTCGACGATCAGGCCGCCGCGGGCGCAATTGATGATGCGCACGCCGTCGCGCATCTTGGCGATCGCCGCCTTGTCGATGATGTTCTTGGTCTTCTCGGTGAGCGGCGTGTGCAGCGTGATGAAGTCGGCGCGCTGGAACAGCTCGTCGAGGTCGACTTTCTCGACGCCCAGCTGCAGGGCGCGCTCCTCGGACAGATACGGGTCATAGGCGACGACGCGCATCTTCAGCCCGATGGCGCGCTCGGCGACGATCGAGCCGATATTGCCGCAGCCGATGATGCCGAGCGTCTTGGCGGTGATCTCGACGCCCATGAAGCGGTTCTTCTCCCACTTGCCGGCCTGGGTGGAGGTATCGGCGGCGGGAATCTGACGGGCGACGGCGAACATCATGGCGATGGCGTGCTCGGCCGTGGTGATGGAATTGCCGAAGGGCGTGTTCATCACGATGATGCCGCGCTGGGTGGCGACCGGCACATCGACATTGTCGACGCCGATGCCGGCGCGACCGATGACGCGCAACTTCTTGGCGGCGCCGAGCACCTTCTCGGTGACCTTGGTGGCGGAGCGGATGGCGAGTCCGTCATAGTCGCCGATGACGGCAAGCAGCTTGTCCTTGTCCTTGCCGAGGTCGGGCAGATAGTCGACCTCGACGCCGCGCACCTTGAAGACCTGGATGGCGGTCTTGGAGAGCTTGTCGGAAACCAGAACACGAGCGGTCATTTTGATGCCTTTCCTTCGCGGTGCGCCCGAATCGTTTGCCGGCGCTCACGCGAAACAATTTCGTGGGGGTTGGATGCCGGCGGCCGGGCATACCGGCCGCCTTTGGTAGTTCAGCCGGTCAGGCTGCTTCCTTCAGCGACGCCTTTTCGACCGCGTAGGCCCAATCGAGCCACCGGGTCAGGATCTGAAGGTCCGACGCCTCGATCGTGGCGCCTGCCCAGATGCGGAAATGCGGCGGGGCGTCGCGATGGTAGTTGATGTCGTGGGCGACACCTTCCTTGTCGAGACGCGCCGAGATGGCCTTGAGGAAGGCCTCCTGCTCTTCCGGCGGACGCTTCGTCACGTCGGGATCGACGATCTTCAGCGTCACCGAGGTGTTGGAGCGCACCGCCGGGTCTTCGGCGAAGAAATCGATCCACGGCGTCTTCGCCGCCCAGTCGGCCAGTACCTTGAAGTTGGCATCGGCGCGGCCCATCAGGCCTTTCAGGCCACCGACCGACTTCGCCCAGGTGAGCGTATCGAGATAGTCCTCGACGCACAGCATCGACGGCGTGTTGATCGTCTCGCCGACGAAGATGCCCTCGTTGAGCTTGCCGCCCTTGGTCATGCGGAAAACTTTCGGCAGCGGCCAGGCCGGCGTGTAGGTCTCCAGCCGCTCGACGGCGCGCGGGGAGAGGATGAGCATGCCGTGCGCCGCCTCGCCGCCGAGCGCCTTCTGCCAGGAGAAGGTGACGACATCGAGCTTGTCGAAGGCGAGGTCCTGGGCGAACGCCGCCGAAGTCGCATCGCAGATGGCGAGGCCCTTGCGGTCAGCGGCGATCCAGTCGCCGTTAGGCACGCGCACGCCCGACGTGGTGCCGTTCCAGGTGAAGACCACGTCGTGATCGAAATCGACCTGGGTGAGATCGGGCAGCTTGCCGTAATCGGCCTTGATGGTGCGCGCGTCTTTCAGCTTCAACTGCTTGACCACGTCGGTCACCCAGCCGAGGCCGAAGGATTCCCAGGCCAGCACGTCGACCGGGCGGGCGCCGAGCATCGACCACAACGCCATCTCGACGGCGCCGGTATCCGAGGCCGGAACGATGCCGATGCGGTAGTCGGCCGGCACCTGGAGCACCTCACGCGTGAGGTCGATCGCTGCCTTGAGCTTGGTCTTGCCGATCTTGGCCCGGTGCGAACGGCCGAGCGCGGCATCGCGCAGCACATCCAGCGACCAGCCGGGTCGCTTGGCGCATGGACCAGAGGAGAAATTGGGGTTTGCCGGGCGCACGGCCGGCGCAGCAGGTGCGGTCATTAAGCCTACCCTCTCAGATAGAAGCCCCTCGTTGGGGAGGGGTGTCCCGCCGGCGCAGATACGCCGGGTCGTCGAGAGAGTCAATCGGGTTTCAGCGCGGCGCGAAGCCGAGCGGCGACTGTGACGGAAAAATCTCAGGAGGGTCGGCAGGCACGGCGCGACAGGGAACGAACGAAAGACAAGAAAGCACCGCCCGCCGAGGTGGCGGGCGGTGCTTCATGTGTGCCCCGGAGGAGGCGATCAGTACTTGACCACGGCAGGTCCTGAATAGCTCGGCGCGCCGAAGGCGTAGCGGAAGCCGATCTTGAAGTCCTGCGAGGTGAGATGGCGGAACTCCATCGGGTTGTTGACCGTGTTGGTTCCGTCATAGGCGACCAGATCGCCGGATGAGGCGCTGCCCAGATCCATGTAGCGATAGGCGGCTTCGAGGGTCATCTCAGGCGTGATCTGGTAGGCGAGACCGGCGCTCAGCTGCCAGGCGAGGCTCCACTGCGCGTGCTTGGCGCCGTAGGCAACGCCGTTGGTCGTGGTGTTGACGTCGGTGAAGCCCTTCATGGTGTTCAGCGCGCCGCCGAGGCCACCGCCGAAGAACGGCGTCACGCCGTGCCACGTGCCGATGTCCCAGTAGGCATTCGCCATGACCGCCCAGCTCGACAGGACGCCGGTGTATTCGTCGGTGCCCGAGGTGCCACCGTAGTGGTAGATGTCGAGACCATGGAAGGTGCCGTTGCCGCGGAACTCGCCGGTGACGTCGAAGCGCAGGTGGTCGCTGTGCTTGAAGCCGACGCCCAGGCTGAACAGCGGTGACGATTCGAAGTTCTTGGAGATGTTGTCGACCGTCGTGCCGGAGGAGTCATAGAGAACGTTGTAGAGGCTGCCGACGGAGTAGTTCGTCATTCCGATATCGCCGCGCAGATACCAGGTTTTGCCGACCTCGACCTGCGGCTGATAAGGCGGCGGGATCTCGGGAAGATCGGCCGCCCACGCACCCGCCGACAGCGGCAGCAGGAACGCAGCGCCGACAAGCGCACGAAGACGGTAGCGACCCATGACGGTTTCCTTTCCTCAACTACTGAACCCAAGCGACCGAACGACCGCTCATGGAAAGGAATTGTCAGCGATAAATCTTAAGGCGCCGTAAACCACGTTGCTTAACCACGTTTTTTTACCTTAACGAAACGTAAACGGCCGCGGCCGTTGCTTAAAAGCACCGTGAACAGCGTTCTTGCGGTCAGAATTATGAATTGGGGGGGTGGCAAAGACGACGAAAACCAAATGAAAACGGCCGCGTTTCCGCGGCCGTTTCGTGATGTCCGTCGCCTCGCGGCGCATCAGCCCTGGCGGGATCAGCCCTGCGGCTGCGGGGCCATGCCGCCTTCCGGCTCGCCGGGCGAGCCCTTGGGCTTGCTCTTGGTGACCGGCACGGCCGATCCCTTGGTGGCGGCCGCCTCGTCCTGGGTCTCGCGCACCGGCGGCTTGCCGGCGAGCAGATTGCGAATCTCGTCGCCGGACAGCGTCTCGTATTCGAGCAGCCCCTGCGCCAACTTCTCCAGCTCGTCGGAGTGCTCGGAGAGAAGGCGGCGCGCTTCCGACAGGCCCTCCTCGACATAGCGCCGGATCTCGGCGTCGATCTTCTGGGCGGTCTGCTCGGAGACGTTCTGCTGGCGCGACACCGAATGGCCGAGGAACACTTCTTCCTGGTTCTCACCGTAGGAGACCGTGCCGAGCTCGTCCGACAGGCCCCACCGGGTGACCATCAAGCGCGCCAGACGGGTCGCCTGTTCGATATCGGATGAGGCGCCAGAGGTCACCTTCTCCTTGCCGAAGATCATCTCCTCGGCGACGCGGCCGCCCATCATGATGGCCAGGCGCGAGGTCATCTGCTCGAGGCTCATCGACAGCTTGTCGCGTTCGGGCAGCTGCATGACCATGCCCATCGCCCGGCCGCGCGGAATGATCGTCGCCTTGTGCACCGGGTCGGTCGCCGGCACATGCAGCGCGACCACGGCGTGGCCGGCCTCGTGATAGGCGGTCAACCGCTTCTCGTCCTCGGTCATGACCAGTGTGCGGCGCTCCGCACCCATCATCACCTTGTCCTTGGCGTCCTCGAACTCGGCCATGGTGACCAGGCGCTTGCCGCGGCGGGCGGCAAGCAGTGCCGCCTCGTTGACCAGGTTCATCAGGTCGGCGCCGGAGAAGCCGGGCGTGCCGCGCGCGATGACGCGCAGATCGACGTCGGGCGCCAGCGGCACCTTGCGCACATGCACCTTGAGGATCTTCTCGCGGCCGACCACGTCGGGATTGGGCACCACGATCTGCCGATCGAAGCGGCCGGGGCGCAGCAGCGCCGGATCGAGCACGTCGGGCCGGTTGGTGGCGGCGATGAGGATGATGCCCTCATTGGCCTCGAAGCCGTCCATCTCGACCAGCAACTGGTTCAGCGTCTGCTCGCGCTCGTCATTGCCGCCGCCGAGGCCGGCGCCGCGATGACGGCCGACCGCGTCGATTTCGTCGATGAAGATGATGCACGGCGCGTTCTTCTTGGCCTGCTCGAACATGTCGCGCACGCGGGATGCGCCGACGCCGACGAACATCTCGACGAAGTCGGAGCCGGAAATGGTGAAGAACGGCACGTTGGCCTCGCCGGCGATGGCGCGCGCCAACAGCGTCTTGCCGGTGCCGGGCGGGCCGACCAGGAGCACGCCGCGCGGGATGCGCCCGCCGAGCCGCTGGAACTTCTGCGGGTCACGCAGGAATTCGACGATCTCCTCGAGATCCTCCTTGGCCTCGTCGACGCCGGCGACGTCCTCGAAGGTGACGCGGCCGTGGGCCTCGGTCAGAAGCTTGGCCTTCGACTTGCCGAAGCCGAGCGCCTTGCCGCCGGTCCCCTGCATCTGGCGCATGAAGAATATCCACACCGCCAGGATGAGGAACATCGGGAACCACGACACCAGCATGCCGATCAGCGACTGGCCGCCTTCGCTCGGCGCCTTGGCGGTGATCGTGACGCCCTTGTCCTCCAGCTTCTGCACCAGCGCCGGGTCCTGCGGCGCGTAGGTCTGGAAGGAGGTGCCGTCGGTATAGGTGCCGGCGATCTGCTGGCCGGCGATGACGACGCTGCGCACGTGGCCCTGGTCGACCTCGCTGATGAATTGTGAATAGGCGATGTCGACGCCCGCCGACCGCTGGCCGGTGTTCTGGAACAGGTTGAACAGGGCGATCAGGACAAGCCCGATGATGACCCACAAGGCGAAATTGCGGAAGTTAGCGTTCATTCGCGTCCCTAACGGGTCAGCGTTGGAGGAGGCCGCTCACCCTCTAAAGCGTCCGGATTGCTTCATAAGATAGGTACTGGGCGTTACGAAGCCAATAAGACTTTCATTAGTATCGTGCTGGAATTACGGCAACACGAACCCTCGCCGATCACATTCCGGCGGAAAAGCCCGGAAAAAGCGGCGGTTCGCCGAGCCGCTGCATAAGGATTGGGCAGACCGTGACGTCCAACCCCTTGGCCGCCCTGGCGAAATAGCCGAGTGATGGCGCCGCGAGCAGTCGCCCGCGACGGGTGATCGCCGGCAAGGCGGCAAGCGCCGCACGCGGCCGAAGGCCGCGGGGAGCATCGACGGCGCGGCGCCCGTCCTCGCCAAGCGCGGCGATGCTGAGCCCGGTCGGCGCCGTGCGGCCGGCACTCACCTGAAAACGGTGGTCCCAGACGACCGTCGTGCCGGGCTTGAGGATCGCCGCCGGCGGGCCATCGCGGCCGAGCTCGCGATAGAAGAGGAAGGTGCCGTCGCGCCCTTCGACGACCGAGCCGGAAAGCGTCCGCTTGAAGCGGCCGGCGGCCGCGGCGGCCATCGTCTCCATCAGCGCTGCCAGCCGTTCGAATCGCGGGGCGTAGTCGCTGCCGCCGGTCGCCATCAAGAGCCGCACCACAACGCGGTTGCGCACGGCCGCCGGTGCCGCCCGAAAGAGGTCGCCGCGAAACTGCGCCACGGCGAAATCGTCGACCGTGACGGCGGCGGCGATGAGATCGCTCGCCGCCGCGTCCACCGCATCGGCGGCGTCCGCCAGCCGCCGCGCGGTCGCCGCAAGACGGGCCGGGTCGAGCCCTTCCCCGGCGAGCAGCGGCAGAAGCTTGCGCAGCCGCGCGCGGGCAAAGCGAGGGTCACTGTTCATGGCATCGACCACCGGCGCCAGACCGGCCGCCCTGGTGGTCGCCGCCAGACGGGCGCGCGGCACGTCGAGCAACGGCCGCGCAAGCACGACCCCGCCGGCATCGATCGCCGGCCGCATGGCGGCGAGACCGAAGACGCCGGCGCCGCGCGTCAGGCGCAGAAGCAGAGCCTCGGCGAGGTCATCGCGATGATGGGCGGTGAGGAGATGACCGGCGCCCAGCGAACGCGCCGCATCGACGAGCAGGCGATAGCGAGCGGCACGCGCTTCCGCCTCGATATTGGCCGCCGGCGGCTGCCCTTCGCGCACCAGGATGCGGCATTCGAGGCCGCGTGCCCTGGCCGCCGCCGCCACATCCTCGGCCTCGCGCCGCGAGCCGCGGCGCAGGCGATGGTCGACGGTGAGCACGACGATGCCGGGCTTGTCGCCGTGGCGTGCCCGCCAGCGCGCTGCGCCGACCATCAGGGCAAGCGAATCGGCACCGCCGGAGACGGCCAGCGCAATCTTGTCCGTGCCGGCGAAGGGCGAAAGAAGCGCGTCGAGCTCGGCGTCGCTTAAGGGACCGTCGGCCGCCTCAGCAGCCCGCATTGGCTTGTTCGGAGATGACGCGCTGGCGCAGCGCGTTCGACATGTTGGGATACTGCTTGAGCGCCGCCGCGAAGGTCTGGCACGCCGCCTCGCGCTCGGGGATGCCGGCAAGCGACTTGCCGAGCAGCAGCATCGTGTCGGCGGCCCGCGCACTCTTCGGAAAGCGCTTGTGGCTGTCGACGAATTCCAGCGCCGCCTCGCGGTACATGCCGCGCGAGAACAGGCTCTGGCCAAGCCAGTAGGTTGCATCGGCGGCATGCCCGTCGCCCGGATAGGCGTCGAGGAACTGGCGGAACGCCTGTTCGGCCGCCGCATATTGGCCGGCGACGAAAAGCTCGTAAGCCGCCTTGTAGTCGGCGACCGGATCGCCGCTCGGTTGCCCCACCTGCTGCGCCTGGGCAAGCGGCGCCGCAGCGCCGCTGTCCGCCGCTCCACCCGAACCGCCGCGGGCAAGGGAGGAGAGGTCGAGCGGCTGTTGCCCCGCCCCCGCGGGCGTCGCCGCCGGAGCGGCCGGCGCCTGCTCGATCAGCGTGCCGAGATCCTTCGGCGGCGCGCCCAACTGCTGGTCGGCGGCGGCCGGTGCCGCTTGCGGTGCCGGTGGCGTGGGCTGAGCGGGTGCGGCGGCGGCAACGTTGTCGCGCTTGCCGCCGCTCTTGCCGTGCTCGAGCTGGCTGAAGCGATATTCGTTGTCCGCCTGCATCGACTGAATCTGCTTGGTGAGCTCGTCGAGCTGGTGCTGCAGCGTCTCGACCTGGCCGGTGAGATCGCGGATCGTGTGTTCGAGCTGGTCGAGCCGCGCAGTGTCGCCGCTCGACTGGGCGAGCGTGACGCCCTGCCCCTGATTGGCGGTGCGGTTGCCGAATCCGAACCAGCCGGCCTGAGCGCCGGACGCCATCATCAGCGCCACGGCAATCGCCGCCGTCCCGGTCAACCAGCGTTGCGTCCACACCATTGCAGTCTGTTCCCACATCCCGTGCGCCGGCACCGCAAAGCGCCGGGCGATCGCCCGTGTCCTAGCATGGAACAGGGCAGTTCGGCCAAAATGGGGCACCGCAGGCGCCGGCCAGCGGCTGCGACGCCGCAGCCGCCTGCCTGCGAGATGATCGCCAAAACGTCAGGCCTGGCGCGCCCGCGCTACATGCCGGCGGTATTGAGCACCGTCACCGCACGCCGGTTCTGCGACCAGCAGGAGATGTCGTTGCACGTCGCAACCGGACGCTCCTTGCCGTAGGAGATCGTGCGTATGCGGTTGGCGGCGATGCCGCGCGAGATCAGGTAGTCGCGCGTGGTGGCGGCGCGGCGGGCGCCGAGCGCGATGTTGTATTCGCGCGTGCCGCGCTCATCGGCATGGCCTTCGATGATGAAGGCGTAGCGCCGGTTCTGGTTCAGCCACGCCGCCTGCTTGTCGAGCGTGGCGCGCGCCGACGCACCGAGCTCGCTCGAATCGGTGTCGAAGAACACGCGGTCGCCGACATTGACGACGAAATCCTGCGGGCTGCCCGGCGTGGCCGAGGTCACCCCGCCGACGCCGCCGAGACCGCCGAGATCACCGCCCGGATTCCTCGCGCAAGCAGACACCAGCAACGCCAGACCAAGCACCAGGATCGGCGCGGCCATGCGGGCAATGCTCGGTATTCTCAGCATTTCGGTAACTCCTCGTCCACCATGACGCCGGTGTAGCAATGCGTGGTTAAGCGGCGGTGCAGGAAGGTGGTTAAGTTTGGGTTTAGCCGGCTCGTGCGGTGCTCGGGAACGCGTCCTGATCCGTCCGGCCCGCCGGCCGGTGACGCCCCCTACCCGGCCGGCAGGTTAGAGCCTTTCACTGTCAGATGGAACCTTTCCGATCGCAGCCTGGATATCTAGCTGGTCGCATTCCGCGAACCGGCGGCGGCGCGCGAGGCGCCAGAAGGCCTGCGCAGGCCCAGAAGTCGGATCCAGCCGATGACCGGCAGGAAAAACGCCTCGCCAAGCGTCTTGACCTCGACGCCATCCACGCCCGTTTGGGGACGTTCGTCCTTCTCCGGAAGATAGAGCGTACCGAAAAGCCAGTCCCAGATCGGAAACCAGTTGGTGAAATTCTTGTCCCGGTGCCGCTCTTCGATCGAGTGATGGATTCGGTGATAGTCCGGACTGATGAGCACCCACCAGAAGCGCCCGTATCCCAGCCTGATGTTTGCGTGCGCGATGAACTGATAGGCGTAGGGAATGACCGAGAGAACGCCGATCGTGACCGCCGGCAAATCGAACAGGACCGCCATCGGCAAGGTGATAAAGAACGGGGCGATCAGGCCCTCCGCGAAATGCCCCCGCTGTGCCGTCATGGCATTCATGTGCTCATCCGAGTGGTGCAGCAGATGGGTTTGCCAGAGCCAGCGGTTGGCGTGGAGCGTGCGGTGGAACCAGTAGTAGAAGAAATCGATTACGAAGGTGGAGATCAGGAGGGCCACCAGCGATCCGCCGAGGCCGCCGAGCCCGGCCACGCGCAGGTCGATCAGGCCGAGGCCGACCCCCTGGATTCCCCGAGCCACTGCTGCGTTGAGCGTCGGCGCGATGAGCGCCAGCACCACCAGATTGGCGAGCCAGAACCTGATGCCGAACAGGTAGTGGCGAAGCGGTGCCTTGCTCGCCGGTCGTCGGAATTCAAAGAAGATGACGACCGGCGCGACGAGGACCGTCATCATGACGTTGTCACTGAGCAACGTCCCGACGATCCAGCGCCACACTTGCTCCATTACGCAGATTCCGGTTGTGAACGCGTCCGCGGTTGCGTCACCGCTGCAGACCGCAGAAGAAGTTCACGATCTCGCCTCCGAGTACCCCGTTCGTGTTCCTGCGTTGCTGGCAGAGAACATTTTTGCGCGCAATCGACGCCCCCCGCTCATTCGGCGGCCTCCTGTAATCCGACGCATCGAGGCTGAACCCACCGTTCGATTGGGCCGAAGTCGGGCCCGGATCCATGAATCCGGCATTACCCGCGTTACCGGCATTACCCGCGTTACCCGCGCTTTTGGCATTACCGGCATTGCCGGCGTTACCCGCATTTCCGGCATTACCTGCGTTTCCGGCATTACCGGCGTTACCAGCGTTGCCGGCATTACCGGCGTTACCAGCGTTACCAGCGTTACCAGCGTTGCCGGCATTACCTGCGTTTCCGGCGTTGCCCGCCCAGATAACCCCCGCCGGGTGACCGTGCCTTCCGCCCATGACGTAACCGGATTCCCCCGTGGGCACGCTCGCCCGCGATATCGCCGAGTACGTCAAAAGACCGATGGAGCAGACGCTCAAAGCCGCCAGAACTGTCGCACGGCCGGGGTTTCCTTGCGCAGCGGCCAGAATCCGGTGAAACCAATGCTTTCGTTCCATTGTCGCCTCATCTCCTGCTCGCGTGCTCTTGGAACGCCCGTTGCGTTGCATGTTGCACCCTGTTCTCGGCGGGCACTGCCACTGGGCTTTGCCCGCGCGTTCGGTGATAATGAAAGCCAAGTCAATGGAACGCATTACCCAGATGGGTGCGGCAGAGCCATTTCTGGCAAAATCGCTTTCTCTAGCGTAATGAAAGCAGATGGACCGCAAGACTTCGCGCGATCTTGATGCCGCTTTTTCGTTGCTTCCAGCGAACAAGGCGCGCAAAGCCAAGCAGAACCTGCTCGAAGTGGTCGCAGGCGGGGGATTCATCCGCCGGCTGCTGCTGAAGTGGAGCGAGCACGACGCGCAAGGCAATTTCCGGCGCGGCGGCATTACCGACATGATCGATCGTTCGACCCGGCTCGTCGCCAATTCCCAGGAGGACGGCGACGTGCAATTGCTCGCCGCCGGTGCGCGAGTGGACGAACTGAGGGCCGGCGCGCTTCGGCTGCTCCCGTCCAACGACCGGTTCGCATGGTATTTGCCGTTTTCGCCAACCACGCACGACGACGAGCCGTCATTGCGGCTGCGCGGCCTGATGGTGACCGAGCCGGTGTTTTGGGAGGCGCTGGAGCAGATGAACCCGGGGCTTGACCTCACCCCGGCGGAGCGGCGCGTGCTGTTCCAGATAACCGCCGGCCTGACGCCGCGCGTGGCGGCCAAACAGGACGCCGTGTCCTTCGAGACCAAGCGAGCCCATATCAAGACGGCCAGCGCAAAGATGCACTTCGCAGGGCAGACCGACCTGGTGCGCAAGGTGCTCGGCCAGCTCGTGCATCTGCTGTGGGTCAGCGAAGGGGAGGTCGCCCATTCGGAGCCTGTCGAGCGCTTCGTGGAACGCTATCTCGCCGACGATGTGCGCCTGGTGCTGCGCCGTCTGCCGGGCGGCCGGCTCCTCAGGCTGCTGGAGTGCGGCCCCCAGGATGGGCGCACCGTCGTCATGATCCATGGCATGATGTTTCCGATCTCCCTGGTTGGCCTGTCGCGGCACCTGGAAGCGACGCGGATCCGCCTCGTCGTGCCGATCCGCCCGGGCTTCCTGGAATCGCGTCCTGCCGCCGAACTTGCCGGCCGCACCGATCTCGTCGCCGCCGCGATCGCGGACCTGGCGGCGCTCCTCAATCACGAGGGCGGCAAACCGGTTGTGATCCTCGGCCAGTCGCTTGGCGCCATGCTCGCGATCCGCTTCGCCAACCGGCATCCCGAACTGGTCTCGCAGCTCATCCTCCAGTCCATCAACCTGACGGGTGGCGATCGCTCCGGCGGAGGCGCCTCCGGCCACTTCTACGGCGGGCTCAAGAGCCTTTCGCAACAACCCGACCTGTTCAAGCTGGTGAACTGGCAGTTCAAGAAATATTACGCCGACCGCCGCACCGGGCGACAGATCCTGTCGCGGCTGTTCGCCAATTCAGTGGTCGACATGGCGGCACTGGACGGCGAGACGACCGGCACGGAGGCCTACGCGATGTTCGCCGAGCTCTACGCCAGCTCGGTGTTCGGAATGAGTGCGGATTTCGATTTCGTCATGAATGCGTGGCAACGGGAGGCGCGCGCCATCGGGAAGCCGATCACCTTCGTCCACGGCGACTGCGACCCGCTTACCGGGACAGAGGAAATCAGGCCCTTTGTCGATCATGGGCCGTCGAACCGGCTGGTGACGGTCCGCGGGGGCGGACATTTCATCGCGGTCTCGCATGCACGCGAAACCTGGCGCACCGTCGGCGAATGCCTGGAGATCAACGGAGCCTGACCTGCGCCCGGACCATCGTGCCCAGACACATGCCCCGGCTTCACCACCCTGCGTCCTATGGCAGGAACCTCAGTTGATCAGCGGCGACCAGGCCGGGTCGGAGGCGAATCCGTCTAGCGGAATGCGGTATTCGTTGTAGCCGGTGAGATCGATCGTCCACAGCTGCGGCCCGCCATTGGCGCCGGGCGTATCGCGGAAGAACATGATGACGCGGCCGTTCGGCGCCCAGGTCGGCCCCTCATTGTGGAAGCCCTCGGTGAGGATGCGCATCCCCGAACCGTCCGGCTTGACGACGCCGATGGCGAACTGGCCCTTGCTCCGCCGGGTGAAGGCGATGAGATCGCCGCGCGGCGACCACACCGGCGTCTCGAAGGTGCCGTCGCCGAAGGTGATGCGCTTGGGATTGGTGCCGTCGGAACCCATGACGTAGAGCTGCGGCGAGCCGCCGCGGTCGGAGGTGAAGACGATCTTCGAGCCGTCGGGCGAATAGGACGGGCTGGTGTCGATGGCAGCGTCGTCGGTGAGCCGCGTCGTGCGCTTGGTGCGCAGGTCCATGGCGTAGATGTTGGCATTGTTGCCCGGCTGCAGGCTCATCACCACCTTCTGCCCGTCGGGCGAGAAGCGCGGCGCAAACGTCATGCCCGGGAAATCGCCGACCAGTTCGCGCTGACCGGTCTCGATGTTGAGCAGATAGACGTGCGGCTGCTCGAGACCGTGATAGGACATATAGGTGACTTCCTGCGCGGTCGGATTGAAGCGCGGGGTGAGCACCAGGTCCTTGCCGTCGGTCAGGTAGCGCACGTTGGCGCCGTCCTGGTCCATGATCGCCAGCCGCTTGACGCGGTTGTCCTTCGGCCCGCTCTCGGCGACAAACACGACGCGCGTGTCGAAATAGCCCTTCTCGCCGGTGAGCCGCTCATAGATGGCGTCGGCGATGATGTGGGCGACGCGCCGCCAGTTGTCGGGTGTGGTGAAGAACTGCTGACCGGAGATCTGCTGGGTGGCGAAGACGTCCCACAGGCGGAACTCGGCCCTGAGCCGCCCGTCCGACTGGCGCGCGATGCCGCCGGTGACCAGCGCCTGGGCGTTGATCACCCGCCAGTCGGCGAAGCTCGGGATCTGGTCGGGGCCGAGCGACTTCTGCACGAAGGTCGAGGGATCGAGCGGCAGGAACAGGCCTGAGCGCTTGAGGTCGGAGGCAATGACGCTGGTGATGTCGGCGCCCAGCTGGGCATCCTGGCCGGCGCCGACGAAATCCGGCAGCGCGATCGGCAGCGGCTGGACGTTGCCGCGCGTCACGTCGATCGAGAGGACCGCCTTGGCTGGCGCGGCAAAGGCCACGGCCATCAGCGCGACGGCAATGAGAGCGGCTGCCCCGCGGACGGCGCGATGAACGGCGGCGGTCAAGGGCGTCGCTGGCATTGTGGCACTCCTCATGGCTTCCTCGCGGCTTTTCGGCTCAGCCACCGCCCATTTCGGTCGGGTCGAAGGTGATCTTCACCTGTTTCCACGATTCATACTTATCCGGCGGCAGAGTGTAAGGGGCACACCTGCGCACCGCGCGCAAGGCGCTCTCCGGCGCCGCCTGCTGGTAGCGCCCGGCCGGCGCCTCCAGCACCTGGTCGTCGGCGACCGATCCGTCCGGATTGAGCGACATCATCACCACGACGCGGACCTCCGACGGATCGGTCCAGCCGATCGGCGGCGACCAGCACTGGGCGAGCCGCGAGCGCAGCGCGTCGAGCTCGGAGGCGGTCATCTGCGCATCGATGGACGCCGTGGTGCCGCCGAGCGTCGGCTTCGGCGTCTCGGTTTGCGGCGCCGGAGTATCCGGGGCCTGCTGCTCGGCCGGCTTGTTGTCCTTGTCGAGCAGCGCCGCGATCTTGTCCGCATTGAACGTATCGGCCTGCTTCTTCGGCGCCGGCGCCACCATCTTCGGCCGCAGCTTGGGCTCCGGCACGTTGTCCGGCTTGGGCTGGATGGCGACCGTCTCCTCGGGCGGCGGCTGCGGCTCGGCAGCCGGCTGAGGCGGCGGCTCGGGCTTGGCCTCCGGCGGCGGCGTATCGGCAGGCGCCGGTTCCGGCGGCGTCGGCTCGGGTGCCGGTTCCGGCGGCGCCGGCTCGGGCGGGGCCGGCTCGGGTGGCGTGGGCGGCGGCGGCGCGACCGGGGCCGGCTCGGGCGGCTTCGGTTCCGGCGGCGGCGGTGGCGGTGGCGGTTCGGGTGGCGGCGTCGGTTCCGCCTTCGGCTCGGGCTTCGGCTTCTCGACGGGCTTCGGCGTCTCCACGCCCTTGGGAACGCTGGTGACGTCAGCGATCTTGACGAAGTTTACCGGAATCGCCTCGATCTGGCTGGCGTCGAGCGGCGTCGGCGAAGGCAACGAAAACAGGCCCCACACCAGCAGCGCCGCGTGGCCAAAGAGCGAGACTGCCAGCCCATCGCGCATAGCGGGATTAGCTATTCGGTTCCTTGAGCGACACCAGCCCGATGTTGCGGAAGCCGGCACCGTTGATGTCGCCCATCACGCGCATGATTGCGCCGTAGCTGACCGAGCGGTCGCCGCGTATGTAGATGCGCTGGTCGAGATTGCCGCCGACCGCATCGCTGAGTTTGGTGATCAGCTGGTCGATCGGCACTTCCGCGTCCTTGACGAAGATGCGCCCGTCGGCATCGATGGTGACCGCCACCGGGTCCTTCTCCGCCGCCAGCGGCTTGGCGTTGGCGTCCGGCAGATTGACCGGCACGCCGGCCGAGAGCAGTGGCGCGGTGACCATGAACACGATGAGCAGAACCAGCATCACGTCGACGAAAGGCGTGACGTTGATGTCGCTCATCGGCCGCGCACGCTGGCGCCGCCGCCCAGAGCGCGACCGCAGCGATCCGCCGGTTGCCATGGCCATGGCTCAACCCCTCTCGTCGACCTGGCGCGACAGGATGGCAGAGAACTCGTCGCCGAAGCCCTCGAGACGCTGCTCGATCTTGGCCGATTCGTTGGACAGCTTGTTGTAGGCAATGACCGCGGGAATGGCGGCGAGCAGGCCCAGCGCGGTCGCCAGCAGCGCCTCGGCGATGCCTGGCGCCACCACGGCCAGGGCCGTGTTCTTCGACGCGGCGATGGACTGGAACGAGGTCATGATGCCCCATACCGTGCCAAAGAGGCCAACAAATGGCGCCGCCGAACCGACCGTGGCGAGGAACAGGAGCCGCCGTTCGAGGCGCTCGGTTTCGCGGCCGATGGTAACGTCGAGCACCTTGTCGATGCGCGTCTGCAGGCCGATCGGCGAGCGCGCGCCCGATTCGAAGCTGCGCTTCCATTCGCGCATCGCCGCCACGAAGACCGAGGCCATGGCCGTCGGCGTGCGCCCGGAAAGCGAGCGGTAGAGCTCCTCCAGCGACTGCCCCGACCAGAACAGCTTCTCGAAGCGGTCCATCTGGCGGCGCACCCGGCTGTAGAGGATCGTCTTGTCGACAATGATCGCCCAGCTCCAGACCGAGGCGAGCAGAAGCCCGAGGACGACGGCTTTGACGACGATATGCGCCTGCATGAACAGGGCAACCAGCGAAACCTCGCCACTGGTAGGAAGAGCAAGAGCTGCCTGCGTGACCGCGTCCGGCATAAGACCCTGACCTCTCGGATGTCGTCCCCGCCTCAAGTCGGCGGCGAGACGTTCCGCGACCACGGCCCCCGTCCGGCCCACGACTTTCGGGCGAAAGTCACTGACGAGGCTGCATTTTCCGGAGCGGCTGTCTCACCCGCAATCTTGTCAAAACGAGGGCGCGCGTCAATCCTTCGGAGACCCTGAAACACCAAGGAGTCCTAAGGCTCCCACGGTTAACCGACCGTTAAGGAGTGGGCTCGCCGAGGAGCACCGCGCGCACCGCGTCCGGCATCCGCCGGGCCTGGCCGGCGGCGTTGATCATCACCACCGTCACTTCCGCGGTGCACAGCACGTCGTCGCCGCGCCGCACCGTCTGCGACAGAACGATGCGGGCACCGCCGAGATGCGCCGGCCGGGTCTCAACCTCCAGTATGTCGTCGATTCGCGCCGGCTTGAGGAAATCGGCGGTGATCCGCCGCACGGCAAAGGCCAGCGCCTCGCCATGCTCGCCCATTTCGCCGCGGTCGAGCGCGTCGTGGCCGACGCCGAGCCGGCGCAGGTAATCCGAGCGCCCGCGCTCCATGAAGCGGATATAGGCTCCGTGGTAGACAACGCCGGAGAAATCGGTGTCCTCGAAATAGATGCGCACCGGCAGGACATGGCCGCCGGGGATCAAGCGGCCGGCAAGGTCGGGCCACTTATCGGCAGCGCTCATCGCGTTTCACAGGCTGGATTCGTCATGACGGATATCTCTATCAGACCTTACCGCGAAGGCGACCTGCTGGCGGTCGCAGCCCTGGTCACCGCGCTCGGCTACCCGACCAGGACCGACCAGATGCGCACCCGCATGGAACGCATCGCCGGGTACCCCGATCATGCCACCTTCATCGCCGTGGCGGACGGGCACGTCGTCGGCATGGTCGGCGCCTATCTGACGCCCTCCTACGAGCACGACGAACCGACCGGCCGCCTCACCGCCATGGTCGTCGGTCAGCAGATGCGGCGGAGCGGCGTCGGCGCCGCGCTGGTCGCCGCCGCCGAGGCCTGGGTGCGCGAGCGCGGCGCCAGGGTGATGATGCTCAACAGCCACAGCCGCCGGGCGGGCGCCCACGCCTTCTATGAGCATCTCGGCTATGGCGAGACGGGCAAGCGCTTCGTCAGGGAGCTTTAGCGTCGGCTTCCTGCTTGTCCTTCTCGCCGGGCTCCGAGCGCGAGGCGCGTTGCACGGCGGGGCCGCCGCCAGCCACGAGATTATTGGCGCTGTTGACGATGCCGACATGGGAGAAGGCCTGCGGGAAGTTGCCGAGCTGACGCTTGGCGAGGGGATCGTATTCCTCGGCGAGCAGGCCGAGATCGTTACGCATGGCAAGCAGCCGTTCGAACAACGCTTCCGCCTCGTCGCGACGGCCGATCATCGACAGCGCGTCGGCCATCCAGAAGCTGCACACCAGAAAGGTCCCCTCCCCGCCGCTGAGGCCGTCACCGGCCTCCTCGCTGCGATAGCGCAGGATGAGGCCGTCCTGGCTGAGTTCGTTACGGATCGCATCGACGGTGGCGACGATGCGTGGATCATCCGGCGGCAGGAAGCCGACCAGCGGCATGAGCAGCAGCGAGGCGTCCAGCGCATCGCTGCCGTAGCTTTGCACGAAGCTCTTGCGCTTGTCGTTCCAGCCGTTGGTGAGGATGTCGTCGCGGATGGTGTCGCGCAGCTTGCGCCATTCGCCGGCCGGGCCCGACAGCCCGAACTCCTCCACCGCCCTGACAGCACGATCATAGGCGACCCAGGTCATCAGGCGCGAATGGGTGAAGGCCCGCGCGCCGCCGCGCACCTCCCAGATGCCTTCGTCGGGTTTCATCCATTTGGTGGCGAGGTCGGCGAGCAGCACCTTCTGGAACTCCCAGCCGTCATGCGAGGCTTCGAGCTGGAACTTGCGGCCGACATCGAGCGCGTCGAGGATCTCGCCATAGACGTCGAGCTGAAGCTGGGCGAAGGCGGCGTTGCCGATCCTGACCGGCCGCGACCCCTCATAGCCGGCGAGCCAGGGAAGCGTCTGTTCGGTCAGCCGCCGTTCGCCGGCAAGCCCGTACATGATCTGCAACTGCTGCGGATGGCCGGCGCTGGCGCGCAGCATCCAGCGGCGCCAGGCGCGCGCCTCCTCGCGATAGCCGGAATGAAGCAACGCATAGAGCGTCACCGTGGCGTCGCGGATCCAGCAATAGCGATAGTCCCAATTGCGCTCGCCGCCGAGCCGCTCGGGCAGCGACGTGGTCGCCGCCGCGACGATGCCGCCGCTCGGCTCATAGGTAAGCCCCTTGAGCGTCACCAGCGAGCGCACCACCGCTCCATACCACGGGTGGTCCGGGCCGCCCTTGAATTGGCAGCGACCCGACCATTCGCGCCACCAGGATTCGGTCTCGGCAAGCCGCGCCGAGACATCGAACGAGCGATCGCGCTGGCGATAGGACGGGTGGTAGCAGAGCGTGAACGACTCGGTCTTGCCGGCGAACACGACGAACTCGGCCGTGGTGCGCATGTTCTCGTTCTTGAGCGGAACGTCGGTGTGCAGCTCGACGCCGTCCGGACCGGCGACCGCGCTCAGGCCGAAATCGCGCCGCCGCAGCCAGGGGATCGCCGTGCCGTAGCCGAAGCGCAGGACGAATTCCATCCGCATCGCCACGCGGCCGCGGTCGCCGCGGATCAGGCGCATCAGGTTGACGTGCTCCTCGTCGCCGACCAGCGGCATGAAGTCGATCAGCGTCACCGTGCCGTCGGCGGTCTCGAAGGTCGTCTCGAGGATGGTGGTGCCGTCGCGATAACGGCGGCTGGTGCGATAGTCGCCGGCCGGAGCAATCCGCCAATAACCGTTGTCCTCGTCACCGAGGAGAGCGGCGAAGCAGGCGTCCGAATCGAAGCGCGGCAGGCACAGCCAGTCGATCGAGCCGTCGCGGGCGACCAGCGCCGACGACAGCATGTTGCCGATGAACCCGTAATCCTCGATCGGCTTGCTCATTGCGGCTCCATATTTCCTATCCCGATCGTCGCCCCGTCCGGTCAATAGGGTGGTATTCGCTGAAGGCAAGCGGAAGATATGACTTCGGCTGAGCCCCACGGCGCCGGTCGCCCGCGTCGTCGACGCGATTCTCGCCAGATGCGGAGTGGCACGCCAGGACGCCGGCTAGCGGTCCGCGGCGCCACGCGGCCATCCATTTATCGCAGGCGGAGGACATGGTCCCGCGTCAGCGGCGCAATCGGTACGGCCTGCGGATCGTCAGGATCGAACCAGAGGACTTCGGCAATCTCGGCACGCGGCATCGCGGACCCGGCAACCACCACGTCATAGATCGCGGCGACCACCTCGCGGTCCGTCTCATTGGCGGCGCGCGCCCGGAAGGTGCCGAGAGCGACCGGCGAGCCGACAACGATGATGAGGCCCAGTTCCTCGTCGAGTTCACGCTTGAGCGCCGCCAGATCGTCCTCGCCCGGCTCGCGTTTTCCCCCAGGCTGCATGAAGACCTCGGTGCCCTGCTTGCGCACCAGCAGATAACGGCCATCGTCGTCGCGGATGACCGCCGCGACGATCTCGATCGGCGGGTTCATTCGTCGCCCGAATCGAACAGCGGCATCTGCGGCCCTTCGCGCTGCGGCACGGCGAGACCGAGATGGCGGAAGGCGGCGGAGGCGAGCATGCGGCCGCGCGGCGTGCGCTGGACCAGCCCCTGCTGAATGAGGAAAGGCTCGACGATCTCCTCGATGGCGTCGCGCGGCTCGGACAAGGCGGCAGCGATCGTCTCGATGCCGACCGGTCCGCCGCCGAAGCTCTCGGCAATGAGACCGAGGTAGCGCCGGTCGAGCGCGTCGAGGCCGAGCGCATCCACTTCCAGACGGCGAAGCGCATAGTCGGCGGCTTCGGCGTCGATGGCATCGACCTTTTCGACGCTGGCAAAATCACGCACCCGGCGCAACAGCCGGGTCGCGATGCGCGGCGTGCCGCGCGAACGCCGGGCGATCTCGGTGCTGCCAGCGTCGGTGAGGTCGGCGCCGAGAATGCGGGCGCCGCGCCGCACGATGTGCTCCAGTTCGGGGACTTCGTAGAAATTGAGCCGCACCGGAATGCCGAAGCGGTCGCGCAGCGGCGTGGTCAGCAGCCCCAGCCGGGTGGTCGCGCCGATCAGCGTGAACGGCTCCAGGTTGATCTTGACCGAGCGCGCCGCCGGCCCTTCGCCGATGATGAGATCGAGCTGAAAATCCTCCAGCGCCGGGTAGAGGATTTCCTCGACCGCCGGCGACAGCCGGTGAATCTCGTCGATGAACAGCACGTCGCGCGCTTCGAGATTGGTCAACAGCGCCGCCAGATCGCCGGCCTTGGCGATGACCGGGCCGGAGGTGGCGCGGAAATTGACGCCGAGCTCGCGCGCCACGATCTGCGCCAGCGTCGTCTTGCCCAAGCCCGGCGGCCCGACGAAGAGAACGTGGTCGAGCGCCTCCTGACGCCCCCGCGCTGCCTCGATGAACACTTTCAGGTTGGCGCAGGCCTGGGCCTGGCCGACGAACTCCGACAGATATTGCGGGCGCAGCGCCGCGTCGGGTGCGTCGTCGTCGCGCAAGGCACCAGCCACCATGCGGTCGGCGCTCATTTGCGCCCCGTCATCAGGCGCGTCAGCCACCAGCAGATGAGCGTGGCCACCGTGGCACCGACGAAGGCGAGGACGCTCAGCGTGGCGGTGGTCCCCTCGCTCGCCAGGAACAAGCCCCAGACGACGCCAGCGATCGCGCCGAGGCCGGCAGCGAGCGTGGCGGGGATCGGACGCGCCATCGCCTGACGGGCGGCGACCAGCGCACCCACCACCACCACGGGGAGGGCGACCATTAGGCAGGAGAAGAAGAAGACGTCGCGCAGATCGTGGGAAAAATCCGGTGGAATGGCGTTGAGGGCGAGCACGACAGAGAAGATCGTGGCACCGCCGGCAGGCGGACCAATGACAAGAAACGTCAGGAAGGTCGCCACCACGCCCGGCAGCCGCCTGCCCGTCCTCATAATAGGTGCGCTTGCCTCCACCGTGGTCATTCCTGCCTCCGCCGCCCCGGCAGTTTCATGTGTCTAGCGCAGTCGGGCCGAGCCCGCCCAGTTCTTTCCTCACCGCGCCAGCTCCTTGAGCCCCAGGCGGATCAACTGCTCGGCGCTCGCGCCCTCGCCGGCGGAGCGCGAAGCGGTGGCGACCGCAGCCGAC
Organism: uncultured Alphaproteobacteria bacterium; assembly: GCA_963785065.1. GTDB lineage: Bacteria > Pseudomonadota > Alphaproteobacteria > Rhizobiales > Kaistiaceae > CAVSRC01. The sequence goes on from CAWATX010000002.1 coordinate 202,448, forward strand.
GCCTGCACCTGGGCATAGCCGAGGTTGACGAGCGCCGAGACCGCGTCGGCAACCGGCTGCGGCGCGCGATGCTCGGCAAGGTCGGCCTGCAGATGCACCACCGCCGGGTCGGCGCTGGAATAGGCCGGCGCCTTGTCGCGCAGTTCCGCCGCGATGCGCTCGGCCACTTTCTTGCCGACCCCCGGCGCGCGGGCCAGCACCGCCTTGTCCTGCAGCGCGATGGCCGTGGCGAGATCGCCGGGTTTCAGCACCCCAAGCACCGCCAGCGCCACCCGCGCGCCGACGCCCTGAACCGTCATCAGCAGGCGGAACCACTCGCGCTCGACATCACCGGCAAAGCCGTAGAGCCGGATCACATCCTCGCGCACATAGGTCTCGATCGACAGCGTTGCCACCTCGCCGACCGCCGGAAGCGCCTGGAGCGTGCGCGCCGGACAGTGAACCTGGTAGCCAACGCCGCCGACATCGACGACGACCCAGTCCTCGCCATAGGAATCGATGACGCCGCGAAGCTTGCCGATCATGGGCTCTTAACTAGCACGAATCGGGGCTTTCCAAGGGGCCAGGTTGAAGCGCGGCCATCAGGCAAGTGACGCCATGCGCCGGGCCGCCGACTGGCGGTGGTGGGCATGGCAGATGGCAATTGCCAGCGCGTCGGCCGCATGGTCGCTGTCGAAGGTGGCGCGCGGCAGGAGCACATGCACCATGGCGCGGATCTGGCCCTTCTCGGCGTGGCCGGCGCCGACGATCGCCTTCTTCACGGCATTGGGCGCATATTCGGCAACCGCGATGCCGCGCTCGGCCGGCGCCAGGAGGGCGATGCCGCGCGCCTGGCCGAGCTTCAGCGTCGCCTGGGCGTCGCGATTGACGAAGCTCTGCTCGACCGCCGCCTCATCCGGCTGCCACTGGCCGAGCATCTCGACCAGCCCGGCGTGAAGCACCAGGAGCCGGCTCGCCATGTCACCCTCGACCGGCGCCTTGAGGGTGCCGGCGGCGACGAAGCCGAGCACGCTGCCCTTGATCGTGACCACCCCCCAGCCGGTGGCCCTGAGGCCCGGATCGATGCCGACGATGCGAATCGTTTCATTCATCCTGCCGCCAGAGGTAGCGCGCTCAGGCGTCGCGTTCCACCGCGCGACGGAAGCCGAGCTTGACCGCGCCGGTCGCCAGCGCCACGCCGACGGCCACCAGGACGACGCCTGAGAGCGCCAGCGGCGTCGGCACCTCGCCGAGCATGGGGATGGCGAGGAGCGCGGCAACCGCCGGCGGCAGGGCGGCGAGCAGGGCGGCGCGCGATGCGCCGAGAATGCGTATCGCGGTGCCATAGCAGGCCAGCGCCACGATGCCGGAGAGCACGCCCTGCGACAGCACCTCGCCGGCGAGGATGCCCGGCCCGACGGCGAACAGCGCCGCAGGCCCCGTCAGAAACGCGAAGGGCAGCAGAAGGATCGTCGACCACGCCGCAATGATGCCGGCGGCAGGCAGCGCGGCCAGATCACTCCTGTGGAAGGCGTGGGTATAGACCGCCCACATCGCCGCGCCGGCGACCAGCAGCCAGCGTCCGGCACCGTGTCCCTGAACCACGGCCACGCCGCCGATCGCGCCCATGGCGAGCACCACCATGGCGAAACCGACGAGCCGGCTGCGGCCGAACCGCTCGCGCCCGATGGCCGCCGAAAACAGCGCGGCAAAGAGTGGCATGGTGCCACCGAGCAGCACGCCGCTCTCGGCAGCGCTGGCGAAATGCATGCCGCTCGCCACCAGAACGAAGAAGGGCGCGCCCGCGCCGGCGACCATCATGGCCACGAGGCGCACGGGCACGCCGCGCGGCAGGAGGCCATGGCGCCACCAGAAGGGGGCGAGCGCCAGCGCCGGAACCGCGAAGCGGATGAGCCCCAGCCAGGCGACCGGCAGATGCACGGTCGCCGCCTGGCGCGTGGTGACGATCCACAACGACCAGATGAGCACGGTGACCACGGCCGCGATCACGCCCGTTGCCATCTGCCCCAGCGACCCGTTCGTCCGATCGGAAATACCCGCCTGCATGGTCCTCACTCCATAGGTTTGAACGTGACCAGACTTATGCGGCGGCGCACAGCATTTCCTTGCGAAGATTGCGCAGATGATAGATAACTTGCAATATCCTGCCAAACAGGAGCACCAGATTGATGAAAAATGGCAAGAACGCGCCCGATCGGATCGACCGGCGGATTCTCGACACGCTGCAGGCGGACGGACGGCTCGCCAATGTCGACCTCGCCGAGCGGGTCGGCCTGTCGCCCTCACCCTGCCTGAGGCGGGTGAAGCATCTCGAGGACGCCGGCATGATCGATGGCTACCGCGCCATCCTCAACCGCAAGGCCGTCGGCCTCGGCCTCACCGTCTTCGTCGAGATGAAGGTCGGCAAACACAGCCGCGACAACGCCGCCATGCTGCAGGAGGCCCTCATGGCGATCCCCGAAGTGGTGTCGTGCCACATGGTGTCGGGGGTGTCGGACTTTCTGGCGGAGGTGGTCGTGCCCGACCTGGAAGCCTATGAGCGGCTGATGACCGAGAAGATCCTGACGCTGGCGACCATCGAGGACGTGCGCTCCAACTTCGCCATCCGCACGATCAAGACCAACGGCGCGCTGCCGCTCGGCCACCTCGCCGCGTGAGGCTGTGACGGCGGCCACAGCGCGCCGCCCGCCCGCCTGCCACAGTGCCGCCTTGGGCGGCGCAACCATTCGAGGCCACGATCATGAAGACGACATGGACCATTCTCGCTGCTTCGGCGGCGGCCCTTGGCTTTGCGACCGTCGCGGTCGAGGCGGCGGCGATCGACCTGCCGGCGCGCAAGCCCGGCCAGTGGGAGGTGAAGATGACGCCGAAGACCGCCGGCGCCGCCCCCACCATGACGACGCAGCTCTGCCTCGACGCCGCCAGCGACAAGGCGCTGCTCGAAAAGGGCATGGCGATGGCCCCGAACTGCACCCTCAACCAGTCGCACGACGGCGCCAACCTGGTGATCGACGCGACCTGCGACATCGCCGGCCGCAAGACGAAATCGCACATCGTGATCAGCGGCGATTTCCAGACGCATTACCAGATGGACATCGTGACCGACAGCACGGGTGGCCCGCCGGGCCTGCCCAAGCACGCCGAAATCACGCAGCAGGCAACCTGGGTCGGCGCCTGCAAGGCCGGCATGAAGCCCGGTGACATGATCATGCCGGGCGGACGCACGATCAACCTGCTCACCATGGGCAGGCCAAACGGATGAGGCAGCCCGGCGGGCGGATGTGATATCACTCCGCCCACCGTGTCCTTCGATCCCGCCTTCTTTACCACCCCCGCCTTCCTGATGACGCTGGCCGCAGCGGTGGCGGCCGCGCTGGTGCGCGGCTTTGCCGGCTTCGGCGCGGCGCTGATTTTCGTCCCCATCGCCAGCGCCGCCTACGGACCGACGATCGCGGCACCCACCCTGCTGCTCGTCGATTTCGTCATGACCTTCCCCTATTTCCTCGGCGGCATCCGCCGCTGTCGTTGGCCGACGGTGCTGCCCACGGCGCTTGCCGCCATGCTGCTGTCGCCGCTCGGCGCCTGGGCGCTCGCCGTCGGCGACCGCACGATGCTGCGCTGGGCGATCTCGATCGCCATCCTCCTGCTCGTCGCGCTGATCGCCTCGGGCTGGCGCTACCGCTCGGAACCGACGGTGCCGGTCTCCGCCGGCGTTGGCGCCATCGCCGGGTTTCTTGGCGGCTTCGCCCAGATCAGCGGGCCGCCGGTGATCGCGCTGTGGGTCTCAGGGCCGCTGCCGGCGAGGACCATCCGCGCCAACATGTTCGTGTTCTTCACGGTGATCACGATTGCCTCGTTCACCGCGTATTGGGTGAACGGCTTCTTCACCGCCGATGTGCTGCACCTGTCGGTGGCGGTGGCGCCCGCCTTCGGGGTGGCGCTCTTCGTCGGCGCGCGCATCTTCGGCCGCCTCGCCGGGGCCGGCTATCGCCCGATCGCCTATGCCGCCGTGGCGCTCTCCGCCATCACCAGCCTGCCGCTCTTCGACGGCGTGCTGCGCTAGCCGCGGCGTGATTGCCCCAGGCGCGCGCGCAGCCGGTCGATGCCGACGAAGACGATCGCAACGACGTAGAAGAAGACGACGAACCCGACGACGTTGCGCGCCGCGAGCCCAAGCCCGATCTTGGGAAGATCGACGAACGGATAGGGATAGAAGCCGGTCAACGGTCCGCGCACGAAGGTGTAGACGGCGTAGACCAGCGGCGGCAGGAGCACCCATGCCGCCGAACGAAGGCCAATGCCACCGCGCGGCACGAACAGCAGCCAGAACAGGACGAAGGCCGGCGGCATCACGTAATGCAGCAGCCGATCGTAGAACAGCACCCAGCCGGTGAGGTGATAGAGCTTGGCGAGGAGGAGATAGTAGGTGACGCCGGTGACGGTGATGTAGACGTTGGTCGCCAGCAGGACCGCCGGCCTGAGCAGGAAGCGTCCCGCCGGCAGGCGCGGCGCCAGGGCTGCGAAGGTCAGCGTGGCGGCAACCAGCACATTGCTGAGGATGGTGAAGTAGCTGAAATAGTCGATGGTGCTGGAGATGCTTTCGGCGTGGCCCGTGAAATACTGACCAACCACCGCCGTCCAGCCGACGACCGCGAATGCGGCTGCATAGAACCGCCCCACGCTCCCCCCAGAAGGTCCGGGCCTCACGCCGCCGTCAGCTTCTCCAGCATCTCGTCGGAGACCTCGAAGTTGGAATAGACGTTCTGCACGTCGTCATCCTCTTCGAGCAGATCGAGCAGCTTCAGCATCGTCGCCGCCTTCTCCTCGTCGAGCGCGGTCTGCGTCTGCGGCAGCCACACCGCCTTCACCGTCTCCGCTTCGCCGAGCGCCGCCTCGAGCTGGCGCGCCACCTCGCCAAGGTCCTCGAAGGCGCAGGTGACGACGTGGCCGTCCGCGTCGCTCTTGACGTCGTCGGCGCCGGCCTCGATCGCCGCCTCCAGCACCTGATCGGCGCTGCCCGCCTCTGCCTTGTAGTGGATCTCCCCGACGCGGCTGAACATGAAGGCGACCGAGCCGGTCTCGCCGAGCGCCCCGCCGTTTCGGCTCATAATGGCGCGCACGGCGCTGGCGGTGCGGTTGCGATTGTCGGTCAACGCCTCGACGATCATCGCCACGCCACCCGGTCCGTAGCCCTCGTAGCGGACTTCCTCGTAGTTATCGCCCTCGCCGCCCGTCGCCTTCTTGATGGCGCGCTCGATATTGTCCTTGGGCATGTTCTCGGCGCGGGCATTCTGGATGGCCAGGCGCAGGCGCGAATTCATGTCGGGATCGGGCGCGCCAAGCTTGGCGGCAACGGTTATTTCGCGTGCCAGCTTGGAAAACAGTTTCGAGCGCCGCGCGTCGGCGGCGCCCTTGCGGTGCATGATGTTCTTGAACTGCGAATGGCCGGCCATGTGTGTCCCCAGAAATGCAAGTGTAGCGGCCGCGCTCCCTGCGCGGTCAAGCCGCCACGACCAGTCCGGAATTTGGGCGCGTTATAAAGCCGCGTCCGCCGGAAGGGAAGCTTTGCCGGCCTAGTCTTTCTGGCTCCAGAAGGCCGGAACCGTTTCGCTGAGCGTTCCGCCAAGCCGAAGCGGCGCCACTTTCACCGCCAGCCCGGTGGCATCATCGATCTCGACCGCCAGCCCCGCGATGGTCGGCCGGCCGGAGGCCGGCGAGAAGCGCTCACCCGGAACCTTGTGCAGGAAGCGGCGCAGCGGCTCCTCGTGGTTCATGCCGATCACCGACTGGTAGTCGCCGCACATGCCGACGTCGGTCTGGAAGGCAGTGCCGCCGGGCAGCACCCGATAGTCGGAGGTCGGCACATGGGTATGCGTGCCGACGACCAGCGACGCGCGGCCGTCGAGATGATGGCCGAGCGCCTGCTTCTCGCTCGAAGCCTCGGCGTGGAAATCGACGACGATAGCGTCGGCCTGCTCGCCGAGCGGACAGGCGGCAAGCTCGCGGTCGATCGCAGCAAAGGGATCGTCGAGCGCGTCCATGAACACGCGGCCCATGGCGTTGATCACCAGCACACGGGCGCCGCTGCGCGCCATGTAGAGGCCGCTGCCGCGGCCTGGCGTCCCTTCCGGATAGTTGACCGGCCTGAGGAAGCGCTCCTGCCGCTCGGCATAGACCAGCGCCTCGCGCTGATCGAAGGCGTGGTTGCCGGTGGTCACCACGTCGGCGCCGGCGCCCAGCACCTGGCGCAGGATATCCTCGGTGATGCCGAAGCCGCCGGCGGCGTTCTCGCCGTTAACCACGACGAAGTCGAGCGCATGGGCAACGATCAGTGCCGGCAGGCGCTCGATCACCGCGTTGCGGCCGGTGCGCCCCATCAGATCACCCAGAAACAGAAGCCGCACTGCTATTGCCCCACATGCCTGGACGCCATCGCCAGCGTCTCGTTCTCGGTCACGATCCAGTCGAGCCGCACGTCATGCGGCTCGGCCGGGACCACATCCACCTCCTGCGCGGCGAAGGCAACACCGATGAGCTTCGGCGTAACGCCCCGCGCGCTCAGCGCCGCCAGCGCCCGGTCGTAATGGCCCTTGCCGTGACCGAGTCGCGTGCCCGAACGATCGAACGCGACCACAGGCACGATGACAAGCTGCGGATCAAGGACCGGCTGGTCGGCCATCGGCGCCAGCGTGCCAAAACCGCCGGCTGCCAGCGGCGCGCCGGGCAGGTAGCGGCGGAAGACGAGGGTCACCGGGTCGGGCAGCGCGGGCAGCACGACGGCGATCCCCATTGCCAGCGCCGCCTCGATGATCGGCCGGCAGTCGCATTCGCTGCGGATCGGCAGATAGGCGGCAAGCGTCGCCGGCTTCTCTGCGGCAACGATGGCCATGGCGCGCGCGGCGATGCGGACGGACGCCTGTGCCCGCGCTTCGGCGCCAAGGTCGTCCCGCCGGGCAAGCGCCGCGGCCCTCAGGACTGCCTTGGTCTGGGTGTCGGGGGGATTCATCGCGCTCGGCAGGATGGGATGAGGAGCGAGGCCACAGCAGCCGGTGGAGTTTTGCGATCCCGGAGACCTACTGACGTAGGTGGGCGCCATGTGAACGAGCCCACGAGCCCGCTCAGGGACAGCTCCCGTTAGGATCGTAAGGCCCCGGGGATACATGTCTCCTGCCGCACCCCGCAGCCTCGCCGGCTCGACATATAGGCCGCCGATCGGCCCGGCGCCATAACTCTCGCGAAAAGCCTTGTCAGGCCGGATCGCCGGTGCCGTTGGCGCCGGCCACCCGCGCCGCCAGCGCCTCGATCCCGGCGGCCGCCGCGTCGATCGCCTTGGCGATCCCCGCCTCGACCGCCGACTGGCGCTCGATCACCGCCGCGCGCGCCTCCTCCAGGCCCGCAACCTCGGCGCTGAGCTGCTGCAGGCGGCGCTCGGCCTCGGCGTTCCGATCGGCCAGGGTGATCGCCGCCATCACCGTCAGCCGCTGGTCGCCGATCTCGCCGAAGCGGGCACGGAGCTCGTCGATAGAGCGGTTGAGGCGCTCGGCCATGCCGGCCAGATGCTCCTCCTGCCCGTCCTCGCAGGCCATGCGGTAGGTCTTGCCGCTGATGGTGACATTGACCTGAGCCATCGCCCTCTCCCGCCTCTCAGCCGTGCCGTGTCAGCACTTCGCGAATCGATTCCATCGCCGCCACCAGCCGGCGCGAGACCTCGCGATTGGCCTCTTCCAGCCGCGCCGAGCGCGCTTCGGCCGCATCGAGCGATTGCGCCAGGCGCGAGCGGTCGGTGCCCAGCCGATGCAGCTCGCCCTCCAGCGACGACACGTCGCCGGCGGTCTCGAGCCGCTGGTCGATCGCTCCTTCGAGCCGTTCAAGTGCGCTCGATAATCGTTGCAGGGCTTCGTCGATGGAAGAAGAGCCCGTCATTCTACCGCCTCGTAACAAAGGCCCGGACCGCCTGCCCGCACCGCCCCCGGAGATGCCGCCCGCGACACCGCCGGTTCCTGGCCCCACCGGCCGACGATCGCTGGATGCAGCAATGGCGGAAGATTAGGCAGTGCCGCTCCACCCCGTCAATGGCGCCGCCGGGCGGCCCGTCATGCGCCGATGTCCCTGCCGCCATGTCGCCGTCGCGATTGACTAACCGGGCACACCTGATATGTGTCACGCGCCTTGTCCGGACCGGTCCCCGGTGCTCGGGGGCGCACGATCCGAGCGGGCCGATTTCCGATTGGTGTCTGCACAGGCATCTGCTCCGAAAATCGTCGCTATTACGCCACGGTACCGGATCAAAGATTCATGTCCGACCTCGCTAAGCATGACCGCATGGCCAACGCAATCCGCGTGCTGACCATGGACGCCGTTGAAAAAGCCAAGTCCGGCCACCCCGGCATGCCCATGGGCATGGCCGATGTCGCCACAGTGCTGTTCACGCGCTATCTGAAGTTCGACCCCACCGACCCACGCTGGCCCGACCGCGACCGCTTCATCCTGTCGGCCGGCCACGGTTCGATGCTGCTCTATTCGATCCTCTATCTCCTCGGCGTCGAGGACATGACGATCGACGAGATCAAGCGCTTCCGCCAGCTCGGATCGAAGACGCCCGGCCACCCGGAGAACTTCCACACGCTGGGCGTCGAGACCACCACCGGGCCGCTCGGCCAGGGTCTCGGCAACGCCGTCGGCTTCGCGCTCGCCGAGCGCATCCTGGCAGCCCAGTTCGGCGACGGGCTGGTCGATCACCACACCTATGTCATGGCCTCCGATGGCGACCTGATGGAAGGCATCAGCCACGAGGCGATCTCGATCGCCGGCCATCTCAAGCTCAACAAGCTGATCGTGTTCTTCGACGACAACGGCATCTCCATCGACGGCTCGTTGAGCCTGGCCGAGACCGGCGACCAGGTTGCCCGTTTCACCGCCGCCGGCTGGAACGCCATGCACATCGACGGGCACAACCCCGACGAGATCGCGGCGGCCATCGAGGCGGCGCAGAAGAGCGACAAGCCGACGATGATCGCCTGCAAGACCATCATTGGCTTCGGCTTCCCGACGCGGGCCGGCACCCAGAAGGCGCACAGCGATGCGCCCGGCGCGGAAGAGATCGCCGGCGCCCGCAAGGTGCTGCACTGGGATTCGCCGCCCTTCGAGATCCCCGCCGACATCCGCGACGCCTGGCGCATCGCCGGCCTGCGCTCGAGCCAGCCACGCAAGGAATGGGAGAAGCGGCTCGCCGCCGCCGACAACGATCTGCGCGGCGAGTTCGAGCGGCGCATGCGCGGCGACCTGCCGCCCGGCTTCGATCAGGCGATCATCGACTTCAAGAAGACGCTCACCGCCGAAGCCCCCAAGGTCGCCACCCGCAAGGCCTCGCAGATGGCGCTCGAGGTGATCAACGCCGCCGTGCCGGAGACCGTCGGCGGCTCGGCCGACCTGACCCCCTCCAACAACACCCTCACCAAGGGGCTGGGGGAGATCAAGACGGGCGACTTCAGCGGCCGCTACATGCACTGGGGCGTGCGCGAGCACGGCATGGGAGCCGCCATGAACGGCATGGCGCTCCATGGCGGGCTCATCCCCTATGGCGGGACCTTCCTGACCTTCAGCGACTATTGCCGGCCGTCGATCAGGCTGGCCGCATTGATGGGCAACCGCGTGGTCTTCGTCATGACCCATGATTCGATCGGTCTCGGCGAAGACGGCCCGACCCATCAGCCGGTCGAGCACGTGGCCGCGCTGCGCGCCATGCCCAACCTGCTGGTCTTCCGCCCGGCGGACGCCACCGAGACGCTCGAATGCTGGCAGCTGGCTCTGGAAAGCCGCTACGCGCCGAGCGTACTGGCGCTGACCCGCCAGAACCTGCCGGCGCTGCGCACCGAGTTCCAGGCCGCCAATGCCTGCGCCCGCGGCGCCTACGAGATCGCCGCGGCCGATGGCGACGCCGAGGTGACCATCTTCGCCTCCGGCTCGGAGGTGGAGATCGCGCTCGCCGCCAAGGCGCTGATCGACGAGGCCGGCCACCCGGCGCGGGTGGTCTCGGTGCCCTGCTTCGAGCTGTTCGAGGCGGAGAACGAGGAATACAAGGCCGAGGTCATCGGCGACGCGCCGGTCAAGGTGGCGATCGAGGCGGAGGTCCGCTTCGGATGGGATCGCTTCATCGGCCCTGACGGCATCTTCGTCGGCATGCATGGATTTGGCGCCAGCGCGCCCTATCAGGAACTCTACGCAAAGTTTGGAATCACCCCAGAAACCGCTGCCGAAGCGGCTTTGACCAGGGTCAAGGCGATCACCTGATCATCTGTGTTTTGTCACCGCGGCGCCCCCTCCCGGGTGCAGGCCGCATGCATTGAAGGAGAAAGAACATGGCCGTCAAGGTCGCGATCAACGGGTTTGGCCGTATCGGCAGGCTGGTGCTGCGCGCCATCTACGAAACCGGCCGCAAGGACATCGACGTCGTTGCGATCAACGATCTCGGTCCGGTCGAAACCAATGCCCATCTGCTGCGCTACGATTCGGTGCACGGCCGCTTTCCGCATGAGGTCAAGGTCGACGGCGACGTGATCTCGGTGGGTTCCGAGAGCTTCAAGTGCCTGGCCGAGAGGGACCCCACCAAGCTGCCGTGGAAGGACCTCGGCATCGACATCGTCATGGAGTGCACCGGCATCTTCACCTCCAAGGAGAAGGCCTCGGTGCATCTCGGCTCCGGCGCCAAGCGCGTGCTGGTGTCGACCGCCTCCGACGGTGCCGACGCGACCATCGTCTACGGCGTCAACCACCAGATCCTGAACAAGGATCACATCGTGGTCTCCAACGCCTCGTGCACCACCAACTGCCTGGCGCCGGTCGTCGACGTGGTCAACAAGACCTTCGGCATCGACCACGGCATGATGACCACCATCCACTCTTATACCGGCGACCAGCCGACGCTCGACACCCTGCACAAGGACCTCTACCGCGCCCGCGCGGCGGGCCTGAGCCAGATCCCGACCTCGACCGGCGCCGCCAAGGCGATCGGCCTGGTCATCCCCGAACTCAAGGGCAAGCTCGACGGCATCTCGATCCGCGTGCCGACCCCGAACGTGTCGCTGGTCGACGTCAAGTTCATCCTGAAGAAGAGCGTCACCAAGGAAGAGGTCAACGCCGCCTTCACCGAGGCCGCCAATGGTCGCCTGAAGGGCATCATGGCCGTGACCAACGCTCCGAACGTGTCGAGCGACTTCAACCACGATCCGGCATCCTCGACCGTCGCACTGCCGCAGACCAAGGTCATGCAGGGCACGATGCTGACCGTGCTCTCCTGGTACGACAACGAGTGGGGCTTCTCCAACCGCATGAGCGACACCGCTGTCGCCATGGGGAAGTTCCTCTAGCGAACTGAGGCGATGGGCGGGGCCATGTCGTCATGACATCCGGCACCGCCCCCGCCATCGCCGGGGTCGTCCTGCTGCTGGCCTTCATCGTCTTCGCGTTCCGCCAGGGCGCCAGAGTCAAGCCGGACAGGAACGCCAGGGCCACGGCCAGCTCCACGAGCCCGGACATCACGGTATCGACGGCCACGGGGGGCAATAGTGGTGGCCACTAACCACAGGGCAGACACATGACGTCAGCTTTTCGTACCCTCGACGGCGTCGATCTCAAGGGCAAGCGCGTCCTTATCCGCATCGACCTCAACGTCCCCATGGCGGATGGCAAGGTCGCCGACGACACCCGCATCCGGGCGAGCGCGCCGACCATTCGCGAAGTTGCCGACAAGGGCGGCAAGGCCATCCTGCTTGCCCATTTCGGCCGCCCCAAGGACGGGCCGGACCCGAAATTCTCGCTGAAGCCGGTGGTGCCGGCGGTCGCTGCCGTTCTCGGCAAGCCGGTCGCCTTCGCCGAGGACTGCGTCGGGCCGGTGGCCGAGAAGGCCATCGCCGCGATGAAGGACGGCGACGTGCTGGTGCTTGAGAACACGCGCTTCCACAAGGGCGAGGAAAAGAACGATCCGGCCTTGACCGCCGAGATGGCCAAGCTCGGCGATATCTTCGTCGCCGATGCCTTCTCGCTCGCCCACCGCGCCCATTGCTCGACCGAAGGCCTGGCCAAGGCCCTGCCCAGCTATGCGGGCCGGGCGATGCAGGCCGAGATCAGTGCGCTGGAAGCGGCGCTGGGCGCGCCGAAGCGCCCGGTGGTCGCCATCGTCGGCGGAGCCAAGGTCTCGACCAAGATCGACGTGCTCACCCACCTGGTCGAAAAGGTCGATGCGCTGGTCATCGGCGGCGGCATGGCCAACACCTTCCTGCTCGCCAAGGGCGTCGCCATCGGCAAGTCGCTGGCCGAGCCCGACCTCGCCGATACCGCCGCCAAGATCATCGCCGCCGCCGCAAAGGCTGGCTGCGACATCGTGCTGCCGGTCGACGTGGTGATCGCCGCGGAGCTGAAGGAAGGCGTCGCCACCGAGACCGTTGCTGTCGATTCCGTGCCCGCCGGCGAGATGATCCTTGACGTCGGTCCGCAGTCGGTCGCTGCGGTCAACGCCTGGATCGACAAGGCGGCAACGCTGGTCTGGAACGGCCCGCTCGGCGCCTTCGAAATCCCGCCCTTCGACAAGGCCACGGTTGCTGCCGCCCGTCACGCGGCCGAGCGCACCAAGGCCGGCACCCTGCTCTCGGTTGCCGGTGGCGGTGACACCGTATCGGCACTCAACAAGGCCGGCGTCGGCGGCGATTTTTCATTCGTCTCGACCGCCGGCGGCGCCTTCCTCGAATGGATGGAGGGCAAGGCGCTTCCCGGTGTCGAGGTGTTACGCAAGCGTTGACCCGTCGCCCTAGAGCCCCATGGCGAAGATGAGGGCAATGATCACCATGCCGGCGGCAAGCGTCACCGGCAGGACAAGGACCTGGACCATCGCGGCCCGCCCGGGGATCGTGCCGGTCGCGATAGCCACTTCGTCGTCGACGAGCGCGTTGTCGCCGCGACGCTTCGCCTTGCCGGCCCAGCGCGGATCGTGCGCGGCGCGGTTCGACAGGCCGAGGGTGAGGCTGAAGAAGATGACCGCGAAGCCGGCGACGCCGAGAATGTCGAGATCGGCAGCCAGATTGCTGGTCATGAACAGCGTCGTCGCCAGCAGGAACACGATCACCATGCTGGCCGCCAGCGCGACAAGGCGCGGATGCACGCCGCCCGGACGCGTCCGCGAAGCATGTCTGGCCGGGCCCGCTGCACGCGGCGTGCTTCGCCGCACACCGCTTGCCGGCGCGCGAGGCTTCGGATGGTTCGCCGCGGATAGAGCTTTGGCCATAGTCCGTCCTCCTGGTTGGTGGATGGACAGTCGGCGGTGTTGCCGCCGGCCGGTTGCCTCTCAAGCGACGTGGCGCGGCCGGCCGCCGACATCAAGCCCGCACGCGATGAACTTTTCTCCAGATTTCGCTATATCCCCCCCAGATTCCCCCAAGAACGATGGATAGACCAATGGCCGAACCCACTTCCCCGTCGAGCGCGATGCTTACCGATCGCGTCCAGCAAATCCTCAAGTTCTACGAATCCGACAGCCCGGCGGTTAAGGCCCAGCTGGCCAGGATCCTGCTTGCCGGCCGCCTCGGCGGCACGGGGCGCATCGTCATCCTGCCCATCGACCAGGGCGTCGAGCACGGCCCGGCGCGAAGCTTCGCCATGAACAAGCCGGCCTTCGACCCGCTCTATTTCTATCGGCTGGCGATCGATGCCGGCCTGAACGCGCTGGCCGCGCCGCTGGGCCTGCTGGAGACGGGCGCCTCGACCTATGCCGGCCGCATCCCGCTGATCCTCAAGGTCAACAGCGCCAACGGGCTCTTTCCCAGCGGCCAGTTCAAGGACCAGGCGGTCACCGCCAGCGTCAAGGACGCCGTGCGCCTCGGCTGCTCGGCCATCGGCCTCACCCTCTATCCCGGTTCCGAGAAGTCCTTCGACATGATCGAGGAGGCCCGCGAGCTGATCCGTGAAGCCAAGGACGCCGGCCTCGCCTCGGTGGTGTGGGCCTATCCGCGCGGCGGCGACATCAACAAGATCGGCGAGAGCGCGCTCGACGTTGCCGCCTATTCGGCCCAGATCACGGCGCAGATCGGCGCCCACATCCTCAAGCTGAAACTTCCCTCGTCGGACTTCATGGATCCCGAGATGAAGAAGCTCTACGACAAGAACAAGATCGCCTATGCGACGGTCGCCGACCGTGTGCGCCACATCATGGAGTCCGCTCTCGGCGGGCGGCGCATCGTCATCTTCTCGGGCGGTCCGCAGAAGACCGACGCCGAGGTGTTCGACGACGCGCGCGGCATCCGCGAAGGCGGCGGATATGGCTCGATCATCGGCCGCAACTGCTTCCAGCGTCCGCACGACAAGGCGATGGAGCTGCTCGACAGCATGATCGCGATCTATGCCGACTAGGCCACATTCGGCGGCCTCGGCCGCCAAGGCGCCGGCGTAGACCGCATATTTGCCCAAATGCGGTTGCATTCGATCCCCGGTCCCGGTCAAGCTGGAACCGGGGATTTGCTATAGGAGCGGCGGAGGGTTGCCGCGGGGCGACCTGGTGCCTTTGCCATGGCGAACGACATCGCAAGCCGCTGCCGCCTGTGTCTGGTGACCCCCACCGGGGTCGAGGCCGGCACCTTTGCCCCGCGCATCACCGAGGCGCTGGCCGCCGGCGACGTTGCCTCGCTGATCGTCACTGCCCCGTCCGCGGACCCAACCGCCCTGCAGCACGCTGCCGAGATTTTTGTGCCGATCGCCCAGAGCGCCGGCGTCGCTGCGATCGTTCACGGTGATACGCGTATCGTCGGGCGTACCAAGGCCGACGGCGTGCTCATCGATTCGGGCGCCGCCGATCTCACCGCCGCCCTCGACGCGCTGCATCCCAAGCGCATGGTCGGCGCCGGCGGCTTCACCTCGCGCCACGCCGCCTTGGCTGCCGGCGAGGCCTCGCCCGACTTCCTCTTCTTCGGCCGCCTCGACGGCGACAGCGGCGACGGCATCTTCCCCAAGGCGCTCGAGCTCGCTGCCTGGTGGTCGGCGGTCACTGTCATCCCGGCGGTCGTCATGGGCGGCTGCACGATCGCCTCTGTCGGCGAAGCGGCCCGCGAAGGAATCGAATTCGTGGCGCTGGCGCGCGCCGTCTGGGACGATCCGCGGGGACCGGGAGCAGCGGTTGCGGAAGCCGTAGCGCTGCTGGCACGGGACGGCGAGGCAGCGGCATGAGGGAGAGGCTGCCCACCGCCGCGGCCGTCGCCGCGCTCACCATGCTCGCGCTCGCCATCCGCCCTGTCCTGGCACAGGACGGCCCCATGTTGCTCACCCCGCCATCGACCACGGCGCCTGCCTCGCCGGCCGCCGAAGCGCCGGTCGATCTGGTCCCGGCCAGACCCGCATCGCCGGCAGCGCCCGCCCCCGTCGATCTCGCGCCGTCCGCCGGAAAGGCCGCAGCCACCTCCGGCCACAAGGCCCCGCCGGTGCCGACACCGCGGCCGGGAGACGGCGCCCCGCCATCGCTAGCGCCAACGACGGCCGGCCAGCCGCCCGCGCCACCCGAAAATGCGGCGCCGACGGCCGACACCATTCCCGCGCCGCCGAGCGACACCGTTCCCGCTCCGCCGAGCAACACCGCTCCCACCCCGCCGGCTGCCCCCGCCACAGCGGCAGGTGGCGCAGCGACGCCCAATGCTGCCGGCAGGGGCGAACCCGACCTCGCCTATGGCGCCTTCCAGCGCGGCCTCTACATCGCCGCCCGCAACATCGCCCTGCCCAAGGCCGAGGCCGGCGACACCGCCTCCGAGACGCTGCTCGGCGTCATCTACGAGGGCGGCTACGGCGTGGCGCGGGACTTCGCCGAAGCGGCGAAATGGTATGGGCGCGCCGCCGACGGGGGCGACCGCGAGGCCGAGTTCGCCCTCGGCAACATGTATCTCGACGGTCGTGGCATGCCCGCCGACCGCGCCAAGGCGGCCGACCTTTTCGAAACGGCGGCGAACCGGGGCCAAGTCAGCGCCATGTACAACCTTGCCCTCCTCTACATCGAGGGCAAGGCGCGCCCACGCGACCTGGCGCGTGCCGCCGCCCTCCTGGAAAGCGCCGTCGCCGCCGACAACCCTGACGCCGAATACGTGCTCGCCCAGCTCTATGACGAGGGCCGCGGCGTCGCCAAGGACCCGGAACGCGCCACCACGCTCTATGCCGACGCCGCCCGCCAGAGCAACATTGCCGCCGAGGTCGAATACGCCATCCGCCTTTTCAACGGCGTCGGCGTCGCCAGGGACGAGGCGCAGGCCGCCGTCTGGTTCCGCCGCGCCGCCGACCTCGGCAATCCTGTCGCCCAGAACCGGCTGGCGCGGATCCTGGCCACCGGCAGCGGCGTGCCTGCCGATCCGGTACAGGCGGCCAAGTACCACCTTCTCGCCAGCCGAGCCGGAAAGACCGACGATTTCCTCGACAAGTTCGTTGCCGGGCTGACCGCCGACCAGCGCCAGCAGGCGCTTGCCGCCGCCCAGCGCTGGCCGGCCAACTGATCTGCATCATTGCCTCTTGTGGCGCACCGCGAAGTGTGGTGCGAACGCTTCGCTTGACCCAACCGGATTTCCCGCTCATGGCCCGCACCGCGCTTCTCAACGTCATGGTCCAGGCCGTGCTCAAGGCCGGCCGCGGCCTCACGCGCGATTTCGGCGAGGTCGAGAACCTGCAGGTCTCGCTGAAAGGGCCGGGCGATTTCGTCTCCGCCGCCGACCGCCGTGCCGACCAGACGCTGATCGCCGAACTCTCCAAGGCCCGCCCCGGCTACGGCTTCCTCACCGAAGAGAGCGGTGAGATCGCCGGCAACGACCAGAGCCACCGCTGGATCATCGACCCGCTCGACGGCACCACCAACTTCCTGCACGGCATTCCGCTGTTCGCCGTTTCGCTGGCGCTGGAGCGCGACGGCCAGCTCGTCGCCGGCGTGATCTTCAACCCGGTCCTCAACGAGCTCTACGTCGCCGAGAAAGGCGCCGGCGCCTTCCTCAACGACCGTCGCTTGCGGGTGGCGGCGCGCCGCAACCTCGCCGATTGCGTCATCGCCACCGGCCTGCCGGGCATCGGCCGCAGCATTCGCGACATCGCCATCCCCGAGGTCAACCGCATGATGCCCAAGGTCGCCGGGTTGCGCCGCTCAGGCTCGGCGGCGACCGATCTCGCCTGGGTGGCGTCGGGCCGCTACGACGGCTACTGGGAGCACGGCGTCAACGCCTGGGACACGGCGGCCGGCATCGTGCTGGTGCGCGAGGCCGGTGGCATGGTCAGCGATACGGCCGGCAACAGCGACATGTTCGCCACCAAATCCACGGTTGCCGGCAACGAATTCGTCCACGCCGCCATGCTGGAAAACATCGCCGCAGCGCGGACCACCGCCTGACCCCCTCCGCCGGGTTTTTCCCGGTCCGCCGCGATTTTGCCGTTTCTCTGAGGTCACAAATCACGCTAAGACTTGTGCCCAGCGAGAAAGGCACTTGACCTTGCGTCTATTCCGACGATCCCGGACACGCGAATACGACCCTTATAAGCTTGCCAGCCCGCAGGTCTACCTGTGGCGCATGACCATCTTTCTGATCATCGCCGCCTTCATCGCGCTGGCCCTCTACCGGCAGGTTCTGACGGCCTTCAAGGCCAATCCCGGGCTCAACAGCGTCATCATCGCGGTGCTGGTCATCGGCATCGGCCTGGCCTTTCGCCAGATCTTCCGTCTGTTCCCGGAAATCCGCTGGGTCAACACCTTCCGCGTCGCCGAACCCGGCATCGAGGTCGACCGCCCGCCGATCCTGCTGGCGCCGATGGCTACGCTCCTCGGCGACCGCATCGGCCGCATGGCGATTTCCACCCAGACGATGCGCTCCATCCTCGATTCGATCCAGATGCGGCTCGACGAGGATCGCGACCTGAGCCGCTATCTCACCAGCCTGCTGATCTTCCTCGGCCTGCTCGGCACCTTCTGGGGCCTTCTGCAGACGGTCGGCGCCGTCGCCGACACGATTCGCGGACTCGACATCTCCTCGTCCAATACCGGGGTCATCTTCGAGGACCTCAAGGCGGGCCTCGCCGCGCCGCTCGGCGGCATGGGCACCGCCTTCTCGTCCTCGCTGTTCGGCCTCGCCGGCTCGCTGGTGCTCGGCTTCCTCGACCTGCAGGCCGGCCAGGCACAAAGCATGTTCTACAACGACCTCGAGGACTGGCTGTCGACGGTCACCGATCTCGATCCCGACATGATCGACCGCGGCGGCGCCACGACGGCGGAGGATCTGCGGGTTGCCATCGAGCGGCTGACGCGCACCATCCACGAGGACCACACCAGCGACAGTCACCAGGCCGCCGGCACCACGCGCGCCACCACCGCCATGGCCAATCTTGCAGAGGGCATCCAGGGGCTTGTGCAACACATGCGCAGCGAGCAGCAGGTGGTCAGGAGCTGGGTCGAGACCCAGTCCAAGCAGCAGCAGGAGGTCCAATCCCTGCTCGAGACCATCGCCCGCGCGCTGCAGACGCCAGCTCCCGGGGAGTAAATCGAGGCCATGGCCCGCGCCCGCCGCGTTGTCGCTCGCGCCGAATATTGGCCGAGCTTCGTCGACGTTCTGACCAACCTGCTGCTGGTCTTCATCTTCCTCCTGTCGATCTTCGCGCTCGTCCAGTTCCTGCTTTCCCGCGAGATCACCGGCAAGGACACCGTGCTGCAGCGCCTCAACGCGCAGATCTCCCAGCTCACCGAGATGCTCGCTTTGGAGAAGGCGAAGAGCAGCGACGCCTCCGATAGCCTGGCGACGCTGCAGGCGAGCCTCGCCTCCGTCGAGAGCGAGCGCGACCGGCTGCGCAATCTGCTCGACACCCAGACCAGCGCATCCTCCACCGCCGACACCAAGATCGCGGCGCTCAACACCGACCTGGAGAACCAGAAGCAGGTCAGCCAGCGCGCATTGTCGCAGGTCGAGCTGCTCAACCAGCAGATCGCGGCGCTGCGCAACCAGATCGGTGCCCTGGAGGACGCCCTCAACGCCTCCGAACAGAAGGACAAGGACAGCCAGGTCCAGATCGCCGATCTCGGCCGCCGGCTCAACGTGGCGCTCGCCCAGCGCGTCCAGGAGCTGTCGCGCTATCGCTCCGACTTCTTCGGCCGCCTGCGCCAGATCCTCGGCGACCGGCCGGACATCCGCGTCGTCGGCGACCGCTTCATCTTCCAGTCTGAGGTGCTCTTCGCCACCGGCTCGGCCGATATCAACGATCAGGGCAAGGTCGAGCTCAACAAGGTGGCCAGCGCCATCGTCGACCTCGCCAAGGAGATTCCCGAGGACATTCCCTGGGTCCTGCAGATCAACGGCCACACCGACAAACAGCCGATCACCGGCGGCGGGCGCTTCAAGTCGAACTGGGAGCTGTCGGCGGCGCGCGCCATCTCGGTGGTTGAATATTTCATCTCGCAGGGCATTGCGCCGGACCGGCTGGTGGCCGCCGGCTATGGCGAGTACCAGCCGCTGGTCGAGGGCGACACACCGGCCGACTACGCCCAGAACCGCCGCATCGAGCTGAAGCTGACCTCGAGGTAGGCCGGCCTGGCCAAGGCCGGCCTGCCCTAACCGGCCTGACGGCGGCCGGTCTTGCCCCCTCCCGGTGCCTCCGCTATACCCCCGCCAACGTTTTCCGTCGGCCGCCGGCCGGCGCACCGGAATCCGAGGCTTTTGGCCATGAAGAAAGACATCCATCCCGACTATCACGAGGTCAAGGTCATCATGACCGACGGGACCGAATACCTGACCCGCTCGACCTATGGTGAGGCCGGCGCGACGCTCCATCTCGACATCGACCCCAAGACCCACCCGGCCTGGACCGGCGGCGGCCAGCATCTCGTCGACCGCGGCGGCCGCGTGTCGCGGTTCAAGTCGCGCTACAAGGGCCTGATGGGCGAATAGCCGAAACCGCGGCGGGCAGATCGCAATCGGAACCTGCCGACGCTCACGGTAGCGCAGTGCGCGAAGACGATATCTGGGATACCGAAGCCGCGCGGACCTATGACACGCCGGGCCGCGGGATGTTTGCCGCCGACGTCCTCGGACCGACAATAGACAAGCTTGCCAAACTGGCGGGAACCGGTCCGGCCCTCGAGTTTGCAATCGGAACCGGCCGCATCGCCGTGCCGCTGCACCAGCGCGGGATTCCCGTGGCCGGCATCGAGCTGTTCGCTGCGATGATCGCGCAGTTGCGCACCAAGGCCGACGAGACGACGATCCCCGTCGTTCGCGGCGATATGGCGGATGCGACCGCTCCGGGGCGCTATGCCCTCGTCTACCTCGTCTACAACACCATATCCAATCTGCTGACCCAGGCCGAGCAGATCGCCTGTTTCCGCAACGCCGCCCGCCACCTGACACCAGGCGGTTGTTTTGTGGTCGAGCTTGGGGTGCCCGAACTCCGCAAGCTGCCGCCGGGCGAGCAGGCCACGGCCTGGCATACGGAACCCGGCTACATTGGCGTGGACACCTACGACGGACTCAACCAGCGCATCGTCTCGCACCACTTCAGGTTCGATGGCGACCGGCATGTGCGGCTGTTCCGCTCCGCACACCGTTACATCTGGCCGGCGGAACTCGACCTCATGGCGCAGATTGCCGGATTTGAACTGGAGAGCCGGCACGCAGACTGGGTCGGGTCTGCCTTCACCGACGAGTCGCCCTCGCACGTATCGGTTTACCGCCTCCCCTAGGTAGGCGGCTGCCTGTTTCCATCGCCTTGATCGCGTGGTTCAGCGCCGGCTGAAGGCGGCGGCGATGCGGCCGAGGTCGCGGGCAACCGGGTTGTCGGCAGGCGGCCCCTCGGCGGGCTCCTGGCGCAGCGCCGCATTGAGCCGCATGACGCGCTCCTGCAGGCGCAGAGAGCGGTCGATCAGTTCCTTCAGCCGCACCGGCAGATCGTCCCAGCCCGGCCCCTCGGTGGATGAGGAGACGCCGCCGAGCTTGACCTTGGCGCGCTCATTGCGGGCCTGCTCGGCGCTGATGTCGCCTTCGTTCACCGCCCGCTGCAACAAGAGCCACGAGGCGAGTTGCATGAGGCGGGTGGTCAGCCGCATGGATTCGGCGGCATAGGAGAGCGAACCCGCCCGCGACAGGCGCTTCGATTCCTTGCGTCCCTCACGGTCGAGATAGCTCGCCGTCTCCTCGACCAGGCCCATGCCCTCGCGGAACATCGCCTTGAAGGCCTCGGAGCCGGCAAGCCGATGTCCGAAAGCCACGGGCTGGCTGCCCCGCCGCCCGGCTGATGTGCTGTCTTCCACCATGCTGTCGCCCCGCGGCCGCCTCCCACCTTACCGTCCCGATCCGAAACCCGTTGCGGTGTTCGAGCAATTCCCGTTCCGTCCCCAAGTCATCTCACTCCGGCGGGCGGGGGGCAAGGCTTGCGAGCGGGCATGAAAAAAGAGCCGCACGAGGCGGCTCTTGAGAGTTTCTTTGACAGGGAGGCGTCAAGAGTGGACAGAAGCCACTCAGTCCAGATGACTGGACGAAAGTCAGTTAAGCTCCGTAAAGCCTAAGAAATGGTTAACAACGGCACAGCAAGTGTCGGCAAAACGGCGCAGGCTTCTGTCAGGTCGTGCCAAAACGGGAGGAATTGAGCCACAATTTCAGCGTTTGAAGAAGGATGCCGCAACCTCGGCGCTTGCCTTCTTGACCGTGATCGCTTCCTCGATGCGGCCGATCTCGGCCTTGAGCAGGTCGATGCGCTCGGCAAGCTCGTCGAGCGAGAGCGCCGACAGGTCTCCGCCGAGCTCATGCCGGATCTTCTTCTTTGGGGCGTCCTCGTCGTCGCTGATGGGCATCGCTGTTCTCCTCCGGCGCAGACCCTAAATGAGGCGGTGAAGATTGTCAGCGTGCCCGTGGCCAGGGTACGTCGGCCGCCTGAACCGAGCCCCGCGGGACCCGCCATGACCACCCTCCCCGACACCATGACTGCCGTCGCCATCACCGAGCCCGGCGGGCTCGACAAGCTCAAGGTGGTCGAGCGCCCCCTGCCGGTGCCTCTGGAGAATCAGAATCCTCGTCCGGGTCGCAGCGGCCGGGGTCAACCGCCCCGACATTCTCCAGCGTCTCGGCCGTCACCCGCCGCCCGCTGGCGCCCCGCTCGACATTCCCGGACTGGAGATCGCCGGCACGGTTGCAGCCCTCGGCCCCGGCGCGTCGCGCTTTGCTGTCGGCGATACGGTGACCGCGCTCATCCCCGGCGGCGGCTATGGCGAATATGCCGCAGTCCACGAGACCAACGCGCTGCCGGTGCCCGACGGCTTCTCGATGGTTGAGGCAGCGGCAATCCCCGAGACCTTCTTCACCGTCTGGCCCAACCTCTTCGATCGCGGCCGGCTTGCCGCTGGCGAGACCCTGTTGATGCACGGCGGCACGTCGGGAATCGGCACGGTGGCGATCCAGCTCGCCAAAGCCTTCGGCGCACAAGTCATCGCCACCGCCGGCAGCGCCGAGAAATGCGCCGCCTGCCTGAAACTCGGCGCCGACGCAGCGATCAACTATCGCGAGGAGGATTTCGTCGCCCGCGTGGGTGAGATCACGCACGGCCACGGCGCCGACGTGATCATCGACCTCGTCGGCGGCGACTATGTCGCCCGCAACTATGCTGCCGCGGCGGAAGAGGGCCGCATCGTGCAGATCGGCCTCCAGCAGGCCAACAAGGCCGAGGTGCCGCTTGGCCTGCTGCTCTACAAGCGGCTGACCCATACCGGCTCGGCACTGCGCCACCGTCCGGTGACGTTCAAGGCGGCGGTGGCCGAGGCGCTCTACAAGAACGTCTGGCCGCTCTTCGCTGCCCGCAGGGTGGTGCCGGTGATCGATTCGACCTTTCCGCTCGTCGAGGCGGCCAGGGCCCAGGCCCGCATGGAAGCCTCCGAGCACATCGGCAAGATCGTGCTGACCACAGGCTGAAACCGGCTGGCGGCCGCCGGATCGGCGACGGCGGGATCGAACTGGCGCTTGCCGCCCGATCGGGCCACCATCGCAATTGGATGCTCGCAACAGCCGATTCCATGCCCCGCCGGAGGGAACCGTTCCCCCTGAACGTCCGTCTGCTGCTCGGCGCCCGCGCCGCGCGCAGCATCGGCCAGGGCGTCACGGTCGCCAGCTTCACGCTCTATCTCCACGCCCTCGGCTATGATGGCGCGGCGATTGGCACCGTGCTGATGGCCGGACTGACCTTTGGCGCTGTCCTGACGGCAGTCGTCGGCCCTCTCAGCGACCATCGCGGCCGCCGGGGCATGTTGCTCGTCTATGAGCTCGCCGCAGCGGCTGCCGCACTGGCCGTCATGCTCACCGAGAACCGTGACGTCCTGATCGTCGCAGCAACGATCGCCGGCTTCGGCCGGGGCGCCAATGGCGCCGCCGGTCCTTTCGCGCCGGTGGAACAGGCGTGGCTGGCACGGGAACTCGAAAACGATGCGCGGCGGCGCGCCTTGTCGCTGAATGCCACGCTGGGTTTTGCGGGCATGGCATTCGGCGCGGCGCTGGTCGCCCTGCCGCCGCTGCTCGGCCACGGCTTCGCCGATGCCGAAAGCTACCGGCTGCTCTTCCTGGTGCCGCTCGTCGGCTCGCTCGCCGCCATCGGCCTGATCACGTTCGCCGATGAAGCGCGGACGGCGCGCCCGGCCCCGGCGAGCCTGCAGCGGCCATCGGCCGGCGCCGATGTCGCCCGACAGGAGAACCGGCAGTTGCGCCGGCTCGCCATCGCCAACGCCATCAACGGGCTCGCCATCGGCATTATCGGGCCGCTGATCGCCCTGTGGTTCGCCCAGCGCTTCGCCGAAGGCCCCGCCTCTGTCGGTCCGGCACTGGCCGTGACCTTCGTCCTCGGGGCGGCGGGCTCGGTGGTGAACAGCCGACTGAGCGCCCGCCTGGGCGCCGTGCGCTCGGTGCTGTGGATGCGCGCGATCGGCATTCTGCTCCTGGTCGCGACGCCGTTTGCGCCTGTCTTCGGCGTGGCCGTCGCGCTCTACGGGCTTCGCGCCGCCTGCAACCAGGGCACGGCCGGCGCACGTCAGGCGGTGGCGGCGGATCTGACCCGAGCCGAACGGCGGGGCCTTGCCGCCAGCGTGCAGGCCCTGTCCCTGCAGATTCCGCGTGCGGCCGGACCGATCCTCGGCGGCTGGCTGATCCATGCCGGCCTGTTCGTCACGCCCTTCCTGATCGCGGCAGCGTTGCAGGTCGTCTATCTGTTCCTCTATGGGCGCTTCTTTGCCGCCCTCGACCGCCGCGCCGAAGTCATCGCGGCGCCCCCGCTGCCGCCCGTCTGACGGGGACGAGGCAAGCGACCGGACGACGGGCTACCTCGAAGTTGGCAAATCTGGGCCGGCTGCCCGCCCACAACCGGTTTGCTTCCGCCCGGCCGAGGCCCTATATAAGCGGCACCTTCCCTCAATCTGAGTACGAGGAAACGGTTCGCCGGGCGGAAGTGCCGGCGGAACGACCGGGAGAACCACATGACTTCAGCCGTCCCCCTGATGCCCAAGGCGACCGCCGTCTGGCTGGTCGAGAACACCGCGCTGTCCTTCGAGCAGATCGCCGATTTCTGCAAGCTGCACCCGCTCGAGGTGCAGGCGATCGCCGACGGCGAGGCGGCGCAATCAATCAAGGGGCTCGACCCGATCCTCACCGGCCAGCTCAGCCGCGAGGCCATCCAGCGCGCCGAGGCCGACCCTTCCGTGAAGCTCGGCCTTGCCGCGGCCAAGGTCCGCGCCCCGGTCGCCAAGCGCAAGGGCCCACGCTACACGCCGGTGTCGCGCCGCCAGGACCGGCCCAACGCCGTGCTCTGGCTGCTGCGCAATCATCCCGAGCTCAAGGATGCGGCAATCATGCGCCTGGTCGGCACCACCAAGCCGACCATCGAATCGATCCGCAACCGCACCCATTGGAACGCCAACAACCTGCAGCCGATGGACCCGGTGACGCTGGGTCTGTGCTCGCAGATCGATCTCGATTTCGAGGTCGAGAAGGCGGCCAAGAACGCACCGCCGCGGGAGGCCGAGCCGGAAGGCGCCACCCTGTTGCCGGCGAGCGAGACCACCGCGCGGACCGACACTGCCGCCGAGCCGACGCCGGCCCAGGTCGAGAACGACGCCGAGCGCGAGGCGCACGCGGTCTTTGCCAAGCTCAAGTCGATGACCGGGCCGGAATCGTCCGAAGACGAGGAATAGTCACGGCGCGCGGGTGATGCGCCCGAGGTAGTCCTCGAGCGTCTTGCCCGCCTCGCGCGGGAAGCGATCCCCGCTCACTTCCAGGCGCTCGACCCGGTCGACGCGGAAGGTGCGGAAATCGTCGCGCAGCTCGCACCAGGCGGCGAGCGTCCACACCTGCCCCCAGAACTGCAGAGCGAGCGGCCTGACCGTGCGCCGGCTGGCGAGCCCCTCGGCGTCGCGATAGCCGAAGCGCACCTTGAGCCGCCCGTCGATGGCCTTGCCGAGATGATCGAGATGGTCGCGTTCGCTCTCCTGCAGACGCGAGCCCGGCGCGAACACCGGCACCCGCTCGGCGGCGCGCATGCGCTCCTGCGGCACCACCGCACCGATCTTGATCAGCGCCTCGGCCGCCGCATCGGCGATGCTCTTGCCCGCCCATGCCTTGACCATGCGGGCGCCGACGATCAGCGCCTCGATCTCGGCCGGCAGGAACATCAGCGGCGGCAGCTGATAGCCGGGCCTGAGCAGATAGCCGACCCCTGCCGCGCCGTCGATCGGTACGCCCGAAGCCTGCAAGTCGCGGATATCGCGATAGACCGTGCGCACCGACACTTCGAGCTTCTCGGCCAGCGTCTGCGCGGTGACCAGGCGGTCACCACGCAGCTGCTGGATGATCTCGAACAAGCGGTCGGCGCGGCGCATGGAGCCCGTCCTCACGAAGCGGCGTGGACCCCCACGCGATTACCCTCGCTGTCGCGAATATGGAAGTAGGCGCCCATGCCCGGCGGCAGGTCGATGCGTGGCGTGAGCAGCTTCCCCCCCGCCGCTTCGACGCGGGAAACCACGGCATCGAGATGGCCGGTGCAATTGAGATAGATGATCGTGCCGTTGTCCTTGCCGGCGCGCTCCGGCGCTTCCATGACGCAGCCGGAGACCTTCGGCCGGTCGTAGCGAAAGACGCCCATCTTCGGCCCGCCAAAAGATTCGCGGTCAAGCTTGGTGTCGAAGATGGTCTCGTAGAAGGTCGCCGCCCGCTCGAAATCAGCCGCCGGAATCTCGAACCACACCACGATGTTGTCGTGCTGCGCGATCATGCTCATGACAGTGTCTCCCGTTTCCGCCGCTTGAACCAACCGCGGCACCGGGGAAAGATTAGCCGGGGCCCACTGACAGCCCTGTGTCAGGAGCGTCGTGGCCGAAGACGTGGTCGAGATAGGCGGCCACGTAGCCGGCCATGCGCACATCGTAGTCGGCCGGCGAGCGCACGATGCGGATGTCGGCAAGCTCCTCCTCCGCGATCGCGGCAAGGTTGGCGAGGATGCGCGCACGGGCGCGCTCTGCCGGCCCGGGCAAACGCACCACCTGGAAGAGCGCGATGCGCGGTCCGTCGAAGACCGCCGTCCAGCCCGGCTCGATCGTGACATCGCCAGCGGCGAGGCCGGTCTCCTCGGCAAGCTCGCGCCGGAGCGTGGCGTCGAGATCGACCCGATCGCCGTCGATGTCGGCGCGTTCCGGCGTACCCGAGGGAAAATAGATGTGGCCGGCATTGGCCGTGCGGGCGCTCATGACGCCGAGCAGGAAGGCGCCGTCGGCGGCCTTGAGCGCCGCCTGCGGGAAGGCGTTGCGCACCGAGCCGTCGATGAAGCCCCAGTCGCGCCAGGCGAGGAAGCTGGCGAAATCTGTCTCAAGACAGGCCCCGGTCATCACCCGGCCGTCGATCGCATGGTCGTGGAGGAGCAGGATGCGCCCGTTCCACAGCGCCGGCTGGGCGGCCTGAGCCCGCTGGAAGTGCGCGTCGATTTCTGCCCGCCTGGCCTCGGCGAACGGCCACGGCCGCGGATCGAAGCGGATGTCGAGGCGATCGAGGGGGAGGATATCCACCGCGGCTACGGCTTCTCCGGGTCCTTGACCGGGACGGTGTAGTTGAGCGGCAGCCGCCCGCCGTCGGCGTAGATCGTCTGGCCGGTGACGTAGCTGGCATCGTCCGAGACCAGGAAGGCGGCGACGGACGCAATCTCCTTCGGCTGGCCGAGGCGGCCGAGCGGTGTGCGCGACAGCAGGCGCTTGCGCGCCTCGGCGTCGTCCATCACCCCCGCCAGCATGTCGGTGTCGATCGAGCCCGGCCCGATGGCGTTGACCCGGATGCCATGCGGCGCCAGCGCCAGCGCCATCACCCTGGTGAGCTGGTTGATGCCGCCCTTGGAGACCGAATAGGGCACCTGGTTGGCAATCGCGAATATGGCGTTGATCGAGGACATGTTGACGATGGCGCCCGGCGCCCCGCCCTCGGCGACGTGCTCGACCATGGCCCGCGCCACGGCCTGGCCACACAGGAAGGCGCCCTTGAGGTTGGTGCGGATCACCCGGTCGAAATCGGCCTCCTCGAGCGTGAGGAAGTCGCCGGCACCAAGGATGCCGGCATTGTTGACCAATGCGTCGATGCCGCCGAAGGCATCCATCGTCGCAGCGACCAGATTGTGCACGTCGAGCCGTTCGCTGACATCGCACTCGACGAAGCGCACCGCGCCATAGGCGCCGAGCGACTCGACCGCCGCCGAACCGGCGTCCTCGTCGACATCGGCGACGACCACGCGTGCGCCTTCATCGAGAAAACGCCGGGCAATCGCGTAGCCGATGCCGCGCGCCCCCCCGGTGACGATAGCGACCTTGTTCTCAAGGAGCATCGGATGTTCGCCTCCGCTGACTGGCAGGACCGAGGCTCCAGCGTTAGCCAATGCGACCGGTGGTGTCCACGGTTGTACGGCGGCACATTGAAGCATAAAGTTCCGGCGCCCTGCCGTCCGGCCGGTTCTCACCCAATCCAAGCCTTCTCAGATGATTTCCGACCCCTGGTTCTATGCCGCCGCAATCCCGGCGATGATCATTCTCGGCGTGTCCAAGGGCGGCTTCGGCGCCATCGGCCTGCTCACCGTGCCACTGCTGGCGCTGGTCATCTCGCCGGTGCAGGCGGCTGCCATCGTGCTGCCCATCCTGCTGGTCAGCGACCTCGTCGCCGTCATCTCCTATCGCGGCCTCTACGACCTGACCACGCTGAAGATCATGCTGCCCGGCGCCATGGTCGGCATCGGCATCGGCTGGTGGACCGCCGCCTGGGTGACCGAGAACGAGATCCGCCTGATCGTCGGTGCCATCTCGGTCCTGTTCACCCTCAACTACTGGTTCCGCCATCGCCTGCGCCAGCACCCGCACGGACACAACGTCGCCAAAGGCGGCTTCTGGGGTATGGTCACCGGCTTCACCAGCTTCGTCAGCCACGCCGGCGGGCCACCCTTCCAGATGTATGCCGTGCCCCTGCGCCTGGCGCCGCGCATCTTCACCGGCACCTCGGTCATCATGTTCGCCGTCGTCAATGCGGTGAAGACGGTCCCCTATTTCCTGCTCGGCCAGTTCAACGCGACCAACCTGGAGACCTCGGCGATTCTCCTGCCGATCTCGATCCCGGCGACCTTCCTTGGCGTCTGGCTGGTCAAGGTGCTGGATGCGGACGTCTTCTACCGGGCGATCTACATCCTCATATTCCTCGTCGGCCTCTACCTGGTCTGGGAGAGCCTGGCGACGGGTATCGCCTGACCGGAGCCCGTGTTGACCGGCCCGGTTACTTCGCGCAATCTCTCATTGCTGGGCATTGATCGGATCGCCTGCCCATGACCCCGGGGGGATGCGGTGGCAAGCAAGATCAAGGTATTCATCAGCTACAGCCACTCTGACTTCGAGAACCGGCCGGGCTACCGCTACAGCCGGGCGGGCCTGATCATCCACGAAATGGCCAGGGATATCGGCGCGACCGACAGCCGGCTCTATTTCAAGATTTTGCGCGACAGCGACAACGTCCTCCAGGTCGCCGACGAGATCGACGAGCGCATCAACTTCGCCCTCGACGAATGCGACATCGGCATCGCCATGCTGTCGGAGAGCTACTGCTACTCGGAGAACTGCTGCGACGAGTTCAACCGGCTGCTGGAGAGCGGCAAGCCGTTCTTCATCGTCGAGCTGGAGAACGTCTGGGACTCGCTCGATCACCCGCTCACCGAGAAGAAGGCGCTGATCGACCGGCTGCTGCGCGTCGCGTTCTGGGGCCGGGTCGAGGGCGAGAGCAAGCCGACGCTCTACGGCTATCCGCTGCCCAACGAGGCGACCAAAGGCCGCAAGGAATATTACGACGCGCTCGAACAGCTGGTCAGCGGCATCAAGAACCGCGGCGTTCAGCTGCTCAAGGAGCGCCAGGAGATCGGCGTCTTCTCCGACAAGCCGCTCGCCCGCCCCTATGTCTATCTGGCGCTGCCGACGCCGGAGGTGCGCGATCTCGCCAACCGGCTGCTCGTGCGCCTGCGCAAGGCGGGCTATTCGGTTTACATGCCCAACGAACAGGCGGACATGGCCACCGCCGACTACGCCGCGATCCCCGAGCACGTGCGCAAGGTGATCGCCGAGTGCGACCTCTACGTCCAGCTTTTCGGCGGCACGCCCGGCCGCGCCGTTCCCGGCGTCGAGGATACCCGGCTGGCCAGGCTGCAATACGAGACGGCGGTCGCATCGGCACGGCCGACGCTTCTCTGGCAGGACCGCCGCTTCGACCCCGGCAAGGCGGACCCGGACTACGTCGCCTTCTTGCACAGCGTCGCGCCGCACATCCTCAGCTTCGAGGAATTCGAATCCTTCACCGAGAAAGAGATCGCCCGCATCTTCGCCATGATCGCCGCCGGCCAGCAGCGCGAGGCCCGCGCCGCCGCCCACGCCGAGACCGTTACTGCCGCGCCCGCCGGAGGCGATGGCGCCCAGCCGGTGATCAGGAGCGTCGCCATCGACGCGGCGCCCGAGGACGCTGCCTTCCAGCAGGCGCTGACCGAAGCGTTGCAGGCCCATGTCGGCGTCGACAGCGTCGACTACGAGCCCGACAACGACTCGCTGCGCGACGTGGCGCTGGGCAACGACGCCGTCATCTTCGTGTGGGGCGGCAGCAAGGCCGGCTGGAACCGGACACGCGCCCATCTCGGTCTCTTCCGCCGCTTCGTCGGGCCTGACGGGGTGCCACCGAAGAAGGCGATCGGCGACGCCGCACCGCCGCCGCCGACGGCCCCACCCTGCCCCATCGGCCCGGACGTCTCCGTGGTGCCGGTCAGGGACGGAGTCGATTCCGCCGCGCTGGCGGCCTTCCTGGAGAAGCTGGGCATCCCGGCGGCGCAACGGCCGTCGACCTGATCGGCAGCGGCAAAGATGTTCAGCCGCGAACCCTATCCCGGCCTGCGTTCCTTCCGAAAGGACGAGAACGACATCTTCTTTGGTCGCGACGACCATGTCGCCGGCATGATCGACAAGCTGGCCGCCACGCATTTCCTGTGCGTGACCGGTTCTTCGGGCTGTGGCAAGTCGTCGCTCGCCCGCACCGGCCTGCAGAATGCGCTCGAAGCCGGCTTCCTTAAGGGCGAAGGCTCCGACTGGATCTTCTGCGATTTCCATCCCGGCAACCGGCCGCTGGGCAACCTTCTCGATGTGCTGGCCGGCGCCATCGCCGGCCGCGCCGAGATCGATGACGCCAAGGCGCTCGCCGAACGCGAGGCCAGTCTTCGCCAGCTCGTCACCGACCATATCGACCGCCACTCGCACAACCTCAACGAGGTGCTGTCGATGATCAGCGATTCGGCCGACCGGCCGGTGCTGCTGCTGGTCGACCAGTTCGAGGAGCTCTTCCGTTATGCCCTCGACGAGCCCGACGAGGCGGTCACCTTTGTCGACGTGCTTCTCGCCACCGCGGCGGCAAGGAAGAAGGTCTATGTCGCCATCACCATCCGCACCGACGAACTCGACAAGTGCTCGCGCTATCCGGGCCTGACCGATGCCGTCAATGCCGGCCAGTTCCTGACCCCGGCGCTCGACCGCTTCCAGATCAAGGAGGCGATCGAAGGCCCGGTCATGCTGTTCGGCGGGACGGTCGAACCGGCGCTCTCGACCTGGCTGCTCAACAGCCTCGAGCGCGAAGAGGACAAGCTGCCGTTGATGCAGCATGCGCTGAAGTTCCTCTACGCGCAGACGGCGGCGGCGGCGGCCGCGGGCGAACGCATCGCGCTGACGCTCGCCGGCATGCGCACGCTGTTCGGCGAGCCGGCCAAGGACCAGCTCGACAGCAAGATCGCGCTCCGCCAGTTCCTGTCGGACCGCATGGACCGCTTCTACCGGGCCCTGCCGGAGCGCCTGCGGCGGGTCACGCCGGCGCTGTTCTGCGCGCTGACCGACGTCAACAGCCAGGGCCACGACATCCGTCAGGCAGTGCGGCTGCACCGCCTGCAGAAGATCCTTGCTGTCCCCGAGGCCGACATTGTCCAGATCGCCGACGTGTTCCGCGAAGAGGGCTATCTCAGGCCCGAACCGGGCACGCCGCTGGAGCCGGGAACCAATATCGACGTCACCCATGAATGCGTGCTGCGTACCTGGAGCAGCCTGCGCGACTGGCTCGTCGACGAACAACGCTCGCGCGATCATGTGCGCGAGTTCGTGCGCGACGCCTACAGCTACGAGGCGGACCCCGGCGGACACGGCGCCTTCCCTGTCCTGACCGGCCGCGATCTGTTGACCGGCGAACGCTACCGCCGCTGCAACGACTGGTTCACGCGCACCCGACCCACCGCCGCCTGGGCCGAACGCTACCTCAACCCCGGCGATTACACCCTGCCGCGCATTCCTGGCGGCAAGACGGTCGCCACCGATGCCGACAGCCTGTTCGGCTATCTGGTCAGCTTCCTCAACCGCTCGCGCACCTTTCGCGAATTCAGGCGATGGCGGACCGTCGGTCTGATCGGCCTTGCCGCGGTGATCGCGCTGGGCGGTACGCTTGCCTATCTGAAGAACGCCGAGAACACGCGCTTGAACGGCTTTGCCGAAGGCATAACCAGCCTCGTGCAACTGCTGGTCAACGGCGATACGGTTTACCTCAGGATCCCCAGCACGCCCGTCTCGCAACTGGCGCTGGGTTCCGATCCGGCGTTCACCAAGCAACTCCGCAGCAAGGCCGAAGCCGCCTCCGTTGGCGTCGATCCGGTCTCACTCCTCGACCAGGGCGTTTGTCCGCAACTGAAACCAGCCGTCAATCTGCTGACCATCGTTGACCACTCCGGAACGCTCTACTGCGACACCTTCCCTGCCGATGCAGCGTTCCGCGATTCCTTCTCCAGCGCTCTCCAACCAAAGTTCAATGCCGGTGCATTGCTGACCGGGGCCGAACAGACCGCCAGCCTCGGCCGAAAGCTGATTGGCGACGCACTCGCCGTCCAGCCGGGCGTCCCCGCCGCCTATCGATTCCTGGCGTGGTCCTTTGCCGGCGTTTCTACGGCCGATGAGGCCCAAAGCCTGGCCGAGACCTCCGCTTGCCTGAACCGGGCGATCAGCATCTCCTGCCAGAACAGGCAAGAGATCACCGAACTGGCCTACGGCGTCGAAGCCTTGTCGCTGGTGTTCGCCCAGTACCAACTGCGCTTCCAGCAGGCCATCCTGCACGGCCAGCTTGGCCATGAGCTGCTCGACCCCGCGCGCCAATCGGTCAACCTCACCGAGGCCAGCCGCGTCGAGCTTCGCCGGCGCGGCGCCGAAGCGCTGGCCTTCTCCGCGCATTATCTGCGCCTGTCCACCAACTGCCCGTCGGAGGCCGCCGCCACGGTCTGTTCCGTGATTCCTGATTGGTACGACACCGCCGCCAAGACGTTCCTGCAAACGCTCGACGGCATCACCACGGCGCCGCTCCACGGCAACACCACCACCGAGCTTGCCTATGGCGGGGGCATGTTCGGCCTGTTCTGGGGACAGGATCGCGCCTTCCGCGAGGCGGCCCGCAAATACACCAGTGACGATGCCGTTATTGCGATGCTGGACCGGGCACGCGCCGTCCGCGCCGCCGCCTTCGCCTCGCTGCCGCGCTACAATTCAGTGCTGGCCATGGCGCAATGCATCGCGGGGCAAGTCGATCAGGCAAAAGCCACCGCGGAGCGCATCGATCGCACGCTCCCCAAATATCAGCAAATCTACGAACAAATCATGCGCTGCGGCGAAAGCGACCGCGAGGCGCTGTTTGAAAATCCGGAAATCAGCAAATGACAGCGCCTCGCTGCCGGCCGTCGCGGTCCGAATAAGCCGCTTTGTCGTCCGGGAATTGGTCCCGGCTAGTGCAGTTGCTCGCCGGTGAGGCGGGCAATCTCGTCCTTCACATGCAGCTTTTTGCGCTTGAGCTCGCGCAGTTCGAGCGAATCGGTGCCCGGATGGGCCAGCGCTTCCTCAAGTTCCTTCTCAAGCATCTGGTGACGGCGTTCGAGCTCGGCCAAATGCGATTCCATAGCCATCAGTTAAGCCTCCTGTTGACTATCAATCCGACCACGCGAGTTTGACACGGAAACGTCAAACTGTGAACTGCAACCGCGGTTTGAAGCACCGCCCAAACTCACCTTCGCAGCGCCGTGGCCCACTATCGCATCTGGGGCGGCAGGCGCCCGCCATCAAGTGCCAATCGCCACCGGCAGGGCGAAATACGGCGGCCCGGAGCGATCTGTGGTAGCCTTGCCCTTGCCACGCGGATAGCGGCGGTTGTTAACGCACCGTCAACCAACAAGACGACCATGAGCACTCAGGGCGGCGGCCTGACCGAGGAGGAAGAACGCGAGATCCGACGCCAGCTTGCCGAGCTGCGCCAGGAGCACCGCGATCTCGACCTGGCGATCGCCGCCATGATCGATTCGGGCGGGATCGATACCATCCGCATCCAGCGCATGAAGAAGCGCAAGCTCGCCCTCAAGGACCGCATCGCCGCCCTCGAGGACAGCCGCCTGCCGGACATCATCGCCTGAAGCCGCCCCCTCGCTGCTTGCGATGCAAGGCCCCGCGCCTATAATTCGCGCCAGCCCCATACGCCCAGCCGACCACGACAGGACCCATGGCTGACCCTTCCCCTCCGGTTGCCATCATCATGGGCAGCCAATCCGACTGGGCGGTGCTCTCCGAGGCCGCCAGGACGCTCGACGCGCTCGCCATTGCCCATGACGACCGTATCGTCTCGGCCCACCGCACGCCCGAGCGCATGGTCGCCTTTGCCAAGGGCGCCAAGGCAGCCGGCTACAAGGTGATCATCGCCGCTGCCGGCGGGGCCGCCCACCTGCCCGGCATGGTCGCCTCGCTGACCCCCCTGCCGGTGCTCGGCGTGCCCATGGAGACCAAGGCGCTGGGCGGCGCGGACAGCCTCCATTCCATCGTCCAGATGCCCGCCGGCGTGCCGGTGGGCACACTCGCCATCGGCCGCTCCGGCGCCATCAACGCCGCTCTGCTGGCCGCCGCCATCCTCGCCACCGCCGATGCCGCCGTGGCCGAGCGGCTCGATCGCTGGCG
Source organism: uncultured Alphaproteobacteria bacterium (assembly GCA_963785065.1). GTDB lineage: Bacteria > Pseudomonadota > Alphaproteobacteria > Rhizobiales > Kaistiaceae > CAVSRC01. Next base: position 237,009 of record CAWATX010000002.1, read on the forward strand.
CGCCGAGCAGACCGCCGCGGTCGCCGAACGCCCCGCCGAAGGATGAAGTGCCGGTGGCGCCACGCATGATCGTCGGCATTCTCGGTGGCGGCCAGCTCGGCCGCATGCTGGCCGTGGCCGCGGCCGAGCTCGGCCTCTCCTGCCACGTCTATTGCCCCGATCCCGACAGCCCGGCCTTCGCCGTCGCCGCCGCCCGCACCATCGCGCGCTACGACGACACCGCAGCGCTGACCGATTTCGCTGCCACCGTCGACGTGATCACCTACGAGTTCGAGAACATCCCCGTAGCCACGGTCGAGTTCCTCGCCGCGACCACCACCGTGCTCCCCGGCGCCCGCAGCCTGGCCATCTCCCAGGACCGCCTCACCGAGAAGCAGCTGATGGTCGAGCTCGGCATCGCCGTGCCGGCCTTCGCCCCGGTGGCAGCGCTCTCCGACATCTATTCGGCGCTGGCCCGCACCGGCCGCCCGGCGGTGCTGAAGACCCGCCGCCTCGGCTATGACGGCAAGGGTCAGGCGGTGGTCCGCGCCGGCGACGATCCGGTGCCGGCCTGGCGTGCGATCGGCCAGGCACCGGCGATCCTGGAGGCCCTGGTGCCCTTCAGCCGCGAGATATCGGTGGTCATTGCCCGCGCTCGCGACGGCGACATGCGCCCTTGGGACGTGACCGAGAACCGCCACAAGGCGGGCATCCTCGACACTTCGACGGCACCTGCTGCGGTGACGCCGCTGATCGCCGCCCGCGCCGTCGCCTTTGCCGAACAGATCGCCATCGCGCTTGACCATGTCGGCGTGCTGGCCGTGGAGATGTTCGTCACCGGCGAGGGCGACGAGGCCCAGCTGATGGTCAACGAGATCGCCCCGCGCGTCCACAACTCCGGCCACTGGACCGCCGACGCCGCCTATTGCTCACAATTTGAGCAGCATATCCGGGCGATCGCCGGCTGGCCGCTGGGCGATCCCCAGCGCCACAGCGACGTGGTCATGCAGAACCTGATCGGCGACGATATCGCCCGCTGGCGAGAGCTGGCGGCCGAGCCCGGCGCCCGGCTGCACCTCTACGGCAAGGCCGAGGCCCGCGCCGGGCGCAAGATGGGCCATGTCAACCGAATCACACCGGCCGCCAAACCTGAATGATTCTGCCGCCTGAGGCTGCGGTTGGTTTTGACTGCCGGCCCCCGCTCTGGTAAAGGAGCGCCCAATCTGGAGCACGCGGCGCCGGCCGAAGGCCGCTGTACCTGCTGCCCCGGCATCTGACCAGCGACACTATCAAGGGACGTTTCGCTTGCAGGTACTCGTTCGCGACAACAATGTCGACCAGGCGCTGAAGGCCCTCAAGAAGAAGATGCAGCGCGAGGGCCTCTTCCGCGAAATGAAGCTTCGTAACTACTACGAGAAGCCGTCGGAGCGGCGGGCGCGCGAGAAGGCGGAAGCCGTTCGTCGTGCACGCAAGCTCGCCCGTAAGCGCGCCCAGCGCGAAGGGCTGATCGCGGCTCCCAAGCCGCGCATCGGCGCGCGCCCTTGATTCGCCGCCTTTCGGCGGTCTGCTGCATGTGGAGAGGCTCTGCCCGCCTGACCGCGGGCCGGGCAGGTGCGGCTGGGGCGCAGGGCCAGGGGCTGAAGTGCAGGCGTTGATCCCGACCGGAAATCTTCTTCAGGCATCGATCGAGTCCCGCCGCGTCCTGGGCGTGGCCTGCCTTGTGCTGATCGGCGGACTGGCGCTTGCCGGCTGCCAGTCGAGCCGCAGCTTCGGTACCGGCAGCATCAGCACCTCGGCCGGTTCGGAAGTGAACATCGCTTCGCTCACCCAGGTGGTGAAGCAGAACCCCAACGATCCCGGCGCCTACAATGTGCGCGGCACCGCCTACGGCAAGGCCGGCAACCTGAAGGCGGCGACCGCCGACTTCGACACCGCCATCAAGCTCAACCCGTCCTTCTACCAGGCCTATGCCAACCGCGCCCTGGTCGAGCGCCGGCAGAACCGCGACGACCTCGCCTACGCCGACTACAACAAGGCGATCGCCATCGCCCCGGATTATGCCCCGGCCTATGTCGGCCGCGGCAACATGTACCGCCAGCGCAATCAGATCGATCTGGCACTCAACGATTTCAACACTGCCATCAAGCTCGACGCCACCGACCCGCGCGCCTTCCATAATCGCGGCCTGGTCGAGCAGGCCCAGGGCCAGCATACGGCGGCCATCGCCGATTTCTCGCGCGCCATCTCGATCTCCCCCAGCGCCGTCGAGCCCTACAACGCGCGCGGCCTCTCCTATCTGGCGACCAAGGACTACAAGGCGGCCCTCGACGACTTCAACGAGGTGGTCAAGCGCGACCGCGAATCCTACCAGGGCTGGACCAACGAGGGCTTGGCTCTGGAGCAGCTCGGCGACAAGAAGAAGGCCTTCGCCGCCTTCGCCCGCGCCAGCACGCTCAATCCCAACTACTCGCCGGCGCGTGAGGGCATGCGCCGCACCTCGCAGGCAAACAGCGCCGGGCTGCCATTCGGCAACGGCTGAGCCGGCCGGCCACCGGCTTCCCGCCTGCCAAGATGATGGCGGGGCTTCACGACATATGCGCCGCTCATGCCAGCCCGTGGCGGGCCGGTGATGATCAGCGCGGTGTTGCCGAGCGTGAAGCCGATGCTCGCCGCTGCCCACATCGAGCAGGCGTTGCGCGGCGCCGAGATCCTGACCGGCCGAAAGATTCCCGAGACGGGGCAATCAATGTCGCCGGCCCCGTGCGGGGCCGGCGCGTTGCTTATCTACTTCGCCTTCAAGGCCGCGACGACTTCGTCGAGGACCTTCTTGGCGTCGCCGAACAGCATCTGGTTGTTCTCTTTGTAGAACAGCGGGTTGTCGATGCCGGCGTAGCCCGAGGCCATCGACCGCTTCATGACGATGGACGTCTTGGCCTTCCAGACCTCGAGCACCGGCATGCCGGCGATCGGGCTGGTCGGGTCGTCCTCAGCCGCCGGATTGACGATGTCGTTGGCGCCGATCACCATTGCCACGTCGGTGTCGGGGAAGTCATCGTTGAGCTCGTCCATCTCCATCACGATGTCGTAGGGCACCTTGGCTTCCGCCAGCAGCACGTTCATGTGCCCCGGCATGCGCCCGGCGACGGGATGGATGCCGAAGCGCACGTTGATGTCCCTTGCGCGCAGCAGCTGGGTCAGCTCGAACACCGAGTGCTGGGCCTGCGCAACCGCCATTCCGTAGCCGGGCACGATGATGACGCTCTTGGAGTCGGCGAGCAGGTCCGCCGTCTCGACCGCTGTGATTGACCTGACCTCACCGCCCGGCACCGCGGCAGACGCCGCCGCCGCGCCCTCGGCCGCGCCGAAACCGCCGGCGATCACCGAGATGAAGTTGCGGTTCATGGCGCGGCACATGATGTAGCTCAGGATCGCACCCGAGGAGCCCACCAAAGCGCCAACCACGATCAGAAGATCGTTCGACAGCATGAAGCCGGTCGCCGCCGCCGCCCAGCCGGAGTAGCTGTTCAGCATCGAGATCACCACCGGCATATCAGCGCCGCCGATGGCCATGACCATGTGCACGCCGAAGGCGAGCGCGATCAGCGTCATCACGATGAGCGGGAACATGCCGGCGCCGGTCGAGGAAGCACCCACAAAGAAGTAACCGAACACGATGACGATGATGAGGCCGGCAAGATTGATCCAGTGGCGCGCCGGCAACAGGACGGGCTTGCCGCTGATTCGAGCCGAGAGCTTGCCGAACGCGATCACCGAGCCGGTGAACGTCACAGCGCCGATGAGCACGCCAACATAGATCTCGATCAGATGGATCACGTGCTCGGCATGGGTCGGAAACACCGTCGAAGTGTCGATGTAGCTGGCGAAGCCGATGGCGCAGGCGGCCAGGCCGACCAGCGAGTGCATGATCGCCACCAGCTCCGGCATCTGCGTCATCTTCACGATGCGCGCCGCATAGAGCCCAAGGCTGCCGCCGATGCCCATTGCCAGGACGATGATGAGGATGCCGACGACGCCGCTGACGATCGGCTCTTCGCCGTTGGCCAGCAGACGCGAGCCGAACACCGTGGCCAGCACCGCAATTGCCATGCCGGCGATACCGAACCAGTTGCCGCGCTTGGCGGTTTCCGGGTTCGACAGGCCGCCGAGGCTCAGGATGAAAAGTATAGTGGCCCCGATATAGGAGACCGTGACAAGACTGACAGACATAGTTCCGGGCCCCTTATTTCTGGAACATCGCCAGCATGCGGCGGGTCACTGCGAAACCGCCGAACATGTTGATCGAGGTAAGGGTCAATCCAACGAAGGCGATCACCAGGATCCACAGATCCGGACGCCCCTCTGCGGCCGGTGGCCAGATTTGCAGAAGTGCACCGATGGCGATGATCGAGGAGATCGCGTTGGTGACGCTCATCAGCGGCGTATGCAGCGCGGGCGTAACGTTCCACACCACCATGTAGCCGACGAAGATCGCCAGCACGAAGACGGTGAAATGGCCGAGGAATGCCGGCGGGGCTCCAGCGCCGACCAGCAGCAGGATGATGGCGCCGATCCCGAAGGTGATGAGCGTGGATTTGAGCGACGCCGGCGCCCCGGCGCCATGGCCATGGCCGCCCTTCTTGTCCGCCGCCGCGACCGCCGCGGCAGGCTTTGCCGGCGGCGGGGCCGGAAGCTTCAGCGGCGGGGCCGGCCACGTGATGTCGCCGTCCTTGATCACGGTGAAGCCGCGGATCGCGTCGTCTTCCATGTTGACGACGATCTGGCCGTCCTTGGCCTTGCACAGTTCCTCGGTCAGACGCAGCAGGTTGTTGGCGTAGAGCGTCGAGGACTGCTTGGCCAGGCGGCTGTGCAGGTCCGTGTAGCCGACGATGGTGACGCCGTGCTTGACGACGGCCTTGCCCGGCTTGGTCAGCTCGCAGTTACCGCCCTGCTCGGCAGCAAGGTCGACGATGACGCTGCCCGGCTTCATCGACTTGACCATGTCGGCGGTGATGAGCTTGGGCGCCGGCTTGCCCGGGATCAGGGCAGTGGTGATGATGACATCGACGTCCGCCGCCTGCTTGGCGTACATCTCGCGCTGGGCCTTCTGGAAGCCTTCGCTCATGACCTTGGCGTAGCCGCCGCCGCCCGAGCCTTCTTCCTCGTAGTCGACCTTGACGAACTCGCCGCCCAGAGACTTGACCTGATCGGCCACTTCCGCGCGCGTGTCGTTGGCGCGGACAATGGCGCCGAGACCTGCCGCCGTACCGATGGCGGCGAGACCGGCCACGCCTGCTCCGGCGACGAACACCTTTGCCGGCGGGACCTTGCCCGCGGCGGTGATCTGGCCATTGAAGAACCGGCCGAAGGCGTTGGCCGCCTCGATGACGGCGCGATAGCCGGTGATGCCGGCCATGGAGGTGAGCGCGTCCATCTTCTGCGCGCGGGAGAGCAGGCGCGGAACCGCGTCCATCGCCAGCACAGTCACCTTGCGCGCCTTCAATTCGTCCATCAGTTGCGGGTTCTGGGCCGGCCAGATGAAGGAAATCAGGGTCTGGCCCGCCTTCATCAGCGCCACTTCATCGGCGGTCGGGGCGCGTACCTTGAAGATTATGTCCGACTTCGCCCAGAGATCGGCGGCCGTCGGCGCGATCGTCGCCCCTGCCGTGACGAACACATCGTCGTAGAAATCCGCCCCGTCGCCAGCCCCCTTCTCGACGGAGACGGCGAATCCGAGCTTGATCAGCTTCGTCACCACCTCCGGCGAGATCGCGACCCGCTTCTCACCGGGATATATTTCCTTTGGAATACCAATAGCCTGAGGCATTCTGTTGATTTTCCGATTCTCTCCACCGCACATCGATACGCCGGCATTGGCGCATTGAGAACGGCAGTCATTCCCTGCGCGAAGGCCGGGATTAGCACAGAACCGAACAGCCGTGGCCCCAGCAGTGGTCCGACGCGCTGGAATACCTTCGCCGCCCGGAAGGCGCGCGGTCTTCATGGCTGATCGCGGCCCGGAAATCGTTGACGTTCGTCAAAGTCGGCCCGGTATCGACCGCATCGCCGGGGGCGCCGGAGAAGCCGTGGCCGTCGTTGTCGGCGGGCGCGTCCCGCCAATGCCCACACGACGCCGCACCGCACTTCAGCCGCGCCGGTCTCCCCGAACAACACCGCTCCGACATGCCGAGTGTCCGGCACCGTGATGAAGAAGATCGCGCCAGCCGAGATGTGGCTCAATCGGCGGTCCCGAGACGTCCAACGTTAGCGCGAGCCGTCGGATCGCTTTTGGCTGGATGGTGGCCAGGGGCGGACCTGTTTCTTGACGGTTTCGGGTGTCGCCGCGACCCGAGTCTCAACCTATCGGCTTCCGCCGGCACAGCGGGGCGTGGCGCCCCGCGATGGCTTGGGGCCGCTCACCTGGCACAGAAGCCGGCGACCGGCCAGATGGAAATCACAACAGGAACATGGCCATCAGAATGAGGAGGATGACGATCCCTGTCGCGACGTATTTCACGAGCTTGAGGAAGCTCTGATAGGTGTGAAGGTGGACAGCATAGTCTGTGCCGGTCGCGACGCCGAGTTCGACGGTACCCTGCTCAGCCATGGCGTGTGATCTCCTGTGGCTCGAGTTGGAAAAAAGCCCGGGCGCTTTATAGCAAATAGCGTTCCCGGAGCAATCGGCCCCTCGGCGGGCCGAGCGCCCCGGCGCGGGCTTTGTGGCCTGCCACCGGCCGCGGGTCTCTGACGTAGATCGCACGCGCCTGACGCGGCCGACATCTTCCAGGAACCGCATGTGAAATTCGGCCTGCGCGGGGAGAAGGAGAAGGAGTGTTCGCTGGGCGGGCGTCCGGGCTTGGCTGTACCTCACGCGCAGGTTGCGTATAGTGGATCCCTCTCACGTTCCTCCGTTCGCCACAGTTGTTCGGCACAAGACATGGATGATCCGCAATTAGCTAGTTCGGCCTCGGAAATTGCCGAGAAGATTCGATTTGGTCGGGCGAACGAAGACGCGCCGGGCAAGACGGTCTTCTTCATTGGCGCCGGCTGCTCGATCAGCGCCGGAATCCCCGGGGCTGCGGACATTGCAAGACATATGGTTCAGATCGTCGCGGAGCGCTTCGGGAACAAGACCGAAGACTCGGTTGTCGCATATTCGTTCCTCGTGAACGGCGAATATTTCCCAGCGCGCCCAAAGGGCGACCCGAAAGCAGCGCCGATAGACGAGAACATCGACTGGCATGCCGTGTACGATGAAATGTTCCGTCGCCACTACACCGCGCCAGATGATGTTCGAGAGCTTTTCGACTCACTGGTTACCCAGGCTGGCGGCGCCATCAATTGGGCGCATCTCTGCCTCGGCGAGCTTGTCGCCCGAGGCTATGTATCGACTGTCCTGACAACAAACTTTGATCAGTTGGTGTTGGCCGGTCTCGTGCGAGCGGGAGTGCTACCCGTCATCTGCGACGGCATAGAATCGCTGAACCGGATTGCGGGAGCCCCTCGGCATCCCCAATTGGTCGAATTGCACGGCTCAAGGCATACCTACCTACTACGCAATGCTCCTGAAGACGTTGAGGCCGTACGCCGAAATTCATCTGCGGCTGCGGCCATCCAGAAGCTGCTTCAGCACGCAACCACGTTCGTCGCAGTGGGCTATGGCGGACGCGAAGCAGGCGTGATGCATCTATTGAAGCAAGCAGCACAGGTCTATCCCGACAAGAACATCTTCTGGGTCAATCATGCGCCGCGCCCCGACGATATTGTCGACAATGTCAGGGAGTTCCTGTCTACCTCACGCAACTCGCGCCTTCTGCCAGGACAAGACGCCGATACTTTCTTCCTCGAATTGTGTCGCGCTCTTCAAGTCGGCTCGCCCACGGCAATCTCAAAGCCTTTGGAGGTCATCGAACGCAGCATCAATGACGCTTCTCGCGCAACGATCTCAGACCCTGACATCCAGGCGGAGATCGACGCCGCTATTCGGCAACTCCAACGGCTTCAAGAGAGCAATACAGAGACCGAACCTGACGCGATTGAGGCTGTAGCGGCGAAAATCAGGGAGACTCGCCTAGCCGGCGATCATGAGCGCGCCTATCGCCTCGCAGAAGAGGCACTAGCGAAATGAAATCCCTCGAGGAGGTTGATCCCCGAATTGTCGAAGAGGCCGCGTTGGCAGCTCTTGAGCACGGTCGGTATTCGCTCGACTCGCTGCCGCTGGAACAGGCGGTTAAAAGATTCCGATTCCTACTTGTCGATTCCGGTGTTGATTCGTCCAAGCGTGCTCGATGGGTGAGACATCTCGGCGAAGCACTACAACAGCTGGGCGCTCGTCATCCAGACAGTGCATATCTCCAGGAAGCGATTGCCGTTCTGGAAGCCAGCTTAGCGGAGTTCCCGCAAGGCGAGGGCGTGGTGGAGCGAGCAGCAACGCTTGTCATTCTTGGAAACGTGCTTGCGATCCTCGGCGAGCGTGAGAATGGCACGGCAAGGCTGGAGGAGGCCGTTGCTGCCTTTCGTGACGCCCTCAAGGAGTACACCCGCGAGCGCATGCCGCTCGAGTGGGCGACGACCAAGAATAACCTCGGCAACGCGCTTAAGGCGCTTGGCGAGCGCAAGAGCGGCACTGCAAGGCTGGAGGAAGCGATAGCCGCCTATCGGGAGGCCCTTAAGGAACGCACCCGCGAGCGGGCGCCGCTCGACTGGGCGATGACCCAGAACAACCTTGGCAACGCACTTGCGAGACTGGGCGAGCGTGAGAGCAGCACTGCAAAACTAGAGGAGGCCGTCATTGCCTATCGTGATTCCCTCAAGGAATACACCCGCGAGCGCATGCCTTTGCAATGGGCGATGACTCAGAACAATCTCGGAACCGCGCTTTCGACCGTCGGCGAACGTGAAAGCGACATCGCAAAGTTGGAGGAAGCCGTCGCCACCTATCGGAGTACTCTGGAAATATTCGAGGCAGCGGAGGCAAGCCACTATGTCGAATCCACCAGAAGAAATCTCGAAATAACTCAGCAACTGCTCGCCGAGCGGCGTAGCGCCCAGCCGACCTGACTACAACCCCACCTGCTTCAGCGCCGCTGCCTGTTTTTTCGCCAGCGCGTCAACGTCGAAGTCGGCGATCGCCGCCTCGAAGAGCTGGTGGAAGTTGAGCTCGGCCTTGAGGTGGAGCATGACCGCGCCGAGGCCGATGGCGGCGCGCTCAAGGAAGACGAATTCCCGCGGCACGGTAATCGCCTTCTTCGGCTTCAGCCGTTGCTTCACCTCCCACGCCTCCTTGCGTCCATAGGCGTGTGGAGCGACATCGCCGGCAATGGTGCGCACGCGGTCGTCCATCAGCGGCCCGTAGATGAAGCGCGCCCACAGCGTCAGCGTGTCCACCGTCTCATCGTCGATGTTGCGGAAGCCCCAGTTGCGGTAGGCGGTGGCGATCGCCGCACGGTCGTCGGCGCGCAGCGCATGATAGAGGCTGACGACGCCGGCGACGAAGGCCGGCGGGAAGATGCGCACGCAGCCGAAATCGAGCAGGTTGATGCCGGCGGGATGGCTTTCTTGCTTCCCGGTCGCGCCGTTGGCGCTCCTCGCCTCTTGTTTTGCATTCCCTGTCGCGCCTTCGGCGCTCCCCGCCTCTTGTTTTGCATTCCCTGTCGCGCCGGAGCCTGCCCCGGACTCCGATCCGGGGGCGCTCCTCGCCTCTTGTTTAGCGTTGCCTGTCCGGCCTTCGGCGCTCCTCGCCTCTTGTTCCTCAAACACCGTGTAGTTGCCGAGATGCGGGTCGCCGTGGATGACGCCATAGGTGGCGAAGGGCTTCCACCAGGCCGTGAACAGCGCCTTGGCGATGGCGTTGCGGTCGGCGAGGTCGTGGCCGACATAGGCGAGCAGCCTGGTGCCATCGAGCCAGCGCATGGTGAGCAGCCGGTCGGTGGAGAACTCCGGGTAGGTCTCCGGCACGCGCACATTGGCCTCACCGGCGAGCATCAGGCGGAAGAGCGCCGCGTGCTTCGCCTCGCGGGCATAGTCGAGTTCCTCGCGCAAGCGCTCGCTTAGTTCCTTGGCGATCTCGGTGGTGTCGATCTCCGGCGCGATACGCTTCTGCAGGCCAAGGATGATGCCGAGCTGGCCGAGGTCGGCCTCCACCGCCGACTTCATGTCGGGATATTGCAGCTTGCAGGCGATGAGCGTGCCGTCCGGCGCCACGGCCCGGTGCACCTGGCCGAGCGAAGCGGCGGCGGCCGGATTGCGGTCGAAGCTCTGGAAACGCTCCTGCCAGTCCGGCCCGAGCTCGACCATCATGCGCCGCTTGACGAAGGCCGGCCCCATGGGCGGCGCTTCGGCCTGCAGCTTCTGCAGCTCGGCCGCATAGTCCGGCGGCAGCAGGTCGGGGATGGTGGCCATCATCTGCGCCACCTTCATCATCGGCCCCTTGAGGGCGCCAAGGGTGGCGGCGATGTCGGCGGCGTTGCGCGGGTCGGAGAGGTCGCGGCCGAAGAGCCTGGCGCCAGCAATGCGCGCCGCCGTGCCGCCGACGCCGGCGCCGACCCGCGCATAGCGGGTCAGCCGACCGGAAAAACGGTTCTGTTCGGGATCGTCGGGAGGGACTGCCATGGACGCCTATGTAGGCTGTCGATGGCACGGCGGGAAGCGCGGCAATCTGGTCTTTTCAGGTGGCCAAGCCGAGCAGGTCGCGCAGCGGCTTCAGCACCCCGTCCTAATGCCGCGGGAGGCGACGCCGCGGACGGCGCGAACGGACGGAAAAATGCGTGGCCATATAGATGCCGGCAAGCGGCAGGGCGATGATCCACAGCGAAAAGCCCATGATGTAGTCGCCGATGCCAAGCCGATAGGGCGGCAGCGGGTTGGGCAGCTTGCCCTGTTTCTGCAATTCGGCCAGCACATCGGGCGGTGGCATTTCGCCAATATGCTTGGGGCTCGACCTCAGGCCGAGCACATAGCCGTCGTCACGGAAATAGACGCCGAGGAGAAAATAGACTGTCGAGGTCTTGTAGCCGAGATAGAGCGCATCGCCCTCCGGCGTCGTCAGGGCCACGTCCTCGATGGGGGTGGTGTGCTCGACCGTGCCGAACGGAGTCCAGGCCCGCGCCTCGCCGGCAAAGGCTGCCAGCAGGAGCACCAGGACGAGCCCGATCGCGTATCTCACCATGCCGCGTTCCAACAGGGGGCAGGTCCTTCCGAGATTACCGCGGAGCGCGGAGCGCGCAAACAAGCCGCAGGTTGATCGTGGGCCGGGTTCAGCCGTCCATCGCTTCCAGCTCGCCGATGAGCCGGTCGATGACGCTGAGGCCCCGTGCCCAGAAAGCGGGATCACTGGCGTCGAGCCCGAAGGGGGCGAGCAACTCCTTGTGATGCTTGCTGCCACCGGCCTTGAGCATGGCGAAATACTTCTCCTGAAAGCCCGCCTCCGCCTCCTCGTAGACCGCATAGAGCGAGTTCACCAGGCAATCGCCGAAAGCATAGGCGTAAACGTAGAAGGGCGAATGGATGAAGTGCGGGATATAGCTCCAGAACGTCTCGTAGCCGGGACCGAGACGCACCGCCGGCCCGAGGCTCTCGCCCTGCACCGCCATCCATAGCTCGCCGACGCGCTCGGACGTCAGTTCGCCCGCGCGCCGTTCGAGATGCAGGCTGCGCTCGAACTCGTAGAAGGCGATCTGGCGCACCACGGTGTTGATCATGTCCTCGACCTTGGCGGCGATCATCGCCTTGCGCTCGCGCTTGTCGCCGGTGTCGGCGAGCAGCGCGCGGAAGGTCAGCATCTCGCCAAAGACGCTGGCCGTCTCGGCAAGTGTCAGCGGGGTCTGCGCCATCAGTGCACCCTGCGGTCCGGCAAGCACCTGATGCACGCCGTGGCCGAGCTCATGGGCGAGCGTCATCACGTCGCGCGCCCGACCCTGATAGTTGACCAGCACATAGGGGTGCACCGAGGGGACGGTCGGATGGGCGAAGGCGCCTGGTGCTTTGCCAGCGCGCACCGGCGCGTCGATCCAGGAATATTCGAAGAAGCGGTCGGCGATCTCCGCCATCTCCGGGTGGAAGGCGCCATAGGCCCTGAGCACCTTGGCGCGCGCCTCGGCAAACGGGATCACCTGGCGCGGCTGGTCAGGCAGCGGGGCGTTGCGGTCCCAGTGGTCGAGCACGTCCTTGCCGAACCAGCGCGCCTTCAGCGCGTAATAGCGGTGCGACAGGCGCGGATAGGCGGCGCGCACCGCCGCGACCAACGCCGCCACCACCTCCGGCTCGACGCGGTTGGACAGGTGGCGCGCGTCAGCGACATCCTTGAAGCCACGCCAACGGTCGGAAATTTCCTTGTCCTTGGCGAGCGTATTGGTGATGTGGGTGAACAGGCGGATGTTCCTGCCGAAGGTGACGGCCAGTGCCTCGGCCGCCGCCTTGCGCTTCGCCCCGTCCTCGTGCTGCAGCAGGTTGAGGGTCGGCTCGATCGCCAGTTCTTGTGCCCCGACGTCGAAGCGCAGCGCCGTCATGGTCTCGTCGAACAGACGGTTCCAGGCGCCTGCCCCGGTCACCGATTTCTCGTGGAAGAGCAGTTCGACCCGGTCCTCGAGCTGATAGGGCTTTTCCGCGCGCACGTCCTCCAGCCACGGCCGGTAATGACCGAGCGCCGGGTCGCCCATCGCTCTCTCGAGCACATCGTCGGCGATGCGGTTCAATTCCAGCGGAAAGAAGAAAAGATGGGCGCTGACCGCCGTGATCTTCTCCTGCACATCGCCATAGAACTTGGCGCGGGCAGGATCGCTGGCGTCGCCGGCATGGAGCAGCCCGGCATAGGAGATGATGCGGCCGATGAGCTCATCGAGCTTCTCGAAGGCGACCACCGCCTGCGCCAGGTCGGCGCCGCGCGACGCCGCGAGCCCCTCAAGCTTGCCCTTGAACTTGTCTTCGAAGGCCGCCGACTCGCTCTCCGACAGCGCCAGGTCGCGCTTCAGCTTGGGATCGTCCATCCCGGCATAGAGGTCTTCGAGGTTCCATTCCGGCAGCGGCCCCAGATCATCCTCCGCCAATTCGGCGGCAAGCGTCTGGGAACGGGCGATTTCGGTCGGGGTCATGTGGGTTTCCGCATCATGAGGTCGGGATTGTGCTTGGCCGCCAAATAGGGCGGGGACACGGCCTCTGGCAACCGCTGAGTCGCCGCCGGCAATCGGGCGAGGGCATGGCGCGCAAGCGCCGATCCCGCCGACTGCCCGCTATCCCCAGCCCCGCCGATGAGGCAGCCCGCGAGGCCGCCGGTTAAGGAGAGATTAACTGGCCGGCCCGATCATCGCCCCCGGGCCGTTCACCACGACCATTGATTCCATTGGGATTTCCAAACAGCCGCGCCCAATATTGTGCCGCAAAGAGACAGTTTTGCAAAAACCACAGGGAGCCGCCGGGCAAGCATGTCGACCACCATCCTCATCGTCGACGACGACCCCATCCAGCGCCGCCTGCTGACCGCGGCGGTGGAGCGCATGGGCCACAAGCCAATCGCTCTGGAGGGTGGCGAAGCCGCCGTTTCCCTGCTCTCAGGCAGCGACGGCGACGCCGTGGCGCTGGTCGTCCTCGATCTGGTCATGCCCGACCTCGACGGCATGGGGGTGCTGGCCAGGCTGCGCGAGATGGACCGCCAGGTGCCGGTCATCGTGCAGACGGCCCATGGCGGCATCGACACGGTGGTCAATGCCATGCGCGCCGGGGCAGTCGACTTCGTGGTCAAGCCAGCTTCCGCCGAGCGCCTGCAGGTCTCCATCGAGAACGCCCTGAAACTCGGCGCGCTCGAAGGCGAGATCGCGCGCATGAAGCGCAGCGCCACCGGCACCCTCACCTTCCGCGACATCATCACCCGCAGCCCGACCATGGAGCGCGTCATCCGCCTCGGCCAGCGCGCCGCCGCTTCGCAGATCCCGATCCTGGTCGAGGGCGAATCGGGTGTCGGCAAGGAGCTGGTCGCGCGCGCCATCCAGGGCGCCGGCGACCGCCGTGCGAAACCCTTCATCACCGTCAATTGCGGCGCCATCCCCGACAATCTGGTGGAAAGCATCCTCTTCGGCCACGAGAAGGGCGCCTTCACCGGCGCCGCCGACAAGCATGTCGGCAAGTTCCGCGAGGCTCATGGCGGCACGCTGTTCCTCGACGAGGTCGGCGAACTGCCGGCCGAAGTGCAGGTCAAGCTCCTGCGCGCCCTGCAGGATGGCGAGATCGACCCGGTTGGCGCCCGCCGGCCGTTGCGCGTCGATTTCCGGCTGATCTCGGCGACCAATCGCAGCCTGATCGACCTGGTCAAGGCGGGTCTCTTCCGCGAGGACCTCTATTACCGGTTGAACGTGTTCCCGATTCGCGTGCCCCCGCTGAGGGAGCGCCGCGAGGATATCCCCGAGCTCGTCCGCCACTTCACCGCGCGCTTCGCGGCCGAGGAAGGCAAGACGTCGTTGCGCGGCGTCACGGCGCCGGCGATCCAGCTCCTCACCCGTCACAACTGGCCGGGCAACGTCCGCCAGCTGGAAAATGCCGTCTTCCGCGCCGTCGTGCTCGCCGACGGCCCCATGTTGACGCCGGACGAGTTCCCGCAGATCAGTGCCCATCTCGACACCGCCCCGCCACTGGCCGAGACGCCGCCGGAGCCGGCCGAGCCGATCGAGATCGACCTTGCCGGCGAGGGAACCGCCGCGCCGGCCGCGCTAGGCGTTGCCACGCTCGACGCCAATGGCGACGTGCGGCCGCTGGCCGAAATCGAGGAAGCCATGATTCGTTTGGCCCTGGAGCGCTATGCCGGACGCATGACGCTGGTCGCCCGCAAGCTCGGAATCGGCCGCTCGACGCTCTACCGCAAGCTGAAAGACCTTGGCATTTCGGACACAGTCGCCGGAATTGCAGCCGAATAGGCGGTAAATTCCGCTTGAGGTGTGACCGACGTCATTGAAAAGCACCGCTGATCTGCAACATTCCAACATCTCGCTAGATTTTGCATGACAATGAGGCCGTCCCCATGCTCTTGCGCATTGCATTCCCGACGCTGATTGGCGCTGTCGCCCTCATCGCCGCGGGTGGTGCCGTGGCCCAACCGGCCAAAGGCGATAGCAAGGTCGTGCTCGCCAGCTACTACACGACTGGCGACCGCGCCGTTGATCCGATGAGCGAGGCGATCCGCGCCATCCTCATCGACGCCGCCAATCAGGGCAATTTCGTCGAGAAGAAGAACATCGGGGCGCTCAACGCCTTCTACCGCGGGCAGAGCTACGCACCGTCATGGATCATGGATGGCAAGCTGACCGAACGCGCGCTTGCGGTCATTGCCCGGATCAAGGATGCCGGCGCCGATGGCCTCGACGCCTCCGTCTATCACCTGCCGCACGTCCAGATCGGACTCGCCATGCCGGCCACGCAGGAGGCCCAGGCGCATGCCGAGGTGATGCTCAGCCAGGCGGTCATCGACTATGTCCACGACGCCCATTCCGGCCGTCTCGACCCAGCCGACATCAGCCAGAACTTCGATTACGCGCCGCACATCGCCGATCCGGTCGCCGCGCTCAACAAGATCTCCATGGCCGAAGACGCCGCCAAGGTGCTCGCCTCCTACAATCCGCAGCATCCCGAGTTCTGGGCGCTACGCGCCAAGCTTGCCGAAGCCAGGGCGTCTGAGAAGAGCCTGCCGCCAATCATCCCCGCCGGCAGCAACCTCAAGCTCGGCATGAAGGACCCGCGCGTGGTCATCCTGCGCCAGCGCCTGAAGATCGCTCCGCCGGCTCCCCCGCCCGCCGCCGACACGCCGATGGCCGCCGAGCCCACCGCTGGCGCCGCGGTCACGCCGGTCTCGGCGACGGTCGGCGCGCCGGCCGCGCAGCCCGCGATCGACACCACCACGGTTGCCGCCACCGAGCCCGCCAAGCCATTCGATCCGCAGGTGTTCGACGAGAGCGTCGATGCCGCCGTCAAGGCGTTCCAGGAATCCGCCGGCCTCAAGCCCGACGGCATCATCGGCCCGGCCACACTCGGCCGCCTCAACGCCGCCGCCGACGACCATGTCGACACCATTCTGGTCAACATGGAGCGCTGGCGCTGGATGCCGGAGAACCTCGGCCAGTTCTACGTCCGGGTGAACATCCCCAACTTCAATCTCAACATCTACAAGAACGGCAAGATCTTCTACACGACGCGCATCGTCGTCGGTCAGCCGACCAAGCAGACGCCGATCTTCTCCGACGAGATCGAGTACGTCATCGTCAACCCGGTGTGGAACGTGCCGGCGTCGATCGCGATCAAGGAGATGCTGCCGGAGATCCAGGCCAACCCCGGCAAGGCGCTCAACGGCTACCAGGTCTTCGCCAATATCGGCGGGCGCTTCCGCGCCGTCGATCCGTGGACGGTCGACTGGCGTACCGTCGACATGCGCCGCATCCAGATCAAGCAGCCGCCGGGCGAGAAGAACGCGCTCGGCTCGATCAAGTTCATGTTCCCCAACCCCTTCGCGGTCTATCTGCACGACACGCCGTCGAAGAGCCTGTTCCAGCGCGACTACCGCGCCTACAGCCACGGCTGCATGCGGGTGATGAACCCGTGGGATTTTGCCGCAGCCCTGCTCACCCACGATCCGAACGTCTCGGCGGCAAGCCTCAAGAAGCTGGTCGGCGGACCTCAGACGCAGATCAATCTCACCCAGCACATCCCTGTGCACATCACGTATTTCACCGCCTGGGTTGACGATTCGGGCAAGCTTCAGCTGCGCTCCGACGTCTACCACCACGACGCTCAGATGGAGAAAGCCTTCGGTCTGGTCTCCTGATCGCCGCACTTCGCTTAAAAAGCCCGGAATTTCGGGAATTTCCAGACCGGACCACTTGCCCATTTGCCCCGCAAATGCCACGATCTGTCTTTAGCCGGGGGGCTAGAGGGTTCCCTGGCCATTGGGCATGGCGCATCCCCGATGGGTAGTATACCGCGCGTTAACCATGCGGTCGGAGAATGCGTCACGCGGTAACCTGTTTCTCGGGTTAGGGGACAGCGGGAAGAGTTTTGTTCAGGCGGGGCAAGCAGCAGATCGCGGATAAGCCGCAGCAGACGACCGGTCGAACGCAGGCGTTGCTGAAGATCGGAACTGCGGCGCTATTGCTCGTCATCGCCACCAACGCCAAGAGCTTCGCCGAAGACCGCGCTCTCAGGCTCTACAATCTCCACACCCACGAACGCGCCATCATCGTCTACAAGCGCAACGGCGTGTACGACCGTGACGGCCTCAACAAGATCAACCAATTCCTGCGCGACTGGCGCCAGAACCGCGTGATCCGCATGGATCCGCACCTGCTCGACCTGGTCTGGGAGGTCTACCAGAAGTCCGGATCGCACGATTACATCCAGGTGGTGTGCGGCTATCGCTCGCCGCCGACCAACGCCATGCTGCGCCGTCGCTCCAATGGCGTCGCCCAGCACAGCCAGCACATGCTGGGCAAGGCGCTGGATTACTACATCCCCGACGTGCCGCTGGCCAAGCTGCGCGCCATTGGCCTGAGGATGCAGCTCGGCGGCGTCGGCTTCTACCCGACCTCCGGCTCGCCCTTCGTCCACATGGACACCGGCAAAGTGCGCCACTGGCCGCGCATGTCGCGCCAGCAGCTCGTGCGCGTCTTCCCCGACGGGCACACGCTGCACGTCCCCTCCGACGGTCGGCCGCTGCCCGGTTATGAGCAGGCGCTGGCCGCCTACAAGACGCGCATCGCCGCCGAGACCCCCAATACCAAGGTCGCCAGCTTCAGCAAGTCGCCGGTCATCGAGGATGTCGACAACTCCAGGCAGGTCCTGGTGGCCGACAACATGGTTGACGCCGGAGCCGGCGACGACGAGCCCGCCGATACCGAGGTGGCGTCGGCATCTGCGCCTGCGCCCGCCACGGCGCCGGTGCTTGCCGCCCCCGCCGCGCCGGCAACGCGCGCCGTCGGCACTGCCGTTGCCGCCTACGCCACCGCGCAGGTGCCGCTGCCGCGGCTGGCGCCCAAGCCCGCCCAGCCGGTTGCCATCGCCTCGCTCAGCGCCCCGCTCGACGACATCACCGCGCCGGCGCGGCCGCCGCTCAGCATTGCCAGCCTGGCCAGCGAGCCCCTGCCCACCGACGCCTTCGCCAATCCGCAGGACTGGACGGCGCCGCAGGTTCCCGCCGCGCTCGCCGCCGCCATGGCCGAGCGCGACCAGACCCGCCGCACCGCCTCTCTGCCGATCGCACCGACGGCGGTCGTGGCGACCATCGACATGTCGCGGCCGCTGCGCGCCGAGGCAATCACCACCGCCGTGCTGCGCAACAGCGAGGATGCCAACGACAGCGCCGGCAAGGTCCCGGCGGGCCTGCTCGCTTATGCCCCGGCCACGCTGCCCGACGGGCCGCCCGCCTATGGCGTGCCGCTGCCCCGCATCAACCCGATCAGGGCTGCTGCCGCCGCGGCGCCAATGCCGGCGCCTACGCACGTGGCGGCGCTTCCCGCGCGCCCGATGATGAAGCCGCAGCTCACCATGACGGCACTCGACACCCACAGCCTGCGCATGTGGATCGGCGCCACCTCGACGCGACAGAAATCATACGCCGTGCTCACCATGCCGGACTTCACCGGCGATTCCGGGCTGATGAACAAGCCCGACGCGGCCTTCGCCGCCGGCTTCGGCCGCTATGCCTATACCGATCTCAGGACCGACCATTTCTCCGGCGTCCTGGTCGAGCAGCCCCCCGTCGTCGATCTCCGGCACGAAGCCTTCCTCGCTTCGACCCGCTGAGCCCAATCGATATTCTGCTTTAGGATTGGCCTGATCGCCGCACGCGGCGTCGCGTGGCGCGCGCCCTCCCGCGCGGGGCCGCCCCTGTCACCGCGCGGCCTTCATGGCGTCGGCCTCACTCGGACGGCAGCAGCATGCCGAGCGCCTGCATGTAGAGTTCGAGAAGCGCCTCTTGCTCTTGCCGTTCGTTCGAATCCTGCTTGCGCATGCGCACGATGGTGCGCAGCGTCTTGGTGTCGAAACCGTTGGCCTTGGCCTCGGCGTAGACCTCCTTGATGTCGTCGCTGAGCGCCTGCTTTTCCTCCTCGAGGCGCTCGATGCGCTCGATGATCGATTTGAGCTGGTCCTTGGCGAAGCCTGCCGGGTCGGCCATGTGGTCTTGCTCCTGCTACCGGTTGATATGCTGTCTGGTGCCCGCGCCTGGGTTCCCAGAGTCGCGATGCCCGGTCAAGCCCGCGGACAGACGGCGCTGCGCGCTGTCCCCCACTCACTCCTGCGGGCGGTTCTTCTCGAAGGCGGCAAGGTCTTCGGCGCTCGCCTCTTTCTGGTGGAGCGCCTTCCAGTCCTCATAGGCCATGCCGTAGATGCGTTCGCGCGACTGCGCCTTGCTCATCGCCACGCCCGCCTCCTCCGCCGCGTCGCGATACCAGTTGGCCAGGCAATTGCGGCAGAAGCCGGCGAGGTTCATCAGGTCGAGGTTCTGCACGTCGCTGCGTGTCCTGAGATGCTGGACGAGGCGCCGGAACACCGCCGCCTCCAACTCCGTGGTGATGTCCGCTTCGTTGGTCATGTTCCCTCCCCGTCACCGCCCGTGTCGGCGGCGAGCCCACCGGCGTGCGAGCCATAGTGGCTGACCGCATGGACGCCGGCCAGCCGGTTGAGATCGCCGACGATCCGCGCCAGCCGCTCCGCCCAGGCTGCCGCCATATCCGCCTCGCCGATCAGGTCCTGGCGGATTTCGACCAGGCCATGGGCCAGGCCGCGGCGCGAGCCATGGCGGTACATGCAGTCGTTGGCCAGCGCCCCCGAATAGGGCTCGTTGTCGCCGACCGTGAGATCGCCCTCGGCTCTCAGCGCCGCGATCAGCGGGCGAGCGATGCGCGGATCGCGGTCCCACAGCACGCCGGCATGCCAGGGGCGCAACCGCCCGCGCCAGACCGGCGTGAAGCTGTGGACCGAAATGATGACCGGCGGCGTGCCGGCGGCGAGCGCCCGGTCGATCGCCGCATCGATTGCCGCGTGATAGGCCGCATGGTAGCGCGCGATGCGCCGCGCGCGCTCCTCGCCGTCCACCGCCGCATTGCCGGGAATCACGGCGCCGTCCGACAGGCGCATGATGAGGGTGGGATCGTCCTCGCCACGATTGGCGTCGATCAGCAGACGCGAGAAGGTCGACAGCACCGCCGGAACGCCGAGCCGGCCGGCGAGGCCACGGGCGACTTCGGCCGCGCCCGGATCGTAGGCGATGTGGCGGGAAAACTCCGCCGCCGGCAGGCCGAGATCGGCGTATTCGTCCGGCAGCCGATTTTCGGCGTGGTCGCAGACGACGAGCACGCCGGCCGCCGGGTCCCCGTCGACAAGCTGAAACGGCGGAAAATCATGCGTCCCCGAGCGGACCGGTACGGCTGAGGCGATATCCATGGGGGCGCGATCATAGTGAGCTGGCAGGATGCGTTCCAGTCGGCCGCCGGCCACGATCCTGCCGTCTTCTCAAATGACAAGAATCGCCGCATTCCTGTCATCTGTCGGTGCGTCGCGGCCGCCGCCTGCGGCTGCGACGGCCTGCCGATGGCGCGTTGACAGGGCGAAAGGCCGCGCGTCATAAGTGCCGGAGAACGCACCGAAAATGCTCAACCCCTCGAATAGCTGACAGTGGCCAAGCGATCCCGCAACACTTCATGGCACCGACCGGCGGTGGTCACCGCAAGCATTGTTGCGTTGCTTGCCATCGCTCTCATTGCCTTCTTTCTCGTGCGCCAGGGCGGCGACAGCGACGCCCGCGCCCGGCTGCTGACCGAGACCACCACGACCGCTGGCGTCTCCGGCGCCGGCGCCGACAACGGTGCCGGCGGCCTGCGCCTGTGCAACCGTACAGCGAGCCGCGTCGGCATCGCCATCGGCTACAAGGAGAACAAGCGCTGGTCGACTGAGGGCTGGTGGAACGTGGCGCCGGACACCTGCGAAACGCTGGTCGCCGGCGCACTGGTGTCGCGCTTCTATTACGTGTATGCGGTCGACTACGACCGCGGGGGAGTTTGGGGCGGTAAGGCGCAGATGTGTACACGCGACAAGATGTTCACGATCCACGGAATCGAGGATTGCGTGGCTCGTGGTTATGAGAAGAATGGATTTTTCGAGGTCGACACCGGCGAGCAGAAGAGCTGGACGGTCCAGCTGACCGAGCCCGACCAGCAAGGGATCGGCGGCTGACATGCGGCGAACGCGCCGGACGAAAATTCTTGCCACGCTCGGGCCTGCCTCTTCCGACAAGGCGGTGATCACGAAGCTGTTCCGCGCAGGCGCGGACGTCTTCCGCATCAACATGAGCCATTGCAATCACGACCTGATGCGCCGCCTGGCGGCTAACATCCGCGAGGTCGAGGCCGAAGAAGGCCATCCCATCGGCATTCTGGTCGATCTGCAGGGACCGAAGCTGCGCGTCGGCATGTTCGCCGACAAGACCGTCAACCTGACGCTTGGCCAGAGCTTCGTGCTCGACGCCAATCCCGACCCCGGCGATGCGACGCGCGTCGAGCTGCCCCATCCGGAGGTGCTCTCCGCGCTCGAGCCCGGCCATCGGCTGCTGCTCGACGACGGCCGTGTGCGCCTGCGCGTCACCAAGGTGACCAAGGGGCGCGTGGTCACCACGGTCGAGGTCGGCGACCACCTTTCCGACCGCAAGGGCGTCAGTATTCCAGACACCACCATCTCTTTCGGCGCGCTGACGCCGAAGGACCGTGCCGACCTGGAAGCGGCGCTCAACACCGGCGTCGACTGGATCGCCCTGTCGTTCGTCCAGCGCGCCGAGGACCTTTCCGAAGTGCGCAAGCTCGCCCGCGGCCGCGCCGGCATCCTGGCCAAGATCGAGAAGCCACAGGCGGTCGAGCGCCTGGCCGCGATCGTCGAGCACGCCGATGCGCTCATGGTCGCCCGCGGCGACCTCGGCGTGGAGATGCCGCTGGAGCGCGTGCCCGGCATCCAGAAGCAGATCACCCGCGCCTGCCGGCGCGCCGGCAAGCCGGTGGTCGTCGCCACCCAGATGCTCGAATCGATGATCGCCGCTCCGGTGCCGACCCGTGCCGAGGTGTCGGACGTCGCCACCGCCGTCTTCGAGGGCTGCGACGCGGTCATGCTGTCAGCCGAATCCGCCTCCGGTGCCTTCCCGGTCGAGGCGGTCGCCACCATGGACAAGGTCGCCACCGAGGTCGAGCGCGATCCCAACTACGTCAACATTCTGCGGGCGCAGCGCACCGAGCCGGAGGCGACGTCTTCAGACGCCATCTCGGCAGCCACGCGGCAGATCGCCGAGACGCTGAATCTGGCCGCGATCTGCTGCTACACGGCCTCCGGCAACACCGCCGTGCGCGCCTCGCGCGAGCGGCCCAACACGCCGATCCTGGCGCTCTCGCCGGTGGTCTCCACCGCCCGCCGCCTGTCGCTGGTCTGGGGCCTGCACTGCGTCTTCGGCCAGGAGCCGGACAATCTCGACGACATGGTCGGGCATGCCAGCATCATGGCCCACCGCGAGGGACTGGCCGGCCCCGGCGACCGCATCATCATCACCGCCGGCGTTCCGCTTGGCACGCCCGGCGCCACCAACATGCTGCGCATCGCCTATGTCGCCGCCGGCGGCTTCGGCAACGAGTAGGCCTTGAGCGGCGGCGTCCGCACCGTGCCGACGGCTCTTCGCCTTGTTGTTGAGAAACCGCCATGGATGACAGCGAGCAAGCGATAGCCGCCCTTGCCGAACGATACCGGCGTTTTGCTGCTGAGGAGGCGCGCGGCTCTTCGCCCCTTTACGAAACCCTCGCCAACCATGTCGCGGAAACGCCCGCGCTCCTCACTTTTCTTTCCGGCTTTCCGAGCGCACTACAGCAACCGAACCTGTTCCTGGCTTCCGTCCGACTGGTCGCAGGCGTGCCGCCCGATCCAGACGCGCTGGACGAAATCGTACGCCGGGAAGGACCGGCGATTGCCCGGACAATGCGCAGTCGGACAACCCAGACCAACGAGCCGGGCCGGTGCGCCACGCTCCTTCCGGTGCTGGCCGCAATCCCCGGTCCGATCGCATTGCTCGAGGTGGGCGCCTCAGCCGGTCTCTGCCTGCTTCCGGACATGTACGGATACGACTACGGCAAGCAGACGATCAGCGCGCCAAGCGAGACGCGCGCGATTGCTCCGGTGCTGCACAGCGTTGCCTCCCCAAACACGCCCATCCCGCGATCGCTTCCCGAAGTCGTCTGGCGCGCCGGCCTGGATTTGACACCACGCAGCGTCCACAGCGCCACTGACATGGCATGGCTGGAGACGCTGGTCTGGCCGGAGCAGGATCAACGCCTCGCCCGGCTCAGGTCAGCAGTATCGGTTGCCAGGATGATCAATCCCCAGGTGGTGCGCGGCGACCTGAGAACGGATCTGGCCAAGATTGCCGCCGGTGCTCCTGCGCACGCCACGCTCGTGGTCTTCCACACCGCTGTTCTCGCCTACCTTCCATCCCAGGACGACCGGGACGCGTTCGCACGCTCTTGCCGAGACCTCGGGGCAACCTGGATCAGCAACGAGTCTCCTTCGGTGTATCCATGGGTCGCGGCGAAGGTCGCCGGCCCGCCGCCCAGGGGGATGTTTCTGCTTTCGATCGATGCCGATCCGGTTGCCTGGACGGCGCCGCACGGTCAAAGGATCGCGTGGCTGTAGCACGCGCCCCCGGGCGGTCGATCTAGATTCCCTTGCCGAGCTTGTCCTCGAGCAGCCGCAGGCTGACCAGTACGTCCTCACGCCAGCGATCGATCGCCAGCGACTGGCGATAGGCGGTGAGTGCCTCCTGGTACCTGCCGAGATCTTCCATGATCCAGCCACGGCCGGCGAGCGCGCCCCAGTGGCGCGGCTCGAGGGCGAGCGTGCGATCAATATCGGCCAGCGATTTTGTGCAAAACGAATGGTCGTCGGCGCCCATCAGCCAATAGACGGTCGCCCGCTTGTTCCAGCCTTCGGCATAGTCCGGCTTCCTGAGGACGATGGAATCGAGATAGCCGATCGCCAGCTTGTAGGCGCCGGCATTGACCGCGGCGATGGCATAATCCATCAGCTGGTTGACCTCAGGGTCGCCGGAATCGAGCCACAGCGCCTCGATGCGCGATTCGATCGTGCGCGCGTCGGCCTCCTCGGTGACGTCCTTGAGCGCGGCAAACAGGCTGTCGAGTTCCACCGTCTTGGCCGACGGTGTCGTCGCGGCCGCCTGGTCCGGCGCAGCGCCGGCTCCTGACGCCGGAGCGAACAGCAAGGCCGCAGCAAGGGCAAGCACGATCCGCATGGGTCAAAGCCTACGCACCGCCGGCCGATCCGGTCAAAACACACGGCCGTGACCGGGCACCCTGACGCGGAGGCACGGATCAGATGTTCCGGCCGGTCTTCTTTTCCAGTTCGTCGAGGACTTTTCGCGCATTGGCCAGATGCGGATCGAGCGCCAGCGCCTGGCGGTAGACGGCGATCGCCCGCTTGTCGTCGCCGATTGCGCGGAAGATCGAGCCGAGGCCGATCAGCGCACCGAAATGGCGCGGCTCGAGCACCAGCACATGCTCGATATCGGAGATCGACGCGCCGAATTTGTCGGTGAGGAAATAGACCGTCGCCCGCTTGTTCCAGCCTTCGACGTAGTCGGGCTTGAGGGTGACGATGCGGTCGAGGATATCGAGCGCCTGTGCATAGTTCTTCTTGGCGATCGCCTCGACGCTCCACGACATCAGCAGATCGACGGTATCGCTGCCCGACTGCAGCCAGATGGCGATGATGGCGTCTTCCGTCCGCGTCGCGTCGGCATCGTCCTTGGCCGATTTCAGCCGGGCGAAGAGCGTATCGAGCTGTTCGGCGCGGCTTGGCGTCTTGGCCGGCGGCTGCGCGGCAGCAGCCGCATCTGCGGCGGGCGCAGGCGGTACCTCACCGGCCGCCCAGGCCGACGGCAGGGCGGTCAGCACCAGTGACAGGGCAAGCGCCGCAGCAGCGATCTTCATGAGAAAAATGATAGGGCGGGCGAGGACGCCCGTCAAAGCCGCTTTCGCCCGGCCCTCAGGCCGGCGGGCGCCGGCGCCTCAGCCCTGGCGCGCCTTGAAGCGGCGATTGGTCTTGTTGATGATGTAGACGCGCCCCTTACGCCGCACGAGGCGGTTGCCCCGGTGGCGCGTGCGAAGCGATCTCAAGGAATTACGGATCTTCATCGGGGGCGGCCCGCGTGTCAGGAATGAAACGAGCGCGGAAATCCGCGCCCTGTCGAATTGGCCGGGAAAATATGGAGGCGCGGCGGGCAAGTCAAGCAAGCTCTGGCGGGCCGTTCGCGGGCGGCCCCATGGCCACGCTTCACCGGTCGCCGTCGCCCCTCGCGGTCCGGCGGAAATCCGGGGATGGCCTGTTGCCGCGGCACGCCTTGGAAAAAAGGGCAATCCGCGAGACCCTTCAAATGCCGAAAGGTGGTTGCCTGCGGCATGGCGCGTTGCGCCCGATCCCGGTAGTACCGGGGCCAATCATGCACTAACAAACAAACCGGACCTTCAGACA
This sequence comes from uncultured Alphaproteobacteria bacterium, assembly GCA_963785065.1. GTDB lineage: Bacteria > Pseudomonadota > Alphaproteobacteria > Rhizobiales > Kaistiaceae > CAVSRC01. Next base: position 262,524 of record CAWATX010000002.1, read on the forward strand.
GGGCCGCTCATCGCGGCCCCAGGAAGAACGCCCGGCCGCCGCGAAGCGCCGCATGAGGGAGGGAAGTTCCATGCCAGACGATAATTTTGCCATCTACCCGAGCCTAGCCGGCAGGGCCGTGGTGATTTCGGGTGGGGCGACGGGAATCGGGGAGGGTCTTGTCCGTGCCTTCGCCGCTCAAGGCAGCAAGGTTGGTTTCGTCGACATCGCGGTCGCGGCCGGAGAGGCCTTGCAGGCCGAACTGCTCGCGGCCGGGCAGAGCGTGCACTTCATCCATTGCGATGTCACCGACGTCGTCGCCTACCAGGCAGCCATCGCCGATTTCGCCGCCGTCAACGGCCCGTGCGGGGTACTCGTCAACAACGCTGCCAATGACCAGCGCCACAAGTGGAACGAGATCACGCCGGAACTCTGGGAGGCCGGCCTCGCCGTCAATCTGCGCCATTCCTTTTTCGCCGCCCAGGCGGTCATACCCGGCATGATCGCCATGTCCGGCGGATCGATCATCAACCTGGGCTCGTTCAGCTGGATGATCATGTTGACCGAACTTGCGCCCTATACCTCGTCCAAGGCCGGCGCCCACGGCCTGTCGCGATCGCTGGCCAAGGAGCTCGGCCAGCACAGCATCCGGGTCAATACGCTGGTGCCGGGATGGACCATGACCGAGCGGCAACTGACCCGCTGGGTCGGCGACGAGGAGAACCGCCTCATCGACGCTTCGCAGGCGCTGAAGGGACGGGTCTATCCCGCCGACATCGCGCGCATGGCGCTGTTTCTCGGCGCCGACGACAGCCGCATGATCAGCGGCCAGGATTTCATCGTGGACGGCGGCTGGGCCCATGGCTGAGGCGCCGACGACGCGGCCGACCTAAATGGTCCGCCGGTCGGCGATCAGGCGGCCCTCCGGCGCCCCTTAGCACCGCTTCACGTCAGGCCTGGCGGGCCACGCCCTCCTGCGCCATCAGCTCGCCCGCCAGCAGGGGCAGAAAACCGGCAAAGCGATCACCCGGTACCGCCGGCGAGAACAGGAAGCCCTGCGCGCGGCTGCATCCCAGCGTCTGGAGCATGGCCCGCTGCTCCTCCGTCTCGACACCCTCGGCAATCACCGTGATACCCAGAGCCTCGGTGAGCGACGTGATGTTGCGCACGATGGCCTCGTCCCTCGGGTCGGTGGCAATGCTGCGGATGAACGAGCGGTCGATCTTGAGAACGTCGACAGGCAACCGCTTGACGTAAGAGAGGCTCGAGTAGCCGGTTCCGAAATCGTCGATGGCAATCCTGAACCCATGCTCCTTGAGCCGCTTGGTCATGGCGATCACCATGTCGGGATTGCTGATGAGAGCGTTCTCGGTGATCTCGAGCGAAATCGTCGAAGGATCGATACCATAGCGCTGCGCCGCGTCGATCAGCTCTTCGGCGAGCTCTTCCCTGGACAGCTGGCGCGGCGACAGGTTGACATGAAGTGGCAGCGACTGCCCCCTCATCCGTCGCCATTGCTCCAGACGCGCGAAGGCCAACTCGATCACCCGCCGCCCGACATCGACGATCAGGCCGGTGGTCTCGGCGATGGTGATGAATTCAGTCGGGCTGACCAGCCCGCGCTGCGGATGATGCCAGCGCATCAGGGCTTCCGCCCCCAGCAGGCGTCCATCCGCCAACGACACGATCGGCTGATAGAACACGTCGAGTTCGTCATGCGCCAGAGCGCGGCGCAGATCGGTCTCGGCCTCCAGGCGCTGCACGGCGGCAACTTCGAGGGTCTCGTCGAACAGCGTGCAGGTGTTCTTGCCACTCGCCTTGGCGTGGTACATGGCGACATCGGCCTTGCGCAGCAGTTCATCCGCGCTCGCTTGCCCAACCTCGCCCACGGCAATGCCGAAACTGCCGCCGACCACGACGTCGCGCCCGCCGACCGAGATCGGCACGCGGATGGCATTGAGAAGGCGGCAGCACACGTTGCGCGCTTCCGCCACGGCGACGTCGGTCTCAAGCAGAACCGTGAACTCATCGCCGCCAAAGCGCGCACCGACGTCGCCGGCGCGCAGGACATGCCGCATCCGTTCGGCCACCGTTTTGAGAATCAGGTCGCCGGCATCGTGGCCGAGGCTGTCGTTGACCACCTTGAAGTTGTCGAGATCGAAGAAGATCACCGCGACCGATGCTTCCGACCGGGCATCCGACGACAGGGTGAGCCGCAGCCGCTCCTGGAAGAAGGCCCTGTTGGCAAGCCCGGTCAGCGGATCGCGGAAGGCCATATCCTCCAGCCGCAGCTCATAGGACTTGCGGTCCGTCACGTCATGGAAGGTGATGACGATGCCTGCCACCGCCGGATCGCGCAGCAGGTTCGTCAGCACCACGTCATAGTCGTGCCGGCTGCCGTCCGGCCATACCAGCCCGACCGAGCATGTCCGCGTGGTCCCCGGTGAGGTCTCCAGTTCGGCGACCGTGGCACGCAGCCGGTCCCTGTCCCTGGTGCAGATGCGCCTCCAGAAGTCGTCCCGCGTGCCCGCGTCACTGTCCTCGCGCCAAACCAGCGTCGCGGCAGGGTTGCCGAATCTGACCTCGCCCATCGGGCCAAGCACGACGATGAGGTCGTGCACGCTGCGGATCAGGGCGCCAAGGCGTTCCTCGCTTGCCTTGAGCGCCCGCTCGGCGCGGCGGCGGTCGGCAAGTTCACTGTGAACAGCGCGATAGAGTCGTCCGTTCTCGAGCGCCGCCGCGCTCTGGCCGGCGTAGAGCATGGCAATGGTTTGCAGATCCGGATCGAAGGGGGTGGGCAAGGCGCGGAACGCAAACAGCAGGCCATCCAGCCGGTCGCGCCCAATCGGCAGCGCAAGCAAGGCGCGCCGTGCCGCAGTTGCTTGTCCCCCGGCCCCTCGACCGGGTGGCACCTCGATCATTTCCGCATGCGATTCGAACCGGCTGAGTCCCGTAGTTGCCAGAAGCCGCGTCACAAGTTCGGCAAGCCGATCGTCGGCCAGAATCGGAGCCCCATGATCGGCCCGGCTCTGAATGACACCGGCGTTGTCGATGAGGACGAACGTCGCGCTGTCGGCGCCGACCAGTCCGGGGAACTCCTCGACGGTCCGCTGCACCACGCCGTTCTGTTCGAGATCGATGCCGATGGTGCGCTCCGAGCGGACGATACGCTCCAACTGCGCCCGGCGCTGCGCCTGCTCGACCGCCTGACCGATGCGGTAGGCCATCGCCGTCAGGAGACCGACCTCGGAGAAGATGAAGGGCTCGGCGCGGCAGCGCGCCAGAATGAGCACGCCCCGCGCGGCATGGCTGGCGGAGACTGGGAGATAGAGGACGCTCCCCACTTCGAGGTCGCGCAATTGCCCCTCGACCATCGCATCCTGGGCCGCATCCTTGACCAGAAGCGGACTGCCGTCACGCATCGTTCGCGCGACGTTGCCATCCGCCTCGGTGGAGAAGGGCAACGTCGCCGAATCTTCGGGCAGGCCGATGGAGGACAGCGGCACGTAGGAGCCGGTCCCTGCCGGATCGAGCAGGATGACCACCTCCGCTGCGAACAGCTCGGAGAGCGTCAGCAGGATGCGCTCGAGCAGCGCGTCGAGTTCGCCTGAATCGTTGATCGCCGTCAGAAGCCTGGTCAGGCGCGTTGCGTCGCGCACCGCCAGGTTTGCGGCATGCATGGCTGCATCCCTCGACAGGCGAAGCCTGTTGAGGCTCTCCTCCTCGGCCGCCGGCAAGGTGGCCGAGGAGGAGCACGGGACCCGGATGTCCATGGTATCCTCAGAGTGCGAGGGCCGTCAGGGTACAGTTGTGCGTGCCGAGGACACCCGAAGTTCGCGCAAACTCGCCGCAACAATAAATGCCGAAGCTCGGCACGTCGCCGGCAGCCTCCTGCAGGCGCGCCGACTCCTCCTTGGTCCGTTCGCCCAGCAGCATGGCGCGCGCAGCGCAGCTGAAGGAGAGAAGCACGGCCGTATCCTCGCGCCTGTGGGCAATGGCGCCGACTTCCTTGGTGACGGCGAGAAGCTTGTCGCGCGTGCTGGCCATCACCTGCACGGCGCTGCCGGCCTGCGGCACGCAGCCCTGGATGCGCAACCAGCCGTTCGGCGACTTGGCGCGGGCGGCGCGGATGATGAAGGTGCCGTCGCTCTGCATCAGGCCGAGCGGATGGTTGACCGATGTGCCCCAGAAATTGGCCGCATCCAGTTCGCCGGGGGCGATGCCAAGCTGCTCCTCATAGACGGTGGCAGCCGGCCGCCCGTCGAGTTCCATGACATCGACGCCTTCCGCGCGGGTGACCAGCAGCGGCACGCCGATCGGCTCCCAGCCATGCCGCGTGATCACCTCGAACGGCTCGTCCGATGAGATCCAAGCGGCCACGGCGCCCTTTTCGACCACCTTGTCATCATGGAAGACGAAGGTCGCAACGAACTTCATCTCGTCACCGGCCGCGCCGCCGACGATCGGCACGCGCGGTCCGGTCACCCGGTAGACGCCGTTGAACAACTTCTGCAGGTTGCCAGCCAGGCAGTCGGCCAGAAGAACGACGGCGCCATGGCGACCGGGCCCGGCCTGGTCGCGCGCCTCGCGGGTGATCTGCTGCCCGACTTCGGTCAGACGCTCCCAGATGTTCGCGGCCGAGGCGACACCAAAGCGGTAGCCTCCAGCCGACAGGACCATGACTGCGACGCCCACGCCGAAGCCCACATAGGTCTCGCGCATGATCTCGCCCGAACCCGTGGCTCCCACCAGATGCGCCGTGCCGGTGACGCTGCGGATGCCTTCCAGAAGCTTCGGCAGGTCGTAGCGGGGAGACGTGAAAACAAACACCATGGCCGGCGCTTCGCTACCGAGCTGGTTTACCGCATCCTGCGCCGCCGCACGTCCAGCCTCGAAGGCATCGGCCTTTGAACTCGAACCCGTCCCCGCATGCACGTTCATCTGTCGCCTCCTCGTTCACGACGTCGCCCCGGCAACGTCAGTACGGAAGGAGACGCTACAATCGAGGCGTGAATATTCCGAATATATCTATGGGAACCAAAGGCTTATCTTTGGAGCTTGTCCAAAGACAGGATGCCGCGCGTCAGGGGGGATGGTGGGCGGTACTGGGATCGAACCAGTGACCCCTACGATGTCAACGTAGTGCTCTCCCGCTGAGCTAACCGCCCATCCTGACGCCGCCCGGACGGGACCCGGGGCGGCAAGTGGCCATCGCTATATCAGGCAGGCCCCGGCTGCTTCAAGCCTTGTGAAGCGGTCTGGCAGCCTCAGGCCGCCAGCAGCTTCTCGACCTCGTTGACCAGGTCCTTCAGGTGGAAGGGCTTGGACAGCACCTTGGCGTCCTTGGGGGCGTTGGAATCCGGGTTGAGGGCGACGGCAGCAAAGCCGGTGATGAACATCACCTTGAGGTCGGGGTCGAGTTCGGTCGCCCGCCGCGCCAGCTCAATGCCGTCCATTTCCGGCATGACAATGTCGGTCAGAAGCAGCGTGAACGGCTCCTCGCGGATGCGCTCATAGGCCGAGCGGCCATTATCGAACGACACCACGTCGTGCCCGGCGTTCTGCAACGCCTTGGCCAGGAAGCGGCGCATGTCGTTGTCGTCTTCCGCAAGCAGGATTCGGGACATCGTCAGAATTGTGTGAAGCCTCGTGATTCATCGGGCCGAACCGACCCGACCGATTATCCTTATCCGAGTAAAGATCACGTGAATAGCGCAGAAAATCGGGGCCTCACGGGCTGTGGACAGGTCCCCCCGATCTTGGCAACATCGTCCCTGACCCTTGGCCCCCATGCCTCGTCCCCCGGTGCCCGACGCCTGATGGAAACGCCTCCCGATTTTGCCGGTCGTCCGGCCTTCGAGGTCATTGCGCCACAGCACCACAGCCTGCCCATCGTTCTCTCCTCACCGCACAGCGGCTCCTGCTACCCGCAGGATTTCCTTGCCGCCTCGCGTCTCGACCGCCGGTCGATCCGCCGCTCGGAGGACACCCATGTCGATGCGCTGATGCTGGAGGCCGCCGCACTCGGTGCACCACTGCTTGCCGCCAACTTCCCGCGCGCTTGGCTCGACGTGAACCGCGAACCCTACGAGCTCGACCCGAAAATGTTCGCGGGCGCGCTGCCGACCTACGCCAATGTCCGCTCGGTGCGGGTTGCCGGCGGGCTTGGCACCATCGCGCGCATTGTCGCAGAGCGCGAGGAGATCTACGACCGGCCGTTGCCGGTCGACGCGGCACTCGCCCGCATCGACATGGTCTACAAGCCCTTCCACCGCGTGCTCAGGCAACTGGTGGTCGAGACCCGCGCCGCCTTCGGCCTGGCGGTGCTGATCGATTGCCACTCGATGCCCTCGTCCGTGCGCGGCGGCGGCTATGGCCGGCCGCGTCCCGACATCGTCCTCGGCGACCGCTACGGCACCAGCTGCGCCGCGGAGCTGACCGATCTCTCAGCCCAGATCCTCACCCGGCGCGGCTATGCGGTCGGCCGCAACAAGCCCTATGCCGGCGGCTTCATCACCGAGCATTACGGCCAGCCGGCGCGCGGACTGCACGCCATGCAAATCGAGGTCAATCGCAGCCTCTACATGGACGAGCGCACGCTGGAGAAGCATGGCGGCTTCGATCCGCTCTCCGCCGACCTTGCGTATCTGGTGGCCGAGCTCGGCCGGGCCTTCGAGGCGGGCTTCCTGTCGCGGCCGGAGGCAGCCGAGTAGATTCGGGGGCTGGAAAAGAAAAAGGGCCGCTCGTTTGCACGAGGCGGCCCAAGTCTAGGGAGGAAACGCCCAAGGAGGGCATATGCGATATCGCTATCGCACCGCAATATTTTGACCCCGCAGTGCAAAAGTTCAAGCCCTGAGGGGGAGAAAATGTAATCGGTTACCTGGTGCTGGAAAAATGCCACACTCCATGGAAAAAGCATTTAATATCAATATTTTATTTGGCGGCATCGGAGCCGCCAGCGGGCTTGCACAGACAACACATCAGCGTGAAATCGCATGATCGCGGATCTTTCCGACCTTCGGCAATTCGTCGACGAATTGGCCAATGTTGCCGCTGATTCGATCATGCCGCATTTTCGGGCAGGCCCTTCTGTGGAGAGCAAAGGGGCCTCCGGCTTCGATCCGGTGACCATCGCCGACCGCTCGGCCGAGGCTGCCATGCGCCGGCTGATCAACCAGCGACATCCCGATCACGGCATCGTCGGCGAGGAGCATGGCAACGAACGCGCCGACGCCGATTATGTCTGGGTGCTCGACCCGATCGACGGCACGCGGGCCTTCATCACCGGTCTGCCGGTGTGGGGCACGCTGATCGGCCTGATGCACAAGGGCGAGCCGGTCTTCGGCATGATGGCCCAGGCCTTCACACGCGAGCGCTATTGGGGCGATGGCGCGAGCGCCTGGTATCGCGGGCCCGATGGCGAGACCGTGTCGCTGCACGCCCGCGCCTGCCCGGGGCTGGCAGAAGCAGCGCTGTTCACCACCACGCCCGCCCTGTTTCGCGATCCCGCCGACCGCGCCGCCTATGACCGCGTCGAAAGCGCCGTGCGCCTGCCCCGCTACGGCACCGACTGCTACGCCTATTGCATGGTCGCCGCCGGACACGCCGATGTGGTCATCGAGGCGGGGCTCAAGCCCTATGACGTCGTGGCACTGATTCCGATCGTCCGGGGCGCCGGCGGCCAGTTCACCAGTTGGGACGGCGGCTCGGCGGCACAGGGCGGACGGATCGTCGCCACCGGCGACAAGCGGTTGCACGCGGCCGTGCTGGGGATGTTGGCAGGCGGGTGACGCAATCTGCCCGCCGCCACGATGCAGCTATGGCGACCCCGGCACGAAGGCCTCGAAGGCGCCCCAGAACTGGGCGCGCACCGGGTCGCGCTCCATCATGATCTCGTGGTGGGCGCCGGGGATGACCACCTGGCCGCCGGCCCTGAGCGCCGCCGCCATGCCTTCCGCCGCCGTCATCGACACCAGCCTGTCGAGGGCGCCGCTGACGATCAGCGCCGGCACGCGAACGGACGGGCCGAAATCCGGCTCGTTGGCCTCGCTCATCGCCCGGCAGGCGGCGTAGAGCCAGCCAAAGGTCGGCGCACCGATCGCCACCTGCGGCAGCTTGGTGAAGAGGTCGACCGTGCGCTGATAGCGCGCCGGGTCGCCGGTCAGCCAGTTGCCCTCGAAGGGAACCTTGTCGATGGTCAGCGACTGGCTGCCGGGAACTGTCATCTCGCCCAAACCGATGGCGGTCATGAAGGCGGCGATGCGATAGGCGGTAGGCTGGCTCGGACGCATCTGGCCGAGGCCGATCAGCGGCGAGACCAGCACCAGGCGCGAGAAGCGCACCCGACCGTCGCCGGTTGCCCTGAGGCAGACCAGCGCGCCGGTGGAATGGGCCAGGGCGAAATGCGGCGGCGGGCAATCGGGAAGCGCCACATGCTGCATGAAGGTCTCGAGGTCGCGATCATATTCCTCGAAGCTGTCGACATGGCCCTTCATCGGGTTGCGCAGCCGCCGTTCCGAACCGCCCTGCCCACGCCAGTCGAAGGTGGCGACGGCAAAGCCGCGACCGCGCAGGTCGTCGATCGTCTCGAAATACTTCTCGATGATTTCGCCGCGGCCCTGCACCAGACAGACGGTGCCCAGCGTCTTGCGTGTCGTCGCCCGCCAGCGGGCAAAGCGCAGGCGCACGCCGTCGCTGGTCAGGGTGTCGCCCACCGTGGCGCCGGACGGCACCGGATTGCCGTCGATTTCGTAGAGTTCCATGTCTTGGCGACCGCCTCCGCCGTGTCGGCCCGGCTGATCCTGATTAGTGCAGCCGCCGGGCGCGCTCAAGCAAGGGTCGCCCAAAAATGCGTCGGCGGCGCCCCTGGAAGGGAACGCCGCCGACATTCACAGACCCGATGTCGGAGGGGGGCGGGATCGACATCGGCCTGTTGCCGCGATCGGGGACGGGGCGTGTAGGGTTGGGGAAGCCGCCCACCGATCGAACTTGTGCGCCAGTATGCGGACCCGGCCTGAACGCGGCCCGAAGCCGCCGTTCATGTGGCGTTCAGCTTGGCGGCAGGCGCCGGCCCGGTGCACAGCCTGTCGCAGGTCTTGATTCGGCTTTTTCCAGTTCCCACCTATTGCCTGCGGACGCCAAACGGGTCCGCGGGGAACGGCAATTGCCCGGCCAGAACGGCGGGCCGCCACAAGTTCCTCAACCCTTGTCGCTCATCTGGAGGACCAGACCATGCGTACTTTCGACCTCAGCCCGCTCTATCGCTCCACCGTCGGCTTCGACCGGATGTTCAATCTGTTCGATTCGCTGTCGGGCAGTGACGGCACCGTCCCGACCTATCCCCCCTACAACATCGAGCGCACCGGCGAGAACGCCTACCGCGTGACCATGGCGGTCGCCGGCTTCGGCGAAGCCGACCTCTCCATCGAATCGAAGGAGAACGTGCTCACCGTGAAGGGCGAGAAGAAGGCCAACGAGGAGCAGAAAGAGAATGAGTTCCTCTATCGCGGTATCGCCTCGCGCGCCTTCGAGCGCCGCTTCCAGCTCGCCGACCACGTCGAAGTGAAGGGCGCGACGCTGGAGAACGGCCTGCTCCATATCGATCTGGTGCGCAACATTCCCGAGGCGATGAAGCCGCGCACCATCGCGATCAACGCCAGCAACAAGCCGGTGCAGATCGACCAGGTCGCCGCGTAAGCCTCTTCGCGCACCTGATTGAAGGAGAGCGCCCCGTTCGCGGGGCGCTCTTTCTTGTGCGTTACAGGTCGGCGCCAAGGAAGCGGATGACCCAGGGCTGGTCGCCGCCGGCATAAGGGTTGTCGTAATAGGGCGCGACGTCGCGGAAGCCGAGCAACTCGTAGACCCGCGCTGCGGCCGCCATGAACGAGGCCGTGTCGAGCAGCGCGCGGCGATAGCCGAGATCGCGGGCCGCCGCCACGATGGCGCTGCCGAGCGCCCGGCCAAGCCCGAGGCCGCGCGCCGCCGGCCGCACATAAAGCCGCTTGATCTCGCAGATCTCGTCGCGGAACGGACGCACCGCGATGCAGCCGAGCGCCTCGCCCGAGGCATCCCACGCGATCAGAAGCTCGCCCTGCGGCGGCGCATACTTGCCCGGCAGCCCGGCCATCTCCTCGGCGAAACCCTGGAAGCAGAGGTCAATTCCCTCGGCGCGGTACCAGTCCGCCAGCTCCTGAAAAAGGCGGCCGGCGGTCGCCACCTGGACCGGCGTTCGGGCCGGTTTCAGAACGAAATCCGACACAGGCATTCGGCTCCGACAAGCGTCTAGCGCGCGAGGATACTGCCCTCAAGCGCGGCCGAAAATGCCTCGATCTCCTCGGCCCCGGTCTGCCAGCTGGTGACCAGGCGGACAAGAACTTCGTCCGCACCCGGCCGCCCGGTCGCGGGAAGACCGTCGGCCGATGACGGATGATAGACGGCGCCGGCCTCACGCAAGCGGTGATCGGCTGCCTGCGACAGAACCGCGAAGATGAGGTTGCCCTCCGGCTCGACCGCAAGGCGTGCCTCGCCGGAGGCATGGATGGCGTCGGCCAGCCGCCCCGCCATGACATTGGCGTGGTCGGCCAGGGCCAGCCAGTGGTCGTCCCTGAGATAGGCAAGCAGCTGGGCGGCGATGAACCAGTTCTTGGAGTAGCCCTGCCCTGCCCGCTGGCGCTGGAAGAGCACATCGCGGGGAAACGCCGGATCGAAGAAGACCACCGCTTCCGCCGCGACGCAGCCGTTCTTGGTGCCGCCGAACGAGAGCACGTCGACACCGGCGCGCCAGGTGAGGTCGGCCGGCGTGCAGCCGAGCGCGGCCACTGCGTTGGCGAAGCGCGCCCCGTCCATGTGCACCGCCATGCCCCGAGCGTGGGCCACCTCGGCGACGGCGGCAACCTCCTGCGGACGCCACAGGGCGCCGAACTCGGTAATCTCGGCCAGGCTGACGGCGACCGGTTGCCCGGCGCGCGGCGCGCTCGCCGCCATGCCGTCGATGGCTGTCGTCATCGGCGCCGGACCGAATTTGCCGGCCATGGCATCCAGCGCAGCCAGCGTCATGCCGCCGCCGAAGAACGACGTGGCGCCCGCCTCATCGACGGCGATATGCGCGTGACGATGGCACAGAACCGCACCGCCCGGCCGTGCATAGGCGCTAAGCGCCAGGGCGTTGGCGACCGTGCCGCTGCCGACCAGGAAGACCGTCACCTCGCGCTCGAACAGCTCTGAGAAACGGCGCCCGACCGCCCTGGTGAAGTCGTCGGCGCCATAGGCGGGATGGCCGCTTGCGGCCGCTTCGGCGAGCGCATCGATGACTTGCGGCGAGGCGCCCGCCCAATTGTCGCTGGCAAAGATCATGCGCTCCTTTAGAAGCGGAGCGCCTGTCTGCGCAAGCGCTCAGTGGCGCACGAGGCGTGCGACCAAGTGGTCGAGCGCGATGCGGCCCGGACCGAAGCCGATGATGACAAGCGACATGGCTGCCCAGGGCAGGCCCTCGCTCGGCCAATGCTCCGGGTAGGTGAGGAAGATGATCACCGTCATGCCGAGCGTGCCGAGCGCAGCGAAGCGCGTGGCAAGGCCAAAGACCAACAGGACGGGGAAGATAATCTCGCCCAGGCCTGACAGCAGTGCCATCACGTCGGGATAGGGGAAGGGATAGGCGTTGCCGAAGATGTGCAGCTGGAACTGGTTCTCGAACAGGAAGGCGGCCTTCGGCGAGAGCGACAGGAAGCCGTCCCACTTGGTCAGCCCTGAGCGGTAGAAGGGCACGGCAAGCGCGAAGCGCAGCGCCAGCATGGCCGCCGACTGGAACCACAGCCACGCTGTCTGCCAGCCAGGAAGGGCCATCGGTGCCGCCATGGCCGGCGGCGTATCGCTCATCATGGTCTTGCTCATGTCGTTGCCCCTCGATCGTTTCTGACGATGCCGACGACCGCGCCGGCAGCGATCAGCCCGGAGATGTTGCCAACGAGGTCGAAACGCGCGTCGTCGGCCATTGCCTGTGCCGCGGCCTCACCGAGCCGTGCGCCGCGCTGAAGCGCGGCAACGAAGGCGGCGCCGCCAGGCGGCACCCGGCGCACCTCGACTTCCGCATCGGGCCTGACGATCATCGTGTCCTCGGCCTGAGCGAGATCGACCGGCCGAACCTCACCGTCCGAGGCGTTCATGGTCCAGATCGTCTGGGCGGGGAAACGCGACCTGAGCAGCCTCAGCGACGGGTGCAGCGCCAGCCCCACGCCAGCGACCGAATCGGCATCGACGGTGGCGAAGTCTTCCGCCGTCAGCGGCTCGGCATCAGCGGCGTGATAGGCCTCGCGCCAGGCCCGCTCGATGCGGGCGACGTCCGGCAGGTAGGGCAAGGAGGTCGCGGGCGCAAAGGCCGCGATGAAATCGGGGAACGCGACGCCATAGTCCATCAGCACCGGCGAGCTTGGCGGCGCGGCCAGCGCATAGGCCCGCGCCATCGCGGCGAAGAAGTCTTCGCCGACGATGCGCTCGATCACCGGAAAGGCGGAGCGCAGCGCATTGACGAAGCCGACGATGACGTTGTTGCGATAGACAGCGAAACGGCGCGGCGCTGGCTGGCGGTCAGGGCCGACCACGCCGGCCGGCACCGCCGCCACCGGATCGCGCAGCGCCGCGGCGAATTCCGCCTGTACGTCAGCCAGCGTGCGCAAGCGACTTCTCCTTCTTGCGGGCGGCGGCCGCCAGGACCGCATCGGCGCGCTTGGCCTCGGCGAAGAGCACCTGCCATTCCGGCACGTCGTTGTCCCATTCGATGAGAGTGGGCACTGGGCCGGTGCGCGCGATGGTGTGCTCGTAGAGCCCCCAGACATAGGGGTCGATCGGTCGGTCATGGGCGTCGATGAGCAGCGGCTGGCCCTTGCCGTCGTCCTCCGGCGCGTAGCCGGCAAGATGGATCTCGCCGACGTGCTCCACCGGAAAGGCGTCGAGATAGGCGATCGCGTCGGTACCGAGATTGACCGCCGAGACCTGCACATTGTTGACGTCGAGCAGCAGGCCGCAGCCGGTGCGCCGCGCCACCTCGGCGAGGAAATCGATCTCGCTCATCGTGCTTTCGACGAAGACGAGATAGGCCGACGGATTTTCCAACAGCATCCGCCGGCCGACCGTCTCCTGTACCTCGTCGATATGGTCGGCGACCCGCTGGACCGAGGCCGGGTTGTAGGGCAGCGGCAGCAGGTCGTTGAAGAAGACGGTTTCGTGGGTGGACCAGGCGAGATGCTCGGAGAACATGCCCGGCCGGTAGCGCTCGTTGAGTGCCTTGAGGCGCATCAGATGGTCACGGTCGAGCGGCCGCTCGGCGCCGATTGACAGGCCGACGCCGTGCAACGACAGCGGATAGCGGTCGCGGATCGCCGACAGATAGCGGTGCGGCGGCCCACCGGCGCCCATATAGTTCTCGGCATGGATCTCGAACCAGCCGATGTCCGGCTCGCCGTCGAGGATCGCCGCATAGTGCTCCGGCTTGAGGCCGACGCCGGCCCGCGGCGGCAGCGGCCGCTCGCTCCAATGGTCGGTTTCCTGTGAGGCCATGGTCTGCCTTCCCCTGTCATTTCTTGCATGAAGGCGCGGGCGGGCGACCTTGAAGCCGCCCGCCCGTCAGCCGCGGCCGGGACCGCCTACATCGGCTGAAGGGTGCCGTGACCGCCGTTCGGGGTCATCATGGTGGTGCAGGTGCCCTTCGGCACGAGGCTGAACGAGGCCGGGTCGTAATCGACCGTCGAGGTGCCGGCGCAGGAATGAGCGCCCGCGGCGCAGTCGTTCTGGCCGGCCAGCGCCACGCCGTAGCACTCTTCGAACTTGCCCGTGGCCATCTGCATCTTGGTGTTGTCGGGCGTGTGCATCATCTCGGCGGCGCTGGCCACCGAAACCGGCGCGAACGAGCCGAGGGCCGCGGCGAAGGCGCTCGCGAGAACGGCACTGGAAACGGACTTGGCAATCGCTGTCATGGAATTTCTCCTCCAGGCTGGCCGGGATGGCCGTTGCTGACGGAGCGCAGTCTTTCGATCCCGCCCTTCAATGGAAAATCAAGACGGTGTGCGCGGTTCGCACGAACGCGTCACGGCAGCGTCACACCCGCGTGACTGCGCCGACGTCACCGGTACCCGCCGACGCCTGTTCAAAGCCATTCCAAAAGAGCCCGATGGAGCAAACAGCGTTTGCGCTCAGCGGCCTCAATCAACATAATCGCCGCCGCCGTGCCGCATCTTGCCGATGGGGGCGAAATCTGTCATTTTGTGCCGAATAGGACAGGCCTACTGTCCAATTGGCAGCCGCAGCGGGACGGCCTGCCGGCGCGATCACCGAAGAGGCGACGTCAGCCGGTGCCGCGGTCTGCCCCGGGGTAGGGTGTAACGGCTCACGCCGCGTGAGCGGCTGTCTATGATCCAATGCGACGGCGCGGGCTCCGGATGGCGATCTGCAAGCGATCGACCGGGAGAGGCGCGCACGGCGCCAGACGAGAGAAATGTGAGGGCGGGCATGTCCAGGTTGGAGGAAGGCAACGGAGTGGTTGTGACCGGCGGTGCTGACGTGCGCGCGGCGGCCAAAACGACTGCGCTTACCGCCGCCAACCTGCCGCAGGGCCTCTATGACCCTCTCCATGAACGCGATGCCTGCGGCGTTGGCTTCATCGTCAACCTGCACAACCGGAAGTCCCACCGCATCGTCGAGGACGGGCTGAGGATCCTCGAGAACCTCACCCATCGCGGCGCCGTCGGCGCCGACCCCAAGATGGGCGACGGAGCCGGCATGCTGGTGCAGATCCCGCACAGGTTCTTCCTTGGCGAGGCCAAGCGGCTGGGCTTTGCCCTACCCGAGCCGGGTCAATATGCGGTCGGCCATATCTTCATGCCGCAGGACGCCAAGCTGCGCGCCGACATGGAAAAGATCGTCGCCGAAGGCATCGCCGACGAGGGCCAGGTGCTGCTCGGCTGGCGCGACGTGCCGGTCGACAATGCCGAGCTGTCGCACGCCCCCGAGATCGCCCTCACCGAGCCGTTCCACCGCCAGGTGTTCGTCGGCCGCGGCACCGGCGTCACCGACGAGGACGATTTCGAACGCAAGCTCTACCTCGTGCGCAAGGTCATCTCGGCGCGCATCTTCGAAGCCTATTCCGGCCTCAACAACGATTTCTACATCGTCTCGATGTCGTGCCGCACGCTGGTCTACAAGGGCATGTTCCTCGCCTACCAGCTCGGCGCCTATTACGACGACTTGCAGCATCCCGACTTCGAGTCGGCACTGGCGCTCGTCCACCAGCGCTTCTCGACCAATACCTTCCCGTCGTGGCGGCTGGCGCATCCCTATCGCTTCGTCTGCCACAACGGCGAGATCAACACCGTGCGCGGCAACGTCAACTGGATGGCGGCGCGTCAGGCGACCGCCTCCTCGCCGCTCTTCGGCAACGACATCGCCAAGCTGTGGCCGATTTCCTACGAAGGCCAGTCGGACACCGCCTGCTTCGACAACGCGCTCGAATTCCTCGTGCGCGGCGGCTTTTCGCTGTCGCATGCGGCGATGACGCTGATCCCCGAAGCGTGGGCGGGCAACCCGTTGATGGACGAGGACCGCCGCGCCTTCTACGAGTACCACGCCGCGCTCATGGAGCCGTGGGACGGCCCCGCCGCCGTGGCCTTCACCGACGGCAAGCAGATCGGCGCCACGCTCGACCGCAACGGCCTGCGCCCCGCCCGCTACATGGTGACCGCCGACGATGAGGTGATCATGGCCTCGGAGGCCGGCGTGCTGCCGGTCGACGAAAGCCGCATCGTCCAGAAGTGGCGCCTGCAGCCGGGCAAGATGCTGCTCATCGACCTCGATCAGCAGCGCATCATCGACGATGCCGAGATCAAGGCCGAGCTGGCCAGGGCCAAGCCCTACAAGCAATGGCTGGCGCGCACTCAGATCGTGCTCGAGGAGCTGCCGCCGGTGGCGCATGCCGACATGCGCTCCGACGTGTCGCTGCTCGATCGCCAGCAGGCTTTTGGCTACACCCAGGAAGACCTCAAGCTGCTC
The DNA here is from genome assembly GCA_963785065.1 of uncultured Alphaproteobacteria bacterium. Classification (GTDB taxonomy): domain Bacteria; phylum Pseudomonadota; class Alphaproteobacteria; order Rhizobiales; family Kaistiaceae; genus CAVSRC01. Next base: position 278,538 of record CAWATX010000002.1, read on the forward strand.
ATGACCCCGATGGCGGTCACCGGCCAGGAGGCTATCGGCTCGATGGGCAACGACGCGCCGATTTCGGCGATGTCGGACAAGTCGAAGCTGCTCTACACCTATTTCAAGCAGAACTTCGCCCAGGTCACCAACCCGCCGATCGATTCGATCCGCGAGGAGCTGGTGATGAGCCTGGTCTCGTTCATCGGCCCGCGCCCCAACCTGTTCGACACCGAGGGCCAGGGCCGGCGCAAGCGCCTCGAGGTGCGCCAGCCGATCCTGTCCAACGAAGACCTGGAGAAGGTCCGCGCCATCGGCGACATGGACGGCAACCCGTTCAAGTCCGAGACGCTCGACATCACCTATCCGGCGGTCGACGGCGCCGACGGCCTCGGCCCGGCGCTCGACGCACTGTGCAGCGCGGCCGAGGAGGCGGTGCGCGCCGGCATCAACATCATCATCCTGTCCGACCGCATGGTCGGCCCCGACCGCGTGCCGATTCCCGCGCTGCTGGCGACCGCTGGCGTCCACCATCACCTGATCCGCCATGGTCTGAGGACCTCGGTCGGTCTGGTGGTCGAGACCGGCGATGCCCGCGAGGTACATCACTTCTGCGTTCTGGCCGGCTACGGCGCCGAGGCGATCAACCCCTATCTCGCCTTCGACACGCTGGCCGCCATGGCGCGCGACCTGCCGGTGGACGTTGACGCCGAGGAGGTCATTCACCGCTACATCAAGGCGATCGACAAGGGCCTGCTCAAGGTCATGGCCAAGATGGGCATCTCGACCTACCAGTCCTATTGCGGCGCCCAGATCTTCGATGCCATCGGCCTGAAGAGCGCTTTCGTCGCCCGCTATTTTACTGGCACCGCCACCACGATCGAGGGCGCCGGCTGCGCCGAGATCGCCGCCGAGACCGTGCGGCGCCACCGCGACGCCTTCGGCAATTCGCCGGTTCTCGCCGACTCGCTCGAAGTCGGCGGCGACTACGCCTTCCGCTTCCGCGGCGAATCCCACATGTGGCGCTCCGAGACGGTCTCGATGCTGCAGCATGCCGTACGCGGCAATGCACAAGACCGGTACCGCGACTATTCGCGGCTGATAAACGAGAGCGACGGCAAGCACCTCACCATCCGTTCCCTCTTCCGCATCAAGTCGGCTGAGGAGGATGGGCGCACGCCCGTGCCGCTGGAGGAGGTCGAGCCGGCCAAGGAGATCGTCAAGCGCTTCGCCACCGGCGCCATGAGCTTTGGCTCGATCAGCCGCGAGGCGCACACGACGCTGGCCATCGCCATGAACCGCATCGGCGGCCGCTCCAACACCGGCGAGGGCGGCGAGGAAACCGACCGTTTCAGGCCGCTGGCCGACGGATCGATGAATCCCATGCGCTCGGCGATCAAGCAGGTCGCGTCGGGCCGCTTCGGCGTGACCGCGGAATACCTGGTCAACTCCGACATGATGCAGATCAAGATGGCGCAGGGTGCCAAGCCCGGCGAAGGCGGGCAGCTGCCCGGCCACAAGGTCGATGCGACCATCGCTCGCGTGCGCCATTCGACGCCCGGCGTCGGCCTGATCTCGCCACCGCCGCACCACGACATCTATTCGATCGAGGATCTGGCGCAGCTCATCTTCGACCTGAAGAACGTCAACCCGACCGGTTTGGTCTCGGTCAAGCTCGTCTCCGAGGTCGGCGTCGGCACGGTCGCGGCCGGCGTCTCCAAGGCGCGCGCCGATCACGTCACCATCTCCGGCTATGACGGCGGCACCGGCGCCTCGCCGCTGACCTCGATCAAGCACGCCGGTAGCCCGTGGGAGATCGGCCTTTCCGAGACCCACCAGACGCTGGTCGCCAACCGGCTGCGCGGGCGCATCGCCGTGCAGGTCGACGGCGGCATCCGCACCGGCCGCGATGTGGTCGTCGGCGCCCTGCTCGGCGCCGACGAGTTCGGCCTGTCGACGGCGCCGCTGATCGCCGCCGGCTGCATCATGATGCGCAAGTGCCACCTCAACACCTGTCCGGTGGGCGTCGCCACCCAGGACCCGGTGCTGCGCAAGCGCTTCACCGGCAAGCCCGAGCACGTCGTCAACTTCTTCTTCTTCCTCGCCGAGGAAGTGCGCGAGATGATGGCCGCGCTCGGCTATCGCACGTTTTCCGAGATGATCGGGCAGATGCAGATGCTCGACAAGACGGCCGTGGTCGACCACTGGAAGGCCAAGGGCCTCGACTTCTCGCGCCTGTTCCACAAGCCCGCGGCGCCGCCCGAGGTCGCCATCTTCAATTCGGAGGCGCAGGACCATCCGATTCATGACATCCTCGACCGCAAGCTGATCGAGCAAGCCAAGCCGGCGCTGGAAAACCGCACCCCGGTGACCATCGAGGCCGAGATCAGAAACACCGACCGCTCGGCCGGCGCCATGCTCTCCGGCGAGGTCGCCAAGCGCTATGGCCACGCCGGCCTGCCCGAGGACACCATCGCCATCACGCTGAGGGGTACCGGCGGCCAGAGCTTCGGCGCCTGGGCGGCGGCCGGCGTCTCCATGGACCTGATCGGCCAGGCCAACGACTATGTCGGCAAGGGTCTCTCCGGCGGCCGCCTGGTGGTGCGCCCGCCCGAGGAGTCCGCCATCGTGCCGGAGGAGTCGATCATCGTCGGCAACACGGTGCTCTACGGCGCCATTTCCGGCGAATGCTATTTCCGCGGCGTCGCCGGCGAACGCTTTGCCGTCAGGAACTCCGGCGCGGTGGCCGTGGTCGAGGGCACCGGCGACCATTGCTGCGAATACATGACCGGTGGCGTCGTCGTCGTGCTCGGGCAGACCGGACGCAACTTCGCCGCCGGCATGTCGGGCGGCATCGCCTATGTGCTCGACGAGGACGGCTCCTTCGAGACGCGCTGCAACATGGCGATGGTCGACCTCGAGCCCATCCCCGAGGAGGAGGACCTCTCCGAGCGCGAGTTGCATCAGGCCGGCGACATGGAAACCGGCGGGCTGGTCGAGATCCTCTCCGACATGACCCGCCGCGATGGCGAGCGCCTGCGCGCCATCATCACCCGTCACCGCCAGTTCACCGGGTCGCGGCGCGCCGCCGAGATCCTCGACAACTGGGAGACTTATCTGCCGAAATTCCGCAAGGTCATGCCGGTCGAATATCGCCGGGCTCTCGCCGAGCTCGAGGCGCGCGAACGGGCCGAACCGATGCGTCTGGCCGGCGAGTAGACAATCATGGGCAAGATCACAGGTTTTCTCGAGATCGATCGGCGCGACCGGCGCTATGCGCCGGCCGGCGACCGCGTACGCCACTATCGCGAGTTCATCATCCCCCTGTCGGATGAAGCGACCCGCGATCAGGCGGCGCGCTGCATGGACTGCGGCATCCCCTATTGTCACACCGGCTGCCCGGTGAACAACCAGATCCCCGACTGGAACGATCTGGTCTATCGCGGCGAGTGGCAGAGGGCGCTGACCAACCTGCACTCGACCAACAATTTTCCGGAATTCACCGGCCGCGTCTGCCCGGCGCCGTGCGAGGCCTCCTGCACGCTCAACATCCAGGAGGTGCCGGTCACCATCAAGACAATCGAATGCGCCATCGTCGACCGCGGCTGGCAGGAAGGCTGGATCAAGCCGCTGCCGCCATCGCGCAAGACCGGCAAGAGCGTGGCGATCGTCGGCTCGGGCCCGGCGGGGCTCGCCTGCGCCCAGCAGCTCGCCCGCGCCGGCCATGACGTCCACGTCTACGAGAAGAACGCCCAGCCCGGCGGCCTGCTGCGCTACGGCATTCCCGACTTCAAGATGGAGAAGCGCCAGGTCGAGCGCCGCGTCGCCCAGATGGAGGCGGAGGGCGTCACCTTCCACTGCAACGTCCATGTCGGCATCGAGCTCGACATCGCCGAGCTTGTTGCCAGGCACGACGCGGTGGTGCTCGCCGGCGGCGCCGAGACGCCGCGCGACCTGCCGATCCCCGGCCGCGAGCTGGACGGCATCCATTTTGCCATGGAGTTCCTGCCCCAGCAGAACCGCCGCGTCAGCGACGAGCCGCTTGGCAACGTGCTGCCCATCCTCGCCGGCGACAAGCACGTGGTCGTCATCGGCGGCGGCGACACCGGCTCCGACTGCATCGGCACCTCCAACCGCCAGGGCGCCGCCTCGGTCACCCAGATCGAGATCCTCCAGCGTCCGCCGGACAGGGAGAACAAGGAGCTGACCTGGCCGGACTGGCCGATGAAGCTGCGCACCTCCTCCTCGCAGGAAGAGGGCGTCGAGCGCGACTATGCCGTCATGACCCAGCGCTTCGAGGGCAAGGACGGCAAGGTGACGGCGCTCCACTGCGTGCGCGTCGACGACAAGATGGAGCCGATCGAGGGCTCGGAATTCGAGATCAAGGCCGACCTCGTGCTGCTCGCCATGGGCTTTCTCGGCCCCGTGCAGGACGGCATGATCAAGGATCTCGGCCTCGACCTCGACAGGCGCGGCAATGTCGCCGCCAACGTCACCGACTATCGCTCGAGCAACGGCAAGGTATTCGCCTGCGGCGACATGCGCCGCGGCCAGAGCCTTGTGGTGTGGGCGATCCGCGAAGGCCGCCAGTGCGCCCACGCCGTCGACAAGCAGCTCATGGGCGAGACCACGCTGCCGCGCTGAAGTCGTTCCTCATCCTGAGGTGCCCGGCGCCAGCCGGGCCTCGAAGGATCCGGGCCTCATGGTTCGAGGCTCGCTTCGCTCGCTCCTCACCATGAGGGAGTTCGAACGGATGCATGATCTTTCCGCCCCCACTCCCCGAATGCTGGTCGAACGCTTCTATGCGGAAATCTGGAACCGCGGCGACGAGGCGGTCGCGCGCGCGATTCTGGCGCCGGACTTTCGCTTCCGCGGCTCCCTCGGCGTCACCGCCGACGACGTCGACGGCTTCCTTGCCTATGTGCGCAAGGTGCGCGCCGCGCTCGGCGACTATCGCTGCATCATCGAGGACATGATCGTCGAAGGCGACAACCGCACCGCCGCCCGCATGACCTTCACCGGCGTCCATCGTGGCGAGCTGCTCGGCGTCGCCGCAACCGGCCGCACGGTATCGTGGGCCGGCGCGGCCTTCTTCACCTGCCGCGACGGCCGTATCGCCGAGCTCTGGGTGCTCGGCGATCTCGACAGCCTCAGGCGCCAGCTTGCCTAGCCCCGCTCGAATCGGCGGCCGACAATCCCCGACTTGCCGCCGACCCTTGCCACGAAGTGGCGGCCGCCTCGGCAAAGTCCTCGAAGCGGATCGGCGGCCGACCGGTGATGCGCTCGACGGTATCGGCAACGACGCTCCCATGGCCGCGGCGAATCGCCCGCTGGTCGCGCACGGGAATCTCGGCATAGGCGGATGAAGCGCCGGCATTCATGAGGATTTGCCGGAACTGCTCGGAATCGATGTTCTGATGGCGGATCGGGCGTCCGGTGGCACGCGAAATGACGTCGGCTGCTTCGGCGAAACTCAGCGCACGCGGCCCGGTAACCGCCAGGGTCTCACCTGCAAGATCGTTCCGGGTCAACGCCGCCGCCGCGACGGCCGCGATGTCGCCGGCATCGACGAAGGCGACGCGACCCTGCTCCGTCGACGACACCACGGCACCCGCTTGCAGAATGCCGGGGAGCAGAAAGCCCTCGGAGAAGTTCTGGTCGAACCCGCCGGGCCGAAGAATCGTCCAGTCGATGCCACTGTCCCTCACTTGCTGCTCCAGCAGCGCACGGCCTGAGTCGATCGGTTCGCCGGGGAGGGCCACGCCCAACGACGACAACAGAACGATGCGGCGGAGGCCAGCCTTGCGCGCCTCCTCAAGAAACGGACCGGTGAACGGCGTCGGGTCTGCTTCGTCCGGCGGCACCAGATAGAGGCTATCGGCGCCGGCGAGGATGGTCGCGTGCGTTTCCGGGGCAGTCCAGTTGAAACGAACAGTGCCCGGCGCACCGCTCCGACTGGCGGCACGTAAGGTGTGGCCGCGCAAGAGCGGCAGCAGCCGGCGGCCCGTCTTGCCGGTCGCGGCCAATACGACTGTGGTCTGCGTCATCGATTCTCTCCTGATCGCCTTCATGCGGCTGCTCTGGACGTATGCGCGTTTGTCGAGACAATCGATGTCTGGTACGGTCAACTTCATGTTCGAACGTCTTGGCGGAAGCTTGGACCTCCTGAGCCGATCCCTGCTTGACGCCCGCGTCAGCGGTGTCCTGACCTCGCGCAGTGCGTTGGCTCCGCCCTTTGCCCTGGCTTTCGACGCTGATGCCCGCCGCGCCGGCTTCCACTTCATGCTGACCGGCAGTTGCCTGATCGTGATGGATGGCGCCGCGCCGGTGCTAATCGCCGAAGGCGACCTGGCACTGCTCCCCCACGGCGCCAGACACGTTCTCGCCGACCATCCAGTGACGACGCCCGTTGCAGTCGAAGCATTGGCGGCAAACCTGCCGCCCGGCGGAAAGCTCCCGTTGCCCTTCGGGCCAGGCGATGCCGCCTGCGAGGTGCTGTGTGGCGCCTACGATATCTCGCACGCTGCAGCAGTGGTGTTGCACGGCCTGCCACCTCTCATCCACATGCGCGCGGCCGAGGCTGCCGGTACGCCACTGGCCGGCCTCACCCGTCTGCTGGCCGCAGAAGCCTCGCGGCAGGAACCCGGCGGTGGACTCGCACAGGCCAGGCTGGTTGATCTCATCCTGGTAGAGGCGCTGCGACTATGGCTAAAGAGATCTGACGGCGCGGACCGAAGCTGGATAGGTGCAACCGCCGATCCGGCAATCGGCAAGGTGCTCGCCGCCATCCACGCGGCGCCGGAACGGAGCTGGTCCGTCGCAACCATGGCCCAACTCGCGGGCAAATCCCGCGCCGCCTTCGCACGCCGCTTTCATCAAGCCACCGGCGAGGGACCGATCAGCTACGTGACCCGGTTACGCATGACCGACGCAGCCCGGCGTCTGGCGGCAGGCGCTCGCATCGCGCCTGTCGCCTCCGCTGTCGGCTATGGCAACGAGTTCGCTTTCGCCAAAGCTTTCAAGCGACACCATGGCATCTCGCCCGGCGCAGCACGGCGCCGGCAGGGAGCCTGACCTCGGCGAGACCTCCGTCGACGGCCTCAGGCGCCAGCTTGGCGGCGCGGTGCTGCCGGCACTAGGATCCCGTCTTCGGATACCACTCCAGGAGCCGCACGTCGGCGGCGTCACCCACCTGTTTCTTGAAGGCTTTCACGTCGCTGCCGGCGTAGTGGTACGGGTAGACGACCTTCGGCTTGAAGTCCTTCACCGCCTGCACCGCCTCGTCGATGGTCATCGTGTAGGGCTGGTTCATCGGCAGGAAGGCGACGTCGATGTTCTGAAGCGCCTTCATCTCAGGCGTCTCCTCGGTGTCGCCGGCAATGTAGACGTGCTTGCCGCCAACCGTCAGCACATAGCCGTTGTCGTGGCGCGCCTGCGGGTGGAACTTCATGTGGTCCGGCGTCGTGTTGTAGGCCGCGACCGCCATGATCGGCACCCCCTTGACCGTCAGGCTGGCGCCGTTGGCGAGCACCGTGGCTTTCGCCTTGAGGTCGGCCGGCAGCTTGTCGGCGACGTCCTGGCAGGTCACCAGCACCGTGCCGGCGCCGGTCACCGCCTCCAGGATCGGAACGTTGAAGTGGTCGCCGTGCTCGTGGGTGACCAGGATGAGGTCGGGCGCCGGCGCCGTCTTGTATTCGGCAGTGATGTCGTCGACCTTGGGTCCGCCCATCAGCGGGGCCGGATCGACCAGGATATGCACGCCGTTCCAGGTGATGAGCATGGACGCGTGGTGAAACGGATGGATGGTCAGGTCGCCCTTGTCGGTCGCAATCGTGTCGTCGGCCAGGGCCGGCACGGCCATGGCGGCAAGCGCGACCGCGGCGAGCGTTCCGGTGAAGGCACGGTTCATAGGCTCTCTCCTCCCTGTCGAGGTTTGCTCACGGGTTTTGTCGCACGGCGGCGGGCACACCCGCGATCACCGTGTCGTGAGGCGCACCCTGTCCCTTCTCGTCTCTAGTTTGCTGCCGGAAACACCCCGGACGCCGCAGCGCCGCTGTTGTCGCTCGCGCTCGCCGCGGGCGCCGCAGGTAGCGTCGGCGGCACGGCAAGCGAGGCACGCTGGCTTGGCGGCCAGGCGAAATCGTCGGCCCTGCCCGGCATCAACGGCAGTACGGCACCCTGGACGATCAGCTTGTATTGCGGCGTGTCGTTGGCCATCGTCACGTCCGGGTTGTCGGCGCCGCCGGCGAGCGCCCGGCTGGCGCCGGGCAGCGGATCGGTCAGCGAGATGACCGGCCCGACCAGGCGCTTGACCCCGTCCGGGCCGATCTCGATCTGGGTGGTCTGGCTGGCCGAGGCGAACAGGTCGACCGAACCGGTGCCGATACCGGTCTGCTTGCGGATCTCGCGCTCGGCATAGAAGGCGAGCTTGAGCCGGCCGGCGCGGGTGAAATTGATGCCGTCGCTGGATCTCAGCGCCCGCAGCTGACCGTCAACATCCGGGCCTGACGAGGTGTAGTTGCCATTGTCGTCGGTGAAGCCGTTCCAGATGTCGACATAGTGCCCGCCGTCCGCCGTCACCGCCGCCTTGTAGAGCCCGTTCAGATAGTCCATGTCGCCCGCGGCCGCGGACGCGCGCATCGGCGGCGCGCTCACCCAGAAGAACGGCCGCCCGAAGACCTTCAGCGTGTCGGCCAAGCCGGCAACGCGGTGGGTATAGGTCTTCTCCCAGCCGTCGGAGTGCATGGCGAGGCGGTCCTTGCCGGCGCGGATCTGCTGGCGGTCGTTGGCGCCGAGGGCGACCACGACGACGTCCGGCTTGACCTCGTTCAGAATGCCGGGAAGCGACTTGTTCCAGTCGTAATAGTCGTCGCGGACCAGGCCGGAGTTGCTGTTCGACTTGTCGATGACAGCGATCTTGGGCTCGTCGGCGAAGGTCTGGTCGAGCCCCCAGGCGAGCCCCCCGGCGACGAAATCGCCAACCACCAGGATCTTGCGCGCCATCGCATCCTTGGGCGTCACCTGAGCCACCGGCACCGGCGGCTCGCTCGGCGGGGCGGGGCGTCGTGTCGCTGGCGCGGACCTCTGGCCCTGCTGGGGCGGCGGCCGCACCGGACGCGGCCCGAACAGGAAATCGAAAAAGCCGAACGGCCCGTTTGCCGGCGCCTGCTGCGCCAATGCCGCGTCGAGCGGCGCCGCCAGCAGCAGCGCCACGATCCCCACGCCCAGTGTTGTCAGCAGACGGCGCACCTGTCCCGCGCTCCGGCTTTTCATGCGGCCTTGCCCGTTTTTGCCGGCCATTGCGTCAATTGCGCGGCACCGGGCACCCTATCCTACTTGGCCGCTTGCAGGCGCTGCAACAGGTCGCGGGTGGCGACGCCATCAGGGTTAAGGCCGATCGTGCGTTGATAGTCGCGGATCGCCGCGCGGCTGCCGCTGCCGAGATCGCCGTCGATGTCGCCGTCATAGAAGCCGTGCATGGTGAGCAGCAACTGCATCTTCTTGCTCTCATCGAGCGTGAACGGCTTTTCGTGCGCCGGCCAGGCGGCCACGAAAGGCCCGTCGCCGCGCAACCGGTCGGCCAGGTGACCCACCGCCAGAGCATAGAAGTTGGAGGCGTTGTAACGCTTGAGCACCTGGAAATTGTGGAGCAGCAGGAACACCGGCCCGTCGGTGCCATTGGGCAGCCACAACCGCGCCCGGTCGCCCGGGCGGGGAAAGGCGGCGCCATTGACCCGGCGCACCCCGAGCTTCGCCCACGACGACAGCGACCGCTCGCTCGTCTTCCCGGTATTGAACCCCGGCGGCAGCTTCACCTCGTAGCCCCAGGTCCTGCCCGACTGCCAGCCGGCCTTCTTCAGATAGTTGGCGGCGGAGGCGAGCGCGTCCGGGACCGAGGTCCAGATGTTGCGGTGGCCGTCGCCGTCAAAGTCGACGGCATAGGCCTCGAATGTCGTGGGGATGAACTGGGTCTGGCCCATGGCACCCGCCCACGAGCCGTTCATCGCGCCCACGGTGATATCGCCGCGCTGAACGATCTTGAGGGCGGCAACCAGCTGCTTGCGGCCGAATTTCGACAGCCGTCCACCAGACCAGGCAAGGGTGGCCAGCGACCGGATGATGTTCTTGACCAGCTTCGGGTTGGTGAGCACGTGGCCGTAATGGCTCTCGATGCCCCAGATCGCCGCAACGACATAGCGGTCGACGCCGTAGTGGCGCTCGATGCGTGCCAGCAGGCTGGCATTGGCGGCGATCGCCGCCTTGCCTTCGCTCAGCCGGTCGTCCGAAACCATCTGGTCGAGATAGTTCCAGATCTTCATGTTGAATTCGGCCTGGGCGCCGGCTCGCTTCAGCACGTCGGGATCGGGTGCAAAGTCGCCGAGCGCCCCCTGATAGGTTTGCCAGCCGATGCCGGCGGACTTCGCCGTCGGCCAGAAGCTCTTCACCCAGGTTTGGGGCGTCTGGCTGGCCCGTGCCGGCGCGTCCATGAGAAAGGCCGAGGCCGCCACCGCGGCGACGACGACAAAAGCCGCGGAAACCGCGGCTTTGACTGCCCTGCCGGTGAGGAAGCGCATTCCGGTTTCGTCCCTGTTTCTGCCCCCGGTCCTGTCCTCGCGTCCCCCAATTCGGTCCAAACCTTAACATTGCCGCGGGGGGCGGCCGCAAGCCGCCCTGCCCGGCGGCCGCGTCAGTCGCGCCGATTACGGCGCTCCAGCGTCGTCTCCCAGGCCAGAGCATCGCGGACGATTTCGGCAAGATTGTCGTGCTGCGGCTGCCAGCCGAACTTGTCCATGATGCGCGCCGGCGAGGCGACGATCGACGCCGGATCGCCAGGTCGCCGGGGCCCGAGGACGACGGGGAAATCGCGCTCCGACACCGCCTTCACCGTGTCGATCACCTCCAGCACCGAATAGCCGCGGCCATAGCCACAATTGGCGATCAGGTTGTCGCCGCCGCCGCGCAGATGGCCCAGCGCCTCGGCGTGCGCGGCGACCAGATCAGAGACGTGGATATAGTCGCGAACACAGGTGCCGTCGGGGGTCGGATAATCCGTGCCGTATACGGTGATCTCGTCGCGCTTGCCGAGCGCCGTCTCGCAAGCGACCTTGATGAGGTGTGTGGCGCCTTTGGTCGACTGGCCTGTGCGCCCTGCCGGGTCGGCGCCGGCGACGTTGAAATAGCGCAGCGCCACGAAGCGCAGGTCGTGGGCGGCAGCCGCGTCGGCGAGCATCATCTCGCTCATCATCTTGGAGCGGCCATAGGGCGATTCGGGATGGAGAAGCGCGTCCTCGCCGACCGGCGTCACCGCCGGCGTGCCGTAGACTGCAGCGGTCGATGAAAAGATGAAGCGCTTCACCCCGCCGGCAACCGCCGCGGCGATCAGCGCCCGCGTCTTCACCGTGTTATTGAGGTAGTAGCCGAGCGGGTCGGCAACCAAGTCCGGCACGACGATGGAGGCGGCGAAATGGATGATTGCCTCGATCGCGTGCTCCCTGATGAGACGGCCGGTGAGCGCCTCGTCGCCGCTATCGCCCCTGACGAGTGGAACTTCCGGCGGGATCGCCCAGTCGAAGCCGGTCGACAGGTTGTCGAGGACGACCACCTTTTCGCCGGCGTCGGTGAGATGCCAGACCATATGGCTGCCGATATAACCGGCACCGCCGGTGACCAGAATGCTCATGGTTGTCACTTTGCCTTCTCAGCCTGTTCCCCGGTACCATAGGGAACGTGTATTGACGTCTTGTTTCGTTCGCCCGGCCCGGCAAAAAGCACGGGCTTTCCGCCGAATCCAGCAGAAGAAGAACGAATGACCGCCCCCCTCCGCAAAGCCGTCTTCCCTGTCGCCGGTCTCGGCACCCGGTTCCTGCCCGCCACCAAGGCGATGCCCAAGGAGATGCTGACCCTGGTCGACCGGCCGCTCATCCAGTACGTGGTGGACGAGGCGCGTGCCGCCGGCATCGAGCAATTCATCTTCGTCACCAGCAGCAACAAGAACATCCTCGAGGATCATTTCGACACCGCCTTCGAGCTGGAGGCGACGCTGAAGGCACGCGGCAGGACCGAGGCGCTGGAGGAACTCGCCAGCTTCATGCCCAAGGCCGGCCGGGTCAGCTCCGTGCGCCAGCAGACGCCGCTCGGCCTCGGCCATGCGGTGTGGTGCGCCCGACATCTGGTCGGCAACGAGCCATTCGCAGTGGTGCTTCCCGACATGATCATGCAGGGTGAACCCGGCTGCCTTGCGCAAATGGTTGCGGTCTACAACCAGACCGGCGGCAATGTGATCGCGGTCAGCGAGTGCGACCCCGCCGAGACCGCCAAATACGGCATCGTCGGCGTCGGCGAGCCGGCCGGTCCGGACGGCGACGCCTTCCGCCTCACCGCCATGGTGGAAAAGCCGCAGCCGAAGGACGCTCCGTCCAATCTCTATATCAGCGGTCGCTATATCCTGCAGCCGCAGATTTTCGACCTGCTCGCCCGTCAGCAACGCGGCGCCGGCAATGAGATCCAGCTCACCGACGCCATGCTGGCGCTCGCCGAGACCCAGCCCTTCTACGGCAGCCGCTTCCGCGGCCGCACCCACGACTGCGGCACCAAGCTCGGTTTCCTCATCGCCAACATGACCTATGCCCTGGAGCGGCCGGAACTCGCCGATCACGTGCGCCGGGAGATGCGCGCCCTGCTCGACGGCTGAGACGCTCGGCTACTTCTGCAGGCGCAGCCCGACGGTGAGCGCGTCCGACTGGTAGGTGTTGCCGGCCGCCGTGCTCATCGACCATTCGTGGCTGTAGCCGCCGGTGAGCGAGGTGCGCCGGTTGAGCTTCCAGGTGGCGCCGACGCCCGCCTTGACGGTGGTATCGACCCGTCCGCTGCCTTGGAAGCGCTCGTGGGTGACGTCGGTGGTCCAGTCGACCGTCAGATTGGGTTTCCAGGCATAGGCGACATCGACCGAACCGGCATAGGCGGCCGAGCCGGACGAGGCAGCGTCGGTGCTTGGGTTGAACGCGGTCGAGCCGTTGACGGTGACCGTGTAGAGCCGGGTCGGCGACCACACCAGAGAGCCGTCCACGGTGAGCGCCCCGAACGCGGAAAGCGCCGGGTCGTCGACCGACAGGACGCCGTAGCCGAGCGCCATCTCGCCGGTCAGCACCGGGCCGCGATCGAAGACCAGGCCGGCCCGCCCGATCGCCGCCAGGCTCGACCGCTGCAGGCCGCTATTGTCGAACTTCTGATCGTATTGGCGGCGCGACAGCTCCCCTTCGACGAAAGGCGTGACGCCGAGCGGCGATTCGTAGCCGAGGCGCAGCCGACCGCCGAAGACCGAGTTGTCGCGATAGCCCTGATCGACGGTGACGCCGGCCGACGTGCCGTTCTCATAGAGCGTGCGGCCCAGCTTGCCCTCGGCGGTGAAGGTCGTGCGGCCGAAACGGCCGTCGAGCGCCGCCGATGCGGAGAAATCATGCACGCCCGGCCGGTTGTCGATGCCAGCGGGAAAGTTCGGATCGGAAATGCTCTGCTGGGCATAGGCGTAGCTGCCCTTGAGGGCGACGTCCCAGCCGGGCTTGAGATCGATGCGCCCAGTGGCATCGACCGAGCCGGAGGGCGAATCCGGCGTGCCGGCGGCAAAGTCCTTGGCGTAGGAGCCGCGCAGCGTCAGCGTCGCTTCATGCAGCGCCCAGTCCGATTGCAATTTGAGCTCGGGTGTCACGGTCAGCGTGTCCGAGCGGCCGTTGCCCGAAGCGTTGGTGGCGTGCTCGAAGCTCGTCGTCAGCGACGGATAGAGAATGAAGCTGCCGGTGCGCAGGCCGAGCGCAGCGAAGGGGTCGGCTTCGGTTTCCGGGACCTTGTGTGAGATGGTTCCGGTCACCGTCGGGTCGAGCGGATCCAGCTCGGGGCCCTTGACCTGCGGCAGTTGCCGCTGCACGCGGCCGGCATCTGCGGTGGTGTCTGCGGTTGCCGTGGATGTCGGCGTGGCCGGCGTTGCGGGCGCGGGCGTCGCGGTGGGATCGGGCGCAGCCGTCGCCGGCGCCAGCGGCGACTGACCGTCGCCGAGGCCGCTGCCGAGCGCCGTTGCCGCCGCATCCTGGGCCCAGGCGCTCCCGTGCGCCAAGGCCGCGGCAGCGACCGCGACCGCCAAAAGCGAAGGGAGGCGGAAACCCATTGTCAGGCCAGTGCCGTGTGACCACAGGAAAGTGCTTTCCAGAAGGTAAAGATTGATGGTTAACGCAAGGTTGCGAACGCCACGGAGAGCACTGTTCCGGCCTCGGTGGAAACCTGCTAGACCGGCGCAACAAGGAGAAAACAGGGTCCGTTGATGGCGGTGACGCTCAAGAATCCAGCAAAAACGGCGTCCGACGCCACTGCCCCGGCCGCCGCCTCAGCGCTGCGCACCATTCTCACCGAAGGCGCCGGGCTGGCAGCGCTCGCCGCCGCCCTCGAAGACGGCCTCGCCGCCCCCTTCGCCCGCGCCGTCGAGATCATCCGCGCCGCCACCGGGCGGGTCATCGTCACCGGCATGGGCAAGAGCGGCCATATCGGCCACAAGATCGCCGCCACGCTCGCCTCGACCGGCACGCCGTCTTTCTTCGTCCATCCGGCGGAAGCCAGCCACGGCGATCTCGGCATGATCACCCGCGACGACGTGGTGCTGGCGCTGTCATGGTCGGGCGAGACCAGCGAGCTGCGCAGCCTGGTCGAATATACGCGGCGCTGGGACATCCCGCTGATCGCCATGACCGCCTTCACCGACTCGACGCTCGGCCGCGAATCCGACCCGGTGCTGGCGCTGCCGCCGGCCGACGAGGCCTGTCCGCACGGCCTGGCGCCGTCCACCTCGACGCTGATCCAGCTGGCGCTCGGCGATGCGCTGGCGATCGCGCTGCTCGAGAGCCGCGGCTTCACGGCGGAGGAGTTCCACATCTTCCACCCCGGCGGCATGCTCGGCGCCAGCCTGCATTTCGTGCGCGACATCATGCATGGCGGCGACGCCGTGCCTCTGGCGACGCCAGACACGCCGATGGCCGAGGCGCTCGACACGATGACAGCGAAAGGCTTCGGCTGCGTCGGCGTGGTCGATGATGGCGGCATGCTGGTCGGCGTGGTCACCGACGGCGACGTGCGCCGCCACATCGCCCCCGACCTGACGCAGAAGACCGTCGGCGCGATCATGACCAGGACGCCGAAGACCGTGCCGCCCGACTGCCTGGTGGCCGAGGCGCTGGCCATGATGAACCAGGCCAGCCGCCCCTTCACCGTCCTCTTCGTCGTCGATGACGGCAAGCCGCTCGGCATCGTGCACATGCACGATTTCCTACGCCTGGGGGTGGCTTAGGCTAGGCCGCTATTTCGCGGCCGCTCCGGTCGCATCCGCCTTGTGAATATCGGCAAGCGCACCGCTCAGCTCCTTGAGCAGGTCTTTGTCGTATGCCGGCAGCAGCCCCTGCGCGTCGAGCGTCTGCAGGATGTGGAATTCTTCCTCGTACTGCGGCATCGGATCGTCGGACACCTCCGCGATCCGATTGAGCACCACGGCAAGATCCAACTGAGCCCTGGAATTGGAATCGGCTTCGGCAAGCTTGCGGGTGACGGTCAGGCTCTCTTCAAAGAGGGCCCGCGCCGCGACCCGGTCGCCGGCGTCGCGCTTCACATCGCCGAGATTGCTCAGGCTGATCGAAAGGTCGCGCTGGGCCTGCTTATCGCCGCTGTCCTCGGCAAGCCGCCGCGCGATGGCGAGGCTCTCGCCATAATCCACCAAGGCGCTCTTGAGGTCGCCGGCTTTGCGCTTCATTGCCGCAACCTTGTCCAGACTGAAGGAAAGAAAGCGCTGGGCCCGCATGTTGCTCCTGTCCGCTGCAAATGAGCGGGCAATCGCCAGGCTCTCCTCGAAAGCAGACAGCGCACTCGCCTGATCGCCGGTCTGCTGCTTGGCGCCGCCGAACCTGTCCAGGGCAAGCGACAGGTCACGCTGAGCCGCGGCATTGCTCTTGTCGACGGCCAGGTCACGGGCAATGGCAAGGCCCTCTTCATAGGCCGCCAGCGCGCCCGCATTGTCGCCGGCCGCGTCCTTCACATCGGCAACGCTTTCCAGATTGACCAGAAGGTCGCGTTGGGCCTGTGCGTTGTTCGCGTTCTTGGCCAGATCACGGGAGATGGCCAGGGCTTCCTCATAAGATGCCAGCGCCCCGGCGCGATCGCCGGCGCCGAGCTTGGCGTCGCCCATCTTCGCAAGGCTTATCGCCAGATCGCGCCGTCCCTCGACATTGCCCTTGCTCTTGGCCAGGTCGCGCGCAATCGCCAGGCTTTGACCATAGAGATCGATTGCGTGCGCAAAATCGTTAGCCGCAAGGGCCATGTTGCCGACCCGGTCGAGGCTCTCCGACAGCGCCCGCCGGGCCAAGACGCCGCCATCGTCCGCGGCGAGATCGCGCCTCAGCGCAAGGCTCTCCTCGTAGGCCGCCCGCGCCCCTATCCTGTCGCCGGCCTGGAGCTTCACGTCTCCGACATTCACCAGGCTCTCGGCCAGGCCGGCTTTCCAGAAGGCCTTGCTGGACGCCTGCTCCAGCACCATGCGCATGATGGCGGTCGATTTCTCGGCGGCAGCGAGCGCCCCTTGCGTATCCCCAACGGTCAGCAACGCACCAACCGCCTCATTGAGGGCCGCCGATTGGCTGGCATAAAGGCGCACGTCCCTTTCGCCGGCATCGATCAGCTTGTTCTGGAGCGCGATGGCCGGATCGAGGATCGATTTCACCAGCGAGGCAGGCACGCCGCGCGTGTTGCGGAACTTGCGGGCAAGGTCGACGACCAACGTGTTGCCCGCATCCGTCGCGGCCGTGACGGCCCGCTGGGCTCGCGCCGTCTGCGCCTGCGCCACGGCGGCCTGCTGGCGCGCCTCGTCTGCCTTCTGGAAGCCGAATACGGCTGCTCCCGCCGCTGCCACCAGCAGCAGGCTTGCCGCGATCAGGCCGAGCCGCGTGCGCTGCGCGACCTTCTTCTGCGCCGCCGCAAGTTGCCGCGCCTCCTCCAGCTCATGGTTCCGTCGCGCGTCATCGGCGGCGCGCGCGGCGGCGAGGTAGTCGCGGTCGGTCGCCTCGAGCAGACCGACGAAGTCGTCGCGGCGGGCGACACCTTCGGCATCCTCCAGCCGGCCGGCGGTATGCGCCAGCCAAGCCTCGTCCTTGGCGTTGGCCGCCCAGTCGCGGGCCGCGCGCTGGATGCCGGCAAGCGTCGTCAGCGCCGCGAAGTCCTCCTCCAGCCAACCCTGCAGCAAGCCCCATTGGCGGAGCAGCGCCTCGTGCGCCGGCTCGACGGTGCGCTCGCCCGTCTCCGGCGCGACGTCGGTCGACAGCAGCCGCGCGGCAATCAGGTAACCGACCAGCGGCCGCGCCTCTTCCGGGATTTCCGACAGGCGGGCGACGCGGCGACGCGGCGAGCCGCTCTCCGGGTCGATGCCGGCAAGCCACGGGATGAGCGCCCGGCGGAGCAGCACCAGCCGCGCCGCGTGATCCCTCGGCACGGCCGGGTCGCCGCCCGAGGCATCGAGCGCCCGCTCCACCGCCGCCTCGATCGAACCACTGATGCCGCCGAGATCGCGATACTGCGCAAGCGTCAGCGCGCCACCGCCGCCATATTCGACGTAGAGGCGCTCGAGCGTGAAGGCGAGCAACGGCAGAGCGTCCTTGCCGCCGCCCGCCTCGATATCGGCAAGCAGCGCCGCGGTCAGCGCCGGCTCGATGGTCAGCGCCCGGTCGCTGTCGGCAAGCCGCTTCGCCGGCCCCTCGATCACCGTCTGATAGGCGCCGCGCGGCATCGGCGGCAGGCTGAAGGTCTGTGGGTTAAGCCCTTCGAGCGCCGGCGCCGTCTGCAAGCGCTCGAAGGAGTCGGAGCGGATGGTGAACAGGACGATGAGATCCGACTCAGGCGCCGAAGCGAGGTCGCGCATCAGCGCCAGGAAGGCGCTCGCCTCCTCCTGCCCCTCGGCCAGGAAGAGCTCTTCGCCCTGATCGATGGCAAGCACCAAGCGCGGCGCCCGCCGGTTGGCGGTACCGTCCGTGTCGGGCGGGCTCGCCGCGCTGGCGAACGCGGCAAGCAGCAGCGACACCGCCCCCGCCCCTTCCTGCACGGCCGCGCGGATATCGGCGCGGCTCTTCGCCAGCCCGAGGCTCTTCGCCGCCGCTTCCAGCACCCGGACGAGCCCGTCCTCGCCGAAGAGCGCCGCGCGTTCCGGCCTGAGGATCGGCAGCATCAGGAAGTTGCGGTCGTCGCGCCTGAGGCGCGGTGCCAGCCCGGCACGCAGGAAGGACGACTTGCCGGCGCCGGACGCTCCGACGATCGCCAGGAGCCGCGGCGGCGCCGCCTGGACAAGCCCGCGCAGCCGGTCGAGCACCGCGATGGTCGGCGCCTCGCGGCCATAGAAGATGCCGGCGTCCTCCGCCTCCATCGGCACCAGCCCGCGATAGGGCGGCCGCTCGGGATCATCCTCCGGCGGCCAGGCGAAGTGGCGCGCGTCGAGCCCGGCGCGCATCAGCCCTTCGCGCAGCCGGGCAAGCCCGCCCTGCGAGAACAGCACATAGCCCTCGCTGCCGTCGGGCAGCTCGGGCGTGAAGATGCGATGGTCCTTGCCGGCGGCAAGGTTCACCACCTGGCGCGTCGCCGTCAGGTCGGCCGGCAGGTCGGCGACCGGGATATCTTCGATCAGCACGCCGAAGATCTGCTTGTTGAGCTTGTCGGCGAGCGTCAGCTCGCGCACGCACCATTGCGAGGCGAGCCAGGCGCGGCTGATGAGAAAGACCACCGCCTCGCAGCGATTGGCCTCCTCGTGCAGACGCCGCTCCCACAACTCACCGGCAGCGATGCCGCGCGCGGCGCTGAGGTCGAGGAAGAAGTCGTCCCAACCCTCCGCAGCCAGCCAGTCGCCAAGCGCGATCGCCGCGGCGTTGTCCGTGCTCGAATGGCTGACGAATATGCGCGCCAAACGCAGATCTCCGGGAACGGCCTAGTCAAAACGTCGCATCTGGAACGACACTAGGCAGCCGGCAAAAATGAGGCAACCTGCGCTTGTGAGACGGCGCACAGGGCGGCGAATGCGCAGATCCGGTGGAGAAGGCCGGCCTAGCCGGCCTTCTCCACCTTGAGCACGGCGCCGTCGGCGTCAACCACCTTGATCCGCGTGCCCGACGGCAGGTCCGGACCGGTGATGCGCCAGTTGGTGTCGTCGATGCGCACCTGGCCGCGGCCGTCGACGATCGGCACGGACAGCATATAGGCGCTGCCGACCAGACGGTGGGCGCGATCGTTGAGGAAGGGCTGCTCGCCCGGCTGCGAAGCCCGCGCGAAGATGCGCCGGCCGACGACGACCAGCACCACCGCCAGCACGACGAAGACGATCAGCTCCACCTGCCAGCCGAAATTGGCGAACAGCGCCAGCCCGCCGGTGATCAGCGCGGCAACGCCGAACCAGACGAAGACATTGCCCGGCACGATGATCTCGAGCGCCAGCAGGATCAGACCGAAGACCCACCAGCTCCACGGGCCGAGCTGATCGATGAGGTCGAGGATCATGTCGTGCCGCCTCCGGCCGTCGGCACCCGGGCGCCCGAGCGGCGGGCCTGCGCCTCGTTGGAGAAGGTTTCCTTGGCGATCTCGGCGATGCCGGTGAGCGAACCGATCAGCGACGCAGCCTCGACCGGCAGCATCAGAACCTTCTGGTTGGGCGCCGAAGCGAGCTTCTCGATCGCCTGGGTGTAGCGCTGGGCAACGAAATAGTTGATCGCCTGCACATCGCCCTCGGCGATGGCCTTGGACACCATCTCGGTCGCCTTGGCTTCCGCCTCGGCCGAGCGCTCGCGCGCCTCGGCGTCGCGGAAGGCGGCCTCGCGCCGGCCCTCGGCCTGCAGGATCAGTGCCTGCTTCTCACCTTCGGCCTTGAGGATCTCCGACTGGCGCAAGCCCTCGGCGTCGAGAATGACGGCGCGCTTCTCGCGTTCCGCCTTCATCTGCCGGCCCATCGATTCGACGATGTCGCGCGGCGGATCGATCGCCTTGATCTCGATGCGCGTCACCTTGATGCCCCAGGCCGACGACGCCGAATCGACCACGCGCAGCAGCCGGTCGTTGATGTCGTCGCGCTTGGAGAGCAGCTCGTCGAGGTCCATGCCGCCCATCACCGTTCTGAGATTGGTCATGGTGAGCTGCAGGATGGCGTTCTGCAGCCCGCGCACCTCGTAAGCCGCGCGCGCCGCGTCGAGCACCTGATAGAAGACGACACCGTCGGCGGAGACCGTGGCGTTGTCCTTGGTGATGACCTCTTGCGTCGGCACGTCGAGGACCTGCTCCATCATGTTCATCTTGGAACCGATGCGGTCGATGAACGGCACGATGATGCTGAGGCCCGGCATCAGCGTGCGGGTGAAGCGGCCGAAGCGCTCGACCGTGTAGTTGTAGCCCTGCGGTACCGTCTTGACGCCGGCCAGCAGGACGAGAATGACCAGAATGACGAGTGCGATGACGACCCAGTCGAATCCCACCGTTCAATCCTCCATGTTCGCCGCCGGCGTTTTCAGCCGCGGCTGGCCTTCCCCTCCACTGGCCGCGGGAATCGGCACTTCCGCACCGACTGCGGCCGATGCACATGTAGGATGGGGGAAACGGCTCTACCAGCCAAATCGGCAAGGTGTCCGGATTAGCGGTCAGCCGGCTTGACCACCGAGAGGATCAGGAAAAGCGGCCGCCGCACCTCCTCCGCCCATTCCGGGTGAGCGGCAAGCGCCTCCGCCGATGGAACGGGCTCGACCAGCTGCGCGATGCGGAAGCCGGCGTCGAGCGCGGTGCCGACATAGGTCGCCACCGTCCGGTGATACTTGGTCACGTCCTCGGCCAGCCACGACGTCTGTCGGCGGCCTTCGCGGAAATAGTCGTCGACCGGCCAGTGCAGCACCTCGCCCGCCGCGTCCCGGAACCAGCCCTGTGTGCCGGAAGCCGTGAACACCGGGTGCTCGACCGAGAACACGAACGTCCCGCCCGGCTTCAGGCATTGCCACACCCTGGCGACGACCGGCTCGAGATCGGCGACGTAGTGGAAGGCGAGCGAGGAGAGGACGAGATCGAAGCTGTCGGGCGCGAAGTCGATGTCCTCGATCGCCATCCGGCGATAGTCGATCGCCGGATCGTCGGTCATGACGCGTGCCCTGGCGAGCATCTTCTCGGAAAGATCGATGCCGATGACCGATGCGGCGCCCGCCTCCCGCATATGGCGGCAGTGCCAGCCGAAACCGCAGCCGAGATCGAGCACGCGCGTACCGGCGAGCGGCGGCATCAGCGCCCGCAGCGCCGGCCATTCTCCCGCCTCTTGGAGCCCCTCGACCGAGCGCGGCATGGCGCTGTAGGCGGCGAAGAAGCCGGGCTCGTCGTATTTGTTCTGTTTCATGGCGCCGCCGTCGTCACTGGCCCGCGAGCCACCCGGCGAGCTCCCGCCGGACAACCGTTTCCAGCACCCGCATGCCGGGGTCGCTGTCGTTGAGGCAGGGGATCGCGGCATAGGCCTCGCCGCCGTTCTCGCGAAACGTCTCGCCGCCGCGAACGGCGATCTCTTCCAGCGTCTCCAGGCAGTCGGCCGCGAAGCCGGGCATGACCACCGCCAGCCGCCTGGTGCCGCTCTTCGCCAGCTCGGCAATGGTGATGTCGGTATAGGGCTTCAGCCATTCGGCAGCGCCAAAGCGCGACTGGAAGGTGATGCGCAGCCTCTCCTCCGGCCAGCCGAGCTTTTCACGAAGGAGCCGCGCCGTCTTCTGGCACTGGCAGTGATAGGGGTCGCCCTTGTCGAGATAATCGCGCGGCAGGCCGTGGAAGGAGGCAAGCACCACCTCCGGCGCGAAGGGCAGGCCGGCGAGCGCGGCTTCGATCGAGTCGGCCAGCGCCGCAATGTAGACGGGGTCGTCGTGCCAGGGCGGCAGCGTGCGCACCGCCGGCTGCCAGCGCATGGTCGAGAGTGTCGCGAACGCCTTGTCGTTCACCGTCGCCGTGGTCGCTGCGGCATATTGCGGATAGAGCGGCGCGATCAGGATGCGGTCGCAGCCCTGTTGCTTGAGTGCGGCGAGCCGCGCCGCGATCGCCGGCTCGCCGTAGCGCATCGCCCAGTCGACCACGACGCCGTCGCCGGCCAGCGCGGCAGAAAGCTTTTCCGCCTGCGCCCTGGTGATGGTGATGAGCGGCGCCTCGTTCTTCTCCTTGTTCCACACGATCGAATAGGCGTGCGCCGTCTTCGGCGGCCGGGTGGTCAGGACGAAGAGATTGAGGATCACCCACCAGACCGGCCGCGGCACTTCGATCACCCGCGGGTCGGAAAGGAACTCGCGCAGGTAGCGCCTGACCGACGCGGTGTCGGTGCCCGACGGCGAGCCGAGATTGACCAGCAGCACGCCGACGCGGCCGAAACGGACCGGCGGGTGGCCGGGTGGCATGGGACTGGCGGCGGGTTTCGGGACTTGGTCGCTCATGGCCGCCATTCATAGGCAACCGGCGGCCCATGTCCACCGTCCCAAAACGAAGGGGGCGGCCTGAGCCGCCCCTCACGCTTCCCAAAGAACCGCTCAGTTCTTGAGGATGCGGCCCTCCACCTTGGCGTCGACCGTGCCCATCTTGGTGATGTAGTCGATGACCGAATTGGCCATCAGCGTGCCCGCCTCCTTGTCGATCAGCACCTTGCCGCCGCCGAGCGCGGTGTAGCCGTCGCCGCCGTTCAGCATGTAGTCGTTGGTGGCGACCTTGTAGGTGGCAGACGGGTCGAGCGGCTTGCCATCGACCGTCACCAACATGACGCGGCTGCCGGCCGGCTGCTTCAGGTCGATGACCATCTTCAGGCCGGAGACCTGGGGGAACCGCCCGGCGCCATCCGCGACCTGGCTGACGCCGTTCTCGAGCGCCTCATCCACCTGCTGGCCGGTGATCTCGGTCATCACGGTGACGTTGCCGAAGGGCAGCTCGGTGAGGATGTCGCGCCGGGTCAGTTCCGTGCCGGCCGGATATTCCTTGTTGCCGCGGATGCCGCCGCCATTGGTGATGGCGATGTCGGCGCCCACCGACGCACGCATGGCGTCGGCGATCAGGTCGCCGATCGCCGCCTCCTGGCTGCGCACGATGGTCTCGCGTGAATCGAGCGGGGTCTCGGTCTTGCCGATCACCACATTGAGGCTCTTGTCGAGCTTGGCCTTGAGGCCATCGACGATCTTCGCGGTTTCCGGATCGGGCGTCACCGTCTTGGTGTCGATGAAGCGGAAGTTCGGCTCCCACTTGATCGTGCGCTTGCCGTTCTTCTCCCCGATCGTCACCGCCAGATCGAGCGGATCGAGATAGTTGCCGTCGGTCGAGGTCTCGACATAGGCGGTGATGCCGTCATAGGCGGTCCAGAAGTCGTGGTCGTGGCCCGACATGATGACGTCGAAGGCGTGGCTTGCGATCAGTTCGTTGTCCTGGGCATGGCTCGCATGCACCACGCCGACGACCAGATCGGCGCCGGCCGCGCGCGCTGCCTTGGCGCCGTCGACCGCGGTCTTGATCGTGCCGCCGAACTTCCAGTTGCCCGGGCTGGACAGCTCGTTGGTCGAATCGAGCGCCACCGGCACCAGCGCGATCTTGAGGCCGGCGATCTCCTTCATCATCGTGCCGCCGAGCCCGGCGATCGGCGAGCCGTCGGCATGGGTGATGTTGAGCGCCGCCCAGGGATATTTCGACGCCTTCACATTGGCTTCGAAACCGTCGACCCCGAAATCGAACTCGTGATTGCCCGGCACCGCGATGTCGAAGGGAACGATGTTGGTCAGCTCGACGGTATGGGCCCCCTTGTCGAAGCCGGAGAGCAGCGAGGGCGAGAACATGTCGCCGTCGAAGACATAGAGCGTGTTGGGATTGGCGGCCCTCTCCGCCTTGGCGACCGCGTTCATGCGGGCGAAGCCACCGCGCTCCTTGGTCACGTCGAAGTCGTAGATGTCGCCGACGCCGAGGATCGTCAGCTTCACCGTCTCCGCATGGGCCGGGACGAACGCCGCGGCACCGATCATTGCCGCGCCGAGGGCGACGGCCAGTCTGGTCATGCGCTTCATCATCTCACCTCCTCATTCAGGCCGGACGCCGAGAGCCGGCGCGCGGGACACCAATAGCCAGATTCTGGCTCAGTTTTCTGACAGCCCGGAGACCGGGCCGCCCGTTGCTATTCCGCCGCCTCGATTTTGGCACGGCCGGCGAGAAACGCCGCACGCCGGGCCGCCGCCTCGGGTCGGACGCGGGCGACCGCTTCCGCCTTGACGTGGCCGAAACCACGAATCTTTTCCGGATAGCGCGCCAGCGCAACTGCCAAGTGATGGTTCTCCGGCGAAAGTTTCTCGCCGATGGTGGCAAGCGTCGCCTCGTATTCGGCGCGCAGCCGCCGCTCCATGCGCCGCTCGCGGGTATGGCCGAAAGGGTCGAGCCACGAGCCGCGCAGATGCCGGAAGCGGGAGATGAGCCTCAGCACGCGCATGAGGCCGGGGCCATAGGTCTGCGTCTTGAGATGCCCGGTCGCCTTGTCCTTTCTGGCAAAAAGTGGCGGCGCCATGTGGAATTCCAGCCTGCCCCAGCCGGCGAAGCTCTCGCCAAGCTGGCGCTGGAAGGAGCCGTCCGTATAGAGCCGTGCCACCTCGTATTCGTCCTTGACCGCCATCAGGCGGAAGAGGTTCAGCGCCACCGCCTCGGCCAGATCGGCGCGGCCCGGTGCCACGCGCGCCTCGGCCTCGCGCATGGCGGCGACCGTATCGGCATAGCGCTGGGCATAGACCTCGTCCTGATATTCGGTGAGGAAGCGCGTGCGCCGCGCCGCCAGCTCGTCCAGGGTTTCGGCGACCGGCGCCGTGCGCCGGCCCGCCCGCTCGGCGGCGATTCTGGCGATCGCCTCCGGCTCGGTCGCCGCCCGCCGCCCCCAGGCGAAGGCCGCCTTGTTCATGGCGACCGCGACGCCGTTGAGCTCGATCGCCTTCAGGATGGCAAAATGTGACAGGGGCACCGCGCCTGCCTGCCAGGCGAAACCGAGCATGAACATGTTGGTGGCGATGGCGTCGCCCATCAGCGCGGTGGCGATCTCGGTCGCCTCGATGAAGCGGCTCTTGGGCGCGCCGGCCCGCGCCGTGATTGCCTGCACGATGCGCCGCATGGGCAGCGTGTAATCCGCATCGTGGGTGAAGGCACCGGGATAGGTCTCGTGGGTGTTGACGAAGACCGCGGTGTGGCCGGGGTCGATTGCCGCGAGCGAGCGCGCCGAGCCGGCGACCACCGCGTCGCAGGCGAGCACGAGATCGGCGCCGGCGGCGGCGACGCGCACCGCCTTGATGTCGTCCACCACCGGCGCGATGCGGACGTGGCTGACCACCGGCCCACCCTTCTGGGCGAGCCCCGCCATGTCGATCACCGACGCCGCCTTGCCCTCCAGATGCGCTGCCATCGCCAAGAGCGCGCCGATGGTGACGACGCCGGTACCGCCGACGCCGGTGATGAGAACGGCATAGTTGCCATCGAGCGCCGGCCGCCGCGGCGGGTCGGGCAACTCCTCTTCGGCCGGCAGCGGCGCGGCCGGTTTGGCCACGGCGCCATGCACGGTGACGAAGCTCGGGCAGAAGCCCTTTAGGCAGGAGAAATCCTTGTTGCACACCGACTGGTCGATGGTGCGCTTGCGCCCATAGGCGGTCTCGATCGGTTGCACTGCAACGCAGTTCGATTGCACGCCGCAATCGCCACAGCCCTCGCAGACCAGCTCGTTGATCACCACCCGCCGGTCCGGGTCGGGATAGGTTCCGCGCTTGCGCCGCCTCCGCTTCTCGGCTGCGCAGGTCTGGTCGTAGATCAGCACCGAGACGCCGGTGACCTGCATGAGCTGGCGCTGGACCGCGTCGAGATCATCGCGATGATGCACCGCGGTGCCCGCCGGCAGCTGCACGTCGGTGCCATAGCGCTGCGGCTCCTCGCTCACCACCACGACCTTGCGGACACCCGCGGCGAGCATCTCGGCGGCGATCTTCTCCACCGATGGATCGCCGTCCGGCTTCTGCCCACCGGTCAGCGCCACCGCGTCGTTGAACAGGATCTTGAAGGTGATGTTGACGCCGGCCGCGATTGCGGCACGCACCACCAGCGAGCCGGAATGGACATAGGTGCCGTCGCCGACATTCTGGAAGACGTGGTTGCGGGTCGAGAACGGCGCCTCGCCGATCCAGTTCGCCCCTTCCGCGCCCATCTGGGTGAAGCCCTCGGTGTGCCGGTCGGGGACGCGCAGCACCATGTAGTGGCAGCCGATGCCGGCATAGGCGCGCGCGCCTTCCGGCACGGTGGTGGCGGTGTTGTACGGACAGCCGGCGCAGAAATAGGGCGTGCGCTCGGCAACGTCACGGCTGGCGGCGAGCGTCTCCTGCGCCTGGCGCAGGCCGGCGAGACGCCGGGCAAGCCGCTCGTCCTGCCGCCCTACCGTCAACCGCTCGCCGATGGCAATCGCGATCTGATTGGTGTCGAGCGCCCCTTTGGACGGAAACAGCCATTGGCCGCGCTCGTCCTTCTTGCCGAGGACCGCCGGCTGGTTGGCCGTGCCGTAGAGGATTTCCTTGACCTGCGTCTCGATCAGGCCGCGCTTCTCCTCGACCACCACGATGGTCTCGAGGCCCTCGGCGAAATTGCGGATCGCCTGCGGTTCGAGCGGCCAGGTGCAGGCGATCTTCATCAGACGCAGGCCGAGATCGGCGGCGCGCACCTCGTCGATGCCGAGGTCGTCCAATGCCTGCAGCACGTCGAGGTAGCTCTTGCCCGCGGTGAGGATGCCGATCCTCGGCTGTCGTCCGCCGGAATGCACCATGCGGTCGGGCGCATTGGCGCGCAGGAAGGCCGTGACCGCCGGGATCTTGAACTCGTGCAGGCGCTCTTCCTGGGCGAGCGCAGTGTCGCGAGCGCGGATCGCAAGCCCGCCCGGCGGCACACGGAAGCCGCCGGGAATGACCGTCGCCACACGGTCGAGCGCACCGTCCACCGTCGCCGTCGATTCGATCGTGTCCTTGACGCATTTCAGCCCCACCCAGGTGCCGGCGTAGCGCGACAACGCGTAGCCGAAGAGGCCAAAATCGAGGACTTCCTGTACGCCTGCCGGGTTCAGCACCGGGATCATGGCGTCGACAAAGGCGAATTCGGACTGGTGCGCGGTGGTGGAGGATTCGCAGGTGTGGTCGTCGCCCATCAGGGCCAGCACGCCGCCCCAGGGCGAGGTGCCGGCGAGGTTGGCATGCTTCAGCGCATCGCCGGAGCGATCCACGCCCGGCCCCTTGCCGTACCACAGGCCGAAGACCCCGTCGAAACGCCCGTCGCCGCGGAGTTCCGCCTGTTGCGTGCCCCACAGGGCGGTCGCCGCGAGGTCCTCGTTGATGCCCGGATTGAAGACGATGCCGGCCGGCTGCAGCACGTCCGCCGCGCGCCAGAGCTGCTGGTCGAGCCCGCCCAGCGGCGAGCCGCGATAGCCGCTGACATAGCCGGCGGTGGTCAGGCCGAGGCGCCGGTCGCGCGCCTGCTGCATGAGCAGGAGGCGCACCACCGCCTGGGTGCCGCTGACCAGCACCCGCTGCTTGGCGAGATCGTATTTGTCGTCAAGGCTGACGGCCGCAAGGGCCATGTGCGCCATCCCTCCCCACCCGCTTGGGGCGCGCGGGCCGGCACTCATAGAGGCCGACAGCGGGGATAAGGTCAACTGGCGCGGCGCCACCCTGATTTTTGCCCGATTCATGCCGATCAACTGGTGGCCGTCCCCGCGCCACCGGGCCTGGCAAAGGCGCGGCGGTTCGGCGCTTGCCATCGCCGGCCATCCGTCGCAGGTTCGCGACAGAGACAAAGGCCGGGAGAACCGGCAGGGGACGCTTATGGGAGTTTTGCTGCGTATCAGCAGAGCGATCGATCGTGTAACTGCGTTTATTGGCCAATCCGTGATGTGGCTGATCCTGCTGTCGGTGCTGGTCAGCGCCGGCAACGCCACGTCGCGCAAGCTTTTTTCGCTGTCCTCGAACGCCTGGCTGGAGCTTCAGTGGTACCTGTTCGGCGCCGCCTATCTGCTCGCCGCCGCCTACACGCTGCAGCGCAACGGCCACGTGCGCATCGACATCGTCTCGAACCTTCTGCCCAAGTCCGTGCGCAACTGGATCGAGATCTTCGGCCACGCCGTGATGCTGCTCCCTTTCTCGGTCCTCATGGTGTGGGAAATCACGCCATGGTTCGCACAGTCCTATGAGATCGGCGAGGTATCGGCCAATTTCGGCGGGCTCATCCTGTGGCCAGCCAAGGGCATGCTGCTGATCGGCTTCTTCCTGCTCGCCATCCAGTCGGTCTCCGAAATCATCAAGCGCATCGCCATCATGCAGGGACGCATCGCCGACCCGCAGGCAATCGGCGAACCGACGGCGCCGGTCGAGTAGACGCCATGGTCGATTTCATCATCGCCAACATGGCGCCGCTGATGTTCGCCTCGCTGGTGATCGTGCTGCTGCTCGGCTATCCGGTCGCCTTCGCGCTCGCCTTCAATGGTCTCGCCTGGGGCCTGGTCGGCATCCATTTCGGCCTGTTCTCGCCGACCTTCTTCCAGGCGCTGCCCGACCGCCTCTTTGCGGTGATGAGCAACGAGACCCTGCTCGCCGTCCCGTTCTTCACCTTCATGGGGCTGGTTCTGGAACGATCGGGCATGGCGGAGGACCTGCTCGACACCATCGGCCAGCTCTTCGGCCCGGTGCGTGGCGGTCTGGCGCTCGCCGTGATCGTCGTCGGCGCGCTGCTTGCCGCGACCACCGGCGTGGTCGCCGCCTCGGTCATCGCCATGGGGCTGATCTCGCTGCCGATCATGCTGCGCTACGGCTACGACCGGCGCCTGGCGACCGGCGTCATTGCCGCCTCGGGAACGCTGGCGCAGATCATCCCGCCGAGCCTCGTGCTCATCGTCATGGCCGACCAGCTCGGCCGTTCGGTCGGCGACATGTATTCCGGCGCGATCGTTCCCGGGCTCGTCCTCTCGGGGCTCTACGTCGCCTATGTCATCGGCATGACGGTGATCTTCCGCGGCGCAGCGCCGGCGCTGCCGAAGGAATTCCGCACCTACAGCGGCCCTCAGCTCGCCGTCCGCGTCGTCGTCGCCCTGATCCCGCCGCTGGTGCTCATCTTCCTGGTGCTCGGCACCATCTTCATCGGCCTGGCCACGCCCACCGAAGGCGGCGCCATGGGCGCCGTTGGGGCCATGGTGCTGGCCGCGGTCAAGCGCCGGCTCAACTGGACGATGCTGCGTGAGGCGCTCGATGCGACCACCAAGCTGTCGTCGTTCGTGCTCTTCATCCTGATCGGCTCGCGCGTCTTCAGCCTGACCTTCTTCGGCGTCGACGGCCACCTGTGGGTGGAGAACCTGCTGACCGGTCTGCCCGGCGGTCAGCTCGGCTTCCTGATCGTCGTCAACATCCTGGTCTTCGTTCTCGCCTTCTTCCTCGACTTCTTCGAGCTTGCCTTCATCATCGTGCCGCTGGTCGGCCCGGCGGCGGAACATCTCGGCATCGACCTGATCTGGTTCGGCATCCTGCTCGGCATCAACATGCAGACGGCGTTCATGCACCCGCCGTTCGGCTTCTCGCTCTTCTATCTGCGATCGGTGGCGCCGCGTGAAGCCTATGTCGACCGCATCACCAACGCCAGGATCGCGCCGATCACCACCGCCCAGATCTATTGGGGGGCAGTGCCCTTCGTCGTCATCCAGGTGATCATGATCGCCCTCACCATCAGCTTCCCCGGCATGGTGACGCGCTACAAGGCCGAACAGGTCCACGCCCCGCCCGGCAAGATCGAAATCCAGGCGCCCAGCTACGGCTCCGGCCTGCCCGATTTCGGCGGCGGTCCCAATTTCGGAACCGGGGGCGGGGCGAACAGCGGGCCGAACTTCGGCGGCGGTGCCGCGCCGGACGGCAGTTCACCGGGTCCGAATTTCGGGGACGGCAGCGCGCCGTCTCCCGCCCCGGCGAGCCCGCCCGCCGGTCCCAACTTCGGCCAATGAAAAAGGGCCCCCGGGTTTCCCCGGAGCCCCCGCTTCCTGTCGCACGTGCCGGCCTATTTCACCTGAAGCCTGCCGGCGCGCTGCAGATCGGCCATGAAGTTGTCGTAGGTGCCGTCCGCGATCTGGAACGAGAGGAATTCCTCGTTCCGGAACGCGCTCATGGAATCGTACATCGTCTTGAACAACTCGTTCTTGGCGCTGAACTCGTTGTAGACCTCGACGGAGGCGTCGAAGCAGGCGGACATGATGTCCGTCGAGAAGGCGCGCAACTGCGCACCGTTCTTCACCAGTTCGCGCAACGCACCCGGATTGACCGCATCGTAGTGCGCCTGCATTTCGTTATTGACCACGGCCGATGCCGTCCTGATGGCCGCCTGATAGGTCTTGGGCAGCGAATTCCACTTGTCCAGGTTGACCAGCGTGAACAGCGACGAGGCGCCTTCCCACCAGCCCGGATAGTAGTAGTACTTGGCGACCTTGTAGAAGCCGAGCTTGAGGTCGTCATAGGGACCGACGAACTCGGTCGCGTCCAGCGTGCCCTTCTCGAGCGCCGGATAGATGTCGCTCGGCGCAATGTTGGACGGGACGACGCCGAGCCTCGACAGCACCGCGCCGGCGAAGCCGCCGCAGCGGAACTTGATGCCCTTGAGATCGTCGACGGTCTTGATCTCCTTGCGCCACCAGCCGCCCATCTGCGTGCCGGTATTGCCGGCCGGGAAGCCGGTCATGTTGAACTTGCCGAGGAACGTGTTGAACAGCTCCAGCGCGCCGCCGTAGTACCACCACGCATTGAGGCCGCGGCTGTTGAGCCCGAACGGCACCGAGCAGCCAAAGGCGAAGGTCGGATCCTTGCCGTAGTAGTAGTAGGTGGCGGTATGGCCCATCTCGACGGTGTCGTTCTGCACCGCGTCGATGATGCCGGCCAGCGGCACGATCTCGCCGCCGGCAAAGGGCTGAATCTGGAACTTGCCGTCGGTCAGATCGCTGACGATCTGGGCCGTGCGGGTGACACCGTCATAGAGCGTGTCGAGGACCTTGGGGAACGCCGATGTCAGGCGCCATTTGATCTCCGGCATGGACTGGGCGATCGCCGGCGCGGCGATTGTCGTGGCAGCAGCGCCTCCCGCAGCCAAACCGGCCTTCTTGATGAATGAACGACGATCCATAAGCGAACTTCCTCCCTTGGTCGCTGCAATAATGATAACCAGATTTCCATCCGGAGCTGGCACCGGGAAAGAGCGGACGCCATCGCCCCGAAGCTGTCAAGCAGGAAGGCAGGCCGGCCGAACTCGTGCCAAAATGCCGCAATCGAAGCCTGGGCCACGAAGATGAGCAACGACGACCTGGAACCGCCGCTGATTCTGGTCCCCGCCGACGTCCGCCCGGCTGACGGCTATGTCTGGCACGCGGCGCCGGAGACCTACCTCTCCGCGCTCGTCCACGGCAGCGGCGCCACCCCGCTGATCCTGCCGGCTCTCGCCGAGGCACCGGACTTCGACACCCTGCTCAAGCGCGTCGACGGGGTGCTGCTCACCGGCGCCCGTTCCAACGTTCATCCCGGACGCTACGGCGCCCCGGCGACGGCAAAGAGCGAGCCGCACGACCCAGGCCGCGACGCGCTTACCCTGCCGCTGGCCGTGGCGGCGCTACGCCACGGCGTACCACTCTTCGCCGTCTGCCGCGGCATGCAGGAGCTGAACGTCGCCCTCGGCGGCACGCTGATCGCCGAGGTGCAGGAGGAGCCGGGGCGCAGTGATCACCGCGCGCCAGTCTCCGACGATCAGGCTACCCGCTTCGCCATCAGCCATGCGGTGGCGATCGTGCCCGGCGGCGCGCTGTCCGCCATCATGGGTTCGCCGACGATCCGGGTGAACTCGCTGCATCGCCAGGCGATCGGGCGCCTCGCCGACGGGCTGGTGGTCGAGGCCACGGCAGCCGACGGCACCATCGAGGCGGTGAGCGTCGCCGGCGCCGCCGGCTTCGCGCTTGGTGTGCAGTGGCACCCCGAATACTGGGTGCTGAGCGACCCGCCCTCACAGAAACTCTTCGCCGCCTTCGGCGCAGCCGTGCGCCGCCACCGGGCGGCGAGCCGGGTGGCGGCGGCCAAATAGCGCTAGGGCGCCGCCGCAAGGTGGTGCGGCGACGCCCCGACGCGCCCCCCAAGCCAGGAGACTAACCGGTCTCAGGCGACCAGCGGCTTGAAGCTCGGATGGCTCTCCAGCCAGTGACTCTTCTCGAGCCGGCCGTCGAGACCCCAGACATGGCCAGCGGACTTGGCCGCAGGGCGATCTGACAGGGCGCAATCTAGCGGGGGCTGGATGAGCCCGCTTTGACTACACTCAAATTAGAAAAATGCTAAGTGCTGACAAGCGAGCCGCCCAAAAGGACGAGCCCGAGGAACAGCACCGCGGTGGCGGCGAGGATCTCGGCGATGCGCACGATCCGCGCGGTTACCGGCGAATCGACCCCTGCCAGACGCACCGCCAGGCCGCGGGCGGAAACCGCCACCACGGCTATCGACGAGACCGTCAGGCCGGTGCCCAGTGCCATGACGAAGGTCGCCGCCACGCCCGCCAGGAACAGGCCCTGCGACAGGGCGAACACCAGCACGATGATGGCGCCAGAGCACGGCCGCACGCCGACGGCCAGGACCGCCGACCACGCCTGAGACAGCGTCTCCAGGAACGAACCGGCGGGACCGGCGACGGCGGCACCGGCATGATCGTGATGGTCATGGTCGTGCGCATCACTGTGGTCATGGTCGTGCGCATCATTGTGGTCGTGGCCGTGCGCATGGTCATGGTCAGGCACGCCGACGTGATGGTGGCGGTGATGATGGCCACCGCCAAAAATCTTCGACCACAACAGCCAACCGCCGACCACGGCAACCAGACCGTAGCTCAGCCGCTCGAACCAGTCGGTCGCCCTGGTCATGGTGACCGCGGTGACGTGGAAGATCACGGCGGCGATGCCGACGATGAGCACCGCGCTCAGCGCCTGGACGAAGGCGGCCAGGAAGGAAAGCGCGATGCCGCGTTTCACCGTCTCGCCGGAGGAGACCATATAGGCGCTGATCACCGCCTTGCCGTGGCCCGGACCGGCGGCATGGAAGACGCCATAGGCGAAGCTCAGCCCCATGAGCAGCCACGCCTCCCAGCCGTTCTGCTTGATGCCGGTGAGGGCGTGGGTGAGGCCCCGATAGAAGATGCTCTGATAGTAGGCGACGCGCACGAACAGCGGCCCGAGCGGTCCGCCGAAGCCGGCGCTGGACGAATCGGGCGTGGCAATGCCGAAGGGACTGGCCGCATGGGCGGCCCCGACCGCCGCCGCCAGCATCAGCAGCCCCACTGCAACGGGCGCCAGGCCGGCGCGCGCCCGGCTCATCGGGCCCGCCTCAGATTGCGCAGCAGGAAGAAGCCGGTAACGACGATGCCAGCGAGCATGACTACGGCGAGGGTGAGCGCCAGCATCGCACTGCCGTTCGATTCGGCGCTGGCCGTCTCGCTGCGTGCCGCCGGCGGCGTGCCGGCGGGCACGGACGGGGTTGCCGGCGCCGCGCTCGAGGCGCCGTCGTTCTCGTGGATCACCAGCTCCGGCGCATCCGCCGGCTGGGCCGATGACGTGGCGGCAGCAGAGGCCGGCGGCGCGGCCCCGCCACCGGCCGCAGCGATATCGTCGGCCGTCAGCGTGCCCACGGCAGGCGCGTCGGCCGACTGAGCCTGCGGCACGGGCCGCGTCGTCGGCGCCGGGACCTGTGCCGGTGCATCCGGTGATGCCGGCGTCGCCGATGCCGCCGTGCCGTCGGCGCCGGCCATCACCGCCTGGAACGGATCGGTGGCCGAAGCGCCGGCCTCGCCGGGGCATTGCAGCGCGATGAGATTGGCCAGCCCCACTGCCGCATCCTGCAATTCCGGCGGCAGGTCGTGCTGGTCGGCCGGAATCGCGGCGAGCTTGGCCATGGTCTTGGCGTCGAGCATCTGCGGCGGGTGATATGCCGCGGTGCAACCCGGTGGCGCGTCGGTCAGCGTCACCGCCTTGTGCTTGGGAAAGGCAAAGGCAACGAAATATTCCGGATCGAAGACCTCGAGCGTCGCCTTGCCATGGATCGCCACCGGCTTTTTCAGCGGCAGCGTATAGAACAGGGTCAGCCGGCCGCCGTGGAACTCCAGCCAGTACTCGGTCGGCGGCACGAAGGGGTAGGACTTTCGCCCCTGCCTCAGCCAGGTGAAGAAGCTGTATTCCTTCAGCGAATCGACATTGACCTTGGCCAGCGGCTTCAGTTCCGCGTCGGAGAGCTTGCCGTCATTATTGGCGTCGAGGCCCTGGATGGCGAAGGCGGTGAAGGCCTCGTCGAACTGCCAGATATGGCGGACGGCGGTCATGTCGCCGGCCTTGTCGAAAACGATCTCGGCACGGGCATCGACGAAGACGTGCGGATGCGCGGCGGCCGGATTCACCGTCGCCACGGCCAGCAGTCCAGCGATGGCGAACCCAATGCGGCTAAAGGTGGTCAAGGCGCAGCACTTCCCCGCAACAGGCTTTCGTGACCGATTGCGGCCGATTGACGGCGCGGCACGTGCCGCGCGTCAAAACGACGCCCACACCCTGCTTATCCCGCAGAATCGGATGGTCCCGCAAGCCGCGCTTCTGCCGCAGCCAGCGCCTTTTCGATCTCGCCGATCCACGCGACATCCTCGCCGCGCAATTCCCGCCGTTGGCGGATGAGCCGCAGGTTGCGCGCCGTCGTCGCCGGCTCCCACGGCTCGCGCACGATCGCCAGCGCATTGGCAACGTGATCGGCCGCCGCGTCCTCGTCACGCGCCAGCACCGCCAGTTCGAGCAGCGTGGCATGATCCCAATAGTCGCCGCCCGTCTCGTCCTTGCGCACCCGCTGCTCGGCGGCGTAGCGCACCACCGGCAGCATCTCGGCAAGCGCCTCCCCGGGCTTGTCCTCCATCTCCATCAGCGTCACCGCATTGACGCCGGGATAGGGATCGCGCCAGTCCGCCTCGAAGCCGGCGCGATAGGTGGCGATGGCGCGCTTGAGAAAGCCGCGCGCGGCGAATTCCTCGCCGGCCTTCTTGGCCGCCTCCCACTCGTCCTTGTAGACGCGGCCGAGCAGGCCGTTGGTCTCGCTGCTCTCGCCATAGTTCTTGATCACCGAGGTGAGCACCTGCTCGGCCTCCTGGCTCCGCCCGATGCGGTTCAGGGCGAAGCCGAGCTGCTCGCGCACCAGGCGCGCGTTCTGCAGCTCCGGCGGCATGCGGTCGTAGAGCTTGACCATCTCCTCGCAGCCATCGGCATTGCCGACCGCCCGGAACGACAGCATGAGGTCGACGACGATGCCGGCCTGAACGTTGCGCAGGTCCTTGAGGTCTGGATCGGCAGCGATGGCGCGCACGGCGTCGAGCCCCTGGCTGCGCGCCTCCCTCAGGCGCTTCTTGTAGTCCTGCGAAATGCTGACGCGGTCGCGGAAGACGTCGGTCTTGATGTGGTCGACCTCGTGGCGCGGCATGCCGTCGATGAGCTGGAACAGCGGGCTGTCGTCGTTGCCGTCGTCATGGGCGGCGCGCAGGCGCTCGGCGATCCGCTTCACGTCGCCGGCAACGTCGGTGAGGTTGCCGGTCTCGTCCAGGTGATAGGGCGTGCCACGCTGCGAGGCGATGTCGAAGGGCAGCGTCGTGCCCTCGGCAAAGACCATGACGGTGCTGCGCGGTCTCAGCGCATGGCGGATGCCGAGCTCGTAATAGACGTTGGGATTGGCGCCGGTGACGTCGGCCAGCGCGAAGTCGGACAGCATCAGCCGTTCGTACATGGGCTTGTGGATGGTACCGCCGACCTGCTCCTGGTCGGCACGGATCACCTCCAGCTCGGCCGCCTCCACCGCCGGCGCGAGAATCTGGTCATAGACCGCATCGAAATCGACCAGGCGGCCGCCGCCGTGGGATTTGCGGCCGAACGGCATGAGAACGAAACAAAGCGGTTTCACTGGGGTCCCCCCACCCGGTGGCAGTCCTTTCCACCTGAGAGTGTAGCGATTTTCCCCGACCGATCACCTCACCCGGCAAGAATCTTGGCCGAAAGCGCGATCAGCGCCCGGTCGCGGCCGGGCGGGCCGATCAGCGACAGGCCGACCGGACAATTGTCGATCGTCATCAGCGGCAGGGAAATCTGCGGAAACCCGGCATGCCCGGCGATAGACAACATGCCGACGGCCCGGCCGCGGAAACGTTCGAAGGCCTCTTCGCTCGAGTCCATCGGCGGCGCGATGCCGGGCATGGTCGGCAGCACGATGATGCCGTCATCCCCGACGAGATCAGCGACGCGCCGCGCGTAGGTTTCGCGCGCCGCAAGCGCCTTGTCGTAGTCGGCCCGCGTCACCGCACGCGCGGCGGCAAAGCGGACAGCCACCGCCGGATTGAGGTTTGGCTTGCGGCGCTCGATCCAGGGCCCGTGATTCTGCCAGGCCTGATAGCCTTGCAGGACGCGGTAGGCGGCGTACCAGCGCTCCAGCCCCCCTGCTTCGCCGATCTTCACCGGGCCATCCGAGGCGACATGGGCGGCAACGCGGCCGATCGCGGCATCAAGAACGCCGACGTCGTTTTCCGCCGCGAACCAGGCGCAGGCATCCTCGGCGAT
Organism: uncultured Alphaproteobacteria bacterium; assembly: GCA_963785065.1. GTDB lineage: Bacteria > Pseudomonadota > Alphaproteobacteria > Rhizobiales > Kaistiaceae > CAVSRC01. Next base: position 315,223 of record CAWATX010000002.1, read on the forward strand.
GACCATGCGGGCAAGCGGCGGTCCCGCAACATCTTCGCCAAGCAAGACCGAACCGACACGGTCATAGGTACCGATGTCGCGCGTGAACCAGCCGACCGTGTCGAAGTTCTGTGCCAATGGCATGGTGCCGGCAATATCGATGCGGCCGAAGGTCGGGCGCAATCCGATGATGCCGCAGAAGGAGGCCGGCCCGCGTACCGAGCCGCCGGTGTCCGAGCCGAGCGCAAAATCGACCAGCCCCGCCGCCACCGCCGCCGCCGAGCCGGACGACGAGCCACCGGGCACCCGGCCGGGGGCCGCCGGGTTCTGCGGCGTGCCGTAATGCTCGTTGCGCCCGTCGATGGAGAAGGCGAGTTCCGCCGTATGGGTTTTGCCGACGAAGGTGGTGCCGGCATCAAGCAGCCTGGCCACGCAGGCGGCGTGGGCCGTGGGTACCGGGTCCTCGGCCGTCTTCTCCGGACTGCCGCAGCCGGTCGGATAGCCGGCGACGTCGTAGATGTCCTTGACCGCAAAGGTCAGCCCGGCCAGCGGACCGGCGGCGGCATGGGCAACTGGCACGTCAAGGTAATCGACGAAGGCATGGACGGGATCGGACGGAATCAACATGGCGACATCCTAAACTGCGATTGCGGCGCCATCGGAGCGCGGATCGGCGGCGCCGAACAGGCGTCCATCGGCACGGCGCACAATGGCACCGGCATGGCCGAGCGCCTCGGAATAGGCCTCCGCCAGCACGGCCACGCGGTGACCGGCACGCTCCAGCGCCGCAACCAGGTCCGGATCGAAGCGGCTCTCCATCATCAGGCCGATATCGTCGCCGCCCCAGCTTCGCCCGAGCCGCCAGCGCGGCGCGTCGATGGCATCGCCGAGTTCCATGCCGAAGCGGGCATAGCGACTGAAGACGGCCGACTGGAACTGCGGCTGGCCGTCGCCGCCCATGGAGCCATAGGGCATGACGCGGCCGTCGGCAAAGCGGGCGAGCGCCGGATTGAGCGTGTGGAACGGCTTGCGCCCGGGCGCCAGCGGGTTCACCGCCATGGGGTCGAGCGAGAAGCTCACGCCGCGGTTCTGCCATGTGATCCCGGTGCGCGGCAGTACCACGCCGGAGCCGTATTCCCAGTAGGTCGACTGGATGTAGGAGACGGCCCGCCCGGCGCTGTCGACGACCGCCATGTAGATCGTGTCGCTCTCGGCATTGCCGGTCCACGGCGCCGCCCGCCGCCGGTCGATCGCCTGCGCCTCCTCGTCGAGCCAGGCGGCGTCGAGATAGCGCTTCACGTCGCCGCCGAAGGCCGGATCGGTGATCTCGCGGTCGCGCACGGTGAAGGCGCGCTTGGTGGCCTCGACGAGACCGTGGATGTGATCGAAACTTTCGCCGCGGGCGACATCGAGTCGGTCGAACAGACCGAGGATAATCAGCGAGGCCAGCCCCTGAGTCGGTGGCGGGATGTTGAACAGCGCGCAGTCGTCGAGCTTGAGCGACAACGGCTCGCGCAATCGCGCCTCGTGACGGCGGAGGTCGTCGCGCGTTACCGGGCTGCCGACCTCTTCCAGATCGACGGCGATCTCGGCCGCCACGTCGCCACGGTAGAAGTCGGCGAAGCCGGCATGGGCGAGCTGGTCGAGGGTGTCGGCAAGCTTGGGCTGGCGCCAGACGGTGCCGATCTCCGGCGCCTTGCCGTCGGCGAGGAAATGCGCGGCGAAGCCCGGCACGTCCTTCAGTGTCTCAAGGTTGGCCGAGGTCTTGCGCCACTGCGACGGGCTCACCGGCACGCCCTCGCGCGCGCGGGCGATGGCGTCGCCCAGCAGGTCGCGCCGCGCCAGCCGCCCGCCGAGGCTGGCGGCGGCCTGCATCGCCATGTCCCAGCCCGAGACCGCGCCGGCGACGGTGAGCGCCGCCAGCGGCCCACGCGCCGGCAGTTCGTCGTAGCCTTGCCTACGGTAGTGCGCGATGGTGGCCAGCGACCCGGCGGCGCCGCAGGCATCGATGGCGCGCACCGGCCTCCCCGGCTCAGCGATCAGCATGAAGGCATCGCCGCCAATGGAATTCATTTGCGGATAGACGACCGCGATGGTGGCGGCGGCCGCGATCATGGCCTCGACCGCATTGCCGCCGGCGCGCATGACCTCCGCTGCGGCCTCCGCTGCCGCCCGGTGCGGCGCCACCGCCATGCCCTTCTCGCCGACCACCGTCTCGTTCATCTGCGCTCACGTCCCTGAATCTGCGCGCACTTGTGCCGCTTCCCGGCAGCCTTGCCAATGGGGCTTGACAAGCAACTAAATGGTTGCATATTCTCCCGGCCATGGACGAGGTGTTCAAGGCGCTTGCCGACGCCACCCGCCGCGAGCTGCTCGACCGGCTGAGAGCCGAGAACGGCCAGACGCTCGGCGAGTTGTGCGAACGCATGGCGATGAGCCGGCAGGCGGTGAGCAAGCATCTGGCCATTCTCGAGGCGGCCAACCTCGTGGTGACCGTGCGGCGTGGTCGGGAGAAGCTGCACTACCTGAACGCGGTTCCGATCGGCGAAATCTACGACCGCTGGATCGGCAAGTACGAACGCGCGCGCGTTGCGGCCCTTGCCGACCTGAAGCGTGCCCTTGAGGAGAACGACGATGGCAAGACCTGAACCTGCATCCATCACCCCCGCAACGATCACGCCGGAGCGCCCCGTCGCCGCGCCCGAAGGAGCCGGACAATGAGCAGCACGTTCGTTTACGTCACCTACATCCGCGCAACGCCGCAGAAGGTGTGGGATGCGCTGCTGAAGCCCGAGTTCACCCGCCTGTACTTCTTCGGCGTCACCCTGGACTCCGACTGGAAGGTCGGCTCGCCGTGGAAGATGACCCACCCCGACGGCACCGTCAGCGACGCCGGCGAGGTGATCGAGAATGTTCCGCCGAAACGCCTGGTCCTTAAGTGGCGCAACGAATTTCCCCACCTCAAGCCCGAGGGCTTCACCCGTTGCAGCTTCGACCTCTCGGTGGACGGCGACCTGACCAAGCTGCAGGTGATCCATGAGGCCGAGATGGACAATTCCAAGACGATTGCAGCGGTGTCCGGCGGCTGGCCGAAGATCCTGTCCGGCCTGAAGACGCTGCTGGAGACCGGCATGACGCTTGATGCCCCGCGCCGGGATAGCACCACCGCCTGACGCAGCGCACCTGCCTGCCACTTTGTCTTGCGAGCGGCCGGGGCGTTCACCGCCCGGCCAAGCGACCCCGCGCGGGCGCAATCCGGACTGTTGCCAAACGCGAGAAGGAGCAAACCATGACGACGCACCTGACAGGCACCCGCGAGGACTGGCTCGCGGCACGGCTCGACCTCCTCGAGGCCGAAAAGGAACTGACCCGGCAGAGCGACACAATCGCCGAGCGGCGGCAGGCCCTGCCCTGGGTGAGGATCGACAAGGACTATCGTTTCGACACCGATGACGGGTCAGCTTCGCTTGCCGATCTGTTCCAGGGACGCTCGCAGCTCCTGGTCTACCACTTCATGTTCGGCCCCGACTTCAAGGCCGGCTGCCCGTCCTGCTCGTCGATCGCTGACGGGTTCAACGGCAATGTCACGCACCTCGCCAACCACGACGTCATGTTCTGGGCCGTGTCGCGGGCACCGCTCGCCAAGCTGCAGGCCTTCAGAGAGCGCATGGGCTGGTCGTTCCCCTGGGCGTCATCATCCGACAGCGACTTCAATTTCGACTTCCAAGTCGGCCTCACGGAGAAGCAGCAGCGTCAAGATGGTGTTGAGTACAATTACCGGCGCGAGGCACCCAATCCTGAAATCGGAAGGAAGGGGCAGACTTTTCCGCCTGCCGCCCAGGCCGGAACCGACAACGCCACCTTTCTGCGCGAACGGCCCGGCATGAGCGCCTTCGCGCTCGAGGACGGCGCCGTCTACCACACCTACTCGGCCTATGCCCGCGGGCTCGACGGCCTGTGGGGCCTGTACCAGTGGCTCGACCGCGCACCGCTCGGGCGCCGGGAAAACGGCTACTGGATGCGCCACCATGACAAGTACTAGGTCGCTGCCGGCGAGCGCCGCCGCCCTTGCGGCGACGCTCGGGCTGGCCGCCCTGTGCTGGGCCGTCGCGGCCCAGCGGATGGGTGGGATGGACATGGGCGTTGCCGCACCGCGCGGCGCCTTCGTCCCGTTCATCGTCACGTGGACCGTGATGATGGCGGCGATGATGCTGCCGGGCGTGGCACCGACAGTGTGGCGACGCGCCGACAGCGGCAGCCGAACCGGCGACGTCCTGCTGTTCGTGCTGTCCTACCTGGCCGTATGGGGAGCTTTCGGCGTTCCGGTCTACGCGGCCTATCGGCCACATGACACGCTGATCGCCGGCCTGATCACCGTCCTGGCCGGCCTCTACGAGCTGACGCCGCTCAAGCGCGCCTTTCGCCAGCGCTGCTGCCGCGACGGCCATTCCGGCTTCACCTTCGCTCTGTGCTGTCTGGGGTCGAGCATCGGACTGATGCTGATGCAGGCGGCGCTCGGCATCATGAGCCTGGGCTGGATGGTCGTCGCCTCCATCCTCATCGTCGGCCAGAAGCTGCTGCCCGCAAAGGCGTCGACCGATGTGCCGGTCGCCCTGGCGATCGTCCTCCTCGGCGCGCTGATCGTCGTGGCGCCGGGGTCGGTTCCGGGGCTTATGCCGGCAATGCACGCCCACTAGCGCTGCGCCGTGGGCGGCCACGCCAACTTTTTTCGCCCCCGGCGCAAATCGTTCTTGATTGTGAAACCTTTTGGCCCTACCTACCGCGCTGCCCAAATTCGCACGTGCCTGTGGTCGCAACAGTCCGAGGGCGAACCGCCGGGGAAGATCCCGGACGCTTCGAAGGACGCGGCTTAAAGCAACGACGTAGCGGGCTTTTTTGGTCTCAGTCGGCTTTCCATCAGCCGGCGTTACTGAAGAGGCATCTACTTCTTGCCGGGCGTGCGGATCGGGTTTTCCCGCTCCAAGCGAAGGCAGCGAAAGACCGGACAGCCCTGTCCGCCTTGTCGACTGCCACCCGCAAACCAGCCGGACAATCCGGCAAACCGGGACGCATGTCGCCGGAACGATCGTCTCCACATCGATCGTCCGGCTGCAGGCCGACCGGCGGTTCGCAACAACAGTCCTCGCTTGGGGAGAGCCCGAGAATGACCGACCGCATCCGCTCGTTTCTGCGCGACCGACGACCCGAGGGCCCTTGCCTCGTCGTCGACCTCGATGTCGTCCGCGACAACTACCAGGCCTTTGCCCGCGCCATGCCGGACAGCCGCGTCTATTACGCGGTCAAGGCCAACCCGGCGCCGGAAATCCTCGAGGCGCTTGCCGGCCTCGGCTCGAGCTTCGATTGCGCCAGCGTCGCCGAGATCGACATGGCGCTCACCGCCGGCGCCAGCCCTGAGCGCATCTCCTACGGCAACACCATCAAGAAGGAGCGCGACATCGCTGCGGCCTACGAGCGCGGCGTACGCCTGTTCGCCGTCGATTCGCGCGAGGAGGTCGAGAAGATCGGCCGCGCCGCACCTTCGGCCCGCGTCTTCTGCCGCATCCTGATCGCCAATGACGGGGCCGAGTGGCCGCTGTCGCGCAAGTTCGGCTGCGCCCCTGAGATGGCCGTCGAGGTGCTCGAGCACGCCTACCGCCTCGGCCTCGACGCCTATGGCGTCTCCTTCCATGTCGGTTCGCAGCAGCCCAACCCGGAAGCCTGGGACGGGGCGCTGGCCGCATCCGCCACGATCTTCCGCGAGCTTGGCGAGCGCGGCATCCGCCTGCGCATGGTCAATCTCGGCGGCGGCTTCCCGGCCAAGTACCTGAAGCGCATTCCGGTGGTGAAGACCTACGGCCGCGCCATCTCCTCGGCGCTTGCCAGGCACTTCGGCAACCGCATCCCCGAGACCATCATCGAACCCGGCCGCGGCATGGTTGGCGACGCCGGCATCATCAAGGCCGAGGTCGTGCTGATCTCGCGCAAGGAGGCCAACGATCCGCTGCGCTGGGTCTATCTCGACATCGGCAAGTTCGGCGGCCTGGCCGAGACCATGGACGAGGCGATCCGCTATCCGATCCGCACGCCGCGCGACCGCGACGCCAAGAGCCCTTGCGTCATCGCCGGGCCAACCTGCAATTCGGTCGACGTCCTCTACGAGAAGGCGCCTTACGAGCTGCCGGTGTCGCTGTCGATCGGCGACGAGGTGCTGATCGAAGGCACCGGCGCCTACACCACGACCTATTCAGCCGTCGCCTTCAACGGCTTCGAGCCGCTGAAGTCGTACGTGATCTAGGACGCGCCACCGGCCACCAACACAATTCGTCACCCCGGCGAAGGCCGGGGGCCACATCCACCCGCGAGCCGCAACTCACGCGCTCATGGGCTTCGGCCGCACGCCGGAGCGACGAAAGACCCGAGATGATCCACTTCGACAGCGAACGCACCGTCGACATCCCCGCCCGCGATGCCCTGCTCGACCGCGTCATGGGGCGCGAGCGTCTGTTCAAGCCGTCCGAGCGCCTGCGCCGCGGGCGCAAGCCCGCCGACGGCCTGGCGCTGGTTGCCCGCGATCACGCCGGCAGCCTCGTCGGTACCGTCCGCCTGTGGCATGTGCATGCCGGCGGCGCCCCTGCCCTTCTGCTCGGACCGCTCGCCGTCGACACCGCCCTGCAGGGCGAAGGCGTCGGCGCCGGGCTCATGCGGCTCGCCATTGCACGCGCCCACCAGATCGGCCATTCCGGCATCATCCTCGTCGGCGATCCGGACTACTACGCCCGCTTCGGCTTCTCGGCCGCGCCGACCGAGGGCCTCGTCATGCCGGCGCCGGTCGAGCGTCGGCGGTTCCTCGGCCTCGAACTGGCGCCAGAAGCCCTGGCTGGCGTGAGCGGGCTGATCGTCGCGAGCGGGGCCCCGCTGGCGGCCGTGGAACGAATGGCTGCCTGACCCCTCCGGCACGGCAGCAAGTAGGCCTGCCGCCGAGCGTCTCCACGCGGCGTTGAAAATGCCGACCCCTTCTGCGCGTTGGGCTTGCGCGGCATTTCGCCCATATCGGGGTTGCGCCAAACCTATAGTCTTCGCCCTCACATACCGAATGACAGTGGCACCAGGCGCAACCTTCCCTGCAGGGTTCATCGTTTGGATCGTTTCAAGTCATCACCCTCTCCTGCGGCAGCAAGGCGGCGCCTCACCAAACCCGGTTGAGGACGCGGAGATGAAGAACATCGACGTATTGGTGATCGGCGGTGGACCCGGTGGGACGCCGGCCGCGATGGCCCTTGCAAGCGCGGGCCGCCGTGTAATCCTGGTCGAAAAAGGCGGAGGCCTTGGTGGCACCTGTCTGTTCCAGGGCTGCATTCCCTCGAAGATCCTGCGCGAAAGCGCGCAACACCTGAACGCCATCAAGCATGCGGACGCGTTCGGCCTGCACGTGCCGACGGACCAGATCGCAATCGACTGGAACGCAATCATGGGGCGCAAGGCCGCGATCCTGAAGCGCCGCTCCGAAGGCGCCTTGCAGCACGCGCATCAGCTTCCGACCCTGTCGGTTCAGTTCGGCAGTGCCGTGCTCTCCGGACCGCGCCACGCACGCATTGTTCCAACCGACGGTGAGCCCGAAGACATCGAGTTCGCCGCCGCGATCATCGCCACGGGATCGGTGCCGCAGTTGCTGCCGATCGAAGGCATCGACCTGCCGCAGGTGATCACCAGTGAACAGTTGCTCGAGGTCCAGCGTCCGCCGGAGCGCCTCGTCGTCATCGGTGCCGGCCCCATCGGTGTCGAGATGGCGCAGATCTTTGCCGCGTTCGGCAGCCAGGTCACGTTGATCGAGGCTGGTCCGCGCATTCTTGCGCCGGTCGAGGAGGAGGTTGCCACCGCCCTGCAGACGCACATCCGGCGCCAGGGCATCACGTTGGAACTCGATGTGCAGGTTCTGGCGATCTCCAGCCATGGCAATGGCGTCCGCGTGAAGTACCGGGACGCCACAGGTGCCGAGCACGGGGCCGACGCCGATTTCATTCTCAACTCGACCGGACGCAGCCCGAATGTTGATGGCCTTGGACTGGAGCATACCGCCGTGCGCTTCGATCATCACGGCATCAAGGTCGATGCCAAGCTTGAGACGGACGAGCCTGGTATCTACGCCGTCGGTGACGTCATCGGGCGCCCGATGTTCGCCCATTGGGCAACCGCTCAGGGTCTGGCGCTTGCAGGCCATCTCCTTGGCCGGCCGGTGCGCTTCCCGACGCCGGACAACAATTCCGCGGTGGTCTTCAGCACGCCCGAAGTCGGCATGGCTGGCCTGACCGAGAGCGAAGCCCGCGCCGCCGGCCACAAGGTCGGCATCGCGCGCTACGACTATCGCACGGACGCCCGGGCGCAGGTTGCGGGTCATGCCGAGGGCATGCTGAAGATCGTCTATGACGACACGACCCGTGCCGTGCTCGGTGTTCACATCCTGGTCGAGGACGCCGCGCCGCTTCTCGGCGAGGGCACGTTGGCAGTCAGTTCTCATATGCCCGTGGAAGCCCTCGCCATGGCGATCCACGCGCATCCGACACTGAGCGAATCGATGGGGGTCGCTGCACGCGAGGCCCTGGCTCCGCGCCACTAGGAGAGACAGGGCAACAGAGCACGTCGCAAGCACATTCAAATGGGAATTGTTCCGCTCTATTGACAGAGATCAAAGTGCCGGACCCTCCCGAGGCAAATGCTCCGCATAGGGGCGCTTGCCAAGGAGAGGAAGTGGCGATGAAACGTTGGGTCCTTCTGTCGGTTGGCGCCATCGCGGGAAGCTTCGCGCTCGTCGGCTCGACGACGCTGCTCCCGGTGCCGCAAGCCTGCGCGCAACAGACCATGATCAGCTATTCCGAGGACATCGCACCGATCTTCAAGGGATGGTGCGTTTCCTGCCACCAGCCGGGCGGCGAGGGCTACGAGCACAGCGGCTTCGATGTGCGCACCTATGAGAGCGTGATGAAGGGCACCAAGTTCGGCCCCATGATCCTCCCCGGCAAGCCGGACGAGAGCAGCCTGGTCACGCTGCTCGACGGACAGGCCAAGATCCGCATGCCGTTCAATCACAAGCCGCTGGCCAACTGCCTGCGCCAGAACGTGTGGACCTGGATCTTCCAGGGCGCCAAGAACAACTGACCCGGCAGCCGGCAAGCCGCCGATCCGCGTGACACCCACGGGCCTTTCCTGCCGGTTCAGCCCGTTACGCGCTCTGCGGCGGTCGCACGACGGAACACCAGCCCGACAGCGACGCAGCTCAGCGGGAAGACCAGCCCGTAGCCCGCCACGCCGATCATCCGCCAGTTGAGATTGCCGAGCGCCGGACCGATCAGGCCGACGAGGCACAAGGCACCTGCTGCAAGCAGACCGGCGCGCGCTGCGGCCGCGGCGCCGCCGCCCCTGAACGCCGGCGCCGCGAACAGCAGGGCCAGACCGAAGAACAGGTGCCAGGCGACAAGCTCGACAGCGTACAGGAGTGACGGCCACGTCCAGCCGAAGATGAACCGGTAATCGGACATGGCCGCGGGATCGATCTGCCGCCCGACCGTGAGCTGGACGAAATGCACCGTCACGGTCAGCGCCGCCATGACCGACATCCACACCAGAGCCATCAGCGCCGACAGGCGCGCGTTAGCGTCCGCGCACCGGCAGATGACGGCGAACAGCGCCACCTGGAGGACGCCGGAGAGCAAGGTGAGGATTTCGGCTGCCGCCAGTTAGGGCTCAACGGGAACGCCCACGGCTACCCCACCGGCAAACAGAGTGGCGATATAGACGACGTAGAGGGCAGCCAGTCCCCACGCCAGCCAGACACCAAGCAGCATCGTGGCGCGCGGACCGGACATCACGGCAGCGAGACCCCAAACGGGACGCCGACGGCGCGGTCGATTGGCATGGGGGCCGGTCCAGCGCCACCTTCCGCCCCGCCGCAAGCGTCCACCGTCGGCAGGGCGCGGTGCGCGGCTGGTCGCCTGTGACAGATCGGCCGAGGCAGCGAAGCTTCAGCCAGCCAGCGTCTTTCGCCGCTCCTCATATTCCGCCTTGTCGATCTCACCGCGCGCGTAGCGCTCCTGAAGGATCTCCAGCGCCGTTTGCCGCTGCGGGCCGGCCTCGTGATGTGCCGCCCCGATGCCGCCGATCCATCGGGCCAGGAGGACGACCAGAAGGATGATGCCGCCCCAGAAGATCAGCATCGTCAATCCACCGCCAACCATCATGCCGCCCCAGCTGCCGGGCCCGTAACCCCACATCCAGTTGCCGTCGCCGGGACCCTGTGCAAGGGCCGGGCTACTGAGAAAGGCAGCCGCAAGCCCGGCACCGACCAGCCATCGTGCTATCGCCATCGACGTAGCTCCGTTGCTCATGACCTTTCGCCCCACGGTCAGATTGCCACCAGCGGTCCGACCAGGCGTTGTTCCTGATCAACAAGGCGGGGCCGGACCGGCGGGCCTGCCTGCCTCTCCGCGCCTTTGACAAATCCGCCCCGCTCGGCTTGAACGGGTGCCCAGGCGCGCGACTCCTTATGCGCCGGCTCTCGGCAAGGGGCGCAACGCGAAATGGCCGGGCTTCGCGGATTTCTTCAGCGCTGGGTCTTCCCCTATCTGCCCTATCCCCATTTCATGGGGCTGGCGCCGCTCGACAGCGTCCTCGCTCTGCTCTTCCGCGCGCCGGCGCGCGTGCCGCCGGTGCTGTGGCCGCGGCTCATCGTGCTGATCTTCTTCTCCGCCCTCTCCTCGCTTCTCAACCTGCCCGAACGCCTCGTCATCGCCGCCTGGCTGAAGTTCCGCCCGCGCAGGGTGGCGCCGCACGAGGCGCCGGTCTTCGTGCTCGGTTATTTCCGCTCCGGCACCACCTGGCTGCAGACGCTGCTTTCGCGCGATCCCAGCCTGCGCTCGCCGATCTGGATCGAGGCACTGTCGCCACACACCTTCGTCACGACCTGGGCGATCCTGCGCCTGCTGCTGGCGCCCTTCCTGATGCTGGTGCGCATCCGCGCCGTCTCGCCGCTTGGCGCCACGCTGCCGGCCGAAGACGACTTCGCCCTGTGCAACTGGGCACGCTGCTCGGTGATCGCCGGCCGCGCCGTGCTGCCCGGCCAGCAGGATTTCTACAACCGCTTCCACGACCTGGATCGCCTGACACCAGAGGAACGGGCGCGCTGGGAAAGCCACGAGTTGGCTTTCGTCGGCAAGCTGATGCTGGTCTCCGGCGGGCGCCGGCTGGTGCTGAAATCGCCGAGTCACACGGCGCGGGTGCGCCACCTGGTGCGGCTCTTCCCCGGCGCCAAGTTCATCCACATCTCGCGCCCGCCGCGCACGGTCTTCCAGTCGAACATCGCCCTGGTCAACGGCCTACAGGACGCCTTCCGCCTCTCCGCACCGATCGATGCTGGCGCGCAGGAGGAGATGATCGTCGAGGAATATCTGGCGACCATGGACCATTACATCGCCGACCGCGCGCTCATCCCGCCGGGCGACCTTGCCGAACTGCGCCTGCAGGACCTTGCCGCCGACCCGATCGCCGCGCTTGAGCGCGTCTATGGCACGCTCGGCCTCGATTTCAGCGAGGCCTTTCGCCAGCGCCTGACCAGGCAGCTCGCCGCGCCAAAACAGCGCAAGCCGCTCGACCACCCGCCGCTTACCGCGGCGCAGGCGGCGCGTGCGGCGCGTCTCGACCACCTGGGGCCGCTGTTCGGCCACGACCGGCCGCCCTCATCCTGAGGAGCGGGAAATTCAATGCGAGGCGCCGCCCTTGGCGACGCAGTCGGTCGGCGCCAGCCGGTCGGCGAAACGGTCCGCGATCCAGGCAACGGCGCGCTTGGCGCTGACCCCGGCGATGGCGTCGTGGGTGCCGCCCGGCACCGAGAAGAAGCGCACGTCAACGCCCTGATTGCACAGCTTGATGGCGAAGTCGGTGGTCACCGGCGGATCGACGATGGTGTCGGCGCTGCCCTGGGCGATGAACACCGGCGGCCACTTGCCGGCGTGATTGCCCGGCGTGCTCTGGCTGAGATAGGTGCTCCACGGCGTGATCCTGGCCGGGTCGCCCTTGAGGAAGCGCTTGCCGATCTGGGCATAGGCCGAGGCATCGACCAGAAGGTCGGTGAAGCCGGAGACGCATTGCCCGCCGATCTCGCCCACTGGCCTGATCGCATGCGGCTGAACCACCGAGGAGAGCTCGGCATCGAAGACATGCGACCAGGACCACAGGCTGAGCGCAGTGAGCACCTGGCCGGCCGTGGTGTCGAGATCGTCGTCGAAGAGCTGCGCCAGTTCGCTCGCCGGTGCCGCCGCGGCGATGCCGACGAGATCGAGCTCCGGTGCATAGGTCGCGGCAAGCTCGCCCGTCCACAGCGCCGCATGGCCGCCCTGCGAATGACCCCAGACGGCGAAGCGGTTGCTGGCGCCGATGAGCGCCCGCGCCGCCCTGATCGAATCGAGGACCGCGCGGCCTTCGCTGACGCCGACGAGGTAGGGATGCACGCCCGCCGTCCCGAGCCCCGGATAGTCGGTCGCGACGACCGCATAGCCTTCGCCCACCATCTCGGCGAGACCGGCGATGGTCGGCATGACCTGATCGAGCAGCAGCGAGGGAGCGCATTTGCGGGCAGCACCGGTGGTCGGATGAGCCCAGGCGACGATCTGCCGGCCGCCGGCCGGCGGCGGCGCGCTCGGCACCACGACCACGGCGGAGACCGCGATCGGTTCCCCGGAAAGTCCCGTCGAGCGATAGAGGATGCGCGCCGCCTTGGCGCCCCACGGGGCCCCGGCAAGCGGCTCGGAACGGACGACGCTGCCCGGCGGACCGGGCAGCATCTCCGTCGAGATCTCGTAGAAAGAATAGGGTTCCGCAAAAGCGGGCGATGGATTGAACCCGGCGCAGGCAAGGGCGGCAAAAACGCCCCCGAGCCAGGCCAGGCGACGAATATGAGTCGACATGACAGGCGGCCTTACCCACCACCCTACGCGCGGCCGCCGGCCGGCCCAAGCCAAAGCCCGCTCTGACGTTAATGGTTTGCGAATACGGGCCGCAGACTTCTATCCTTCGAGGCGCGCTTTTTCAGCGCGCCCCGGGATGACGACAGCGGCTCAGCCGCCGAGCGCCGCCTGCGCGGCGCAGATGCGGTCCATCAGCGGGTCGAGCGCATCCGGCGCCTGGTCGGCGGTGGCGTTGCGCACCTTGAAGTTGGCGATCAACTCTTCGAGAATCGTCTCGAGGTCGTCGGCGCAGGTGAAATCGTCGGCGACGCGCTTCACCTTGCTGTTGTCGAAGAGCGCCGACCAGCTCTTGTCGCCGGTGAGCGGCCCCTCCCATTCCCCGTTGTACTTGACCAGGGTGTCGGTCGGCACATGAACGATCTTCGCCTCGACGCCGAGCCCGGCGGCAATGGCGTCGGTAATCTCGTCCCAGGTGAAGGCGCGATCGCCGGTGATGTGGAAGTCCTCGCCGAGTGCGGCAGCATTGCCGATGAGCTTGATGAAAGGTACGGCGAGATCGGCCGAGCGCGTCAGCGTCCACAGCGAATGGCCGTCGCCATGGACGATCACCGGGGCGCCACGCAGCAGCCGCCGGGCGACCGCATCGCCGTCACCGATGGCCAGCGGCATGCCAGTGCGCACCGTGTGGCTCGGCCTGACGATCGTCCAGGGCAGCGCCGACTGCTCACGCAGCATCGTCTCGCACGCGATCTTGTTGCGGCTGTACTCCCAATAGGGATTCTCCACCGGCGTCTTCTCGGTGATGACATAGTGACGCGCCGGCTTCTGATAGGCCGAGGCCGAGGAGATGAAGACGTATTGCCCGGTCTTGCCGGTGAAGGCGGCGATGTCCTTCTTCATCTGCGCCGGAGTGTAGGCGCGGAACTGGCAGACCGCGTCGAAATGCCTGTCGCCGAGCGCGCCATAGGTCGCCGCCTCGTTCATGTCGCCGGCGATGACCTCGACGCCGGCGGGCAGCGGCACGTCGGTCCTGCCGCGATTGAGGATGCTGACCGTGTGGCCGGCGTCGACCGCGAGCTGCACGCAGGGCAGCGAGATCTGGCCGGTGCCGCCGATGAAAAGAATGGTCGCCATGAGTATGTTTCCTCCACAATGCGATTGAAATCAGTCCGCCAGCCCACGTTTCCTGAGTAGCGGTGCAGTCGATGGCATCCGCCCGCGAAAGGCGGCATAGGCTTTGGCCGGGTCGCGCCGGTAGCCGGCCGAAAGAACATGGTCGTGCAGGCGCCCGGCAGTCTCGGCATCGAAAATATCGCCGGCCTCGGTGAACGCCTCGAAGGCGTCGGCATCGAGCACCTCCGACCACAGATAGCTGTAATAGCCCGAGGCATAGCCCTCGCCGGCGAAGATATGCTGGAAGTGCGGCGTGCGATGGCGCATTACGATCGTCTCCGGCATGCGGATGCGCTTCAGCGCGTCGTGCTCGAAGGCGATGACGTCGATGTCGTCGGTATCGGCAGCAAGATGCAGGTCGAGATCGACCAGCGCCGATGAGGCGTATTCCACCGTGGCGAAGCCCTGGTTGAAGCGCCGCGCGGCGAGCACCTTTTCGAGCAGCGCCTCGGGCATCGGCTCGCCGGTCTCGGCATGGAGCGCGAAGCGGCGCAGCACCTCCGGCTGCTCCAGCCAGTGCTCGTAGAGCTGCGAGGGCAGCTCTACGAAATCGCGCGCCACGCTGGTGCCGGAGATGAGCGGATAGGTCACGTCGGAGAGCAGGCCGTGCAGCCCATGGCCGAATTCGTGGAAGAGCGTGCGCGCGTCCTCGAACGAGATCAGCGTCGGCTTGCCCTCCGGCGCCTTGGCGAAGTTCATCGTGTTCAGGACGATCGGGCGCACGTCGCCGGTCAGTTTCTGCTGGTCGCGCAGGCCGGACATCCAGGCGCCACTGCGCTTGGAGGGACGAGCGAAATAGTCGGCCAGAAAGAGGCCGACGAATTTGCCGCCCTTGCCGGTCACCCGCCAAACGCGCACCTCCGGCCGGTAGAGCGCGAGCCCTTTCAATTCCTCAAAGGCGAGGCCGAACAGCCTCTGCGCTACGTCGAAGGCGGCGGCGATGACATTGTCGAGCTTGAGATAGGGTTCGAGCTCCGCCTCGTCGAAGTCGAACTCGGCCTTGCGCCGGCGCTCGGCGTAATGGCGCCAGTCCCACGGCGCCAGGCGGAAATTGCCGCCGTCCTCGGCGATCATCGCCTGCAGCGCCGCTTCCTCGGCCGCCACCCGACGAAGCGCCGGCTCCCACACGGCGTTGAGAAGTTCCGACACCGCTTCCGGCGTCTTGGCCATCGAATCGGCCAGCTTGAAATGGGCGAAGCTCGCGTAGCCCATCAGCCGCGCCCGCTCGTTGCGCAGGCGGATGGTCTCGGCGATCAGTCCGGCATTCTCGGTCTCGCCGCGCTTCACCCAGGCATTGAACGCCTTCTCGCGCAAGCTCCGGCGCGTGGAGAATTGCAGGAAGGGCTCGATCGAGGAGCGCGACAGGGTGATGACATACTGGCCATCGAGGCCGCGGTCGCGCGCCGCCTCCGCCGCCGCCGAGCGCACCGAATCCGGCAGGCCGTCGAGATCGTCCGGGCGGAGCACCAGATGGAAGCCGTTTTCGGCGGCAAGCACATTCTGGCTGAACTCCGTGCCGAGCGCCGCCAGGCGCTCGCTGATCTCGGCAAGCCGCGCCTTGCCTGCTTCGTCGAGCGCAGCACCGGCGCGCACGAAGCGGGTGTGGTAGCGGTCGAGCACCTGGCGCGCTTCCTCGTCAAGGCCAAGCGCATCGCGCGCCTGCCAGAGCGCATCGATGCGGGCGAACAGCGCCGCATTCAGGTAGATGGCGTTGCTGTGGCGGGCGAGCAGCGGCGCAATCTCGCGCTCCACCGCCTGAAGCGCCGCGTTGGTGTCGGCCGAGGCGAGATGGAAGAAGACCGCCGCCACCTTCTCCAGGTCGAGGCCGCTCGTCTCCAGCCCGACGATGGTATTGGCGAAGCTCGGCGGCTCGCTCGACTGCGCGATCGTCTCGACCGCCGCCGTCTGCGCCGCCATGGTGGCGTCGAAGGCCGGGCGGAAGTGCTCCGGCGTGATGCGGTCGAAAGGCGGCAAGCCGAGGCCATCCCACGGAGCGAGAAGCGGGTTCTGGTCAGGCGGGCTGGTCATCGTGTGGGATTGTCCGAACGGAAGGGAGGTGGCTAGTCATATAGCGGCTGGCGGGCGTCAGGTGTAGGGACGACGACCGGCAATGGGGGAAAAAAGCGATGCAGCTAACCGAGACAAGCGGCGATACCGACAGCGAGACCCATTTCCGCACGCGGGACGGCAAGGCCGACTGAAACGCCGCCGCGATTGCCTAGTTCGTTCCGCCCCCCTGCGTCAGCCGTTTCGACATCAGCGCCACTGCCGCATCGCGCTGCGGGTCGCGGCCGCCGGCGTAGCGCACGTCGAAGGGCACCGCCACGTCCGGCTGGACCGGATTGGCTTCCAGATGCCGTCCGTCGACCAGCACGTCGGCGACCGCCAGTTCCAGCAGGCTGTTGTCGGGGAGAGAATAGGCCGTGCCGGCCAGCACATTGCCGGCGGTCGGCGCACCGACCAGCGGCACGCCGTTCTTCTTCAGCGAATAGGCAAGCACCTCCATGCCGCTGCGCGTGCCGCCGTCGATGATCGCCACCACCGGCTTGTGCCAGCGGAAGGTGACGATGTTGCGCGATCCGTCGCGGTTCACACCCACCATGTCGGCGGCACCGCCGACGAAGGTCTCCGCCGCATCGCCCGGCGCCCCGCCCCATTTGCTCCTCAGGTCAAGCACCAGCCCGTCGACGTCCTTGAGGCGCCCTTGCCCGAGCTCGTCGTAGAGGATGCTGGTCACCTCTTCGCGCGTATAGGCCCACAGGCGGATATAGCCGATCTTGTGACCGCCCTGGTCGAGTTGCTTGACGCTGTCCGAAATCGCCTGGACGAAGAGGTCGCCCGGCTCGATCTCGGCCACCGGCACGTCGATGGCAATCGGCTCGGCATCCGCCGCGCGCCGCACCATGAGATGCGCCGTTCCCCCGGCCTTGCCGCGGAACGACCCGATCTCGGCGAAGGGCGCGCCGTCCACCGAAACGATCTCGTCGCCGGCAAGCAGGCCGGCCTTGGCCGCCGGGCCGCCGTCATAGACGTGGGTGGCGAAAGTCTTGCCGTCGATGCTGCTGCTGGCAATGCCGATGCCGGCATAGGTCACCTGACCGCGCGGCGGGAACAGCCGGCGCATGTCGCGGCGGAGCGCGAAGCGGAAGACATCGGCCAGCTCGTAATAATCCACCTGGTCGGGCGTGTAGCGCCCGGTGTGAGAAGCCTTCAGGCTGTCGAGGACGAAGGTAACTGCATCGCCGACGACGCCCGGCCCGGCATCCTTGAGTTCGGGCATCTGACCGACCGCCAGCGCCGCCGCCTGGTTGAACGCCGGCAGCGCCGCGGTCGAGAAGAAATGCTCGTTGACGAGGTCGACCGTGCGGTCAAACACCGCGTTGCCGGAGTGCGGCAGCGCGTCTGCCGCCGCCGGCGGCGCCGTGATCGTCCACGCCGGCACGAGCACGATCAGCGCGGCCAGAGCCAGCTTGCATCTGGTCATGAGGTCCCTCCCGCATTGCCCAGCTCTTGATGATCTAGGGGCAGAACGTGGCGGGTCGAGGGCGCGCGGCGGGGCCGGCGGGTTGACTTGGGGGGCCGATTTCCGCCAATCACAGGCGCAAGCACGCCCGCCACGATATTCCACCCAGGGAGAGAAACGATGGCCGAATGGCCCGTCTACGGCACGATCGACGGCCCCATCGTCATGATCGGCTTCGGCTCGATCGGCAAGGGCACGCTGCCTTTGATCGAGCGCCATTTCCACTTCGACAAGTCGCGCATGGTGGTGGTCGACCCGAATGTGGACGTGCGGCCGCTGCTCGACCGGGAGGGCATCACCTTCGTCAATGTCGAGCTGACCCATGAGAACCACCGCCAGGTGCTGACACCCCTGCTGACCGAAGGCGGCGGCACCGGCTTCTGCGTCAACCTGTCGGTCGACACCTCGTCGCTGGAGATCATGCGGCTCTGCCGCGAACTCGGCGTCCCCTACATCGACACGGTGGTCGAGCCCTGGCCGGGTTTCTATTTCGACACCTCGGTCGAAACCGAAGCGCGCACCAACAATGCGTTGCGCACGACCGTGCGCGACGAAAAGGCGAACAACCCCGGCGGCACCACCGCCATTTCCTGCTGCGGCGCCAATCCCGGCATGGTCTCCTGGTTCGTCAAGCAGGCGCTGGTCAATCTCGCCAAGGATCTCGGCCACGCCTTCGCGGAGCCGGGGCCGACCGACCGCCAAGGCTGGGCGCGGCTGATGCGCGACCTCGGCGTCAAGGGCGTGCACATTGCCGAGCGCGACACCCAGCGCGCGACGCGGCCGAAGCCGCGCGACGTCTTCGTCAACACCTGGTCGGTGGAAGGCTTCGTTTCCGAGGGCATGCAGCCGGCCGAGATGGGCTGGGGCACCCACGAGCAATGGCTGCCGGAAAACGGCCGCCTGCACAAGCTCGGCGCGCGTGCCGGCGCCTATCTACTGCAGCCCGGCGCCAATACGCGGGTGCGGACCTGGTGCCCAACGCCGGGCGCGCAATACGGTTTCCTCGTCACCCACAACGAGTCGATCTCGATCGCCGACTATTTCACGCTGCGCGACGGCGACACGGTCGTCTTTCGCCCGACCTGCCACTACGCCTATCACCCGGCCAACGACGCGGTGCTCTCGCTGCACGAGGTTTTTGGCAGCGGCGAACTGCACGAAAGGGCGCAGCACATCCTCGACGAGAACGAGATCGTCGACGGCATCGACGAGCTTGGTGTGCTGCTCTACGGCCACACCAGGAACGCCTACTGGTTCGGCTCGCAGCTCTCCATCGAGGAGACGCGGGAACTGGCGCCCTATCAGAACGCCACCGGCCTGCAGGTCTCCTCCGCCGTGCTCGCCGGCATGGTGTGGGCGTTGGAGAACCCCAATGCCGGCATCGTCGAAACCGACGAAATGGACTACCGTCGCTGCCTCGAGGTGCAGCTTCCCTACCTCGGTCCGGTCAAGGGCTATTACACCGACTGGACGCCGCTCACCGGCCGCCCCGGCCTGTTTCCCGAGGACATCGACCCGAGCGACCCCTGGCAGTTCAGGAACGTGCTGGTGCACTGAGGGCTGATGCGCGTCAGCCGGCCAGATCGATGATGCCGGCCGCCCCCTCTTCGGTGCCGAAGGCAAGCCGGCGGCCGCCCTTGTCCCAGGCGAGCGCCGAGACCGCGCCCCCACCGGCGCGGCGCAGAAGCGCCTCCTCGGCATCGGCGAAGCGCACGGCAAGCACCATGCCGTCGTGATAGCCGACCGCGACGATCTCCTCGCTCGGGTGGCAGGCGACGCGCGTGACCAGCTCCTCGCGCGCACCAAGCTGCAGCGGCTGGCGGCCCATCGGCCCGTCCTTGTGGTGGAACGGCCACAGGATCGCGGCATTTGCGCCGGACGAGGCGAGGAAGCGCCCCTTCGCCGACCACGACAGCGACTTGGGCTTGGCCGGATAGCCGGTCATGCGCATGTCGCGGCCGTCGTCGAGCCGCCAGCCATGCAGCGCGTTCTCCTGCATGACGGTGACCAGGTTGCGCCCGTCGGGCGAGAAGGCGACGCCGATATGGGCGCCCTTCCAGGCGAACTGCGTCGGCTCGGCCTCGGTGCCCGCCCACCACAGGGTGACGCCCTCATAGCGCGCCACCGCCAGCCGCAGTCCCTTGGGCGCGAAGGCGATGCCGCCGACCGCGCGGGAATGATCGAAGGTGCGCTCGCGCCCGTCAGTGAGGCGGACGAAAGCCTGGCGGCCGGAGGCGAAGCCGACCGTGCCCGCCGGCCCGGCGGCGACATGGTCGATCCACTTGCGCGGGCGTTCGGCGAGCTTCGCCACCGTGCCGCCGGCATCGACCGAAGCGACCAGCCCGTCATCGCCGCCAGTGATCAGCGTCTTGCCGTCGAGCGCGAGCGTGGCGGTGAGGATGGCGCCGTCATGGATGCGGGTCTCTTCTGCCGCCGGGCCGGCAGCGCGGCGCACGGTGCCGTCGCCCAGCGCATAGACGGCGGTATCGCCGAGGAAGGCGGCTTCGACGACGAAGGCACCGAACGGGAAATCCTGGATGGTGGGCATGAACTGATCGACCTGAAACACGCGAAAAGGGGCAGCGGCGGCCGCCGCCGCGCCCCTTGTAGCAGATGGTAACGACGACGCTCAGCTCAAGCCGGATTTTCCTGACACCAGCGCCAGGCGTCGACGATCTCGGCGGCCAGCAGGTCGACATCGGCCTCGTGCATCGCATAGCCGATCACCGAAATCCGGATGATCTTGCGGCCGGCCCATTCGCCATGGGTCGGATAGACCTTGCCGCGTTCCTGAACCCTGTGCAGCACGCGCAATGTCTGCGCGTCGCCATCCGGCCCGTCGCCGCAGGCAACCGCCACCTGATTGGAATGGATTTCGTTCAGAACGCGCAGACCCGGTTCCGCGGCCAGCGAATGCGCCGTGCGCTCCGCCAGCCGGCAATGGCGCGCCACCATCTCGCGCATTCCGGCGCGCCCGAGATGACGCAAAATGGCGTAGGTCGGCACGCCACGCCCACGCCGCGACAGTTCGGGCGTCGAATCGGTCGGCTCCCAATGGTCGCTCGTCGCCGGAAGATAGGCGCCCCAGGCGGACATGGCCGCGACCAGAGACGGCCGGTCGCGAACGATCACCATGCCGGCGTCGAAGGGGGCGTTGACCCATTTGTGCAGGTCGACGGCCCAGCTATCGGCCTCCTCCACGCCCTTGAGCCGTTCGGCAAGCTCCGGCACGGCATTGGCCCAGAGGCCGAAGGCGCCGTCCACATGCACCCAGCCCTGCCTTTCGCGGACCAGCGGGATCAACTGGGCGAAGGGATCGAAGGCGCCGGTATTGATCTGCCCGGCCTGGAGCACGACCAGCGGCGGCGCCGTACTGGCATCAAGCGCGGCGCGGAAGGCATCCACGTCGATCCGCCCTTCGCCGTCGGTGTCGACCCGGGTCGCGTATTGGGCGCCGAGTCCGGCGTAGCGCAGGGCCGCAAAGGGCGCGGAATGCGCGTCCTTTCCAATCAGCACGGGGAAGGCCGGCGCGCCGAACAGGCCCTTCTCCTCGACATTCCAGCCCTGCGCCGCCAGCAGCGCGTGACGCGCCGCCATGATGCCGACCATGTTCGCCACGCTGCCGCCGGTGACCAGCCCGGCACCGCTTTCCGGCGGCAGCGACAGGAGATCGATCACCCAGTCGCAGACCGCGCGCTCCATGCCAGTGATCGACGGGGTCTCGAAGGCCGACCCGGCGTTCTGCCCCCAGGCCGAGACGAGGAAATCGGCGGCGACGCCGACCGGGTGCGAGCCACCGAGGACATAGCCGAAGAAGGTCGGGGCCGCCATCTGGTGGAGGCCGTCATCGGCGTCGCGCACGATCTGTCCGATGACCTCCTGCGGCGGCAATCCGCCCTCCGCCAGCGGCGTGCGGAAGCGCCGCACCGCCTCGTCGAGACCGATTGCCGGCCGTGCCGGGCGGCCGGGAAGCGACCGCCGATAGTCCAGCGCAGCGCGATAGGCCGCTTCGAGAGCGCCTGCCTCGTCGCCCGTCAATCCCTGCCAGAGCGGCACTTTCTCATCCATCGAAGCCTCCCGAACCATTCCGATGCACCACGCTATGAGGCCTGCAGCCGCCCGGTCCAGTCAATGAACTGGAGCACACCCGATACAGATTTTGGACTAGCCCGCCCTCCCATCTGCCGCGATAGTGAGCGCCAAGGGGGCCAAAATGCCGATCAGCAAGCTCGCCATGTTCTGCCCGGTCGTGAAGGCCTGCGACGTGCTTGAGCCGCGCTGGACCCTCCTGATCCTGACAGAGATGTGGTGGGGCTCGACGCGCTTCAACGAAATCCGGCGCGGCGTGCCGGGCATCTCGCCCACGCTGCTCAGCCAGCGGTTGCGGCAGCTGGAGGCCCATGGCCTCGTCGAACGCATCGAGGACCCGGCGACCGGCTCGGTGGAATATATCCGCACCCAGGCCGGGCGGGAACTGGAGCCGATCATCCAGGCGCTCGGCGAATGGGCCTATCGCAACATGGATGCCGACGACCAGCTCTGCTGGATCGACCCGAAATTCTTCATGTGGAACATGCGGCGCAATATCGACGTCTCGGCACTGCCGCAGCGGCGGGTGGTGCTGCAGTTCTCCTTCCCGCGATACGAAAGGGAGCCGCGCGACTACTGGGTCATCTCCCGTCCCGGCGCGCAGGTGGATGTCTGCTTCCAGGATCCGGGTTTCGACGTCGACCTTTTCGTATCGGCCGAGCTGAGGTCCCTGGTCTCGGTGTTCTTCGGCCGCTCGCGGCTCGGCGAGGAGACCCGCGCCGAGCGCATCACGCTGACCGGCTCCCCGAGCCTGGCGCGCAGCATGGACAGCTGGCTGAGGCCATCCTCCTTCGCCCGCGCCCGGGCGCTCTCCGGCTAGCCGCGCCCCGCTATTACGAGGCGACGCCGCACCCTAAGGCCGGCGCGCTCACGCCATGCACTTGGAGAAGTCTTCGCGGATCACCTTTTCGTCGAGGTGGCGGCCGATGAAGACCAGCCGGCTCTGACGGATCTCGTCGTCTCGCCACGGGCGCTGGTGGTTGCCCTCGATGATCATGTGGACGCCCTGCACGACATAGCGCTCCGGATCGTCCTTGAAGGAAAGGATGCCCTTCAGACGCAGGATGTCCGGCCCCTGCTCCTGGGCCGTCTGCTGGATCCACGGAAAGAATTTCTGCGGGTCGAGGTCGCCGCCCCTGAGCGAGATGGAAAAGACGCCCGACCCCTCGATGTCGTGGTGGTGGTGATGATGGTCATGATCGTGATGATCGTGGTCGTGGTCATGGTCATGGTCATGATCGTCATCGTCGACGTCGAGGAATTCCGGCTCGAGCGTCAGGATGCGGTCGAGATCGAAGGCGCCGCGGCCGAGCACCCGGTCAAGCGGGATAGCGCACCGTTCGGTGCGGTGGATGAGCGCATGCGGGTTCATGGCGCGGATGCGGCGCTCGACATCGGCGAGCTCGTCGCCACCCACCAGATCGGTCTTGTTGAGCAGGATGACGTCGGCAAAGCCGATCTGCTCCTGCGCCTCCGGGCTGTCGGCGAGGCTCTCCACCAGGTGCTTGGCATCGGCGACGGCGACCACCGCGTCGAGCTTGGCCCGCGCGCGCACGTCATCATCCATGAAGAAGGTCTGCGCCACCGGCACCGGGTCGGCCAGCCCGGTGGTCTCCACCAGGATGCCGTCGAAGCCGCCGGGGCGCTTCACCAGCCCCTCGACCACGCGGATCAGGTCGCCACGCACCGTGCAGCAGACGCAGCCATTGTTCATCTCGAAAACCTCCTCGTCGCTCTCCACGATGAGGTCGTTGTCGATGTTGATCTCGCCGAACTCGTTGACGATGACGGCGTATTTCTTGCCGTGGTTCTCGGTGAGGATGCGGTTCAGAAGCGTCGTCTTGCCGGCGCCGAGATAGCCGGTGAGCACCGTGACGGGGATCTGGGATTCGGGCATCGGAAGGTCTCCACGGCGGGTCAAGGCCGCCGGTTCGCAGATTGTTGCCGGCTGATATAGGCGATGGCCTCAAAGAATGCACCTGGTGGAGGGGTTTCCTTGCGCCGTGTGCCGGGGACGGGCCGGACTGTCCGGGCGAATCCGGTTCACCACGCCCGAGCATCGACCTTCTGGCAAGCGAGGCGACGAAAGCGCGATCGTCCTGCGCTCCGATGGCATCCCCGGCCTTCTCGCGGGCCTCAAGAGCGGGTCCGGAGTTGCCCTCATGTCGGACATGGTCGCCGAGACCGACGCGAGCCTGATGCGCTGCTTCGTGCCGCCGATTGCTTTGGTGGTGCCAATCTGGCTGATCACCACCGAGCGTCTCCGTCACGAGCCGCGCGTCCGCGCCCTGATGGATTTCATGGCCGCCTACATGAAAGCCCGACGGTTCCGGGATCAGCGGCCACCGCAGGATTGAAGGTCGCAGCTGACGCGCTGCGGAGCGGGAGAGGGCCGGTCGTCTTCACGACATGACCTTGCCTTAAGCCTGTCCGTTTTCCCTACGCACCGGTTAAGTCGAATCCTCGTTTTTTCGGACCCCCGTTAAGGGGCATGGACCACACAGCGAACGAACCGCGTCCAAACCACGGATGGGCCGGAACGGCGCCTCAAAAAGACGGCCACCGCGCCCCATGCCGCCCAGATGCCGGCCTGGGGTTGTGGCGGTGCGGCATCATCGCAAAGCGCGGCGAACTGACGCGCCGGGTTCAGGTGAGCGGCGGCTCGCCGAGCAGATCTTCGAGATTCAGCCACTCGGTCTTCATCGCCAGTGAACCATCCGCATGGCGCGGCCACTCCGCCTCGGGCCGGTCCCAGGCGAGTTCCAGCCCGTTCTCGTCCGGATCGCGCAGATAGAGCGCCTCGTGGGTGCCGTGGTCGCTGGCGCCGTCGAGCGGCACGCCCGCCGTGATCAGCCGGCGCAGCGCATCGGCCAGCGACGCCCGGCTCGGATAGAGGATCGCGGTGTGGTAGAGGCCGGTCGCGCCCCGCGGCGGCGGCGCGCCGCCCTTCGACTCCCAGGTGTTGATGCCGAAATGGTGGTGGTAGCCGCCGGCCGAGAAGAAGGCGGCCTGGGTGCCGTAGCGCGCCGTCAGCTGGAAGCCGAGCACGCCGCAATAGAAGGCGAGCGAGCGCTCGATATCGGCGACCTTGAGGTGGACGTGGCCGATGCGCGTGCCCGGATCGATTGGCCGCGTCGCGGTCTCTGCCGGTTTCTCTGCAAGCCTGGTATCGGACATGAGGCCCTCCGTGGCCGCTTGGCTGTTGGTTCGCGAAATATAGGTGCCCGCCACGCCGCGACCAGCGCGGCGCGAACGGGTTGCCTTGCATGGGCCGCTAGGCGACGAGTTTCCAGGCGCTCTGGAAACCGGTGCCGAGCGCGCCCTGCAGCGTGATGCCGAGAAGCGCGAGGCCCTCGAGCTGGCGCGCACGCTCCAGCTTGCCGGCGTCGATGCCGCGCAGGCCACCCGCCTCGATCAGGTCGATGACCAGCTTCTTGGCAGCCTCGTCGTCGCCCACCACCAGAACGTCGAGCTTGTGGCCCGACACCTCGCCGGCGACCAGCGTTCCGGCAAATGTCGTGTTGAATGCCTTCACCACGCGGCTCTTGGGCAGCAGGTTGGCGATCTCCTCGGCCGCGCTCTTGCCCGGCGCGGTGACAAGGCCATCATAGGTGTCGTTGAGCGGGTTGGTGATGTCGATCACCACCTTGCCGGTAAGCTTGGCGGCGTTGGCCGCGGCGAAATCGCGCGCCGCCGCAAAGGGCATGGCGAGCACGACGACATCGTTGGCGAGCGCCGTCGAAGCGGTCGCCGCGAAAACCTCGGCACCCGGCCTGCTTGCGCGCAGGTCCGTGGCGAGGTCGGTTGCCTTGGCCTGGTCATTGCCGACGACTGTGACCGCGTGCCCACCGGCGACGAGCCGGGTGCCGATGCCGCGCGCCATGTTGCCGGCGCCGATGATGCTGATGTTCATGGGAGCGTCTCCTTTGACACCGGTCCTCCAGCGACCGGACTTGGCCCCATATGACATCGGCCCATGGATATGATAATCACCGCCAAAATAGGATGATCTCCAACTGTGAGTATGGGATAGCGTGCTCGACCGCTTCACCGGAATGAACGTCTTCGTGCGCGTCGCGGCGCTGGGAAGCTTTTCCGCTACCGCCCGGGCGCTCGGCATGTCTGCGGCTATGGCGACCAAGCATGTCGACGCCATGGAGGACCGGCTCGGCACCCGCCTGTTCTTCCGCTCCACCCGCAAGCTCACCCTGACCGAGGCCGGCCAGCGTCACCTGGCAGCGGTGGAACGCATCCTGGCCGAGATCGAAGAAGCCGACGCCGCGGCCGCCGAAGACGTGGTCGAGCCACGTGGGGTCCTGAAGATCAACGCGCCGCTCTCCTTCGGATTGAGACAGGTGATGCCGGCGCTTGCCGATTTCGCGGCACTCTATCCGGCACTGGTCATCGACATCGCGCTGACCGACCGCTTCGTCGATCTGATCGACGAGGGCTGGGACATCGCCATCAGGCTCGGGACGTTGCGCGATTCAAGCCTGATCGCGCGGGCGCTGACACCGATCCGCGTGACGCTCTGCGCCTCCCCCGCCTATCTCGCCACCCACGGCGCGCCGAGGACGATCGCCGACCTCGCCGCCCATAACTGTCTCGGCTACACCTTGCCGACGCCGGCCACTGCCGGCCGCTGGATCTTCGGGGCCGATGGTTCGATCACCGTTCCGGTGCACGGAACGCTGACCGCCAACAATGGCGATGCACTGCGCGAAGCGGCCATTGCCGGACAGGGCCTGATCTACCAGCCGACCTTCATCGTTGCCGAAGACATCCGCGCCGGCCGGCTGGTGCCGCTCATCCTCGACACGCCGGTGGCGCGCTTCGGCGCCGCCCATGCCGTCTATCCCGGCGGCCGCCAGCCGCCGGCCAAGGTTCGCGCGCTGATCGATTTCCTCAGCCGTCGCTGGCGCGACGCGCCCTGGGATCATGACCTGCCGCATCTGGCAGGCTGAGCGCCGCCACACGCGGCGCGCGCCGCGTCATGCCGCCAGGCAGGTGCCCGTGGTCAGGTAGTGGTTCATGCGCTTTTCCCAGAGCTGCATGAAGTGGGCATAGGCGGCCTCGGTGAAGCCATCGACGAAGGCGTCGCCCTTTGCCCCAAGGCTGGTATGGGTAAAGGTGATATCGGCGCTGGCGCCCTGCGGCGCCGGCTTGACCTGAATCCGCAAGCGGGTCGCGGTCAGCCCCGGCGTGAAGCGGACGAAGGCGATGAAGCCCTTATCCGGCTCGTAGTCGGTGACGTACCAATAGGTGTTCTCCGGCGCCGATGGCGTGACGAAGACGCAATCTTCCTCGGCAATGCCGGAATTGCTGAACACGACCAACGGGTCCCAATCCGCGATCCAGTCAATTTCGCGCACCGGGCAGAGCAGTGGGAAGACGGCCTCAGGCGGGCCGACAAGCGACTGGGTATAGGTGCGGCTGACCCGCTTGGGCGGGACGACCTTCATGGCGTGTCTCCTTCGGTCAGGTGATGGGCGTCGGCCGCGGTCAGATCGAGGCCATAGACCGCCTTGAGGCCCTCGATCTTGGCCAGCAGCTCGGGCGAGAACGGCGGCGCCTTGCCTTCGAAGGCGTGCAGCGCGAGGCCCTCGACCAACTCGGCGACGGAGATTTCCAGAAGCTCGGCGAGCCCCTTGAGGACTTTCAGGATGCGCTTTTCCAAACGCAGCCCGGTCTGCACCCGTTCGATCTGTTTCATGGGCGCGAGATAGTATCTTGGTACCAAGATGTCAAGGCACCAAACGCAGCAGAAATCTCGATCCCGTGTCTTGACTCCGAAAGCTAATATACATAGCTATAAAGCTATTGAACGTAGCAACATTTGGAGAAACGCCGTGATGCCCGCTGCCCCTACGCTCAACGCGACTGCTGCCGACGCTGCGGCCCTCGCCTTCACGCCCTCCACCGCTAACACCGGGAGCCAGGCCATGTCCCGCCCTGCTACCACCGACCGTTTCTTCGACCGTCCCGAAGGTCGCATCGCCTATACGGACGAGGGCAATGGTCCGCTGGTCGTCATGGCGCCGGGCTTTGGCGATCTCAAGGAGGAGTATCGGTTCCTTGCGCCGAGGTTGGTCGCCGCCGGCTATCGGACCGTGACCATGGACCTCCGCGGCCATGGTCACTCCTCGGTCGGCTGGCACGACCATAGCTGCGCGGCGATGGGCGCCGACATGCTGGCGCTGGTCGCCCATCTCGATGCCGGCCCGGCCATCCTCATCGGCAACTCCATCTCCGGCGGCTCGGCCGCCTGGGCCGCGGCGCAAGCACCCGACCGCGCCGCCGGTCTCGTCCTCATCGATCCCTTCGCCCGCAACGTGCCGGTGAGCTGGTGGAAGGCGGCGCTGTTCAAGGCGGTCATGCACACCGCCTTTGTCGGCCCATGGGCGCCGGCGGCATGGGCCGCCTATTACGCCTCGCTTTACCCGACGCAGAAGCCCGCCGATTTCGAAGGCTACAAGGCAGCCCTTGTCGCCAGCCTCAGAGAGCCCGGCCGCATGGCCGCGCTGCAGGCGATGATGCGCGTCGGCCGTGACGACGTCGAGCCACGCCTCGGCGCGATCCGCGCGCCATCGCTGGTCGTCATGGGGACGCGCGACCCCGACTTCGACGATCCCGCCGACGAGGCAGCGACCATGGCCGGGCTCGTCCACGGCAAGGCCGTCATGATCGAAGGCGCCGGCCACTATCCCCACGCCGAGATGCCCGAGGCGACGGCACAGGCGATCATCGCCTTCCTCGCCGGCGAGGTGGCACGCTGATGCCCCGCGCCGGCCTCACCCCCGATACGGTGCTCGACGCGGCAGGCCGGATCGCCGATGCCGACGGCCTGCCGGCGGTGACGCTTGCCCGTCTCGCCGCCGAACTCGGCGTGCGCCCGCCCTCGCTCTACAAGCATGTCGACGGGCTCGACGCCATTCATCGCGGCCTGGCGCTGCGCGGGCTGAACGCCGCCTCCAGCCGTTGCCAGCGCGCCACCGTGGGCAAGGCGCGCGGGGACGCGCTCTTCGCCTTCGCCCACGCTTATTGGCAATTCGCCAGAGAGCACCCGGGGCTCTATGCCGCATCGGTACGTGCGGCAAAACCGGGCGAGAATGACATCGCTGCGGCCGGCGAGGCGCTGATCGGCATCGTGCTGGCGGTGCTTGCCGGCTACGGCGTGAAGGGCGATGACGCGCTCCACGCCACGCGGGGCCTGCGCGCCATCATTCACGGCTTCGTCTCGCTCGACGCCATGGGCGCCTTTCGCCTGAAGCTCGATCTGGCCGAGTCCTTCGATCGGCTGCTCGGAGCTTTCGCCGGAGACCTCGAGGCGCGCGGGACGACGGCCACCGTATGAGAGCCTACGGAGGTGCAGTCCCATGCTGATCCGCAACGAGGTGCCATCCGACGAAGCGGCAATCGAATCGGTGATCGCCGCCGCCTTCCACGACATGCCCTACAGCCAGCAAACCGAGACCTTCATCATGGCGGCGTTGCGCCGCGCCGGCGCGCTCAGCGTCTCGCTGGTCGCCGAAGAGGCCGGCCATCTCCTCGGCCAGGCCGCCTTCTCGCCGGTCGAGATCGACGGCCGCCCCTCGGACTGGTACGGCGCCGGTCCGATCTCAGTAGCACCTGAATACCAGCATCAAGGCATCGGCAGCGCCCTCATGGAGGAGGGCCTCGGCCGCCTGCACGATCTCGGCGCCGCCGGCTGCATGCTGGTCGGCGATCCCGCCTGGTACCAGCGCTTCGGCTTCCGCAACGCGCCGCGGCTGACACTGGAAGGCGTGCCGCCGGAGGTGTTCATGGTCCTGCCCCTCGGCAAGGCCACCCCCGAAGGCAAGGTCGCCTTCCATCCGGCATTCGCAGCGACCAGCTGAACTTGCCGCTGGCGGGATCGCTGGTCTTCGCCTAAGCCTGTCGGGCGGCTACGCCCACGGGCCGCCCGGACAATTCCTGAGCCAGACCAAAGCCCCAGACCAAGGCCCTTGTCTCCCCCCGCCAGCACACGCACCAGCCCGGCGTGGACGGCCGTCGTCCTCGTCATGATGCCGGTCCTGTTCTCCTCGAATCTGATCGTCGGGCGCGCTGCAGTCATGACCGTCGAGCCCTTCACGCTGGCCTTCTGGCGCTGGCTGATCGCCACCCTGATCATGGTGCCGATTGTCGCCGGCGCGCTCCGGCGTTACGCCGCCGATCTCCTGCGTCTGGTTCCGCTGCTCCTGGTGCTCGGCGTCCTCGGCATGGTGATCTGCGGCGCCGGCGTCTATGCCGGCCTGCGCCAGACCACGGCGAGCAACGCCATCCTCATCTACACCACCTCGCCCGCCTTCATCGTCCTCATCGAGATGATCCTCGGCCGGCGACCCTTCTCGGCCATGCAATTCGCCGGCATCGGGCTGGCCACCTTCGGCATCGCCATCATCGTGCTGCACGGCGACATCGCCGGCCTTGCCCGGCTCGGCTTCAACCCCGGCGACATGGGCATCCTGGCCGCGTCGGTCTCCTGGGCGGTCTATTCGGTCCTGCTGCACGACCGTCGCCTGCAGGCGCTGCCCGGCCGCGTGCTCTTTGCCGCAATCGCGCTCGCCGGCACGCTGGTGCTCACCCTGCCCTGGCTGTTCGAGGGTGCCACGCACGGCTTCGCGCCGGCAACGGCGCGCAGCTGGGCCTCGGTCGCCGCCCTGGCGGTCATGCCCTCGGTGCTCGCCTACCTCGCTTATCAGTGGCTGGTGCGCGAGGTCGGCACCATGCGCACCGGCCTGGCGCTCTATTTCATGCCGATCGTCGGCGTCGGGCTGGCTGCAATCTTCCTCGGCGAACGGCTGCACGCCTATCACCTGGCCGGCACGGTTCTCACCATCGGCGGCGTGGCGCTCGCCACCTTCACCGGGGCGCGCCGTCAGGCCCGCTAGATCGTCTAGGCAACCGCCGGCTCTTTGCGCCGGGCCAATTGCCCGTCGCCGTCGACGGCCCAGCAGGCGACCTCGCCCCCACCCTTCGGCTCGAGGTCCGGCCGCTCCACCGCGCAGCGCTCGAAGGCATACGGGCAGCGCGGGTGGAAGGCACAGCCGGTCGGCGGCGAGATCGGCGACGGCAGCTCCCCTTCCAGCCGGATGCGCTCGTGCCGCCGCTTGGGATCGGCGACCGGGGTGGCGGAGAGCAGCGCCCGCGTATACGGATGCATCGGATTGTCGAAGATGGCGTTGCGCGGCCCGTATTCCACCGGCCGGCCGAGATACATGACCATGACGTCGTCGGCCATGTGGCGCACCACCGATAGGCCGTGGCTGATGAACAGATAGGCCAGGCCCAGAGTCTGCTGCAGCTCGACCAGGATGTTGAGCACCTGCGCCTGCACCGACAGGTCGAGCGCCGACACCGGCTCGTCGAGCACCAGGATGCGTGGATTGAGCATCAGCGCCCGGGCGATGGCGATGCGCTGGCGCTGACCGCCGGAAAACATGTGCGGGTAGCGGTCGTAATGTTCAGGACGCAGGCCGACCCGTCGCATCATCTCGGTGGCCGCGTGGCGCCGTTCGGCGCGCGGCATGTCTCGCCGGTTGATGACCAGCGGCTCCTCGAGAATCGAGCCGACCTTCTGGCGCGGATTGAGCGACCCGTACGGGTCCTGAAAGACCATCTGCACATGGGTGCGCATGGCAGCGAGCGTCCGCTTGTCGTCGCTGGCGATCGTGCGCCCGCCGATCGAAAAGGTGCCCGAGGTCGGCGGCTCGACCATGGCGATCATGCGCGCCAGCGTGGACTTGCCGCAGCCCGATTCGCCGACCACGGCCAGTGTCTTGCCCTGCCCCAGCGACAGGCTGACGCCGTCGACCGCCTTCAGCGTCAGCTGCGGCGCCAGCGGCCCGCGCTTGACCTGATAGTGTTGGGCGAGGTTATCCGCACTCAGCACCAGGCCGGTTTGGTTTGACGCGCTCATTCGACCGCCTCGGCAAATTCCGGATGGCCGACCGGACGACCATGAGCGAGCGGATAGTGGCAGAGCGCGTTGCCCACCCGGGCGCCCTGCTGCTGCGGCGCCCTCTCGGTACAGTGGCTGGTGGCGAACTGACAGCGCGGCGAGAACAGGCAGCCGTTCGGCCGGTCGTAGAGGCCGGGCACGACGCCGCTGATCGACGGCAGGCTGCGCCCGACGGCGCGCTCCGGCAGCGAAGCGAGGAGCGCCGCCGTATAGGGGTGGTGCGGATCGGCGAAGAGCTCGCCGACCATCTGCTCCTCGACCTTCTGTCCGGCATAGAACACCGCCACCCGTTCGGCGGTCTCCGCCACCACGCCCATGTCGTGGGTGATGAGAATGAGCGCCATGCCGGTCTGTTTCTGCAGATCGACCAGCAGGTCGAGGATCTGCGCCTGAATGGTCACGTCGAGCGCCGTGGTCGGCTCGTCGGCAATGAGGAGCTTGGGATTGCAGGCCAGCGCCATCGCGATCATGACGCGCTGGTTCATGCCGCCGGAGAGCAGATGCGGAAAGGCCGAGAGCCTCTGCTCCGGTTCCGGAATGCCGACGGCGGACAAGAGCTCGATTGCGCGCTGGTGGCGCTCGGCGCGATTGAACCCGAGATGGAACTTCAGCGCCTCGCCGATCTGGAAGCCGACCGTGAAGCATGGATTGAGGCTGGTCATCGGCTCCTGGAAGATCATCGCCATGTCCTTGCCGACGATCGCGCGCCGCTGACGCGGAGAGAGCGCCATCAGGTCGTTGCCGTCGAAGGCGAGGCGATCGGCGGTGACGGTGGCCGTCCACGGCAACAGGCCCATGACAGCCAGCATGGCGACCGACTTGCCCGAGCCGGATTCGCCGACGATCGCCTGCACCTCGCCTGCCTCGACGGTCAGCGACACGTTGTCGACGGCGCGGAAGGCGCCGCCGGCAGTGGCGAAATCGACCGAGAGGTTGCGGATCTCGAGGATGGGCATCGCGTCAGCTCCGCCTCAGCTTCGGATCGAGCGCGTCGCGCAGGCCGTCGCCGATCAGGTTGATGGCGAGCACCGTGACCAGAATGGCCAGACCCGGGAATGTCACCACCCACCACGCCCTCAGGATGAACTCGCGCGCGTCGGCGAGCATGGTGCCCCATTCCGGCGTCGGCGGCTGGGCGCCCATGCCGAGGAAGCCGAGCGCCGCAGCGTCGAGGATGGCGTTGGAGAAGGACAGCGTCGCCTGCACGATGAGCGGCGCCAGGCAGTTCGGCAGGATGGTCAGGAACATCAGGCGCAGCGGCCCGGCGCCGGCGATCCTGACGGCGGTGACGTAGTCCTTCGACCGCTCGGTCAGCACCGAGGCCCTGGTCAGGCGGACGAAATGCGGCTGATAGGAGATCGCGATGGCGATCATCGCGTTGAGCAGGCCGGGACCGAGGATGGCCACCAGCACCAAAGCGAGCAGCAGGCTGGGGAAGGCCAGGATGACGTCCATCACGCGCATGATGACGACGTCGACGGCGCCGCGCATGAAGCCCGCGATCAGCCCGATGATGATGCCGCCGGTGAGCGCGAACGCCACCACGACGATGCCGATGAACAGCGAGTAGCGTGCGCCGAAGATCAGTCGCGACAGCATATCGCGGCCGATGGCGTCGGTACCCAGGAGGAATTGCCACGTGCCGCCCGGCTCCCACACCGGCGGCGTCAGCAGCGAATTGCCGAACAGCTCGTCGGGGCCGTGCGGCGCGACGAAGCGGGCGAAGATCGCCGCCAGAATGATGACGACCAGCACGACAAGGCCAACGACCGCGCCGCGGTTCTCGGTGAAATATTGCCAGATTTCCACGAGCGGGGCCGGATGCACCGCCTCGGCATTGGCCTCCTCGTTCTCGGGACCGTGCTCTTCCGACGGGAATGTCGTCTCCGCCATCGCCTACCTCACATGCCGGATACGCGGATTGACGATGCTGTACACGACGTCGACCACCAGATTGACGAACATGACGATGACGGCGATGAGCAGCAGCCCGCCCTGGACCACCGGATAGTCGCGCCGGAAGATCGAATCGACCATCCATTTGCCGACCCCCGGCCACGAGAAGATGGTTTCGGTCAGGATGGCGCCGGCCATCAGCACGCCGACCTGCAGGCCGATGGTGGTGACCACCGGAATGAGGGCGTTACGCAGGGCATGGATGCCGACCACGCGCCACGGCGGCAGCCCCTTGGCGCGCGCGGTGCGCACATAGTCGTCGCCGAGCACCTCGAGCATGGCCGAGCGCGTCTGGCGCGCGATCACGGCAAGCGGAATCGTCGCCAGCACGATCGACGGCAGGATCAGGTGAGAGATCGCGGACTGGAACGCCCCCTTCTGCCCCGACAGCAGGCTATCGATCAGCATGAAGCCGGTCACCGGCTTGAAGAAGTAGATGAGCGACATGCGCCCCGAGACCGGCGTCCAGTGCAGCCAGCCGGAAAAGACGATGATGAGCAGCAGCGCCCACCAGAAGATCGGCATCGAATAGCCGACCAGCGCCCCGCCCATGGTGACGTGATCGATGGTCTTGCCGCGCTTGACCGCCGCGACCACGCCGGCCGGAACGCCGACCACGACAGCGATGATGATGGCGCAGATCGACAGTTCCAGCGTCGCCGGGAAGAGCGTGAAGAACTCCGCTATGACCGGACGCTTGGTGACGATCGAAATGCCGAAATTGCCGTGAACGAGCTGGTCGAGATAGATGAGAAATTGCTGCCAGATCGGCAGATCGAAGCCGTATTGGTGCAGCAGCTCGGCGTAGCGCTCCGGCTGCAGTCCGTGCTCGCCGGCCAGAAGCAGCACCGGGTCGCCCGGCAGCACGCGTACGAACGCGAACGCGACGAAGCTGACGCCAATAAACGTCGGTATCAGCAATCCGATGCGTCTTACGAAGAACCCCAGCATGTCTATACCCGGTCGCCTACCCCGTCATGGCACCTCACGACAGGACGCACAAGCTTCTGCAGGCACGGCGATGTCGGGAAAGGCAGGATGGCGCCGGGCAAGACTGCCCGGCGCCGCATTGTTGGAGACGACTAGCCGCCGGAAAGGTCAACACCGTCGAAGCGGTGCGAGCCCAGCGGGTCCATCTTGTAGTTCATGACCGACTTCTGCATCGGCATGGTGACCAACGAGTGGCCAATGGTCAGCCACGGCGCCTGCTCCTTGAAGACGACCTGCGCCTGCTCGTAGAGCTTGGTGCGCTCGGCCTGGTCGGAACTCTGCACGGCCTTCTTCGTCAGTTCGTCGAAGGGCTTGTAGCACCATGCAGCGACGTTGTTGGTGGTACCGACGCTGTCGCAGCCGAGCAGTACGGCGAGGAAGTTGTCCGGATCGCCGTTGTCGCCGGTCCAGCCGAGGATCACGGCACCGTCGTGCTTGGGGTCACCGGCGAGCTTCAGGTACTCGGCCCACTCGTGCTGGACGATGGTGACCTTGACGCCGATCTTGGCGAGGTCGGCCTGCATGAGCTCGGCCGTGCGCTTGGCGTTCGGCATGTAGGGCCGCTGCACCGGCATCGCCCAGATCTTCATCTCCAGGTTCTTGACGCCGGCATCGGCCAGCATCTTCTTGGCCGCTTCCGGATCGTAGGGATCGTCCTTGATGTCCTTGTTATAGGACCACATGGTGGGCGGGATCGGGTTCACCGCGATCTGCCCGGTGCCCTGATAGACGGCGTCCATGATCGCCTGCTTGTTGATCGCCATGTTCAGCGCCTTGCGCACCTTCGGATTGTCGAACGGCGCTTCGGTGGTGTTGTAGGCGAGATAGGCGACGTTGAGGCCCGGCTGCTGCATGACCGTGAGGGTCGTGTCGGCCTTCAGTGCGGCGATGTCGGCCGGATTCGGATAGGCCATGATCTGGCACTCATTGGCCTTCAGCTTCTGCAGGCGCACCGAAGCGTCCGGCGTGATGGCGAAGACCAGATCGTCGATCGGCTGCTTGCCGTCCCAGTAGTCGGGATTGGCCTTGTAGCGGATCACCGCGTCCTTCTGGTAGGCGACGAAGATGAACGGGCCGGTGCCGACGGGCTGCTGGTTGAGCATCTCGGGATGCCCTTCGGCAGCCAGCTTGTCGGCGTACTCCTTCGACATGATCGAGCCGAAATCCATCGCCAGGTCGGCGATGAACGGCGCGTTGGGCGCGTTCAGCGTGAACTTCACCGTGTAGTCGTCGACCTTGTCGATGTTCTTGATCGCATCGGGCATGCCCATGCCGACGAAGTAGTCGTACTGGCCGCCGGCGTAGTTGTAGTAGGGGTTCTTCTTGTCGAGCATACGCTCGAAGGTGAACACCACGTCGTCGGCGTTGAAGTCGCGCGTCGGGGTGAAATAATCGGTCGCACCGAACTTCACGCCGTGGCGCAGGTTGAAGGTGTAGGTGAGCCCGTCATCGGAGACCGACCACTTTTCCGCCAGACCGGGGATGACGTTGGTCGTGCCGCGTTCAAACTCAACCAACCGATTGTAGATCGGCTTCGATGAGG
This sequence comes from uncultured Alphaproteobacteria bacterium, assembly GCA_963785065.1. Lineage (GTDB taxonomy): Bacteria > Pseudomonadota > Alphaproteobacteria > Rhizobiales > Kaistiaceae > CAVSRC01. The sequence goes on from CAWATX010000002.1 coordinate 351,411, forward strand.
CGTCGAAATCGGTGCCGGCTGTGTAGAGGCCCGGGTCGAAGCCCGCCGGGCTGCCTTCCGAGCAATAGACAAGCGTTTTGGCATTCGCGGCGCCGGCAAGCCCGGCGACGAACGCGGTTGCCAAGAGAAGCTTGGTCACCTGTTTCATCATTCTGTCCCTCCTGGAGCCGCCACAAAAGGCGGCGCTGTGAAGTCCCGATTCAGGCCCCGTTTTTTGCGATGGTCCCGAAAGGGTTAGGGCTAATCGAACCGAGCCGGGCGGCGAATGCAAGGGGGGGTGCGCACGAAAATGCAGCGCGCCTTGTGCCCGCAGGGAAAGTCGTTGTTTTCCCGTCAGTTAGCTCAAATCCGCCGGCCGCGGCTATTCGACATCAACGGCCGCGAAATCGTGGTGGCCGAGCGGATCGACGACATAATTCTTGACCGTCTTGGCAATCGGCACGCTGATCTTGGTGTGGGCGATCGTCAGCCACGGCGCGTCCTCGGCGAACAGCTGCTGCGCCGTCTGATAAAGCTTCACGCGCTCGCCGGGATCGGCCACCTTGCGCGCGTCGAGCACCGCCCGGTCGAACGGCTTGTTGCACCACTCGGCGCGATTGGAGATGCCGACCGTGTCGCAGCCAAGCAGCACGCCAAGGAAATTGTCCGGATCGCCGTTGTCGCTGATCCAGCCAAACAGCACCGCGCCGTCGCGGTCGGGCGCCGCCGTTCGCTTGATGAAGGCGCCGAGAGTGTCGGTGGCAATGTCGACCGTGACCCCGGCCTTGGCGAGATCGGCCTTGATCAACTCGGCCATGCGCTTCGGGTCCGGGTCGTAGGCACGGCTGACCGGCGGCACCCAGATCTTCATCTTCAAGTCCTTGACCCCGGCCGCCGCCAGCGCCGCCTTGGCGGCCTCCGGGTCGGCCGCATCGTCGGGCACGACAGCGACATGCGACCACATGCTGGCCGCCAGCGGACTGTCGGCGACCGTTGCACCGTCGCCATAGATTGCCTTGACCAGCGCATGCCGGTCGATCGCCTGGTTGAGCGCCTTGCGCACCCGCTTGTCGTCAAACGGCTTCTGCTGGGTGTTGTAGGCGAGATAGGCGACGTCGGTCGCCTCGATCTGCTTGACGTCGATGTCGGGATCGGCCTTCAGCCGGGCGACGATGTCGGGCGTCGGGTCGGCCATCACCTGGCATTTGCTGGCGGTCATCATGCGTCCGCGGGCAAGCGGATCGGGATTGATGAGGAAGGACAGGCGGTCGATCGCCGGCCGGCCGCGCCAATAGTCCGAGTTGGCGCGATAGTTGATCCTGACGTCGGGCTGATAGCCTACGAACTGGAACGGTCCGGTACCGATCGGCAGCCGGTCGAGGTCCTGCGGCCGCTTCGCCTTGAGCAGCTTGTCGGCATATTCCGCAGACAGGATCGAGGCGAAATCCATGGCGAGGTCAGCGAGGATCGCCGGGTCCGGTCGCGTCAGCTTGATGCGCACAGTCAGATCGTCGACCTTGCTGATCGAATCGATCAGCGCCGGCATCGACATACCGTCGAAATAGGGCCAGACGCCGCCGGCGTAGTCGTAATAGGGGGCCTTCTTGTCCATCTGCCGCTTCAGGCTGAAGACGACGTCATCGGCGTTGAGATCGCGGCTCGGCGTGAAGAAATAGGTCGAGTGGAACTTGATGCCGGGCCTAAGATGGAAGGTGTATTCGAGCCCGTCCTGTGACACGTCCCAGCCTTCCGCCAGGCCCGGCACGGGCCGGGTGGTGCCGGGCGCGAACTCGACCAGCCGGTTGTAGAGCGCCACGGAAGACGCATCGAAGGTGGCGCCGGTGATGTGCGGTGCGGGGTCGAAGCCTTCCGGATTCTGCGCCGCGCAGTAGGCAAGGTCCTTGGCTTGGGCAGCCGCGCCCGCTCCGGCGAGCATCGCTGCCGCCAGGATCAATGTCACAGGTTTCATCGGGTCTGATCGTCCACTGGCAGAAATAGACAGCCGGCTCAAGAAGCTGATTTTCGGGCGCGCACCATGGCATGGATTCGCTCGCCGGCAAAACCCCCGCAGCGGCGCGGGCTAGGGTCAGGACTTAATTGATCCAGAAGGCAGCGATAGCTGCGATGTGGACAGCGGCGGCATAGTTACGTGCGAGCTTGTCATATCGGGTGGCAACGCGTCGGAAGTCCTTGAGGCGGCAGAACATGCGTTCGATGCGGTTGCGCTGGCGATAAGCCTCCCGGTCGTAGGGGATGGGCTTGCTGCGGCTGGCCGTGGATGGAATGACGGCCTCGCTGCCGCGCTCGGCAAGCAGGCGGCGCAAGGTATTGGCGTCATAAGCGCGGTCGGCAAGCAGCCGGGGGATGGAGCCACCAGCGGCAGAGATCAGCGCTGCCGCCATGGTTCCGTCGTTGATATTGCCGGGCGTGAGCAGGAGGACGCGCGGCCGCCCCGCCTCGTCGGTCAGGGCGTGGATTTTGGTCGTGCGCCCCCCGCGCGAGCGGCCAATCGCTTGCGCGTAGTCCCCCCTTTTGCCCCCGCCGCCGAGCGGTGGACCTTGATGTGGGTGGCGTCGACCGCCGCCGTCCCATAGACGCCGCTCGACCCGGTCAGCGCCTGGAAGATGGCGAACCACACGCCCTGCAGGCTCCGGCGGTGATAACGGTTGTAGATCGTCGTGTAGGGGCCGTAGGCCGGCGGGCAATCCCGCCAGCGTGCCCCGGTCCTCAGCATGTGGATGATCCCGCTGATCACCCGTCGGTCGTCAACCCGGTGCGCTCCGCGCCGACCACGCGGCAGCAGAGGTTCGATCTTCGCCCATTCGCTGTCGCTCAGCCAATAAAGGTGCTTCCCCATCAAGGCCTCCATCTCTGGAGACCTTGAATCACAACTCATCGCACGGCGGAATCCTTATTGAGTACAGACCCTAGCGGCCACCGGTGATGTCGAACAGCGCCCCGTTGACATATGAGGCGGCGTCGGAAAGCAGCCATATGATCGCCTCGGCGACTTCGTCCGCCTGTCCGGCGCGGCCAAGCGGCGTCTGCGCGCCTAGCCGTTCGGCGCGGCCGGGCTGCCCACCGCTGGCGTGAATCTCGGTGTCGATCAGCCCGGGGCGCACCGCATTGACGCGCACGCCGAGCGGCCCGCACTCCTTGGACAGCCCGATGGTCAGCGTGTCGAGCGCCCCTTTGCTGGCGGCATAATCGACATATTCGTTGGCACCGCCGATGCGCGCCGCCACCGACGAGACATTGACGATCGCTCCGCCCGTCCCGCCGTGATCGGTCGCCATGCGCCGCACGCCCTCGCGCGCCACCAGCATGGCGCCGAGGATGTTGATGGCGATCACCATCATCAGCCGCTCGGTCGACAGATTGGCCAGCGGGCCCGGCGGCCCGATGACGACGCCGGCATTGTTGACCACGCCGGAGATCGGCCCGAAGGCCGCGGCCGTCTCGTCGAACAGGCGGACGACGTCATCCTCCCTGGCGACATCGCCCTTGACCGCGAGCGCCTTGCCGCCGGCCGCCTGAACCGCGGCAAGGGTGTCCGCGGCCGCCTTGTCGTTCGACAGATAGCTGAAGCCGACCGACCAGCCGCGTTCCGCCGCCAGCCGCGCCGTAGCCGCGCCAATACCCCGGCCGCCGCCGGTGATCACGATGGTCTTGCTCATCTCTCTCCTCCCCGACCTGCTTTGCCGCCAGCTTCGCCTCCGTGCGCGCGCCGAGCAACCGCCTGCGGCGCAACCCGGCTATGCCGGCGGCCAGGCGAGGAGTTTTCCGGGGTTCATCAGGCCGTGCGGATCGGCGATGCACTTGAATTCCGGCTGCGGCGCGTCGGTGCGCTTCCAGCCGGCATTGTCGAGGGCGTAGCTGTGCGGGCTAGAGACCGCCCCGCCGAGCGCCTCGACCTCACGCACCACCTCGGCGAGCCGCGCCTCGGAGCGGTAGCGCAGGATCGGCAGGCCCGACACGAAGACGCGGCCACCACGACGCTGATATTCGAGATGGAGCAGCAGCTCCTCGCCGAAGGACTGCTGCAGGGCGACGACGGCCTCCGTCTCGCGCCTCTCGGGAAAGCGGATCTGCAGATAGGTGATCGTCGGATCGACTTTCAGCGCATGCAGCGTGGTGTGGTTCCAGGTGTATTCGTAGAGCGGCGGCATCGCTCCCTTGCCATCGAAGGCGGCCGCTTCCGCATCCGCCGCTGCGCGCGCATAGACGATGGTTCCGCCGTGGTCGGCGGCCATTTCGGCGAGCGCCGGACCCTGCGCCTCGGCCACCATGACGATGGCCATCGCCTGGCCCTCCGGCACCAGCGGCGCCAGCCGCTTCAGCATCGGCGGGATCTCAGGCGCAAAGACGCCGATCTCCTTCTTGGCGATGCCCTCAGCCGCGGCCAACGCGTGACCGAATGCGGCCGCCGCGGCAAGGGTCGGAAAGGCGACGACGCGCTCGGCCCAGGGTTGCCACGGCGCCAACGGCACTTCAACCTCGGTGATGATGCCGTTGACGCCATAGGCGTGCAGCACCTTGAGGATGTCGCGGCCGGCAAGCTTGATGATGCGCGGCGCTTCCTCCACCGTCACCACCTCGACGGCGGTGACCGCGCCGGGATCGGCGATCTGACCCCAAGTGCACGAGCCGCAGCCGGCGGCGCCGCCGGCGATGAAGCCGCCGATGGTCGCCTGCTTGCGGGTGGAGGGGTGGAAGCGCAGCTCCCAGCGGCCGTGGGCCGCATGGCGGTCGCGGAGCGCGCGGTCGATGTCGAGGAGCCGCGCGCCGGCTTCGAACCTTCCGCTCCCCGGCGTGACCGTGATCACCCGGTCGAGCCCGGTCATGTCGAGCACCACGCCGCCGGCCAGCGGCACCGCCTGGCCGTAATTGCCGGTGCCGCCGCCACGCACGGTGAGCGGCACGCGATGGCGGGCCGCGGCCGCGGCGATGCGGATCACCTCGTCCTTGCTCCGCGGCGCCACCACCAGCTCGGCACGCTTGTCGTCGAGCAGCGGTTTCAGGATCGGCGAAAACCAGAAGAAGTCGCGGCTCTTGAGCTTCAGCGTCGCCGCATCGTCGGCGGCCGCGATGCCGGCAAGGTCGGCGCGAAGGGCCGCGATCTGTGCCGCACTCACGGCGTCCACAAGCGTTTCGTGTCGAAGCGGTGGACATCGCTGCACAGCGCGACGAAGGCCGCCGCCTGAAAGTCGACCACCGCCCTGCCCTTCTCGGCGGTGGCGGCGGCGGCATTGCCGAGCGCGCCATCCGGGTTCAGGTCCTGCGCCTTCCAGCCGAACTGCACCGGACCGTGGCCACGCAGATGTTCGAACTCTTCGATGAAAGCGAGCTGGTTGGAGCGGAAGTCCTTGGCGTTCTCCATACGCACCAGGTCGGGGCGGAGATCGAGCATGATCGAGGTCTCCACCTCGCCGCCGTGAATGCCGTAGAGCGATTCCTCAGGTCCCGTCACGCCCTCGGGCAGACCGAACCGCGACCAGGCGGTCGCTACCACCAGCATGTCGTGGCGCACGCGCAGTTCGCGCGCGACGATGTCGACCATCGGCACGTTGCCGCCGTGCGAATTGATGAGGATGAGCTTGTTGATGCCGGCACGTCTGACGCTGTCGCCGATCTCCAGCCACAGCTTCGTCGTCGTCTCCCAGGTCGACGTCAGCGTGCCGGGCGACGAGATATGCTCGTTGGATTTGCCGATCGCCTGAACCGGCAGGAAGGTCACCGGCAGGTCGTCGGGGAGGAGCGCGATCGAGCGCGCGATCATGCCCTCGGCGATGCAGGTGTCGGTATAGACCGGCAGATGCGGCCCGTGCTGTTCCACCGCCGCCACCGGCAGCACGGCGATCCAGCCGGAGGTGTCGTTGTCCGCGAAGTCGCGGGTGGTCATTTCGACCCAGGTGCGTGAGGGAAGCATGGGGCAATCCGAATGGGGTGGCGCGGTCGCCCATAATGGACGCGGGCGGGCACGCCCCGCAATGCCCTCGTCGGCGGCGAATGTCTAGGCTGCGGAGAGCTTGGTGCCTGGCCGCTGCATCAGGGCGAGCGCGTCCTTGAGCGGCATCGGCCGGCCGGTGAGGAAGCCCTGCACCTCGGTGCAGCCCTCGGCCTTGACCCGGTCGAACTGCTCGCGCGTCTCGACACCCTCGGCGGTGGTGACGATGCCGAGGCTGTCGCACAGGCCGGTGACCGCGCGGATGATCGCCAGTGAGCTGCCATCGGTGTTCACGTCGGTGATGAAACGCCGATCGATCTTGATCTTGTCGAAGGGGAAGCTCTGCAGGTAGCTCAGCGACGAGTAGCCGGTGCCGAAGTCGTCCATGGAGATGTGCACGCCCATGGCGCGCAGTTGATGCAGCGTCGTCAGCGTCGCCTCGCTGTCGGCGAGCAGCGTCGATTCGGTGATCTCGAGCTCGAGCCGGTTTGCCGCCAGTTCCGAACCGGCCAGGGCACCGATGACCGACTGCATCAGATGGGAGTTGCGGAATTGCGCCGGCGACAGGTTGACCGCCACCTTCACCGGTGCCGGCCAACGCACCGCGTCGAGGCAGGCGCGCCTCAGCACCCATTCGCCGATCGGCACGATCAGCCCGCCCTCCTCGGCCAGCGCGATAAACTCGTTCGGCTGGACGATGCCGCGCTCCGGGTGGAACCAGCGGATGAGCGCCTCGAAGCCGCTGATCGCATTGGTCTCCAGGTTGAACTGAGGCTGGTAGAACAGCTCGAACTGCTCCGTCTCGATGGCACGGCGCAGGTCGAGTTCGAGCGCCCGCCGGGTCTGCATCTCGGCGTCCATGCCGCTCTCGAAGAACCGGTAGATGCCGCGACCGTCGGCCTTGGCGCGATGCAACGCCATGTCGGCGGCCTTGGCCAAACCGGCGGCGTCGGTGCCGTCGCCGGGCGCCAGCGCGATGCCGATGCTCACCCCGGCGATCACCTCGTGTCCCTGCAGTTGATAGGATTCGCCGATGGCATCGATCACGCGCTGGGCGAGCGTGCGGGCGCCCTGCGGCTGTTCGGCGCCAACCTGGACGATGGCGAATTCGTCGCCGCCGAGACGCGCCACGCTGTCGCCGTCGCGCACGCAGCCCTCCAACCGCTTGGCGACCGCCTGCAGCAGGGCATCGCCGATCGGATGGCCGAGCGTGTCGTTGGTGCTCTTGAAGTGGTCGAGATCGAGGCTGAGGACCGCGACCTGGCCGTTGCGGCCGGCGCGTGCCAGCGCATCCTCGACACGCTCGGTGAGGAGGAAGCGGTTGGGCAGGTCGGTCAGCGCGTCGTGATAGGTCATGTGGGCGATCTTCGCTTCCGCCTTGCGGCGGTCGGTCACGTCCTCATGGGTCGACACCCAGCCGCCGTCGCTGAGTGGCTGATAGACCAGGCTGATGATGCGCCCGTCGTGGAACTGGATGACGTCCTTGAACGGCTTGCCCCCGGCGACGATGTCGTCGAGATACGCAAGATAGTGATCGGCATCGCCGCCCGGATAGCGGCCTTCGCGCAGCCGGCTCTCGAGGATCGTCTTGAGCGGCGTCCCCGGCTTGGCCAGATCCGGCGGCATCCGGTAGATCTCCGCGTAGCGCCCATTGGCGACGATCAGCTTCTGCTCCGCGTCGAACATGACCAGCCCGACCGGCATGTTTTCGATCGCCGAGAAGAAGCGCTGGCGGTCCTGTTCCACTTCCGCCGCCAGGGCGCTGCCGCGCACCAGGCTCTCGCGGTAGCCTTCGACCGCCTCGATGAGCGCGCCGACTTCGTCGCCGCGCCCGCTCTCCCCGGCCAGCGGCGCCGAGGCATCGCCCGCGTTCAGCCGGCGCATGGCCTCGCTCACCCGGCGGATCGGCGTGCTGATATTGCGGCCGACCCAGAAGATGGCGCCGGCAACGCCGAACGAGGCGATGATGATCGCCACAATCGTCAGCCAGAAGGCCCTCAGGAAGGTGCTGCTGACCTCAGCGGCGCCCTGGTTGCTCTGCTTGCTGGAATAGGTGATCAGATCGTCGATCCGGCGCAGGGCGTGATCGAAGACGGCGAAGTTCCTGGCTTCGGAGGAACCGTTGGACTCGATCAGCCCGGTGCCCGTGTCCTGCTCCATGTGCGCCAGGTCGGCCTCGTAGTCGCGCCACACATTGCGCAGGACCGAGTAGAGCAGACGCTCCTCGGCATCCCCTGGGATCGCCTCGTAAAGCCGCCAGTCGCGGTCGAGCTTCTGCGAGATCGCCCGCATGCGGTCGGTGATGTGAACGTGCTCTCCGAGCGCGTCGTCATGCAGGCGCGAACGTGCCAGCAGCCCGTATTCGGCCATCTCCGCCTTGATTTCGCCGAGCAGCTTGATGCGCGGCATCCAAACGTTGACGATCTGTCCGGCCGACCGATTGAGGGCATGGAGATTGTAGAGCCCGGCGCCGCCCACCAGAACGATGAGCCCGAGAGCGAGCCCGAGGCCCACCAGCAGCTTGGTGCGAATACTGGCGTCCCGGAGTGCGATCATCGTGGGTCTTGACGCTTCCCGCCGATAGGAACGGCCTCACCCTTGCTGGCCGCACGACCGGGTCGGCACGGCGCGAAGCGCACGGGAGTGGACTTGCCCATGAGCGACGGCACAGCAGCGGAACGGGCGGCAAGCACGACTGACGTGGCCAGGACAACCCAGAAGAGTACAAACAATCCCATCGTGCTTCTCGCGACCAAGGGAGCCGGACGCTCGTGCCGAAGATTGGCAGTGGCACACCGTCTAGTGTGCGACATGGATGATTAAAGTCGCTCTAATAGAACGCCTACAGAACGCGCCACTTCACGAGACCTGACAGCCTCCACAGCGCCATTCTTCCAACGAATAGTTGGGTTTTCGCCGAGCGCGTCAACCTTGCGTAAAGCACAATTCGCGATTGCGTTTTGCGGGCGCGCGACCCCGATGACCCCACCGGCGGAAACCACGCCGGCGCGAAATGATACCTCGCCTCACAGCGCTTCGAGGAACGCCTTGGCCGCCGCACCGTGCTCGCGGCGGAGTTGCGCCGCGTCGATGCCGATCGGCCCGCCGTCCTCGACCGTCCAGCGACCGCCGATCATCACCCGATCGGCGGCATGCGCCCCGCACAGCACCAGCGCGGCCAGCGGATCGCCGGCGCCGGAGAAGCGCAGTTCGTCCAGCGTGAAGAAGGCGAGGTCCGCCTGCTTGCCCACTGCGATCGCGCCGATGTCGTCACGCCCCAGGCAGCGCGCCGAGCCTTCGGTCGCCCAGCGCAGCGCGTCGAAATGGGTCACGGCGGCAGCATCGTAGGTCAGCCGGCCGATCATCAGCGCGTGGCGCACGCCTTCCATCAGGTTGGAATTGTCGTTCGAGGCCGAGCCGTCGACGCCGAGACCGACCGGGCTGCCGGCGGCCTCCAGATCCTTGGTGCGGCACTGGCCCGAAGCCAGCACCATGTTCGATGTCGGACAATGGCAGACGCCGACGCCATGGCGGCCGAGACGCTTCACTTCGTCGTCGTTGAAATGGATGCCGTGGGCGAGCCAGACGCGATCGTTGAGCCAGCCGCACTCCTCCAGATAGTCCACCGGCCGGCACTCGAAGTGCTGCAGGCAGTACTCGTTCTCGTCGCGCGTCTCGCCGAGATGGGTATGCAGCCGGCACTGGTGGCGCTCGGCCAGGTCGACGCTGTCGACCATCAGCCGCTTGGTCACGGTGAACGGCGCACAAGGCGCCAGCGCCACCTGCAGCATCGAACCTTCGTTGACGTCGTGGTAGCGGTTGAGCACCCGCTCGCAGTCGGCAAGGATGGTGTCCTCATCCTGCACGACGCTGTCCGGCGGCAGGCCGCCGTCCTTCTCCGACAGGTTCATCGAGCCGCGGTTGAGCGTCATGCGGATGCCGACGCGCCCCGCCTCCTCCGCCTGGATGTCCATGGCGTCGTCGAGACCGACCGGAAACAGGTACTGGTGGTCGGAGGAGCAGGTGCAGCCCGACAGCATCAGCTCGGTCAGCGCCAGCCGCGTCGCCAGTCGGAAGGCATCCGGCTTCACGTTCCGCGCCCAGATCGGATAGAGCGCCTTCAGCCAGGGAAAGAGCTCCTTGTTGATGGCGGCCGGATGGGCGCGGGTCAGTGTCTGGAAGAAATGGTGATGGGTGTTGATGAGGCCGGGGACGACCACATGGCGGCCGGCGTCATAGATCTGGTCAACCGGCGCCGAGGGCTTTTTCCCCGTCGCCACCAGCTCGACGATCCTGCCGTCCTCGACCACCAGCCCGCCGCCGGCACCTTCCGCTAGAACGGCCAGCGGCTCCTTGATCCACAGTCGCATGACTTGCAGCCCCTCAATTCTCCAATGCCAGCTTGACGCCGAACAGAACGAAGACGGCGCCGGCCGCTCGTCCAACCAGCCTGCGCACCGGGCCGAAGACCCGCCCCATCCACGCGGTCGAGGCGAACAGTGCCAGCGGCAGATACCACGAGCACGAAATCGCGAAGAACGTCACAAAGGCCTCGGCGGTCAGGAGCGCGTGATGGCCAGGCGGCAGCGCCACCGCCAGAAGCGAGGCGGCGACCGCCGCCGATTTGGGATTGGCGAGTGTCGTGGCAAGGCCCCTGCGATAGGCCGAGAGGGCGCCGCCGCGTGGCGCGGCGAGCCCGGCGCCGGCCCGCCGCACCATCTGGATGCCGGACCAGACGAGATAGACCGCCCCTGCGATCCTGATCGACGCGCCGGCAAAGGGCAGCACCACGAACAGCGCCTTCAGCCCGAACAACCCGGTCGCGAGCCAGAAGACCGTACCGGTGAGCGAGCCGAGCGCGGTGAGAAGCGCCGCTCGGCGCCCGCGCATCGTCGCCGCATAGGTGATCGCGATGAAATTGGGACCGGGAAGGATCACCATCAGCGCCCACACGGCGGCCAGCGGCGCCAGCACCGCGAGTTCGCCGCCGTTCACGGCGCGCCCACCGCCGTCGCCTCGACCTCGACCAGGAATTCCGGCCGCGTGAAGCCCGAGACGATGACCAGCGTCGAGGCCGGCGGCGGATCGCCGACATGGCGGTCGCGCACCGCCATATAGTCGGTCATATGCTCACGCTTGGTGACGAAGGCATTGAGCCGCACGATGTCGCCCATGCCGAGCCCGGCCTCGGCCAGGATGGCGGCGATGTTGCGGAAGCAGATCTCGGCCTGTTCGGCCACCGTGTCCGGCACATGATCGTCGGGGCCGACCCCGAGTTGTCCCGAGCAGAAGACCAAAGGTCCGGGTTGTGCGACCGCGATGCCGTGGCTGTAGCGGCCGAACGGCACGCGGATGCCGGCAGGATTGAGCGCTGTTGCCATCGAAGCCTCGGAAAAGTTGCCCTTGACGCTACGATTGCCAGGCGCCGCCTGACAAGGGCCCGGCAAGCGGAGGATAAAGTCAGACACTGCCGCTTTCTTGTGCAGATGGCTTGGCCTAGAGTGGCGCGCCCGCGGTGCCTGGGGGGCGGAAGGCGTCCGCTGGCGCAGCGGCGCGACATGCGGCCGATGGCATACGTCTTGCGATGTTCACGGCGAGCCGCTTTTGCCGCGGCAGATGCCGATTCGCAAAAATCGATCAGACTGGCAGACAACGAGGACACCGTGGCAATGGCTCGCAACGACCGGCCACGACAACGGAAGGCGGAGAAGGGGAAATGAGCACTCTGAAGACCATGAGCCTGGGCCTGGCGGCCGGCGCCGCGCTGGCTGTGCTGGCCGGCCCGGCATTGGCGCTCGACGAGGTCTCGTTCGGCACCAACTGGCTGGCCGAGGCTGAGCACGGCGGCTACTACCAGGCGGTTGCCGACGGTACCTATGAGAAATTCGGCCTCAAGGTGACCATCGTTCAGGGCGGCCCACAGGCGGCCAACCAGGCGCTGCTGCTCGGCGACAAGATCCAGTTCTACATGGGCGGCATGCTGAACGCCTATAACGCCATCGACCAGGGCGTTCCGGTGGAGGAAGTCGCCGCCATCTTCCAGAAGGACCCGCAGGTCCTCATCGCCCATCCCGATGTCGGCGTGGAGACCTTCGCCGATCTCGCCAAGCTGCCGACCATCTTCATGGGCAAGGAAGGCTTCACCACCTACTTCCAGTGGATGAAGCAGGCCTTCAAGGGCTTCCGTGACGACCAGTACAAGCCCTACACCTTCAATCCGCAGCCCTTCCTTGTCGACAAGATGTCGGCTCAGCAGGGCTATCTCACCTCGGAGCCCTTCGAGATCGAGAAGCAGGGCGGCTTCAAGCCCAAGGTCTTCCTGCTCGCCGACGCCGGCTACGATCCCTACTCGACCACCATCGAGGCCAAGCAGGACTACGTCGCCAAGAACCCGGACATCGTCCAGCGCTTCGTCGATGCCTCGATCACCGGCTGGTACAATTATCTCTACGGCGACAACACCGCCGCCAATGATCTGATCAAGAAAGACAATCCGGAGATGACCGACGCTCAGATCGCTTTCTCCATCGCCCAGATGAAGGACCACGGCATCCTCGAATCCGGCGACGCGCTGACCATGGGCATCGGCTGCATGACCGACACCCGCTGGAAGGAATTCTACGACAAGATCGTCAAGGCCGGCGTCATCAAGGCCGACATCCCGATCGATCAGGCCTACACCACCAAGTTCGTGTGCAAGAAGGTGGGCATGGACCTGAAGAAGTAGCCGCGACAGGCCCCCGCAGGCGGCGTCTCTCGCGCTGCATCGGGGCAGACATGAGCGATGGCGGAGCTGTTGCTCCGCCATCATTGCTGGAAATGGGGCGGCAAGCCGCCGTCCGCGCCGGCACCTGGCGTTAAACGGAGCAGACCTTTGAACAGTACTGTCATGCCGCGCGACATCGAGCCTTCCGCGCCGCACCGCGGCGGGCGGCCTCTGGTGTCGCTGCACGGCGTCTCGAAGATGTTCTCCAACGGCACCGTCGCGCTGCACAATATGTCGCTCGATATCGGCCAGGGCGAATTCGTCAGCCTGCTCGGCCCCTCCGGCTGCGGCAAGTCGACGGTGCTCCGAATCATCGCCGGCCTTGGCGAGACCACCGCCGGCACCGTCGACTGGCCATCGGCCGACCACTACGACGCCGAGGGCCACCCGCAGAAGGAAATCGGCTTCGTCTTCCAGGAGCCGACCCTGATGCCGTGGGGCACGGTCTTCGACAATGTCTGGCTGCCGCTGCGCCTGCAGCGCATCTCCAAGACGGCGGCGCGCGAGCGCGTCATGGAAGCGCTTGCCATGGTCGGCCTGGAGAAGTTCGCCGGTTCCTATCCGCGCGAGCTGTCGGGCGGCATGAAGATGCGCGTCTCCATCGCCCGCGCGCTGATCACCAAGCCGAAGCTGCTCTTGATGGACGAGCCCTTCGCCGCGCTCGACGAGATCACCCGCTTCAAGCTCAACAACGACCTGCTGCATCTGTGGCAGACCTTCGGCTGGACGGTGATCTTCGTCACCCACTCGGTCTTCGAGTCGGTCTATCTGTCGAGCCGCATCGTGGTCATGGCGGCGCGGCCCGGCCGCGTCGTCCAGGACATTGCGATCGAGGCGCCCTATCCACGCGAGGAGGAGTTCCGCACCTCGTCCGTCTACAACGACTATTGCCGGCGCACCTCCGAAGCCCTGCACGGCGCCATCGAAGCGACCCACTGACCGCCATGACGACGCTCGAAGCCGAAAAGACCCTGTCTGCCACCGCCCCCCTCCACCAGGGCGAGGACCAACCGCCCCTTCCACCAGCCGCCGAAAGCTTCGGCGAGCGCGCTGCACGCATCGCCGTGCCGGTGGGCATGCTCGTCCTGCTCGTCGTCGTCTGGCAGGTCTATGTCGATGTCGCGCATGTGCCGCACTACATCCTGCCGAGCCCGCTGCGCATCGCCCAGGCCTTCGGCACCGACTATCCGATCCTGCTGCCGGCCCTTCTGGTCACCCTCAAGATCACCTTCCTGGCGCTCGCCATCGCGCTCGTCGGCGGCGTGGCACTGGCCATTCTCATGGCCCAGTCGAAATGGATCGAGCTGGCGCTCTATCCCTACGCCGTCATCCTGCAGGTGACGCCGATCGTCGCCATCGCGCCGCTGATTCTGATCTATACGCCCAACACCCAGACGGCCCTTTTGATCTGCGCCTGGCTCGTCGCCTTTTTCCCCGTCCTCTCCAACACCACGCAGGGGCTGCGCTCGACCGACCACAACCTGCTCAACCTGTTCGAGCTCTACGCCGCCAATCGCTGGCAGACGCTGATTCTGCTCAAGCTGCCCAACGCCCTCCCCTATTTCCTGGCTGGCTTGAGGATCGCCGGCGGCCTCGCGCTGATTGCCGCGGTCGTCGCCGAATTTGCCGCCGGTTCCGCCGGTGCCGGCTCGGGCCTCGCCTTCCGTCTGCTCGAATCGCAGTTCCGGCTGAACATCCCGCGCCTCTTCGCCGCCCTCCTGTTGCTCTCCTTCACCGGCGTGCTGATCTTCTTCGCGACCAGCTTGATCTCCCACCTTCTCCTCAGGAAGTGGCACGAGAGCGCCGTGCGCCGCGAGAACTAGGAACGGCGGGCGGCAAGCAGCAACCGGGGGAGAGGCGACATGGCAAAGGGCTTCGCGAAAGTGCCGCGCGAACCGCGTTTCGTGCTGGCGAACACGACGCTGCCGGCAGCGCTCGTCGACGGCTTCGCCGGAGCGCCTGACGCGGACGGCCTCATCGCCGCCGACATCACGATCAGGAACGGCATGATCGAGCGCATCGATCCGCCCGGCCGCCGCACGAAGCTGGCCAGGCTCGACCTCGACCGCGGCATGGTGTGGCCATGCTTCGTCGACATGCACACCCATCTCGACAAGGGCCACATCTGGCCACGCCGCCGCAATCCCGACGGCACTTTTGCCGGCGCGCTTGGCGCGGTCGCCGCTGATCGCGAGAAGCACTGGCGCCCGCACGATCTCGAGCGCCGCATGGATTTCTCGCTGCGTGCCGCCTACGCCCACGGCACTGCGCTCCTGCGCACCCACCTCAATTCGGGGCCGCCGCAGCACCACGAAACCTGGCCGGTCTTCGCCAGGATGCGCGACAAGTGGGCCGGGCGCGTCGAGCTGCAGGCGGTGTCGCTGTTTGCCATCGATTTCTTCGCCGACGACACCTTCGCCAATGAGATCGTCGATCTGGTCGCCGAGCATGGCGGCATCCTCGGCGCCGTCACCTTCATGATTCCGGGCCTCGAAGGACTCATCGAGAAGATGATGGTTCGCGCCGCCGAGCGCGGACTCGATCTCGATTTCCACGTCGATGAGACCAACGATCCCGAAGCCCGCTCGCTGCGCGCCATCGCCGACACGGCGCTGAAGGTCCGCTTTCCGGGAAAGATCGTCTGCGGCCATTGCTGCTCGCTCGCCGTCCAACCGGACGACGAGGCGAAGGAAACGCTGGCGCGGGTGGCAAAGGCCGGCATCGCCGTCGTCTCGCTACCCATGTGCAACATGTATCTGCAGGATCGTGTCGCCGGGCGCACGCCGCGCTGGCGCGGCATCACGCTATTGCACGAGTTCACCCAGCGCGGCGTGCCGGTGGCGGTCGCTTCCGACAATACCCGCGACCCCTTCTACGCTTATGGCGATCTCGACATGGTCGAGGTCTTCCGCGAGGCGGTACGCATCGCCCATTTCGATCACCCCTTCGGCAACTGGCCGGCGGCGGTCGCCAGTGGCGCCGCGAAAATCGTCGGCCGGCCCGAGCGCGGCGTCATCGCCGCCGGGCTCCCCGCCGACCTAGTCCTGTTTTCCGCCCGAACCTTCACCGAGCTGCTTGCCCGCCCGCAGGCCGACCGCACGGTGCTGCGCGCCGGCAAGGCCATCGACCGCACGCTGCCCGACTATCGCGAACTCGACGACATCATGGTGAGTGCATGAGCGCCTACGACATCGACGCCCTCAAGAAGGATCTCGACGGCATCCGGATCGAGGATCATCCGGCCATCGTCAAGCAGAAGAGCCGCGATTTCTACTGGTATTCGCCGGTGCTCAAGCGCCAGCTCGACCACGTCACCGGCGACCTCATCGTCTCGCCGAAGAACGAGGCCGAGGTGATGCGCGTGCTGAAGGCCTGCTACAAGCTCGGCGTACCCGTCACCCCGCGCGGCACCGGCACAGGCAATTATGGCCAGGCCATGCCGCTCTCCGGCGGCGTCGTGCTCAGCCTCGCCGACATGAACCGGGTGACCTCGATCGCCCCTGGCCGCGCCGTCGCCGAGCCCGGCGTCGTCATCGCCAAGATCGACCGCGAGCTGCGCAGCGACAGCGGGCAGGAGCTGCGCATGCACCCCTCGACCGCGGCCACCGCGACCCTTGCCGGCTTCATCGCCGGCGGCTCCGGCGGCGTCGGCTCGATCAACTGGGGCGGCCTGCGCAACATCGGCAATGTGCTCGGCATGCGCATCGTCACCATGGAGGCCGAGCCGCGCGTGCTCGAACTCGAAGGCTGGGACCTGCTCAAGGTCATGCACGCCTACGGCACCAACGGCATCATCACCGAGGTCGAGGTGCCGCTCGACGCCACCTATGACTGGATCGACGTCATCGTCAGTTACGACGACTACATGGATGCGGTGCGCTTCGCCGACCTCATCGGCAATGAAGACGGGCTGCTCTTCAAGGAGATCGCAGTCGTCGCCGCACCGGTGCCGCACGACTATTTCCTGCGTCACCAGAAGTTCTTTCGGCGCGAGCACTCGGTCGTCCTGCTCATGATCGCGCCGCAGACGCTCTCGCCCTTCCTGGCGCTGGCCAAACGCGAGAAGGCCGAGATCCTCTACCGCGCCGATACCGCGACGCCCGAGGAAAAGAAGGGCCTGCCGCCGGTCTTCGAGCTTGCCTGGAACCACACGACCTTGCGGGCGCTCCGCGTCGATCCGACGATCACCTATCTGCAGACCCAGTACGGCTTTCCCGACCATGTGAAGACCATCGAGAAGCTGACCAGGCTGCTCGGCGACGAGGTCCCCGGCCATCTCGAATTCGTCCGTTTCGACGGCAAAGTCTCCGCTGCCGGTTTGCCCATGGTGCGCTACACCAGCGACGCGCGCCTCGACGAGCTCATCAAGATCCACGCGGACCACGGCGTGCCCATCTTCAACCCGCACCGCTACACGCTGGAGGAAGGCGGCATGAAGAAGACCGACGCCGTGCAACTCGCCTTCAAGAAGGAGGCCGACCCCAAGGGCCTGCTCAACCCCGGCAAGATGATTGCCTGGGAGAATCCGGATTTCGACCTGAACTCGGACCAGGTCTATCTTTTCCCCGGCCTCCAGCAGTCGGCGGCGGAATAGGCCGCGGCATGCGCGCGCTCGTCCTTTTCGCCCACCCGGTCGAGACCAGCTTCGCCGCGGCGGCCCATGGCACCATCGTCGACAACCTCAAAGCCGCCGGCCACGACGTCGACGACTGCGACCTCTATGCCGAAGGCTTCAATCCGGTGCTTTCGCGCGAGGAGCGGCTCAACTACCACGACACCGAAACCTGCACTAAGGCGGTTCAGGACTATGTCGACCGCCTGCGCGCTGCCGACGCGCTGGTGCTCAGCTTCCCCGTCTGGAACTACGGCTACCCGGCGATCATGAAGGGCTTCTTCGACCGCGTCTTCCTGCCCGGCGTCTCGTTCAAGCTCGCCAACGGGCGCACCTGGCCGAACCTCTCCAATATTCGCAAGCTCGCAGCGGTCGTCACCTATGGCGGCGACCGCTGGCGCACGATGCTGATGGGCGACCCGCCGAAGAAGGTGGTCACGCGGGCGGTGCGCGCCGTCTGCCACCCGCTCACCAAGGTCCGCTACGTCGCCCTGCACGACATGAACCGTAACGGCGAGACGGTCCTTGCCGCATTTCTGGAACGGGTGGCGCGCGAGATGCGCACCTTGTGACCATTGACAGGCTTACAGCCGTCCCGGGACCTGTCATACAGACTTCATGTTTGTTGTTTAGGTCGCTAAGTTCATGGGGTTCGATCACCGACGGACAATAACTCACAGGCTTGCCCAGGCGGCTCACGCCTACCGGGTGCGGGCGGGGAGTCAGTTGTCCCGCATCAACCTCCATTCCGGCCAGGAAACCCTGCTCAAGGCGCTTTCCGCCTCCGACGGCATGTCGATGAGCGACCTTGCCGCCGCTCTCGGCGTCCAGCCGCCGACGGTCACCAAGATGATCAGTCGGCTCGCCGCCCAGGACTATGTCGAGCGCCGCGCCGCGCCCGGCGACGGCCGCCAGGCCCAGGTTTTCCTGACCGAGCGCGGCCGCGATGCCATCAGCCAGATCGACAAGCTGTGGAAACGCATCGAAAAGACGGCGCTCGGCGGCATCGACGACAAGGACCGCAAGCGCCTGCGCAAGCTTCTGCGCCAGGTCGAGCGCAATCTCGGCGCGGCCAAGGATGATTCTCAGGCCGACGCCGACAATGACGAGGGCGAGGCCGAAGAGGCCGTCGCAACCTAGCCCCCCGCGGCAATTGCCTCCTGGTGCCGCGCGGGCATACGATCCCGTATTCACGATCCCGCATTCCTGAGCCAGCAGGTTTCCCCGTGTCCATCACCTTCGATTTCTCCGGCCGCGTCGCGGTCGTCACCGGCGGCGCCCAGGGCATCGGCCGGGCCGTGGCCGAACGCCTCATCGACGGCGGCGCCGCGGTGGCCCTCTGGGACCAGGACAAGGCCCTGGCCGACGCCACGGCCGGCGAGCTCGCGGCCCGTGGCACGGCCATCGCGCTGGTCGCCGACGTCTCCGACGAGACTGCCGTCGAGCGCGCCAAGGCCGAGACGCTGAAGGCGCTCGGACCGGTCGACATCCTGGTCAATAATGCCGGCGTCGCCGGCCTCAACGCCAATGTCGCCGACTACCCCATCGACGAGTGGGACCGCGTCATCCGCATCAACCTGCGCAGCCAGTTTCTCTGCTGCCGTGCCTTCGTCGGCGACATGATCGCGCGCAATTACGGCCGCATCGCCAACGTCGCCTCCATCGCCGGCAAGGAGGGCAACCCCACCGCCTCGCCCTATTCGGCGTCCAAGGCCGGCGTCATCGCGCTCACCAAGTCGCTGGCCAAGGAGACCGCCGGCAGCAACATTTCGGTCAACGCCATTGCCCCGGTGACCGCCGCGACCCGCATCCTCGACCAGGTGAGCCAGGCCCATATCGACTACATGCTGGCCAAGATCCCGCGTGGCCGCTTCGTCACCGTCGAGGAGATATCCGCCACCATTGCCTTCATGGTGTCGGACGAGTGCTCCTTCACGACCGGCTTCACATTCGACATCTCGGGCGGCCGTGCCACCTACTGAGGGTACGCCGCGCGCGGCGGCCGCGAGCGCGCGTCATGTGCCCCTGACGCCCGAAGAGACCGCCGTGCGCGTGCGCGGCATCGTGCTGATCCTCGCCGCCGTCTTCTGCTTCGCCTTGCTCGACACCTGCGCCAAATACGCCGCCGGCGGCGGCGTGCCCTCGCTCGAGGTCGCCTGGTTCCGCTACGCCGTCAATCTGGTCATCGCCGTCGCCGTGCTGCGCCCGTGGCGCCACTTCACGGACTACCTCACGCAGCGGCCCTGGCTGCAGGTCTGGCGCGGCCTCTTCCTTCTCGGCTCCACCGTTTTCAATTTCTTCGCCATCCGCTACCTGCCGCTGGCCGTCACCGGATCGATCTTGTTTGCCGGACCGCTGCTCGCCACCGCGCTCGCCGGCCCGATCCTCGGCGAGTGGCCGGGGCCGCGCCGCTGGACCGCCGTCACCGTCGGCTTCATCGGCGTGGTCATCATCGTCCAGCCCGAGCCGTCCCAGTTCAATCCGGCGGCGCTCTATTCCCTTTCAAGCGCGCTCTGCTACGCCGGCTATTCACTGTCGACACGCGTGCTCTCGGCCACCGACAGCGCCGCCGGCATGCTGATCTATGCCGCGGCGCTGGCCACCGTCGCGCTGACGCCCGCCTTGCCGTCGATCGGCGTCGTACCGCCGACCTGGCTGATCGCCGCGGCGCTGGCCGGCACCGGCATTGCCGGCGGCATCGGCCACTGGTTCCTGATCGCTGCCCATCGCAACGCCCCGCCGACGGTGCTGGCCCCCTTCAACTACACCCAGCTCATCTGGATGATCGTGCTCGGCTATCTCATCTTCGGCGATATCCCCGGCCCGCCGACATTGATCGGCGCCAGTCTGATCGTCGCCAGCGGCCTTTATGCGCTCTATCGCGAGCGCGTCCGCCGCGACCGCTGACCTTGCGGACGTCGATGGTCCCTTGCGATCGCACCGGTGGCGGATATGTTGCCACGCTCCCGCCACCGGCATCAGCCCAAAACGACCAGGATTGACGATGTGACCGCACGCCACCTGCCGCTGACGCCGGAGGAAACGGCCGTGCGGGTGCGCGGCATCACGCTCATGCTGGCGGCCGTCTTCTGTTTCGCCCTGCTCGACGCGACCGCCAAATACCTGTCCAACATCATTCCCGCGCTCGAGACCGCCTGGTGCCGCTACTTCGTCAATTTCGTCCTCGCCGTGCTCTTCTTCAGGCCCTGGCGAAACTGGTCCGAATACGCCACCCGCCGGCCGTGGCTGCAGGTCCTGCGCGCCCTGCTGCTCCTCGTCATCACCATCCTGAGCTTCACGGCAGTGCACTATCTGCCCCTGGCGGTAACCAGTTCGGTGCAGTTCGCCGGACCGCTGCTGGCCACCGCGCTTGCCGGACCCGTGCTCGGTGAATGGCCGGGACCGCGCCGCTGGGCTGCCGTCACCGTCGGCTTCATCGGCGTGCTCATCGTCATCCGGCCGGGCGCGGCCACCTTCAATCCGGCCACCCTGCTCACGGTCGCTGCAGCGCTGTGCTTTGCCTTCTATTCGCTGACCACCCGCACCCTGTCGGCAACCGACAGCCCCAACGGCATGGCGATCTATGCCGCCGGCCTGTCCTCCATCCTGCTGGCGCCGGCCATGCCGGTGGTCGCCGTCATGCCGCCGAGCTGGATGGTCGCCAGCGCACTGGTCGCCACGGGCGTCTTCGGCGGTCTGGGCCATTGGCTTCTCATCATGGCTCATCGCGACGCGCCGCCGACCGTTCTGGCACCCTTCAACTACACGCAGCTCATCTGGGCCATCGCCCTCGGCTTCTTCATCTTCGGCAATAGTCCCGACCACGCCACCCTGATCGGCGCTGGCCTGATCGTCGCGAGCGGCCTCTATGCGCTCTATCGCGAGCGCGTCCGCCGCGACCGCTGAGCTTGCCGTCAGGCCGTCGCCGGGTAGAATTGCCGCCCCACCTTCGGAGAGACCCATTGGACAAGATTGACGTGATTGCCGCCGGCCACCTGCCGGCGAGGACTGCGAGCGCACTTGCCGAGGCCTTCACCGTCCACCGGCTGAACCATGGCGAAGCGATTCCGCCGGCAGCGGCGAACGCCCGCGGCATCGCCCGCGGCGGCCATTTTGCCATCGACGGCGCCATGATCGAGAGCCTGCCCAGGCTCGAGATCATCGCCAATTTCGGCGTCGGCTATGACGGCATCGACCTTGTGACGTCGGCGGCGCGCGGCATCGTCGTCACCAACACCCCTGACGTGCTGACCGAGGAAGTTGCCGATACGGCGCTCGGCCTGATGCTGATGACCGTGCGCGAGCTGTCCGCCGCCGAGCGGCATCTCCGCGCCGGCAGGTGGCCGAGCGAGGGGCCGCCGCCGCTCAGCCGCGCGACGATGCGCGACCGCACGGTCGGCATCGTCGGCCTCGGCCGCATCGGCATCGCCCTCGGCCGCCGGCTCGTCGCCATGCAGGTGCCGGTCGTCTATCACAACCGCAGCCGACGCGACGATGTCCCCTACCGCCACTATGCCGATCTTGCGGAGATGGCCGCAGCGGTCGACACGCTGGTCTCGGTGCTCCCCGGCGGGCGCCACACCGAGAAGATCATCGACGCCGTCGTGTTCAAGGCGCTCGGGCCCCGCGGCATCTTCATCAATGTCGGCCGCGGCAGCGTCGTCGACGAACCGGCGCTGATCGCCGCCCTCAAGGACGGCACCATTCTGTCCGCCGGCCTCGACGTCTTCGCCCATGAGCCCAACGTCCCGGCCGAGCTGATGGCGCTTCCCAACGCCGTTCTGCTGCCGCATGTCGGCTCGGCCTCGGTCTATACCCGCGACGCCATGGGCCAGCTCTGCGTCGACAATCTCCTGAGCTGGTTCACCGCCGGCAAGCCGCTTACGCCCGTGCCGGAAACCCCATGGCAGGCGAAGGCGTAGAGCCGACAGAAACCTCACCCTCATCCTGAGGCGCCCGCCGAAGGCGGGCCCCGAAGGATGGGCCACATGGTTCGAGGCTCGCCACGCTCGCTCCTCACCATGAGGATTGAAGCAGGGTGCGGACGAGAGGTCCTACTTCACCCAGGTCCCGCCGAGCTCGTCCTCGATGTGGACGCGGATGATTTCCGCAAAGTTCGTCTCGGCGCGGAAGCCGAGCCCAATGGCGCGCTCGGGCGCGAAGTTGCGCGGCCATCCCGCGACGATGCCCATGATCGTCGGGTCAGGCGCGTGGCGAATGCGCGCCGCCACCGCATCGCCGGCGATCTCGCGCAGTGCCGCGATCTGCTCGCCGACCGTCACCGAGACGCCCGGCATCGAGAGGCTGCGCCGCGCACCGAGCCGTTCGCCGTCGAGTCCGGCGGCGTGGATCAGGAAGCCGACCGCCGAGCGCGGGCTGGCATGCCAGTGGCGCACATCCTCGCCAACCGGCAACACTGCCTCCTGGCCGGCCAGCGGTTCGCGGATGATGCTGGAAAAGAAGCTCGAGGCCGCCTTATTGGGCTTGCCGGGACGCACGCAGATCGTCGGCAGGCGGATGCCGATGCCGTCGAAGATGCTGCGCCGCGTGTAGTCGGAGAGCAGCAGCTCGCTGATCGCCTTCTGGGTGCCGTAGGAGGTCAGCGGGGTTTCGAAGAACTCGTCGCCGATAGCCTCCGGAAACGGCGCGCCGAACACGGCAATCGACGAGGTGAACACCACCCGTGGGCAATACCCGCCGCCGACCTTGCGGATCGCTTCGAAGAGGAAGCGCGTGCCGTCGAGATTGACCCGGTAGCCCTTGTCGAAATCGGCCTCCGCCTCGCCCGAGACGATGGCCGCCAGATGAAAGATCACGTCCGGCCGCTGGGCGACGATATCCTCGGCCACGCCGGGCGTGGAAAGGTCCGCATCGCGCGTGTCGACCCGGAAGGGCACGCCGGTCGGCAGCACCGGCTCCACCCAGTCGACCAGGCTTAGCCGGTCGATGGCCTTGCCGATGAGGCCGCCGTCGGCGATCAGCCGGCGCGTGAGCTTGGCGCCGATCATGCCGGCGCCACCGATAATCAAGATGTGCATGGAGGTTTCACAATCCCGCTTGCAACTTTCGAGCAGCCGCGATCCTATCCGATCGTCGCCGGCTGAGACAGGCTGCCCGGCAACGCCGGGAGGCATTGTCATGGCAAGCGGCGATTCGCCCGTCCAGGCGCCGACAATGGACTATGCCCTCGTTCATCGTGAAGGCGAGGGCCTGCGCATTGTCGTCCGCTATCACGATGACGGCATCCGGCTGGCGCCGGCCGGCCTGGAATGGTCGACCGAAGGTGCGCCGCGCACGGCTGCCTATGGCGATATCGCACGCATTCGCCTGGCGCTGGGGAGCCTGCCGAGGAGCGGCACCTTCGGCACCTGCGTCATCGGCTTCAGCTCCGGCAACGTGCTCACCGTGGTCGGCGTCGCGCCGTCTGGATTGCCGGCACCCGAACGGGCCGAGGCCTACGCCGCCTTCGTCCGCGATCTGCATGCCCGGCTGGGCCCGGACGACCAGGCCCGCATCCGGTTCATCGCCGGCAACACCGAAGGCCGTCAGCGGTTCGGGCTCTTCGCCATGGTCCTTGGCGTCGCCTTCTTCATCGTCATGCCCATTGGGCTGCTGCTCGTCACCCGCGACATGCGGGCGCTCGCCGCGCTCTTCTTCGGCGTGCCCTTCATGTTGCCGGCGCTGAAGACGTATCGCAGCAACGCGCTACGCAGCTATACGCCCGACGCGCTGCCGGACGATCTGCTTCCCTGAAGCCTCAGAGCGCGAAGCCGCCGTCGACCAGGACGATCTGGCCGGTGGTGAAGGTCGATTCGTCGGAGGCGAGATAGACCGCCGCCCAGGCGACCTCCTCCGCCGTGCCGACGCGCCCCATCGGCTGGCGGTCGACGAAGGCCTGCCGGATTTCCTCGGCCGGTTTGCCCTGTGCCTTCGCCTGGTCGGCGATGCGCCCGTCGAGCGACGGCGACTGTATGGTTCCCGGACAGATGGCGTTGCAGCGCACGCCCTGGCGGATGAAATCGGCGGCAACCGCCTTGGTCAGCCCGATCACCGCCGCCTTTGAAGCGCCGTAGACGTAACGATTGGGAATGCCGCGGACCGACGAGGCACCGGACGCGACGTTGACGATCGAGCCGCTGCCCTTTTCCAGCATCGCCGGCAGGAAGGCGCGGATCATACGGTGCATCGACTTGGCATTGAGGTCGAATGAGAAGTCCCAGTCATCTTCCGAGGTGGTGAGCACCGTGCCGTGATGGACGAAGCCGGCGCAATTGAACAGCACGTCCACCGGCCCGATCTTGGCCGCGAACGCTTGCACCGCGTCGCTGTCGCGCACGTTAAGCGTATCGACTTCGGCGACACCCTGATCCTTGAGATCTGCCATCAGTTCGGGCTTGATGTCGGTCGCGATCACATGCGCGCCTTCCGCCGCGAAGCGAAGCGCCGTCGCCCGGCCAATGCCCGCGCCGCAGGCGGTCAGTAACGCGCGCTTGCCCTTCAGTCTGTCCATGCCTTCGTCGTCCTTCGCCTAGTTTCTGAATTCTGCGAGCCCGCGCTTCTGGTGGCCGGCCTCGTCGAAGTTCTCCGGCTTGAGCCACGCCTCGAAGGCCGCCCTCACCGCCGGCCACTCGCTGTCGGTCATCGCATACCACGCCGTATCGCGGTTGCGCCCCTTGACGATCATGTGCTGGCGGAACGTGCCTTCATAGGTGAAGCCGAGGCGCTCGGCCGCGTGGCGTGAGGGCGCGTTGAGCGCGTTGCACTTCCATTCGTAGCGCCGGTAGCCGAGATCATCGAACACATAGTGCGCCATCAGATATTGCGCTTCCGTTGCGGCGGGCGTGCGCTGCAGAAGCGGCGTGTAGACGATGCTGCCCATTTCGATCACGCCCATCGCCGGGCGGATTTCCATCAGCGTCACGGTGCCGACGGCGCGCTCGCTCGCCACGTCGATCACCGCATAGGCAAACGGGTCGAGCGCCACCACCCGCTCCTCCATCCAGCGCAGGAAGGATTGCTCGTCGCCAAACGGGCCGTAGCCCATGTAGACCCAAAGCTCGTCATGTTCCTTGACCGCCTGCCAGAGCGATTCGGCATGGCGAACGACGTCGAGCTTCTCGATACGGCAGAAGCGCCCCTTGAGCCGCACGGCTTCGGGGCGCTCCGCTCGCGTGGCATCGACCACCGCACCGATTGGCAGGTTGTCGTTCGTCTCGCTCATGGCGCCCTCCGCGTTCCGTCGGCTGCGAACAGGCAATCGAGGTCAGCGCCGGAGGCCGCTTCCTCGAAGGCCGTGAAGGTGCCGGCATCCGCAATCTCCTTTGCCGACTTCATGAAGCCGGCCCAGGCCATGCGGGCCATGACACCGCCAACGCTGATGCGCCGCACGCCGAGATCCGCGAGGGCGGCGACTGTCAGTCCGCCAAGACCGATGGCGAGTACGTTGACGGGCTTGGGTGCGACCGCCTTGACGACCGCCGCGATCTGATCCGCGGTCTTCAAGTGCGGCGCATAGAGGCAGTCGGCGTCAGCCTCGGCGAAAGCGACAAGACGGCGGATGGTTTGCTCGAGCGGCTCGGAATGGCCGATCACGAAACACTCCGTTCGCCCGACAAGCAGGGCTTCGCCACCGTCTGCATCGATCGCTGCGCGGGCGGCCTTGAGGCGCTCGACCGCCATATCAAGGTCGTACAACGCCTTCTGCCGCGGAATCTGATCCTCGATCGAAACGGCGGCCACGCCGGTCGCCAGACAGCGCCGAACGCTTTCGGCAACGGCGTCCGGCGAATCGCCGTACCCGTTCATGAAATCGGCGTTGAGCGGCACGTCGCTTGCCTCCGCGATTCCGCGGATGTGGTCAAGCATGAGATCCAGCGGCACGTTGCCATCGGCATAGCCGAGACTCCACGCTGCCCCCGAGCTTGTCGTCGCCAGCGCCTTGAAACCGAGATGCTGCAGGTAACGCGCCGTGCCGACGTCCCACGGGTTGGGCAGCACGAAGCAGCCACTCTCGTGGAGCGCCCGGAAAGCCCGGCGTTTCTCTGAAACCGTCGTCATGAGCCCTCCCCCGTCCTGCCACGGCGCCGCATGATGGGCCTGAACAGGTTTGATTTCTGCGGTTTTATGCGCCTAATCTCTTGGCCAAATCAACGACAACCAAACGGGGAAACGTCGTGCTGCACACCATCGCCGGGTTTGACCGGATCGGCGAAGAAAACGCCTTCGCCGTCCTTGCCCGCGCCACGCGGCTCGCGGCGGAAGGCAAGGACATCATCAATCTCGGCATCGGCCAGCCCGATTTCCGCACGCCCGACCACATCGTCGAGGCGGCGGTCAAGGCGCTCCACGACGGCCACCACGGCTATACGCCGGCAACCGGCATCCAGCCGCTGCGCGAAGCGGTCGCCGCCGACATCCACCGGCGCCTCAGCGTCGATGTGTCACCCGACCAGGTGATCATCGTGCCCGGCGGCAAGGTCACCATGTTCGCCGCCATCCTGATGTTCGGCGAGCCCGGCGCCGACATCCTCTATCCCGATCCCGGCTTTCCCATCTATCGCTCGATGATCGAGTTCACCGGCGCGCGGCCGGTGCCGATCCCGATCCGCGAGGAGAACGGCTTCGCCTTCTCCGCCGAGGAGACGCTTTCGCTGATCACGCCCAAGACGCGGCTGATGATCCTCAATTCGCCGGCCAACCCCACCGGCGGCGTCACGCCCAAGGCGGAGATCGACGCGCTGGTCAAGGGCCTGGAGCGCTTCCCCGACGTCGCCATCCTCTCCGACGAGATCTATGGCCAGATGACCTATGACGGGCTCGCCCACGTCTCGCTCATGTCCTACCCGGAGATCCGCGAGCGCGTCATCCTGCTCGACGGCTGGTCGAAGACCTACGCCATGACCGGCTGGCGCATGGGCTATTCGGTGTGGCCGGAGCCGCTCTACGACAACGTCCGCAAGCTGGCGGTAAACGCCTGGTCCTGCGTCAACGCGGCCGCCCAATTTGCCGGGCTGGCGGCGCTCACCGGCCCGCAGGATTCGATTGCGACCATGGTCGCCGAGTTCGACAAGCGGCGCAAACTGGTGGTCGAGGGCATGAATGCACTGCCCGGCGTTTCCTGCGCCACGCCCAAGGGCGCCTTCTACGCCTTCCCCAACATCTCGGAGACCGGCTTCAAGGCCAAGCCGCTTGCCAATGCGCTCTTGGAAGAGGCCGGTGTCGCGGCCATCGGCGGCCCCGATTTCGGCATCCTCGGCGAAGGCTATCTCCGCCTCTCCTACGCCAATTCGGCGGAGAACATCGAGCGCGCCATCGACCGCATCAGGGTGTTCCTGGGGAAGAATACGTAAGCTGCGGTCACCCCCCGCTGCCGTCCGCCTCCGCCAGCACAGAGGCGCCGACCGCCGCCTTGGCTTCGGCCAACGGCGCGGCGCAGGCTTGCGCGCGCTGGCGCAGCGTATCGATCAGCCAGCGCCCGGCCTTGCCCGGCATGCGTCCGCGCGGATAGACCGCGTGGATGCGGAACTCGGGCGCATTGTGCTGGGCGATGTCGAGCACCTTCAGCCGTCCCGCCTGAATGTGGCCGAGAACCATCGGCAGCGGCATGTTGCACCAGCCGAAGCCGGCCAGCAGAAATTCCAGCCGCGTGTTGATGTCGGCAAAGCGCCAGGTGCGGTGGCTGACGATGCCGGCGCTGATGCCGGCACTCACCGGCGAGCGGTCGGTGAGCACGAGCTGAACCTGTCGCTCCAGCACGGCGCGCGATAGCGGCGCCTTTTCGCTGGCCAGCAGATGGTTCGCCGCCACCACCGGCACCGTCGGGATGGTCACCATGAACTCCGTTTCGCGGTTTTCGCTCATGATCGGGTTCGGCGGATAGAGCGCAATGCGCGCCGCCCCGTCGCGCAGGCGCTGCTCGGCTCCGCCCAACGCCTCCGTGTAGACGGTCACCGGCAGCAGCGGAAAGCGCGCCTGAAGATCGCGCAGCGCGTCGATCAGCACATGCATCGGGAACATGCTCTCCACTGCCAGCGTCAGCTCCGGCTCCAGCTCGCCAGCGATGCTCTCGGCGCGCGCCTTCAGCGCCTCGGCACCGCGCAGCAGGTTGCGCGCGTCCTCGAGCACGACGCGGCCGGTATCGTTGAGCTGCGGCACCTTGCCTGAGCGGTCGAAAAGCGCCACGCCGAGACTCACCTCGAGCGCCTGGATGGCCTGGCTGACCGCCGACTGGACCCGCCCCAACCGGCGCGCGGCGGCCGAGAAACTGCCGGTTTCCGCCACGGCTTCGAGTGCCCGCAACTGGTCGAGCGTCATGGTATCGAGCATGTTCCATCACTCCGTCTGATGGATATTACCACTATTTGGCCGATTTCCCTGATGCAACCTCTTCCCCATCTCCCTCTCAGGACGCGGGGTCCTGATCTTTCAGACGAGGGAAGCCATGAATCAGATCGTGAATCAGAGGGTGTTCGAGCCCGCCGATGTCGCCGACGGCCGTCTCGGCGCCGCAGCGCTCGACCGCTTGTTCCGTGAAGCCCGTACCCATAACGGCTGGCTCGAGAAGCCGGTGTCCCATGAACTTCTCGAAGAGGCGGTGGACCTGGCCAAGCTCGGTCCGACGGCGGTCAACGCCTCGCCCTTCCGCGTGGTGTTCGTCGAGACCGAAGAAACCAAGGCCCGCCTCAAGCCGGCCCTGTCGCCCGGCAATGTCGACAAGACCATGGCCGCGCCGGTGACCGCCATCGTCGGCCATGACCTGGCCTTCCACGACCACCTGCCGCGGCTCTTCCCGCACATGGACGTGCGTCCGATGTTCGCCAATGACGAGGGCGCCGCGGCGTACGCCGCCAGCCAGAACGGCACGTTGCAACTCGCCTATCTCATCCTGGCGCTGCGCGCCGTTGGCCTCGACACCGGACCCATGGGCGGCTTCGACAAGGACAGGGTCGACGCGGAATTCTTCGCCGGCACGCAGATCAAGTCGAACGTGCTGGTCAACATCGGCTATGGCGACCACAGCAAGCTGTTCCCGCGCAGCCCGCGGCTGGCTTTCGACGAGATCGCCAGCTACGTCTGACCCCGTGGCTGCCCGAAGGCCGGGGTGCCCCCGCCCCGGCCTTCGTCACCGTCCCGACACCGCGGTGATGAAACTCGCGAGGTCCTTGCGCACGGCTGAATCCGGGTGGCTCAATCCGCGGAAGGTGGCGATGTGGTCGCTGCCGGTGTAGGTGGCCACGACTGCTCGTCCGCCATGGACCATCACGGCGCTGGCGAGGCGATCGGTGTCGCGTGGATTGACCACGTCGTCGGCCTCAACCCCCATCAGCAGCAAAGGCGGCTCCTTGCCGTCGATGAAATCGGTCACCTTGGCGCCCCGGCCGATGGCGGCAGGGAAGATCTCGCTGAAGGGCTTGGGCATGTACGGCCCGCTCATCTCATAAGGGCCGGACAGGAGCACATAACCGGCGACCGCATCGGCGGGAACGCCCGCATCGGCAAGGAAGTGCTTGTCGGCGGCGAGGATGGCGGCGTTGAACGCGCCGGCCGAATGGCCGCCGATGAACAGCCGGTGGCGGCCGCCGAGCTGGCCCAGCATCCAGCGGACATGAGCGACGGCGGCGGCGCAATCCTCGACGAATTCGGGGAAGACCGCCCGCGGATAGAGGCGGTAGTCGGGAACCGCCACGATCATGCCCGCGACCGTCAGCGATTCCGCGGTCGCCGTCAGGTCCTTCCGCGTCCCCTCCGTCCAGCCGCCGCCGTGGAAGAACACCAGCACCGGCGCATCGCTGGCATCGCCTGCCGGCATGTAGAGATCGATCTTCTGCTCCGGCTGGTCGCCATAAGGCACATCGCTGATCGCGAGCGCCGCCGGTTCGGCCGCACCAATCGCCGTTCCCGCGATCAGCAGCACGGCCGCCAACACGCTGCGCATGGGTCACCTCCCTGGCGACGCCGCGCCCGTCGCCTTGGCCTGCTTCGGCGGCGCGGTGCCCTTCAAGGTCACGAAAGAGACCGCCGCCGCAATGAGACACCAGAGCGCACCGAATATCATGGCCGCCGAATAGGCGGACAGGAACGCGCCGACCACCGCGTCGTGCGATGCGTCGCCGGCCGGCGGGATGACGCCGAAGCGTGCCGCGGCCGGCGCCGTCCAGCCGAAGACGACACCGGCCGTGGCACCGAAGATGGCGATGGCGAAGACGCCGGCCAAGCGGCTTGCCGCATTGCTGATGCCCGAGGCGGCGCCCGATTTGCCATCCGGCACCGCGTTCATCACCGCGGTGGTGAGCGGCGAGGCGGCAAGCGCCATGCCGCCGCCGACCAGCACCACCGGCAGCAGGACGCCGAGCCAGATATCCGGGATGACCAAGGCGAAGCCGAGCGAACCGGCGCCGACCAGGAGCGGCCCGGCAACCAGGAAGAAGCGCGGACCGTAAGTGTCGGCGAGCGCGCCGGTGAAGCGCGACAGCACCCCGATGATGAGGCCGAAGGGCAACATGATGAGACCGGTGGTGGCCGCGCTCAGCCCGCGCCGGTTGATGAGGTCGAAGGGCAGCAGGAAGAGCACGCCGCTGAGCGCCCCGTAGAGGAACACCGTGACGATGTTGACGCTGGTGAAGATCTTCGAGCGGAAGAGCGCCGGCGGCATGATCGGATTGGCGGCGCGGCGCTCGACCAGCACATAGACCGCAAGGCCGATCAGCCCGGCGGCGATCGCCGCGGTGATCACGACGGCGCTGACCTGCCCTTCCGAAATGGCGCTGAGGCCAAAGGTGAGCGCGGCGAAGGCGGCGACCGCGATAAGCGCGCCCTGCCAGTCGATGCCGCCCTTTGCGCCCTCGTCGCGGCTTTCCGGCATGTAGCGCAAGGTCAGCCACAGGGCCACGACGGCGGCCGGCAGGTTGATCCAGAAGGCGGCGCGCCACGACAGGAGATCGATGAGGAAGCCGCCGATCGGCGGCCCGAGCGCCGTGGTCACCGCCGACGCCGCCGCCCAGGTGCCAATCGCCTTGCCACGGATTTCCTTGGGAAAGGTCGCCGAGATGATCGCCAGGCTCTGCGGCACGAGGAGGGCTGCGCCGACACCCTGCAGGGCACGCGCCACGATCAGGACGGTAGGGTTCGGCGCCACCGCGCAGCCGAGCGAGGCCAGCGTGAAGGCGACGATGCCGATGAGGAAAATGCGTCGCCGGCCAACGCGATCGCCAAGGCCGCCACCGACGAGAATGAGCGAACCGAGCATCAGCAGAAAGGCATTCGCCAC
The DNA here is from genome assembly GCA_963785065.1 of uncultured Alphaproteobacteria bacterium. GTDB lineage: Bacteria > Pseudomonadota > Alphaproteobacteria > Rhizobiales > Kaistiaceae > CAVSRC01. The sequence continues at coordinate 382,981 of CAWATX010000002.1, forward strand.
CCACTGCATCGCGACGATATCGGCGGCCAGTTCCTTTTGGATGGTGGGCACCGCGATGCCGACGACCGTCGAGTCGACGAAGGCCATCGCCGAGGCGATGGTCGTGGCCGCCAGGACGTAGCGCCGCGCCGCGGCCAGACCGGGGTCATGCGCCACCGGCATGACATGCGCGGGCCCGCCCTCCGGGGCGGACGGTCGGTGGATCATGCCGGCCTCCTCCGCTTCGGCCCGCTCCATATCGGGCTGACGTGAGGCTAGAATGTTTCTGCGTTGGATGGGACCCGAAAGGCTTCGGCGGGTCGCACGCGACCGCACCATGGCCGATACCGCATGCAAGCCGAGCGCCAGCGGCTGTCGCTACAACCTCGTCACCCCCGTTATCCACTGAAGTCCCAGCGGCACCACTCTCGGCTTTCGCCATCACCAGGGCGGGCGCATGATCTTCATACCGCAAGGGAGTTAGCCGAGTTCGGCAAGGGCTAAGTCGAACGTTTGAGGTTGGTTCCCGCGGAACCGCGCCGGCGCTGGGTGCAAGCCTGGAAAAGCCGGATGCCCCGCGGCGCCACGCAAAGGTTCATGGGCGCAGCAATGCGTTGCGTGATCTGGAACGTGGTCCGGGAGGAAGCCGAAAGGCCAAGCTCCGGTCCGGGATGAAGAGCCGCAAGGCTTGAGTTCCGGAGTGATCGCAGGAGCCTTCAGCGATGGAGGTGAACCAGCTGATCACGCATCGGCTCGCTGCCGATGGTGCCTTGCCCTCGGGTGAGGCGGCTGTCAGGCAGGCGAACGATCAGGGAGGCGTCGGTTGGGGCAACCCGAACGGCGCCTTTCCTGATTCTGGGTCCCCTCTCCGTCTCATCCCCCAGGTCTCCGTTTCATCCTCCATCAGGGCCAAGGGTGTGACTTCGTCCTGCGGAGCCGGCCGCAGACCGGCCGCGAAGGATGAAGCGGCTCGCTCCAAGAAAACCGCACAAAAAAACGCCGCCGGCACGGGCCGACGGCGCAAAGCATCCGGCCGGCGGATCGCCGGCGAAAAGGCTAGACGAGCTGCAGGCGGACAGCCTTCGGGCCCTTGCCCATCTTGTCCGGCTCGACCTCGAAGGAGACCTGCTGGCCATCGGCGAGATGGCTGATCCCGGCCTGCTCGAGGGCGCTCACATGGACGAACACGTCCTTGCTCCCGCCGTCCGGCTTGATAAAGCCGAAGCCTTTGGAGGAATTGAAGAATTTTACGGTGCCAGTCTGGCGATCAGTCATCGGGGGAAGTCCTTTTCCCTGGTGGTCACAGTAGGCGCATGTCTACGCCCGCGGTCGTCGGCAGCATGTTGATCGGGGAACGGAAGCAAAGCGTCTTATCCAGACGGCCAGGGTAATTCCCAAGTTCCGCGGGGCTTTTCGCCCACGCGCGTTTGTCCAGTCTCCGGGATACATTGCCCGAACCGTGAACATATGACTCGAAACCGCCTAGATGGCAAGACTGCGGCAAATACCCGCCGCGGCGCCGAATCGGCATCGCCGGCGCCGTCCCGTGGCTGGCGGTCGAAGGCCTTGGCGGCCGCTTGTTGCCGTCAGTGAATGCCCTTATAGCTTCGTCTTCGCCTTCAAGCCATCCGGGGTCATGCAATGCCGATGATCAGCTCGTCCCGCGCGCTCGCCACCGCAGTCTGGCCGAGCCACGTCAACCGCGCCGTCAGAGGCATCATCCTGGTGCTCGCCGGAACGCTGATCCTCGCCATCTCGGCAAAGATCAAGGTGCCCTTCTGGCCGGTGCCGATGACCCTGCAGACGCTGGCCGTGCTGCTCATCGGCGCCGCCTATGGCTCGCGGCTGGCAGTGGCGACTGTTCTGGCCTACATCGCCGAAGGCATGCTCGGCCTGCCGGTCTTCACCAACACGCCGCCGGCGGTCGCCGGGCCGCTCTACATGCTCGGACCGACGGCCGGCTTCATCATGAGCTGGGTGCTGGTCGCGGCCATCGTCGGCTTCGCCACCGACCGCGGCTGGGACCGTTCGGCGCTGCGCCTCGGCGCGGCGATGCTGATTGCCGTGGCGATCCAGTTCGCCATCGGCTTCGCCTGGCTCGCCTGGTTCGCACAATTGCCCAACGGTGCTGCCGGCATCGGTATGGCCAAGGCCTTCGCCGGCGGCGTCGCGCCGTTCCTTCTGGGCGATGCGCTGAAGGTAGTTCTGGCGGCGCTCCTCATTCCGGCAAGCTGGACACTGGTCGACCGGCGCGGCTGACCGGAGGTCCGGTGCGGGCGCTACCCTTCATCCTTGCTGCCGTCGCAGCGCTGGCCGCCCCGGCCGCGCTCGCCATGGAGGACGGGCCGGACCTGCCGCGCCTGATGGCGCTCAACCTGCCGGTCCGCACCGGCGCCATCGAACTGCATTATTCGCTCTCCGCCCAGGCGGAAGCCACCATCTATGCCGATGCGCTGACGGGCGCCCTTGCCTGGTACCGCGCCAAGACCCGATGGACCGGCAAACTCGTCATGGCCGTGCTCAACCCCGGCGACTGGGCCAAGGTTGCCAGCCGCATCCCCTATCCATCGCCCTATGCCGAGATCGCCACCGGCCTCGTCATGATGCCCGACCGCATCGACAGCCATCCCGGCTTCGACCAGTGGGACCTCGAGCCGGTCGGACTGAATGCCGCCCTCACCTTCCACGAGATTGGTCACGTCATTGCTAGTCAGATCGGCATCTGGAGCGGCAACTACTGGATCAACGAGCTCGTCGCCAACGCTTTCCTGGCGGCCTATGTGCGCGCCGAACGGCCGGACTTCGCCGGCCTGCTCAAGGGCGTCCCCCCGCGCTTCACCGACTTCGGCCGCTACCGGGCGCTCGTGGATTTCGACGACATCTACTACGCCATGGGCGCGCTCAACTACGCCTGGTTCCAGTTCAAGCTCGCCGCGCTTGCCGATTATCTCGTTTCCGGCCAGGACTTCACCGACGTCATCGCCGCGCTGAAGCGCGAATTCCCCGCCGCCGAGGACGGCACGCGCGAGACGCTCGCCGAGACCTTCGTGCGCCTGGAACGCATCAAGCCCGGCATCACCAACAAGGCCCGCGACATCCTTGTCGACAGCACCCTCACCGTCATTCCGACCACGGCCTGCGGTCCCGAGCCGACGGGGGGATCGGGCCACCGCGTGCCGCTCATCATCGAGAACCGGTCGAACGAGCCTGTTGCCTTCAACACCGTCAGCGACATCGAGTACGCCCTCGGCATCGAAATGCTGAGGGGCAATCTCGACGCCGATGCCGATACCGGGGCGTTGGTTGCCGAACTGCTGGGCTCGGAGAAATACGCGACCCGCCTCTCTCCCGGCCAGCGCGGCATCCTTGACGGCGAGCCCGCCGGCAGCCAGTGGTACATCGTCGGCGGCGGCTGCTTCATCACCCCGGACGAGCCGGCGCGCTTCGTCTGGACCGGCCGTTAGGGCCTACTCGCTCAACGCTTCCACCAATCGTGCATTGAAGCGGCCGAGCAGCCGCCCGAAAGCCTTGCGCTCGGCCGGGCGCCACTCGGCGATGTAGCGTTCGACGCGCGCGTGGCGGAGCGCCAGCATGTCCCGCATCAGTCCGGCGCCCGCGGCCGTTGCGGCGATCAACCCGGTGCGGCGGTCGCCCGGATCCCGCGTCCGTTGGACGAATCCCTTCTTGGCCAGCGTCGCCACCTGCCGGGTCATGGTGGAATCATCGAGGAGCAGCACCCTGGCCAGCCCGCCCACGGTCATCGCCCCGCCCTCCGATAGCGTCCGCAGGATGAGGAACTCCGCCCGCTCCAGCGGGTAGTGGCGTTTGCGCTGCAACGCCTCCAGCGCGCGATTGAGAAACATCAGCTCGCGCTCGACCAGCGCCACATCGGGATCGCCGTGCGCCTGCCCCCCGCCCGTCGCCTTGACCATCCGGGTATTCCTCCTCGCCACCGCCCCCGCACATTCCTCTTGCATGCTTGCAGTCGTGTCTATATCTGTATGATACAGATTTAGAAAAGCAAAAAATGTCGACATGACCTGGCGGCCGCTGCGTAACGCGGCCGCATCTTTTTCCCCCAACGATCCAGCGCCGACCATGACCGAGAAAGCCAGCTTCTTCCGCCAGCCGAAGTCCGTCTGGGCCACCGCCTTCGCCGCTATGGTCGGTTTCATGAGCATCGGCCTGGTCGACCCCATCCTGGTGTCCATCGCCCGTGGGCTCGACGCCACGCCGAGCCAGGTGTCGCTGCTTTTCACCAGCTATTTTGCCGTCACCTCGGTGATGATGCTGATCACCGGCTATGTCTCCACCCGCATCGGCGGCCGCGCCACGCTGCTTGTCGGTGCAGCGCTCATCGTCGTTTTCGCCGGCCTGTCGGGCACCGCCAATTCGATTCCCGCGCTGGTCGGCTTCCGCGCCGGCTGGGGTCTTGGCAATGCGCTGTTCGTGGCCACCGCGCTTTCGGTCATCGTCGGTGCGGCAAGCGGCGGCAGCTATCTGGCGATCCTGCTCTACGAGGCCGCGCTCGGTCTCGGCATCTCGCTTGGCCCCCTGCTTGGCGCCGCGCTCGGCGACATGTCGTGGCGCTTTCCCTTCTATGGCACTGCCACGCTGATGGCGATCGGCTTCGTCGCCGTCGCCGTCTTCCTGCCGCGGCAGCCGCAGCCGGCGCGCAAGACGGCGCTCCTCGATCCCATCCGCGCCCTCGGCCATCGTGGTCTGCTGACCACCGCCATCAGCGCCTTCTTCTACAACTACGCCTTCTTCACCGTTCTCGCCTTCGCCCCCTTCGTGCTGATGATGTCGCCGCATGCAGTCGGCCTCATCTTCTGCGGCTGGGGCATCCTGCTCGCCACCTTCTCGGTGCTGGTGGCGCCGCGCCTGCAGGCCCGCTTCAGCGAAGTCAGCCTTGCCGCCGTCTGCCTCATCCTCTTCGCCGGCCTGCTTGTCGTCATTGCCTTCGGCACGCGCACCGAGATCGTCGCCGCCGTCGTCCTGTCCGGGGCGCTGATGGGCATCAACAACACGGTCTATACGGAGATGGCGCTGGAGGTCTCCAGCGCGCCGCGCCCAGTCGCCTCGGCCGGCTACAATTTCGTCCGCTGGTTCGCCGGCGTCATCGCGCCCTATGCCGCGCCCAAGCTCGCCGAGCTCGCCGGGCCGCAGACGACCTTCACCATCTCGGCGCTCTCGGCGCTCATCGCCATGGCGATCCTCTTCGTCCGCCGCGACACGCTCGGCCGTTTCGGCCGCGCCGAACCGATCGCGCCGACCGATCTCGAGGTCGCCGAGGGCGAAGGCGCGGTGTGAGGGGGAACGAAGGGCACGGGCATCTGTTGTCTCCCCCTCCCCCCTTGTGGGGGAGGGCTTTCGGCCTTTGCCTCGCGGGGCGCGAAATGCGCCCGAGAGGCTTAGGCCGGAAGGGAGAGGGGTATTGGCAAGGCCGTGCCCACACCCCTCACCCGGACCGCTGCGCGGTCCACCCTCTCCCGCAAGGGGAGAGGGTTCGGTGCCGTGCCATATGCGATTCCGTTCCCCACAAAGGAGGGCAAGAGGATGCGGACGGCCGCCGCAAAGCTGCCGGGGGCGAAGGCGCGGTGTGAGTACACACGACCGTTCAACGTTCATGCCCGCGGAGGCGGGCATCCAGGCGAGACTGTCTGCCCGCACTGCCGCGTTGGGAATCTGTCCTGGGCCCCGCCTTCGGGGGGACGAACGAACGTGAAAGAGGCTAGGGGCTAGCCCGCCACCTGCACGCCGATCTTGATTGCCTCGTCGCCGAGCTTGGCCTCGGACAGGCTGCCCGCCGGCTGATCGGCGAAGTCGAGCGAGACGGCAAGCGTCTCGGCCTTGACCGTGTCGCGATGCGCTTCGACGGCCGTGGCCCCGACCGGCCCCGCATTGACCATGATGGCGATGCGGTCGGCGACGTTGAAGCCGGCTTCCTTGCGCGCCACCTGCACCAGGCGGATGAAGTCGCGCGCCAGGCCCTCGCGCTCCAGCTCCGGCGTCACGTCGGTGTCGAGGACAACGACGCCGGCATTGCCGTCGAAGGGTGCCGCAGCAATGCCCTGCCTGGGCTGGAAGCGCACCTCGTATTCGTCAGCCTCGATGCGCTGGCCGGCCACTTCCGCCGCGCCGTCCGGCAGGCGCGTCCAGGCGCCGGCCTTGGCCGCCACCAGGACGTCCTTCATCGCCGGGCCGAGCCGCTTGCCGACAATGCGCGGATTGACCACCAGCACCTCCGCCCCGAATGCGGACGGATCGTCGGCAAGGACGATTGCCTTCACATTCGCCTCCTCGGCGATGACCTCGGTCAGCGACGCCAGGATCGCATGGTTCGGGTGGGCGATGGTGAGCGTCGCGAGCGGCAGACGGTTGCGCAGGTTCTTGGCCGTGCGGATCGAGGCGGCGGAAGAGCACACCGCGCGCGCCAGATCCATGCGCTGAACCAGATCGGCATCGACCGTGAAGGCGGAGGCATCCGGCCAGTCCTGCAGATGGACGCTCTCGCCGTCGACCAATGCCCGGTGGATGTGGTCCGTCAGATACGGCAGGAACGGTGCCATGGCGCGCATCAGCGTCACCAGCACCGTGTAGAGCGTGTCGTAGGCCGCCGTCTTGTCGGCGTCCCTTTCGCTCTTCCAGAAACGCTCGCGCGAGCGGCGGATGTACCAGTTGTTGAGCGCCTCGATGAAGGGCGGCAACGCGTTCAGGCCGCCGGCAAGGTCGAGACCGTCCATCGCCTGTTCGACATGACGCACCAGCTCCGCGGTCTTGCCGAGGATGTAGCGGTCGAGCTCGGCCTCGGCGCTCGTCACCAGCTTGCCCTTGATGCCGTCGATATTGGCGTAGAGGGTGAAGAACGAATAGGCGTTCCAGATCGGCAGCATGACCGAGCGCACCGCCTCGCCGATCGCCTTGCCGTCCCTGGGCATGGCGAGGTCGCCGCCCGACATCAGCGGCGAAGCCATCATGTACCAGCGCAACGCGTCGGCGCCGTATGTGTTGAACATCTCGACCGGGTCGGGATAGTTCTTCAGCCGCTTCGACAGCTTCTGCTTGTTCTCGTCGAGAACGATGCCGTGACCGATCGCCGAGCGGAACGGCGCGCAATCGAACAGCGCCGTCGACATCACCATCAGCGTGTAGAACCAGCCGCGCGTCTGGCCGACATATTCGACGATGAAGTCGCCGGGGAAGTGGCTGTCGAACCACTCCTTGTTCTCGAACGGGTAATGCACCTGGCAGAAGGGCATCGAGCCCGATTCGAACCAGCAGTCGAGCACGTCGCCGACCCGGCGCATCACCGACTTGCCGGTCGGGTCGTCCGGGTTGGGGCGCGTCAGCTCGTCGATGTAGGGCCGGTGCAGATCCTGCGGCCGCACCCCGAAATCGCGCTCCAGCTCGTCCAGCGATCCATAGACGTCGGTGCGCGGATAGTTCGGATCGTCCGATTTCCACACCGGGATCGGCGCACCCCAGAAGCGATTGCGGCTGATGTTCCAGTCGTGTGCATTGGCCAACCAGTTGCCGAAGATGCCGTCGCGCACATGCGCCGGCATCCAGGTGATGCCCTGGTTGAGCTCCACCATGCGGTCGCGGAACTTGGTCACCGCCACGTACCAGGACGGCATCGCCTTGTAGATCAGCGGCTGGTCGGTACGCCAGCAATGCGGATAGTTGTGGTCGTAGGTCTCGTGGCGGAAGACGACACCCGCTTCCTTGAGGTCGCGGATGATCGGCTTGTTGGCCTCGAACACGTTCTGCCCGGCATAAGGCGGCGTCTCGCCGGTGAAGTTGCCGGCCAGATCCACCGGATCGACCACCGGCAGGCCTTCCTTCTGGCCAACCTTGAGGTCGTCCTCGCCGAAGGCCGGCGCGATGTGCACGACGCCGGTGCCCTCGCCCATCTCGATGAAGTCGCCGGCGATGACGCGAAAGCCGCCATTGGCCTTTTCGTGCGCGAAGAAGGGAAAGAGCGGGGCATAGGTGCGCCCGACGAGTTCGCTGCCCTTCACCGTGCCGACGGGGCGGAAGCCCTCCAGCTCCGGCGCGTAATGCTCGACCGAGCTCTGCGCCAGGATCACCCGCGCGCCATCCTTCTCCATGACCGCATAGTCGGCGTCCGCCGCCACCGCCAGCCCCATATTGGAGGGCAGCGTCCACGGCGTCGTCGTCCACGCGAGCAGCCGCGTATTGGTGTCGCCGTCCAGCAGGAAGCCGACGGTCAGCGCCGGGTCCTGGCGGGCGCGATAGGAATCGTCGAGGCGTGTCTCCGACTGCGACAGCGGCGTCTGCGCCGCCCACGAATAGGGCACGACGCGATAGCCCTCATAGACCAGCCCCTTGTCCCACAGCTGTTTGAAGGCCCAGATGGTGCTCTCCATGTAGGAGAGGTCCATGGTGCGGTAGTCGTTTTCGAAATCGACCCAGCGCGCCGAGCGGTTGACGTAGTACTCCCAGTCGCTGCGGAACTGCATGATCGACGTGCGGCAGTGCTCGTTGAACTTCGCCAGGCCGTATTTGAGGATATCCTGGCGGCCGTTGAGGTTGAGCTCCTTCTCCGAATGCAGTTCCGCCGGCAGGCCGTGGCAATCCCAGCCGAAGCGGCGCTCGACCATGTTGCCGCGCATGGTCTGGTAGCGCGGCACCATGTCCTTCACGAAGCCGGTGACGATGTGCCCGTAGTGCGGCAGGCCGTTGGCGAAGGGCGGGCCGTCATAGAAGACGAACTCGGGCGCCCCCTCTTCGCGCCGCCGCTCGATCGACCGCTGGAAGGTCTTCTCGGCCTCCCAAGCCGCGCCGATGGCCTCCTCGATCCGGGGAAAGCTGGGCGAGGGATCGGCGGGCGGATAGACGGTCTTGGCAGGCGCCGGCGTGGCTGTGTCGTTCATGGCTTCGTCTAGATGGTGCGGCGTCGCCGGAACCGCGACCCCTTGGGAATTGGCCGGATCGATAGCGTCTTTGCCGCCGCTTCGCTACCCTCATGGTGCGACCGGCGTGAAGGGCGCCTCGAACCGCCCGGTCCGCGCTCGGCGAGCACCTCGGAGCCGCCCCCGATCCGATCGCGGCGGTGCAGCCGTTAACCTCCCGCCAATCGCATAGCTGACCTGACAAATCTGCAAGCTTGATTATTATAAGTTCGCTTATTATATCCAGGCCCATGCAAAACCAACACACGCCTCCCGCCAAGGGCATCGGGCTCTTGGTCCACGACGTCAGTCGTCTCTTGCGCCGGCGGATCGACCACCAGGCGCAGGCGATCGGCCTGACCAGCGCCCAATGGCGCGTCCTGGCCGCTGTCGCCCGTGCCGAAATGCACGAGGAAGAGCCGCTGCACCAGGCCACGCTGGCCGAAATGATGGATATGGAGCCGATCACGCTCTCGCGCCAGGTCGACCGCATGGAGGCGGCGGGCCTGATCGAACGGCGCCCCGACCCCCTCGACCGGCGGGCGAAACGCCTCTACCTGACCGAGGCCGCCCGCCCGCTGGTCGACAAGTTCCGAATCGTTGCTATCTCCTGCTACGACAACGTGCTCAACGGCATCAGCGACGAGGAGATCGAGCTGGTCGTCGGTATCCTGACAAGAATCCGCGCCAACCTCGTTCATAATGCCGTCCAGCCGGCGGCGGGGACTGTTGCCCGCGCCACACATTCCGACAATGCCCGCAACCGAGAAGGCGTTACCTCATGAGTGCCGATGGGGGAAATCCGAGCGCTCCGCAGCGCGGGGCGCCGGCTGGTGTCGCGCCGAGCGCTCCGCAGCCGAAACCACGCCGTAACATCCGCCGCTATCTCATCATGGCGGCGGTGCCGGTTCTGCTGATCCTGATCGGCGGCTATTTCTGGCTGTCCGGCGGACGCTACGTGTCGACCGACAACGCTTATGTCCAGCAGGACCGCGTCACCGTCTATGCCGACGTGTCCGGACGGATCGCCGAGGTCGATGCCCAGGAGAACCAGCAGGTTGCCGCCGGCGATCTTCTCTTCCGCATTGATCCGCAGCCCTTCAAGATCGCGCTCGACCAGGCCGATGCGGCGCTGGCCTCGGCTCGCTTCCAGGTCGCCCAGTACCGCGCCGCCTACCAGCAGGCGCTGTCCGCGCTGAAGGCGGCCCAGGACAACAACGACTTCCAGGCGAAGAGCCTGCAGCGCCAAAAGGACCTGCTCGCCAAGGGCGTCTCCACCCAGGCCAATTTCGATACTGCCCAGAACGCCGCCCACGCCGCCGAACAGGCGCTGTCGCAGGCCCAGCAGAACGTCGCTTCGGCACTCTCCGCGCTCGGCGGCAATCCCGACATCGACACCGACAAGCACCCGCTGGTGCTGGCCGCGTTGGCCAAGCGCGAGCAGGCCGCGCTCGACCTCAAGAACACCGAGGTGCACGCCCCGGCCGCCGGCGTCGTCGCCCAGGCCGACCGCATGCTCGTCGGCCAGTATGTCAGCCCGTCGGTTGCGGTGATGAGCCTGGTCGAGACCGGCACGACATGGGTCGAGGCCAACTTCAAGGAAACCGAGTTGACCGACTTGCACCCCGGCCAGACCGCGACCGTGACGATCGACGCCTATCCCGGCCAGAAATTCGAGGGACAGGTGGCCAGCGTCGGCGCCGGCACCGGCTCGGAATTCTCGCTGCTGCCGGCGCAGAACGCCACCGGCAACTGGGTCAAGGTCGTCCAGCGCGTGCCCGTGCGCATCAGGTTCGACAATCCTGATCCGGACGTGCCTTTGCGCATCGGTCTCAGCGCCTATGTCACCGTCGATACCCAGAGCACGCCAACCCACACAGCGGCGAAGTAGTCACCGATCCGAGCGGACGCGATGAGCGGCACCGACCAGCACGGCCAACCATTTCAGGAGGTCAAGCATCGCGGCCTCATCACCATTTCGGTGATGGCCTCGATGATCATGGTGATCCTCGACATGACGATCGCCAATGTCGCCCTGCCTCACATGCAGGCAAGCCTCGGCGCCGACCAGGAGACCGTCACCTGGGTGCTGACCTCCTATATCGTCGCCCAGGCAATCGCCACGCCGATCACAGGCTGGCTGTCCGACAATATCGGCCGCAAGAAGCTGTTCGCCATCTGCGTCGCCGGCTTCGTTCTCTCATCGGCGCTGTGCGGCACATCACTCAGCCTCGAGGAGATGGTGCTCTTCCGCGTCATGCAGGGCGCCTTCGGCGCCGCGCTGGCGCCACTGTCGCAGTCGGTCATCCTCGACATCAATCCGCGCGAGCGCTACGGCCAGGCGATGGCGGTGTGGGGCATGGGCATCATGATCGCGCCGATCATCGGCCCGGTCATCGGCGCCTACCTCACCGACAACTTCAACTGGCGCTGGGTGTTCTACATCAACGTGCCCGTCGGCATGGCCGCCCTCACTGGTGTCATCCTGTTCATGCCGGATACGGTGCGGCGCTTCCGCAAGTTCGATTTTCTCGGCTTCGGCTACCTGGCCATCGCCATCGGCGGCCTGCAGATCATGCTCGATCGCGGCTCGGAGCTCGACTGGTTCTCCTCGCCAGAAATCCTCATCGAGCTTGGCATCGCCATCGCCGGGGCATGGCTGTTCCTGGTCCACACCGTCACTCACCGCGAGCCGTTCCTCGACCGCCGCCTGTTTCTCGATCGCAACTACACCTCGGCGCTGATCCTCATCTTCGTCGTCGGCATCGTGCTGCTCGCCACCATGGCCCTGCTGCCTCCGATGCTGCAGAACCTGATGGGTTATCCGATCATCACCGTCGGGCTGGTGCTGGCACCGCGCGGACTGGGCACCATGGCGGCGATGATGGTCGTCGGCCGTCTGGTCAACAAGGTCGATCCGCGCCTTCTGGTCGGCTTCGGCCTGTCGATGACGGCCTTCTCGCTCTACCAGATGACGTTCTTCGACATCGGCATGGACTACTGGCCGCTGGTCACCTCCGGCGTCGCCCAGGGCTTCGGCCTCGGCTTCGTCTTCGTGCCGCTGTCGACTGTCGCCTTCCAGACGCTTGATCCGCAACTGCGGACCGAGGCCACAGGCCTCTTCAACCTCGTCCGCAATATCGGCTCGGCGATCGGCATCTCGATCATGGCGGCGCTGTTGACCAACAACATGCAGATCAACCACGCCGACCTCGCCGCGCAGATCAACCTGTTCAATCCCAATCTGTCGGTACTGGGCCTGAACCCGGCCTTGCTGGCGACGCCGGCCGGCGCCCAGACAGCGGCCCAGCTCAATGGGCTGATCACCCAGCAGGCGCTGATGATCGGCTACCTCGACGACTTCAAGGCCATGTTCATCATCACCCTGTTCGCCCTCCCGCTGCTGCTCCTGCTGCGCTATCGCAGGCTGAGCCCCGTCGCCGCCGGTGCTGCCCGCAAGCAGGAAGAGCCGGTGGCCATGGCGATGGCCGACTAGGCAAGGCCGTTCAGCCGCCCAACCGTTGGAGCGCCTCCCCGATCCACTGGCGCAGGCTTTCGTCGGCTTCCGCCTTGAGTGCTTCCTCCAGAAGCGGTCGCGCGGGCGCCCCGTGCCTCTCGAGCGCCAGCACCAGCCATCGCCGGGTGTCGGCATCGGCATGGCCGAGCCCCCTGGCGATCTCCGGCAGCAGGGCACCGTGCACCTGTCCGAGGATGGTGGCGTGGGTCTCCTGCGCCCTGCCGATATCGGCCTGACCGTCGCCGTCCCACGCCGGCAATTCGGCACGCTCGCGCGACAGCGCCGCAATCTCTTCGATCGCCTCGGCGACTTCCGCCGCGCCGCACTGGCGCGCAACGTCGCTGAGCCGCGCCTCGGGCGTTGCGTCCCAGGGCGAAAGCCCCTCCCGCGCCGCAATCAGCAGGCGCCGGACATGCGACGGTGGTGCGGCTGCGGGCTCGCCGGACGGATCGGAATTCTGCACGGGCACTCTCTTCTCCTCGGCAGTTCAGCGTGACTGGTGCGCCCTACTGGCCGATCGCGGCAAAATTGGCGTGGGCGGCGACCAGCCACTTGCCATCGACCGCGCGAAACACGGTCAGCCGTGGCGCCCTGGCCTGCATGGCAGCGCCGCCGACCGTCGCATCGATCGAAAGCACGTAGCGCACCACCATCACGTCGCCCGCGCCGGTGGCGACCAGATCGCTGACCGGCGGCGGCGCCGCGATCTTCGGCAAGCCGCTTGCGAGATACTGGTCGCGGTCATAGGCGACGCCGTTGTCGCGCACGATCTGGAACTCCGGCGCCAGCACCGCTCCCACCGCGTCCCTATCGCCGCCGGTGACGGCCGCCACCCACAGGCCGACGGCCTTGGCCGCCTCCGCCTGCACCCCGGCGCCGGCGGCGCGTGCCGGCATCCCGCCAATCCCGATCGCCGCCGGCATGGCAAAGGCGCCTGCCACGATCGCGGCCCTGCGTGTCAGTCGCTGCATGGAAGCCTCCTCCTCGTTGCATCCCGTCTAGACCACGGCTGGCCTCACCGGCTGCCTAATGAAATCCGGCAAATGCCGCCGGTCGGTCCTGGTCGGTCAGACGCGCCCCCTTGCCGGGGCCACCGCGCCGCCCTATTCCACGAGGCCTTCGCTCCCGCACCGAGGAACGCCGCGCATGAAGCTCTATCACTCCACCACCTCGCCCTATGTCCGTAAGGTCATGGTCGCGGCCATTGAACTCGGCCTGTCCGACGGGATCGAGCAGGTGCCGGCCAAGGTGAGCCCGGTCGTGCGCACCGCACCGGTGATTGCCGACAATCCACTCGGCAAGGTGCCCACGCTGATCGCCGACGACGGTATGATCCTCTTCGACAGCCGGGTGATCGCCGAACATCTCGATGCGCTGGCCGGCGGCGGCAAGCTCTTCCCCAAGACCGGGCCGGCCCGCTGGCAGGCGCTGACCGAGCAGGCGCTCGCCGACGGCCTGCTCGATGCAGCGCTGCTCGAGCGCTACGAGACCGGGCTGAGGCCGCCCGAGCTGATGTGGGCCCAATGGCGCGACGGCCAGCACGACAAGGTCGAGAAAGCCCTCGACCGCATGGAGCAGGCGGCGGCCGGTTTCGCCCAGCGCGTCGATATCGGCACCATCGCCACCGCCTGCGCGCTGGCCTATCTCGATTTCCGCTTCCCCGATCTCGGCTGGCGCGCCGCACGGCCGCAGCTCGCGGCATGGTTCGCCACCTTTGCCGAGCGGCCGTCGATGACCGCGACGGTGCCGCGGGACTAGATGTGGAGCCTCAATAGGTTGTTCTCGGACAGACCGAGCCTGCTGATTGGCGGTCTGGAGTTTAGGCTGCCGTGGGGACGGTGCCAATTGTAGCGATGCAGCCAGCGCGGCAGCTCTTCGCCGCGACGGTCGGAAGTCGGATAGGCCTGAGCATAGGCCCATTCTCTCAGAGCGGTCTGGATGAAGCGCTCGGCTTTGCCGTTGGTCTTGGGCGTGTAGGGCCTGGTGCGGATATGCCGAAGGCCGAGATCGCGGCAGGCATCACGGAAGGCGTGGGCTTTGTAGCAGGCACCATTGTCGGTCATGACACGGGCGACTGTGACGCCGAGGCTTTCGTAGTAGGCGACGACGGCACGCAAGAAGGCGACAGCGCTCTCCTTCTTCTCGTTGGGCAGGATCTGCGAGAAGGCCAGGCGCGAGGCGTCGTCGATCGCCACATGGACGAACTCCCAGCCGGCGCCCCAGGTCTTGCCCCGCCGGACGCCGCGTCGTGAACTCTGGCGCCGACGATCGCCGGTGATGCGATGGCCGATCTCATCGAAGCGGCCAAGCTTCTTTATGTCGATGTGGATGAGCTCGCCGGGATGGGCTCGCTCGTAGCGGCGCACCGGCTCGGCCGGCTCCAGCGCCTGGATGCGGTTCAGGCCGAGGCGCCTGAGGATGCGGCTGACGGTGGCCGGCGAGATGTCGAGTTCTGCCGCGATCTGCTTGCCGGTCCAGCGTTGCCGGCGCAGCCGCTCCACATCGGCCACAACTGTCTCCGGGGTCGGCCGGTAGAGACGATGCGGGCGTGATGAGCGATCCCGCAAGCCTTCGATGCCTTCCGCCTTGAACCGGGCAACCCACTTGCGGACAGTGCGGATCGATACGCCAAACGCCGCGGCCACGGTTGCTATTGGCTGCCCCGCCTCTACCCGTCGCACCAGATCGGCTCGACTATGCCGTGTCAGACGGGCATTCTTGTGGATGTTCATCCGGTCCTCCTCCGAGGGCTTGCTGAAGCGTCGCAACTCCAGCTTCCTCGCTCAGGACCGGATGGACAACCTATTGAAAGCTCACAACTAGAGCCTTTCACGGCCAGATGGAACCATTCCGACGGAGCGATTTTGCGACAGGATCAAGCCGGCGGGTGAAGGACGTACCCGGGGTACGGCCGAGACCGACGGCGCCGATAGTGGTGCAAAATCGCTCCGTCGGAATGGTTCCATCTGGCCGTGAAAGGCTCTGGCCGTGCTACTGCGCCTTCGCCGGCACTGCCGGCGCGGCGGCTGACGGCGCCTTGGCGGCGGGCATGGGCGTCTGCACGGAGGGAGCGTCGCCACCCTTCTGGTTTCCGCCTCCGGTGTCGCCGCCACCCTCCTGGTCGCTCATCGCCTGCAGCGCCCACACGATGAGATCGGTCGCCGCCTTGCCGAAGGCCGAGTCGATCCCGGCCGCGATCACCTCCGGCTTGGTGATGTCATCCACTGGCTCCTTGGCCGCGAACAACTGCGCGTCGACCACCGTCCCGCTGGAATCGACCAGCTTGGCCATCAACGCCACGTCCGCCATCGCCTCGCCGGTCGTCGCCAGCTCGAAATTGCGGACATTGACCAGGAGCTGGAAGTCGCCGGTTATCCCGCTGCTGTCGCTGCCCACCTGCGCGTCACCGGCATTCTCGAAGCCCTGGATCAGCCCCGCCTGCACGATCAAGGGGATGGAGTCGGCAAAACGGAAGTTCTCGAAGGTCGGCACCAGCCCATCGGCGCTTCTCAGCATGATGCGCTGGGTATCCAGAGCGACAATCGCCGTCGGCGCCGGAATCGTCAGCTGGCTGGTCGGCAGGGCGACGTCGGTGGGGAACTTCGTCGGCGCGGTCAACTCGTAGCTCACCGTCTCCGGCTTGTTGCCGCCGCCGACGAACTTCTCGAGCCCAGCGAGGATGGTGTCGACCTTGTCCGAGTTCTTGGCCAGCGCCTGGGCGAACGTGTCGATATTGGCGATGGTGTCCTTCAGCGGCTCGGCGTTCTCCGCCAGGATGTCGTTGAGCCGGGTCAGCGCCTCGCGCGCCGCCGCGCCCATGTCCTTGATGTCCTTCGGGTCGGCGACCAGCAGCGGTGGCTGGCCGTTCTCGCCGGTCGGCACCGCCGCATCAGACGAACCGCCGGTAAGCGCCACCGTTGCCGTGCCGGTAAGCCCGCGGAAATCCATGCCGACATGGGTGTCGATCCTCACCGGCGTGCGCGCATCGATGGAGATGCGCGCGATCACCAGGCCGGGATTGTCCATCGACAGCGACAGCCCGGTCACCTCGCCGACCTGCAGTCCGTTGAACAGCACCGGCGAACCGGGCGCGAGCCCGGAGACCGAACCGTTGAAGCTGACCAGATAGTCCGTGCGCTTGGTGAGACCGCCGGTGTTGTAGAGCCAGAATATGAAGCCGACGACCGCGGCGACCACGACCAACACAAACAGGCCAACGACAAAGTAGCGAGCGCGGATTTCCATGGCTTACCGTCCGTCTATTGGTTGGTCTCGGCGGCGCGCCCGTTCGAGCGCCCGCGCCTGCCGCTGAAATAGGCCTTGACCCAGGGGTGATCGGACCTGAGCAACGTCTCCATCGGTCCCTCGGCAACGATCTTGCCATCGGCCAGCGCCGCCACGCGGTCGCAGGCAACGTGGAGGCTGTCGAGATCGTGGGTGACCATGAAAACGGTGATGCCGAGAGTACGCTGCAGCGTGCGGATCAGCACGTCGAAGGCGCCGGCGGCGATCGGGTCGAGACCGGAGGTCGGCTCGTCGAGGAAGACGATGTCCGGATCGAGCGCCAGCGCCCGGGCAAGGGCAACGCGCTTGGTCATGCCGCCGGAAAGCTCGGCCGGCAGCTTGTTGGCGTCGTTGGGGCTGAGGCCGACCAGCTCCAGCTTCACCATCGCCAGGTCGTCCATCAGGTTTTCGGGCAGGTCGAGAAACTGACGCATCGGGAACTGGATGTTCTCCCGCGCCGTCAGCGAGGAGAACAGCGCCCCGCCCTGGAAGAGCACGCCCCAACGGCGTTCGACCGTGTGCCATTCGCGATAGCTGGCGGCATCGGCATCCACGTCGAGGACGCGGACAGTGCCCGAGCGCTTGCGGTTCAACCCGATGATCGAGCGCAAGAGCACCGACTTGCCGGCACCTGAGCCGCCGACCACGCCGAGGATTTCGCCGGTGCGCACATCGAGGTCGAGCCCCTTGAGCACCGCCTGGCTGCCGAAGCCGGCGACCAGGTCGCGCACGGAGATGGCGATGTCGGGCGTGGCCTGGCTCATCGTCTCACCAGCCGATCGCTGCAAAGAACATCGCAAACAGGCCGTCGAGCACGATCACCGTGAAGATCGACTTGACCACCGAGGTGGTCGTCTTGAGGCCGAGCGACTCGGCGCTGCCCTCGACCCGCATGCCTTCCGTGCAGGCAATGACGCCGACCACCATGGCCATCGCCGGTGCCTTGATCATGCCGACGAGGAAATCGTGGATCGAAACGGCCTCACGCAGCTTGAAGATGAAGATCTCCGGGCTCATGCCGCCATAGAACCAGGCGACCAGGCCGCCGCCGATCAGCGCCGCCATGGAACCGAGGAAGGTCAGGACCGGCATGGCGATGACCAGCGCCACCACCCGTGGCAGAATCAGCACCTCGGCCGGATCGACGCCCATGGTGCGCAGCGCGTCGACCTCCTCGCGCATCTTCATCGAACCCAGCTCGGCCGTGTACGCGCTGCCCGAACGGCCGGCCACCATGATCGTCACCAGGAGCACGCCGATCTCGCGCAGCACCAGGATGCCGAGCAGGTTGACGACATAGTCCTCGGCGCCGAAGCGGCGGAAATTGTAGATGCCCTGCTGGGAGATGATGCAGCCGACCAGGAAGGTCATCAGCACGATGATGCCGATCGCCTGGAAGCCGACTCGGTCGAGATGATGGGTGATGGAGGTCAGTCGCGAGAAGCGCGGACGCACGATCGCACCGGCGGCCGCCGCCGTTACGGCACCGAGCATGCCGGTGAGCTCTATCGTCTCGCGAAAGGCCTTGAAGACACCCTCGCCGACCAGCTCGACGAAGCCGATCAGGCCCCGGCGAGGGGCGCGCGGCGTCGGCGCTTCGCGATTGGCCTCGCCGACCTCGTCGAGCAGCACACGGAAGCGATCCGGTACAGCCGTGAGGTCCATCGGGGCGCCGCGCTGGCGTGCCCGGCGCAGCGTATCTTCCAGAAGCCACGCGCCGAAGGTGTCGAGCCGCTCGACCGCGGCCAGATCGATTTCGCCGGATTGCTCCGGCAAGCCGGCGACCAGGGCCTCCAGCTCGCGTGCGAATGTGATGGTCCAGGTCCCCCCCGCCACAACCTTGAGCCGGCCGGCGAGCGTGCTGGTGGAGATCGACGGTTGCGCGGTCAAATTGGCCTCGCGGGGCCGCAATCGAGATTCATGGCGCAGCGATCATACGGAGAAAGCCCGGAAAATCCATGGCCGGGCGGGCGATTTTGGCGGGTCCTGGCCGAAATGTCGAAGCCGCCGTTTGAGCGGCCGCCGCAAAAATGGCCACCCACGGGCGGTTGCAGCCCGCGGCGCCATTACAAAGCCGCCATCTTGGCCCCGTCCGTTGAATCGCCGCGCCTCGGTTCTAGATCGCAACGCAACGGCCCGCCTCGCACGGACCTTCGGCAGAACAGGACATCTTCGCCATGTTCGAGTGGGATGAAACTTCCAGACATCGGGCGATCGGCATCGTGCGCATTCTCTTCGGCATCGTCTGGGCGATCGACGCGCAGTTCAAATGGCGCCCGGATTTTCTCAACAATTTCGTCTCCTACCTTACCGGCGCCCAGCAGGGCCAACCGGCGCTGGTCAAGTCGTGGATCGACCTGTGGATCAACGTGGTCAATGTCGATCCGGTCGTCTTCGCCCATATCGTTGCCGTCAGCGAGATGCTGCTTGCGGTTGCCTTGATCCTCGGCCTGTTTTCGGATCTGGCCTATCTCGGCGGCATCCTGCTCTGCCTGGTGATCTGGTCAACCGCCGAGGGGCTCGGCGGCCCCTATGTCGCCGGCTCGACCGACATCGGCACGGCCATCATCTACATCTTCGTCTTCGTGCTGCTTTTTCTCTCGCGCTCGGGCCTCTACCTTGGCCTCGATGCCTATCTCGGCCGCTGGCTGGGAAAATTCGCCTGGCTTGCCTCCTTCCGCGCCGAGCCGCAGCACTGATGCAAGCCTGACCGGCTCCTGGGGCGCCGTCGCCTGCGGGACATTTGACGATGGAGGAAGCACGGGATGCAGATCGCAGTCGTCGGATTGGGGCGCATGGGCGCCAATATCGTTCGCCGCCTCATGCGCGCCGGCCATGAATGCGTGGTCTACGACGTCAGGCCGCAATCGGTGGCCGAGCTTGCCGGCGAAGGCGCCCTCGCCACTGCATCCATGCAGGAGCTGGCGGCCAAGCTGACGCCGCCGCGCGCCGTCTGGATGATGCTGCCGGCGGCGGGGGTCGACGACGCCATCGCCGGCCTGATCAGCCACCTCGCTGCCGGCGACGTCCTCATCGATGGCGGCAATTCGCACTATCGCCGCGACATGGCGCGCGCCGAAGCACTCAAGGCCAAGGCCATCCACTATATCGATGTCGGCACCAGCGGCGGCGTCTGGGGGCTCGAGCGCGGCTTCTGTCAGATGATCGGCGGCGAGACCGAGATCGTGAAGCGCCTCGATCCGATCTTCGCCGCGCTCGCCCCGGGCGGCGACGATCACGCAACCACGGCAGAGCGCGGCTATCTGCACTGCGGCCCGAATGGCGCCGGCCATTTCGTGAAGATGGTTCACAACGGCATCGAGTACGGGCTGATGGCGGCCTATGCCGAGGGCCTCAACGTGCTGCGCAACGCCGATGTCGGTGCAACCGCCGCGTCCGCCGACGCCGAGACCGCGCCGCTCGAAACCCCCGAGGCCTATGCCTTCGACCTCGACCTTGCGGCGATCACCGAGGTATGGCGCCACGGCAGCGTCATTTCCTCGTGGCTTCTCGATCTCACTGCCAAATCGCTCCGCCAGGATCCCGAACTCGCCGATTTCCAGGGCCGCGTCTCCGATTCGGGCGAGGGCCGCTGGACGATCAAGGCGGCGATCGACGAAGGCGTGCCGGTTCCGGTGCTCTCCACCGCGCTCTACCAGCGCTTCGCCTCGCGCGGCGAAGCCGATTTCGCCGACAAGTTGCTCTCCGCCATGCGATTCCAGTTCGGCGGCCACTCCGAAAAGGGAACCGTGGAATGACGCCCCCCAGCCAGGCGCGAGGCCGCCGATGACCAGCCGCACGCCATCCGACGCGCTGGTTCTGTTCGGCGCCAGCGGCGACCTCGCCCACAAGAAGATCTTCCCGGCGCTCTACGCCATGGCCCGACACGGCAAGCTCACCGTGCCTGTGATCGGCGTCGCCAAGTCCGACTGGACACTCGACGATCTCGTCGCCCATGCGCGCGATGCGATCCGTGGCGACGGCGCCAACGGCGCCGTCGACGAAGCGGTGCTTGCCCGCCTGCTCGGCCAGCTCCGCTATGTCGATGGCGACTATCGCGACCCGGCAACCTTCGACCTGCTCCGCCACGCGCTCGAGGGATGCCAGCGGCCGATCTACTATCTCGCCATTCCGCCGAGCCTGTTCCCCGCGGTCATCGAGGGCCTCGCCCATTGCGGCATCGTCGAGGATGCGCGCGTGGTCGTCGAGAAGCCCTTCGGCCGCGATCTCGCCTCGGCGGTCGCGCTGAACCGCACATTGAGCAGCGTCTTCCCCGAGCCCGCGATCTTCCGCATCGACCATTATCTCGGCAAGGAGCCGGTGCAGAACCTGCTCTACTTCCGCTTCGCCAATTCCTTTCTCGAGCCGATCTGGAACCGCAACTACGTGCGCAGCGTGCAGATCACCATGGCGGAGCGCTTCGGCGTCGCCGGACGCGGCAAGTTCTACGACGAGGTCGGCGCCATCCGCGACGTCATCCAGAACCATCTCCTCCAGGTCATCGCCATCCTGGCAATGGAAAGCCCGATCAATGACGACAGCGCCTTCCTCCGCGACGAAAAGGTGAAGGTGTTCAACGCCATCCGCCCGCTGAGCGCGGAGCACCTGGTACGCGGGCAATTTCGCGGCTACCGCGAGGAAGAAGGCGTGGCGTCCGATTCCGACGCCGAGACCTTCGCCGCGCTCCGCCTCCACATCAATTCATGGCGCTGGCAGGGCGTGCCGTTTCTGGTGCGCGCCGGCAAGCACCTGCCGGTGACCGCGGTCGAGATCGTCGCCGACCTGCACTACCCCCCGCAGACCGTGTTCCACGCCGACAAACGGGGCCGGTCGAACTATATCCGCTTCCGCCTGAGCCCGGATGTGACGATTGCATTGGGCGCCCGTACCAAGATGCCGGGCGAGGCGATGGCCGGCGAGCAGACGGAACTGACCATCATGCACCAGCACGGCGACGAGATGAGCGCCTATGAACGGCTGATCGGCGACGCGGTGATGGGCGACACGACGCTGTTCGCGCGCAAGGACAGCGCCGAGGCGCAATGGCGCATCGTCGAGCCGATCCTCGGCGACAGCACGCCGCTGCACGAATATCAGCAGGGGACCTGGGGACCGGCCGAGGCCGCCGCCGTCGCCCGTGGCGCCGGCGGCTGGTACGACCCCACGGTCAATGGCGACGGCGCCAACGTCGTGCCCCTGACGGCGGACAAGAAGAAGGCATAGGCCCGCGGCGCCGCTTAACCGCGGTTCAGCCGCCAGATCGCGAAATTAAGCATGGACGCAAACGACACCCAGGCCAGGTAGGGGATCATCAGCAAGGCCGCGATGCCGTTCACCGGCGCGAAGGCGACGATCGTGGCCACAATGGCCAGCCAAAGCGCGACGATGACGGCAAAGCCGAGATCCGGCCGATGGAGCCCGAAGAAGACCGGCGTCCACAGGGCATTGAGGAGTAGCTGCAGGGCATAGAGCGCGAGCGCCGTCGTGGCGCCGCTGAACTCGGCAGAGCGCCACACCAGCCAGCCTGCCAAAGCAATCATCAGATAGAGCACCGTCCACACCGGCGCGAACAGCCAGTTCGGCGGCCGCCATGACGGTTTTCGCAGGCGCTCGTACCAAGCGCCCGGCTTGAACAGGATGCCGGTCGCCGCGGCCGCAAAGCAGGCCACCAGGAAACCGGCCAACACGGCGATCGAGAGAAGACCCATCGGTTCGTTCCGCTTGTCCGTTCGCTCAGGATGATGTGACGACGACGATTGCCGCGGCGCTCGCCCGGCCCTTGCGGGCATAGCTGTGCGCGACAGATGAATCGAAGTACATGGCGTCGCCCTCGCCGAGTTCAACCGTCTCGTCTTCCGTGCTGATGACGAGTTGCCCTTTCAGCACATAGACCAGTTCGGCGCCGGCGTGCTCATGCGGCTCGGAGCGATGGCCATCCGCCGGAAACTCCGCAAAATACGCTTCCATCTTCCGGTCAGTCACAGGGAAATCGAGGCTTTCGAAGAAATAGGACGGCTCTCGCGCGTCGGGATCATCCGGCAAACGCAAGCGATCCTTCTTTCGGACGACCGCCATCGTCGCGCGCTTCTCGGTGTCGACAAAGAAATGGTCGAGCCCGACGCCGAAGACGAGCGCAATCCTGAGCAGCGTCGGCAGGGTCGGGAAGAGCTGGCCGCGTTCGATCTTGGAGAGCATCCCTGACGACAGGCCTGTGTGCTCGCCGAGCTGTACGAGGCCCATGCTCTTGCGGCGCCTGAGCTCCCGAATTTTCGGTCCGATCCGATAGGCCTCCAGACCGTTCACCAGCGTATCGGTCAGCATCTCAGGTCCTTTCACTTTCACCACAATCAAATGACCACGGCTCTATTTTCTTAGCAAGAATATTAGTGTTCTCCTCACGAGAATGTGAGTTTCACTAAAACAAATTATCACTAGATGCAATCCCAGTCGCGCGGCCGCAAAAACCCGCCGCCGACTGCCGGCGCAAACAGCCGGCAGCACAGCAATCGGGATAACAAGGAGCACACGACATGAAGTTCGAAATCGCCAATCTGGCCGCCGTCGCGGCCATGGCAATCGGAATGGCCGTCGGCGCCCCCGCCGCTCGGGCCGCCGACAAGGACATCGTCGACACAGCGGTTTCAGCCGGCAACTTCAAGACCCTTGCGGCAGCGCTTGGGGCCGCCGGTCTGGTTGACACGCTGAAGGGCCCGGGCCCCCTCACCGTCTTCGCGCCGACCGACGCTGCCTTCGCCAAGCTGCCGGCCGGGACCGTCGATGATCTTCTCAAGCCGGAGAACAAGGCGAAGCTCACCGCCATCCTCACCTACCATGTGGTGCCCGGCAAGGTGATGGCGGCCGACGTGGTCAAACTGACGGAGGCCAAGACCGTCAACGGCGCCATGGTTCGCATCAAGGTCGACGGCGGCAAGGTGATGATCGACGACGCCAACGTGACGGCGACCGACATCGCCGCATCGAACGGCGTCATTCACGTCATCGACAGCGTCATCCTTCCCCCCAACGGCTGATCCTGACCGGCGGCCCGACGGAAGGCTCGGGCCGCCGACGTTCCTCACAAACACGGGAGAGAATTCATGAAAGCTCTGAACATCCTCACCCTCACTCTGGTGATCATCGGCGGCGTCAACTGGGGGCTCGTCGGCGCGCTCAACTTCGACCTGGTCGCGACCATCTTCGGCGCCGGTTCGCTGCTTGCACGCCTCATCTATGTCGTCGTCGGCCTGTCGGCGCTCTGGCAGATCCGGCCGCTGTCGGCCGCGTTTGGAGCCGGCGAAGCCACCGCACTCCGCGGACATGCAGCCCAGTAGACCCGCCGTGTGACAAGCGGGAGAGCCTCCGCGTTCTGGAGGCACACTGGCCACATCGCTCGAGGGGCGATGTGGCCCTTTCTTGCGCGTCAGCCGATCACCGCTTCGACCGTGACTTTGTCCGCACCCCCCGCTGGCAGCGGCACCAGATTGCCCCTGATTGTCTTGCCGTCCACCGTCAGCCTGACCGCGTTGCCCGGGCCGGCGCGCGCCACGGCGATGTCAAAGGTCACACCGCGGAAGCGCCGTTTGACGGAAAAGCCGCTCCAGCTCTCCGGGACCACCGGAGCGATCCTTAGCCCCCGATATTCCGGTCGGATGCCGAGGATCCACTGCGTGATGGCGTAATAGTTCCACGCCGCAGTGCCGGTGAGCCACGAATTCTTGGCCTCGCCATGGCTCGGCGCGTCACGCCCGGCGATCATCTGGGCGTAGACATAGGGCTCCAGCTTGTGGACGTCGCTCAGCGCCTCGCGCACCGACGGGTTGATGCGGCTGTAGTAATCGAACGCGGCTTCGCCGTTGCCAAGCATGGCCTCGGCGATCATCACCCACGGATTGTTGTGGCAGAAGATGCCGGCGTTCTCCTTGTAGCCCGGCGGGTAGGTCGAGATCTCGCCATACTCGATGTAGTAGCGGCTATAGGCCGGCTGCAGCAGCACGATGCCGTGCGGCGTGGCGAGATACTTCGCCACCGCATCGAGCGCGGCCCTTGCCTTGCCGTCGTCGAGGCCGATGCCGGCGAGCGGACAGAAGCCCTGGGTCTCGATGAAGATCTTGCCTTCCGCGCACTCCTTCGAGCCGATCTTGCGACCGAAATCGTCGTAGGCGCGCACGAACCATTCGCCGTCCCAGCCGTGCTTGCGCACCACAGCATCCATCTTCTTCGCAACGTCCTGGTAGAACGCCGCATCCTCAGCCCTGCCCTGCTCGGCGGCGATCGCCGAGAGCTCGCTCGCCGACAACACCATCAGCGCGCCGATGAACACCAACTCGGCGACCTTGCCGTCCTTGCCCTTGAGCGTCTGGAACGACTGGCCGGGCTCGTCCGAGAAGCAGTTGAGATTGAGGCAATCGTTCCAGTCCGCCTGGCCGATGAGCGGCAGGCCATGCGGTCCGATATTGCCGAGCGCATATTGGATCGAGCGCTTGAGATGCTCGTAGAGCGGCACCTCGGTGCCCGGCGTCGTGTCGAAGGCGACCATCTCGTCGAGGATGGCGAAATCGCCGGTCTCCTTGAGGTATTGCGCAACGCCGATGACCAGCCAGTGGGGGTCGTCGTTGAAGTTGCCGCCGACCGCATCGTTCCCCTTCTTGGTCAGCGGCTGGTACTGATGATAGGCGCCACCGCTGGCGAACTGGGTGGCGGCGAGATCGAGAATGCGCTGGCGGGCGCGCGCCGGCACCATGTGGACGAAGCCAAGCAGGTCCTGGTTGGAATCGCGGAAACCGAGGCCGCGGCCGATGCCCGATTCGAAGGTCGAGGCCGAGCGCGACATGTTGAAGGTCGCCATGCACTGATAGGCGTTCCAGATGTTGACCATGCGGTCGGTGTGCTCGTCCGGCGAGGCGACCGAATAGATGCCGAGCAGCCCCTCCCAATAGGCGCGGAGCCTGTCGAAAGCAGCGTCGGCGGTGGCAAGCTTGCGGTATTCGGCGATCTTCGGCCTGACCAGAGCCTTGTCGATCGTCTGCGAGCCCGGCGGATCGAATTTCCTGTCCTTCGGGTTCTCGTGATAGCCGAGCACGAACTGGATGCGCCTGGTCTCGCCGGGGGCGAGCCGCACCTTGACGTGGTGCGAGCCGATCGGCGACCAGCCATGGGCGATCGAATTGCCCGACTTGCCGGCCTCAACCACCTGCGGCCTGTCCCAGCCGCGCCAGGGCCCGAGAAAATCCTCGCGCTGGGTGTCGAAGCCGGCCAGCGGCTCCGAACTGGCGAACCAGGCGAAATGATTGCGCCGCTCGCGATATTCACTCTTGTGGTAGATCACCTCGTCGTCGACCTCGACCTCGCCGATCGACAGGTTGCGCTGAAAATTGGTGGCGTCGTCGTTGGCTTCCCACAGGCAGAATTCGACCGAGGAGAAGACCGACAGCTCTGCCGCCTCCGTCCGTTCATTGGTGAGGGTGAGCTGCCAGACCTCGAGGTTTTCGTCGAGCGGCACGAAATAGCGGGTGCTGGCGGCGATGCCGGCGCGGCGCGAAGAAATCACGCTGTAGCCCATGCCGTGGCGGCACTCGAAGGAATCGAGCGCGCTCTGGGTCGGCATCCACGAGGGCGACCAGTAATCGCCGCTGCCATCGTCGCGCAGATAGAGATAGCGGCCGCCGAAATCCGCCGGCACGTTGTTATAGCGGCCTCGGGTGATGCGCCGCATGCGCGCGTCGCGATAGTAGGAATAGCCGCCGGCGGTCGCCGACAGGATGCCGAAATAGTCCTGGCAGCCAATATAGTTGATCCACGGCATCGGCGTGTCGGGACGGGTGATGACATATTCGCGGGCTTGGTCGTCGAAATGGCCGTATTTCATTGCGTTTTCCCGTCGTTTCACGCGCCCGCCCCGCCGGGCGGAAAGCGTTTTCCCGTGGGCAGCATTGTTCGCGCCGCAACGCTATAGCAGCCTGCGCGGCGGCAGTGAAATCGATTACATCGGCCGATCGGTCGACCCGGCACCGGGCAAAACCCCCTTGCGGGGCCCTGGGGATCAAATCCGGGCGCTCTCAAACGCAAAAGGACCCGTCTCTCGACGGGTCCTTCGTTTTGATCGCGGGAGCAGAATCTGGACCTGCAGCCTTCAGGTCATCGCCCTCAGCCCTTCACCGCCCCGACGGTCAGCCCCTCGACCAGGAAACGCTGGGCGTAGATGTAGAGCACAGCGACGGGAACCGCGGTCAGCAGCGAGGCCGCCATGAGCATGCCCCACGGCAGGATGTCGCCGAAGACCAGCGACTGCAGGCCGATCGGCAGTGTGCGCAGCGACTCCGACGTGATGAACACGAAAGCGAACAGGAACTCGTTCCACGCGGTGGTGAAGGCGAAGAGCGCCACCGCCAGGGTGGCCGGCGCGGCCAGCGGCAGGACGATCTTCCAGAACGTGTAGATGCGGCTGGCGCCGTCCAGCATCGCCGCCTCTTCGAGCTCCACCGGGATGGAGCGGAAATAACCCATCAACACCCAGGTCGCGAACGGCAGCAGGAAGGTCGGATAGGTGACCATCAGCGCGCCATAGGTGTTGATCAGTCCGAGGGTCGTCAGCGTCTGATAGAGCGGAATGAAGATCAGCGTCTGCGGCAGCAGATAGGTGACCAGCAGGAAGCTGGTGAGCAGTCCGGCGCCGCGGAACTTCAGGCGCGACAGGGCGTAGCCGGCGAGTGCTGCCAAGACGACCGAGATGACGGTGCTCACCGCCGCGACCAGCACGGAATTGCCAAACCAGGTCAGGAACGGCGTCCCGAAAAGGAGATGCCTGAACTGCTCGAGCGTGAACGGCGACGGCCAGAAGATCGAGGTGCGCGTGCTGATCTGGTGGGTTGTCTTGAACGACGTGATCAGCACCCAGAAGAACGGGAACAGCACGAACACCATGAACGGGAACAGCACGAGCATGCGCCCCGTCGTGCCCAGCCGCTCACGCCGCTCGCGGCCGATCAGCGGCGCCACCGTGGAACCGTGCACGCGCTGACGAATGGCATCGCCAACCTTCTCCACGCCGGTGATGACGAGTTCGAAGGGCACGAAGATCCAGTCGATCAGGCGGCTGAACAAGTTCGCGGCAATCTTCAGAACGCGATCGCCGAAATAGGGCTTCCGGTCGGCGCTCGACTTGCGATCGTCCTGGCGCATGAACTTGCCAAGCAGCCAGATGATCACCGCCATCAGCGGCGCGACGCTGATGGCGATGGCACTGCCGGGGCCGTATTGCAGCGAACCGACGGCCTTCTCGTAGGCGAGGATCGAATAGAGGCGCGTCGCCCCGCTCGGTCCGCCGCCGGTCATCAGGAAGGGCAGACCGAACTGGTTGAACGTCGAGATGAAGGAGAGCAGCAGGACCACCACGATGACGTAGCGCAGCCCCGGCAGGGTAACGTGCCGGAAGCGCTGAACGACGTTGGCGCCGTCCGCCTCGGCCGCCTCCAGCAGCTCGCGGTCGATCGCCTTCAGCCCGGCGAGCAGGAGAAGCGTGTAGAAGGGGATGCCCTTCCAGATGTTGACCGCGATGATGCTCGACATCGCCAGATGGGGATCCGACAGCCAGCCAATCGGCTGCTTGATGAGCCCCAGGCCGTGCAGGATCGGATTAAGGCCGCCGAAGAGCGGATCGTAGATGCTGCGCCAGGCAAGGGCGGTGACGATCTCAGGCACGATCCACGGCAGCAGCATGATGCCGCTGATCAGGCTGCGGAAGGGAATGCGGCTGTTGAGGATCAGCGCGATCGTCATGCCGGTGACGAACTTGATGCCGAGCGACCACAGCGTGAATTGGATGGTGTTCTGCAGAGCGAGGATATAGTCGCTGTTGTGCAGCAGACGCAGGTAGTTGCGGAAGCCGACATAGACGGTCTTGCCGGTCAGGAAATTCAGCGTCGTCGTGCTGATCAGGACCGCATTGATCAGCGGCCAGAAAATGAGCCCGGCCATAACGATGACGGTCGGCAGCACAAACAGGGATGCGACCTTCCAGTCGCGTCCGAGGATAGCTTCAAGTCGCATGCGAACAGCGAGGCGCATGCTCGACTGAACGACCGGTGGGCTCAGCTCAAGCTGACCGTCCATCTGCAGTCTCCATTGAGAGGCGTGCGGCAGCGGCGAACAAGAGGCGCCGCGCCAGCGGCCGAAACGGGGGCGGCCGCATGGCCACCCCCCTCATCGGTCGACAGGCTTACTGCATGATTCCGCCTTCTTCGAAGATCTGGACGATCTTGTCGTGCCCGTCTTTGACGGCTTCCTCCGCGGTCATGCGCCCGGAGATGGCGTTGCCCACCGCCTGCTCGAGGATGCTCTGGGCGCGGATCGCGTCGATCTGGGCCGCAGGCTTCGCCGGCCACGACGTGCCGAGGAACGGATCGGTGACGCTGACCTGCTCCTTGATGATCGCGAAGTTGGGGTCGGCCGCGATCAGCTCCGGCGTCCACAGCTTCTCGTAGGCGGGCATGAACAGGCCGCCGGCGATCGCCGAGATCTTGTTGAAGTTCTCCGGGGCGAGCAGATCGAGGGCGAGCTTCTTGGCGAGATCGCCGTTCGGCGCATTCTTGAAGATGTGCAGCCAGCCCTGCACCGCACCGCCGTCGCGGCTGTCGCCGTTGTTGGCCGTCGGCGCCCGCAGGACGAGCATGTCCTTGAAGAAAGGCAGCTTGTCCTTCTTCGATGCGGCGTAGACGCTGAACGCGTTCAGCGTCATGCCGATGCTGCCGGCAGCCCACGCTTCGTTGTTACCCGTGTCCGTCCAGCTTTCGACGCCCGGCGGGATCATGGCCGCATACTTGCCGTTGCGGTCATAGGTCTCGATCAGCCACTTGAAGGCCGCCACGGTCTCCGGCGAATTGAACGTGACCTTGAGGCCGGTCTCGTCGGTGAAATGACCGCCGAAGGCCTGGACGATCGCGGTGTCGAAGCCGAAGCCGTCGCCACCCTTGTTGGGCGTGAAGCCCCAACCGTAGAACCCTTTGGCCGGATCGGAGATCTTGAGTGCCGCCTCGCGGCGATCGCTCCAGGTCTTGAGCGTCTTCGGGTCGATGCCCTTTTCCCTCAGCTTGTCGCCGCGGGCGAAATAGCCGGTCGCGCTGCCGATATAGGGGATCGACTTCCACTTGCCGTCGAACATGCCGGTCTTGGCGGCATTGAGGCCGGGCATGATCTTGCCGTACTTGGCCTCGGCTTCGGCGACCACGTCGGAGACATCTTCGACCAGATCGAGCGTGCTCAGCTGGGCGATCGAAACGTTGGTGGTGTAGGCAAAGTCAGGCGGGTTGCCCGCCTTCACCGCGGCAGTCATCTTGCCGAGGAAGTCGCCGAACGACTCCGGGTTGGTGGTCGAAATGTCGAGTTTGGCATTGTTCGCCTTGGCGAACGCCGCAACTTCATCGTCGAAGAGCGTCTGCGCTTCCGGGAAATACTCGGTACGGTGAATGACCGTCAGCTTGCCGCTGGCGCCTTGCGGCAGCGGCTTGTCCTCGGCCGCAAAGGCCGGCATGCGGCTGCCCGCGATGAAGGCGCCGGAAGCCGCGGCCGTCCGCAACAGGTCGCGACGGCTAATCTTGTATGAGCTCATATGTAACTTCCCTCCCAAGGTTCGTGGTGTCGTTCGACGGGCCGACAGTGCGCTTGAGTTTCATATTGTTTTCGGGTGCCATATCGGATCGTCTACGCTCCCCTCCCAACGGTCGCGTCTACGACGATTCCAATTGTTCCCTGAAAGCGCTTTCATCTGCAAGCACTATTTTTTGTCGGACACATCCTTTCGGTGCTCTTGCAAGATTGAAGTGATTGCAGGCTGTGGACTTGCAAGATTGGAATGATTGTGAGGGGGAAACCGGGCTAAATGGTGACTGCGCGACAATCCACGATTGGCAGCGCGACCCCATAAGCCGCCAAATGTACCCTGGCGAGCCGACAACACGCGGAACCGCTCATGACCCCCGACGACGAAACGCCCAAAGCCACCGACACCGTCAATATCCATTCGCGACCATCGGCGCTGCGCATTACCGACATACGCTGCGCTGACATCGTGGGTGCGCCGTTCACCACCTCGCTGCTCAAGATCTACACCAATCAGGGGATCGTCGGCCTCGGCGAAGTCAGGGACGGTGCCAGCAAGACCTTCGCCCTGATGCTCAAGAGCCGCCTTCTCGGAGAGAATCCCTGCGACGTCGACCGCCTCTTCCGGCGGATCCGGCAATTCGGCGGCCATGGGCGTCAGGGCGGCGGCGTCTCGGCGGTCGAGATTGCCCTGTGGGACCTCGCCGGCAAGGCCTACGGGGTGCCGATCTATCAGATGCTCGGCGGCAAGTTTCGCGACCGGGTACGCATGTACAGCGACACCGATGCAAGCGTGCCCAGCGGCAGCGAGACGGGCAAGCGGCTGAAGGCGCGCATGGACCTCGGCTACACATTCCTCAAGATGGATCTCGGCCTCAACCAGATCATGCATGTCGACGGTGCGGTCGGCGCGCCGATCGGGCTCGTCGAGAGCTACAAGGAGAACCCTCACCGGATGGCGGGCGCCTCGGCGGAGGAACGCCGGCGCCGCAACGCCGCCTATGACGTGCACAACGTCCGCCACCCCTTCACCGGCCTGCACTTCACCGAAAAGGGACTGGACCTGCTCGAGCAGTACATCGCCGAGGTGCGCGCCGAGATCGGTCCGGAGATACCGCTGGCCATCGACCATCTCGGCCACATATCGCTCAGCGACGGCATCCGCCTGGCGCGGCGCATCGAAAAGTACAATCCAGCATGGCTGGAGGACGTCCTGCCGTGGCAATATACCGCACAATACGAGCAGCTGGCGAAGAGCACGACGGTGCCGATCTGCACCGGCGAGGACATCTACCTGAAGGACGACTTCATGCCGCTGCTCAAGAGCGGCATCGCGGTGATCCATCCCGACGTGCTGACCAGCGGCGGCATCCTGGAGACCAAGAAGATCGGCGACGCGGCGCAGGAGCATGGCGTTGCCATGGCCATTCACATGGCCGAGAGCCCGGTCGCGGCGATGGCCGCCGCCCATGTCGCCGTCGCCACCGAGAACTTCCTGGCACTCGAGCAGCACGCCGTCGATGTTCCCTGGTGGGACGACATCGTCACCGGCGTGGACGGGCCGATCGTCAAGGACGGCTTCATCGCGGTGTCCGACAAGCCCGGTCTCGGCATCGACGACATCGACGACGCGGTCATCAGCCAGCACCTGCAGGATGGTGCGACGGGGATTTGGGAGCCCACCGATCGTTGGGACGACGAATACAGCTGGGACCGGACCTGGAGCTGAGACGATCGCAGCCGCCGGCCAGCGATGACCGTCCGGCGTCTGGCCAACTTGGGGAGGAGCGCCGGTTCGATGCACGAGCAAAGCCGCACAAAACTGTCATCAGTCTCGACCGCAACCTTGACGACCGTGCTTCTCAAGCGCGGCCTGCGCAACACGTTCATGGGCGGCATCGGGCTGATCAACCCGCAAGCGCCGCAGCTGGTCGGGCCGGCGTTCACCTTGCGCTACATCCCGTCGCGCGAGGATCTTGACCAGGTCGGGGTCTTCGAGGACCGCACCCACCCGCAACGGCGCGCGATCGAGGAAATCCCGCCGGGTGCGGTGTTGGTCATCGACAGCCGCGGCGACGCCACGGCGGCGTCGGCCGGCGGAATTCTGCTGACACGCCTGTGGAAGCGTGGTGCCGCCGGCGTGGTCACCGACGGCGGCTTCCGCGACACCCCCGACATCGCCAAGCTGCCGCTGCCCGTCTATCACGCACGGCCGTCGGCGCCGACCAATCTGATCAAGCACCATGCGATCGATGTGAACGTGCCGATCGGCTGCGGCGGCGTGGCGGTCTATCCCGGCGACATCGTCGTCGGTGACGGCGAAGGTGTGGTCATCATCCCCGGCGCGCTCGCCGACGAGGTCGCCGACGAAGCCCACGAGCAGACCATCTTCGAGGACTTCGTCACCGAGAAGGTGATGGCCGGCAGCTCGATCTTCGGCATCTATCCACCCAACGAGGAATCGAAAGCCGAGTTCGCCGAATGGCGTGCCGCGAAGGGACGTTGACCCGCCGCACTGCCGGCGTCAGGCTGCCCGCCCGCTAACGCACCAGTCGCTCGCGTCCGTAGAGCAGCAGCATCGCGATGATGACGGCGCCGTAGATCACCTGGCGGCCGGCCTCCGGCATCTGCATGACCGACAGGATTGATTGCAGGAGCGTGATCAGGATGACGCCCGCGACCGTGCCTAGATAGCTGCCGCGTCCGCCGAGGATGGACGTACCGCCGAGCACCACGGCGGCAATCGACGGCAGCAGATAGACATCGCCCATCGCCTGCGCCGCCTTGGAGGCATAGCCGGCGAGCAGCACGCCGCCGAAGGCGGCAAGACCGCCCGAGATGGCGAAGGCGATCATCACCACCCGGCGCGTGTTGACGCCGGAGAGATAGGCCGCGCGCTCGCGGTTGCCGATGCCGTAGACGGAGCGACCGAAGGTCGTACGGCCGAGCAGGAAGACTGCCGCGAGACCGACCACCGCCCAGACGATCACCCCATTCGGCACACCGGGGATGGCGAAGCCGGTGGCGAGGTAACGCATTGGCGGCGAAGCGAAATCGCGCGGCGAGAAGCCACCCGAATAGACCACCATCAGCCCTTGCGCGACAGCGTTCGTGGCCAGCGTGATGATCATCGAGGGAATGCGCAGATAGGCCACGCCGAAGCCGTTGACCAGACCGAGCGCGACCCCGCACAGGATGCCGAACGGCACCGACAGGACGATGCCGATCGTGCCCCAGGAGGTGATCGCGCAGGCCATCATGGCGCCGGTGGTGACCAGCCAGGGCACCGACAGGTCGATCTGGCCGAGCAGGATGACCACCATCATGCCGGTCGCGATGACGCCGAGGAACGAGGCCACCTTGAGCTGTTGCAGCAGGTATTCCGGCGACAGGAAATTGGCGTCGTAGAGGCTGCCGAGAAGCAGCAGCGCGATGATGCAGGCAAAGGCGGTCGCCACCGCCGGATCGCGGCGGACAAACCCAGGCAGATGGGACGCCAGACGTTCGCTTGCGCTCGTCACGTGGCTCATAGGAACCAATCCAGCCGGTTGCGGACCCGGAAGAGGCCGAAGGCGGTGAGGCTGACGGCGAGCATCAGCACCACCCCCTGAAAGAGCGGCTGCCACAGCGGGTCGAAGTCGAAGACGAAGAGCAGGTCGCCGATGGTGCGGAAGGCAAGCGCGCCGAAGATCGCGCCGACGGCGCTTCCCGTCCCGCCGAACAGCGACACGCCGCCGAGCACCACCGCCGCGATCGAGAACAGCGTGTAGCTGCTGCCCGAGGCATAGGCGGCCTCGCCGGTATAGGTGAAGAAGGTCAGGAACAGGCCGCCGAGCGCGCTGAGCACGCCGGCCAGCGTATAGGCCGCGAACTTTGCCCGCTTGACCGGGACGCCCGACATGTAGGCGGCGACCTCGGACGACCCGACGGCATAGGCGGCCCGGCCGGTGACCGAGCGGCTGAACGGCACCCAGATGACCAGCACCACCACCGCCAGCACCACCAGGCTCGCCGGGAACGAGTCGAACACCTTGCCGGTCATCATGTCGGCGAGATCGCCATTGACGCTGCCGCCCGGGAAGGGCCTGAGCAGCAGGGCGATGCCATAGTAGATGGCGCCGGTGGCGATGGTGGTGACGATCGGCTGAAGGCGGCCGAAGATGACCACGAAGCCGTTGAGCGCGCCGCACGCCGCGCCGGCCGCGAGCACGCCGAGGACGCCGAGCGCGGTCTGCCAGGGCGAGCCCACCACGATCCACGAGGCCAGGCAGTTGGTCAGCGTGAAGACCATGCCGACCGACAGGTCGATGCCCGCGGTGATCACTACCAGCGCCTGCGCCATCGCCACGAAGGCAAGCAGCACGCCCTTGTTGGCGGCCGTCTGCACCACGTTTGAGACGGTCCGCTCGGTGAAGCCGTTGTTCGCGATCGCCGGGTGATTGACCAGGTAGATCGTGAACATCACCGCGAAGATGCCGAACGCGAGCAGCGCGCCGCGCTGCTCAGCCAGCCATAAGCGCCATTCCTTCACGCCTCGACCGCCGGCTGCACGCCGGCCTCCTCTGCGGTTGCGATGTTGAGAGCGCTGGCAAGCAGCGCATGCTCGGTGATCTCTTCGGCAACGAGTTCACGCTGGACGGCGCCGTCATAAAGCACCAGCACACGGTCGCAGCAGCCGATCAGCTCGTCGTAGTCGGTGGAATAGAAGAGGATTGCGGCGCCCGCGTCGGCAAGCTTGCGCAGAAGCTGATAGATCTCCTGCTTGGTGCCGACATCGATGCCGCGCGTCGGATCGTTGAGCAGGATGATCCGCGGCTCGCGCATCAGCCACTTGGCGATGACCACCTTCTGCTGGTTGCCGCCCGACAGGTTGGCGACAGCGACGGCCGTGCCGTCGGTGCGGATGGCGAGCAGCTTGATGACCTCATCGACCATGCGCGTTTCCTTGGCGCCGTCGATGACGCCGCCCTTGGCAATGCGGTCGAGCACCGTGAACGACAGGTTGTCGCGCACCGACATGGGCAACATCAGCCCTTCGGTCTTGCGGTCTTCCGGGATGAGGGCCATGCCGATGCCCTCGGCGCGGGCGCGCGTCGGGCTGGTCACCGAAACCGGCTTGCCGTCGATCTTGAAGCTGCCGGTGAGCCCGCGCAGCACCCCGAAGAGCGCCAGCAGCAGCTCGCGCTGCCCCTGGCCGTCGAGGCCACCGAGGCCAACCACCTCGCCCGGGCGCACGGCAAACGAAATGTCGCGCAGGCGGTTGGTCCACGACAGCTTGCTGACCTCGAGCGCCGGCGTCTTGCCGGCATTGGCGCCGGGTTGCGGCTTTGGTGGAAAGACGTGGCTGTATTCCCGACCGATCATCATCTCGACGACCTCGTTGTCGGTCTTGGTGCCGGCCTCGTAGGTAGCCACGTTCTGTCCGTTGCGGAACACCGTGCACTCGTCGGCAAGCTCGGCGATCTCATGCATGCGATGCGAGATGTAGAGGAGCGCCAGCCCCTCCTCACGCAGCCTTTTCAGCACCGCGAACACGCGTGCCACGTCGGCTGAAGTCAGCGCCGACGTCGCCTCGTCGAGGATGAGGATACGCGGATTGAGCGCCAGCGCCTTGGCGATCTCGACCATCTGCCGGCGCGACAGCGGCAGATCCTTGACCAGCGCGCGCGGATGGATGTCGGGCGCCCCGGCGCGGGCAAGCGCCTCCTCCGCCATGCGCCTCTGGGCGGCCCGATCGATCATGCCGAACCGCTTCGGCGGCCGCGAAATCGCGATATTGTCGGCGACCGTCAGGTCCGGGATCAGCGACAGCTCCTGGAAGATGCACACGATGCCGGCATGGTTGGCCGCCGCCGGATCGGGGAAGCGGACCTCGCGCCCGTCCAGCGTCATGCGTCCCTCGTCAGGCGCCACGACCCCGGACATGATCTTGATAAGCGTCGACTTGCCGGCGCCGTTCTCGCCGAGAATGGCGTGGATGCGGCCGGCGGTGACGGTCAGCTCGGCATTGTCGAGCGCCACGACGCCGCCATAGCGCTTGGTGACCCCCTCCATCCGAAAGAACGGCTGAGCGCTCTCCATCGGCTCCTCCCCAGGCACCGCGGATTATCGTTCTCGTGCAAAGCGCCGCGGGGAGTGCCCGCGGCGCCAGGCACGATTTCAGGTGAGCCTACTGGTTTTCCTTCGACTGGCCCATGATTTCCTGCGCCGTGAAATTGATGCCGCAGGTGGGGAAGGAGTTGCCGACGAAGAAGTTGTCCGACTCCTTCGGGAAGTAGTCCTGTCCCGCCTTCAGGTCGGGATCGGAGGCGACCGCCAGCGGCAACTTGATCGACTGGGGCACGACCTGGCCTTCGAGCGCCGCAATCGCGGTCTTGATGGCAACCGCGACCTGGGCCGGGCCGGTGCCGGCCGAAGTGCACTTCAAGCCGTCCTTGGAATATTCGGCGCAGAACTTGCGGAAGCCGTTCTCGGTCTCGCCGCCGAAGGGCACCATCGGGTGCTTGGCGTCGAGCATGGCCTGGACGACGCCGGTGTCGCCGCCCTGGGCGGTGATGCCGTCGAACGGACCGTTGGTGGCGATGGCGTCGGCGGTCACCTTCTGGGCGACGCCGTCGTCCCACTTGCCCATCACCTCGGTCACGTTCCACGTCTTGCCGGAGGCATCGAAGGTCTCGTGGATACCGTTGTGGCGATCGGTATCGACCGAGGTACCAGCGACGCCGCGCACTTCGAGCACCTTGCCGCCGTTGGGCAGGTGCTCGACCAGCCACTTGGCCCACAGCACGCCGAGACCCTTCTGGTCGACGTTGACGTTGATGTCGTCGGTGGTGTCGAGAATATTATCGAAGGCGACGAGGATGACGCCGGCCTGCTTGGCGCGCCGGATGACCGGCTCGAAGGCAGTCGGATTCTGCGCGTCGACAACGATCGCGTCATAGCCGGAATCGATGAAGTTGTTGATCGCGGAGATCTGCGCCGGCACGTCCTCGCCGGTCGACACCACCTTGAACTCCTTCAGCTTGGCGGCAACGTCCTTCTGCGCCGCATAGGCCTTGGCCGTCTGGATCATCTGGATGCGCCAGGTGTTGGCGATGTAGCCGTTGGCCAGTGCGATGCGGAACGGCCCCTTCTTGGCGGGGTATTTCAGGAACTTGGTGTCGGCCGCCCACGGCGCGAAGCAATCCGGCTCCGCTGCGGGGCCCGACACGACCTCGGGACCCGCCGCCGTCGCGACGGTCTGGAATGCGAGCAAAGCACCGACAGCAGCACCAGTCCCAAGTATCGAACGCAGGATTGATGTCGTCTTCATAGGTCTTCCCTCCCTTTATGAAGCGTGATTGCGCGTCGTTTCACTTGCGGACCGCGGCACAGTTTCTGCGCCGATCACTTGGCAATCCGCTTCAGTGCTCTTCCCCCGACGCGCGATCGACGTATATGTGGCCATGAAAGCGCTGTCAACTGAAGAATAGCAAGACATCTGGGTCTGTGCTTGCTACACAAGTGGGGACGAGACACCATGGAAGAGCTGGCAAATCCCCCGAGCGGACCGCGGCGGCGTGCGACGTTGAGTGATGTCGCGGCGCTGGCTGGCGTCAGCGCCGTCACCGTGTCGCGCACGCTTCGCCGACCGGAGATGGTCTCCGATGACCTTCGCGCGCGCGTTCTGAGCGCGGTTGACGCACTGGACTACATCCCCAATCAGCACGCCAGCGCCCTCGCCTCGTCGCGCACCGGCACGATCGGCGTCCTGGTTCCCTCGCTCACCAACGGCGTCTTCGACGACTATCTGCGGGCCTTGCACGATGCCTTTCTGCCGATCGGATTCCAGGTCCTGGTGCAGAACTGGCGCTATGAGCCGGCGGAGGAGGAGCGGGCGATCGCCACGATGCTCGGCCAACGCCCGGAGGCCATGATCCTGGCCGGCATCGACCAGGGCGACCAGACGCGCCGCATCCTCGAGAAGGTCGACATACCCGTCGTTCAGACGATGGAACTGACCAACGACCCGATCGACATCAACATCGGCTGCTCACAGGTGGATGCCGCTCACGCCGCCACCCGCCACCTGCTTGACCTTGGTCACCGCCGCATAGGCCATATGAGCGCCCGGCTGGATTTCCGCGCCCGGCGCCGCATCGACGGCTACCGACGTGCCATGCAGGAAGCAGACATCGCCGTGGCCGATCGTATGGCATTGTCTGTCGAGCCCGCCGGCTTTGGGCTGGGTACCCGGCTTTTCGCGGAACTCATGGCCCGCGCGCCGGACACCGACGCGATCTTTGCCTCCAACGACGACATTGCGCTCGGTGCAATGTTCGAAGCCCACCGGCGTGGCCTGCGCGTCCCCGACGACATCTCGATCATTGGTTTCAACGACGCGGAGATATGCGCTTGGAGCCATCCGACATTGTCGTCGGTGGCGACGCCGCGCTACGAAATGGGACGCGATGCAGCGTCGATTGTCACGCGCATCATCCGCGGCGACGGCCGACGGCCGAACAACCCGATCATCGACCTCGGCTTTCAGGTTCGCGCACGCCACAGCACCATCCGGCGCTGACGCTTGTCGGTGTGGCCCGGCAGCGGATCCTAGAGCGCTTCCTGGTCAGATAGAATCATTCCGACGGAGCGATCTTGCGACAGGATCGAGCCGGCGGACGATGGACGTATCCGCGATACGTTCGCGGCCGACGGCGATGATTATGGTGCAGAAGCGCCCGTCCCTCCGGGTTTCTTAACCGGCGGGCGCCGGACGCCGATCCCGGCTCGACCGATGCCCCTAGTTCCTTCGCAGCGCTTCGGCTGGCAGAAGTCTGGTTGCTCGCCATGCCGGATAAAGAGCCCCGAGCGGTCCGGCAAGGAATACCGCCATCAAAGCCTGAAATCCGATGCCCGATGTCAAATACGGTTCAATCAATCCGGCGGAGAGGCGACTCGATGACGCGACATTCATCGCGAAAACTCCGAGTCCTATCCCAAGGATTCCGCCAATTGTGCTGATCGCCAAACCCTCGACCAGGATAAGACCGAGGATCCACGAAGGTCGCCAACCGATCGACGCAAGAATGCCCAACTCAAAGATTCGTTCGTTGACCGCCATGAGCATCGTGTTCGCGATGCCCAGTACCGCGGTGATGAGAACAATTGCAGATACGGTTGATGCGATAGCCTGCATCAGGCGGAAGAACCGAAGATTGCCGGCGAATTCGCTGG
This sequence comes from uncultured Alphaproteobacteria bacterium, assembly GCA_963785065.1. Lineage (GTDB taxonomy): Bacteria > Pseudomonadota > Alphaproteobacteria > Rhizobiales > Kaistiaceae > CAVSRC01. The sequence goes on from CAWATX010000002.1 coordinate 422,488, forward strand.
TCGTGGTGACGGCAAAATTGTCAGCTGCTGTGACCAGCCGCGCGCGCACCGCGGTGACCTTGTCCGGATCGAGAGGACGTTTCAGGCGTATTTGGAAGAGTGTCACATTGCTTTCGCGGCCGAGCAATTTCTGAAGGCCGGCAAGTGGAACGATAGCGATATTCTGGTTGAGCACCGTGTCAAAGGCAGCAATTCCCACAATGGTGTAGGGCTGAAAATGAAGTTCGATGGTGTCGCCGAGCTTCTTGCCGAGAGCCTCCACGAGGGACGCGCCGAGAACGGCGGCCCAAGGTTCGGATGCCGCCGGCACGTGACCAGCGACAAGGTTCAGGTTGGACCACATGAAGCTGCCCGGCGGCCATCCGGAGATGACGATGTTTGCCTCGTCATCGGCCGTGGTGATGTTGAGCAGGACACCTGAAACGGCATCGACCCCATCCACGGCGGCAAGCGCTTTCCCGAGAGACTGTGGAATCGAGTTGCTCAGCAGGCTGTAGCCGTCGCGTTGCGTGGCCACGAGATCGCCGCCCGGTTCATCAATACCACTGGCGAAGTTGTGCTGAGCCCCCTCCGTCAAACCGGTAAGCGCAATGAAGCCCGCTATTGCTACCGCGACGCCCAGAATCGTCAGGGCTGATCGGATCGGTTGGCCAGCAAGGTTTCGGATCGGAAGTGTCGCCAGGTGCATTTCAACGACTCTCGGTTCAGCCGATCGATGAAGCCGCGAGCCGGCCCTCGCCGTGCTTCTGGGTGTGGTCGCGGCTTATGCTGCCATCGACGATCTCGATGTGTCGATCGCAATAACTGGCCACCGACGGATCGTGCGTAACGATCAACAGGGCCGCACCGGTGCGGTCATGAAGCTCGCGCAGCATCTCCATGATGGCGGTGCTGGTCTTCCGGTCCAGACTGCCAGTGGGTTCGTCCGCAATCAGAAGATCGGGCTTGTTGCAGAGTGCCCGCGCGATGGCAACGCGTTGGCGCTCGCCGCCCGACAGCTCGGACGGCCGGAGTCCGGCTCGCGCGGCGAGCCCGACATCCTGCAGCAGCGCCTTCACCCGCTCCCTTCGCTGAATTGCGCCACCCCTGTGGTTCATCATCGCCAGCTCGACGTTTTCCTCCGCGGAAAGCGTCGGGATGAGACAGAAATTCTGAAAGATGATCCCGACGCGGGTGGCTCGTATGTCTGCCCAGGCTTTCCTTCCCTCGATTCTGTTTCCATCGAAGCGGACCTCGCCGGAACTCGGTTGATCGAGTCCGGAAAGCAGGTTCAGCAGAGTCGACTTGCCACTTCCGCTTGGACCCAGAATTGCCACGGTCTCGCCCGCCTCGATTGTCAGCGACACGCCCTGGAGTGCCCGAATGCGCCCCCCGTCGAACTCACGGCGAACATCCTTCAGTTCAAGCAAATGGGGCATCAAGGCCATCAATTGAAAGGATGGGTGGGATTGGCAAGCAGCCTTTGGCTGAGTTCGTCGATGGCGCCGTTGTTGGCGGACAGAATACCTGCAGCTTCATCGCGAAGTTGAATTGCCGTCGAAGCTCCATTGACGATCAAATCGACGACGCAAAGATCAGCAGCGCAAGGACGCAATCGCCAATCGATATTGACTATATCGCCGCTGGCTTTTGTCGCATCAGTCTCCACGATGAAATCTCCGTTCAACGTATTCCGCGTTTTGCCGACGGCTATATCGATCCTGCCGTGCTTCTTGAGCAAGTCAAAGACACTGATGCGTAAGGCACCAGTCAGAGTGTCGATGAATTTGGCTTTCTCTCGTGCGCTCGCCGTTGACCAGTATTTGCCCAAGATCGTCTTCGCGATCGCCGGGACATCAAAGCTCGTTCGCACGACGCGGTCCGTTTGTGCAGGCTCAAAGAGCGGCGTGTTGTTTGCAGCGTCGATTATTCGCGATACGACTGCGCTTGCGCCAAGGTCGCGCCCTTCGACAGCGAACACGGGGGCTGTCTGAAGAATCAATGAAAGAGCGAGAACAGTCCCCAAGAGCGGCCAGAAGGGCTGCGATGGTCTCGCCGCCAAGGGCGCATCCTCGGGTGCGTATCCAGGTGCGCTCAGGCTCCGGTGCAGCTTCATCATGATCGACTGCCAAGGCCGCCACACTGCGCGGCACCGTGGACCTTTTTGCTCTCTGTTCACTGACTTGCTTCGACGGGGGGCCGTTCCGTCGTCGCCGGCGGCAGTGGAGGCCATGGCGACGAGACCGGGAACTCTTCAGGCCAATAAGCTGTAAGCGTTGCATCGGCAACTTCATAGCCGTGTCGTGCGACCGCTTCAAAGCGACCAGGCGTCAGCGCGGTCAATGCGGTCTCAGTACGAGCAACGGCGGACACGTCCTCATCGCACATGAAGGCGTCGTAGTTCGCCGGAGCCCTTTTGCGCTTCACGCGCAAGTCAATATCGCGCACCGAATTCCCTAAACGAACCAACGATCCGCGGACTTTTCCGCGCTCGATCGCCTTCACGAACATTCTTGATTGGATCGCGCGTCGGATCGAGCGCGTTCCGTCACTGCAAACGAGAAAGTCGCAATCGATGAGCTGGCCCTCGGGTTTGAACAAGGCGTCAAGACCAAGGGTCCCATAGACTCCTCCGTCCCAGAGTCGAACCGACGTGTAGAGTGGGTCTTTGCGCTCCATGGGAGCCCAAGTCGCGGGGTCATTTCTGTGCCATCCGTCTTTGGGCAGCCCGACTTTTAGTGCCCCGATCAAATAGGGGAACGCGGCTGAGGCAGCGGCCGCAGTCGCCAGCTTGATCTTGGGGTTGTAATGGCGGCCGAATTTCCAGTCCCCCATTTCGCGCTTGGAAAAGCGCCAGTTTTTGGCCGTCTCCAGGCAGGTTGCGTTGATCCACCAAGTTGGATGGTCGGGCAAATCGGCTAGCGAACCCTCTACTTTCCACCGCTTCTCCAGCGCTTTTGCCAATATATTTGCCCTGTCGAAAATGACATTGCGATCAAACCTGGCAGAACCCATTAGCCTAAGCGTTCTAAGCGAAAGAAGATCTGACCCAGTCAACAATTTTCTCAGTTCAGGAAAAACTATATCCTCGTAATTATCGTCCGTTGGCCATCCAAAACGGGAAATTATCGCCGATAATATCAGGCTCCCGCTCGATACGGTTGAGATTTGCTTGATCGATGCCAACAGGCCGGCATTTGCAATCCGCCGAAGCACGCCCGCGTGAAACGCCGCTGCTCGAAACCCGCCGCCCGAGAGGGCAAGACCGATGTCCATTGTTCTTCCTACACCAATCTTGTCGGCGCGATTCCCAACTGTAGCGTCTTCATTAGACCGTAGCGAGGCACCTAGTGTCACGCGGTTCCCCTGAACGTCGGCACCCCTGCGGCGATTCGCAAGCGGCCCATCCGGCATGCGCACGCGTCATTTCGCTGCAAATGGGCTGACCCTCTGAGGCGGAGGCTTCGGGCAAGAATGATCCCAAGCTGCCGGGCCGGTCCAGGTAGGGCGACACCGTCGGGCCGTCACACCGGACTCAGTGAACTTGCCGGCAACCTCGGCACGTCGATCGCGAGCGTCTCATGGGCGCCCGACGGCTATCCGGATGTCGGCGAGGCAACCAGTCTTCGACGTTCCGCCAGAACGGTTTCGGTGTCGTGCTGCGGAATATCGCCGATTTCGGCCATCTTGGCGTCGAGATCGCGGACCATCTGCGCGAAGACCTCCGCATAGGCGGGATCGTCGGCGACGTTGAAGAGTTCGAGCGGATCGGCCTGGCAATCGAACAGTTCCCATTCGGGCGGCTCGTCGCCTTCCGTCGTGCCCGGCTGGCCGAGGGCGGAATTGTACCAGTAGATCAGCTTGTACTTCTGGTTCCTGAGGCCGTAATGCGCCCAGGCGTAGTGGTTCTCGTCCTTGTGCATCCAGTAGCGGTGATAGGCGCTCGTCTGCCAGTCGGCCGCAATCCGGTCCTCGAACAGCGGACGCATCGAATGGCCTTGCATGTATGAGGGGACCGGCGCCCCGGCATAATCGAGGAAGGTCGGCGCGAAATCGACGTTCGTGGCGATGGCGTCGGACACCGAACCGGGCTTGATCGCCGCCGGGTAGCGGATGACGAACGGCATCTGCAGCGATTCCTCGTACATGAAGCGCTTGTCGAACCAGCCGTGCTCGCCGAGGAAGAAGCCCTGGTCCGAGGTGTAGATGACGATCGTGTTGTCGCTGAGCCCGGCCTCATCGAGCCAGTCGAGCAGGCGGCCGACATTCTCGTCGATCGAGGCGATCGTGCGCAGGTAGCGCTTGATGTAGCGCTGGTACTTGAAGGCCGCGAGCTGGCTCTCCGTCTCGAAGGTGAAGTGCTCGCCGGTGAGCTGGTCGATCAGGACGAGATCGCGCACGTCCTCCGGCTCCGGCACCTTGCGCTCCGGCTGGCCGGGCACCGCCAGCTCGCCGACCTCGCTGCCGCCCTCGGGCTGCACCAGGCCGAGGTCCTTGTAGGTCATGTCCGAGCGGATGCGCATGCGCGCCGCCGCCGCGGCGCGCGCCCGGTTCTTGTAGTCGTCGTCGAAGGTATCCGGCATCTTGACGTCTTCGTTGGCGAAGAGGCCGCGATATTTCGGGTGCGGCTCGAAGCTGCGATGCGGCGCCTTGTTGTGGCACATCAGCAAGAACGGCCGCTCCCGGTCGCGCCTTTCCAGCCAGTCGATGCACTTGTCGGTGATGATGTCGGTGACGTAGCCGGGTTCGACCTTCTCGCCGTCCTTGTCGATCATCACCGGATCGAAATAGTCGCCCTGGCCGGGCAGCACCGACCACTCGTCGAAGCCGGTCGGCTCATGGGCCTTGCCTTCGCCGAGATGCCATTTGCCGAAGAGTGCCGTCTGGTAGCCCGTCTGGCGCAGGTGCTTGGCGACGTTCGGCCAGCGGCTGTCGATGTGGGTGGCGAGCGTGGTCACGCCGTTCACGTGGTTATAGGTGCCGGTCAGGATTGCGGCGCGGCTCGGCGTGCAGATCGAATTGGTGACGTAGCAGTGGTTCAGCCGCATGCCCTCGGCGGCGATGCGGTCGATGTTGGGCGTCAGGTTGAGGCCGTAGCCATAGGCCGAGATCGCCTTGGCGGCGTGGTCGTCGGACATGATGAACAGGATGTTGGGTCGCATGCGCCCTCCCTGGAGGCGACGAAGGCTTCGGCCTCGCTTGACGGTTTCTCATATTTGAGAATACAATTCCCAGAAGTGAGAGACAAGATGCCTGTTGTCGGAAGCGCCTCACGCATGCTGGCGGTCATGAAGGCCCTGTCGGTCGATGCCGACGAGGGCCTGACGACGCAGGCCGTCATCGAACGGTCCGGGCTGCCGGCCTCCACTGTCTATCGGCTGCTGACCGAGCTGGAGGAGAACGGGCTGGTCTACCGGACGGTCGACCGCCGGATGCGCGCCAACTTCACCTTCGAGCGGCGGCTGTCGTTCGACACCATCTCGCCGGCGCGGCTGACGGCGGCCTGCGCCTGGATCAGCGACGCGCTGCAGACGGCCTCCGAGATCATCGTGCTCCAGGGGCAGAATCTCGTCTGGCATCAGGTGCAGCAGCATCCGGCCCAGGCCATCCGGTTGCGGGCGCATCCCGGATTTGTCCGCGGCACCTACGAGCTCGATTCGATCACGCGGTTGGCGCTCGCCCATTGTTCCATCCACCTGATCGAACGGTACTGGGACAAGTCCGCCTTTTTCGAACCGGGCGTTGCCGGCTCCAGGGTGGACTGGGCGAGCGTTCGCGCTCTGCTTGAGTCCGTCGGGCGCGACGGCATGCAATTCGATCTGCAGGGCAACGCCAAGGGCATCCGCCGGTTCTGCGTGGCGGTGCGTGACGGACAGCGGATTGCCTGCCTGCTGACGGTCGCCGAAGCCGCGACGCCGCTGCGCGACGAAGCGGCGCACATCGAACGCATCCGCCAGGTTCTGACGGAGCAGCGCGACACGATTGAATCGGCGGGGCCCGCCGTGCCGGTTCAGCAGCAGGAGGTGGGAGCAGCCTAGCTAAACCAGAAATACAAAGGGAGGAACCAATGAAACTGATACTGCTCGGCTCGGCCATCTTTGGCCTGGCAGTTGCCGGCATGGGCATTGCCCCGGCGGCTGCCGAAGACATCGTCCTGTCCATCGGCGCCCGCGGCTACGGCCCCAGCGTCGAGGCCAATCTCGCCGACTTCAAGAAGGCCAACCCCGACATCAACGTCGAATGGAACAAGGTCTCGGACGTCCCCAACGACTCGCGCAAGCTCTACGTCACGTCGCTGTCGGCAAAGAGCCCGACGCCGGACGTCTTCGCCATCGACGTGATCTGGGCCGGCGAATTCGCCCAGCGCGGCTGGCTCGCTGACCTCAACGGCCTGCTCGGCGCGGATACGCTCGGGACCCTCAACCAGTCCCTGCTCACCGCCGCCCAGATCGACGGCAAGACCTTCGCCGTGCCGCTCTATGTCGACGGCACGCACCTGTTCTACCGGACGGACCTGCTCAAGAAATACAATCTCGAGGTGCCCAAGACCTGGGAGGAGCTGATCGCCGACTCCAAGACGATCATGGACGGCGAGAAGAATCCCCAGTTCTACGGCTTCGTCTCCATGTGGGCGAAGATCGAAGGCCTGTTCATGAACTGGCTGTCGTTCACCAACGCCAATGGCGGCGGCTTCTACGACGCCAGCGGCAAGGTCGCCGTCAACTCGCCCGCCAACATCGCAGCGACGCAGACCATGGTCGACATGATCTACAAGGACCAGATCGCGCCCAACTCGATCCTCGACATGAAGCCGGACGATGCCCGCACGCTCTTCCAGCAGGGCCGCGCCGCCTTTCTGATGGTCCAGGACTTCGTCTATGCGCCGCTCAGCGCCGACGACAGCCCGGTCAAGGGCAAGTTCGACTTCACCCGCAACCCGTACTTCGCCGCTCATCCCGAAGGCCACTCGACCGCCATGGGCGGGTGGTTCCTGGGCATCAACCCCAACTCGCAGCACAAGGAAGCCGCGGCGAAGCTGGTCAAGTTCTTCACCGGCTACGACCAGGAGCTCAGGGCAGCCGTCGACCAGAACCGCGCCCCGACCGTTCCCAAGGTCTATGACGACCCGGCGATGAGCAAGGCTCCGGTGCTGGCCAAGCTCGGCAAGGACTTCGACGTCGGCGTCGTGCGGCCATCGGCCACCACGGGCAGCAACTACCCGAAGGTCTCCGACATCATGCAGTTGGAGGTCACCGCTGCCCTGCACCAGCAGAAGAGCGTCGAGCAGGCGCTCAACGACGCGCAGAAACAGATCGAGGCGCTGCTGGCCCAGTAGGCCGCGCCCTCGCACGGCTCCGGCGGCAATCCCGTCCGCCGGAGCCCCCTTGATCCTCGGATGCCGCACACGTGCACACGGCCAGCGCTCTCGACCGACGCAGACACTTCACCGGCTACGGCTTCGTCACGCCGACCGTGCTGGTGGTCGTCGGCATCCTGGTCTACCCGGTCATTCAGTCCTTCATCTTGAGCGTTGGGCAGTCGAGCATCGACGGCTCGGGCGGCTACCAGTTCGTCGGGCTCAAGCACTACGTCGACCTGCTCCACACCGGCCGCTTCTGGAATGCCCTCGCCGTCACGCTGACCTTCACCGGCCTGTCAGTGCCTTTCGAACTGGTGCTTGGCATCGGCCTGGCGCTGCTGATGAACGAGCACTTCCACGGCAAGGGTCTGGCCCGCCTGGCGGTGCTGTTTCCGTGGGCGCTGCCCACCGCGCTCAACGCGCTCATCTGGCGCTGGATGTACAATTCCGACTACGGCCTGTTCAATTCCGTGGCTCTCCAGGCGGGGCTCGTCCATCGCCCGATCAACTGGCTGGGTGACAACACGCTCGCCATGGTGTCGATGGTCATCGTCGCGGTGTGGAAGACCAGCTCCTTCATGGCACTGATCATCCTCGCCGGCCTGCAGGCGATCCCGCGCGAGCTCTACGAAGCCGGCCGCATGGACGGCATGAGCCGCTGGCAGGAATTCCGCCAGATCACCCTTCCCCTCCTGCGCGGGCCGATCCTGGTGGCCCTGGTCCTGCGCTCGATGGATGCGCTGAGGACCTTCGAGCTGCCGTTCAACCTGACCGACGGCGGGCCGGTGGCGGCGACGGAGAGCCTGTCGCTCTACGCCTACAAGGTCATCTTCTCCTTCATCGACTTCAATTTCGGCGCCGCCGTCGTCATCGTGCAGTTCCTGGTGATCTTCGCCATGAGCCTGATCTACATCGCCACCCTCAGGGCGCGGAACTAGTGAGATGCAGAAGCGCGCCGGCATCGCCCTCTACACGCTGGTCACCCTCTCGGTGGTCATCTCGTTCCTGCCGATCGTCTGGCTGATCCTGACGTCGCTCAAGACCTCGGCAGGCATCTATGCCTGGCCGCCGCAATACTGGCCCAATCCCTTCACGCTGGAGAACTACATCAAGCTGCTCACCGATTCGCCGGAGATGCTGCGCTACGTCGCCAACAGCTTCATCGTCGGTTTCGGCTGCACGGCGATCACGCTGTCGATCGGCGGGCTGGCGGGCTATGCCCTGTCGCGCCTCAGGCTGCGGTTTGCCGGCGCGCTGATGGTGGCGATCCTGGCAGTATCGATGTTCCCGCCGGTCTCGCTGCTGCCCGCCCTCTTCCAGACCTTCCTCAACGCCGGCCTGCTCAACACCTACCAGGGCCTTATCCTGGCCCATGCCGGCCTGTTCCTGCCTTTCACGGTGTGGATGCTGGCGAGCTACTTCGCCACGCTGCCCATCGAGATCGAGGAAGCCGCCAAGATGGACGGCATGGGCTATCTCAGGACCTTCCTGACCGTTGTCATCCCGCTATCCTGGCCGGGCTTCGTCGCGACCGGGCTCATCGTCTTCATCTTCTCGTGGAACGAGTTTCCGCTGGCGCTGGTGCTGATGACCCAGAACGCGATGCGCACCGCCCCGGTCGGCATCTCGCTCTATCCCGGCGAGTACGCCTTCCCGTGGGAGACGATCTCGACAGCGACGGTGATCGCCATCGTTCCAATTCTGGTCATCACCGCGATCTTCCAGAAGCAGATCGTCGGCGGGCTCACCGCCGGCGCCGGAAAGTAGGCAAGTCCATGGCCGAGGTCACCCTCAAGCGCGTCAGCAAGTCGTTCGGCCAGATGCCGGCGGTCAGGGATTTCGACCTGGAAGTCCGCGACGGCGAGTTCCTCGTGCTCCTCGGGCCGTCCGGCTGCGGCAAGTCGACGACGCTGAGGATGATCGCCGGGCTGGAGAGCATCACCTCCGGCGACCTCATGATCGGCGGCAGGCGGATGAACGAGGTCGAGCCCAAGGACCGCGGCGTCGCCATGGTCTTCCAGAACTACGCGCTCTACCCGCACAAGACGGTCTTCGACAACATGGCCATGGCGCTCAAGCTGCAGAAGGTGCCGCGGCCCGAGATCGAGAAGCGGGTCGGCGACGTCGCCGAGATGCTCGGGCTCACCGACTATCTCGGCCGCAAGCCGGCGGCCTTGTCCGGCGGCCAGCGCCAGCGCGTGGCGATCGGCCGGGCGATCGTGCGCACGCCCGAGGTGTTCCTGTTCGACGAGCCGCTGTCAAACCTCGACGCCAAGCTGCGCGTGCGCATGCGCATGGAGCTGGAGGAGCTGCATCGGCGCCTGGGGGTCACCGCCATCTATGTTACCCACGACCAGATCGAGGCGATGACGCTGGCCGACCGCATCGTCGTCATGAACGCCGGCCTCATCGCCCAGGTCGGCACGCCGCGCGAGGTCTACGAGAAGCCGGCCAATGAATTCGTCGCCGGCTTCATCGGCAGCCCGGCGATGAACTTCATGACCCTGCGCCGGGCGAGTTCCGGCGCCTGGCAGGCGGACGAGGGAACGTTGTCGTTCGACGATCTGCCCTTCGCCACCGGAAACCGCGAGGCGCTGACGCTTGGTGTCCGTCCGGAGCACCTCGCCATCTTCCCGTCGGGGAGCGACGCGCCGCATGCCTTCGACGCGGAGGTGAAGCTGGCGGAGCTTCACGGCGCCGACGCGCTACTCAGTCTTGTTGTGGCTGGCGTGCCGCTGCTGGCGCGCGTTGGCGGAGCGGATCATCCGACCGAGGGGCAGAAGCTGAAGGTCGGGGTTCCGCCCGGCCTGATGCATGCGTTCGATGCCGAAAGCGGCACGGCCCTGCCTCGCACACCAAAGACAACGTTGGCCCCGAATAATGGTCTGTGAGCCCTCATGCGCGCAGTCGCACGACCTCGCCCACCAGCTCGAACTCGTGAGTGAATTCTCTGGCGGGCTGTGGGTGCCCGAACAGGAAACCCTGCACCTCATCGACACCTAGAGAACTGAGCAACTCCAACTGCGCAGCGTTCTCCACGCCCTCGGCGTTGAGATGCAAGCCCAGGTCGGTCGCAAGCTTGGCGACGGCGCGTACGATCGCGGCCGAACTTGCGTTGTCGGGCAGGTCGGCCACGAATGATTGGTCCAGCTTGATCTTCGTGATGGGGAATTTCTGAATATAGCTGAGAGACGAGTAGCCGGTCCCGAAGTCGTCAAGGGCGATCCCTACGCCCACTTCACGCAAGGCTGCGAGAGCGCTTTGGATCGCCTCGCTCGGTTGCATGAACAGCGACTCGGTGATTTCCAGGTCGAGCCGCGATGCCGGCAAGCCCGTCCGCCTCAGGACATGCGAAACATGCTCTGCGATATCTCCATGCGCGAATTGCGCCGAAGATACGTTGACCGCCAGCCGGATTGGTTGTGACCAACAGGCTGCTTCGGCGCAGGCGGTTTCCAGGACCCATCGTCCGAGCTCATCGATGAGCCCCGTCGCTTCCGCAATGGGAATGAACTCGTCCGGCGAGACGAGCCCTCGCGTCGGATGATGCCAGCGTACGAGCGCCTCTACCCCAACCAGACGATTTGTGCGGATTTCGATCTGAGGCTGGTACCAGACCTCGAACTCTCCACGCTCGAGGGCCTGGCCGAGTTCAAATTCCAGACGCTGCTGCTCCATGAACGAGTGCAACATCGTCCGGTCGAACACCACGAACCCGCCCCCACCGCTCGACTTGGCACGGTACAAGGCCATATCGGCCCGCTTGAGGATGTCGTCCGGACTCTTGTCGCGTGCATCCGCCAAAGCGACGCCCGCGCTCGCGCCGACCAATACTTGGCGACCATCCACGTCCAGGGGTCTTTTGCTCGTGGCCACGATGTTCGTCGCAAACGCGACAGCATCGTCGCCCGCCTTCGAGCCGAAAAAGAGGGCCGCATACTCGTCACCGCCAAGGCGTGCGACGATTGCATCGTGTGGGAGCAGGTTGGTGGCTCGCGCAGCGACACCGCGCAGAACGAGGTCTCCAACATGGTGACCGAGCGCGTCGTTTATGGTCTTGAATCGGTCAAGATCGAAGCAAACCACCGCACTGGAGCGCAGCCTGGTGTCGTTGGTTGTGAACACCTCTTCAAGGCGTTCGATCAACTGGTTGCGATTGGGCAGTTGAGTGAGTGAATCGAACCGGGCCATATGAGCGATCTTCGCTTCGGCCGCTTTCTTGTCTGTGATGTCCGTGAAGGTCAGGCAGACGACACGGTGCTCGGTGCCGGCGCTCCCGTCGTTGGCCGGCTCGCTCTCAACCTCCGAAATGGTCGTGACGTATTCGAACACGCGGCTCTCGCCGTCGCCGCGCCGGAGCGAAACGGCACTTGGGCGCGGAACACAGCGGTCGAAGCCGGTGGCAAGCACCGCGTCAACCGCGGCCATCAGTTGCGGCGGCAGGGCGGCGCGCGCTTTCGACCCTACGAGATCGTGCCGATAATCGAGCAATTCCGAAGCGCTGCGGCTTGCGGCCCGGATCGCGCCCGCCTCGTCGACGACCACGATGCCGGCGAAATTGTCGGCGACGACCTTGGTGAGCAGAGCTTCGGCGTTGCTGGCCCGCACGCGCCACATGGTCTGAAGAAGCTGCCGGATGTCGATCTCGCTCAACAAGGCGATGATGGTGAGGATCGCAAAGGCCAACAGCCAGGGAGTGGTATTCACCACCGTGGCGTAGTTCGTCTGGAGCACCATCGCGGATGCTTCGACAACCACGGCAGCGACAATGAGACCTCCGACCAGGTATTGCCACTTCGCGCGGCCGATAAGGAAGGCTGCGAAGGCAACCAGCAGCAAACCCGCGAGCGTGACGGCCGTGCTCGTTTTGTGAAGCACCCGTCCCTGCATCAGCGTCTCGGTCGCGACCGCCTGGAGCAAAGCGCCGGATATCGCTCCGGCAACCGGCACCTGGAAGAAATCGCGAAGCTCGACCGCTTGTGCGCCGACGATGACCTTCTTGCCGGCGATGCGGCTCGGATCGACCGTGCCGCGCAAGACGTCGATCAGGGAAATTCTGTCGATGGCACGTGGATTGATGCTGAAGTCGATTGCGAAGGCCTTTCCCGCCTCACCCAGCCCACCGGCAAGAACCTCGGGCATGGACGGCACCAGTTGGCCGTCGACGATCAATCCGTAGCTGAACGACCTGACCTGACCGTCCACGTCGGGGCGCACATTGACGCTGGTGACCCAGGCGTTGTCGCTGAATTGCCGCAGCGGTTGATTGTATGTGGAGGCGGCATCGGTCGCGCCGCTCAGCTTCTGTGCGAACCCAGCAAGAATGACGCTGCCACCACTGCGCTTCAGCGCCGAAGTCAGCGCCGCGTCGTCAGCAGGATTCGACGGCGCGCTGAAGTCCACATCGATCGCGATTTCACCGGCATGCAGCGCGACGAGCTTGTCGATCAACTGCGCAAAGACTATGCGCCGCCAGGGCCAGGCCCCCATGGCGGCAATGCTCTTGGCATCAATATCGACAACGACGACGTCGCCGGTGGGTGCCCGGCCGTGCATTGCCATGCGGGCTGTTATCTGCTGATCTTCAATCGGGCGCAGCACGCCGGTCCACGCGGCCGCCAACGGGACAAGAACGACAAGAGCAGCGGCAATTATGCGGCGAAGCATGGGGGTCTGCTCGCTTTGACGACGGTGACGCCGACGGTCACGGGGTGAACCGAACTGGCCTAGCCGAACTTCCCCTTGAAATATGCAAGGCCAAACGCCAGCGCGATTGACAGCCCGAAGAGGCTCGCCAGGGCTTGCGGGCTGATGCCTTCCCCGCCTTCAGCGCCAAACCACTTGCTGAAGAAACTGCGCTCGGCCACGCCCGCAGACGGCCTTGGCGGCGTGAGGACGGCGTCTGTGTGGCCGCCGCCGCTTCCGCCGCTGGCATTGCCGCCTGAATCATCGCCGCCGGATCCGCCCGAGCCGGCTGCCGCCACCACCGCGACGGCGCTATCGTTCCGTGGAGCCGCGGTCACCGGCGTAAGGCCAGGTCGCAAATCGCCGGACATGTCCAGTGCGGCAGTCTGTAGCGTATGGACAGCCCCGCGCGACAGGCTCTTGACCAGCGGCGCACGCGGACTGCCGGACCTAATGACGGCGCGCGGTCCTGAGCCAGAAACCGTCAACCGCCCGTTCTGCCCACTGACCTGAGCCATTTGCCCGACAGGGGTATCGACAATGTCGCCCGTGGCGAGATCCTGGACTTCGACCAGACCACGATTCACCGCAACCGCCCCGCCCTCGTCGTCAACGTGGACGGTAAAATTGGTGCCCTTGACGACCGCGGCCAGGTACGGGGTCTCCACCACGAAATGCTTCACCTTCTGCCGATCGACATCAAAGGTGACTTCGCCAGCTTGCTCGAGAATCGTTGTGATGCCCTTGCTGTCGCCGTCCGGAAGGGTGACGACCGTGTTGGGGCCGACAAGCATGGTCTGCTCCCCACGAACCAGGAAAAGTCGGGCGCCCTCGCCGGTCATGACGGTTGCGCCGCCGGGTACGTCGGTGGCCGGTCCAAGTGATACGAGTTGCGCGATATCGGATCCGACCCAGACGGGACCGCTCGAGCGCGAGATGTGCCACTGGTCGGCTGCGGCGGCGCCCGTCAGAAGCAGGATTGCGACGACGGTGGCGAAAGTGATGCGAATTGAAGAGCTGAACACCTGCCCCTCCTGGTGCGTACTGAAATTCGTAATAAAGTTCTACCAAGAGAACTCTTAAGACCTGCAAACGCGTCAGCAGCAATTTGTCTAAAAGCTTAACGAAAACCTGCCGCTTGGACAAAGCCCGTTCAGCCGAGGAAACCGCTAGAATGCGGCGCGGCCGTTGGCCCAGCTCGAAGAAGGCTGCGACCGCCGCGCGCTTGCGAATCGTCGAGATTGGCTGATGGATGATTTGACTGTTCTGCCGCCAAGCACCCCAGGGAGGAATGAGTGAAAACCGGACGTATAAGCGACGATGCCGTGCGGGCGCGGGTCGACGCGCTCCTTGCGCAAATGACCAAGGAGGAAAAGGCGGGTCAGATCACGCAGTACTTCGACTTTCTCAGGGCGCCTGAGGAATCGAAGCGCGTCACCGACGAAATGGCCGCCGGACGCGCCGGCTCGCTTCTGTTCGTCGCCGATCCTGTCGAGATCAACCGGCTGCAGCACATCGCCGTCGAACAGACCCGGCTCAAGATCGCGGTCCTCTTCGGCTATGACGTCATCCACGGCCTCAAGACCGTCATGCCTGTGCCGATTGCGATGGCGGCAAGCTGGGATCCGGAGATCGTCGAGCGCGGACAGGCCGTTGCCGCGGCCGAGGCACGGGCAATCGGTCTGCACTGGGCCTTTGCGCCGATGGTGGACATCGCGCGCGACCCGCGCTGGGGACGCATGATCGAGGGCGCCGGTGAGGACCCCTATCTCGGCTCCATCATGGCCGCCGCGCAGGTGCGGGGTTTTCAGGGTGACTACATCGGCAGCCCCGGACACATCATTGCCGGCCCGAAGCATTTCGCAGGATACGGAGCATCGCTCGGTGGGCGCGACTACGACGAGGTAGACCTCTCCGACAACGAGCTGTGGAACGTCTATTTGCCGCCGTTCAAGGCCGCGGTCGACGCCGGCGCCGGCAACATCATGAGCGCCTATATGGGGCTGAACGGCGTCCCGGCGACGGGCAACCGCTGGCTGCTCACGGAAGTCCTGCGCGAGGCGTGGGGGTTCGGGGGATTCGTCGTCACGGACGCCGGTGCGGCGTTCGACCTGAAGACCCATGGCTTTGCCGAGGATACGACCGATGCCGGTGTCCGCGCGCTCAGAGCCGGCGTCGACATGGAGATGGCGCCACCCTTCGGGCAATCCGCTTTTCAGACCCTTCCGGAGTCCCTTGCCGCCGGCAGGATCACCGTGGATGAACTCGATGCTGCCGTGCGCCGCATCCTCGAAGCCAAGGTCCGCATGGGCCTGTTCGAGCAGCCCTTCGTCGACCTCGACGAGGCCGAGCGGGTTCTCAACGATCCGGCGCACCGGGTGACCGCGCGGATCGCTGCCGAACGGTCCGCCGTCCTCTTGCGCAATGAGCGAGACCTGTTGCCGCTCCATCGCGATATCGGCTCCATCGCGGTCATCGGTCCGTTCGCCGATGCCGCGCGCGACACCGTCGGGCCCTGGGTGTTCCAGCAGGACGACGCGGAGACGGTCACCGTGCTTGCCGGTATCAGGGGCAAGGTGGGCGCCGGAACGCGGGTGGACTATTCGCCGGGTGTCAGCGTCCCGGCGCGCATGTTCAAGTCGATCTTCGAGGGCCCCGCCGACAAACCAGTCCCGCGCATCGAGGTTGACGACGACGCGGAGATCCGGCGTGCGGTCGCGCTGGCGCAGGGGGCCGATGTCGCCATCCTCGTGCTCGGTGAGGCACAGCTCATGATCGGTGAGCATGCGTCGCGCTCGTCCCTCGACTTGCCCGGCCGCCAGCAGGAGCTGCTCGACGCCGTCATTGCCACTGGCAAACCGACTGTCGTTCTGCTGATGAGTGCGCGTCCACTCGATCTCAAGGGCAGCTTGCCCGGTGCGCAGATGGTGATCTGGTATCCCGGAACACAGGGCGGAGCGGCTGTCGCCAACCTGCTGTTCGGTGATGTGGCACCGGGCGGCAAACTGCCCTTCAACTGGCCCCGCAATATCGGGCAGGTTCCGCTCCCCTATGCCCATCTGACGTCGCACAGGCCTGAATGGTCAGCAGAGCGCTACTGGAACGAGCCAAATTCCGCGCTCTATCCTTTCGGCTTCGGGATGAGCTACGCGCCGTTCCGCTATTCCAACCTGCGCGTGTCGAAAGCACGCATCGCCCCAGGCGAAACGCTGCAGGTGCAAGTCGATGTGGCGAATGAAGGCGCCAGGCCTGCCGACGAGGTGGCGCAGCTCTACGTCCACCAGCGCCACGGATCGTCGGCCCGGCCGGTCCGCGAACTGAAGGGCTTCAGCCGCATCTCGCTGGCGCCGGGTGAAACCAGAACACTCACATTCGAGCTTGGTCCCGAGCACCTTCAGTACTGGACCGCGGCGACGAAATCGTGGGTACAGGACGAAACTGTCTTTGATATCTATGTCGGCGGGGACTCGACCGCCGCGCTGACGACAACTTTTGAGGTGCACGGCCCCTGATCTGCAGCGCCTTCGGCGCGACCGCCCATGAAATCATTGATCGCACGTGCAGCGCCGCTGCGACGGCCCGCGTCTTGACCCCGTCAACGCAGACGCTGCCCGGCCCCGAATCGCCCCTGGAATAGACCCCGCTCGCGACCGTACGAGGCGGTGGCCAAGTCGGCAGTCAGTGGCCGATTTCGGGGAGGTTCGCGGTTCTTGGCGGTTCCCGCCGGTACGGGAAGTGGTTGCGGGGAGAGGATTTGAACCTCTGACCTTCAGGTTATGAGCCTGACGAGCTACCGGGCTGCTCCACCCCGCGTCAAAAACGGGCCCGCGGGCCCGTTGTTCGCGGCCTTCATATAGACCTTTGTGACGCTCATTTGAAGGGCCGAATCGCCTCGGTGGACAGGCTTTTTTCCCTCAATGCGCCGGCATGTGCAGATTGCGGCCCATCTTCACGTCAAGGACGATCGCGGGCTTGCCGCCGCGCTTGATTTCGATCGGCGGGAGCGGCTCGAGCCGGTCGAAAAAGGCCGCCGCATCGGCCCACAGATGGGCGCTGCCGGGGACTTCCGGCACGATCACCGGCATGTCGCGCCCGTTCCACCGGGTCTGGTCATGGCGGTAGCGGAACTGCTGCGGGTTGCCGCAGGCACAAATGACCGGAACCTCCGGCCCCAGCGCATGGCTGACCTTGCCGGCATACATCCAGATAGGCGAGGCGACGACCGCATCAGACCCGAGCAGGCCGCGCGCCTCCAGCGCCGGCCCGAGGCCTTTCCAGTCGAGAAGGTCGAGCGTGACATCGGCGCGCGGTCCCCATGAAGCGGGGATCAGCCCGCCACGCAACGTCTGCCAGGTCAGCGCTGCCAGAATGACGCCGACGATTGCCGCCGACCACGCCATGTAGCGCCGAGCAAAGAGTGGCCGTTCGGCCACCAGGTTCGCTGCGTGGCGGCCGAACAGGGGAATCGTGAACACCCAACCGGGCATCGGCCAATGCGGCTGGCTGTGCGCGAACAGGCTCACGACGTTGAACAGCAGGATCGGGCCGACCGCGATCAGGGCGATCAGCCAGCCGCGCGGCTCGCGCCGGCCCGTGCGCAGGGTCTGCCACAGGGCGATCGCGAAAGGCACGAAGAGCAGCGGAAACAGATAGAGCGCCTGGCCGCCGACGAATTCCAGGAACCACAGCGGATGGACCGCATAGTCGCTTGCCAGCCGCCGCGTCTGGAACGACAGGCCAACATCCGCGTGCTGCAGGTTCCACACGATCGCCGGCGAGAAGGCGACAAGCGCCGCCAGAACCGCCAGCCACGGGCCCGGCGTCGCCAGTTGCCGGCGCGCGCCGGGCACGCTGAGCACATAGGCGAGTACGCCGACGAAGACGAAGACGCCGGTATATTTCGACAGCATGGCCAGCCCGCCGAGCACGCCGGCAGCGAGCCACCACAGAAGCGGTCGCCTGACCTGGGGTTCCCCGAAGAGGATCGCCGCCACCACATTGACGGTCGCCAGCATGAAGAACATCAACGGTCCGTCGGGCAGCAGCCAGCTGGCATGCGCCAGGGTGAAGACCGGCGCAACGTTGAGCGCGGTGGCCGCCCACAGCCCGGCACGCGCCCCGAAGAGGCGCGCCGTCAGCCGGTACATCAGCCAGGTCGAACCGGCGAAGAAGAGAACGGTCGGCAGCCGCACCACCAGCGAGGCCTCGCTGTGGAAGAGCCGCATCATCAGCCCCGCCGCCCAGTAATGCACCGGCGGATGGTCGACATAGCTCAGCATGAACTGGCGGGCGCTGCCGGCCGAATAGGATTCGTCCATGCCGAGGCCGGTGACGCCGGCAAGCACCAGCCGCAAGGCGGTGCCGATCACGATCATGGCGAGCACCAGACGGACGGCCGATTGGGCTTCGTCCGCGCCCGACTCCGCCGCCCTGCTGCTCGTCAGTGTTGCCATGAAGCCTTCCCGTCTCGGTCAGCGCGTCTCATAGCAGGCGATCGCGCCAGATCGAAGCCCACGGACGAAGCGGCAATCACGCGGCAACGTCATCGCGTCCGGGCCGGCACATGCGCTGCCTCGTCGCCCCCAAACCGCGCAGAAATGACCGGATGCGACCGCTGAGACCGCTCTGCTCGAACGCCCTCAGGCCCGACACCGTCCAGCCGCCGTCTGCCTCGAGCGTGCGCTCGAATGCCGCAAGCTGACGCACCTCGCCCGCGTCGAGCGGCAGCATGCGGGCCTCGCGCAGCAACAGACGCAATTCGTGCAAGCCCCGCAGCGCGCGGAACGCTTCCATCATGACGGGCAGCAAGCCAGGCTCGTCGCGCCAGGAGCGGCCGCCGAATATCTCTTGCGTGACCACCTGCCCGGCGCCGTAGCAATCGTACGCCGCACAGCCGCCGAAACCGGCCGTCGTGAGATGAGCATGCAAGCTGCATCGGTTGCCCGCATCGAGATTGCGGCATGGCGCGTTGGCGGCCTTGTCGAAGGCGAACGATTCGGATCGATCAAATGCCAGGGCGACGCAGCATAGCGCAGCACAACGATCGCAATCGCCGCGGAGGAGCGGATCGGGCATGAGCGGGGCTTCTTTCGGGAGGTCTTCAAACGAAAACGCCGCCCCGAAGGGCGGCGGATCGAAATCATGGACGCGAAGAGAAGATTCGAAGAAGCTCATCAACTGTCTGCGCTTGGCAGGCCTGGCGGCGACCTACTTTCCCGCGTCTTGAGACGAAGTATCATTGGCGCGGAGGAGTTTAACGGCCGAGTTCGGAATGGGATCGGGTTCAGGCTCCTCGCAATAGCCACCAGGCCGGCGAAGCGCAGTGTTGAAGCTGGTTGGTCTTTCCGGGTCGATCCGCGTCTGCTTGCGCAAACGGGCATTGAAAATGAGAACGATCAAGCCAATCGAGCGATTAGTACCGGTAAGCTTCACGCATTGCTGCGCTTCCACACCCGGCCTATCAACGTGGTGGTCTTCCACGGCTCTCAAGGGAGAACTCGTTTCGAGGTGGGCTTCCCGCTTAGATGCTTTCAGCGGTTATCCCGTCCGTACATAGCTACCCTGCAATGCGGCTGGCGCCACAACAGGTCCACCAGAGGTACGTCCATCCCGGTCCTCTCGTACTAAGGACAGATCCTCTCAATTCTCCTACACCCACGGCAGATAGGGACCGAACTGTCTCACGACGTTCTGAACCCAACTCACGTACCACTTTAATCGGCGAACAGCCGAACCCTTGGGACATGCTTCAGCCCCAGGATGTGATGAGTCGACATCGAGGTGCCAAACGATGCCGTCGATATGGACTCTTGGGCATCATCAGCCTGTTATCCCCGGCGTACCTTTTGTCCGTTAAGCGATGGCCCTTCCACACGGGACCACCGGATCACTATGACCGTCTTTCAACTCTGCTCGACTTGTCAGTCTCGCAGTCAGGCGGGCTTATGCCATTGCACTCGACGAGCGATTTCCGACCGCTCTGAGCCCAC
>CAWATX010000002.1:447500-2189586 GCA_963785065.1 uncultured Alphaproteobacteria bacterium
CGGCGATGATCCGCCGCTCGTCGTCGGCCATCAGGACGATACGCCGCGCACCCCCGTCCAGCGCGCCATCAGCTGGCGCTGGCTCACCGGCACGGTGCTGACCGGCCTCACCTCGGTCGCCCTCATGGGCGCCGCTCTGATGGCGGCCCTCAACAACCCCAACCAGTTTGCCTCGCTGCCCGATGCCTTCGCCCAGCTCGCCGCCGGTTCCTCCGACATCGTCTTCGGCCAGAAGGGCGACCGCATCCGCCCGCATCACGAGGAAATCTCGAGCCGCCAGATCATCCAGGTGTCGACGGTCACCCGCCAGGGCGAGCGTGACTTCATCAAGCTGAGACCCTTCGCCAAGATCAACGCCACCCTCACCTTCAAGGACGACAAGTTCGCCAAGGAGGTGCCGGCCTACGATCCCATGCACATTTTTGCCGACACCACGGCGCCGGAGCCGGCCCAGCTGTCGCCCGACGCCAAGGTCACCGGCGCCTCCGACCAGCTCTACGGCGCCAATGTCGACGGCGAGGTCTCGGTCAAGGTCACCCCCTTCCCCATCGATTCGCCCGACCTCGATCCCGCCGCCGCCCTGGCAACCGCGCAGGTCGAGCAGCTCATGCGCACCGTTTCGCGCCCGCCGATTCCGCAGGTCGCCGACCCGAGAGCCCTCGGCTACACCGCCACCGACTATTCCGGTGGCAGTGGCGACGAACTCGATGCGGCACAGGGCGTGCGCATCGTCCCGGAGAACGTCTCCAACATCGCCAAGAGCGATGCCGCGGCCGGCAATGGCGATGGTCTCGAGGAAGACATCATCCCGGTGAGCGGCAAGACTGATCTCGCCAAGCTGCTCAAGGGCAACGGCGTCGGCGCCGACGACATCGACCAGATCAACAATGCGCTGGCCCAGTTCATGGACGTCGCCCACCTGCAATCGGACCAGAAGGTGCGCATCGCCTTTTCCGCCAGCGCCGTACCCGGCGAGGTCGCCCGGCCGATGCGCGTGTCGATCTACAAGGACGGCGTCCACCAGGCCACCGTGGCGCGCGCCGACAACAACGCCTTCGTGCGCGGCGACGAGCCGGCCTCGCTGCCCGAGGCCTTTGCCAATGTCGAGCCGGAGGTGCCCTCCGGCGGGCCGCCGACGCTCTATGATGCCGTTTACGAGACCGCGCTGGAGCAGGAGGTGCCCAAGCCGCTGGTCGACCGGCTGGTGCGCATCTTCGCCTTCGACGTCGACTTCCAGCAGCGCGTGGCGCCGGGCGATTCCATGGAGATTCTGCACTCCATGGCCGACCCCGCCGACAAGGACGCCGGCGACCCCGAGATCCTCTATGCCTCGCTCAGCCTCGGGTCGACGGTGAAGCGCTTCTACCGCTTCCGCACCCCCGACGACGGCATCGTCGACTACTATGACGAGAGCGGCAAGAGCGCGAAGAAGTTCCTCATCCGCAAGCCGGTGCCGGTCGGCCACCTGACCTCCGGCTTCGGCTATCGCCGCCATCCCATCCTCGGCCGCATGGTCCTCCACGCCGGCGTCGACTACGGCGCCCCGTGGGGCACGCCGATTCTGGCCGCCGGCAACGGCATCATCGAAAAGGCCGGGCGCTCCTCGGGCTACGGCAATCTCATCGTCATCAAGCACACCAACGGCTACGAGACCGCCTACGGCCACCAGAGCCGCTTCGCCAAGGGCATCGCGCCCGGCGTGCGCGTCCGTCAGGGCCAGGTGATCGGCTATGTCGGCTCGACCGGCCTGTCGACCGGCCCGCACGTCCACTTCGAGATTCGCGTCAACCACCAGCCGGTCGACCCGCTGCGCATCCGCCTGCCGCGTGGCCGCGTGCTGCAGGGCGAATACCTCGCCTCATTCGAGCGCGAGCGCGCCCGCATCGACGCCCTCCTCGACAACCAGCCGCAGGCCAGCCAGAAGGTCGCCGCCGCGCAGTAGCGGGCGGCACGACCCCATCTTCCCCGAAACAACTGGGCATTCCGACCCGCCCTCATCCTGAGGTGCGACCCCAGACCTGATCCGGGGGAGCCTCGAAGGATCGAGGGCGGCCCCGCTCATCCTTCGAGGGCCGCTTCGCGGCCGCCTCAGGATGAGGCCCCAAAAGAAAGGCCCGGCATCTCTGCCGGGCCTTCCCATTTCAGGCTTCATGCCTTGCGAGCGTTACGCCGCCTTGCCGGACTTGCCGCCGTCGACCCGCGGCAGGAAGAGCAGCTTGTCGGTACCGCCGGTGATCTTCACCCGCGAGCCTTCCGGCACCTCGCCGGCCAGCAGCTTGTCGGCAAGCGGGTCCTGCACCTCGCGCTGGATCACGCGCTTCAGCGGCCGCGCGCCATAGACCGGGTCATAGCCCTTGTCGGCCAGCCAGGCGCGCGCCGATTCGTCGAGATCGAGCGTTATCTTGCGCTCCTCGAGCAGCCTGGAGAGGCGGGCGAGCTGGATGTCGACGATGGCCGCCATGTCGCTGCGCTTCAGCCGGTGGAAGAGGATGATGTCGTCCAGCCGGTTGAGGAATTCCGGGCGGAAGTGCGCCCTGACCACGTCCATCACCGGGCCGCGCACCGAATCGACGTCCTCATGTTCCCCAAGGTTGGCGAGGAACTCGCTGCCGAGGTTGGAGGTCATGACGATAAGGGTATTGCGGAAGTCGACCGTGCGGCCCTGGCCATCGGTCAGCCGTCCGTCGTCGAGCACCTGCAGGAGCACGTTGAAGACGTCGGCGTGCGCCTTCTCGATCTCGTCGAACAGAATCACCTGATAGGGCCGGCGGCGCACAGATTCGGTCAGCGCCCCGCCCTCCTCATAGCCGACATAGCCGGGCGGCGCGCCGATCAGCCGGGCGACCGAGTGCTTCTCCATGTATTCCGACATGTCGACGCGCACCATCGCGGTCTCGTCGTCGAAGAGGAACGCCGCCACCGCCTTGGTGAGCTCGGTCTTGCCGACGCCGGTGGGGCCCAGGAACATGAACGAGCCGATCGGCCGGTTCGGGTCCTGCAGGCCGGCCCGCGCACGCCTGACGGCGGTTGAGACCGCATGCACGGCCTCCGCCTGGCCGACGACGCGCTTGGCCAGTTCGTCCTCCATCCTGAGCAGCTTCTCGCGCTCGCCCTCCAGCATCCGGTCCACGGGAATGCCGGTCCAGCGCGACACCACCTGCGCAATGTGGTCGGGCGTCACCGCCTCCTCCACCATGTCGCCGGCAGCGCGCTGGTGCTCTTCCGCGGCCTTCAGTTGCCTTTCCAGCTCCGGGATGCGGCCATAGGCAAGCTCGCCGGCCTTGGCGAGATCGCCGGCCCGCTGCGCCCGGTCGAGGTCGGCGCGCGCCTGGTCGAGCTGCTCCTTGATCTTGGTCGAGGAGGCCAGCTTCTCCTTCTCTGCGGTCCAGCGCTGGGTCAACGCACTCGACTGCTCTTCGAGGTCCGCCAGTTCCTTCTCCAGCCGGCCGAGCCGGTCCTTGGAGGCCTGGTCGGTCTCCTTCTTCAGCGCCTCGCGCTCGATCTTGAGCTGGATGACGCGCCGGTCGAGCTCGTCCAGCGCCTCCGGCTTGGAATCGACCTGCATCCTGAGCCGCGACGCCGCCTCGTCGACGAGGTCGATGGCCTTGTCGGGCAGGAAGCGGTCGGCGATGTAGCGGTTGGAGAGCGACGCCGCCGAGACCAGCGCCGAATCGGTGATGCGCACGCCGTGGTGCAGCTCGTACTTCTCCTTGAGCCCGCGCAGGATCGACACGGTGTCCTCGACCGTCGGCTCGTCGACGAAGACCGGCTGGAAGCGCCGGGCGAGCGCCGCGTCCTTTTCGACGTACTTGCGGTATTCGTCGAGCGTGGTGGCGCCGACGCAGTGCAGATCGCCGCGCGCCAGCGCCGGCTTGAGCAGGTTGGAGGCGTCCATGGCGCCGTCCGCCTTGCCGGCGCCGACCAGCGTGTGCATCTCGTCGATGAACAGAATCACGCCGCCTTCCGACGCCTGTATCTCGTTGAGCACGCCCTTGAGGCGCTCCTCGAACTCGCCGCGGTACTTGGCGCCGGCGATCAGCGCGCCCATGTCGAGCGCCAGCAGCTTCTTGCCCTTCAGGCTCTCCGGTACGTCGCCGTTGACGATCCTCAGCGCCAGCCCTTCCGCGATGGCGGTCTTGCCGACGCCGGGCTCGCCGATGAGCACGGGATTGTTCTTGGTGCGCCGCGCCAGCACCTGGATGGTGCGGCGGATTTCCTCGTCGCGGCCGATGACCGGGTCAAGCTTGCCCTCGCGGGCGTCCGCCGTCAGGTCGCGGGTGTATTTCTTGAGCGCATCGTACTGGTTTTCGGCCGAGGCCGTGTCGGCCGTCCGCCCCTTGCGGATCGCTTCGATGGCGCCGTTGAGGCTCTGCGGGGTGACGCCCGCATCGGCGAGGATCTTTGCGGTGCCGGCGGCCTTCTCCATGGCCAGTGCGAGCAGCAGCCGCTCGACGGTGACATAGCTGTCGCCGGCCTTCTTGGCGATCTTCTGGGCGGTGTCGAACACTCGTGCCAGAGGCGCCGCGAGATAGAGCTGGCCCGAGCCGCCGCTCACCTTGGGGAGCGCAGCCAGCGCCTGTTCGGTCGCGGCCAGCGCATCGCGCGCCCGCCCCCCGGCACGCTCGATCAGCCCGGCGGCAAGCCCCTCGGGATCGTCGAGCAGAACCTTGAGCACATGTTCCGGCGTGAACTGCTGATGACCGGCGGCCAACGCCCCGGTCTGCGCCGATTGGACGAAGCCGCGCGCCCGTTCGGTATAGGTTTCGAAATCCATGTCGTTCTCCTGACCCGGCCTCGGCGTCCATCTGGCCCGCCGGCCCGTTCATGTGGGATTCCGCCAGAAATCGGCGGCAGCCGCCCCTCAGGCGCGGCTGCACACGATATGGGCATGGCGCCTTTCTGTCGCAAGCGTCGGGCGGTGCAAGGCACTGCATCGGTGTCGTCACGCCCGCGACGAGATGGGTTGACGGACGCGGCGGCGCCCGGCATCCCTGTCGCCATGCCTGAGATTGCTTCGATCTACCGCTACCCGGTGAAGGGCCTCTCGCCGGAGCGACTGACAAGCGTGCGCGTCGCGGCCGGCGCGACGCTGCCCTTTGACCGAACCTGGGCGATCGAGAACGGCCCGTCCAAGTTCGATCCTTCGGCGCCCAGGCACCTGCCCAAGATCGCCTTCCTGATGCTGATGCGCAATGAACGCCTGGCGGCGCTCTCGACCGCCTTCGACGAAGCGACGCGCAAGCTCACCGTACGCAAGGACGGGGGGATCGTCGCCGAGGGCGCGCTCGAAACCGAAGCCGGGCGCGCGGCGCTGGGGGCATTCTTCGGGTCTGACTCAATTCTGATGCAGACGGATCGTGTCCTTGCACTGGTTTTCACGGGAGAATCATTGCGCTGGCTCAGCGGGTCACAGACCTCGTTCCGGCGGGCTTCAATGTCGAGCGTACGGCGGTCGAGCCCGATCGGGTTGTCATCTGGGTAAGGGCGAAGGCGGACGATTGCGCTTGCCCGGACTGCGGCACGCGATCGATACGCGTGCGTAGCCGCTATTGGCGCCGCCCCGCGGACCTGCCGCTCGGTGGACGGCGCGTCGAGCTGCGGGTGATGGTTCGGCGTTTTCAGTGTGACGCCGTCCTCTGCCCGCGTCGGATATTCGCCGAGCGGTTCGCGGAATGTGCCCTGGCGCCGCTCGCCCGGCGAACCGAACGTCTCGACCATATTGTCCATCATCTTGGCCTCGCCCTCGGCGGCCGCCCGGCCGCCGCCTTCGCCGCACGGCTGATGACCCCGGTGAGCAATGACACTCTTTTGCGCGTCGTCCGGCGGCGAGCACGGCCGCCGACCGATCCGCTCGCCGTGATCGGCATCGACGACTTCGCCTGGCGTCGGAACCATCGGTACGGCACGATCATCTGCGATCTTGAGCGCCGACGGCCTGTTGCGCTCCTTGTTGATCGCGAGCAGACGACGGCGGAGGATTGGCTCCGCAGTCATCCGGACATCGCGGTCGTTGCGCGCGATCGCGGCGGCGGCTACGGCGAGGCCATCGCCAAGGCGCTGCCTAACGCGATCCAGGTCGCCGATCGCTGGCATCTCATGCACAACGCCTCCCAGGCGTTCCTCGACGCTGTTCGCAAATCGATGCGGCAGATCCGCCGAGTGATCGGCGCGGCGACGATCAACCCGGACCTGCTCACCTCCGCCGAACGCCTTCAGTACGAGGGCTACCTGCGCCGTGAAGAGACCAACATCGCGATCCTGGCGCTGTGGAAGGACGGGGTCTCGATCAAGCAGATCGTCAAGCGCACAGGTCACCATCGCCAGACGATCCGCCGGATCATTCGGGGCGAACGTTCCGACGTCTTCAGGCCCCGGCAGAGTTCGTTGGAGGCGCATTTGCCCTGGCTGGACGCACAATGGGAAGCCGGCGCCCGCAACGCCGCCGCGCTCTGGCGTCAGCTAAGGGCTCAAGGCTTCAGGGGCTCGGCCAGGGTGGTCGTGGAATGGGCGACGCGCCGGCGGCAGGCAGACAAAACCGACGCCCAGAGCTTGGCCCGCACGCCCTCGGCCCGGACCTTGGCGCGGCTTATGACGACGTCCAGGGACAACCTGTCCAAGTCGGAATCGGTCACCATCGCCGCCGTCGAGGAGGGCGTGCCCGACCTCGTCGCAGCGCGCCAAATCATCAGCGACTTCCACGGCATGGTCCGCGCCAGAGCCGAGGCGCAGCTGCCGGCCTGGATCGACCGCGCCGCCAACAGCCTCGTCAGTTCGTTCGCCAACGGCATCCGCAGGGACGTCGCCGCCGTCCACGCCGCGATCTTCTCGCCCTGGTCCAACGGCCAGACAGAGGGCCAGGTCACGAGGCTCAAGCTGGTCAAGCGCCAGATGTACGGCCGCGCCAAGCTCGACCTACTCGAGGCCCGGCTGATCGGCGCCGCATGACCCCCCAGCTGCACCAGAAGTGCGTCAGACCCATTCTTCGACGCCTATGAGGCCGATGAGCTGCGCGGGCGCACGCGCATCGTCTCCGCCCCCGGCCACGCCTTCACCGACACGGCCACCAAGTGCCTGTCGCTCATCAATCTGGAAACTGTCCGCGCCATCGAGGAGGCGCTGGGCGCGTCGATTCACCCGCTCCGCTTCCGCGCCAATCTCTATGTCGAAGGGCTGCCGGCCTGGGCCGAATACGACGACTGGCTGGGCAAGACGATCCAGGCCGGCGACGTGACCTTCGAGGCCTATGGCCGCATCGACCGCTGCGCCGCCACCAACGTCAATCCGCAGACGGCAGAGCGCGACCTAACGCTCCCGCGCGACCTGCTGGAGAGTTATGGTCATGCGGATTGCGGTGTCTATCTGCGTGTGATCAACGGTGGCCAACTCGGCCCCGGCATGGCAATCGGGCCGCTCTGACAAAGCGCGTCCCTGCGCGAACACTCGAAAATATCGAAGGGCGTCTATTCCTCGGCAACCGGAGCCGCGGCCGTCGCTGCTTCGGGCGTCGCCTCGCCGCCTGCCCCCTCGCCGCCTGCCCCCTGGCTGCTCGTCCCCTCGCCGCCGCGCTCGCCGCCCTGGCGCTCGCGGAACGGCCGCCGCCGCCGGCCGCCGCGGAACCCGCCACGCTCGCGATTGTCGCCGCCGCGGTTCTCCATCGACTGGCCTTCGAAGGGTTGCTCCTGGCCGTTGCCGTTGACAAAGGGCTGCGGGTCGCCCGGATTGAAGCCCGGCTGCTCGCCGCCGTACTGGACAGGACCCTGCGGCTGAGCGGACCCGTTGGCGCCGGTCTCGTAGCTGTCGCCCTCTTCCTCGCCGTCGCCGTCGTCGTCGTCGCTGCGCGTCACCGGCTGCGGCTGCGGCATCTGCGCCTGCGCCGCGGCGAGGATGCGGTAATAGTGCTCGGCGTGCTGCAGGTAGTTCTCGGCCGCCACACGATCGCCCGAGGAGGTGGCATCGCGGGAAAGCTGAACGTATTTCTCGGCTATATGGAGGGCGGTCCCGCGAATCTTGACGTCGCCGCCATTGCTCTCATAGCTGCGGGTCAGTGGATTGGGACCCTTGCGGTTGCGGCCGCGCATGCGCTTGTTCTGCTGTCCTGGTCTCATCGACTTGTCTCTATCCATTCACCGGATTCGTTGCCTACAGCCCGGTGCGCTCGGCGCTGATGCGCCGCGCTCCGGTCGGAAACGGAGAGCCCGGCAACGCGCCGCTCCGCCTTGTGGCCCCTGTCGACGTTGACTCACCCGGTTAAGGTTTCCCCAACGGGAATGCTCCCGTCAGCCCGACGTGTCCGAACTGAAAAAGCACGGTCCGGACGTCCGGACATAACGAGATCGCGTTTGTGCGGTCCGGAGATACCCCCCAGCCTCCGCTGCCGCGACCTCACGTCCACGATAGTCACCCGTTGGACGCGCCCGCCTGTCTGCGGCGCCCGGAAACTAGCCGGTTCGCGGCTGATTTCCAAGCGTATTTTTTGACAGGCTCCAACGCGCCTCCCATCAGCCTCGGTCAAGCACCGCCACCCGGTCGATCCCGGCAAGATCGCGCGCGAAGCGGGTCGTCATGCCGTGGGTCGCGGCAATTGCCGCTACCCCAGGTCCTTGCCCGGCGCCAATTTCCATCATCAGCGCGCCGTTTTCTGCCAGCACCCGGCCGCATGCCGCCACGATCGCACGGACGCAATCGAGCCCGTCGGCACCGCCATCGAGCGCCCGCAGCGGATCGTGGGCGCTCACCTCGATATCGAGCCGGCTTATCGTCTCGGTTTCTATGTAGGGTGGATTGGCGAGGATTACATCGGCCCGCCCGACTGCCGCCAGCCAGTCGCCGACGACGAACATGGCGCGCTTGTCGAGCCCCAGGCGGATCGCATTTTCGCGTGCGGTTCGTACCGCGCCGGGCGCGATGTCGATGCCGACGCCGACCGCGTTCGCACGTTCGGCAAGCACCGAAAGCAGGATCGCCCCACTGCCGGTGCCGACGTCGACAATGCGCGCCGAAGCATCCGGCACGATCAGGTCGAGCGCGGCATCAACCAGCGTCTCGGTCTCGGGCCGCGGCACCAGCGTGTCGGCGGAGAGGATGAATTCGAGACCGTGGAATTCCTTGTGCCCGACGATGCGCGCCACCGGCTCGCCGGCCGCACGCCGTTCGGCAAAGGCCAGTGCGGTGTCGCGCGCGTCGTCACCGACCGGCGCATCGTCTCTGAGCGGCACCGCCTGCGGCGGGAGTCCCGTCGCGCGCGCCACCAGCAGGCGCGCATCGAGCCCCGGCGTGCCGTCATGGCCGCGCGCCGCGAAGGCCGCCTTGAGCATCGTCGCGATGCGCCGGCGCAGGCTTCCGATGGTTTCGGCCGTCGCGACCGACGTCACGGGATCACGCCGCGTCTTCGGCGGCGAGCAGACTCGCCTGGTGCTCGGTGATCAACGCCTCGACGATCTCGTCCAGCGCCTCGCCGGCAAGCACCTGGTCGAGCTTGTAGAGCGTCAGGTTGATGCGGTGGTCGGTCACCCGCCCCTGCGGAAAATTGTAGGTGCGGATGCGTTCGGAGCGGTCGCCGCTGCCGACCTGCCCGCGCCGCGCCGCCGAGCGCTCGTCGTCGGCCTTCTGCCGCTCCAGGTCGTAGAGCCGCGTCGCCAGCATCTGCATGGCCTGGCTGCGGTTCTGGTGCTGTGAGCGGCCGTTGGAGATGACCACGATGCCGGTCGGAATATGGGTGATGCGGATCGAGGAATCCGTCGTGTTGGCGTGCTGGCCGCCAGCGCTCGACGCCCGTGTCGTGTCGACGCGGATATCCTCCGACTTGATCCTGACGTCGACGTCCTCGGCCTCGGGCAGCACCGCCACCGTCGCCGCCGAGGTATGGATGCGCCCGCTCGCCTCGGTCTCCGGCACGCGCTGCACCCGGTGGACGCCCGATTCGAACTTCAGCCGGGCGAACACGCCCTTGCCCGACACGCTGGCGATGATCTCCTTGTAGCCGCCGTATTCCCCCGGGTTCTCCTCCAGCACCGCCACCTTCCAGCGATGCTGGTCGGCGTAGCGCTGATACATGCGGAAGAGATCGCCCGCGAACAGCGCCGCTTCGTCGCCGCCGGTGCCGGCGCGGATTTCGAGAATGGCGTTCTTCTCGTCGGCCTCGTCCTTGGGAAGCAGCAGGAGACGCACGTTCTCGCTCAGCTCGGCGATGCGCTGGTCGAGCGCCGCGCTCTCCGCCTCGGCCATTTCGGCCATTTCCGGGTCGGCGAGCAGCGATTCGAGGCCTTCGCGCTCCTTCTCCGCCGCCTCCAGCTCGGCGACGGCGGCATGCACCGGCTCCAGCTCGGCGCGTTCGCGGGTAAGCTTGACCAGCGCCTCGCGGTCGAGCGGACGTGACAGCCGGTCGTCGATTTCCGCCATTCGAGCGACGACGGCGCTGATCTTTTCGCGGGGCAATGAGACGGCTGGCGGCATGGCTCTGATCGTATCACGGGTCGCAGCTTTGGGCTGCGCCACAGCTATTCGCTAAGAAATCAAGCTAATGCGGGATGCCTTCGGCCTCGGCAAATGCGGCAAGCTCGCTGCGCACGCCATGCTCGCCGAAGTCGTTGGCCAGCAGCGTATCGAGCTTAGCCGTGACCTTGCCGGCATCGAGCGCCAGCACCATGGCCTTGACCGGCCCGATCGAAGCCGGCGACATCGACAGCGACCGGTAGCCGATGCCGATGAGCGCCATGGCGCCGAGCGGGTCGCCGGCGAGCTCGCCGCACAGCGTCACCGGCACCTTGCCTTCGGCGGTCGTCACGATCTGCTTGAGCGCCCTCAGGAACGGCCGCGACAGCGCGTCGAAGCGACCGGCGAGCCGCGTATTCGAACGGTCGCTCGCCATCATGAACTGCAGCAGGTCGTTGGAACCGACCGAGACGAAATCGACGGCGCTGACCAGCGCGTCGAGCTGGAAGAGCAGCGAGGGCACCTCGATCATGGCGCCGAGCATCAGCCGCGTCGGCTCGCGATGGCCGTGGCGGCGCATCTGCTCGAGCTCGCGGTCGATCATCGCGCGCACCCTCTTCACCTCGTCGAGGTCGGTCACCATGGGCAGCATGACACGCAATTCGCGCCCGCCGGCGGCGCGCAACAGGGCGCGCAGCTGCATCCTGAGGAGCACCGGGCGGTCGAGGCCGATGCGGATCGCCCGCCAGCCCATCGCCGGGTTTTCCTCGTTGTTGGCGGTCATGTAGGGCAGCACCTTGTCGGCGCCGATGTCGAGCGTGCGGAAGGTCACCGGCTGGTCGGCGGCAGCGTTGAGCACCTCGGCATAGAGCGCCTTCTGCTCCTCCATGCGCGGCATGGTCTCGGCGACCATGAACTGCAGCTCGGTGCGGAACAGGCCGATGCCTGCCGCGCCCGACTCGGACAGATGCGGCAGGTCGACGAGCAGGCCCGCATTCATCAACAGCTTGACCTGCAGTCCATCGGTGGTCACCGCCGGCAGGTCACGCAGAAGCTGGTACTGCTCCTGTCGCTTGGCCCGGAAGCGCACCTTCTCGGCATAGGCCGCCTCGACGTCGGCATTGGGGCGCAGATGCACCTCGCCGGCGATACCATCGACGATGACCGCGTCGCCGTTGTCGACCAGCGCCACGGCATTGGCGGCGCGCCCGACGGTCGGGATGCCGAGCGCGCGGGCAACGACGCTGACGTGGCTGGTCGGCCCGCCTTCCTCCAGGACGAGGCCGCGGATGTGCTCGCGGTCGTAGTCGAGCAGCTCGGCGGCGCCCATGTTGCGCGCCACGATGATGGCGTCCTTGGGCAGTTCCTCGCCACCCGGCCCGTGTGGCTTGTTCATCAGCACGCGCAGCAGCCGGTTGGTCAGGTCGTCGAAATCGTGCAGCCGTTCGCGCAGGAACGGCGCGGTCTGGCGCAGCATGCGCGCCCGCATGTCGCTCTGCACCTTCTCGACCGCCGCCTCGGCCGACAGGCCGTTGCGGATCGCCTCCTGCATGCGCCTGACCCAGCCGCGGTCGTTGGCGAACATCCGATAGGCTTCTAGGACATCGCGATGCTCGCCGGCGGTGGCGATGTCGTTGCGCGACAGCATGTCGTCGACGAACAGGCGGAGGCTGGCGATGGCCTCGTCGAGCCGCCGCGATTCCTCCCCGACGTCCTCGCCGAGGAGCGCGGTGACCACCACGCGCGGCTCGTGCAGCACGGCAAGGCCAAGGCCGACGCCTTCGCACAGCGGCAGGCCACCGATCGCGATCGGGCGCTTCAGTTCCAGCGACGTGCCCGGCCGGCCGAGGCCGGAGAGTTCGCCGACGGCGATCATCTCGGCGAGCACCATCGCCGTGGTCTGCAGCGCCTCGACCTCTTCCTCGTGATAGGTGCGGTGCACCTTGTTCTGGACGACGAGCACGCCGAGCGTGCGCCCGGCCCGCAAAACCGGCACGCCGAGGAAGGAATGGTAGATCTCTTCGCCCGTCTCCGGGATGTAGCGGAAAGCCGGGTGCGCCTGAGCGTCGGGCAGGTTAAGCGGCCGGGCCTCATCGGCGATGGTGCCGACCAGGCCCTGGCCGACGCGCAGCGAGGCGTGGTGGACGGCCTCGGCCTTCAGACCCTCGGTGGCGTATAGCTCGAGGTTGCCGTCGGCGTGCAGGACATAGACCGAGCACACCTCGGCCACCATGTTGGCCGCGATCTGCGAAACGGTCTTATCGAGCCGGGCCTGCGCGCTGATCGGCTCCGCCATGATTTCGCGGAGACGACGAAGCAAAACGCGCGGCCCGGCAGGGGGATTGCCCCGCATCACCGCTATCCTCGGGCATTCTCGGCCACTTTCTGGGGTTCGCCGGCCTTCACCCGCCGCGCCCACAAGCGCCGGTCAGTGGTTGTCGAGCCCGTATAGCGAATGCAAAGTCCGTACCGCAAGCTCGGTGTAGGGCGCATCGATCAACACCGATATCTTGATTTCGGACGTTGTGATCGCCCGGATGTTGATGCCCTTGCCCGCCAGCGCCCGGAAGCACTCGGCCGCGACGCCGGCATGGCTGCGCATGCCGATGCCGATGACCGAGACCTTGGCGACGTCGGTCGACCCTTGCAGAACCTGGTAGCCGATCTCGCCTCGGGCCTTGTCGAGCACGGCGCGCGCCCGGTCGTAATCGGCGACCGGCACGGTAAAGGTCAGGTCGGTCAGCGTCCCGTCTTCCGAGACGTTCTGGACGATCATGTCGACGTTGATATTGGCCGCCGACAGCGAGCCGAAGACGGCCGCCGCGACGCCGGGCTTGTCGGCGACCCGGCGCAGCGAGATCTGGGCATCGTCCTTGGTATAGGCGATGCCGCTGACGACGTTCTTTTCCACGATTTCGTCCTCGTCGCAGATGAGGGTTCCGGGCGGTGTCACCGCATTGACCAGTTCCGGTGCCTCCGGATCGTCGAAGCTCGAGCGCACGAAGGTGCGCACGCCATGCACCATGGCCACCTCGACCGAACGCACCTGGAGTACTTTGGCCCCAAGCGAGGCCATTTCGAGCATTTCCTCGTAGGAGACGCGCGGCAGCCGCGTCGCCTTGGGCACGATGCGCGGGTCGGTCGTATAGACCCCGTCGACATCGGTGTAGATGTCGCAACGGTCGGCATTGAGCGCCGCGGCCAGCGCTACCGCGCTGGTGTCGGAACCACCGCGGCCGAGCGTGGCCACCCGGTTGTCCGGCGCCACCCCCTGGAAGCCGGCGACCACCGCCACTTGACCCTGGCTCAGCCGCTCGATGAGCAGCTTGCTGTCGATATCGGTGATGCGCGCCGCGCCATGGGCGGTGTCGGTGCGGATCGGGATCTGCCAGCCGAGCCAGGAGCGTGCGTTGACGCCCATCTCCTGCAAGGCGATCGCCAGCAGCCCGACCGAGATCTGCTCGCCGGCCGCCACCACCGTGTCGTATTCGCGGGCGTCATGCATCGGCGCCGCCTCGCGCGTCCACGCCACCAGCTGGTTGGTGAAACCGGCCATGGCCGAAACCACCACCGCCACCTGATGGCCAGCGTCGGCCTCGCGCTTGACATGCCGGGCGACGTTTCTGATCCGGGGGATATCGGCGACCGAGGTGCCGCCGAACTTCAAGACTAGACGCGCCATCAGTGTGTCCGTTGCCGGCTTACGCTCGGCCTCCCCGAAAAGGCGCGCATTCAATAGCCGCTTGCCGGCACGGTCGCAACGGGAGAGCGGGTCCGCTAGACTGCCATGATGAACGCCACTGCCGCTTCCACCGTCGACCCGGCCGAGGTCGCCCGCTTCTCCGCCCTTGCCGCCCGCTGGTGGGACGCCGACGGGCCGATGCGCCCGCTGCACCGGCTGAACCCGCTCAGGCTGTCCTGGATCAAGGGCGAGATCACGGCCCGTTTCGGCCGCCAGGCGACGTCGGCGGCGGCGCTCTCCGGCCTGCGCGTCCTCGATGTCGGTTGCGGGGCCGGGCTGGTGACCGAGCCGCTCACCCGCATGGGCGCCGAAGTCACCGGCATCGACCCGTCCGACGAGACCATCGCTGCGGCAAAATTGCACGCCGCGGAAGCCGGTCTTGCCGTCGACTACCGCGCCACAACGGCCGAGGCGCTGGCCGCGGCCGGCGAGCGCTTCGACGTCGTCCTGACGCTTGAGGTGGTCGAGCACGTCACCGACGTCGCCGCCTTCATCGCCACGGCCGGCAGCATGGTGAGGCCCGGCGGGCTCACCATCGCCTCGACCATCAACCGCACGCGCAAGGCCTGGGCGCTGGCCATCGTCGGCGCCGAATACGTTCTGCGCTGGCTGCCGCGCGGCACCCACGACTACGACAGGCTGGTGACGCCGGAGGAACTGCGCGCCGCCTATCACGCCGCCGGGCTGACGCCCGCGGCCGAGACCGGCGTCATGTATGTGCCGCTCTTCGACCGCTTCCGCCTGACGGCGGACATGGACGTCAACTACATGATGGCCGCGGCGCGCGACTGACTCGACGCCGCCCCGACCGACCCGGCTATTCCAGCGAGATGACGATCCTCTCGTTCTTCTGATGGTCCTCGACCTCGACGAGCGTGCCGTGGGCCTCCGGATTCTCCGAGAGCCTGACGATCTCCTCGAACGCGATGCCCTGTTCCCTGAGCGCCGCGACGGCCTGGCGGGGAATGAGCTTGGACGCGATCTTCAGCACGCCGCCTGGAATGGTGACCGTCGTTGCTGGGTCGGGCTGATCGCCCTTGAACAGGCGAATCTTCACATCGGCCATGGCCAGCGCCTCCTGATGCAGGTTTCGGTCGATCATGCCGTCGGCGCAGTCCCTGGCGCGCCGACGCCCGCAAACCATCGCCGCCTGACGACGCGGAGCCTTGATCCGGGTCAATCCCTCCGGCATGAACGGCAGGCCATGGCCGGTCCGTCACGGCCGCCAGACGACAGGAGCAGGATGCGCCGCCGATGCTCGACAATCTGAAAGACAACAACCGCGTCTGGGCTGCCCGCCAGGTTGCCGACGATCCGGATTTCTTTCGCCGGCTGGCGCGCCAGCAATCGCCCGAATATCTGTGGATCGGCTGTTCCGACAGCCGCGTGCCGGCCAATCAGATCGTCGATCTCGACCCCGGCGAGCTGTTCGTCCATCGCAACGTCGCCAATCTCGCCCCGCCGCAGGACGCCAATTATCTCTCTGTGCTGCAGTTCGCGGTGGACGTGCTCAAGGTGCGCCACATCATGGTGGTCGGTCACTACGGCTGCGGCGGCGTCGCCGCGGCCGTTGACGGCAAGCGCCGCGGCCTGATCGACCATTGGCTGCATCCGATCCGCGAGGTGGCACACGACCACCGCCACGAGCTCGACGCCATCGCCGAGCCCGGCGCCCGCCTCGACCGCCTGTGCGAACTGAACGTCGTGCGCCAGGTGCGCAATGTCGGCTCCGACGTATTCGTGCAGGAGGCCTGGGCGCGTGGCCAGCCGATCAGCGTCCACGGCTGGGTCTACGCGCTCGCCGATGGCCTGGTGCGCGACCTCGACGTGACGGTGCGGCAGCCGGAGGATCTGGAGCGGCTGGTCGGGTAATTGTGCCAGCCGCTTGCTCCCTCCCTCCCCCGCGAGAGCGCGGGGAGGGTGGCCGGCGATAGCCGGCCGGGTGGGGGTGACCCGCCCGGTGGTTCGTCTTGGCCGGACGTGTTCCGGCCATCCACGTCTTCCTTTTTCGGCAGCTCAGAAAGGCGTGGATCACCGGGACAGGCCCGGTGATGACGGACAGCGCGAATGCCGGCGAAGAAATACTTATCCCCGCTCCCCAAACAGCCCCCATATTGATCGGCATCCTCGCTCGGATAGAGGGGCGTCTACCGGTGGCGACCTTTAGGCGGAGCGGGGTGCGGTGTCCCTGTCGGCCGCCTCGCAAGCGGAAGGCAGTTGGAGCTCGGAAGCCCGTCGACGGTGGGGGAAACCTCGCCGTGCGCCAACGCCCTGAAATGGTGCAGCGCTAAAGGCGGGCAGAGGTCAGCCGCCGGTGAGACCGGCCCGGGAAACCGAGGCCCCGGCACCGCGGTGGTCGAAGGCGGCCGATGTGCCAGCCTGCCTCTGCCAACCCAGGCGGGGCCTCGCATAAATCCCGCGGCGGGCGTCCGGTCGACGCCCATTTCGGACTACCCGCAGGCGTTGACCAGACGCCCGCCACCCCCTCACCACAAGAGGCGGGGAGCGCCGCAAGGCGCGACAGGGAAGCAAGAAATGTTCATGGCTCGGAGCAAATCGCTCGCGGGAACGAGAGCCCGTGTCCCGGCTGGGAGAGGACCCTCAAACACAAGTCGTGCATGGAATGACTGCGCATTGGTGGAGCCGAGGCCGTGCCGCTTGCTCCCCCTCGCCCCTTGCGGGAGAGGGCTTTCGGCCTTGGCCTCGCAGGCGGCGTGAGCCGCCGAGAGGCTTAGGCCGGAAGGGTGAGGGGTCATGGCATGGCGCGCGATGGTCGTATCCCGGGCACAGTAGGCACGGTGCCAATGGCTGGTCCCACCTGGGTGCCCGGTCGGGACCGGGCCCAGGGGCGTGTCGCCGCGCAGCCTCAGTTCCGGTCCTCGGGCAACGAAGGCAGCGGCAGGAAGTCGATGCCCTCGTCGGCCAGCGCCTGCGCCTCGTCGCCGGTCGCCTCGCCGTAGATGCCGCGTGCGTCCGCCTCGTTGTAGTGAATCTTGCGCGCCTCTTCGGCGAACTTGTCGCCGACATAATCGGCATTCTCGGTCACCTGCTTGCGCAGCGCCTTGATCGCCTCACGCATGGCCTGCTGGCGCGGATCGGGAGCGGCGAGTTTCACCCGTTCGCCCTTGTCGACATCGGTGCTCTTCTTGGTACCGCTGACCGTCGGCGCCATCAGCGTCTTCTCGACCTTGGTGTCACCACAGACGGGGCATGCCGCCTCGCCGGCCGCGACCGCGCGGTCGTAGTCGCCGATCGACCGAAACCAGGTCTCGAATTCGTGCTTGTTGGAGCAGCGGAGCGTATAGCGGATCATGACGACACCGGCTCCCGTTCCGTCGCCGCAACACCCGGCGGCGCGAAGGCGCGCTCGTTGGCGAGCGCCGGAATGGCGGTCCGCGCCTTGCGGCTTTCCTCGACGTCGATCTCCGCCAGGATGATGCCGGGTTCGCTGTCGGCTTCGGCAACGATCCGCCCCCACGGGTCGACGATCATCGAATGGCCGTAGGTCTCGCGCCCGTCCTCATGGGTGCCGCCCTGCGCCGCGGCGATCACCCACGAGCCGGTCTCGATCGCCCGGGCGCGGATGAGCACGTGCCAGTGCGCCTCGCCGGTCGTGCGGGTGAAGGCAGCCGGCACGGCAAGCACCTCCGCCCCCGCCTTGGCGAGCGCGCGATGGAGCTGGGGGAAGCGCACGTCGTAGCACACCGTGAGCCCCAGGCAGGTCCCCGGCAGGTCGGCGACCACCGCCTGGTCGCCGGGCCGGTAGAGGCGCGATTCGCGGTAGCTCTCGCCACCGGCCAGGTCCACGTCGAACATGTGGATCTTGTCGTAGCGGGCGAGAATGTCACCGTTCGGCGCGATCAGGAAGGCGCGGTTGGCGACGCGGTCCTCCCCGTCCTCGCCGAGCTTGGTCGCCATCGAACCGACATGCAGGTGGATGCCGAGTTCCTGCGCCAGCGCGCGGAAGCGGGCAAGCGCCGGGTCGCTCTCCTCCGACGAGACCGACGCCAGCAGGCGTTCCCGCTTGTTGTCGAGGATATTGGTCATCTCCGGCGTCAGCACATAGGTGGCGCCACGCCCGGCGGCCTCGCGAATGAGCCCCTCGGCGGCCGCGACATTGGCCGCGACCGAAATGCCGCTGCGCATCTGCACCGCTGCTGCCACGAAGCGCGTCATGCCGGCTCCGCGGTTCCCTTCAGGGCCTTGTCCAACGTCCCGTTGTGCTCCCACTGGCTCAACTCGACGAAGCCGCCGACATGCGTGTCGCCGATGAAGATCTGCGGAAAGGTATGGCGGCCGTTGGCGCGCTGGATCATCTCGACGCGCAGTTCCGGATGCGCCGTCACGTCATGCTCGACATAGATGACGCCCTTGTCGTCGAGCAGCCGTTTGGCGGCCGAGCAGAAGCCGCAGGCGCGGCGAGTGTAGAGGACGACCGGCGGGGTCGCCGACGCTGTGGTGATCGTTTCCATGGCTGACATATGTCGGCTAAATCGTCCCTTTTACAACCCGGGCGAAGGTAAGCACATCGACCGCCACGGCGCCGGCGCGGATGAGCGCCCGGGTGCTCGCCCTGATCGTCGCGCCGGTGGTGAAGACGTCGTCGACTAGAAGCACGCGCCGGCCGGCGATCATGCGCTTGCCCTCCGCCGTCACGCGGAAGGCGCCGCGCACGTTGCGGTCACGCTCTTCTGCCGAAAGACCCACCTGCTGTGCCGTTGCCCGGATGCGCACCAGCGCGTCGTTGGCAACCGGCTTGGCCGCATGCTGGGCGACAATGCGCGCCAGCAATGCCGACTGGTTATAGCGCCGCCACCACAGCCGCCTGCGGTGGAGCGGCACCGGCACGACGATATCGGCCTCGGCGACGAGCCCGGCGCCGGCCCGCGCCATCCAGCCGGCCATCCAGCGGGCAAGCTCCAGCCGGTCGCGATATTTGAGGCCATGGACCAGGCGCCGGGAGACATCGTCATAGACCGCCGCCGCGCGGGCCCGGTCGAATGGCGGCGGGTCGGCGATGGCTTCCGCCGACAGCGCTCCGGCCCCGAGATCATAGGCGAAGGGAATGCCCAGCCGCTCGCAATAGGGCCGCTCGATCAGTTTCACGCGCGACCAGCAGGCGGGGCACAGCGTGCCCATTTCCGCTACCGGCGCATGGCAGGCCAGGCACTGCGGCGGCAAGGCGAGATCGACC
Organism: uncultured Alphaproteobacteria bacterium; assembly: GCA_963785065.1. Classification (GTDB taxonomy): domain Bacteria; phylum Pseudomonadota; class Alphaproteobacteria; order Rhizobiales; family Kaistiaceae; genus CAVSRC01. The sequence continues at coordinate 466,868 of CAWATX010000002.1, forward strand.
AGGCGACGGCCGAAGGCCGCTACGGCGGAAGCGAGCCGCGCCCCCGTCTGCACCCTGTCGGTCTGCTCGAGAATTTCGTCGTCCGTGCTTGCCATTGGCGGCGAGTTTACTGCTCGGCGCGGGGCCGCGCCATGTCCGGGCTTTGACGCCGGGTCCCCGCCACCCCATAACCGAACGCCATGAGCGGACCGCCCCTGATCTTCGACCATGCCCTTAACGACATCCGCCGCCGGCGGGCGCTCGCCATGGCCGTGGTCGGCGCCGATTTCCTCTATCGCGCGGTCGCCGAAGACATGGCTGAACGGCTGGCGGCGGTGAAGCGCCGCTTCGCGCTCGCTGCCGAGATCGCCTCTCCCCTGCCGGTCCTGGCACCGACGGGTCAGGTCGACCGCATCGTCAGACTGGACCGCATTGTCGAGACCCGGCCGGACATCGTCGGCGACGCCGAGTTCCTGCCCTTCAGGCCGGAAAGCCTCGACCTCGCCGTTTCGGTGCTGGCCCTGCACGCGGCCAACGACAACCCCGGCGCACTCGCCCAGATGCGCCGGGCGCTGAAGCCGGATGGCCTGTTCCTCGCCGCCTTCTTCGGCGGCGACACGCTGGCCGAGCTGCGCCAGGCCCTCACCGAGGCGGAAGCTGAGGTGACCGGCGGCGCCGCGCCGCGCGTGGCGCCTTTCACCGACGTCAGGACCGCCGGTGCCCTCATGCAGCGCGCCGGCTTCGCCCTGCCGGTGGCCGATCAGGACCGCCACACCGTGCGTTACGCTTCCGCGCTCCATCTGATGCGCGACCTGCGTGCCATGGGGCTGACCAACGTGCTCATCGAGCGCGACCGGCGGCCTTTGCGCCGGGCGGTGCTGATGCGCGCCGTCGAGGTCTACGGCGCACGCTTCGCCGACGCCGACGGGCGCGTGCGCGCCACCTTCGACATCATCTCGCTGTCCGGCTGGGTGCCGCACGAGAGCCAGCAGAAGCCGCTCAAGCCCGGCAGCGCGGCCATGCGCCTGGCCGATGCGCTCGGCACGGTTGAGAGGCCGGCCGGCGAGAAGTCGGGAGGCTAGCGGTCGAGCATTTCCAGCGCGTGGCGCTGCTCGGCCGGCGACATGTCGGAGAAGGAACTCGCCTGGATCGAGCCGGTCACTATTGGATCGATCTGCTCGGCCTTGCTGATCGCCGTGGCGGGATCGCGCGCCGGCAGGATGCCGAGCAGGATCGCGGCGACGCCGATAAGGGCAATCGCGATCGGCACGAAAACCGCCGGCTTCGGGCGGGCCAGGCGCGTGTCGGCCTCTCCCGTCGGCGGCAACATGGTGTCATCGGGAAATCTGATCGACATGACAATTCCTTCGGGCCGCCCCCGGGCGGCGCGGTTAAGGAATGGTCAATCCAAACTATAAAAGATCGATTAACGCCGGGATCAGAGGCACGTCGGCGGGCGGCATCTTGGTGTCACGCAGGTCTCGCGCCCACACCCATTTGAGCGCCTGGCCTTCCCGACCCTGCGGTGTTCCCTGCCACTTGCGGCAGACATAGAGCGGCATCAGCAGGTGGAAGTGCTCATAAGCGTGGCTGGCGAAGGAAAGCGGCGCCAGGCAGGCGGCCGATACGTCGATGCCGAGCTCTTCGTCGAGCTCGCGGATGAGCGACTCCTCCGGCGTCTCGCCATGCTCGATCTTGCCACCGGGAAATTCCCAGTAGCCTTCGAGCGCCTTGCCTTGCGGCCGCTGTGTGATCAGAACGCGCCCGTCGCGGTCGATGAGCGCGCAGGCCGCGACCAGGATCACCGGATTGCTCTCACAACGGTCGCACATCGCCCGTGCCTCAGGTCCGGTAGTCGCCGTTGATGGCGACGTATTCCTTCGTCAGGTCGCAGGTCCACACCGTGTCGCCGCCCCTGCCCATGCCGAGATCGACGGTGATGACGATATCCTGTTTCTCGACCTCGGCCGAAGCCGCGGCCTCGGAATAGGTCGGGTCGCGCTCGCCCTTGACCGCCACGCGCACGTCGCCGAACCAGATCGCCAGCCGGTCGCGCTCGGCCGGCTCGCCGGCCTTGCCCACCGCCATGACGATACGCCCCCAATTGGCGTCCTCGCCGGCCAACGCCGTCTTGACCAGCGGTGAATTGGCGATCGCCATGCCGACACGGCGCGCCGATTTCTTGGAAACCGCGCCCTTGACCCGGATCTCGACGAACTTCCGCGCCCCCTCGCCGTCGCGCACCACCTGGTGGGCGAGGTCGGCGAGCACCTGGTTGAGCGCATCTCGGAATGGTCTCAGCCGCCGGTCCGCCGGGCTGGTGATCCGCGGCGCGTCTTTCGCCGCACCGGTGGCGAAGAGGAGCAGCGTGTCTGAGGTCGACGTGTCGCTGTCGACGGTGATGGCATTGAACGAGTCGCCGACGCCCTTGGCCAGCAGGCCCTGCAGCACGGAGGCGGCGATCGGCGCATCGGTGACCACGAACGCAAGCATGGTCGCCATGTCGGGAGCGATCATGCCGGCGCCCTTGGCGAAGCCGTTGATGGTCACCGTCGCCCCACCGAGGGAAACCTGGCGGCTCGCCCCCTTGGGGTAGGTGTCGGTGGTCATGATCGCGCGCGCCGCCTCGACCCAGGGCCCGGGCTTCGCCCGCGCTGCGGTCTCGGCCAGCACCGCGTCGAACTTCGTCGCGTCAAGCGGTTCGCCGATGACCCCGGTCGAAGCCAGATAGACCTGTCTGGCCGGACAACCGGCGACCCTGGCGACCATCGCGGCGGAGAGTTTGACCGCCTCGCGCCCGCGCTTGCCGGTGAAGGCATTGGCATTGCCGGAATTGACCAGGAGCGCCCGCGCCTTGCCGGACGCAAGCGCCTGCTTGCACCATTCCACTGGCGCCGACGGGCATTTCGACCGGGTGAACACGCCGGCAACCTCGGTGCCCTTGTCGAAGAGCATGAGCAGCACGTCGCGGCGATTCTTGTACTTGATGCCGGCTTCGGCGGTGGCGAAGCGCGCACCGCCGATCTCCGGCAGGTCCGGAAACGCAGCCGGCGCCAGCGGCGACAGGCCCGTCATTCCGCCCCCCTCGCGGTCTACTTCGCCGGCGCCGCCGGGACAGCAGGCGCCGCCGGGGCGGCCGGTGCCGCCAGAGTGGCGTCGACGATCTCGATCTTGGCGTTGGCGCGCAGGTTCTGCATCGCCGTTGCGAACGCCTCGGAGATCATCTGCTGGCGGATCTGCTGGGCGAGGGAGTCATAGGTCGGTGTCGGCTGCTTGCGGGTCGCCTCGAGCTTGATGACGTGCCAGCCATATTGCGACTGCACCGGCGTCTCGGTGTAGGTGCCGACCTTCATCTTCGCCACCGCTTCGCCGAAGGATTTGACCATCTGCTTGGGGTCGAAGAAGCCGAGCTCGCCGCCATTGGCGGCCGACCCCTTGTCGAGCGACTTCTCCTTGGCGATTGCCGCGAAATCGCCGCCCTTGTCGAGATCGGCGATGATCGCCTTGGCCTCGTCCTCGGTCTTCACCAGGATATGGGCGGCCTGATACTCGTCTGCCGGCACGAACGACTTGACCATTTCGTCATAGCGCTTGTGCATGGCATCGTCGGTCACCTGCGCCAGCACCTTGGCGCGCACGAATTCGAGCTGCAGCGTGCGCTCGCGCACCGTCTCCAGGCGGTGTTGTACCTCGGCAACCTTGTCGAGCCCCTCCGCTTCGGCGGCAGCCGCGGCAAGCTTGGTGTCGATCAGGTGCTGAACGAGCTGGCTGCGGCGCTGGGCCTCGGGCAGCTGGGCGAGCTGGTCGCGGAAATCGAGCGCCGCCTGGGTCATGTCCGCCTCGGTGATTTCGGCGCCATTGACGCGGGCAACCACCGTATCGGGGGCGGGATCAGCGGCGAAGCTGGGTTGCGCCAGGGCGGTGGCGGCGAGCAGGGTGACGAGCGCGACGGCGGCTCCGCCGTACCGAATTCTGGCCTTAACGGTCATGGATACGCTTCCGTTCAAGTTGATCGGGATTTCTTTCGAGGACTTCAATGTGGCAGCCGGAAGGCAACGCGAACCTCCCGTTTGCGCCGTTGACATCGATTATCCCCCCTCTTATCTGTCTCCACGCTTGGCGTCCAGAACGCTTTGAATCCCTAGGCGGTGACGACGGTCTTCCAGGCCGGCGTTTGTCGCAGGGACGGCGATGTCGGCTGCTGGCGCCGGCGCCACCCCGGCTGGGACACCTGAAGCTCAAGGATCTTCGTTATCATGGCCGGTCTTGGCACAATCGCTCGCAAGCTCTTCGGTACGGCCAACGATCGCCGGCTGAAGGGCTACAATCCCAAGGTCGCCGCGATCAACGCACTGGAGGCCGAGGTCGAGGCCCTCTCCGACGATGATCTGCGCGCCCGCACCGCGGAATTCCGCCGCCAGCTCGCCGATGGCGCCGATCTGGACAGCCTGCTCGCCCCCGCCTTCGCCACGGTCCGCGAGGCCGCCAAACGCACCCTCGGCCAGCGCCATTTCGACGTTCAGCTGGTCGGCGGCATGGTGCTGCATGAAGGCGCCATCGCCGAGATGCGGACCGGCGAAGGCAAGACCCTGGTAGCGACGCTGGCCGTCTATCTCAACGCGCTGCCCGGCAAGGGCGTCCACGTGGTCACCGTCAACGACTATCTGGCCAGCCGCGACGCCGAATGGATGGGGCAGATCTACAAGTTCCTCGGCATGACCGTCGGCGTCATCGTCCACGGCCTCGACGACGACCAGCGCCGCGCTGCCTATGCCGCCGACATCACCTACGGCACCAACAACGAATTCGGCTTCGACTATCTGCGCGACAACATGAAGTACGACCTGCCGTCGATGGTCCAGCGCAGGCATAACTACGCCATCGTCGACGAGGTCGACTCGATCCTGGTCGATGAGGCGCGCACACCGCTGATCATCTCCGGTCCGCTCGACGACCGCTCGGAACTCTACAACACCATCGACACCTTCATCCCGCATCTGACCGCCGAGGATTACGAGGTCGACGAGAAGCAACGCACTGCCAGCTTCACCGAGGCCGGCAACGTCAAGCTCGAGAAGCTGCTCTCCGAGGCGGGCATGCTCAAGGGCGACTCGCTCTACGACATCGAGAACGTCACCGTCGTGCACCACATCCAGCAGGCGCTGAGAGCCCACCGCCTGTTCGAGCGCGACAAGGACTACATCGTGCGCAACGGCGAGGTGGTCATCATCGACGAGTTCACCGGCCGCATGATGCCCGGCCGGCGCTTCTCGGAAGGCCTGCACCAGGCGCTGGAGGCGAAGGAGCACCAGCCCATCCAGCCTGAAAACCAGACGCTCGCCTCGATCACCTTCCAGAACTACTTCCGCATGTACGACAAGCTTGCCGGCATGACCGGCACCGCCCTGACCGAAGCGGAGGAGTTCGGCGACATCTACAACCTCGACGTCGTCGAAGTGCCGACCAACATGCCGATGATCCGCATCGACGATCACGACGAGGTCTATCGCACGGCCGACGAGAAGTACGCAGCGATCATCGAGCTGATCAAGGAGGCGCGGCAGCGCGGCCAGCCGATCCTGGTCGGCACCACCTCGATCGCCAAGTCGGAGATCCTCTCCGAGATGCTGCACAAGCAGAAGGTCCCGCACCAGGTCCTCAACGCCCGCTATCACGAGCAAGAGGCGTTCATCATCGCCCAGGCCGGCGTGCCCGGCGCGGTGACCATCGCCACCAACATGGCCGGCCGCGGCACCGACATCCAGCTCGGCGGCAACCTCGACATGCGCATCCGCCAGGAGCTCGGCGACGTGCCCGAAGGCCCGGAACGCGAGAAGCGCATCGCCGCCATCGAAGCCGAGATCGCCAAGCTCAAGGAGCAGGCGCTGGCCGCCGGCGGGCTCTACGTTCTCGGCACCGAACGCCATGAGAGCCGACGCATCGACAACCAGCTGCGCGGCCGCTCCGGCCGCCAGGGCGACCCCGGCCATTCCAAGTTCTTCCTGTCGCTGGAAGACGACCTCATGCGCATCTTCGGCTCCGAGCGCATGGACGGCATGCTCAGGAAGCTTGGCCTGCAGGACGGCGAGGCGATCGTCCATCCGTGGATCAACCGCGCGCTGGAGAAGGCCCAGCAGAAGGTCGAAGGCCGCAACTTCGACATCCGCAAGAACCTGCTCAAGTTCGACGACGTGATGAACGACCAGCGCAAGGCGATCTTCGACCAGCGCATTGAGCTCATGTCGCAGGAGGTGGTGACCGACACCGTCAACGAGATGCGCCACGAGGTGATCGACGCGCTGGTCTCGCGGCACATCCCGGAGCGCGCCTACCCGGAGCAGTGGGACACGACCGGCCTGCACGACGAGATCCACGACGTCATCGGCCTCGACCTGCCGGTCGCCGACTGGGCCAAGGAAGAGGGCATCGCCGAGGAAGAGGTGCGCGACCGCATCGCGCGCGCCGCCGACGAACAGGCCGCCTCACGCACCGCCCGCTTCTCGCCTGACGTCATGCGCCAGATCGAAAAGGCGGTGCTGCTGCAGACGCTCGACTATCTGTGGCGCGAGCATCTGGTCGTACTCGACCATCTGCGCCAGGTGATCGGCTTCCGCGGCTATGCCCAGCGCGACCCGCTGATCGAATACAAGACCGAGTCCTTCGAGCACTTCCAGGGCCTGCTCGACCGCCTGCGCGAGGCGGTGACCCGCCAGATCATGCATGTCGAGATCGTCCAGCGCCCACCGCCTCTGGCCCCGGAAGGCGATTTCGAGGCGATGCAGGCGTCCCATCCCGACCCCGTCACCGGCGAGGACGAGATGATCCCGCCGCCCGGCGACGGCCGTCAGCAGCCGGTGCGCAATGCCCGCTTTGGCGCCGCCGGTGCCATGGCCGCGCAGATCGACCCCAACGACCCGGCGACCTGGGGCAAGGTCCCGCGCAACGCCCCCTGCCCCTGCGGTTCCGGCAAGAAATACAAGCACTGCCACGGCCGCCTGGCCTGACGGCACGGCACACCCGACCGCGCAACTTCGCGCAGGCCTGGCCCGAATCGACCATCACCGCGCTGGGCACCCCCCTGTCCCGCAAGCAGGGAGGTCGGATCAAACAAGCGCTGGACAGCGGCCAAACGTCGATTGGTCCTAGCCTGACGGCTCGGTCTTGCTCGCCTCGGTGGGGGCGAACTCGCCCGGCCACAGGAATTTCTTCTTGACGAACTTGCCCACCGGCTGGATCTCCGGCGTCTCACCGGGGCCGATCTTGCCATCGGCGGCAGCACCGGCGGTTTCGGTCGGCGGTGCGGGGGCAGCGGCGGGCGATTCTGCCGCTGCAGGCGCCGGTGCCGGTACCGTCGCGACGGCCGGCTTCTGAACCTTGGGCTTGGCCGCCTTGGGCGTCGGCGCGGCGGAGGCCAGCGACGGAGCGGGCTTCGGCCGCGGCACGGCCATCTTCGGCGCGACCGAGACTTCGGCCTTGGGCGGAACCACGGGTGTGGCCGGCGCGCCCGCGCTTGGCATCGGCTGGGGCTTGGCGCCGAGCATCTTCTCCAGGAACGACGGGTTGGCCGCGCGTTCGGCCGCCGCCTCAGCGGCTGCCGCCTGTTGCTGCTGCTTCTTGTCCAGCTTGGCGACATCTTCGGCGAACTTGGCGTCGTCCTCCGCCTGCTTGCGCTGAAGCGCCGCGGCAAGCGTCGGGTTCACCGTATAGGCCGGGCAGGCGCCCGTCGGGTTGAAGCTGGCGCCGCCGGCATCGGCATTGAAGACATAGTGCCGGTCGCAGACGTCGATCTTCGGCGGCAGGTGCGTCAACTCGAAGGAATCGTAGCCGACCTTCAGCATTCGCCAGAAATCCATGTTGGGATTATCGCGATGCTTGGCCAGATTCTCCGGCGTCATGCGGAACGGGAAGGCCTGGATCTCGAATGCCCGCTGGCCGCCGCGGAAGGCATCGCGCGCCAGACGGAAAATCTCGCCGGCATCCTGGTCGGTCATCGAATAGCAGCCCGCCGACGAGCAGGCGCCGTGCACCATCAGGTTGGAGCCGGTGCGCCCGAGCGAACGGTCATAGGCGTTGGGATAACCGATGTTGAACGACAGGTAGTAGTTGGAGTTCGGGTTCATCTGCCCCGGCGCGACCGTGTAGAAGCCTTCCGGCGCCTGGCGGTCGCCCTCGACCTTCTTGGGTCCGAGCGCGCCCGACCATTTGCAGATGGAATAGGTCTTGAGCAGGCCGTAGCGACCGTCGTCGCGCTGCTTCCAGATCTCCATCTGCGATTCTTCCTTGAAGATGCGGATGAAGATCGGGGCGGTGTCCTTCATGCCGACCTGGCGCATCTTGGCGACCAGGAAGCCCGGCACCGGGCGGTCTTGCTTGGGCAGATCGGAGTAGTTGCAGCCCGCCAGCACGACGAGCGCCACGGAGAGCGGCGCCAGACTACGCAACACCCTCCAAAGGCCCGGTCGAATCGCCATCAGCACCCCTTGCGGCCCCCACGCCTCGCCGGCAGAAGCCGGGATTCTCGTAATCCTGTCAAGATTGACGGGGCGTTAACCGGCGACACCCGGCTCACAATCCTGCGAGCGTCAGCCCGGCATCTTTCAGGAGCCGTGTGGCATAGAAATGGCAGTGGCCCGCCAGCAGCTAGAGGTTTCGCCCGATCGCCAGGAACTTCTCGCGCCGCTGGCGGCGGATCTCCTCCGGCGGCAGGTTGCCGAGCGAATCGAACGCCTCGGCGATCGCCTCGCCGGTCGCCTTGATGATCGCCTGGGGCTCGCGATGAGCGCCGCCGATCGGCTCCGGGATGATGCGGTCGATGACCCCGAACTTCTGCAGGTCCTCCGCCGTGATGCGCATGCCGGTGGCGGCATCCTGGGCGCGGCTGGAATCGTGCCAGAGGATCGAGGCCGCCCCCTCCGGCGAGATCACCGTATAGATCGAGTGCTCGAGCATCAGCACCTTGTTGGCGGTGGCAATCGAAACGGCGCCCCCCGAACCGCCCTCGCCGATGACCACGGCCACGTTGGGCACGCCGAGATTGACGCAGGCCTCCGTCGAACGGGCGATGGCTTCCGCCTGGCCGCGCTCCTCGGCGTCGAGCCCGGGAAAGGCGCCGGCGGTATCAACCAGCGCGATCACCGGCAGGCCGAAGCGGTCGGCGAGCGCCATGATCCGTACCGCCTTGCGGTAGCCCTCCGGCCGCGCCATGCCGAAATTGTGCTTGAGCCGGCTTTCCGTGTCGTTGCCCTTCTCATGACCGATGAGGGCGACGCGCTTGCCGCGGAAATAGCCGAGACCGGTGACGATAGCCGCGTCCTCGCCGAACTTGCGGTCGCCGGCCAGCGGCGTGAAGTCCTCGATCAGCGCCTTGGCATAGTCGCTGGTGTGCGGCCGGTCCGGGTGGCGGGCGACCTGGGTCTTCTGCCAGGGCGTCAGCTTACCGTAGATTTCTTCCAGCGCCTGAGCGGCCTTGGCCTCCAGCCGGGCGATCTCCTCGCCGATGGCAACCGCATCGCCTTCCTTCTCGAGCGCACGCAGTTCCTGGACCTTGCCTTGCAGGTCGGCGACCGGTTTCTCGAAATCGAGGTAGCTGCGCATCAAGTCTCGTGGGGGTTGGGAAGAACGCCCGCTCCGGCCGGCGTCCCGCCCGCCGAAAGCGGCGGCAAACTGACGGCAGCGCGCCCCCAAGTCAAGCAATCACAGGGCCACAGCATCAGCCGCAGTGGGTCACCCCCGCGGTTCCCGCGGCGGCCGGCGGCCCGCAAGCCGCCATCACGCCTTCTTGGCGCCCGCCAGCGGGTGGTGCTCGGTGACCAGCGTCCGCAGCCGCTCTTCCAGGACGTGGGTGTAGATCTGGGTGGTGGAGATGTCGGCATGGCCGAGAAGCTGCTGCACCACGCGCAGATCGGCGCCGTTCTGCAGAAGGTGGCTGGCAAAGGCGTGGCGCACCACATGCGGCGAGATCTTCGCCGCCGCAATCCCCGTCCGCACCGCCAAATCCTTGAGATCGCGGGCAAAGGCCTGCCGGGTCAAATGGCCGCTGTCGCCGAATGAGGGGAACAGCCAGGGGCTGTCGGCAACCCCCAATTCGGCGCGTGCGCCCAGATAGGCAGCGACCGCTTGGCGCGCCTTGTCGGTGAGCGGCACGATGCGCTCGTGCCCGCCCTTGCCGCGCACGGTGAACATGCGCTGGTCGCGGCGCATGACGGCAGCCTTCAGCGAGACCAGCTCGGAGACGCGCAGGCCCGTCGCATAAAGCATCTCGACCAGAGCGTGGAGCCTGAGCGCGCGCAGGCGCGCCGCATCGCTGCCTTCGCCGCGCGCCTCCTCGCCCGCCCGTTCCAGAAGCCGCGTCACCTGTTCCTCGCTCAGCACCGAGGGCAGCCGCGCCGGCCGGCGCGGCCCGGCAATGACGCCGGTGGGGTCGTCCGCACGCACCCCTTCGCTCACCAGGAAGCGGTGGAACTGGCGCAGCGCCGAAAGCCGCCGGGCGGCCGAGGTCGCGGCAAAGCCGCGCACGTCGAGATCGTCGAGATAGGCGCGCACCGCCTCCACGCCGGCGCGCGCCAGACCGCCGCCCTGGCCGGCGAGAAAGTGCGCATAGTCCTCCAGATCGCGGCGATAGGAGGCGAGCGTGTTGGGTGCGGCGCCGCGCTCCGCGCTCATCATTTCCAGAAAGGCCTCGATGTGATGGCCGCCGGCGGCCCCCGCCGCTCGCGCCACGGCTATTGCGCCGCGGCGGCCGGCGGCGACTGTGGCTGCGCGGCAGTTTCGGGCGCCTGCTGCGGCTCCTGCACCTGCAGCTTCTCGGTCGGGATGCGCACGGTCATTTCGCGTGTATGCGGTCCGACGAACAAGGCCAGGTAGATCATGGCGGCACCGCCAAGTATGCCCAGAACCACGAGCACGATGAGGAAACGAAAGAGGCTGGGCATGTGAAATCCCGGTCGGCCGTTCGCCGCGATTCGGGCCAAAGGCAGAACACACGCCTCAAACCCTCGGGTTTATTCTCGACAATCGGACCGCGAACGCAAGCCATTGACGGGGATTGCGGCCACCGGCCGGTCGCAGCGCCTTGACACGAGGCCCCGAAACCGGCTCTTACCTCGCCCGCAACAGGCGTTTTTCACGAGGGAGCTGTGGCGAAGCCGGAACTGGCAGGGAACGACCGATTGCCGATCGAGACGCGGGTCGCGCGGCAGTTGGCAGGGCGAACGCTCGTCATGGTTGGCATGATGGGCGCCGGCAAGTCGTCGATCGGCCGGCGGCTGGCCAACCGTCTGGGCATGGCCTTCGTCGATGCCGACAGCGAGATCGAGCTTGCTGCCAACGCCACCATTCCCGAGATTTTCGAGCAGCACGGCGAGACCTACTTCCGCGACGGCGAGCGCCGCGTCATCCAGCGCCTGCTCGACGGCAAGCCCAAGGTGCTGGCCACCGGCGGCGGTGCCTACATCCAGCCGGAGACCCGGGCGACGATCCAGGCATCCGGAATCTCGATCTGGCTCAAGGCCGACCGCGACCTGCTGCTCTCGCGGGTGAAGCGCCGCAACAACCGGCCGCTGCTCAAGGTCGACGACCCGGCCGCGACCATCGACCGGCTGATTGCCGAGCGCTATCCGATCTATGCCGGGGCCGACATTCAGGTCGAGTCGCGGGACGTCGCCCACGACGTGGTCATCGACGACATTCTCGAAGCCCTTGCTGACTTTCTCAGCCGGGAGGCGGTGGCAGAGGCCTGAGCGATGGCGACCAGCGCTGCTGCGACGGTGGTGACCGTCGACCTCGGGCCACGGTCCTACGACATCCTCATCGGTCGCGGCATTCTCGATCGCATCGGCGCCGAGCTCGCCACGCGCATGCCCGGCCGGCGCGTTGCGGTGGTCACCGACGCGAACGTCGCCCGCTATCACCTCAACGCGCTCAACGCCAGCCTCACGGCCGCCGGCGTCGATTCCACCACCATTACCGTTGAGCCCGGCGAGAAGTCGAAGAGCTTCGAAACGCTGGAGGCCGTCGTCGACGGAATCCTCGGCGCGCGCATCGAACGCTCCGACCTGGTGGTCGCCTTCGGCGGCGGCGTGGTCGGCGATCTCGCCGGCTTTGCCGCCTCGGTCGCGCGCCGCGGCGTGCGTGTCGTGCAGGTCCCCACCACGCTGCTCGCCCAGGTCAATTCCTCGGTCGGTGGCAAGACCGGCATCAACACCGGCCGCGGCAAGAACCTGGTCGGCGCCTTCCACCAGCCCAGTCTGGTGCTCGCCGATGCCGGCGTGCTCGATTCGCTCAATCCGCGCATCTTCAATGCCGGCTATGCCGAGGTCGTGAAATACGGCCTGCTCGGCGACGCCGGCTTTTTCGCATGGCTGGAGGAGAACTGGCGGGCGGTGGTCGCCGGTTGGCCGGAGCGCGATGAGGCGATCGCCGTCGCCTGCCGCAGCAAGGCGGCCATCGTCGCGGCCGACGAGCACGAAAAGAGCGGCGCACGCGCGCTGCTCAATCTCGGCCACACCTTCGGCCACGCGCTGGAAGCCGCCACCGGCTATTCCGACCGGCTGCTGCACGGCGAGGGGGTATCGATCGGCATGGTGCTCGCCTTCGCCTTCTCGGCCAAGCGCGGCCTGTGCGCGCAGGAGGATTCGAGCCGCGTCGCCGCCCACCTCGCCGCCGTCGGCCTGCCCACGCGCATGTCGGAGATCCCGGGTGAGCCGATGGTCGCCGACCGGCTGATGGAGGCGATCGCCCAGGACAAGAAGGTGAGCCGCGGCCAGCTCACCTTCATTCTTCTGAACGGCATCGGCTCCGCCTTCGTGGCGCACGACGTGCCGCCCGATGAAGTTGCCGCGTTCCTCAAGGAGCAACTGGCGAGATGAGCACGCTGCTCTGGGCGACGGCATTGGCCGTTCCCCTCCTGGTCGTGCTGTCGGCATTCTTCTCCGGGTCCGAGACCGCGCTCACCGCCGCCTCGCGGGCGCGCATGCTGGCGCTGGAGAAGTCCGGCGACCGGCGCGCCGGCATCGTCGGCCGGCTGATCCTCGAGCGCGAGCGGCTGATCGGCGCCCTCCTGCTCGGCAACAACCTGGTCAACATCCTCGCTTCGGCGCTGGCCACCAGCCTGTTCCTCGGCCTCTTCGGCCAGGCCGGCGTGGTCTACGCCACGCTCGCCATGACGCTTCTGGTGCTGGTTTTCGGCGAGGTGCTGCCCAAGACGCTGGCGATCGGCGATCCCGACCGGGCCTCGCGCGCCGTCGCCCCGGCGATCGCCGTCATCGTGGCGGTGTTCTCGCCGGTGGTCATCGCCGTCCAGTTCATCGTCCGCGGCGTCCTGCGCCTGGCCGGCTGGAACGCCTCCGATGGCAAATCGATTCTGTCGCCGGCCGAAGAGATCCGTGGCCAGGTCGACCTGCTCCATGCCGAGGGCAGCGTCGTCAAGGCCGAGCGCGACCGCCTCGGCGGCCTGCTCGACCTCTCCGAGCTCGACGTCTCCGACGTCATGGTCCACCGCACCGCCATGCACACCATCGACGCCGACGAGCCGATCGACGCCATCGTCGACGACATCCTCGCCAGCCCCTTTACCCGCGTGCCGCTGTGGGCGGGCGAGCCGGAGAACATCATCGGCATCGTCCACGTCAAGGATCTGTTGCGCGCGCTGAAGGCGGCCTCCGGCAAGGTCGATGCCATCGACATCCGCTCGGTCGCCGCCGAGCCGTGGTTCGTGCCCGACACCACCAGTGTACCCGACCAGCTCAACGCCTTCCTCAAGCGCAAGGTGCATTTCGCCCTGGTCGTCGACGAATATGGCGAGGTGCAGGGCGTGGTCACGCTCGAGGACATCCTGGAGGAAATCGTCGGCGACATCGCCGATGAGCACGACCTTGCCGTCGAGGGCGTGCGGCCGCAGCCCGACGGTTCGGTCAATGTCGACGGCTCGGTGCCGATCCGCGACCTCAACCGCGCCATGGACTGGGACCTACCCGACGAGGAGGCGACCACCATCGCCGGGCTGGTCATCCACGAGGCACGCATCATCCCCGAGCCGGGCCAGGCCTTCACCTTCCACGGCTTCCGCTTCCAGGTGCTGCGCCGCAACCGCAACCGCCTGACGGCGCTCAGAATCATGCCGCTCAGCCGCATCAAGCCGCTGCCGGCGCCGGCCGAGCCGCCAAAAACGGCCTGACGTGGCGGATTTCGGCCGCATTCTGCGGCTGTGATCGCCCGATTCCCAAGGGAGGGCGATCCCCATGCACTTCGATCTCACCATCGTCGGCGCGAGCTTCGCCGGGCTTGCGGCGGCGCGCACGGCGGCTTCGCGCGGGCTTGCCACCGCCGTCATCGACGCCAAGCCGGAGGTCGGCACGCGGGTGGCGACCAGCGGCATCCTGGTGCGCGAGGCGATCGACGAAATCGACATTCCCCACCATCTGACCCGGCGCGTGCCCGGCGTCAGGCTCTATTCACCGAGCCTGAAGAGCGTCGACCTGTTCTCGCCCGGCTATGCCTTCTTCACCACACGCACCCCGGACCTCCTGCGCTGGATGGCGAAGGAAGCCCGCGATTCTGGCGCCCATATCCTCACCGCCACCCGCTTCGCCGGCGCCGAGCGCGACGGCGACCGCATCCGTCTATCCGGCATCGACATCACCACCCGCTTCCTCGTCGGTGCCGACGGCATGCGCTCGCGCGTCGCCGAGCATTTCGGCCTGTCTGCCAATCGGGCCTTCCTCACTGGCCTCGAAGTGGAGCTGGAGCCGAACGACGCGGTCGATCCGCGCTTCCTCCACTGCTTCGTCGATTCGCGCCTGGCGCCGGGCTATATCGCCTGGGCGGCGCCGGGGCCAGACGCGATCCAGCTTGGCCTGGCCGTGCGCCACGGCGACAAGCCCGACCTCGCCGGCTTCATGGCCCACACCGAGCGCCAGTTCGGCTGGAGGCGGCTGAAGGTGGTCGGTCGGCGCAGTGGCCTCATCCCCTGTGGCGGGCCCCTGCCCCGCACGGCGGCACCCGGCGTGCTGCTGATCGGCGATGCCGCCGGCTGGGTGTCACCGGCAACCGGCGGCGGCATCCAGCTTGCCTTCCGCTACGGCCGCCGCGCCGCCGCGCTGATTGCCGACCATCTGCAGTGCGGTGGTCCCGCGCCGGAAGTGGCGCTCTGCCGCGAGATCCCGCGCTTCCGCGCCAAATCCCTGCTGCGCCGCGCCCTCGACCTGGCCCCGCCCAACGTCTTCCTCAATCTGGCATTGGCCACGACGCCGGCCCGGCGATTCGCCGAAAAGGTCTATTTCCACAGCCGCAACACGACGGGCGTCGACCGCGCCGCTTATCTCGACTGGCTGGAGACCCAGATGGACGCCACCGGAGGCAACACGCCGCTGCTCCAGGGCTAGTGCGCCGTCGGCACCCTGGCCTCGATGGCCAGTGCATGGACGCCGCCCGCCAACTCGTCGGCCAGCGCCTCGTTGATCATGCGATGGGTCGCGACCCGGCTCTTGCCCGCAAAGGCGGCTGCCGTTATGCGCACGCGAAAATGCGTGTTTCCCTCCGGCCGATGGGCATGATGGCCCTTGTGCAGGTGGGATTCGTCCACCACCTCAAGGGCCTCTGGCTGAAAAGCCTCGGTTAACTTGCCTCTGATTCTATCGACCGCTGTCATTGCATTGTTTCCCGCCGGTTTTGGCGCCCACCGCCTTGTCGGCGTCACAGCTGGCGACCATAATCCACGTGATGGATCTGAACTCAAAATATTTCGACCGCATCCGCATCTCGCCCGGCGAGGCAGCGGTCGACGAAACCGGCGAGCCACCCTGCGATGTCGCGGGCTGCGGGCACATGGGCGGCTATCGCGCCCCCAAGGGCCGCGGCCACGAGGGCGAATACCATAATTTCTGCCTCGACCACGTCCGCGAATATAACAAGTCCTACAACTACTTCGCCGGCATGGCCGACGCCGAGATCGACAGCTACCAGCGTTCGGCGGCGACCGGCCATCGCCCGACCTGGACCATGGGCGTCAACCGCGCTGCCACCAAGGCGGCTGCCCGCGACGCCCGCTTCACCTGGGCATCGGCCTTTTCCGACCCCTTCGGCATTTTCGGGGGCGATCCGCGCCGCGCGCAACCGACGGACGCGCCCAAGCGGCGGCCGCTGCGCAACCTCGAACGGCGCTCCTTCGCCGTCCTCGACCTCGATGGCGACGAAACCGGCAGCGAGATCAAGGCCCGCTACAAGGCCCTGGTGAAGCAGCTCCATCCTGACGCCAACGGCGGCGACCGCAGTTCGGAAGACCGGCTGCGACAGATTATTCAGGCTTACCACTATCTGCGATCCGTCGGTTTTTGCTAAGACGACGGTTCCCGGCCATCCCAAGGGCCGGATTTCCTCAAATCTTCACAAGCGTCCTCGCATGGCGCGACGGAGAAATACAATGGCCGAAGCCGCGCTCGAACAAGCCCCCCTGCCGGATATGAAGATATCCGTGCGCCAGACCTTCGGGATCGACACCGATCTCGAAGTGCCGGCCTATTCCGAGGCTGACGAGCACGTGCCGGATACCGATCCGGATTACCTGTTCGACCGTGACACCACGCTCGCCATCCTTGCCGGCTTTGCCCGCAACCGCCGCGTTCTGGTCACCGGCTATCACGGCACCGGCAAGTCGACCCATATCGAGCAGATCGCCGCCCGGCTTAACTGGCCGTGCGTGCGCGTCAATCTCGACAGCCACATCAGCCGTATCGACCTGATCGGCAAGGACGCCATCGTCATCCGCGACGGCTTGCAGGTGACCGAGTTCCGCGACGGCATCCTGCCCTGGGCGCTGAAGAACAACATCGCGCTGTGCTTCGACGAATACGATGCCGGCCGTCCCGACGTGATGTTCGTCATCCAGCGCGTGCTCGAGGTCTCCGGCCGCCTGACCCTGCTCGACCAGAACAAGGTCATCCGCCCGCACCCGGCCTTCCGCCTGTTCGCCACCGCCAACACAGTCGGCCTCGGCGACACCTCCGGCCTCTATCACGGCACCCAGCAGATCAACCAGGGCCAGATGGACCGCTGGTCGATCGTCTCGACGCTCAACTATCTGCCGCACGACAACGAGGTGAACATCGTCGCCGCCAAGGTGCCGAGCCATCGCGACGAGAAGGGCCGCGCGATCATCGCCAAGATGGTGCGGGTGGCCGACATGACCCGCAACGCCTTCATCAACGGCGACCTGTCGACGGTGATGAGCCCGCGCACGGTGATCACCTGGGCGGAAAACGCCGACATCTTCGGCGACGTCGGCTTTGCGCTTCGCGTCACCTTCGTCAACAAGTGCGACGAACTCGAGCGCAGCCTGGTGGCCGAGTTCTACCAGCGCTGCTTCAACGAGGAGCTGCGCGAATCGACCGCCAATGTCGTGATGACCTGAATGGAGCGGACGACCGTCCATATGGGCGACGCACCGCGCACCAAGCCGGTCGAAAGCCCGACCGAGCCGTTCAAGCGGGCGGTGACCGGCTGCATGCGCGCCATCGCCGGCGAGGCTGAGCTGGAGGTGTCGTTTGCGGCCGACCGGCCGATGCTCTCCCAGTTGAAGGCGCGCCTGCCCGAGCCGCCGCGCAAGATGACCGCCAACGACGTCGCCGTGACCCGCGGCGTCGGTGATTCGCTGGCGCTCAGGCTCGCCTGCCACGACCCCGCCGTCCACCGCGCCCATGCGCCTTCCGGCAAGAATGCCCGCGCCGTCTACGACGCCGTCGAGCAGGCGCGCGTCGAGGCGCTCGGTGCCAACCGTATGGCCGGCGTCGCCGACAACCTGACGGCCATGCTCGAGGAGCGCTATCACCGCGCCAACTATTCCGAGATCACCGAGCGCGCCGACGCGCCGCTGGAAGACGCCATCGCGCTGATGGTGCGCGAGCGGCTGACTGGCAGAGCGCCGCCGAAATCGAGCCGCAAGGTCGTCGAGCTGTGGCGCGACT
Organism: uncultured Alphaproteobacteria bacterium; assembly: GCA_963785065.1. Classification (GTDB taxonomy): domain Bacteria; phylum Pseudomonadota; class Alphaproteobacteria; order Rhizobiales; family Kaistiaceae; genus CAVSRC01. The sequence goes on from CAWATX010000002.1 coordinate 484,804, forward strand.
GGATCGAGGAGCGCGCCGGCAAGGACCTGTCACGGCTGACCGGTGCCATCGAGGACCAGCCGCGTTTCGCGCTCGAAGTGCGCGAGATCCTTTCCGCGCTGGAGATGGCCGACGAGCTTTCCGGCGACGCCGGCGAAGAGGGCGACGCGGACGACCAGAGCGGTGACCAGGACGATGCCGACGGTGCCGCCGACAGCGCCGAGGGCGCCGATGCGGCCAGCCAGGACGAGATGCAGGCGACCGCCGAAGAAGGCGACGCCGGCGAAGGCGAGGCGACCGAGGCCGAGGCCGAGCAGACCGCCGAGGACGCCGACATGGCCGACGCGCGCGACAGCGGCGAGGCCCATCGCGTCGACGGCCCCTTCTCCAACCTGCCACCGCTCATCGACTACGGCGCCTTCACGCCCAAGTTCGACGAGACGGTCAATGCCGAGGAACTCTGCGACATCGCCGAGCTGGAGCGCCTGCGCGCCTATCTCGACAAGCAGCTCGCCCACCTGCAAAGCGCCGTCGGACGGCTCGCCAACCGCCTGCAGCGCCGGCTGATGGCGCAGCAGAACCGCGGCTGGGACTTCGACCTCGAGGAAGGCATCATCGATGCCGCCCGCCTATCGCGCATCATCACCGACCCGATGCACGCGCTCACCTACAAGGCCGAGCGCGACACCGAGTTCCGCGACACCATCGTCACCCTGCTCCTCGACAATTCCGGCTCCATGCGCGGCCGGCCGATCACCGTCGCCGCCACCTGCGCCGACATCCTCGCCCGCACGCTGGAGCGCTGCGGCGTCAAGGTCGAGATCCTCGGCTTCACCACCCGCGCCTGGAAGGGCGGGCAGTCGCGCGAGGCGTGGCTGCAGGCGGGCAAGCCACCCAATCCCGGCCGCCTCAACGACCTCCGCCACATCATCTACAAGGCCGCCGACGCGCCCTGGCGGCGCTCGCGGCGCAATCTCGGCCTGATGATGCGCGAGGGCCTGCTCAAGGAAAACATTGACGGCGAGGCGCTCGCCTGGGCACACAGCCGGCTGCTCGTGCGCCCCGAGCAGCGCAAGATCCTGATGATGATCTCCGACGGCGCGCCGGTCGACGATTCGACGCTCTCGGTCAACCCCGGCAACTATCTCGAGCGCCACCTGCGCTACGTCATCGACGAGATCGAGACGCGCTCGCCGGTGGAGCTGATCGCCATCGGCATCGGCCACGACGTGACGCGCTACTATCGCCGCGCGGTGACCATCGTCGATGCCGACGAGCTTGCCGGCGCCATGACCGACAAGCTGGCCGAGCTGTTCGACGAGCAGGCGCCGGTCGAGCCGGCGCGCACGTCCCGGCAGCCGCGACAGCAGAAGCGCCCGACCCTGCAATGACGCCATGGCGGCTCTGCGCCGCGCTCCTTGCCGGCCTCGCCGTCCTGCCGCCGCCCGCCGCCAGGGCGGCAGAATGGGGCTTCGAGCCGATCGACGTCACGGCGCGGCCGATCGCCCGCTTCTCGTTCGCCTCCGCTGAGACCCACTTTGGCGCCCTGGAATTTCGCGGCGGCCTTCAGCTTCTCTGCAGCGACAAACGCTTCGGCTCGTTCTCCGGTCTCGATTTTTCCGCCGACGGCCACACCTTCACCGCCATCTCCGATACCGGCTTCTGGTTCACCGCCAAACTCGCCGAAAGCGACGGGCAACCGACCGGCATCGCCGCGCCGATGCTGGCGCCCATGCTCGACGCGCACGGGCGCCCCTTTGCCACCAAGCTCGATGCCGATGCAGAGGGTCTGCGCATCGTCAGCCACGACGGTCGCGAGACCGCCTACGTCTCCTTCGAGCGGCGACCGGCGGTCGCCGGCTACGTCGCCGACCCGGACTTTGCCATCGGGCGGCGCCGGAACCTGCCACTACCGAAGTTCGTCAGCCATCTGCGCTCCAACAAAGGCCTCGAAGCGCTCGCCATTGCGCCCGCCGACGCGCCGCTTGCCGGCGCCACCGTGGCCATCGCCGAACGCTCCCTCGACCGCGCCGGCAATCATCGCGGCTTCATCATCAGCGGCAGGCGCCGCGGCACCTTCGCGCTTGTGCGCAACCCGCCCTTCGACGTCTCCGACGCGGCCTTCCTGCCCGACGGCGACCTTCTCGTGCTCGAACGCCGCTTCGACTTCACCGACGGCGTCGGCATGCGCATCCGGCGCATATCCGGTGCCGCCATCCGCCCCGGCGCCGTGGTCGACGGCCCGGTCCTCATCGAGGCCGACATGCACGACCAGATCGACAACATGGAGGGGCTGGCCGTCCGCACCGACGAACGCGGCCAGACGATCCTGACGCTCATCTCGGACGACAACGGCAACCAATTCCTGCAGCGCACACTCCTGCTGCAGTTCGCGCTTGCCCCGCCGGCCGTTCCCAGCCCCAAGCCGCGACCCGGCGACAAGCGCTAGGCTGGTTTCGCATTCCGGAACGAAAATGGAGACCGCCTTGACCACGCCCCAAGTCGCGCCCTTCGGCTCCTGGTCGTCGCCGCTCACCGCCGACCTGATCGTATCGGGCAGCATCCGCCTCGGCATGATCGCGCTCGACGGCGAAGACACATACTGGAACGAGGGGCGGCCGGCCGAGCGCGGTCGCCAGGTCATCGTGCGCCAGCGACTGGACGGGACGCGCGAGGACGTCAACCCGGCGCCGCTCAACGCCCGCACGCGCGTCCACGAATACGGCGGCGGCGACTACGTCGTACACCAGGGCACCGTGTACTTCTCCAATTTCGCCGACCAGCGGCTCTACCAGGCCGAGCCTGGCAAGGAGCCGCGTCCGCTGACCCACGCCGAAGGCCACCGCTATGCCGACGCCGTGGTCGACGCATCGCGCAACCGCCTGATCTGCGTCCTCGAGGATCACGGCGGCGAAGGCGAGGCGAAGAACGGCATCGTCGCGATTGATCTCGATTCCGGCGACGAGACGCTGCTCGTGGACGGCGACGACTTCTACGCCGCCCCGCGCCTCAGCCCGGACGGCACGACGCTCGCCTGGCTCGCCTGGAGCCACCCGAATATGCCTTGGGACGGCTGTGTCCTCAGCATCGCGACGCTCGGCCCGGACGGGCTGCCGGGCGCGGCGCGCACGGTCGCCGGCGGACCGGCAGAGGCCGTATTCCAGCCGCAATGGTCGCCGGCCGGCGTGCTCCATTTCATCTCCGATCGCACGGGCTGGTGGAACCTCTATCGCTGGCGCGACGGTAGCAGCGAGGCGATCGCGCCGATGGAGGCGGAGTTCGGCCTGCCTTTGTGGATCTTCGGCCTCTCCACCTACGGCTTCGCCGCGGAAGAGCGCATCATCTCGGCCTATAACCGGCGCGGCACCTGGCACCTGGCAGCGATCGATACCGGCAGCGGCAGCCTGACGCCGATCCAGACGCCCTTCACCGACATCGGCGGCCTGCACGTCACGCCCAGCCGCATCGTCTTCACCGCCGGCGCGCCGTCGCTCGGCAGCGCCATCGTCTCGCTCGACCTCGCCAGCGGCGCGATCGAGACCATCCGCCGCGCCAGCGAACTGGCAATCGACCCGCGCCATACCTCGATACCGGAGACGATCGAATTCCCCACCGGGAACGGCCTCACCGCCTTCGGCTTCTTCTATCGGCCATGCAACGACGACTTCGTCGCGCCCGAGGGCGAGCTGCCGCCGCTGCTGGTCATGAGCCACGGCGGCCCGACCAGCGCCACCAGCGCCACGCTCTCGCCGCGCGTGCAGTACTGGACCAGCCGCGGCATCGCCGTGCTCGACGTGAACTATGGCGGCAGCACCGGCTACGGCCGCCCCTACCGCGAGCGGCTCAACGGCGCCTGGGGCATCGTCGACGCGGACGACTGCGCCAACGGCGCGCGGTATCTGGTCGCCGAGGGCCGCGTCGACGGCAAGCGGCTGTGCATCACCGGCGGCAGCGCCGGAGGCTATACGACGCTGTGCGCCCTCGCCTTCCGCGACACCTTCAGGGCCGGCGCCAGCCATTACGGCATCGGCGACCTCGAGCGCCTGGCGACCGACACCCACAAGTTCGAGTCGCGCTACCTGGACCGGCTGATCGGCCCCTACCCCGAGCGTCGCGACCTCTATCGCGCGCGCTCGCCGATCCACCACCTCGACGGGTTCGATTGCCCGGTCGTGTTCTTCCAGGGGCTGGAGGACGCGGTCGTGCCACCCAACCAGGCAGAAGCGATGGTCGCGGCGCTGCGCAACAAGGGCGTGCCGGTGGCCTACGTGCCCTTCGCCGGCGAACAGCACGGCTTCCGCCAGGCTGCCAATATCAAGCGCGCGCTCGAGGGCGAACTCTATTTCTACAGCCGCGTCTTCGGCTTCGCTCTCGCCGACCCGGTCGAGCCGCTCGCGATCGACAACCTCTAGAATCGAAAACGGCGCCCGCGGGCGCCGTTCGAAACCGTGCCGGAAGTTGAGGAGATCAGGCTTCGGCGGTCACCGCCGTTGCGGCCACCTTCTTGGCGATCTGGTGCTTCAGCTTGAGCGCCTTCGGCGACAGCTCGCTGTCGCGGGCGGCCGCCAGGAACTTGTCAATCCCGCCGCGGTGCTCCACCGAGCGCAGCGCATGGGAGCTGATCTTGAGGCTCACCGTGGAGCCAAGCGCCTCGCTGGTCAGCGTCACCTGGTTGAGATTGGGCAGGAACCGCCGGCGCGTCTTGTTGTTCGCGTGGCTGACATTGTTGCCGCTCTGGACCGCCTTGCCGGTCAATTCACAGCGCCGTGCCATTGGTAAAATCCTCGTTCGCCGCCGGTTTGCGCCAATTCGGCATGCAAGATGACGGACTTTTTCAGGAAAGTGGCCTTCGTATAGTGACGGCCCATTTCGCCGTCAAGGCGGCATCCGGCCGAATTCCGCCGTTCCCGCCGCTCAGGAATTCTGTCAGACCTATTCCAGGTGTGATGACGCATCGGACAAATCAGCTTAATAATGCTCTTGTTAACCAATGGTCAGCCATGATTTGAGGCGTCCCCTGCCGTCATGCTGGCCTTTGATGCGACACTTGGCACGATGATGACGACTGCGTTTTCGGCCAAAGCCCGGGCTCTCCGGCGCATGTTCCTCGCCGCAGCGGTTGCCACCCCGCTGGCGGCCGCCGGTGCCCATGCCGCCGACACGACGCTGAAGGCGGACTATCTCATCACCATCGCCGGCATCACCATCGGCAAGGTCAATGCCGAGGGCCGCTTCACTGCCAGCGGCTATGCCGCCACCATCAGCGGGCGGACCTACGGCATCAGCCGTTTCGTTTCCGACGCCCACGCGGTGCTTGCCGGCAACGGCCGCATTCACGGCAGCCACGTCACCCCGGCCAGCTACGCGCTCGATACCGACGAGAAGGGCTTCCAGACCCACGTCAACATGGCCATGCGCGGCGGCGCGATCGTCAACCTTTCCGCGGCGCCGCACTTGTTGCCCTATCCTGACCGCGTGCCGGTGACCCCGACCCACAAGCGCAACGTGGTCGATCCGGTGGGCGCCTTCATGGTGGCCGTCGACCAGCCCATGTCGGTCACCGGTCAGAGCGCCTGCAACCGCACCGTCAAGGTCTTCGACGGCTGGCAGCGCTACGACGTCAAGCTCTTCCTCAAGCAGGCCAAGCACGTCAACAACGCCGCCGGCGCCTATTCCGGCCAGGTGTTCGTCTGCGGCGCCCGCTACGTTCCCGTGGCCGGCCATCGCCCGGACCGTGAGTCGGTACAGTACATGGCCAACAACAAGCGCCTCGAGGTCTGGCTGGTGCCGGTGGACGGAACGCGCGTGCTCGTCCCCTACCGCATCCTGATCGGCACCCAGATGGGCGATCTTGTGATCATCTCGCGCGACTTCTCGGTGAGCACCACCGAGCAGCAGGCAAACGCCAAGTGAAACGCCGCCGGCGACGCCGGCTTATCCACAGGCTGTCCACAGAAGCCGTCGCCACGCCGGCCGTCAAAATCTTGTCGCAATGTTGAGCCCGCGACCGGCCGCAGGTCCGGCCGCCCCCACCCTCGCCATTTTTGCGGAGGATTTTCAACATCTCGTGGGCGGAAGCCGGTGGCAGCGCACATCTTGCGGCGAACGGAACGGGACTCACCGCGAGTCAGCGATTCGGGCCGGTTTTGTTCCGGACTCGTTCGCCTCGCTCAAAAACCACCAAAATACGAAGGAATCTCGCGCATTCCGCCATGGCTGTGCTAGAGGGATTAGGTTGGATGAGCCTGCGCCTCCGCATGAATGACCGGCGCTGGCCCCCAGGCGGACGACGGAAGACGCGCCAGTCCCGATCATGAGTGTTTCCCCAAAACCCGAGCTGAGCGCCAGCGTGCGTGGCCGCAACGTCGTCGCGGTGCTGGGCCCCACCAACACCGGCAAGACCCATCTCGCCATCGAGCGGATGCTCGCCCATTCCACCGGCATGATCGGTCTGCCGCTGCGGCTGCTCGCACGTGAGGTCTATGGCAAGGTCGTCAGCCGCGTCGGCGCCGACCAGGTGGCTCTGATCACCGGGGAGGAGAAGATCATCCCCGCCAGTCCGCGCTTTTCCGTGTGCACGGTCGAGGCGCTGCCGACCGAGACCGACGTATCGTTCCTGGCGATCGATGAGATCCAGCTCGCCGGCGATCTCGAGCGCGGCCACGTCTTCACCGACCGCATACTCAACCTGCGCGGCCGCGACGAGACCCTGCTGCTCGGCGCCGCCACCATGCGCGGCATCGTCGAGAAGCTGCTGCCCGGCGTCAACGTGGTCACCCGGCCGCGCATGTCGCTGCTCACCTGGTCGGGCTCGAAGAAGATCACACGCCTGCCACGGCGCACGGCAGTGGTCGCTTTCTCCGCCGACGAGGTCTACGCCATCGCCGAGCTCATCCGCCGTCAACGCGGCGGCGCCGCGGTGGTGCTGGGCTCGCTATCCCCACGCACACGCAACGCCCAGGTCGAAATCTTCCAGTCCGGCGACGTCGATTTTCTGGTCGCCACGGACGCCATCGGCATGGGCCTCAACCTCGACGTCGACCACGTCGCCTTCGCCGGCGACCGCAAGTTCGACGGCTACCAGCACCGTCGCCTGACGCCTGCCGAGTTCGGTCAGATCGCCGGGCGCGCCGGCCGCCACATGCGCGACGGCACCTTCGGCGTCACCAGCCGCGTCGACCCCTTCGACGACGATCTGGTCGAAGCGCTGGAAACCCACCGCTTCGACCCGGTGAAGACGGTCCAGTGGCGCAATCGCGATCTCGACTTCTCCACGCTGGCAGCGCTTCAAGCGACCCTCGACCGCGCGCCGGCACGCGACGGTCTGGTCAAGGCGCCACCGGCCGAGGATGTCGCCGCGCTCGCGCTCATCAGCCGCGACGCCGAGGTGAGGGCGCTCGCCAATTCGCGCCAGCGCGTGTCGACGTTGTGGGACGTCTGCCAGGTTCCCGACTACCGCAAGATTGCGCCCGCCAACCATGCCGAGCTGGTCTCCACCCTCTTCGGCTTCCTTGCCCGCGACGGCGTCATTCCCGATGACTGGTTCGCCGGCCAGATCGCATTCGCCGACCACACCGACGGCGACATCGACACGCTCGCCAACCGCATCGCCCACATTCGCACCTGGACGTTTGCGGCCAATCGGCCGCAATGGCTGCGCGACCCCGGCCATTGGCAGGAGCGAACGCGCGCGATAGAGGATCGCCTGTCGGACGCGCTGCATGAGCGGCTGACCGCCCGTTTCGTCGACAGGCGGACCAGCGTGCTGATGCGGCGGTTGAAAGAGAACGCAATGCTCGAAGCCGAGATTACGTCGAGTGGCGAGGTGCTGGTCGAGGGCCAGCACGTCGGCAGCCTGGAGGGGTTCCGCTTCGCTCCGGACCCGCAGGCCGACGGACCGGAAGCCAAGGCCCTGCGCAGTGCCGCCCAGAAGGCGCTTGCCGGCGAGATCGCCGAGCGCGCCGAAAAGGTGGCGACCGCCGCCAACAAGGATTTCATCCTTGCCGGCGACGGCACGCTGCGCTGGCAGGGCGCGGCGATCGCGCGGCTGGCTGAGGGCGACGACGCGTTGAAGCCGCGGTTGATCCTGCTCGCCGACGAGCTGCTGCCTGCCGCCGGCCGCGACCGCGTGCAGGCGCGCATTGACCTGTGGCTGGCGACCCAGGCGGAGACGCTGCTGAAGCCGCTCTTCGACCTGCGCAATGCCGCAACGCTGGCGCCGGCGGCACGCGGTATCGCCTTCCGCCTCTCCGAATCCTTCGGCATCATCGACCGGGCAACGATCGCCGACGAGGTGCGCGCACTCGACCAGGAGGCCCGCGCCGGCATGCGGGCGCTGGGCGTGCGCTTCGGCGCCTATCACATCTACGTGCCGGCGCTGTTGAAGCCCGGACCGGGCGCACTGCTCGCCACCTTCTGGGCGCTCAAGAACGGTGGCCTCGACATTCCCGGCTTGACCGACCTGCAGCGTCTCGCTGCCTCCGGCCGCACCAGCGTGCCGGTCGACCCGGAGGTACCGCCGACGCTCTATCGCGTCGTCGGCTACCGTCCGGTCGGCACCCGCGCCGTGCGCATCGACATTCTCGAACGTCTGGCCGACCTCATCCGCCCGCTGATTGCCTGGCGGGCGACGCCCGAATCCCCCACCCCTCCAGACGGCGCCATCGACGGCTACGGCTTCACCGTCACAGTCGCCATGACCTCGCTGCTCGGTTGCTCGGGAGAAGACTTCGCCTCGGTGCTGTCCGCCCTCGGCTACCGCATGGAGCGCCGCCCCGCCCCGCCCAAGCCCGCTGCCGCCGAGGCACCGGCCGAAGCCGCCACAGCGGACGGCGAATCACCGGAGGCAGAGACGGCGTCGACGGACATCGAAACGGTGACGGCCGAAGCTGAAGAAGCCGTCGCCCCCGAGCCTGAGGCGGCCCCTGCTGCCCCCGCGGAAGCAACGCAACCGGCTGCCGAAGTCGAAACCGTGACGGAGGCGCCCGCCGCAGAACCTGTCGTGAGCGAACCTCCGCCGGAGGAGACCACCGCTGCGGCACCGGCCGAGCCCGCGGCACAGGGCGAGCCTGAAGCGCAGACCGAATCAGAGGCGGCCGCTGAGCCCGAGACACCGGCGGAGCCAGCTTTCATCGAGATCTGGCGGCCCGGCCGCCCGGGTCGCCAGCAGGGCGGCCGTCCGCGTCCTCATCGCCGCGAGCGCCATCCCGAGCGTGCAGCATCCGCTGCGCCGACCGACGCCGCTGCGCCGACCGACGCCACGCCGCCGCCCGACGGCGCACCGGCGCCCGGCGGCGAGGCCCGGCCCGAGCGCCGCCCGCCCAATCGCCGCAGGGGCAAGTCGGGCAAGCCACACGCCCACGACCGGCCCGACCGTGGCGACCGCCCTGAACGTCCGGACCGACCAGATCGCCGCCCCGACCGCCGCGACCGGCCTCAACGCTCGCCTCAGTTCGCCTCCCGGCCCGAGCGCCGCGAGAAGGAGCCGGACCCGAACTCGCCCTTCGCCGCACTGGCTGCGCTGAAGGCGCGGCTGGAAGGGCGCGAAGAGGACTCCTGAGCCGCTCATGGCCGGCGAGGACCGTCAGCGCATCGACAAATGGCTGTGGTTTGCCCGGCTGGTGAAGACACGCACCTTGGCCCAGAAACTGGCGCTTTCCGGGCGCGTCCGCATCAATCGCCAGAAGGTCGAGGCAGCAAGCCAGCTCATCAGGGCCGGCGACGTGCTCACCATCGCCAGCGAGCGCGGCGTGCGCGTGCTGAAGGTGCTCGTCCCCGGCACCCGCCGTGGCCCCGCGCCGGAGGCCCGGCTCCTCTATGAGGACCTCGCCCCCGCGCCGACATCCCCGGCGGCCGTGGAGCCCTCGGATGCCGCCCTTGCTGCCGACCGCGCGCCCGGCTCCGGCCGCCCAACCAAGCGCGATCGCCGGGCCCTGGACAGGCTGCGGGGGAGCGCAGGCGACGATTTTTCTCCCGAAGAGGATTGACGGCGAAATCCGTCCGCCTGAGGCCGCCCTTGGCGACCATCCGCGCCTTGCGCGCGCATCCCAAACCGGATACCGAAAATCGCCTTTTTCAGTGCGCCGCGAGGGCGCAATCAGCCGGATGAACCCGTGACCTACGTCGTCAACGACAATTGCATCAAGTGCAAGTACACCGACTGCGTCGAGGTGTGCCCCGTGGATTGCTTCTACGAGGGCGAGAACATGCTGGTCATCCACCCCGACGAGTGCATCGACTGCGGCGTCTGCGAGCCGGAATGCCCGGCCGACGCGATCAAGCCGGACACCGAGCCGGGGCTCGAGCAATGGTTGCAGCTCAACGCCGAATACGCCTCGAAATGGCCCAACATTACCGCCAGAAAGGACGCTCCGGCGGATGCCAAGGACTTCGAAGGCGTGCCCGACAAGTTCGAGAAATTTTTCTCGCCCGAGCCGGGCGAGGGCGACTGACGCCGCAGACCCGGGAAGCCGCGGATATCGCGGGCCAATTCGGCCCGGTCTTGGTCATGATGCAACGCAATAAGCGTCAACATTGTTTACCGTCGGGCCGGTAAGCCATTGAAATTTACTGTTTTTGTGCTATATTGCTGAAACTGTCGGAACAAAACGAGCATCTGCTCGCTTCCCGCGCGATTCTTCAGCGTGACCGGTTCCTGGAGCGTTTCCCGGCGCCGACCCATTCCATGAGGTGGGCCGGAGGCTGAAACTTCACGCCGGTCACATGGGCATTTCGGGTGCGGGCAAATACCGGCAGGCCCGAGCAAGAGGCGGCGCTGCCGCCGGTTTCCGCCCTCTTCCCCGAGGGGCGGCGTCAAACGGAGTTGATGTCCCCATGGCCACTGCAAAGAAGACCGCCCAGCGTTCCGGGTTCAAGACCGGTGAATTCATCGTCTACCCGGCTCACGGCGTCGGCAAGATCGTCGGCATCGATACGCAAGAGGTGGCGGGGCTGAAGCTTGACCTGTTCGTGATCAGTTTCGTCAAAGACAAGATGACGCTGCGGGTACCTGTGACCAAGGCGGCTTCGGTGGGCATGCGCAAGCTGGCCGATGGCGCCACCGTCAAGAAGGCGCTGGAGACCGTCCGTGGCCGCGCGCGCATCAAGCGCACCATGTGGAGCCGCCGCGCCCAGGAATACGAAGCCAAGATCAATTCCGGCGATCTCATCGCCATCGCCGAGGTCGTGCGCGACCTTTTCCGCTCCGACACCCAGCCGGAGCAGTCCTATTCCGAGCGTCAGCTCTACGAGGCCGCGCTCGACCGCATGTCGCGCGAGATCTCCTCGGTGAGCAAGATTTCGGAGACCGAGGCGATCCGCCAGATCGAGCAGAATCTCGCCAAGAGCCCGCGCCGCGGCCCCCGTGGCAGCGAGACGGCGGACGCCCAGGCCGCCTGATCCCGCAAGAAACGGCTGCTATTGCCAAAACGCCCGGGCCCTGGCCCGGGCGTTTTGCTTTGCGCCCTTTTCGCGTTCCGCGCAGGGCTCAGGGTTAACGCGAGTTAATCGATGTTCACGCCAATGTGTGAACCGGCGCTGACTGGAGGCGCTACAGTATCTGCACAGGGCGATTCCTCGGGCGGCCCTTGAAGCCGCAGGGAGGGTAAGATGGGCCAGTCAGCCGCATCCCGCCGCGATTTCGTCAGGGCCGCAATGCGCGCGCCCTATCTCGAGCGCGACGAAGAACATGAACTCGCAGTACGCTGGAAGAATGACCAGAACCAGGAAGCTCTGCACCGCCTGACGGCGGCGCATATGCGCCTGGTCATCGCGATTGCCGCGCGCTTCCGCAATTTCGGCCTGCCGATGGGCGACCTCATCCAGGAAGGCCATGTCGGCCTGCTCGAGGCGGCCGCGCGCTTCGATCCCGACCGCGACGTGCGCTTCTCCACCTACGCCACCTGGTGGATTCGCGCGTCGATCCAGGACTACATCCTGCGCAATTGGTCGATCGTGCGCGGCGGCACCTCGTCTTCGCAGAAGGCGCTGTTCTTCAACCTGCGCCGCCTGCGCGCCCGCATGGCACAGAACGCCAACCAGCAGCCGCGCCAGACCATGTACAACGAGATCGCCGAGGCGCTGGGCGTCACCTCCAGCGACGTCGAGCTGATGGATTCGCGTCTGTCCGCACCCGATACCTCGCTCAATGCTCCCCTCCACGAGAGCGAGAGCGACACCGCCAACCGTCAGGATTTCCTGGTCGACGATGTTGCCTTGCCCGACGAGACGGTCGGTTCGCGCATCGACAGCGAGCGCCAGCTCTCCTGGCTGCAGCAGGCGCTCAACGTGCTCAACGAGCGCGAGCTGAAGATCGTGCGCGAGCGGCGGCTGCGCGAGGAAGGCGCCACGCTGGAATCGCTCGGCGAAAGCCTCGGCATTTCCAAGGAGCGGGTGCGCCAGATCGAGAACCGCGCGCTCGAGAAGCTGCGCGAGGCGCTGCTGCGCGACCATCCGGATCGCACCACCTTCCTGTGAAGTCACCCTCATGGTGAGGTGCGCGCGAAGCGCGCCTCGAACCATGAGGCCTGTCCTTCGAGGGCCGCCTCCGGCGGCCACCTCAGGATGAGGATCAGCTGTCGTTGACGACCTTGAGCTTGGTGCCGGGCGTAAGCTTGGCGCCGGGCTGGAGATCGTTGAGCACGCGGAAGAGCTCCAGCGGCCGGTCGACGCCGCTCATGCGCCTGACGAGCTTGGCCTCCGTATCGCCAGCAGCGACCGTGACGATGTGGATATGCAGCGCGTGGAAGTCCGCCAGCTGGTTCGCCGACAGAGTGCGGAAGCCGTCGACGGTCTCGTTCGCCGCCTTGATGAAGGCCGGCGTCACCGCCTCATTGGCGAAGATGAAGCGGTAGGTGGCGTTGCCGCCCGTGCGGATGACGGCGATGCGGAAGTGCCAGCCCTTGGCCTGGGCCGTGGCCGAGGCGGCTTCCAGGCCGTTGACCGAGAAGCTCTGCACGCTGGCCTCGTCAAGCCCGTTGACCCAGCCCGACTTCAGGTAGTCGGCAAGCGTGGTGTCGCGCGCCAGGCCGACCGCGTCGAAGCGCAGCGCCGTGCCATCGACGCCGGTGGCCAGCACCGCATCGCTGGTGTTGTCGATGACGAACCCCTCAGGCACCGTGAAGCCGATCGCCAGGCCCGGATGGACGAAGGTGCGGTCGCGCACGAAGCCCTGGTTGGGATCGTCGCCGTAGACCATGTCGTCGATGCCCGCCAGGTAGCGATCGCGGTCGGTCGCGCCGACCCCGGGAGCACCGAACTGGCGCGCGGCGCGGGCGGCAAAGGCGATGCGTTCCGGCGTCGCCGGATGGGTCGCCAGGAAGTCCGGCTGCCGGTCCTGCAGCGTCAGCGCCGAGCGATAGACGGCATAGCTCTGCATGGAGGAGAGGAAGCGCGAGGCAGCGAAGGGATCATAGCCGGCGCGGCCGATGATCTTGACGCCGATGGCGTCGGCCTCCAACTCCTGCTGCTGCGAGAAGGCGGCCAGCGTCCGCTGGCTGGCGGCCAGCGCCAGTTGCCCGCCCTGATTGTTGTCGAGCACGTCGTTGACCACGCGGCTGACCACCAGCGCGTCGCGCGCCTTCTGTTCCCGCTTGGCCGCATGGTTGGCGATGACGTGGCCCATCTCGTGGGCGATCACCGCGGCGACCTCGGAGGAATCGCTGGCCAGCGCCAGCAAGCCGCGGGTGACATAGAGATAGCCGTCGGGGAGCGCGAAGGCATTCACCGCCGGCGCATTGAGGATGGTGATCCGGTAGGGCTGGTCCGGCCGGTCGGAGGCAGCGACGATCCGGCTTACGATCGGGGCCAGCATCTGCTCGACCTTGGCATCGCGGAAGATGCCGCCATAGGCGGCGACGATGCGCGCGTGCTCGCGGCTGTCGACACCGTTGCCCGCCGTCTGGCTGCCGTCGTTGAAGATGTTGGCGTTCGGCGTGCCGCCGTCCATGAGCGTGTTGCAGCCGGAAAGCGCCACCGCCATCGCGACCGCAGCCAGCGCCGCCGGCCAGCGCCGCAGCATTCCGCCTGCTTGGACCGCGATTGCCCGCACCTTATTCCCCGTTCAGCAATTCGATCTCGCTTGGGGCCATCAGCCGGATGGCCGGCCCACCACCTTGCTCGATCACGCCACGAACCCTGACGCGCCGGCCCTTAAGGGCATCCGCCGGCAGCGGCAACTGGCCAGCCTGGCCTGCGGCACCATGATGGAGAAATCACGCCGGTAATCCCGTCCAAAGTCCAGGAAAACCATGTACTTTCCGTGACCGACCGCAGCCACTCGGCCTTCGACCAGTTCATATAATCCGGTTTGCGCCTGAAGCGAAGGATCGTCGGCACGGCGAACGGCGAAAGCCGGCAGCGCCCACAATCCCTTGTTCGCCGCGCGGGCCTCGGCTTCGGCAGCCAACAGATTGGCAAGACAGGGCTTTTCGTTGGGAAACAGGCGCACACGGGCAAAGCCCGCTGTGACCAGCATCACAGCCAGCGAGCGACCATCGGCAAGCCGAACGGCGGCATGCAGCCGGCCGTAGCGGTCTGGTGCGGCGGGCGCGGGCGATACCGACACCATGCCTTCCCCCGCCAGCCGCGCGGCTTCGCGCTTGGCCTCTTCCGCCAGCGCTGCCGTGGACGCGTCACCGGCGGCCACCTTCACCGCCTCGACACCGGCGACATGAACCTTGCGGCCATCAGCCAGCAGCAAGGTATCACCGTCGATCGCATCGGCCACGGCGACCGACGCGCCACCGGCCGGGCCGCACGGGTCCACCGCCGGGTCGGCCCCGGCGGCCCATGCGGCGCCAGCCGCCATCATGACAACGCCCGCCCAGAGAAGCGGGCCGATCGGCATTGCGCGCATGCGGCAAATCCTAGCACGCGCGGAGGCCCGCCGGGCTTCGCCTGCCCCGGCTTCATGTGCTAAACGGGCGTCTGGGGCCCCGTAGCTCAGCAGGATAGAGCATCAGATTCCTAATCTGAGGGTCGCGCGTTCGAATCGCGCCGGGGTCACCAATGATTTCAATGGATTATTCCACCCATGCCTAATGGGAGACCGTTATAGTAATCACATAGTAAGCACAGTGAGCGACGTTGATACGACTCGTTCGAAATATCCAGCCTTCCACGCGAGCCGCCAGAGGCCCGGACTACAGACGGTTCAGACAGATCCACGGAGAGCAGAAGGCTCCCGCAACTTCCGGCCGCTGAGTTCGGCTCTCCATTCCATGGTTCGGCTTCTCCTTGTGCCAAGCTCCAGATTCATTCGTTCTCTGTCCGCACAGCGAAAAATATACCCGCCGCCGACCGAAGCTGTGACATCTGCTTTTCGGACAATCCGGCCGCGAGCGATCTCACTGCTTCCTCCCTCTGCGCAACCAACGCTTGGAACTCTGGATTTCGACGCCACCGCGAGATCGTGCTCGCATTGACATGCACCAGCTTTGCCAATTCCCGGGTACCCATCATTGGCGTGCACGATAAGATGCGTGCCGCGCGTTCCTTCGCTTTGGCCTCTCGCTGCACCGCCTGCCTGTCGCGGTCCAAATCCAGAAGTTCACGGAAAAGGCCGCCGAGAAAAGAACCAGGTGGGCGGCCGCGCATCTGACAACTTTCCATGAGATCCATGGCGATCTCTGCAATCAAACTCCGTGGGACGAGCTTTAGCGTGCGCACGGGAGCCGCGTGCAGATTGCTCTCCGCGTGCTTGAGGTTACGAAGGGCAAATTTGAGGAACAGCGCCAGCGCCTCCGAAGCCGTCATACCCTCATTTCTGTCGCCATCTGACGCTTCGGGTTGCTCAGCTGCAGTTGCAGTCGACTTCCGCTTTCTTCCTACGTCCTTCTTGTTGGGTAGTACTTTAACTTCAAACTTCAATTCCACTTTCTGCGTTGGCCTGTGGACATATAGCTGCACGAGAGTCTGCTCCTCGAAGTGCTCCACTAAGTCGAGCAGATCGAGCGGTATGCCGCCGACCTTGCGGAGCCGCGAGAACGCAGTTTTTCGTCGACTCCGCCATTCGTCGGGCGACAAGTCGTATTCGTCTTGGCTGATCCCCACTCTCTGGCCATCCTGAACCATCAGGATCAAGTGTGGATTCTTGAGTTTCGGCAACGCGTCACCCCCTTGGCTTAGGAACGTTCCGTTGCACACAAAAGTCCGTGCGCAACACCGATCCTCCGCGTAGCCATGATTTGCCGGGCTGTCCGGCGGATTCTCGGTGAGCGACTAATGACGACGAACTCTACCACACTGAGCTCGGATGGTGCGGCAAGGGTCCTTGGGCTCGCACCAAGCACACTCGCAAAGTTGCGCTTGAGCGGCTTCGGCCCGCTCTATTGCAAGCTCGGGCGGCGTGTCGTTTACAGGACCCTGAGCCTATCGGCGCACCGTGTGCTGTCTCGCCTCGAGATCGAGTTGGCGCATCACGGCGGCATGGATAACGGAACGCTACCCTGCACGTTCGATCACCTCGAGGAATACGGCATCGACCGGCATTCGATCGCGCCGGCCATCCGCGAATGCGTCGCTCTCGGATTCGTCGAGATCACCGAGCGTGGCGGGGCAGGCAATGCCGAACACAAGCACCCGAGCCTCTACAGGCTGACCTACCGGCATACCAACGCCGCGGAGCCAACTCACGAATGGAAACGCATCAAGAGCGTCGACCAAGCGATGGCGTGCTCCAAGGCAGCTCGGCTTGCGGTGGCGAAAAAAACAAAGAGCCGGTGGGGGAAACCTCCACCGGGACCAGTGCGGAAACTCCCCACCGGAACGCCTGATTTGCCGATGGGGGAAACCCCCACTACAGCGAGGGCAGAAACCCCCACTACCTCTATATCTCGGGGAGGGGCCGGCCATTTCGCTCCCGACGGAAGTTCGTCGCCGCCCGCCGCTCAACGAGCGGGCGAGCGAACGGACGGACAACAAATTCGGCCTCGGAGGCTGCGGACGCAGGACTCCGCTGTTGAACGCGCACAGCGTCCTAACTTGGCCCCGCAAACTGAACCGGACGACTCGGCAATTCCTAGAGAATCTCCTTTCCGTGTTGTGGCGAAGATTGGGCGCCGTTGACTAGTGAGCAACCCGACAAACTGGGAGCATTGGAGGAGACTATCGTGGTCGCCGCCCGGCTGCCCTCTTGGCGGAGATCGCCTAGGTCGGGCGACCCACCTGCGCGAGGAACATTTTCGTGAATCCGTTACCCAAGATCGCCGTCCTCGCCGGCTCGCTTCACCTCGAATGGAAGCGCTGCGGCCGGCCGAATTGTCGATGTCAGGCTGGTCGCCTGCACGGCCCCTACTACGCCCGCCACTGGCGCGAACATGGCCGGCAGCAGAAAGCGTACGTGCGGGCGGAGAACGTTGTGGCGACGTTGTTGGCCATCGAGGCTCACCACAAGGCATTCCCTCCGACATCCCGTATGATTGCCGCCGTCGAGTCGGCGATGTTGCTATCGAAGGATCAAAGGGGGTGATCGTGACCGAAACCGCCATCAAGGACGGTGTGGCGTACGAGGGCGATCTCGACCTGGAGCCAATCCAGGTCTCGGAGGCCAACGAGCGTCATGCCGAGGACTTCGAGAAGCGGTGCCACGAGCGGGCCACCGTCCAGTTCCAACGCCTGAAGGATGAGGCCCGCGCCATCTTCGGCATGATGGAGGGGCAGCCCGGCATTCGGTCGTTAGCCAAGCTTCAGGAGCTTCTTGAGAAGGCTGGAGACGAGATCGGCAATGGTCGGTTTTACTCGCGTATTTCATTGACTATCGAAGACACCTTCCAGCACCACTTGGAGTTCAGGCAGTCCCGCATCCTCATCATTGCCGGTAATGGTGCGCCAGGGCTTGAACCACTCGCGGTCGGCGCCGAGTGCACCGATCCTAGCCTCTGTGCCGTCTGAGGCGACCAGCACGGCGTTTGTTGCGAAGAGCGACGGGATCTGCGCCTGATAGGTCTGGAGCTGGCGGAAGGCCGACCAGATGTCGGCGTTTTCGTCGGCGGCGTTCTTCAGCTCGATGACGCCGAGCGGCAGCCCATTGATGAAGAGGACGATGTCGGGCCGGCGCATGTGCTGGCCCTCGGCCACGGTGAACTGATTGACTGCCAGCCAGTCGTTGTCGTCGGGTCTGTCGAAATCGATCACCCGCGCCTGTGCACCACCAATCGAGCCATCGGCGCGCCGGAACTCGATCGTGACACCATCCACCAGCATGCGATGAATGGCGCGGTTCCGCTCTATCAGTGACGGCGCATCGAGCCGAACCAGCTTGCGGAAAGCATCGTCCAGCGCCTCAGTCGGCAGATCTGGGTTCAGTCGTCTGAGCGCCTGCTGGAGCCGTCCCTCCAGGATGGCGTCGTGGAAACGGGGATCGTTGCGCTCGGCGTCCGGTTGCCCGAAGGCAATATCGGACCCGGTCACTATGAAATAGCCTTCTGCGGCCAACCAGGAAAGCGCCGCCTCTTCAACCACCGACTCAGCGAAGTTGACGCTCATTCCTTCGCCTCGTCGTCCATTTCGGCGTTGGCTAGATCGCGTGCCCGAATATCGCGGGCGGCCTCAGAGTACTGGACGGCGTCAAACGCGTGCAGTATCTCGCTCGTGTAGTAGGTGCTGCCGGCAACTCGGAGCGTGCCGTATTCGGCATCGATCAGACGGTCGTCCTCATCGGTCCTTTGAGGCAGGTCCTTCGTCGGTCCAGAGGCGTGTTGGTCTAGCAGCGCCTTCACGTCGGCAACGTCGAACAATGTTCCAAAGACCCAAATGGCAGTCTCGCGGATTCCATCAAGTTCCCGGGCTTGTGGAATTGTCGCTCCGCCGACGTGATACTGGCTATTACGGACCTCGTGGTACCAAATGAAGGTCGCCTTGTCGCAAACGACAGCCGAGCCGCGCGCTTGGGCTTCCATCAGGAAGAAGTCGATTTTGGTATGGAAGTTTTCGAGCCATTTGTCGCAATCCGCCCGGGTATACGTCTTGTTCTGCCGCTGCACCGGGTGAAGGCCGAGATAGGTCTGGATCGACAGCTCGATGGCATTGTCGAAGCCAACGATGGCGATGAGCGCTATCTCGACGCCGGCACCGTCGCGGTGTTGCTGACGCTCAGGCAGAACTTGATCGCGGAGATCGACCAGCCGACCACCGCCGACATCATGATGATCGATACGGCCGTGGTCGCTTACTACAACTTTGTGCGCACCCAAGGCTGGATTGGCAACCTGTCCCTGGTATTTGAGAGAGAAACCTTTGGTCAGGCACCGCTCAACGAGGTTCACGGCCCAACCGCCGGAGAACGCCTCAGGGACGACCTGGAGCGCCTCTCCGAGACGATTCTGCCACTCCAGGCCAGAGTGCACCGGATGATGGTCAATAGCCTTGAGCGGCTTTCTCACGTCGCCCATCGGCCAGGAAGGCCAGCCACAAATCCGAAGGGCATCAGAGCGTAGGGTTGATTCATGACCTTGCCTTGGTCGCCAAAGTCAAATGACCAAGGGGCCGCGTGGTCGCCAAATCCTAATGGTCACTAGACTTGGTAGGCGACTATGGAATGCATGGTCGCCATGGGGTAGTCGGCAACCATGCGCCTCGACCAATAGGCTCCGAGGTCGCCAGCGGTCTGAGAAACCGACCTATGCGACCTCCGGGTCAGTCGGTCGGCGACCAAAACATCCGGGTCGAACACGTTCACGTGCATGAGGGTGGTCAAGCGGTGGTCGGCACAATCCAGTCCCGGCAAGACTGTGTGGTCGTCGAGAACGGCTCAGGGACCACCTAGCGCCCCTCTCCGAGACGGTTCTGCCACTTCAGGCCAGGAGTGGCACCGGATGATGGTCAATGGACTTGAGCGGCTTCCGCAAGCCCACCAGCGTCGCCCCAGAGAAACGACCGCGACCCCTCTTTGATCGGGCGCCACATTGGTGTGGTCAGTCGAAAAGACGTTTGGTCGACCAACCAAGTCTGTCGCGACGGTCAATGGTCGCGCGACCAAATTGACCATGGTCGACCTTGGTCGACCAGTCAGGGTCAAAGACTGCATGACCGATCATCGCCAGCTTGGCGACCGCGGCGGCTTTGGGTGAGACCCACCCAGCGACCAACCGTGGGCAGCTCATCCTGCGGCTGATCATGCTTGGCTCTATGCTGCTTGATAGCCAGCAATGATATGGTGCTGAAACTAGGCGTGCTTCAACGTCCAAGGGGGGATACACAATGCTTACGGGACGGTCGGCTTTCGCCGTTGGGGGCGTCTTAGCCATCCTGGCGTCGCTTGCTTGCTTTGCTTCTCTTTCGCCGGCTCTCGCAGGTGGTGCACTCCCAGACGGAACCTATGAATGTGCGATGGATGCCTACATCGCTGGCGATATGGAAGTCGTCGGCAACACCTATCGTGGGCCGGCCTTCGACCGGAACTATGAGGGCGGACCATATGAGTTTGTGGTCGATGCCTCCAACAACATCATTTGGCATGGCCCGGTCGGCGGCTACACCGAACCGGGGTTTCAGCTCATCGGCACGCGGCTGACAAAGGATGATGCCGGGAATATCGGTTTCCAAATGGAGGTCCGACAGGACGGCAGCGACAACATCCATTTCGTCACCTGTTCGCCGATCCAGTGAGGCACGGCGAAAGGGGTCGGCCGCGACCCATTGACAGCGCTTGCGGTCCCTAGTCAGGGGGGCTTCGGGCTAGGTTTGAACGGCACTACGACGGGGCTGTCACCGGCATGGGGCTCACCCTTAGGCAGCTCCTTGCCGGCGCCTGATTTGCCCTTTGACGAAGCGGCATTTCCAACCATCGCTGCCCGACCATGGTCGAAATTTCATCGACCACGTTTTGACAGCCAACGCGTTTGATCATCGATACGTCCGGCGCGGGCAAGGCCTGGAAGAGTTGATGCGATTGGGGCGCCAACAAAGAAAGCGCCGGGCCGGAAACCCACCCGGCACCGACGCCTCCCTTATAGTCAAGCGGGGCTCACTGCCCGACCGAACGGAGGCTATACCCGCGTCTACAAGCGTGCCGGCCTGAACGAGCCCGGCAAAGAATGGTTCTGGACGGCTGCCAACTGGCGTTCGCTCGGCACCGGCTTCGCTGCCACCAAGCGCAAGGCTTGCGAGGCTGCCGAATCGGCCTGGCTGGCTTCGCCCGCCGTGGCTGAAGCGCGCCCGGAGAAACGAGATGGCTCGTGAGGACATTGCGAAGGTACGAGGGCTAGCCGGCGAGTTGGGCTACCGCCTGGAGCCGTTGCCAATCCGGGGGTGCTGGCAGCTCATTGACGAAGAGACCGGCGACGCGGCACAGCGAGCGGACGGTGCGACTGCCTTCAACGCAACGCAGGCGCTATCGTTCTTCCGGTCGTTGCGACGATCGGGAGGCACACAATGAAGCCGATCACCGAGGACGTAGAGCAACTTCTGCTCGCGCGGATCGTCAGGAACTTGGGCATGCTGCGGGTCGACGCAGGAAATCTTGATTTGGGTATGCTCGCCTTCCTGATTGCGCAGGCTCAGGACGAAGCGCAGGGGCAGCTAGAGAAGCTGGAAAGCGGGATTTGACCTGAAGAACATCGACCGCAATCTGGGCCGCTGGCTTGGCACCGCGCAAGAAGCAGAATGTTTCGCCCGACTAGGGCTCGTAAGCGGCCTGCGAAAGTACCATGTTGGTGTTATTGCCGACCAACACATCAGACAGGCATCGGCGAATGGGTCCACAGATGATTTGCTCCCGCCTAGCTCTGGCACTAGAGCGCATGAGCTGGGGCCCACCCAATCGAAAGACCCCTTTAGCACCGTCTGCCCAAGGACGGGCAGCCAAGTATTTATTCGCAATGAAATATTGGACTTAATCGAGGCCACTGAAATTATCTGCCCGGTCTGCGACAACTGGCACATCTGGAATCCTGCGACACTGACATTAGGCGATTCAGAAGGTGCCGAGGGCAACGCGCAAATGGACCAAGATCATCGGATTTCGAGCCGTCATCGTGCTCTGAAGGAGGCCAAGGTCGTTCTTCACAACTCTTCGACCTTCAATTGCATTCTGCGAAACGTTAGCGAAAGCGGAGCACGCCTCGACTTCAGCGATCCGGCGAATCTGCCGGAGCAGTTTGAGCTGCTGCTTATTGGGCACAACACCCTACGGCCGGTCCAGAGAATGTGGGCGCGGGGAGCATCCGTCGGCGTCAAGTTCACCGGCCCCGAGCGGCCGGTGCCACCGAACAAATTCTGATCGAAATGAGGGGCGCGGGCGCCGAAGCCGGGGAAGCGGGGACCGTCGCAACTGAGCAGATCGAGACTAAGCCAGCCCCAGCGTCCGAAGCAATTGCCGGAATATATCATAGGCAGTACCGATGATTTCGCCGTGGTCATAGGCCACGTCCCACATCGTGAACACAAACACGCCCAAGACGATCCACAAAGCGCGCATAGCGGGCAGGCGTGCGTCGTTTGTTTTTGGAATTGGTAAAAAGCGTCGGGAAATTCAAACTGAGGCACTACCTGGGCAGGGGTAGTGTCTCAGTTGGCCGGCGTCGTTCGGCGTTTTGGGCCTGGCGGGATTCAACGCTGGCGGGTCCCAATCAATGTGCCGGCATGATGGGCATTCGAAAACCCGGTGAACCCCAGTCGTCTCGACGTTGGTATCAACGACCGTCCGCAAGACGGATTCGGTCCCGCAGTTCGTGCAAAAGAACGGCTTCATTGTTCCCCTCCAATGAGGGCAACGTGGTGCCTTGGGATTTGTTCAGGTCGACAGGCGCTTTTACACGGTCCGCGCTTTCCGGGCTTTGGCGCCCGCGGCTCGACCAGTTCCGCGATATCCTCCATCGACCACAGGCGATCGGTGACGCCAGCGGCGCTGCCCATTTTGACCCGCGGCCCGCAACATGGACGCTGCGAGCCGCAGATAACCGATCGGTAACCACGCCGGGTAACGGAACCTGCGCATTCTGCCGGTAGGCTGCACCGTCCTTGCAGCAATTGGTCGGTGCGATGAAGTCACCCCGCCTCGTGACCCGCCTGTTCTATCACGTCATCCGGGACGAGCGACAACTCCGGTCGTTCGTCTTTCGGACGTGGCTCGTCTGCGTGACTGCGGCGCTTGCGGTTGACGTGGTCAATCAGATGCTTTTCTTCGCGGGATGGATCCAGAGCCTACGGTCATGGGCGATCACGGCTGCCCTAGCATCGGCGATCGCGATTCCTGTCTCTCGGGCCATCGGCAAGGCGCACCTGGAGCTCTATCGAGCGAAGGCGGAAGTCGAGATCCTCAGCCGCACAGACGAGCTGACCGGCCTGCTGAACCGACGTGCCCTCATGCAGATAGCCGCCGTGCAACCACCCGACACAATGGTGCTTGTGATAGCGGACATCGACCGCTTCAAACGGGTCAACGATAGTCATGGCCACATGGCCGGCGACGCGGTGATCCAGATGGTGAGCAGGGTCACGCAGGCCGAACTCGGCGACCTTGGATACTTGGGCCGCTTTGGCGGCGAGGAGTTTGCGCTTCTCGCATCCGATACCGCGCCGTCGCTTCTGGCGCTGCGCCTCGAGAATCTCCGCACGCGCATCGCTATGACGCCGGTAATTGCGGAAGGTGGCGCGGCAATCTACATCACGATTTCTGCCGGCGTGGCAATTCGGGGTGCCGGGCGTCGTTTCGACGACCTCTACGCGGACGCGGATCGAGCTTTATACGACGCCAAAGCTTCTGGCCGAAATCGCATCGGCTACTCGCCCCTGTTTGGCGAAGCATGCGGATCTGCGATCTCCCACGCGCCGCCTTCCGGTCCCCGTCAGGGCGATCGGGCGGGCAACGATCGGCGCAGCGGTTCTTCCGTCGCGTAGCAGCTCGTTTCGCCATTCGAAACCTTCGAGCGAAATATCGCCCATTCCTTCGCGAGAATGTCGTGATGATGCTTCTCGACGCGATCCGTAAACTCCGACCGAGGCCCTTGTGCTCGGGCTGGTCTGAGCCCTGAGAACTGGAGCAATCGGAGCTAGAGTTTTCGGCGCCTGATTCCCCTTGGCCGGGAGGAGTGGAGCCGATGAAGGCCTCGCAGTTCACGGACGCCCAGAAGGCGTTCGGGGCAACGTCAGGGCGGATCGGATGCATACACATTCTCGATCGCGATCTTCCGGTGGAATATCGCCCGCTTGATGGGCTGATTCCCTATGCCCGGAATGCGAGGACGCACTCCCAGGAGCAGGTGGCGCAGATCGCGGCGTCGATCCGCGAGTTCGGCTTCACGCCGCAACGATGAACCGTTGCGCGTTCCGAATCGTCGCCTCCTTCTCTGGAGCCGCGACGCTGCCTTGGGATCTCGGATATCGCGCATGATGTAGCCATGGTCCGAGCATCCGCCATGGACGATGCGCACCATGTGGCAGTTGACGAGGGTTAAAGGTTTGTTCCGACGGGGCGATCCTGACCCCGGTCAAGACCTACAAGAGCGAGGTCGCCGAAGATCTGGTTTGCGGTGACGAGGGAGCCGTCTACGCCCACAGGGCCCGTCAGCACAAAGGCCGGCGGGCGCGCCGCAAGGCGGCCGGCAGGCATCATGAATCGCATCGTGCACCGCTCCCTGCACGCACCGCAAGGTGAAAACCAGGCGGCGCGCCCCGAGACTTGTTATTTCGAAATGCGCAGATCGGACAGCTCCGTGCCGATCTGCTGGAAGGTCGTCACGATCTGGTTGGCATTAGTCAGCAAGAAGAATTTGTCCGAGGCACTCGCGCAACTCTCCAGGAGCGTCGAGGTGGGATCGCCGCCGGTGTTCACCTGGACCGTGTAGAGGATGACGCCGGTGGCCTTGATATTGACGCAGAGGATCCTCTGACGGTCATCGACCTGTGTCGAGGTGTGCGAGCCGTCGCCGTACCAGCGGTCCTGCGTGTTGAGGCCGTCGGTGAGCAGAATGATGATCGTCTTGTACGTGTATCTGGGGTCTTGCGCCGGCGGCGCCGGGTAGGGACCGCCGCCAACCAGCGACTGCCAAGCATGAACGAGACCGATGGCCTGGTTGGTGCTGCCGTTGGGACTCATGTTGTTGACCATACTCGACATGGCTAGCCAATTGTAGCTGAGCGGCGCGGCGGTGATCGGGCAGGCCGAGTACTGTTCGGCGGGAAACAGCGTCGTGGTATCGGTGGTCGTCGGCGGGGTGACGGTGGTGTCGTAGGCGCCGCTCGACGGACCCGTGGCATTGCCGCGATCGGTCACGCAGCCGGTCCACTTGGTCTTGGCTGAATTGGGCACGACCCAGTCGTGTTCGTAATAGCCGTTGATCGTCTTGCAGACCTTGTTGCTTCCGTGGCCGCTGCAAGAACAGTTGCTGTGGCCTGAGCAGGTGGCGCTGTTGCCAGTCGAAGAATAGGTGGAACTGGTATAGCAACCGATATTGGCGGTGCCGTCGCTGTACTTGCTTGGGCAGATGTATCCCTTGTAGGTGCCGCTCGAGGGGATCGTGTTGGTCGATGTGCTTCCGGCTGGTTGCGTGACGCAGCCGAACCCAATGCCTCCCCATCCGGTGCTATAGGGACAGGATGAGCCCGGGCCAACGTTGGCGGCCGGTGTCGCATTGGCCGGCTCCGTCGTGCTCCAGTCGATCCAGTTGTCCCACGACGACGTGTAGTTGGTCGCATCGGCGACGTTGACGTCCTTCACGAACGGGATGATCGAAACGTAGACGTCGCCGTCCTTGCTCGCCGCCGCATGCAGTTGCGTCAGAAGGTTGTTTGTCGCCGTCTTGAGCGCGGTCATCTTGCCTGACGATGACATCGACCCGGTATTATCGAGGGCCAGTGCAACCCTTAGCCTGGCTTCGCCCCAAACGGTAGTCGAGGAAACACCCAGATGAACGTCCCTGGTTCCGACGATGCCCATGAAGTCGGTCGGCAGGTCGGCGCTGGCGCTAATCGTTACCGATGGTCCGGTGGGCGTGTAGGTCGCGCTCAGGGCCAGGTTCGTCACGTCGCCTGGGTGGAAGTTCGCATTGAAATAGCTGCTGGCAAACGCCTGTATTTGCGTCGGTGTCATCGTCGCCAGGTCGACGCGGCGCGACACGGCCAGCGAGGTTGCGTCGAGCGCATCCTGCATACCGTCCCGTGCCAGCGATGCGCGGGTGTAGTCGACCGCCACCCCCATGGCGGCGACCAACGGAATGCTAGCGATGGCGAAGATCACGGCAACATTCCCGGACCGGGAAGCGGCAAACCGTGAGAGAACGCTGCGAGCCGCCGCGCTTGGAACCAGAGGCACGGCCACCCTCCAACGAGAGAGGCATTTTCGGCGTGATCAGTATCCGCACTGCATGAAGGAATCCTGAACGTGATGATTCAAATTGCACGGACGCATTTGTTGTACTTGCGGAAACAAGAACACCACGACGACCCTGACACCGAGGCGGTGGTCGCCAGCAAGACATGCCCCTTCGAGAGCATTCCGAAATACGGTTTGCCACTGCCGAAGACGACCGGCACGATGTCGATCGCGACGTGATCGATCAGCCCCAATGCCAGCGCCTGACCGCCAACATCTCAGGCGCCGATAGCGATCTCTCCGCCGCCGGCCAACTGGTGGGCCAACGCCATCCACTCTTCCACCGAGATGGCGAAACGGTAGGGCGCTTCGGGATGCCAGCCGTTCGACCTCGGACGATGCGACATAACCACTACCTAGTCTCCGGCGGGCGGCCGCGAGCCAGAGAACAGAAGCGCGCGGTCCCACCGCCAAATTGGCGACCAAGTGAACCGAGACGATCACAAGTATCGGCGTACCGACCGTTTGACGGATGGGCCTAGTCCCTCGGCAGCAACTCGCTGATGAGTTCCTCAACCAATTCGCAGTAGATCGGCTCAAATTCCCGGTCCGACTGCTCCAGTGCGTCCCTGACCAACTCGTTCTCGACGATTGCGTTCTGGGCGAAGCCATAGAACTTGGGCACACCTCGATCGATCCGCGCCGGATCCATGCTGCCATTCCACAGGCCATGTTCCTCAAGGATGCTCAGTACATCGCTCATCTCGGCGTTTGGATCTTCGCTCTCGCGCAGCAGTGTCACGAGGCGTTTTGCGATCCGGTCGAGACGCTCGCTGATCGACTGCGCGCGAATAGGAATGACCGCCATTCGAATATCCCGATCGAGGAGTGCCGTGTATCCGCCCCTTTGCGCATCAACCTATCCGAACCGATTGCTCCAAGATGTGAAATATGGCCGGCGTCGAAATCAGGCTGAGAGCAAAGGAGAATACATAGGTGTAAATTAGCTGACCTCGCCTCTTTACTCCCGCATCGGACGCGGCCAATCCAACTAAAAGAGTTACCAGATACCAAAAGAACAACCCTGCTCCCACAGATGCACCGGCAACTCGAATACCAAACACGGCGAACCGTCCGCTGAACACGTCGCCACCCACAACCAGCGCCATCGCGAAAGACAAGAAGAATAACAGAACTACTGACTCACGCAGATAAGCCTGCATATCGGCGACTTCGCTTCGATACCGGTCGATTTCGGAGCGCAGGAAATCTCTTTCGTCTTCGACCTGGTGCAAGGAATCCTCGGTCCCGTTCGGCAAGTTCGTCCGAATGTACCTTAAAGGAGGTCGCCTTAAAACAGTCAGGTGGACCAGCCTACGTGCGTGAAGCGAACGCACAAAGGCCCTCTCCGAGACGTTCTGGCGAAGAACATGCGTCGGCGCAGGGCCGAGCTTGGTCTCAGTCAAGAGACTCTGGCGTTGGAGTGCGGTTTAAATAGAACCTACCTGAGCGCCATCGAGCGCGCCGAGCGTAACGTTTCCATCGACAATATCGCCCGGATTGCCACCGGACTGGGCGTGGAACCATGGGTCCTGTTGAAGGACCAATGATCAGGCGTCAGCCCAGGTTCATACGCCCGCAAGCCCTAGGAAAGAACGACAGGTAGGAAGGTCGTTCCATTACCGCGCCGTCAATCCGGCTTACGGCACCATGCGCGATTTCCGCCGCTTCGTCGCCGAGGCGCACAAGCGCGGCATCCGCGTGATCATCGAGTTGGTCACCAACCACACCTCCGACCAGCATCACTGGTGCATGCAGCAGCCGCAATAGGTACCTATGCCGGAATCAGTACGGCGACAGGGGCGATTGCGAACAGGTCCGTTGCCTTCAGCGCTTCGGCCGGCGCATGCGCGGCCCCTGACAGCAGGTTCTTCCAGCCCGTCTCGTGGAACTCTTCGGGAAGCGGCAGCGCGCTCTCCGGCGAAAGCCCGTTTGCCTCGAGTCTAGCGGGGAAGCGCACCAACGCCGTCAGCATCTGTTGGTCGTCGTGCTGGCGCAGGAAGGCGCAGATCTGATCCGCCTCGGGACCTTCCGCGGTGACTATTTCGTAGGTCCCCTCGGCGAACAGCGCGCCCTGAACCCGACGATAGCCGAGCAGGGTCGCGATCGCCGACAGCTTCAGGCGACCGTCCGGCCAGGATTGCGCAAACCGTCGGACGGCACCCGGGCGGTCGTCTGCCAGCTCCTTCAGAACCTCGTCAAGGACTCGGTTCCGCAGGCCGTAGTCCACAGGCCGGCGGTTGTCCGGGTCGACCATGCTCAGGTCCCACAACTCACTGCCCTGATAGATGTCGGGAACGCCGGGAGAGGTGAGTTTCAGAACGGTCTGGACCAGCGAATTGTGGGCGCCCAGCCGGGCGAGATCGCGGGCAAAGGGCAGGAAGCTGTCAAGGAAGCCGGTCGGGAGCGACAGATCGAGCGCGCCCTCGACGAACGATGTCATGGCCTCTTCGTAAGCCTCGTCGGGCGCCGCCCACGTCGAATGGACCTTCGCCTCGCGCATCGATTTGACCATCGTCGCCTTCAGACGGTCGACATAGCTGTCGCGGAGCGCAGCGTCCGACACATCGTCCAGCAGTTCAACCGGCCAGGTTCCGACCAGCAACTGGTAGAAGAGGCATTCGTCGTTGTGGTCCGGCGGCGCGGTGCCTTCGACGTCGCCGCGGCGCGCGCGCAGCAGCCGGCTCCACGTCTGCACCTGGCGCATCCACTCTTCCGGCATCTCACTCAGGGCCGCGAGACGGGCGCGGGTATCTTCGCCGCGCTTGGTGTCATGGGTCGCGGTGCCGAGCATGGCGTGCGGCCAGCGCTCGGCGCGCTGCCGATTGGCATGGTGGAAGGCGCCCAGGCTGATGCCGAACTCGTCGGGATGCCCGCCGACCTCGTTCAGCGCGATGAAGCGGTTGTAGCGGTAGAAGGCGGTGTCCTCGAGGCCTTTGGCCATCACCGGGCCGCTGTATTGCTGCGCCTTCATCGCGGCGCGCAATGCCGCTTGGCGGCTGAATCCGCTGCCCGGTTCCGCGACGAGATCGCCCGAGAGCAGCGCGTGGACGAAATCGAAGGCGCTGGCATCGAGGTCGGGGTCGTGCTGGCGGGCCTGGGCCACCGCCCAGTCGAGATCGCGGCGATCGGCATCGGTCGGCGCACCATCGGTGTCGATATAGGTGCGATAGACGGGGAAGGAGGCGATGACCTCCTTCAACGTGCGCTGGAGAATGTTGCGGGTGAAATCGGCGGTGCGCGGATTCTGCCGGGCGACGCGGGCTGCGTCGCGGGCGAGCACGTTCAGCTCGCTCACCATCTCGTTTTCCATGATGCGCAGCTTTGCCTGGCGCACGATCTCCGCGAAGGGCGGCTGCTCGCCGGCGAAGGTGGCATAGGCTTTGCTGAAGCCCTCCTCGCCGGACGGGTCGATCAGGAGGCGGGTCACTAGATTGGTGAAGTCATAGCCGGTCGTGCCTTGCACCGGCCATTCCTCGCGCAGCGTCTCGTGGCGTGCCAGGATCTTCTCGACCACCAGATAGAAGCCCTCGCGGGGTGCCCTGGCACGCAGGCGGCGAAGGTAGCCGTTGGGGTCGAGCAGTCCGTCGATGTGGTCGATGCGCAGTCCGTCCACTGTCCCGTCGGCGAGCTGACGGAAGACCAGCCGGTGGATGTGGTCGAACACCTCGGGCAGCTCCATGCGCAGCCCGGCGAGGTCGTTGATATTGAAGAAACGGCGATAGTTGATGTCGTCGGCGGCGACGCGGAAATGCGCAATGCGCCAATACTGGTCGTGGATCAGTGCGTGCAGACGGTGCCACGAATCGAAATCGCCGGCTTCGCCGTTGAAACGTGCGACCGCCGCCTCGACGGCAGCGTGCACCTGCGGCTTCTCCCGCACCAGCGCAGCCATCTCCGCCTTCAGCTCGTCGGCGTGCTGTCCGATCTGTGGCCGCCAGCCGGGCAGGCCGGCGAAGGCGTCACCGAGCCGCTCCAGGTCCGGATCGCGTGTGCCGAGGATGCGGCCATAATGCAGCGGCGAGATCGGCAGCTTGTGGACGTCATAAGCCCAGACCGCGAAGCTGCCGGCGTCGAAATCGCATTTCAGGCGGAGGTGGCCGCGCTCGAGCTCGAGGCCATACTGGTCGCCGAGGAAGGGGACCAGCAACTTGTTGTGCAGGTAGCGCGAGTCCGGGTCCCAATCGATGTCGAACCAGCCGGCATGGTCCGCGTCGGGTCCCCATTCGAGGACATCCAGCCAGAACGGGTTGTCCGAACCGCCGACGCCCATGTGGTTGGGAACGAAATCCATCAGCAAGGCGAGCCCGTTGTGCTTCAGTGCCGCTACCATGCGGGCGAAGGCGGCATCGTCGCCGAGCTCCGGATTCAGCTTGTCGTGGTCGACGATGTCGTAACCGTGCGTGCTGTCCGGCCGTGCCATCAGATAGGGGGAGGCGTAGACATGGCTGATGCCAAGGCGGGCGAGATAGGGCGCCAGCCGCGCCGCCTGGTCGAAGCCAAATTCCTTGCGGAACTGCAGCCGGTAGGTTGCGCGCGGGATTGCCGATGCTGGTCCTTCGCTCATCCCGCTATGCTGCCACGATCGACCAGCGAACCGAATAGGGCCAAAACGCGCCGTCCGCGCCGGTTGTTCCCTCACTCAGCAGGATCCGTCCAGGCGCAGCGGAGAACCCCGCGATCGCAGCGGTTGACAGGTTGGCATCGAGGGCGAGTTCGCGGCCGTCGAACGTTTCCCAGCGGACGGAGACTGCCGCGTCAGCGACGATCTCGTAGCGGCCGCCGTGGTCGATCGCGCCGAGCAGGGGAACGATCTCCGCCCGGCGGATGGCGAGCACGCGGCGATACCAGGCGAGCCAGCCGGCGTGCGGCTCGCGGTGCCGGTCCTCCCAATCGAGCTTCGACGCCAGGAACGTCTGCTTCGCCAGCGGGTCGGGAATGCGCGCCCGCTCGGCCGGGTCCTTGAACGCGGGGAACCCGGCGAACTCGGCGCGCCGGCCGTCGCGGACCGCGCAGGCGAGTTCGTCGCCGAAATCGCAGAAGAAGAGGAAAGGCTGCCGCGCCGCCCATTCCTCGCCCATGAACAGCATCGGCACCTGCGGCAGCAGCAGATAGGTGGCCGCGACGGCGCGCACCGCGGCGGTCGGTGCGAGCGCCGACAGGCGCTCGCCGAAGGCACGATTGCCGACCTGATCATGGTTCTGGATAAAGGAGACGAAGGCCAGCGGCGAGAGGTCAGCGCTCGGTTCGCCGCGCGGCTTGCTGCTGTAGGTCATCGTTTCGCCCTGGAACGAGAAGCCTTCCGCGAGCGCCCGGCCGAGCTTCTCGGTGTCGCCACGATAGTCGGCGTAGTAGCCTTCGGCCTCGCCGGTGGCGGCGACGTGCAGCGCATGATGTACGTCGTCGTTCCATTGGGCGGTGTAGAGCCGCGGCCAGGCCCCGTCCCGGACAAGCAATGAAGATTGGTTATCCTCGTTTTCGAGGATGAGATGGATGTGCCGCTCCGGCGCCGACGCACGGACCCACTCCGCCAACTCAGTCAGAAGCGGCACCGGCGCATCGTCGAGGATCGCGTGCACCGCGTCCAGCCTCAGCCCGTCGAAATGGAACTCCTCGATCCAATAGAGCGCATTGTGGATGAAGAAGGCGCGCACCGGCTCAACGCGGGTGTCGATGGCCGCACCCCAGGGCGTGTGGTGCCGCTCCGTGAAGACCTCAGGCGCTATGACGTGGATATAGGCGCCTTCCGGGCCGAAATGATTGTAGACGACATCGAGCAGCACCATGAGGCCGGCGGCGTGGGCGGCATCGACAAGTGCCTTGAGGTCGTCAGGGCTGCCGTAGGCATTGGCCGGGGCGAATGGCAGCACACCGTCGTAGCCCCAGTTGCGTTGACCGGGAAAGGCTGCCACCGGCATGATCTCGATGGCGGTGACGCCCAGGTCGACCAGATGGGCGAGCCGGTCGATGGCCGCGCGGAAGGTGCCTTCCGCCGTGAAGGTCCCGACGTGCAGCTCGTAGATCACGGCCTCTTGCCAGGGGCGGCCGGCCCAACCCTGGTCGCGCCAAACATAGGTGCCGGGGTCGACGACCTCGCTGAAGCTGTGCACGTCGTCCGCCTGATGCCGCGAGGCCGGATCGGGCACGCGCAGGCCGTCCGGCAGAACGAAGCGATAGCGTGTGCCGGCGCGCGCGGCGTCGGTGATGCGCTCGTGCCAGCCGTTGTCGACGGGCCGCATGGTGAGGCTCCGCCCACCATCCAGTTCGAGCAGAACCGTCTCGTGCGACGGCGCCCAGAGCCGGAAGCGGACGGTTCCGTCCGCGCTGACTTCGGCGCCGAAGGGCATTTTGTGTGCGCTAGCCATGTCGGCCATTTTCTCTTGAAACCAAATTGGCAAATGTCGCGGCTATAGCTCAACACAATGCTGGAGGACCACACGAAGCAGGCTAACAGCCAACAGACCACAGCCGACGAGAGGATTAGGAGTGAAATCAGAACCGAGCAGGTCCGTCACCTGCCTCTCCTCAGCACCGCTTGAATTGACAGCACGTTGGACAACGGCTGACGACCGCTGTTGGCGCATCGCCGACGTGAGCACTCGTCGAACCAAGTCCGCGTTTGCTCGTATAGCGGCTGTCAGCGCAGCCGCGAAATCGTGGAGTGAGAGACCGCGTAGGACCGAGCGATGTCCACCAACGGCTCGCCGGCGTCACGGCGACGTAGGGCCTCGCTCCGCTGATGCGGCGTCAGCTTGGGCCTGCGCCCCATGCGCACGCCGCGCCCCTTTGCCCGTTCGCGCCCTTCCCCAGTTCGTACCCTGATCAACTCACGCTCGAACTCTGCCAGGCCGGCTAACACGGTCAGCATCAATCGGCCATGGGGCGAAGTTGTGTCGGCCCAGCTATCGCGAAGGGAACGGAAGCCGGCACCTTTTTCGCCGATGGACGCCAGCGTATTGAGCAGGTCACGTGTCGACCGAGCTAGTCGGTCGAGGCGTGTTACCAGCAACACGTCGCCCTCTTCCATTGCCGCCACGGCGCGCTGCAACTGGGCACGTCCAGTCACCGCACCGCTGATCTTTTCCCGATAGATCCGCTCGGCACCAGCACCCTTCAGTTCCCGGACCTGAGCCTCCAAGCTTTGACCGTCGGTAGAGACCCGAGCATATCCCAAGGTCGCCATTTGTCGGTTCCTTTTCGCACGTGAAATATGCACAGCGTAAGCCATTGATCCCCAAGGGGCAAGAAATCTGTGCAAAAATCATGAATTATGCACACACTACACCGATGCGTGCGAAGCACCCATTGAAAGTCATGAAACGGCAGCGTGTTCGTCAGAATTGCCACCCGATCAGGTTATTGCGAACCAATCTACGACTGGAGGCTCGAAGGATTTGTCAGCCACGACCTCAACGCGAGCGATGGTTCGTGATTTTGCGGAACGTCACGGGCTCACCGTCACGGACACACTGTTTCGTGAGTCGATAGCGATCGAATCTGGTGTCATCGCAAACGCGTCCATCAACAGAGGATACTCGGCCCTCGACAGAGCGGCTCTTAGCGACCCCGCCATCGGTATCCTCCTCAACCTGCTTCACCGAAATCTCGAGAACGTTGAGGCGGCCATTGTTGCATTTGTCACTGGCAGCGGCGCTGCCGCGGAGGTAATCGCCCGAGCGTCGACCGAATTGTCGATAAACATCCTCTACATCCTTGCCGGAGATCGAACACCTCGCCTATCCGTCATATCCGAGCCCCTTGAGGCTCTTGGCTACGGCTGCATCCAACCTCAGCGCTTCCTCTTGCTGCTGATGCAGGGTTGCGACCAGCCGCGCCATTTTTTCCTCGAAGGACGCGTCGTCCTCCTCGGCCGCGGCAGCGCCGACATAACGCCCGGGCGTTAGTACGTGGCCGTGCTTACTAATGTCTTCGAGCTTGGCCGCCTTGCAGAAGCCGGGCACGTCGGCATAGGCGCCGGCACCTGCATCGCCGCGCCAAGCATGATAGGTGCCGGCGATCGTGGCGATTTCCTCGTCGCTCAACTCGCGATGCACGCGGTCGATGAGCGCTCCCATCTTGCGGGCGTCAATGAACAGCGTTTCGCCGCGCCGGTCGCGGAAGCGCCCGTTCTTCTTGGCACGCGCCAGGAACCACAGGCAGACCGGGATCTGCGTCGAGTAGAAGAGTTGCCCCGGCAGCGCCACCATGCAGTCGACGAGATCGGCTTCGACGATCGCCTTGCGCATCTCGCCTTCGCCTGACTGGTTCGACGACATCGATCCGTTGGCGAGCACAAAGCCGGCGAGCCCGGTCGGCGCCAGATGCCAGATGAAATGCTGGACCCAGGCGAAGTTGGCATTGCCGGCCGGCGGCACGCCGTAGACCCAACGCTTGTCGTCCTTCAGCAGGTCGCCGCGCCAGTCGGAATCGTTGAACGGCGGATTGGCCAGCACGTAATCGGCCCTGAGATCGGGATGGCGGTCGTTGTGGAAGGTGTCGCCATGGGCGATCTGCGCGTCGATGCCGCGGATGGCGAGGTTCATCTTGGCCAGCCGCCAGGTCGTGTAATTGCTCTCCTGGCCGTAGATCGAGATGTCGCCAAGCCGGCCGGAGTGGGCCTCGATGAACTTCTCGCTCTGCACGAACATGCCGCCCGAGCCGCAGCACGGGTCGTAGACGCGGCCCTTATACGGCGACAACATCTCGACAAGCACCCGGACCACGTGCGCGGGCGTATAAAACTGGCCGCCGCTCTTGCCCTCGGCACTAGCGAAGCGTGAAAGGAAGTACTCGTAGACGCGGCCCAGCGTGTCTTTCGACTTCGACGCTGCGTCACCGAGCGCAATGTCGCTGACGAGATTGATGAGCTGGCCGAGCCGCTGCTTGTCGAGACCGGGGCGGGCAAAGTCCTTGGGTAACACACCCTTGAGGGATGTGTTGTCGCGCTCGATCGCGCTCATCGCGTCGTCGACGAGCTGGCCGATGGTCGGCTGCGGCGCCATGGACTTGAGGTAGGCCCAGCGCGCCTCGGGCGGCACCCAGAAGATGTTGACGGCGCGGTATTCGTCCGGGTCCTCCGGGTCGGCGCCCTCACCCTTCAGCGCGTCCAGCTCGGCGTGCTTGGCTTCGAAGGCGTCCGAGATGTACTTGAGGAAGATCAGGCCAAGGACGACGTGCTTGTATTCGGCCGCGTCCATGTTGTTGCGCAGGGCATCGGCCGCCGCCCAAAGTTGGGCCTCGAAGCCCAGATTGGCGCCTCCATTGCCTTTGTTCGCGCCACTTTGCGCACGCCTTGCCATTGCCCCTCCGATTTGTCGATGGCTCCGAATGCCGGCAGGGAGCGTATGCGCTGGCACAATGTCAACAAAGCCGAAAATTGAACCCTGCGACAAACCCGCAACCGCAATACACAACGGCCGGTGTGCCGATGCAAACGGCGGTCACAACGACGGCGACACCCTTTCGCGCGGATTCGCTGGACTCGCTGAATCTTGCGGCCCAAAACAACAGTGACGCATCGATCTGGACGCCTGTGGTCTCCCCGGGCCTGAACGAATCCGGCCCATCAGACTTCGGTCGAGTTCCAAGCGTCGCTTTCCGTACATCCAACGAGCGAAAGTTCGCGACCAACTGCCCACGGACGTCTCTCGCGAAACGGCAATCTCAACCCGGGCCGGTTCGATCTGAAAATGAGTCGAACGGCCCAAAAACAAGAGCGGCGGCGTGCGTCGCGCCATGCCGGCCGTAGTTCGCAAGGTGATTGCTATTTGATTGCCGACGCACCCACGCGCCACCGCGGCATCTTGGTAACTAACTGAAGAAGCTGGCGCACCCGGCGAGATTCGAACTCACGACCTCCGCCTTCAGAGGCAGCTAGCCAGACCGGATGGATGGCCCGGGACCGGGCCTCGATCGCATCGCGGTGTCGATCCGCTTGCCTACCGCGTCGTTAGCCGCCCGTAGAGGGTCAGCCGATAGGTGGGCGTAGCGCGATGTCGTCTGCGGTTGAGAGTGTCCGAGCAACGAACCGATCACGTAGAGGGATTGACCGCTTGCGGCGGCGACTGAAGCGAAGCTGTGGCGAAGATCATGAATACGGACACCCTCCAGGCCAGCCGCTTTGCGGATACGGCGCCAGGGCTTCTGCAAGTTGACCAAATGCGCCCCGACACGCTCACCCGGAACGACGAACGGGTTACCCTCCAATCGCGGCAGGGCGTTGAGGACCTGCAACGCTGGCGGATTGAGGTATATCGACTTCTGGCCGGTCTTGGAGTCAGGTAGTCTCAAGGTCACGTGCTCCAGATCGACGTTCTCCCAGCGGAGCGTCAGTATTTCGGAGAGGCGAGCACCGGTCAGCGCCAACAGTCGGATAGCGCCAATTATGAAAGGCGATGTCTTGCCGATACGCTCCGCATCGGCAAGTGCCTCTCCAAGGCGTGCGAGCTCCTGAGCGCTCAGGAAACGTTCGTGTCGCCGCTCGCGATACTTGCCAATGTGGCGGCAGGGATTGGAGCCGTCGGGCCGATACCCGCGTTTTTCGCCCCAGTTGAAAAACTTGGACAACAGGGCCAACGTCCGATTGGCCTGATAGGGCTTGTCTTTCATTGCCAGATGTAGGCGCGCGATTTCCGCCCGCGTCACCTCGGCCATCAGCTTCCGGCGCAGAGCGGCTGGGATATACAAGCGGGCCAGCCGACGATATTCGCCGGCAGTGCTGGCTTTCAGTTTTGCGTCCGCGTGTTCGACGAGGAATTGATCAAGCAATGGACCAAGCAAGGGCCGGTCTTTCCCATCCTGCCGGACGGCGGCGGGGTCGTATCCAGCGGCCACCTGACCGAGAAGCCGCTTCGCCTCGGTCCGCGCCTCGTCGGCCGTGATCGTGCCGTGCGGCCCTATGGTGACCCGGCGTGTCCGCCCCCTGCGCCCGCCAATGCGGTATTGGACGAGGTATACTTTTCGGCCGACGGGAGTAACCTTGAGACCGAACCCGCTTAGTTGGTCATCCCAGAGATAGGAATCGCTCAGCCCAGCCTCGACCGCATCCACCGTCCGCTTGCCAATCCGAGCCACCACCATATCGTCGCCTCGTAAGCTTCTGACAGTAAGCACATAGTAAGCGCACCAGTGGGAAGCTACAAGAAAATTGAGGAACGCCGCGGATAGAAAAGTCGAATTTTAAAGCAACTGCACCATCTTTGGACACGTCACGAGCAGCCCGTAGATGCAAGAACCCGAAATTCCTAATCTGAGGGTCGCGCGTTCGAATCGCGCCGGGGTCACCACATTTGACTAGGCTTCAGTGCAGGGGCGGTGGCCCGGTTGCGCACAAGCATCTCAGCGAAGAAAGGCATCACACCCGTGAGAAGACTGGCCATCGCCGTGATCGGCGATCGCTTCATGCTGCCGGAGCGCTTCGTTGCCGCCCTGGCGGGCCTTGCCGACCGCGTCGCCGTCGAGGCGCGCACCCTCACCCTCGACTGGCCCGATGCACCGATGACCCACGGCTATGCCGGTGACGATCTCAAGGGCCTCAAGGAGTTCATGGGCAACCCGGCCGAGATCAGCGCCTTCATCGCCGATGCCGAGGTGCTGATCAATCACCTGGCGCCGGTGAACGGAGCGATGCTTGACGCCCATCCGGCGCTCAAGCTGATCGCCGTATGCCGCGGCGGGCCGGTCAACATCGACATGGCGGCTGCCCGCGAACGCGGCATCACCGTCGTCAACACGCCCGGACGCAATGCCGCCGCGGTTGCCGAGTTCACCATCGGCATGATCCTCGCCCAGACGCGGCTGATCACCCTCGGCCACACCGCCCTTGCCGCCGGCGAATGGCGCGGCGACCTCTACCGCGCCGACATCACAGGCAGCGAATTGTCGGCGCTCACCATCGGCGTCGTCGGCTACGGCCAGATCGGCACCCGCGTCGTCCGCCTGCTGAAATCCTTCGGTTGCCGCATCCTGGTGGCCGACCCCTACGTCCAGCTTTCCCCCGGTGACCGCGATGACGGCGTCGCCAAGGTGGCGCTCGACGAGTTGCTGGCACAGTCGGACGTGATCAGCCTGCATGCCCGCGTGACCGCCGAGACCACCGGCTTCATCGGCCGCCGCGAGCTCGCTCTGATGAAGCCGTCGGCCTATCTCATCAACACCGCCCGCGGCCCCCTGGTCGACTATGCCGCGCTCTATGAGGCGCTCGCCGGCCGCCAGATCCGCGGCGCCGCGCTGGAAACCTTCGCCGTCGAGCCGGCGCCGCCCGACCTGCCGCTGCTCGGCCTGCCCAACGTCACGCTGACCCCGCATATCGCCGGCGCCTCGCTGCAGACGGTGGAGCGTTCCGCCGCGATGGTTGCCGAGGAAGTGCGCCGTTATGTCGAGGGGGAACCGCCGCGCAATCCCTCCTGAAGATCATGACAGGATTGATATGGCTCAAGTATCATCATACTAATGCTGGCAGGGTGTTGCCCCTTAGGATAGGAGCAGGATTACCTGCAAATCGGGTGGATCACCCTGTAAACGGAGGGAGAGACTTATGAAGAAATGGCTGGTTTTAGCGGGCGTGTGCGCCTTTTTGGCGAGTCCGGGGGCGCAGGCTGCTGATATGAGCTGCGCGGGCAAGAACTTTGTGTTCTTCCCCGGCGGGCCGGAAGGCGGCTCGTTCGCGTCGATCGTCTATGCCGGCGCCAAGCTGGCGGCCGATCAGACCGGGTGCAAGGTCGACTACGTGTGGTCGGACTGGAACCCGCAGAAGATGGTGCAGCAGTTCAGCGAGGCAATCGCCCGCAAGCCGACGGGCATCTCCATCATGGGGCACCCGGGTGAAGAGGCCCTCGGGCCGCTGATCGACCAGGCCGAGAAGGCCGGTATCATCGTCACCGTGTCCAACGTGCCGCTGCCCAACAAGGAAGCCCAGTACAAGGCCGACGGCTTTGGCTATGCCGGTGCCGCCGATCTGCTCCAGGCCGGCAAGACGCTCGGCGATGGCGCCATCAAGGCGTGCGGCTTGAAGAAGGATGACACCGCCTTCGTGTGGGGCCTGCTTGGTCAGGCCGGTCGTGGCCAGCGCACTCAGGGCGTGCTTGACGCCATGAAGGCAGCCGGCGTGAAGGTCGTCTACCAGGAGATCTCTGACGCCATCAACGGTGACGCAACCCAGGGCATCCCGGTGTTCGCGAGCTTTGCCGCGTCTCATCCGGAGATCAAGGCGATCATCACCGATCACGGCGGCCTGACGGCCACGATCCCCGCCTATCTCCAGGCGGCCGGCAAGAAGCCGGGCGAGATCTGCGGCGCCGGCTTTGACCTGTCGGCCCCGATCGTCAAGGGCGTCCAGGACGGCTTCATCGCGGTGGTTGAGGATCAGCAGCCCTTCCTGCAGGGCTACCTGCCGATCATCCAGCTCTACCTGACCTCGAAGTTCGGCTTTGCCGGTCTTCATGTCGACACGGCCTCGTCACTGATCACCAAGGCCAACATCGACGCGGTGGCGCCGCTTGCCCAGGAAGGCATCCGCTAGGCTCGCCGTCGACCAACGACAAGACGAAACCGGGGGTGGGGCGTCCAAGAGGCGTTCCGCCCCTCTCCTCCCTCCGAAAACCCGCGTGCGTCAATCGATGGATTCGAACGCCCCCCTTTTGGAAATGAAGGGCATCCAGAAGTCCTTCGGCCATGTTCAGGTCCTCAGGGACATCAACCTGGAGGTCAATGCCGGCGAGATCGTCGCACTGATCGGCGACAACGGCGCCGGCAAGTCGACGCTGATCAAGGTCATCACTGGCGTCCATACGCCCACGGCCGGCGAAGTCTACTTCAAGGGCAAGCGCATCGGCGCCCGTGATGCGCGCGCGTCGCGCGCGCTCGGCATCGAGTGCGTCTATCAGGAGCGCGCACTCGCCGAGCAGCAGGAGCTGTGGCGCAACGTCTTCGCCGGCCACGAGCGCACCACTTTCCTCGGATTTCTCGACCTTGCAGGACAGCGGCGCGAGACCGAGAACCTCATGCGCACGCGCATGGGCCTGACCTCCTCGGCGATCACCGTCGACAGCGAGGTCGGCGGCCTCTCGGGTGGCGAGCGCCAGGGTGTGGCGATCGCACGTGCGCTCTACTTCGACGCCGATCTCATCATCCTCGATGAGCCGACCATGGGCCTGTCGATCACCGAGACCGAGCGCGTGCTCAATTTCACCCGGTCGATCCGCGATCAGGGCAAGTCGGCGATCTTCATCGATCACAACATCTTCCACGTCTACGACGTGGCCGACCGCTTCATCATCCTCGACCGCGGCCGCATCGCCGAGCGCTTCCTCAAGTCCGAGGTCACGCGCGACAAGCTGGTCGAGACGATGGTCGATCTGCATCACGCCGGCAAGGTGAGCTGAACCCCGTGACCACGACAACTCAAAGCCAACTCGCAGGCCCGCCGCTCTTCAGCCGGCAGTTCTTCTACACGTACCGGTTCCAGGTCGCGATCATCTCGCTGCTGGTGGTGCTCTACGCCGTCTTCATCATCAAGGCCCCGAGCACCTATCTCAGCTTCAACATCTACCGCTCGTTCATGATCTCGATCCCGTTCTTCGGGCTCATGGCGATGGCGGCGACGTTCATCGTCACTCTCGGCGAGATCGATCTGAGCTTCCCCTCGATTGCCGGCTTCTCCGGCTGGGTGTTCGCCGCGAGCTACAACACCACCAATAGCTTCCTCATCGCCCTGGTACTCAGCCTTGCCACCGGCGCCTTTGCCGGCCTGATCAACGGGCTGCTCGTCACCCGGGTGAAGATTCCCTCGATCGTGGCAACCATCGGCACCATGTTCCTGTGGCGCGGCCTGGTGAACGTCGTGACCCAGGGACACGGCATCCCGATATCTTCGATCAACGACAACCCGCTGCACCCGTTCTTCACCGGTGAGGCTTTCGGCCTCATTCCCGCACAGTTCCTGTGGTTCGTCGGCGGCTCGATCCTGATGGGGCTCATCTACAAGCGCCACTCATTCGGCAGCCACGTACTGTTCATCGGCGACAACGAGGCCAGCGCCCGCATGATGGGCATCCGCGTCGACTTCGTGAAGACCATGTGCTTCGTCATCATAGGCATATCGGCGTCGCTGTCGGTGATCTTCATTCTCAACCAGCTCACCTTCTTCTGGGCGACCACCGGCGACGGCTATCTGCTGACCACGCTCGCCGCCGTCTTCATCGGCGGCACCTCGGTGTTCGGCGGCAAGGGCACCATGATCGGCACCTTCGTCGGCGTGCTCATCATCGCTTCGCTGGAGCCCGGCATCATCGCCGTCGGCCTCACTGGCTTCTGGACGCAGTTCATCTACGGCCTGCTGATCACCATCTCGGTGACCGTCTATGCCCTGATGCTGCGCCAGCGAAGCTAGTCTAGTCAGTTAGCTTGGGCGCTACCCTGGAAGTCCCTTCCCGCTTGCGGGAGGGGACTTCCAGACCAGATCGATTTCACGTCCGGTCGCGATAGTGGGTTGCCGGCAGCGCGCGCAGGCATGCGACGCTATCGGCCGGTGAGCTTGCCGGCCATTCCGAGGATGTCGTCGAGCGGGTTGCCGTCGCCATTCATGTCGAGCATCTGGGCGAGCCCGCCCAGACCGCCAAGGCCGCCGGCCGACCCCGCCGGCTGGCCGCCACCGAGCAGTCCGCCGAGAAGGCCGCCAAGCCCTCCGGATTGCCCGCCCGACCCGCGCGCCAATTGGCCGGCGGCGAGCATCGCCACCATCGGCAGCATCTTCTTCAGAATCGACACGTCGAGCCCGCTCTGCTGCGATGCATGGGCCGCGACCGCGCGGCTCACATCCTTCGAGCCGAAGATCTGGCCGAGAACGTCGTTGCCCTTGTTGATGTCGGTCGGCTGGCTGCCCACCACATTGTCGAGCAGGCCGCCGCCGCCAAGGCCCTCGATGGCACCCATCAGGCCACCCAGCCCCTGCTGGTTGCCCTGGGCATTCTTCTTGAGGCCGCCAAGCACCGCGGGAAGCAGCGCACTCAGACCGTTCGCCGCCTGATCCGTCCCGATACCCATCTCATTTGCTATCGCATCCAGGCCGCCGGCCTGAGCGATCATATTCTGCAGGTCCATGGTCCCTCTCTGGTCCTTGTGCGTCGGCGCCCATCGAATGCGTCGACGCTCGGAAACTTGTAACTGCCGGAAATTGTGCCGCCAATCCGCCAAGCCCCTGCAGAACAGCTAAACAGGCCATCGTCGGAAAGAAAAGCACCAAGTCGGCCATAGCGCCCTGTCGAGACGCTGGTCCTACTTGCGGTCGCGATAGTGGGTCGCCGGCAGCTCGCGCAGGCGCTTGGCCGCCGCTTCCGGCGTGATATCGCGCTGCGGGGAGCCGAGCAGCTCGAAGCCGACCATGAATTTCCTGACCGTCGCCGAGCGCAGAAGCGGCGGCAGGAAATGCGCATGAAGCTGCCACTCGGGATGCGGCTTGCCGTCGGTCGGCTGCTGGTGGAAGCCCATCGAATAGGGAAACGACGTCTCGAACAGGTTGTCGTAACGGATGGTCAGCTCGTTCAGCGCCGCGGCTAGCGCGGTCACCTCGCTCGCCCTCAGCTCGTCGAGCGAGGCCATGTGCCGCCGCGGCAGCACCATGGTCTCAAACGGCCACACCGCCCAGAACGGCACCAGCACCGTGAAATGCTCGTTCTCGAAGACGATGCGCTCGCCCGCCTGCTGTTCCAGCTTGAGATAGTCGACCAGCAACGGCGCACCGTGCGTCTTGAGATAATCGGCCTGCAACGCCAGTTCCTTGGTCATCTCGTTGGGCAGCGTGCGCGTCGCCCACACCTGGCAATGCGGGTGCGGGTTGCTCGCGCCCATCATCTCGCCGCGGTTCTCGAAGATCTGCACCGCATTGATGCCGTCCATGGCGCCGAGCGTGCGGTATTGCTCGCGCCAAACCGCGATCACCCGCTCGATATCGGCAATTTCCATGCGCGCCAGCGTCAGGTCGTGGC
Source organism: uncultured Alphaproteobacteria bacterium (assembly GCA_963785065.1). GTDB lineage: Bacteria > Pseudomonadota > Alphaproteobacteria > Rhizobiales > Kaistiaceae > CAVSRC01. The sequence goes on from CAWATX010000002.1 coordinate 528,073, forward strand.
GCGGCGAAAAGCAGATCACCCGGCAGATGCCCGGCTCCTCTTCGGCGACCAGCAGCCCGTTCTGGTCGAGCCGGCCGCCGCTGCCGGTGAGCAGCGCCGGAAAGTCGTTGTCGAAGACGAAGGTGTGTTGATAGGCAGGATTGACCGCGTCATGGGCGCGGCGGTTGCCGGGGCAGAGGTAGCACTTTGGATCGTATTCAAGCGCCGCCGGCTGGGCGGCCGACTCGGTCTGCCCCTGCCACGGCCGCTGGGTGCGGTGCGGCGAGACCAGAATCCATTCGCCGGTGAGCGGATTGAAGCGGCGGTGGGAGGAGGTCTCGAGGAAAGACATGGTGGCCGGCCCTACTTTGCCTCGCCGACGCCGGCGCCCGCAGTCGACGTGAAGATTTGCGGCGCGATCCCCGTCGCCGCTTCGTAATCTTTGGCAACGCTTTCGCGGAACCCGTCGACCGCGTCCGCCGCGACCAGGCTGATCGTGCAGCCACCGAAACCACCGCCGGTCATCCGCGCTCCATAGACCCCGGCGACTGCCTGGTTGAGTTCGACCATGATGTCGACTTCGCGGCAGGAGATCTCGAAGTCGTCGCGCATCGAGACATGCGATTCGTTCATCAATCGCCCGAACAGGGCGACGTCGCCGGCAGCCAGCGCGTCCGCCGCGGCGACCGTGCGCTCGTCCTCGCTCACCACATGGCGGCAGCGGCGATAGATCACCGACGGCAGCAGGTCCTTGTGGCGCTCGAGCTGTTCCAGCGTCACGTCGCGCAGCGCCGTGATGCCGGGCAGCACGGCGGAGAGGCGCCTGACGCCCTCCTCGCAATCGTGCCGGCGCAGATTATATTCGCCGGCGGCATGCTCGTGATGCACCATGGTGTTGGAGATCACCAGCCGCACGCCGGGATCGATCGGCACCAGCCGGCGCTCGAGGCTGCGGCAATCGATGAGCAGCGCGTGGCCCTCGGCGCCGTGGCAGGCGATGAACTGATCCATGATGCCGCAGCGCATGCCGACGAAGTCGTTCTCGGCCTTCTGGGCTGCGAGCGCCAGCTTGGTCAGGTCGACCGCGAGCCCGCTGTTGGAAAGCAGCGCATAGCCCGTCGCCACCTCCAGCGCTGCGGAAGAGGAGAGGCCGGCGCCGAGCGGTACGGTGCTGTCGATCATCAGATCGGCGCCGTTCAGACGATGACCGCCGACGCTCTCCAGCACCCAGGCGACGCCGCGCACATAGTCGCTCCAGTGCTTGCGCGCCTGTGGGCTGGCCTCGTCGAGATCGAAGCTGACGGTCTCGTCCATCATCAGCGAGCGGATGGTGAGCGTCCGGTCGCTGCGCGGCGCAATCGCCGCGTAAGTCGCCACGTCGAGGGCCGCCGGCAGCACGAAGCCATCGTTGTAGTCGGTATGCTCGCCGATCAGGTTGACCCGGCCGGGCGCCCGATAGACCCGTGGTTCGCTGCCAAACGCCTTGACGAATTCCCTGCCGATGCGCGCCTGCCCGGACATGTCATGCCTCTCCGATCTTCCGTGCTTGCGCCGATGGAGCCCCAACGGCTAACGGATCGCCTCCGTCGCCGCCTTCATGATGGCGAGCCCCGCCTTGTACTGCTCAAGCCACTTTGTGTAGCCCGCGACATCCGCCGGATCCGGCTTCGCCACACTGAGCGCAGCGTCCGCGAACACGCGGCCCGCCAGGTAGTCGCCGAGGCTCTCGCGCGCACCGGTGCGCAGGTACTCGGCCAGCACCGCAATGCCCCACGCACCGCCTTCGCTTGCCGTGTCGCCCACGGTCACCGGCGCATCGATGGCCGCCGCCAGCAGACGCTGGGCAACGCCCGCGGTCCTGAACATGCCGCCATGGGCGAACATCGAGTCCAGCTTAACGCCCTCGCCGTGCAGCACGTTCATGCCAAGACTCAGCGTGCCGAAGGCGCCATAGAGCTGGGTGCGCATGAAGTTGGCAAGCGTCAGGCGGCTGCCTGGCGTGCGCACGACCAGCGGTCGCCCTTCCTCGAGGCCGGTGATCGGCTCGCCCGCGAGGTAGTTGTAGGCGAGCAGCCCGCCGCCGTCTGCCTCGCCCTCCAGCGCCGCGCCGAACAACGCGCCAAAGACGGCGTTCGCGTCCGCTTTTGCCCCAATGGCTTTGGCAAACTCGGTGAAGACGTTGGCCCAGGTTCCAAGCTCGCTGGCGCCGTTGTTGCAGTGGACCATCGCCACCAGATCGCCCCCCGGCGTGGTGACGATGTCGAGTTCCTCATGCACCGCGGTCAGCGGCTTTTCGAGCACCACCATGGCGAAGATCGAGGTGCCGGCGCTGATATTGCCGGTGCGCGGCGCGACGGCATTGGTGGCGACCATCCCCGTGCCGGCATCGCCCTCGGGCGGACAGAGCGGCAGGCCCGGTTTGAGCGTGCCCGTCGGATCGAGCAGCTTGGCACCTTCGGCGGTAAGCATGCCGGCGTCCGCGCCGGCGGCAAGAACTTCCGGCAGGAGCGCGGCAACGTCGAGACCCGGCCGCCGGGCGGCGACCATTTCGCCAAAGCGCTTGAGCATCGGCGCGTCGTATTGGTGCGTGGCCGGGTCGATCGGGAACACACCCGACGCATCACCGACGCCCAGCACCTTGCGGCCGGTCAGGCGCCAATGGACGAACCCGGCGAGGCTCGTGATGAAGGCGAGCTCGGCGACATGAGGTTCCTCGTCGAGGATCGCCTGGTAGAGGTGCGAGGCCGACCAGCGGAGCGGAAAGTTGAAGCCGAGCGTCTTTGTCAGCTCGGCGGCGGCGCGCTCGGTATTGGTGTTGCGCCAGGTGCGGAACGGGACCAGCAGCCTGCCTTTGGCGTCGAACGCCAGATAGCCGTGCATCATTGCCGAGAACCCGAGGGCACCGATGCGCGTCAAGGGCACGCCGTGGCGTTTCTCGACATCGGTCATCAGGTTGGCGACAGCGTCCTGGAGGCCGGCCCAGATCGCCTCTTCAGAATAGGTCCACAGGCGGTCGACGAACTGGTTCTCCCAGCCATGGTTGCCCGTGGCGAGGACTTGGTGGTCCGGCCCGATAAGGCACGCCTTGATGTTGGTAGACCCGAATTCGATGCCCAGAGACGTTTGGCCCTCGGCGATCGCCGCCGCGCCGGTGCTCTGCTGCGTCATCGTTCGTCAACTCCCTTGCCTGATGTCCGCGTGTACCGCGGATTCTCGTATCCTGTCCGCTCGCCGCTCGGCCAGCGCCCGCATGCGGTCGTCATGCGACTGCATGGCGCAGCATAGACGATATCACCGGCGGCCGCCGTACCCGGCTCAGCCTTTCGACTGCCCGTAATAGGCGCTCGCCCCATGCTTGCGGAAGAAGTGCTTGTCGTGCAAGACGCCCGACAGCGGCTGGGCCTCAGGATTGATGGCAAAGCTGTGCGCCGCCATGCGCGCAATATATTCCAGCGCTGCGGCATTGTGCACCGCATCGTCGGCATCCTTGCCCCAGGCGAAGGGACCGTGGCCGGCAACCAGCACCACCGGGACCGCGTCGGGATCGAGGTTGAGATCGCGGAACTTGCGCACGATCACCGTGCCCGTGTCCTTCTCGTACTCCCCGCCGATCTCTTCTGCGGTCATGTCGTCGGTCACCGGCACCGCCCCATGGAAATAGTCGGCATGGGTGGTGCCGAGACAGGGGATCGGCCGTCGCGCCTGGGCCCACGAAGTGGCGAACTCCGAATGGGTGTGGGCGACCCCGCCGATATTGGCAAACGCCTTGTAGAGTTCGAGGTGCGTCGGCAGATCGGACGAGGGCCTGAGATTGCTGTCGATCACGCGCCCGTCGAGATCGGTGACCACGATGGTCGCCGGCGTCAGGTCCTCATAGGGCACGCCGCTCGGCTTGATCGCGACCAGGCCCTGCTCGCGGTCGATGCCGCTGACATTACCGAAGGTGAACTTGACGACGCCTTCGCGAACCAGCTGCTGGTTCGCCTTCATGACGTCTTCGCGCAGTTGTGCAAGGAGCATAGGAGGATAACAGTGGTTCGCCGATTCTCTCTGGCAAAGCGGATTAGGCTTATTGTATTATGAATAAGCGATCAAGCATGCTTGTCAACGCACCAAAAAGAAACGAGCTGATGCCCAAACAAACCAAGAAACCCGCGACTCCCCGTAGCGCGAAAGCCTCCGGTGTGTCCTCCGCCGCCGCCATCGATTTCACGCCGCTGGAGGCGTGGTTCGTCACCGGCAGTCAGCACCTCTACGGTCCGGAAACACTTGCCCAGGTCGAAGCGGACGCACGCCAGATCGTTGCCGGCCTCAACGAGGCCGGTCTGCCGATCCGACTCGTCTTCAAGCCGGTCGTCAAGACCCCCGAGGAGATCAGAGACACTCTGACCCAGGCCAGCGCCGCGGCCAACTGCATCGGAGTGGTGACCTGGATGCACACCTTCAGCCCGGCCAAGATGTGGATCGGCGGACTGACCCGGCTGACCAAGCCGCTCTGCCATCTGCACACCCAGTTCGGTCGCGACATTCCCTGGTCGACGATCGACATGGATTTCATGAACCTCAACCAGTCGGCGCACGGCGACCGCGAGTTCGGCCACATCTGCGCGCGGCTGCGCATCCCGCGCAAGGTGATCGTCGGCCACTGGAAGGAGAAGGGCGTTGCCGCCTCGCTGTCCGTCTGGCTGCGCGCTGCCACCGGCTTCCACGCTCTGCAGAACATGAAGGTCGCCCGCCTTGGCGACAACATGCGCCAAGTCGCGGTCACCGAGGGCGACAAGGTTGAGGCCGAAGTCCGCTTCGGCGTTTCGGTCAACGGCTACGGCATGGGCGACCTGATCCGCTTCCAGGATCAGGTCAGCGACGCGGCGATCGACCGGCTGTGCGAGGAATATGACGACAGCTACCGCATGATGCCGGTGCTCAAGAAGAAGGGCGCCCGCCGCGAATCGCTGCGCGACGCGGCGCGCATCGAGCTGGCGCTGAGGGCCTTCCTCGTCGATGGCGGCTTCACCGCCTTCACCGACACCTTTGAGAACCTGACCGGCCTCAAGCAGCTTCCCGGCATCGGCCCGCAAAGGCTGATGGCCGACGGCTACGGCTTCGGCGCCGAAGGCGACTGGAAACACTCGGCCCTGGTTCGTGCGATGAAAGTGATGGCGCACGGCCTCAAGGGCGGCACCAGCTTCATGGAGGACTACACCTACCACTTCGACCCCGCAGGCCCCGCGGTGCTCGGCGCCCATATGCTCGAGATCTGCCCGTCGATCGCCAAGGGCAAGCCCTTCTGCGAGGTGCATCCGCTCGGCATCGGCGGCAAGGAGGACCCGGTCCGGCTGGTCTTCGATTCGGCCACCGGCGACGCCCTCAACGCCACGCTGGTCGACATGGGCAACCGCTTCCGCATGATCGTCAACACGGTCAAGGCCGTGCCGCCACCTGAGAAACTGCCGAAATTGCCGGTCGCCCGGGTGCTCTGGCAGCCGCAGCCGAGTCTCGCGGTCGGCGCCGCCGCCTGGATCTATGCCGGCGGAGCGCACCATACAGGTTTCTCGTTGGCGCTCACCCCGGAGTACCTCGAGGACTTCGCGGAAATGGCGGGAATCGAATACCTGCTGATCGACAGCGAGACGACGCTTCGTGCATTCCGCAACGAAATCCGGTTGAACGATTCGGCCTACGCTTAAGCCTAGGTATGGAACGGGGTTGTATGGTTCTTTAGTAAGATGATATGAGGAATATGGGTGGCTGAGGGCCGGCGACAGTGTGCCGGCCCGGCCCCGCGAAAAAGGCCGGCCACCAGAACACGGTCCATTCGGAACGGGAGGGTTTAATGCAGACTGCTAAGTGGGTTGGCGGCGCAGTTGCCGCGACGGCGATGATGCTCATGGGTTCGTCGGCTTTTGCCGTCACCATCGGCTTCTCGCAGGTGGGCGACGAGGGCGACTGGCGCCCCGCGTTCTCCAAGGACATGCAGGAATCGGCGAAGACGATGGGAATCGACCTGAAGTTCGCCGACGCCCAGGGCAAGCAGGAAGAGCAGCTGAAAGCGGTTCGTTCCTTCATCGCCCAACACGTTGACGCGATCCTCATCGCCCCGGTGGTCGTCACCGGTTGGGATCAGGTTCTGAAGGAAGCCAAGGACGCCGGTATCCCGGTATTCCTGGCTGACCGCGACGTCGACGTTCAGGACAAGTCGCTCTTCGTGACCCGCATTTCGGCCGACTTCAATCTCGAAGGCAAGCTGGCGGGCGCCTGGCTGGCTCAGGCCAGCAAGGGTCAGTGCGACATCGTCGAGGAGCAGGGCACTGTCGGCTCCGCCCCGGCGATCGAGCGCAAGAAGGGCTTCGAGGCCGTGATCTCGAACTTCCCCGGCATGAAGATCGTCAAGACCCAGAGCGGCGACTTCACGACTGAGGGCGGCAAGAAGGTCATGGAAGCCTTCATCAAGGCGACCGACAACCTGAAGGGCATCTGCGCGTCGTTTGCTCACAACGACAACATGCAGCTCGGCGCCATTCAGGCGATGAAGGAAGCCGGCCTGAACCCGGGCAAGGACGTTCTGATGGTTTCGGTGGACTACGTGCCGGCCATGAAGAAGGCCCTGGCTGCCGGCGAGGCGAATGCCTCGGTCGAGCTGCGCTCGGCGATCGGCAAGTACATCTACCCGGTCATCCTCGACTATCTGAAGGCTCCCAAGGAGCTGCCGAAGTGGATCGTGATTCCGTCCGATCTGCATCATGCGGCGGTGCCGGCCTACTAAGGTCGAACCCGTACTCAGGGTAGTGACTCGAGAGCGGCGCCTGGCCCTGGTTCTTCGGCAAGGCGCCGCTTTCTTCGCGGGCAAGTCGGCGTGGCAAGCTGACACTGAAGAGATTGGGACGGGCCGGCGTGACTGAGAATGGAACTGCCCGGGTTGAAATGCTCGGCATTTCGAAGACCTTTCCCGGTGTCAGGGCTCTTGAAAAGGTCGATCTCACACTGAAAGCCGGCGAGGTGCACGCCCTGCTCGGCGAGAACGGGGCCGGAAAGTCGACCCTGATCAAGGTTCTGACCGGCGCCTTGCGTGCCGATGAAGGCGAGATCCGCCTCGACGGCAAACCGGTTACCATTGGCACCACGGCCGAAGCCCAGGCGCTCGGCATCTCGACCGTCTATCAGGAAGTCAACCTGATCACGACGATGACGGTGACGAAGAACCTGACGCTGCAGCGCCAGGCGCGCCGCCGCGGCATCATTTCCTGGCGCCGCTCGCGCGATCTCGCACGCCAGCGCCTAAAGCGCCTCAACCTGGATATCGACGTCGAGCGGCCGCTCGGCTCCTATTCGGTGGCCATCCAGCAGCTGGTAGCCATCGCCCGCGCGCTGGAGGATGACACCCGCGTGCTGGTGCTCGACGAGCCCACCGCCAGCCTCGACGCGACCGAAACCCAGCTGCTCTTCCAGATCGTGCGCGACCTCAAGTCGCAGGGCATCGCCATCGTCTTCATCACCCACTTCATCGACCAGGTCTACGAGATCTCCGACCGCATCTCGGTGCTGCGCAACGGCCGCCTGGTCGGCGAGGCGCTGACCGCCGAACTGCCCCAGATCAAGCTGATCTCGATGATGATCGGCCGCGAACTGGAGCAGGTCGTGGCGCGGCGGGATTGGAAGACAAGCACCGCCGGCGAACCGATCATGATGGCCGAGGGTCTCGGGCGCAAACGCACCATGGAGCCCTTCGACCTGTCGCTGCGCCAGGGCGAGGTGGTCGGACTGGCCGGCCTGCTCGGGTCCGGTCGCACCGAGACCGCCAAGCTGATGTTCGGGGCGATCCGCCCGGATTCAGGTCGCCTATCGGTGCGCGGTACGCCAGTCACGCACAACTCGACGCGCCAGGCGCTGCACAACGGCATCGCCTTCTGCCCCGAGGACCGCAAGGCCGAAGGCCTGGTCGGCGAACTCAGCGTCCGCGAGAACATCATGCTCGGTCTGCAGATCAAGCGCGGCTGGCTGAGCCTCTTGTCCCAGGACCAGCAGAAGAAGTTGGCCGACGACATGATCAAGGCGCTCAACATCGCCACACCCGACGCCGAAAAGCCGGTCAACCAGCTTTCCGGCGGCAATCAGCAGAAGGTGGTCTTGGCACGCGCGCTGGCCTCGCAGCCCACCATCCTGCTGCTCGACGAGCCGACCCGCGGCATCGATGTCGGCGCCCACGCCGAGATCGTGGCGCTGATCCGCCGCCTGTGCGGCGACGGCCTGGCACTGCTGGTCGCCTCCTCTGAATTTGACGAACTGGTTGCCGTCAGCGACCGCATCGCGGTGTTGCGCGACCGCAAGAAAATCGGGGAGATGGTGGGCGAAGACATCACCCGTGACAACATCATTCACACGATTGCAGCCGGATGACTACTGAACAATCCACTGCTGTAGCGGAAGCGAAGACCTCGGGCGGGCGCCTTCGCGCCATTCTCGGTCACCGCGCAGTCTGGCCGCTGCTGGCGCTGTTGGTGATTCTGATCATCGACGGCATCATCTCGCCGGATTTCTTCTCGATCCGCATCGTCCAGGGCCGCCTGTTCGGCAGCGTGATCGACATCCTCTATCGCGGCATGCCGCCGGCGATGATCGCACTCGGCATGGCCGTCGTCATCGGCACCAAGGGCATCGACCTGTCGGTCGGCTCGATCATTGCCGTGGTCGGCGCCACCATCGCCTGGCGCATGCACGAGGGCGACCCGCATGTCGTCATCCTACTGATCGCGCTCGCCGTCGGCCTGCTGTGCGGCGTGTGGAACGGCTTCCTGGTCGCCGTGCTCGATATCCAGCCGATCATCGCAACGCTTATTCTCATGGTCTCCGGCCGCGGCGTCGGCCTGATGATCAACCTCATCTACGGTGGCACCGATCCGAGCTTCCAGAGCCCGCTGCTGCAGGGCATCAGCGTCGGCAGCATCGGCCTGATACCGACTCGTCTCTATGTCGGCGTCGGCGTCTTCATCCTGCTCTGGCTGCTGATCCGCCGCACGGCGCTCGGCATGTTCCTCGAGTCGGTTGGCGCCAATTCGGCCGCCGCCGACCTCGCCGGCATCAATTCGCGTCTGGTCAAGTACAGCGCTTATCTGATCTCCGGCCTGCTGTCGGGCGTGGCCGGCATCATCCTGACCGCCGACGTCCACACCTCCGATCCGGTCAGCGTCGCGCTGTTCTCCGAACTCGACGCCATCTTGGCGGTGGTCATCGGCGGCGGCTCGCTGATGGGCGGGCGCATCTATCTCGGCATGACCCTCATCGGCGTTCTCATCATTCAGGCGCTGGTCACCTCGATCCTGATGAGCGGCCTGCCGCCCGAATACAACCTGTTGGTCAAGGCGGTCGTCGTTCTGTTCGTTCTGCTGCTCCAGTCGAACAATTTCCGCGCCGCCGTGGTCCTGCTCTTCCGCAGGAGGAAAGCATCATGAGGGAGCGCTATCTGCCGCTGACGGCGACGGTCGCCGTTTTCGTCGCCCTGTTCATCACGGGCGGTATCCTCTACCCCTACTTCTTCTCGTACCTGGTGTTCGGCCACATCCTCGCCGACAACGCCTTCATCATCACCGCGGCGATCGGCACCACCTTCGTCATCATCTCCGGCGGCATCGACCTGTCGATCGGCTCGATGATCGGCTTCGTCGGCGTCGTCATGGCCAGTCTCGATACGATCGGCTGGCACCCGCTCGAATCCGCCGCGCTGATGCTCGCCTTCGGCATCATGTTCGGCGCCTTCCAGGGCTTCATTATCGATTTCTGCGAGATTCAGCCGTTCATCGTCACGCTCGCCGGCCTGTTCATGCTGCGCGGCGCCTGCTTCATGGTGACGCTCGATTCGATCCCGATCCGCCACCCCTTCGTCGACCAATTCGCCGGCTGGAAGATTCCTCTGCCCGACCACGGTTTCCTGGCGAGTTCGGCCATCGTGATGCTTGTGGTCCTCGTGGCGGCCATCATCATCGCCCACTTCACGCGCTTCGGCACCAACGTCTACGCCATCGGCGGCGACCGCTCCTCGGCGATCCTGATGGGCGTGCCGATCCGCAAGATGACCGTCATGATCTACGCCCTCGGCGGTCTCTATAACGCGCTCGCCGGCGTCATCTACGCTCTCTACACATCCGCTGGCTATCCGCTGGCGGGCACCGGCAACGAACTCAGCGCCATCGCGGCGGTCGTGCTTGGCGGCACCCTGCTCACCGGCGGCATAGGTATGGTCGCCGGCACTCTGTTCGGCGGCATGATCCAGGGTCTCATCGCGACCTTGATCAACTTCAACGGTTCGCTCAATGGCGCCTGGATCATGATCACCAACGGCGTGCTGCTGTTCCTCTTCATCGTCATGCAGCGTTCGCTGGTCAGCTCGTTCAGCTTGCGACGGACGGCGTGATCGCAGTGGAGGCGCCATGCCGCAATCGAGCCGTCATGCCCGCCTTATCGCGAAACTGAAGCCCGCGCGCGAGGCACAGCCCGAGCGCGGCGGCGTTGGCGCCCTGGTCGAGCACAACGTCTACGCGTACATCGCCCACAGGCTCGGCTGCGAGATCGTCGCCGGCATCTTTCCACCGGGAACGCTGCTGCCCAACGAGGCCGAGATGCGCTCGCGCTTCGCCGTTTCGCGCACGGCCCTTCGCGAGGCCTACAGCGTGCTCGCCGCCAAGGGGCTCATCCTGCCGCGCCCGAAGATCGGCACTCGCGTCCGCCCTAAGAGCGACTGGAACATGCTCGACCCGGAGGTGCTCACCTGGCACCTGGAGGCGGTGCCCAACGAGGAGTTCATCTCCGAGCTCTATACGCTGCGCCACATGATCGAGCCGGAGGCGGCGGCGGCGGCGGCGATCACGGCCTCTCCGACGACGGTCGAACAGATGAGTGCCGCCTTTGCCGACATGGTGCGCTTCAAGAATGGTGCCGGCGACCTGATCAGCGCCGACCTTCGCTTCCACCTCGGCATGCTGAACGCCACCGGCAACCACTTCGTCGGCGCCTTCGGCAGCCTGATCTACGCGGCGCTGTTCGCCACCTTCAAGCTCAGCTGGGAAGGTGCTGCCCGCATTCGCGACAGCCGCCTCGAGCAGCATGGCGCCGTGTTCGAGGCGATCCGCGACAAGAAGCCGGATCTGGCACGCGAGCGCATGCACACCCTGCTCACCGACTCGCTTGGCGACGTGCGCGAATTCCTCAATCAGCGCGACGAACGCGCGTCCCAAAGCAAGGCTCAGGAAAAGGCCAAGGCGACCTGAGGTCGGCGCCTACTGCACCTTGCCACGCGCAACCACCTGATAGGAGGCCTCCACCCTGCCCTGGCGGACGGCGTGGATCGTGTCGGTGAGGTTGGTTACCACGCAGACGTGGTTGGGAATGATCGTCACCCGCTCGCCGATCTTCGGCCGGGCGGCGTCGGGCAACACGACGACATGGCCGTGCTCTTCGCTGAGCGCGCGGATCTCCCAGTCCGGATGCTCGACAATGCGACCGTAGCCCGTAAGCCCCAGCAGATCGGACGAAAGGCTCTTCGAGCCGGCATCGATGACGCAGCGATCCATCGCCGCGTGCGACACGACCCGCGCATGGACGCGCGCCGCGCAATCCGCCCATGTGCCGAAGCCGAAGGCCTCGACCTGCGAACGGTCGCCGTAGATGTAGGTTCCCGGCCGATGCTCGGTCGCGGCCGCCACCTCGTGCGCACGGTAGAGACCCGGCGTGCCGCCGTTGCTGACCACGGCCACGTCGAGCCCCCCCGCCCGGCACAGCCCCGCCGCCTCCTCCAGCCAGGCCTGGACCTGCTCCGGCACGCCACGGGGCGGATAGGTCATCAGCCCGCCAAAGGCGAGACCCGGCGCGCGGTCGATGCGCTCGGCCAGTGTCAGCGCATCGCCCGGCGTCGTCACCCCGCAGCGGTTCAGGCCGGTGTCGCACTCCACCAGCACCGGCAGGACCAGGCCGGCGTCGGACATGGCGTCCGACAGCCCCTCCACCACTTCGATCGAATCGGCCACCACCTTCATGTCGGCGCGCCGCGCCAGTGCCACCAGCCGGTCGAGCTTGGCACGACCGAGAATGTTGTAGCTCACCAGAATGTCGGCAATGCCGGCATCGACCATCACCTCCGCTTCGCCCAGCTTCTGGCAGGTGATGCCCTTCGCTCCGAGCCCGATCTGCTGACGCGCGAATTCGGGAATCTTGTGGGTCTTGATGTGCGGCCTGAGCGCCAGGCTGTGGCTATCGCAATAGGTCTGGCAGCGCCTGAGATTGGCCTCCATGACATCGAGGTCGACGACCACCGACGGCGTATCCAGGTCTTCGATCAGCATCGCGTTCGATCCTTGCATCCCGTGTCCGGGCCTGCCACATGGCAGGCCCGCATCGCGCCCTCCGCGCAGCCACGGCCAGTGATAGCATTGCAGCACCCCTGACGCAGGATCAATCAATGCCCCCCTCCCCCACCAACCGCTACCGCATCGCCGCCATCGGCGGCGACGGCATCGGCCCCGAGGTCGTCGCCGCGACGGTCGAGGTGCTCGACCGGCTGGCCGCCACCACCGGCAGCTTCAGTCTCGCCTGGACAGGCCTTGACTGGAACTCGGCGCGCTACCTGAAGCAGGGTCGCTACCTGCCCGACGACGCCCTCGACACGCTCCGCGCCCATGACGCCATCCTCTTCGGCGCCGTCGGCAGCCGCGAGGTGCCCGACCACGTGTCGCTGTGGAGCCTCAGGCTCGCCATCTGCCAGGGCCTCGACCAATACGCCAATGTCCGCCCGACACGCGTGCTGCCCGGCATCGCAAGCCCGCTGCGCGACCCTGAGGGGCTCGACTGGGTGATCGTGCGCGAGAATTCGGAGGGCGAATATTCCGGCCAGGGCGGGCGCAGCCACCGCGGCGCACCCCATGAGGTCGCCACCGAGGTGTCGATCTTCACCCGCGCCGGGGTCGAGCGCATCCACCGCTTTGCCTTTGATCTGGCGCGCTCGCGGCCCGCCCGGCACTTGACGCTGGTCACCAAGTCCAATGCCCAGCGCTTTGGCATGGTGCTGTGGGACGAGGTCTTCTTCGCGGTTGCCCGCGACTATCCGGACGTGACGGTCGACCGCGAGCTGGTCGACGCCATGACGGTGCGCATGGTCGCGCGGCCTGCCAGCCTCGACACCATCGTCGCCACCAACCTCCACGCCGACATCCTCTCCGACCTCGCCGCGGCGCTCGCCGGCAGCATCGGCATCGCGCCGACCGCCAACCTCAATCCGGAGCGTGCCAGCCCCTCCATGTTCGAGCCGATCCACGGCTCGGCCTTCGACCTCGTCGGCAAGGGGCTGGCCAATCCGATTGGCGCCCTGTGGTCGGCCGCCATGATGCTGGAGCATCTCGGCGAGGCCGGCGCCGCTCGCCGCCTGATGGGTGCGATCGAGGCGGTCACCGGCTCTGGCCCGCTGACCCCCGATCTCGGCGGCACGGCAACCACGGCCGAAGTCACCGCCGCCGTCTGCCGGGCCCTCGAGTCGGAGGCCGGCTGAACGCCGGCGAGGCCCAAATCTGTCAGGAGGAAACCGCCGAAAGCCGCGCCGTTTTTGACATTGGACGCCCGATCCCTATTCTGGCCCTCGCCGTCGCTTGTTCGGGACCCGGTACCGTGTCGCTTGGTTTCGACGGCCGTTCGCACCGGGAGTGAGCCCGAAAAGTTGCTTCCCGCAGGACCCCGCATGGGCGACATATGCGGGATTCGCCCTCATGCGCTGGAGACGGCGCGTCGTGGAGGACCTGGAGCAACACCCTGGAGAAACCGGGGATGGTTCCGATGACGTCAACGGAAAATCGTGCCGCAATTGGCGCGCACCAAACACGTTTGTGTCTTTGACGTCATCACGACCGAACCTATCTTCCGCGCCGGACGTCTGGCGATGTCCGGCGCCGTAGTGAGACAGGCGGTGGGGTTCGCCGCGAAACGATTTTGACGATTGCTGCGGCTTGCCGGGGGTCCCCTGCTTCGGCCGCGCCGCCATTGGAGGACAGACCGATGAAATTCGCATTGAAGATCGCCGCCGTTGCCCTTGGCCTCGGCCTGCTTGCCGGCCCGGCGCTCGCCGCCGGCAAGACCGTCGTGGTCTCCTCGAAGTTCGACACCGAGGGCGGACTGCTCGGCAACATGATCCTGCAGGTTCTCGATCACGCTGGCATCCCCACCGAGAACAAGGTTGCGCTCGGCAACACCAAGATCGTGCGCACCGCGCTCCTCTCCGGCGAGGTCGACATCTATCCGGAATACACCGGCAATGCCGGCTTCTTCTTCAGTGTCGACAAGGACCCGGCATGGAAGAACGCTCAGGCCGGCTATGAAAAGGCCAAGGAGCTGGACAAGGCCAACAACATCGTCTGGCTGAAGCCGGCCCCGGCCAACAACACCTGGGCGGTCGCCGTGCGCAAGGACGTCGCCGAGAAGAACAACCTCAAGACCATGGACGACTTCGGCAAATGGGTCGCCGGCGGTGGCACGGTGAAACTCGCCGGTTCGGCCGAGTTCGTCGAGAGCCCGGCGGCGTTGCCGAGCTTCCAGGACGCCTACGGCTTCAAGCTCACCGCCGACCAGCTTCTGGTGCTGTCCGGCGGCGACACCTCGGCCACCGAGAAGGCCGCGGCCGAGCAGACGTCCGGCGTCAATGCCGCCATGGCCTATGGCACCGACGGCCAGCTCGCCGCGCTCGGTCTGGTGGTGATGACCGACACCAAGGGCGTGCAGCCGGTCTACGAGCCGGCGCCGACGATCCGCGCCGCGACTCTCAAGGAATATCCGCAGATCGAGACTCTGCTCGATCCGGTCTTCGCAACGCTGACGCTGGAAACGCTGCAGTCCCTCAATTCCAAGATCGCCGTCGACGGCGAGGACGCCAAGACGGTCGCCAAGGACTATCTGACCGAGAAGGGGTTCCTCAAATAGCCGTGACGGACAGCGACCGGGCCACTAGTCCGGCAAACGCACGCAATGCTGACCCTGCCAAGGAAGAGGTGACCCTTAACCGGGTCACCTTTTTCCTTGTCGCGGCGGCGCTGGCAGGTGTCCTCGGCCTCGGGTTCGTCGGCTTCTCGCCCAACCGCATCCTGACGCCGAAGGCCTTCGCCTTGTGGAATGCCGGCGCGCCGCTATGGGCGGCGGCGATCGTTGCCGGTTTCGTCCTGCTCGTCGCCGGCGCGCTGTGGCGGCCGCGCCCGCTCGGTGAAGCAATCACGCTTTTCGGCGCCCTACTCCTGCTCATCGCCGATTTCGCTGGCGCCGGCACGGCCGCCACGCACCTCATCGCCGCGGCGAAAAGTAGCGCGGCGCGTGTGTCACTGGGCGGTGCCTTCTGGGCCCTCCTGGTGGTCGCGGCGCTGGCGATCGCCGAGAGCACGCGGCGCCTGCGTGCCACGACCTGGATGCAGGGCCTGGTCGCGCTTGCCATCGTCGCGGTGCTGGCCGTGCTGGCGGCGCGCGGCTGGTTCAACGACCTGTCGCTGGTTCATGAGTGGTCGATCCACCGCGAGGAGTACAATCTGGCGCTGGTCCGCCACATTGCGCTGGTGCTTTCCGCCCTGGCGCTGGCCCTTGCCATTGGCGTGCCGCTGGGCCTCACCGCCTATGCCCGGCCGCAGCGCTCGGGCGGCATCTTCTCGGTGCTCAACCTCATCCAGACAGTCCCCTCGATCGCTCTCTTCGGCCTGCTCATCGGGCCGCTCACCATGCTCTCCGACTGGCTGCCGTTGCTGCGTTCGATCGGCGTGCGCGGCATCGGCTTCACGCCGGCTCTGATCGCGCTCACCCTCTACGGCCTACTGCCGATCGCCCGCAACACCGAGGCCGGGCTGAAGAGCGTGCCGGCTTCGGCCATCGACACCGCCCGCGGCATGGGCATGACGCCGTTTCAGGTCATGGCCTGGGTGTCGATCCCGCTCGCCTTGCCGGTTCTGCTGGCCGGCCTGCGCATCGTCACCGTGCAGCTCATCGGCCTCACCGTGGTCGCCGCCCTCATCGGCGCTGGCGGCTTCGGCAGCTTCGTCTTCATCGGCCTCGGCCAGACGGCGACCGACCTCGTGCTCCTCGGCGCGCTCTCCGCCATCGTCCTGGCGCTGGCCGCCGACATCCTCCTCCGCTTCCTGACACTCGCTGCGACCCGGGCCATAAGCTCATGATATCCTTCGAGAAAGTCACCAAGTCGTTTCGCGGCAACGTCGCCCTCGACGAGATCTCCTTCACCGTCGCCAGCCACGAATTCTGCATGCTGGTCGGCCCCTCGGGCGCCGGCAAGTCGACGGCGCTCCGCCTCGTCAACCGGCTGACCGCGCCCGATTCCGGCACGATCCGCATCGACGACGACGACATTGCCACACTCGATCCCGTCGTCCTGCGCCGCCGCCTTGGCTACGTCATCCAGTCGATCGGCCTGTTTCCCCACTGGAGCGTCGGCGACAACATCGCCACCGTTCCACGCCTGCTCGGCTGGCCGAAGAAGCGCATCGACGACCGCATCGACGAATTGATGACCCTGGTCGAGCTCGACCCCGGCACCTTCCGCGATCGTCGTCCGCATCAGCTCTCCGGTGGTCAGCAACAGCGCATCGGCCTCGCCCGCGCACTTGCCGCCGATCCCAACATCCTGCTCATGGACGAACCCTTCGGCGCGCTCGATGCCGTCACCCGCGACACGCTGCAGACCGAGATGATCCGCATCCATGCGGCGACCGGGAAGACCATCCTCATGGTCACCCACGACATCGACGAGGCGGTGCGGCTCGGCCAGCGCATCGTTGTCTTTGGCGATGGCAAGGTGGTTCAGGACGCCACGCCCGAGGAAGTGCTCGCCAACCCCGCCAACGATTTCGTCCACGCACTGGTCGGCGGCGAAGCGGCGAGCCTGCGCCTGCTCAAGGTGCGCCGCGTGCGCGACTGGCTTTCCCGCGGCGGGCATGCCGAGGGAGAGCCGATCAGCAGCGAGGACCATCTCGACATGGCGCTTGCCCGCATGCTCGGCAGCGGCCGCAATGCGCTGCCCGTGGTTGACAGGGCCGGCACGCCGCAGGGCGCAATCGGCCTCGACGATCTCTTGAGAAAACATCCGTGAGCGACACGACGCCCCTGCCCGCTGCGCGCCGGTCGGGCCACCTGGCGCAGGCCCTGTTGCCGGCGGTGCTGCTCGTCGTGCTGGTCCTTACCATGCCGGCGCTCAAGCCGCTCTTCCACGCCTGGTTTCCGGCGCTGGAGCGGCCGATCTATACCCGCGCCAGTTTC
Source organism: uncultured Alphaproteobacteria bacterium (assembly GCA_963785065.1). Classification (GTDB taxonomy): domain Bacteria; phylum Pseudomonadota; class Alphaproteobacteria; order Rhizobiales; family Kaistiaceae; genus CAVSRC01. Next base: position 545,323 of record CAWATX010000002.1, read on the forward strand.
CTCACCTTGACGCTCTGGCACATCGGCCTGGTGCTTGCCGCCACGATTCCGGTGGTGATTGCCGGGGTCGCCGCTGGCATCTTCGTTACCCGGCCGAGCGGCCGCGAATTCGCCGGCATCCTCGACACCGTCACCGCCATCGGTCAGACCTTCCCGCCGGCGGCGGTGCTCGCCATCGCCGTGCCGCTGGCCGGCTATGGCGCCGCGCCGACCATCGTAGCGCTCATCGCCTATGGCATCCTGCCGGTGGTCGACAATACCATCGCCGGCCTCAGCGGTGTATCGCCGGCGGCGCTGGGCGCCGCCGAAGGCATGGGGCTGACGCCCAGACAGAAGCTTCTGTGGGTGGAGCTGCCGCTTGCCGCGCCGGTGATATTGGCCGGCGTACGCACCTCGGTCATCATCAACATCGGCACCGCGGCGATCGGCTCGACCGTCGGCGCCCTCAGCCTCGGCTCGCCGATCATCGAGGGCCTGTCCGGGTCGAACACCGCCTATGTCATCCAGGGCGCCGTCGTGGTCGGCCTGCTGGCCATAGCCACCGACCAGATCTTCGCTCTGGCCGACGCGCGGCTCTCCCGCGCCTCGGGCCGCAGCTAGACTAGAGCCGGATCAGCGGCGGCCGGTCAGCTCCGGCGGCCGTAAAGCCGCAGCACCTCGGCGATCACCCGCTTGTGGAGAGATTCCTGCTTCTCGATGTTGAGATGACCGACGGCTCCCTGGTGCGCGTCAACGTCGATGTTCTCGAGCTTGCCGTGGAAGCCCTTGCCGCCCGCCAGCTTCTTGCCGACGCCGTCGGTCGATCCATAGAAGTTGATCAGGTGGCTCACATTGGCCGGCACCGGCTGGCGGGCGGTGGCATCGAAGATCACCACCAGATCGACCGGAATGTTCTTCTTGTTGAGATTCGCCGCCATGGCGATCGCCGCATCGGCACCGAAGGAGTGGCCGATGAGCACGATCGGCCGGGTCCGCCTCCGGTCCTTGGCATAGCGCGCCGCGATATCCGCCGCCGGCCCCGTCCAGCCCACATAGTTCATCGCGGTGTTGGCGATGCCCTTCGCCTTCAACTCGCTGGAAAGCGTATCGAGCCCGGTCGAGAAGACGTTGAAGAGCCCAAGGAACAGATAGACGCTGCCGCGCGGCTCAGCCTTCGCCACGGCCAGCTCGACATTGCCAGAAATGCCCGTTGCACCTGCCGCCAGCCCCTCGACCGGCCGCGCCACAAGGGCCACAAGGCCGAGCACGACGGCAACCACCACAGCGCGGCCCCAGGCAGGGCCTTTCGCTCCGACTCCCCGCATAAATCCCACCCCTCGTTGGATTGCGCCCGCCATTCAAGATACAAATCAACGACCGCCGGGCAAGGGCTCATCGGCCACAGCCCGCGGGCATTCCTAATAAATCCACGGAATTATGCGTGCCGTGCGCCGCATATAGTCGCGATACTGGTCGCCGAAGGTCTCGATCATGGCGCGCTCTTCATGCGGCACCCGCATGAAGAAGAGGATGCCGAAGCCGATCAGTCCGATCGGGCCGGCGATCCAGTTCTGCAGGAGCAGAGCCTGTGCCAGCGCAAACAGCGCGAAGGACGAATACATCGGATGGCGGACATGGGCGTAGAGCCCGTCGGTGACCAGCTTGTGCCCCTCGCGCATCTCCAGCGTGACCGACCACATGCGGCCGAGTTGCTTGTGGGTGAGGCGGAAGAGCACCAGCGAGGCGACGATCGCCAGCCCGCCGACCCAGGCGACGACCGGATGGAAGCCGTAATCGGCAAAGGCCGGCCAGCCGGTCAGCCCATAGATGCCGGGAACCAGGAACTGGGCGAGCGCCGCGATGATCAGCAGCGTGCGGTCGCGCGCGCCCCCCACCGAGCGGGCGACGCCCATCTTCCGCGCCCGCCGCTGGAAGGGATAGCGGATGACGTACCAGGCGACGATACCAAGCAGGAAAACAATTCTTGCGACAAGCGGGGTCATGAGCGAGGCAGTAGCCCAGACGCGGGGCGGAAGGAAGGGGCCGCGGGCGCAAGGCTTGCGTCGGGGCCCCGTTCCGTCGCATTACCGCTGCACGTGCAGTTGAGACGGAATCCGCTCATGCGTCGCGCCCTTATTGCCCTGTCGACCCTGTTGCCCCTTGTGCTGGCCTCCTGTGCCGGTGGCATTTCCGGGGCGCTCGGCACCATGCTCGAGCAGCCGGAAGCAGCTCAGCCGGGCACGGTGGACGCTGTGGCCGCGGCCCGGCTGATCTCGCAATACCGGGTCGATCACGGCCTCAAGCCGCTGAAGCTCGACCCGACACTGATGCGGCTCGCCGCGGAGCACGCCCAGCGCATGGCCTCCATGGACCGCATGAGCCATTCGCTGCCCGGCGAAGGCAGCTTCGCCCAGCGCATCGCCGCCGGCGGCTTCCGCGCCTCCATGGCCGCCGAGAACGTCGCTGCCGGCCAGAAGACGCTGGCCGAGGTGTTCGAGGCCTGGCGCAAGTCCCCTGGCCACAACGCCAACATGCTGCTCGCCAACGCTTCGCTGATGGGCATCGCCGTCGCCGTCCAGCCGGGCGGTCGTTACCACACCTATTGGTCGCTGGAGCTGGGCGAGCGCTTCGTGCCGCCCGCCGGCGGCCAAGGTCCGGGGCCCGGACCAGGTCTGATGATTTACGGACGCTAGAAGCCGGAAGGCTTAACCGAGCCGGTCGCGCAGTTGGCGGGCATTGGCGCGCGCCACCAGTTCCGCCCGCGCCGCCGCCAACCCGATCGCAAACAGCGTGCCGCCGCCGGGCGGCCCGAGAACGAAGGTGGCCATGGCCCGGCGATGCGGCCACAGCCGATCGACCATCGGATGGTCGGGGGTGGCGCAGGAATCGACGTGCATGACAACGGGGTCGGCAAACAGATCGGTCGGCACATGCAGCATGAGCTGCGCGCCCGGCGAGAACTGCGCATAGGCCTCGTCATAGGCGATCTTCCACGTATAGACCGCCGCCCCGGCAACCAGGCTGACCAGCATGGCAATCGGGTGGGCGCCGACGCGCAGCGAATCGATGCGTGCCTTGCCGGCCTCGGCGAGATTGAACAGGGCCGCGCGCGAAAACGCCGCCGTCACCGCCGACGAGGCGAGCGCCGTGCCGCGATCGCCCTTCCAGCCGGACTGCTCCAGCGCCAGGAATTCCTCGAAGCGCGCGCGGACGCAGTCCGCTTCCGTTTCGCTGGCGAAGCTGACCGAGCCGATCTCCTTGAGGCGGCGCAACTGACGGCTGAGTTCCCCGCGCCGCTTGCCGCTCAATCCGGCGCGCAGGTCGTCGATCGCCGGACCGCGCGCCAGCATCGCCCGGCGATACTCGCCGAGGAGAACCAGCGGCCGGCCGCGCCTGACGGCGATCGCGCGCAGCGCATCGGCGGCCGTCCCCTGCGTCATCATCTCAGGCAGGATCAGGCTCGTCCCCGACCCCTCGGGCGCCAGCCCATCTACCAGGCTGGCCAGGGCCCCTTCGATGTCCTCCTCGTCGACGAGCAGCTCGCCGAAGGGGGCAAATTTGTGCGTCCACACACGCACGGCCGGCGCCAGCCGTCCGAGGCGCATGCGGGTGAACGGCACCAGGCCGACGAGGGCTGCGGACGCAGTCGAACGCACCACCGCCAGCGAGACCGCGCCGTCACCGAGGTACTCGATCGCGGGGATGGCGAATTCCGGATGAAAGAACAGATTGGTGCTTGCCGGGCGATTGGCCAGTTTGGTCCACGCCCCGGCAATGGCGGCCATGTTGCTCGCCGCCACGATCTCGACGCCCGCATCGCCGTCCGCGGTCACGGCCGCTCCGGCATGGACCAGTCCGGTTGCCGCCATCCCTAGCGCGCCTCGGCCGCGCCCGACGGCGGCCTGTGTATCGTCAGAATTGAGCAGTTGATCGACAGCCGCCCGTACACCACCACCCACAGCACCAGGGTTTCGGCGGCCAGCGCAATCGCCGTCGCTGTCGCCGCACCGTTGATGCCAAAATGCGGAATCAGCAGGAAATTGAGCGAAACGTTGAGGAAGAAGGTCGCCGCATAGACGACCGCGGTGATGCCCTGCTGGCCCGCCATGATGAGCAGCGTCTCGGCCGGACCGATCGAAGCACGCAGGAGCAGCCCAACCGACAGGATGAAGAGGACAGGATAGCCCTCGACGAAGCTCGGACCGAACAGCTCGAGCAGGAAGCGCCCGGTAACCACCAGCACGGCGACCATCGCCAGCGACGGCCAGAAAGTCCAGTGCAGCGTGTCGCGGACGAAGGCGGACAGGCGAGCATCGTCGCCGGCGGCGTAATATTGCGAGAAGCGCTGGGCGCTGCCGGCCCTGACCGAGAAATAGACGAAGTGGACCAGCGCCATGGTCTTGACCGCGGCGAAATAGATGGCGACCTGCTCGGGCGCCATCAGCCGGCCGACGATGAGGATGTCGACATTGGTCAAGAGATTGAAGAAGCCTTCGACCACGAAGATCGGCACGGCGACGGTGATCCACAGCCACGGCAGATAGCGCCGCGGCCCGCGTGGCACCGCCTTGCCCATCGCGCCTTGCAGCCGGAAGAACTGGCCGATGGCGGTGACATAGGTGGCGGCGACTACCGCGGCCATGGCCGTCACCGCATTGGCCGGGGCGCCGAACCACAGGGCGCCGCCCATGAAGAGGAGGATCAGCGCTGGCCGCACGATATAGGTCGGCCACAGCGCGAGGTTCGCCCAATTGAACGAGCGCGCCAGCCCCTCCTGGATCTCGCCGAGCGCCAGCATCGGCAGCGTGACCGCGCCGAGATAGAGCGGCACCAGATAGACACCGGAGATGTGGTCACCGAAGGTATAGAGCCCAGCGAAGCCGACCAGCGCGAAGAAGGTCGAGGTGGCCAGGCCCTGAACGCGGCTGCCGACGATGACGCCGCGTAGCAGGTTCAGTTCGCCCCGTTCGTGATATTCGGGCACGAAACGCAGCACTGCGATCTGCACGCCGAGGCAGGCAAGCCCGCCCATGATGACCGACCCGACCCAGACGACGACGAAGACGCCGTACTGAAATTCCGCCATCCAGCGGGCCATGATCACCTGGCTGAAATAGGCGATCGCGGCACTGACGATGCGCGTGGCGAAGGCGATCAGCGCGATGCGCTGCGACACCGAACGGTCATCGGTGCCGGTGAGGATGGAATCGGCGATCTCCGCCGGTTGCACGAGAAGGGCACGCAGGCGGCCTTCCGGCATTCGCCCGACAACGTCGACGAACGACACACGCACCTCACTTCTCCGCATCCTCGACGGCATGCCGCTGGCCCGCTCGCACTGCCGCCTTGCTGGTCAAGGCATACGACCCAAGTTATGTACCGACAATTGAAGAGAAACTGAGAATTTCATAAAGGTTAACAATAAGTTGTGCCATCGACCACTGTCCGCCGCGGGCGCCGCTGGACATGCGGCCGCCAAGCCGTAGCATCGCGCGGATCTTGACCACCGCCCGCCGCAGGATACCGGCCATTGCCCAGGAGCCGACCCGCCAACCGCACGATCGACACCAGCGGCCTCGCCTGCCCGCTGCCGGTGCTGAAGGCGCGCAAGGCGCTCAACGCCATGGCACCGGGCGAAAGGCTGGCGCTCACGGCGACCGACCCGCTGGCGGCAATCGACATTCCGCATTTCTGCGACGAGGCCGGCCACCGGATGCTTGCCTGCGATGAGCGGGACGGCGTCCTCTCCTTCCTGATCGAGCGTTGCGATCGTGCCGGCGGCGGCGAACCATGACCCTCTTCCTGTCGAAGCTGGTACCGCCATTCCTCTATCCGCTCGGCCTGGCGATTCTTCTCATCGCCGGCGCCTTGATCCTCGGCCAATTCCGCCGCTTCTCCCGCTGGCTGCTCCTTCTGGCGATCGCCTTGCTTTGGTTGTCGTCCATGCCGCTGACGGCGGATTACCTCGCGCTCCGCTGGGAAGCCGCCTATCCGCCGATCGTCACGGCGAAGCTGCCGCAGGCCGACGCGATCGTTCTGCTCGGCGGCTTCATCCAGCAGCCCGAGCCGCCGCGCATTGCCCCCGACCTGACCAACGGCGTGGATCGCCTGTTCGAGGCGGCCCGCCTCTTCCATGCCGGCAAGGCGGCCCACATCATCGTCAGCGCCGGCAACCTGCCGTGGTCCGAGATCGTCGCTCCGGAAGCGGACTGGATCGGCCGCTTTCTCGTCGAACTGGGTGTCCCGACCGCCGCGATCGTCCTCGAAACGCGCAGCCGCAACACCCGCGAAAACGCGCTCTTCAGCGCCGACATTCTGAACAGCAGAGGGTGGCAATCGGTGCTGCTGGTCACATCGGCGGACCACATGCGTCGCGCAATGGCGACATTCCGCAAGGTCGGCATCCAGGCAACCGCCGCGCCGACCGATGTCCAGGCCCGGGCACAACTCTACGTGAACGTATTCGATCTTCTGCCGAGTGCCGATGCCCTGGTCGAGACCAGTGCGGTACTCAAGGAGATGATCGGGCTCGTCTATTACCGGCTGCGCGGCTGGGCTTAGCGACCGCCGGGCCGCGCAGAAAAGCCGGTAACGCGCAGCGGATTGTCGATGATCGCCGCGCGATCGGGCGTATCGACGCGCGCCTCATTGAGGAAGGCGTCGAGATAGGCCTCGAAGCCCTGCCGGTCGAGTCCGCCGACGGCAACCGAGAAGCGGGTCGCGGCCGCCCCCGGCGGCGAGGCGATGAGCCGCGGCGGCCGGAAATAGGCGCCAAGGCCCTCCACTACGGCGCTCTCGCCGCCTTCGACGGCGACCAGCCCGCGCAGGCGAATGAGATTGGGGCCCTGCAAGGCGGCGAGATAATCGAGGAAACGATCGAGCGCGGCGAGCGGGATCGGCCTGTCGCGCATCACCGTGAAGACGTTGAGCGCAAACGCCCCGGCCGCTTCTCCGGTCGGCCCCAGCCATGTTGCAATGTCTGTCTTCGCCGGATCGAAGAGGCCATGGCCAGCGAACGCCGTCGACGCCGCGGCGCCCGCGTCAACGATCCCGGCGATCGGGTTAATGCGGGCGAGACGCCCGGCAAGCTCGGCGAGCCCGTCCTCGGCCTTCGACACGGCGATCACGTCGGCCATCGCCAGTTGGCGCGCGGTCTGCGGGTCGAGCCCCGCCACATCGTCGGCCGCAACGACCGCCACGATGCCGTCGGGCACCAGACGCAGGGGCAGATAGGGATGCATGCCGATGCCGGCGAGGATCGCCGCCGGGTCGGCCTCGGCATTGGCCTCGATCATCACCCGGCCGACGGCGGCAAGGCGGCCATTGTCGAGATCGCGCAAGAGGTTCTCCAGCGCATCGACCAGTTCGCCGCGCACCGCGCAGCACACGCAGCCGCCGCCGAGCGACACGATGCCGCTTTCGGCGCGCCCGCCAACCGCCCCTTCCAGCTCGACCGCGCCGAACTCGTTGAGGATCACGGCGGTGTTGGCGAAGGCCGGGTCGGCAAGCGCCCGGTTGATCAGCGTCGTCTTGCCGGCGCCGAACGGACCGGCAACGACGGTCAGCGGAATCAGCGGCTTGCGCGGGCGGGTGGCCACAGCGCCGGCCTCAATGCATGCGGGTAAGGTCGAGCGGCGGCTTGATGACGATCGTCGTCGGCGAGGGCGTCGGCGCCTCGGCATAGGCCGGCGGCGCACTGCCAAGCACCATAGCCGGCCTGAGGCGCGGCAGCGGCACCCTGGCCGCCGGCGCCTTGGTCGCCGACGCACCGCCCGTTCCGTCGGCTCGCCCGGTATAAACCTGTACCGGCGCCATCACCTGGAAGCGCGGCGCCAGCGCCGAATCCTGACCGAGGCTCGCCAGCAACGGGTCGATATCGTCCGGAATGCCGCCCATGCGACAGACCTGGTCGTGCAGATTGGCAACCGGCCCGGTCGACGGCTGGGTCTCGAAGTTCGCCAACAGCGGGCGCTGGGTGCCGCCGTAGTAGTTGCCGAAGCCCCGGTTGAGCAGGACGGCGGCCGTCTCCGCGCGGCTCTTGGACGAGCTCGCCCCGAGCACCACAACGACCAGCTGGCGGCCATCACGATTGGCCGCCCCGACGATGTTGTAGCCAGCGGCGCAGACGAAACCGGTCTTCATGCCGTTGGCGCCGTGATAGCGCTCGAGCAGCACATTCTCCGAGCGCAGGATGTGCTTGCCGGCGCGGATCGCCGGAATGCCGAAGAGCTTCCGATATTCGGGAAAGTTGAGCCACAGCGAGCGCGCCAGCACCGCCATGTCGCGCGCCGTGGTGATCTGTCCGGCATCCGGCAGGCCATTGGGGTTGTCGTAGTGGGTGGACACCATGCCGAGGCGCCGCGCCTGGGCATTCATCATGGCAACGAACCCGCTCTCGCTGCCGCCGATGGTCTCGGCCAGCGCCATGGCGATGTCGTTGGCCGACTTCACCAGCATCATCTTGAGCGCATTGTCGACATTGACGACGGTACCGACCTTGAAGCCCATCTTGGCCGGCGCCTGCGCCAAAGCATTGGCCGAGATCTTCACCGGCGAAGTCGGCGTCAGGGTGCCGTCCCTCAACGCCTTGAAGGTCAGATAGGCGGTCATCAGCTTGGTCAGCGACGCCGGCTGCCAGCGATGGTCGGCATCCCGTGAATCGAGCACCGAGCCGCTTCGCACGTCGATGAGGATATAGGCCGAGCTGTCGGCCGCGCGCACCGGCCCGGCAACCAGCACGACCAGAAGGGCAAGCAAACCGATTGTCAGACGCAACGTGCCTGGCCTCGACTGTCTTCTCGGCGGCCGACGGCCGCGCACCCATAGGGATCGTCCCCCATGTCCTAGCCGATTTCGTCGTGACTTGGCAAAGCGTCAAAGATGCCTTTTTCGCGGTCGTTTGCCGGGAAAAACGGCAAATGTCTGTCAGCGCAAGGCAATTCGGCGGGTCCGCCCCGACGGCAAACTGGCGCCAAGTTTGCACAATGCCGCGATGCCCCAATGCCGCGCCGTGGATGCCAGGCTTGCAACAGACCGCGCCAATCGCGAATGATCCATCGATGACCGCCCTCCAGCCCGCCCTCGCCACCGATGCCGGACGCGCCCCGGCGGCGCCCCATCCGATCGCTGCGCTGGAGCGTGCCCGCGGCATCGCGCGGCTGGCGGTGAGCGCCACGGACGGTCCCACCCGCCTGGTCGAGAACTACCAGTCCGGCTCGGCCAAGATCCGCTTCCCACGGACCGCGCCCGGCGACCCGTTCGCGGCCGTGTTCATCAACACCGCCGGCGGCATCACCGGCGGCGATCGTTTTTCGTGGCGGGTCGCCGTCGGGCAAGACGCGGCCGCCACGGTCGCCAGCCAGGCAGCCGAGCGCATCTATCGCCGCACCAGCGGCGACGCCATGGTCGAGACCGTGCTCACCATGGCCGACGGCGCCGCGCTCGACTGGCTGCCGCAGGAGACCATCCTCTTCGACCGCTCGTCGCTGAAGCGCACGCTCACCGCCGATCTCGCCCCGTCGGCCCGGCTCATCGCCGTCGAATCGATCGTGCTCGGCCGTACTGCCATGGGCGAGGCTGCCCGCGACGTCACCGTGCGCGATTCCTGGCGCATCCGCCGCGGCGGCCGCCTCGTCTTCGCCGACGGCCTCAAACTCGACGGCGACACCACGACAACGCTCTCCGGCACCGCCACCGGCGGGGGCGCCCGGGCGCTCGCCACCGTCGTCCTGGTGGCGCCGGAGGCGGAAAGCGCCATCGACCGCGCCCGTGCCGCTTTGCTAGACAGTGCCGGCGAGGCGGGGGTGAGCGCCTGGAATGGCATGCTCGTCGCCCGGCTCATTGCCGGCGACGGACGGGCGCTGAGGGCCGACGTCACCCGCCTGATCGAAGCCTTGCGCGGCCGCCCGATGCCGCGTGTCTGGAATTGCTGAGGGAGCGCACATGAACCTGACGCCGCGAGAGAAGGACAAGCTGCTCGTCGCCATGGCCGCCAATGTGGCGCGCCGCCGGCTGGAGCGGGGCGTCAAGCTCAACCACCCGGAGGCGGTGGCGCTGATCACCGATTTCGTCGTCGAGGGCGCCCGCGACGGCAAGCCCGTCGCCGAGCTGATGGAGGCCGGCGCTCATGTCATCAGCCGCGCCCAGGTGATGGACGGCATCGCCGAGATGATCCACGACGTTCAGGTCGAGGCAACCTTTCCCGACGGCACCAAGCTGGTCACCGTCCACAATCCCATTCGTTGAGAGAGAGCGCAGATGATCCCGGGCGAAGTCATCCCCGCCGAAGGCGAGATCGAGCTCAATGCCGGCCAGCCGACGGTCACCATCGAGGTCGCCAATACCGGCGACCGGCCGGTCCAGGTCGGCTCGCACTATCATTTCTACGAGGTCAATGCGGCGCTTGCCTTCGACCGCGAGCAGGCGCGCGGGCAGCGCCTCGACATTCCCGCCGGCACCGCCGTGCGTTTCGAGCCCGGCCAGACGCGCCACGTAACGCTGGTGCCCTATCGCGGCGAGCGGCTGGTCTTCGGCTTCAACCAGAAAGTGATGGGCAAGCTGTGAGCCGCACTGCGACCCACCTCAGGCTGGCGTCAGAACGGCGGCGGCTCGTCCATGTAGAGATAGACCGTGTAGCCCTCGACGCGCGCGGCATACACCGACTTCAGGTCGAAGCTCCACACCGTGTGGTTGATCGCGTGCAGCAGCGCGGGGTTGCTGACGATCGCCACCTGCAACGGGGTCAGCGGCATACGGCTGTAGTGCGAGCGCTTCTCCCAGATGCGGCGGTCGTGCTGGCGGCCGACATCGACCACCACCAGCCTGTCGACAGTGCGCAGCGTGCCGATGTCCCGGATCGCCCGGACGTTATGGGTGCCGGCCTCGGCCGGCAGCGCCACCAGCAGGCTGAGCCCCAGGGTGAGGCCCAAAGCCGCCAGCACCACGCGCAATCTGGTCATGGCGAATCCCTTCATTCTCTCGTCGTTTCACCAATCATAGCGCATTCGGAGCAAAGACGCGCCGGCTTGATCGCCGCCGCAACGCCTGTCATGCGCCAAGCCCGCAGGAAAGGCTGAGCCCGTGCCCTACCGGATTTCCCGCGATGCCTATGCCGATATGTTCGGTCCGACCACCGGCGACAAGGTCCGCCTCGCCGATACCGACCTCGTCATCGAGGTGGAGAAGGACTTCACCACCTATGGCGAGGAGGTGAAGTTCGGCGGCGGCAAGGTCATCCGCGACGGCATGGGCCAGTCGCAGTTCTCGCGCGGCGAAGGCGCCGTCGACACCGTCATCACCAACGCGCTGATCGTCGATCATTGGGGCATCGTCAAGGCCGACGTCGGCATCAAGGACGGCAAGATCGCCGGCATCGGCAAGGCCGGCAACCCCGACGTCCAGCCCGGCGTCGACATCGTCATCGGCCCGGCGACCGAGGCGATCGCCGGCGAAGGCAAGATCCTCACCGCCGGCGCACTTGACGCGCATATCCATTTCATCGCCCCGCAGCAGATCGACGAGGCGCTCTATTCCGGCGTCACCACCATGCTCGGCGGTGGCACCGGACCGGCGACCGCCACCAACGCCACGACCTGCACACCCGGCCCCTGGCACATCGGCCGCATGATCCAGGCCGCCGACGGCTTTGCCATGAATCTCGGTTTCACTGGCAAGGGCAACGCCTCGCTGCCGGCAGGGCTGGAGGAACAGGTTACCGCCGGCGCCATGGGCCTGAAGCTGCACGAGGACTGGGGCACGACGCCCGGCGCAATCGACAATTGCCTCAAGGTCGCCGAGAACTTCGACGTCCAGGTGATGATCCACACCGACACGCTGAACGAGAGCGGCTTCGTCGAGAACACCGTTGCCGCCTTCAAGGGGCGCACCATCCACGCCTATCACACCGAGGGCGCCGGCGGCGGCCACGCGCCGGACATCATCAAGGTGTGTGGTCAGGAGAACGTGCTGCCCTCCTCGACCAATCCGACGCGGCCCTTCACCGTCAATACGCTGGACGAGCATCTCGACATGCTCATGGTCTGCCACCACCTCGACCCGTCGATCCCCGAGGACGTCGCCTTCGCCGAAAGCCGCATCCGCAAGGAGACCATCGCGGCGGAGGACATCCTCCACGACATGGGCGCCTTCTCGATGATCGCCTCCGACAGCCAGGCCATGGGCCGCGTCGGCGAGGTGGTCATCCGCACCTTCCAGACCGCCCACAAGATGAAGGTCCAGCGCGGCCGCCTGCCGGAGGAGACCGGCGACAACGACAATTTCCGGGTCAAGCGCTACCTCGCCAAGGTGACCATCAACCCGGCCATTACCCACGGCATCGACGAATGGGTGGGCTCCATCGAGATCGGCAAGCTCGCCGATCTGGTGCTGTGGTCGCCGGCCTTCTTCGGCGTCAAACCGGACCTCGTCATCAAGCTCGGCACCATCGCCGCCGCCCCCATGGGCGACCCCAACGCCTCCATCCCGACGCCGCAGCCGGTGCACTACCGGCCGATGTTCGGCAGCTTCGGCAAGGCGATGACGGCCTCGGCCGTCACCTTCGTCAGCCGCGCGGCGCTGGCGCTCGACATCGGCAAGACGCTGGGCAGCGACCGCTTGCTGCTGGCCGTCCACAATACGCGCGGCCTCACCAAGCACTCGATGATCCACAACGCCTACCTGCCGACCATCGAGGTCGACCCGGAGACCTATGAGGTGCGCGCCGATGGAGAACTCCTGACCTGCGCGCCAGCCGAGTCGCTCCCCATGGCGCAGAGGTACTTCCTGTTTTGATCGTCCGGCAGGCAGACAGAGAGGACATCCCGGCCCTCTGCCGGCTGATGCAGTTTGTTCAGGAAGCACATGTCGAAGCACACCCGGAGGTGTTCCTGCCAACCCTCGACCTGGAGGCGACGACCGCTCTCCTTGCGAAGCTCCTCGTCGGCGACTGGGATCTCGTGCTGGTCGCCGAGATCGATGGCCAAGTCGTCGGCTATATCTGGTGTGAGGAACGCGAGCGGACCGCCAATTTCTGCCGGAAGCCCAACCATTCCGGCTATATCCACCACGTCGCCGTCGCCCCGGAGCAGAGACGGTCGGGCATCGGACGCCGGTTGGTCACGGAGGCTCTGGCGCGCCTGAAGGAGCAAGGCGCCACGCGGGTCGGCGTTGATTTCTGGAGCTTCAACGACCGCGCCCGTGCCTTCTTCACGACCCTCGGTTTCGCTGTCCAGCGGGAATTCGCCTCGCGGGACCTCTAGTGACGGTTCTGGGGATTTTCTGCCAGCCAGCCGGGCAGGTCGCGGATCGAATCGAGGATGACGTCGGCGAAGGGTGCCAGATCGTCCGCCGCACCGTTGCCGGAGAGCACGCCGATGGCGGCCCCCGCCCCGGCCGTCCGCGCCATGACCATGTCGTGGGCATTGTCACCGACCACGAGGATGTCGGCCGGCGTCATTCCGGCCTCGGCAGCGAAGGCGAGCACCATGTCCGGCGCCGGCTTGGGATGGACGACCGCATCGTAACCCAGCACCCGCGCGAAGAATGCGCCGAGACCGATAGCGGCAAGCGCCTCGGTGGCGATGGCCGTGCCGTCATTGGTGGCGACCCCCATCACATGACCGCGGTCCTTGAGCTCGGCGAGGGTCTCGGCGACGCCCGGCAGAAGCACGGCATGGCCCGGCCCGCCGGCGGCAAAGCCGCTGTCGATGCGCTGCACGATCGCCCCCAGCGCATCGCCGTCGAGCGTCGGATACCACAGCCTCGCCAAGTCGACCGAAGTGCCCGCCGCGATCGTCGAACCGGCGCGGAAACGGCCGGTTTCCGGGTCGAATCCGCCCCGCTCCAGCATCGCCTCGGCCACCTCATGGTCGCCATGAGCGAGGTCGCGGGCAAAGGCGCGCAGGACCGGCAGCCAGGTTGCCTCGAAATCGAGCAGCGTGCCGTCCTTGTCGAAGAGAATGCCGTGCATGGCTTTGCCGTTTGCCGCGGGGACCGGCTGGTGGTATCGCGGCTTGACGCGATTAGCCAGATGGCAAGCTCATGATCCGCGCAACCAACATCCATCCCGCCGGGCACTGGTCGGACGAACCGGCCGACCGCATCATCCTCGATTACGACCAGCGCCACCGCCGGCGCATGGCCATGACCGCCACCGGCGGGCTCGAATTCCTGCTCGATCTCGCCCAGGCGGTGCCGCTCAGGGACGGCGACGGGCTGGTGCTGGAGGACGGCCGCGTTATCGCCGTCGACGCCGCCGCCGAGCCGCTCGCCGAAATCACCGCCGAAACGCCGGCCTGCCTGCTGCGCATCGCCTGGCACCTCGGCAACCGCCACCTGCCCACCCAGCTTCTCGGCGACCGCCTGCGCATTCGCCGCGACCCGGTGATCGAGAACATGGTCGATCACCTCGACGCCACGCTGACGCCGATCACCGCCCCCTTCGACCCCGAGGGTGGTGCCTACGCCCTCGGCCACCATCACCACCACGAGCACGACGACAGTGCGGCCGGCTGCCTCAAGCACGACGACCGGCTGGATGGCTGAGGCAGGTAACGCGGAAGCGCTGCCGCCGGACGCGCTGCGCAAGCTGCTCGCCTGGCTGTCGCCCGCCTTCCCGGTCGGCGGCTATTCCTACAGCCACGGGCTGGAATGGGCGATCGAGGACGGCAGCGTCGGCGACGCCGCGACCCTTGCCGCCTGGCTCATCGACATTCTCGAGCACGGCGCCGGCCACAACGACGCGATCCTGTTCCTGGAGGCGTGGCGCGCGGCGAAAGCCGGCGATGCCGAGCGCCTTGCAGCCGCCGCCGAACTCGGCGCCGCCTTCCAGCCCGCCCGCGAACGCCATCTCGAATCGACGGCCCAGGGCCGCGCCTTCCTCGCCGCCGTGCTTTCGGCATGGCCGAACGACCGGCTGACCGCGCTCGCCGCCGCCCTGCCGGCTGACCGCGACCTCCCCTATCCCGTCGCCGTGGCACTCTCGGCCGCCGCCCACGGGATTGCGGCAGAGCCGGCGCTCGCCGCCATGCTCCAGGGCTTCGTCGCCAACATCGTCTCGGCCGGCGTGCGCGCCATTCCCATCGGCCAGACCGACGGGTTGCGCGTCGTCGCCGGGCTTGGCGCCACCATCGACCGGCTCGTCGCCACGGCGACGGCCGCCTCCCTCGACGATCTCGGCGGCGCCGCGCTCAGGGCCGACATCGCCGCCATGCGACACGAAACCCAGTACACGAGGCTGTTCCGCTCATGACGTCTCCCAACGGTCCCCTGCGCGTCGGCATCGGCGGGCCAGTCGGCTCCGGCAAGACCGCGCTGATGGATGCGCTGTGCAAGCGCCTGCGCGACGACTACGACATCGCCGCCATCACCAACGACATCTACACCAAGGAAGACGCCGAGTTCCTCACCCGCTCCGGCGCGCTTGTCCCCGAGCGCATCCTCGGCGTCGAGACCGGCGGCTGCCCGCACACCGCCATCCGCGAGGACGCCTCGATCAACCTCGCCGCGATCGCCGACCTCAACGCCCGCTTCCCGACGCTGGACGCGGTGCTGATCGAATCGGGCGGCGACAACCTCGCCGCCACCTTCTCGCCAGAGCTTGCCGACATCACCATCTACGTCATCGACGTCGCCGCCGGCGACAAGATCCCGCGCAAAGGCGGCCCCGGCATCACGCGCTCCGACCTGCTGGTCATCAACAAGATCGACCTCGCACCGATGGTCGGCGCCTCGCTCGAGGTCATGGACCGCGACGCCAAGAAGATGCGCGGCGCAAGGCCGTTCGTGTTCACCAATATGCGCTCGGGAGACGGCCTGACGGTCGTCACCGATTTCATCGTCAAAGCCGGCGGACTCGCAGCATGAAGATCACTGCCATCAAGCCGTTCATCGTCTGGGTCGGAAACCGCAACCAGCTCATCGTCAAGGTCGAGACCGACGAGGGCATCTACGGTTGGGGCGAGTCGGGCCTTTCCGGCCGCGAGAAGGCGGTCGCCGGCGCGCTCGAGCACTACGCCCGGTTCGTCGTCGGGCGTGACCCGATGCTGACCGGCGCGCTCTGGCAGGAGATGTACCGAAGCCAGTATTTCGAGGGCGGGCGGGTGCTCACCGCAGCCATCGCCGCCATCGACATCGCGCTCCACGACGTCCGCGGCAAGGCGCTGGGAGTCCCCGTCCACCAACTCCTCGGCGGCAAGCAGCGCGACCGGGTGCCGGCCTTCGCCACCACCTTTGCCGAGCCCGGGCCGAAGATGATCGAGGAAGCCAAGCTCCTCGCCGACCTCAACTGGCCGTGCATCCGCCTCGTCGCGACCGGCCACTCCTCGGGTGACGTATACGAGCCGCGCAGGTCGATCGCCGAAACCTTACCGTGGGTCATCAAGGCTCGCGAGGCGATCGGCCACGGGGTCGTTCTCGGCGTCGAGTATCACCACCGCCTGAGCGTCGCCGAGGCCGCCTCGTTCTGCCAGAAGCTGCCGGAAGGCACGATCGACTTCATCGAAGAGCCGATCCGCGACGAGGCACCGGAAGCCTATGAGGCACTGCGCAAGATGACGACGGTGCCGTTCGCGATCGGCGAGGAATTCTCCTCGAAGTGGCAATTCCTGCCCTACATCGAACGCGACATCCTCCAGTTCAACCGCGTTGACGTGTGCAACGTCGGTGGGCTCACCGAGGCGATGAAGGTCGCCGGGTGGAGCGAGGCGCACTATATCGACATGATGCCGCACAACCCGCTGGGGCCGATCTGCACCGCGGCGAGCGTCCACTTCGGTGCGGCCGTGGCGAACTTCGCCTGGCTGGAATGCCGCTCCTCGCCCGTCGAGCAGGCCGGGTTCGATTCCGCGGAGATGTTCCCGACACAGGTGAAGCTCGACGGCGCCGCCTACATCGTGCCAGATGGACCGGGGCTTGGCGTCGAGGTCGACGAGAAGGCGGCCGCCGCGGCGACCTTCCGCTTCTGGGAGGCGCCGCACCTCCGCCGCGAGGATGGCTCCCACACCAACTGGTAGTCACAGGACCCGGCTCATGCCCATCGTCAACCGTTTCGCCGATTTTCATGCCGACATCGTCGCCTGGCGGCACGATCTCCACGCGCATCCGGAGCTGCTCTACGAGGTCCATCGCACCGCCGCGTCGGTCGCCGAACACCTGCGCGCCTTCGGCGTCGACGAGGTGACGACGGGGATCGGCCGCACCGGCGTCGTTGGCGTCATCCGTGGCCGCAAGACGGAGAGCGGCAAGGTGATCGGCCTCCGCGCCGACATGGACGCGCTGCCCATCGCCGAGAAGACCGGCAAGCCCTACGCCTCCACCGTGCCCGGCAAGATGCACGCCTGCGGCCATGACGGCCACACCGCCATGCTGCTCGGCGCCGCGCGCTACCTTGCCGAGACACGCAACTTCGACGGCACCGCGATCGTCATCTTCCAGCCGGCCGAGGAAGGCGGCGGCGGCGGCAAGGCGATGATCGAGGACGGCCTGATGGAGCGCTGGGCGATCCAGCAGGTCTATGGCATGCACAACCTGCCGGACCTTCCCGTCGGTGCCTTCGCCACCCGCCCCGGCCCGATCATGGCCTCGACCGACGAGTTCACCATCACCATTACCGGCCGCGACGGCCACGCCGCCCGCCCGCACATGACCATCGACCCGATCGTCGCCGGTGCCGCGCTCGTCAACGCGCTGCAGACCATCGTCTCGCGCAATGTCGACCCGCTCGATGCCGCCGTCGTCTCGGTGACCAAGTTCCACGCCGGCACCGCCTACAACGTCATCCCGGCCAGCGCCGAGATCGCCGGCACCGTTCGCTGTCTCCTGCCCGCGGTCCGCGACTTCGCCGAGAAGCGCATCGGCGAAATCGCCAGCGCCATCGCCGCCGCCCACGGCGCCGAAATCGACCTCTTCTACGACCGCAACTACCCGATCACCCGCAACGACCCGGCCGCCGTCGTATTCGCCGCAGACATCGCCGGGGAGGTGGCCGGCGCCGCCAACGTTTCCACCGACGCCCCGCCGCTGCTCGCCGGCGAGGACTTCTCCTACATGCTCGAGCAGCGGCCGGGCGCGTTCATCTTCATCGGCAACGGCGACAGCGCCGGGCTGCACAACGCCGGCTACGATTTCAACGACGAGATCATCCCGCTCGGCTGCTCCTATTGGGCACGGCTGGTCGAGACGGCGATGCCGGCCTGACGCGGCGGTTTTCGGGGTCGCAATCGCGGCCGGGTTCAGACTAGAGTGCCCCGCAAATCGCATAAATCAGGGATTGGATGATGGCCGTTGGCCTGAAACTGCCGAAAATCGCCAGAGACGGGTCCCTCAACCTGATCAACCGGCTGCTGCGCGAGACGGGCCGCGAATTCGCCGGGCGCTACGCCTTGGCCATCGTCCTGAGCCTGGTCATCGCCGCCACCACCGCCTTCAATGCCTGGCTGATCAAGGACATCATCAACAAGGTATTCTTCGACCGCGATGCCACCATGCTGTGGGTTCTGACCGCGGTGATCGTCACCAACGGCTTCGTTCGCGGCTACAGCCTCTACGCCAGCTCGGTCACCCTGGGACGGATCGGCAACGCCGTGGTGGCGCGCGTGCAGTCCCGCCTCTTCGACCACATGCTCAATCTCGGCGTCGACTTCTACAACCGCACGCCGGCGAGCGACCTGGTCACCCGCATGTCGCACAACGCCACGGCGGCGCGCCAGGTGCTCGACACCGTCATCACCTCCGCCGGCCGCGATTTCCTGTCGCTGGTCGGGCTCATGATCGTCATGTTCATCCAGAGCCCGATGATGTCCGTGATCATCCTCGTTGTCGGCCCGATCTCCATCTTCGGCGTCAACAAGCTGATCAAGCGGGTGCGCGGCGTCGCCCGCGCCCAGTTCTTTTCGCTGGCCCGGGTCGTCTCCGACATGCAGGAAACCGCCGTCGGCATTCGCATCGTCAAGGCGTTCAACCTCGAAGGCATCATGCGCAAGCGCATGGCCGCTTCGATCGACGACGTGCGCGCCCGCGCCGACAAGATCGTGCAGATCGGCGCCCGCACCAACCCGCTGATGGAAGTGCTCGGCGGCTTCGCCATCGCCATGATCGTGCTGTGGGCCGGCTACCAGGCGATCTATTACGACGTCAAGCCGGGCGCGCTGATGTCGTTCATCGCGGCCATCGCGCTCGCCTACGAGCCGGCCAAGCGGCTGGCGCGCATGCAGATTTCGCTGGAGGCGGGGCTCGTCGGCGTGCGCCTGATGTACGAGCTGCTCGACACGCCGCCGACCATCGAGACCAACCCCGGCGGGCCGGCGCTCGACGTCTCCAAGGGCGAGGTCGTCTTCGAGCATGTCGATTTCGCTTATGACGGCGCCGCCCGTCTCTTCAGCGGGTTCGATTTCGCCGCCGCCGGCGGCCAGACCACCGCGCTGGTCGGCCCCTCGGGTGCCGGCAAGAGCACGGTGATCGCGCTCATCGAACGCTTCTTCGACGTCAATGGCGGCCGCGTCCTGATCGACGGCCAGGACATCGCCAAGGTGGAGGTCTCCAGCCTGCGCGACCACATCGCCCTGGTCAGCCAGGACACCACCCTGTTCCACGATTCGATCCGCGAGAACATCCGCTTCGGCCGGCCCGGCGCCAGCGATGCCGACGTAGAGCGCGCCGCCCGCAACGCCGAGGCCCACGATTTCATCATGGCGACGGTGAACGGCTACGACACCCAACTCGGCGACAACGCCATGCAGCTCTCCGGCGGCCAGCGCCAGCGCATTGCCATTGCTCGCGCCATGCTGCGCGATGCCCGCATCATCCTGCTCGACGAGGCGACCTCGGCACTCGATACCGAATCGGAGCATCAGGTGCAGCTCGCCTTCGAGCATCTGCGCGAGGGGCGCACCACGATCGTCATCGCCCACCGCCTGTCGACGGTGCTCGGTGCCGACAAGATCTGCGTCATGGCCGACGGCAGAATCGTCGAACAGGGCCGCCACAGCGAACTCCTGGCGCTCGGGAAGCGCTATGCCCGCCTCTACCATCTGCAGTTCGAGCGTCACAAACAGGCAGCCGAGGCGCGTGAAGAGGAGGCGAGCGTCGTCCCGGCGGAATAGCGGATAAGGGGGGGTTCAATGCTGAAATCGGCCATGGCCGCTGCCGCGGCACTCGCCTGTCTCACCACTAGCGCTTTCGCCTTCGGCTCGGTCAATATTGCCGGCCAGCAGGCCGAGCACGAACGCATCACGCGCGCGGCCCTTGCTGGCTTCCATCTCGGCTCCGAGACCATGGACGAGATCGCCGGCAAGCGCCGCTCCTTCGGCGCCGTCGGCGCGCCCGACCGGCCCGACCGCGGGCTCCTCAGCACCAAGTCCGCCCACTGCGACGGCGGCGACCATCTCGACACGCCCGGCTATCCGCAGAGCGCCAACGACGCGGCGGCCCACCTCGCCGCCTGTCGCGCCGGCATCTTCGCGCACCTCTCCGCAGCGGTGAAAGCCGCCGGCGCCATCGCCGACCGTCGCGGCAACATCAATTCATCGGAAATCCCGACCTTCGTCTCGTGCACCTATAACGGCAAGCCGGGACGGGCGAAGTGCAACGTGCTGGAGGATCTCGGCCTCGCCTTCCACGCGGCACAGGACTTCTACGCCCACACCAACTGGGTCGACACACCCGCCAATGGCCCGATCGGGCTGGACAACCCGCCGGGCCTCGGCAATAGCGGCCCCGCTCCCTGGCTCGCCCCCGGCAACCGCTCGGCGCCGCCGGCGGGGCTGATCAGCGGCTGCTTCGACGGTATCCCCGAGCGGCTGCATTGCCGCGGGCGCGTCCACCATGCCGACCTCAACAAGGACACCGGCCCGATCGATCCGCTGAGTGGCCGGGCCGGCACCGGGACCACCACACGCGGCGCGGTCAACGGCAACTTCGCCCGCGCGGTGGCCGCCGCCATTGCCGACACGCGCAGCAAGTGGGCATGGTTCGAGGCGCGCGTCGTGGCCACCTACGGTTCCGGCCGGGCGATCGTCTGCGCCATCCGCAATGACAGCGAGAACGCCTGCAACTGAAGCCTGACGGCGCGACGGTTTCCGCCCGGGCGCCGGAGGCGGGAGGGACGAATGGACTTTTCAGGCAAATCGGTCCTGGTGACCGGGGCGGGCAAGGGAATCGGCAGGGCCATCGCCACCATGCTTGCCGGACGCGGCGCCGAGGTGATGGCCCTCAGCCGCTCGGCGGAAGACCTCGCATCGCTCGCCGCGAAGATCGGCTGCCGGACGATCGTGGCCGATCTTGCCGACCCGGAAGCGGCGCGCTCGGCGGCCCGCGCCGCCATGCCCGTCGACCTGCTGGTCAACAATGCCGGGATCACCATCCTGGCGCCGTTCGTCGAGACCCGCATCGAGGACTTCGATCTCGTCCATGCCGTCAACACCAGGGCGCCACTGATCGTCTCGCAGGAATATGCGCGCGACCGCATCGCACGCGGCCTCGGCGGCGCGATCGTAAACGTCTCCAGCAATTCCGCCTGGATGGGCTGGGCCGATCACACCGCCTACTGCGCCAGCAAGGGCGCGCTCGACGCCATGAGCCGAGTGATGGCCAACGAGCTCGGCCGCGCCGGCATCCGGGTCAACACGGTCAATCCCACCATCACGCTCACCGCCATGGGCGAGCTTGCCTGGAGCGATCCGGCCAAGGCCGACCCGATACGCAGCCGCATCCCGATCGGCCGCTTTCTCAAACCCGATGAGGTGGCCGAAACCGTACTGTTTCTGCTCAGCGACGCGGCTTCGTCGCTGAACGGGGTGAGCCTGCGCGTCGACGGCGGCTTCGCAGTGGACTGACCGCCACGAGATCTGGTGCCCCTGACACGAGTCGAACGGGCACGCCCGCGAACGCCGGCCGCAGAGATGTGGCGCCAGCGGTGATTGACGGCACCATGCGAGTTCGGCCATTGCTGAACCGTGTTCTAGGATTTGGCAGCGAGCGTCATGCCGCGCGCACAACCTGTGAGGTGAGCCAGGCTCCATGCTCGAACAGATCATCACGACGCTTGCCGGCTTCATCGTCGCCGTGATCTCGGCGGGCGGCTATGCCGGGGTCGCCTTGCTGATGGCGATCGAATCGGCCTGCATTCCCCTGCCGTCCGAGATCATCATGCCCTTCGCCGGCTATCTCGCCTCGACCGGCCGCTTCAGCCTGATCGGTGCGGCGACCATGGGCGCCATCGGCTGCAATATCGGCTCGACGGTTGCCTATTACGTGGCCGCCTATGGCGGCCGCAGCGTGATCGAGCGCTGGGGCCCCTATCTGCTGATCCGCCCCGCCGATCTCGACCATGCCGATCGCTTCTTCGCCCGCTATGGCGGCGCCACCGTCTTCATCGGCCGGTTGCTCCCGGTCGTGCGGACGTTCATCGCCTTTCCGGCAGGGCTCGCCCGCATGCCGATGCTGCGCTTCCAGATCTATACCTTCGTCGGGTCATGGCCATGGTGCCTCGGCCTTGCCTATGTCGGCTATGTTCTTGGCGATCGCTGGAACAGCAGCCCGACGCTGCGCAGCGTCTTCCACAGTTTCGACCTCGCGATCGTCATCGCCGTGCTTGCCGCGGCCGGGTGGTTCCTCTGGTCCCATTGGCCGAGGCGCGGCAAGCGATAAAGAACGAGAAGTGCCGCTCGACAGCGAGTGACGGCCGCCCGACGGCGGGCGCCGTTGGTTGGCCGAACGTCACGAAATGGTCCCGCACCAACGGCAAAACGCCGCAGCAGGAATTTGGTGCCCCTGACCCGGGTCGAACGGGTACGCCCTTTCGGGCAACAGATTTTGAGTTTGTCGCGTCTGCCAGTTCCGCCACAGGGGCCGGGCACCGGATATACGGAACCGCCGCGGGTCGGTCAAACGGCAGCAGCGCCCGGCCTTGTTTTCACCGTTTTCCTGGGTGTTTCTGCTTGCCCGTAGCGCAGCGCTCCACTATCTCACCTGACGACCATGGATGCGTCCCTCCTCCGCCGCGCCGACCTGACAGCGGCCTTCGTCTTTCTGCTGGCACTGGCCACCATTGTGGGGGCCTGGGGCTTCCAGGTCATTGGCGGGTATCTGCCCTGCGAGCTCTGCTACCAGGAGCGCATCCCCTATTATGTCGGCATCCCGCTGGCGCTCGTCGCCGGCGTGTCCGCCTGGTACGGCGGCCCGGCCTGGCTGACCCGTGGGGCGCTGCTGCTGGCGGCGCTCACCTTTGCCTGGGGCACGTATCTTGCCGTCTACCACACCGGCGCCGAATACAGCTGGTGGCCGGGCCCAACCGATTGCAGCAGCGCCGGCGGCCCCACCGCGACCAGCACCGGCGACCTTCTCAAGCAGATCGAGAAGATCCAGGTGGTGTCGTGCACCGAGGTGACCTGGCGCCTGCTCGGCCTGTCCTTTGCCGGGTGGAACGCGGTGGTTTCGGCTGTGCTGACCGCGGCCGGCCTGTTCGGCGCCTTCTTCGCCCGCACCACGGCGCACCGGACGCCGGCGACGGTCAACTGATCCCGGAAATTGACTGGCTAGGGTCCTGGCGGACCTGAGGCATTCTGGCGCGCCGGATCGCCGCCATAGCGCTCAGTCTTGATCGACGGAAACGGCACGCCCATGTCGATGATCAACCGCGTGGCGGAATCGACGAAGGCGGTGGCGCCGCAGACATAGCTGTGGGCCGGCACGTCGCCCAGCCCGGCCAGTGTCTCGGCGACAAGCTCGGCGCTGATGCGCCCCGTGCGCAGCGGCTCCTCCACCGCGCTTTCGCGGGTGAGGGTCACGAACAGCCCGAAATTCGGGTCGCTCTCGCCCCGCCGCAGCAGCTCTTCCATCTCAATCAGCTCTTCGCGCGCCCGCGCCGAATAGATGAGCGCCGCCGGCACCTCGGGCGCAACGGCAGCCCGGTGGCGCAGCATCGACAGAAGCGGCACAACGCCGGAGCCGCCGCCGACGAGCAGCAACGGCCCCCCGTCGTTCCCGGTCCAGGTGAAATGCCCGCCGATCGGTCCGCGCAGCTCGATCGTGTCGCCGGTCTGGACGATCTCGTGGAAGAAGGGCGAGACCTCGCCGTCGGCCAGCCGCTCGACGATCAGCTCGATCTCGGACCCGTCCGGCGCCGAACCGATCGAATAGCTGCGCTCGGCCTGATAGCCGTCCGGCGCCGTCAGGCGCACGTCGACATGCTGCCCGGCGCGGAAGCCGCGCCAGCCGGGTACCCTCAGGCGGAAACTCTTGACGCGCGGCGTCAACGGCCGGATGTCCACGACCGTCGCTTCCTGCCAGGCGAGACGCCCGCCCGGCTGAACTGCCTGATCCATTACATTCCCGCCTGTCAGTCGCCCGTGAAGCGCTGCTCGCGCCACGGATCACCGTATATATGGTAACCGCGCAGCTCCCAGAACCCCGCTTCGTCTCTTTGGGTGAACTGCAGGGCGTTCACCCATTTGGCCGACTTCCAGAAATAAAGGTGCGGCACCAGCAGCCGCGCCGGACCGCCATGGTCCGAGGTGAGCGGATAGCCGGCGAAAGTGAGCGCCACCATCGCCTTGCCGTCGACAAGGTCGGCGACCGGTACGTTGGTGGTGTAGCCGTCGAAGGAATGGGCGAGCACATAGCCGGTTGGCGGCGCATCGAGGCCGGCGGCGGCGAGGATGTCGTCGAACATGACGCCGCGCCATTCAGTGTCGAACTTGCTCCACTTGGTGACGCAATGGATGTCGCGCTTGAATTCGCTCATCGGCAGCGCATTGAATTCGTCCCACGACCAGCGTTTCACCGGCTTCGGGCCGACCTTGACCGTGAAGCTCCATTCCTCCGGTTTGACGATCGCCGTCGGGCCGGCGGAAAGCACCGGAAAGCCCGTCTCCAGATATTGCCCCGGCGGCAGGCGCTTGGCCTCATCCTCACTCGGACGGCGCCCGAAGAAACCTCGCGTGACCATGATTCTCTCGCCCCTTCCCTGTCGCTGCCTGCAACCGAAGTCCATAACTGGCACTATCGGCAGCCCGGTCAAGCGGATTGCCCCCGGCGCCTGTGCCCCGGGCGCGCTATGGCCGGTTGCGCAGCACGATCGTGCGCCGCGACCAGCCGCGCAGCTGCTCCTCGCGCAGGAAGGTGAACAGACCGGAAGCGACCACCAGCACCATGCCGGCAAGCGCGATGTGATCCGGAAACTCGCCGAAGACGAGCGCCCCGAGCAGGATCGCCCAGATGATCTGGCTGTACTGGGTCGGCGTGACCCGGTTAGCCGGCGCCAGCCGGGTCGCCGCCAGCATCGTGATCTGCCCGAAGCCGCCGGCGATGCCGGCGAGCAACAGCAGGGCGATTTCCCACCCGCTCGGCACACGGAACTGGTGGATCATCAGCGCCCCGTTGACGGCGATCGCCGTCAGATAGAGCACGGCAAGCAGGCTGATGCGCTTCTCCGTCGGCCCCAGCTTGCGCATGGTGATGATCGAGACGGCCGCACAGGCGGCTGCGGCCAGCGCCGACAGATGGCCGAGGTGAAGCTGGTGGAAGCCTGGTCGCACCACCAGCAGCACGCCGACGAGACCGGTTGCCACCGCCAGCCAGCGCCGCCAGCCGACCTTTTCGCCGAGCACAGGAATCGACAGCATGGTGGCAAACAGCGGCATCAGGAAGAGGACGGAATAGGCCTCCGCAAAGGGAATGGTGGTGAAGGCATAGAAGCTGAAAATGCCGCCGGCCGTGCCACAGATGGCACGCAGGAAGACGAGGCGCGGACGATTGAGCCGGAAGGTCTCGCGCCAGCGTTCCGATTTCGACCGGGCGAAGCCGAAGGTCGAGAACGACGACAGCGTCAGGAAAAAGGCGATCTCGAACACCGGCAGCCTGCCGCCGATCGCCTTCACGGTCGCGTCGGCGCAGGAGAACAGGACGTAGGTGAGGAAGCCGAACAGAACGCCCTTGGTCATGACAGGCAGGAATCCGGTGGGGTGCCGCTATGGCAGGCGGGCGAGGCGCTCCGTCAGCAGCGCATAATAGCCGTCGGCATCGCCCGAGCGCAGGAATAGCGCATTGGCCGGCCGGTCGGTCACCCGCCACCAGTCGGCCACCGTCATGCCCATGGTGAGTTCGCTCATCGTCTCCACGGTGACATTGATCTCGCGGCCCTCGAACAGCTCCGGCCGCAAGAGCCAAGCGATGGTGCAGGGGTCGTGCAGCGGCGCGCCGATGCTGCCGTATTTTTCCAGGTCGAAGCGCTCCGAAAACGACAACAGGCCGGCGACCGCCTCGCCGGTGCGGTTGCCGATGGCAGCGAACGCCTGCCGCCGCTTCTCGGTGGTCAGCATCTGGTGGGTCAGATCGAGCGGCGCCACCGTCAGCGGAATGCCGCTCTTGAAGACGACGTCGGCAGCCTGCGGGTCGACATAGATGTTGAACTCGGCCGTCGGCGTGATGTTGCCGCCCTCGAAATAGGCGCCGCCCATCATGACGATCCGGGCGAGGCGCCTGGCGATCGCCGGCTCTCTGACGAGCGCCATGGCGACGTTGGTGAGCGGTCCTAGCGTGCACAGCGTGATGTCGCCCTCGGGCGCCGCCATCACCGTGTCGACGATGAAGTCGACGCCGTGCTTCTCGGCGAGCGGCAAGGTCGGTTCGGGCAGCGCATAGCCATCAAGGCCGGTGCGCCCGTGCACGTGCTCGGCCGTGCGCAACTGACGCACCATCGGCCGCACGCAGCCGGCATGGACCGGAACATCCGTGCGGCCGGCAAGCTCGACGATGCGCCGGGCGTTCCTTTCGGTAAGCGCCAACGGCACGTTGCCGGCGACCGCGACGATGCCCAGGACCTCGAAATCCTCCGTCGAGGCGAGCGCCAGCAGGATGGCAACGGCGTCATCCTGCCCGGGGTCCGTGTCGATGATGATGCGGCGCGGCACCGTCTGGCCCCTCGGTGGTCAGTTGTGCCCGCGGATCGGCTTGGGCCGGTAGGGCGCTTCCAGCATCTTCAGTTCATCGTCCTCGAGCTTGATGCCGAGCGCGGCCACCGCGTCATCGAGATGGCTCATCTTGCTGGCGCCGATGATCGGCGCCGTCACGCCCGGCCGCGACAGCATCCAGGCCAGCGCCACCTGCGCATTGGGCACGCCGCGCTTCTTGGCGATGGCGCCGACCGCATCGATGATCGCGCGATCGGCGTCGCTGCGATCATAGAGCTGCTTTCCGAACGCGTCCGTCTTGGCGCGCACCGTCGCGTCCGACTCCGCATTCGACCGGGTCACCAGCCCGCGCGCCAGCGGGCTCCACGGGATGAGGCCGACGCCCTCCTTGCGGCAGAGCGGGATCATCTCGCGCTCCTCCTCGCGGTAGAGCAGGTTGTAGTGGTTCTGCATGGTGACGAAGCGGCTGAAGCCGAGGCGATCGGAGATCGCCAGCATCTGGGCGAACTGCCAAGCGTACATGGACGAAGCGCCGATATAGAGCGCCTTGCCGGCCTTCACCACGTCGGTCAGCGCCTCCAGCGTCTCCTCCATCGGCGTCGCTGCGTCGAAACGGTGGATCTGGTAGAGATCGACATAGTCCATGCCGAGACGGGTAAGCGATGCGTCGATCGCCGCCATGATGTGCTTGCGCGACAGGCCGCGCTGGTTGGGGCTGTCGCCCATGGCGCCATGGACCTTGGTGGCCAGCACGTAGCTGTCGCGCGCCGGACCATAGTCCTTGAGCGCACGGCCGGTGATCTCCTCGCTGACGCCGATCGAATAGACGTCGGCGGTGTCGAAGAAGGTGAAGCCGAGGTCGAACGCTTTCTTGATGAACGGCCGCGCTTCCTCTTCCTCGAGCGCCCATTCACGGTTGCTCTTGACGCCGTAGGTCATCATGCCGAGGCAGATGCGCGAGACGGTGACACCGGTCGAGCCGAGTCTGGTGTAGTCCATGGTGCATATCCCGTTGTTGCCGGCGCGCACTATGTGGCAGGCGCCGCTCACTGATCGCTTGGGGCCCCGCGAGCCGGCAGGTGGTGAGATGGATCGGTCGGAAACGGCTGCAGTAGACGACAAGGCGCCGCCCAAGGCAATGCCCGGGCGGCGCCTTTTGAAACGCCAATCTATCTTCAGGCCGGCGCGGGCCTAGCGCCCGGCCTGGCGCGCTTTCAGCTCGCGTGCGCCACCGGCCCGCCGGCCGGCTCGACCAGACGCAGCGCTGGCTGCCTGCGCGGCACCTCCACTGGCTGCTGCAGGCGCTCGAACAGCATCCGCCGCTCGAAGACCGAGGAACGGAAGAACGGATAGCGCCGGTGGACCCGCTCGCGCGCCGCGAAATAGTCCAGCGTCATCAGGCTGATCGGCTGCGCCAGCAGCGGATAGGGCCGCGCGGCGCTGATCAGCTCGTGGCCAAAGACCCGCTTGTAGAACGCCTGGTGCTCGGTGCGCACCGCCGCCAGCACGGTGTCGGCCTGGAAGTATTCGGCGGCCAGCCAGCCGAGCCGCATGGTCAGATAGACCAGTTGCGGATAGCGGTGCATGGCCTCGCGATCGACCGCATGCCGCGTCGGATCGATGATGATCTTGCCGACATCCAGCTCCGGCTGCAGGATCTCCGGAAAGACGCCGAGGGTCGGCATTTCCGGGAATTCCTTGGTGGCGATATGCAGCCGGATCGAGCTGACCAGCCGGTCGTCGAGATACACGCCAAAGATCCAGGCGTTGTCGGCGTCGTCGTAGGGGTCGGTGAATCGCTTCTCGAAATTCGGGGGAATGCCGCCCTCGCCGAGATAGGCGTCGTAGCGAAGGCGGAAGATCGCCTCGCGCTCTTCTTCGCTATCTGCCCGGTGAAAATCCGCACGCTCCAGCATGTCCTGCAGCCGCTCGGAGAACGTCTGCTGGGGAATCGCTAACGCAACCGCACTCATATCTGCCTCCTCGTGCAGCACCGGCCGCCGTGCCCGCCGCACCAGGAGAATTTAGTAAAGCATTAATCAAAGTGGAAGGATTAACGTTAAAAAAGCCCGAAATTCGGGCAGTCACTTCTCGTTAAGGTTAACGAACATGCCGCCGCTGCATCGCAGCGCGCGAGAACACCGTCAAAACTCTCAGGGAGAACTTGGTTGGAACTGCTGCCAGACCCCCTCATTTGAGGGGGTCGCCGGCCGGCTCCGGTCAGCCTGCCTTGTGGATGAGCATCGGCCGCGGCGCTTCGCAGAGCGCTTCGGCGGCCGCCGGACCGCTCGTCGCCCTCAGGATCTCCTGGATCTGGCGCTGCGGCACCGGCACGCTGAACAGGAAGCCCTGCACCTCATTGATGCTGTCTTCGGCGGAGACAATCGCAAGCTGCTCCTCGGTCTCGATGCCCTCGACGGTTACCGTCAGGCCGAGATCGGCAGACAACCGCGCCACACCGCGCAGCAGGATCAGCGCCCGGCCGCCCGCTTCCAGACCTTCCAGGAACAGCCGGTCGATCTTCACCTTGTTGAGCGGCAGACCGTGCAGATAGCTGAGGCTCGAATAGCCCGTGCCGAAGTCGTCGAGCGAAATGCGTACGCCGAGGTCGCGCAGCTGGCGCAGGATCAGACGGGTGGCGCGGGTGTCCTGGAAGAGCACCGATTCTGTGATCTCGATTTCCAGACGGCTGGGATCAAGGCCGGTAGCGGCAAGGACCTCGCGCACGGTGCCGGTCACGTTGCCGCGGCGGAACTGATTGGCCGACAGGT
Source organism: uncultured Alphaproteobacteria bacterium (assembly GCA_963785065.1). Taxonomy (GTDB): domain Bacteria; phylum Pseudomonadota; class Alphaproteobacteria; order Rhizobiales; family Kaistiaceae; genus CAVSRC01. Next base: position 574,976 of record CAWATX010000002.1, read on the forward strand.
TGACGGCGACGCGTACGTCGCCGGGCCACGTCGCGCAGGTCTGGCACGCCTGGCGCAGCACCCAATTGCCGATTTCGACGATCAGGCCCATCTCCTCGGCGATCGGGATGAACTCGGTCGGAGAGATCATGCCGCGCAGCGGATGCTGCCAGCGCAGCAGCGCCTCGCAGGTGGTGATCTTCATCGTCTTCAGGTCGAAGAGCGGCTGGTAGTAGATCTCGAAGGAGCCGTTGGCCAGCGCATTGCGCAGGTCGAGCTCGAGGCCGCGCCGCTGCTGGGCGCGCACGTCCATGCTCGGCTCGAAGAAGCGCCACGTTCCGCGCTGGTCGTTCTTGGCCCAGTAGAGCGCCATGTCGGCATTCTTGAGCAGGTGGTCCGCGCCGGTCGCGTCGCGCGGCGCCATGGCGATGCCGATGGTGGCGCCGATGACCACCTGGTGCCCGTCGATCTCGTAGGTCTCCGACAGCGCCGCGACAACCCGGCGCGCCAGGGTGGCAGCCTCTTCCGGTCCGGCGGTCGGCGTCTGCACGACGACGAATTCGTCGCCGCCGAAGCGCGCCACGATGTCGCTTTCGCGCACCAGGTGCTTGAGCCGGTCGGCGACGGCCCTCAACAGCAGATCGCCGCGCGGATGGCCGAGCGTATCGTTGACCTGCTTGAACTGGTCGAGGTCGACGAAGAGGACCGCCGACGCGTTCGAACCGGCCGCAACCAGGGCCCCTTCCATGCGCTCGCGCAGATGCAGCCGGTTGGGCAGGCCGGTCAGCGAATCGTAGCGGGCAAGGTGGCGGATGCGCGCCTCGGCCTCGCGCCGTTCGGTGATGTCCTCGATCAGCACGACGGAGCCGCCATTGGCCATCGGCTGGAACGTCAGGTCCAGCGTGCGGCCATTCTGGGTCGGCATGGTGAAGGAGCCGGTTTCAGCTCGGCTGAGGCGCGTCTCGAATTCCACGACCAGCCGATCCAGTTCCGAACGCAGGACGACACCCGCCTCCACGCAATCGCGCAGCAGCTCACGCCCGCCCTGACCCTTGCGATCGACGTCCCCCGGAATCTGGAGAACCTCAGACAGGCGCTCGTTTGTGACGACCAGGTGGCGCTCGCTGTCGAACATGCACAACCCGTGCGGCATGTTGTTGAGCGCCGTGTCGAACTGCATGGCGAGTTCGGTGACGTTGCGCGTTGCGATGACGGCGTCGAGCAGTGTCCCCCGCAGGCGGCGCGAGATCAGCCGCATCCCGGCGAAGAACGGCAGAAGGACCAAGCCAAAGACCGCGTAATAGAAACCGCCTGCGATGAACAGCGCCGCGGCGAGCGGCAATGCCGCGGCGACGATCTGTGAGGTGACGAGCAGGTTGCTGGCGAAATTGCGGCCGGAAATGCCGATCATATAGGCCAGCGTGACCGAGAAGCTGAACAGCCGGATGAACGGATCGTTAGTCATCGCGAACGCGACGAAGGTCCATCCGCCGAGCAGCGCCACGTGGACCGCAGCACCGACCACATAGCGGTATTCCCAGTTCCTGAACGCAGCGACGGTCTTGAGTTCCCCGCGCACGCGGAAATACGCCGCCATATCGACAAAGCGCAGCACCGCAACCACGGCAATGGCGACGGCAAAGCCGAACAGCGCCCAATCAGCCGCTTTCCAGGCGGTGAGCAAGGCCGCAAGCGAAGCCGCGAACGCGCCAATCAGCAGGGACTGGCGCAGTTCGTAGAGCGCGTCGACGAGAGACGCATAGATATCGAGCGGGACCGCCGTCTCCGGCCGCCGACCAAGGGTATTATCGCGTCCGAACATTTGGAACGCCATGGCTAGAGTGCGCCGCAACCGGCAGACCGTGCCAGCATCTCGTGAAAATATCGTTCAGCTTTTCGAGAAGATGAGTTCGGTTCGCGTCACCTTTGACACCATCTGGCGCAATGGCCGCCCGCCGGGCCAAACGGGTCCAGGCGTGTCGCATTTTGCCGTCGCTCAGGCCGCGTGGGTTTTCGTCGCCGAGGCCTTCTGCCTGGCCAAAGGCCGCTTGCGGCTGGCAACCTCCTTCAGGAAGCGGCCAAGAAGCGTGTTGAACACCTCCGGCGCCTCGCGGAACGGCATATGGCCGATGCCGCGCAGGATGAAACAGTGCTTGTCCCAGAGATTCCCGTAGGGAAGCGATCCGATATAATCGAGATTGACGATCGGATCGTCGGCACCGTTGACGACGGCGATTGGCACGTCCGAGCGCGCCACGATCGGCCGTTCGTCGAGTGCCCGGCCGCTCATCAGGCTCTCAGCCAGATACCGGCGCGCCGCCCCGTCGGTATGCCGCCCGGCCTGACGCAGTTCCGGCTCGTCCAGTCCGCCGAAGACCGCGTCGCTGAACGCCTGGAATTCCTCATCGGTCCACGTCTCCTGCCACGACAGCGCCATGGCCGGGCACGGCTGGAAGCCCTGCTGAATCGATCCCATCTCCGGACCCACCGGCGGCGCGCCCATGATCATAAGGCCGGAGATGCCGGCAAATCGCCCGAGCAGCTCCATGGCGACGTGCCCGCCAAGCGACCAGCCACAGACCGCCGCGCTCGAAACGCCAATATTGCCGAGCAGTTCAACGGCTGCCTCGGCGTAGCCCGGCAGTGAGTAGGTGTTTGCTGGATCGATCGCCGGGCTTGACGCGCCATGCCCAGGCAGATCCATAGCAATCATGTGGAACTCTTCGCCCAGTGCACTGTCGAGCTGCTTGGAGAAGGCCTCCTTGCAGCTCGAATTGCCATGAAGCAGCAGGACGGGCAGACCTTTGCCGGCCGTTTCGCTGATTGCGATATCACCGTGACTCGTGCGGACCGTCCTATTGGTGACCGTCATGGACCGCCCTCCTAACTCCACCGTATTTGGGCACGCAGAAGCGGCCCACTCTCCAGGAACTGCGCTCAAAATAGCGGCAAGAGCCTTATTAAACCTTAAGAATAACGACCAATTCGTGGGGAATACCGATCGATAAAGTCGTGATGGCTTGACTACAACCCTGGGTCATCTCATCACGACCATCTGCTCGCCCTGCGACCACGGGCGCCAGCGTTCGGCTGGTGAGTACGGAGCAATTTCAGTATAGGTTTCGCCGACACCAACTCGCGGACGCGCCTGCTGCATGAACGACACGACCGATCCACAACCCTACGTCCTCGGCCATTCCGAGGCCGAACTCTCCCGCCTGGAGCACCAGGCACAAATCTTCAGCGCAGAGACCCGCGAGATCCTGCGTCGCGCCGGCATTTCACCGGGAATGACCGTCCTCGACGTGGGCTGCGGCGTCGGCGACGTATCGATGATTGCGGCCGAACTGGTCGGCCCGACCGGTCGCGTTCTTGGCATCGACAACGCCAACGCGGCGCTGCCGCCGGCGCGCGCGCGGGCGGCACGCGCTGGCTGTAGCTGGTTGACCTTCGAGCAGGCCGACGTTAACGGCTACAGCACCGAGGAGACCTTCGACGCGGTCATCGGGCGGTTCATCCTGATGCACGTCCCAGACCCCGCCGGCGCCCTCAGGACGCTCATGCGCTTCGCCAAGCCGCGCGGGATCATCGCCTTCATCGAGATGGACATCTCCCAGGCAACGGCCCTGCCCGAGCTACCGCTGCTCACCCGCTGCGTCGACTGGATCGTGTCGACCTACCGCGCGGTCGGCGCCGAGCCGAACATGGGCTCGATGCTCTACCGCACCTACCGGGCGGCAGGGCTCGATCCGCGCCTGCACGGCACCTGCCGGATCGAGAGCGGCCCGAATGCGATCGTCTACGATTTCGCCGCGCAGGCGCTGGCGACGCTCATGCCAGCCATCGAGGCGCACGGCATCGCCACCGCCGCCGAAGTCGACCCGGCGACCATCGCCGATCGGCTGCGCGAGGCTTCCGTCGCCGGCGACCACTGCATCTTCCTGCCGCGGCTGATCGGCGCCTGGGCCAGCGTCAGCTGACGCAAGATGACGGCGGCGATTTCCTGCCACGCCCCGCCAACCCCACCATGGGCTCTCCCGTGACAGACGTTTTGCTCTCCGGTCCGTGGACCCTCTGCGACGCCAACGGCAGCGCGGTCGCGCCCTGCCCCATTCCCGGTGACATCCATTCGGCGCTGATCGCCGCCGGGCGCATCCCCGATCCCATGATCGGCACCAACGAGGCCGACGTGCAGTGGGTGCACGAGGCCGAATGGGAGATCCGCCGTTCCTTCGACTTGGCCGGGGACGCGCTTGCCGGCGCATGGCCGGTGCTCGACCTCGAATTCGTCGATACCGTCGCCGACGTGACGGTGAACGGCCGGGTGGTCGCCAGCCTCGATTCGAGCTTCGTCCGCCACCGCATCGACCTCACCGACGTGCTCCATGCCGGCGAGAATGCCATCGCCATTCGCTTCCGCTCGGCGACCAAGGAGGCGGCAGAGCGGGCAGCGAAGCAGCCCTTCCCCATCCCGCGCACCAAGAACAACCTGGTCGACCACCTCAATATGCTGCGCAAGGCGCAATGCCATGGCGGCTGGGACTGGGGCCCCTGCCTGATGGTGATGGGCGTCTATGCCGAGCCGACGCTGCGCCTGCTGGAGGATGCGCGCATCGAGCACGTGGTCGTCCGCCAGGACCATCACGGCGACGGCAGCGTGACGGTGACCGCCCACGTTGAGCTGGCGGCGCGGAAAGACGGGCCGGTACCCGTGGTCTTCACCTTCGACGATAGACAGGTCGAGGGCGTGGCCATGGTGACGCATGCACGTGGCGGCACCATCGATCTCAGCCTCACGATCGCGGAGCCGCTTCTCTGGTGGCCGGCAGGTTACGGTGATCAGCCGCTCTATCCGGCCAGCGTCGAAATCCCCGGCGCCCGGGTCGAAAAACGCATCGGCATCAGGAAACTCCGCCTCATCAACGAGCCGGACGCGGCCGGCACCTCGATGACCTTCGAGGTCAACGGCACGCCCATCTTCGCCAAGGGCGCCAACTGGATCCCCGCCGACGCGCTCCCCAGCCGCATCACGCGCGAGCGCATGGCGCGGCTGCTTGGCGAGGCGGTCGTCGCCAACATGAACATGATCCGCGTCTGGGGCGGCGGTTTCTACGAATTCGATGCCTTCTACGATCTGTGCGACGAACTTGGCCTGCTGGTCTGGCAGGATATGATGTTCGCCTGCTCGCAATATCCTTCGACGCCGGAGTTCCTCAGACAGGTCGACGCCGAGGTGCGCTATCAGGTGAAGCGGCTGGCCTCGCACGCCTGCGTCGCCATCTGGTGCGGCGACAACGAGGTGATCGGCTCGCTCAACTGGTATGAGGCGTCGAAGCAGAACCGCGACCGCTATCTGGTCAATTACGACCGGCTCAACCGCGTCATCGAACAGGCCGTCGCCGACAGCGACCCCAGCCGCACCTTCTGGCCGTCGTCACCCTGCTCCGGCAAGCTCGACTATGGCGACGCCTGGCATGACGATTCGTCAGGCGACATGCACTTCTGGTCGGTCTGGCACGAGAACCGCGACTTCGAGCACTATTACGACGTCAAACCCCGCTTCTGTTCCGAGTTCGGCTTCCAGGCTTTTCCGACGATGCACGACATTCGCCGCTTCGCGGAACCCGGCGAGTGGAACGCCATGTCACCGGTGATGGAGTGGCACCAGCGCGACCCCGCCGGCAACGGTCGCATCGTCGAGACGATGACGCGCTATTTCCGCATGCCGACCGGTTTCGACGACTTCCTCTATCTCAGCCAGCTCCAGCAGGCGCTGGCGATCGAAACCGCGGTGCGCTTCTGGCGGAGCCTCAAGCCGCATTCCATGGGCGCAATCTACTGGCAGCTCAACGACGTGTGGCCTGCGGTCTCCTGGTCGAGCCTCGACCACGCCATAGGCTGGAAGACGCTGCACCATCATGCCCGCCGCTTCTTCGCCCCGCTGGCGCTGGCCGCCCGCGTCGATGCGGGACGGCTGAAGATCGCGGGCGTCAATGACGCCCAGACGCCCGCCGATGTCGATGTACGCCTGAGGACCATCGACCGTGACGGCAGGGTGCTGGACGAGGCCCTCTTCTCGGCCGCAGTGCCGGCCGACCGCGCCATCGCCATCGCCGCGGTAGCGATTCCCGCTGGCGGCCTCGCCCATGTCGTCGAGGGGCGCAAGGCGGGCAGCGCCGATTACGACCCGCTGATGCGCCTCGCGGTGCTCGCCGACAAACCCAAGCGCCTCGACCTGCCCGACGCCCGCGTGAGCCTTGAGGCCGGCGAGACGGCGGGGACATTCGTCCTCTCGGCCGATGCGCCGGCCTTCTTCGTCAGGCCGGAGGCGTCCGAATTTGCCGGCGCCTTCGACGATGCGAGCTTTCTCCTGCTTCCCGGCGAAACGCGCACGCTCGCCTTCCGCTCCTTCGACGGGCGCCTGCCCGGCGTTGCGGACGTGACGGTCAACCATCTCGCGGCAACCTATCGCTAATGCTCGCTAGCCCGGCGCCGACTGACGCAGCGCGATGACGCCGACGAGGACCGCGATCAGCGCGATCCAGGTGACGATGTTGACCATGACTGCGCGCCGCGCGCTTTTCTGCTCGGCCCAGGTCCTGGGCTTGATGCCCTTGGCCAGGAAGACCACCTGCGCGGCCAGGTTCACGCAGGCGATATTGGCGACCAGCAGCATCGCCGCACCGAGGGCGAGGTTCATATGCCCGGCCGCCAGCATGATGCCGAGCGTCGCGGCCGGCGGCAGCAGGGCGACGGCGACCATGACGCCGACCAGCGTCGCCGACAGGCCGGTGGTGACCGAGAGTGCCGCGGCCGCGCCCGAGGCGAGCGCCAGGGCGATGCCGGCATAGTCGACCGAGGTGCGCGCCAGAAGCTCGTGGCTGGCGATATTGGGGGCGATCAGGAAGGCGAGCGCCCCAGCGATGACCACGCTGAGCACGACGCCGAGCACACCGGATTTGCTGGCGGCAAGCATGAGTTTGCGGTCGCCGATGGCGGCGCCGAAGGCGAAGGCGACATTGGGCCCGAGCAGCGGCGCGATGACCATGGCGCCGATCAGGATGGCGACGCTGTCCTGCTCCAGCCCGACCGAGGCGACCACCGTCGACAGGAAGACCAGCAGGATGAAGTTCGAATCGGTGCGCACGCCGCCTTCGACCAGGTGATAGAGCTCCTCGCGCGAGGCACGCTCCTGCTCTTCCCGCTTCTTGTCCTCGTCCTCCTCCTCCGGCTCGCCCTTTTCCTCCGGCTTCTTTTCTTCTTCCGGCTCCTCGAACGGGATGACGGCATCGGTCGGCAGCATGGTGATGCGCCAGTTTTCCGACTTGCCGAGCGCCGCCTGAAGCCGGTCGAGCAGGCCCTGCCGGTCGATCTCGCCGACCACCAGACGGATCAGCCAGCGGCCATCATCGAGCGGCGCCTTCTGCACGTCGTCGACGTCGAGCTCCTCGGCGACAGCGAGAATCGCCTGCACCCGATCCTCGGGTGTGGCCACTTCTATGAGCTTGAAGGCCATGTGCCTCTTGGGTCACGCGCGGAATTGCTGCGCCAGTGTAGCAATCGCGCCGAGACTGGCACACCCTGCCCCTTTTTCCCCCGCACCCAGGCACACTCTCTCGTTCCCGCGCCGCGTAGCGACCGGGTGATGAAGATTTCTTTTGCCCTTCCCTGTCCGGCCTTCGGCCGTCCTCGCCTCTTGTCTCAAGTCCCCTGCACCTCTTGAGAGATGCCGAGGGGGTGGCGGGCGTCTGGTCAACGCCTGCGGGTAGTCCGAAATGGGCGCCGACCGGACGCCCGCCGCGGGATTTATGCGAGGCCCCGCCTGGGTTGGCAGAGGCAGGCTGGCACATCGGCCGCCTTCGACCACCGCGGTGCCGGGGCCTCGGTTTCCCGGGCCGGTCTCACCGGCGGCTGACCTCTGCCCGCCTTTAGCGCTGCACCATTTCAGGGCGTTGGCGCACGAAGCGACCTTGCGGCCTCTCCGTTGACGGGCTTCCGAGCTCCAACTGCCTTCCGCTTGCGACGCGGCCGACAGGGACACCGCACCCCGCTCCGCCTAAAGGTCGCCACCGGTAGACGCCCCTCTATCCGAGCGAGGATGCCAACCAATATGGGGGCGGTTCGGACAGCGGGGATAAGTATTTCTTCGCCGGCATTCGCGCTGTCCGTCATCACCGGGCTTGTCCCGGTGATCCACGCCTTTCCGAGCTGCCGAAAAAGGAAGACGTGGATGGCCGGAACACGTCCGGCCATGACGAACCACCGCGCGCGTAACCCCCACCCGGCTCGGCCTTCGGCCTCGCCACCCACCCCGCGCTTGCGCGGTGGAGGGAGGGAGCAAGCGGCACCGCCCGGGCACGCTGGCCGTCGGCGCAAACCAACTGCCGGAAACCGCCGGAGCCTCAGGGCTCCAGCTCGGTGTCCCAGTAGAGGTAGTCCATCCAGGAGTCGTGCAGGTAGTTCGGCGGGAAATGGCGACCGTTATTGTGGAGCTGCGCCACGGTCGGCTGGAAGGGCATCTGCGCCGGCCACATGCGCGCTTCGCCGACGGAGAGGCCGCCCTTCTTGAGATTGCATGACGAGCAGGCGGCCACGACGTTGTCCCACGTCGTCTGGCCGCCGCGCGATCTCGGCACGAGGTGATCGAAGGTCAGATCCTCCCGCGTACCGCAATACTGGCAGACGAAGCGGTCGCGCAGGAACACGTTGAACCGCGTAAACGCCGGGTGGCGCGCCGGCCTGACGTAGGTCTTCAGCGACACCACCGAGGGCAGCTTCATCGAGAAGGAGGGGCTGTGGACCGCCGTCTCGTACTCCGAGACGATGTTCACGCGCTCCAGGAACACCGCCTTGATGGCGTCCTGCCACGACCACAGCGACAGCGGATAATAGCTGAGCGGCCGATAGTCTGCATTGAGGACGAGCGCCGGATTGGACCCCGGCGAGACAGCGATATTCACTGACGCCTTCCCGATTCTATCCGTAGTGCCCGAAGGTTAGCCCCCCGGTGCGGGGCATACTCTATACGGAGCGTGACAGCCATGTGAAGGGGGCGGGTGGCCGGATGGCGACATCCGGCAGCACGGCCTCGACAAACGCCGCCCCGATTGCCATATTGTCAAGAAATCGAGGCATATGGCACAAGATGGCATCGCACAGGCACTCCACGCAAGGACCGGCGACGACCCCGCGCATGGCGGTCGTGCACCACATTGCCGGTGCGGCGCTGCCCAATGCCCCGGTGATTCGCGCCGCGCCGGACGCGCTCGACGCCCTGACGAAGCGCGGCTATTCGCAAGCCGAGATCTACGCGCTCGTCGTGCCCAAGCGGACGCTGGCGCGCCGCCAGGCGGCGAACGAGCCGCTATCGGTCGAGGAAACCGACAAGGCGCTGCGCCTGGAACGGGTGGCCAGCCTTGCCGCGCGCGTCTTCGGCAGCGCCGACAAGGCCAACCGCTGGCTGCGCAAACCCAAGCGTCAGCTCGACCGTGAGACGCCGCTGGCCTTCCTGGGCAGCGAAGCGGGCGCACGCGTCGTCGAGGAGATGCTGCAGCGTATCGACTTCGGCATGGTGGCCTGAGCGCGGCGGGCCGTGCGCATCTGGCGCATCTCGAACTACGCCGATCTTTCCGGCGAAGGCGGACAGCGGGCATCGGCGCGCTGGCACACTTTGGGCCGGCCGATCGTCTACCTCGCCGAACACCCCGCATTGGCGTTGCTGGAAAACCTGGTGGGCTCGGAAGTCGATCCGGATGACTTGCCGGCCACCTATCAGCTTCTTGAAGTCGATCTGCCGGACGACATCGTCGATTCTCCGCTTGGCGAAGATGACCTTTCGTTGAGATATCCCGAATGGCGCGCAAACCTCTCGTTCACGCGCACTTTGGGCAACGAGTGGCTGGAATCCGGAGACACCGCGATCCGCCGGGTCCCCTCGGTCATCCTTCCGAGATCGACGAATATTCTCCTCAATCCGCGCCATCCCGACGCGGGACGCGTCCACATCGTCTCCACACTGCGAGCGGCATATGACCCACGGCTGTTCCGCACCGCCGGCTAACGGCTAATCCGCCCCACCCCCTCCACATCAGCGCCGGATTTCCCTAAATAGAATGGTTGAGGGAGGAGGCATCCCGAGGAGAAACGCCATGGCCGTTTCATTCGACTGGCGCGTGCCCCCGGAAGTGGCGCCGCATCCTGAGGACTACGGTTTCGATCTGGAAACCGCGCTGAAGGCCATGGTCGGCATTCGCGCGGCTGTGCCTGTCGACGCCTTCACCGCCGATATCCTCGGCACCGAGCGCAGCGGCAACGGCGTCATCATCCGCGATGACGGCGTCATCCTCACCATCGGCTATCTGATGACCGAGGCGAGCGAAATCTGGCTGACGCTGGCCGACGGCAGCACGCTTGCCGCCACCCCGATCGGCTTCGACCAGGACACCGGCTTCGGCCTGGTGCAGGCCCTCGGCCGCCTGTCCATGCCGGGGCTGAGCCTGGGTGATTCGGCCGATGCGGTGCCCGGCGCGCCGGTGATCGCCGCCGGCGCCGGCGGCGCCGGCCATTCGCTCGCAGCCAAGGTGGTCGCCCGCCAGGAATTCGCCGGCTATTGGGAATACCTGCTGGACGAGGCTATCTTCACCGCGCCGGCCCACCCCTACTGGGGCGGCACCGGCCTCATCGGCGGCGACGGCCGGCTGGTCGGCATCGGCTCGCTGCAGCTCGAGCAGGCGACCGACGGCAGCGAGGGCGTGCCACTCAACATGTATGTGCCCACCAACCTGCTCAAGCCGATCCTCGACGACATGCTGATGATGGGTCAGCCCAACCGGCCGCCGCGGCCGTGGCTCGGCCTCTATGCCACCGAGGTCGACGACCGCGTGGTGATCGCCGGCGTCTCGGGCAAGGGGCCTGCCGGCCGGTCCTTGCGCGAGGGCGACATCGTGCTCTCGGTCGGCGGCATGCGGGTGACGGGGCTCGCCGGACTGTTCCGCAAGATCTGGTCGCTGGGCGACGCCGGCGTCAAGGTGCCGATGACCGTGCACCGCGACGGCCGGCCGATGGACATCACCGTGCCCTCGGGCGACCGCAACCGCTTCCTCAAGGGGCCGAGCCTGCACTGAGCAGGCGGCCCTCGTGGTTCGAGGCCCGGCTCACGCCGGGCACCTCACCATGAGGGCTTTGGTAAAGGTGAGGAGTTCGCCTACTCGTGCCTGAGCGCCTCGATCGGATCGAGGCGGGCGGCGCGGCGGGCGGGGAAATAACCGAAGACGACGCCGACCGCCGCCGAGAACAGGAAGGCGATGGCGACGATCTTGGGATCGACGACCAGCGGCACATGCAGGAAGCCGGCGGCGACCGCCGACAGAGAGAAGCCTACAGCCACGCCGACCACCCCGCCGAACAGCGACAGCACCACCGCCTCGACCAGAAACTGCATGAGCACCTGGCCAGCCTCGGCGCCGATGGCCAGCCTGATGCCGATCTCGCGCGTACGCTCGGTCACCGAGACCAGCATGATATTCATGATGCCGATGCCGCCGACCAGCAGGCTGACGCCGGCCACCGCCGCCAGCAGGCTGGTGAGCACGCCGGTGACGCCGGTCAGCAGGTTGGCGATCTGCGCGGTGTCGAAGACGCTGAAATCGTTGCGCTCGCCGGGGGCGATATGGCGGCGCTCGCGCAGCAACTCCTCGATGCCGGTGGTCACCCCCGCCGTCGTATAGCCGTTGGCGACAGCGACGAAGACCAGCGGAATGTCGGGGCTGCCGGTGACCCGCCGCTGCACCGTCTTCAGCGGCATGATGACGACGTCGTCCTGATCGTTGCCGAAGCCGGAGGCGCCCTTGGTCTCCAGCACGCCGATCACCTTGCAGGCGATCTGCTTGAGGCGAATGGTGGCGCCGAGCGGATCGCTCTCGCCGAACAGCGCCGTCACCGTCGACGAGCCGAGAATGCAGACGGCGGCGCCCGATTGCAGCTCGGCGTCGGTGAATTCGCGCCCCTGGACCACCGGCCAGTCGCGCGCGTCGAAGAAGCGGTTGTCGGTGCCGGTGACCTGCATGGCGTGGTTCTGGTTGCCGAAGACCGCCGTCATGTTGCTGCTGGCCGACGGCGCCACCACGCGCACGCCCTGCACCTGGGTCTCCAGCGCCACCACGTCGCGCGGCGAGAACTGCTTCGGCGCTGCGCCGGCGACGTCCGGCCCCGGGCCGCCACGCGCCGCGCGCACCATCAACAGGTTGGAGCCAAGCTTGGCGACGTCGTTGGTCACCTGCGCCGTGGTGCCCTGACCGAGCGCCACCATGACGATGACCGCGGCCACGCCGATGACGATGCCGAGCACGGTGAGGAACGAGCGCATGGCGTTGCGCATGATCGTCTTGAAGGAGAGCTTGATGGTTTCGGCGAGCATCTCAGGCAGCCTCCGCCGAAGGCCCGTCTTGGGCGATCTCGCCGTCGAGGAAGTGGATCACCCGGTGGGCATACTCCGCCATGTCGGGCTCGTGGGTGACCATGACCACGGTGATGCCGGCTTCGCGGTTGAGCGCGGTGAGCACCTGCATGATGTCGCGGCTGGTCGCCGTATCGAGGTTGCCGGTCGGCTCGTCGGCGAGGATGACCTGCGGATTGGTGACGATGGCGCGGGCGATGGCGACGCGCTGCTGCTGGCCGCCGGAGAGCGCGTTGGGGTCGTGATGGGCGCGGTCGGCCAGCCCCACCTTGGCCAGTGCGTCCAGCGCCAGCCGCTTGCGCTCGCTGGCGTGCACGCCGCGATAGATGAGCGGCAGTTCGACGTTCTCCAGCGCCGAGGTGCGCGACAGGAGGTTGAAGCCCTGGAAGACGAAGCCGATGAAATGGCGGCGGACCAGCGCCTGATGGGGTGCGTCGAGATCGCCGACATTGGCGCCGCCAAAGGCATAGGTGCCCGCACTCGGCCGGTCGAGGCAGCCGAGGATGTTCATGGCCGTCGACTTTCCCGAGCCGCTGGGGCCCATGATGGCGACGAATTCACCGGCGGGAATCGCGAAGTCGACGCCCTTCAGCGCCGCCACCTCGGCATCGCCGCTGCCATAGATCTTGGTGACCTTGCGGAACGCGATCAGCGGGGCATCCATCGTGTCACCCCTAGGACTCGGTCCGCGAACCGACGATGACCCTGTCGTTGACCGTGAGACCGCCGGTGACCGCCGTATGGACGCCGTCGGTGGAGCCGACCTTGACCGGCACGCCGACCGGCTCGCCGTCGCGCAGCACCCACACCTTGGCCCGGCCGTTGGGCTGGGCGGCGCCCTGCGGCCGCACGCCCCTGCCCGGCCCGCGCGGCATGAGCAGGCCAAGCAGGCCGGCACCGCGGCTGGCCGTGCGCGTGGTCTCGACCGGGGGCAACCAGCGCAGCGCCGCATTGGGCACCAGGACGGCGTTCTTGACCGTCTCGACGGTGATATCGGCGGTGGCGGTCATGCCCGGCCGCAGCAGCAGGTCGGAATTGTCGACGGAGAGCACCGCCGTATAGGTGACCACGCCCTCCACCGTCTGCGGCGAATAGCGCACCTGCTGGATGGTCGCCGGGAAGGAGTGCCCGGGAAAGGCTTCGACCGTGAAGGTGGCCGTGTCGCCGTGCTTGACCTTGCCCATGTCGGCCTCGTCGATGCCGACCTCGAGCTGCATGTTCTTGAGGTCCTCGGCGAGCGTGAACAGGGTGGGCGCCGACAGCGACGAGGCGACGATCTGCCCCGGCTCTGCGTCGCGCGACAGCACGACGCCGTCGATCGGCGAAACGATTTCGGCCTTGGCCAGGTTGGTCTCGGCGATCGAGACATTGGCCTCGGCGATCTTCGCGTTGGCTTCGGCGGCGGCCACTGCTGCCTGGGCGCGCTCGCTGTCGGCATTGGCCGAGTCCAGCGTCGACTGCGACGACACGTTGCGCGCCACCAGATCGCCGGCACGCTTCAGCGCGATGGCCGTCTCGTGGACCGTCGCCTGGGCCTGGGCGACGTCGGCCCTGCGCGCGGCAAGCGTCGCCTGGGCGAGCGCCAGATTGGCCTTGAGCGTGTCGGTATCGAGCTTGGCCAGCACCTCGCCCTTCTTCACCGTGTCGTTGTAGTCGACCAGCACGGAGCGCACCGTGCCTGAGAGCTCACTGGAGATGGCGACCTGATTGGTGGGCTCGACCGTGCCGGTGGCGGTGACCGTGACGGTCAGGTCGCCGTCGCTGACCGGCTGCGTCGCATAGACCACCGACGGCCCGCGCGACCCCGACATGAGCCAGGCACCGCCAGCAGCCAGCGCCGCAACAACGACGACGGCAACGGTCCACAGGCGGCGGCGACGGCCAGATTTGCGGCCGCTGGCAAGCACGGCGCCGATCTCGCTCTCGACCGCGGAGCCGGGGGCGGAACCTGCCGATGCGGGCGATTTTTGCAGCATGGCGTCTTCTACATGGTGAGGAGGCCCAAGGAATGACACGGATCAACCGCGCTTTTCCGACGGGGACCTGGATTAAATTTCAGCCATCTGCGGCACCGAGCCGCAGGCGGAGAAGAGCACCGCCGCGCTGAACCGGGCCTGAACGGCCGCTACGGCCTAGCCGAGGACCCGCTGCAGGAAATCGGCGCCGAGGCTGAGGCCCTGCTGGTCGATGCCGTGCTGCAGGCCTGGGCGGAGGTACGATTCGACCGCGATACCGGCATCGTCGAGCGCTGCTGCGGCGGCGGAAAGCGCCACCGCCGGAATGACCGGGTCGGCGGCCCCGTGGACGAGCAGGACCGGCGGCCTATGGCGCAACTCCGCCTTGAGGTCCTCAGGTCCGGCCAACAGCCCCGAATAGCCGATGATGCCGGCAATGCCCCCCGCCCGGCGCGGACCGACCTGGAGCGCCATCATGGTACCCTGGCTGAAGCCGATCAGCGCCAGCCGGTCGCCGGAGAGGCTGTGGGCGGCAAGCTCCGCATCGAGAAAGGCGTCGAGCACCGGCGCCGCGGCACGCACCCGCTGGCGCAGAAGAACCGGGTCGGCGCTGGCCAGCGGAAACCACTGGCGGCCGACCGGCATCTCGGCGCAGGGCTCGGGCGCGTGGGGCGAAACGAAGGCCGTCTCAGGCAGCACCGGGGCCAGCATGCGGCCGATATCGATGAGATCGTTGCCGTCGGCGCCGTAGCCGTGGAGGAAGACCACGAGGCTCTTTGCCGCTCCGCCGGCGGCGGGCGCGATGCGTGGTCCGTCAAGGTCAGTCATGCCGCCCCCGAATCACTGCTGAAAAGGTCCGACATCATAACGGCAGCGTCCGGGTCTGCCTGCGCGCGCTGTAATAACCCCAGAAGAGCGTTGCCGCGACGCTCCGCCATGGTGACCAGCGCCCGGCCATGGCCGCGAGGTCGTCCACGGCGATCGGCGCGTCGCGCCCGAAGGCATCGGCGACCGCGCTGCGCAGCGCCAGATCGCCGGCCGGGAAGATGTCCGGATGGCCGAGGCAGAAGAGCAGGTAGATGTCCGCTGTCCACGGGCCGACGCCCTTGACCGCGGTGAGCGCCGCATGGGCCTCCGCCGACGGCAGGCCGGCAAGCCCATCGAGGTCGAGTCCGTCGCGGCAGGCAGTGGCGACCGCACGGAGCGTGCGGATCTTGGGTGCCGACAGGCCGGCCTTGCGGAAGCGCGGCAGCCGGGCGCGGCCGATCGCCTCGGGCGTCATCTCCGGGAAGACGGTGAGGCAGCGCGCCCAGATGGCATCGGCGCTGGCGACCGAGACCTGCTGGCCGACGACGACACGGGCAAGCCCCGCCAGGCCCGGCGCCCGCCGGCGCGGCGCGAGCGGACCGGCGGCGCGGATCACCGGCCTCAGCCGCCGGTCGGCCTTGGCAAGCCAGGCAAGCCCTTCGGCAATGTCCGCGCTGGTCTCGATGGTGCGCATGGGTCGCCCGGGCTGCTAAATGACGGGCGATGAGCGTTCAAGCCGAATCTGACCCTGTGCAACCCGTTTTCCGCTTCGCGCCCTCGCCCACCGGCGCGCTGCATCTCGGCCATGCGTTTTCGGCGCTGACCGATTTCGACCTGTGCCGGCAGGCCGGCGGGCGCTTCCTGCTGCGCATCGAGGACACCGACCCAACCCGCTGCCGGCCGGAATACGAAGCGGCGATCCTCGACGATCTCCGCTGGCTGGGACTTTCCTGGCAGGAACCGGTGCGCCGCCAGTCGGAGCACATCGCCGACTACACGGCGGCAATCGACCGCCTTGCGGCCATGGGGCTGGTCTATCCGGCCTTCATGAGCCGCGGCGAGGTCGCGGCCGCCACGGTCGCCGCCGAATGGCCGCGCGACCCGGACGGAGCGCCGCTCTACCCACCCACCGATCGCGCCCGTGATCCGACCGAAGCACAGGCGCTGATCGATGCCGGCGCGCCGCACGCGCTCCGCCTCGACATGGACAGGGCCGCCGGCATGGCCGGCCTTCTCTCATGGCAGGAGAGCGGCTTCGGATCAGAAGAGACGATTGCGGCGGCACCGCGGGCCTTCGGCGATGTGCTGCTCGTCGGGCGCGACCGGCCGGCCTCGTATCACATCGCCGTCGTCGTCGACGACGCGCTGCAGGGCATCACCGACGTGGTGCGCGGGCGCGATCTCTACGCGGCGACCTCGGTGCATGTGCTCCTGCAACACCTGCTCGGGCTGCCCTCGCCCCGCTATCACCATCACCGGCTGATCACCGACGCCACGGGACGCAAGTTTTCCAAGTCCGACCGCGACATGGCGCTCGCCGCCCTCAGGGCGGCCGGCCGGACGCCCGACGACATCAGGCGGATGGTGGGACTTTTGGCCTGATGCGGCCGCCGGCGCCTGCCGGTAGATTGGGCCACCGGCATGTTCAAGAACCGGATGAGGAGTGTATGCAATGGCCGAACGCGCCAACACCTACCGCCACGTCGTGCTGTTCAAGTTCAAGGAAACCACCCCCGCCACGACGGTGACGGCAATCGAAGACGCCTTCCGGGCGTTCTGCGCCTCCCTGCCGTTCGTCACCGACTTCGAGTGGGGACTGAACTCCTCTCCCGAGGGCCTCGACGAAGGCTTCACCCACTGCTTCATCGTCACCTTCGCGGGACCGGAGGGGCGCGACCAATACCTGCCGCATCCCGCTCACCGGGACTTCATCGGCCGCTGGCTCGACCCCAATCTGGAGAAGGCCTGCGTGGTCGACTTCGCCGCCCGGGACTGACGCCGGCAGTCATACCCATGGCCCGCATCGGCTACAGCCACTCCGCGACATGCAGCCACACGCCGACGGTGACCACCGCCATGGCGGTGCCCAACGTGATGACGTTGGAGGCAAACGCCTCGCCGGTGCGGAACCGGGAAGCCACCAGCCACGCATTGACGCCGGTCGGGCACGCCGCGGTGACGACCAGCGCCTTGGCCCACACCGGCGGCAGCGGGACGACCGTCGCCACGACGACGAAGACGATGGCCGGCATGACGACGAGCTTGAGCACGGTGATGATCAGCGCCGGACGGACATTGCCGCTGATGCCGTATTGACGGAGCGTCATGCCGACGGTGAACAGCGCCACCGTTCCGGCAACGCCAGCGAGCCGGTTCACCACGGTGCCGGCCGGCCCGCCGAGCGGCAGCCCGAGGAGGCGCCATGCAACGCCGGCGGCGATGCCGATGATGATCGGATTCTTGACTAGCGCCACCGCCGCCGCGCGCAGCGCCGCCGGGGTGTCGTTGTGGGTGGCTATCCCGTCGACCACCAGCGCCCGCTCGTTGAGGACAACGCTGACCGCCATCATGACCGGCAGGTTGATGGTGACCAGCACCGCCAGCGCCGCAGCGCCCTGGTCGCCGTAGGCCAGGATGACCAGCGGCAGGGCAAGCAGCAGCGTGTTGGGGAACGCCGCCGAAACGCCGGCGACCACGCCGCTGCGCGCGTCGCGCCCGAACAGGCGACGCACGGCGAGCGTGCCGATGATCCACACGATCGCGAAGCCGATATAGTAGGCGAGCCACAGGTAGAGCGGCGAGCCGCCGGAGAAATCGGCAGTCGCGATGATGCGGAAGATGAGCAGCGGGATGGCGATGACAAAGCAGAAATCGCCCAGCACCCGGTCGCTGCCCGCGGGCAGCAGCTTGAGCCATGAGACGGCATAGCCGATGCCGATCAGCCCGAAGACGGGCAGGACGATGGTGACGATCTGGTTCAAAGCGATTCCAATTTAGGCGATCGTTAAGCAAAGCCCGCGATACTTGCCCTGTCTTGTTGCGTTTGGCGAGAGCGGCATGAGCGACGATCCCATCGTTCGTTTGACGGTCAATGGCCGCCGGCCGCGCGTGGCTGTCGTCGGCGGCAGCCCGGCCAGCACCATGATTGCCACCGTCCTGGTCGAGCAGTTCGGCTGCGATACGCTGGTCGCCGCCGGCGGCGAGGCGGCACTGGCGCTCATCCGCAACGACCCGGCAATCGACCTCATGCTGCTCGATCTCGCCGTTCCCGACATGGACGGCATCGTCGCCGCCCAGTTGATTCGCACGCTCGGCGCCCAGGACACGCTGCCGATCGTTGCCGTCACCGACAACCGCGAGCGCCTGGCGACGCAGCACGCCCGCGCCGTCGGTTTCAGCGGTGCGGTGATCAAGCCCTACAGCCCGCGCGAACTCCATGCCGCCATGGAGACGGCGTTCGCCCGCGCGGCCGCCCGGCGGGCGGTGCTCGGCCACGCCTAGCCGATCGCTCCCTCGCGCAGGCGGCTGAGGGCGGCGTTGAACTCCGCCCCGAAGAGCAGCAGCACCGCCACCATGTAGAGGAAGAAGATGGCGGTGAAGACGCCGGCCAGGCCGGCATAGGTGGCCGCCATGTTGGAGAAGCTCTCCAGATAGATGCGGAACACCCAGGCGGCGACGAACCAGCCGACGAGGGTGAAGACGATGCCCGGCCACAGGCGCGGCCAGGGCGGCCGCCCGGCGGGTAACCAGACATGGGCCACGCCGAGCGCCACCACCAGCACGAGACCGGCGATCAGCACGCGCACCAGCACCGAGAGCGAGGCAAGCGGCGCCAGCATCGGCGCGAAGGCGATGAGATCGTTGAGCGCGGTCGTGCCCAGCGCCGCCATCAGCACCAGGCCGAGGCTCGCCACCGCGCCCGCCAGCACCATCAGGATGCTCTGCCCGCGGCGGAAGAAGATCGACCGGCGGTCGACGATCCGATAGGCGCGGTTGAGGCCGTTGCGCACCGCCTCGATGCCGTTCGACGCCAGGTAGACGGTGATGACGGCGGAAACGGTGACCAGGCCGCGATGCTCGGTGGCCAGCACCCGCTGGACCTCCCCGGCGATCGGGCCGGCGACATCCTGCGGCCATACCGTGAAGAGGACCTCGGCGACCCGGACCGACAGCCCTTCCGCCCCGATGAATCCGGCAAGCGAGGCCACGAAGATCAGGAACGGGAACAGCGCCATCAGCGCCGACAGGGCGACGTGGCTGGCCATCGCCCAGCCGTCGTCCCACAGGAAGTGGCCAAAGGCGTCGCGGACGACGGCCCAGGCCCTTCCAAGGGGACCACGCTCACCCTGCACCATGACCCTCGCCCGTTCTCCTGGCTCGGCTGCCGCGTCGGGCACCACCGGATGCGCCTGACCAGTGCCTGCGCTCAGACCAGCCGAATCAGCAGCAGCCCAAGCGGTCTTTTGCCGCTCTGGTTAATTACCCCGAACCCCGCAGAGGTGGCCGGATTCAGGTATCCCGGTCAAGTGCAGGTGAGACCATTCTGCCGCAGGTAACCACCTTCCGAGATGCCGATGTCGATGCCCCTTGCATACTATCCGACATCTCGGCCATCTTCCGTAAGCGGCGAGTGCACTTGGGGGACGACGAATGGTGGATATGAGCCGCCGCGACGCCATCGGCGAGGCGCTGCCTGGCGATATCGCGGGCGCGACGACCGGGCCGAGGATGCAGGCGCCGCAGCGGACGATTCTGATAACCGGTTGCTCATCGGGCATTGGCTATCATTGTGCCCACGCCCTTCAGCGGCACGGCGGCTGGCGTGTCTTCGCCACGTGCCGCCGGCAGGACGACGTCGAGCGCCTCGCCCTCGAGGGTCTTGAGACGCTGCGTCTCGACCTTTCCGACAGCGCTTCCATCGCCGCCGCGGTCGAAGAGATCCTGCGGCGGACCGGGGGCAAGCTCGACGCATTGTTCAACAACGGTGCCTACAGCCAGCCCGGCGCCTTCGAGGACGTGCCGACCGAGAACGTCCGCAAGCTCTTCGAGACCAACTTCTTCGGCTGGTATGAACTGACCCGGCTGATCGTGCCGGTCATGCGCAAGCAGGGCCAAGGCCGCATCGTCAACTGCTCCTCGGTGCTCGGCTTCGTCTCGGTGCGCTTCATGGGCGCCTATGCCGCCACCAAGCATGCCGTCGAGGGCTGGACCGATACGTTGCGCCTGGAGCTCAAGGGCAGCGGCGTCGAGGCGATCATCCTGCAGCCGGGCCCGATCCACACCCGCATGCTCGACAATGCCCGCGGCCATTTCATCGATACTGTCGACGTGCGCAATTCCTTCTACCGTGGCGACTACGGCCGCGAGCTGAAGAAATATGCCAGCGGCCACCGCACCAACTGGTTCAAGCGCGGACCGGAGGCGGTTGCCGAAAAACTGTTCCACGCCCTGGAGGACGCGCACCCGCGGCCACGCTATCGCGTCACCATCCCGACGCTGGTCGGTGCCTGGCTGAAGCGGGTGCTCCCCACCCGCATCATGGACCGGGTGTTGCTGCAGCAGCGCTGAGGCGCGCGGCCCCTGCGCCCTACCAACGCGCCAGCTGAGTGATCTGGACGAGGTTGCCGCAAGTGTCGCCGAGCTGGGCGATGGTCGAGCCGGTGACCTCGGTCGGCGGCATGGTGAACACCCCGCCCTGCGCCGCGATGCGCTCGTGGTCGCCCCTGATGTCGTCGGTAAAGAACATCACGGCGGGCTGGCCCTTCTCGAACAGGGCCTGCTGATAGGCCTTGGCCGCCGGATTGTCGTTGGCTGCCAGTTGCAGCTCCATTCCGTCCGGCTCCTCCGATGACACCACGGTCAGCCAGCGAAATGGCCCGTTGCTGAAGTCGGCCTTCTTCGCGAAACCGAGCACGTCCGTATAGAAACTGAGGGCCTTGTCCTGATCGTCCACATAGACGCTGGTCAACTTGATCTTCACTGGGGAATCCTTCGCTGGTTGGTGAGGCTGTGTGCGCCGGGCCTCGGGCAGGCCCGGCCTCGAAAGAGCGGCCGGCGCCGTCAGTCCATGTGCGCCAGCACCTGCTCCAGGGCGGCGAGGAAGCGCGGCCAGCCGACCTTGGCCCCGCGAAAATACGGCTCCTGATCCGACCGGAAGCCCACCTGCTCCATGCGCAGGCGCGTGCCCGTATGCGTCGGGGTGAGCGTCCACGTGACGGTGCTTTCGAGATCCTTCGTGTCCCACGTGTAGGCGAGCGTCTTTTGCGGCTCGACCGCAAGAACTCGGCAGCTCACCCCTCCCCAATCGGCAGTGAGGCTGAACTCTTGGCCGACGACCGGCTTGAAGTCGTTCTTCATCAGCCACTCCTCGATCAGGTGCGGTTGCGTCAGCGCACGCCAGATCTTCTCCGGCGGATAAGGAATCTCGCGTTCGACGATGACGGACCGCGTTTCGGTCTCGGTCTTGCTCACTGGTCCATCCTCCTGAGCAGGTCTTCGAGGCGATCGAACCGGTTCTGCCAGAAGCCGGCCATGCGGCTCGTCCAGTCGACCAGCGGCGTGAGCGCGCCGAGCTGAGCGCTGTAGTGCGTCTGGCGGCCCGCATGCCGGTCGCGCACCAGCCCAGCGCGCTTGAGCACGCCGAGGTGCTTGGAGACGGCCGGCTGCGAAATCCCGGCTTCTGCCGTCAAGGCCGCGACCGTCTGGTCGCCCTCCCGGCACAGGCGCTCGAAGATGGCCCGCCGCGTCGGATCGGCAAGGGCACCGAACAGGATGTCGTGCGGCTGAGGCATTAATTCATAACTATCCAGTTATGGGAGAGCCATAGCCGAAGAGACATAGGTGAGTCAAGAAGGGCAGCGATTGACGCCACAACAGGCCGCCAGCGCTATGGCCAGCACCGGAATTTACATATCCATACAGCTATGTATTTGGCGTATTTGCCCGGTCCCGGCGCAGCAACCATGGCCGCGGCGCTGGCCGCCATCAGCCCGGCCGGGCGATCATCAGGCCGCCGTCGACGAACCAGGTCTGCCCGGTGACGTAGGAGGCATCGTCAGAGGCGAGGAAGACGATCACCCCGGCGATCTCCTCCGGCCGCGCCACCCGTCCCATGGGGACCATGTCCTCCGCCCGGCCGAGCGCCTCCGGGTCGATCTCGAAGGCGGCGTTCATCGGCGTCATCACCGCGCCCGGCCCGACGGCGACCACCCTGATGCCGTCGCGGGCATAGCGCAGCGCCAGCGTCGCCGTCATGCCGCTGAGCGCCGCCTTGGACATCTGATAGGCGATCGCCTCCGGGAACGGCACCGTCGCGTGGATCGACGAGGTGGAGATGATCACCCCCGGCTGGCCGACATCGAGGAAATGCTGGATCGCCGCCTGCGAGCACAGGAAGGCGCCGCGCATGTTGACCCCCATCACCCGGTCGAAATCGGCGATGTGGGTCTCGTGTGGCTCGCTGTCGAGCTTGATGCCGGCATTGTTGACCAGGACATCGAGGCCGCCGAGCAGCTCGACCACACGGGCGAACAGCGCATCGACGGCGTCCTCGTCGCCGATATCGGCCGGCGCGAGGACATGCACGCCCTCCGGATTGATCTCGGCCAGCTCGTCGACCAACGCTTCGGCCGGCTCACGCTCGCCGATGAAGTTGACCGCGACATGGGCGCCCTCCTCGGCGAAACGCAACGCCGTGGCCCGCCCGATGCCCGTCGCCGCCCCGGTGATCAGAACCCGCTTGCCGTCGAGACCGTGCATGAGTCGCCCTCCTGCCGAATCTCAAGGAACGATGCGCCCTCGCCCCGGCGGCGACAAGATGGATCGGGCCCCCTGCCATGGCGGGCGCCGGTGGAATATGTCTATATGACGGCGAAGTCGGGGGGCTTCGCGCAAGGCCCGGATCTCGTAAAGAATGGCAAGCATTCTCCCCTATCTCGCCCCGTTCGCCATCGTTCTCGTTGTCGTGGCGCTCTTCGCCGGACTGTTCAACATGGCCCGCGGCGGCTCGCCGAAGACCTCGCAGCTCATCATGCGCTGGCGGGTGATCCTGCAACTCGCCGCCATCATCATCATGATGGGCGCCCTCTACCTCGCCTCGCGGTGATGAGAATCGTTGACGCAAGATCGCTCCGTCGGAATGGTCCCATCTGACGACCAAGGGTTCTAGCCATGGTGGTGCTCAACCGCATCTATACGAAGACCGGCGACGACGGCACCTCGGCGCTGGCCACCGGCGAACGGCGGCCGAAATCGGACCTGCGCTTCGAGGCGATCGGCACGGTCGACGAGCTCAACGCCCATGTCGGGCTGGCGCGGTTGCACGCCGCCGCCCTCGCCGACGACCTCGACGCCATGCTCGGCCGCATCCAGAACGACCTCTTCGACCTCGGCGCCGACCTCGCCTCGCCGGAGAAACCCGGGCGCGAACGGCTGCGCATGGTCGCCACCCAGGTCGAGCGGCTGGAAGCCGAGATCGACGCGCTCAATGCCCACCTCGCCCCGCTCACCTCCTTCGTGCTGCCTGGCGGCACCCCGGCGGCCGCCGCGCTGCACCTCTGCCGCACGGTCGCAAGGCGGGCCGAGCGCCTGGCGGTGGCGCTGGCCGGGCGCGAGCCGGTCAACGGCGAGGCGACGCGCTACATCAACCGCCTCTCCGATTTCTTCTTCGTCGCCGCGCGTCTCGCCAACGACCGCGGCGCCGGCGACGTTCTGTGGGTCCCCGGCGAAAGCCGCTGACAGTCAGGTGCGATGGCCTTCATTCCGCTCTACGACACCAATCCGCTCAGGAACATCCGGCGGCCGTGGGTGGCGTGGGGGCTGATCGTCGTCAACATCGTGGTCTATTTCATCGTGGAATCGGGCACCGCCGGCGCGGCAAGCGATGCCTCGGTGATCGCCTTCGGTCTGTTTCCCGCTGTCTTCAGCGGCATCGACGTGTCGCGCTCGGCGCTGCCGGACGTGGCGACCCTGATCACCTATTCGTTCCTGCACGCCGATTTCTGGCATCTTGCCGGCAACATGATCTTTCTCTGGGTGCTTGCCGACAATGTCGAGGATGCCCTCGGCCATGTCCGCTTCCTCGTCTTCTACCTTCTGTGCGCGGCCGGCGCCGGCTACGCCTTCGTGCTCTCCAATCCGGCCACGACCGGCCCGGTGATCGGTGCCTCGGGCGCCATCGCCGGCACCATCAGCGCCTATCTGATCCTGCATCCCAGGGCCAAGATGTGGGTGCTCGCCTTCGGCCGCATTCCGCTCAGGCTCTCCGCCGTCTACGTGCTCTCCTTCTGGATCGTGTTCCAGGTCTTCGCCGTCTTCTTCGGCGGCGGTGAGGGCAACACCGCCTGGTGGTCGCATATCGGCGGCCTCGTCTGTGGCGCCGTGCTGGTGCTGGTCATGCGCCGCCGCAACACGCCACTCTTCGACCGCCAGCCGGCGAACGCGGCAGTTGACGATTCTCGCGCGCCGCCCATAGGGTCGCCGCCCAGAGAAGAAGCGAAAGGCCCCTGGCAATGAAGATTCTGGTCGCGGCGAAGCGCGTCGTCGACGCCAACGTCAAGGTGCGGGTCAAGGCCGACGGCAGCGGCGTCGAGCTTGCCGGCGTCAAGATGGCCATGAACCCGTTCGACGAGGTGGCGCTGGAGGAGGCGCTGAGGCTGAGGGAAGCCGGCGCGGCTGAGGAGGTGGTGATCATCTCGGTCGGACCGGCGGCCGCCGCCGAGACCATCCGCTCCGGCCTCGCCATGGGCGCCGACCGCGGCATCCTGGTGAAGACCGACGAGCGCACCGAGCCGCTCGCCGTCGCCAAGGCGCTCAAGGCCGTCGCCGACCAGGAGAATCCCGGTCTGGTGATCATGGGCAAGCAGGCGATCGACGACGACGCCAACCAGACCGGCCAGATGCTCGCCGCGCTCGCCGGCTGGCCGCAGGCCACCTTCGTCTCCAAAATCGCGCTCGACGGCGGCCGCGCCATCGCCACCCGCGAGGTCGACGGCGGGCTGGAGACGGTGTCGCTGTCGCTGCCGGCGGTGATCACCGTCGATCTCAGGTTGAACGAACCGCGCTACGCCTCGCTCCCCAACATCATGAGGGCCAAGAAGAAGCCGATCACCGAGATGAGCGCGGCGGACCTCGGCATCGACCTGGCGCCACGCCTGAGCGTAGTTTCCGTCGCCGAACCGCCGCCACGGCAGAGCGGCCGCAAGGTCGCCGACGTCGCCGAACTCGTCGACAGGCTGAAGAACGAGGCAAGCGTCCTGTGACCACTCTCCTGATCGCCGACCACGACAATGCGGGGCTGAGCGAGGCCACCGCCCATGCCCTTTCGGCCGCGCTTGCGCTTGGCAGCGACGTGCATGTTCTGGTCGCCGGCGTCGATTGCGCCGCCATCGCCGCCGAGGCCGCCGGGCTTGCCGGCGTCGCCAAGGTTCTCCATGCCGAGGCTGACGCGCTTGCCCACCAGCTCGCCGAACCTCTGGCGGCGCTGATCGTATCGCTTGCCGGGGATTACGATGCGCTGGTCGCCGCAGCCACCGCCGCCGGCAAGAACCTCATGCCGCGCGTCGCTGCCCTTCTCGACGTGATGCAGATCTCCGACATCACGCAGGTGGTCGCACCCGACACATTCGAACGGCCGATCTATGCCGGCAATGCCGTCGAGACGGTGAAGACCGCCGACCCCAAGCGGGTGGTCACCGTGCGCGCCACGGCCTTCCCGGCGGCTGGCGCCAGCGACGCACCGGCGCCGGTCGAGGCGATCGCCGTCCCCGGCGACCTGCCGGCACCAGCAAGCTTCGTCGGCGCCGAATTGACCCGCTCCGGCCGGCCCGAGCTCACCGCCGCCCGGGTTGTCGTTGCCGGCGGCCGCGCCTTCCAGTCGGCCGACAAGTTCCGCGACCTGCTCGAGCCGCTCGCCGACAAGCTCAACGCGGCCATCGGCGCTTCGCGCGCCGCGGTCGACGCCGGCTTCTGCTCCAACGACCTGCAGGTCGGCCAGACCGGCAAGGTGGTGGCGCCCGAGCTCTACATCGCCTGCGGCATCTCCGGCGCCGTCCAGCACCTGGCCGGCATGAAGGACGCCAAGGTGATCGTCGCCATCAACAAGGACCCGGAAGCGCCCATCTTCGCCATCGCCGATTACGGTCTGGTCGGCGACGTCTTCCAGATACTGCCGGAACTCGCCAAGGCCCTGTGATAGGGTGGCGCCGACCCGCTGAAGCTCAAGGTGCTTCGACCATGACGATCGCGCTCAAGAAAATCGGCATCATCGGCGCCGGGCAGATGGGCAGCGGCATTGCCCATGTCTGTGCGCTGGCCGGCTATTCCGTGGTGCTCAACGACGTGTCGGCCGACCGCATCGAGTCAGGCCTGGCCACCATCAACGGCAACATGGCCCGCCAGGTGAGCTCCGAGAAAATCACCGAGTCCGACCGCCAGGCGGCGCTCAAGCTGATCACGTCGGCGGCGGAATTCGACGGGCTCGCCGACAGCGATCTGGTGATCGAAGCGGCGACCGAGAATGAGGCGGTGAAGACCGAGATCTTCAACCAGCTCAAGGGCACGCTGAAGGCCAGCGCGCTGCTCGCCACCAACACCTCGTCAATCTCGATCACGCGGCTGGCCGCCGCCACCGACCGGCCGGAGCAGTTCATCGGCGTCCACTTCATGAACCCGGTGCCGGTGATGGAGGTGGTCGAGCTGATCCGCGGTATTGCCACCGACAACCCCACTTTCGACGCCACCCAGGCCTTCGTCAAAAGGCTCGGCAAGACCTCGGTTCTGTCGGAGGATTTTCCCGCCTTCATCGTCAACCGCATCCTGTTGCCGATGATCAACGAGGCGATCTACACGCTGCACGAAGGGGTCGGCTCGATCGAGGCGATCGACACCGCCATGCGGCTCGGCGCCCGCCACCCGATGGGGCCGCTGCAGCTTGCCGATTTCATCGGCCTCGACACCTGCCTGTCGGTCATGCAGGTGCTGCACGAGGGCCTGGCGGATTCGAAATACCGGCCCTGCCCGCTGCTGGTGAAATATGTCGAGGCGGGCTGGCTCGGCCGCAAGACGCGGCGCGGCTTCTACGATTATCGCGGCGAGACCCCGGTTCCGACGCGCTGACGCCGCGGGCGGTGGTTAACCAGGCGTAACCGCCACACTCCGCACTTTCGACAGGTGCTTCATGGCTTCGTAACGCGTGCCTGCCACCCTGGCGGCCGAGCGGAGCGCATTGGAAATGCCGTTCCGTGCGCCCCGGGAGGAGCCCGGTGCAACGCCATGACGATCGACACACCCACCCTGACGATGGCCGGCAGCATCACCACCGCGCTCGCCGGCCTGGTGCTTATCGGCTGGCGTTAACAATCGGTTCTCAACGAGCCAGCAATTGCACCTGCCGAACTAACCTGATGTCAGCGCCGAACCGCTAAGGTGGCCGGCATTACGGGGGAAGTGCGTAGGGCGCATGCTTGCTGCCAGCGCATCCGTTGCAGCGAGGGTTTCTGCAATGAATATGGATTTGCCGACTTTGATGGCCGCGGGAAGTTTCGTGTCGGCCATCAGCGGCGTCTTTCTTATCTTTGCAGCGATGCAGACCAAGGATTCGGAGGGAATGTTGTGGTGGGCGGGCGCCAACCTGACGCTCGCCGCCGCCATCCCGCTGGTGGCAACGCCCCATATCAACCTGACATCGGTCCTCGTGGCCGTCACCCTGCTCAACATCTCTCCGGCGCTGGTCTGGGCCTCGGCGCGGGCGTGCAACGGTCACAAGGTCGATATCGGCGTGGTCGGCAGCGGCGCCGGCGTGTGGCTGGTCCTGTTCACCATTCCAATCGTCCGCGAGACGCTTGACGTCTATGTCACCCTCAACCTGGCGATCGCGGCGACCTTCCTGTTCGCCGCCGCCCTCGAGTTCTGGCGCGGCCGCAACGACCGGCTGACCGCTCGCGGACCGCTGATCGTGCTCCTCGTCCTGCACGCCACCTTCTCGGCCGGCGGCGCCATCGCCTCGGCGCTCGGCGCGCTGACCCCGGTCGGCGGCACGGCGCTGCTCAACTGGCTCGGCTTCGTTCACTTCGAGACGCTCGCCTTCGTCGTCGGCACCTCGATCTTCACCGTCGCCATGGCGCGCGAGAGGCAGGAGCTTCTGCACAAGATCGAGGCCAACACCGATTCACTCACCGGTCTGGCCAACCGCCGCTCTTTCTACGAGGACGCCCAGCGCATCCTGGCCGCCCGGCGGGAAACCGGCGCATCGGTCAGCGTCATCCTCTTCGACCTCGATCACTTCAAGGCGATCAACGACAACTTCGGTCACGGCCCCGGTGACGAAGTGCTGCGTGTCTTCGGCCAGACCTCGCTCAAGATGTTGCGTGGCAGCGACCTGATCGGCCGCATCGGCGGCGAGGAGTTCGCGGTCATGCTGCCCGGTGCCGGCGTCGAAGCGGCCTATCTGGTTGCCGAGCGCACCCGTGTCGCCTTCACCTCCGCCTGCGCCGGGATCGACGAGTTCACGGCAACACTGTCCGCCGGCGTCGCTCGGGCGAAGATCAATTCGACGGTCGATTCCCTGCTCAAGGCCGCCGACGAGGCGCTCTACCGCGCCAAGTCCAACGGTCGCAATCGCGTCGAGATCGCCGGCCGCGAATCAACGGCCGAGGTGGTCGAGCCGGCCCCAGTCGCCGCAGCCCTGATCACGCGGCAGGTCGCCTGATCCTCAGCCGGGCGCGCTGGCGGCCGCGATCAGCGCCTTGGCGTCCTCCGAATCCCACTCCGCCGGCCCCTCGACGCCGCCAATGCGGCAGCCCTTGCCGTCGACCAGGATGGTCGTCGGCAGGCCGAGCGCCAGGCCGCGCTTCTTCAGCGCGTTGAACACAGCGAATGTGGGATCGGCATAGAAGGCGAGCCTCGATACGCCGATCTGTTTGAGAAACGCGCGGGCGCGCTCGGGGTTGTTCTGGTCGACATTGACCGCGACCACGGAGAACCGATCACTCCCGAGCACCCCCTCCAGCCGGTCCAGCGCCGGCATTTCGGCCCGGCAGGGCACGCACCAGGTCGCCCACAGATTGACCAGCACCGTCTTGCCGGCAAAGGCGGCGAGGCTGGTCTCACTGCCGTCCGGCGCCTGGAAGGCGAGATCGCGCACCAGATCGGGCTTGTCGACGGGCCGGAAGGCCGCCACTTCGCCCTTCACCAGGGGGTCCAGCCGGGCGGCGGTCGCCACCGCACCGGCGCAATCAACGCTGGCCGCACGGTCCAGGCCGTTGCCTTGGGTTGACTCCCTGACATATACCGCGACCGCGCCGGCCAGGATGCCGGCGACGGCGGCAAGCCCCAGAAGCCCCATGCGCCACCGCCCTGCCGTCCGTCCGTCCGTCATTGGCCTTTGGTTTCCCGGAGTTTGAACATGAAAAACCGCATGTGGGGCGGCCGTTTCGCCGAAGGCCCCGATGCCGTCATGGAAGAGATCAACGCCTCGATCGATGTCGACCGGGAACTCTTCCGCCAGGACATCCGGGGCTCGCTGGCCCATGCCCGTATGCTTGCCCACCAGGGCATCATCGCGGCGGACGATGCCGAAAAGATTGTAAGTGGTCTAGACACGATCCTGCGAGAAATCGAAGCAGGCGAATTCGCCTTTTCCACGGCTCTGGAGGACATCCACCTCAATATCGAGGCGCGGCTGACCGAGCTGATTGGCCCGGCCGCCGGCCGGCTGCACACCGCCCGCTCGCGCAATGACCAGGTGGCGACCGACTTCAAGCTGTGGGTGCGCGACGCCATCGGCCGCGTCCAGGCGGGGCTGGCCACGCTGCAGGAGGCGCTGGCCGGCAAGGCGCTCGCCCACGCTGCCACCATCATGCCCGGCTTCACCCATCTGCAGGTCGCCCAGCCGGTGACCTTCGGCCATCACCTGATGGCCTATGTCGAGATGCTCGGCCGCGACCGCGGCCGCTTCGCCGATGCGGCGAAGCGGCTGAACGAATCGCCGCTCGGCGCCGCCGCGCTCGCCGGCACCTCGTTTCCCATCGACCGGCAGATGACCGCAGCGGCGCTCGGCTTCGACCGGCCGGCGGCCAATTCGCTCGACGCCGTCTCCGACCGCGATTTCGCCGTCGAGGCGCTGGCCGCCGCCAGCCTTGCCGCTGTCCACCTCTCGCGCTTCGCCGAGGAGATCGTCGTGTGGTCGTCGGCCGGCTTCCGCTTCGTCCGCCTTTCGGACAAATTCACCACCGGCTCCTCGATCATGCCGCAGAAACGCAACCCCGACGCGGCCGAGCTGGTGCGCGCCAAGACCGGGCGCATCGTCGGTGCGCTGACCGGCCTCATCGTCATGCTCAAGGGCCTGCCGCTTGCCTATGCCAAGGACCTGCAGGAGGACAAGGAGCCGGTCTTCGACGCCTTCCATGCGCTGGAGCTGTCGATCGCGGTGATGACCGGCATGGTCGCCGACATGGAGCCGGACCTTCAGGCGATGCGCAAGGCGGCCGGCGCCGGCTTCTCCACCGCCACCGACCTCGCCGACTGGCTGGTGCGCACGCTGGGCCTGCCCTTCCGCGAGGCCCATCACGCCACCGGGCGGATAGTGGCGGAGGCCGAAGGGCGCGGCGTCACCCTCGACCGGCTGCCGCTCGATGCCCTCCAGGCAATCGAGCCGAGAATCACCGACAACGTCTATTCGGTGCTTGCCGTGCGCCAGTCGGTCAGGAGCCGGCGCTCATATGGCGGCACGGCGCCCGACAACGTGCGTCGCGAGGCCCGTCGCTGGCTCAGGCGGCTGGCCAAGGAAAAGGCCGCTTTGCGGCAAAGTTGACGGTGGCGAACGCCGCCGGAATGA
Organism: uncultured Alphaproteobacteria bacterium; assembly: GCA_963785065.1. GTDB lineage: Bacteria > Pseudomonadota > Alphaproteobacteria > Rhizobiales > Kaistiaceae > CAVSRC01. The sequence goes on from CAWATX010000002.1 coordinate 606,003, forward strand.
CTATGATAGGCGGACCTTGGGCCGGGGATGCGGCCCGTGGAACCGTGTAGCTGGGGGTGGCCGTGGTGCCTGCCGACCGCAGAATTATCTCCCGCGCGCTCGTCGCCGGCATGATCGTGCTGGCTGTCGGGCTGAGCGGTTGCGGCCGCAAGGCCAATCTCGATCCGCCGCCGACACCAGCCGTGACGACCCAGGGCGGTCCCGCCCAGCCGGCACCTGCCAAACCGGACAAGCCGTTCTTCCTCGACTGGCTCCTCTAGCGGGTTCTTCTTCCCCGTGAATCACTTCGAATACCGTGCCGGCGTGCTCCACGCCGAGGACGTGCCCCTGCCGGCAATCGCGGCCGAAGTCGGGACGCCGTTCTATTGCTATTCGACGGCAACGCTGACGCGCCACATCCGCGTCTTCCGCGAGGCCTTCGCCGACCTCGACACGCTCATCTGCTACGCCATGAAGGCGAACTCCAACCAGTCGGTGATCCGCACCTTCGTCCATGAAGGCGCCGGGCTGGACGTGGTGTCGGAGGGCGAACTGCGCCGGGCGCTTGCCGCCGGCGCCAGACCCGAGACCATCGTCTTCTCTGGGGTTGCCAAGAGCGAACGCGAGATCGCGTTGGCTATCGATACCGGCATTCTCTGCTTCAACGTCGAATCGGAGCCGGAGCTGGAGCGCATTTCGGCGATCGCGTCGTCGAAGGGTGCCACCGTCGCCGTCGCCATCCGCGTCAACCCGGACGTCGATGCGCGCACCCACGCCAAGATCACCACCGGCCGGGCGGAGAACAAGTTCGGCGTGCCCTATGGTGAGGCGCGCGCCGTCTATGCCCGCGCCGCCGGGCTCCCCGGCATCCGGGTGAGCGGCGTCGACGTGCACATTGGCAGCCAGATCACCGACATGGAGCCCTACGCCGCGGCCTATGAGCGGCTGGGCGACCTCGTCCGCGACCTGCGCGCCGATGGCCACACGATCGACCATATCGATTGCGGCGGCGGGCTCGGCATACCCTACCGGCTCGACGACCCGGCCCCGCCGCCGCCGACCGCCTACGCCGAGGTCATCCGCCGCCGGCTCGGCAATCTCGGCGCCCGCATCCTGCTCGAACCCGGCCGGGTGTTCGTCGGCAATGCCGGCATCCTCGTCGCCAAGGTCGAGTACATCAAGCAAGGCACGGCCAAGAGCTTCGTCATCCTCGACGCCGGCATGAACGACCTCATCCGCCCGACGCTCTATGACGCCCACCACGACATCCGCCCGGTCAGGCAGCCGTTGCTCAACGCCGAGCCGATGGTTGCCGACGTGGTCGGCGGGATCTGCGAGACCGGCGACTACCTGGCGCTCGGCCGTCGCCTGCCGCCGCTGGCATCCGGCGACCTGGTGGCGATCATGACCACCGGGGCCTATGGCGCCGTCCAGGGCTCGACCTACAACAGCCATCCGCTGGCCGCCGAGGTGATGGTGCGTGGCGCAGAGTGGGCGCTCGTGCGCCCGCGCCAGAGCTACGACGACCTGATCGGCATGGACCGGATCGCGCCCTGGCTGGAGTGACCCGCCCGTCTGCCGCCAATGCCGAAGTCGTGAAGCACGGCAAACGTCCCGGCGCCTCGATTTAGGCACAGTTTGTGCTACGATTTTGCAGGCGTGGGGGGCTCCAGACGGAGGCGCATGACCAATTCGGCGGCGAACCGGCGACCCGGCGACACTTTGGAGAAGACAGTCGAGACGCGGATCGCCCGCGCGGTGGGGCGCGCCCGCGCCGCGCTGGTGTGGGAGCGGCTGTGGCCGCTGATCGCGCCCTTCCTGGTGCTCGCAGCCCTCTTCGCGGCGCTCTCCTGGTTCGGCCTGTGGCGCGTCACGTCGACACCGGTGCGCCTCGCGATCCTCATCCTGTTCCTCCTCGCCATCCTGTGGTTCGCGGGCCGCGCGCTGCGCTTTGCCTGGCCTTCGCATGCTGCCGCCTTCGCCCGCGTCGAGCGGGCGACCGGCGCCCTGCACCGCCCGGCGACCGCCTTCGCCGACCGCCTTGCCACGCGCCCCGACGACCCCACCGGCCAGGCGCTGTGGGAGGCCCATCGCCGGCGCATGCTGGCCTCGCTCAAGGCCCTGCGCGCCGGCCTGCCGGCGCCGCGGCTGGCGGCGCACGACCCCTATGCCCTGCGTTTCCTGGTGGCGCTCCTCTTCGTCGTCGGCTTCGTCATGGCCGGACCGGAGCGCATCGCCCGCATCGGCGAAGCCTTCCGCGGCGGCGAGAGCACGGCCGCGGCCATCGCCCGCATCGACGCCTGGGTGACTCCGCCGGCCTATACCGGCCGCGCCCCGATCTTCCTGACCGGCGAGGCCGCCAAGCCGCCGGGCACCGAATATTCCGTACCGGTGGGCAGCGTCGTCACCGTGCGCACCGGCGGCACGCATGACCTTGCCGTGATGGCCTCCACCGGCGGCAAGGAACAGCCGGTCGCCCCCACCCTGTCGAAGCAGGCTACCGCGGCCAGCGACGCCGCAGCGCCGCTCGAGCATCAGGTGACGCTCGCCCGCGCCGGCACGGTCACCATCGAGAAATCCGGCCACCAGATCACCGGCTGGAAATTTGCGGTCGAGCCCGACAATCCGCCGGAGATCGCGCTTGCCGGCGAGCCCCAGGCCGAGGCCAGCGGCGCGCTCTCGCTCTCCTACACGCTCAAGGACGACTACGGCGTCGTCGCCGCGCGCGGCGAGATCGCGCCGCTGGCCGATCCGACCACCGGCGACGCCCACCCGCTCTACAAGGCGCCGGAGCTGTCCCTGTCGCTGCCGCAACTGCGCGTGCGCGACGGCACCGGCCACACCATCCGCGACCTGACCGCCCATCCCTGGGCAGGCGCCAAGGTGAAGCTGACGCTGGTCGCCACCGACGAGGCCAAACAGGAGGGCAGGAGCGCCCCGATCGAGTTCACGCTGCCGGCGCGCAATTTCAACAACCCGCTCGCCCGCGCCGTGGTCGAGCAGCGCGCCCGCCTGGCGCTCGACGCCAATGCCGCGCCCCGGGTTGCCGACGCCCTTGATGCGCTCGCCGTGGCGCCCGACAAGATCGACGGCATGGGCAACTATCTGGCGCTGCGCTCTGCCTATTTCCGCCTCATCCACGCCCATGGCGACGACGAACTGAGGGGCGAGGTCGACTATCTCTGGCAAATCGCGCTCGGCATCGAGGACGGCAACCTGTCGCTTGCCGCTCAGAGCCTGCGCGACGCCCAGGAGGCGCTGCGCAAGGCGCTGGAGAACGGCGCCTCCGACCAGGAGATCAAGAAGCTCACCGAGAACCTGCGCCAGGCGATGAACCAGTTCCTGCAGCAGCTTGCCGAACAGGCGCGGCAGAACCCGCAGGCCAACAACTTGCCGCCCAACGCCAACGTCCAGACGCTGCGCTCGCAGGATCTGCAGCGCATGCTTGACCAGATCGAGAACCTGGCGCGCACCGGCGCCCGCGACGCCGCCCGCCAGATGCTCTCCGAACTGCAGAACATGCTGGAGAACCTGCAGGCCGGCCGGCCGCAGCAAGGCCAGCAGAACAGCCAGGCAATGCAGAGCCTCAACCAGCTCGGCGACATGATCCGCCGGCAGGAAGAGCTGATGAACAAGACCTACCGCGCCGACCAGGGGCAGAACCCGGACGGCAGCGGCAAGCCGATGACCCAGGAAGAGCTGCAGCAGGCGCTGAAGAACCTGCAGCAGCAGCAGCAGGCGCTCCAGCAGGGCCTCGGCAAGCTGATGCAGCAGCTCCAGGGCATGGGCATCGACCCGAACGGCAAGCTCGGACAGGCGGGCCAGGCCATGGGCCGCGCCCAGGGCCAGCTCGGCCAGGGCCAGACCGGCGACGCCGTGGGCAGCCAGAGCCAGGCGCTCGACGCGTTGCGCCAGGGTGCCCAGGGGCTCAGCCAGCAACTCGCCAATCGTCAGGGGCAGGGTCAGGGGCAAGGCCAGGGTCGCGGCCTGCGCGGCGGCGGCAACTTCGCCAATCAGGACCCGCTCGGCCGGCCCCAGCGTACCTTCGGACCCGACCTCGGCACCACCGTTAAGGTTCCCGACGCGATCGATACGCAGCGCGCCCGCGAGATTCTCGACGCGATCCGGAAGCGGCTCGGCGACGCTTACCGGCCAGCGCTTGAGCGCGATTACCTCGAGCGGCTGCTCGAGCAGTTCTAGACTTGCGCGCCTCGACCACGCCAACAAAGGGCAGTTCGCGGAAGGCGTGCGCCGCATCCATGCCGTAGCCGACGACGAACAGGTCGGGACAGACGAAGCCGACATGCTCGGCCCTGAGCGGCTGGGCGAGCTTGCCCGGCTTCTCCAGCAGAACGGCGATATCGGCCCGCGCCGCGCCGCGCTCCAGCATCAGGCCGCGCGCAAAGGCGATCGTGCGGCCCGATTCGAGGATGTCGTCGATGATCAGCACGTCGCGGCCCAACACGTCGCTTTCGATGTCGCGCACCAGCCGCACCTCGCCGGAGGAGGTCGTGCCGGTGCCATAGCTCGACAGCGAGATGAACTCCACCTCAGGCGACAGGCCGGCATCGTGCAGCGCGCGCAGGAGGTCGGCGGCGAAGACGAAGCTGCCCTTGAGGATGGAGATGACCAGCAGGTTGCGATAGCCGGCCGCGGCGATCTCCTGCGCCAGCTCGCGATTGCGCGCCGCGATGGTTTCCGCGTCGTACAGAACACGGATCGTCCGCCCCCTCACCCGCGGCATGGTCAACGCATCCCGATGATCTGGTTCTCGCGCTCCGCGAGCTTGAGCGTAACCTGGCTGGCATTGGCCGGCGGCGCCGACACGGCGCTGCGGAATCCGAACGAGGCGCCCGGCGCCAGTCCCGCCTGGGTCGGCTCGAGCGTCCACGCATAGACCTCGGCGCCCGTCGGCGAACGCAGCGCGACGCGGATGGCAGGGACCGCGACGTCACTGGCCGAGGTGTTGACCAGCTCGCCTTCGACCACCAGCGTCTTGACGCCGTTCTTGATCAGCGTCTCGCTGTGCACCCGCTGGAAGGCCAGGCGCTCGATCTCGGCCGCCAGGCTCTTCTGCGGCAGCGTGGCGGCAACCAGCGGCACGCGCAGCGCAAAGAAGGCGGCGAGCACCGCGACCCCGATGCCCAGGCCCTTCAGCCACAGCCGATCGACCGGGAACGGTGGCGGAGCGCTCCGCCGGCGCCGCTCGGAAGCGGGCTGGTGGCCACGGCCAGGCGCGGTATGCTCGATGACGACGGCGTCCGAGACATCCGCGGGCTCGGCCGCAAACGCCACCCGCCGGAACGGGTTCTCGGCGTGGGGGCGGGCGATCCAGCGGGTGCCGCACCAGTCGCAGTGGAGCATGCGGCCGGCGCCGAGCGTCTCTTCGCTGATCGCCTGGCAGGCGGCGCAGGAGGGACACAGAATTGCCATGAAAGGACCCAAGCCCGATGATTTGTCGGGAGTGAGCCTAGGCCGATTTGGTTAACGCCCCGGAAACCATGCCTGCCTGCGGGGCGGTGACGGCGGCGTGGAAATGCCTTTGTTCGTTAACAGGGCCTTAACAGGGACCTTGCAAGAGTGGATAACCCCACCGGCCACGGCGATTGACGGGACAGCGACGTGATCCGTTTCGAGAATGTCGGACTGCGCTACGGCATGGGACCGGAGGTGCTGCGCGATCTGACCTTCCAGATCGAGCCGAAATCATTCCAGTTTCTCACCGGCCCCTCCGGCGCCGGCAAGACCACGCTCATCCGCCTGTTCTTTCTGGCGCTGAGGCCGACGCGCGGCCTGCTCTCCTTCTTCGGCCGCGACACTTCGAGCATCGGCCGGGCGGAACTGCCGGCGGTCAGGCGGCGCATCGGTGTCGTCTTCCAGGATTTCCGCCTGCTCGACCATCTCACCACCTTCGAGAACGTGGCCCTGCCCTTGCGCGTTCTCGGCCGCGAGGAAGCGGCCTATCGCGGCGACGTGGTCGAGCTGTTGCGCTGGGTGGGCTTGGGCGACCGCATGCATGCCTTGCCGCCGATTCTTTCCGGCGGCGAGAAGCAGCGCGCGGCCATCGCCCGGGCGCTCATCACCCGCCCGGAAATCCTGCTCGCCGACGAGCCGACCGGCAATGTCGACCCGCCGCTGGCGGCGCGCCTGATGCGTCTGTTCGTCGAACTCAACCGCCTGGGCACCTCGGTGGTCATCGCCACCCACGACATCGCCCTGATGAACCAGTTCGATTCGCGCCGGCTCGTGCTCGAGGAGGGGCGGCTCACCATCTATGACTGAAGCCGTCACCACCGACGCCGAGCGCATCCAGCGCCTCCAGGCCGCTGCCCAGCGACGCCAGGCGCGGCTGGCCGCGCAGAAGCCCAACCAGTTGGTGCCCGAGAACACCGTCTCGGCGAATGCCCTCACCGTGGTCATCGCCATCATGAGCTTCCTCGCCTGCCTGACGCTGGGGGCGGTGACGCTGGTGCGCGACGCCTCGCGCGACTGGCAGGCGGACGTCGAGCGCGAAGTCACCGTCCAGGTGCTGCCGGTCGACGGCGTCGATACCACGGCCGAGACCGCCCGCGCCGCCGCCATCGCCCGTCAGACTCCGGGCATCGCCTCGGTCCAGGTGATGGGCAACGACGCCACCGCCCGCCTGCTCGAACCATGGCTCGGCTCCGGCCTCGACCTGTCGGCGCTGCCCATCCCGCACCTGGTCGTCATCAAGCTGACGCGGCCCGGCGCTGCCGACCTCAAGGCGCTGGCCGCCAAGCTCAAGAGCCAGGTCAAGGGCGCCAGCCTCGACGACCACATCGGCTGGGCCGAGCGTCTGCAATCCATGGCCAGCGTCACCGTCTTCGCCGGCCTTGCCATTCTCGGCCTCGTCTTCGTGGCCACCGTGCTTTCGGTCGTCTTCGCCACCCGCGGCGCCATGGCGGTGAACAGCGGCGTGGTTTCGGTGCTCCACATCGTCGGCGCCGAGGACGGCTTCATCGCCCGCGAGTTCCAGCGCCATTTCCTGCTTCTCGGCCTGCGCGGCGGCCTCATCGGCGCCGCCGCCGCGGCATTTTTGTTCGCCACGCTCTCCTTCGTCGTCGTGCCGGCGATCGGCGGTGCCGACGGCCAGCAGGTTTCCGCCCTGTTCGGGCGCTTCGCCGTCGGCCCGATCGGTTATTTCGGGGCGCTCGGCATCGCCTTCCTGGTCGCGGTGATGACCGCCCTCACCTCGCGGTTGACCGTCTACAGCTATCTCGCCGAAGCCGAGTAAGCCCGCCCGCGCCTCGCCTTTTTTCGCTGCAACGTTCTGGCAAAATGCGCGATGGTCTGCCGAATCGATTGGGGTCCGCCGGTTGTGCCGCCGGGCCGCCTGCGCCGTGGCATTGATTGATGCGGGGAAGGATGAGACTGGGACGTGCCGTCATCGTGCTGGCCGGGCTTGGCGTCATCGCGCTGGCGGTCGGTTTCGTGGCATTTGCCACCTCGGTCGCCGGCACGCGGACCCCTTCCGACGTACATGCCGAGGGCATCGTCGTCCTGACCGGCGGCGGCGGCCGCATCGACAGCGCCCTGCACCTGCTCGCCGAAGGCCGCGCCCGGCGCCTGCTGATTTCCGGCGTCAATCCGTCGGTCGACCTCAAGGCGCTCGCCGGCACCATCGACCAGGACCTCGAGGTGGCACTCGCCTGCTGCGTCGATCTCGGCCGCGACGCCCGCGACACCATCGGCAATGCCGTCGAAGCGCGCGACTGGGCCAAGGCCAAGGGCTACGCCTCGCTGATCGTCGTCACCAGCGACTATCACATGCCGCGCTCGATGGCCGAGCTGGCCGAGGCCATGCCCAAGGTCAAGCTGATCCCCTACCCGGTGACCAATCCCGAGCTGCATCTCGGAGACTGGTGGGCCAACGGTACGGCCTTCGCCCTGCTCTTGCGCGAGTACGGCAAGTATCTGCTGGCCACCGCACGCGTGAAGATCGCCGGGGCGGTCGCCAGCCCGGCAAGCGGCTGAGCCGATGCTGCGTCTCCGCTCCCTCGCCTTCAACGTCGCCTTCTACGGCTGGACCACTGGTCTCACACTGGCGACCCTGCCGGTCTACTTCTTCCTGAGCCAGGAGAAGGCGATGGACGTGGTGCGCCTGTGGACGCGCGGCATGCTCTGGCTGCTGCGTGTGCTGGTCGGCACCGGATATGAGGTGCGCGGCCTCGACAACCTGCCCAAGGGCGGCGCGCTCATCGCCTGCAAGCACCAGTCCGCCTGGGAGACGCTGGCGCTGGTGCCGCTGCTCGCCAACCCGACCCTGGTGATGAAGGAGGAACTCGCCCGCATCCCGGTGTTCGGCGCCTACACCGCGAAGGCCGGCATGATCCATGTCGACCGCAAGGGCGGAACCAAGGCGCTGAGGGCGCTGGCCGAGCGCGCCGCGCAAGAAATCGCCAAGGGCCGCCAGGTCATCATGTTTCCGGAAGGCACGCGCCGGCCGCCGGGTGCCGCGCCCGACTACCAGACCGGCATTGCGCTCCTCTACAAGACGCTGGGCGTGCCGGTGGTGCCGGCGGCGCTCAATTCCGGCCTCTACTGGCCGCGGCGCCAGCTCACCCATCATCCCGGCACGATCATCCTGGAGTTCTTGCCCGCGATCCCCGCCGGACTTGATTCGCGGGGCTTCCTGGCCCGCCTGGAACAGACCATCGAGAACGCCGCCGACCGGCTGATGGCCGAGGCGGCAAAGGCGACTCCGGCCCCGCCGCTCTCCCCCGAAGCTGCTGAGCGGCTAGCCAGAATCGCTGGGTGAGGACTCTTTTTTGTCGGAATTGGATGAGATGGATTGAAGTCGAATCAACAATGTTCTACTTTTGTTCTCATGGTCGCCGTCGTTCCGCCTCTCCTCTCGGATCGCCCGCCAGAGATCCCGCAAAAGGCGGGCCTCGGCGACCGCTTCCACTATTTCCGCGGCCGCTCGGGCCGGCGCTACCTGTTCACGGTGGTTGCCGACGAGGCGCTGGCGGACTTCCGCGGTGTCGTGGCGATTCTCGCCGAGCCGGCGCCTGCCGGGCGCCTGGTGGCGCAGACGGTGGTGACGGTCGACGGCCGCGGCCGCATCGGCCCATTGCCCGACCACGCGTGGCCGCCGACAAGCGGCCGCCAGAGCCTGTGCCTCGTCCATCTGCTTGCCGCCAGCGATTCGGAGCGCCGTGCCGTCGTCGCCGACCTTTCCCCACTGACCATGCAGCTTGCCGCCTGAGCCGCGCGGCCTCACCGCTCGGCTGTCTGCAGTTCGCCCGCCAGCCAGGCGAGCAGCGGGTCGGAAAGGCCGAGGGCGGCGAGATGCGCCGCCGTGTTGATGACGTAGTCGCGGTTGGCGCCCGAGCGCCCCTCCCCGTCGCGCACCATCTTGAGCAGGCTTTCGTGGGGCAGGCGCCCGGCATATTGCACATGGTCGCGCTCGGCGAGGTAGGTCAGCGCCTTCACCGGCCGCTCCTCGCCGGCAAGGCGGATCGTCCACCACACCTCGCGATAGACCGCGGTCACCAGCTCGCGCTCGCGCAAGTAAGCGATCACGGGCTCGCGGTCCTTCGCCGCGACGCGATAGGCGACCCCGCGGCAGGACCCGCCGCGATCCAGGCCGAGCACCAGGCCGGGCCGCTCGCGCGTGCCGCGATGGACCCAGGAATAGACGCACAGCGCCCGATGCGCCCCACTGAGCCGGGCAGGCCTCTGCTCGACATAATCGAATCCCGGCCGCCACATCAGCGAGCCATAGCCAAACACCCAGAAATCCGACATGAGGGATACGCGCCCGAGCAAGACAAGCGGGCGCTCTAGCAAGGCCGCACGACGCACGCAATCGCGGGAGCTCGCATGAGAGGCAGGAAACGACGCAGCGCCTGGCGCGGATGGTTGATCGGCATCCTGGTGCTGATCCCGGTGCTGTGGATCGGCTACTGGTACGCGGCCCACGAGATCGCCAACGCCGTCGTCGACCGGGTCACCACGCGGCAGGTCGCCGGCGGCCGTTTCGCCTGCACCGGCGAGAGCCTCGGCGGCTTTCCGCTGCGGCTCGATTTCGGCTGCACCCGGGCAGCCTATGGCGACGGCCCGGAGGGAACCGGCGAGCGCCTCTCGGCGGCGCTCGGCGGCGTGAACGCCAGCGCCCCGCTCTACCAGCCCGGTTATGTCGAGGCGACGCTGGTGAGCCCGCTGGTCGTCAACGCTCCCGCTGCCGGCATCGCCGTCACCACCCAATGGTCCGACGCCAGCACCACGGCCACCGCCGGCCTCGACGGCCTGAAGAGCGCCACCGCCATCTTCCACAGCCTCGATTTTTCCAGCGCCGGCGGCCCGGCTCTGCCGGTGAAGGCGTTGACCGCCGAGCTTGCCGAAGCCAGCGCCACGCCGGCCGGCGACAGGGCCTACCGTTTCGCTGCTTCCGCCCGCAACCTCGAGGTCGTGCGCAGCAACGGCCGCACGATCCCGCCGATCAACGGCGAGGCCGACATCACCGCGCTTGATTTCGGCGCCTCGCTTGGCACCGACCCGCGCGCCGCGCTCAGGGCCTGGGCCAAGGCCGGCGGCAGCGCCCGCATCGACCGGCTGCGCCTGGCAGCCGGTGACGCCATCGCCGACGCCGAGGGCACGCTTACCATCGGCGCCGACGGCCTCCTCTCCGGCAAGCTCACCGTGCGCCTGAGCAACCCGGACGCCTTCGTCGCGCTGGCCGAGGCGATCAAGCCCGGCGCGGCCAAGGAGGCGAACAAGATCCTGGGGGTGCTGACGGCACTCACCGTGCCGGTCGACACCCCCGATGGTCCCGCGCGCCAGACGGCAGTGGTCATCAGCCGGGGCCTGGTCGCCGTCGGCATCCTGCCGGTCGGCTTCATTCCGCCGATCCGCTTCTGACGGCGTCCAGGGAACCGACCGGCCGCGCCCGCAGGCGCGGTCGGCGCCACCCGGGACGATAGTCATACGTCAGGTGATCGAGCCGACGATGCCCTCGACCAGATAGTCGGTGCCCCACAGCGAACCGTCGTAGAGATCGAGCGTCTTTTCGCTCACCACCTTGCCGTCGTTGGTGCGTACCGGACCGGTGAAGATCGGCTTGTCGGCGCGCATGTCGTCCATCGCCGCCATTGCCGCCTTGCGCGCGGCATCGCTGGCACCCGCACCGAACGGCGTACTCTGGACGTAGTCCTTGTCATATCCACCCTGAGTGATGTTGGGCAACGGCTTGCCGGCAGCCAGCAGCTTCGCAAACGAGCCGTAGATCGTGCCCCATTTGAACTCCGCCCCTGTGATGAAGCCCTTGGGCGCCAAGTTTGCCTGCGAGGTGCCGTAGCCGACCGTCTTCATGCCGCGCGCCTCGGCGGTCTCGATCACGATCTTGGGGCTGTCGACGCGGGTGGCAAGTACGTCGCAGCCGGCGTCGATGAGGGCGTTGGTGGCCTCGGCCTCACGCACCGGCAGCGACCAGTCGCCGGTGACAATGATATGGACTGTGGCATCCGGATTGGTCTTGCGCACGCCGTAGGCGAAGGAATTGACGTCGCGCAGGACGACGCCGATCGGCTTCGGCACGACGAAGCCGACCTTGTTCGATTTCGTCGACAGGCCGGCAGCGACGCCGTTCACATAGTGCCCCTGGTCGATATAGCCGTAATAGCCGCCGAGGTTCATCGGGTCCTTGTCCGCCGACCACAGCGTGGTCGGATGGCGGAAGATGACGTCCGGATATTTCCTGGCGAGGTCGATCATGAAGGGATCGAAGTAGCCGAACGAGGTACCGAAGATCAGCTTGGCGCCATCGAGCTTGATCATGCTCTCCATGGTCTTCACCACGGCGTCGGTCTCGGGAACGTTCTCCTCCTCGACCACCGTCACGTTGGGTAGCGCCTTGAGCACCTCGGCACCGACGGCATGCGACTGGTTCCAGCCGAAATCGCCACGCGATCCGACATAGACCATGCCGATGGTGAGCTTGTCGGCGGCGGCGGCAGGTCGCATGCCGCCGATGGCGGTCAATCCGAACGCGGCGGAGCCTGCGAGTAATGAGCGCCGCGTGAGTGCATGGTCAGTCTTCATCGTCGTATCTCCTGTCTCCGGGCCGGCCGGAGGCCGTCCGCCGGCCGCGCACAATTCACCGTTCGCCGGCGACACGCTCGCCGGCGGCACACAATCGGTTCCAGGGCTACCTCTCCCTCTAGCCGCCGCTTCCAGAAGCCCGTCCCGAGCCGCCGTTCCGATTGGAACGGACGGACACGCGGCGGTTCTCCCAGTCGGCAACTGTCATTGTTGGCAAGTCGAACGTTTCGCCAGTGCGCACGTAGCCGTGGCCGCCCATGCGGCCGATGGCGTCGAGGCGCACCGGGTCAATGTGGAAATTCGAAAGGTCGATCACATCGGCACGGGCGTGCATGCCGATGACCTCGCCGAGCACGATCTCGCGCGAATGGCCGATGTCCAGCGTGATGAACCGCCGGCATTCGAACGACACCGGCGATTCCGCAATACGCGGGCTGGCGACCTCGATTCCCGGCAGCGGCGTCAGTCCCGCAAGCGCCACCTCATCGACGCCCTCGTCGAACGGGACGGCACCGACGTTCATCGCCTCGAGGATCGCGTCGGAGACGATGTTGACGGTGAATTCGTCGGTCAGCCTGATGTTGCGGCCCGTGTCCTTGCTGGCGCGCCCTTCGCGATACTCGATGCCGAGGGCGACGAGCGGCGGATCGGCCGACAGGCAGTTGAAGAAGCTGAACGGAGCCGCATTGACGCGACCGCTCGCGTCGACCGTGGTGACGAAGGCGATCGGCCGCGGCACGATCGAGCCGATGATCAGCTTGTAGCGCTGACGCGGCGTCAGTTCGCGGAAGTCGAGGTGGATGTGATCGGCGCTCATTGGCCCTTCCCCCTGCCCGACTTGCGCCTGTCGAGATCGACCACGTTGACCACGCCGGCGACGGCGCCGTAGCGCGAGAGGACCGCGGCCAGCGGCTCCGGCGCCGTGCGATCCTTGAGCAGCGCCCGCGCCTCCACCGAGCCGACATGCTCGTCCATCAGCGCCACCGCGCGCTCGGCATCGCCGGTTCTCAGCGCCGCGATAATCTCCTGATGCTCATTGACGGCGCACTCGGACGAATGTGGCCGGCCATAGACCGCAAGGATCAGCGAGCAGCGCGAAACGACCTCGGTGAGGTACCGCAGGAGCAGCCGGTTTCCCGCCATCTCGGCGAGCTTCAGGTGGAATTCGCCGGCAAGCCGGATCGCCACCGCCGGGTCGGACGCGGTCGCTGCCATCTCCTCGCGCACGTGCCCCTCCAGCGCGCTGCCGAACGATGGCTGCCAGTGATCGATCACCAGGCGGACCACCTGCCGTTCGAGGCACCGGCGCACTTCGAAGATCTCCCGTGCTTCGTCCAGGCTCGGCCGCGCGACCGTCGCGGTGCGTTTGCCGCCCGTCTCCACCAGGCCCTCGGAATGGAGCCGTGCCAATGCCTCGCGCACCAGCGTGCGGCTGATCCCGAAAGACGCGCCGATCTCGTCTTCGGGCAGCTTCGTACCCGGCCGCAATTGCTGATCGATGATGGCCTGGCGCAGCGCGTTGTAGGCGATGTCGCGGCGCGAGGTGATGGACGGGTTGCTCACGATCGTCATCCGGTGTTCCTGTTGTTTTATTTTCGTATACGCAATTGATGGCGACAAGTATGCGAAATGCGCAAAGAATCATCAACGTTTGCCCAGAATTCGGGCTTCCTTCGCAGCTCTAGCTGACTAGTCTGCTATCAATAGATGAGAAAATTCCGCCGTCAGGTATACAAGATTTCGAGGGGGCGTGGCGAATGGCAACCACCGAGACCGAGCGGCCCGGCGCCGGTCACCGCGTCGTGCTGCAGCTCAACCAGCAGCAGCTCGAACTGATCGACCGCACCATTGCCGAAGGCGCCGCCAGAGATCGTGCCGAACTGGTACGTCTGGCGCTTCGCGAATATGCGGCGGCACATCAGGCGAGGCAGCAATGAGCGCCCGCCGCATGATCAGGGAACTGCGGATCGAGCCCGGCACCGGCAAGGCAATCGAGCTCGGCAAGGGCCAAGTGCTGCGCATCAAGCAGATCGACGGCAACCAGTGCGTCGATTTCAACTGTTTCAATCTGCACGACCACAAGGAATTCATGCATTGCGGGCGGACGCGCACCGTGCACGGCTTTCACCCGAGCGCCGGGTCGTTCCTGTGGTCGGCGCCGCCGCGCGAGAACGCGATGCTCTATTTCCTCACCGACACGGTCGGCCGCAACGACGTGCTGTTTCCGCGCTGCAGCGCCTTCCTCTATGAGAGCGCCTACGGATTCGACGTGCACACCAACTGCCATGACATTCAGGCCGAGGCCCAGCGCGAATACGGGCTGACGCCTGACGACGTGCATGACAGCTTCAACTTCTTCATGTGCACCGAGGTCGGCACCGACGGCAGCGCCACGATTACCCGCCAGAACTCGAAGGCCGGCGATCATGTCGAGCTCCTGGCGCTCATGGACGTTCTCGCCGTGCCCAATGTCTGCGGCGCCGACGTCATGCGCACCAGCAACTTTGCCCTCAAGCCGATCATGATCACCGTCTACGAGGCGAGCGACGCGGACCTTGCCGCCGTCCCACCCGTTCCGAGACTGAAGAGCCAGCGCACGCCAGCGCAATTCCGCAACGCCCGCATCAAGGCGACCCGGGAACTCTCCCGCGATCCAGACTACCGGCCGGAATTCGTCAACACGCCGATCGTGGAGAGCAACCTCGTCGTCGAGCTGACGGACGAGGAAGCCGGCCTGCTCGCCGCCCACGCCCGTCGTAATCTCTACGGGGCGGATGACGGCGCCGCATTGCGCGACATCCTCTTCACCTGGTGGGAGGAACGTTTCCTTGAAGCGGCCAGCGGAGCACCGTCGCTGACGACCTAGGTTTCGTCCTTGCCGTGGCGGCGGCCGAAGTCGGGCGCCGCGGTCTCCTGGCCGGCGGCGATGATGCCGCGGCGGATGGCGCGGGTGCGCGTAAACAGCTCGAACAGCTTGTCGCCCTCGCCGTAGCGGATGAGCCGCTGCAGCGCGGTCAGGTCCTCCATGAAGCGGCCGAGCATCTCCAGCACCGCCTCGCGATTGTTGAGGAAGACGTCGCGCCACATGGTCGGGTCGGAAGCCGCGATGCGGGTGAAGTCGCGGAAGCCGCCGGCGGAGAACTTCATGACCTCCGAGCGGGTGACGGTTTCGAGGTCGTTGGCGGTGCCGACGATGTTGTAGGCGATGAGGTGCGGCACATGGCTGGTGATGGCAAGCACCAGGTCGTGGTGCTCGGGGTTCATGACCTCGACATTGGAGCCCAGGCGCTCCCAGAAATCGCGCATGCGCGCCACCGCCTCGGGGTCCGTCCCCGGCGGCGGCGTAAGAATGCACCAGCGATTGTCGAAGAGCTCGGCGAAGCCGGCATCGGGCCCGGAATATTCCGTGCCGGCGACCGGATGCGCCGGCACGAAATGGACGCCCTCGGGAAGATGCGGCTGCACCGCGGCGATGACCGAGGCCTTGACCGAGCCGACATCGGAGACGATGGCGCCTGGCTTGAGCGCACCGGCGACGGCCTCGGTGACGGCGCCATAAGCGCCGACTGGAATGCACAGGATGACGCAATCGGCATCGCGCACGGCGTCGGCTGGATCGGCGTGATAGCTGTCGCCGAGGCCGAGTTCCTCGGCGCGCTTCAGCGTCGCGGCGCTGCGCGTCGAGATGGCGATGTGGCCGACCAGGCCGCCGCGTCGCGCGGCAAGCGCAATCGAGGCGCCGATAAGGCCGATGCCGATGAGCGCCAGGCGCTGGAAGACGGGCTCAGTCATGAGATGCCGCCTTCTTCAATCGCCGCAGCACCCTCTTCCCCCTTGCGGGGGAGAGGGGACCCCCAAACCAACGCTGACATCACGATCGCCCCGCCGACTTCTTGCCCATGAATTCGCTGAGCGCCGCGATCACCGCCTCGTTGGCCTCCGCGGAACCGATGGTCATGCGCAACGCATTGGGCAGGCCGTAGGGCTCCACGCGGCGGAGCACGAGGCCGCGATCGAGCAGATAGGCATCGGCATCGCTGGCGCGCCGGCCGGCCTCGTCGGGGAAGTGGATGAGGATGAAGTTGCCGACGCTCGGCGTCACCGTCAGGCCGAGACGGGCGAGCGCTTCGCTGACCCGCGGCAGCCACGCCGCATTGTGCTCCGCCGCGCCGGCGACATGCGCCGCATCGCCGATGGCCGCCGTGCCCGCCGCGATCGCCGCCGCCGACACGTTGAACGGCCCGCGGATTCGGTTCATCGCATCGATCACCGCCGCCGGGCCGTAGCACCAGCCGAGGCGCAGCCCGGCGAGGCCGTAAATCTTCGAGAAGGTGCGCGTCATCACCACGTTGGGCGCGCTACCGGCAAGCTCGATGCCGCTCTCATAGTCGTTGCGCCGCACATATTCGGCATAGGCCGCATCGAGCACGAGCAGCACACGGGCCGGCAGCGCCGCATGCAGCCGGCGCACCTCGCTGAACGGCAGATAGGTCCCGGTCGGATTGTTGGGATTGGCCAGGAACACCACCCGCGTCCTGTCGGTGACACGCGCCAGGATGGCGTCGACATCGGCGGTGAAGTCGGTCTCCGGCGCCACCACCGGCGTGCCGCCCATGGCGCGGATGACGATCGGATAGACCAGGAAGCCGTGCGTTGTGTGGATGGCCTCGTCGCCGGGGCCGATATAGGCATTGGCGATGAGGTGCAGGATCTCGTCGGAGCCAGCGCCACAGACGATGCGCTCCACATTGAGGCCGTGCGCCGCCGCAATTGCATTGCGCAGCGCCGTCGCCGCGCCGTCGGGATAATCCTCCAGCTTGCCGGCGACCGCCTTGTAGGCGGCAACCGCCGCCGGGCTCGCCCCCAGCGGGGTCTCGTTCGACGACAGCTTATGGAGCTTGGCGCCGCCGGTTGCCGTGGACTTGCCGGGGATATAGGGCGCGATGCCAAGCACACCCTGGTTCGGCATCGGCGCTGTCGGCGCGCTCATTGGAAAGAACTCCCGATGACGGTTGGCTGGCGCCGGCCGGAGGCAGCCGGCGCGGCACACTCATAGGCAAGGAACCCAATGAAATCAAAGAAAACAATGACGCCTGCCGCCCGGCCGACCACAACGCGGCGCGCTCCCACCCCGAATCCATGACCGTTGACGCCAGGGGCCGTCCGGCGTATCGAACGCCCCACGTGGTAATTTGTGCCGGCCGGCTTGCGACCACGGGAAAAAGAAGCGCTAAAAGGCCGGACGGGAACCCCGCCGGTCTTTGCTTTTTGTGCACGTGGCCGAGAGGATGGTTGGAGGTTCCCGATGACCCCCGAAACAACACAGACCACCGGAGTCGCCGGGGCCGCGGGCGTGACCGGCCAGGCGAGCGCTGCCCGCAACGAGGTCGAGACGCCGTCGAGCCTGGTCGCCCGCTTCGGCGCCGACGAATCCCTGGCGCTCGATTCCGGCCACAGCCTCACCGAGCTACAGATCGCCTACCAGACCTACGGCACGCTCAATGAAGAGCGCTCCAACGCCATCCTCGTCTGCCACGCGCTGACCGGCGACCAGCACGTCGCCAACACCAATCCGGTGACCGGCAAGCCCGGCTGGTGGAGCCTGATGGTCGGTCCCGGCAAGCCGATCGACACCAATCGCTATTTCGTCATTTGCTCCAACGTGGTCGGCGGCTGCATGGGCACCACCGGCCCGGCCTCGACCAATCCCACGACGGGCCACGCCTACGGCCTCGACCTGCCGGTGATCACGGTCGGCGACATGGTGCGCGCCCAGGCCATGCTCATCGACCGGCTGGGCATCGACACGCTGTTCTCGGTCGCCGGCGGCTCGCTCGGCGGCATGCAGGTGCTGCAATGGGCGGCGGCATACCCAGAGCGCGTCTTCTCGGCGCTGCCAATCGCCACCGGCGCCCGCCATTCCTCGCAGAACATCGCCTTCGACGAAGTCGGCCGCCAGGCGGTGATGGCCGACCCCGACTGGCGCGGCGGCCG
The DNA here is from genome assembly GCA_963785065.1 of uncultured Alphaproteobacteria bacterium. Lineage (GTDB taxonomy): Bacteria > Pseudomonadota > Alphaproteobacteria > Rhizobiales > Kaistiaceae > CAVSRC01. Next base: position 624,039 of record CAWATX010000002.1, read on the forward strand.
CTACATCGAGGAGGGTGTCAGCCCGCGCAAGGGGCTGGCGGTGGCGCGCATGGCGGCGCACATCACCTACCTGTCGGAGGAGGCGCTGCACCGCAAGTTCGGCCGCAACCTGCAGGACCGCGACAAGCCGACCTTCGGCTTCGACGCCGATTTCCAGATCGAATCCTATCTGCGCCATCAGGGATCGACCTTCGTCGACCGCTTCGACGCCAACACCTATCTCTACCTGACCCGGGCGATGGACTATTTCGACCTCGCCGCCGAGCACGGCGGACGGCTGGCCAATGCCTTCCTCGGCACCAGGACGCGCTTCTGCGTCATCTCGTTCACCTCCGACTGGCTCTTTCCCACGGTCGAGAACAAGGCGGTGGTGCGGGCCCTGAACGCCGCCGGCGCCAGCGTCTCCTTCGTCGAGATCGAGACCGACCGCGGCCACGATTCCTTCCTGCTCGACGAGCCGGAGATGTTCTCGACCGTCAGCGGCTTCCTGTCGGCCGGCGCCGAGGCGCGGGGGATCGCCCCATGAACGCGCCCGTCAACGGCTTCTCCAATGGCGGCCGCGTCGACCTCCTGGCCATCGCCGAGCTGGTCAAGCCAGGCAGCCGCGTGCTCGACATCGGCTGCGGCGACGGCCAGCTGCTCAAGCTGCTGGAAGCCAACCGCAACGTCGATGGCCGTGGCATCGAGTTGAGCCAGAAGGGCGTCAACGAAAGCGTCGCCCGCGGCCTGTCGGTGGTGCAGGGCGACGCCGACACCGACCTCGGCGATTATCCCGACGACGGCTTCGACTTCGTCATCCTGTCGCAGACCCTGCAGGCCACCCATCGGCCGCGCCACGTCATCGAGCAGATGCTCAGGATCGGCGAGAAGGCGATCGTCACCTTCCCCAATTTCGGTCACTGGCGGGTGCGCACCATCCTCGGCTTCAGCGGGCGCATGCCGGTGACTCGCCACCTGCCGGAGAGCTGGTACGAGACGCCCAACATCCATTTCTGCACGATCCGCGACTTCGTCGCGCTCTGCCGCGAGCTCGGCGCGCATGTCGAGCAGTCGACGGTGCTCTACCGCAACGGCCGCCGCATCGGCCCCAACGCGCCGCTCTGGTTCCTCAACCTCTACGGCCAGCAGGCCCTCTTCCTGCTCAGCCGCTGACCGGCCGGAAAGCAAACGGGCCGCCGTTGCCGGCGGCCCGTCCGATAGCGCCCTGAAACGGGAAGCTAGCCGCGCTTGCGCATCGTCACGGCGACGCGGCGAACGTTCGTATTCATGTCGCGGCCGGGGGTCACCACCACGGACTGGGTGCTTCCCCGCAACACCAGACTGAGCGTCGCCGAGAAGGCCGAACCCTTGAGCAGCACCCTGACCCGATTGCCGCTGGCGCTGCCAGCGACGCTGCCCCTGACGTTGTTCTGCAGCTCTTCCCAATAGCCTGAAAGCGAGCCGGCAGAATGGTCGACATAGGTGTTGACCTTGAAGGTGTAACTCGGGCTGGAGCAGTTCAGGTGCTGCTGCAGGTTATTGTCGTTGTCCTTGACCAAATACTGCGCCGTGCAGTTCATGCGCTCCTTGGTGCCCGAACTCAGGCTGACCGTGCCCGAGCCAGCCCAGGACCCGCCCAAGCCGCCGAACGGCCCGCCGGCGAGTGCGGCATCCATTCCCGCCGTCCCGAATACACCGACGAGCGAAAGCGCCAGGACCACGCCCGATCGCTTCAGATAACCGCGCACGCGCGGTCCCGTTGTCGCAAGGTGAGTGTCGATCATTCTGCCATCCTCAGAAATCCGACTGATTGGAAGGATCGCGGCATACCGACATCAGGCCCGCGACGTTGCTATTGCATACCATCGGCGTGTCAGCCTTTCAGCCGCTTGGCGCCGGAATTCCATGACCTGTGGCCGGCAAGACGCAACCCGGTAAACAGGGAGGAAATATGACCTGTTAAACTGGGGATTGTCACCCCCCTGCTGTGGCCTCAGACACAGGCGAGCGTGAGGCCCGGCAGTGGCAGGCCGAGCACCGCGCTCGACCAGGTCTCGCCGGGCCCCACCGGAAAGGCACGGGTCACGGTGCCGGTGGTCACGATATCGCCGGGATTGAGCCGTTCGCCGGAGACCTCGGCGAGCCCGCGGACGAAATGCAGGAGCGCCGAGAGCGGGCCATCGAGCACGTTTGCCCCCTGCCCGCGGTCGACCGGCACGCCGTCGCGGGAGAGCACGATCTCGAAGGTCGTAAGCGCCGCCAGCCAGCGCGACCGCGCCGCCGCGTCGGTGATCGCCGCGAATGGTCCGATAAACAGCCGGCCATGGAGCGCCAGGCCCGCCACCGTGTCGGCGGCGCGAAACCGCCAGCCGGGAAACAGCGATTGGACGATCTCGAAGCCGTGGGCGACGCCGTCGATGCAGGCGATGAGCGCCGCCTCGTCCATTGCCGCATCGGGCGTCGCAGCCATGCGGAAGACGATCTCCGGCTCGATGCGCGGCTCGACCAGGGCGTCGAGCGGGCAGCGGACCGGCACCGGCGGCGCGGCGACGCCGACCGTGGTGGAATAGAGCGGCCCCCAGATCGGCGCGTGGACGCCGTATTCGTCCCAGATGGTCCGGTTGGTGAAGCCGATCTTCCAGCCGAGCCGCCGCTCGCCGCGCGCTTCCCGGCGGCGGGCGATCTCGGCACTGACGCCATAGGCCTCGGCCAGCGAGAAACCCGGCCGCTCGTCGCTGATCGGCGCAATCGCGCGCGCCGCGTCGGCCGCGGCCATGATGTGTCCGGCGACATCGCCGAGACTGGCGTCCGCCAAGCTCATCTGACCGGCGAGGCCGCGCCGGGCGGGATCAGCGCCGGACGCAGCGCCGACCTGATCCGGCTGCGCCGTTCGCGCACCACCACGCCCTGATGGAGCTGCTTGGTCGCCTCGACAATGAGCACGCCGGCAAAGGCCGGCCACAGGGTGCAGCCGACCCGTTCCCACGTCGTGCCGCTCTGCAGCCACGGCCCGCGCAGCGGCGGCACCGCCAGGGCCTCCGACCAGCCGATCGGCGAAAGCTGGGCATCGCGCAAGAGCGACGTGAGCTGTCCGCTGCCATAGGGCTGGCCGTGGCCGAAGGGCGTCTTCTCGGTGCGCGCCCAGATGCCGCTGCGGTTGGGCACCACCAGGATGACCCGGCCACCCGGCGACAGCACGCGCCAGACCTCGCGCAGATGGTCGCGCGGATTGGCCACCATCTCCAGGCAATGGATGATGAGCGCCCGGTCGACCGAAGCATCGGGCAGCGGCAGCGCGTCCTCCTCGACCAGCGCCGCCCGGTTGGGCCCCTCCAGCGGCCAGGTCACCACCCCCTGCGCCGCCGGCATCAAGGCGAGCACGCGCTCGGCGGCGCCGGCGAGGTCTTCCAGGTAAGGCGTGGCATAACCCATGCCGAGCACGCATTCGCCGGCCAGCGCCGGCCAGCGCCTGGCCAGCCGCCGGCCGATGAGGTGACGCGCCACCACGCCGAGGCGGCTGGCATAGAAGGCGCGCAGATCGACCACGTCGAGAAACATGGGCGCCATGCTATCAGAGGCGGGTAGCCCGAAGCGATGCCCGGTGCTACCCCTTTGACAGACCGTCACCAGCGCAAAGCAGCTTCGCCATGGCTCTCTCGATCGAGCAATTCACCTGCCGTTCCGACAATTTCGGCGTCCTCGTCCATGACCCCGCCTCGGGTCTCACCGCCGCCATCGACGCGCCGGAAGAGGCGGCGATCCGCGCCCGCCTGGCGGACAAGGGTTGGCACCTCGACGCCATCTTCACCACCCACCATCACGGCGACCATGTGGAGGGCAATGCCGGGCTCAAGACCGAGTTCGGTTGCACCATCACCGGCCCGGCGGCCGAAGCCGACCGCATTCCCGGCATCGACGATCGCGTCACCGGCGGCGACAATTTCCGCTTCGGCAGCATCGACGTGCGCGTCATCGACACGCCCGGCCACACGCTCGGCCATGTCTGCTACTGGCTGCCGGGCGAGGCCATCGCCTTCACCGCCGACACGCTCTTCGCCATGGGCTGCGGCCGCGTCTTCGAGGGGACGCCGGAGATGATGTACGCCTCGCTGGAGAAGCTGCGCGCGCTTCCCGACGAGACCGTCGTCTATTGCGGCCACGAATATACCGAGACCAATGCGCGCTTCGCGCTCACCGTCGATCCTGACAATGCCGAACTGCGCTACCGCCACGAGGCGGTGAAGCGGCTGACCGCTGCCGGCCGGCCCACCCTGCCGACGACGATCGGGCTGGAGAAGAAGACCAACCCCTATTTCCGCGTCGGCGATCCCGCCATCGCCAGACAGATCGGCATGGCAGGGGCAGCGCCGGTGGAGGTCTTCGCCGAGATCCGCAAGCGCAAGGACGCCTTCCGGTGAGCCTCGCCGGGCTCGCCGCCGCTGAGGTCGCGGACAGGCTCGGCCTGCAGCCCCACCCGGAGGGTGGCTGGTATCGCGAGACCTTCCGCGACGATGCACCGGGCGATGGGCGCGGCCATTCCACCGCGATCTATTATCTGCTGGCCGAAGGCGACCGCTCCCACTGGCACCGGGTCGATGCGGTCGAAGTCTGGCACCATTATGCCGGGGCGCCACTTGAGCTCAGCCTCTCCGCCGACGGCCGCAGGCTCACCCGGCACCGGCTTGGCAACGACATCCTCCAGGGCGAGGTGCCGCAGCTGGTCGTCCCGCGCCGCTGCTGGCAGAGCGCCGTCAGCCTCGGCGCCTGGACGCTCACCGGCTGCACGGTGGCGCCGGGCTTCGTCTTCTCCGGCTTCGAGATGGCGCCGGCCGATTTTTCGCCGGGCGGCTAGCCGCCGGCCAGCTCCTTGAGATGGGCGCTCGCCATTTCACCCATGCTGGTGAAGCGGAAATCCGTCTGCGGCATGTCAGCCGGCTCCATGGTGGCACCGAAGCCACCCGCAGCGTGACGGCGATGGATCCAGCACGACTTGAGCCCGACGCGATTGGCCGGCCCGTGATCGTGGAACAGGCTCTCGGCAGTGTGCAGCACGTCGTCCATGTCGATCCCCATGCCGCCGAGGCGGTCGATCATGTATTCGAAATTGGCGAGCGACGGCTTGTAGGCGCCGATGTCCTCGGCCGTCATGATTGCGTCGAAGGCGACGCCGAGCTTCTCATTGCTGCGGACGAAGCTCTCATTGTCGACATTGGAAAGAATGACGAGCTTGTAGTGGCGCTTGAGATAGCGGAGCGCCTCGACCGTGTCGGCGAAGACCGGCCAGTTGCCAACCGAGCGGCCATAAGCGACGCACTCCTCCCACGACGCCGGCACGCCCCACTCCTCGCCGAGCCGCCTGTAAACGACGGCGAGCAGGTCGCGATAGAGCCGGGTGGGGGTCTGGACCTGCTGGGCCGCCTCATGACGGGCATGCGCGGCCAGGATCGCGTCCCGGCCGAGTGGCCTCTCGACCCGGTCGGTCAGGGGTTTGAGCGCGGCAATCATGCCGCTCTCCCAATCGATCAGGGTTCCGTAACAATCAAATGTTAGTACTCTGAAATCGCTGAGGCGCATGGTCGGGTCCCGAATGGCGGATTTGGCCGAGTTTGTGGCCGACAACGGCCGGGGAGCATAAGCTATTCCGGGCTGGACGAAACCGCTGTTGCCGGGTAGCCATGTCGCCGACAGAGGGGAAGCATGGTCGATTCAGTGAAGGGTGTCCTGCTTATCGATCTTGATGGCCTCGGCCGCAGCCTGACGGCTGCCGGCGGCGAGGCAATGGACGAGCGCCTGGCCGAGCGTATCGACGACTGGCAGGGCGCCATCGAGAGCGGCGAGCTGTTCACGCCCAGTGGAACGCGGCACGAGATTGCCGAGCGGCGCTGCTATGTCGGATCCGCCGGCCCTGCCGCGGCCCGCGCCGCCTTCGAGCAGGCCGGCTTCGACATCATCGAATGCGACGGGCAAGCCCAGGCCGAGATCAGCCTCGCCGTCGATGCGATGGACACCGGCGCCGACGCCGAAGACGACCTCACCTTCATCCTGCTCACCGCCGCACCCGACCTCACCCCTCTGGTCGAGCGCCTGCAGGCCCGCGGCCATCATGTCGCCGTCTATGCCGGCGAGGCAACCGCGGCGGCCTACAAGGACGCCGCCGACATGGTGATCCCGGCCGGCGATCTGGTCGCGCTTCTTGCCACGAGCAAGGTGCCGGTGCCCGCGGCCCCGCCGCTGTCTGCCGCCGACCGCGATCGGATCGAGGCCTTTGCCCGCGAAGTCCACACGGCGACCAACATTCCGATGTTCTCGCCTCGCACATTCGCCGAGCTCTTCCGGGTGCTGGCCGCCGAGGTCGCCGAGCACGGCTATCATTTCAACGAAACGGCCAAGAACGTCGCCGAGCAGCTGGCCGGCGCCGGACGCAACGTCACCGCCCGCCAGGTGGTGTTCGTGGTCAAGGGGCTGGCGCTGAAGGGCCACGTCTTCTCGACCAACGACACGGCTGAGCGGCTGGCCGAGGTGTTCTGCGAACAGGCGCGCTATCTGATCGGCGGTGCCGGCATCGCGCTCGACGCCAAACGCGAGGCCCTGCTCACCGCCTGGATCGCAGCGCCGACGGCCTCTGCGGCAAAGCCGGCCCGGGCACCCGAACCCGCCGCGACGCCCCGGCCGGCACGCAAGCCGGCCCCCGTGCGCAGCCCCGAAAGACCGGCCGCGGCCAAGCCGGCGTCACCGCCGCGCGTGCCCGAGCGCCCCAAATCCCCGGCGCTTGCGGCCAAGGCCGCGCCGCCGCCTGAGCCCGCAAAGCCGTCCAAGACGACCACCGATCTCAGGGCGACGATTGCCGCCCGCATTGCCGCCTCAGCCAAGATGAAGCCATCGGCGCACCCGCCGCTCAAGGCCGAGGCCCCGGCGCCAGCGCCGCGCAAGCCGCCCCCCGACGCCCCGGCAGAGGAGGAAGACGCGATCGAATCGTCGATTCTGGCGGCGATCGCCGAGGCCGTGGACGTTCTGGTCGAGGACGGCGGCAGCCAGACGGCGGAGCCGGCCCCGGAGCCGCAGCCGGAGCGCGAGGCGCGTCCGTCCGCCGTCCGCCGGGCACCGGAAAAACGACCGCAGGCCGAGGAGCCGCCACCCCCGCCGCAAGAGGAAGAGGCGGAGGAGGAAGGCGGCGACATCGGCGACGAAATCCAACGCATCGTCGCCTCCTACAACCGCAACCGCGACGACGACCGGCGCGGCTGACGCGCCGTCGGCTCAGCCGTTGGCGATGTACTGGGCACCATTGGCGCTGAACACCGCGCCGGTGATGAAGGCGGCATCGTCCGAGGCGAGATAGGCGACCAGCGAGGCGATCTCCTCCGCCTTGCCGAGACGACCGACGGGAATCTGCCGGACGATATCTTCCAGCACCTTCTCCGGCACGCCGGCGACCATGTCGGTATCGACATAGCCGGGGCAGACGGCATTGACCGTGATCCCCTTGCGCGCGCTCTCCAGTGCCAGCGCCTTGGTGAAGCCGAGGATGCCCGCCTTGGAGGCGGAATAGTTGGCCTGGCCGACCTGGCCCTTCTGCCCGTTGATCGAGGAGATGGAGACGATCCGCCCGGCACTTCGCTCACGCATGCCCTCGATGACCGGACGGGTCATGGCGAACATCGAATCGAGATTGGTGCGGACGACCGCCGACCACTGCTCCCAGCTCATGCGGTGGAACAGGGCATCGCGGGTGATGCCGGCATTGTTGACCAGCACTGCGACCGGGCCGAGTTCGGCCTCGACCTGCTTCACGCCGGCCGCCGCCGCAGCGACATCGCCGACATCCCACTTGTAGACGGCAATCCCGGTCTCTTCCTTGAAGGTCCGGGCGGCCTGATCGTTGCCGGCATAGACGGCGGCGACCATGTGGCCGCTGTCCTTCAGGCGTCTTGCGATCGCCGCACCGATGCCGCGCGTCCCTCCCGTGACGATGGCGACCTTCGCCATGATGCCTTCCTCCCCATTGCTTTGTTAGCCGCCTAGCGTTCGACGCACATGGCAATGCCCATGCCGCCGCCAATGCACAGCGTCGCGAGCCCCTTCTTGGCGTCGCGCTTCAGCATCTCGTGGAGCAGCGTTACCAGCACGCGCGCCCCCGACGCGCCGATCGGATGGCCGATGGCGATGGCGCCACCATTGACGTTCACCCTGGCCGTGTCCCAGCCCATGTCCTGATTGACCGCGCAGGCCTGGGCGGCAAAAGCCTCGTTCGCCTCGATCAGGTCGAGATCGTCGATGCGCCAGCCCGCCTTGTCGAGCGCCTTGCGCGAGGCCGGGATCGGCCCGGTGCCCATGACGGCAGGATCAACCCCGGCGGTCGCCCAGGAGACGATCCGCGCCAGCGGCGTGACGGAGCGCTTCGCCGCGTCCTCGGCGGTCATCAGCACCACCGCGGCGGCACCGTCGTTGATGCCCGACGCATTGCCGGCGGTCACCGTGCCGTCCTTCTGGAAAGCCGGCCTCAGCTTGGCGACGGCATCGAGCGTCGTGCCGGCACGGATGTACTCGTCCTGGTCCACCACGACATCGCCCTTGCGGGTCTTCAGCGTCACCGGCACGATCTCGTCGCGGAAGCGGCCCGAGGTCTGTGCCGCCTCGGCCTTGTTCTGCGAGCGAACCGCGAATTCGTCCTGGGTCGCGCGGCTGAGATGGAAGGCGCGGGCGACGTTCTCGGCGGTGACCCCCATGTGGTAGCCGTTGAAGGCGTCCCACAGGCCGTCCTTGATCATGGTGTCGACCATGGCGAAGTCGCCCATCTTCACGCCGCCGCGCAGATGCGCGCAGTGCGGCGCCATCGACATCGACTCCTGACCGCCGGCGACGATGACATCGGCGTCGCCGGTGGCGATCTGCTGCATGCCCAGCGCCACGGCCCTGAGGCCCGAGCCGCACAGCTGATTGATCCCCCAGGCGGTGGTCTCCTTGGGCAGGCCGGCGCCGATCGAGGCCTGGCGGGCCGGGTTCTGCCCCTGCCCGGCAGAGAGGATCTGGCCGAGGATCACCTCGTTCACCTCTTCCGGCGCAACCTTGGCGCGCGCCAGCGCTTCGACAATCGCCGTCTGGCCGAGCACGTGGGCCGGCACGTTGGCGAAGGCGCCGTTGAAGGCGCCGACCGCCGTGCGCGCCGCGCCGGCGATGACAATGTCCTTGGCTGGCATTGGATGAAACTCCCGCTGATCTGCCGCCCCTGGCCGCGCCAAAACCGTATGGAGGCGCAAGGCCCCGAGGCGCTGCCCCGTGCGATTGACTACAGACTGCCGGCTACACCCCTGTCAATCGCGGCAGGCATCGACGTTGCGCTGCAACATGTTTTGAGGCATTGCACAATATATTGGCGGCACTGCACAAAAGCCCTTATCGTGCCGGCAGCAGGAGGGCCGCGTGACGCGGCCGGTCAAGTGGAGCGGGAGACGGGATCGTCCCGATTGATGCGCATGGCGAAAGACAAGGCGCCCACGACGATCAAGAAATACGCCAACCGGCGTCTCTACAACACCGGCACGTCGACCTATGTGACGCTGGAAGACCTCGCCGACATGCTGAAGAAGGACGACGACTTCGTCGTCGTCGACGCCAAGACGGGCGAGGACATCACCCGTTCGGTGCTCACCCAGATCATTTTCGAGCAGGAGAACAAGGGGCAGAACCTGCTGCCCATCACGTTCCTACGCCAGCTCATCCGTTTCTACGGCGATTCGATCCAGAACCTGATCCCGACCTACCTCGATTTCTCGATCAACTCGCTGGTGCGCGACCAGGACAAGCTGCGCAAGCAGATGGCCAGCGCCTTCGGCCCGAACACCGCACTCGATGCCATCGGCGACCAGGTGCGCCGCAATACCGAGATGTTCGAGCAGGCGATGCGCATGTTCCTGCCTTTCGGCGCCGGCGAGCGGCCACCGGCGCCGCGCACCAGCGAAGACAAGAGCAAGACGGCAGCGGGCGATTCCGGCGATATCGACGCGCTCCGCCGCCAGCTCGACGAGATGCAGAAGCACCTCGACCGACTTTCCGACAAGAAGGATTAGCCGGCTTAGCCGGCTTCGTGCTGCCCGGCGTCGGAGCGCCGCGGGGCCCACGGCCATCGCGTAGAGGCCGCGCCGATCAAGTTGCCCTGGATCATGTCGACGCCGAACTCGCGCAGCAGTACCAGCGTCTCCTCGTCCTCGACCCATTCGGCGACGATCTTCATGTCGAAGTGACGCGCAATGTCGACCAGCGCCTTGATGAACACCTGATCGTCGCGGTTGTTCTGCAGGTCCTTGAGGAACATGCCGGCGATCTTGATGATGTCCGCGTTGAGCGACCTGAGGCTGCGGAACGAGGAGAAGCCGGCGCCGAAATCGTCCAGCGCCAGCGGACAGCCGAGATCGCGCAGCGTCGCCACGAAGCTCACCGCCTCATCGAGGCTGCGTATGACGGCCGTCTCGGTGATCTCGACGATCAGCCGGCCCGACAAATCCGGCCGGCGGGCGACCGCCGCGGCGATCAGCGACAGCCATTCCGCGTCGCCCACCGTCTCGCCCGAGATGTTGACCGAGATGCGCGCATCGGGGGCCGCCTCCAGCGTATCCAGCGCGCACGCCAGCACATAGTGATCGATCAGCCTGATCAGTCCGAGGCTCTCGCACAGCTCGATGAAGTCCTCGGCCAGGGCGATCGTGCCGTCCGTTCGCTCGAGGCGGAGCAAGCCCTCATGGAAGACCACCGCGCGCGAGCCGATGTCGACCACCGGCTGGAAAGACAGCCTGAGCCGCTTGTCATTGAGCGCCGCCACCAGCTCGCTCGACAGCGCCGCATTGGTGCGCTGGCGCGCCTCGCGACTGGGCGAGGGCGCAAAGGCGACGAACTGGCCGTAGCCGCGCTTGCGCGCCTGGTGCAGCCCCTCCTGCGCCCGCGCCATCGCCTCGCGCACGGTGCGCCCGTGGCGCGGCAGGTTGACCCCGCCGATCGACACGGTGACCGCGACAGCGCTGGTCTCGGTGGTGATGATGTCGCGCCGCACCACCGCATGAAAGCGCTCCGCCGCGGCATGCATGTCGCTCTCGGAGCAGTTCATCAAAAGGATGCCGAGCTTGTTGCCGGAATAGCGGCCGATGGCGTCGCCCTCCCTGAGCTCGGCGCGGATGCGACGCCCGACGGCGGCGAACACCTGGTCGGCCGTGTCGAAATCGTAGGCTTCGTTGATCGCCCTGAAATTATCGATGGCCACGATCAGGAAGGCGATCGAGGTTCTCAGGCGCTTGGACTCGGCGATCGCCTCGCCCAGCACGGCGAGCAGATGGCTGCGGTTGAAGAAGCCGGTAAGTTCGTCATAGCGGGTGAGGAAGGCGCGGCGCTCTTCGCGCTCGGCGCGCTCGTTGATGATCCGCACGACGCCGCGCGCCCGTTCGACCTGGCCGTTCGCGCCGGCGAACCAGCGACCGGCATCCTCGATGATCAGGCGCTTCTTGCCCTGCCCGCCATCGACCATCAGCGTGTACTGGACCTCGTAGGAGACGCCGGCGCCGTTGTCGGTGCCGCTGGAATTCAAGACGGCGTCGTGCCGGCTGGTGGTGCTCGCCGAATCCAGCAGGGCGGCGAAATCGCGCCCCGTGGCGATTGTCGCAACCGACGGCACGCCCAACACTTGCGCGGCGCCGTCATCCCAACGGATATGGTCGTCGGCGATGGTCCATTCATAGGCGACCCCGCCCACCGCGGCGAGAATGGCGCCGGCATCCAGCGGCACAGCGCTGTCGAGGCGCTCGGCCGCCAGCTCGGCCGCCGATACGACCACTCGCGCTTTCCCCTCACCTAGCGGCACGGAAATCGTCCTTCACAACACCCGCACGAACCCCGGCCGCCAAACTGACCGGGTCGCAACCGGCAGAATGCCGGCCCGGGCCTTAAGGAAGCGCCAAGACCCTAGCCACCGGCGGTTGCCGGATATGGCGCTATTCCCGGTTAGGGTTAGCCGACCGTTAACGTCAGACGCTGTCACCGTGGCCGACCGCAAGATCGCGCCGCGCCGCCTTGATCGAGATGGTGAGGCCGGCGAGCACGTCGAACAGCGCCAGGATCATCAGGATGAAGAACACCGACTGGGCGGCGAAGGCGACCACGATGAACTCGACCAGATAGACGATGAAGACCAGCGTCGACAGGATGTGATTGACGATCGCGCGCGAGCTGGTGTTGGTCGATTTGAGCACCTCGCCGAACAGGCAGACGACGCCGAACAGCACCATCAGGTCGCTCCAGTTGGCCTGCCACGGCTGGCCGGAGAGCATGGGCAGGTGAAAGATGACCGCGTCCCATGGCCCGGCGCCGCTGACCATGCCGACGATGTTGAACACGATCCACGGAAGGATGGTGAGCGGTATGACGTAGGCGGTCCAAATCATGTTCGGCTTTCCCCCGCTGAACGGATCGGGGGACCATACACCAGGGACCTGCGACCGTTCGACGAAAAAGGCCGGCAGAAGCCGGCCTGTCCTCGTCTCCGCAAGCGGCGGAGCGCCCTTATGCCTCGCTCTTCGGCTCCAGCACCTGGCGGCCGCGATACATGCCCGACTTCAGGTCGATATGGTGCGGCCGGCGAAGTTCGCCGGAATCCTTGTCTTCGACATAGGCCGGCTTCTTGAGCGCGTCGGCCGAGCGCCGCATGCCGCGCTTCGAGGGCGACGTTTTTCGCTTCGGAACTGCCATGGGGAAATCCTCGGAAATCTGGTGAATTGGGGCGCCTTATAGCGGGGCTCAGGGATAGAGGCAAACGATATAGGGCCCGGCGATGCGGGCGCGCGCCGCAACGGCGCGGGCAAGCGCCCTGAGAAGGGCGGAGGGACGGGCCGGATCGCGGGCGGCGGGGTTGGGCAGGCTGGCCGCCAGAAGCGCCGCCTGGCCGAGCGTCAGGGCTTTCGCCGGGCGGTGAAAATAGTGCCTGGCGGCCGCCTCCACCCCGAAGATGCCGGGGCCGAACTCGGCGATATTGAGGTAGATCTCGATCAGCCGCCGCTTGCCCAGCACCGGGTCCATGTAGAGCGCCAGCGGGATTTCCAGCGCCTTGCGGACATAGGAGCGCGACGTCCACAGGAACAGGTTGCGGGCCGTCTGCATGGCGATGGTCGAGGCGCCGCGCGGCCGCTCGCTCTCCGCCGCCGTGTCGATGACGGTGCCCAGCGCCTGCCAGTCGACGCCGTGATGGGTGCAATAGTGGCTGTCCTCGGAGACGACGACCGCGGTCACCATCCACTTCGACATGGCGTCGAAGGGCACCCAGTCGCGCGCAATCGGGCCGCTGGTGACACGCTCCCACAGCATCAGGGTCGAGATCGGATTGACCAGCCGATAGACCGGGGTGAGGACGAGCGGCGTGAGGACGAGCACCAGCCCGACGAGCCCGATCGCCCGCCACGGCACACGGGCAAGCAGGCGGCGTATGCCCCCCGTTTCCTTCGCCTTTTTCTTGCGCTTGGTCGCCACGAGCCCCGGAATAGCCCGGCGCCCGCGGCGCGCGCAATCGGCCGCACCACCATTTGCACCGCTTGAGCCTTGACCCCTCGCCGCTTCCGGGCCAATGCGTGGACGCCATGGGCGACGAATTCACCACGCGACTGAAGGCGGCGCAGGACGCGACCGAGGCGGTGCTCGAGCGGCTGCTTGCCGACGAGCCGCTTTCCGGCGAGATCGCGCGGCCCCCCCGGCTGCTGGCCGCCATGCGCCACGCGGCGCTCGGCGGGGGCAAGCGGCTGCGCCCCTTCATCCTCATCGAATCGGCCCGCCTCTTCGGGCGTAGCGCCAACGATGCGCTGGGAGCGGCGGCGGCGCTCGAATGCGTGCACTGCTATTCGCTGGTCCATGACGACCTGCCGGCCATGGACGACGACGCGCTGAGGCGCGGCCAGCCGACGGTGCACAAGGCCTTCGACGAGGCGACGGCGATTCTGGCCGGCGACGCACTGCTGACGCTCGCCTTCGCGATCCTGGCCGACCCGGCCTGCGACCCCGACCCGGCGGTACGCGCCGCGCTTTCCGCCGGCCTGGCGGCAGCGGCCGGCCTCGGCGGCATGGCCGGCGGCCAGATGCTCGACCTCGCCGGTGGCGGGGCGGCGCGCGGCGAGCCCGACATCCGCCTGATGCAGGGCATGAAGACCGGGGCGCTCTTCCGCTACGCGGCGGAGGGCGGCGCCATCCTCGGCCGCGCCAGCGACAGCGAGCGCGCCGGCCTGGCGCGCTTCGGCGCGGCGCTGGGCCTCGCCTTCCAGCTCGCCGACGACCTCATCGACGCCACCGCCTCCAGCGCCAACGCCGGCAAGGCCACGGCCAAGGACGCGGCGCGCGGCAAGGCGACGCTGGTCGCCCTGCACGGGGTCGAGGGCGCCATGGCGCTGCTCGACGCGGCGGTGAACGAGGCGCTGACAATTCTCCGTCCGTTTGGGTCCCGCGCGGACATGCTGCGCGAGGCCGCCCGCTTCGTCGCCGCGCGGGGATAGGGTGGACGCGGCTTCGCGTTCCCGCGAGCGTTTCGCTCCGGGGCATGAGCATTCCAAAAGACGTCTCCCCGGCCCGGAGGCACGAGGGGGTGGCGGGCGCCCGGCGAATGCCGTGCGGTTACTCCGCGAAAATGGGGGCGCTCGTCCCAGCGCCCGCCGCGGCGATTTTCTTCCGTCTCCCGGCGAGCGCTGCACCCTTTCCTCGGAAGAAAATGGCTTAGGCCCTGAGGGCGGCCGGTCGTAGTGCCGACGGTCCCGCCGGGATCGCCCCGAGGGCCGGATAAGCGATTCCGGCTCGCGGGGGCACCGCACCCCGCTCCACCGAACGAACGCCTCCGGACGGCGCCCCTCATCGAGCGAGGATGCCAACCAATATGGGGGCAGTTCAGGCACCGGGGATAACTTCTTTGTTGTCCCCGCTTGGTGAAGTGGTGGGATAATTCCGCAAGCCCCCGCACAGACCCCCACCCACCACGCTTGCGCGTGGTCCCCCCTCCCCGCGCTTCCGCGGTGGAGGGATGGAGTGTGCCGCACCGCTCTGCGCGCCTGCGACGCTCCACGGTCTCTTGCTTACCCGCGCGGGGGCGCGTCGTTGATCTCGATCCAGAAGCCGTCGGGGTCCGCGACGAAGCACTGGCGGATGCCGTCCGGCCGCGTGGTGACCTTGTCGGGCGGGCGGCCCGGCATGGCGCCGAAGGCGACGCCCGCTGCGGTCAGCCGCGCGACCATGCCATCGAAGTCGGCGGCGGCAAGCGCCAGATGGGTGCCGATGCCGCGCTCGGCCTGAGGCGCCGTGTTGCCGGGCACGAGATGCAGGTTGACGCCCGGCCCAAGCGCGAACCAGCGGATCGGCCCCTTGCCCATGGGGTTGTCGACCTCGGGCAGGCCGAGAATTTCACTGTAGAACTGCACGCTCGCGTCCATGTCGCGGACATGAATGGCCTGATGGTCGAGGTGGAAGGACATCACAGCAGCGCCACGGCAATCAGCGCCATGCCAACGACGGCGACCGCCCACAGCGCGGTCCTGAGATAGATGATGCCTGCGAGATAGACCGGCCAGTAGGCGAGGCGCGCGAAGAAGAAGATTGCCGCACCGAGCGCCGTCTGGGCGCTGTCCCTTCCGGCAAAATGAACCGCCGCGACCAGCGCGGCGAAGATGACAAAGTTTTCCAGCATGTTCCCGGCGGCGCGATCGGCCCGGGCGGCGACCGTGCCGGGCGCGGGAACCGCCTCGCGATTGCTCAGCATCACGCCGAGGCCGTCCAGCGTCCACGCTCTGTACTTGAGCAGGCCCGCGACCATCAGGATCAGCCACAAGAGCACCGCCGAAGCGGCCAGCCATCCCGTCATTGTCCCCTCCCCTTTGCTGCCGACTTACCGGCCGACGGGCCGGCATGGTTGGGGCGGGAGATTAACATGGCGGGATGGGAGACTGGGCGAACCGGCGGATTGGCCCCTTGCCCATCGGGTTGTCGACCTCGGGCAGGCCGGGGACCTCGTTATAGAAGCGCACGCTCGCGTCCATGTCGCGAACGGCGATGGCCTGGTGGTCGAGGTGGGGCATGGGTTGAGGTACTACGCCACACACACCCAGACGCCTAGCCTTCGCCGTTCGACCGCTGAAAAACTTGACGTTTCGATTCTATTAACTATGTTTGAGTCTGTTAACGATTCGTTAACCGTGAATCGCCATATTAGGAGGAAGTCGCCATGAGCGATATCCGCCAATTTCTCGAGACGCGCCGGCGGCAAGTCGACACAGAGCTCAAGAAACTCTTTGCGGAAAGGAATGAAATTCAGGGCAAGATCGACGGCCTCGAACGCGAACAGAATGAACTTGATCGCGCTGCAAAGGCAATCGGGATGGTTAACGGACTCTCGTCGCTACGCGTCACGCGGAAAGCGCCCACTGGCATGACGATCAAGCAGGCGGTCTTGCAAGTGCTCCAAGATCATCCCTCAGGGCTGATCGCGCTCGACATCCTGCGGGAGGTCAATTCTCGATACGAGATGGCGATTGTTCGTTCGAGCCTAAGCCCGCAACTCAGTCGTCTGAAGGGAGAAAGCAAAATAAGCAACGATGGGAATGTTTGGCTGCTTTCACCCGCTAGCAGCTCCGAGCGCTCGCCAGAAAAATCCGGCGGTGGACACCCATAGGACACCCACCGCCGCTAGCAATCACCGCCGAGAGGAATCCCGGTCCTGAGAAAACTGGTTCCCCTCGACAAGGAGCAACCCAATTTCCGTCCCGGGGACGGGTTAGGAGCATCCCATGTGGCAAGCCAACTCAAGAGGCTAACCTAAGTCCTGTCGGTCGATGTCGGCGATAGCCGACATCGACCGGTAGGCACCTGTATCACACCAGAATCCTCCCATTCAACTTACAGGTGACCAATTGGTCAAGAAACAGACGTCTAGCAAGGTCTCGACACTGGCCGGCAAGGTGCTTTCTGGCGCCAAAAAGCCGACGGCGAAAGAGATCAAGACGCTCGCCGCTTCAACTCTCGGTCAGGACGAGAAAAAGGGCCAGCGCAAGTAAGTCGGGCCGCGCTGCTCGACAACACGCTCGATACAGCGCGCGGGTTTGCGGATCCCTCCAAGTACCCGCGCGTTTCATTTGCGTCAGGCGCTGCATGGCCGGTTGCCACCAAAAGGTGGGGGGGCGGGACACACTTGGCTATGACGCGCGTGTAGTTCCGACCCGGCTGAGCCGCTGGCTTCACTAGGCGCCCCGCCTCAGGAAGGGAGGAAGCGAGTGGCATGGCCTCACGCTTGCGTCCAACGTCATCCTCCACTGAGGCTTGGTCATGCCCTCATTTGAGGGCTTGGTGCGCGACAAGCTGCCGATCAGTTTCGATACGCTCGGCATTGCGATGCTCGCGGAATGCGCTCCCAGTCTCGGCCCCGCCGCACCGGGGGAATGTCGGGCTGGAGGCCGGCGTTCTCCGAACGCGGTGAAGCTCATGAACGATGCAGCACAAATCCAGGGTCCATGCAGAGCGTGGGGCGCCCCCACCCGGTCGGCTCACGCCGGCCACCCTCCCCGCACTGCGTGGGGGAGGGAGGGAGTATGCGGCAACGGTGGAGTCTCGACTGCCAGTCTCGTCGCGGAAGCGCCCCCACCCGGCCGGCTCACGCCGGCCACCCTCCCCGCACTGCGTGGGGGAGGGAGGGAGTATGCGGCAACGGCGGAGATTCGATCGCCAGTCTCATCACTGAAGCCCCCCCCGGCCGGCTGTCGCCGGCCACCCTCCCCGCGCTGCGCGGGGGAGGGAGGGAGTATGCGGCAACGGTGGAGTCTCGACTGCCAGTCTCGTCGCGGAAGCTCCCCCACCCGGCCGGCTATCGCCGGCCACCCTCCCCGCACTTCGCGGGGGAGGGAGGGAGCCCGCGGCAGCGCCGTGCCTAAACCGCAGACTTTGATTTCGCGTCGGGCGGCCTCGCCCGCGCGCCAGCGCATCGTGATAGCCTCAAGCCTCACCACGCGCACCATCCCTCCCCCGCGAAGCGCGGGGAGGGGGGACCACGCGGAACGCGTGGTGGGTGGGGGCGCCACCAACGATGGCCAACGAGACCGCGCGACGGCTGCGCAAGACGATGACCCCGCAGGAGGTGCGCCTGTGGCAGCACCTGCGCGCCCTGAATCGGCAAGGCCACCACTTCCGCCGGCAGGCGCCGATCGAAGGCTATATCGTCGACTTCGCCTGCCACAGGTCGCGGCTCGTCATCGAAGTTGACGGTAGCCAGCACGCGGCCTCCGACCATGCCGAGCGCGATGCCCGCCGCGACGCGACGCTCACCGCGGCCGGATTCCGCGTGCTGCGTGTCTGGAACAACGAGATCGACCGCAACATGGACGGCGTGATGCAGGCGATCATGGCGGCACTCGGAGAGTGAGGCTTTACCCCCACCCGGCTTGGCCTGCGGCCAAGTCACCCTCCCCGCACTGCGTGGGGGAGGGAGGGGAGTTTGCGGCAGCGCCGTGCCTCCAGCCATTGCGCCAACGCGCCCCCACCCGGCCGGCTCTCGCCGGCCGCCCTCCCCGCGCTTCGCGGGGGAGGGAGGGAGCCCGCGGCGGGCATCACAACGCTGATACCAGGGGTGACGCGCCGCCGCGTTTGAAGCGCGTCTAGCCGCGGGGCGGTGGCCTGTGACCGAAGCCGGGGCCGCCGCCGGGGCCGCGGCCAAACTGCGGGCGCGGGCCGGAGAGCGTGCGCACGGTCGACTGCGACCATGAGCCCCGAAGGCAGCCGATGGTGTAGGGGAAATCCTCCGTGGCGACGTAGTGGTACATGCGCACCTTCCTGCCGTCCCACATGACCTCGCTGGTGATGCCGTGGCACGCGTCGAGATCGGCCGAGGAGAGCGTGCGGCCGCTCGCGTCGCGCGGGCCGTAGATGCCGAAGCCGTCGACGGCATAGCCGATGAGCTTCGACGGGCCGGAGGCCGAATTCGAGCTCTTTCAGCGCACAGATGCTGACATTGTGATTGTGATAGACGCCGCCCTCCTGCGGGTGGCCCTGGCAGGCATCCTGGGTCTCGTGGGCGACGGCATCACGGCCGGGCGCATCGAGCGCGTTGAAGAGCGCGACGCCGGTGAGGAGCACGCCGACCGCGCCCGGCGCGCAGCTCGGCTCTGCCGCAAGCTGCGGGGCGAGCGGCAGGGCGATACGCATGGACTGCGCCTTGATGCGGTTGGGATTGCGATCGTAGCGATAGGCATCGTCGGAGCGGGCGATCGGGAAGGTGCCGGTCGGATAGGCGGGAAGGTCGTTCCAGGTGATGACGCGCGTATTCCCGCTGACGCTGATCCTGAAGCTGTGCGGCCAGGTGACCGCGCCATCGACCACGGCCTTCCTGGTGATGTCGAAGGTGCCGGCGGCCTTGTCGATCCACGGCCCGTCGACCTGGGCGCCGCGGCCATTGGGGTCCGTGTGGCAGGCCCAGATATAGCCGGCCCTGGGGCCCGACGAGAGCTTGCCGTCGCCGAGCGGCAGGTGCGTCGGGTCCGGCGCGTGGGCAAGTGCCGCGGACGCGGTGGCGAATAGCGCGACGGTCGCGATGGCGAAGCGCATCGTGTCTTCCTCCCCTTGTTGCGGCCGCGCGAGCACACGGCCCATGGGGAGGTTACGGGAAAAGGACGGACGCCCTACGCCGGAACGCGCGGGAGGGAGAGGCGAGGGCTTCGCCGGGAGACGAAAAGGCCCCGCTCCCTTGCCTAGGCCGTTTTCGCCCTGGGCTTGGCGGCGGCCTTCTTCGCCGCCTTGGCTGCCTTGGCCGCCTTGGCATCACCCTTGGCGGCCTTGGCGGCAACCTTGGCCGCCTTGGTGGCGGCCTTGGCCTCGTCCACGGCAGACTTGGCGGCGGCCTTGGCCTCGGCGGCGACGGCCGCCTCCTCCGCCAACTTGGCGTCGCGCGCCATGCGCAGCGCCTTCAGCCGGGCGGTGTTGTCGTCGACGCGACGCGCCTCCACCTCGGCATCGCTCATCGCCTTGGCCGCATCGCGCTGCCGCGCCTGGGTCTTGGCGAAGCGCGCCTCGGCGTCGCTTTTCGTACCCCTGGGCATGTCGCCTCCTTCCCGTTGTCGCGTTCTATTCCGCCGCTTGCGACGGCGTGGGAGCGGCGGCCGCACCAGCGGCCCCGCCGAATCGCTTCTCGACATAGTCGTCGAGGAGCTTGCGGAAGTCTTCGGCCAGCGTCGCCCCGCGCAGCGTCACCGCCTTCCTGCCGTCGATGAAGACCGGGGCGGCGGGCTGCTCGCCGGTGCCGGGCAGCGAGATGCCGATGTCGGCGTGCTTGGATTCGCCGGGGCCGTTGACGATGCAGCCCATGACCGCGACCTTGAGCTGCTCGATGCCGGGATATTTCTCCCGCCACACCGGCATGGCGGCGCGGAGATCGTCCTCGATTCTCCTGGCCAGCTCCTGGAAGACGGTCGAGGTGGTGCGCCCGCAGCCCGGGCAGGCGGAGACCACCGGCACGAAATCGCGGAAGCCCATGGTCTGCAGGAGCTCCTGCGCCACGGTGACTTCCCGCGTGCGGTCGCCGCCGGGCTCCGGCGTCAGCGAGATGCGGATGGTGTCGCCGATGCCCTGCTGGAGGAGCAGGCTCATGGCCGCCGACGAAGCGACAATGCCCTTGGAGCCCATGCCGGCCTCGGTCAGCCCGAGATGGAGGGCATATTTCGACTTCGCAGCAAGCGCCGTGTAGACGGCGACGAGGTCCTGCACCTGGCTGACCTTGGCCGAGAGGATGATCTTGGTCGCCGGCAGGCCGATCGCCTCCGCCGCTTCCGCCGACAGCAGCGCCGAGGCGATGATCGCCCGGCGGGTGACCTCCGCCGCCGACAGCGGCTGCGCGGCGGACGCATTCTTGTCCATCATGCGGGTCAACAGCGACTGGTCGAGCGAGCCCCAGTTGACGCCGATCCTGACCGGCTTGTCGTTCTTCAGCGCCACCTCGACCATGGTGGCGAACTGGCGGTCGCGCTTCTCGCCGAAGCCGACATTACCGGGATTGATGCGGTACTTGGCGAGCGCCTCGGCACAGGCGGGATGGTCGGTCAGGAGCTTGTGGCCGATATAGTGGAAGTCGCCGATGAGCGGCACATGGACGTTGCGGGCCGCGAGCCTGTCGCGGATGTGCGGCACGGCCGCGGCCGCCTCGTCGCGGTCGACGGTGATGCGCACCAGCTCCGAGCCGGCACGGGCAAGCGCCGCCACCTGGGCGACGGTGGCGTCGATGTCGGCCGTGTCGGTGTTGGTCATCGACTGGACGACGACCGGCGCGCCGCCGCCGACCTGGATATTGCCGACCATGACCGGGACGGTCTGGTGGCGCGGGAGCGGGGCGGAAAGGTAATTGCTCATGCTCTAGACCATTGACGGAAAGCGACCCCCTCCCGGCCTCCCCCTTTCAGGGGGAGGAGGAGAAGACCGAGCCTCTATCACCCTCATTGGGCGCTCATGCAAGACGAGACGCCGAGAAGGGGTAGGGTGCTACCGCACATTCTCCCTCCCCCTGAAAGGGGGAGGATAGGTGGGGGTCATGGCAGTCGTGCGGCCGTGCCATGACCCCTCTCTTGGCTTCGCCATTCTCCCCCGCAGGGGGGAGACGGGCGCCTCGTGGCGCGTGCTGAGTTCCATGCCGCTCATGCCTTGGCGGCGGCGCCGCAGCGGGCGCACAGGCCGCGGACCTCGAGCACGTGCAGGCGCGGCTGGAACCCGCGCGCCAGGGTCTCCGCATTGACCAGGCGGCCGAGCGCCTCGGACGAGGCTTCGGCGGCAGCGCCGCACTTGTCGCAGATCAGGAACAGGGTGGCGCCCGGCGCGCAGTCGTCGCCGCGATCGCAGGCGATATAGGCGTTCTTCGATTCGATACGGTGGGCGAGATTGTGCTCGACCAGGAAGTCGAGCGCCCGGTAGACCGAGATCGGCGCCGGGCGGTGGTCGGTCGTGGCCAGGCGGTCGATCACGTCATAGGCGGAGGCGGGAACGTGGCTGAGGAGCAGCGCCTGCAGAACCTGCCGGCGCTGCGGCGTGAAGCGCAGGCCCTGGCGCGCGCAGGTCTCCTCGGCATGGTCGAGTGCCTCCGCCGCGCAGCGCGCGTGGTCGTGCTCACGATGTTCGAGGACGGGGCTGATCGCTGTCATCTCGGCATTTGATCTCTGGCACCGGCCGCTGCGTGGCGCCGACCGGCGCTGGGCCTCCCCCTCCACCGCCACCATATAGGCCGAGAAGGCGCGCCGCGCATCCTTTCCGCCCATGCTGCAATGCAATATATAGCACATTGAGCCAACGCGCGCGGGGGAACGAACCATGCTCAAGGGCAAGACCGCACTCATCACCGGATCGACCTCCGGCATCGGCCTCGGCATCGCCAGGGCGCTGGCCCATGAGGGCTGCAACATCGTGCTCAACGGCTTCGGCGAGCCCGGCGCCATCGAGACGCTGCGCAACGAACTCGCCAACGCCTTCGGGGTCGAGGTGCGCTACGCGCCGGCCGACATGATGAAGCCCGACGAGATCGCCGCCATGATCGCCGACGCCGAGGCCGAATTCGGCGCCATCGACGTGCTCTGCCCCAATGCCGGCATCCAGCATGTCGCGCCGGTCGACGAGTTCCCCATCGAGAAATGGGACGCGATCCTTGCCATCAACCTGTCCTCGGCCTTCCACTGCGTCCGCGCGGCGCTGCCCAAGATGCGCGCCAGGGGCTGGGGCCGCATCATGATGACGGCGAGCGCCCACGCGCTGGTCGCCTCGCCCTTCAAGGCGGCCTATACCGCCGCCAAGCACGGCATCGCCGGCCTCACCAAGGTGGTGGCGCTGGAGACGGCTCAGCAGGGCATCACCGTCAACGCCATCTGCCCCGGCTATGTGTGGACACCGCTGGCCGAGAAGCAGATCCCCGACACCATGAAGGCGCGCAACATGACCGCCGAGCAGGTGAAGAAGGAGGTGATGCTGGCGGCGCAGCCGACCAAGGAGTTCGTCACCGTGGAGGAGATCGGCGCCCTGGTCGTGTTCCTCTGCTCCGATGCGGCGCGCAACATGACCGGTTCGCTGATCACCATGGACGGCGGCTGGATGGCGGCGTGAAACGAATCTGTCAGCAGACTTTCGCGGCGTCGGGACGAACGGGTGTCAGGCGGCGGCCCGCTCGCTAACATCTCCTCCATGCCGACTCAGGAAGACCGATTCCGCGCGCTGGTGGTGACCAATCCGGTGATCGCGGCGCTGATCGAGCGCCTGCCGGCGCTCGCCGTTCCCGATTGCTGGATCACCGCCGGTGCGGTGATGCAGACGGTGTGGAACGCTCTGGAAGGCCGGCCGCCGACCGAGAGCATCAAGGACTACGACGTCTTCTATTTCGACCCCGACCGCACATGGGAAGCGGAAGACCGCATCATCCGGCGGGCGGCCGACGCCTTCGCCGACATCGACGCGGAGATCGAGCTGCGCAACCAGGCGCGCGTCCATCTCTGGTTCGACGACAGGAACGGCACCAGCGGCTATCCGCAACTGACCTCGGCGCGTCACGGCATCGACGTCTTTCTCGAAACGCCGAGCATGTTCGGCATCCACCCGACCAACGGTGGCGCCTTCGAGGTCTACGCACCCTATGGCTTCGACGATCTCTTCGGCTTCGTTCACCGGCCCAACCCGCGGGCGATCGGCCCCGAAGCGCACTATGTGGCCAAGGCCACGCGCCGCAAGGCGATCTATCCGCGCCTCACGGTGATTCCGTGGGAAGGGGCGTGAACGGCGCACCCTTCTCTGCGACCTCAGCGATCCGGATGCGGCGCGCGATGAACACCGCGATGGCCGCCAGGCCCGCGATGACAAAGACGCCGCTCTCGCCGCCGACATAGTCCAGCGCGCCCGGCTCATTGGCGACGGTCGCGCCGTCCAGCGCATCAAGGATGTCGTTGAAGACGGCGTGGGCGACCGCAACCGGCCAGACGCTGCCCGTCGTCAGCCGCAGCCAGCCGTAGAAGACGCCGGCCAGCGTCAGCGCAACCAGGAACAGCGGCACGACGAAGAAGGGATTGCCGTCGGGGTGGTAGTAGGGCGTCATCAGGATCAGCGGCAGGTGCCAGGTGCCATGCAGCAGGCCGACCAGCAGCATGGCGCGGAGCGGGCCGATGGCGACAAGGCGCGGCAGCATGTAGCCGCGCCAGCCGACCTCCTCGCCCATCGCCAGCACCATGCCGATGGCAAGACCGATGGCCGTGTGAACAAGGGTTACCGGCAGGCCGCGCGTGAACGCGGGCGGCACCAGCGCGCCGAGGCCGAGCACCCAGATGGCGGCATAGCTGGCCAGAAGAACCAGCGCCGGAACCAGGACGGCGAGCGGCCAGCCGCTGAGCCCCAGGCGCGCGAGGCCGAGCCCGCGCCAGGCAGAACGCGATCGTGCTTCGCCGGTCGCCAGCATCACAAGACCCACGGCGACGGCCGGCGTCAGCATCGTCACCAACGCCGCGACCGCGCCGATCCGGCCAGCGAAGGCCGCAATCAGGACGGCCAGTCCGATGGCGATCACATAGACGAGCGCGGCGCGGGCGGGGCCGCTGGAAACGGCACGCATGGGTCTGCTCTCTGCAAGATGAATGGTGCGCTTCCGGCCGACGGCCGAAGCATTTGTGGCGGGCTTAAGGGAAACGGCGGGCCGCGTCTGTGAAGCGGGTCACCCCGCCCCCTAAATCCCGCCCCCGTCCGCCTCGTCGGGCGTGGTGGAGACGGGTGGCGGGGGATTGCCGGCGGCGATGCGCTCTGAGCGGAGCGGTGGGAGCTGGGTGGGCAGCGGCGACCAGCCGGCAAGCTCGCCCTCGCCATAGGCGACGCGGGCAAAGGGATCGGAATCGTTGGCGACCCAGCCCTCCTCGCCGGAGCGCGCCGACACCGCCCAGCGCACCGCGTCGATTTCCGCCGGCCCCTGCTCGCTGGCGCGCACGCGCACCAGAACCAAGCTGCCGTCGCGCGGCGCGCTCGTCATGGGGGCCCATTTCGGGGAAGCCATGCGCTGTCCTCGCCTCGCTTGGTGTGAAGGAAGGTGCCGACGGCGGCCGGGAAAGCCGCCGCCGGGCGGGTGACTATTTCAGCGAGATCGCCATGCCGGAGAAATCGGCATTGACCATCAGGCCGGTCTGGTTGCCCTGGAGCTGGAGGACCGCGCCCTTCTCGTTGGTGAGCACGATCACGCCCTTGCCCCTGATGCCGGCAGCGCCGGCACCCGCCGCGGCATAGACGCCGGTGACGTCCGACGGCCTGCGGATGTGGCTGACCGTGCCCCACAGGTTGGCCTTGGCGCCGCCGAACACCAGCCCGCCGCTGATGCCGCCGATGTCGAGCGCATAGTGCCGGCCGTGGAAGGTCAGCGTGCCGCTGCCGGCCGAGGCGCCGATGAAGAAGCCGCCCTTGAGGATAGAGATGCTCATCGAGCCGCTGTCGGCGAGCGCCGGGGACGCCGCCGTGCTGACGCCGGCGATTGCGGCCAGCGCAATGAAACCCGAACGCAAACCCTTGGAAAGCCGCATAATCAATTCCTCCTGTGGATGCCCCCCGGGAACCTCACCGCGATGATTTAGGGCTTTTGCGGCGGTTGAGAAAGCCCGCCGGTGACGCAGGCCACAACCGCCGCGCCGCTCCGGTGGTCACGCCTTGCCGCGGGCGCGCTCGCCGAGCGTGGCAGTAAGGCGCAGGAGCGCCGGCGAATGATCGTCGCGGTCGAGCATCACCTGGATGATCGACACCCCGCCGGTATTGTCGCGCGCCTGCTTCAGCGCCGCGTCCATCTCGATCTCGGTGGTGACCTTGATGCCGAGCCCGGTGCCCATCACCTCCGGCACCTTCCAGAAGTGCCAGGTGGGCACGTCGTTGTAGGCGCCGTCGAGCATCGGCCGCTCGGTGCCGTAGCCCTGATTGTCGAGCACGATGATGATCGGGTCGGCGCCGTAGCGGGCGAGCGTCGCCACCTCCATGCCGGTCATCTGGAAGGCGCCGTCGCCGACCAGCACCAGCGCCCTCAAGTCCGGCCGCGCCGCCTTGACGCCGAGCGCCGCCGGCACGGCGAAGCCGAGCGAGCAGTAATAGGCCGGCGCCAGGAAGTGCACGCTGTTGTGGATGTAGAGATCCTCGGCGCCGAACAGCGCATCGCCGGTATCGGCGATCACCACCATGTCGTCATCGAGGAAGGCGTTGACCTGGCGGAACAGCGCCTCGACGGTCATCGCCTTGTCGGACGGGTTGAACAGGCCCGGATGCTCGGGATGCTCGAACGGCGGCACCGCGCGCCGCTGCCAGGGATGGGCGGCCAGCCCGCGAATGAAATCGGCCATGGCGACGCCGTCGAAGGAATGGTGGCCGATGGTGATGCGGTCGCTTGCCGCATAAACGGCGTAGCGCCGGTCGATGCGTGCGGTATAGACGCCGAGATTCATGTCGGTCATCTGCGCCCCGAGCAGCACCAGGCAATCGCTCTGCTCGACATAGTCGCGCACCGAATCGCGGCCCATGGCGCCCTCATAGATGCCGAGATAGGCGGGGTCCGATTCGGGGAAGACGGATTTGCCGACGATTGTTGCGGCGACCGGCACGCCGGTCCTGTGGACGATCTCCGCCAGCTCCGCCTGCAGGCCGAAACGGTGCAACTCCTCGCCCGCCAGGATCACCGGGCGCTCGGCCTCAGACAGCCGCTCGACCGCTTCGGCGACGGCCACCGCCAGCGCCTCGGCATCGCCCGGCGGCTCGGCCGGCAGATGGCGGGTGAGCGGCCCGATCTCGGCAAGCGCCATGTTCCGGGGAATTTCGATATAGACCGGGCGGCTGTGACGGCGCGCCGCTGCCAGCACCCGCTCGATCTCGAAGGCCGCCGTCTCCGCATCGTCAAGCACTGCCTGGGCGACGGTGAGCTCGGCGAAGACGCGGAGCTGGGTGTCGAAGCCGCGCACCGTGTGGTGAAGCAGCGGCCCACGGCTTTTCTCGTGCGTGCCCGGCGCGCCGCTGATGAAGATGACCGGCGAGCGCTCGGCGAAGGCCTGGGCGGCGGCATTGGCGATCTTGAGCCCGCCGACGCAATAGGTGATGCAGGCGCAGCCGAGCCCCTTGACCCGCGCATAGGCGTCGGCGGCAAAGCCTGCGCCCTGCTCGTCCGAGGTGTTGATCACCTGGATCGGGCTCTCTTCCATCTGCTTGAAGAAAGTGAGCACGTAGTCGCCGGGAACGCCGAAGATGTGGCCGATGCCGTTTTCGGCAAGGCGCTGGATGAGGTAGTTGCCGATATTCTGTGCCATGAATTGTCCCCGCTTCCGGCGCGCCCCGTGGCGCAAGATTCGCGCGGACTATGCCCGAAAGCAGCGGGAAGCGGCAGGGACCGGAGGAGGCAAAAATGAGCCAACCGACGCCGAAGGTTTCACTGGAAGCGCTGATCGCCGACATCACCACGCTTAGCGTCGATGCCATCGTCAACGCCGCCAACCAGTCGCTCTTGGGCGGCGGCGGGGTGGATGGCGCCATCCACCGTGCCGCCGGGTCCGGACTATACGAGGAGTGCAAGACACTCGGCGGATGCGCCACCGGCGACGCCAAGATCACCGCCGGCTACCGCCTGCCGGCCAAGCACGTCATCCACACGGTCGGACCCATCTGGCGCGGCGGCCACACCGACGAGGATGTGCTGCTTGCCTCGTGCTACCAGCGCGCGCTCGAGATCGCGGTCGACCACGGGCTCGCCTCGATCGCCTTCCCGTCGATCTCGACCGGGGTCTTCGGCTTTCCCGCCGACCGTGCCGCGGTGATCGCGGTCGACACCGTCGCCGATTTCGTCGAGGACGAGCCGGGCATGCTGCGGCGGGTCATCTTCTGCTGCTTCGACGACAACGCCCTCGAACTGCACCGGGCGGCGCTGGCCGCGCGTCTCTGAAAAAGGCCGCAATCTATTGCTTCGCTCGCGCCCTCGGGCGCCGGAGGGGCGCTTGGCGACAGGGCAAACCCCACGGTGCGACGCTTCACTCCGGTTCTCCTGGCATTGGCCTGCGTCGCTGCCGCCGCAGGCCCGGCGCGGGCAGAGGACCCGCTTCAGGACCCGATCCAGCTTCTCGAACGGCTGGTCCAGCCGCCGGCTCGCGCTGTTGAAAAGGCGCTGCGCCGGCCTTCGCGGACAGTGAGGACCGTGAAGAAGGCGCCGACGCAGGTGCCGGCATCGGCGACCGCTGCCGCACCGCCGGCAGCCGAACCCGCCCAGCCGGAAGCGCCGCAGAGCGCCGACCTTCTCTCCGTGCCCATGCCCCGGCTAAGGCCCGGCGACGCTGGTGCGCCGGCACTCGGCTATGCGCCAGCAAGCGGTCTCTCGGCCGCGCCGCTACGCCCTCAGCCCCCGGCCCCGCCGCTCAATGCGCCACCGCCGGCGGCGCGTTCGACCTGCGGCGTCATGCTCGCCCGGCTCGGCGTTGAAGCGAAGGCATTGGCGCCGGTGCAGGAAGGCGCCTGCGCCATCCCGGCGCCGGTCTCGGTCAGCGCGCTCGACGGCGGCGCCGTCTCGCTGACCACCGAGGCGCTGATCAATTGCGACTTCGCCGATGCGCTCGCCGCCTGGATCGACGGCACGGTGCAGCCAATCGCCGTGAAGACGCTGCACGCCAGGGTGACGGGGCTCAGGATCGCCGCCTCCTATGCCTGCCGCAACCGCGACGGCCTGGCCGACGCCAAGCTCAGCGAGCACGCCCGCGGCAACGCCATCGACATCTCCGCCTTCAAGCTCGCCGGCATCGGCTGGATCGACGTCGAGCACGGCTGGACCGACGGCGGCGACAGAGCGGATTTCCTGAGGGCCGTGCGCGCTTCGGCCTGCGGGCCCTTCACCACGGTGCTGGGGCCAGGCTCCGACAGCTTTCACGTCAACCATTTCCATCTCGACCGCATCAAGCGGCGCACCGCCGGGCCGAGCCGCGGGCTCTACTGCAAGTAGCCGCGACATGGGCTATGTCTCTCAGCCATGATCCTGCCCCCTGATACCCGCCTCGGTCCGGTCACCATCGCCGTCACCGATGCTGAGCGTGCGCTGCTCATCTGGCGCGACATGGTCGGCCTGACCGAGATCAGCCGCGACAATGACCGCATCACGCTCGGTGCCGGCGGCACGCCGCTGATCGTGCTCGAGCCCGGCGCGGCGCGGCCGGTGGTGCAGCACACCAGCGGCCTCTACCACGTCGCCCTGCACGTGCCGGCCCGCCGCGACCTCGCCATCGTCACCGCGCGGCTGATGGCGGCGCGCATCCCCAATTCGCCCACCGACCATCTCGTCTCCGAGGCCGTCTATCTCTGGGACCTCGACGGCAACGGCATCGAGATGACCTTCGAAACGCCGTGGCGCGGCAGCTTCAAGTCGGACGGCGACACGTTCTATGGGCTCACCCCCGACGGCCGCCGGCACTCCGGCCGCGACGCGATCGACCTCCATTCGCTGCTCGGCGAAGTCAAGCAGGCGGAGGAGGTTTCCGAAAAGCTGCCGGCAGGCACGCGCATCGGCCATGTGCACCTGCATGTCGGCGACCTCGACAAGGCAATGGCCTTCTACGCCGATGACGGCGTCGGCTTCGCCCGCCAGATGCTGGTGAAGCGGGTGCGCATGGGCGACGTGACGCTCGGCTATCAGCCGCACGCGCTTGCCTTCAACACCTGGGCCGGCGTCGGCGCGCCGCAACCGCCGCTCAATTCGGCGGGGCTGCGCTGGTTCGGCATCACAGTGCCGGAGGCAAGCGATCTCGCCGCGATGCGTGCGCGCCTCGGCGCGGTGCAGGACATCGACGGCGGCTTCGAGACAACCGACCCGGCCGGCAACCGGCTGCGCGTGACCGTCGCAGGCTGAAGCGCCGGGCTGAGCCGGCGACGGCTCAGTTGCCGGCGAGCATCGCCTGCATGGGCTGCCAGTACATCTGGTGCCACCCGCCTTCCAGCATCTGCTCGGCCTCGGCCGGATGGCCTGCCTGGTCGAAGGTGACCTTGGTGCCCTTGCCGGCAGCGGCAAGCGCGAACTTCACGATCGAATAGACGCCTTCCGGCCACGCCTTCGACCGCCACGCCTGCACCACCCGGGTGCCCGGGACGAGCTCGATATTGCGCGCCTCGATGTCGCCGCCGAACAGACTGACGGCGCCGCCGGCCTCTCTCGAGATCACCGCCGCCCGGCCGCCGGTCATCCTGGCGAAATCGGTCGACGACGTGAGCACGCCGAAGATGGCGGCAGGGCTGGCGTCGATGGTCACTTCCTGGTGGATGGACATGGGCTTCTCCTTTGCCTAAGTTGTCAACCGAACGGTTGAGGACTTCTAGATGACGACCTAGAAACTGTCAACCATTTGGTTGAGGTATCATGGCTACCAACATCGCCGCCGAGGACGATCGGCTCGACGCGGTCTTCCACGCTCTTGCCAACCGCACGCGGCGGGCGCTGCTGCGCACGCTGGCCAAAGGCCCCGCCCGCGTGACCGAACTGGCCGACCCGTTCGGCATGTCGCTCAACGCGGTCTCCAAGCATCTCTTCGTGCTGGAGCGCGCCGGGCTGATCCGCCGGCAGCGCGACGGCGCCATCCAGTCCTGCGTACTCGATGCCGGGCCGATGGCCGACGCCGACGAATGGATCCGCGGCTACGCTGCGTTCTGGAGCGGCCAGATGGACCGGCTCGCCGCCTATGTCGAGAAGAAGGACTGACGCCGATGCAGCCGACCGCACTGACGCTGAGGCGCGTCATCCGCGCGCCGCGCGACGAGGTCTTCGCGGCATGGACCGAAGCGGAGGCACTGAAGCGATGGTGGGGTCCGGGCGACGTCTCTTGCCCCGAGGCGCAGGTCGACCTGCGCGAGGGCGGCGCCTACCGCATCGCCAATCTGGAGAAGGACGGCTCGATCACCTGGATCTCCGGCACGTTCGAACGCGTGCGCCCGCCGGAGGAGCTGGTCTACACCTGGAGCGTCAGCATCGTGCCCGGCGAACCGACGCTGGTGCGCGTGATGTTCCTGCCCCATGCCGAGGGCACCGAGTTGCTGCTCACCCATGAACGCTTTGCCGTGGTCGCCGTGCGCGACATGCATTTGCAGGGCTGGAACGGCTGCATCGACAAGCTGGAGGGGCTGCTCAGCGGTTAGGCCGAGCCCGGCAGCATTTGCGGAGCCGGGCCGACAACTTGCCCCGCGGTTTCTGCGGTTCATCGGCGCGGTCGACCTTGCAGGAGCGCTGGGCGTGGTCCTGCCGCTCCGCTGTGGGGACGCTGGGCTCTCTTCGGCGGCTGGCCGTCAGGCCGCAAACACGATGAGCAGGTCCTTGGCGTCGATCTGGGCGCCGGCGGTGACCAGCACCTCGGCGATGGTGCCGTCGCGCTCGGCATGCAGCGCCGTCTCCATCTTCATCGCCTCGATGGAGAGCAGCACGTCGCCGGCCTTAACCGCCTGACCGGCACGCACGGCAAGCGTCGAGACGACGCCCGGCATGGGCGCAGCGACATGGAGGGCGTTGCCCTCCTCCGCCTTGCGGCGGGCAGCGCTGCCGCCAGTGGCGCCATGCGAGCGGTCGGGCACCTTGGCCATGCGCGGCTGGCCGTTGAGCTCGAAGAAGACGCGGACATTGCCTTCCGCGTCGGGCTCGCCGACCGCCTGGTTGCGCACCATCAGCGTCTTGCCGCGTTCGAGCTCCACCGGGATCTCCTCGCCGGCCGGCAGGCCATAGAAGAAGACCGCCGTCGGCAACACGCTGACCGGGCCGTAGCGTTCGGCCGCATGGGCAAAGTCGGTGAACACCTTCGGGTACATCAGATAGGAGGCAAGCGCGCGATCATCGACCGGCGCATCGGACTTCTCCTCCGCTGCCGCGCGCTCGGCGTCGAGATCAGCCGGCGGCAACAGCGAGCCCGGCCTGACCGTGATCGGCGTCTCGCCCTTCAGCACCTTTTTCTGCAGCGCCTCAGGCCAGCCGCCCGGCGGCTGGCCGAGATCGCCGTGCATCATCTGCACGGTCGAGCCGGGAAAGGCGATATCGCGATCGGGATCGACGACGTCCTCCGGCGTCAGGTCGCCGGCGACCATCATCAGCGCCAGGTCGCCGACCACTTTCGACGAGGGCGTCACCTTGACGATGTCGCCGAACAGCATGTTGACGTCGGCATAGGCGCGGGCGACCTCGTGCCAGCGCGCCTCCAGCCCGAGCGAGCGCGCCTGCTCCTTGAGGTTGGTGAACTGACCGCCCGGCATCTCGTGCAGATAGACCTCCGAGGCACCGAAGCGCAGGTCCGATTCGAAGGCGAGATACTGGCCACGCACCGCCTCGAAATAGAACGAGATCCTGCGGATGGCCTCGGCATCGAGCCCGGTGTCATGCGGCGTTCCGCTGAGCGCCTCGACCAGCGAGCCGAGGCAGGGCTGCGAGGTGAGCCCCGACATAGAATCGATCGCCGCATCGAAGGCGTCGACCCCGGCCTCCACCGCCGCCAGCACAGAGGCCGCCGACACCCCCGAGGTGTCGTGGGTGTGGAGGTGGATCGGCAGGTCGGTCTCCTGGCGCAGGGTCGTCACCAGCAGCTTCGCCGCAGCCGGCTTGAGCAGCCCCGCCATGTCCTTGATGCCGATGATATGGGCGCCGGCCTGCTCCAGCTCGCGGGTCAGGTTGACGTAATATTTGAGGTCGTATTTGGGCCGGGCGGAATTGAGGATGTCGCCGGTGTAGCACATGGCGCCTTCGCACAGCTTGCCGGCCTCGACCACCGCCTCCATGGAGACGCGCATGTTCTCCACCCAGTTGAGGCAGTCGAAAACGCGGAAGAGATCGACGCCGGCATCGGCCGCCTGGCGCACGAAGAACTTCACCACGTTGTCGGGATAGTTGGCGTAGCCGACCGCATTGGAGCCCCTGAGCAGCATCTGCAACAGGATGTTCGGCGTCTTCTCGCGGATATCGGCAAGCCGCTCCCACGGGTCCTCGGCGAGGAAGCGCATGGCGACGTCGAAGGTGGCGCCACCCCAGCATTCCAGCGAGAGAAGCTGTGGCAGCGCCGCGGCATAGGCCGGCGCGATCGCCACCAGGTCGTGAGAGCGCATGCGCGTGGCGAGCAGCGACTGGTGCGCGTCGCGCATGGTCGTGTCAGTGACCAGCGGCCGCGTCTCGGCACGCATCCATCTGGCAAAGGCTTCCGGCCCCGCGGCGTCGAGCCGCTGCTTGGTGCCCGGTGCCGGCTCGGCGGCGAAGGTGGGCGGCGGCACCACCAGCGCCTCCTTGGACGGGCGCGGCCGGTTCTTGGTATCGGGATGGCCGTTGATGGTGACATCGGCGATGTAGGTGAGCAGCTTGGTGGCGCGGTCGCGGCGGCGCACCGACTGGAACAGCTTCGGCGTCTCGTCGATGAAGCGGGTGGTGTAGCTGGCGTCACGGAAGGCGGGATGGCCGATGACGTTCTCCAGGAACGACAGGTTGGTGGCGACGCCGCGGATGCGGAACTCGCGCAGCGCCCGGTTCATGCGCGCGATCGCCTCGCTCGGCGTCGGCGCCCAGGCGGTGACCTTCTCGAGCAGCGGATCGTAGAAGCGCGTGATGACCGCGCCGGAATAGGCGGTGCCGCCATCGAGGCGGATGCCGAAGCCGGTGGCGCCGCGATAGGCGGTGATGCGGCCGTAGTCCGGAATGAAGTTCTGTTCCGGGTCCTCGGTGGTGATGCGGCACTGCAGCGCGTGGCCGTTCAGGGCGATATCGCCCTGGCGCGGCACGCAGCCCGGCTCCTTGTCGCCGATGGCGGCGCCCTCGGCGAAGCGGATCTGCGCCTTGACGATGTCGATGCCGGTCACCTCCTCGGTGACGGTATGCTCGACCTGAATGCGCGGATTGACCTCGATGAAATAGACGGAGCCGGTATCCGCATCCATCAGGAACTCGACCGTGCCGGCGCCCTGATACTTGGCGGCACGGGCGATCTGCAGAGCGTAGGTGCACAGCTCCTGGCGCTTCTCCTCGTCGAGATAGGGAGCCGGCGCCCGCTCCACGACCTTCTGATGGCGGCGCTGCACGGTGCAGTCGCGCTCGAACAGATGGACGATCGAGCCGTGGGAATCGGCCAGAACCTGGACCTCGACATGGCGGGCGCGCTGCACCAGCTTTTCCAGATAGACCTCGTCCTTGCCGAAGGCGGCCTTGGCCTCGCGCCGCGCCGGGCTGAAATCGCGCGCCAGCGTCGCCTCGTCGGCAATCACGCGCATGCCGCGCCCGCCGCCGCCCCACGAGGCTTTCAGCATCAGCGGATAGCCGATGTCCGCGGCAATCTTCTTCGCCTCAGCGATGTCGTCGGGCAGCGGATCGCTGGCCGGCATCACCGGCACGCCGACCGAGACGGCGAGATTGCGCGCCGACACCTTGTCGCCGAGGAGCCGCATGGTATCGGCCGAGGGACCGATGAAGGTGATCCCGGCCTCGGCGCAGGCATCGGCGAATTCCGGGCTCTCCGAGAGCAGGCCGTAGCCCGGATGGATGGCGTCGGCGCCCGATTCCCTGGCCACGCGGATGATCTCGGGGATCGACAGATAGGAGGCGATCGGCCCCAGCATCTTGCCGTCGGGGAGCCTGCCGATCTGGTAGGCCTCGTCCGCCTTGAAGCGGTGGAGAGCGAGCTTGTCCTCCTCGGCGAACACGGCCACCGTCCGGCGGCCGAGCTCATTGGCGGCACGCATGACGCGGATGGCGATTTCCGAGCGGTTGGCGACGAGGATTTTCTTGATCGGCACGAACGCGCCCCCTTCACGATGCGAGCTATCCCTTTGTTTAGCCGGATTGTGCACCTGCGAAAAGGGTGGGTGCGGGTGCGAAATGAACGCATTGGAGCCGGATTGCCCTCATGCGCCGCAATGGGGCAAAGTGCGCGTCCCCCAATTCAGGAGATTCACGAAATGCCCGAAATCCATGTGTTTTGCGCCGCGGGGCGCACGCCGGAACAGAAGAAGAAGCTGATGAAGGGCATCACCGACGCCATGGTCGACAGCTTCAGCGTGCCGGCCGACGTCGTCACGGTGCAGATTTTCGAGACGCCCAAGACCGACAAGGCCAAGGGCGGCATTCCCTTCACCGAGCGCTAGAGCGGTGCCGGCACCAATTCCGGTCGAACTGGTGCCGCATGCACCTGAATGGGCCGGGCGGGCAGCGGCCGAGGCGGCCCGCCTCGAAGGCGCGCTCGGCGACACGCTCGTCGCCGTCCACCATATCGGCTCGACCGCGATCCCCGGCATCGCCGCCAAGCCGATTATCGACCTGCTGCCCGAGGTAACCGCGCTTGCCGCACTGGACGGCAAGCGGCCGGCGATCGAGGCGCTCGGTTACCAATGGTGGGGTGAATATGGCATTCCCGGCCGCCGCTATTGCTCGCTGAGCACGGCAGCGACCGGCAAGCGGCTGATCCAGCTCCACTTCTTTGCCAGCGGCGCGCCGGATATCGCCCGCCACCTCGCCTTTCGCGACCATCTGCGCCGCCACCCGGAGATCGCGCGCGCCTATGAAGCGGAGAAACGCCGCGCCCGCGACCTTCACCCGGACGATTCCCACGCCTATACCGACGAGAAGGCAGCCTGGATCCGGACGATGGAGGCCGAGGCATTGGCCGCCTGGGAGGGCGAACGGGAAGCATGATCACGGTCTTCGGTTCGATCAATGTCGATCTGGTCACGCGCGTGAAGCGCATTCCCCGGCCGGGCGAAACGGTGCACGGCACCGATTACGCCCTGATCCCGGGTGGCAAGGGCGCCAACCAGGCGCTCGCCGCGCGCCGCGCCGGGGCGGCGGTGCGCATGGTGGGGGCGGTCGGCAATGACGACTTCGCTCAGACGGCGTTGAGGGAACTGCAGGCCGGCGGGGTTGATCTCACCGCCGTCACCCGCCGCATCGGCACCACCGGCGTCGCCATCATCACCGTCGACGAAACCGGCGAGAACACCATTGCGCTGTCGCCCGGCGCCAATGCCCATGCCGATGCGGCGACCATTCCCGACGACGCCTTTGCCGCCGGCGACACGCTGCTCCTGCAGATGGAAGTGCCGCTCGCCCAGAACTATGCCGCCGCCGCGCGGGCCCGCGCGGCCGGTGCCCGTGTCATCCTTTCGCTTGCCCCCTATGCACCGCTCTCGCCGGACGAACTGGCGGTCTTCGACATGCTGATCGTCAACCAGCACGAGGCGGCGGACCTCGCCCGTCACCTCGCCATCGCCGGCGGCGAACCGGAAGCGACGGTGACGGCGCTTGCGGCAAAACTCGACCGCGCGGTCGTCGCCACGCTCGGGCCGGATGGCGCGGTCGCCGCCGACGGCAGGGAAGTTACCCGCGTGCCGGCGCTTGCCGTGACGCCGGTCGACACCACCGGCGCCGGCGATACCTTCTGCGGCGCGCTCGCCGCCTGGCTCGACGAGGGCGCGAGCTTCCACACCGCGCTCGCGCGAGCGGCGGTCGCCGGCTCGCTCGCCGTCACCAAGGCCGGCGCCCAGCCGAGCTTCCCGACCCGGGCGGAGATCCAGCAGGCCTCGGCCTAGAAGCCAGAGCCTTTCACGGCTAGATGGGATCGATTCCGTTTCTCGACCGGCGCGGCGGCCCTAGCCGACCATCCGGAACATCAGCCTCAGAGCACGGTCGAACAGGCGGTCGGGGAGCAGCTTGCGCAGCAGGAGGATCGGCAACGCACCACCGGCGGCAGGATAGCGCGGGCGCGGACGCCGGGCGCGAATGGCCCGCGACACGATCTTTGCCACCGCCTCCGGCGGCGACGCCAGCGATGAGGTGTCCGCACCGGCGAAGACGCGCGCATGGGCTTCGGCGCCGGCCTTGTACGGGCCGGCACCGGAGTACTGGAGAAGGTTGTCGTGGGAAATCCCGCTCCACTCACTCTTGATGCCGCCCGGCTCGATGATGATGACGCGGATGCCATAAGGTTCGAGCTCGAGCCTGAGGCTGTCGCTCAGGCCCTCCACGGCGAACTTGCTGGCGTGATACCAGGAGCCGAAGGGCTCGTAGATCTTGCCGCCCATCGAGCTGATATTGACGATGGCGCCGCTCTTGGCCGCACGCATCGCCGGCAGGACGAGCTGGGTCAGCCGCGCCAGGCCGAAGAGATTGACCTCGAACTGGCGGCGCCCCTCGTCGATCGGCACCTCCTCCAGCGAGCCGTAGGAGCCGTAGCCGGCATTGTTGACCAGCACGTCGATCTGGCCGGCCTCGCGCATGATCGTCTCGACGGCGGCGACCATCGAAGCGTCGTCGGTGACGTCGAGGGAAAGCACGTTTGCACCGGCCTCGACGAGCCCGGCCATGCGCTCCACCCGCCGCGCGCCGGCAAAGACGCGATAGCCGTCTGCCATCAGCTGGCGCGCGATGGCCTCGCCGATGCCCGCCGATGCGCCTGTCACCAAAGCCGTCTTCATCAGGTTCGCCTCTTTCGCCGCCCCCGTCCCATCTGTATCACCGGGACGCCAAGTCCATGGGCGAATACCTCCCCCCTGAGCCCATTTCGCCCTATGTTCCAAACCGATAACATGCTGCACTTGCCGCAGCCCAAAGAGACCCGGACATCATGACCCCATCCGACACCACCACCGCCCCTGCCGCGGGACTCAGCGAACGTGCGAAAACCCCGCGCGTCCTGCGCCTGAGCCCGGCGGACAACCTGGTGGTCGCCATCGAGCCGATCCTGCCCGGCGCCACCGCCGAGGGGATCACGGCCACCTCCCGCGTGCCCAAGGGCCACAAGATGGCGACGGTGGCTATTCGCGAAGGCGAGCCAATCCGCAAGTTCGGCCAGATCATCGGCTTCGCCACGGCGCCGATCGCGCCCGGCGAGCACATCCACACCCATAATTGCGGTGTCACCGAATTCGCCCGCGACTACCACTTCGCCGAGGACGCCAAGCCCGAGCACGTGCTGCCGCTGGCCGAGCGCCGCACCTTCCAGGGCTATCGCCGCAAGAATGGCAAGGTCGGCACCCGCAACTATATCGGCGTGCTGACCAGCGTGAACTGCTCGGCGACGGTGGCGCGCATCATCGCCGACGCCTTCAACCGCACCGACATCCTCGAAGACTTTCCCAATATCGACGGCGTAGTGCCCTTCGTCATGGGGGGCGGCTGCGGCATGGCCGGGCGTGGCTCCGAGGGCTACGCGACGCTGCAGCGCACGCAATGGGGCTATGCCAGCCATCCCAATCTCGCCGGCGCGCTGATGGTCGGGCTCGGCTGCGAGGTGATGCAGATCTCCGATCTCGAGGCCGACTACGGGCTGAAGGAGAGCGATGCCTTCCACACCATGACCATCCAGGCGACCGGCGGCACCCGCAAGACGGTCGAGCGCGGCGTGGCGATGATCAAGGAGATGCTCGCCGACGCCAACGCGGCGACGCGCGAGGACGTGCCGGTGTCGGAGATCATGCTGGCGCTGCAATGCGGCGGCTCGGACGGCTATTCCGGCATCACCGCCAACCCGGCGCTGGGCTTCGCCGCCGACCTGCTGGTCGAGCAGGGCGGCACGGCGGTCCTCTGCGAGACGCCGGAAATCTACGGCGCCGAGCACCTGCTCACCCGCCGCGCGGCGACCCGCGAGATCGGCGAGAAGCTGGTCGACATCATCCACTGGTGGGAGGACTACACCGCCCGCAACAAGGGCGAGATGAACAACAACCCCTCGCCGGGCAACAAGGCCGGCGGGCTGACCACCATCCTGGAGAAGTCGCTGGGCGCCGCCGCCAAGGGCGGCACCACCACCATGCGCGGCGTCTATCACTATGCCGAGCCGATCGACACGCGCGGCTTCGTCTTCATGGATTCGCCGGGCTACGACCCCGCCGGCGTCACCGGCCAGGTGGCCTCGGGCTGCAACATGATCGCCTTCACCACCGGCCGCGGCTCCGCCTTCGGCTTCAAGCCGACGCCGTCGATCAAGCTGGCGACCAACAACGATACCTACCACCGCCAGACCGAGGACATGGACATCAACTGCGGCGACATCATCGATGGCGTGACCATCGAGGAGAAGGGCCGCGAGATCTTCGAGGAGGTGATCGCGGTGGCCTCCGGCAAGAAGTCGAAGTCGGAGGAATTCGGCTATGGCGACAACGAGTTCCAGCCCTGGCAGATCGGCGCCGTGATGTGAGCCGCCGTGGCTGATTTCTCCGTCTCCTTCCGCACGATCCCCGATACCCGGGCCGCGGTCGGACGAGCCGGCGCGCACACCGTGGTCATCGACCGGCCGGAAGGCCGCGCCGGCGGCATGGGACTTGGCTTCAACGGCGGCCAGCTCATCGCCATCGCCATCGGCGGGTGCCTGTGCAACGACCTGCAATATGTCGCCGAGGCGCGCGGCATCGTCATCCGCCACCTCGCCGTCGACGTTTCGGTGACGAT
Organism: uncultured Alphaproteobacteria bacterium; assembly: GCA_963785065.1. Classification (GTDB taxonomy): domain Bacteria; phylum Pseudomonadota; class Alphaproteobacteria; order Rhizobiales; family Kaistiaceae; genus CAVSRC01. Next base: position 663,433 of record CAWATX010000002.1, read on the forward strand.
CACCGGGGACCCGCTGATCGCCGAAAGGGCGGACGTGAAGATCGCGGTGACGGCAGAGGACCCTGACGCCGACATCGACGGTCTGATTGCCGAGGCGAAGCGCATCACCGCCGTCGGCAACTCGGTCCAGCGTGGGTTTCCGGTTGCCTTCACGCGCGCTTGACGCGCCTATCGCCAATCCTCACCCGCCGCTGTCGCCGCCGCCCTTCGCCGCGCTGACGACGATCGCACGCATGGCGGCGATGAAGGCCTCGCGCGCCGGCCCCGGCAGATCGGCAAGCAGCGACTCGTTGACCGAGCCGGCGGCGGCGGTCGCCGCCTCCTCCAGCGCGCGGGCGCGCGGCGTCAACCGCACGATCCGGACCCGGCGATCGGCGCTATCGGGCATGCGCACGATCAGGCCGTCCCGTTCCATGCGCGCCAGCGTGTTCGCCATGGTCGGCTGTTCGACATCGAGTCGTTCGACCAGCTCGCTCTGGGTCAGCCCGTCTTCTTCCCATAGCGCCAGCAACACCGGGAACTGGCCCGGCACGATGCCGAACGGTTTGATCCGCCGGGCCAGAGCCTGCTCGAAGATGCGCGCCAGGTGGCTGATGAGATAGCCAGCGGAATGGCTGCGATCGAAGGACATGGGCTCTTTCTGCCATTGAATAGCTTGCTATGCAATAATATATAGCGAGCTATCTAATAAGGAGATCGCCATGCCCCCGACCAGCCTAGCCCAGCATTCGCCGCGGCTTGGGCTGATAGAGCGCCGCGCCATAGATGATGACGACGATCGCCGCCGCCGCCACCCACAACCCCGCCCAGATCCACCACAGGCGCAACTGCTCGTCGCCGGCGAACCAGTCCCACGGAAAGGCAACCGCGTTGACCGCCGCGTGGAGCAGCGCCGGCAGGAGCAGGTTGCCGCGGGTCGCCAGCCATATCCAGGTGGTGACGATCGATATTGACAGCAGCGCGGCAAGCCCCGGCCACAGATTGGCCCAGTCATACGCCGCCCCGAAGAGCGGCAGATGCCAGAGGGCCTGGAAGAGGCCGATGATGAGCGCGCCGGCGAGCGCCGTGCGCCCCTCGATCAGCCGCGGCAGGGCGTAGCCGCGCCAGGCCGGCTCCTCGCCGAGGCCGACAGCCACGAAGATGAGGGCGAAACGCACGGCAAGATCGCCCCAGCCGGGGAGCTCCGCCCCCGGCGGCAGCTCGGCGCCGAGGAACAGATTGACCCCGACCGCCATCGCCGTGATCGCCGCCGGTAGGAGGATGACCAGCGCGTACCACAGCGGGCCGATCGGCCCGGCGGCGAATTTCCTCAGCCACACGCTGACCGCCGGCCACCCGCCGGCAAGCGCCAGCATGATTGCCGCCGCCAGCAGCGGCCCGAGCGGCAGGATGGGTCCGTTGATCGTCCCCGGCGCGAAGCGCACCCATAGCCACGGCCACCACGACAGGGCGCAGGCGAGGACAAAGAAGGCGAGAAGCGGGTAGCGTCTGGCCAGCCCCGTCAGTGTCGCCATGATCCGTCGCCCCGCGCCCCCTCTCCGGACAGCCTACGGCGACGACGATATCTGCGACACTGGAAATTATCGCCGGCCTTGTGCGCGGCAATTTGACGGCGGCCGCGCCAATCGCGGCCGCCGCTTCTTGAACTGCTCGCCCTAGTTTGCCAGGTCCACCGTCGAGGCGACCAGGTTGCCGTTGCCGTCCTTGGTGTATTCGATCGTGACCTTGTCGCCGACCATCAGCGAGGCCGGATCGACATCGGTCGGCAACGTGTAGGTGTTGCCGTCGTCGAGCGTAATGGTCATGGCCGAATCATCGATGTTCGTGACCTGCCCCGACGCTTCGTCGGCCAACGCCGCGAGCGACGACACAGCCAGAAGCATCGCCGCGCCCGCGGCGATCACCAACTTCCGCATTTCTTCTCTCCTGAGAAAAAAAGACACGACGTATCCGACGTCGCGCGTGCCCGGATCGGGCGTTGCAATATCCACTCCCGATTCGGGGCGTTTGCTCGGCCGAATCGTGGCCGAACGGCGGCTGAAGCGCGGCGCCAGCGGACACAATCGTCAGCGGAAAGGAACGCCTTTCCAAAACGAAAGCGGCCGCGTCCGGGCCCTGGACGCGGCCGCCATTAATTCGCGAAGCGCGCGATTACGACGACGACGGCGTCACTGCCGTCGCGGTCATCTTGCCGTCAGCGTCCTTGCTGTACTCGATCTTCACCTTCTCGCCGACCTGCAGCGAAGCGGCATCGACGCTGTCGGGCAGCGTGTAGGTGTTGCCGTCGTCGAGGGACACGGTCATCGCCGTCGGATCGACGGAAGTGATCGAGCCCTGCGCCTCGTCGGCAAAAGCCGCAAAGGTCGACATCGCGAGCAGGCTGGCTGCACCGGCAGCAATCATCAGCTTCTTCATCATTTCCCTCTTTTGGTTGGACGCAGCATCAAGAGGCTGCGTTCGCCCCCAACCACGCGCAGGAGGCCTCCGCAAACGGGCAACCGCTTGGCCGACTTGCGGCCTTTTCGTGGAAAAATTCCAGACTGCCTGCCACAATCAAAAAAAGGCCGTAGCGCACCGCACGCAGCGCCGAGTTGCGCAAGGCGCGTCGAAACTGACGGGTCGAACTTACTGCTGCGGCTAGTGTTCTGCCGGCAGGCCACCCTTGACCACGAAGGCGTTCGCCCAATGTCCACCGACACTCACCGCCGCGCTGAACACCTGGGCGTTGTCCTCCGCCGTCGACGCGTAGAGCGACTTGTGCAGGACGACCTTGAGCGCGGAGAACTGGCCGCACGATTTCGACGCCTTGAGGCCGGAATAGGCGGCCAGCGCCTCCTCGACACCGGCGGCGCGGGCCTTGGCGAGGGTTTCGGCAACGGTTTCCGAAACGCACAGCACCCAGTCGCGCACCACCATCTCGGTGCCGAGCTGGAATTCGAGCGGTGAGATCATCGCCGATGGAACCTTCGGCGCCACGGCGGCATCGCCGAGATTGTCCGGCGCCGCGGCGAACGCGGTGAGCGGCATGATGAGGGCACCCAACAGCACAGCGGCGCCTGTCTTGAGGAGTTGCGTCATGGTTCTCAGCCCCTTGCAGCAGGTCGGCCGGCGCCCCACCGGCCGTGCACAATCGCCGGGGACGCGCTAAAAGCCTCCTCGAACGATTCACGGCCGTCAGGCTAACAGGACCGGCCGCCAATTCTGCATCACAGCTTGGCGGAGCAAGGAATTTGCCAGTCGCCTGTGTGCGAACGGCAACAGAAGGACGGGGATACGCCATGGACCTCAATGCTAGCGCCACATTTGCTCTGCCCGACGACGCGGAACGGGCGATCCTGGTCGGACGGGTGTGGCGGCCGGATCGCGACGGCCCCTCGGTCGTGGCGCTGCGCGACCTCGAGCTGGTCGACATCTCGGCCGCGGCACCGACCATGCGCGACCTCTGCGAGGCGCCGGAACCGACGGGGCCCGCCCATGACGCCGACGGCGAGCCCATCGGCCTGCTCGACGACATTCTCGCCAACACGCCGCCGGAGAAGCGCGATCCCGGCAGGCCCTGGCTGATCTCGCCGATCGATCTGCAGGCGGTGAAGGCGGCCGGCGTCACCTTCGCCGTGTCGATGCTGGAGCGGGTGATCGAGGAGCGCACCCGTGGCGCGCCGGAGCGCGCGGCCGAAATGCGCGCCGAGATCGGCGGGCTCATCGGCCAGGACCTCGGCCAGTTGAAGCCCGGCTCGCCGCAGGCGATGGCGCTGAAAGATCTGCTCATCGACAAGGGTCTGTGGTCGCAATATCTCGAGGTCGGCATCGGACCGGACGCCGAGATCTTCACCAAGGCGCAGCCGATGGCGACCGTCGGCCATCTTTCCGCCGTCGGCATCCATCCGATGTCGTCGTGGAACAATCCGGAGCCCGAGGTGGTGGTCGTCGCTTCGTCGGCCGGCGCCATCGTCGGCGCCGCGCTTGGCAATGACGTCAACCTGCGCGACGTCGAGGGCCGCTCGGCGCTGCTCCTCGGCAAGGCCAAGGACAACAACGCCAGCGGCTCGATCGGGCCGTTCATCCGCCTCTTCGGCCACGGTTTTTCGCTCGACGACATCCGCCGCGCCGAGGTCAGGCTGACGGTGACCGGCGAGGACGGCTTCCGCCTGGAAGGGTCGAGCGCCATGAGCAAGATCAGCCGCGACCCGGCCGACCTGATGGCCTCGGCGATCGGCAAGCATCACCAGTATCCCGATGGCGTCGTGCTCTACCTTGGCACCATGTTCGCCCCGGTCGAGGACCGCGGCGAGGCCGGCCAGGGCTTCACCCACAAGGTCGGCGACATCGTCACCATCGCCAGCGCCAGGCTCGGCCGCCTGTCGAACCGGGTGGTGCACACGGACCAGGCGGAACCATGGACCTTTGGCACGGCCAAGCTGATGCGCAACCTGGCGAAACGGAAGCTGATCTGAGGTGACCGGCTACGCCGCGACGCGGCGGAAACGGTTGAGCAGCGCCGTAGCGGTACCGGACAGAAGCACCTCGAGGAAACGTAGCTGCTGGAACTCGCCATTCACCGACAGGCGCGGCAGCGCCGTCAGGTGTGCGGCATGGTCGGGAAAGATCACGCCGGCACGCGTGGTGGCGCCGGTCTTGAAGCCGAGCTCGGAAGCGAGCGCGAAGTCGCGCGGGCCGGCGGCATCGGGCGCGCCGACCGGATAGGCGAAATGCTCCGGCCGGATGCCGAGCTTTTCCTCGATCATGCGGCGCGATTCGGCCATCTCGGTGCGTGCCGTCTCGGCGTCGCACTTGGCCAGGAACGGATGGCTCACGGTGTGCGCGCCGATGGTGATGAGCGGATCGGCGGCAAGCCCGGCAAGCTCGTCCCAACCCATGCACAATTGGCGGCATTGGGCGGCAGTATCGATACCGTTCTTGGCAGCGATGGCCGCGGTCGCCGCCTCCAGCTCCGCCTCGTGCGGCTCGTCGCGCAACCAGCCATAGAGCGTGGCATAAGTCTCGTCCTTGGCCTGCGGGCTGGCGCAATCGAAATGGCGGAGCCCGCCGTCGATCTCGACCGCGAGGCTGTCGTTGTCTGCCACCGCCTTGGCGAGCACCTCCCACCACAGCACGCCGGTTCCCTCGGCAAATCCGGAGGCGACATAGAGGGTCGCCGGCACCTGGTGGCGCTTGAGGATCGGCCAGGCATGTTCGAGCGTGTCGCGATAGCCGTCGTCGAAGGTGACGGCAACGAAGCGGCGCCCGTCCGACGCGCCGGTGAGCCGTCGCCAAGCCTCGTCCATGGAGACCATATCGACGTCGGCCCGGCCGAGGGCCGACAGCACTGCATCGAGGAAGTCCGGCGTGATCTCCAGCCCGCGATGCGGCTGGAAGGGATCGTCGTGGGCCGGCAGCACCCGGTGGAAGGTGAGAATGGCCCCCACGCCGGCAAAAAAGGAACGCGCCAGTCGGTGCGTACCGGTGAAATAAAGGGTCTCGAGGCCGGCTCGGATGGCCCTCTTTCTCATGTCAGGCACGCTATGCAACTCCCCATGCTGGCCACCCTCCGGTAGCCCTGTTCACCTCTGGAAGACGGGCGCGCCGCCCGCCACCACTCCGTCGAACGGCCCGGCAATGCCGAACACGGGTTCGGCCGACCGCCGGTCGTTCATGCGCCGCTCGGCGTCACGCTCGCCAACCAGACGCGCGCCCACGATCATGGTGTGGCCGGCATCGATCGCGGCCAGCAGGCGGCTGAGACCGGCGCGATCGGCAATCGGCGGCAGGGCGATGCCGCCGCCGGAAATCATCGTCGTATCCACATCCTGTGAAAGCGCGCCATGGGTCAGCGGCGCTTCGCCGCCAAACAGCACGGCGGGATCGCCGTCGCCGCCCGGAGCGGCCAGAGCCGGTGCACGGCCGATGCGCCCGACCGTCGCCTCGAAGGAGATGCAGGTGCCGCCGGCGCGCGCCCGGTCGCCGCCGACAAGCACGATCAGCTTCACCGACCACAGCGACGCGATGGCGGTTGCGACCATCGCCGCCAGCCGTGACTGGGTGACGACGGCAACCGGCCGCTCATTGCAAAGTCTCTCAGAAAGCTCACCGGCCGTCGCTTCGGCGTCGATCGGCACCAGGATGCCGCCGGCCTTGAACACGGCATAGGCCGAGACCACGGCCTCCCAGCCGCCGTCCAGGAACACCGCCACGCGCGCGCCGCGCGCCACGCCGCCGGCCTGCAGGGCCGCCGCCAGACGCTCCGACTTGAGATCGAGCTCGGCGTAGCTGTGGCCGGCGCGCCCGGCGATGACGGCCGGCTGGGCGCCATACCTGGCTGCGCTCTGTCTCAGCCGTTCTTCGATACGCATGCGATCCTCGTTCTCCGCCCTGAACCGTCGCCGAAACGGCGCCCTGCGGGCGATTTCTGCCCCGCCCTGCGCGTCTCCCACACTGCCGGCAACATAAGCCGCCCCGCCGGGCGACCGAAAGGTGAAATCAAGTCGAAGGTAAACGCGCCCACAGAAACCTTCACGACTAGGGTTAACAAATTAAGAATTAAATTCAATGTCGCATAATTAACCTTAAGCCATGATAAGTGTTCCCAAGCATCCTATAAAAAGCTCACTTACCACCAACGCCTTTACGTGCCGTTATCGAATGAGGGGCCACATCAACAGGCACGAGCGGTGAGGTCGGAAGCGTGCGGCACACGGACATTGTCATCATCGGCGGCGGACTGGCCGGTTCGACGGCGGCCGTCATGCTCGGCCGGGCCGGGATCGATACCGTTCTGGTCGATCCGCACCCGGTCTATCCGCCGGATTTCCGCTGCGAGAAGCTCGACGCGGAGCAGATCGGCCTGGTCGCCAAGACCGGTCTAGGCGCCATCGTGGCCGCAGCGGCAAGCCCCTACCGCGAAAACTGGATCGTGCGCGGCGGCCGGCTGACCGACCGCAAGCCGACCGGCCAATACGGCATTCTCTACGATACCCTGGTCAACAGCGTGCGCGGCGCGATTCCTGCCGGCGTGACGGTGGTCATCGGCAAGGCCGCAGCGATCGCCGTCAGCGACGATCGCCAGAGCGTAACCCTTGCCGACGGCGAGGAAATCTCCGCCCGGCTGATCGTTCTCGCCAACGGCCTCAATGCGGCGCTGCGCAAGAACTTCGGCATGGACCGCGACGTCCTCTCGCCCAACCATTCGATCTCGATCGGCTTCAACATGGTGCCGGTCGGCCGTCCGGCCTTCGATTTCAGCGCGCTCACCTACGTGCCGGAGGACGCCCGCACGCGCGCCTCCTATCTCACCCTCTTCCCCGTCGCCACCGGCACCCGCGCCAACCTCTTCGTCTATCGCGACATGAACGACCCGTGGCTCTCCGCCATGCGCAAGGCACCGATCGACACGCTGTTCGCCACCCTGCCCGGGCTCAAGGCGTTCACCGGCGAGGTCGCGGTCGACGGCGCGGTCAAGGTTCGCCCGGCCGACCTCTACGTCACCACCGGTCTCGACCGGCCCGGCGTGGTGGCCATTGGCGACGCCTATTCGACGTCGTGCCCCTCGGCCGGCACCGGCACCGGCAAGGTATTCACCGACGTCGAGCTTCTGTGCGCCCACTACATCCCCGAATGGCTGGCGAGCCCCGGCATGGGCGCCGGCAAGACCGCCGCCTTCTACGGCGACGCGGTCAAGACGGCCTATGAGGCCCAGTGCCGCCAGCGCGCCTTCTGGGTACGGGATCTGGCCATCAACACCGGGATTTCCTGGGAAGCGCGCCGCCGGCTGCGCTTTGCCGTCCATTTCGGCCGCGGCCTGGCGCGCCGCGCCCACAATCTCATCGCCGGCCGCGCCGCCGGCCCGGCACCGGCGACCGCCGGCAGCTCGCAAGCCTGAGAGACAGATGTCGCAGATCAGCGCCACCCCCGACGATCCCATGCTCGAACTGGGCGCCCGTTTCACCGCGCTCGCCGACACACTGTCGCCGCCGGCCGCCGCCGGGAGCGCCGGCGCCGCGGCCGAACTGGCTGATTGGCCGCCGGCAATCACGATCCATGACGATCTCGCCGCCGTTTCCGCGACCTGGCGGCGGCTGGAGGCCGAAGCCGACTGCACCGCCTTTCAGGCCTATGACTGGGTCGCCGCCTGGCAGACCCATGTCGGCGCCCTCACCGGCACGCTGCCGGCCATCGTCACCGCGGAGGCGGGCGACGGCCGTCCGCTGATGCTGTTTGCGCTGGCGATCGAATCGGCCCGCGGCCTCAGGCGGCTGACCTGGCTGGCCTCCGACGTGTGCGACTACAACGCGCCGATCCTCGCGCGCGACTTTGCCGCCACCCTCGACGCCGGGCGCTTCCGTGCCCTGTGGCAGGGCGTACTTCACCGGCTCGCCGCCGATCCGCGCTTCCGCTTCGACTATGTCGACCTGTCGCGGATGCCGGAAAAGATCGGCGACCTGCGCGACCCGTTCCTGGCGCTGAAGCCCGACCTGCATCCGAGCGGCGCCCATGCCTGTGCACTCACCGGCGACTGGGAGACCTTCTACGCCGCCAAGCGTTCGGCCTCGACCCGCAAGACCGCGCGCAAGAAGCTGCGCGCCATCGAGAAGCATGGCGCCGTCGCCTTCGACGACCTCGACGACATCGCCGAACGCCGCCGTACCCTCGACGTGCTGATCGCCCAGAAGGGGCAGGCGCTGGCGCGCATGGGCGCCGAGAATTTCTTCGAGCGGCCGGGTTATGGCGACTTCTATCGTGCCGTGATCAGCACACCGGCGATGCGCGACCTCGTCCGCGTTGCCCGGCTGAACGTCGGCACCGACATCGCGGCAACCAGCGTCGGCCTGAGCTTCGGCGGCAGCTTCTACCTGATCCTGGCGAGCTATGACGGCGGGCCGATCTCGGCCCACGGCCCCGGCACGATCCACCTCCACGAACTCATCCGCGACACCATCGCGAAGGGCTATCGCCGCTTCGATTTCACCGTCGGCGACGAGCCATACAAGCTTGACTGGGGCGACGAGGTGATCCGCCTGTTCGACTATCTGAAGGGCCGCACACCTGCCGGCTGGGGGCTGGTTCTGACCATCCGCGGCTTCCGCCGCTTCAAGCGGCTGATCAAGCAGACGCCGGCGCTCTGGCACCTATACACGACGTTGCGCTCGCGCTTCGGCGGCCGCACCACCATCGCCGGCCATCGCGACGACGACTGCTGACCAAGGCCGCCGGACGCCCTACACCGTCTTGAGCATGCCGCCGTCGACGAAATAGGTCGAGCCGACGCTGTAGCTCGCCCTGTCGGAGCACAGGAAGACGAAGAAATTCGCCAGCTCCTCGGCCGAGGCGAAGCGGCGGATGGCGGCATGCTCGTCGGCGACGCCCTGCAAATAGCCCTGCCAATCGCCGCCCTTGTCGGCGGTGAGCTCCTTGGCCGTCTTCACCCAGTCAGGTGTCTGGATCAGGCCGGGATTGATGCAATTGACGCGGATGTTGTCCTTGATCAGCTCGGTGGCGAGCGTCTTGGAGAACATCATCAACGCCGCCTTGGTGGTGTTGTAGATCGGCTCGTACCACAAGGGCTGTACCGCGCAGATCGAGGCGTTGTTGAGCACCACGCCACCGCCGCGCTTCTTCATCAGCGGGCACAGGCCGCGCGCCAGCCGCACCGCCGCCATCACGTGCAGGTCCCAGTAGTACTGCCACTTGTCGTCGCCCGCCTCCATGATGGTCTCGTTGGAGCCGGTACCGGCATTGTTGATGAGGATGTCGGTGCCCTTGAATTTCCTGCGCGTGGCGGCGACCAGCGCCGCGGCGCCCTCGGCGGTGGCGACATCGCAGGCGACCGCCAGCGTCTTGACGCCGTGCTCCCTGGCGATGCGCCGCGCCTCCTTCTTCAGCCGCGCCTCCTGGCGTGCCGCCATGACGACGTGCACGCCCTCCGCCGCCAGACCCTCAGCAATCGCCAGACCAATGCCGACACTGGCGCCGGTGATGACCGCCACCTTGTCCTTGAGACCGAGATCCACGGTACCCCTCCTGCCGCGCCGTCTACGCGGCCCATTCCTCGGGCGGCGGCGGCACCATGGCGCCGGTCATGATCGCAACCGCATCCGACATCGAATACTTCTTCGGGTCGATGACCGCGATCCGCCGGCCGAGACGATGGATATGGACGCGATCGGCGACCTCGAAGACATGCGGCATATTGTGGCTGATCAGGATAATCGGCAAGCCGCGCCGCTTGATCTCGAGCATCAGCTCGAGCACCTTGCGCGACTCCCTGACGCCGAGCGCCGCCGTTGGCTCGTCCATGATGATGACCCGGCTGCCGAAGGCGGCGGCGCGCACCACCGCCACACCCTGGCGCTGGCCGCCGGACAGCGTCTCCACCGGCTGCTTGATGTTCTGGATGGTGAGCAGGCCGAGCGCATTGAGGTGCTTGCGCGCCTCGTCGCGCATGCTCGACCGGTCGAGCAGGCGGAAGAAGCTGCCGAGGGGGCCGCCCTTGCGCCGCTCGCGGCCGAGGAACAGGTTGTCGGCGATCGACAAAGCCGGTGACAGAGCGAGGTCCTGATAGACGGTCTCGATGCCGGCCGCGCGGGCATCGAGCGGCGAGCGGAAATGGACGATCTTGCCATCCAGGCGAATCTCGCCCTGGTCCGGAAACAGGGCGCCGGCGAGCATCTTGATCAGCGTCGACTTGCCGGCACCGTTGTCGCCGATGACCCCGAGGATCTCGTGCGACTTGAGGTCGAAATCGGCGTGGTCAAGCGCCACCACGCGACCGAAATGCTTGACGATGTCGCGCGCCTGCAGGATGGGCTCGCCGGATTGCGCGCTCATGACGCGATCCTCCGCACCCACTGGTCGATGGTCACCGCAACGATGATCAGCACGCCGACGGTGAATTCCTGCCAGAGATTGTCGAGACCGTAGAGCGACAGGCCGTCGCGGAAGACGCCGACGATCAACGCCCCGATCAGCGTGCCGATGATCGAGCCGCGCCCCCCGAACAGGCTGGTGCCGCCGATCACCACGGCGGTGATGGAATCGAGGTTCGCGTTGGCACCGGCGAGCGGGCTGACGGCACCGATGCGCCCGATCATGATCCAGCCGGCGATCGCGCAGATGAACCCGGCGAACGTATAGACGGCGAGCAGCGTCCGGACCGTGCTGATGCCGGCCAGACGGGCGGAATTGGGATCGTCGCCGGTAGCGTAGACGTGGCGGCCGAAGGCGGTGCGGTTGAGAATGTACCAGACCACCGCCGCGATCAGCAGCATGAGGAGCGAGCCGAAGGTGATCGGCGCACCGCCGAGCTTGAACGAGTTGCCGGTGACCTGCAGGAAGGGAGCCGCTCCGGCGATCTCCTGCTGGCGGATGGTGGCGCTCTGCGAATAGAACAGGATGAGCGCGCCGAAGATGCTCCAGGTGCCGAGCGTGACGATGAACGGCGGCAGCTTGAGATAGGTGACCAGCGCGCCGTTGATGTAGCCGCACAGGGCACCGACCAGCAGCCCGGCCGGAAAGGCGATGAACACCGGCACGCCGCTGACCACCGCCAGGCGACCCATGACGATCGAGGCGAGGATCATGATGACGCCGACCGACAGGTCGATGCCGGCAGTGAGGATGATCAGCGTCTGGGCGATGCCGAGCGTGCCGATGATGGTGACCTGCTGGAGGATCAGCGACAGGTTGAACGGCGCGAAGAAGCGGCCGCCGACCAGGACGCTGAAGACCGCCAAACCGATCATGAGGACGATGAACGGGATGGCCGTCGGATAGGCGTGCAAGAATTCCTGGAGCCGCCTCAGCGGGCCGCGGTGCTCAACCTCAAAGGCGGCGGTGCTGCCATCGGCATCGGCCAGAACCTTCTCGTATTCGGCGGCCGCGACCGGGCCGCTGCTGCTGCTATCGCTCATGTCCCTCCCCTGCCGCTTGTCTAGCCCCCGCGGCTGGGGGAGCAGCCGGTTAGGTTGCTCCCCCGCTTTTGTTGGCAGTCTAGGTGCGATTGACGTTGAAGGGAATTAGCCCCAGCAGAGCTTCAGGCCTTCGTCGATGCTGATCGACGGAACGCCGTCCACCGGCTTGTCGGTGATCAGCTGGGCGCCGGTATCGAAGAAGCCGCCCTTGGCGACGCCGTCCGGCAGCTTGCCGCTGGCGATCGCTTCGAGGGCCATCGCAGCCATCTTGAGCGGATACTGCTGCGAGGTGGCGCCGATGATGCCAGCCTGCACGTTCTTCACGCCCGGGCAGCCGCCGTCGATCGACACGACCAGGATCTGGCCTTCCTTGCCGGCCGCCTTGATAGCCTCATAGCCGCCCGCCGCCGCCGGCTCGTTGATCGTGTACATCACGTTCACGTCCGGGCACTTCTGCAGCAGCTTCTCCATCGCCGTACGGCCGCCGTCCTCGGCGCCACCGGTCATCTCATGGCCGCAGATGCGCGGGTCGGTCTCATCGCCGTAATGGTTGGCGTCCTTCACGTCGATGCCGAAGCCCTGCATGAAGCCCTGGTCGCGCAGATAGTCGACCGTCGGCTGGTTGGTGGCCAGGTCGAGGAAGGCGATCTTGGCGCTGGCCGCCTTGTCGCCGAGCGTGCCCTTGGCCCACTCGCCGATCAGCATGCCGGCCTTGCGGTTATCGGTGGCGAATGTGGCGTCGGCCGCATCCATCGGGTCGAGCGGGGTGTCGAGCACGATGACCATCAGTCCTGCGTCGCGCGCCTTCTTGATGGTCGGCACGATCGCCGAAGAGTCGCTCGGAACGATGGCGAAGCCCTTGGCGCCGGCCGCGATCAGCGATTCGATGGCGGCGACCTGGGTATCGTTGTCGCCGTCATACTTGCCGGCATAGGTCTGCAGGTTGAGGCCGAGTTCCTTGGCCTTCGCCTGGGCGCCTTCGCGCATCTTGACGAAGAAGGGGTTGCCCTCGGTCTTGGTAATCAAGCCGACGAGATCGGCCGCGTGTGCCGATACCGCGCCAAGGCCAAACGCCATGGCGCCAGCGACACAGGCACTGATGAGTTTCAGGTGTTTCTGCACGTTGGTTTTCCTCCCAGATCGACCTGCTGGCCGCCGCTGCGGCGGCCACCCAGGTTAAAGTCTCCTCGAACCTTGGCTGGTCCATTTCTCCCATCGGGCTGACGCCCTGGACCAACCACGGACTTTGACGGCTTAACGACACAACGGCTAGGGCAATTTGTCAATTATAATTCCAGCGGATTTAATTATTGACAGGCGGCGTTCGCGGTACGCATCGTCGCACCCGGCACGCGAGTGTGAGCGGGGACACGGCCAACGAGGCCGAAAAAAGGACGGGCCCAGGGTGCCTTCGGCAGACCAGGCGGGTAGCGCGAGCGATCGCAGGACAGAGCGCGGCAACGACAGCGCCGCCGCGGAAGCAGCGCGCCCGCGCACGCCGAACTTCGCCCGCGGCACCAACCAGAACGGCGTTCGCCTCTACAACGAGCGTCTGGTCCTGTCGCTGATCCGCCGCTACGGCACTGTGCCGCGGGCGGAGATCGCCCGCCAGACCGGCCTCTCGGCCCAGACCATTGCCGTCATCATGCGCCAGCTCGAAGCTGACGGGTTGGTGACTCGGCAGGACCCGCAGCGCGGCCGCGTCGGCCAGCCCTCGGTCCCCTATGCCCTCAATGCCGAAGGTGCGTTCTCGCTCGGCCTCAAGATCGGCCGCCGCGTCAACGACCTCGTGCTCATCGACTTCCTCGGCACCGTGCGTCGCGCCACTCACACCGGCGGCACCTATCCGACGCCGGACGGCGTGCTCGCCTTCGTCTCCGGCGGCATCGCCGACCTGGTCGCCGCTCTCACCCCCGAGCAGGAGCGCCGTATCTCCGGGCTCGGCATCGCCGCACCGTTTGAATTGTGGAACTGGGAAGCGCAGATCGGCGCTCCCCACACGGTGCTCGACCAGTGGCGCACCTTCGATCTCAGGGAGAACATCCAGCGCATCTGCCCGTGGCCGGTCTATTTCACCAACGACGCCACAGCCGCCTGCGCGGCCGAACTGACATTCGGCAATTCCGGACAATATTCCGACTTCCTCTATTTCTTTGTCGGTTCGTTCATCGGTGGCGGCGTCGTCCTCAACGGCCACCTCTTCACCGGCCGCACCGGCAATGCCGGTGCCCTCGGCTCGATGCCCGTCGCCATGCGCGATAACCGCGGCCAACCGATCACCGAGCAACTGATTCGCTCTGCTTCGCTCTATTTGCTTGCCAATCATCTGAAGGAAGCCGGCCGCGACGCTGCGATTCTGTGGCGCTCGCCTGACGACTGGGGTGAACTCGGGCCGGTCGTCGACGTCTGGATCGAGGAGGCTGCGACAGGCATCGCCTTCGCCATCGTCGCCGCCATTTCGGTGATCGATTTCCCGGCCGTAATCATCGATGGCGCTTTCCCCGTCGCCATCCGCCGACGTATGGTGGGGCGCGTAAACGCCCGGCTGGGGGAATTCGACCGGCAGGGACTTTCGCCGGTGACAGCGATCGAAGGGGCGATCGGCAGCGACGCCCGCGCTATTGGAGGCGCGTGCCTGCCGCTGCTGGCCAACTTCGCCCGCGACCGCGAAGTCCTGTTCAAGGAAGCCTTGCCAGCCGGCTGAGCAAGTCGGGTTTTGAGGTCGATGATCATTTCCTGCGGTGAAGCACTGATCGATTTTCTGCCGCGCAGCGGCGCCGAAGGCAGCCCTCTGTACCAGCCGGCGACCGGCGGTTCGCCGATGAACGTGGCGGTCGCCATCGCTCGCCTGGAGGTCAAGGCAGGCTTCTTCGGCGGCTTATCAACCGATTTCTTCGGCGACATGTTGCGCCAGGCGCTGGCGGAGAGCGGCGTCGACCTGTCGTTCGTCGCCACCGTGCCGCGGCCGACCACGCTCGCCTTCGTCAACCTCAGCCAGGGCGACGCCCGCTATGCCTTCTTCGACGAGGGCTCGGCCGGACGCATGTTGACCGAGGCCGACCTGCCAGCCTTCCCGAAATCGGTCACCGGCCTCCATTTCGGCTCCTTCAGCCTGGCCGCCGAACCCTGCGGCTCGGCGCTGGAGGCGCTGATGCAGCGCGAGCACCAGGACCGGGTCATCTCGCTCGATCCCAATATCCGCCCGACGCTGGTGCACAACCGCGACGGCTTTCTCGCCCGTCTCGACCGGCTGGTGGCCATGGTCGACATCGCCCGGCTGAGCGGCGAGGACCTCGCCTGGATCGCGCCGGACACGAGCTTCGAGACGCTCGGCCGCCGCTGGCTCGACCGCGGCGCCAAGGCGGTGATCCTGACCCGCGGCGCCGAGGGGGCGACCGCGATCACCGCCACCCACGCCGTCTCGGTGCCGGGCATCAGGACGCAAGTGGTCGACACCGTCGGCGCCGGCGACACCTTCACCGCCGGCATGCTCGCCCGCCTCGACACGCTTGGCTTGCTGACCAAGCCGGCGATCGCCAAGCTCGACCGCGACCAGCTCACCGACGTGCTGACCTTCGCCACCAAGGCCGCCGCCATCACCGTGTCGCGCGCCGGCGCCAACCCGCCCTGGCTGAAGGAGATCGCCTGAGGGCGGTGCGCAGATGATGGAGCCTGGTACGGAGCAGGGGTTCCTGCGGAAGATGTTCGCCGCGGCCATTGCCGCCGCCGACCCGGCGCTGGTGGTGCCGCCGCACCTGCCGCCGCCGCCCAAGGGGCGCACCATCGTGCTCGGCGCCGGCAAGGCCTCCGCCGCGATGGCCAAAGCGGTGGAGGACGCCTGGCCGGGACCGCTCTCCGGCCTGGTCGTCACCCGCTACGGCCACGGCGTTGCCTGTGAGCGTATCGAGATCGTCGAGGCGGCCCACCCGGTCCCCGACGAGAACGGCGAGCGCGCCGCGCTGCGCATCCTCGAACTGGCCGCCTCGGCCGGCTCCGACGACCTGGTGCTCTGCCTCATCTCAGGCGGCGGCTCGGCTCTGCTGGCGCTGCCGGCAGACGGCATCACACTGGCTGACAAGCAGGCGGTCAACCGCGCGCTGCTCGCCTCGGGTGCGGACATCGGCGAGATCAACATGGTGCGCAAGCACCTGTCGGCGCTGAAGGGCGGCCGACTCGCCGCGGCCGCCTGGCCGGCGCCGCTGACGGCGCTGGCCATCTCCGACGTGCCCGGCGACGACCTTTCGGTGATCGCCTCCGGACCGACCGTCGCCGACCCGTCGACCTTCGCCGACGCCCGCGCCGTGCTCGCCCGCTATGGCATCACGCCACCCGAGGCGGTGGCGAAACGCCTGGCGGAAGCGCTGGACGAGACGCCCAAGCCCGGCGACGAGCGGCTGAACCGCAGCCAGACCGTCATCGTCGCCTCGCCGCTGGCCAGCCTCGAAGCGGCGGCGGCGGTCGCCAGCGCGGCCGACGTGACGCCGCTCATCCTCGGCGACGCGCTCGAGGGCGAGGCCCGCGAGGTCGGCCGCGTCATCGCCGGCATGGCGCAATCGGTGCGCCTGCACGACCGGCCGCTGGCGGCACCGGCCGTGCTCATCTCCGGCGGCGAGACCACGGTGACCGTACGCGGCAAGGGCGGCAAGGGCGGCCGCAACACCGAATTCCTCGCCGGCCTTGCGGTCACGCTCAATCGCGCGCCGGGCGTCTTCGCGCTCGCCGGCGACACCGACGGCATCGACGGCAGCGAGGACAATGCCGGCGCGATCGTGACGCCGGACACGCTCATCCGCGCCCGCGGGCTCGGCCTCGACCTGCGCGCGAGCCTGGCCGCCAACGATTGCTGGTCGTTCTTCCATGCGTTGGGCGATCTCGTCGTCACCGGTCCGACGCTGACCAACGTCAACGACTTTCGCGCCGTGCTGGTGGTGTAGCCGAGCACACGCGCCGGCTGACTCCGCGAACGCGTCCACCCGCGACTCCCTGTCGTTTGTTGATACTTCCCCAAGCCGATATCAATGAAGCCGGCTTGCGCATGGGCGATTTACGCCACCTGCCGTTCGCGGCAACGCGTGCGGCGCAAGCCTGGAAAGAACGATGGAGAATGCCACAAGTGCGCAATCGACGTGCCCTTCCTGCCCTCCTCCTAGCGTTGATGCTCGGCCTGTTCGTGGCGCCGGCCGCATTCGCCACGGCCGCGCCCACCCAGCAGGCGCCGGTCTACGTTCTGCGCGGAGCGCTCGGTATCTTCTCAAGCGGCATGGACGCGCTTGCCGACGAGATGAACGCCAACGGCATCGCCGCTCTGTCGAAGCCGTTCGAGAACTGGCGCGACTACACCGCGACCATCGCCAGGGCATACCGGGCGCACCCTTACCCGATCGTCCTCGTCGGCCATTCGTGGGGCGCCAACACCATTCTGCTGATGGCCAACGAACTCGGGGAGTCGGGCATACCGGTGTCCTTGCTGGTCTTCTACGACGCCACCGCCTCGGCGCGCATTCCGGCCAACGTCCGCTGGGTCATCAACTACCGCTCGACCTCAGCCATCGGTGGCGACGTCCAGGTTGTCGGCGGACGCGCTTTCTCCGGCGTCATCGACACCGTGACCCGGCCCGATCTCAACCACGTGCTGATCGCCAAGGCGGAGGACCTGCACCGCCTGACCATCGACGCGATCCGCAATATCTTCGGCCTGAAACGGTGAGAAGCCTTAGTCCGGCACGCGGCCGAGCACGGCGAACTGGGTGACGGCGAAGAAAAAGCTGCCCTCGGCGATGGCTTCCTCGAGGCTCGCCGTCCAGTTTCGCGCATCCTGCCGGGTGATCATCTTGTCGGCGAGCGCGTGGGCGGCGCGTTCGAGAAGGAAGTCCAGCCAGACGCGATTGCCCCTGCCCTCGTCGATATCGACGATCGGCTCGACGGCGATGTCGCGCAGGCCGGCCTCGCGGAAGAGCGGCGACAGGCGCCGGCCGATCCAGGCATCGACCTGGCGGCTCTGGGCATGGTGGAGGATGCGACGCGTGAGCGCCGTTGGCGCCGGGTGGACGATCATCGTCTCCCAGTCGAGCTCGACGCACATCACCCGCCCGCCGCGCCGGGTCACCCGCTTCATCTCGGCGATCACGGCGCCGGGCTCGTCGACATGGAGCAACACCCAGTGCGCCGCGGCGGCATCGAAACCGGCCGGGCCGAAGGGCAGCTTGCGGCCGTCGGCGACGCGGCAGTCGATGGTGGCGCCGAACCCGGCGGCGCGCGCCGCCGCGCGCGCATGGGCGAGCAGCGGCTCGGACGGATCGACGGCGAAGACCCGGCCGCCGGGCACCACCCGCGCCGCCAGTTCGAGGCTGAGGACGCCACTGCCGGCGCCGACATCGATGACGATTTCGCCGGGACGCGGATCGAGCAGGTCGAGCGCCCGGCGGCGCGCCTCAATCTCCGAGGGGGCACTGGCCCTGGCCGCCAGCCGCCGCGCCGCGTCGGCGGCGAGCGTGGGATCGGACATGTCCGACCAGCGGTCGCGGGCGGGCTTGTTCGTCGGATCGGTGTTCATGGGCCTGTCCCGCACTCTGCCGCAAAGCCGCACGCGAGGCGAGCCGGCACGCTACCCCGCGGCAGAGAGCCTCTTTGCCACGCGCGTGCGAAAGCGGTAAGTCAGGCGCATTCAGCAAACAATCGCAAAAGAAGGAAGTTGGCGATGATCATCGTCACCGGAGGCAGCGGCAAATTGGGGCGCGTCGTGGTGCGCTATCTGATGGACAACGGCCATGACGTGACCTCCATCGACATGGTGCCGCCGCCCGACAGGCAAAACCCGCCATTGCCCACCGACGTGCGCTTCGCGCGCGCCGATATCACCAATTTCGGCGAAGCGGTGGCAGCGCTTTCAGCGATCGACGAGCGCGTCTCCAAGGTCACCGGCGTCGTCCATCTGGCCGCGATTCCCGCGCCGGGCCGCGCCAGCAACCACGTCACCTTCGCCACCAACATGCTGTCCACCTACAACATCTTCGAGGCGGCGCGTCAGCTCGGCATCCGCAACGTGGTGTGGGCGTCGAGCGAGACGGTCTACGGCATCCCCTATGCGCGCGGCGTCGCCTATGCGCCGGTCGACGAGGAAGTCGAGCGGCCGGAGAGCGCCTATTCGCTGTCCAAGCTGCTCAGCGAGAAGATGGCCGAGCAATTCTGCCGCTGGGACCCGGAAATGAAGATGATCGGCCTGCGCTTCTCCAACGTGATGGAGCCGCAGGATTATGCGCGCTTCCCCGATTTCGACGCCGATCCGAGGAGCCGCCACTGGAACCTGTGGACCTATATCGACGCCCGCGACGGCGCCCAGGCGGTCGATCTGGCGCTCAAGGCCAAGCTCAGGGGCGCCCATGTCTTCGGCATCGCCAATGCCGATTCGGTGATGAGCCGGCCGAACGACGCCCTGCTCGACGAGGTCTTCCCTGGAACGACGCGCAAGCGGCCGATCACCGCCAACGAATCGCTGATCTCCATCGACAAGGCGCGCGCGGTCCTCGGCTACGAGCCGAAATATCCCTGGCGCGAGCAGGTCGAGAAGGCCAAGGCGCTGCTCGAGGCGAAGGGGTAGCGGCAACCGCAGAGCATGTGAGGGAGTCCCCCTCCCCCCTTGTGGGGGAGGGCTTTCGGCCTTGGCCTCGCGGGGTGCGGAATGCACCCGAGAAGCTTAGGCCGGAAGGGAGAGGGGTACCGGCACCACGCTGATTTCGGACCGAGTGGCGCGAACGCTCGGGGCGAGTTTTCGCGGACGCGGCCCGCGCCATCACCCGCGTGCCTTCCCTCATGCGTACACCCCTCACCCTGTTTCTCTAGGCTCGCTCCGCTTCGCCAAGAGAAACAGCCCTCTCCCACAAGGGGAGAGGAGGAGACTGGGGCGGCGGCGGCGCAAGAGGAGCGGCCGGTAGCCGGCCTCGAAGGATGGGGCCTCATGGTTCGAGGCGCGCGTCCCGCGCGCACGTTCGAACCATGAGGATCACGGCACGATGCCGCCGTGGGCCTTGGACCATTCCGCCGGGCCGTGCAGGAACTTTTCGACCTCGTCTAGGGTGGCTTCGTCGAAGGTCTCCTCGGCGCGGGCGATCTTCAGCACATCCCACCACGTGGCGAGGTAGTGCAGGGTAATGCCGGCAACGCCGAGAGCGGCACGCGTGTTCGGGAAGATGTCGTAGAAGAAGACGACGAAGGCGTGGTCCACCTGCATGCCCGCCTGGCGCATGCCTTCGACGAATTTCAGCTTGCTGCCGCCGTCGGTAGCGAGGTCCTCGACCAGCAGCGTGCGCGCGCCCTCGCGGAAGTCGCCTTCGATGAGGGCATTGCGCCCAAAACCTTTCGGCTTCTTGCGGACATACTGCATGGGGCACGCCATACGCTCGGCGATCCAGGCGGCGAAAGGGATGCCCGCCGTCTCGCCGCCGGCGACCGCGTCGATGGCGGCAAAGCCGATCTCGCGGAAGATCGTCGCCGTGGCGAAATCCATCAGCGTCGAACGCACATGCGGGAAGGAGATGAGCTTGCGGCAGTCGGTATAGACCGGGCTCGCCAGGCCGGAGGTGAACTTGTAGGGCTCGTCGGCGCGGAAATGCACCGCCTTCACCTCGAGCAGCATGCGCGCGGTCAGCTCCGCGATCGTCGCCTTGTCCGTGAAGCTCGTCATGTCGTCTCCCGCAACCCGTCTGTCACCGCCCAGCCGATCGGCACCGGCGGCTGGAATACGCGAACCTGCTCTGGCGCACTGCCTTCGACGGCGACGAGGCCGGAATCAGCCGGCTTCATGCGTTCCAAAGTCACGCGGTCGTCATTCGGCGGCACCTGATAGAAGGCGGCGCCGTTGAGCGAGGCGAAGGCTTCGAGCCGGTCGAGCGCTTGCGCGGTGTCGAAGACCTGGGCCAGCGCCGGCAGCGCCACTGGCGCCGAGAAGATACCGGCGGCGCCGCAGGCGCATTCCTTGGCCGCGACCGGATGGGGCGCCGAATCGGTGCCGAGGAAGAAGCGGCGGTCGCCCAAAGTCGCCGCCTTGACCAGCGCCGCCCGGTCGGCGGCGCGCTTGGCAATCGGCAGGCAATAGAAATGCGGCTTGATGCCGCCGACGAGGATCGCGTTGCGGTCGATCATCAGGTGGTGCGGCGTGATGGTGGCGGCGAGATCGGCCTCGGCCGCGAGCACGAAGTCGACGGCCGCCTGGGTCGTGGCGTGCTCCAGGACGATGCGCAAGCCGGCCAAGCGGGCGCGCAGCGGCGCCAGCACCCGCTCGATGAACACCGCCTCGCGGTCGAAGATATCGATGGCCGGGTCGGTCACCTCGCCATGGACGAGGAGCGGAACGTCGGCCGCCTGCATGGCTTCGAGCACGCGAGTCACCCTGGCGATGTCGGTGACGCCGCTGTCGGAATTGGTGGTGGCGCCGGCAGGATAGAGCTTGACCGCGGCGAGCTCGCCCGAAGCTGCGCCTGAAGCGATGACGGCCGGGTCGGTGTCGTCGGTGAGATAGAGGGTCATCAGCGGCCGGAAGCGGTGGCCGGCGGGCAGCGCCGCCATGATGCGGCTGCGATAGGCGCGGAGATCGGCGAGCGTCCTGACCGGCGGCACCAGGTTGGGCATGATGATGGCGCGACCGAAGACGGCAGCGCTGGCGGGCAGCGTCGCCTTCAGCATCGCCCCGTCGCGGACATGCAGGTGCCAGTCGTCCGGCCGTGTGATCTCGATTCGGTCCATCAGGGGGCAGATACACACCAGCCGGCCGCCGGCCGCAACCGCAATTGATCCTGGGCGGGCGATGTGCAACATGCCCTGAACGAGGGAATCGGCCATGGACGCCACCGAACTGGCCGCCGGCAGCGGCGCACCGGGACTTCAGGCGGGCTTCCATTTCGCCGACGCGGTGATTGCCCGCAGCCGCGCGCTCGGCCACTGCTTCTGCCTCGGCCTCGACCCGCATATCGCCATGATCCCGGCGGCCTTCCGCCGCGGCGCCATGGATGCGCGCGATCCCGAGACGGTGGCGGCGATCGAGGATTTCCTCATGGCCGTGGTCGATATCGCGGCGCCGCAGGTGGCCGCCTTCAAGCCGCAGAGCGCCATGTATGAGCGCCTCGGCGCCGCCGGCATCGCCATGCTCGAGCGCGTCGTCGCCCATGCCCACGATCTTGGCGCCATCGTCGTGCTCGACGCCAAGCGCGGCGACATCGGCTCGACGGCGGACGCCTATGCCGAGGCCTATCTCGCGCCCGACAGTCCCAATCCGGTCGAGTGCATGACGGTCAATCCCTATATGGGCGTCGATACGCTGGAGCCTTACCTGAAGCTGTGCCGTGAACACGGCCGCGGCATCCTGGTGCTCGCCAAGACCAGCAATCCCGGCTCCGGCGATTTCCAGAACCTGAAGATCGGCAACAGCACGCTCTATGGCAGCGTCGCGCTGGCGCTCGCCTCCATCGCCGAGACGCTCAAAGGGCCCGAGACCGGCTGGTCGTCGCTGGGCGTGGTGGTCGGCGCCACCTATCCGCAGGAGGCGGTCGACATCCGCACGCTGCTGCCCAATGCGCTGTTCCTCATCCCCGGTTTCGGATTTCAGGGCGGCGACCCCAGGCAGTTCGTCGCGGCCCTTCGGCCGGGGCCCGCCGGCCGCGAAGGCGGGCTGATCTCCTCCTCGCGCGCCACGCTGTTTCCGCCGGAGGCGGCCACGGGCGATTTCGATGCCTGGAAGACGACCTTCAGCGAGACGCTTTCCCGCCACATCGCCACCGTCGCCGGCAGCCTGAAAGGCTGAGGCGATGCGTGGGCTCGCCATCCGCCCGATGCGCCGCGCCGATCTCGACATCGCGATCGACTGGGCAGCGGCCGAGGGCTGGAACCCCGGCCTCGACGACGCCGCGCCGTTCTTCGCCGCCGACCCCGACGGCTACCTGATGGGCTTCATCGACGAGCAGCCGGTCGCCTGCATCTCGGTGGTCGCCTATGGCGACGCCTACGGCTTTCTCGGCCTCTACATCTGCCGGCCGGAATTCCGCGGCAAGGGCCACGGCTGGGCCCTTTGGCAGGCGGGCATGGCGCGCCTCGGCACGCGCACCATCGGCCTCGACGGTGTGATCGCGCAGCAGGCGAACTACGCCAAGTCGGGCTTCGTGCTCGCCCACCGCAACGTCCGCTACGGCGGCACCGCCGGCGCCCACGAGGTCGCCGACATGCGCATCGTCGAACTCGTGCCGAGCCGGCCGATGGGGCTCGCCGGCTCGATCGTCGCCTATGACCGCGCGCTGCAGGCAGGGCCGCGCGAGACCTTTCTGCGCAGCTGGTTCATGCCGCCGGGACGGCGGACGCTGGCCTTCGTCGAGGCCAATTCGATCTGCGGCTATGGCTGCGTGCGGCAGTGCCGTGCGGGCTACAAGATCGGCCCCCTCTTCGCAGACACGCCGGACATTGCCGAACGGCTCTTCGCCGGCCTCACCGGGCGCCTGCATGGCGCTCAAATCTATCTCGATGTGCCCGAGCCCAATGCCGAGGCGGTCGCCCTGGCCAGGCGGCACGGACTGGAGCCCGTCTTCGAGACGGCGCGGATGTATCGCGGCCCCGCGCCGGCGCTGCCGCTGGTGCGCATCTTCGGCATCACGACGTTCGAGTTGGGGTGAGGCCACCTGTACCGCCCATCCTTCGAGGGCTGCCTTCGGCAGCCGCCTCAGGATGAGGACGGTGGAGAGGCAGCCCTCATCCTGAGGTGCGAGCGGAGCGAGCCTCGAAGGACGAGGGCGTGCCGAACGCCAGATGGTGGAGCACGATGCCGCTGGCGGTGGCGACGTTGAGCGAATCCATGCCGCCCGCCATGGGAATGCGCACCGCCGTGGCACGATCGATCACGGCCTGCGGCAGGCCCGGCCCTTCAGCGCCGAAGATCGCGGCGAGGCGGTCGGTGCGCTGCACATCGTTGAGCGGGATCTCTCCTGCCGGCGACAGCGCCAATGTCTGGAAACCGTGTGTCGCGAGCAGGTCGAGCGCCGTTTCGGCCGTGTCGACACGGGCGAAGGGCAGCGTCAGCGCCGCGCCGACCGAGACGCGGATCGCCTTGCGATAGAACGGATCGCAGCAGTCGGCATCGAGGATGACGGCGTCGGCGCCGAAGGCGGCGGCGTTGCGGCAGACGCCGCCCATATTGTCGTGATTGGCGATGGCCGACAGCACCACCACCAGCGCGCGGGGAGCGAGGCTGGAAAGCAGTGACTCGGCGGAGGGCAACGGCGCGCGCTCGCCGATGGCGAGGATGCCGCGATGGATGTTGAAGCCGGCGACCGCATCGATGACCGGCTGCGCCGCCGCATAGACCGGCATGCCGGCCGGCACCTCTGCGAGCAGGTCGTCGAGGCCCGCCACGCGCTTCTCGGCGATGAGCAGCGACAATGGCCGATGGCGCGCCCGCCCGCCGAAGAGCACGTTGAGCACCACCGCGCCCTCGGCCACGAACAGGCCCTTGCGCCCCACGAGGTCGCGCTCACGGATGTCGCGATAGGCGGCAACCCGCGGATCGTCGGGATCGTCGATGGCGATGATTTCGGTCACGGCCCTGCCCTGCCCGCCAGTGTGCGGGCCGGCACAAGCCTAGCAGGGAGACGGCTAGCGCGCGAAACGCGGCAGCCGGCGCTTCCAGCGCTCGCTGCGGGCAAGCCCGGTGTCGTCCTTGGCGCGGCGATGGACGCGCACCGCCGGTGCCGGAACCGCCACCACCTCGTGCTGCACCACCGGCTCGCGCAGGCTGACCGGCAGCGGCTTTGGCTTGGGCATGCGCGGCGCCTTCGACTTGGTGATGCGCGGCCGCCGCTGGCGCGGCGCCTCGGCCTCCTCCTCCTCGACCGCCGGCTTGGCGGTCAGGTCGGGCAGGATACGATTGGCCGGGCGGGCGGCCGCGGCCGTGCCGAAGACGCGGGCGATATCGGCTTCCACGTCGGCGTGGCCATTGCCGTGGCCGTTGCCGCCGTTGTGGCCATTATGACCATTGCCCGATTGCGGCTCGAAGAACCGCGCCGCCGGTGTGTCCGGCGGACGATCCGCAGCTTCTTCAAGAAAACCGAAGAGCGGCTGATGTTCCGAAGAGGATTTGCGGCTTTTCTTGATTTCGACTGTAAAAGGCTTCGCCTGCTGGCGCATTGCGAACTCTCGGTAACGATAGCTGGAAAACGGCCGAATCAGTGCCCCTGAAGCCGGCGCCCCCTGATTTAGGGGCTGAATCGGGCAATGTCGAGGTCTTGGTGCATGTGCGCGCATCCGCACAATGTCGCAACCTCCAGAAGGTCCGGTCAAAGATCCTCGAAAAGAATATCCTGGGCACCCTCCCACAGACAAAGCTTTCCGAGAGCCAACAGGTTCTCACGACCTTTGGTGATGGTAAGGAAATGATTACCGGAGAGCTGACCTGCTTTGCTGGCGAACTGAACGCCGCCATAGGCCATCAGGATCTCGGTCTCGCTGACGCCGCCGGGATAGAGGATGAACTCGCCGGGCGCCGGATAGCTGGTGTTGTTCTCGAAACCGAGCCCGAAGTCGGTATCGCCGAGCGGAATCCAGCAGCCCTCGCCACTCCAGCGCACATGGATGATGCGCTCCTTGTAGGGCAGCAGGCTCTTGAACCGGGCGCAGGTCTTGGGCGCCGCTTCTTCTTCGAAGCGCGCCTCGAAACTGAAGGGGCCCGCCTTGATGCGGATGGTCGACACGATCTCTGGGTTCTCCGGGATGGCGGTCGCGATGTCAGGGCAGCATTTAACGGGATTCTTGGCCCGACGGAAGGCTGCGGGCACGGCCCCCAAGGAAACGGCCGTGCCCGCCCGCGCTCATCTTCGCCCCAAACTGATCAGGCCGCGTTCCTTGCCTGTTTCTCGGCAATGAAGCTGTCGTAGGCCCTAAGCGCCTCGCCGCCGTAGACCATCGACGGCCCACCGCCCATCTGCACGCAGACGCCGAGGACCTCCAGCACCTCCTCACGGGTCGCGCCAAGATCGGCGACCTTGTGGGCATGGTAGGCGACACAGCCGTCGCAACGCGCCGCCACGCCAAGCGCCAGCGCGATGAGTTCCTTGTATTTGCGGCTCAGCACCTTGTCGGCATAGGCCCCCTTGCCGAGCGCGGCGAAGCCGGCCATCGCCTCGGGGATGCCCTTGGTGAGCGCCGCCGAGGATTGCACGACATCGTCCGCGGACTGGACGCAATCCATGCTCATCGCACCTGTCTCCGTTCTTATGCGGTCGACTGCATATTTGGTGCGAAGCGCCGCCCCCGCCTTGACCCTGGTCAACCCTCACCCGGTTCCGTCGGGCCGTGGTTTGACGGAGACACCGTCCTTTACCTGGTCGGAGGGATGCAGGACGACGGTGTCGCCGGCGCCGAGCCCGGAGAGCACCTCGGCGAAGTGGCTGTTGCGGTGGCCGAGGAGAACCTTGGTGAGCGTCGCCTTGCCGTCGACGACGCGGAAGACGTTCCAGTCGGCGCCTCGGCGGAAGAGCGCCCCGACCGGCACCTGGATGACGTCGCCGCCCTTCCATGTACGGATATGCGCCATCACCCGGTATTCGTGGCCGAGCCCCCGCCATTTCTCGTAAGGGTCGGCGATGTCGAGCGTGGCATCGACGCGCTGCTCCTCGACGCCGAGCGCCGAGACCTTGGTGTAGGCGGCCGGATCGATGCGGCGGACATGGGCGTTGAGCGCGCCATCGCCGCCCCAGTCGGTGAGCGTCGCCGGCGCCCCGGGCTTGATCTCGACCGCGTCGGACGACAGCAGGTGGACCACCACCTCCATGTCCTTGGGGTCGCCAATCTCGATCAGCGGTGTGCCGGCAGCAACCACCTGCTCGCTCTCGACCAGGAGCTTGAGGACGACGCCATTGATCGGCGACATCACCGGAACGCAGCAGTCCGCGCTTCCGCTTCCGCTGCCCGATGCAACGGGCTGGATCAGATGCGCCTCGGCGCTTGCCAGTTCGCTCTGGCGCAGCGCCAGATTGGCGTGAGCCTGCTCGACGGCGGCGTGCGCGGTATCGACGTCGGTGACGGCCTTCTCCAGCGCCCGCGTCGAAATCGCTCCCTTTTCTGCGAGTTGCTTGGCGCGATCGAGATCGGAACGCGCCAGCCGCTCGCTGGCCTCCGCGCTGCTCACCTGCGCCTGGGCGAGACCCACCGCCGCCCGCGCCGCGCCGGCCGCCGCCTGCAACTCGCGCTGGGTGCGCACGTCGAGCAGAGGCGGCTCCGCCGGTTGGATGGCGGCCACGGCCGCCCCGTCCGGGCTCACCACGTCGCCGACATGCACGGGGATGCGGTTGAGCTTGCCGGCAATCGGTGCCGAGACGCGGAACAGGTCGCGGATCTCGGCCACGCCCTCCTCGTCCACGGTCACTTCGAGGGAGCCGCGGCCGATGACTGCGATGTCGACGCCGACCGGCGCGGGCAGAAGCGCGTAGACGATGATCCCCACCACCGCGACGATGGCGAAGATGCCCAGGATGCGCTTGATCCAGGTGGCAAGCATATCTCTTCTACTCCCGCGTCTTGAGGACCCGGATGAGGTCGAAGCGGTCGATGCGGCGACGCACGATCGCGGCCGAGAATAACGCTGCGGCGGTAACCACCAGCGTGCCGACGGCATAGGTCCTCAGCTCGATGACGAACGGCACCCGGAAGATGTCGGTTGCCAGGCTTTGGGTGATCAGCCAGCCGAAGCCGGTGCCGACCAGCCAGCCGATCGGCTGGGCAAGCGCGACGACGACCCCAACCTCGATGAACAGGATGTTGGAGACTTCGGCCCGCCGGAAACCGAGCACGCGCAGCGAGGCGAGCTCGCGCGCACGCTCGGAGAGCTGGATGCGGGCGCTGTTGTAGACGACGCCGAAGGCGATGATCACGGCCAGCGCGAAATAGACGAACAGCGACATGTTCATGCTCTGCTGCATGGTCTCCTGCATGCGTTGGCGCGAAACGGTCTGCAGCGCCACGGAGCTGATCTGCGGCGTCTTCTTGACCGCGGCGTAGAGGTCGTCGAGCCGGGCCGAATCGAGCGCGACATAGACGCCGGAGACGCGCGGGCCGGTGCCCGCCAGCCGCGCCAGCGCGTCGATGTTCATATAGGCCACCAGCCCGATATAGCTCTGGATGATCTGGGTCACCGGCGCCTCGACGGTGCGCCGGTCGCCGTCGAGCAGCGCGACGCGCACCATGTCGCCGACATTGACGTGGAGGATCTGGGCGACGCGATCGCCGAGCGCCAGGCCGGTGGGCGGCAGGATCACCGGCTTGAGGTCGAGATCGAGCACGCGGCTCAAGTCGGTGCCCGGCGGCTTGCCGGTGATGGAGAGCTGGCGCGAATAGTGGCCGTTGGACATGCGCACCGGGTGATCGAGGAACGGCTCCGCCGTCATGACGCCGGGCAGGTTGAGGACGGCGCTGACCACCGCGGGCGGCCGCGGCGTGTTGAAGGCGAGCGTCGCGTCCTGCCGGTCGGTGCGAAAGTAGACCGCGTCGAGCATGGCTTCGACCGAATCCATCGTACCCAGCGCCACCTCGACCAGCGCCACCGAGAAAGCGATGCCGACGGCGGTGAGCGTCGAGCGCACCGGATGGCGCAAGACATGGCGGAGCGCCATGGTGGTGAGCTGCGAGAAGAGCCGCCGGCCGCCGAACAACCCGCCGAGCGCCCGGCGATAGACCTGCGGCGCTGGCGGGTGCATGGCCACGGCCGGGGGCAGCGCGAAGGCGGTCGACACCGCGCGCAGCGCGCCCAGGATCGCCGCGGCGAAGCTGATGCCGACAGCGACCAGATAGATGCCTGGCGTCTCGCGGAAGATGAGGAACGGGAAGCTGTAGAACTCCGCATAGAGGCGCGTCAGGGCGCGGCCGAGCCAGTTGCCGCCGACAATGCCGATAAGCGTGCCGATCGAAGCGATCACCAGCACCAGCTTGAGATAGTGCCAGACCACGGCGAAGCGGCCGTAGCCCAGCGCCTTCAACAGGCCGATCTGCTCGCGCTCGAGCGAGATCAACCGCGACAGGATCATGTTGATGAGGAACGCCGAGACGGCCAAGAAGATTGGCGGGATGATCTCGGCCATGCCCTTGAGCTGGACCAGTTCGCTGTCGAGGAAAGCGTTGGAGAGCTGATCCTTGCGCGCATAGGCGCCGGTGCCGCCATAGGGCTCGAGCAGATGGTCGAGCGCCTCGATGACGACGCTCTGGCTGGCGCCGGGGAGCAGGCGCAGGCTGACCGAATTGAAGGCGCCGTCGAGATTGAACAGCGGCGCCAGCACCTTCTCCTGCATCCAGATGACGCCGAAGCGACGATTGTCCGGCATCATGTCGCCGGGGCCCAGCGCATAGATGTATTCCGGCGACAGCACGATGCCGACGATGTCGAGTTCGGATCTTGGAGCCGTTGACGACCGCCTCGAAGGTCGAGCCGACGGTGAAGTGGTGCGCCTCGGCGAAGTTCCAGTTGACGGCAATCTCGTTGCCGCGCCCGCCGCCCGGCAGCCGCCCCTGGCGCAGGAAGAGCGCATTGACCGCGATGTCGCCGCTCTCGGGGATCGAGATTGCCAGACCCGTGGCCGGCTCGCGCAAGCCGGGGATGTCGAGGATGACGGGGCTGGCGACGCGCGTCTCGACCGCGGCCACGCCGTCGATCGCGGCGATCGTGCTCATGAGCGCGTTGGGCGCGCGGGTCGCCGCGGCGAAGATGTCGCCGAAGCGGTAGCGCTGGTAATAGGCCGCGCGCGTCTCGTCGAGCGACTGGTAGGTGCCGATGGCCAGAACCAGCGTGGCGACGCCGCAGGCCATGACCAGGGCGATCGCCAGCGACTGCGCCCACAGGCGGCGAAAGTCGCGGATCAGCTTGCGGTCGAGCGCGCGCATCGCCGCTTCACCACACCAGCTCGCTGGCCGCCAGCCGGCGCTGGTTGGCATCCACGCCGGCGATCTGGCCGTCGGTGAAGCGGAACACCCGGTCGCCCATACCGCCGATCGAAGCGTTGTGGGTGATGATGGCAGTAGTCGCGCCGAGCTCGCGGTTGGTCGCCGCCAGCGCCTCCAGCACCAGGATGCCGGTCTTCGAATCGAGCGCCCCGGTGGGCTCGTCGCACAGCATGATCTCGGGCCGCTTGGCAACGGCGCGGGCGATGGCGACGCGCTGCTGCTCGCCGCCTGAGAGCTGGGCTGGGAAATGGTCCAGCCGGCTGCCCAGGCCGACCAGTTCCAGCGCCTCCTCCGGCTTCATCGGGTGGGGCGCGATCTCGCTGACCAGCGCCACGTTCTCGCGCGCCGTCAGGCTCGGGATGAGGTTGTAGAACTGGAAGATGAAGCCGACGTAATTGCGCCGGTAAAGGGTGAGGTCGCGGTCGGAGAAGCGCGTCAGCTCGCGCCCCCGGAAGCGCACCACGCCCGCCGTCGCCGTATCGAGACCGCCGAGGATGTTGAGCAGGGTCGACTTGCCGCTGCCCGAGGGGCCGAGCATCACCGCCAACTCGCCGGCATAGAGCGACAGGTCGATGCCGCGCAGGGCATGCACCTCGACATCGCCGGTCCGGTACACCTTGGTCAGACCGGCCACCTCGAAGACCGGTTCCCCTGTCCTCTCTGTGGCCTCAACCGTCATGGCGTTCCCGCGATCCCTCGCGGGCCCCTCAGCCGGTCAGTCGTTTCTCTATCTCGGCGACCGGCATGCCGGCATAGTCCTTGGCGACCTCGTCGTGCACGAGCTTCGCCACCGAACCAGAAAGTTGCGGGCGGATCATACCCAGCGCCCGCGGCGATGCCACCAGCACGATGCCCCGGACCTCGCCCGCCTGCGCGGCCTTGTCAAGGCGCTTGGCCAGCCGGATCAGGAAGCCGTGCTCGGCCTGGTCGTGCCAGTCGGTCTGGCTGACGGCGGCACGCAACGGACCGGGCCCGCCGCTGACACGCCCGGGCCGCTCTGTGCCCTGCTCATGTGTCGGCGGGTTGTCGTCGCTCTGCTCTTCCCGGATCACCAGGTTGGGCCGTTCGGCGTCACCCTTGTTCTGAAGAATCAACCACTTGCGGCCGTCGCACACGACCACCCAATCATCCGACGCTATGGCAAGCCTGGGCATGGTTTCCTCGCCTCAAGTCGAACACCACTGCCCCTTATATGGTTACGGCCGGGTCGTTTTGCCGACCCGGCCGTTGCCCCATTTCAGCCCGCCCAATTCAGGAGGAGGAGGCCCGCCTCAGGCGTTCAGACGGCGCAGCGCCGCCGGGTCACGCAGCAGGATGCGGCGCGACGTCGGCAGCTCGATCGCCGCCTCGTTCTCGAGCAGCGTCAGCGTGCGCGACACCGTCTCGATGGTCAGGCCGAGATAATCGGCAATGTCCTGGCGCGACATCGGCAGCTCGACGCTTTCCGGGCCCTTGCCGCGCTCGGCCATCTCCAGCAGGAAGCTGGCGACGCGCTCATGCGCATTCTTGCGCCCGAGCAGCAGCATGTGGTCCTGCGCCCGGAGCAGGTCGCCGGTCGCCTGCGTCCACAGGCAGCTGGCGATTTCGCTGTCGCGGCTGGCCAGCGCCATCAGGGTCGAGCGCTTGATCACCAGCACGGTCGAATCAGCAATGGCGTCGGCGGTGAAGCGGTGCTCGCTGCCCGCCTCGATGCCGAAGATGTCGCCGGTCAGGTGGAAGGCGCTGATCTGGCGGCGGCCGTCGTTGAGCAGCTTGTAGGTGCGGACCGCGCCCTTGATGACCTTGTAGAAGTATTCGGCCGGCTCGCCTTCGCCGAAAATCTCGGAATTGTGCTCGAATCGCATGGCGGCGCCCATGACGGCGAAGGTGTCGGCCAGCGCATTGACCTCCGGCATCCCGACCGGGATCGGCATGACCGTTTTGGTGGTGGCAATGTCGCCCGACTTGTGCATGAGCATGACCCGCTCCTTAGTTCGATTTTGTCGCAGGGGTTTGCTAACAGTCGCCCGGAAACGAAGAAATTCGGGTAATCCCCCTACGGGGTATTACGGAGCCCGGCTGTAGTCGTTCGAAACAGGCAGATCGCATGGGTGAAATTGCCGAAAACCGCCAAAATCTCGGCTCTGGCGGTGCCATCAGGGTGCTGCGCCCGGGGCCGCTGCGCGACTATGCGGTGGCCGGGGCGGCAGTGCTGCTGACCGTTGTCATCCGTCTGCTGCTTTATGTGCCGCTTTTTGGCAACCTGCAGTTGGTTCTGTTCGTGCCGGCGATTCTGGCCGCCGGCGGCCTCGGCGGCTTCGGCCCCGGCATCGCCGCCACGGTGGCAAGCCTGCTCCTCGCCGTCGCCTTCTCCGGCGGCGCGGCGCTGACCACCCCCCCCAACCTGGTCGACATCCTCGCCTTCGGCGTCGTCGGCGTCGCCATGTCGTGGCTCGGCACGCGGCTGAAGCGCAGCCGCCTGCAATCGGCCAACCGCCAGCACGAACTGGAGATCCGCGAAGCGCACCTGCAGTCGATCCTCGACACGGTTCCCGACGCCATGGTCGTCATCGACGAGAACGGCATCATGCAGTCGTTCTCGGCGGCCGCCGAACAGCTCTTCGGCTATCGCGCCCCGGAAGCCATCGGCAAAAATGTCAGCATGTTGATGCCCTCGCCCTATCGCGAGGCGCACGACACCTATCTCGACCGCTACCGCAAGACCGGCGAGCGCCACATCATCGGCGTCGGCCGCATCGTCGTCGGCGAGCGCAAGGACGGTTCGACCTTCCCGATGGAGCTTGCCGTCGGCGAGATGCGCCCCGGCGAGCGACGCTTCTTCACCGGCTTCGTCCGCGACCTTTCCCAGCGCCAGGAGACCGAGGCGCGGCTGCAGGAGCTGCAGTCGGAGCTGATCCACATCTCGCGCCTGACCGCCATGGGCGAGATGGCCTCGACGCTGGCCCACGAACTCAACCAGCCGCTGTCGGCCATCGCCAATTATATCAAGGGCTCGCGCCGGCTGATCGACAAGGAGGCCGACGAGCGCTGGGCGCGCCTGCGCGACGCGCTCGACAAGGCGGCGGAACAGGCGCTGAGGGCCGGCGACATCATCCGCCGCCTGCGCGATTTCGTCAGCCGCGGCGAGAGCGAACGGCGGGTGGAGAGCATCGCCAAGCTGATCGAGGAGGCCAGCGCCCTGGCGCTGGTCGGCGCCAAGGAGCACGGCGTGCGCGTCCGCTTCCAGTTCGACCGCGCCCACGACCTGGTGCTGGCCGACAAGGTGCAGATCCAGCAGGTGTTGCTCAACCTCGTCCGCAACGCTATCGAAGCGATGATCGAGGTCGAAGACAGGGAGCTGGTGCTGACGACCGCACCGGCGGGGGATGACATGGTCGAAGTCAGCGTGGCCGATAGCGGGCCGGGCCTGGCCGAAGAGGTGGCGCGGCAGCTCTTCCAGCCGTTCGTCACGACCAAGCGCCACGGCATGGGCGTCGGGCTGTCGATTTCGCGCACCATCATCCAGTCGCACGGCGGCGAGATCTGGGCCGAGCGCAACCCCAAGGGCGGCACGGTGTTTCACTTCACCCTGGCCAGCGGCAAGATCGCGGAGCTGACCGATGGCGAATGACAACCTCGTCCACGTCATCGACGACGACGACGACGCCCGCGATTCGCTGGCCTTCCTGCTCAGTACCGCCGACGTCGAGGTCCAAGTCTACGAATCGGCGGTCGCCTTCCTCAAGGCGCTGCCGCAGGTGACGGGCGGCTGCATCATCACCGACGTGCGCATGCCCGAAATCGACGGCATCGAACTCCTGCGCCGACTGAACGAAAGCGGTTTCTCGCTGCCGGTGATCGTGATGACCGGACATGGCGACGTGCCGCTGGCAGTCGAGGCGATGAAGCTCGGCGCCGTCGATTTTCTCGAGAAGCCGTTCGACGACGATACCCTCCTCGCCTCGGTGCGCATGGCGCTCTCCAAGAACCAGTTCGACAGCCAGCAGGAGCTGCGCAAGGCCGAGGTCAAGGAGCGGCTTGCCTCGCTGTCGCCGCGCGAGCAGCAGGTGCTCGACGGCCTGGTCGCCGGCCATCCCAACAAGACGATCGCCTTCGATCTCGGCATCAGCGCCCGCACGGTCGAGGTCTACCGGGCCAATGTGATGACCAAGATGCAGGCGCGCAGCCTGTCGGAGCTGGTGCGCATGGCGCTGCTTGCCGACGGCTGAGCGCCCGCCCGCGAAGAAACCGGCAACGCGCGCTTTGGCGGCATGAACGCGGCCTGCGACCGCGGCGCCGCAGGGCCCGTTGACCTGCGTCAAGGCAAGGTAGCCGCCTCTGTGTGCTTAGTCCGGAATGACTACAGATCAGGATATCGACTCCGCGTCGATGACGCCCGCACCGCGGGCGGCCGAACGCGCGGTCTTCGTGATCGACGATGATCCGGCGATTCTGGCCTCGCTCAAGTTCTCGCTTGAGATCGAAGGTTATGCGGTGCGCACCTATTCCTCGCCCAAGGCGTTGATCGCCGATGCGACGCGCAAGGCGTGGGGCTGCCTGGTCATCGACTACAATCTCGCCGAAGGCAACGGCCTGCAGCTTCTCGACGAGCTGCGCAAGCGCGGCGTCACCATGCCGGCGATCCTGATCACCACCGCGCCCGGGCCGCACCTGCGCGTGCGCGCCGCGGCGGCCTCGGTGTCGATCGTCGAGAAGCCGCTGATCGGCAACATGCTGGTCGACACGATCCGCAAGGCTTTTCCGGTTTAGAGCCTTTCCCCCGCCGGCTTGATCCTGTCGCGAAATCGCTCCGTCGGAATGGTTCTATCTGGCTGTAGAAGGCTCTCGTCAGGCGACGCCGATCGCCGCCAGAACCCGCTCGACGACCTCATCCACGCTGCCTTCCGCCGAGACCGCGGTCCATGCGACGGGCCCGCGGAACTGATCGATCTGATGGCGGATGGTCTCGGCATTGGCGTCCGACGGGTCGGCGCCGCGCCCTTCCACCCGGTCGATCAGCTTCTCCGCCTCGAGCTCCAGCCAGATGCCGGTGAAGGGCACCTCGACGGCTGCCGCCATTTCCTCGACCCGATTGCGATCCTCAATCCGCCGGAAGGTGGCGTCGAGGACGACACCCTGGCCGAGCGCCAGAAGGTATTCCGCCTCGCGCACGAGTGTTTCGTATACGGCGCGCGACACCTCGCGGCGATAGGCCGGCGCCGGTAGCCGCATCGTCGGCGCGACGCCGCCCATGCGTTTGCGGATGCGATCGCTGGACAACACCCGCGCGCCCGGCGGCGCGCCGACTGCCTGAGCAATCGCTGCCGCCACCGTCGACTTGCCCGAGCCGGAGAAGCCGCCGATCGCCACCAGGCCTGGCTCTACCGGCTTCAGAAGTGCCTGCGCCAGATGGAAATAGGACAGCGCTTCGCGGCTGAGCACGGCGGCATTGGCCGCCTCGGCCGGCTCCTCCGCCCGCGTGGCGCTGACATGGGCGCGCACGGCGGCGCGGAGCGCCATCATGAAGGGCACCACCATCAGCCCATCGCTTTCGTCGAGAACGTCGAGATAGCGGTTGAGCACGAGATTGGCGCCGGGCTTGAGATCGCGGTGCCAGAGATCCATCAGCAGGAAGGCGAGGTCATAGAGCACGTCGACGGTCGCCATGGCGTCGTCGAATTGCAGGCAGTCGAACGGCGCCGGGCAGCCGCCGAACAGGCAGACATTGCCGAGATGCAGATCGCCGTGACAGTGGCGCACCTTGCCGAGGCGCTGGCGCCGGTCGAGCAACGGCGCGGCCCGCGCCAGGGCATCGCGAAAGGCCCGGTTGAAGCGCTCGACTGCATCGGGCGGAAACAGCGAGACGCCGGCAAATGCCTGCTCGTTGATGGCCAGCACCGCGGCGATGCTGTCGGCCCCGCCGCCGGCGAGTTCCACCGGCGCCGTCTCGTGCAGCCGGGCGACCACTGCCGCCAGCTCCGCCAGCCGCGCCGGCGTCAGCCTGCCGGCAACCGCCATACGGTCGAACAGACCGTCCTGGTCGAAGCGCACCATCTCGACCACCGCATCGACCAGCGGCCCGTCACCATCGAAGGTGAGGCCACCGTCCTGGGTGCGCGTGATGCGCCTGACGCCGCGATAGAGGCCGGGCACGGCGCGCCGGTTGAGCTCGACCTCGCTCTCGCACATGACCAGGCGCCGCGCGACGGTGGAGAAGTCGACATAGCCAAGCTTGACGGCGCGCTTGAGCTTGTAGGCGCGCGCCCCGGCCAGCACCACGACCGAGATGCGGGTCTCGTTCACCTCGACCGCTTCCGCATCCAGGCCATGGGTCGCCGGGTCGGTCAAAAAGGCAATGGCCTCGGCCTGATCGCCAAGCGCAACTGCGTCTTTCTGTTGCGGACGGCGGGCAAAGCCGCGCTGACGCCCTTCGGCGGAGGAAAAGGCCATCATCATTTAGTGACAGGTACGGGCGCCAAGGGCGTTGCGATGAATCAAGCCCGTCCCGCCGGACTCTCCGGCAGGAAACCGCAGTTTTTGCCCATCGGCCGCCTGCCTAGAGGCGGTCAATCTCGTATTCGGCGCAGGAGCGGCCAAGCAGCGCCAGGCCCTCCTCGAGATAGTCGCCGAGCAGCGGCATGCCGAGCAGATAGCTTGCCGTACGGTTGTTGTGGGCCTCACCGGCCGCCGCACACAGCAGCGGCCAGTCGTCCGCCGTGTAGTCGCCCCGCCCCAGCCAGGCGATCGCCACCAGCTCGACCTGCTCATCCTCGGAAAGATCGTGGATGGCCGAGACCAGTTCCTCGGCCACCGGATCATCCTCATGGTCCTCGAGCACCGACGCGTCCTGGTCGTCGGCAGGGTTGGAGCCCGGGTCCGGATCGGTCACCTCGCTCTTGGCATCGAACTCGCGCGCCTTGACGACGATGAAGCAGACCTTCTCCGGCGAGATCACAAGGTCGACCGGCGGGGCGTCTTCGTCGATGATGCGACGGGGTTTCTTCATCGGGGTCCGCTTTCCCGCTCAGGCCGGGTTGCGCTCGGATTCGTGCGACTTCACTTGGCCGCGCATGCGGCGCACCTCGTCCTGCAGGCGGCGGCGGGCCCGCTTGAAGGCGTCGTTGACGGCGAAGGCGGCATCGGCGAAGCGCTCGTCCTCGCTGGCCGTGCGGTCGACATTGACGGCGCGGCCGTCGGGCAGCGCCAGATGAATGGCGACCTCGTACTGACCGCCGCTTTGATGGTGCGCCGAGGGGCCGGCGACGGCGACGCGGCAGGCGGTGATCCGCCCGAAACGCTTTTCGAGCGCGGCAATGTGCTCGACGACCGACTGCTGGACATGCGGGTTCAAGGTTGCGCCCTGAAAATCGATCTTTGCCGGGGTTTCCATCCTGCTTCACCCATCGTTGTTCCCGGCACAACGCGCCGGGTTCGCCCGATTGCTCATGGGGAGGACTCCGCCCGGACAACTTGACCCTCTTCTCGGAAGAGGCGGCGCCGAGCAGCGCGCTCCAAGGCCCTAGTGGCTAATCATCAACATGGGGATGGAAAGACGCGCCGACAATGGACATGGCGACGCGCCTCCCGACCTCCCCCAACAAAGCGGGAGGCCGGCCAATTCGGGCAAACGAATGTGGCGGGCGCCCTAGCCGACCTTGGCGTTGCGCAGGCGCAGCGCATTGGAGATGACGCTGACCGAAGAGAGCGCCATCGCCGCCGCGCCGATGACCGGCGACAAGAGGATGCCGAAGGCGGGATAGAGGATGCCTGCGGCGATCGGCACGCCGGCCGAATTGTAGACGAAGGCGAAGAGCAGGTTCTGGCGGATGTTGCGCATGACCGCCTGGCTCAGGCGACGCGCCTTGAGGATGCCCATGAGGTCGCCCTTGAGCAGGGTCACCCCGGCGCTCTCGATGGCAACGTCGGTCCCGGAGCCCATGGCGATGC
The DNA here is from genome assembly GCA_963785065.1 of uncultured Alphaproteobacteria bacterium. Taxonomy (GTDB): domain Bacteria; phylum Pseudomonadota; class Alphaproteobacteria; order Rhizobiales; family Kaistiaceae; genus CAVSRC01. The sequence continues at coordinate 701,220 of CAWATX010000002.1, forward strand.
CGATGTCGGCGGCGGCCAGCGCCGGCGCGTCGTTGACCCCGTCGCCGGCCATCGCCACCACGCGGCCCTCGTCGCGCAGGCGCTGGACGACCGCGCTCTTGCGCTCGGGCAGCACCTCCGCCTCGACCTCGTCGATGCCAAGCGACCTGGCAACGGCTTCCGCGGTGATGCGGTTGTCGCCGGTGAGCATGACAATGCGGATGCCCTCGGCGTGCAGGCCGGCAATCGCCTGCGCCGTGGTCGGCTTGACCGCGTCGGCGATGCCGATGACGGCCGCCGGCTTACCGTCGATGGCGACGTAGACGGCGGTGGCGCCCTCGGCGCTGAGCCGCCTGGCCGCATCGGCGAGCCCATCTGTGGCGATCTTCATCTCGGCCAGGAATGCGGCATTGCCGACATGGACGCGTTTGCGCTCGACCATGCCGAAGGCGCCCTTGCCGGCCGGCGCATCGAAGCCCATGGCCTTCTTGGTTTCGATGCCGCGCGCCGCCGCTGCCGCAACGATCGCCTCGGCCAGCGGATGCTCGCTCGCCTTTTCGACGCTGGCTGCGAATTTGAGCACGCTCGCCTCGTCGTAGCCTTCGGCCGGGACCACTGCGGTGACCGACGGCTTGCCCTCGGTGAGGGTACCGGTCTTGTCGACCACCAGCGTGTCGACCTTCTCCATGCGCTCCAGCGCCGAGGCATGCTTGATGAGCACGCCGGCGCGGGCGCCACGACCGACGCCGACCATGATCGACATCGGGGTGGCGAGGCCAAGCGCGCACGGGCAGGCGATGATGAGCACACTCACCGCCGCCACCAGGCCGAAGGCGAAGCGCGGCTCCGGCCCCCAGATCGCCCATGAGGCGAAGGCGATCAGCGCCACCGCGATCACGGTCGGCACGAACCAGCCGGAGACCTGGTCGGCGAGACGCTGGATCGGCGCGCGGCTGCGCTGGGCGTCGGCGACCATCTGGACGATGCGGGCCAGCAGCGTGTCGCGGCCGATCTTCTCGGCCGTCATGATGAGCGCGCCGGAGCGGTTGATGGTGCCGCCGATGAGTGCGTCGCCGGCCTGCTTGTTGACCGGCATGGATTCGCCGGTGACCATGGATTCATCGAGCGCCGACTGGCCTTCGACGACCGAGCCATCGACCGGCACCTTCTCGCCCGGGCGCACGCGCAGCTTGTCGCCGACGTCGATGCGGTCGAGGGTGATCTCCTCTTCCGAGCCATCGGCGGATATCCGCCGCGCCGTCTTGGGCGCCAGATCGAGCAGCGCCTTGATGGCGCCGGAGGTCTGCTCGCGGGCGCGCAATTCCAGCACCTGGCCGAGCAGGACCAGAACGGTGATCGCCGCCGCCGCCTCGAAATAGACCGCGACCGTGCCATCGGCCATCTGGAAGGCGGAGGGGAAGGCGGCTGGCGCCAGTGTCGCCACAATGCTGTAGGTCCAGGCGACGCCGGTGCCGATGGCGGTCAGCGTGAACATGTTGAGATTGCGCGTCATCACCGACTGGACGCCGCGCACGAAGAACGGCCAGCCGGCCCACAGCACCACCGGGGTGGCGAGCAGAAGCTGGATCCAGCCCGACAGGCGCGGATCGATGATATGGCCGAGGCCGAGATGGGAGCCCATCTCCAGGACGACCACCGGCACCGTCAGCGCCAGGCCGATCCAAAAGCGGCGGGTCATGTCGACCAGTTCGGGATTGGGTCCGGTATCGGCGGTCATGACCGCCGGCTCCAGCCCCATGCCGCAGATCGGGCAGGTGCCGGGGCCGATCTGGCGGATTTCCGGATGCATCGGGCAGGTATATTCGGTGCCCTCCGGCACCGGCACGGCCGGATGGGCCTCCGGGTTCAGGAAGCGCTCGGGCTCGGCAACGAACTTCGTCCGGCAGTGGCCGGAGCAGAAGTAATAGGTCTCGCCTTTGTAGTCGGCCTTGTACTCGGCGGTCGCCGGATCGACGTCCATGCCGCAGACGACATCCTTGACCAGCTTGGCACCGGCGGCCGCACCATGATCGTGGTGCGCATGGCCATGGCCATGGCCATGACCATGATCATGATCATGATCATGCATGGCGCCGTGATCATGCGCCTTGGCGTCGGCGCCGACGAAGCTCTCCGGATCGGCGACGAATTTCGCCCGGCAATGCGGGCAGCAGAAATAATAGGTCTCGCCCTGGTATTCGGCCTTGTGCTGGCTTGTCGCCGGATCGACGTCCATGCCGCAAACCGGGTCCTTGGCCATAGCTGCGCCGGCCGCGGCGTGACCGTGGTCGTGCATGGCATGGCCATGACCATGCATGGCGCCGTGATCATGCGCCTTGGCGTCAGCGCCAACGAAGCTTTCCGGATCGGCGACGAACTTCGCCCGGCAGTGCGGGCAGCAGAAATAGTATGTCTCGCCCTGATAGTCGGCCTTGTGCTGACTGGTCGCCGGGTCGACGTCCATGCCACACACCGGATCCTTGACCAGCTCGGCGGTATCCGCCGCCGCGCCACCATGGCCGTGATGGTGATGGCCGTCCTCGCCGTGCGCGGGGTGGTGGCTGTGGTCGTGGCGATGGCTGTCGGACATGGCGGATTCTCCGCAATCGGTATGGAACCCCCTAGGGGTATCAGGACGGGCTTGACCCATATACCCCCATAGGGTATCTAGTCAAGCATGCACGAACCGACAAGAACCGCTGTCCTCAAGCGCCTCAGCCGCATCGAGGGACAAGTGCGCGGCATCGCCGGCATGGTCCGCGACGACCGCTACTGCATCGACGTGGTCACCCAGATCGGGGCGGTGCGCAACGCGCTACGCCGCGCCGAGGAGGAGATCCTGCGCGACCACGTCGCCCACTGCGTCGAGGGGGCGATCGCTGCCGGCGACAAGGACGACCAGCGCCAGAAGGTCGCCGAGATCATGGACGTGCTCTCCCGCGCCCAGCGCTGACATGGATCAACGCTTGACGCGGAATTGATCCCGTCTGGCGGAAAAAACGTCTAGGTTTTCTCCCCCGCTCGCCGGCCGCGCCGCCCAATTGCTGCCGAAATCGGAGCGGCCAGTCGCATCGTTCGAACGGCCACAAGGATCCTCTTTGCCATGCGCAAGCTCTCGCCCGGCGACGTCCTCATCCCGGTTGCCATCATCATCGCCGGCGCCATGATTTCCGGGACGATCTACTGGACCGCGCATCAGGCGGTCATGCAGCAGGCCGCGCTCGCCCCGGCCGATTCGACCGCGCCGGCGGACCAGCCGGCACCGCCGGCCAACATCGCCGACGTCAACGTCAAGGACGCCGCCTATATCGGCAAGGCCGACGCGCCGGTCACCATGGCCTACTGGTTCGACTACCAGTGCCCCTACTGCAAGCAGGAGGAGGAGAGCGTCTTCCCGCAGCTTGAGAAGGACTATGTCGACACCGGCAAGCTGAAGATCGTCTTCAAGGACTTCGCCTTCCTCGGGCCGGATTCCGACGTCGCCAGCCGCGCGGCGCGCGCCGTTTGGGCCGTGGCGCCCGACAAGTTCCGCGAATGGCACAAGGCGATGTTCGACCATCAGGACCAGGAGAATGCCGGCTGGGGTAACCAGGACGACATCCTGGCGCTGACCGGCACCATCGCCGGCATCGACGTCGCCAAGGTCAAGGCGCTGATGACCGACAAGGCGACCGCCTTCGCCGACGCCATGCAGGCCGACGCCAATGAAGGCTATTCCATGGGTGTCGGCGGCACGCCGTCCTTCCTGGTCGGCAAGCAGATGATGGTCGGCGCCCAGCCCTATGAGAAGCTGAAGGCAGCGATCGACGCCGAACTCAAGTCAGCGGGATAAAGCTGTACCGCACGCAATGCGCGGCACCTTCGTGCCTCAGGAAACCTTGGCCCGGAGATCGCCGGCAAAGGCTTCCAGCGTCGCGCGCGACGCCTTGCCGATCAGCATGTAGCCGAGGCCGTTGCGGGTCCAGAAGACGATGTTGAAGCCCTCGCGGACCTCCGAGGCGACCGGCGCGTCGGGCTTGCCGTTGGCGATGATGCAGAAGGCGAAAGCACCGTCGGCAGCCGACAGATAGGAAAGCTGGGCGAGCGGCTTGCCGCGGAAATCGTAGAGGGAGGCGCGCTTCAGCGCCGAGTCGGGCAGAGCGAGGCGGTCCGGCGTGAGGCTTATGGCGACCTTTTCGCCGACCGCCGACAGCTCGTCTGCCAGCTGGGTTGGATTATCGGGGATGACCGCCAGCGTGTCCGGCGTCATCAGGCCCATATATTCGGCCACGGTCTGGCGCCAGTTGGGCGCCTGCGCCACCGGCACCGGCTGCACGATGCCGCTCATCAGCGGCACGACATAGCCGGCGGCAGCGCCGAGCACGAAGAGCGCGATGGCCGCGGCGATGGCGGCCGGCCGCCACGATCGCCGCACCGGCGCCGGGGGGACCTGTTTGGTGGCTTCAGCCAGGATTGCCGCCAGGCGCTCGTGCGGTGCTTCGGCGACGAGCACGCCGAAGGCACCGGCGAAATCCCGCCCGCCGCGCTGCAGCATGTCGAGCCGCGCCGACAGCTCTGCCTCGCCAGCAAGCCGCTCCTCCAGCGAGGCGCGCGCCTCGGCCGGCAGTTCCCCGTCGATATAGGCGGTCAGGAGAGCGTCGTCGCTCAGATCGCTGTCGGCCAGATCAGCCATGCTTCTCACCGATTTCGTCAGGCCCGGCGGCAAGGCCGGCGAGCCGCGCCCGCGCCCCGGCCAGCCGCGACATGACGGTGCCGATCGGCACGCCAAGCGTGTCCGCCGCTTCGCGGTAGGTCAGTCCCTCGACATAGACCAGATAGACGGTTTCGCGTTGCACTTCGGGTAAGTCCTGGACCTCACGTAACACCTGAGCGGCCAGAATATTCGTTTCGATCCCCCGGATTCCGTCGAAGACCAGGGCCTGCTCGGCATCCACCAGCCCCTGGCCAAAGCGCACCTTGCGGGCGCGCAGCTCGTTCAGCCAGATCGAATGGAGGATGGAAATCAGCCAGCGATCGAGCCGGGTGCCGGGGGTGAACTGGGAACTGCGCTCCAGCGCCCGCACGCAGGTCGACTGGACCAGCTCCTCGGCCGTGTCGCGGTTTCCCGACAGCACCAGCCCATAGCGCCACAGCCGCGGCAGCAGCCCGGCCAGGCCTTCCATCACGGCTCGATGCGCGTCGCCTGCCATAAGTTCCCGTTGATGGGACGGCTCGCCCCCAACACCAAGTGACGCGACCGTAGCCGACTTGTCGCGCGAACTGAACAGCCGGCCTGTCACGGGCTTGTGACCGGCGCCGGCGGACGCCCCTCGAATAGCAGGCCCCGTCTTCCTGTTCACCCCATGTCGAAAGCGGATCGGGGCGGTCCACACCCAGGCAAATCGGAGCAAGCCAATGAGCAGATCATCTCTCGTGACCACCATTCTTCTCGCAGGCGTCCTGTCGCTTGCCGGCACGGCGGCCTTCGCCGCCAGCGACGGCGGCAGCAGCAGCAGCGGCACCACGACACCCCAGTGCAAGGCGGGCTACGTCTGGAATGCCCACAAGAGCAAGTGCGAGAAGAAGACGTCCAGCACCCTGGACGACAAGACGCTCTACACGCAGGGCCGCGACCTGGCGCTCGCCGGCCGCTACGAGGAGGCATTGGTGGCGCTCGGCGCGGTCAGGAACCAGGATTCGATGGTGCTGACGATGATCGGCTATTCACAGCGCAAGCTCGGCAACTACGACGCGGGGCTCGCCACCTACGCCGAGGCGCTCGCCCTCGACCCCAACAACGTCAACACCCACGAATATCTCGGCGAAGCCTACGCGGAGAAGGGCAATCTCGATCTCGCCAGGGCCGAGCTGATGAAGGTCGAGGCCGTCTGCGGCACGACCTGCGAGCAGTACCAGGATCTCGCCAAGGCGATCGCCGGCGAGCCCGGCGAAAGCTGACCACGGAAGGGTCCCAGCGGGCTGCGGCCGTCGACGATGGCCGCGGCGCCGCCTCACGGCGAGGTCGACATGCGCGCTGCGACATCATCGTCCGTTCCCTTCGACAGGCGGATCGAAGCCAGTCTCGACCGGCTCGAGGGGCCGCTGCTTCTCGCCGGCCGCGTCTTGATCGCCATCCTCTTCATCTACGACGCGACACTGATGGTGCGATTCCCCGATGCCAACGCTGCCTATATGGCTGCGTTCGGCATGCCGGCCCTGCTGCTCTACCCGACCGCGGTGCTGCAGTTCGCGGGCGGCGTGCTGGTGCTGATCGGGGCCTGGGCGCGGCCGGCCGCGCTGGCGCTCGCCGCGTTCTGTCTGGCGACGGCGCTCATCTTTCACCGGCAGCTTGCCGACACGAGTGAACTCATCCAGTTCGGCAAGGATATCGGTCTGGCCGGAGGCTACCTGTTGCTCGCCGCGCGCGGCGCCGGCGCCCTGTCGGTCGATCGCATTCTGCGCGGGCGAAGCTGAAGGCCCGCGCGTGGTCGGAAGAAGCGTCGGCCCGGAGCGGCCGCCGCGCTGCTCCGGGCCAAGCGTCTTTCCGGCGAGGGCGCCGGACCGTCTCGCGTCTTTCATGAAACGCAAGGGTGACCGGGACGGGGGAGGGCTGCCGGGGGTCGACGGCCTCCGCCCTCCCCCGCCCAGTCTGTTCGCTGACTACGCACAACCAGAAATCAGCGTGCCATCAACTTGGCAAAGGGCTTGCCAAGCGCGGCCCCACCAGAGCTTGTGCGCCGGTCCAATTTGAATCGCAATTGATTGACTAGATTAAGTTTTTGGTAACCGGTCGCGCCTCGCAAATTGCGACCAGGCCGCGCAAATTGCAAAAGATAGAGAGGCTACTCGGCCGCTTCCGACAGGCTCGCCGGCCGGCGCCGGTCGCGCTTCAGCCACAGATCGAGGAAGGCATCGAGGAAGGCCCGCGTCTTCCAGTCGTGCAGGGCGCGGCCCTGGAAATGCTTCTCGGCGACCTGGCCTCCGGGCACCTTGGCCCGGTCGCCGATGCGTCCGGTCCAGCGGCCGACCATCGCCGTGGTCAGCTCGATGTGGAACTGGATGCCGAAGGCAGCCTCGCCATAGGAGAAGGCCTGATTGGGGAAGGTCTCGGCGGCCCCTTGGGCCAGCAGCGTGGCGCCGGCAGGCAGAGAGAAGCCTTCCCTGTGGAACTGGTGGACGCAGTCCGGCCACGACGGGATCAGCCCCCTGCCCGCCTCGGTCGGCTTCAGCCCGAACCAGCCGACCTCGATATGGCCATCGGCATGGGGCGCCACCGCCGCGCCAAGCTGGATGGCGAGCATCTGCGCCCCCAGGCACAGGCCGAGAAACGGCGCGCCCTCGGAGAGCGGCACCTTGAGCCAGTCGATCTCCGCCTTGACATAATCGTCGGGGTCATTGGCGCTCATCGGCCCGCCGAAGATGATCGCGCCCGAATGGCCGGCGAGCGTCTCCGGCAGCGGGTCGCCGAAGCGTGGCCGGCGGATATCGAGCGCATAACCGCGTTCGGCGAGCCGGTGGCCGACCCGGCCCGGCGTCGAATGTTCCTGATGCAGGACGACCAGAATCGGCCGCATGGCGCTCACCCGGCCCCGTCGCGCACGGCCCGCTTGAGGCGGATGCGCACCTGCGAAGGCACCGCCAGCAGCTCGGCCACACGCCACACGACGTTTTCCTCAAACTCATGCATGCGGCCATCGGCATAGACCAGACGCCACATCATCTCAACGATGCGTTCGCGGTCGGCAACGTCCAGGCGCTGCTTGAGCAGGCTGGTGAAGCGATAGAGGTCGACCGCCTCGTCCTCGGCGGTCTCGGCAGCCGCAACCAGCAACCGCGTGCGCTGGGCGTCGAGATTGAAATGGCGCTCGAGCAGCTCCATCAGCATGGTCGACTCGGCAGGCGAGACCACGCCGTCGATGGCGATCACGCGATAGAGCAGCACGGCGACCGCCAGCCGCACCTCCTCCTCGCCCATATCGACGGCCACGGCATCATTGGCCAACCGGTCGAAGAACTGTCTGATTGCTGCAATCATGCCGATACGCACCTCGCGCCGCCACGACCGTAAAACATAGGACGGGCCGGGCAAAACCATAGCCGCCGGCTTCATAAACGACAAAAGCCGCCGGCGCGACCCGGCGGCTTTGTCAGACCCCAAACCCATCTCTTCAAACGGACTGTGCTCGGACCAAAAAAGCCGATGCAAAAAGTCTCAGCAGAACAACTCCCTCAAAATCAATTCATCCACTCAATCAAAGCAGGCAATACAATGTCAAGCGGCCGAAACCGCACTTCTTTCAGTGGCGATCGCGGAGACCGGCAAAAACGCCGGACATTCCGAATCACGACAACCTGATCGTAGCAAGCCGCCTCCATATTTCAACCCACTCGTCCGATCTGCGATTGCCCTGGGGAAACAGTGGATTTCCGCGGGTTTTCGCCAATGCACCAATGGATTGCGCCACGATTTTGCCATTTCTCGCCAAGCCGCCGCGCCCCAGCAGGCACCAGGGGCTCAGCGGGCCGTCGTGATCTCCTCCTCGATGCAAAACGCGCCGCCCTGGTTGAGATCGGCCTGGGGGTCACCGGTGGCATCGTCGGGCAGCGCGGCGGCGTCGTGGTTCTCGGCGCGGTCCTGCGGGCGGTAGCCCAGCCTGTGGGCATTGGCATTGTCCCAGCGGCTGGCGTCGTTGGCCGAGACGCCATAGACAATCTCATGGCGGATGCTGGGCGTATCGAGGCCGATGCGGATGAGCTGGCTGAGATCGCGCGGGCTGACCCAGATCGATAGCTGGCGCCGGTCCATGGTCGGCACGGCCTCGACGCTGCCGATGCGGATCGACATCACCTCGGCCCCGTATTTGTAGACATAGAGGCTGGCCAGCGCCTCGCCGAAGGCCTTGCTGACGCCGTAGCGGGAATCGGGCCTCACCGTCACGTCGGCACCAATGATCTCGCTGCGCGGATAGAAGCCGACGGCATGGCCGCTGGAGGCGAAGACAATCCGTTTGACGCCCGCCTGCCGCGCCGCCTCGAACAGATTGTAGGTGCCGACGATATTGACGGCATGGATCACTTCCCAGCTGGTCTCGAGCGCATAGGCGCCGAGATGGACGATGCCATCGACGCCGGAGACGGCGGCGGCGAGCGCCGCCATGTCGCCGAGGTCGGCGGTCACCACCTCTTCGCCTGCCACCGGGTCGGCCACCGGCTTCACGTCCGACAGGCGCAGCGCGTAATGCTGACGCAGGATCGGCCGGATCATCCGTGCCACGTTGCCTGCCCCTCCGGTGATGAGTATGCGCTTCATGGTTCGTCCCTTTGGAAACCGAGATCGCCGATGTGGCACGCGCGAGGCCGCGCTCGTCAAGGCCGGCGCATAACCTCCCGACGCCGCGCGGCGGATTGAGAAGGCGCGGCCGCCGCACCGTGATATACAAGATTCTGGCAAATGATGACCGAGCTGCCGGGAACCCATAGACCGCGGCCGCGGCGGGCGACACTAAGCGACGTTGCCGCCCGCGCCGGCGTCAGCGTGGTGACGGTTTCGCGTGCGCTGCACCGGCCGGCATTGGTCTCGGCGGACCTCCGCCGGCGCGTCGCCAGCGCCATCGAGGCGCTCGCCTATGTCCCCAACCAGCTCGCCAGCGCGCTTGCCTCTTCGCGCACCGGCACCATCGGCGTGCTCATCCCCTCGCTCACCAATGGCGTCTTCGCCGACTATCTGAAGGCGCTGCACGATGCCTTCCTGCCGGCCGGCTTCCAGGTCCTGGTGATCAACTGGCGCTACGACCCGGCCGAGGAGGAACGCGCCATCGCCACCATGCTCGGTCAGCATCCCGAGGCGATGATCCTGGCCGGCGTCGACCAGAGCGACCAGATGCGCCGGATGCTCGAACTGGCCACGATCCCCGTCGTCCAGACGATGGAGCTGACCGACGATCCGATCGACATCAATATCGGCTTCTCGCAGCACGAGGCGGCCTATGCCGCCACCCGCCATCTCATCGACCTCGGCCACCGCCGCGTCGGCCATATCTGCGCCCGCCTTGACGCCCGCGCCCGCCGGCGCATGGCCGGCTACCGTCGCGCCATGACCGAGGCCGGCATCGACCCGACCGACCTGATCGCAGCGACACCGCAGCCATCGAACTTCGCTCTCGGGGGCCGGCTTCTCACCGAACTCCTGTCGCGCCGGCCGGACGTCGAGGCGGTCTTCGCCTCCAATGACGACATCGCGCTGGGCGCGATGTTCGAAAGCCACCGGCGCGGCCTGCGCGTGCCGCAGGACCTGTCGATCATCGGTTTCAACGACCTGGAAATCTGTGCCTCGAGTTTCCCGTCTCTGTCGTCAGTGGCCACCCCGCGCTACCAAATGGGGCGGCAGGCGGCCGCGGTCCTCACCCGCATCATCCGCGGCAACGGCCAGCGGCCGGACACGCCAATCATCGACCTCGGCTTCACCATCCGCTCGCGGGCGAGCACCGGCCCGCGCTGACAACAGCCAGTAGCGCCCGCGCCGACTTCAGATGACGCCGGCGAGCAGGGCCGCGATCGCCACATAAGTGAGCTGATGGGCGAGCTGGTCGATGCCGTAGATGCGCCAGTACCAGGCGTCGGTGGTGGTCACCTTCATGCGCCGCAGCGACTGCTCCTTCGACCAGTCGACGTGATAGTGGACGATGAATTCGCCGACGACGATGGCCACGCCCAGCCCCCAGCCCGGCGGCAGGATGAAGAAGGCGGGGATCGTGCCCAGCGCCTGAAGGCCGGAATGGAGGATGCCGCCCGGGTGCCCGTAGGTACCCTTGTTGCGGAACTGGTAGGGAGTCTGCACGACGTAGTCGAAGACGAAATGCTTGAACTCGAGCCACAAAAAGACCGCGACGAGCGTGCCAGCCCCGATGGTTGGGTTCATGTGTTCCTTGTCCCGTTTCGCGGCCTTCTCGTTTTCGGGCTTCTGCCTAATCCTAAGGCAGTCGCACCTAACAGGGCTGTGACCGGCATCACAATCCGCATTATTTCGAGGTCGCGGTGAAGGTCCCGTCCCAATCGGGCGGCGGCGGCGTTTCGCGCCATTCGGCGATGCGGCCGCGATAGACCGCATAGAGGGCCTGAAGCCGGTTGACGCCAACCGCCTCGCAGCGCGCGATCGCCGCTTCGGCGCCATCCCAGTCGCGGTTGCGATAGGCCTCCAGCATGGCAGCATGGCGCGGCACCAGCCGCTCAAAACCGTCCTCCGGTCCGTCGAGCACCGCATAGGGCGTGTAGATGCGCGCCGGGTGGACCTTACCCTTGACCCGCATCATGTCGAGTTCGATCGCCAGAAGACCGGGAATGCTGTTGCAGGACGATTCGCCGATGACGATCGGCACGCCATAGACCTTCGACTGGCCTTCCAGCCGCGAGGCGACGTTGACGTCGTCGCCGATGGCCGAATAGTCGAAACGCTGCACCGAGCCGAGATTGCCGACGCAGCAATCGCCGGAATTGATGCCGATGCCGATGGCGACGTCCTTGTAGGGCTTGCCGGCAGCCGCGGCCGCGGCGCGCCACTCCTCGTTGAGCGCCTTCATGCGCTGAACCATGGCGATGGCCGATTGGCAGGCATGCGCCGCGTGGTCGGCGTCGTCGAGCGGCGCGTTCCAGAACGCCATGATGGCGTCGCCCATGTACTTGTCGATGGTGCCGCGGTTGTCGAGGATGATCTCCGACAGCGGCGTCAGCAGGTTGTTGATGAAGGTGGTGAGTTCGTGCGCCGTCATCGTCTCCGAGATCGAGGTGAAGTTGCGCACGTCGCAGAAAAGCAGCGTCAGTTCGCGCACCGCTCCGCCGAGCTCGAGCTTCTCCGGATGGGCGATGATCTCGCTCACCACCATCGGCGAGACGTAGTAGCTGAAGGCGCGGCGCACCTCGCCGCGCTGCTTCTCGGTCTGGCGGAAGACGTAGGTGGAGGCCCCGGCGACCAGCAGGAACACGGCCACCGCCGGATAGGTCGGGTCGAACAGCAGGCCCAGCCTGTCGAAGGCCAGCCAGCCGCCGACCAGCAGCGAGCCCATCACCACCACGCCGACCACGCCCGAGGTGAGCGCGTTGACCCTGGGGATGAGGAAGGCAAGCACCAGGCCGAGCACCAGCGTAAGCACGATCTCGGCCGCTACGGCGTAGTCGGGCCGGCTGAGCGAGGTGCCGTTCTGCGAGCCGAGCAGGATCTGTTCGATGGCCTGGGCATGAATCTCGACGCCGGGAATGGCGGCGTCGAGGGGCGTTGCGCGCAGGTCGATGAGGCCGGGCGCGCTGGTGCCGACCAGCACGATGCGGCCGCTGACCTCGTCCGGTTGGACCTCGCCGGCGAGCACCTTCCAGGCCGGGATATAGGCGCGCTTGTCGTGCGGGCGGAAGTGGATCCAGATGCCGCCGTCGGCGTCGGTCGGGATCTCTATCTGCCCGACGCGGATGTGGTTGAGGCCGGTCTGCTGGCCGTAGGCGGTCTCGCCGCTGGCGTTCGATCCCTTGAGCACATAGGAGCCCGCCTGGAAGGCGACGCGCAGCGCCTCGGTGGTCAGCGTCGGCACATACTGGTTGCCGACGCGATAGATCAGCGGAATGCGGCGCACCACCTGATCGCGGTCGGGCAGCCAGTTGATCGAGCCGATGCCGGCGGCAGCCGCATCGAGGATGGGCAGGTTGACGTTGGCCCCGGCAAAGACCGGCACGAAATCCTTGGGATCGTCGCCGACGGTGGCGAAGCCGGCCTTGAGCGGCGGCGGCGGCGGCGGCGAGGCGTGCGCGCTGAGCGCGGTAGCCAGCACGGTGGCGTTGTTGCCGATCGCGTCGGCGAAGACCTGATCGTGGCTCTCCTTGCCCGCAATCAGCGGCTGCAGCGCCGCCGCTTCCTCCGGCGTCATGTGCTTCACCGCCTCTTCCGGCGAGGTACGGTCGGGCTCTGCAAAGAGGATGTCGAAGCAAACCACAGCGGCGCCGTCATGGCCGAGCGCGTCGAGCAGCTTGGCCATGACGGTGCGCGGCCACGGCCACTGGCCGATCTTGGCCAGCAACTCCTCGTCGACATCGACGATCTTCACCGGCAGGTCGGGCTCGTAGGGCGCCGGATCGAGCTTCTGATAGGAATCGAAGGCGATCAGGCGCAGCGCCTGGACGAAGAAGGGATCGGCAATGCGGATGAGCGTGGCGCCGGCGAGGATCGCGAGCACCAGCGCAGCGTAGAAGTGCTTCGCGCGCAGAAACGAAAACATTGACTTCCCCACCCACCGGAGGCGGCAGTATCGCGGGGGTGGGCCTGCGCTTCAAGCGGAGACGAACGGGGCAAACGCGGCACGTGCCCCGGACGCGCTGCAGCGCCCGGGAAACGGCTTGCGGCGCCGCTTAGGCGAAGCCGGGGAAGAAGTCCGCCTTGATGCGGGTGCGGTGCACGCCCATGTGGGTGAGCGTGTGGCGCATGGCCTTCACCATCGCCTGCGGGCCGGAGATGTAGAATGTGCGCTCGCGCCAGTCGGGCAGCGCCGCCTTGACCAGGCGGGCGTCGATATAGCCGGGATACTGGCCGCTGCGCGCGTCGCGGGCGACCGCATAGACGGTGCGGATGCCGAGCTTGCGCTCGGCCTCGTCGAGAACCGGCCCATAGGCTATGTCGTCCTGGCTCTCGCAGCCGTAGAGCACGACGATCGGCCGCGCCTCGCCCTTGTCGATCAGATATTGCAGCATGCTGCGGAAGGGCGTGATGCCGATGCCGCCGGCGAGGAAGGCGAGCTTGCGGTCCGGGTCGGACGGCAGGGTGAAGCTGCCGGCGATCTGGGCGGCATGGATGGTGTCGCCGGGCGCCATGTCGCCGAGCGCGCGCTTGAAGGCGCTGGGCTTGCGGTAGAACTTGACGCCGAGACGCACCTCGTCCTCGGTCGGCGCCGAGGCGACGGTGAAATAGCGCCGGTTGCCGCGGTTGTCGGCATGATCGAGGCCGAGCGTCCATTCCAGGTACTGGCCGGCCTGGAAGGCCATCCGGTTGGGCGACGAGAAGACGAAATCGTAGGTGTCGGCAGCCGCCTGCTCGATGCGCTCCAGCGTCAGCACGAAGCGGCGCTTGGGGCTGATCGCCCAGGCGAAGACGTTGCCGATGACCAGCGCCATCTCGGGCGTGAAATAGAACGAGCCGATATGGGTGTTGGGCGAAAACAGCAAGCCGACAAGCGCGGCGAAGACGAGCCGCGGCCAGTGCCGCGTCGGCTGGGTCAGCGGCTCGGTCAGCATGATGAAGGCGAAGAAGAACATCGGCGAGTGCCTGAGCGTCTCGGTGATCGTCATCACGTCCTGCGACGGCGGCGTGGTGACCAGGATGGTCGCCAGCACGACGGCGAGGAAGGTGACGATCAGGTCGAAGCGCTGCAGCTTGCGCACGATGAGCAGGCCGCCGACGAGCACCACCGGGAGCAGCGGCAGGTTGCCGCCGACCCACCATGTGGCCGGCTGGTTGAGCAGGAGCGCCGGCAGCAGGACACCGAAGGCGGCCGGATTGAAAACGTGCTTGCGACCGACGGCGAAGATGTATTTCGACGCCATCGCCCACACTGCGGCAAAGACCAGAGCGCCCATGCCGCTGAAGTCGGTGAGGCCGACTGGGCTCATGATGAGCGCCACGATGAGCGCCGTGATGTAGATCAATTCCTGGTTGGCCGGCACGGCGAAGACGCGTGCGAAGACGATGTTGGTGATCCAGCACACCGCCAGGACCAGCACGGTCGAGAAGACGATCGACACCGGCGAATAGGGCAGAAGGCCGACGGCGGAGAGCGCCAGCGCCGCGACCAGGAGCACGATCAGGTGCCAGAGCACCAGCCGGTACATGGTGGTGTGGTCCAGGAAGCGGTCGATGATCTTGGTCATGGCGTGCAATAGCTTTCGAAGCCGCTGGTGAACGTGGCGCGGCCGCTGCGGTCGACGACATAGCCTTCCAGCCCCGGCGTCTGCTGGATGAAGCCGATGCCGGCGCGGCCCATCGCGAAGGCAGCGGTGGCGAAGCGGTCGGCCTCGAGCACGTCGGCGCCGATCACGGTGAGCGCTACGATCTCCTCGATGGGCGTGCCGTGGGCGTGCGGATCGTAGATGTGCTGGCCGCGCACATAGGTACCCGAGGTGGCAACACCCTTGCCGCGCGGCTCGACGACCTTGATGATCTCGGCCTGGTCGAACGGGTTGCGGATGCCGACCCGCCATTCCCGGCCATGGCTGTTATGGCCCGCCGCCTGGATGTCGCCACCGGCATCGACGTAGAAGTCGCGTGCGCCGGAGCGGGCGACGAGCGCCGCCGCATTGCGGATCGCCCAGCCCTTGACGATGCCTGAGGGATCGAGCGTGCCGGCGGCCGTGCGGATGTCGAAATAGCCGGCGGTCTCGCGTCTCGTACGCTCGGCCAGCGTCAGAACCTCGCGCATCTCGGCGCTGTATTCCTTCTCGCCGAGACGGCCCTGGTTGATCGCCGAGATCTCGCTGTCGTCCTTATAGGTGCTGAAGCGTCGGTCGACCGCGTCGAAATAGGCGAAGGTCGCCTCGATGGTTGCGGCTTCCTCGTCACCGTCGACGATCTCGACGGTGATCGGCATGCCCATGAGGAGACGGGTGACGCGCATCGTGGCGACTCACGCGTGCGCCTTGCTGAGCGCAGCGCCGAGCGACTGGATGAAGGCCTCGCTCGACAGCGTTGCGCCCGACACGACGTCGACATTGGCGCTCTGCGCGCTGATCACCTCGTTGCGCAGTTGCGGCAGCGCCCGGTGGTTGATGTAGATCGAGGTGCGCCGGTCGTTGGGGAAGCGCAGCACGTGGATGGTGGCGAGCCGGCCGTTCTGCACCACCGCCTCGATCTGCATGAGGCCGTAATAGGCGTCGACCACGGGACCGCGATAAGTGCCGTCATAGAGGCCGTTGGTGGCGCCGGCGATGCGGCCGAGCGGCGACACCGAGGCCGCCGACCCGGAGCCGGAAGAAGACGCCGACGCGAGGGCAGGCGCCGGCGCTGCTGCCGCAACGGCGTCCGGATGATACGGCGGACGCAGACGCGGCATGGGGACGGTGACGGCGGCCGGTTGCCCTGGCGCCGGATCGGGAGCCGGAGCCGCCGGCATTTGCGCCTCGGCAACGGCGACCGGGGCCGGCATCGCGGGTGTTGGCGCGGGCGCAGCCGGAACCGCCGGGGCCTGAGCGGCGACAGCCGACGCCGTGTCGGTGGCCGGCGCGAAGCCGGATGAATCCGCCGGCGCCGGCAATGGCGGCAGCGCCCCGGTATCGGACGGCGCGGCCGCCGGCGACGCCTCGGCGGAGAAGTTCGGAGCGGGAGCAGGAGCAGCCGGCTTGGCCGGCTCCGGCGTGACGAAAGGCACGTCCTGCGGCTTCACGCTGGTGTTGCCGCCGGTGGAGGCCAGCGCTTGCTGCGGCAGGATGCTGCCGGTCTGCAGGTCGGCAAGAAGCGGATCGGGCTGGGTGCCGCCCTGGCTCCAGACATAAGCGCCAGAGGCGAGGATGACGAGGGCCGAAAGGACGATCTTCTTCATGGGCGTGCGCGACTCATGCAACAGGGGCTTTGGGGGTCGCCTGACTGCGACCGATGAGGCGCATTCTCGCAGCAGCCAGCTTTCAGCCGGCTGTCAGCATAAATAACAAATTGTTCATATTTCGGGGGTCGGCCGGGCCCCCGTTGCGCCAGCTAGGCGCGGGCCTTCTCAAGCGCCGCGCCCAGGGACTGGATGAACGCGTTGCTGAGCAGCGTCGCGCCCGAAATGATGTCGACCTCGGCGCTTTGTGCGCTGATTGCCTCCTGGCGCAGCACCGGCAGAGCGTGCTCATTGATGGAGACCGAGGTGCTCCGGTCCGCCGGCCAGCGCAGCACGTCGATCGAGTCGATCCGTCCGTGCTTGATGATCGCCTGGACCTGAACCACGCCGTAATAGGCATCGACCACCGGACCGCGATAGGTGCCGTCGCTGAAGCCCATGCCGATCATGCCGAACATGGTCATGTGGGAGGACGTCCAGGCAGCGTGGTACGGATCGCCACCGGTTGCCGCCACCTTGGCGCTGGCAAGCTTGACCTGTGCTTGCGGAGCCGGCGCGACAACGCCGGACGACGCGCTTTCGGCCAGTTTCGGGGGCAGCGGCTGCTCTTCGGCCGGCGCCTGGGCGACGGCGGCCGGGGCCGGAGCGGCGGGCGGGACCGGCAACGCGGCCGTTTGCGGCGTCGCCAGAGCCTCGCCACTCGACGCAACGCTCCGGTCGGCGCCGGCAGGAAGCGCGCGGATGCTGCCGACCTGGCTCCAGACATAGGCCCCGGAAGCGGCGATCACGGCGGCTGAAAGGACGATCTTCCTCATGGGGGCGCCATTCATGCGATTCTGCGCGCAAAACGGCCATTTTGCTGGCCGCAGGCATTGTCGCAGCCGCATGCTTTCAGTTTGCTGTCAGTTCTGATTGCGTTTCTTGCGGGTCAGGTCAGTTACCCGCCCGGTGAACGCCATACGAACCTGCTGTTCCAGCTCCACCACGACCAGCAGGACGATGCCGATGGCGATCACGACCGAGCCTTGGGCAAGACCACCCGGTCCAGGTGAACGACGTGCGGTACACATGGCGCACGCTGAATAGATTGGCGAACGCGCGCCTGAACCGGAATTCTGGTCTAGCGCCCTTTGCGCCGCGCGATCTCCCGGTAGAGCGCCTCGGGACTAACGCCGATCTCGTGCGCCAGGGATTTCCATTCGCCTTTGGGCGGCATGCTCTTGCCACGGGCCAGGAACCAGCCGTCGAGGCGCTCGGCGACGGTCTTCAGCGACAGGATCTCGCTCCGCAAGCGAGCATCCTGCACCTCGCGCGCCAGATATATGGCCCACGCCGCGGCAAATTCAGGCGATCGGGCGAGCGTCGTGCGAACGGCGGTCATCGGCATGGCGAGCACGACGGACGCTGTCGCAGCAGACGCGTCACAGTGATAGCGCTGCGAGAACATCGATGCCTCGGCCAGGACGGTGTCTCGCGAAGCCCTCTGCAGGACCACCATGCCGCCGTCGGCGCGATGGCGCGTCAACTCGATCGTTCCATCGAGGACGAGGAACAGATGGGTGACCCGATCGCCCCGATGGAACAGGAGGCCGCCCGCGGCCAAGCGGCGCTCTGTGGCGGGCAGCGCCTTGAGCAGAACCGCGATATCGGACGACATGATCGCGATCATGTCACGATGGCTTCCGGGATGCCAGCCTGAGACGCTGGGGCAGGCAACCGGAGGGATCGGTCGAATGAAGCGCTTTGTCGTCATCGCAGCGGCGATTTTCATCGCATCACCCGCCTTCGCGGCCGGGACGGGCGAAGGCCCCGGCCAGATGCCGGCGATGCAGCATGAGGACCACATGGCGATGAACCAGCCGCAGGCTGCGCTTCCGCACGAGGGCGGCCAGGCGGCATTCGCCGCGATCCAGGAGATCGTGGCGATGCTCGCGGCCGACCCGCAGACCGACTGGTCCAAGGTGGACATCGAGGCGCTGCGCGAGCACCTGATCGACATGGACAGTGTCACGCTGCGCGCGCATGCGACGACCGAGGACATTGCGGGCGGCGTCCGCTTCCTGTTGACCGGAGAGGGCCCGGTGGTCAACTCCATCCGCCGCATGGTCGCCGCCCATGCGCAAACGATGAACGGGGTCGGCGGATGGACCTACGCCGCCGCCGACATCCCGAATGGCGCTTCACTGATGGTGACGGTGGCCGACGCGCACGACATCGTCGAGGTCAAGGCGCTCGGCTTCATCGGCGTGCTGGCGAACGGCAGCCACCATCAGGCGCACCATCTGATGATCGCTACCGGCCGCGATCCGCATTCCTGAAGCGCGACAGCACGCCCGCTTGTGCTAACCGAGCGGCGGGGCGTAGTCCGCCGGATCGACGGACGCCGGCCGTCCGGCGAGGCTGAGGGTCGCCACAGTGGCGGGCGTCTCGGCGATGACCTTGCCGCGGCGGACGACCGCGAGCCGCCGCGCCTTCAAGCGGATCGCCTCGATCGGGTCGGCCGCCTGCAAGACGACCATATCGGCATTGCAGCCGACCTCGAGACCATAGCCGTCGAGGTTCATCGCTTTTGCGGCGTTCGCCGTTACCGCCTCGAAGCAGAAGCGCATCGCCTCGCGGGCAGAGAGCTGGCCGACATGCAGGCCCATATGGGCGACCTCAAGCATGTCGCCGGAACCCAGCGAATACCACGGGTCCATGCAGCAATCCTGGCCAAAGGCGACGTTGATGCCGGTGCTGCGCATTTCCGGCACCCGCGTCTGCCCGCGGCGCTTCGGATAGGTGTCGTGGCGGCCCTGCAGCATGATGTTGATGAGCGGGTTGGCGATCGCCTGGACACCGGCCTCGGCCATCAGCGGCAGGAGCTTGGAGACGTAGTAGTTGTCCATGGAATGCATGGAGGTGAGGTGCGAGCCGGCAACGCGGCCCGCCATGCCGAGACGCTTGGTCTCGTAGGTCAGCATCTCGATATGGCGCGACAGCGGGTCGTCGCTCTCATCGCAATGCATGTCGACCATCAGGCCGCGCTTCTCGGCGATTTCGCAGAGCGCCGTGACGCTTGCTGCGCCGTCGGCCATGGTGCGCTCGAAATGCGGGATGCCGCCGACCACGTCGACACCCTTGTCCAAGGCGCGATCGAGGTTCCTGGGCGCATTGGGCGAGCGGTAGTAACCGTCCTGGGGAAAGGCGACCAGTTGCAGGTCGATATAGGGGGCGATCTCCTTCTTCACCTCAAGGAGCGCGTCGACGGCGAGCAGCCGGTCGTCGCAGACATCGACATGGCTGCGGATGGCGAGCAGTCCCTGCGCCACTGCCAGGTCGCAGTATTTGAGCGCCCGCTCCTTCACCGCCTCGACCGTCAGGTGCGGCTTGAGCTCGCCCCAGAGCGCAATGCCTTCCAGAAGCGTACCCGACTGGTTGAGCCGCGGCAGACCCAGCGACAGCGTCGCATCCATGTGGAAATGGCAATCGACGAGCGGCGGCGACACCAGCCGGCCGCCGGCGTCGATGACGCGCGCGGCCTCGCCGGTGATGCCGGGCTCAAGGCCGACGATCCTGCCGCCGGCGCAGGCGATATCGATGCCGGTGCGGCCGTCCGGCAGGCTCGCATTCTTGACGATCAGATCGAACGGACCGGCCATCAGCGCTCCTCCTTTCGGAACGGGATCAGCAAGCTGGCCGGTGCCAGCGCGCTGCGTGAGACGAACGCCATCGCAACGATGGTGAAGACGAAGGGCAGCATCAGGAACACCTGATAGGGCAGGTGCAGGATGTTTGTCGCCTGCAGGCGGAGCTGCAACGCCTCGAGTGCGGCGAAGAGCAGCGCGCCGCCGGCGCAGCGCCACGGGTTCCACAGGCCGAAGACGACCAGCGCGATCGACACCCAGCCGCGCCCAGAGATCACCCCGAAGGTGAAGGAGTTGAACTGGGCCATGGTCAGATAGGCACCGGCGAGACCCATCATGCCACCGCCGATCATGAGCGCCTGGGTGCGCACGCCCCACACGCTGATGCCGGCAGCGTCCGCCGCGCGCGGGTTCTCGCCGACGGTGCGGAGATCGAGGCCCCAGGCCGTGCGGTAGAGCACGAAGGCGGTGACCGGCACTGCGAGGAAGGCGACATAGGTCAGGATGGTTTGACTGAAGAGCACCGGCCCGACCAGAGGGATCGCCGAAAGAAGAGGAATATCAATGGGCTGGAAGGCCACGATACTGGGCGGCACGGCCGGCTGGCCGAAGATCAGGCGGTAGAAATAGAAGGCGAGACCGGTCGCCAGCATCGTCATGCCGATGCCCGAGACGTGCTGGCTGACGCCGAAGACGACCGTGAGCAAGGCCATCACCAGTCCGGCGAGCGCACCGGCGGCGATCGCCGCGACGAGCCCCAGCCACAGGCTGCCGGTGAAATAGGCGGTGGAGAAGCCGACCATGGCGCCGAGCAGCATGATGCCCTCGATACCGAGGTTGAGCACGCCGGCGCGCTCGTTGATCACCTCGCCGAGGGTGGCGAGCAGCAGCGGCGTCGAGATGCGGATGATCGCCGCGAAGAAGGAGACCTGCAGGATCTGGGCGACGGTCTCAAGCATTGCGCGTCACCTTGAGCCGGTAAGTGGCGAAGAGGCGCATGGCGACCATGGTCATCAGCGCCGTGCCCTGGATGACGTCGGCGAGATAGATCGGCACGCCGAGGCTGCGCGACATGGTGCCGGCGCCGTTGAACACCATGGCGAAGAACAGCGCCGCCGGCACCGCGCCGAGCGGATTGAGCTCGGCCAGCGTGGCGATGACGATGCCGGCATAGCCATAGCCCGAGGTGAGATCGGCGGTGACCTGATAGCGCACGCCGCCGACCTCGCCGGCGCCGGCAAGGCCGGCCAGCGCGCCGGAGATGAGCGCCGCGGCGATGATGACGCGGCCGACCGGGATGCCGGCATAGTTGGCGGCGGCGGCATTGTGGCCGACGGCACGAATGCGGAAACCGAGCGTCGTGCGCGTCAGCGTCCACCAGACGACGACGGCGGCGATGGCCGCGAGCAGGATGCCGAGATGGACGGTCGAGCCGTAGACGATGGGAAACTCGGCCGCCGCGCGGATCGACGGCGCATTGGGATAGCCGCTCTTCGGATCGCGCCACGGACCCTCGAGCAGCGCCGTGGTGCCGTAAAGCATGATGAAGTTGAGGAGGAGCGTCGAGACGACGTCGTCGACCTTGAGTTTGACCTTGAGGAGCGCCGGAAGGAGCGCCCACAGCGCGCCGAAGATTGCCGCGCCGACGACCATCAGCGGCACCAGGCTGAAGGCCGGCAGCCAGGCGCGCTCGCCGATCCAGCAGGCGGCGATGGCGCCGGCCATCAACTGGCCCTCGGCGCCGATGTTCCAGAACTTCGCCTGGAAGGCGACGGCGACCGCCAGGCCTGTGAAGAGCAGCGGCGAGGCCTTCACCAGCATGTCCTGCACGTCGTAGGTCGAACCGAAATTGGACAGGAGAAGCTGCGCGTAGGCTTCCGGCACGCTGGCGCCGGCGAGCCACACCAGAACGGAGCACAGGGCCAGCGCCACCGCGACGGCAGCGAGCGGCAGCAGGATCTGGATGGAGAGCGGCGTCTCGTGCCGCCGTTCGAGCCGGACGCGCATCACGCCGCCTGCTCCACGCCGGCCATGTAGAGGCCGATGCGCTCCACCGTCGCCTCCTCGACGGGCACGTCGGCGACGATGCGCCCGCCATACATGACCGCGATGCGGTCGGAGAGCTGGAAGAGCTCCTCGAGGTCCTCGCTGATCAGCAGCACCGCGCCACCCCTGGCGCGCAGATCGAGGAACTGGCCGTGGATGAACTCGGTGGCGCCGACATCGATGCCGCGCGTTGGCTGGGCGGCAAGCAGGATCTTCGGCTCGTGGGCGATCTCGCGCGCCAGCAGCGCCTTCTGCAGATTGCCGCCCGACAGCGTGCCGGTGCGCGCATCGGGGCCGGAGGTGCGGATATCGAAGCGCTCGATCTGGTCGCTGGCGAACTTGCGGATCGCCTTGCGGTCGAGGATGCCGCGCTTCGAGAAGGGAGGGCCCCCGACCCAGGGCAGCGCCATGCTTTCGAACAGCGGCAGCGCGCCGATCATGCCGATGGTCATGCGGTCCTCAGGCACGCGGCCGATGCCACGCGCCTGCACGAAGCGCGGGGTGAGTCCGCTCACCACCTCGCCGTGCAGTTCGATTTCGCCACCGGTCGGCGCCAGCACGCCGGCGACCACGTCGGCAAGCGCCCGCTGGCCGTTGCCGGAGACGCCGGCAATGCCGACGATCTCGCCGGCGCAGAGCGTCAGCGAAGCCTCCTTGAGGCCCGGCGCCGAGACCTTCGAGAGCCTGAGCAGCGGCGCGCCGGCGGCCTGCGGCGGGCGCTCCGGCGGGCTCAGCTCACGGCCGCACATCAGCCGCGCCAGCTCGCCCTTGGACAGCCCCGCCTGATTGTCGCGCTCGGCCACCACCCGGCCCTGGCGCATGACGGTGATGCGGTTGGTGATTTCGATCACCTCCGCCAGCTTGTGCGAAATGAAGATGACGCCCATGCCGCGCGTGGTCATGGCACGCAGCGCCGCGAACAACCCGTCCGTCTCCTGCGGCGTCAGCGTCGCCGTCGGCTCGTCGAGCACCAGAATGCGGGCGCCGCGCACCAGCGACTTGGCAATTTCGACACGCTGCTGCTCGCCGATGGAGAGCGCGCTCACCAGCCGTTCGGGATCGAGATGAATGTGAAAGTCGCGGCCGATTGCAGCCAAGCGCTCCACGACCACGCGCCGGGTCAGCCGCCCGTCGGGCCCGGCACGACCGACCAGCAGGTTTTCCAGCACCGTGTGGCGCGGCACCAGATGAAAGTGCTGGTGCACCATGCCGATGCCGAGCCCGAGGGCGTCGTGCGAGCTGCGGATCGAGACGTGCTTGCCGTCAACTTCGATCACCCCCTCGTCGGCGGCATAGGAGCCGAAGAGGATGTTCATCAGCGTCGTCTTGCCGGCGCCGTTCTCGCCGAGCAGACCCAGAATATCGCCGGCACGCACGGTGAGGTCGACCGCCGCGCAGGCCTGCACAGGACCGAAGCTCTTCGAGATGCCGCGCATGCTGACCAGCGGCGGCGGGCTCATTCCTCGTCTCCGAGATTCGCTTGGGTGAATTTGTGAGGAAGGCGGCTCGTGGCCGCCTTCCTCGTTCGAACCGGCTACTCGGAGACCGGCGTTCCCTCGTTGACGGAGACGCGGAAGTCGCCGTCGAGGATCGCCTGCTGCTTGTCCATGACCAACTTCATGACGTCGGCCGGCAGCTTGTCCTTCCAGCCATGGAAGGGCGCCAGCGAGGCGCCACCCTTGGCCATGGTCGAGAAGGTGCCGTAGTCCTGCGCCGTATAGACGCCGGCCTCGACCTGCTTGATCGCCGCCTGGACAGTCGGAAACATGTTCCACACCGGCCCGGTGACCACCGTGTCGGGGGCGATCGACGACTGATCGGACATGTTGGAGAAGGCGATGATGCCCTTCTCATGCGCCGCCTCGATGACGCCGAAGCGCTCGGCGAAGATGGCATCGACGCCCGCGGCGATCTGCGCCAGCGCGGCTTCCTTGGCCTTGGGCGGGTCGAAGAACGAGCCGATGAAGGTCACCTTGCACTTGACCTTCGGATTGACGTCCTTGGCGCCCTGGCAGAAGGCGTTGACCAGGCGATCGACCTCGGGAATGTCCATCGCCGCGACCGAGCCGATGACGTTGGTCTTGGTCATCTTGCCGGCGATCATGCCCGACAGATAAGCCGGCTCATGGATCCAGTTGTCGAAGACCGAGAAATTGGGCTCGGCCGGCCCCTGCCCCGACCCGAAGACGAAGGCGGTCTTGGGGAATTCCTTGGCCACGCGACGGGCGACATCCTCGGCAGCGAAGGCATCACCCATGATCAGGCCGTAGCCGCCGCGCGCGAATTCGCGCAACACGCGCTGATAGTCGGCCGAGGGAACGCTCTCCGCCCACTTGTATTGGATGCCCATCTCCTTCTGCGCCTCGAGCAGCGCTTCGTGGATCTGGTTGACCCAGGGCTCCTCGATCGGCGTCGAGAAGATCGCGGCGACCTTCATCTTGTCCGCTGCAAGCGCGGCATGGGACCCCAGCCCCGCGGCCACCATGACGCCGGCGGCGACCAGCCCCAGCACCCCCCGCCGGGCGATCCCGTGACGCCCGCTGATTTCAGTCGCTGCTTGAGATTTGCGCATTTTGTCCCTCCAAAAGGCATGGCTAGCCGTTGTTCTGCACCCCGCGGCGCCCGCTTCTCGCCCCCGCCGGGCAATCTCTCCCGAAACGCTAGCAAAAGCGGCGCCAGTTACGGCCGAAGGAAGCTTTCTGCCCCAGCCCTGCGACGTTGCGCGTTGGCAGGCGGCCGGTCAACGTGAGGGGCAGGCTTATGCACCGGGGAAACCGCACCGGGCGTACCCGGATCGCGTGCATGGGCGAGAGCACGAAAGGCCGCCCCGGAGGGTTAGGGGGCGGCCTTTCTGCGGCTGGCAGGATTTGCCCTTGCGTCTATTCGGGAGGAATTCCGTTGACGCGCAGGCTGCGCATGTCGCCAGCCACGATCTGGGCCACGTCCGCTTGCGAGAGACCGAGATCGCCGCGGGCGGCCATGAACATACGGCCCGCCATCTCGTCGAAGCGGCCGCTGGCGATCTCGACGCTGAGATTGGCCGCCATGGTCGGGGGCACATTGATGCCCTTCTCGAACAGGGCCTCGATGTTGGGCAGGTACTTCTGGCCGGCGGCGCTCTCGAGCTGGTATTGGGTCATCGACGTGCGCACCAGGCCGGGGTCCATGGCGAACATGAGGACGCCGCTACCCGCCAGCGTATCGTTGACGCTTTCGGTGAAACGCATGATGCCCGACTTGCTGGTGGCGTAGCCGGAGCCATTGGGGAAGGAGGTTGCCGTGCCGCCACCGGTGAGATTGATGATGCGGCCGCGCTGGCGCTGGCGCATGCCGGCAAGCGCCGCCCGGCAGCAATTGAAGGTGCCGCGCACATTGGTCTCGACGTCGCGCCACCAGGTGGCCGGATCGACATCCCAGATCGGGCCGATCGCGCCGAAGGCAGCGGCATTGTTGACCAGCACATCGACCGGACCGAGGTCCTTCTCGATCGCCGCGAAGGTCTTCTCAACGGAGGCGAGGTCGGTGATGTCGACGACAAAGGCGCGCGCCGAGCCACCGCCGGCGATGATCTCGCTGGTCACCCGCTCGATCTCGCTCGCCGTGCGCGCCAGCAGCGCCACATGGGCCCCCTCGCGCGCATGAGTGATAGCGATCTGACGGCCGATGCCGCGACCGGCTCCGGTGACGACGCTGACTTTATCCGCAAGCTTCATGACTCTGCCTCTCTTCAAGTTCAGGCCGAGGCCAGCGCCAATTCGCCGCTGGCCAGCCGGACGATGCGATATCGCGATCCGGCGGGATGATCGAGGAGGAATTCGGCGTCGCCGCAGGTGATCCGCGTCCTTCCCGCCCGGTGCGCCATGAGCGTGGCCTCGCTGAGCGCGCCGGACCGCCAGTCGAGCGAAAGCTCGATGCCGCCGCGGGCGCGCACGCCGCTCACCCGGCCGGACGGCCAAGCGCCGGGCAGCGCCGGCAGCAGACGCAGGCGACCGGGGCGCGACTGAACCAGCATCTCGATGATACCGGCGGCACCGCCGAAATTGCCGTCGATCTGGAACGGCGGATGGGCGTCGAACATGTTGGGATAGGTGCGCTCCGGGCCAAGCAGCAGGCTCACCACGTCATGGGCATGATCGCCGTCGCCGAGCCGCGCCCACAGATTGATGCGCCAGCCGATGCCCCAGCCCGTGGCATTGTCGCCGCGGATTTCAAGCGAGCGGCGCGCCGCGGCGGCAAGCTCCGGCGTTTCCTCGCAGTCGATCTGGAAGCTCGGATAGAGCCCGTAGAGATGCGAGACGTGGCGGTGGTCGATCTCCGGCACGTCCATGTCCCAGTCCTCAAGCCACTCCTGCAACTGGCCGGCCGCGCCCACCTTGTGCGGCGGCAGCCGGTCGCGCGCCGCCAGCGCCAGCGCGCGGAACTCGGCGTCGCGGTCGAGCCGGACGGAGGCCTCGGCGACGGCGTCGAAGAGATCGCGGAGGATGTCGTTGTCCATGGTCGGGCCGGCACAGAGCGCCGCCCCGCGCGCATGAACGTTCTCCGGCGAAAGCGATGGATTGGTGACCAGATAGCCGCTGCCCGGCAGGCGCACGAGGGCATCGAGGAAAAATTGCGCCGCGCCCTTCATCAGCGGGTAGAGGCGCTCGACCAGCGCTGCGTCGCCGGCAAAGGCGACATGGTCCCAGAGCTGCACGCAGAGCCACGCGCCGCCGGTCGGCCACAGGCCCCATTTGGCGCCGTCGATGGGCCCGGCGGCACGCCACAGATCGGTATTGTGGTGCAGCACCCAGCCGCCGGCATCGTAGTGGGCACGCGCCATGCGGGCGCCGGTCTCGGCAACCTCCTCGATGAGTGCGATCAGCGGTTCGACGCATTCGCCGAGATTGGCCGGATCAGGCAGCCAGTAGTTCATCTGGAGATTGATGTTGCAGGTGTATTTGCTGCCCCAGGGCGGCTCCGTCTCCTTGTTCCAGATGCCCTGCAGGTTGGCCGCCTGGGTGCCCGGCCGCGACGCGGCGATCATCAGATAGCGGCCGTAACGGACATAGAGCGCGGCAAGCGCCGGGTCGGGCGCCGACAGGTTCCGCGCGATGCGCTCGTCGGTCGGCAGCGCTTCTGCCGGCGTCGTGCCGAGATCGATGGTCATGCGGCGATAGAGACGCCGGTGCTCGGCCTCGTGTGCCGCCTGCATGTCGGAGAGCGGCCGCGCCGCCGCTGCCGCCAGACGCGCCCCGACCGCGGCAACCGGGTCGCCCCCGACATCGTTGTAGCGGCGGAAGCTGGTGGCGGCGTCGACGAGCACAACCAGTTCGTCGGCGTCGCTCACCCTGAGCCCGTCGGCCACTGCCTGCAGCCTGCCGCCGTAATTGACGACCTTGGCGCAAAGGGCGAAGCGCAGCGCCGCCGCGACGCCGTGCTCCGGCCGGTTGCTGCCGGTGAAGGCGAGCGTATCGGGCGCGGCAAGGCGGGCCGCGCCAGGCTGCTCGCTGGCCAGCCGGATGGTCGCCGAAAGCGCCCCCGGCGCACTCGCCAGCACATGCACAACCAGAACCTGGTCGACCGGCGAGACGAACGCCTCGCGCACGAAGCGGACGCCGCCGAATGTGTAGGCGACGCTCGCCAGCGCCCGGTCGAGATCGAGCTGGCGGCGATAGTCCCTGGCGCCCTGATGGTCGAAATCGAGCAGCAGGCTTCCCGCCGGCTGATAGGACATCTGCTTGATCGGCCGCGCCATCAGGTGCTCACCGGCGAGCGCCTCGGCCTCGGCGTAGCGGCCGTCGAAGATGAGCTGCCGCACCTCCGCCAGACAGGTCAGCGCCTCCGGATTGACCGGCTCGTAGGGGCCGCCCGACCACAGCGTGTCTTCGTTGATCTGCAGCTCCTCGCGGGCGAGGCCGCCGAAGACCATGGCACCGAGCCGGCCGTTGCCGAGCGGCAGCGCCTCGGTCCACGCCGCCGCCGGTTGCCTGTACCAGAGGATGTGGTCGGCCATGCTCATGCGGTCGGACGCAGGCGCGCGCCTGCGGATTCGAAGAGCAAGGCGCGGTCTTTCGGGGCGCCGATGCTGATCTCCGTGCCGGGCTTGATGCGAACCCCGTCGCGCGCCTCGACGACCAGCGATTCACCCGAGTGTGCCGTGCCGTAGAGGTAGTGCGTGCCGCCAAGGTTCTCGACCACGTCGACATGGAACGTGAAGGAGAGGTCTTGAGGCTCGCCAACGACGAAATGCTCCGGCCGGAGGCCGACCAGAAGATCGCCGGTATCGCCGAGCCCCGGCGCCGACAGGCTGCCGCCCGCCGCCAGCCGCGCCGTGCCGCCGGCGAGATTCGCCTTGAGGAAATTCATGCGCGGCGAGCCGATGAAGCCGGCAACGAACAGATTGTCCGGGTCCTCGTAGAGTTCCTGCGGCGCCCCCACCTGCTCGATCTTGCCGGCGCGCATGACCACGATCTGATCGGCGAGCGTCATCGCCTCGGTCTGATCGTGGGTGACGTAGATCATGGTCGCGCCGATGTGCTGATGCAGCTTGGCGATCTCGACGCGCATGGAAACCCTGAGCTCGGCATCGAGGTTCGACAGCGGCTCGTCGAAGAGGAACACCTCCGGATCGCGCACGATGGCGCGGCCGATGGCGACCCGCTGGCGCTGGCCGCCGGAGAGCTGGGCAGGCTTGCGCTTGAGCAGCTCTTCCACCTGCAATGCGCGCGCTGCCGCCGCGACGCGCTCGGCGATCTCCGCCTTGCTGACGCGCGCCATGCGCAGCGAGAAGCTGATGTTCTGTTCCACCGTCATGTGCGGATAGAGCGCGTAGTTCTGGAACACCATCGCTACGCCGCGCTCGATCGGATCGGCCGTGTTGACGTTGCGGCCGCCGATCTCGATGTTGCCGCCGGTGAGGTTCTCAAGCCCGGCGATGAGGCGCAGCAGGGTCGACTTGCCGCAGCCGGAGGGGCCGACGAACACGGTGAAGGCGCCGTCGGGAATGCTGAGGCTCAGCTTCTCGATCACGTCAACCGCGCCGAACGACTTGCTCACAGCCTTGAGTTCGACCTGGGCCATGGCATCTACCTCGCCGTTGCGCCGACGGCCTGGAGCCGCGGCAGGCGCCGCGTCGACCCGCGCAGGATAATGTCGCAATCGACAGTGACGGTGTGCCGGCCCAAGATCGCCGGCTGGATGAAGCGGGTGGCCAGCAGCGTCGTAATCGCGTCGGCGATCTTGGCGACCGGCTGGCCAACCGCCGTGATCCCCGGCTCGTGCACGGTGAAGGCCGGGATGTCGTCGAAGCTGATCAGCGAGACGTCGCGCGGCGTCTTGATGCCGTGTTCGCGCAACCACGCCAGCATACCGATCGTCATGTTGTAGTTGGACGAGAAGATCGCCGTTGGCGGACGGGCCAGCGAGAACAGCTCGCGCGCGCCGGTGTAGCCCTTGGCCTCGCGCCAATGGCCCTCGACGACCAGTTCCGGGTCAATCGGCAGGTCGTGGGCGGCAAGCGCATCGCGATAGCCGGCATAGCGCAGCGCACCGGCCGTATTGTGCAGGCTGCCGGTGATGATGCCGATGCGCTCGTGACCGAGATCGATCAGGTGATTGACGGCGCGCGCGCTCGCCTTGCGGTTCTCGACAAAGACCCGGTCGGCCGGAATGCCCTCCACGTCGTTGTCGTAGAAGACCATGCTGAGGCCGGAATTGGCGTATTGCACGAGCTTCTCGAGCGGTACGCTGCTGCCGTCGAGGATCAGCGCGTCGGCGCGGTGCGAGGCGAAGAACTCGATCCCCTCCAACATCGACCGCGGATCCTCGTCGTGCGAATAGGAGACCACCGCCCGCCCGGTCCGCCTGATGCGGCGGGAAAGCTGCTCAAGCAGTCCGGCGTGGAACTCGCTGAGCGCCGGCACCATCAGGCCGACCATGTGGGTGACGTCGGTCTTCATCGCCGAGGCGACGGCGTTTCGTCGATAGCCGAGCTCGGCGATGGCGCGTTCGATGCGGTCGCGATTGCCGGTGCGGATCGCGTGTCCGTTCATGTAGCGCGAGACCGTGCCGACGGCGACGCCGGCAGTCTGCGCCACATCGACGACGGTTGCCGGGCGTCGCGCGCCGGGTGCAGCCTCGGCCTTGGCGCCTTTCGCAACCGTGCGCGCGGAACGCACCCGCGCCTTACGTTTATTCATGCCGTGCCCTCGAAAACGATGACCCCGTGGATGTGAAGGCTCGGCAAGGTGATCGCGACCCGCCCGCCCGGCTCCTGCTTCCAGGCAATATCCGTGCCCGTCAAGGCGTCGAACACGCGGGTCGGCGTCTTGGGCAGCCTGACGCTGGCCTCGACGGCGGCGAGTGCGGGAATGTCCTCGATCATCTCCATGACGCGAGTGGAGCCGTTTTCGACGGGCACGCTTTTGCCGCGCACCTGCGGCGCGCCGTAGAGCAAATGGAGGACGTGCCGGTGCTCGGCCGCCTGGACATTGAGCGCGGCGCGCGCCGACGACGGTAGCGTCGTGGCCACAGCCGACTGCGGCATCAGCCGGTCGATCAGGCCGCGGACGATGTACTTGTAGAGGGGCTGTCCCATGTCGTGATAGAGGCGGAAGACCGGGAAGGCGACATAAGCGATGCCGTTATGCTCGGTCACCGCTGCCCCGAGCGGCGCCGCGTCCGGATCGTCCGGCGTGTTGAGGTGGCCGCAGAAGTGCTGGAAGGTCCGGTTGAAATAGGACGGCAGCAACTGCCCGAGGACGGTCGCCCCCTCCGCCGTGATCTGATCGGCCGTCCCATAGACCAGGAAGGGCGACGCGGTCATGTCCGGATCGAGATCGGGACTTGCCGACATGTACATCGGGCTGAAGGCAGCCGGCTCGGCCGCGCGGCTGATGCCGGCGTCGAGCGCGAAGGCACCACTGGCATCGAGCCCCGAGTGCCACGAGGCGATGATCTTGCCGCCGCCGGCGACGTAGGCCCTGAGGCGTTCGGCGAGCGCGCCTTCGACCGGCACATCGTCGGGCAGGACGAGCAGCCGGTAGTCCTCGAAGCGGGCGCTGCTGTCGACGACGTCGAAGAGCTGCTTCAGTTCGAGCAGCATCTGCACCGCACCGTCGTCGCTGACATTGTTGCGTCCACCGACCGGATGGAAGTGCTCGGCGGCAAGCACGGCGATCTCCGAGACCTGCCTGGCGCCCTCGAGATAGGGCTCCAGCTTCTCGACGTGCGCATAGGCCGGCGCGATCGAGGCATAGGTATCGTGGTTGATGGCACCGTTGGGGTGGAGATGGTCGCCGACCAGGCACTTCGAGCCGAGCGCCACCATCTGCCCGCATTCGTAGATCAGGGCCTGGGAACTCTTGAAGCCGCCGAACTCGCCCCAGCTGGTGTGGAACTTGCCGGTGTGGCTGACCGAATCGAAGCCAAGGAATGCGGCGTAGCGGGCGGCCGACGGGAAGTGGTCGTAGCCCCAGCCGCCGGTCGGCAAGCTCTCCAGCTCGAGATGGGTATAGGTGGCGAAGCGCTGCGGCCCCTGCTTATGGATGTGACCGCAATTGTAGAAGATGCGCACGCCCGGAAATTCTTGCATGAGCGCCGCCGAGGTCTCCTGGCGGAATTGTTCGGCGACGGCCTCGTCATTGGCGAGGCGGTCGGCTGGCTTGGCCGGATCAAGGCCGTTGGCCTCCATGCGCGCCTGGCAGGCGGAACAGACGCAGTTGGGCGTGAGCACGATGTCGAAGAAGAGCCCCGGCGGATTGTAGCGCTGCATCACCTCCCGCGCCTGATCGAGCACATAGCGGCGAAAGGGCGCGTGGTTGAGGCAGATGGTGTGCCAGCCGGGGCTGAGATTCTTGCCCGCCGACGGATCGCCGACAAGCGCGTGCTGGTAATAGTTGGTGGCGCTCATGGCCCGCCACTCGGGATGCTCGCGCGCGGCAAGCTCGTCCCACTGCACCGAGATATAGACCGGCGCCTCGATATCAGCCGCCCCAAGCGCCGCCAGCATGTCGCCGAGGAGATCGGGACGGGCGAGATCGGGGTGCGGCTTGCCGACCTCGGTCGGGTAGTACGACCAGCCATGATGGCACTTGGCAAACACGGTGATCGAATCGACCTTCGCCGCCTTCAGCGTGTCGACGAAATCGACCGGATCGAATGCCGCTCCGATGCCGCCGATATGCTCCGATGTATGGAAGTCGAGGTGGATCTGGCGGTAGCGAAGGGGCTTCTGCTGATTCTTCATGTTTATTCCTTGGTTCCGCCGCGGGTCATGGCACCGGCGGCAAACTGACGTTGGAAAATGAGAAAGACGATGAGCGGGACGATCGTGGTGACGATGGCCGCCACGGCACGGCGGTCCCAGTTCATGTCGTAGTTGCCCGAGATCTGGGCGAAGATCACCGGCAGCGGCACGCCGTGCCGCAGGAACAGCAAGGGGATCAGCAGCGAGTTCCAGCAGAACAGGAACTGCAAGATGCCGACCGTGAAGATCGAGGCGAGCGCGTTGGGCAGGACCACGCGGAAGAAGGTCGAGATCGGCCCGCAGCCGTCGATGCGCGCCGCTTCGATCAGCTCCTTGGGGAAATCCTCGAGGAAGTTCTTCACCAGGAAGATCGACCAGGCGAAGGAGAGGCCGACATAGGGGATGACGACCGAGGCGATGTTGTCGATCAGCCCCATCTGGCGCCACAGGGTGAACAGCGGGATCACCACGACCTGCTGGGGCAGCACGAAGGCATTGATGATGATGACCAGCAACGTGCGGCGGAAGGGGAAGTTGAGGAATTGGAAGGCATAAGCGGCGGCTGGCGTGAACAGCATCGAGCCGATGGTGCCGATGCCTGCGAGCTGGACGGTGACCCAGAAGGAGTTGGCGAGCGGATACTTGTTCCACACGCCGATCCACGCATCCAGCGTGAACTGGATGTGGTCCGTCCGCCACCAGCCGAGGATCGTGTCGGCCTGCGGCCGGAACGAGGTGACGACGATGCCGAACACCGGGAGCGCCCAGACGAGCGAGACCACGGCGACCACAATCGGTATCCAGCGCGGGGGTTTGCTGATCATCGGATGCTCTTCGTGCGCTGGATGATGGCAGGGATCGATACGATCAGCACCGCCACGAGGAGGATCACGGTCGCCGCCGCGCCGTAGCCGAGTTTGAACTGGGTGAAGCTCTCCCGGTACATGAAGAAGCCGATGGTCTCGGTCGAACGCACCGGGCCGCCGCCGGTGAGCACGTAGATGGTGTCGAAGGCGCGCAGGCTGCCGAGCAGATTGATGAAGATGGCCACCCGAACGCCGGGCATCGACAATGGCGCGATGATGTGGCGCATGATGTTGAGCGGCCGGGCGCCATCGACATAGGCGGCTTCCAGGACCGTCTTGGGAACCGCCTGGGTGGCGGCGAAGATGAGGATCAGCGGCAGGCCGGTCTGCGACCAGGAATAGGCGACGATGAGGCACCAGATGGCCGTGTTCGAATCGCCGAGCCAGGGATGGGCGAGCTGGCCGAGGCCGACCAGTTCGAGCAGCGCATTGAGCAGGCCGCCGGCGTCGGGCCGGTAGATGCCGAGCCAGATGAAGCCGGTCACCGCCTCGGAAATCCCGAAGGCCGAGAAGATGAGCACGCGCGAGTAGAGCGTCTCCTTCGGCGCCATCGAACAGAGCAGCGCGATGATCCACCCGGCAAGCACCGAGAAGGTGGTCGTACACGTCGTCCACAGCACCGTGGTCAGCGCCGCCTGACGGAAATTGGCGTCGTTGTAGAGCTGCAGGTAATTGCCGAGGCCGAAGAACTTCGGCGGATAGAGACCCCTGATGTCATAGAAGCTCAGCCGGATCGTATCGATGAGCGGATAGATCACGGAAAAGGCGAACAGGATCAGGACCGGGGTCAACAGCAGATAGGCAGCCGGAACGTCGCGGATGCGCCATCGATGGGCGGCGGCCAGCTTGCGCCGGCCGCCGACTGCAGTTTCCACCCGTCCCTCTGTGGGGGCGAGATCGGTCATCGACGTCTTCTAATCGAACGTCTTGGCCTTGGCTTCGATAGCAGCCGCGACCGCATCGATATTGGCATCGCTCGGATCCTGCAGGAACTTCTGCAACTGGACGCGGTATTCATCGACCAGATCGCCGGGCAGCAGGTCGCCAAGGACGAACTGCACCTTGGACTTGGAGACGGCGTCCGTCGCCGCCCTCTGAACCGGGCCGTAGAGCGAGGTGTCGACCTTGTTGCTCGGCGAGGCGAGGCCGTGGCTGGCAACGATGTCGGCCGCTTCCTTGGTCGACAGCCAGGAGAGGAAGGCATCGGCCGCTGCCGGGTTGGCGGCGCCGGTGAACTCGGAGAACTCCTTGCTGTCGACGCTGGAGACGTCGTCATGGCCGGCGCCCATGGCCGGGAACTGAGTGATGTTGTAGTCGACGCCCTGCTTCAGGCCGTAGCTCGCCTGCGCCCGGTCGTTCAGCCACATGCCGATCATTTCATAGCCGTGCGTTCCGGTCTTGAGCACGGCATCGGCGGCATTGTCCCAGTCCATGGCGAGCATCTGGTCGGCGCTGCCGCAGCAGCCCGCCTTGAGCAGCTCGGCATACTTCTTCAGCGCGTTCTTCACCGACGGGTCGGTCCACGGGATCTTGTGCGCGGCAAGCTCGGCCGCCATGTCGACGCCATTGAGGTGCTCGTAGATCGTCTCGAACCATTCGGTGTGTGCCCACACCTTGGCGCCGATGCCGATCGGCGTCACGTTGATCGCCTGGAGCTTCTTGAAGTTGCCGACGAACTCGTCCCAGGTCTTGGGCTGGCTGTCGATGCCCGCCTTCTTCATGGTGGCGTCGAGGTAGAACATCGCGCTGCGGTCACCGAAGGTATAGGTGATGCCGTAGAGCTTGCCATCGGTCGAGCCGAGGCTCTTCCAGGTGTCCGACAGGTTGTCGCCGATCTTGGCGCTGTCCCACAACGGCCCGAGATCCTTGAGCATGCCGGCGTCGGCCAGTTCCTTGCGGAAGGCCGGCCAGGTGTTGACGAAGATGTCGGCCTTCTCGCCGCTCTGCAGGGCAGCGCGGATGGCGCCGCGCTGGTCGCCCTGAGTGGTCAGGTCGGTGCGCTTGAAGTGCACGCCGGGATAGGCCTTCTCGAAGGCATCGCCCAGCGCCTTGATCATGTCGAGCTCAGAGCCGGTCGCCCAGTTGAGCAGCACCAGGTCGCCGGAGGCGGCGTCTGCGGCCCAGGTGGGCGCCGCAAAGCTCAACATGGCGGCCATGCTGACGCCGGCGATCAACGCCCGCCGGCCGATTCCATGCCTGGATTTCTTGGATTCTTTCATCATTTCCTCCCCATTAAGGCAGACTTTAGTGACTGCCGTTTCAATTAACTTGATACGTTGTCAACTAGCTTAGGACACACTCCGCGGACGATACAAGAGCATCAGCGAGCGATTTTTGGAGCCCGGACCCGTACCGGCGGTCGGGCCCCCCAAAGGGGCCGGCGACCGCGACACCGGCGGCCAGCTTCTGCCGGCCGCCGACTGCAGTTCATGCCCGCCTTCTGCCCAGGCGAGGTTGGCCATCGACATCTTCTTCCTAGTCGAACGTCTTCGCTTTTGCCTCAAGCGCGGCAGTCACCGCATCAATGCTGGCGTCGCTCGGGTCCTGCAGGAACTTCTGCATCTGGACGCGGTATTCGTCGACCAGATCGCCGGGCAGCAGATCGCCGAGGACGAACTGGACCTTGGCCTTGGAGACCGCGGCCACCGCGGACGCCTGCACCGGACCATAGAGCGAGGCGTCGACCTTGTTGCTCGGTGAGGCGAGGCCGTGGCTGGCGACGACATCGGCCGCCTCCTTGGTCGACAGCCACGCGAGGAAGGCATCGGCCGCCGCTGGATTGCTGCCGGTCTTCAGTGCGTCGAATTCCTTGCTGTCGACGCTGGACACGTCGTCATGGCCGGCGCCCATGGCCGGGAACTGGAAGATGTTGAAGTCGACGCCCTGCTTCAGGCCATAGGTCGCCTGTGCCCGGTCGTTCAGCCACATGCCGATCAGCTCGTAGCCGTACGCATCGGCCTTGAACAACGCATCGGATGCCGTGTCCCAATGCATGGCGAGCATCGATTCGGCAGAGCCGCAGCAGCCGTCCTTGAGCAGCTCGGCATACTTCTTGAACGCATTCTTCACCGAGGGATCGGTCCACGGGATCTTGTGCGCGGTCAGGTCGGCGGCCATCTCGATGCCATTCAGGTGCTCGTAGATGGTCTCGAACCACTCGGTGTGCGACCAGATCTTGGCGCCGATGGCAATCGGCGTCACATCGATCTTCTTGAGCTTGTCGAAACTGGCGACGAATTCGTCCCAGGTCGTGGGCATGGCATCGATGCCCGCCTTCTTCATCGTGGCGGTCTTGTAGAAGATCGCGCTGCGGTCACCGAAGGTATAGGTGATGCCGTAGACCTTGCCGTCGATCGAGCCGAGATCCTTCCAGGCGCCCGACAGGTTGTCGCCGATCTTGGCACTGTCCCACAGCGGCCCGAGATCGCGCAGCATGCCGGCCCCGACCAACTCCTTGCGGAAGGCCGGCCAGGTGTTGATGAGCAGATCGGCCTTTTCGCCGCTCTGCAGTGCCGCGCGGATGGCACCGCGCTGGTCGCCCTGGACCGTCAGGTCGGTGCGCTTGAAGTGAACGCCCGGGTAGGCCTTCTCGAAGGCATCGCCCAGCGCCTTAATCATGTCCAGTTCCGACCCGCTTGCCCAGTTGAGCAGTACCAGGTCGCCAGAGACAGCATCTGCCGCCCAACCCGGCGCTCCGAAGGCCAGTACCGCAGCCACAGCAGTGCCAGCGATCAGCGCCCGCCGACCGATTCTGGACGTGGCTTTCCTGTGTTCTTGCATGGTCGTCTCCCCAATCAGGCAGCCTTGAGTGGCTGCCGTTTCATTTTAATTGATACGTTGTCATCTATTTTAGGTGGAGTCGGCTGCCCCTGCAAGAACGCCAACGCCGCACTTCTGCCGCCGCACAACCGGAGGACGGCCGGCGACAGCAGCCAACCGCCGGCGGGCGGCCGTCAAACAAAGCCTGTGGAGTGAAATGCGGCGCCTGCGACGCGCCCGCGACATGCGCCCATGGGCAAGGCCCCCGCGCTCTGCGGCGTATAAACGGACCCCGCCGCACGCTGTTGTGTCAGGCGGGGCCGTCCCTCATGTGAGGCTTTTCCGGTTCACGACCGGGAAATCGGACTTGCGTCCGTATGTCAGCGATTTGATTGTCTGATTTTAGGCCCCAACTAGCGGGGCCGGTCGCAGCCCGGCGGAGACATGCTTTGGCATCCTCCTGTCTAGCGTTGGCAAGGGACGAGCAATCGAGCCCGCCTGATTTCTAATGTGGACCTCTGTGCGCTGCAGTCAAGCGGCAATCGCCGACACGCTGCGCCGGCATCGCGCCCGCGGTTGACACGTCGCCTGGGTCGTGTCGTTTTTTTGGGTGCTGGGGCTGAGTCTGGACAAGTCAGTGAAAGGAACGAGCGAACGGACCGCGGTAAAACCGCGGACCAAGCGCAAAGCCGCGACGGGCACACGCAATCCCGTCCGCACCAAGGCCGCCATCCTTTCGGCAGCGACGGGCATCTTCGCCGAGAAGGGATTCGGCGGCGCCCGCGTCGACGACATCGCCGCCCGTGCCGCCATCAACAAGCGCATGCTCTATCACTACTTCGGCGACAAGGAGGCCCTCTACATGGCCGTCCTCGAAGCCGCCTATTCGGGCATCCGCCTGGCCGAGGCGGACCTCAGACTGGCCGAGCGCGATCCGGAAGAGGCGATGCGCCAGCTCACCGCATTCACCTGGAACTATTTTCTCGAGCACCCGGAATTCCTCAGCCTGCTCAACACCGAAAACCTCATGCAGGGCAAGTATGTGCGCGCCTCGAAGCGCATCATCGCTCTCCATTCGCCGATGATCGCGCTCATCCGCGACACGCTCGACGAGGGCGTCAAGGCCGGCAAGTTCCGCGCCGGCATCGACCCGGTCGAACTCTATATCAGCATCGCCGGGCTCGGCTTCTTCTATCTCTCCAATCGCTGGACGCTGTCGGCGATCTTCCGGCGCAACCTCGCCAAGCCGGCTGAGCTGTCCCGCCGCGGCGAGCACATCGTCGACGTCATCATGGCCTATCTGCGCCCGGCCGCGCCCGCCTGAATTCAGCAGGCGGTGTGGTAGCGCTCGATCGCGGTCGCGATGACCTCGTCGATGGAGCGCTTGCCCCAGGCGTTGGACAGCACCTCCACCTCGCAGGCGATGTCGGGCACCAGCGCCTCGACGCTCTCGCGCAGCCGGGCGATCTCGATGACGCCGTCGCCCATCATGCCGCGGTCGAGCAGCAGGTCGACGGTCGGCACCAGCCAGTCGCAGACGTGGAAGGCCAGCAGGCGGTCGGCCCCCATGCGGGCGATCTGCGCGTAGACTTCGTAGTCCCACCACACATGGTAGACATCGAGTGCGATGCCGAGGCCGCGCGCACGGCCGGGATCGAGTTCGTCGCAGAGGTCGAGCGCCTGCCGCAGCGTGTTCACCGCGCAGCGCTCCGCCGCCATCATCGGATGCAGCGGTTCGAGCGCCAGCTTCATGCCGTTGGCCTCGGCATAGTCGAGCACCTCCGCCATGCCGTCGCGGATCTGGGCGCGCGCCGCCGCGATGTCCTTCGACGGCGCCGAGCCCTGCCGCGAGAACTGCGGCAGGCCGCCGGCAACGATCACCAGGCAGGGTGCGCCGAGCGCCAGCGCCTCGTCGACGGCGCGGCGATTGTCGTCGCGGACGTCGCTGTAGCGGCCCGCATCGGCCGGAAACAGGCCGCCGCGGCAATATCCCGACAGGCGGAAGCCGCCATCGCTGAGTGCCTTGACCGCACGGTCGAGGCCGACCGCGGCGATCTGATCGCGCCACGGCGAGACCTGCGAGACGCCATGGCGCTTCGCCGCCTCGACAATGGCGAGGAAATCGCCCTGCGCCCGCACGGTTGCGGTATTGAGCGAGAAATAGCGCAGCGCGCTGTCGGCCGAGAGGTCGCGCATGTCACACGGCCCGCCCCTCAGCCGGCGCCGGCGAGGTCGATCCAGCGCCGTTCGCTTGCACTTCTTTGTGCCGCCTCGACCAGTTCCAGCCCCTTGGCGCCCTCACGCAGCGAGTAGGCGAACGGCCGATCTTCGGCAACGTGGCAGATGAACATCTCCCACTGGGCGCGGAAGCCGTTGGGATAGGGTTCGCTCTCCGGCACCTCCAGCCAGTCGGCGCGGAAATCGTGGGTGCGCTTCTCGTCCGGGTTCCATACCGGCCGCGGCGTGGCGACGCGCGGCTGCACCTTGCAGGAATGCAGGCCGGCGACCGCCGAACCATGGGTGCCGTCGACCTGGAAGACGACCAGATCGTCGCGATAGACGCGCGTCACCCAGGAGAAATTGATGGTGGCAATGACGCCGCCGTCGAGAACGAAGGTGGCGAAGGCGGCGTCGTCGGCGGTCGCCTTGTACGGCTTGCCGGCCTCGTCCCAGCGCTCCGGGATATGGGTGGTGGAGAGGCACGAAACGCTTTTCACCGCGCCGAACAGATGGTCGAGCACGTAGCGCCAGTGGCACATCATGTCGAGGACGATGCCGCCGCCCTCTTCGGCGCGATAGTTCCACGAGGGCCGCTGGATGGGCTGCAGATCGCCTTCGAAGACCCAGTAGCCGAACTCGCTCCTCACCGCCAGCATGCGCCCGAAGAAGCCGCCCTGGCGCAGCATGGCGAGCTTCTTGAGGCCGGGCAGGAACAGCTTGTCCATGACCACGCCGTTCTTGACGCCGGCCTTCTCGGCCAGTTCCGCCACCCGGACAGCTTCGGCGAAGCTGGTCGCCGTCGGCTTCTCGCAATAGACGTGCTTGCCGGCGGCTATGGCGCGCGCCAGGAGGTCCGGGCGCATCTGCGTCGTCCCGGCATCGAAGAAGACGGTGTCGTCTTCATTGGCGAGTGCGGCGTCGAGATCGGTGGTCCAGCGCTCCACGCCATGGGCGCGCGCCAGCGCTGCGACCTTTTCCGGGTTGCGTCCGACCAGGATCGGGTCCGGCATCACCCGCTCGCCGTTGGCAAGCGCCACGCCGCCATCGGCGCGGATCGCCAGGATCGACCGGATCAGATGCTGATTCATCCCCATGCGCCCGGTGACGCCGTTCATGATGACACCAAGCCGGTGGCTGGCCATGTGCCCCTCCCTTGGCCCTCGAGCACGCGCCGGAAGGCAATCTAAGTAACAAGATAGTTACTATTGCCGCGCCGCCGGACTGTCAATTGCGCCGCGCGTCGACCGCATGCCGTCGATTGCATTGATGCTCATGTCCGACGCTTGCGCTCGGCGTGGATAGTGTGTCCTATTGGTATGGAAGTTTGGTATGGAAATTTGCATGTGCATGCGCGCGGACCGTCGAGCGCACACGGCACGGCTATCTTTGTCGCAAGATGGCCGGCGCTTGCCCATGGACCGTTGGAATTGCGGGCTTGCCGGCAAATAACTAACGGGTTACTTTTCTTCACGGCCGCTTTGGGGAGGGCGCGCCAGTGATTCTGACGTAACGGGAATCTAGGGAGGAAGAACATGACCAACCGCATTACGCGGCGCACTTTTGGTGGGCTGATGGCCTCCGGCGCGTCGCTCGCCGTTCTGGCTTCGACCGACGGCCTCGCCTTTGCCGACGAGCGTATTCGCCTGATCTGGTGGGGCAATCCCGAGCGCGACAAGCGCACGCTCGCCGTGGTTGACCTCTACCAGAAGGAAAACGCCGGCGTCACGGTGGCCCCGGAGAACTACGGCTGGAACGACTATTGGCAGAAGCTCGGCACCATGGCAGCCGGCAGGAACCTGCCCGACGTCATTCAGATGGACTACCGCTACATCTTCGAGTACGCGCGCCGCGGCCAGATCGCCGACCTGCAGCCCTTCATGGGCAAGGAGCTTGATCTCGCCGATTTCGACAAGTCGCAACTCGACAGCGGCAAGGTCGACGACAAGCTGTATGGCATCTCGATGGGTGCCAACTCCATGTCGTACATCTACAACAAGACCGCGACGGACAAGCTCGGCGTCACCCTGCCCGATCCGACCAAATGGACCTTTGACGATCTCATTGCCATCGGCAAGGACACCAAGGGCAAGCTCGGCGACGGCATGTACCTGATCACCAATCAGGGCTTCCAGG
Source organism: uncultured Alphaproteobacteria bacterium (assembly GCA_963785065.1). Classification (GTDB taxonomy): domain Bacteria; phylum Pseudomonadota; class Alphaproteobacteria; order Rhizobiales; family Kaistiaceae; genus CAVSRC01. The sequence continues at coordinate 742,615 of CAWATX010000002.1, forward strand.
AGCCGGGCCTCGAGAGCTGGATGCGCCAGCGCGGCAAGGAACTCTACACGGCCGACGGCAAGCTTGCCTACGAGCTCGACGACCTCACGGCGTACTATGAGTTCTGGTACAAGATGCTCGAGGCCGGCTGGACGCCGCCGCCAGACCTGCAGGCCCAGGCAGGCACCGGCAAGATGCAGGACATGATGATCATCACCGGGCACGCGCTGTTCGATTTCCTGCATTCCAACCAGCTGGTCGCCGCTCAGGACCTGATCAAGGACGAGCTCGGCATCACCATGGTGCCCAATCAGGCCAACGACACCAAGCGCCCCGGCCAGTACATGAAGCCGTCGATGCTGCTGTCGATGGCCGAGACCTCCGGCGACAAGTCCGGCGCGGCCAAGCTCATCAACTTCTTCATCACCGACGAGGGCGCCAACGACATCCTGCTCATCGAGCGCGGTGTCCCGGGTGACGCCAGCGTGCGCAAGCACATCCTGGCCAACCTGAACCCGACCGAGGCCAAGATCATCAACTATCTCAACATCGTGGCCACCTCGGTCAGCCCGTTGCCGCCGCCGCCGCCGAAGGGCGCCGGCGAGATATCGCGCAACACGCAACCGGTCTGGGAGTCGATCGCCTTCAAGCAGAAGACCGTCGAGCAGGCTGCGAAGGAGTTCTACGCCTTCTGCAAGCAGACCCTCGAACGCTCCTGACGTCCGGGGCCTGTCACTCGTGGCCACGACGGTTCACGACGCAACCATGGTCGGGCGGCGCCTCGCGGCGCCGCCCGCCACCTTGCGCGAACGCATCGCGCGCTCATGGCGCCGCAATCGCGCCGGCTATCTGTTTCTCGGGCCCTGGCTGGTCGGCTTCTTCTTCCTGACGCTGGGGCCGACGATCGCCTCTCTCTACCTGTCCTTCACCGACTACGACCTGCTGACGCCGGCCCGCTGGAGCGGCCTCAAGAACTACCACTATGCCTTCTTCGAGGACTGGCACCTGTGGCACGCGCTGGCGGTGACCTTCACCTACGTGCTGTGGTCGGTGCCGCTCAAGCTGGCGGTCGCCCTGGCGCTCGCCATGGCGCTCGACCGCAGCGTGCGCGGCGTCACCGTCTACCGCGCGGTCTTCTACCTGCCCTCGCTGCTCGGCGCCTCGGTCGCCATCGCCATCCTGTGGCGCCAGATCTTCGGCGGCGACGGGCTGGTCAACGAATTGCTGCTCAAGACCATCGGCATTTCCGGCCCGTCGTGGGTGACGCACCCCGACTACGCCCTCGGCACCCTGGTGATTCTGGCCATCTGGCAGTTCGGCTCGCCGATGATCATCTTCCTCGCCGGCCTGCGCCAGGTGCCGCAGGAACTCTACGAGGCCGCCGCCATGGACGGCGCCCGGCCGGTGCGCCAGTTCTTCAAGATCACGCTGCCGCTGCTGGCGCCGGTGGTGTTCTTCAATCTGGTGCTGCAGACCATCGACGCCTTCAAGGCGTTCACCCAGGCCTTCATCGTCTCCGGCGGTCAGGGCGGCCCGGTCGATTCGACGATGTTCTACACCCTCTATCTCTACCTCGAGGCCTTCGCCAATTTCCGCATGGGCTACGCCTCGGCACTCGCCTGGCTGCTGCTCATCATCATCGGCATCTTCACGGCGATATCGTTCCTGACGTCCCGCTACTGGGTCTATTACGAGGACGAGGGGCGCTAGATGGCTTTCGTTTCCGCCACCAAGTCGAAAGGGCGCTTCACGCCGCTGATCCGCCACGGCCTGCTCTCCGCCGCGGCGCTGGTGATGCTCTATCCGCTCTTGTGGATGATCATCAGCTCCTTCAAGCCGGATTCGCTCATCTTCTCCGAACCCACGGCGCTGCCGACGAGCTTCAACCTGGCCAACTTCATCAAGGGCTGGACGGCGCTCCGCGTCAGCTTCACCACCTTCTACGAGAACTCTTTCCTCATCTCCGGGCTCGCCGTCATCGGCAATCTCAGCGCCTGCTCGCTCACCGCCTACGCCTTCGCGCGGCTGGAATTCCGCTTCAAGTGGCTGTGGTTCGCGCTGATGCTGGGCACGCTGATGCTGCCCTATCACGTCACCCTGGTGCCGCAGTACATCCTCTTCCTGCATCTCGGCTGGGTGAACACCTACCTGCCGCTGGTCGTGCCCAAATTCCTCGCCGTCAATTCCTTCTTCATCTTCCTGATGGTCCAGTTCTTCCGCGGCATCCCGCGCGAGATCGACGAGGCAGCGATCATGGACGGCTGCGGTCCGTGGCGCATCTACTGGCGGATCATGCTGCCGCTGTCGACGCCGGTGCTGGCGACTGCGGCGATCTTCTCCTTCATCTGGACCTATGACGACTTCCTCGGGCCCCTCATCTATCTCAACGACCAGCGCCAATGGACGGTACCGCTGGCGCTCAGGGCCTTCATCAATTCCAGCGGCGGCGAATCCCTCTACGGCCCGATGTTCGCCATGTCGGCGCTGTCGCTGGTGCCCGTCTTCGCCGTCTTCCTCGCCTTCCAGCGCTTAATCATCCGGGGGGTTGCTCTCGGCGCACTGAAGCGCTGATCCACGTCGCCATCCGCAAGGTAAACAAGAACAATGACTGCCTCTCCAGGTTTTGCGTTCTCCGTCATCGGCATCAATCACGGCCACATCTACGGACAGGTTCAGGTAATGCTGGAAGCCGGCTGCCGGCTGAAGGCGTTCCACGCGCCCGAAGACGACCTCGCCGCCCAGTTCTCCAAGGCGTTTCCGGACGCCGTGCGCGTCGCCGATGAGCGCGCCATCCTCGACGATCCCGAGGTCAAGCTCGTCATCGGCGCCGGCATCCTCAACGAGCGCGCGCCAATGGCGGTGCGTGCCATGCGCGCCGGCAAGGACGTGATGCTCGACAAGCCCGGCGCCACCTCGCTCGACCAGGTCGCCGAGCTGCGCAAGGTCCGGGCCGAGACCGGGCGCATTTTCTCGATCTGCTATTCCGAGCACTACACCCAGCGCTCGACCGTCGCCGCCGCCGACCTGGTCAAGGCCGGGGCCATCGGCCGCGTCGTCTCGACCGTCGGTCTCGGACCGCACCGCATCGGCAACTACAAGCGGCCGGACTGGTTCTACCAGAAGGCCCGCTACGGCGGCATTCTGTGCGACATCGGCTCGCACCAGGTCGAGCAGTTCCTGTTCTTCACCGGCAGCACCAAGGCGCAAGTGCTGTCGAGCCAGATCGCCAATTTCGACAATCCCGAAACGCCGGAGCTCGAAGACTTCGGCCAGATGGTGCTGACCTCCGACCACGCCGCCGGCTATATCCGCGTCGACTGGTTCACGCCCGACAAGCTGCCCTCATGGGGCGACGGCCGGCTGTTCCTGGTCGGCACCGAAGGCACCATCGAACTGCGCAAATATGTCGATGTCGCCGGCCGCGCCGGCGAGGACCACCTGTTCCTCGTCAATGGCGACGGCGTGCAGCACATCGACTGCTCCAAGACCAAGATCACTTACGGCGAGCAACTGCGCGACGACGTCAACAACCGCACTGAGACCGCCATGCCGCAGGAGCACTGTTTCTACGCCACCGAACTGAGCCTGATCGCCCAGGCCAACGCCACGCGCATCGGCGGCAACCGCCCGGAGGCCGCACGATGAGCAAGCGTCTCAAGGTCGGCGTCGTCGGCGGCGGCATCGGCGTCGCCCATATCACCGCCTATCGCGACCTGCCCGATCTCTACGAGGTCGTCGCCTTCTGCGACATCGACCCTGAGAAGGCGGAGAAGGTCGCCGCCGAATACGGCATTGCCGACACCATGACCTCGTTCGACGAACTGCTCGAGCGCGATCTCGACATCGTCAACATCACCACGCCGCCCGACCTGCACTTCCCGCAGGCGACCCAGGCGCTGAAGGCCGGGCGCCATGTGGTGCTGGAAAAGCCGTTCGTCAGCTCGCTCGCCGAGGCCGATGCACTCGCCGAGACCGAGAAGGCGTCGGGCAAGCGCCTGTCGCCGATCTTCCAGTACCGCTTCGCCGACGGCATCCGCCAGTTCCTGCATCTGCGCGACAAGGGGCTGGTCGGCAAGGCCTACGCCGCCACCGTCGAGACCCATTGGCGGCGCACCGCCGCCTATTACGCGGTCCCCTGGCGGGGCAAGTGGAACACCGAGCTCGGCGGTTCACTCGCCGGCCACGCCATCCACAATCATGACATGCTGACCTACCTGTTCGGCCCGATGCGTTCGGTCTTCGCCCGCACGACCACGCGGGTGAACCCGATCGAGACCGAAGACTGTGCGGCGCTTTCCATCGAGATGGCCGACGGCGCGCTGGTCACCTCGTCGGTGACGCTCGGTGGCGAGACCGAGATATCGCGCCTCCGGCTCTATTTCGACGGGCTGACGGCGGAGAGCAATCACAGCCCCTACAATGCCGGCACCGCGCCATGGACCTTCATCGCCGCCGACGCCGACCGGCAGAAGAAGATCGACGCAGCGGTCGCCGAGGTCGCCACCCTGCCCGAGCGCAATACCGGCCAGTTTCTCGTTCTCCACAAGGCGCTCACCGAGGGCGGCCCGATGCCCGTGTCGATCGCCGACGCGCGGCCGTCGATCGAGCTTCTCACCGCCGCATATTATTCCGTTTACAGCGGCACCGACGTTAAGCTGCCGATTGGCCGCGACCATCCGTTCTATCATGGATGGCTGCCGACAATGGCCGAAAGGAAGCGTTGATGGCCGGTCTCGAGCTGCAGAGTGTCGTCAAGCGTTTCGGCACGGTCGAGGTCATCCACGGCGTCGAGCTGAAGATCGACAGCGGCGAATTCGTCGTCTTCGTCGGCCCCTCCGGCTGCGGCAAGTCCACGCTTCTCCGGACGATCGCCGGGCTCGAAGCGGTCACCGCCGGCGAGGTATTGATCGACGGCGAGGTGGTCAACGAAGTTCCGGCGGCCAAGCGCGGGCTGGCCATGGTCTTCCAGTCCTATGCGCTCTATCCGCACATGTCGGTGCGCAAGAACCTCTCCTTTGGCCTCGAGACCATGCGTGCGCCCAAGCCCGAGATCGCCCAGCGCGTCGCCGAAGCTGCCGAGATCCTGCAGATCGGCGAACTGCTCGACCGCAAGCCCGGCCAGCTTTCCGGCGGCCAGCGCCAGCGCGTCGCCATCGGCCGGGCTATCGTGCGTGAGCCCAAGATCTTCCTGTTCGACGAGCCGCTGTCCAATCTCGATGCCGAATTGCGCATGCAGATGCGCGTCGAGATCAACAAGCTGCATCGACGCCTCGGCTCGACCATGATCTTCGTCACCCACGACCAGGTCGAGGCGATGACGCTGGCCGACCGCATCGTCGTGCTGCGCGCCGGCGTGGTCGAGCAGGTCGGCACGCCGCTCGAACTCTACAATTCGCCGGAGAACCTGTTCGTCGCCGGCTTCATCGGCAGCCCGCGGATGAATTTCATGCCGGCCGAGATCACCGGAGGCGGCGGCGATGCGCTCGCCTTCCGTCTCGACGCCGGCCTGGCCATGACCACGCCGGTCAAGGGCGCCGCGCCGGCCGCAGGCACCAGGATCACGCTCGGCATCCGCCCGGAAAACATCGCGCTTGCCAACCCCGACGATGCCAGGCTGACCGGCGAAATCCAGATCGCCGAACATCTCGGCGGCGAGACCTTCTTCTACGTCAACCTGCCGACCGGCCAATCGATCACCGTCGAGCTCCAGGGCCAGATCCACATGCAGGCGGGCGAACGCGTCGGCCTGACATTCGCCGACGACGCCTATCACCTGTTCGATACCGACGAGCGCGTCATCCACCGCCGCAAGCCGGCTGACGGCACAAGCACCCAGCCTTCGACCCACTAACCGGTATCCGATCCCGTGAAATACGCCATCGTTGGGACCGGCTCGCGCCACCTGATGTTTCGCGACGCCGTCATTTCCACCTTCGCCGACGACAACGAGCTCGTGGCCTTGTGCGATTCCAATCCGCACCGGCTGGAGCTGTCCGCCGGCCAGACCCGGCAGATCACCGGCAGGCCGGTGGCCGCCTACGCGGCGCCGGACTTCGATCGAATGGTGACGACCGAGCGGCCCGACGTGGTGGTGATCACGGTGCCGGACTACCTGCACGACCGCTACATCGCCCGCGCCGTGGAACTCGGCTGCGACGTCATCACCGAAAAGCCGATGACCATCGATATCGGCCGGTTGCGCAACGTTCTGGAAGCGAAGAAGAAGACCGGCCGCTCGGTCACCGTCAGCTTCAACTACCGCTACGCCCCGCACCGCACCCAGGTGAAGGATATCCTCATGTCCGGCGTCATCGGCGAGATCACGGCGGTCGATTTCCGCTGGTATCTCGATCGCGTCCACGGCGCCGACTATTTCCGCCGCTGGCACCGCTACAAGGACCGCTCGGGCGGCCTCCTGGTCCACAAGGCAACCCATCATTTCGACCTGGTCAACTGGTGGATCGCCTCCACCCCGAAGACCGTCCATGCCTTCGGCAAGCGCGCCTTCTACAATCCAGCGATGGGTGACGACCTCGGCCTCGCCGACCGCGGCGAACGCTGCCACGGCTGCCCGGCAGCGGCGCGCTGCGACTACACGCTGGTCATGGAGGAGCACGAAGGGCTGAAGCAGCTCTATCTCGACGGCGAAAGCTTCGACGGCTATTTCCGCGACCGCTGCGTCTTCGCCTCCGATATCACCATCGAGGACACCATGCAGGTGCAGGTGGCCTATGCCAGCGGCGTCACGATGAACTACACGCTCGTCGCCTATTCCCCGTGGGAGGGGCTGGAGATCAAGTTCCACGGCACCAAGGGCGAGCTCACCCACCGCCATGTCGAGGTGCACGGCATCTACGGCGGCAAGCGCACGCCCGGCGGCCACGAATCCATAACCACCGAGCTGCACCTTTCCGGCAGCGCCCCGCAGAAGATCGAAGTCTGGCACGGCGAAGGCGCCCATGGCGGCGGCGACCGCGTGATGCTTGGCCATCTCTTCGACAAGGCGCGCGTGCCGCCCGACAAATACGGCCGCGCGGCAAACGAGGTCATGGGCGCCTGGTCGATCCTCACCGGGATTTCCGCCAATGCCTCGATCGCCAGCGGCGACGTCGTCGACGTCGACCGGCTGCTTGCCGAAAACGGCATCGATCTCGCCCGCCCGTCCTAGAGCCGGCGTTGCGTGACCGCCAGCAGCGCGATGCGACCTCGTGGCGCTGCGCTTTTGACGTAGCGCATGGTCCCGGCCGGGATGGCTCGCCATGGATCGGGCCCGTGAAGAACGCATGCCCGGCGACAAGATCATGACCCCCGCGAAGACTGCAGCATCCTGGTTCGTGTCCGACATGGTGAAGATCACCTCGGACGCCTGGCTCAAGGGCTGGGACGAGCGCAATGGCGGCAACGTCTCGTTCCGCCTGCTCGAACAGGACGTATCCCCCTATCTCGCCGAATGGCGGCAAAACCGCGTCCTGCCGCTGGAGGAGCCGCTGCCCGAGCTGGCCGGCGAACATTTCCTGGTCACCGGTTCGGGCAAGTATTTCCGCAACGTACAGCTCAACCCGGAGGCCAATCTCGGCGTTATCCGCGTGGCTGAGGACGGGCGCACGATCGCGGTCTGCTGGGGCTACAGCGACGGCGCCAATCCGACCTCGGAGCTTTCGGCGCACCTGAAATCGCACGTCGTGCGCCGGCGCATGGCGCCGGCGAAGCGCACGGCGATCGTCCATTGCCACGCCACCAACCTGATCGCGCTGTCCTACGTGCTGGCCTTCGACACCGACAACGTCACCCGCGCCCTGTGGGAGGGCAGCACCGAATGCCTCGTCGTCTTCCCCGAAGGCGTCGCCACGATCCCCTGGATGGTGCCCGGCACCGCGGCGATCGGCGACGCGACGGCCGAGGAGATGAAGAAGCACGCGCTGGTGCTCTGGCAGTTCCACGGCATCTTCGGCGCCGGCGAGACCCCCGACGAGGCCTTCGGCCTGATCGATACGGCGGAAAAATCCGCCGACATCCTGATGCGGGTGATCGCCATGGGCGGGCCGCGGCAGTCGATGTCGATCGACAACCTGCGCGACCTCGCCGCGCGTTTCAACGTGACACCACTCGCCTCGGCAATAGCCCTTTCCGGCTGGACGCTGGCCGAGCCGACGCCGCGCCCGGCGCCCACGCTGTTGCGCAGCGCGTGAGGCGCCTCGTCTGCGGCGCGCGGAAATCGGCCTAAACGATGCCGCCGCCGGCGCCGCTGACCGCCGGGCGTTCCTTGGCCACCGTCTTGCGGTATTTCGCAGCGCGGTAGGTCGCGATCGGATCGATCGCGCCTCCCTTGTCGGCGCGCACCTTGGCGAGGATCGGCGCGACGTCGGTGGTGTAGGCCGCCTTGAGCGTCTGGTTGGCCATCAGCGCATCGTTGCTTTCCTGATGGGCGGTAAGCGCCACCCGGTCGACGATCAGCGCCTGGGCATAGGCGCGCACGATCTCCACCGCGCTGGTGATCAGGCTTTCGATCGGATCGGTGACGTTGTGCGACTGGTCGATCATGTAGGCCGGCCGGAACCCCTTGGCCTTGCGCGCCGCCGCCCCGACCAGTTCGTTGAAGACCAGAAAGAGCTGGTAGGGATTGATCGAGGCTGCATCGAGGTCGTCGTCGCCGTATTTCGAATCGTTGAAGTGGAAGCCGGCGAGCTTGCCGAACTGGATCAGCCGGGCGACGATCATCTCAATATTGACGGTCGGGGCATGGTGGCCGAGGTCGACCAGGCAGAACGCCTTCGGACCCAGCTCAGTTGCCGCCAGATAGCTCGAGCCCCAGTCCTGGATGACGGTTGAATAGAAGGCCGGCTCGTAGATCTTGTGCTCGATGAAGACGCGCCAGCCGGCGGGCAGCGCCTTGGTGACCGCCTTCATCGAATCGAGATAGCGCTCGAAGCTTCGGGTGAAGTCTGCCTGTCCGGGAAAATTGGTACCGTCGCCGATCCACACGGTAAGCGCGGTCGAACCCAGCTTCTTGCCGATCTCGATGCACTCGATGTTGTGGGCGATCGCCTGCTCGCGCACCGCCTTGTCGGTGTGGGAGAGGCTGCCGAACTTGTAGGAGCGCTTCTGGCCCGGCGAATCCTGGAAGGTGTTGGAATTCATGGCGTCGAAGCCGAGGCCCAGCTTGTCGGCCTTCTGCTTGAGGCCCCTGAGGTCCTTCACCTTGTCCCAGGGGATGTGGAGCGAAACGGTCGGCGTCGCCTGCGCCAGCTGGTTGATGACGGCACAATCGTCGAGCTTGTCGAAGACATCGCGCGGCTCGCCCGGCCCGGGGAAGCGGGCGAAGCGCGTGCCGCCGGTGCCTACCCCCCAGGAGGGGATCGCCACGGCGAAGGCTGCCACCTGGGCTGCGACCTTGTCGATATCGACGCCGCGCCGGGCAAGCTGCGCGCCGAGCGCCGCATAGTCAGCTTCCAGTCCGGCCGAGAGGCGCTTGTTCTGCTTGGCGATCAGGTCTTGGTCGATCAGGCCCCTGCTCATGGGTTTCCCCGCGTTTTTATCGTGTGAAGCTCACCGCGTTGCCGGCGTCCACATTGATGATGTTGCCGGTCGATTTGGCCGACAGGTCCGAGGCGAGGAAGTATATCGCCTCGGCGACGTCCTCGGGGAGTACGCTGCGCTTGAGCATGCTGCGCTTGCGGTAGTGCTCCTCCAGTTCGTCCGGCCTGATCTGATAGGCGGCGGCACGTTGTTCGCGCCACTCGCCGCTCCAGATGGTCGAGCCGCGCAGCACCGCATCCGGATTGACGACGTTGGCGCGGATGCCGAGCGGCGCTCCTTCCAGCGCCAGACCGCGGGCGAGATGAATCTCGGCCGCCTTGGCCGTGGAATAGGCCGAGGCGTTGACCGAGGCCGCAAGCCCGTTCTTGGAGGCGACGAAGACGATCGAGCCGCCCAGCCCCTGCCGCTTCATCACGCGGAAGGCCTCGCGCGAGACCAGGAAATAGCCCTTGGCGAGGATGTCCATGTTGCGGTTCCAGGTGGCGAGCGTCGTCTCCTCGATCGGCGATGCCGACGAGATGCCGGCATTGGAGACCAGGATGTCGAGCCCGCCATAGGCGGCCACCGCATCGGCGAAGGCCGCGATCACCGCAGCTTCATCGGTGACGTCCATGACCGCGCTCGCCACATTGTCCTTGCCATAAGCCTTGGCGAAGGCCTTCGTCGTCTCGCCGAGCGCCGCCGCGTCGATGTCCCCCAGAACCACGGCGGCGCCTTCGGCCAGCAGCTTGGCCGCGGCCGCCCGGCCGATGCCGTTGGCGCCACCGGTGACCAGCGCCACCCGGCCGGCGAGGCTCTTCGGTTTCGGCAGGCGCTGCAGCTTGGCCTCTTCGAGCAGCCAGTATTCGATGTCGAAGGCCTCCTGCTCGGGCAGCCCGACATAGGTATCGACCGACGAGGCGCCGCGCATGACGTTGATGGCGTTGCGATAGAACTCGGCAGCGATGCGCGCCGTCGCCTTGTTGGCGGCGAAGGTGATCATGCCCACCCGCGGCACCAGATAGACCACCGGATTGGGATCGCGCATCGCCGGGCTGTCGGCGTGCCTGCAGCGCTGGTAATAGGCGGCGTAATCCTCGCGAAAGCCGGCAACCGCCACGCCGATGCCGGCAAGCGTCGCCTCCGCGTCGCCGTCATAGTCGAGGACGAGCGGGCGGATCTTGGTCCTCAGAAAATGGTCGGGGCACGAGGTGCCGAGCGCGGCGAGTGGGGCGAGACGCTCTGAATTGACGAATTCGAGCACCGCCGGATCGTCGTCAAAGTGGCCGACCTTGCTGCCCTGTTTGCCGATCTCGCCGCGGATCGCGACCATCAGCCGGTTGGCGATCGCCCGCCGGTCCGCCGACGCCTCGGCTTGCACCCGGGCACCACCGAAGGCGTGCTTGCCCAGTGCCTTCTCCTTCTCGGCGAGCCAGGCGATCGCCTTGTTGATCGTGGCGATGGTGGTTGCGTAGCAGGCGCGCGGATCGTCGCTCCAGGTGAACAGCCCGTGGCTTTCGAGAACCACGCCGGTGGCCTCCGGGTGCGCGCGGGCGAACTTCTCCAGCATCAGGCCGAGCTCGAAGCCCGGCCGCCGCCACGGCAGCCAGCCGATGCTGTCGCCATAGATCTCTCGTGTGAGCGCCCGCGAGTTCTTCGACGCGGCAATGGCGATCACCGCATCGGGGTGCATGTGGTCGACGTGCTTGTAGGGCAGGAAGCCGTGCAGCGGCGTGTCGATCGAGGCGGCGCGCGGATTGAGGTTGAAGGTGCAATGGGGCAGATGGCCGACCATCTCGTCTTCTTCGCTGGGGCCCCGATAGAGCGCCTTCAGCCCTTCCAGCTTCGCCTGATAGAGCGTGGCGAAACCGTCGAGCTTCATCGAGCCGAGGTCGCCGCCCGATCCCTTGACCCACAGGACGGTGACATCCTCGCCGCTGAGCGGGTCGCGCGCGACGAGCTTGGCGGAGGTGTTGCCGCCACCGAAATTGGTGATGCGCAGGTCAGAGCCGAGCAGGTTCGAACCGGTAGAGCAGGAGCTCCGAGGGCGTCAGCGTGGCGGCGTTCTGCTCGTCCCAGCGGTCGGCGAGAAGAGTCTTGTCGATTGGCGCGGTCATTCTGCTTGCTGGCTTTGGTGGGTTGGTTGCCGAGCGGTGCGGCACCGCATGGTTTCTTCAAACAGGGAGGATGTCAATCAAAAGCGCCAATAGTCGAGCATATTGCACCACAACATTGCGCGTTTGCGTCGCAATATTATCGAAATTGAGCGTTTCTGATTGACTCTGTCAAAATTCCTTGCTGATCTTCGCAAGGGAGGAGCAATGCACGAAATCGAACGCCATCGCGTCATCCTCGGTGCGGTCGCCGACAAGCCGGTCGTCACGGTCTCCGAGCTGGTCGATCTGACCGGTGCTTCGGAAGCGACGATCCGTCGCGACATCGGCGCGCTGCACGTCTCCGGCAAGCTGCGCCGCGTGCGTGGCGGCGCCGAGGCACTCCACCCGCCCGAGGTCCGCGGCATCGCCGGGCGTCCTTTCTCGGTCAACGAGGGGGTCAATGTCGACCGGAAGCGCGCCATCGCCCGCGCTGCCGTGGCGCTCTGCGACGACGGCGAATCGATCATCATCAACGGCGGCACCACCACCTATCAGATGGTCCACCACCTCGCCCGCCGGCGTCTGCAGATCCTGACCAACTCGTTCCCCATCGCCGATCACCTGCTGCGCAATTCGAGAAACACGATCACGCTGCCGGGCGGCGCCATCTATCGCGAGCAGAACATCATCCTCAGCCCCTTCGAGAACGATGTGACGCGCAACTTCTATGCGCGCCGCATGTTCATGGGCGCCCGCGGCGTCGGTCCGCTCGGCGTCATGGAGGGCGATCCGCTGCTCATCCAGGCCGAGCAGAAGCTCATCAACCAGGCCGAGGAGCTGGTTCTGCTGGTCGACTCCTCCAAGTTCGCCAACCGCTCGAGCCTGATCCTCTGTCCGCTCGAGCGCGTGCATATCGTGATTACCGACGAGGGCGTCTCCACCCGGGACGCGAAGATCGTCGAACAGGCCGGAATCCGTCTCATCGTCGCCGCTCGGGAGGAGAGCGACGGGGAGGCGTCATCGTCGGCGGCATGAGGCGCGCCGATCCACCTGAAGGCAGTGCACAGGAAAACCAAGGGGAGGAACTGAGAATGAGCCTTCTGAAGAAACTGGCGATCGGCACCGCACTGGCGCTGGCTTTCGCCGTCAATCCGGCCTCGGCCGCCAATGTCAAGATCGCCCTGCTGGTCAAGAACCTCGGCAACGGCTTCTTCGACGCCGCCGACAAGGGCGCCGAGGAGGCGGCCAAGGAACTCGGCAACGTCGACATCATCTATACCGGCCCGACCCAGGCCACGCCGGAAGGCCAGATCGACATCATCAACTCGCTGATCGCCCAGGGCGTCAACGCCATCGCGATTTCGGCCAACGACGCCGACGCGCTGGTGCCGGTGCTGAAGAAGGCGATGGACCGCGGCATCACGGTCATCTCGTTCGATTCCGGCGTCGCCAAGGCCGGCCGCCAGATGAACCTCCTCGCTTCCGGCACCAAGCTCATCGGCGACCAGTGCCTGAAGATGGCCAACGATCTGCTCGGCGGCCAGAAGGGCAACGTCGCCATCCTGTCGGCGACCTCGACGGCGACCAACCAGAACGCCTGGATCGACGTCATGAAGAAGGACGCCGGCATGTATTCCGACGTCAACCTGACCAAGGTCGTCTATGGCGACGACAAGCAGGACAAGAGCTACACCGAGGCCAAGGGCCTGATCGACAGCGATCCCGCCCTCAAGGTGATCATCGCGCCGACCACGGTGGGCATTGCCGCCGCGGCGCAATATGTCGAGGACAACAACCTCGTCGGCAAGGTGCTGGTCACCGGTCTCGGCCTGCCGTCGGAGATGATCAAGCACGTCAAGTCGGGGGCCGCGCCGCAGTTCGCCCTGTGGAACCCGATCGACCTCGGCTATGCCGCGACCACGATCGCCTACAACCTGGCGACCGGCAAGGAGAAGGCGGTTGCCGGCGGCGAGCTGTCGATGGGCCGGCTCGGCAAGGTCAAGCTCGACGACGACCTGTCGGGTGCCATGGCGCCGCCCTTCGTCTTCGACGCCAAGAACATCGACGAGTTCGCCAAGGTCTACTGAGGGCTCCTCCCCAACCCCCAGGCGGGAGGCGCACGCGCCTCCCGCAATTCCGGCCGGCACGGAGCTCGCGGCCAGGCCTGGCCGCGTTGTTGAGGAGCCCGCCGCGTCCGTGCGATGCTGGTCCGGTTGGGAAGCGTTTCCGCATGACAGAGACCGTCCTCGAGACAATCGGGATATCCAAGTCCTTCCCCGGCGTGCGCGCGCTGGACGGCATCGATCTCAGGCTTTATCCCGGCGTCGTCACGGCGCTGATCGGCGAGAACGGCGCCGGCAAATCGACGCTGGTCAAGATCCTCACCGGCGTCCACCCGCCCGACGAAGGGCGCATCGTGCTTTCCGGCGCGGACATCGACATCCCCAACGCCGAGGCCGCCTTTCACAGCGGCATCACCGCCACCCACCAGGAGACCGTGCTCTTCGACGAGCTCACCGTCGCCGAGAACGTCTTCCTCGGTCACCCGATCACCGGCCGCTTCGGCTTTCTCGACTGGAAGGCGATGCGGGCGCGCACGCGCGAAATCCTCGATGAGCTGGAGGTCGATCTCGACCCCAACGCGCCGCTGCGCGAACTGGCGATCGCGCGCAAGCACCTGGTCGCCATTGCCCGCGCGCTTTCCGTCGACGCCAAGATCGTCATCATGGACGAGCCGACCGCATCGCTCTCCCACAAGGAGGTCGAGGAGCTCTACCAGATCATCGGCAAGCTCAAGCGCGAGGGCAAAGCGGTCCTCTTCATCAGCCACAAGTTCGAGGAGATCTTCCAGATCGCCGACCGCTACACCGTGCTGCGCGACGGCCGCTCGGTCGGGGAAGGGCTGGTTTCCGAGGCGACCCCGGCCAACCTCATCGCATTGATGGTCGGGCGCACCGTCGACACGATCTTCCCCAAGCCGGTGGCGGCCCCGGGCGAGACCGTGCTCACCGTCGCCGGCTACTGCCACCCGACCGAGTTCGCCGACATCGCCTTCGAGTTGCGCCAGGGCGAGATCCTCGGTTTCTACGGCCTGGTCGGCGCCGGGCGCAGCGAGCTGATGCAGGCGCTGTTCGGCATCACGCGGCCGTCCAAGGGCGCGCTCAAGGTCGATGGCCAGGTCGCCGTCATCCGCTCGCCGGCCGAAGCGGTGGCGCGCGGCATCGTCTATGTGCCGGAGGAGCGCCAGCGCCAAGGCGTGGTGCTGGCGCTGCCGGTCTTCGAGAACATGACGCTGCCTTCGCTCGGCCGCCTGACGCGCAACGGTTTTCTCGACCTTGCCCGCGAGTTCGATCTGGCCCGCCAGTACGCCACGCGCCTCGATCTCCGGGCCGCCAGCCTCAGCCAGGAGGTCGGCACGCTGTCGGGCGGCAACCAGCAGAAGGTGGTGATCGGCAAGTGGCTGGCGACGCAGCCGCGCGTCATCATCCTCGACGAGCCGACCAAGGGCATCGACGTCGGCTCCAAGGCCGCCGTCCACGCCTTCATGCGCGAACTGACGGCGCAGGGCGTCGCCATCGTCATGATCTCTTCCGAGCTGCCCGAGGTCCTCGGCATGAGCGACCGCGTCGCCGTCATGCGCCAGGGCCGCATCGTCGCCCGCTTCGACCGGCCCGACCTCACCGCCGAGCGGCTGGTCGCCGCCGCCACCGGCAACATCGCCGTGGAGGCCGCCTGACATGCGCATCGGACGCGATATCCTGCTCGCCATCATCGTCGCGGCGATGATCGTCGGCATCGGCTTCATCACGCCGGCCTTCGTTCAGCCGAAGAGCCTCGCCGGCCTGTTCAACGACACCGCCATCCTGATCATGGTCGTGCTCGGCCAGATGACCGTCATCCTGACCAAGTGCATCGACCTGTCGGTCGGCGCCAACATCGCGCTCACCGGCGTACTGGTTGCGCTGGTCAACGCCGCCCATCCAGAGGTGCCGATCCCCCTGCTCATGCTCGCCGCCGCCGGCATCGGTCTTGGCCTTGGCGCCTTCAACGGCGCCATGGTGTGGCTGGTCGGCATCCCGCCGATCGTCGTCACCCTCGGCACGTTGTCGATCTATCGCGGCCTCGCTTTCGTCGCCTCCGGCGGCACCTCGATCGTCGGGCGGCAGATGAGCGCCGCCTTCATCGCCGCGCCGCGCACCGAGATCCTCGGCCTGCCACTGCTGTCGTGGTTCGCCATCATCGTGGTGGTCGTGTTTCTCTTCTTCATGCGCATCACGCGCATCGGCCGCGCCTTCTATGCTGTCGGTGGCAATCCCGTCGCCGCCGTCTACACCGGCATCGATGTCGGCCTGACCCAGTTCGTCGCCTTCTGCATCTCCGGTACGATCGCCGGCTTCTGCGGTTATCTGTGGGCCTCGCGCTTCACCATCGCCTATGTCGATATCGCCGGCGGATTCGAGTTGCAGGTCATCGCCTCGTGCGTCATCGGCGGCGTCTCGATCGCCGGCGGCATCGGCACCGTGCCCGGCGCCGTCCTCGGCGCGCTCTTCTTCGGCGTGGTCAGCGAGGCACTGCCGGTGATCCACGTCTCGCCGTTCTGGCAGCTTGCTATCTCCGGCGCCGCCATCCTCGGCGCCGTCATCATCAACGCCGGCCGCGAGCGCCAGACCGGCCGCCTGATCCTCAAGGAGGCCGTGGCCGGATGAGCGAGCAGACCATAGCTTCCCACGATATTCCCGACCGCCTCGCCGGCCGTTTCCGCTGGTGGAAGCAGTGGGAGGTGATCCTTTTCGCCGTCGCCGCCGCCATCTTCGTTTTCAACGCGACGGCCTCACCCTATTTCCTCAATCCCTACAATCTCTCCGACGCCACCTTCAATTTCACCGAGAAGGCGATCATCGCCTTGGCCATGGCGCTGCTGATCATCGCCGGCGAGATCGACCTGTCGGTCGCCTCGATCATCGCCCTGTCCTCGACCGCCATGGGCGCGGCGGCCGCCGCCGGCGCCGGCACGCCCACCCTCGTCGTCATCGGCATCGCCGTCGGCATCCTCGCCGGGGCCTTCAACGGCTTCATCGTCACCTGGTTCCGCATCCCCTCGATCGTCGTCACCATCGGCACCATGAGCCTCTTCCGCGGCATCGCCTTCGTCGTCCTCGGCGACCAGGTCTATCGCCACTATCCGGCCGATTTCGCCTTCTTCGGCCAGGGTTATGTCTGGTGGGTGATTTCCTTCGAGTTCGTGCTGTTCCTGGTGCTCGCCGTCGTCTTCGGCGTCGTGCTGCACCTCACCGCCTTCGGCCGGCGGATCTATGCCATCGGCAACAACGCGGTTGCGGCACTCTTCTCCGGTGTGCGCGTTGACCGCATCCGCTTCCTGCTTTTCGTGCTGACCGGCGCGATGAGCGGCGTCGCCGCGATCCTGCTCACGTCGCGCATCAGCTCGACCCGCCCGACCATCGCCACCGGCTGGGAGCTTGAGGTCATCACCATGGTGGTGCTCGGCGGCGTCAACATCCTCGGCGGCTCCGGCACCATTCCCGGCGTCTTTATCGCCGCCTTCGTCATGGGCCTGGTCACCTTCGGCTTCGGCCTGCTCAACGTGCCGGGTATCGTTCAGTCGATCTTCATCGGCTCGCTTCTGATCGGGGCGATCGCGCTGCCGATCGTCGCCGGCAAGATCGCCCGGCGCTGGAGGAACGCCTGATGCAGAAACATGCCTTCAAGATGAAGCTCAATCCCGGCATGGAGGCCGAATACAAGCGCCGCCACGACGCGATCTGGCCCGAACTCGTGGCGCTCCTGAAAGAAGCCGGCATCTCCGACTATTCCATCCATCTCGACCGCGAGACCAACATCCTGTTCGGCGTGCTGTGGCGCACCGACGACCACGGCATGGACGATCTGCCTCGCCATCCGGTCATGCAGCGCTGGTGGGCCTACATGGCCGACATCATGGAAACGGCGCCGGACAACGAGCCGGTGTCGATCCCGCTGGTCACCGTCTTCCACATGGAATGAACATGCCCGGCGCCATCGTCGTCGTCGATATCGGCAAGTCGAACGCCAAGCTGGCGCTGGTCGATCCGACGAGCCGCGCCGTGACGGCGGTGCGCACCACGGCCAATACGGTACGCACGGACGGACCCTATCCGCATTTCGACGTCGACATCCTGTGGCAATGGCTGCTCGACGGGCTTGCGGCCTTCACCCGCGACGGCGAGATCGCGACGATCTCGGTGACCACCCATGGCGCCTGCTTCGCCCTTGTCGCCGGCGACCGGTTGGCCCTGCCGATCCTCGACTACGAACACGATGGCCCGGAGGCGGTGCACGACGCCTATCGCGCGGCCTGCGGCGATTTTGCCGAGACCCTGTCGCCGGATCTCCCCAACGGCCTCAATGCCGGCCGCCAGCTCTACTGGCTGAGCCGCACCTTTCCGGACGCCTTCGCGCGGACGGAGGCGATCCTGCCCTACCCGCAATACTGGGTGTGGCGGCTGACCGGCCGCAGGGCGGCCGAGGTCACCTCGCTCGGCTGCCACACCGACCTGTGGGCGCCGCGCGCGGCGACCTATTCGCACTTTGCGGTCAGCGAGGGCTGGGACCGCCTGTTCCCACCACTGGTCAAGGCGTGGGACAGCGTCGGCACCATCACGCCGGAGGTCGCGACGCGCACCGGCATCGCCGCGGACTGCCGCGTCGTCGCTGGCATCCACGATTCCAATGCCAGCCTGCTGCCCCACCTGTTGACGCGCTCCGTCCCCTTCGCCGTGCTCTCCACCGGCACATGGGCAATCGTGCTGGCGCCGGGCAGCAGCATCGGCAAGCTCGATCCGGCCCGCGACTGCCTCGCCAATGTCGACGCGCTCGGCCGGCCGGTGCCCTCGGCCCGCTTCATGGCCGGACGCGAATTCGGCATCCTCACCGGCGACAGCAACGCCGAGCCGAACGACGGCGATGTGGCGCGCGTCGTCACCGGCGAGATCATGGCACTGCCAAGCTTCGCTCCCGGCACCGGCCCCTTCGGCAGGATGACGGGACACTGGACATTCGACCCGGCGAACCTCGCGCCCGGCGAGCGCGTCGCCGCCGCCAGCCTCTATGCCGCAATGGTCGCCGAAACCTGCCTGGCGCTTGCCGGCGCCGAAGGGCCGGTCATCGTCGAGGGGCCCTTTGCCCGCAACCAGCTGTTCCTGGCCGCGCTCGCCCAACGCATCCCGCGCCCGGTTCTGGTCGAGCCGGATGCCACCGGCACGGTCGACGGCGCCACCCTGCTCGCCTTCGGACCGGGGGCGCGCACGCCCACGAAGGAAGCGCCGCCGGCAACCCCGCTTGCCATCGATCTCGGCGCCTATGCCGAGACCTGGCAGCGTCTCGCCACCCTGTGAGGCAAAACCTCAGTTTCCCTCGATCTCCTCGCGCCGAAGCTCTGCGCTGAGCCAGGCCTCTTCGGCCTCCGCCACCTCCGCCTGCGCCCGCTCCAGCGCCGTGCCCGCCGCCGCGAACGCCTGCGGATCGCGGGCGTAAAGCTCCGCATCGGCAAGCACGCCCTCCAGCCGGCGGATCTCCTCATGGAGCGCCGCGATCTTGCCGGGCAACGTCTTCAGGGCGTGCTGGTCGGCGAAGCCGAGCTTGCGCCGTGCCGGCTGACGCGGTTCGGCCTGCTGCTTCGCGGTCTTTTCGCGCACCGGTTCAGGCGCGGTGGCGACCCGCTTGCCGATACCGCTGCCGCGCTGCGCCACCATGTCGGAATAGCCGCCGGCATATTCGATCCAGCTTCCATCGCCGTCGGAAGCGACCAGCGAGGTCACCACCCGATCGAGGAAATCACGATCGTGGCTGACCAGCAGCAGCGTGCCCGGATAGGCGGCGAGCATCTCCTGCAGGAGGTCGAGGGTCTCCAGATCGAGGTCGTTGGTCGGCTCGTCGAGGACCAGCAGGTTGGAGGGCTGGGCAAGCGCCCGGGCGAGCATCAGCCGGCCGCGCTCGCCGCCGGACAGCGCCTTCAGCGGCGTGCGCGCCTGCTCGGCACGGAACAGGAAATCCTTCATGTAGCCGATGACGTGGCGCGGCTGGCCGTTGATGAGCACCGTATCGCCGCGCCCGCCGGTCAGCACAGAGGTCACCGTCGCCTCCGGGTCGAGGCTCTCGCGGCTCTGGTCGAGCGTGGCGATCTCGAGATTGGTACCGAGCCGCACCGTGCCCGCGTCCGCGGCAAGCGCGCCCGTGAGCAGATTAATGAGCGTCGTCTTGCCGGCGCCGTTCGGCCCGACGATGCCGAGCCGGTCGCCGCGCTCGATCGTCAGCGACAGGTCGCGCACGACCGCACGGCCGCTGTAGCTCTTGGCGATCCCCGTCGCCTCGATCACCAGCTTGCCGGACTGGCCGGCATCCTGGGTGGCGAGCCTGACCGCGCCGTGCGCTGCATTCCTTCGCCGCAGGGCGCGCTCGCGGCGGAGCGCGTGCAGGTCGGCAAGCCGTCGCTGATTACGCGTACGCCGCGCGCTGACACCGTAGCGCAGCCAGTCCTCCTCGCGCACGATTTTGCGGTCAAGCTTGTGGCGGTCGCGCTCCTCCTCTTCCAGGATCGTGTCGCGCCAAGTCTCGAACTCGGCAAAGCCCCGCTCCAGCCGGCGGGTGATGCCGCGATCGAGCCAGACGGTGGCGCGACCGAGATCAGCGAGGAAGCGGCGGTCGTGGCTGATCATCACGATCGCCGAGTGCATGGTCGACAGCGTCGCCTCCAGGGCTTCGATGGCGACGACGTCGAGATGGTTGGTCGGCTCGTCGAGGAGCAGGATGTCAGGGTCCGGCGCCAGCACGCGGGCAAGCGCCGCACGGCGGCCCTCGCCGCCGGAAAGCCGCGCCGGGTCCTCCGCGCCGGTGAGACCGAGATCTTCCAGGAGCCGCCGCGTTCGATGCGGGTCGTCGCCGGGCCCCAGGCCGGCGGCAACGAAGGCCTCCGTGCTGTCGAAGCCGGAAAAGTCCGGCTCCTGGGCGAGATAGCGCACCGTCGTGCCGGGCTGGAGGAAGCGCGTGCCCGAATCCGGCTCGACCAGTCCCGCCGCGATCCTGAGCAGGGTCGATTTACCGGTGCCGTTGCGGCCGACCAGGCACAGCCGCTCGCCGGCGCTGACGGAAAGCTCCGTGCCGGTCAGAAGCGGCGTACCGCCGAAGGTCAGGTGGACGTCCTGAAGGAGGAGGAGAGGCGCTGCCATGGAGGCAGTCTGTCTAGCGGAGGGCGAGGCCGCTGAACAGCCTGCCGTCCGGCCCCGGCTAGTCGACCACTGTCGCCACCACTGCGGCGCAATCACCGCATTTGATCAGTCCGGGGAAGTGGCGGGCGGCGAGAATGCCGTCCATGCGCGCGGCAAGCACCACCGGCGCAACCCCGGTGCGGCCGACGGGATAGATGCGTGCCAGTTTCTGACCGCGCTCGACCCTTTCGCCGAGACCGACCAGCGTTTCGACGACTCCCTCATCCTCGGAGAAGACGAAGCAGTCGCTCGACGGCATGTCGAGCCACACCGTCTCCGCGGCCTCCACCTCACCTTTCAGAATGCCGCAATGCTTCAGGAAGTTGCTGAGGCCGCGGCGGGCGATGGCGACGGTCGCCGGCGTGCTGGTGCCGCCGCCGCCAAGCTCGGTGGTGACGAAGACGCGGCCGAGGCTCTCCGCCGCCGTGTCGTACATGCCGGCGGCGTCGATCTCCAGCATCTTCATGGAATAGGGCGCGGCAAATGCCTTGACCGCGGCGAAGCAACGGTCCTCCTGCATCTTGTCGTCGAGCACATGGGCGGCGGCAAAGGGCAGGAAATCGAGCGTGCGGCCGCCGGAATGGAAATCGAGGGCGCAGTCGGCAAGCGGCAGCAGGACGCGCTGGAAATAGTCGGCGATCTTCTCGGTGACGGTGCCGTCCGGCCGACCGGGGAAGGTGCGGTTGAGGTTGCCGCCGTCGATCGGCGAGGTGCGCGTGCCGGCGCGAAAGGCGGGATAGTTCATCGCCGGCACGATGATGACCCGGCCGCTGACCGCTTCGGGCTTGAGCGTGTTGGCGAGGTCGAAGAGCGCCAGCGGACCTTCGTATTCGTCGCCGTGATTGGCGCCGGTGAGCAGCGCCGTCGGCCCCTCGCCGTTCTTCACCACCGTGACCGGGATCATCACCGAGCCCCAGGCGGAATCATTGCGGCTGTGGGGCAGGCGCAGGAAGCCGTGCTGCACGCCGTCGGCGGCATAGTCGACGGTGGCTGTGATCGGCGATGGCTTCAGGGGCGTGCCGTCCATGGCGTCTCACTCATCCCTTGACGAAGAGCTGGCGCGGAACGTCGGCCAAGAGTTCCGGCGCGCCCTCGGTGATGGCGATCGATTCGGTAATCTCGAAGCCCCAGTCCTCCATCCACAGGCCGGTCATGAAATGGAAGGTCATGCCGGGTCTGAGTTCGGTACGGTCGCCGGGACGCAGGCTCATGGTGCGCTCGCCCCAGTCGGGCGGATAGGACAGGCCGATGGGATAGCCGGTGCGGTTGTCCTTGACGATGCCGTAGCGGGCAAGCACCGCGAAAAAGGCCCTGGCGATATCCTCGCAAAGATTGCCGGCGCGCGCCTTTTCGAGTCCCGCCGCCATGCCCTCCAGGATCGCCTTCTCCGCATCGAGAAAGGTCTGCGTCGGCTTGCCGAGGAAGACCGTGCGCGACAGCGGGCAGTGGTAGCGCCTGTAGCAGCCGGCGACCTCGAAGAAGGTCCCCTCGCCCGCCTTGAACGGCTGATCGTCCCAGGTGAGATGCGGCGCGGCGGCATCCGAACCCGACGGCATCAGCGGCACGATCGCCGGATAGTCGCCGCCGAAGCCGTCGACGCCGCGTGTGCCGACACCGGTGATGCCGGCGGCGAGGTCGCATTTGCGCATGCCCGGCTCGACGGTCTCGACGATGTAGCGGTGCATGGCCGAGACGATCTTGCCGGCGATGCGCATGTAGTCGAGTTCCTGCGGGCTCTTCACCGCGCGCTGCCAGTTGGTGAGTGCCGTGGCGTCGACGAAGCGGGCATTGGGCAGTTCGCGTTGCAGCGTGGCGAAGGCCATGGCCGAGAACCAGTAATTGTCCATCTCGACGCCGATCGTGCCCTTGCCCCAGCCGCGCTCGGTCAGTTGCGCGGCGAGCACCTGCATGGGATGGCGCTCGGTCGACTGCACATAGATGTCGGGATAGCCGAGGATGCGGTCCTCGCCCATGTAGACGGTGCGCAGCGCCCCCTGCACATCTTGCGACCGGCCCCACCACACCGGATCGCCGTCCGGCGGCACCACCACGCCTTGATGGACGTAGAACGACCAGCCGTCATAGCCGGTGAGCCAGGCCATGTTGGAGGGATCGGAGACGATTAGCGTGTCTATGCCTTGGGCCTCCATGGCGCGCCGCGTGCGTGCCAGCCGGTTGGCATATTCCTGGCGGGCGAAGTTCAGCGCAACGTCGGGCATGAGGTGCCTCAGCTTTGGAAAAGGGTACCGGCCCGGGCCGCTTTGGCGCGGGCGACGGCCAGCGTGGCGATTGCCGTGTCCTGCGCGCCGGTGCCGGTGAGGTCGCAGAGCGTGATATCGCCGGGCGAGCGGCGGCCGGGCGCCGTTCCGGCAACGACCTGACCGAGTTCGGCAAAGGCCGCGTCGGCGGAGACGATCCCCGCCGCAAGCGCATGGTGGAGTTCGCCGAGGCGCCGGGTCTGCGCCAGGCTGTCGGCGACATAAGTCGCGCGCGAGAAGGCCGCCGGGTCGATCTCGTTCTTGTGCTCGGCGTCCGAGCCCATGGCGGTGACGTGCTGGCCGGCGCCAAGCCAGTCGGCCGAGAGGATGGGCCGGCTTGCCGGCGTGGTGGTGACGACGATATCGGCGCCGCGGACGGCGTCTGCCGCATCGGCCACGGCCTTGACCGGGATGCCGAGCTTTGCCGTCATCTCAGCCGTCGCGGCGGCGGCCAAGGCGGCATCGGCGGGAATCGTCCACATGCGCGCCTCGCGGATCGGGCGCACCAGCGTCAGCGCCTCGAGCTGCAGGCGCCCTTGCGCGCCGGCCCCGAGAATGGCGGCAACTGCGGCATCCTCGCGCGACAGATGTTTCGCCGCCACCGCGCCGGCAGCGGCGGTGCGCACATTGGTGAGATAGCCATTGTCGAGGAGCAGCGCCGCGACGATTCCCGTCTTCGCGCTGAGATAAACCATCAGCCCGTTGACGCTTGGCAGCCCCAGCTTGGGATTGTCGAAGAAGCCGGGGCTGACCTTGATGGCGAAACCGTCGAAGCCCGGAACATAGGCGGTCTTCACGTCGACCTCGCCGCGCGCCTCGGCAATGTCGAGGCGTAGGATCGGCGGCATCACCACCCGCCCGGAGGCGAGCGCCCGGAAGGCTTCCTCGACGGTCGCCACGGCCTCCAGGTCGAGCGGCACCAGCGCGCGCAGGTCCGTCTCGGTTAGGATGGTGATGTCGGTCATGGCGCTTCCTCAGGCTCCCGGCGCCGCTGCACAGACGATTCCGCGGTGCAGCGCCGATGCGATGTTCTTGCCGGAAAGCACGATCGCCGTCGGCCCGGCGAGCCTCACCTTGCCGGCGATGAGTGCGGCGAGGCCGACGGCGGCACCGCCCTCGATCACCTCGCCCTCTTCCTCGTAGGCGAAGCGGATACCGGCGGCGATCTCGTCCTCACTGACCAGCACCGTGTCGTCGACCAGCGCCCTGACCATCTCGAAGGTGTAGCGGTTGGTAAGGCCGATGCCGCCGCCGAGCGAATCGGCGAGCGTGCGCTCCTCGGCGACATCGACCGGGTGACCGGCGGCGAGGCTGAGCACCATCGCCGCGCCGCGCTCCATGGTGATGCCGATGACGCGGATATCGGGCTTCAGCGTCTTGGCGGCCAGCGCCACACCGGAGATCAGCCCGCCGCCGGAAAGCGGCACCAGCAGGGCTTCGAGTTCCGGCACGTCCGCGACGATCTCAAGGCCGAGGGTACCCTGGCCGGCGATCACCGCCTCATGGTCGAAGGGCGGGATCTCGGCCATGCCTTCCTCGACAACCAGCCGGTCGACTTCGACCTGGGCATCGTCCTGGCTTGTTCCGACGATGCGCACCTCGGCGCCGAGCGCCTGGATCGCCCTGACCTTGTTTTCGGGGACGAGAGACGAGAGGCAGATGACCGCGCGTGTCCCCCCCGCCTTTGCGGCATGGGAAACCGCGCGGCCGTGATTGCCGGTGGAGGCGGCAACGACGCCAGCGCGGCGCGCTTCTTCGGAGAGCGACAGCACCGCATTGGTGGCACCGCGCAGCTTGAAGCTGCCGGTCGTCTGCTGGTGCTCGCATTTTATCAAGACCGGCACGCCCGCCCGCCGGGCCAGTCCGTCCGCCGGCCTGAGCGGCGTGTGCAGCACCCGGCCGGCAATGCGGTTGTGCGCCTCCAGGACACGGGAAAACGGAATCATGCCTCGGCCCCTCTGGCGGCGCGGTCCTGTGCCGGCCACGCATCTGCTGCGCACAATACGCAACAGTTTTGTCCGCGCCGGCACAGGTGATCTCTCCAATCTGCCATGGGCCGATAGCCGATCCGCCTGCCCTGGGGATCAAAAATAGTCATATTCTCCCTCGACACCGATACCGCTCTCCGCAACGCTGAAGACTTCCAGGGAAGGGGACATTCAAGACAAGACGCATCGTACCAATCCGTGAGCGCCTAGCACGCTCTCAGATGTTCTCGACCCATTTGCCGTGGCCGGCAACAGCAGCTCCAGCAACGCCATCCGGAAGGACCTTGAACATGGCACGACGCACACGCTCTCGCATCCTTGTCACCGCCCTCGCCGCACTTGCCGCAACCGCCATGACGGCTGCCGCAGCCAATGCCGTTACGCTCAAGGAGATCAAGGACCGCGGCTATATCCGCATCGCGGTCGCCAACGAGATCCCCTACGGCTACGTCGATCCGAACGGCGATGCCAAGGGCGCCGGCCCCGACGTCGCCGTCGCCGTGGTCAAGGCGCTCGGCATCGCGCCAGAGAACATCCAGTGGGTGGTGACCAACTTCTCCTCGCTCATCCCCGGTCTGCAGGCCAACCGCTTTGACATGACGGCGGCCGAGATGGCCATTCGCCCCGAGCGCTGCCAGAAGGTGGCCTATTCCGAGCCGAATACCTCCTATGGCGAGGGCCTGCTGGTCGCCAACGGTGACCCGAAGAACCTGCACACCTATGCCGACTTCGCCAAGGGCGACGCCAAGGTCGCCGTCATGGCCGGCGCCGACCAGCTGCAGATGATGCAGTCGCTGGGCGTGCCGGAAGGCAACATCGTCACCATCGCCGCCAATGCCGACGCCATCTCGACGGTCGCCACCGGCCGCGCCGACGCCTATGCCGCCACCGGCCTGACCGCCAGCGAGCTTGCCAAGAAGAGCGACAAGGTCGAGCTCGCGCCCGACTTCGTCGATCCGGTGGTCGACGGCAAGGAAGTGCGCTCGTGGGGCGGCTTCAACTTCAACAGCGACTCGACGGATCTGCGCGACGCCTTCAACGCCGAGCTGGTCAAGTTCAAGAAGACCGACGCCTGGAAGCAGATCCTCTCCGGCTACGGCTTCACACCGGCCGACATCGCCGGCTCGACCGCCAAGACCACGGCGGAGCTGTGCAAGGGCTGAGCGCCCGCGGCCGGCGTTGGGCCGCTGGCCTAAAATCTGCTTGACTGAGGCCGGGCGCCACCGGGCGCCCGGTCATCTCCCCCGGGGGAACGGTGACAAGGGGGTGCTTCGCCGGTGCATTGGGCTGAATATCTGCGGCCGCTCCTTCAGGGAGCCTGGATCACCATCGAGTTGACGGTCTTTTCCACCATCCTCGGCGCGCTCTGCGCCTTCGCCTTCGGCATCGGCAAGACTTCCCACAACTGGGCGATCAAGGGCTTCTCGATCGTCTATATCGAGATCTTCCGCGGCACCTCGCTGCTCGTCCAGCTCTTCTGGCTCTATTTCGCCCTGCCGATTGCCGGCGACGCCATCGGCATCAATCTCAGGCTGCCGCCGGTGACCGCTGGCGTCGTCGCCCTCGGCCTCAATATCGGTGCCTATGGTGCCGAAGTCGTGCGCGGCGCCATCCAGGCGGTGCCGTGGAGCCAGTACGAGGCCGCCAAGGCGCTCGACTTCACCGCGCGCCAGACGTTGTGGCGCATCGCCCTGCCCCAGGCCATCCCCGAGATGATGCCCTCCTTCGGCAATCTGGCGGTGCAAAACCTCAAGGACACGGCGCTCGCCTCGCTCATCAGCCTCGGCGACCTCGCCTTCCGCGCCGAGCAGGTGCGCAACTTCACGCAGGATTCGACCACCGTCTATTCGATGATCCTGCTCATGTATTTCGGCATGGCGCTGGTGGTCACCGCCATCATGCGCCTGCTCGAACATTCGGTCGGCCGCTGGCGCGGCGCCAGGAGCTAGCGCCATGCTGTTCGGCTTCCACTGGGACACCGCGCACGGCGAACTGGCCTTCGCCTGGTCGATCCTGCCCATGCTGCTGGTCGGCATGTGGGTGACGATCGAGGCCTCGATCGCCGGCTTCGCCATCGCGCTCGTCCTTGGCCTGATCTTCGCAGTGCTCAAGCGCGTGCCGCTGAAGATCGTCTCCTACCCCGCGCTGGTGCTCACCGAGTTCTTCCGCGACACGCCGCTCCTGGTGCAGCTCTTCTTTCTCTATTACGTGCTGCCCGACTACGGCATCGTGCTCCCCGCCTTCCTGACCGGCGCGCTGGCGCTCGGCGTGCAGTACTCCGCCTATACCGCCGAGGTCTATCGCGCCGGCATCGAGGCGGTGCCGCCCGGCCAGCACGACGCCGCCAAGGCGCTGGATTTCCCCGCCGTGCGCACCTTCACCCACGTCGTCCTGCCCCAGGCGGTGCCGCGCGTCGTGCCGGCGCTCGGCAACTATCTGGTGTCGATCATGAAGGACGTGCCGGTGCTCTCGGTCGTCACCGTGCTGGAGATGCTCAACGTCGCCAAGATCATCGGCGACCAGACCTTCGACTATCTCGTGCCGTTGTCCATGGTGGGCGGGCTCTACCTCATTCTGACGCTGGTCGCCTCGGCGGTCGTGCGCTTGGTCGACACCAGCCTCCCCAAGACAGGATTGCCTCTCAAATGAGCCAGCCCATCATTACCTTCGACAAGGTCGTGAAGAGCTTCGGCGATCACGTCGTGCTCGATCACCTCGATTTCTCGGTCGCGCCCGGCGAGAAGCTGACGATCATCGGGCCGTCGGGCTCGGGCAAGTCGACGGTTCTGCGCATCCTGATGACGCTGGAGAAGATCAACGGCGGCGTCATCACCGTCGACGGCCAGCCGCTGTGGCACGAGTACCGCGACGGCAAGCTGGTGCCGGCCTCGGAAAAGCACCTGCGCCACCGGCGCACGTTGCTCGGCATGGTCTTCCAGCAGTTCAACCTGTTCCCGCACATGACGGTGATGCGTAACATCACCGAGGCGCCGACCGTGGTCCTCGGCCTGTCGAAGCAGGAGGCGCGCGAGCGCGCCGAACGGTTGCTGGCGCTGGTCGGGCTTCAGGACCAGGCGCAGAAGTTTCCCGCCCAGCTTTCCGGCGGCCAGCAGCAGCGCGTCGGCATCGCCCGGGCGCTCGCCATGCGCCCGAAAATCATGCTGTTCGACGAGCCCACCTCGGCGCTCGACCCGGAACTGGTCGGCGAGGTGCTCAACGTCATCCGCCAACTCGCCGAGGAGCACGACCTGACCATGCTGCTGGTCACCCACGAGATGCGCTTCGCCCGCGAGGTCTCCGACCGCGTCTGCTTCTTCGACCGCGGGCAGATCAGGGAACAGGGCACGCCGGACCAGCTTTTCACCGAGCCGAAGGAGGAGCGGACGCGGGCCTTCCTGCGTTCGGTCCTCGGCAACTAGCCGGCTTATCCGCCCGTTCGGGCTTCGAAACGGCCTCGGACTTGCATGCACGCTCATCTGGACGCCGCGGCCACAGCGGCACTAATCTCCTCCCGTCAACGGACAAGGCGGACGGCTGGCGTGGGCGCAGTCAAGAACGGACCACCGAGGTTGGATGCGCGGGACATCAAGATCCTGAGCATCCTGCAACGCGAGGGTCGCCTGTCGAAGGCGGCGCTGGCCGAGCGCGTGAACCTGTCCTCGACGCCCTGCTGGGAGCGCCTGCATCGGCTGGAGCAGGCTGGCATCATCGAGAGTTACGGCGCCCAGATCTCGCTCAAGGCGTTCGGGCCGGTGACCGTCGTCTTTGTCGAGATATCGATCGAGAACCACCGCGCCGAGGATTTCCAGCGCTTCGAGCAGGCGATCGCCGGCGTCCCCGAGATCGTCGAATGCTGGGCCGTCGGCGGCGGCATCGACTATCTTTGCAAGGTGATCGTGAAGCATCTCGCCGACTACCAGGAGCTGATCGAATCGCTGCTCGCCCGCGAGATCGGCGTCCAGCGTTATTTCACCTATGTCGTCACCGCCCCGGTGAAGAACGAGCCGATCCCGGTGCATCTGCTCGCCCAGCCGTCTCCATAGGCAATCTGCCGCCTCGTCCCCCTGCCGGGCAGGACAATCCTCCGAATTCCCCCGCCAGTTTGGCGAACGCCTCTGCCGGGCCGCCTCTATTGTCGCCTGACGCCCGACAGGAGGCGATCGAATGGCCAACGCGCAAGCTGCGCCACGCCTGCCCGAGGACCCGCTCGCAGGCCTGGCGGACCCGACGCTTTTCCGCGCCGCCGCAATCATCGGCGGCCGCGCGATCGGGCTTGATGCGGGCACAACCATCGCGGTCACCGACCCGGCGAGCGGCCGCACGATCGGCCATGTCCCTGCCCTCAGCGCCGACGACGCGCGCGCCGCGGTCGACGCGGCTGCCGCCGCCTTCCCCGCCTGGTCCGGCCTGTTGCCGCAGGAGCGCTCGACGCTGCTCCGCCGCTGGTTCGAGCTCGCCACCGCCGCGCGCCACGACCTCGCTTTGATCATGACCGTGGAGCAGGGCAAACCGCTTCACGAGGCGCTGGGCGAGATCGACTATGCCGCCTCGTTCATCGAGTTCTATGCCGAGGAGGCCAAGCGCCCCAATATCGAGAGCGTCACCTCGCACCTTGCCGGCGCCGAGGTCGAGGTCTGGCGCGAACCGGCCGGCGTCGCCGCGCTGGTGACGCCGTGGAATTTCCCCGCCGCCATGCTCACCCGCAAGGCGGCAGCAGCGCTCGCCGCCGGCTGCACTGCGGTCGCCCATCCCTCGCACGAGACGCCGTTCACCGCCATCGCCTTCGCCGTGCTGTCCGAGCGCGCCGGCATCCCCCCCGGCGTCTTCAACATCGTCACCGGCCGCGCCTCCCGGATCGTGCCGGCCTGGACCGAGGACGCCCGCGTGCGCGTGCTCTCCTTCACCGGATCGACCGAGGTCGGCCGCCTGCTCTATCGCCAGTCGGCCGAGACCGTGAAGCATCTGGTGCTGGAACTCGGCGGCCACGCGCCCTTCATCGTCTTTGCCGACGCCGACATGGACCGCGCCGTCGAAGAGGCGATCAAGGCGAAGTTCGCCACCTCGGGTCAGGACTGCCTGGCCGCCAATCGCTTCTTCATCGAGCGGCCAGCCTATGCCGACTTCTGCCGGCGCTTCGCCGAAGCCACCGCAGCGCTCAGCGTCGGGCCGGGGCTGGAGGATCCCGACATTGGCCCGCTGATGAACGCCGACGCCGTCGCCAAGCAGCAGGCCCATGTCGCCGACGCGCTGGCCCGCGGCGCGAAGCTCTTGACCGGCGGCGACGTCCACCCCGCCGGACCGCTCTATTTCGCCCCGACTGTGCTGGCCGACGTTGCCGACGACGCCCTCATCATGCGCGAGGAGACTTTCGGCCCGGTGGCGCCGGTCGCCGCCTTCGATCATGAGGACGAGGTGGTCGCCCGCGCCAACGCCACCCAGTACGGCCTGGTCGCCTATCTCCACACCAACGAGCCGCGCCGCATCTACCGGGTCAGCCGCGCCCTGCAATCCGGCATGGTCGCGGTCAACCGCACCAAGGTCACCGGCGCACCCATCCCCTTCGGCGGCGTCAAGCAGTCGGGCATCGGACGCGAAGGCGCCCGTCTCGGCATGGAAGCTTTCACCGAAGTCAAATACGTCTGCCGCAACTGGCTTTAGGCGGCGCCAAGCAGAAGAAAGGAGCAGCCATGCTCGCCAACGACCAACTCGACAAGTGGGACCGGGAGAGCTTCTTCCACCCCTCGACCCATCTCGCCCAGCACGCCCGCGGCGAGAGCCCGGGCCGGATCGTCACCGGCGGCTCCGGCGTCTTTATCGAGGATCGCGACGGCAACCGGCTGCTCGACGCTTTCGCCGGGCTCTACTGCGTCAATGTCGGCTATGGCCGCAAGGAGATCGCCGACGCCATCGCCGCCCAGGCGCGCGAGCTCGCCTATTACCACGCCTATGTCGGCACCGGCACCGAAGCCTCGATCACGCTGTCGCACATGATCCTGGAACGCGCGCCGATGGGCATGTCCAAGGTCTATTTCGGCCTCTCCGGCTCCGACGCCAACGAGACCAACATCAAGCTGGTCTGGTACTACAACAACGTTCTCGGCCGGCCTGAAAAGAAGAAGATCATCTCGCGCTGGCGCGGCTATCACGGCTCCGGCCTGATGACCGGTTCGCTGACCGGGCTCGGCGCCTTCCACAAGAAGTTCGATCTGCCGCTGCCTTATGTGAAGCACACCGAGGCACCCTACTATTTCCGCCGCGCCGACCGCGCCATGAGCGAGGCCGGCTTCGTCGCCCATTGCGTCGCCGAGCTGGAGGCGCTGATCGCGCACGAAGGCGCCGACACCATCGCCGCCTTCATCGGCGAGCCGGTGCTCGGCACGGGGGGCATCGTGCCGCCGCCCGCCGGCTACTGGCCGGCTATCCAGGCGGTGCTCAAGAAGCACGATATCCTCTTGATCGCCGACGAGGTGGTGACCGGCTTCGGCCGGCTCGGCACCATGTTCGGCTCGGACAAATACGGCCTTGAGCCCGACATCATCACCATCGCCAAGGGCCTGACCTCGGCCTATGCGCCGCTCTCCGGCTCGATCGTCTCCGAGCGCGTCTGGCAGGTGCTGATGCAGGGCACCGACGAATTCGGTCCCATCGGCCACGGCTGGACCTATTCGGCGCACCCGATCGGCGCGGCGGCCGGCGTCGCCAATCTCAAGCTTATCGACCAGATGGGGATCGTCGCCAATGCCGGCGACGTCGGCGCCTATTTCAATCAGGCGATGCGCGACGCCGTCGGCGACCATAGACATGTCGGCGAAGTGCGCGGCGAAGGCATGCTCGCTGCCGTCGAATTCGTCGAGGACAAGGACAGCCGCACCTTCTTCGCCGCCGACAAGAAGATCGGCGCGAAAGTCGTCGCCGCCCTGCTCAAGCGTGGTGTCATCGCCCGCGCCATGCCCGAGGGCGACATCGCCGGCTTCGCCCCGCCCCTCTGCCTGACCCGCGCGGAAGCCGACACGATCGTCGGCGCCTTTGCCGAGGCAGTGAAGGAAGTGCTTTAGGGCGGAACCCGGCGCGTTGCCGCGCGCCGGGTCGTCGATCCTACTTCTTCAGCGATGCG
Organism: uncultured Alphaproteobacteria bacterium; assembly: GCA_963785065.1. Classification (GTDB taxonomy): domain Bacteria; phylum Pseudomonadota; class Alphaproteobacteria; order Rhizobiales; family Kaistiaceae; genus CAVSRC01. The sequence goes on from CAWATX010000002.1 coordinate 774,826, forward strand.
CGGTAGTCGTGCACCTCGGCCGGGGTCATCGGCTTGGCGCGACGCGCAGCGACTTCGGCCGGGGTCACGTCGACGAAGCCGGCGGGCCGAGCGGCATCGTTGCCGAAGTTGGAGCGGATGTACTTCACCACCGCGGCGATCTCGTCGTCGGACAGGAAGTCGAAGGACGGCATGGCGCCGTCGATATGGTCGCCCTCCGCGTCGACCGGGCCTTCCAGCCCGTTGAGGGCGACCACGGCCGGGAAATCGGGCGCCAGGAACAGGTCGGGATTGCCGGCAAAGGCCGGAAACTCGCCGGGCTTGCCCTTGCCGTCCGGCTGGTGACAGGCAATGCAGGTATCCTCGTAGACCTTGGCGCCGTCGACCGTGGCCACCTCGCCGCCGCCACCGCTGCCGCCGCCCGCAGGGGGCGGCTTGGGGCCGAGATAGGTGCCGAGATAATCGAGGATCTTGGCGCGCTGGTCGGCGCTGATCCTGAGGCCAAAGCCCTTCATGTTGTCGAGCACGGCGTCCCAGGCGCCGCGGCGGATGCCGGCCGAATCGAGCACCGACTGCAGGTCGTGGCAGGTCTGGCAGTGGCCGTAGACCAGCTCGCGGCCGGGGCCTTCCGGCAGATTGAAACGCTCGGCGGCGGAAGCGGCCGCGGATGAGAAGGCGGTCAGGAAGACAAACGAGAGGACGGTCGCCGGTCGCACAGCGATTCAACTCCGGTGGAAGCTGACGGTCACGGGCGGAAGGGCGCCACCGCCGGGCGGCGCCCTTTTGCGCTCAGATGGAAATCTCGACGCGATCGACGCCGTTCCATTCATAGCCGCGCGGGTTCCAGCGGGTGAGCCCGTCCATCGGCTGGGTGCGGCCAAGCGCGTCGGTCGCCCGGCACATCAGCACATTGCTGCCGGAGGCGAGCGTCGCCCTGGTCGTCCAGTGATGCCAGGCCCACGGGCTCTCCGGCGGCTTGATGTCGGCCGCCTGCCAGCTCTTGCCGCCATCGGCCGAGACCTCGACGCTGGTGATCGCCGCCTCGCCGTCGTTGAAGGCAACGCCGGTGATCTCGACCTCGCCGGCCTTGGCGCCGTCCTCGGGCAGCGGCGAGAAGATCACGCTCTTGATCTTGTGACCGTAGGTCGGGACGCTGTTGTAGACGGTGTAGTCGTTGGCCTCGAACTCGCCCGGTTGAACCGGCATGTTGGGCATGCGGTAGCCGACTGACTGGAAGGCTGAGGGCGATTCGGCGGCGGCGTAGAGCAGAACGGTCAGCATCTTGACGTTCATGTTGCCGTAGTAGCCGGGGATGATCAGGCGCACCGGCCCGCCATTGGTGGCCGGGATCGGCTCGCCGTTCATCTTCAGCGCCAGGATGGCGTGATCGAGCGCGCTGTCGGCAAGGTGATAGCTCTTGGCGAAGTCGGAGCCCTCCGGCGTGGCCGGCTGGTCCCAGCCTTCCGCCGTCAGCCAATGGGCATCGGAGTTCGGCACCATCTTGAGGTCGTCGAGCAGCGGGCGCAGCGGCGTACCCTCCCACACGACATTGCCCATGCCGCCGTTGTGCCACTGGCCGCCGGCGACCTTCTCCTTGGCCGCATAGTAAGCGCGGCCGTTGCCGGCGCACTGGAGCACCGAGACGCGCGTCTCCTGAGGCCGGGCGGCGAGGTCGGCGATGGTGAGCGTGCGCGGCCGCTGGACCAGGCCGTCGACGCGGATGGTCCAGTTCCTGACCATCTCGGCAGGGGGCGGCGACGTCGTCGCGTACCAGGCGGCGTCGCCGGCATGGGGATAGTGGAAACGGTTGAACAGGATGTCCTTGGGCGTGTGGTCGTATTTGCGCAGCATCGCCAGCGGCGTCTCCATGACGCCGAGATCAGCATTGTGGACGATCAGCCCGGAGGCCTTGCCGGCAATAATCTGGGCCGAGTCCGGCGTATCCGCCAAGGCGCTGCGGACCATTCCGGGCGAGGCGCCGAGCGCGACGCCGGCAACACCGAAGAGCTTGCCAAACTGGCGGCGCGACAGCCGCGACGTATTCAACGAATTATCCATATCTTCCCTCCCCTTAGCCACACGCATCGAAGCAAAGGCCGGAGATGCGGCAAGCGCACCCGGTGCGTGCTGACCCAAGAGAAACGGATGGGAGGGCCGAATTATTCCCTGCCTTGAATATTTATGCGTGGCAGGTGACGCTGTGCCGCTTGTTTTCGGCCAGTTGCTGGCGCGCGGCAGCATCGAGCGGCGCGTGGGCGCGGGTCGCCTGCTCCACCTTGTCGGCAATCAGCGCCAGACGGTTGTCGTCCATGCCGACGGCAAACAACAGGTAACCCAGATCGGCAACGCGCCAGCCATAGGCGCGCTCCGTGCCGATCGCCACCTCGGCCGCGGTCTTCGGCAGGCGATCGTCGGGAAACACGAACAGGCTGAGATGGCAGCCGTGATGGCCGCGATAGCCGACCTGAAGGACGGGGCCACCCGGCTCATGGGTCACGGTGACGAGGCCAACGGCAAGCTCGGTGCTTGCCAGATCGGGGACCACCGGCACCTGGCCAAAGCTGGAGAGCGCCGTCAGCAGCACCGCCGGCGGCGCGTTCGCCGATCCACGCGCATCGGCCGCCAGCCATTCGCCGTGCAGGCTGCGCGCCGTGGCGAGAAGATCGGCCGGCAGCACCGGCGCGCGCATGGTCGCCATCGCCACCCACAAGGCGGCACCGAGCAGCACGGTCACGGCCACGCACGCCGCCAGGGCCATCGGCCAGACGCTGCGCCGCCGCTTGGGCATGAGATCGGCAAGACAGGCCGGCGCCTCGGGAGCAGCGGCATGACTGGAGCCCTTCAACTGGTAGAGCAGCGCGATCTGATCGGCGATCGCGGCATCTTTGCCGGCCGCGTCGGCCACGGCGGCCGCGGCTTCGGAATCGAGTTCGCCATCGACATAGGCGGAGAGAGTCTTCCAGTCGGGCATGCGCATGGTCACCGTCTCTGCCCACGGACACGGGCCAGCGGGGTTACGTTCTCCCTCTCCATCACCGACAGAAGGGCTTTGCGGGCGCGCGCGAGGCGGCTCATGATCGTGCCTTCCGCCACGCCAAGTACGCCGGCGGCCTCCCCATAGGAGAGACCGACGAAGTCGATCAGCGCGATAATCTCGCGTTGCGCCGCCGTCAACCGGGCAACGGCAATCCGCACGGTCACCACGTCGATGATGCGCCGGTCGCCACGCCAGCCGCTTTCGGCGTCATCGGCGTGATTATCGATGGTCGCATCGAGCCCGACTTCGCGGCCCGACTTGCGATAGTTGTCGATGAAGACGTTCCTCAGAATCCGGAAGAGCCAGGTGCGGCGGGCGGCATCGTCCTTCGGCCGCTGCCTGGCGGCAAGCGCGCGCACCACGCATTCCTGGACGAGATCGCAGGATTCGTCGCGGTCCTGGGTCAGCGTGAACGCGAACCCGTAGAGGCGGTTGAGATAAGGCTCGATCCACTCACGCAAGGGCCCGTCCCGCTCTTGTGCTGATGAATTCTTGCTGCCCGGCTGCCGCTCGCCCACCGCGCCGCGACAGAAGCACGGGCCGCGCCGGAGCGAACGACCGTCCGAAGTTAGACTAACTACAAACTGGATGCCAGTGGGACGCCGAGGGCTCCCCAGCCCGACCGGTCAGGTCGACCTCAGTCGACCGTCTCCGTCGAGGCGGCAGCGCGACTGGAAGGGTCTTCGCCCGGCTCCTCGCGCAGCGTTTCGAGCCAGGCGAACAGGTCGGCTTCACGCGTCGAATAACCGAGTGCGCTGTAGTCAAGGCGGTCGGCCGTCGCCGGCTCCGGAGCTACCTCCGGCGCGCCGGCCTTCGCCGCCGGCCAGTCTTTCGACAGGCCCTTGAACATCGGGTAGCGGCCCGAGAGGTGGGCATCGAGCGCGGCGATGAACTTGCGCCTGGATTCCAGCGGCAGCGCTGCGATGAAGCGCTGCAGGACCATCGACATCTGGTCGTCGTTGAGCAGAAGCTGCCACAGGGTCCTGGTGAACCTGGCGCCGAGCCGCTCCTGCTGGAACTCCCAGGCGATGGCACGGGCGCCGCTGTCGATGAACACCTGACGCAGCGCGCTGGGATCCTTGAGAAGCCGCTTGTGCAACTGGTCGAGCTGCCTCTCGAAGAACCGGGCGCCGTCGGCGGCGTCGCCCTTGGCCACCTGGCTGGTGGCGACCCACGCGGGACTGCCGAAGCGCGGGCAGTCGCGTGCCGCGACGAAGTTGACGCCGAGACCGAGAACGTCGGCCAGAACCACGCTGTCGGCCTTCACCGGCGCGGTCACTGTGACCTTTCTCAGCCGAGCGACGCAGGCAAAGATCAATTCTTTCGGAACCGGCCGGTCGGAAACGACCGGCAGCAGGGCGAGCGCTCCGTCCTTGACGCGGACGGTCGTGGTCACCATGCGCTTCGGCGATATGACCTCTTCCGCGACATAGGCCCTGCCGCGCTTGCAGGTATAGCCGTGCATCTCGACGACGACGCCGTCCTCGATGACGACCTCGCCGTCGCAGCCGGTCGGACAACCGATGCAAAGAACGGATTGCGCCCGCCGCATCATGCCGTTCTCTCTGCCGCCGGTTCGTCCCTGAGCGCGCTTTCGTCCAGCACGGGCGCCACGGTGAACCTGATCTCCCGGGCCGCGCCGATCTTTTCCCAGGGGATGATGGCGACGATCATCTCGCTCGGCTTGACGACCTCGTGGTAGCTCTCCCAGACGACGCGATCATCCGCGTGAAGGCTGAGCTCGGATGCGCCGAGCGGGAGAAGCGCGCGCATGTAGAAGCGCACCGAATATTCGTCGTCAGGCGGCGGCGACAATTTCTGCGGCACGACGTAGCGAATGCCGTCGCCTGCAATGACGGTTCGCTGATCGCTGCCCCCTGGCAGCTCGCCGAGGGCATACAATGCCGCCGAACGCCCGGCGATCTCGGCTTCCTGCGACACCCAATCGACCAGATCATGCACATGCAGCACGTTGCCGGCGGCAAAGGTGCCGGCAAGGTTGGTTCGCCGGAATTGATCGACCACGGCGCCGCCCGTCACCGGGTCGATTTCCAGGTCGTGCGCCCGACCGAGCTCGTTTTCGGGGATCAGCCCCACCGACAGGAGCACGCAGTCGCATTCCACGTCGAATTCCGTGCCAGGGATCGGCGTGACCGTCTCATCGACCCGCGCCACGGTGACCCCGGTCACGCGATCTTCGCCATGCACGGCCACGACGCTGTGGCTGAGATAAAGCGGGATGCCAAAATCCTCCAGGCACTGCACGATGTTGCGATTGAGCCCGTTCGAGTACGGCATGATCTCGAACACGGCCTTCACCTTGGCGCCTTCCAGCGTCATGCGCCGCGCCATGATCAGGCCGATATCGCCGGAGCCGACGATCACCACCTCGCGGCCCGGCAGGTAGCCCTCTATGTTGACCATGCGCTGCGCCGCCCCGGCGGTGAACACGCCCGCCGGCCGGCTCCCCGGAATGCGGATGGCGCCGCGCGTCCGCTCGCGACAGCCCATGGCGTAGACCACCGCGGTGCCGGTGACCACTGAGACGCCCCTCTCCGGGCTGACGCAGGTGATGATGCCGCCCGGATCGGCGCTGAGCACCGTCGTGTCGAGCCACACGTCGATGCCCGCCGCTTTGACCATTTCGATGTAGCGATGGGCATAGCCCGGCCCGGTCAGTTCCATGTCGAACCGGTGCAGACCGAAGCCGTTGTGGATGCACTGTTGCAGGATGCCGCCGAGTTCGCGATCGCGCTCGATGATCAGCACCCGCCTGGCGCCCGCCTGCCTGGCGCTGAGCGCCGCGGCCATGCCGGCCGAGCCGCCGCCGATGGCCACCACGTCGTAGCGCGACTCAAACATCGGTCGGCTCCGCCAGCTCCAGCTCATCCTCGCGCGGCAGGAACAGCCACGAGTTCGCGCTGTCCTTGCGCACCGCGGTGACCGGAACGCCCAGTTCGCGGGCCAGGATCTCGGTCACCCGCGGCCCGCAGAACCCGCCCTGGCAGCGGCCCATGCCGGTGCGCACGCGCCGCTTGACGCCGTCCAGCGTCCGCGCCCCGCACGGGGCGCGGATCGCCGCCACGATCTCGCCCTCGGTGATGGTCTCGCAGCGGCAGATCACCCGGCCATAGAGCGGCTCGGTGGCGATCAGCTTCACCCGTTCGACCGCACTCAGCTCATTGAACTTCGGCTTCACCGGATTGACCGGCACGAAGGACGGGTCGGGCTTCAGCTTCAGCCCCGCTTCGGCGAGGCTTTCGACGATCACCTCGGCGATCGCCGGCGCAGAGGTCAGGCCCGGCGACTGAATGCCGGCGGCGTGCACCAGCCCGCGCACGGCCGGCGATGGGCCGATGACGAAGTCGTGGCCGGCCGCCGCCCTGATCCCGGCGAACTCGGTGATGGCGGCCGCCAACGGCAGTTTCGGCAGCAGGCGCCGGGCGCCGGAGATGATCTCGCCGAAGCCGGCGCCGGTGGTCTCGTGATCCTCCGGATCGCCGATGTCCTGCGCATTGGGGCCGATGAAGACATTGCCGTGCACCGTCGGCGACACCAGGATGCCCTTGGACAGCGGGGTCGGGGTCGGGAAGATGACCGAGTTCACCAGGCCGCCGACCGAGTGGTCGAACAGGATGTATTCGCCGCGCCTGGGCGTGATGGTGAAGCTGTCGTCGCCGGCCATGCGCGCGACCTCGCCGGAATGCACCCCGGCGGCGTTGACGACGAAGCGCGTCTCGATGCGGCCGCGATTGGTCGCCACCGCCGTCGTCGCCTTGTCGACCACCTCGATGCCGGTGACCGCGCACTCCGTGATGATGCGGACGCCGTTGCGGATGGCGTTTTCGGCAAAGCCGATCGTCGCCTGGAACGGACAGACGATGGCGGCCGTCGGCGCCCACAGGGCGCCGACGACATCGTGGGAAAGATTGGGCTCGTGCGCCAGCAGTTCGTCGCGCCGCCAGAGCGCCAGTCCGGTCACGCCGTTTTCGATACCGCGCTGACGAAGCGCCTCGAGCGTGCCGAACTCCGCTTCGTCGCCGGCCACAACCAGCGAGCCGACCCGCCGCCGTGGAATGCCGAGTTCCTCCGCTGCCGTCTGATAGAGATGCGCGCCGCGCACGTTGAGGCGCGCCTTCCAGGTGCCCGGCTCCGCATCGAAACCGGCATGCAGGATGCCGCTGTTGGCCTTCGACGTTCCGGTGGCAACATCCGGGGCGCGTTCGAGCAGGACGACGGACAGCGAATAGCGCGATAGCTCGCGCGCAATAGCGCTGCCGACAACGCCGCCTCCAACCACGACGACGTCCGCCTGCTGCGGAATCCGCGCCGCCGCGGCCGGCTCATGCATGTCAGCACCCTCCCGAATGCGAGGCAAAATTCACAGTGCAATCCATCATATCGAGTTCACTATGCTCGCTGAAACCATCATAATGAAAGCGTACCACGCACAAACGAAAATCTAAACGAAAATATCAGGCGCGCCGTGCGCGGCGGAACCGCCGGGACGGGCTGCCCGATGGCTGACTCCCGCCGTTTTGGCAGCCCTTTCGACACCCGCAGGACACGCATGCAGCTGCGGCTAGCCGAATAGCCCAAAATACGCGGCAATTGCGCCGCCGGTAGGCTGGATGCGCCGTGCGACCAAGAACGATGCGAAATCATCGCCAGCGCCCGCCGCCGACGGCCGAAGAATCCGCCCGTTGTGAAGCCGCCACGCATGCGCCTCGCCAGCCACGCTCACTCGCCGTAGGGCACCCAGATGTTCTTGACCTGCGATGCCTTGTGGAGGAACGCCCGGCCATAGCCCTCCTCGCCCGGCCAGTCGCGCCGGCCGCCGGGCTCCGTCCAGGTCTGCTTGACGTTGCCGATCGACAGTTCCTCGACCTTTTTGATGCCGGCGACGGAGCCGAAGTACCAGATGCCGTCCACCCCGTCGTGACCGGCGAGCGTCTTGACCAGATCCTCGCGGTCGCCGGTGACGATGTTGACCACGCCGGCCGGAATGTCGGAGGTCTCGACGACCTGATACAGGTCGGTCGCCGACAGCGGCCAGGTCTGCGACGGAATGGCGACGACCCGGTTGCCCATGGCCAGAGCCGGCAGCACCAGCGAGATCACGCCGAGCAGCGGATGGGCGGTCGGGCAGACCACACCCAGCACGCCCACCGGCTCGTGCATGGCCAGCGTCACGAAGGACGACTGGGTCGAATGCACCATGCCGTCGAACTTGTCGGCCTGGGCGGCATACCAGAAGCAGCGCTGGATGCTGAGCTGCACTTCCTTCCTGGCGCTGGCGGCCGTGGCGCCGAAGCTTTGCAGACGCTCGGCGAACTCGGCGGCGCGCGCCGCCACGTTTTCCGCCAGGTAGTAGAGGATCTGCGCCCGGTTGTGGCCCGTCGACGCACCCCAGCCCTGTGCCTTGCCGGCCGCCTCGACCGCATCGCGGATGTCCTTGCGGTTGCCGTGGGCGGCGAGGCCCACCAGCTTGCCGCTCTTCGGATGGACGACCGGATAGGCATAGCCGCCATCGGGACGCTTCTGCTTGCCGCCGATATAGAGCTTGGCCGTCCGGTCGATGCCGACCAGGCTGCCACCGATGTCCGGATCGGGCGCAATCGGCGCCGGCGCGTCGTCCTCATTCTTGCGTGGAGCCGGGCCCGGCAGTTCGAGATAGGCAAGCATGCCCTCGCGGCCACCCTCGCGGCCATAGCCGCTCTCGCGATAACCGCCGAAGCCGGCGCCGGCGTCGAACACGTTGGTGCTGTTGATCCACACCACACCCGCCTTGATCTCGGCGGCGATGCCGAGCGCCTGGTTGATGCTTTCCGACCAGATCGAGGCGGCCAGCCCAAAGCGCGTGTTGTTGGCCAGCAGGATCGCGTCCTCCGGCGTGCGGAAGGTCGTCAGCGTTGCCACCGGACCGAAGATCTCCTCGGTCGCCAGCACCGAGGACGGTTCCACATTGGTCGCCAGCGTCGGCGGGTAGTAGCAGCCCTCCGGCGCCGTGCCCTGATAGAGTTCGGCGCCCTCAGCCACGCCCTGCGCCACCAGCGCCTTGATGCTTTCCACCTGCGAGGGATCGACGATCGTGCCGATATCGGTGGACTTGTCGAGCGGCGAGCCGACGTGGAGATGCGCCATGCGCGCCTTCAACAGCTTGGTGAAGCGGTCGGCGACGCCCTCGGCGACGAGGATGCGCGAGCCGGCGCAGCACACCTGGCCCTGATTGAACCAGATCGCATCGACCACGCCCTCGACCGCGGCATCAAGGTCGGCATCGGCGAAGACGACGAAGGGCGACTTGCCGCCGAGTTCGAGCGTCAACCGCTTGCCCGATCCGGCCGTCTGCTTGCGGATGTGCTGGCCGACCTCGGTCGACCCGGTGAAGGCGATCTTGTTGATATCGGGATGGGCGACGATGTCCTCGCCGGTCTTGCTGTTGCCGGTGACGATGTTGACGACGCCCGGGGGAAGGCCGACCTCATCGCAGATGCGACTGAAGGCGAGCGCCGTCATCGGCGTGAAGCGGGCGGGCTTGAGCACCACCGTGTTGCCGGCGGCCAGCGCCGGGGCGATCTTCCAGGCCAGCATCAGCATCGGGAAGTTCCACGGGATGATCTGTCCGCATACCCCGTGCGGCCTGGCGCCCGGGAACTCGGTCTCGAGGATCTCGGCCCAGCCGGCGTGGTGATAGAAGTGACGTGCCACCAGCGGCACGTCGATGTCGCGCGCCTCGCGGATGGGCTTGCCGTTGTCCATGGATTCCAGCACCGCCAGGAAACGGGCGTGCTGCTGGATGTGGCGCGCCAGCGCATAGATCCACTGGGCGCGTTCGTGGCCGGGCAGCGACGACCACTTGGGGAAGGCGGCGCGCGCCGCCTTGACGGCCTCATCGACGTCCGCCGTGGTCGCCCGCGTCACCCTGGCGATGACCTTGCCGCTGGCCGGATTGAAGACCTCGAGCAGGTCCTTGCCGGGCGGCTGCATGCGACCGTTGATGTAGAGGCCGAAGCCGTCCTTGTGCTTGTCGAGCCAGGCCTGGACGATGTCCGCACTTTCCGGTGCGGGACCGTATTCCATTGTGTCGATCAGATCGGCGATTGAGCTCATGGTTTCGACCTCTAGGAAACGGAGTGACGGTGGGAGGCAGCGTAGCGGCCGGTGACGTGGTGCTCGAGCTGGCGCTCGATGTCGCCGAGCATCGACGAGGCGCCCATGCGGAAGCGGTTCGGGCGCAGCCAGTCGTTACCCAGCTCTTCCTTCATCAGGATCTGCCAGGCGAGCGCATCCTTGGCCGTCTTCAGGCCGCCGGCCGGCTTGAAGCCGACCTTGTAGCCGGTCTCGATCTGGTAATCGCGGATGGCGCGCGTCATCACCAGGCTGACCGGCAGCGTGGCGTTGACCGGTTCCTTGCCGGTGGAGGTCTTGATGAAGTCGGCGCCGGCCTGCATGGCGATCATCGAGGCGGCATAGACGTTGCGCAGCGTCTGCAGGTCGCCGGTACCCAGGATGACCTTCATGTGGGTGCGGCCGCAGGCTTCGCGCATCTTGCCGATTTCGTCGTAGAGCGCCTGCCAGTTGCGGTTCAGCACGTGCTCGCGGGTGATCACGATGTCGATCTCGTCGGCACCTTCTCCGATCGCCCAGCGGATTTCCTCAAGCCTGAGATGCAGCGGCATGAGGCCGGCGGGGAAGCCGGTGGCCACCGAAGCGACCGGGATCCCGCTGCCCAGCAACGCCTTGACCGCATGCTTGACCATCGTCGGATAGACGCACACCGCGCCGGTGGTCAGGCGCATGTCCTCGATGCCGAGGCCGGCCACGATGTTCGGCGCCAGCGGCTGGCGCGCCTTGGCGCACAGGCGATGCACACGGCCTTCGGTGTCGTCGCCGGATAACGTGGTGAGGTCCATGCAGCGGATGGCGTTGACCAGCCAGGCGGCCTGATTGGCCTTCTTGACCGCCCGCCGCTTGGTAAGCGTTTCGGCGCGGCGCTGCGCTGCGGAGCGGTTGACCGCATGGCCCTCGAAGAGCTCCGGCCTCAGTGCCGTGCCAGGATTGCGCTCCTGATTGGACAAAAGGGGCCGCTCCGCAGTCGCTGCTTCCGGAGTCTGGACCAGCGGGGTGATGTTGGCGTTCATGGCGCTTTCTCCAGGGCAAATTCGGCGGTGTCCTGATCGGTGATCAGCACGTTCAGAAAACCGGCGCCGAGCGCGGCGAGCGCGGCGCGGTGCTTGGCCGAACCGGTGACCACGACTATGGCGTGGCTGTGCCGGCTCAGGTCGCTGAGCGACAAGCCGATGGTGCGGTCGTCGAGCGAACGATCGACGATCTTGCCGTCGGCATCGAAGAAACGGCCGAGCACGTCACCGACGGCGCCCGCCGCGATCAGCTCGGTCATTTCCTTTTCGGTCACGTTGCCCGAACTCACCAGCACCGATTGCAGGTCGAGCTGGCCGAGCGAGAAGAACAGGACCTCCGCCTGGCGCGCGGCCGCCAGCACGTCGGCGACGATGCGGTCCTTCTCCAGCACGCGGCGGGTCGCCTTCTCTCCGACGATCGACGGCACCGGCAAAGGCAGGACGCGGCCATTGCCCTTGCGGGCAAAGGTGTCGGCAACGTCGTTGGTGCGCGGACCGCTCACCTTGAGCGCCACCGTGCCGTTGATCTGCACGACGGTGACCCCGTCGCTCCATTGCGGGGCGAGCCAATAAGCCACCGCCGACAGGGTGCGCCCCCACGACACGCCGATGCTGGCCGGCCGCGGCTGCAAGGCGGCGAGATATTGGCCGGCCGCCTGTGCCACCCGTTCCAGCTCGTGCTCGCTGTCGCGCGAGCGGGTCACCACGATGGCGTCGCGCAGGCCGAAGCGCTCGATCAGGCGCGCCTCGAGCTCCGGCTGCCGGGCGAAGCGCGGCACGATCTCGATGCGCACGATGCCTACCTCGAGCGCCTCCTGCAGCAGCTTGCTCACCCGCCACCGGTTCATGCCGGTTTCGCCGGCGATCTCGGTCAGCGTCTTGTTCTGCTGGTAGGCCATGCGCGCGACATGCACCATGAGATGCTCGCGGCCCTCATCGAGCGGCAGACGGACGAGATCGCGATGGCTTGGCTTGTTCATTCTCCCGACCTGTCTGACCTCGTTCCCGGGCCGGAACATTGCCTCGGAACCGACGAGCTTGCCTGCCTTGATATCACATATGTTGATCAAAATCACATATGTGAAATACTGTCGATGCGATCTGGAAGGAACGCAGCGTCGTCGCGGCATCAGGCCCGCTACCGGTCGTCGGGTATTCCAGGTCGTGCGGCTTTTGCGGCGCCAACTCACAGGCCACAGCGGACGCCAAACGCGACGCCAAGCATGTCGTCTGTTTGCGCGCTCAGCGGACACGTCGATTGTGTCGTTTGATCGCCCCGAAGCCGACCTCAAGAGGCCTCCAATCCGAGGCTTATGACCGCCCTGCCCGCGACAGTGTCGACCACGTCGCACAACCGTGCCCATCTTGTTTTCACGATATGTGGTGCACTAGGATATTTGCGAGCCAAGGACGGCGATAACGTCATAGGGCTCCACAAACCGTGCACAATGGCGTGCACAAGGGGAGGGAATCGCGAATGTCCGTGTTTGCGAAGTCATTGGTGCTCGCCGCTTTGGCGACGGGCTTGCTTGCCAGCACTGCCATTGCCGACACGAGCGGCAAAAAGATCGCTTTTTCAAACAATTACGCCGGAAATTCCTGGCGCCAGGCGATGCTCAAGAGCTACGATATCGTCACCGAGAAGGCAGTGGCCGACGGCGTCGTCGCTGCAGCGGACGTTTTCACGACCGCCGACAAGGAAGTGCCGACGCAGGCGGCGCAAATCCAGAATCTGATCCTGCAGGGCTATGACGCCATCGTCATCAACGCGGCTTCGCCGGATGCGCTGAATGGTGCCATCCAGCAGGCGTGTGACGCAGGCATCGTCGTCGTGTCGTTCGATGGCATCGTAACTGCGCCGTGCGCCTATCGCGTCGTCGTCGACTTCGAAGCCATGGGCAAGGAAGAAGTTGCGCAGATGGCAAAGTTCCAACCGAAGGGTGGGAACCTGCTCGAGATTCGCGGCCTTGCCGGCACCTCGATCGACGAAGCGATCCACAAGGGCATCCAGGAAGGCGTTGCGGCCAACTCCCAGTTCAAGATCGTCGGTTCGGTGACGGGCGACTGGGACCAGACCACGGCGCAGAAGGCCGTGGCCACCGTGCTTCCGTCGCTTCCCGACATCGTCGGCGTTGTCGACCAGGGCGGTGACGGCTATGGCGCAGCACAGGCTTTTGCTGCGGCTAATCGTCCGCGTCCGACCATCATCATGGGCAACCGCCAGGACGAGTTGCAGTGGTGGAAGGAACAGAAGGCAAAGGACGGCTACACCACTTGGTCCGCCTCGATCGCGCCGGGCGTTTCGACGCTTGCCTTCTGGGTGGCCCAGCAGGTTCTCGACGGACGCAAGGACATTCCGCACGACCTGTTGGTGCCGTATCTGGCGTTCACCCAGGACAACTTCGAAGCTGCCCTGCCGAATATTCCGAATGGCGGCGTCGCCAGCCACGAGTACAGCCAGGAAGACGCAATTGCGGCCATCAAGGCGAATATAAAGTAGGGATTGTTGCCTGGGCCGGCACCGGTCAACATCAACCACCGCAGGTGGGGCGCGGCTGGTAATGGCCGACACAAAGGCTGCAATTGTAAATCTGGACGGCGTCGAGAAACATTTCGGCGCCGTCCATGCGCTCGATGGAGTCGATTTCGCCGTAGGTGAAGGTGAGTGCGTCGGCCTGGTCGGGCACAATGGCGCCGGCAAATCGACGTTGATGAACGTGCTTGCGGGAACGCTCGCACAGAGCCAGGGCGAGATCTTCGTTCTGGGCAGCCATCAGACCACCTATTCGGTGGGGATCGCCCAAAAGCTGGGCATCCGCTGCGTCTTTCAGGAATTGTCACTCTGTCCGAATCTCACGGTCGCCGAGAACGCCCGCATCAATCATCCGAGCCTTACCGGGTTTGGCTGGCGCCGGCGCGCCGGCGATCTCATCATCGCCAAGCTCGACGAGATCTTTCCAGGCCATGGCATCGCTCCCTCTGACGTCGTGGCCGATCTGTCGATCGGCAGTCGCCAGATGGTCGAGGTAGCGCGGGCATTCACTGTCACCGACGACCCGCTGCGACTGGTTATCCTTGACGAGCCGACGTCATCGCTTGACGTGCACACGGCGGGTCAGCTGCTCGCCTTCGTTCGCCGGGTCGTGGCGAGCGACGTGAGCTGCGTGCTGATCTCGCATCTTCTCGGTGAGATCATCGAGAATTCCGACCGCATCGTCGTGATGCGCGACGGCAAGGTCGTCGCCAGCGACGCGGCATCCGCCTTCGACCGTGGCCGCCTGGTCATGAGCATGGGCGGTGCAGAGAGAAAGGCGGCAGCGGCCCGCGACGATGGCGAGCGGCGCCGCGAAGACGCGCCGGTGCGCGTTCGCGCGCGGCCGCGCAAGCAGAGCGGCGGGACGGAACTTGTGGCGCACCAGGGCGAAATCGTAGGGCTGGCCGGCCTTGCCGGCCACGGCCAGACCGCGCTGCTGCTTGACGTGTTCAATGCCGAGGGACGCCGCTCCGGCCGCCTGGAGGTGAACGCCCCGGTGGCGCTGGTCGCCGGCGACCGGCAGACCGACGGCATCTTTCCGCTCTGGTCGATCGCCAAGAACATCGGCATCCGCTCGATCCGCTCATTGCGCCAGGGCCTGCTGATCTCGCCGGCGCTGGAGGACCGGTTGGCCGATGCCTGGAAGCAAAAGATCAAGATCCGCACGCCCGACGTCGAAAACAACGTGCTTTCGCTGTCGGGCGGCAATCAGCAGAAGGTCCTGTTCGCGCGCGCGCTCGGCTCGGATGCGGCGATCGTGCTGATGGACGATCCGATGCGCGGCGTCGACGTCAGCACCAAGCTGGAAGTCTACGATTTGATCCGCGAAGAGGCGGACAAGGGGCGCACCTTCCTCTGGTACACCACGGAGATCGACGAACTCGACAACTGCGACCACGTCTATGTGTTCCGCAACGGTCGGATCGTCGCCAACCTGAATCGCGGCGAGCTGTCGGAGGAGAAAGTCATTCAATCCTCGTTTGAAGAGGGCAACTGATCGATGGCCATCGCGGGTGAAACGGCGCGGCCGTCCATGTTTGCCGCGCTTTGGTCGGGGCGCACGCTCAGGGCATTGCTGCCGGCCGTCTCGCTGACGCTGATCCTGATCGCCATTGCCTATCTCAATCCGCGGGCGATGAGCTACTTCGGGTTCAACCTGATGCTCAACCTGGCAATCCCGATCGCCCTGGCGACGCTCGCCCAGATGTTCGTCATTGCCGGCAACGAACTCGATCTTTCGATCGGCACATTCGTCGGCTTCGTCGGCTGCGTCACCGCGACGTGGCTGCGCGATGCGCCGCTGCTCGGCATCCTCGTGCTCGCCGGCGGCATCGGCGTCTATGCCGTGCTCGGCGCACTCATCTACCTGCGCAATCTGCCCTCGATCGTCGTGACCCTGGGCATGAGCTTCGTCTGGCAGGGGCTGGCAATCCTGCTGCTGCCCAAGCCGGGCGGCAAGGCGCCGGATTGGCTGCTGCACCTGATGGGCTTCAAGCCGCCCTTTGTTCCGTTTCCGATCATTGCCGCGATCGTCATCGCGGTCGTTGCCCATGTCGGCCTGATGCGTACCTCCTATGGCGCCATCCTGCGCGGCGCCGGCGGCAATCCGAATGCGATTGCCCGGGCGGGCTGGTCGCTGCTCAAGACCAAGGTCATCAGTTTTGCGCTCGCCGGGCTGTTCGGCGTGCTGTCAGGGCTGGCGCTCATCGGCATCACCACGTCGGCCGACGCCAACATCGGCAACGGCTACACGCTTCTGTCGATCGCCGGCGTCATTCTCGGCGGCGGCGAGTTCGTCGGCGGGCGCGTCTCGCCGGTCGGCGCGGTCATCGGCGCGCTGACCCTGGCGCTTGCCGCCTCGCCACTGCTCACCTTCATGCATATCCCGCCCGACTGGCAGGTCGCCGCAAACGGCGCGATCCTGATTATCGTGCTTGCCGCGCGAGCCCTGATCACCCGCAAGGAGGCGTGATCGTGACGCCGCTCGCCAAGTTCCTCGCCAAGCCATGGATCTGGTCGTTCGCCGGCGCCCTTGTCGTCTGGCTGGCGGCGATCGCCTTCACCCGCGGCTACGGCGCCGGCGGGATGATTACTGCAGGCCTGTCGCTCGCGGTCTTCACCGTGATCGTCGGCATCGGCCAGATGTTCGTCATCACCCTTGGCCCCGGCAACGTCGACCTGTCGATTCCGGCCAATATCGGCCTCGCCAGCGCGGTGGCAATGAAGGTGATGGATGGCAGCGATGCAATGGTCGTCGTCGGCCTCATCGCGGCGCTGGGCAGCGGGGCGGCGGTCGGCATTGGCAACTACCTGCTCATCTGGGCGCTGCGTATTCCGCCCATCATCGCGACCCTTTCCGCCAGCTTCATCATCCAGTCCGTCGACATCAGCTATGGCCGCGGCCTGCAGATCAAGCCGCCGCCGGGCTTTGCCGATTTCACCAACATCCAGTTTTTCGGAATTCCGCTGCTCGCCATCCTCACGGTGCTCTTTGCCGTCGGTGCCGGCATCGTGCTTCAGCGCACCGTCTACGGACGTTCAGTCACTGCAATTGGCCAGAACATCCGCGCTGCCGCTCTCGCCAACATCTCCGTCGGCCGCATCCGTTTCTTCACATACGTGCTTTCCGGCCTTCTCGCCGGACTGAACGGCACGCTGCTCGCCGGCTATTTCCGCGGCGCCAACGTCGACATCGGCAACGAATATCTGCTTGCATCGATCGCGGTGGTGGTCATTGGCGGCACGTCGGTCGCCGGTGGCAAGGCCAATGTTCCAGGCATCTGGGGAGCGTCGCTTTTCCTCGTGCTGCTGCTCACCATGCTGAACACCTTCGGCGTCAGCGCAGGGGTTCGTCTGGTCGTCACCGGCCTCGTCATCATCGGCGTCATCATTGCAGCCGGAGGACAGAAGGCCCAGCGCTGAGCGGCCGGATTGCAATCGGTACAAGCCGGTCGCCGGCGCCTGCAAGGTAAGGGAGGGAACGCATGCCATTCGTCAACATCCGTATCGTCAAGGAAGTCATCGCCAGCGATCCCGGCGGCAAGAAGCAGGCCATCGCCACCGGCGTCATCGACGCGATCAACAAGGCAACCGGCATCGCCAAGGACGACGTCTGGGTCGTGTTCGAGGAGGTCGCGGCACGCGACTGGTTCGTCAGCGACATCAACGTCGAAACGCGAAGGAAGGCGAAATGAGCGTGGAGATCCGCGACGACCGGTTCCGCGAGGTCATTGGCGGGGACGTCGCCGTCGAGATGGTTGCCGGCGGCTTCGATTTCACCGAGGGTCCGATCTGGCATCCGCGCGAGAAACATCTGACGTTCAGCGACATGCCCGGCAACGAGATGCGCCGGTGGACGCCGGCCGGTGGCGTCGTGAGTTTCCGCAAGCCGTCCAACATGGCCAACGGCAATACCTACGATCGCCAGGGCCGCATGGTGAGCTGCGAGCACGCCACCAGCCGCGTAACGCGCACGGAGGCGGACGGCACGATCACCGTGCTCGCCACGCACTACCAGGGCAAGGAACTCAACAGCCCCAACGACATCGTGGTGAAGAGCGACGGCTCGATCTATTTCACCGATCCGACCTACGGGCGCATGCCCTATTACGGCGTCGAACGCTCGCCCGAGTTGAGCTTTCGCGGCGTCTACCGGATGGCCGAGGACGGCTCGGCCTTGACCCTGCTCGCCGACGATTTCGCGCAGCCGAACGGGCTCTGTTTCTCTCGCGACGAGAAGAAGCTCTTCGTCAACGACACCGAGCGTGGCCACGTCCGCGTCTTCGACGTCGGCGCCGGCGGCCTGCTCTCGGGTGGCTCGGTCTGGACCGAGGTCACCGGCACCGGCAACGGCGCCCCCGATGGCATGAAGATCGACCGCGACGGCAACCTCTATTGCTGCGGTCCGGGCGGATTGCATGTCTTCTCGCCCGACGCGCGGTCGCTCGGCGTGATCCTCGTGCCGGAGGTGGTCGCCAATTTTACTTGGGGCGAGGACGACATGAAGACGATCTTTCTCACCGCCTCCACGTCGCTCTATCGTGCACGGACGAAGACGCCCGGCGTGCCGCTATTCTGAGCAAGTCGCGTTTCCCGGGTCGAGCAGGGATGGAGGAGAACCAGCCAATGGTCATTGAGCCGGCAAGTGTTGTGACAAATCCGCCGCGACAGTGGGGCCCGTCGGCCCCGCCGACGATCTATCCCGATCCCGACGTGATCATCGTCGATCCGTCATTCGGGGAAGTGGTGGTCGGGCTGACGGCGATCCGCCGCTTGTGGACGGGCGCGCGATGGGCCGAGGGGCCAGCCTGGTGCGGCCAGGGCAGATACCTGGTGTTCAGCGACGTGCACACCGACACCCAGTACCGCTATCTCTGGGATACCGGCGAGGTCTCGGTGTTCCGCAAGCCGTCCTACCACAGCAACGGCAACACCTTCGACTTCCAGGGCCGGCAGATCGGCACGCAGGACTATCACCGGCGCGTCGTGCGCTGGGAGCACGACGGGTCGATGACGGTGATCGCCGACTCCTTCGAGGGGAAGCCCCTCAATTCACCGAACGACCTGGTGGCGCATCCGGACGGCAGCATCTGGTTCACCGATCCGCCTTATGGCGCCCGCCTGCTGGAAGGGCACGCGGATTTCGCCGGCGGGCCGGCCAATGCGGACGGACTGATCAACCCGCTGGTCGGTCAGCCGGACGCCGGCGTGATCGGCGGCCAGCGGCGCGAACTGTCGACCAACACCTATCGGTGGGACCCGAGCGGTCGCCTGGACATCGTGGTGAGCGGGGAGCAGGTGCCGGACCCGAACGGCCTGTGCTTCTCTCCCGACTGCAAGACGATGTATCTGGCGAGCACCGGCAAGGGACCGGGCGACAAGGTCGGCGGCAAGGGCGTCATCTATGCCTTCGACGTCGACGGCAGCAAGGTGACGAACCAGCGCCTGTTCAGCGACATGATGGTGGACGGCGTGAAATGCGGACCGGACGGGATGCGGATGGACGTGCAGGGAAACCTGTGGTCGGGTTCCAATGCGCCCCTTGGCTATGCCGGCGTCACGGTGTGGAACCCCGAGGGCAAGCTGATCGGACAGATCAGGCTTCCGGAGGTGTGCGCCAACGTGGCCTTCGGCGGCCCCAAGCGCGACCATCTCTTCATGACTGCCAGCCAGTCGCTCTACGTGCTGCAGGTCTCTACCCAGGGCGCCGCGCCGGCCTGAACCACAGCTTACAGAAACACGAGGGGCAGGCCGGGAAACCCGGCCAGTCTTGACCTCTCGGGCGAGCCACTGCATATCCTGCGCTAATCGGACGGTGCGACCGGTACAACATCGACTTTCTGGCTGGTCTTCTGGGTGCCCGATGTGGTCAGAATTCCAGCGATGGGGCTGACGTCCTGATAGTCGCGGCCGATGGCGGCGGCGATGTGGCTCTCGCCGGCAAAGGTCTGGTTGGTGGGGTCGTAGCCGACCCAGCCGGCCTCACGGCCGCACCAGGCACGCACCCAGGCATGCATGGCGTCCGCCCCCTCCAGCCGCTCGGCGCCGGGCGGTGGGATGGTACGCAGGAAGCCGCTGACATAGGCGGCGGGAATGCCGATGCCGCGCAGCCCGGCGATCATCAGGTGGGAGAAATCCTGACAGACGCCGCGCTTCAGCTCGAAGACGCGGCGCGGTGATGTCTCCACCTCGGTCGACTTCTTGTCGTAGCGGAAGTCGCGATGAATGCGCTCGCCGAAGTCGCGGACGATCTCCTGCACGGTCGAGCCGCGCGCCAGGCTCTCGCGGGCATAGGCGGTGATCTCGTCGTCCAGCGGCACCCGCGGGCTGGCGCTGACGAAATGGTGCGGCGATGCCGGTGCCAGCGAGCGCAGGCCGGCAAGCTCGCGATCGAGCATGGCAAGGTCCGGCGAGACATCGAGCATGGCGGTCGTCGCCTCGACGCGCACGCGGGCGGTCATGCCCACATTGAGCGCGGCATGGGTCTGGCGATAGGCGATGACGACCGTCGCGTTGCCGAAGAAATCGTAGCCGTCGCTGCGCTCGAACGGCACCGGATCGAAGACGATCGACGAGGCGATGACGCGCTGGCGGCCATCCGCCGTCAGCGGCGCGACACGCACCAGATGGCGGCCGCCGATTGCGGGCGGATCGTAGACATATTCGAGCCGGAGGCGGACGTCGTAGTTCATCGGAAAAAGGTGGTGTCGATCGTGTCGGAGAGCGCGGCCAGCGAGGCCGAGAATGCGTCGAGGCGCTCGGGCGAGAGGTCGCGCGGCTCGCTGATCTGCAGCTCGGTATGGAGGCGCAACGCGTCGCGCATGACCGGGTGCATGGAGCCAACGCTTTCGCCGCCGGTCAGATGAGCGATCTGAGCGCGTATCTCGGCAAGCTGATAGCGGATCGAGCGCGGATTGAACTCGTCCAGCGCCAGAAGCTCGATCGTTGCCAGGCGACCGGAATTGACCTTGTAGCGGCGACGGTGGGTCATGACGCTGTCGCCGACCTCGACCAGCAGGTCGAGCAGCTCGGCGGCGGCATCGGACGGCGCCAGCAGCGCCATCAGCCGGCACATCTCGATGGCGCGCTCGAGCCGGCGACCGACCTCGAGGAAGCGCCAGCCGACCGCATGATACATGTTCTCGTGGACGAGGCCGGCGAAGCCGGCGAGCTTGCGCAGGAGCACGGTCATTGCCCGCGAGGCGTCGTCACCGGCACCAACGCGCGTGCGGAAGCGGTGCGCGGTCTTGGACAGGTCCATCAGCGCCAGCCAGCCATCGGGCGAGAAGCGGTCGCGGATGCGGCCGGCACTGGCGGCCGCGGCATCGATGCTGCCGAGCAGCGCATCGGGGATCGGCTGGCGCACGTCGATGCCGATGTCGTCGAGGCTGGCCTCGATCATGGAGAGCAGCGGCCCGGTCGCCGAAAAGGGCGCCTCGGCGAAGCGACCATGATAGGCGCGCAGCACGCGTGCCGTGCCTTCGGCGCGCTCGATGTAGCGGCCGAGCCAGTAGAGATTGTCGGCAGCGCGGCTGGGCAGGAAGGAGGTGAGCTTGGCGTCGACGGCACCATCCTGCTGGGCCGGCAGCAGGGTGACCCGCTCGACCGGGGCACTGCCCAGCACCCAGACGTCGGCGGCACGGCCACCCTCGCGCATGGCGATGGCCGCGGTCTCGCGCGAGGCGCCGACGCGGGCGAAGCCGCCGGGCATCACCGTCCAGCCGGAAGGCGTGCGCATGGCAAAGGCGCGCAGCGTCACCGGCCGCGGCTCCAGCCGGCCATGGGAGTAGAAGGGCATGGTCGACAGCGTGACCGATTCCTGCGCGACGAACTCGCCGTTGGAAGCACTCAGGCGCTCAACCAGCGCCGCCCGCTCGGCGGCGGTCAGCGCGGCACCGAGCAGCGTGCCGGCGCGGTGATGATCGGGCGGCAGGGTCGCCAAGGCCCGGCCGACGATCATGTGGTCGAGATTGGCGAGCACATGGGCGCTGTCGCCCCCCGGTCCGCACCACCAGGTGGCGATGTGCGGCAGCTTGAGGTCCTCGGCGGCGAGCCGACGGCAGATGCCGGGCAGGAAGGCGAGGAGCGCGCGGGTCTCCAGGAAGCCGGAGCCGATGGCATTGACGATGGTGGCCCCGCCCTGGCGGACGGCATTGACCAGGCCGGGCGTGCCGATGCGCGAATCGTGCTTCAGTTCGAGCGGGTCCACGAAGGCCGCGTCGAGCCGCCGCCACAGTACGCTCAGCGGCCGCGGGCCCTCGACGGTGCGCACCATGACCTTGCCACCGGTGACCGTCAGGTCCTCGCCCTCGAGCAACGGCAGGCCGAGATAGCGGGCGATGTAGGCGTGCTCGAAATAGGTCTCGGTGTTCTGCCCCGGCGTGAGGACGGCAACGCCGTTCGGATCTTGGGCGAGATCGAAGAGCGCGGCGCGCAGATCGCGGAAGAAGCCAGCAAGCCGATGGACGTTCATGGCGCTCAGCATGTCGGAAAGCGCGCGCGTGGTGGCCACGCGGTTCTCCAGCGCGAAGCCGGCACCAGAGGGCGCTTGCGTCCGGTCGCCCAGCACCCACCAGCGACCGTCGGGCCCGCGACCGAGATCGAAGGCAAGGAAATGCAGGAAGCCACCCTTTGGCACGATGCCCGCCATCGGCCTCAGATATTCCGGGCTGGCGGCGATGACCTGCGGCGGGATCAGGCCCTCGGCGACCAGCCGGTTGTCGCCATAGATGTCGGCAATCACGCGCTCCAGCAGCTCGGCGCGCTGCACCAGGCCGGCGGCAATGCCCCGCCACTCGGCTTCTTCGATGACAAGCGGCACATGGGCGAGCGGCCAGGCACGCTCGTTGGAGCCGCCCTCGCCATAGGCGCGGTAATAGACACCGGCATCGTGGAGATAGTGGTCAGCACGGGCGAAGCGGGCATCGACCTCGGCGCGGTCGAGCCAGTCGAGCCCTTCGATCAGGCGACGCCAGGCCGGCCGGATCTGGCCGGAGGCATCGGCCATCTCGTCGATGGTGCCGGGGCGGGCGCGGTAGCCGGCAGCAAGGCCACCGCCGTGTGGCACCTTGCTGGCTGCACGGTTGGCTTCTGGTTCCATTGGATCACAACCCGGACGGCCGCCTGAGGTCCAGGGTCAGGGGGAAGGCCATGCTGCGCTCTTCCGGCGGCGCGCGATAGTCGCCGGGCGTATGGCCGCGAGGCTCCAGGCGCGCCAGCCGCCGCGCTTCCGCCTCGTTGGCATTGACCGGAAAGGTCTCGTAGTTGCGTCCTCCGGGATGGGCGACGTGATAGACGCAACCACCGATGGCGCGGCCGCTCCAGCTATCGTAGATATCGAAGACGAGGGGCGCGTCGACCGGCAGCATCGGGTGCAGACCGGAGCGCGGCTGCCACGCCTTGTAGCGCACGCCGGCAACCGCCGTGCCGGCCTGCTCGGTACGCGTCATCGGCACGGTACGTCCGTTGACCACCACGCGATAACGTTCCGGCTCCAGTCCCTCGGTCTTCACCTGCAGGCGCTCCACGGATGAGTCGACGTAACGCACCGTGCCGCCGATGGCGCCCTGCTCGCCCATGACGTGCCAAGGCTCCAGCGCCACGCGCAGTTCCAGATTGGCACCGCCGTAGTCGACCTCGCCGCAGAAGGGAAAACGGAACTCCCACTGCGCCGCGAACCATTCCGGCCGCAGCGCAAAGCCCGCTGCCTGCAGGTCCTGGAGAACGTCGCGGAAATCCTGCCAGACGTACCAGGGCAGCATGAAGCGGTCGTGGAGCTCCGTGCCCCAGCGCACGAAGCCGCCGGTGAGCGGCGCTTTCCACAGCCGCGCGATGATCGCCCGGATCAACAGCTGTTGGGCGAGGCTCATGCGCGGGCTCGGCGGCATCTCGAAGCCGCGGAACTCGACCAGCCCCAGCCGGCCGGAGGCGCTGTCGGGCGAATAGAGCTTGTCGATGCAGATCTCGGAGCGGTGGGTATTGCCGGTGACATCGACCAGCAGGTTGCGGAAGAGGCGGTCGACCAGCCAGGGAAGCGGCGGCGCCCCCTCGCCCGGCAGCGGCACCTGGGCAAGCGCAATCTCCAGCTCGTAGAGGGAATCGTGGCGCGCCTCGTCGATGCGCGGCGCTTGGCTCGTCGGCCCGATGAACAGGCCGGAGAAGAGGTAGGAGAGCGATGGGTGGCGCTGCCAGTAGAGGACGAGGCTCTTGAGCAGGTCGGGCCGGCGCAGGAACGGGCTGTCGGCCGGCGTGTCGCCGCCGACCACCACATGGTTGCCGCCGCCGGTGCCGCAATGGCGGCCGTCGATCATGAACTTGTCGGCGCCGAGCCGCGATTGCCGCGCCTCCTCGTAGACGGCGGTGGTGATGTCGACCAACTCGCGCCAGCTCCGCGCCGGGTGGATGTTGACCTCGATGACGCCGGGATCGGGCGCAACGCGGATGACATTGAGGCGCGGGTCGTGCGGCGGCGGATAGCCCTCGATCTGCACCGGCAGGCCCCTGCGGCGGGCCGCCTCTTCGACGGCGGCAACCAGGTCGAGATAGTCCTCGACTTCTTCGACCGGTGGCATGAAGACGCACAGTCGCCCCTCGCGCACCTCGACCGCGAGCGCCGTGCGCACGGTACCGTCGATCGAACCCAGTTCCTGCTCGACGCGGTCCTGGCGCTGGGTGCTGTCGGCGCTGAGCGAGGCGGTGGCCTGCTCACGCTCGCCGGTGGGTTCGGCCATCTGCTGCGCCACACTCTCATGGAATGACGGCTGGCTCGGGTCCGGCAATCCGCCGCGCGGGATCGTCGGATCGAGGGGCATGACATAGGGATAGGCGGCGGGGGGCACATGGGGCAGCGAGCCCAGCGGCAGGCGATAGCCGACCGGCGAATCGCCGGGCACCAGGAACAGCTTGCCGCGACGCGTGCGCCACTTCTCGGTGCGCCAACGCCGTCCGCTGGCCTGTGACTGCCAGCGCTGGATGGGCAGGACGAAACCCGTCGGACTGGTCAAGCCACGCTCGAAGACATGCGCCATGCGCGCCCGCTCCTCCGGGTCTTCAAGCTTCGAATTCGCCGGATCGACATTGTCGGGAAGCTTGCCTTCCTTGAGCAGCCATTCACCGGGGTCTTCATAGACGGCGGCGATAGCCTCGCTCTCGACATCGAGCGCCGTGGCGATCTCCGTCAGCAGCTTCTCCGCATCGCCCGTGGCGGCGCCGACATCGGCCGTCTCGGAGGCCAGCAGTTCGGGCGTGGACCACAGCGGCCTGCCGTCCTTGCGCCAGTAGAGCGAGAAGGTCCAGCGCGGCAGCGTTTCGCCCGGGTACCACTTGCCCTGGCCGTAATGCAGCAGCCCGCCCGGCGCAAAACGCGCCTGGAGCCGGCGGATGAGCGCGTCGGCCTTCTCGCGCTTGGTGGGACCGACGGCAGCGGTGTTCCATTCCGCCGCTTCGTAGTCGTCGATGGAGACGAAGGTCGGCTCGCCGCCCAAGGTGAGGCGGACATCCTGCTCCTTGAGGACACGATCGACCTCGTCGCCGAGTGCATCGAGCGCCGCCCAGGATTCGTCCGAGAACGGCATGGTGATGCGTGGATGTTCGGCGACGCGGGTGACCCGCATGTCGAAGGCGAATTCGACGTTGGCGAAGCTGGCCATGCCGGAGATGGGCGCGGCGTTGCGATAATGCGGCGTGGCGGCAAGCGGGATGTGGCTCTCGCCGGTCAACAGCCCCGAGGTCGGGTCGAGACCGATCCAGCCGGCGCCGGGCAAATAAACCTCGCACCAGGCATGCAGATCGGTGAAATCGTGGTCGGTGCCGGGCGGGCCGTCGAGCGAGACGAGGTCGGGCTTGAGCTGAACGAGGTAGCCGGAGACGAAACGTGCGGCCAAGCCGAGATGGCGAAAGATCTGGACGAGCAGCCAGCCGCTGTCGCGGCAGGAGCCCTGGGCGGTGCCGAGCGTCTCGCCGGGCGTCTGCACGCCCGGTTCCATGCGGATGATGTAGCCGATCTCGTGCTGGAGGCGCGCGTTGAGATTGACGATGAAATCGACGGTGTTGGTCCGCGAGCGATCGATGGTGGCAAGGAACGCGGCAAGCTGCGGCTCGGCCGGCTCCGGCTTGAGATAGATTGACAGATCGTCGCGGATATCCGCCGGATAGTCGAAGGGCCAGTGCTCCGCCTCCGGCTCCACAAAGAAGTCGAAGGGATTGTAGACCGTCATGTCGGCGACCAGATCGACCTCGATCTTCAGCTCGGTGACCGGATCGGGGAAAACGAAGCGCGCCAGGTGGTTGCCGTAGGGGTCCTGCTGGAGGTTCACGAAGTGGCCGGCAGGGTTGACCTTGAGGGAGTGGCTGAGCACGCGGGTGCGCGAGTGGGGTGCCGGCTGCAGGCGGATGGTCTGCGGCCCCAGGGTGATCGGGCGATCGTACCTGTAGTGCGTCAGGTGATAGATGGCGGCTTTGATCGACATGCGGCTCGTTTCTGGGCTTCGGCGCGGGATCGGAAGGTCGCTTGGGTTGGCGCCACTCCAGCACGAGACGTGCCAAGCCGCAAAGCGTTCCATGGGCAATGTCTTGCGGAGGGACCCTCCGCCGGGGCAGCAGGCGGCGCCCGGCCGGGCAGGCCGCGCCGTCGCCGGCCCGAGCGAAGACAAGGGATAGCCGTGCGACCAAGCCTGGCGGAGAGGGTGTCGCTGCTTTTATCAATCGTAGAACGTCGCAGAGCGTCGTTTTGTGGCGGACCAAGCCATTGATGTTGCAGAGATTTTCGCCTTTTCTTTTCTTGTCCGTTCGCCGAGAATGCTCGGAGAGCGTCGCAGCCATTCGCCTCGAAAACCCCCGGCCAATCCGGGGGTCTTAGCGGGGGAGCACCAGCCGGGGTTCCCGGCGGGGGCGCGTGGCGCGGATAGCCGAGTTGGGCGGACGGAGCCGAGAAAATGCACCTCACAGTGAAGCGCGTCGAAAGGCTGACCAAGCCGGGTCGCTATGGCGATGGACATGGCCTCTATCTCCGCATCGGGCCGACCGGTCACAAGACTTGGGTGCTGCGTTGGGAGCGGAACGGCCGCGAGCGGATGATGGGCCTGGGTGCCCTGCACACCTTCAACCTTGACGAAGCCCGCGAGCGCGCCCGGCAGGCGCGGCAGCAACTGGCAGACGGTATCGACCCGATTGAGGCGAAGAAGGCGTCAATGACGGCGCAAGCCATCGAGGCAGCGAAGGCCGTCACATTTGCCGATGCAGCACTGCGTTATCACGAGGCGCATTCGGCACGTTGGACCAACCCGAAGCACCGGGCACAATTCCTTTCGACATTGAAGCAGTACGCTTTCCCCGTGTTTGGCACCGTGCCGGTCGCCTCCATCGATATGCCGCTCGTGCTCAAGGCGCTGGAACCGATCTGGCGAACGATCCCTGAAAGCGCATCGCGCATCCGTGGCCGCATCGAGAGCGTGCTCGACTTCGCCACCGTGCGTGGTTGGCGGACGGGTGACAACCCGGCTCGCTGGAGCGGTTGGCTGTCGCACGCCCTCCCCTCGCCCAACACGCTGAAAACGGGTGCGCACCATGCCGCCATGGCGTTTGATGAGGTGCCAGCGTTCCTAGCTGCGCTGGCGCAACGGGAGGGCATTGCTGCCCGCGCGCTAGAGATGACGATCTTGACCGCGAGCCGCACCAGCGAAATCACCGGCGCGCGGTGGAGTGAGTTCAACCTGAAGGCGGCGGTGTGGACCATCCCCGGTGAGCGGATGAAGGCGAAGAAGCCGCACCGCGTCCCGCTATCGGAACCGGTGCTCACGGTCTTGCGTGAATTGCCGCGAGAGGCGCAGTACGTGTTCCCCGGATCGAAGGCGAAGGAGCCGCTGTCGAATATGGCGATGGCCGCCGTGCTCAAGCGCATGGGGCGCAACGATGTCACAGTCCACGGCTTCCGCAGTTCTTTCCGCGATTGGGTAGCCGAGCGCACGGCGACGCCTAACATCATTGCCGAGGCCGCGCTTGCGCATACCGTCGCTGACAAGGTTGAGGCGGCGTACCGGCGCGGCGACCTGTTGACGAAGCGGGCGAAGCTCATGAACGATTGGGCCGCGTTCTGCATGACGCCGCGCCCGACTACCGCCACGGTGACAAACATCGGCGCGGCGCGGGCGAAGAAAGCTTAAGGGCGATGGTCAAGCGACCAGCATCATCGAAGCGCAGCCCGGTGAAGTCGCATCTTGAAACGTTGTCTGACAACGTTCCCGGCGGCCTTGAGAACCGCGATGCAGACGCGGACATTGACGAGTACGAAGCTCACCTTGCTCGTTTGCGGTCTGCGATCCCAGCAAAGCCGGATTGGAACGACGACGAGGCGATGGCGGCGTGGCTCGATGCCGTGCTCAAGATTGAGAAATTCGAGGAAGACGCTCGCGAGCACGAGGTACGCGAGTGGGAGGGATCGACCGACCACTATGTCATCGATCAAGCCCTAGAACTGAACTACGAGCCTTTGGCGCGACACCTTGAGTGGGGCGCGCCATCGCGGTTCGTCCTGAAATGGATCGGAAGCAGGTTGCGCGAAATGCAATCCGGCAGGCCGGGCTTTGCCGTCCGCACGAAGCAATCTGAGAAGAAAGCCTTGCTGGACGCAGCCGACGATGTGCCGCGTATTAAGCGCCTTTGGCGCGAGCACTATGGGCGAGTGAACCGGGGTGAGAATGGGAACCTGAAAACCGCCATCGTCTTCGCAGCCGAGCGTCACGGTGTCGATAAGCGCTCGCTCGCGAAACATCTGAAGCGCCTCACTGAGAAATACCCGATCAAGAAGAAGAAACCGCCCGCGCCCAGCAGCCGCAGCCGGTGATTTTTGGCCTCTTAATCAAGGGGGGAGTTTCGTTCGCCGCTTAGCGTTTTAATCCGCCTCGTTGCACCCCATAGGAAAGGGTTGCCGAGGACAGGAGCGCGCGAACGATATGTCTGTCTCCGACGCCGCCGAGACGACCGGCGAACTGCATCCGGCCTACATCTATCGTGAGACAGAGGTCGTCCGGATTTCGGGTTTCAAGCACACCGCCCTTCACCAGAAGATCAAGCGCGGGCAATTCCCGGCGCCGATCAAACTGTCTGATTCAGGCCGGGCGACCGGCTGGCTTGGCCGTGAGTTGATCGCCTGGCAGCAAGCCCGCGCCGCCGCCCGCGAAGCCGCCGACCAGGCCAGCGATCCGACACTGGCTTACACGCGAGCCGCTGCAGCAAAGGGGAGTGCTGCTGCAGCAAAGTCAAGGGAGGCGCGAGGCACGAATGCGACCGAGAAGCCCGCCCCCGCCGCCCCTGCCAAGCCCCGTCGCCGGTCCGGCGCTCGCCGTCGCCGGTGATTGTGAATTGACGCGACGTGCTGGGCAGATGGTCGGAGCGCTGCCTAACGCGATGCGCCAACCCGGTGCATCACAATGAGGGAAAGAAGGAGAATGACGATGACAAAATCAACTCGCCTCAGCATCAACCCGGACTATGCCCGCATGGGCGTCAAGCCGATGTCAGAGGTATGGGCGCGACAGCAAGAAGCATCTGCATGGGAGAAGTTCTTCGGCGCGGCACTCGATGCGGCTGTCGCGCAGCGACGCATGACCTTGGAACGCAATACGCCAGTCGATGAAGCGCCATTCGCCTTCGAGGTCGCCGGCCATCCTGCATTGGGTCGCGTCGTCTGGACTGGCAGCGGTTACCTGGCCATCGATGGTGTCAGCGGCGGTGACGATGATGATGACGATGTCACGGTCTACGTCGTGATGATGCCTGGCGCTGGCTCCAATTATCCGGTGGTAGAGGCGGAGGCTAATCTCGTCCGGACCATCGAAGGCATTGGCCTCGTTGGTTTCCACTATCACGACGATGGCACCACCTCACTCGCTGATTTGAAGATCGTCGTCGACAGCGATCAGGCGCGAAGCCTTCAGCCAGCCTGAACCCGGCCGGTCGAAACCCCTCCATCCTCGGAGAACGTTGCCCACGATGTGACAGATGACGAGCGGCCGTCCCGCCGCCTCGCCGAAGAAACGATGACCCCCGGTCGGTGGACGCCGCCGGGGGTCGGGTATGGGGGCAGGATGGAGATAGAACGCTCCTTCTTATCCTCCCGCCCGCCAGAAAAGTCGAGGAAAAAATTCCTGTGTCGGTCGCCGGCCGATTTGGTCGCCGCGAGCGCGCCGGGATGGAGGGACAGAGGAATGCCATCAAAATCCGATCTGGAAACCATGACGGCCGTCGTCTCCGGCCGCGAACTGGTCGATGCCGACAAGCTTGCGCTCTACGTCGATCCGAAGGAGTTGGCCGTCGCGCTCAGTGGCGAGTTGAGAGGCACCAACGCAATCTTGTGCCCTGGCCCCGGTCACTCGGCCACAGACCGCTCATTGTCGGTCTTGATCTCGCCGGATGCACCGGACGGCTTCGCGGTTCACTCTTTCGCTAACGACGACTGGCGAGAGTGCCGAGATATGGTGTTAGCGGCCATCCGCGATCTGCCAAAAGGCGTCCGCCGGACCGTCGTCGCATCGTCCTCGCCTGAAAGGCCAGAGGACCGCGCCAGCTACCGCAAGGTCAAGCCCTATTGGGACAACAGCGTCCCCATTACCGGCACGGTCGGCGAAGTCTATCTGAATAAGGCGCGGGGTATCACGCTGCCGCTGGAAACGACCGGCCTCCGGTTTCATGGAGACGTGTGGGGCCGGCCGGCGATGCTGGCAGCCATCCTCAATGTCGAGGGGCATGTAATCGGTTTTCAAGTGATCCGGTTGCGTGACGATGGCCGCTGGAAGGCGGACATGCCGGAGCCGCGCACCACTCATGGCGCCTTGAAGGGTGGCGCTGTCCGCCTCGCACCGGCTGGCCCGGCGCTGATGATTACCGAGGGCATCGAGAGTGCGCTGACGGCGATGCTGTGGGACCCGCAGCACCGACCAGCATGGGCCGCGATTTCCGCTGGCAACCTCAAAGACAGCCTCAAACTGCCGCCGGTGGTGCGGTCGGTGACGATCTATCCGGACGGCGACCATCCGACCAAGGCCCACCCCGCCGGTCAAAGCCAGGAAGCCGCGAATGAGGCGGCGCTGCGCTGGCAGCAAGAGGATCGTCAGGTGGACATCTGGAAAGCGGTGGTGCGGCCTGGCTTCAAGGGCACCGACTTGAACGACTTGCTGATGGAACGTCTGGGGCTGCGTCGGCCGCTCACCGTGATCGAGGGAGGCAAGTGATGGCCAAGAAGCCTCCCGAGGCCGCGCCAATCGATATCGGCGGCATGATGGCCGACACCGCGCCGCCGCAAACTAAAGTCGTGATGACACCTGATGGCGTGCCGATGATCGTTGCCGTAGCGCCGTCGTCGCCGGACGTGGAGAAGATGGCCGGCGCCATTCGGCCAACGCCCTTCCGCTGGGTCGACCCGAAGACCATTCCACGCCGCAGTTGGATTTATGGTCGTCATTATGTTCGCGGTTTCGTCACCGCGACCTACGCACCGGGTGGCGGCGGTAAGTCGATGCTGGCGATTGCAGAAGCCTTGGCAATGGCCACTGGAAAGCCGCTGCTCGGCAAGCTGGTGAAAGAGCGGGTCCGCGTCTGGTACTGGAACGGCGAAGACCCGCGCGATGAACTGCAACGCCGTGTCATGGCGGCGGCGAAGCACTACGGTCTGAAGGCGGAGGACTTCGAGGGCTGGCTGTTTATCGACAGCGGCCGGACGATGCCCATCGTCATCGCGCAGGACGTCAAGGAGAAGTACACCGGCTTGGAGACGCGCATTACCACGCCCGTGGTCGATGCAGTCAAGGCCGCCATCAAGGAGATGAAGATCGATGTCCTGATCATCGACCCGTTCGTCAGCTGCCACGAGGTCCACGAGAACGATAACAGCGCTATTCACCGGGTCGCCCGTGCGTGGGCGGAGATCGCCGAAGAGACCAACTGCGCTATCGAGCTTGTGCATCACACCCGCAAGACCGGCGGCTTTGCGGTGACCGTGGAGGACGGTCGCGGGGCCGGCGCGCTGACGTTCGCGGCACGTTCGGCGCGAGCACTTAACACGATGACCGCCGACGAAGCCAAGGCCGCTGACATCCCCGAGAACCGGCGGCGGTGGCACTTCCGGCTCGACAACGGCAAGGCCAACCTTGCCCCGCCCCCCGAACATGCCGACTGGTTCAAGATCGTCTCTGTCGATGTTGGTGTGCCGCAAGATTTCGAGGACGATCCAGACACCACCGGCGTGGTGACGGCGTACACCTATCCCGAGACGAAACTGAAGGTCACGCCAGCTGATGTGGTGCGCGCGCAGGCGAAGATCGCGGCGGGTGGACCTTGGCGCGAAAACCAGCAGTCGAAAAAGCAGCCCTGGGTCGGTATTCCCATTGCGGAGGCCCTGGGTGTCGATCTGGCATCCGAGGCCAATCGCACGGCCGTCGTCCGGCTGATCAAGGATTGGCTCCGCATCGGATGGTTGCGGACGGTCAACATCAACGACGAGCGCTCCAAGCCTCGCCCCTGCGTGGAGGTTGGGACATCGCCCGGCGCCGCGCGCCCTTCGCCGGCCGAAAATCGCGACGGCGAGGACACCGATGACTAGGGGGCGAGATGGTCAAAAATGCCCGATTTCCGCCGTTCCCGCCACTAACAACAAGTGGCGGATGGCAAATCGCTCCGCCACTTCCGAAAAACGGGTGGCGGAAATTCGACCGTCGATGCCCGCCGAAGCCAAGCGCCGCTTGGGTTCCGCCACTAACAACAAGTGGCGAAAACGAGTGGCGGATGCCTGCGTCTCCCCGGACCCGCCACTAGTTATCCCCCCTTTAGGGGGGAACTAGGTGCGGGAGGGGACGCGGAGTGGGACCGTAAAGGCAGGAGCAAAGATGACTGGCGGAAGTGCCCCCACCACCATCGTCCTCCAGCGCGCAATCGCCGACTGGTGTTCCCGGTCGCCCGATCCGGATGTGGTCGCCTTTGGCGCGGCGCTCCGCGACGGTCGGCCGCTGGAGAGGTTCGGGCTGGAGTTCGCGGCATGGCTGCCGGGTTGGTTCAAGGCGTCGGCGAAGGATCGGCGCGACCGGGTGATTGCTGAGCTTGGTCAGATACTCACCCCACAGGCCGGCATTGAGCCGCGCCTTGCAGAGTTGTTGTCTCGAAAGGCCAAGCCGCTCCCTGATCCCGTGCAGGAGGCGTTGCGGCAGACGATCATCGCAGCACAGGCGACCCTCTACCCGCATCGTGTGACGCCGGTATCGCGCGAAACCATTCGCCGCGCCCGTTCGCGATATGGCTGATGATGGTGCGCTGATGCAGCTTGCCGCGCACCAAAGTATCGGAGGATCGTCCCGCTCGAAATTCGAGCAGCGGACGTCCACATGGCCGACTTGTCGAAGATGCTGCCGGCGGGAACGCCGCGCCAAAAGTTCATCCGATTACGCGACCTAGCCGCCGACCGCATGGCAATTGCGCGTCATGCAGCCGACGACATGGAGGACGCACGCACGGCGCTCCACAAAGCCGAGATTGCGTTGCAAATGTATGATCGCAATCCAAGAGCGCTCCAGACCATCGAAGAGGTCGCGCGGCTTGAGGGGCAGATTGCGGAAGCCAAGAGCGAGCTTCAGCGCATCGGTGCAAACCGAGACGCGCGGTGGCAGCGGTCGCAGCCCATTGGCACGCTAGTCAACCGCATTCAGGCTTATGTGACGGCTACCGACCCGCGCTCGATCAGCCTGTTCACCGACGCGCTGCCGAAGCGCGCCAAGGGCATGACAGTGACCGACGCCATTGCAGCCGCGCGTCAGGAAATCGACACACTGACCGCGAAGCTGGCGGACATCGACGCTGCGCCCTTTCCGGTGGCTGAGATCAAGGCGCGTGCCGTCGCTCTCGTCAAAGGTCTGGCGGAGACGGGCGCGCCGGAAATCGACGCGCTGTTAGCCGGCGCCGATGAAATCCGCTGGCCCTCCGAATTCGCCTTGGTCGGCGACCGCGCGGTGCAGATCATCAACACGCCGGCTCTGATCGCTTTTTTGTTCGGCGATACCCTCACCAAAAAGATCGTCGGCATGATCGAGGAAGAAGGGGCTGAGCAAGAGGGCGCCATTGCCAGCAAGGATCGGCCTGCCCTCCACAGTCATATCCATGACGCTCTGTT
Organism: uncultured Alphaproteobacteria bacterium; assembly: GCA_963785065.1. Classification (GTDB taxonomy): domain Bacteria; phylum Pseudomonadota; class Alphaproteobacteria; order Rhizobiales; family Kaistiaceae; genus CAVSRC01. The sequence goes on from CAWATX010000002.1 coordinate 808,668, forward strand.
GTTGGCTAACCGCGTCGAAGAGACGGCCATCATGGAGGCGGAAGCGAGCGGCGTCGAAATCGACCGGCGCGGCGACGCGGACGTGCGGGCTGTGCTCGGCATCGTCGGGCCGCGTCCGCGCGACGACACCTAACCAGAAAGGACATGAACATGAACGATGGGTCATGGGATGGCGTCTTGCAGTCGAGGTATGGCGACAAGCTCAAGCCAAAGACGGCATCGACCGCCGACGCGACCGAGACGGCAGAAGAAGTCGAGGCGAGCATCCGTGCTGAGGTCGCGCAATATCAACAGGACGTTCGTACGGCGTGCGAACTCGGCGGAGTGCCTGGACGAGCGGGTGCGTTCATCGCGGCGAACACGCCGCTGTCAGACGTGCTCGCCGCTCTCGCTGGCACCACAGCAACTAGGCCGAGCGAGCGCCCGACGCCGGAGCAGCGTCATCGGGCGCGGTTGGCGTCGAAAGGCTGATGCAGATCATGCGATCCGTCTGGAGCCATGGCCGGGTCGCGACTTGGGAAGGCACAGCAACGTGAAGTCGGGTCTTTGGAGCGCTCGGCGAAACCGCATGAGGCCACGGTCAGCCTCGTAGCTGTGCCGACCCTCGGAACCGGGTCGGTGGTGCGTTGGCCTCATCCGTGCTGCCGACCCGGAACCGCCTAGCGAGGTAATGCACCTTTGTGCATGCAAGGAATGACAACGATGGTCGAGGACAGGAACGGTGCGCGATGACCATGAAGGGATTGGCCCATGACTGCGCCATCAGATGGCCACCCCTGAAGGTACTGTCCGAAGCATCAATGGAACGAGGGCGGGCGGTGTGCACCATAGCTCCAGCGTTAGGGCCGGATTTCCACCCCCTCGTTGTGGGTGGCGAAGGTGTGCCCGGCTTGGAGCCGTTGGCCGGGGCTGGGTTCAAGGCGTCCGGTGGTGGTCCGGTACCAGCGGCCGTGAATAATTCGAGGTAGCCACATGGCGAAACGAGCGATCCGAGAAGCCGGCCAACTCAGCCAGCGCGCATACGCCGTGCATCGAGGTTGCGACCCGAAGGAGGTTCGTCAGGCGCTCAAGGACGGCAAGATCAGGCTGGAACTGAACGGCTACATCGACGTGAAGAAGGCCGATGCGTCGTGGGCGGCCGGCACCAACCCAGCGTCGAATTCGAAGCCCGGCGCGAAGCCCGGCCAGAAGGCTGTCACCAACGATGCCGTCAAAGCCGCCCGCGATGTTTTACGTGCAGCAGGCGGACGGGTCGGCGACGGGCCGATGACATTTACCGAGGCGCGCACGGCCAATGAAATCGTCAAGGCACAGATGGGGTCGATCCGCCTCGCCGAACGCCGTGGGGAGCTAATCAGCAAGGCGAGCGCCGACGCCATTGCCTTCGAATGGTCCCGTCGCGTTCGCGATGCGTTGGTGACCTGGCCGGCGCGCATATCGGCGACCTTGGCAGCGGAGTTGGGTTGCAGCCCTCACAGTCTCGAAACCGCGCTTGATCGTCAGGTGCGGGCGTTGCTGTCCAGCCTGTCCAGCGTCAACCCCGATGAGGTGCTTCGGGCGTTGGACCGTGTAGCGGAGAAATCAAAATGACCGTGATTCCATTCCGCGTGCTCATGCGTGCTAAGGGCGCACCAGTGAACGACGGCTGGTCGGATCGCATGGCACCGGCGGGTCAGACCTTCGTTTGCTCGCCCCGGCGCGCGGCCGAGCTAATTCCATTGCACGCCGAGCTTGTCGATTACGACGCCAACGACGTTATCGCTATCGCCTCGTTCACGTCCGACCCGGACGGCAACGCATTCAAGCTCGCGATGGCGATGGGGTTGAGGCCGGATTAGGAGCGGCACTCACTTGGCCAGCGGGCAGGACGATCTGATGGGCGACGATCCAGATGCGATAGCCGCCGTGCTACTTTTCGCCAGCGAACACGGTGTCGTCGTGTCGGTCGAGGTCACGGCGAGAGAGGGTTATTGCCGGGTGGGGCAGAACGGTTGCGGCCGACCTAATGGTTCGCGTCCTGGCAAGCGAGACCAAGGGCTGTGGCGGCAACGACAGCGGCCAACTCGCTGATTCGCTTCATCCTGAGTCATGTCTTCAACATAGCGGTCTGTGGTCGGTTCCGATAGCAACGACCGCAAGCGGATGTGCGTCATAAAGTATGGATCGCGGCAGCCGCCAGAAAGACCATACTTGCCCTGAATAAATTCCTACGCCATCATCGGCGTCATGAGTCGGCCGGTGGAAGACCTTCGCTATGCTGTCGAGGAATGGGCCCCTGACAATTCGCGCTTGTTGGAGGTCATCGCCCGCGTCGGTGATCTGTCGGTCGCCATGTCGGCCTTTTGGTCAGCGGCAGCGGCGCGACCGAAGGCGAGGATTTTGCTTTGTCACAAGGCGCGGGTGTTGGCGCATCGGGAGCCGCCCGGTCACTTCTGAAACAAATGTCCTTGCGCCAGCGGGCGCGCGTCGGGCGAGGATCGGCAAGCGCACTTGAACAAGGACTGTCTGGTGAAAATCGGCGCTTGGCGGTAGCTTTCAGTTATGGCGCTGCATGAACCGAGACTGAGTGAGATACGACGGCTCCCCTTTTGGGTGTTTCTAGGCCTCATACCGCTGATTGGAGAAGCTCTCGCCGCCGACCTTTCCGGCATCTACGTTGGCGACGGCACCAACAGCGCCTTCCTGCTTCAGATCGTTCAGATGAGCGGTGGCACTTTGACCGGCCGCTTTGAACAAGTATGGCTGGACGCCAGCGGCAAGCTGGTTCGCGAAGATTCAGCGGTTACAGGAGCCGCGAACGGCAATTCCATCGTTGTCTCGATCCAGCCACCCGGATTTTTGTCGAGCCCCATCACTGCTTCCGGGACGGTCGATGGTGCGTTGTTTCATCTGTCAGGCGGTGGCAACGGCCGCAGTCTCGATCTGAACCTCATGAAATCGGACAGTAAGCAATATGATGCATTGGTTCAGAGGCTCGCCGCGCAGGGTCAGGTTCGCGCAGCCGCCAAGGCCCAGGCCAATCTCAATGCGCGGATATTGGACCTGACGAACCAGCTCACTGCGCTATCCCAGGTGGCTGATGGGAAACTCCCCAAGTTCGCTTCTGTCGAAGAAGGCTATCGCACAATCACTGGCTGGATGTCCCAAGCGCTCGCTCGCCAGCAATCCATTTTTGGTGATGGCCAAGCAGCGGTCGCACGTAGCCAGATCAGTGTGAGCATCAACCAGGCTGAGATACAAGCCGAACAGATCCACCGGTCTGTTGAGACGTTCTATCGTGATTTTTCATCGAGGGCGGTCCCCTTGCTGACTGCGACCACCGACGCAGCAAAGCATTGCGCCGACCCAGTGGCGCCGGCGCCTGCGGCCCGCTGCAACGACCTAATGAAAGCGCTCGCCTCGTTTCGCCAGAGGGTTACTGCTGTCGAGGGCGCGGTGGCGAAGTCGGAAGAAGTATGGCGGCGCGAGAAGGCGAAGCAGGACCGGATCATTCAGATATCCAACAACGCGCCGTGAGTGACCTATGAGATCGATCACCGTCGCATTCGCGATTGCTGCGCTTGGCACAGGTTTGATGGCTGCGCGCTATTGGTACAAGTCGAGTAAGATTGATGTGCATTCGGGCTGGCCGGTCGAACCGGGTGATACGATGTTGGCACAGATTGGATGGATTGCAGGCATCATGGAGAATATCACCAAGGCGGCAGAACTGAATAAGCTGGCCGCGGTTTGGACTGCTGCGAGTGTGCTTCTCAGCGCTGCGTCTGCGATTGTGGGTTGTCTGGCATAGGACCAATGCGCGCTTTCCTTCTTTTCTTGTTGCCTTACCCATCACGCTGGAGCTTAGTCTCGTCAATGCAATCTTGAGTTGCAGAGAAGCGAGATGGAGACGAGCCATGAAGTCGGGCAAAACCAAGAGCCGCACCGCAACTGCCGCTAAGCCGAAGGCGCCAGCCGCGAAGAAGCCGGCCGGCGGCGTTGAAGGCATCCTGACCGCCTTCGGCGCACGCGAAGGCACCAACCGGGCAAAGCTGCTCGCCCGGCTCGCCCGCGACATCGGCCGGCCGGTGCCGGTCGCTGCGTTGTCAGAAGCGGTCTACGGCAAGGCATCCGCGCCGCGCGCTCCGCTGGCGATGGTCATGCGTGGCGCGCTGATGACCGCGCGGACCAAGAAGCCGGGCTACCAGATTACGCAGACCGGTGGGCGCGGCGACGCGGCGGCATTCACGCTGTCGGCGGTTCGCTGATCGACCGATCCTCGCCGCCGGCCGCGAGCCGGTGAACCTTCGGCCCCGCTTCGGCGGGGCTTTCTGTTTTGTCGATTTTTCATGATCGGGTTAGCGGTGCCGCAACCTTCACGTGCCTATCTTATCGCCCGGCAATCTGGCGCCGGGAGGCACGAATGCCGACAGTGGTTCCATTTCGGCGCCCCCGACCACCTCGGGTGAAGATGGCTTCGCCTCATTGGCCCATCGTCGCCGGTGTGCTGCTCTTGGTCTTCCTGTTCGGGTTTCCGCTCGCCGTCGAATTCGGCCCGCCGCTGGTCGGCTGCTCGGTGAAGGGAAACATCAGCTTCGGCACCGGCGAGCGCATCTATCACGTGCCTGGCCAGAGATATTACGCCGCAACGAGCATCGACCTGTTCAACGGCGAACGCTGGTTCTGCTCTGAGCAAGCTGCTCGCGCGGCCGGTTGGAGGAAGTCGCGGCTGTGAACCTCAACAACCTCCTTACTGACGAAGGCATCGACCCCGCCCAAGTGTTGGTCATGCGCCACCGTCCAGAGAACCCTCTCAACAAGGTCATGCCTTGGCTCGCCGCAGAAAAACCTGACATCTTCAACGCCTATCAGCAGACCCACGGCGAGAGGGTCGAGCGCGCGATGCAGAGCGCTCACTACGTTGCTTCGTTTCTCGGACGCGAGCCCGGCAAGGCCCTCTTCATCGGCATTTACGAAATCGGCGGGTGGCGACCGCTGACCTGCAAGCAGTATTGGCGACTTCCGGCGCACATCGAGTTGAAAGCCTTCGGTATGCGGGGCTTCACAGCCGAAGAGCGGCCAACCATCCTGTTGTTCGACCTTCGCCTGACGAAGCACTACGCCGATTGGAAGGGAAAGCTCGTGGTGCGATGGCCACCACCCGAGCGCTCATGGTGGCGGCGAGCACACCGTAATGAAATGCCAATTCTTGCAATCCACGAAGACAGCGCTCTCGTTGCCGCGATGCCGAACTGGCAAGAGATGGCCCTCAGCTGGACAGAGCTTGCTGTCTTGCCTGCATCTTGGCGCGCCGCGCTATCTCAGTGGCGCGGCATCTACTACATCTTCGACACCGCGGCCGGCAAAGGCTACGTCGGTTCGGCCTATGGTCGAAGCAATCTGTTCGGCCGTTGGAGTGGCGGTTACGCAAGAAGTGGCCACGGTGGCAATCACCTTCTTCGCGACCGCGATCCGCACAACTTCCGTTTCAGCATTCTGGAACGCGTGTCACCCGACATGGACCCTGACGAAGTCATCCATCTCGAAAACACGTGGAAAGAACGCCTCCACACCCGCGCGCCGTCCGGCCTCAACGACAATTAGCGACACCGCCTAGAGTGCGAACCCGATGAGCCTTCGGCTCCGCTTCGGCGGGGCTTTCGCATTCCGCGCGCCCCTGAAGTCGCCCCCAAGATTGTTGGGGATAGCTTGGCTCGCCGAAGCGCTCAGGATGAGCGTCGTCGTCCAACGCAAAGGAGCGCTAACATGCGTCAACCAACGACTAAGACCGTTGTCATCGATTACCTGAATGAAGACGCAATGCTGGTAATCGAGCAAACCACCTACACAAACCTATCGTCAGGCGACAAGAACGAACTGCTTAACGAGCTGACCAACAATGGCGTCGATTACGAGTATCACGAGTTCGACACGAAAGAGCTGCCCAGAGGTGCTGGAACTCGATTTAACTGAGGTCGCCCGCCTGCCTTTCGTCGGCGCCCGTCAACGAAAGCAAATTCGCGGTCCGCCTTACAAGCGGGGCCGAGCCTTCTCGCGTTTGACCCTCGCGCCAACGCGGCTTGAGCCCGAGCAATATTTCACCGTTCGTTGGATGGGTGGAAGCTTACCCCATTCCGCGACGGCTTCCGAACAATGCGTTCGGCGGAGCGCTGACACAGCCGGCGCGAACCGGCGGAGAACATCGGAGAACGTCGCTGGGGGAAATCGCGAACCAAGCCGGGGAAGCGGCCGGGGACCGGCTCTGGAATATCGCCAAAATCGCAATGATTTCAATGTGGTCTGGCGGAGAGGGTGGGATTCGAACCCACGGTACGGTTACCCGTACAACGGTTTTCGAGACCGTCCCGTTCGACCACTCCGGCACCTCTCCCGCGGGGGCGTCTGTAGCCGCGCGGGGGCAACAGCGCAAGCCCCGCGACCCGCCTGATACCGCGGTATCCGCAAGGCCTTCCGCGCCTTCGTCTTGTCCTTGACAGCCAAACGCCCATCCCTATAGTGCCGGCCGACTGGCGTGGCCTCGTGCCGCGCCCTTTGGTTTTCTTGAAATTCCGCTCCTTCACCCCGATCTTGGGCGGTCGGACCGGCAGGCTGGATAAGGTCATGTTTGCAGTCATCAGGACCGGCGGGAAGCAATATCGGGTTGCTCCCACCGATATGGTCGAGGTCGAAAAGCTTCCGGGCGCGGCCGGCGACGCCGTCGCCTTCGGCGAGGTATTGATGGTCGGTGGTGACGATGGCGTTGCCGTCGGCAGCCCGACGCTCGACGGGGCCACGGTCGCCGGCGAGATCGTCGGCCAGAAGCGCACGGCGAAGATTCTGGTCTTCAAGAAGCGCCGCCGGCAGAATTCCAAGCGCAGCCGCGGCCACCGCCAGGATCTGACCCTGGTGCGCATCACCGAAATTCTCACCGACGGCAAGGCGCCGACGAAGCAGCAGGCGGCCGCCAAGGCGCCCGCCGAGGCCAAGAGCGAGGCGGTAGCAGTAGCCGAGACAGGCGAAGTCGCTGCCGAGAAGCCGGCGCGCAAGCCGCGGGCGAAGGCCGCCAAGCCGGCAGAAGACAAGGAATAAGGAGACCCCGCCATGGCACACAAAAAGGCAGGTGGCTCGTCGCGCAACGGGCGCGATTCGGCCGGCAAGCGCCTGGGCGTCAAGCGGTTCGGCGGCGAGACCGTTCTCGCCGGCAACATCATCGTGCGCCAGCGCGGCACCAAGTGGCGTCCGGGCGATGGCGTCGGCCTCGGCAAGGACCACACGATCTTCGCCATCATCGATGGCACCGTGGCGTTCCGAACCAAAGCCGAGGGCCGCACTTACGTTTCGGTCGTCCCGATGATGGCGGCCGCGGAATAGCCGGCTTCCGACCTCATTTGCCGGCGTCTCATCGACCCGGCACCGGACAGGATCAAAGGGGAGATGGGGCACCATCTCCCCTTTTTGCTGTTCCGGGACGGAGGACGCCATGGGCGACGGGAACGAGGAAGCGCATACGGGGCATGAGGCGATCCTCACCAGCCGCCTGCGGCTGAGACCGTGCATGCCGGCGGACAGGCCGCTGATGGCAACCCTTTCGGCCGATCTGGCCATCGCCGAGAACCTGTGTGAGGCGATCGCGCTGGCCGGTGGCGACGCCTTTGCCGTCACTGACCGCAGGGATGGCAGGCTCATCGGCTGCGCCGGCTACGGGCCGACCCGCGAGACGCCGACGACCATCGAGGCAGGCCTGTGGATCGGCACTTCCTGGTGGGGCATGGGCTACGGCACCGAAGCCGCCCAGGCGCTGATCGACCACGCCTTCGCCGACCAGCGGGTGGACGCGCTGTGGTGCGCCAACCGGGTGACCAATGCCCGCGCCCGCCGCGTCATCGAGAAGTGCGGCTTCCAGTATCGCGGCACCGGCATGGTACGCTCGCCGACCAGGTTCGGCGCCTTTCCGGTCGAACGCTTCGTGCTCGACCGGCGCAACTGGGCAAGCCTCAAGGCCTGGGGCGCACCGCAGCGCGAGCACGGGAGGGCCGAACGTGAAACCGCAGCGTGATCCGATCATCCGTATGTCCCGGCTGACCCTGCGGCTGCTGCGCGAGAGCGATGCCGATGACCTTGTCGCCGGCCTCGGCGATGCGGCCGTGTCGCAGATGCTGGCGCGCGTGCCGATGCGCTCCTCGCTTGCCCGAGGCAAAGCCGTCCTGCATATCGACACGGTGCTGACCCGTGCCCGTTATCAGGCGCTTGCCAGATGAACCCGTTCGTCCCCGAAGACATACGGATCGAAACGGAGCGGCTGCACCTTCGACCGCTCGTGTTGCAGGACGCCGATGCCGTCTTTGCCCTGTTCGCCAACTGGAACGTGGTACGCTATCTCAGCGTGCCGCCGTGGCCCTACGCTCAGGACGATGCGCGCGTCTTCGCCAATACAGTCGTCAACGGCGATGGCGACGCGGAACGGGCCTTCGCCATCCTCCTGAACGGCTCCCTGATCGGCCTCATCAGCACGCGTACGCGGCCGGCCAGCAATTTGCAGCGTGGCGCCGGACCGAATATCGGCTATTGGCTTGGCGAGCCCTATTGGGGCCACGGCTACATGACCGAGGCCACGCGCGGCTTCATTGCGATGGTCTTTGCAACCTGCGACGGTGACATGATCTATTCGGGTGCCTTCACCGAGAATACCGCCTCGCTGCGCGTGCAGGAGAAGATCGGCTTCCTCGCCGACGGCGAGACGACGCTGTTCTCGCGGCCGCGCAAGGGCAGCTTCCCGCACACCAACACGGTGCTCGCCCGTGCCCGCTTCGAGGCGCTCCGATGAAGTTTCTCGACCAGGCCAAGATCTATGTGCGCTCCGGCAACGGCGGCAATGGCAGCGTCCATTTCCGCCGCGAGAAATTTGTCGAGTTCGGCGGGCCGGACGGCGGCGACGGCGGCAAGGGCGGCGACGTCTGGGTCGAGGCGGTAGAGAACCTCAACACCCTTATCGATTACCGCTACCAGCAGCACTTCAAGGCCGCCGCCGGCGCGTCCGGCCACGGTCGCAACATGGCCGGTGCCAAGGGCGCCGACGTGGTGCTCAAGCTGCCGGTCGGCACCGAGATCCGCGACGAGGACGACGCGACGCTGATCGCCGACCTCGACCAACCCGGCAAGCGCGTGCTGATTGCCCGCGGCGGCAATGGCGGCTTCGGCAACACCCATTTCAAGTCGTCGACCAACCGTGCGCCGCGCCGCGCCAATCCCGGTCAGGAAGGCGTTCGAACTGTGGCTGTGGCTGCGTCTGAAGCTGATCGCCGACGCCGGCCTCGTCGGCCTGCCCAATGCCGGCAAGTCCACCTTCCTGGCAACCGTTTCCGCAGCCAAGCCCAAGATCGCCGACTATCCCTTCACGACGCTCAATCCCGCTCTGGGCGTGGTGCGCATCGACGGGCGCGAGTTCGTGCTCGCCGACATCCCCGGGCTGATCGAAGGCGCCCACGAGGGCGCCGGCCTCGGCGACCGCTTCCTCGGCCATGTTGAGCGCTGCAGCGTGCTGCTCCACCTGGTCGACGGCACCGCGGAGGATCCGGTCGGCGACTATCGCACCGTGCGCGAAGAGCTTGCCGCCTATGGCGGCGGCCTCGACGAGAAGCCGGAGGTGGTAGCGATCTCCAAGGTCGATGCGGTGCCGGAGGAAACGCTCGGCAAGCTCAAGCGGGCACTGAAGCGCGCCGCCGGCATGACGCCGCTCGCCGTCTCGGCAGCCACCGGCGCCGGCGTCGACACGGTGCTGAGGGCGCTCGCCGGCGAGATTGCCGCCGGCACGGCGCCCGCCGACATGCTCCCGGCGGAGCCTGCCGCGCCCTGGCGGCCATAGCCGCCCTGGCGATTGTCGCTGTATAAGGGCGCCGAAACCGCCCTTACGAACACCGCCGCCCGCCGATGACCGCCCGTACCCCCGAAGCCTATCGCCGCATCGTCATCAAGATCGGCTCCTCGCTGCTTGTCGATGACGGCGGCGATCGCCCGCGGACCGACTGGCTGGAGTCGCTCGCCGCCGATATCGGCCATCTGGTCAATGGCGGGCGCGAGCTGCTCATTGTCTCCTCCGGCGCCATCGCGCTCGGCCGCGGCGTGCTCGGTCTGCCGCAGGGGCCGCTCAAGCTGGAGGAGAGCCAGGCTGCCGCCGCCGTCGGCCAGATCGCGCTCGCCCGCGCCTGGAGCGAGACGCTCGGCCATGTCGGCATCACCGCCGGGCAGATCCTGATGACGCTCGGCGACACCGAGGAGCGCCGCCGCTACCTCAACGCCCGCTCGACCATCGCCACCCTGCTCAAGCTCAGGGCCGTTCCGGTCATCAACGAGAACGACACCGTGGCCACCAACGAGATCCGCTACGGCGACAACGACCGCCTGGCAGCCCGCGTCGCCACCATGACCAGCGCCGACCTGCTCATTCTGCTCTCCGACGTCGACGGCCTCTACACCGCCTCGCCCGTGCGCGACCCGGAGGCCAAGCTGGTCGAGACGGTCGCCCGCATCACGCCCGAGATCGAGGCGATGGCCGGCGCGGCGGCCTCCGAGTATTCCCGCGGCGGCATGAAGACCAAGCTCGAGGCCGGCCGCATCGCCACCGCCGGCGGCACCACCATGGTGATCGCCAGCGGCCGCGCGCTGAACCCGATCCGCGCCATATCGGCTGGCGGCCGCTGCACCTGGTTCGGCGCCGAGGGCAGCCCGGTGACGGCGCGCAAGCGCTGGATTTCCGGCCGGCTGGAGACGCACGGTGCCGTGGTGGTCGACAAAGGCGCGGTCAGGGCATTGCGTGCCGGCAAGAGCTTGCTGCCGGCCGGCGTCAAGCGCATCGAAGGCCACTTTCAGCGCGGCGACGCCGTCGACATTGTCGATCTCGACGGCGAGGAAATCGGCCGCGGGCTGGTCGCCTATGACGCTGCCGACGCGGAACGCATCGCCGGGCGCAACAGCCACGAGATCGAGACGATCCTGGGCTACGCCGGCCGCGCCGAGATGATCCACCGCGACGACATGACGCTCCGCGGCGAGTAACGCCTCATGGCCCCGGCGCCACCTGCGGCACCGGCGGCTTGGCGACAAGCTGCTCGCGGAAGAAGATGTAGAGCCCGGCTCCGACAATGATCGCAGCGCCGGTGATCACATGCCAGCTCGGTATGTCACCGAAGACGAAATAGCCGAACAGGGCTGCCCAGATGATCATCGTGTACTGATAGGGCACCACCACCGAGGCCGGCGCGAGCCGCAGCGAGCGGTTGACCGCAACGATCGCCACCAGCGCCGTCACGCCCAGCATGGCGAGCATCGGAATGTCGTGGGTATGGGCGAAGGCCCGCCAGCCGAACGGCGCCAGCGCCGCCCCGGCAATCAGCGTTCCCACCATCTGCCAGGCCGCCAACGTCAAGTCGGGGGTCTCGCGCAAGCGCCGGGTGACGACCAGAAAGAGGGCGTAGAGGATGCTGCCGGCGAATGCGACCAGCGCGTGGTAGTTGAACGCGCCGGACGACGGCTTGAGCGCGATGAGCACGCCGACGAAGCCGACAGCCACCGCCGACCAGCGGCGCCAGCCGATCCGCTCGTTGAGGAAGAATGCCGCCAGCACCGTCACATAGATCGGTCCGGCCAGGTAATAGGTGATGGTGTCGGCCAGCGCCAGGCCGGACACGGCCCAGTAGAACAGCAGCACCTCGGCCGTGGCGAAGACCACCCGGAGGACATGCAGCCACGGCCGCTCGACCGTGAACAGCGAGCGGACCCCGCCACGCAGGATGAAGGGGCTGATCACCAGCACCGAAGCGATGCTGCGCATGAGCAGCATCTGACCGGGCGCGTAGGTCCCCGTCATCCATTTGGCGAGCGCGTCATTGGCCGAGAACAGCACGAAGCCGGCCAGCATCAGGCCGATTCCGGCCGGGATGTTCTGCCTGTCGTCGATGGAAACGGTTGGTCCGGCGAGGGAGGTCATGAAATTGCCGCCTGAAGCGAAGCAGCGGTCTTCGCGCCGCGATGCGCGGAAGTCCAGCGAAATCGGCCGCCGTTCAGCCGGGTCTGTGGCGCAATCCGTCCATGATGAGACCCAACACCGGGCGGACGCGCGCCTGCCAATCGCCTTGGCCGGCAACGACCCATGTGCTTGCCGCCACCGCCAGCAGCACGTTCTCCACGTCGATGTCGTCGCGCACCGTGCCCTGCCCGATTGCAGCCGCGACCAGCGGCGCCACGGCGGCCCGCGTGCGTTCGCGCGAATAGGCGCCGGCCTCCGCCCCCGGCTCGAAGACCGAACGCTCCGCATCGGCGAGACCGCGCTTGGCAGCGATCAGCCCGGCATAGCGCATCAGCCAGATTTCCAGCGCCTGGTCGGCCGGCATCTCCTCCAGAAGCGCCGGCGCCGCAACGGCGAGGCGGTCGACCTCATCGCGATAGATCGCCTCGACCAGCGCATCGCGGGTCGGGAAATGACGATAGAGCGTGCCGATGCCGACACCGGCCTCCGCCGCGATTGCCGAAAGCGTCACGGTCTCTTTGGAGGACGTGAACAATTTCAACGCGGTATCGAGAAGCCGCTGGCGGTTTCGCTGGGCGTCGGCGCGCGGACTGCGCGCTGTCTGAGATTTTGCCAAGGCGCGCCTCTTGTAAAACGGAGGAGCCTCCGTATATGACCTGCTCAAGCGGAGCATCCTCCGTTTCTATCACATAGGTCATCCGGGCGCCGAATCCATCCTGGCTTCAGCCTCGCTTCCACAAGGAAAATCCCATGACCAAGACATTCGGCTTCGAATCCACCACCGACGAGGTGCTCGACGGCATTGACCTTGCCGGCAAGCGCATCCTGGTCACCGGCGTCTCCGCCGGCCTCGGCGTCGAGACTGCCCGCGCTCTGGTCGCCCACGGCGCCCATGTCGTCGGCACCGCCCGCGATCTCGACAAGGCGCGCCGCGCCACCGCAGCCATTGCTGATCTGGCTAAGCAAGGCGGCGGTCTCGACCTGATCGAGCTCGATCTGGCTTCGCTGAAGAGCGTCCGCAGCGCAGCCGACGCGCTCGTCGCCAAGGGCGAGACCTTCGACGTGATCATCGCCAATGCCGGCGTCATGATGCCGCCCAAGGGCGAGACCGCCGACGGCTTCGAGACCCAGTTCGGCACCAACCATCTCGGCCACTTCGTCTTCGTCAACCGTATCGCCGGTCTGATCAAGCCTGGCGGGCGCCTGGTCAACCTCTCCTCGGCCGGCCATCGCTTTGCCGATGTCGACCTCGACGACCCGAACTTCGCGCGCACCCCCTACGACCCGATCGTCGGCTACGGCCGCTCCAAGACCGCCAACATCCTGTTCGCGGTCGAGTTCGATCGGCGCCACAAGGCCGATGGCGTCCGCGCCGTCGCCGTGCATCCGGGTGGCATCCAGACCGAGCTCGGACGGCACATGACGCCGGAGCTTGTACAGGCGATGACCGCCACGATCAGGCCGGTGCCCGGCCAGCCGCTGGTCACCTACAAGACGATCCCCCAGGGCGCCGCGACCTCCGTCTGGGCGGCAGTCGTTGCACCGGCCGATGTGATCGGCGGGAGGTACTGCGAGGACTGCCACGTGGCCGAATTCACGCAGGATCCCCTCGTGCGCACCGGCGTCCGCCCCTATGCCCTCGACCCTGAGCGCGCCAGGGCGCTGTGGGCGAAGAGCGAAGAGATGGTCGGCGAGCGTTTCGCGTAAGCCAATGCCGGCCATGCCGTTGCCGGGGATGTGCCTCCCCCGGCAACGGCTTTTCCCGAGCAGCGCCCGGCCCGCAGGCGCGGCCGCTGCTTCTCCCCTGCTACAGATTCGCACAGCACCGACGATCAACTGGTATACTAGTTACAATATCTAGTATACTAGTTACGTTGCGTGGCGGGGCGACGGTCCCGACCAGGGACAGCCACCCGGCGGCGCAGCGACCGCGACGGAGAACCGACAGCAAAAGAAGGAAGAACTCCCTTCGTCGTCAAAGTCTTAAGCAAAAATACACACGAACAAGTGGGGAGACACATGCGTCTATCATCGATCGTCAAATCGCTTGCCTTGGGCACGATGGCGCTGGGAGTTGTCGCGACGTCGGCCATGGCGGGATATCCCGACCGCCCGATCACCCTGATCATCCCGTGGAGCGCAGGCGGCGGCACCGACGCCACCGGCCGAGCCATCGCGGCCGTGCTTCAGGAAGAGCTCGGCCAGCCGGTCAATGTGGTCAACCGCACCGGCGGCCAGGGCGTCGTCGGCCATGCGGCCATCGCATCGGCCAAGCCCGACGGCTACACGCTCGGCATCATCACCGTCGAGATCAACATGCTGCACTGGCTGGGCCTGACCGAGCTGACCGGCCCCGGTTCCTACACCCCGATCGGCCTCTACAATCAGGACCCGGCCGGCCTGCAGGTCCGTGCCGATTCGCCCTACAACACGGCGCCGGAACTGATCGCCGCGGCCAAAGCCAATCCCGGCAAGCTGAAAGGTTCAGGCACCGGCCAGGGCGGCATCTGGCAGCTGGCGCTGGACGGCATGCTGACCGCGGCCGGCCTCAAGGCCACCGACATTCCGTGGGTGCCCATGGAAGGTTCGGCGCCCTCGCTCAAGGAGCTGATGGCCGGTGGCATCGACGTCGTCACTTGCAGCCGCGTCGAGGCCCAGTCGGTGATCGACGCCGGCAAGGTCAAGGCGATCGCGCTGATGGCTGACCAGCGCAGCCCCAACTATCCCGACCTGCCGACGTTGAAGGAACAGGGCATCGACTGGTCGCTGACCACCTGGCGCGGCTTCGCCGGCCCCAAGGGCCTGCCGAAGGAGGTCATGGACGTGCTGGTGCCGGCGTTCCAGAAGCTGACCCAGAACCCGGCCTTCACCGACGTTCTCGACAAGCGCGGCTTCGGCCGGGTCACCATGGGACCGGACGACTTCCAGGCTTTCATGGAGTCCAACGACGCGTCGCTCGGAAAGGTGATGAAGGAGGCGGGCGTCATCCAGTAGAAGCGCATCAACGCCACTCACAACCGATGTGACGTCATGCGCTTCAACGACGCGGTGCTGGGGTTCGTCATTTTCGTCTTCGGAGCTGCCTCGGCGCTCTATGCGGACCTGACGTTCCCCGCTTTGCCGGGCCAGGAATTTGGCCCGGCCTTCTTTCCCACCATCATCGGCGTCGTGCTGTCCGGCTGCGGCGTGATCCTGATCGTCAAGGGGATCGCCCGCCGCCGGACGGAGCCATGGCTCGCGCTCGGCGAATGGGTCCACCGGCCGCATCACCTGATCAACTTCTTCCTCATCTTCCTGACCCTCATCGCCTACATCCTGTTCACCGACAGCCTCGGCTTCATCCCGGTTTCGTTCCTGATCATCAGCATCCTGATGGTACGCTTCGGCGCCCGCTGGATTACCGCGGTCGGCATCGGCCTGGCCGCGACGCTGGTCATCCACACGCTGTTCTACAAGTTCCTGCTCGTGCCCCTGCCATGGGGCATCCTCGAGCCGCTGCAATGGTGATCGGACGTGCTTGAGCACATCGTCCAGGCCTTCGAACTGATCTTCCAGGTCCACGTCCTGGCGGTCATCCTGTCGGCGGCGATCTTCGGGCTGTTCGTCGGCTCGGTTCCCGGCCTGACGGCAACCATGGCGACCGCGCTGCTGGTGCCGGTGACCTTCTTCATGGACCCGGTGCCCGCCATCGCCGCCATCGCCACCTGCACCGCCATGGCGATCTTCGCCGGCGACATCCCCGGGGCGCTGCTGCGCATCCCGGGAACGCCGGCCTCGGCCGCCTATGTCGACGAAGCCTTCGCGATGACCCGCAAGGGCCAGGCCGAACGGGTGCTCGGCACCGGCCTGGTCTTCTCGGCCATGGGCGGCCTCGTCGGCTCCGCGGTTCTCTCCACTTCGGCCCCGACTCTCGCCGAGTTCGCCCTCAATTTCTCCACCGACGAGTTCTTCTGGCTGGCCTGCCTGGGGCTGACCTGCGCGGTGATCATCTCCTCCAACGCGCCGATCAAGGGCATCGTCTCCCTGTTCCTCGGCCTGTTCATCTCGACCGTCGGTCTCGGCATCGTCGCCGGCTATCCGCGCTTCACCTTCGGCATCACCGAGCTGATGGGCGGCGTCAGCTTCATCCCGGCGATGATCGGCATGTTCGCCGTCTCCGAGATCCTGCGTTACGTCACCGAGACCAGGCCGCTGCCGCGCATCGAGCAGCGCCACTTCGGCAATCTCTTCGCCGGCATCGGCGAGACCCTGTCGAAGTACAAGCTGAACTTCCTGCGCTCCAGCATCCTCGGCACGCTGATCGGCATCCTGCCCGGCGCCGGTGGCGATATCGCCGCCTGGGTTGCCTATGCCACCAGCAAGAATTTCTCGAAGGAACCGGAGAAGTACGGCACCGGCCACATCGAGGGCATCGTCGACGCCTCCTCCGCCAACAACGCTGCGCTCGGCGGCACCTGGGTGCCGGCCATGGTGTTCGGTATCCCCGGCGACTCGATCACCGCCATCGTCATTGGCGTCCTCTACATGAAGGGCATGAACCCGGGCCCGACCGTGTTCATCCATTCGCCCGAGCTCGTCTATGCGGTCTTCCTGTCGTTCTTCCTCGCCAACATCCTGATGGTGCCGCTCGGCTTCGTAACCATCCGCCTGTCGCGCCAGATCCTGCGCGTGCCCAAGCAGGTGCTGATGCCGATCATCATGATGTTCTGCGTGGTCGGCTCGTTCGCCATCAACAACACCGTCTTCGGCGTGGTCATCATGCTGGTGCTTGGCGTCCTCGCCTGGGTGATGGAGGAGAACAGCTTCCCGATCGCGCCCACCATCCTCGGCATCGTCCTCGGCCCCATGCTCGAGCAGAACTTCGTCACCTCGATGATCAAGTCGGACGGCAACGTGCTGGCGCTCTTCCAGCGGCCGATCGCCGGCACGCTCGGCGCCCTCACGCTGCTCGTCTGGTTTGTGCCGCTCGGCCTCACCCTTTACCGTAGGATCAGGCGGCCGGCGCCGGCAGACGGCGGGACCGCCGCGCAATAGGGGCGAAGGAATGAGACCGATCGCGGCAGCGAACGGTGGAACGGGGAAATTCCCGCCACACGGGCCGGCGCGATAGGTCATGCGCCTCGTCACTCCGATCGAGCGTGTTCTGATTGCTCTCGGGCCCAGCCGCAATATCGCCCTTCTCGAACTCGACGAGCCGGTTTCCACCCCCGCCGCCATCGCCCAGGTCATGGCCTGGGTCGATCTCTGGCCGCGCTTTGCCATGGTTTTCCACCCATTCGGCCCTTGGCATCGCGCGCATCAGGTAAGCGTCGATCCGACACGCCACATCATGACGGTCGAGGCCGGCGACACCTCTGTCGAGACGCTGCTCACCGCGACCCTGACCGGCGCCCTCGATCCCGATATCCCGCCCTGGCAGGCCATTCTGGTCAATCCCGCGGATGGCGCCGGCGGCGGCCCCTGCCGGATCATCGCCCATTTCGATCACCTCATCGCCGACGGCGTGCGATTCGTGAACCTGCTCGCGGCCTCCCGCCATGGCAACCAGCCGGCTGCGGCCTTCGCGGCCGCCGCGAAGCGGCTCCGGCGGCTGTCGCTTGAAGATTTCCTTGCGTCGCCGCGCGATCCGCGCGTCATCGTGCCGGACGTCGCGCTCCTGACCACGGCCATCCACGAAGACACGAGCGACGGAGACGGCGGTCGCGGCCGGCCGACACGACGGCTGACGCGGGCGATCAGCCAAGCGGTGGCCAAGGCCGACAGCAGCCGTCGCCCCCAGCTGCGCTGCGCCGCAGTCGCCATGCTCGGGCGCCGGCAGGGCAGCAAGGCCAACGCCGTCACCGCCGTCGAGGTCGACACGACGGCAGACGACGCACCGTTGCCCGGGCGGCCCCTGATGAGTGTGTTGCTCGGCCAGCTGGCGCGCCGACGCTGGTTCATGCGGGCCGGACAGACCTTCCTGTCGATCCTGCCCGCCAGGCTTGCCCGCTGGCTCACCGCACGGATGGTCACGCGCTGGGACGGGCTCCTGACCCTGGTGCCTTTCGGCCGGCGGGCGCTGTATTTCGCCGGCCGCCAGGCCGACGAAATCTGGTGCCTGACGGTCCCCGTGGTGCCCGTGCCGCTGCTCCTTGTCGCCAGCGCCTACCGCAATCGCTTCCATCTGACGGCGGTGACCGAGGCGTCGCGGAACGGCAAGGCGACGGCCCTTGCCGAGGCGCTCGACGATGTGCTGAACCGCCCGCCCGTCTGAGGATGCGCGATTCGCCGGCCGGTCGCTTCCGGGTTGCGCCCTTCCCGCCCCCGTGCCAAACACGCGCCGCCCGGCTAGAATGGCCTGGGGCAAATTCAGGTGTTGTGTCATGAGCATCGCGGAAGTCGCCGAAAAGCCGGCAAAGGACGCCACGGTCGCCGGGACCATGGCCGCGATCGGCCGTGCCGCCCGCCGCGCCCAGCGCGCGCTGGCGCTCGCCTCTAGCGATACCAAGAACCGGGCGCTCACCGCCGCCGCTGCGGCGCTGCGCGCCAACGCCGCCACCATCCTGGCCGAG
Source organism: uncultured Alphaproteobacteria bacterium (assembly GCA_963785065.1). Classification (GTDB taxonomy): domain Bacteria; phylum Pseudomonadota; class Alphaproteobacteria; order Rhizobiales; family Kaistiaceae; genus CAVSRC01. Next base: position 827,220 of record CAWATX010000002.1, read on the forward strand.
AACGCCAAGGACGTCGCCGACATGGAGAAGAACGGCGGCAGCGCCGCCTTCATCGACCGGCTGACGCTCACCGAAGCGCGCGTCGAGGCCATGGCCAAGGGGCTGGAGGACATCGCCAGCCTCGCCGACCCGGTGGGCGACGTCACCGCCGAATGGGACCGGCCGAACGGCCTTCATATCGAGCGCGTGCGCACGCCGCTCGGCGTCATCGGCATCATCTTCGAGAGCCGCCCCAACGTGACCGCCGATGCCGGCGCGCTGTCGCTCAAGGCGGGCAACGCCGCGATCCTGCGCGGCGGCTCCGATTCCTTCCGTTCCTCCACCGCCATCCACCGCTGCCTGGTCGAAGGCTTGAGCGCGGCCGGCCTGCCGGCCGAGGCCATCCAGATCGTGCCCACCCGCGACCGGGCCGCCGTCGGCGAGATGCTCGCCGGGCTGAACGGCAATCTCGACGTCATTGTACCGCGTGGCGGCAAGGGCCTGGTCGCCCGCGTGCAGAAGGAAGCGCGTGTGCCGGTCTTCGCCCACCTGGAAGGCATCGTCCACGTCTACGTCCATGCCGCTGCCGATCTGGCGATGGCCGAGAAGCTCCTGGTCAACGCCAAGATGCGCCGGGTGAGCATTTGCGGCGCCGCCGAGACGCTGCTCGTCGACAGGGTGGTCGCCGGCACCCACCTCAAGCCGCTGGTCGAGGCCCTCCAGCAAGCCGGCTGCGCCATCCATGGCGATGCCGCCACCGAGGCCGCCGTCGCCGGTGTGACGCCGGCAGTCGAGGCCGACTGGACGACCGAATATCTCGACGCAGTGATCGCGGTGAAGGTGGTCGACGGCCTCGAAGCGGCGATCGACCATATCGAGCGCTACGGCTCGCACCACACCGACCTCATCATCACCGATGATCAGGCAGCAGCCGACCGCTTCCTGGCCGAGATCGATTCGGCGATCGTGCTGCACAACGCCTCGACCCAGTTCGCCGACGGCGGCGAGTTCGGCATGGGCGCCGAGATCGGCATTGCCACCGGCCGCATGCATGCCCGCGGGCCGGTGGGTGTCGAGCAGCTCACCAGCTTCAAGTATCGCGTCCGCGGCTCCGGTCAGGTAAGGCCTTGAGCGTCCGCAGCGCTGCGACCCTCTCTCCGGCACCGGTCATCCGCCTGCCGCCGTTCTGGCCGGGCATGCGCATCGGTCTCTTCGGCGGCTCCTTCGACCCTGCCCATGACGGCCATCGCCGCGTCAGCCTGGAGGCGCTGAAGCGCCTCCGCCTCGATCAGGTGTGGTGGCTGGTCTCGCCGCAGAACCCGTTGAAGCCGAATGCGCCTTCCAACGACCTCGCCCGGCGCATCGCCGCCGCCGAGGCCGTCGCCAGCGACCCGCGCATCCGGGTGACCGGCATCGAGGCCGCGCTCGGCACCACCTATTCGGCAGAAACGCTCGCCCGCCTGCTGCCGCGGCTCACCGGCGTTTCCCTGGTCTGGATGATGGGCGCCGACAATCTCGCCAGCTTTCACCACTGGCGCGACTGGCAGCGCATCGCCGCCACCCTGCCGATCGCCGTGTTCAACCGCCCCGGCAACACGCTGAAGGCGCTCGCCGCCCCGGCCGCCAGGGCGCTGGCCCGCTTCCGCCTGGCCGCCCGCGATGCCCCGGCACTGGCCGCACATCCGGCCCCCGCCTGGCTCTTCCTGCCGGCGCCGCATATCGATATTTCCTCCACCGCCCTCAGGACCCGCGCCAAATCTGGCCCGGGTCTTGCGTCTTGAAAGCGTCACCGTTCAACGCTTATGTTTGGTGTGCGCCTGATTTGGTCTTGAGTGGCGCTGAAGGAGAGGGAAACGACACTGACAAGCGCAGTTCGTAGTGAGGTGATCCGTACACCTCGACTTGCGGCCGAACGCCGTGAACTCGCAGCGGCGGCCGCCATCAAGCTGGTCCGGAAAAGCCTTGAAGATTCAAAGGCTGAGGACATCATCCCGATCGACATCGCTGGAAAATCGCCCATCGCCGACTGGATGGTCGTTGCCTCCGGCCGCTCGCAGCGCCATGTCGGCGCCATTGCCGAGCGTCTGGTCAGCGAGCTGAGAGCGGCCGGCGGCAGCGGTATCCGCGTCTCGGGCGAGCGCCAGGGCGACTGGGTTCTAATCGACGCCGGTGACGTGATCGTCCACATTTTCCGGCCGGAAGCCCGCACTTTCTACAATATCGAGAGGATGTGGCTGGCCGACCACCCGACCGATCCGGTCGCGGTCTGACAACCGCCGGCGATGCAGATCACCATTGCCGCGATCGGCCGCATGAAGGCCGGTCCGGAGCGTGAGCTTGCCGACCGCTATATCGACCGCGTCAACAAGGCCGGCCGTCGGCTGGGCTTGGCGCTCGCCGTCCGCGAAATCCCCGAAAGCCGCGCCGGATCGGCCGCCACCCGCAAGCTGCAGGAGGCCGCCGCACTCATCGCCGCCCTGCCGGCGGGCGCCGTGCTCGTCGCCCTCGACGAGACCGGCAAGGCGCTCGACAGCCGCAGATTTGCCGGTGAGATCGCGAAATGGCGGGACGACGGGGTCGCAGACGTCGTCTTCGCCATTGGTGGCGCCGACGGCTTCGGCGCCGAGGTACTCAAGACGGCCGCGCTGCGCCTGGCTTTCGGCGCCATGACGTGGCCACACCAGCTTGTTCGCCTGATGCTTGCCGAACAGCTCTACCGGACGGTGACCATCCTCTCCGGCCACCCCTATCATCGCGATTGAGTCGGGAACCGCCGCCCCTCGCCTCGGCGTGCCCCGAAATCGGCGGGTTTGGTTGACAAATCCTTAGGCGATGGCACCTAGCTTGTCCTCGGTGCGCACGACAGGAAGCTTTCGGTTGCAACACCTGCGCCTCGTCACACTGCTTGCAGCGACCGTGCTGGCCCCCGGGCCGGCGGCGGCGCAGGCGGCAGCCGACGGCGGGGCCGCCAGTACCGCCGACGCCTCCAGCACGGCCGCTGCCGCCGGTGCCACCAGCCAGCGCAGCGCCCGCCAGGCCGAGCTCGACGCGGTTACCCGCGACATCACCCTTTCCGCCCAGCGGCGGGCGGAGCTGACCAAGGAAATCGACGCCCTCGACAAGGACCGTGCCACCCTCAACCAATCGCTGCTCGACGCCGGCAACCAGGTGCAGAAGCTGGAGGCGGCGAGCGACCGCACCGAACGGCGCCTGACCACGCTGATGAGCCAGGAGGACGGGCTGCGCGCTTCGCTCGGCAAGCGGCGCACGGTGCTGGCCGAGGTTCTGGCCGCGCTCGAGCGCATCGGTCGCCATCCGCCGCCGGCTATCCTGGTGCAGCCGGAGGATGCACTGGCCTCCGTGCGCAGCGCCATCCTCCTCGGCGCCGTCGTGCCCGACCTGCAGTCGGCGGCCGAAAAGGTCGCCGGCGATCTACGCTCCCTGGTTGCGCTCCGCCAGGAGCAGGAGCGCGAGCGCGACCGCCTGCGCGCCGACACCAAGGCGCTACTCGAGGGGCGCACGCGCATTTCACTTCTTCTTGAACAGAAGCGCGCCGCGCGCGCCGCCTCCGCCGAGGCGCTGTCCAACGAGGACAAGCGCGCCGCCGCGCTGGCCGATCAGGCGACCAGCCTGCGCGACCTGATCGCGCGGATGGAGCGCGAGGAGCCGGCCGCGGCCACGGCCGCCGCCGAGGCCGAGAAAGCCGCCGTCATCGCCCGCGAAAAGACAGGCGACAGGCCGGCAAAATCGCTCGGCAAGGTCGACCGGCTGGCCCCTTCCGTGGCCTTCGTCGACGCCAAGGGCCTGCTGCCCATGCCGGTCAGCGGGCGGATTATCCGCTCTTTCGGCGACAATGACGGGCTCGGCGGCCGCGCCCAGGGCATTTCCATCGCCACCCGTCCCGGCGGGCTGGTTTCCTCACCCACCGACGGCTGGGTGGTCTATGCGGGGCCCTTCCGCAGTTATGGCCAACTCTTGATCCTAAATGCCGGGGACGGATATCATGTGCTGCTGGCGGGCATGGGACGAACGGATGTGCAACTGGGCCAGTTCGTGCTTGCCGGCGAGCCGGTTGCCGTGATGGCGGAACAGAAGATTGCGAGCATCGGCGCGGCTAACGTCGGTGCTACGCAGCCAGTGCTCTATATCGAATTCAGGAAAGACGGGAACTCCATCGACCCGGCCCCCTGGTGGGCCGCGTCCAATTCGGAAAAGGTTGGCGGATGATACGCAAGGCCACACTACTGATCGTTGGTGCCCTGTTTGGTGCGCTGGCAACGGTTGCCGTGACGCAGCCGCAGTTCTTCGCCGGTGCTGAGGCCAACGCAGCCGCCACCGATACCTACCGCGAACTCAACCTGTTCGGCGACGTGTTCGAGCGGGTGCGCGCCGACTATGTCGAGGTTCCCGATGACCATCAGCTGATCGATTCGGCGATCAACGGCATGCTGTCCGGGCTCGACCCGCACTCGAGCTACATGAACCCGAAAGACTTCCAGGACATGCAGGTGCAGACCTCCGGCAAGTTCGGCGGTCTCGGCATCGAGGTCACCCAGCAGGACGGTGTCATCAAGGTGGTCTCGCCGATCGACGACACGCCGGCTTCGAAGGCGGGGCTCCTCGCCAATGACGAGATTGTCGCCATCGACGGCGACAGCATCCAGGGTATCAGCCTCAACGACGCTGTCGACAAGATGCGCGGGCCGATCGACACCCCGATCACGCTGACCATCAAGCGCCCCGACGTCGCCAAGCCCTTCGACGTCAAGCTGGTGCGCGCCGAGATCACCATCCAGGCGGTGCGCTCGCGGACCGAGGGCAACGTCGCCTATATCCGCATCTCCTCGTTCAGCGAGCAGACCTATGACGGGCTGAAGAGCGCCATCGACAAGCTCAAGACCAAGATCGGGCCGGACAAGGTCGAGGGCTACATCATCGACCTGCGCAACAATCCGGGCGGCCTGCTCGACCAGTCGATCGCCGTCTCCGACGCCTTCCTCACCCACGGTGAGATCGTCTCCACCCGCGGCCGCCGCGCCGACGAGACCCAGCGCTTCAACGCCCATGCCGGCGATCTGACCGACGGCAAGCCGGTGATCCTGCTGATCAACGGCGGCACTGCCTCGGCCTCGGAGATCGTCTCCGGCGCGCTGCAGGACCACCGCCGTGCGACCATCATCGGCACCCGCTCCTTCGGCAAGGGGTCGGTGCAGACGATCATCCCGCTCGGTGGCAATGGCGCGCTCAGGCTGACGACGGCGCGCTACTACACGCCGTCGGGCCGCTCCATTCAGGCCCAGGGCATCGAGCCTGACATCGTGGTCAACCAGCCGCTGCCGCCCGAACTGGCCGACCAGGCCGCCACCCTGATGCCGCACGGCGAGGCGAGCCTGAAAGGTCACCTGACCCAGGACGGCAAGCCCGAGATGAAGGGCTCGTCTGCCTATGTGCCGCCGGACCCGAAGGACGACGTCCAGCTCAACTATGCGCTCGACCTTCTCAACGGCAAGCAGGTGAACACGGCTTTCCCGCCGGACCCGAATCGCGGCATACCGAACTGAAGCCGGGCGGGCGCCACCGCCCGCTCGTTTCCGCCGATGGCAGATGTCCGATGAGCTGACCAAGCCGCTGGGACTGCCGACGCCGCGTGGTCCGCGTCGCCGGCCGCCGTGGCCGGCCGTCGCCGCCGCGGGCGCAGTGCTGGTCCTGGTCCTCGGCGCTGCCGGCTGGTGGCTGCTCCACCCGGCGCCGTCCAGGCCCACCGTCACCGCCGCCATCGATGCCCCGTCCGCAAACGCGCCAGGCGCCAAGGCGCCGGCCAATGGCGCCGCCGGGCTCACCGAGGTCAAGCCTGTCGGCAGCCTCAGCGAGGTCAACAAGGTCGGCGTCGAGGACGCCTCCGGGCCGACCGACATGGCGCTGGCCTCAACGCCGGTGGCCAAGCTCATCGAGGACAGCAGCTACGGGCCGCTGCCAAAGATCGCCGCCGACGGCACCCGCCCGCTCGACGCCTATGCCCGACCGCCGCCAGCGACCAAGGATGGCGCCCGCGTCGCCATCGTCATCGGCGGCATCGGCATCGACGCCGAGGGATCGAGCCAGGCGATCGCCCTGCCCGGCCCCGTGACCCTGGCGATCGCTCCCTATGGCACCAACCTCAAGGGGACCATGGCCGAGGCCCGTACCGCCGGCCACGAGCTGCTTCTCCAGGTGCCGCTCGAGCCGTTCAACTACCCCGCCACCGATCCCGGCCCGAATACGCTGACCGTCGACGCCACGGCGGCCAAGAACATCGACCGGCTGCATTGGCTGATGAGCCGGTTCACCAACTATGTCGGCGTGGTCAACTATATGGGCGCCCGCTTCACCGGCGAGACCGACGCGATGACGCCGGTGCTCGCCGAGGTCGGCCAGCGCGGCCTGCTCTGGCTCGACGACGGCTCTTCGGCGCGCAGCCAGGCGGTGACGCTCGCCGGCAACACCCCGGTGCTGCGCGCCGACATGGTGCTCGACGCCGACCTCACGCCGGCGGCAATCGACGCCAAGCTCGACCAGCTGCGCGCCATCGCCCGCCAGCGCGGCTACGCCATCGCCACCGGCAGCGCCTTTGCCGCCACGATCGACCGCGTGGCGGCCTTCGCCCGTGCCGCCGCCGACCGCGGCGTCACCATCGTCCCCTTGAGTTCGCTGGTTACCGCAGGCCGTTCATGAGCAAGCCCGGAATCGAAGATCTGCCCTACCGGCTCAATGTCGGCGTGGCCGTGTTCAACCGCGGCGGCAAGGTGTGGATCGGCCACCGCAGCGACATCGACGCCGAAGGCGAGGGCGAGGGCCACTGGTGGCAGATGCCCCAAGGCGGCCTCGACAAGGGCGAGGACCCGGAACACTGCGCCTTTCGCGAGCTCTATGAGGAGACCTCGATCAGGAGCGTCGAGCTGATCCGCGCCGCCGAGGGGTGGCTCACCTACGACCTGCCGCCCGAGCTGGTCGGCATTTCGTGGAAGGGGCGCTATCGCGGCCAGAAGCAGAAATGGTTCGCCTTGCGCTTCACCGGCGACGAAGCGGAGATCGACGTGCTCGCGCCGGGCGGCGGCAAGCACAAGCCGGAGTTCTCGAGCTGGCGCTGGGAGAAGCTGGAGCGCCTGCCCGAGCTGGTCGTTCCGTTCAAGCGCAAGGTCTATGAAGAGGTCGCCGGGGCCTTCCGTGATATCGCTGCAGGGTGACGCCGTCGCGGTTCGGCCCTTGACGGCGGCCGACCGGACCGACTGGCTCGCCATGCGCGTCGCCCTCTATGGCGAGGCCGCCCCCGGCGCCCGCGCCGCGGAATTGCTTGCGGAAATCGACATGATGCTCGCCCGCGATGACTGGGCGGCATTTGCCGTCGAGGCACCGGACGGCGCGCTGGTCGGCCTCATCGAACTCTTCGAACGGAACAGCGCTCAGAGCTGCGCCACCTCGCCCGTCGCCTATGTCGAGGGCCTCTGGGTCGCCGAAGACTGGCGCCGCACCGGCCTGGCGCGAAGGCTGGTCGACGCCGGAATTGCCTGGGCCCGGGCACGCGGACGCACCGAGATGGCGTCGGACGTGCAGCTTCCCAACCTGATTTCGCAGGCCGTGCACGAACACCTGGGCTTCGAGGAAACCGAGCGGCTGGTGACCTATCGCCTGCCGCTGGATGATTGACGGCGCGGGCGGCCGCGCCCGTAGCGCAGCTACCGCCCGGAGAGCGCCGTCTGCACTTCCCTCAACTGGTGCAGGCGCGCATCGGCGGCGTCCCTGGTGGCGCCGTCCTTGGCGTCGGCGACGTCCTCCTCGGCGTTCTTGACTTCCTGCTCGAGCCAGTCGGGATCGACATCGGCCAGCGGGATCGCCTGCTCGGCCAGCACGGTCAGCCCGTTGCTGCTCACATCCGCAAAGCCGCCGCGCACGAAGATGCGCTCGTTGGCCCCCTCGCGGATGACGTCAACCACGCCCGGCCGCAAGGTCGACATGTAGGGGGCGTGGCCCTTGAGCACCGTGAAGTAGCCCTCGGAACCGGGAACGACGACCTGCTCGACCTGCGCCGCCAGCAGCAGGCGCTCGGGCGAGACCAGTTCGAACTGAAAGGATTCGGCCATGATTGCGTGCTCAACCTTTCCGCATGTCGATGAGATAGCCGGCACCGAGGCCGACGATCGCGGCAATCCCTGCGAAGATCGCTGTCCTCAGCCCCGGGTCGTCGAACGCCGACCGCTTGCCGACCTCGACCTGCAATCCACCGTCCTTGCCGGTCACCGTCATCGACCCGCCCGAGCCGTTGTCGTTCTGGACCGTCATGTTGAGCGGCCCGGCATGAATCTCCGCCGCCGGCTTTGGCACGGTGAACCAGCCAATCCCCGCGCCAACCACAAGGCCGACCACCAGCAGCATGACCTTGACGTTCATCCGCCGCCCAGGCTCCCGATCAGGCGGCCTCGGCCGCCAACTTCTTCGCCTTCTCCACCGCCTGCTCGATGGTGCCCACCATGTAGAAGGCAGGCTCCGGCAGGTGGTCGTATTCGCCGGCGACCAGGCCCTTGAAGCCCTTGATTGTGTCGGCCAGATCGACGAACACGCCCGGCGTGCCGGTGAACACCTCGGCAACGTGGAAGGGCTGCGACAGGAAGCGCTCGATCTTGCGGGCGCGCGCCACCGTCATCTTGTCCTCTTCCGACAACTCGTCCATGCCGAGAATGGCGATGATGTCCTGAAGCTGCTTGTAGCGCTGCAGCACCTGCTGCACCGAACGCGCCACGTCATAGTGCTCCTCGCCGACGATCGAGGCGGCCAGCATGCGCGAGGTCGAATCGAGCGGATCGACGGCCGGATAGATACCCTTCTCGGCGATCGACCGCGACAGCGTGGTGGTCGCGTCGAGGTGGGCGAACGACGTCGCCGGCGCCGGGTCGGTGAGGTCGTCGGCGGGCACGTAGATCGCCTGGATCGAGGTGATCGAGCCCTTGTTGGTGGTGGTGATGCGCTCCTGCAGGGCGCCCATGTCGGTGGCCAGCGTCGGCTGGTAGCCCACCGCGCTCGGGATACGGCCGAGCAGAGCCGACACTTCGGAGCCGGCCTGGGTGAAGCGGAAGATGTTGTCGACGAAGAACAGCACGTCCTGGCCCTGGTCGCGGAAATATTCAGCGACGGTGAGGCCCGAAAGGCCGACGCGCATGCGCGCGCCCGGCGGTTCGTTCATCTGGCCGTAGACCAGCGCGCACTTGGAGCCGGCGGTCGAGCCGTTGTTCTTCTTCGGGTCCTTGTTGACGCCCGATTCGATGAACTCGTGATAGAGATCGTTGCCTTCGCGCGTGCGCTCGCCGACGCCGGCAAACACCGAATAGCCGCCGTGCGCCTTGGCGATGTTGTTGATCAACTCCTGGATGATGACCGTCTTGCCGACGCCGGCGCCGCCGAACAGGCCGATCTTGCCGCCGCGGGCATAGGGCGCCAGCAGATCGACAACCTTAATGCCGGTGACCAGGATCTGCGACTCGGTCGACTGGTCGACGTATGCCGGCGCCGGCTGGTGGATGGCGCGCGTCTGCTGGGTCTTGATCGGGCCGGCCTCGTCCACCGGCTCGCCGATGACGTTCATGATGCGGCCGAGCGTCTCCTCGCCCACCGGCACCGCGATCGGCTCGCCGGTATCGGTGACTTCGTGGCCGCGCACCAGGCCCTCGGTGATGTCCATGGCGATGGTGCGCACGGTGTTCTCGCCGAGATGCTGGGCAACCTCGAGAATCAGGCGGTTGCCGCCGTTGTCCGTGTAGAGCGCGTTCAGGATGGCCGGCAGATGCCCATCGAACTGCACGTCGACGACGGCGCCGGTAACCTGGGTGATGCGTCCGCTGACGCCCTTAACGTTGGTGGTGTCTTTGGCCATGTCCTCAGCCTCTTCGAGTGGCGGCCTCAGAGCGCCTCGGCGCCCGAGATGATTTCGATCAGTTCCTTGGTGATCTGTGCCTGGCGGGTGCGATTGTAGATCAGCGTGTAGCGGTCGATCATGTCGCCGGCGTTGCGCGTCGCATTGTCCATGGCGCTCATCTTGGCGCCCTGCTCGGAGGCGACGTTCTCGAGCAGCGCGCGGAAAATCTGGATCGACAGGTTGCGCGGCAGCAGCTCGGCGAGGATCGATTCCTCGTCCGGCTCGTATTCGTAGGCGGCACCGCCGCCGGCCGCCGACATCTCGCCCTCGACCTTCGCCGGGATGAGCTGCTGCGCCGTCGGCAGCTGGCTGATGACCGACTTGAACTCGGCAAAGAACAGCGTGCAGACGTCAAACTGGTTGTCGTCGAACAGCGAGAGCACGCGCTTGCCGATGGCGTCGGCATTGGCAAAGCCGATCTGGCGCACCTCGCGCAATTCGATCACGTCGAGCACCTGGCGCGGGAACTGCCGGCGCAGGATGTCGTAGCCCTTGCGCCCGACGCACAGGATCTTCACTTCCTTGTTGTCGCGCGCCAGGTGATTGGCATGGTCGCGCGCCAGCCGCGCGATCGACGAGTTGAACGCGCCGCACAGGCCGCGGTCGGCCGTGCACACCACCAGAAGATGGGTCTGGTCCTTGCCGGTGCCGTTCAGCAGCCGCGGCGAATCGGTGCTGCCGCTCGAACCCGCAGCGACATTGACCAGCACCGCAGCCATGCGCTCGGCATAGGGCCGCGCCGCCTCCGCCGCCGCCTGCGCACGGCGCAGCTTCGATGCGGCGACCATCTGCATCGCCCGGGTGATCTTCTGCGTCGCCTTCACCGAGGCGATGCGGTTGCGCAGCTCTTTGAGAGAAGCCATCAGACCGGTCCGCTATTCCGCTCCCGCCGCTTCAGCCGAAGACCTTGGCGAAGGCATCCGCCGCCGCGTGCAGGCGCTCGCGGATGTCGTCGGTCAGCTCGCGCTTCTCGCGTATCTCGGCAAGCAGGTCCTTGTGGTCGGAGCGCAAGAGCGTCAGGAAGCCCTGCTCGAACTCGGTCACCTTGTCGACCGGCAGCTGGTCGAGATAGCCGGAAACGCCGGCGAAGATGACCACCACCTGCTCCTCGACCTTGAGCGGCGAGAACTGCGGCTGCTTGAGAAGCTCGGTCAGGCGAGCACCGCGATTGAGCAGGCGCTGGGTGGCCGCATCGAGGTCGGAGCCGAATTGGGCGAAGGCCGCCATCTCGCGATATTGCGCCAGTTCGCCCTTGATCGAGCCAGCGACCTGCTTCATCGCCTTGATCTGGGCGGAGGAACCGACGCGCGACACCGAGATGCCGACGTTCACCGCCGGGCGGATGCCCTGGAAGAACAGATCGGTCTCGAGAAAGATCTGGCCGTCGGTGATCGAGATGACGTTGGTCGGGATGTAGGCGGAGACGTCGTTGGCCTGGGTCTCGATGATCGGCAGTGCCGTCAGCGAGCCCGAGCCATTGTCGGCATTGAGCTTGGCGGCCCGCTCGAGCAGGCGCGAATGCAGGTAGAACACGTCCCCGGGATAGGCCTCGCGCCCGGGCGGACGGCGCAGCAGCAGCGACATCTGGCGATAGGCGACCGCCTGCTTGGAGAGGTCGTCGTAGATGATCAGCGCATGCATTCCGTTGTCGCGGAAATACTCGCCCATGGTGCAGCCCGTGAACGGCGCCAGGAACTGCATCGGCGCCGGGTCGGACGCCGTGGCGGCAATCACGACCGAGTAGTCGAGCGCTCCCTGCTCCTCCAGCACCTTGACGAACTGGGCGACGGTCGAGCGTTTCTGGCCGACGGCGACATAGACGCAATAGAGCTTGCGGGATTCGTCGCCGCTCTCGTTGATCGACTTCTGGTTGAGGATGGTATCGAGCGCCACGGCGGTCTTGCCGGTCTGGCGGTCGCCGATGATCAGTTCGCGCTGGCCGCGGCCGATCGGGATGAGCGCGTCGATGGCCTTGAGGCCGGTCTGCATCGGCTCATGCACCGAGCGGCGCGGAATGATGCCCGGCGCCTTGACGTCGACGCGGCGGCGCTCGTCCGTCGAGATCGGCCCCTTGCCGTCGATCGGGTTGCCGAGCGCATCGACCACGCGGCCGAGCAGACCCTTGCCGACCGGCGTGTCGACGATGGCGCTGGTGCGCTTGACGGTGTCGCCTTCCTTGATGTCACGGTCGCTGCCGAAGATGACGACGCCGACATTGTCGGTCTCGAGGTTGAGCGCCATGCCGCGAATGCCGCCGGGAAACTCGACCATCTCGCCCGCCTGGACGTTGTCGAGGCCGTAGACGCGGGCAATGCCGTCGCCCACCGACAGCACCTGGCCGACCTCCGAGACTTCTGCCTCGCTGCCGAAATTCTTGATCTGCTCCTTGAGGATCGCGGAGATTTCTGCGGCGCGGATGTCCATCAGCCGACCTCTTTCATGGCAAGTTTGAGCGAATTGAGTTTGGTTCTGAGCGAGCCGTCGATCATGCGGCTGCCGACCTGAACGACGAGACCGCCGATCAGCGCCGGATCGACGTGGGTATGGAGCGCGACGTCCTTGCCGATCGAGGCTTTCAGCGCCTCCTTGAGCGCGGCGACGTGGCCGTCGCTGAGCGGCTCGGCGCTGGTCACCTCGGCGGCCACCTCGCCGCGCTGGGCGGCGAGCATCCGGCGGAAGGCGGCGATGATGTCCGGCATGACGAAGAGCCGCCGGTTGCCGGCGACAACGCGGATGAAGTTGGCGGTGAGCCCGCCGATCTCGGCCTTGTCGAGGACCGCCCCGACGGCGCGCTGCTGCTCGTCGGCCGCAAAGACCGGGCTTTGCACCAGACGCTTGAGATCGGCGCTTGCGGCCAGCAGATCGGTAAAGCGGCCGAGATCGGCCTCGACCGCCGGCAGGGAGTTGGTCTCCGCCGCCAGATCGAAAAGAGCGCTGGCATAGCGCCCCGCCACAGTCGCGATGGAAGATTTGCTGCCGGCCACCTGGTCCCTGTTCCCCGACGCGACGAGCCTTGTCCGGTGGAGCCCGGCCCGTCTCCTATAAGGCCCTGAACGGATTATCTTTCGGGGAAGGCCCGCGCTCGGTACCGGCCCCGCACCCCCGGAATTGCTGGTCGGATTAGCATAGGCTCTACCGCAGGGCAATATCGCGGATTGGCTAAGCTCCGCCGGTCGATTTCCGTCCGTTGCAGGGTCCTGCGCGAACTGCCGCAGGCGCGCCAAACCCGCCCCGGCAAGAGGGCCGGTTAACCCGGCATTTACCATAATCCCGCACGCTCCCCCCACAACCGAGCCGTGTTGCGTTCCGGCTCGCCGAATTCAGGCGGGGAGCCTGCACCATGTTCAGAATTGATCGTGCCCGAGGCCGGGAGCGAACATTCGCTCTGGCGATGATTGCAATTGCCGGCCTGGCCGCAACGCCGGCCGCCGCCGGCGGCACCGATTGGAGCTGGCTCGACGGCGTCTACAGCGGCGAGATCGGCGCCCGCTTCTGGCTTGGCATGGGCAATACCGCCAAGGACCTCTACGGCACCGACGGCAGGACGATGGTCTCGCGGCTGACCTATGGCGGGCTGACTGGCGGCTCGGGCGAGGTCTACGGCCAGATCAACGAGCGCAACTATTTCGTCAAGGGCGTCGCCGGCATTGGCGCACTCCTGCGCGGCACCCTGAAGGACGAGGATTTCGCCACGGCGACCTTCTCGCCCTATTCGAGCACCGACAGTAGCCTGCACAAAGGCGATCTCAGCTACCTCACCGTCGATGGCGGCGGCTATATCGCCCAGACCGCCAATGCCCGTCTCGGCGTGTTCGCCGGCTATGCCTATCTGCACCAGGCGGTAAACGGCTTCGGCTGCACCCAGACAGCGAGCAATCCAAGCGTCTGCATCCCCGCCATCGCCAATTCGACGGCGGTCATCACCCAGTCGAACAACTGGAGCGCGCTGCGCGTCGGCATGAACGGCGAAATGACCTTCGGCAAGGGCTGGCGGCTGAAGGGCGAGGCTGCGGTCCTGCCCGTCCTCAGTTTCAATGGCACCGACAGCCACTGGCTGCGCATCTGCGACACCACCGGCTGCTTCACCGGCGGCATTCCCGAGGACGGCACCGGCTGGGGCTACCAGCTCGAGGCGATGCTCGATTATACGCTGGCTAACCACGTCACCGTCGGCGTCGGCGGCCGCTACTGGCACATGCAGTCGAGCGGCGTCACCCACTTCGAAGATCACGTCGTCGGCTATACGGCCGCGCCGCAGCGGGTCGACTGGACGACCGACTATTACGGTCTGACCGCCCACGCCGGCTGGCAGTTCTGAGCCGGCTCTAGAGGAAACTCTGCGGGTCGATGTCGACCTGGACGCGCAGCGAGGCGCGGGGCCTGGGCGCCGCCTCCAGCCATTTGCGGAGATAGGCCTGGATATTGGCGCTACGCGGCGCCTGGACCAGCAAGCGCCAGCGATGGCGGCCACGGACCACGGCCAGCGGCGCTTCCGCTGGCCCCAGCACGCTGATCGCCGGATCGTGCGGCGCCGCCCGGCGGAAGGCCGCCGCATAGCCCTGCGCCTCCCCACGCTCGAGCCCTGAGACGACGATCGCCGCCAGCCGGCCGAAGGGCGGCAGGCCAGCCGCCCGGCGCTCGGCGATCTCCTTCTCGTAAAAGGCCTCGCGGTCGCCCGAGACGATTGCGCGGATGACCGGGTGGTCGGGGGCATAGGTTTGCAGCAGCGCCCGGCTGGCGCCACCCATGCGGCCGGCCCGTCCGGTCACCTGGCTCAAGAGCTGGAAGGTGCGCTCTGCTGCGCGGAGATCGCCATGGGCCAGCCCGAGATCGGCATCGACCACGCCGACCAGCCTGAGGAAAGGGAAGTTGTGACCCTTGGCGACGAGCTGGGTGCCGATGACGATGTCGACCTCGCCCTTGGCGATGGAGCCGAGTTCCAGCCGCAGGCGGTCGACGCCGCCGGCAAGATCGCTCGACAGAACGATGGTGCGTGCCCCGGGGAAACGCGCCGCCACCTCCTCCCCCAGCCGCTCGACGCCGGGGCCGATGGGCACCAGGCTCTCGGTGTCGCCGCAGGCCGGGCAGGCTTCGGGCCGCTTCTCGGAATGGCCGCAATGGTGGCAGAGCAGCACGCCGCGGAAGCGGTGCTCGACCAGCCAGGTGGAGCAGTTGGGGCACTGAAAGCGGTAGCCGCATGTACGGCAGAGGGTGAGCGGCGCATAGCCGCGCCGGTTGAGGAAGAGCAGCGCCTGTTCGCCCTGCGCAATCGTCTCGCCGACGGCTTGCGCCAGCGGCGGCGACAGGAAGCGCCCCGTCTCCGGCTGGTCGTGGCGGAGATCGATCGCCTCGATGTCGGGCAGCAGCGCCGCCTTGTAGCGGTCGGAAAGCACGATGCGCGTGTAGCGGCCGGCGTCCGCATTGACCCGCGATTCGATCGATGGCGTCGCCGAGGACAGCACCACGGGGAAGCCGGCCAGGTGTCCGCGCACCACCGCCATGTCGCGGGCCGAATAGAAGGCGCGCTCCTCCTGCTTGTAGGCGAGGTCGTGCTCCTCATCGACAACGACAAGGCCAAGATCGGCAAAGGGCAGGAAGAGCGCCGAGCGGGCGCCAACGACGACCTGCACCGTGCCTTCGGCGACCCCGCGCCAGACCCGCTCGCGGGCGCGCGGCGCCACCTCCGAGTGCCACTCCGCCGGCCGCGTGCCGAAGCGCAAGCCGAAGCGTTCGAGGAAATCGGCGGTGAGCGAGATTTCCGGCAGGAGGATCAGCACCTGGCGGCCGGCGGTCACTGCCGCCGCCACCGCCTCGAAGTAAACCTCCGTCTTGCCTGAGCCGGTGACGCCGTCGAGGAGCGTCACCGAATAGCCGCCCCCGCCCACCACCCGGCGCAGATGGCCGGCGGCGGCGGCCTGCTCGGCTGACAGCTCCGGCGCCCCGTAGTCGGGATCTGGCGGCAACGCCACCGGCCGCGCCGGCATCATCACGGTTTCCAGCGTGCCGGCCTCCACCAGCCCCTGCACCACACCGGCGCTGACCCCCGCTGCCGCCGCCAGCCCGCTCTTCGTCCAGGGGGAGTGGGCGCCAGTCTCTTCAGCCGTCTCCTTGAGCATCGCGATCACGCGCTCCCGTGCCGCGGTCATGCGCTCCGGCGGCGGTCCGGCAAGCCTGACGCCCGGCACCGGCGCCTCCGGCTCCAGCGCCTGCCGCGCACGCAGGACCATGCGCAGCACCATGCCGCGCGTGGTCAGCGTGTAATCGGCCACCCAATCGACGAAACGGCGGATTTCGGCATTGAGCGGCGGCGCCTCGAAGGTGCCGTTGATCGGCCTCAGGCGATTGTGGCCGACGGTCTTGTCCGGCGGATCGTCCCACACAACGCCGACGACATCGCGGGTGCCGAGCGGCACGCTGACGATGTCCCCGGCTTGGCAACCGGCCGGCGCGCGATAGGTATAGGGGGCGGCCACCGCCACCGGCACCAGCACCGAAACGATCGTCTCGCCGGTCACGATTTTTCCGAACCTCCCTGGCCGTTTGCCGCTGAACGGGCTGACGATGGCCCCGGTTTCGGCTAAAGGAAAGGCCGACCAACCAGCCGCCGGGGATTCCGGCGACGGCCGTCCACGCCGAAGTTTCAGGAGGAATGCCATGAAGTTCTTCGTCGATACCGCCGATGTCGGCGAAATCCGCGAACTCGCCGCCACCGGCCTGCTCGACGGCGTCACCACCAATCCCTCGCTGATCGGCAAGGCCGGGCGCCCGATCAAGGAGGTCATCGCCGAGATCTGCGCGGCGGTGCCGGGTCCGGTCTCCGCCGAAGTCGCCGCCACCGACTTCGACGGCATGATGGCCGAGGCCGCCGTGCTTTCCGCCATCGCCAAGAACGTCACCATCAAGGTGCCGCTCACCTGGGACGGCCTCAAGGCCTGCAAGGCGCTCTCCTCCAAGGGCACCATGGTCAACGTGACGCTGTGCTTCTCGGTCAACCAGGCGCTGCTCGCCGCCAAGGCCGGCGCCACCTTCATCTCGCCCTTCATCGGCCGGCTCGACGATATCGACATCGACGGCATGGACCTCATCCGCGACATCCGCCAGATGTACGACAACTACGACAGCCTCCACACCGAGATCCTGGCTGCCTCGATCCGCACGCCGCTGCACGTCACCCAGTCGGCGCTTGCCGGCGCTGACGTGGCCACCATTCCGCCGGCGGTGCTCAAGAATCTCGTCAAGCACCCGCTGACCGACAGGGGCCTGGAGAGCTTTCTCGCCGACTGGAAGAAGACCGGCCAGACGATCAAGTAAGGCTCGGGCCGTGTCGGTCTACGTCATCTTCGACGTGGAAATCCGCGATGCCGCGCGCTACGGAGAGTTCATGGCTGGCGTGAAGCCGGCGCTGGAAGCAGCCGGTGGCCGGTATCTGGCGCGCGGCGGCGACCACAAGGTCTACGAGGGAGACTGGCGGCCGCGCCGGATCGTGATCCTCGAGTTTCCTTCGACGCAGGCCTTTGAGGATTTCTATTACGGCCCGATCTATCAGGACCTGAAGGCAATCCGCGACGAATGCAGTTCGGCACGACTGGTCAGTGTCGTCGGGCTGGAGTGAAACTGCGGCGTCGACACGCCGCAACAAACCACCGGGGGAAGCATGAAGCTCGTGGTCGACTATCGGACCGCGCGTCTGTCTGACGCCGACGAGGCCGTCTTCGCCGCGGCGCGGGTGACGGCCGAGCCGCCGCCGGCGGCCGAGTCCGCCGAACAGGATGGCGTCCCGAAAGGTGCCGTCACCGCCGGCCATCACGTCGGCAGGACGGTGTGGCCCGGCGTCGAGCGCGACTATTGGGTCTACGTGCCGAGCCAGTACGACCGCGCGACGCCCGCCAACCTGTTGGTCTTTCAGGACGGCAGGAGCTACCTCGATCGCACCAATGCGGCGACGGTTCTCGACAACCTCATCGCCAGGGGCGATCTGAAGCCGACCATCGGCCTTTTCGTCCAGCCCGGCGACCTGCCGGGCCTGCCCAAGGATTCGCGCGGCAACCGCTCGCTCGAATATGACAGTGTCAACGACGCCTATGTGCGCTTCCTGCTCGACGAACTGATGCCGGAGGCGCTGGGCGATCTCATGATTACCGGCGATCCCGCCGGCCGCGCCATCTGCGGCATGAGCTCGGGCGGCATCTGCGCCTTCAACGCCGCCTGGGAGCGCCCCGATCAGTTCGGCCGTGTCGTCTCCCATGTCGGCAGCTTCACCAACATCCGTGGCGGCAACATCTATCCCTCGCGCGTGCGCGCCAATGGCAAGCGCCCGCTCCGTGTCTTCCTGCAGGGCGGTGCCGGCGACCTCGACAAGGAATATGGCAGCTGGGCGGTCGCCAATTTCGACATGGCCTCGGCGCTGGCGTGGAAGGGATACGACATGCGCTTCGAGTTCGGGCTCGGCGCACACAATTTCCTGCATGCCGCTGCGACGCTGCCGCAGACGCTGCGCTGGATCTTCCGCGACTGAATTCGCCGGTTTCCGGCCTCCGGGGGTTGACCATCGCGGCCGGATCGCCCTTAACGGTCTATCCGCGCAAGCCTGCAACCGGGGGGACACACATGCATCTGCCGCGCACGATCGCCGCCAGTTTCGGCCTCGTCCTGGCCTTGGGCGCCACGACCGCCACCGCCGAGCAGATCCACGCCGACGTCTGGGTCGACAACTGGTTCTCGTTCTATCTCAACGACAAGCACGTCGCCGAGGACCATGTGCCGATCACCACCGAGCGCTCGTTCAATGCCGAGAGCTTCACCTTCAGCGCCAGCCGGCCGTTTGCACTGAATTTCATCGTCAAGGACTACAAGCAGAACGACACCGGGCTCGAATATATCGGCACGCCGCGCCAGCAGATGGGCGACGGCGGCTTCATCGCCCAATTTTCCGACGACGCCGGCAAGCCGGTGGCGCTGACCGACAAAAGCTGGCGCTGCCTGGTCATCCAGAACGCCCCGAACGACCCGGCCTGCGCCCGCGAGCGCAACCCGGTCGCCGGAAAGGCGCCCTGCGGCTTCACCAAGATCGACGAACCGACCGGCTGGAAGGCGCTCACCTTCGACGATTCCGCCTGGCCGCGGGCCACGGAGCATTCCGCCCGCGAGGTCGGCCCCAAGGACGGCTATGACCGCATCCGCTGGAACCCGGCGGCGCGCTTCATCTGGGGACCGGACCTCAAGACCAACAACACGCTGCTCTGCCGGCTGGTGGTGAAATAAGAGGCAGGGCCGCTGCCGGGGCGGATTGAAGTAGATCGATCCTCTGTTTTTTCCCGCGCATGTTGACCTGCCTCATAGTTGCACCAATTTGAGTCTTTACCAGTTTCATTCGTCGGGGCGATCCGGGGGTGACCCCAAGCGGAGGCCGACTGATGAACCAGCCGATCAAAATTTCCGGCAAGGGCCGCACCATCACCATCACGCCTTGCGCGAATTCCGTGGTGGTCACGGTCGCCGGCCGTGTGATTGCCGACAGCGCGCGGGCGCTGGTGCTCCACGAGGGCACGCGTCCACCGGTCTTCTACATCCCGCGCCGGGACGTCGACATGACGCTGCTCACGCGCAGCGACCACACCACCCATTGCTCGGGCAAGGGCGACGTCGCCCACTACAGCATCGTGCTCGGCGGCGCGCGCACGCTGAACGCGGCGTGGAGCTACGAGGCGCCCCATGCGGCGGTTGCCGCCATCCGGGGCCACCTCGCCTTCTATCCCGACCGCGTCGATTCGATCGTCGAATGGCCGGCCGAATATGGTCTACCCCTGCCAGGGCATGATCCGGCGCTCGGCCCAGTGCAGCACGCCGGTCAGTAGCACGCCGAGCACCATGACGATGAAGAGGCCCGCATACATCTTCTCGGGGATGAGGACCTCCCAGTAGTAGTATGTCATGAAGCCGACGCCCTGCTTGGCGCGCAGGAACTCGACCGCGATGATGACCACCAGCGCGGTGCCCAGCGCCAGCCTGAGCCCGGCGAAGATGATCGGCAGCGCCGCCGGCAGGATGACGTGCCACAGTAGCTTGAGGCCGCGGGCGCCGTAATTGCGGCCGGCCTGGATGAACACCGGGTCGATGTCGCGCACGCCGGCCATGGTGTTGATCGCCACCAGGAAGAACACCGAGATCGCCACCACGGCGATCTTTGGCCCCTCGCCGAAGGGATCGGCGAACATCAGCATGACCAACGGGAAAATGGCGATCTTGGGCAGCACGTAGACCGCCGACAGCGTGGTGTCGAGCATCAGCCGGATGGTCTGGTTTATGCCCATCAGCACGCCGAGCAGCAGGCCCGGGACGGCACCGATGACGAAGCCGAGGGCGACGCGGGCGAGCGTGATCCACACATGGCTTTCGGCGAACAGGCCCCAGACCGCCGGCAGGCCGCCCTGCTGCCAGGCTTCGGGGATCAGCCACGGCCGCCCGAAGAGGCTGGTGTGGTTGAACTTGTCGTAGCTGACGGTGAGCTCCCACAGCGCCTTGGCGATGTGGGTGGGCGGTGGAAACCACATCGGGCTGAGGATGCCGGCATCGACGATGAGCTGCCAGGCGACCAGCCCCAGCAGCGGAAAACCGAAGGCGAGCGTGCGCTCGTAGAGGCGGCGACGGGTGGGCGGCACCATGCGCCCGATGCGCTCGGCGATCATCACGACGAGCGCGAAGTCGCCGGCGAGCCCCAGCCACCAGAAGCGCTGCCACAGGCCAACGACGAAGAAGAGCGCGTTCCACACCACCAGGCCGGCGGCGAGCGCCGCCGCGCCGCCCCACAGATTCGGCCGCGACGGGCCGCCACTGGCCGCACTCATGCCTGCTCCTCCATGGCGCGCGCCACTTCCTTGGACAGGCGATGCCAGATCTCGCCGCGAAGTTCGGCGAAGGCCGGCGTGTTGATCGTGTCGGTGTTGCGCGGACGCGGGATGTCGACGGTGAAGTTTGCCAGGTTGCGCCCGGGATGGGCGGTCATCAGGATCACCCGGTCGCCGAGCAGCACCGCCTCATCGATCGAATGGGTGATGTAGACGACGGTCTTGCGCGTCTCCTCCCAGATGCGCAGCAGTTCCTCCTGCAGCACGATGCGCGTCTGCGCGTCGAGCGCGCCGAGCGGCTCGTCCATCAAGAGCACTTCCGGATCGTTGGCAAGCGCGCGCACGATCGACACCCGCTGCTTCATGCCGCCGGATATCTGGTGCGGGTAGTAGCCGGCGAACTTGCGCAAGCCCACCCGCTCCAACCACGATGCGGCGATCTCCAGCCGCTCGGCCCTGCCGACCCCGCGCATCGCCAGGCCGAAGGCGACATTGTCGATCACCGTCTTCCACGGGAAGATCGCGTATTCCTGGAAAACGACGCTGTTGAGCGGCTTCAGCGGGTCGGCGCCGGGGCGGATTTCGAGCCGGCCGGAGGTGTGGTGATCGAGCCCGGCGAGCATCCGAAGATACGTGGACTTGCCGCAGCCGGACGGCCCGACGATGGCGACGAACTCCCCCTCGGCGACGTCAAGGTCGAAATCGACGAGCGCCGTCATCGGCCCGCGCGCCGTCTCATAGACCTTGCCGACGCCGCGCGAGACGATCTTCGGCTCGGGCACGGTCGCGGTCGACGTCATCGTGGCGCTCTGGGAAACTCGGGCGAAGCGCCGGCAGGGGACCCGCCCCCCGCCGGCCACAGGGTTATTTGGCGGGGCCGAGAACGTCGATCGCCTGCTTGACGAAAGTGTCGTCGACCACCTTGGTCATGTCGACCGGCGTGGTGTAGTCGGTGCGCCCGTTCTCGCGGTGGACGCGCTCGACGTCGGCCAGACCGTCGATCGGGATCGCCATGTTCGGGTCGTAGACCACCGGCTGGCCCTTGCGCAGCGCGGCCTCGGTCGAGTTGGTGTAGGTGAGGTAGGCGTCGATGTTGGCCTGCGCGAGATAGCCGTCGCCCTGCATCAGGCGGGCGGCCTCGGTGAGCGCCAGCACGAAGCGCTGGGCGACCTCCGGCCGCTCCTTGACGAACTTGCCGGAGCCGACGAAGGCGACGGTCATCAGGCCGGGCGTCAGGTCGCCGGCAAGCTCGACGCCGTTGCCGCTTTCGATCACCTGGTCGGCATAGGGCGAGCCGAGGATGGCGGCGTCGATCGAGCCGTTGTCGAAGGCCGGCGGCATGTCGGCGTTGCCGAGGTTGATCGCCTGGACGTCGCGGATGGTCAGCTTGGCGCGCTCCAGCGCCTTGGCGAGCAGGTATTCGCCGCCGCTGCCCGGCCCGCCGGCGACCGCCACCTTCATGCCCTTGAGGTCGGCGATGTCCTTGACTTGGCCGGAATCCTTCAGCGCCTTGCGCACCACCAGCTTGGTCGGGCTGTTCTCGAACGGCTCGAGCGCGCCGGGCGCGATGATGCGGATGTCGAGGCCGCGGTTCCAGCCGTTCCACAGCGAGGTGACGATGGCGATGCCGCCGACGTCGATGGTGCCCTGGGTGAGGAAGGCGATCGCCTCGGTGCCCGACTTCACCCGTTCGATATCGACATCGAGGCCGTATTTCTTGAACAGCCCGCGGCTCGCGGCGACATACATGGTCGCGAACTTCATGATCGGGACATAGGCGACCTTCACCTTCTGCGGCGGGTCGAGCGGTGCGGGCGCCTCCGCGGCAAGCGCCGTCGCCCCTAGTGACAGCGTCAGAAGCGCCGCCGCCGCAGCCCCGAGGCCGCGCCGTGTGATGGATGTCGCCATGATGTCCTCCCTCTCGAACCGGGCGTCTTCTCCCGTTGGCCCATAATGGGCCGGCCCGGCGGTAGCTGGCAAAGCCAAATTTCGCCGCATCGCGGATGTCGGCATTTACCCGCCCTTCACCGGCCTCGGGCGTAGACTGCCGGCATGGCGCGAATCGCTGATACCGACGCCCCGCTTGTCTTCGCCACGCCCGGCCTCGCCAAGGCGGTGGAGCGCTGGCGGCGGCACCTCGCCAGCGAGCGGCGGCTCGCCGACCAGACGGTCGAGGCCTATGCCCGCGACGTCGACCAGTTCCTGCACTTCCTCACCGGCCATCTCGGCAACCCGCCGACGATGGCCGACATGGGCGCGCTCGCCACCAGCGATATCCGCGCCTTCATGGCGGCCCGGCGCAACGCCGGCGCCGGCTCCCGCACGCTGGCGCGCGGCATCGCCGGCATCCGCTCCTTCGTCTCCTTCCTCGAACGCGACGGCCACGCCAATGGCGCGGCGCTGCGCGCCATCCGCCCGCCGCGGCAATCGCGCACATTGCCCAAGCCGCTCACCCCACAGGCGGCGCTGGAGACGATCGCGGTCGACAACGCCCTCGACGACGAGCCGTGGATCGCCGCCCGCAACGCCGCCATCCTGGCGCTGCTCTATGGCTCGGGCCTGCGCATTTCAGAGGCGCTGGCGGTCAAGCGCGGCGAGGCGCCCCGCGGCGTCAACGACGCGCTGCGCGTGCGCGGCAAGGGCAACAAGGAGCGCATCGTCCCGGTGCTGCCGGTGGTCGCCGCAGCGATCGCCGACTATCTCCGCCAGTGCCCCTACAATCCCGGCCATGACGGGCCGCTCTTCCTCGGCGCCCGCGGCGGGCCGCTCAACCCGCGCATGGTGCAGCGGGCGATGGCGAAGCTGCGCGGCGCGCTCAGCCTGCCGCCGACGGCGACGCCGCATGCGCTGCGCCACTCCTTCGCCACCCATCTGCTCGCCAATGGCGGCGACCTCCGCGCCATCCAGGAGCTGCTCGGCCATGCCAGCCTGTCGACCACCCAGATCTATACCGGCGTCGACAGCGAGCGGCTGATGGCCGCCTACGACAAGGCCCATCCGCGGGCGTGACATTGCCCCGACCCATCACCCGTGCTAGTCACCGCGCCATGGTCACTGCCGCCGCCCATCTCTGGCTTATTATCCGCGCAATCGCGCGGCCCGGCGGCGTGTAACCACGACCCACCGGCAGCGCGGATGATCGCGCCCCGGTGGACCAAGACCGCGATCATTCCGAAAATTTGATTGGATGATCGCCTATGACTGCCTCGACCGAAGACACATCCCCACCGGCGCCGGCCACTGCCGCCGCGCCAGCGGCGACTGCCGCCAAATCCGGCTATGCCGAGCTCGGCTACGCCTTTGCCGCCATCGGCGCGGTCCTCTTCTCGACCAAGGCAGTGGCGATCAAGCTCGCCTATGGCGAGCCGGTCGATGCCGCGACGCTTCTGGCGCTGCGCATGGCGCTGGCGTTGCCGGTCTATGTCGTCGTGGCAGGGCTGGCGGTCGCCGACGACCGCCACCACGGCAGACCGCTGCCGGCGGCAAAGACCGTCCTCCATGCCGCGCTCGTCGGCCTGCTCGGCTACTGGTTCGCCAGCTATTCCGACTTCATCGGCCTGGAATTCATCTCCGCCCAGTTCGAGCGGCTGATCCTGTTCACCTATCCGCTTTTTGTGGTGATCTTCGGCGCGCTGTTCTTCCGCCAACCGATGCGCCCGGCGGCGATCGGCGCGATCCTGGTGAGCTATGCCGGACTGATGCTCATCTTCGTCGAGAAGCTGGAAAACGGTGGCTCCAACGCAGTCGTCGGCGCCGGGTTCGTCCTGGCCTCGGCTCTGGCCTTTGCCTTCTATCAGCTGCTCGCCAAGAAGGTCATCGCCGTCATGGGGCCGCGGCTCTTCACCTGCGTTGCCATGAGTGGCGCCGCCGTCGGCGCCTTCATCACCTTCCTCGTCCAGCATAGGCCGGCCGACCTGATGGTGAGCCAGCGCGTCTTCGCCCTGTCGGTCGTCATCGCCATCGGCGCGACCGTGCTGCCCTCCTTCTTCCTCAACGCCGCCCTCCACCGCATCTCGGCACAGGCCAATTCCGCCATCGGCGTCGTGTCGCCGGTGATCACCATCGTGCTCGCCGTCATCTTCCTCGGCGAGACGATGAGCCCGGCCGGCATCTTCGGCGCCGCCCTGGTGCTCGCCGGCGTCGGCTGGTTCACCCTTGCCGATCGCAACCGGCGGGGGCCGTGAGGCGGTCTGCGGGCGCCGGCGCCCCCCCGCATGGCGCCGAAACCCCGTAGAATTCCGGGACTTCCCGGACCGCCCGGAGCCCGCTATTCTCCGCCCGGGTCACCATCAGGGCCCGTTCATTGGGGGATTTGAAATGAGCCTGATCCGCACCGCCTCGATTGCGCTGGTTCTCGGCCTCGCCGTTGCGACGACCACGACGCCCGCCAGCGCTTTCTTCTTCCATCACAAGCACACCGCGGTCGCCGCGGCGACCACCCAGAACCCGATCTGCGGGTTCTTCTACGCCATCTTCCATCACAAGAAATAGACCGTCATTTCAATGGCTTAAGAGGCGTCGCGGGGCCCCGCGGCGCCTCTTGCCGTTTGGCTTCCCTCGCAACCTTGTGAACACGGCCAAGCTTCCGCCGCACGCCACCCGAGCGTAGCCTGTCACTTGACCGGCAGCCGCCGGCCCACGACGGAGGAAGCGATGAAGATTGTAGCCCCCGCCGCAACCGCGCTGGCGATGCTCATCGGCGTCGGCAGCGCCTCGGCCTGCGAATTCCACCAGATGTCCATGGCATCCGTGGCGCCCAAGGCGACCCAGTCGGTCGCCACGGCGAAGGTCAAGCAGATGGTTCTGACCTATCTGAAGGAACTCGCCGACGAGCACCGGATCGCCTGAGCAAAGGGCGAACCCGGCCGTGGAGAAGCGCCGGCTGCCACCGGCGCTTCTTCCCGTTTCTCACATATGGATTGGCTTGTTCCAGGCGGCGAGCGCTGCTTCCTTGATCGCTTCCGACAGCGTCGGGTGGGCGTGGCAGACGCGGGCGAGGTCCTCGGCCGAGCCAGCGAACGCCATCAGCACCGAGGCTTCCTGGATCAGCTCGCCGGCCATCGGGCCGACGATGTGGACGCCGAGCACCCGGTCGGTCGCCGCCGCGGCAAGCACCTTGGCGAAGCCGTCCTTCTCACCCATGGCGCGCGCCCTGCCATTGGCCGAGAACGGGAACTTGCCGACGCGATATTCGATACCCGCCTGCTTGAGCTCCTCCTCGCTCTTGCCGACCGAGGCGATTTCCGGCGTGGTGTAGACCACGTTGGGGATGACGGCGTAGTCCACATGGCCGGCCTGGCCGGCGATGATCTCCGCGACCGCGACGCCCTCCTCCTCCGCCTTGTGGGCAAGCATCAGACCGCCGATCACGTCGCCGATGGCATAGATGCCCTTGGCCGTCGTCCGGTAGTGGTCGTCGACCCGGATGCGACCGCGCTCGTCCAGCTGGATGCCGACCGTATCGAGGCCGAGGCCATCGGTGTAGGGCCGCCGGCCGATGGCGACCAGCACCACGTCAGCGTCGAGGGTTTCGGCATCGCCGCCGTTGACCGGCTCGACCGCGACCTTGAGCACCTTGCCGGAGGTGTCGACCGAGACGACCTTGCTCGACAGGCGGAAGCTCATGCCCTGGCGGGCGAAGATGCGCTGCGCCTGCTTGGCAACCTCGCCGTCGAGGCCGGGCAGAACGCGATCGAGGAACTCGACCACGGTGACCTCGGCGCCGAGCCGCCGCCACACCGAGCCGAGCTCGAGGCCGATCACCCCGGCGCCGACCACGATCAGCCGCGCCGGCACCTGGGCAAGCGACAGGGCGCCTGTCGACGAGACCACCCGCTCCTCGTCGATCGCGACGCCCTTGAGCGGCGCCACGTCCGAGCCGGTGGCAATGACGATTGCTCCCGCCTCGACCACCATCTGCTCGCGGCCGTCGGCACCCACCACCCTGACCTTGCCCTCGCCGGCGAGGACGCCAGTGCCCTGGAAGATGTCGATCTTGTTCTTCTTGAAGAGGAAGCCGACGCCCGAGGTATTGGCTTCGACGACGCTGTCCTTGTGGCCTATCATGGCCGCGAGGTTGAGCTTGGGGCTGCCGATCGCGATGCCGAAATCGGCGAACCTGTGGCCGGCCTGCTCGAACAGTTCGGAGACGTGCAGGAGTGCCTTTGACGGGATGCAGCCGATGTTCAGGCAGGTGCCGCCGAGGGTGGGCATCTTCTCGATGACCGCCACCTTGAGGCCGAGCTGGGCGGCCTTGATGGCTGCGACATAGCCGCCGGGGCCGCTGCCGATTACGGCGAGATCGTAGGCCAATGGCTTCACTCCACTTGCATGGGCTCTGGTTCCGCCGAACAGATAGCGGCTGGACCGGGCCGTGTCAGCGCTTCATTCGCGCAGGACAGACCCGCGCGGGCGCGAAATTCTGGATCGTTCAAATCTGCATAGCGCGCCAGCCGGCAAGAAGCGGTATGAAGAAATGCCGCAGATGAGGCATGCCTAATTTTCAATCACGGCCGAAGATGCGCTTGAGCGGGCCCTCGAGGTCGCTGCGCCGGTCGACGTCATAGGCGCCGCCGTCGATCACCCTGGCAATCGTCCGGCACCAGGCCGGCTTGTCGTATTGCTGGCCGGCGAGCCGCCGAATCCCGGCCAACGAGGCTTCGTCGGCCGCGCGGCGCACCTCTGGCGTGACGACATCGCCGGCCTTCCCCGCCACGGTGGCAAGAAGGCCATCATTGCGTGCCCGCCAGCGCCGGCCGACGTCCTGGAAGGCCGGGTCCTTGTCGATCGTGCTGTAGCAGAAGGCGAGAATCTCGAGCGGCCATGGCCCATCGCTGAGCACGCGCAGATAATCCTCAGGCGTCGGCGGTTCGCTCGCGGCAATGGCCGCCGTGGCGCCGGCGACCAGACTGGCGAGGATGGCAATCAACCGGAGGCCGGTCCGCATGTCCTCACCGGCTGTTGCCGGCGGGCGCCGGCACCAGCGAGCCCGGAGCGATCGGGCCGGCACCGGCAGGCGCCGCACCTGCAAAAAGGGCCACCCCGAGGAGGGCGGCCCAACCAGACGCGCGCACGAACACAAAACCTCCTACAGGTCGAGCATCAGGCGCTGCGGGTCTTCCAGATTCTCCTTGACGCGCACCAGGAAGGTCACCGCCTCCTTGCCGTCGACGATGCGGTGATCGTAGGAGAGCGCCAGATACATCATCGGCCGCACCTCGATCTTGCCGCCGACCACCATCGGCCGCTCCTGGATCTTGTGCATGCCGAGGATGCCGGACTGCGGCGCATTGAGGATCGGCGTCGACATCAGCGAGCCGTAGATGCCGCCATTGGTGATGGTGAAGGTGCCGCCCTGCAACTCGTCGATGGCGAGCTGGCCGTTGCGCGCCCGCTTGCCGAGATCGGCAATGGTCTTCTCGATCTCGGCCAGCGACTTCATATCGGCGTCGCGCACCACCGGCACGATCAGGCCCTTGTCGGTGCCGACCGCAATGCCGAGGTGGTAGTAGTCCTTGTAGATGAGGTCGGTGCCGTCGATCTCGCCGTTGACCGCGGGAATCTCCTTCAGCGCCTGCACGCAGGCCTTCACGAAGAAGCCCATGAAGCCGAGCTTGACGCCGTGCTTCTTCTCGAAGAGGTCGCGATACTGGCTCCTCAGCGCCATCACCGTCGACATGTCCACCTCGTTGAAGGTGGTCAGCATCGCGGCGGTGTTCTGGGCCTCCTTGAGGCGGCGGGCGATAGTCTGGCGCAGCCGGGTCATCGGCACGCGCTGCTCGTGCGCCACGTCGTCGGGCTGCGTCGGTGCCCGCGCCGCGGCCGGCTTCGGCTCTGGCGACGGCGCGGCAGGCGGAGCGAGCGCCGCCAGGTCCTCGACGGCGGCCAGCGCATCCGCCTTGGTGATGCGGCCGTCCTTGCCGGTGCCGGCGACGCGGCCGGCATCGATGCCGGCCTCGGTGAGCAGCTTGTAGGCCGCCGGCGACGGCGTGCCGGCGCCCTTGCCGGCGTTATCGGCCTCGCGCAGCCTGATGGTCGCCGCACCTGCGGCGATCGGCCGTGTGGTGTCGGTCTTCTCGTCCGGCGCGCCGGCATGGGCCGGAACCCCCCGGTCCTCGTGGGCGGCGCCGTTGGGCTCGATGGCGCCGAGCACCGCACCGACATTGACCGTGGCGCCGTCCTTGACGTCGATGGCCGCGATCACACCGGCCGTCGGCGAGGGCACTTCCAGGGTGACCTTGTCGGTCTCCAGCTCGACCAGCGGCTCATCGGCCCTGACCGTATCTCCGACCTTCTTGAACCATTGGCCTACGGTCGCCTCGGTCACCGACTCGCCGAGGGTGGGAACACGAATTTCGGTCGCCATTGTTTTATCGTCTCCGGTCCCGCCGTCGTTCACTCGGCAAGGGCTTCGTCCAGGAAAGCCGCGAGCTGCGTCAGGTGCTTGCTCATCAGTCCGGTCGCCGTCGCCGCCGAAGCCGGCCGGCCGACATAGCGGGGCGCGCGCCGCGCCGCGCCGATGCTCTCCAGCACCCACTCCAGATAAGGCCCGACGAAGGACCAGGCCCCCATGTTCTTGGGCTCCTCCTGGCACCACACCATATCCGCCTGGCGGAAGCGCGAAAGCTCTGTGATCAGCGCCTTGGCCGGGAACGGATAAAGCTGCTCGACGCGCAACAGATAGATGTCGTCGATGCCGCGCGTCTCGCGCTCCTCATAGAGGTCGTAATAGACCTTGCCCGAGCACAGCACCACCCGGCGGATCTTCTCGTCGGGGACGAGCTTGATCTTCTCGCCCTTGAGGATCTCGGCGTCGTCCCACAGCAGGCGATGGAAGGACGACCCCGGCCCCATCTCCTCCAGTCGCGACACCGCCCGCTTGTGGCGGAGCAGCGACTTCGGCGTCATCAGGACAAGCGGCTTGCGGAAATCGCGCTGGAGCTGGCGCCTGAGCGCGTGGAAATAATTCGCCGGCGTCGTCAGGTTGCCGACTTGGATATTGTCCTCGGCGCAGAGCTGCAGGTAGCGCTCAAGCCGGGCGGAGGAGTGCTCCGGCCCCTGGCCCTCATAGCCATGCGGCAGCAGCATGACCAGGCCCGACATGCGCAACCACTTCTTCTCGCCCGACGAGATGAATTGGTCGATGATCACCTGAGCACCGTTGGCGAAATCGCCGAACTGCGCCTCCCACATGATCAGCGCCGACGGCTCGGCCAGCGAATAGCCGTATTCGAAGCCGAGCACCGCCTCCTCCGACAGCATCGAATTGATGACCTCGAAGTGAGCTTGCTCCTCGGAGAGATGATTGAGCGGAATGTAGCGGTCCTCGGTCTCCTGATCGTAGAGCACCGAGTGGCGCTGCGAGAAGGTACCGCGCTCGACGTCCTGGCCGGACAGGCGGACCGGGCTGCCGGCCGCAAGCAGGGTGCCGAAGGCAAGCGACTCGGCCGTCGACCAGTCGATGTTGCGGCCGGTTTCGATCGCCTGCCGGCGGTTGTCGATGACCCGTCGGATGGTGCGGTGGAGCTGCAGGTTGTCGGGCACATCCGTGATCTTGCCGCCGACCTCGCGCAACGTCTCCAGCGGCACCGCAGTGGCGCCGCGGCGCGGTCCGTCGCCGGCCTCGGCCACCTTGATGCCGGACCAGGCGCCGTCCAGCCAGTCGGCCTTGTTGGCGCGATAATTCGTGCTCGCCTCGAACTCGGACTCCAGCGTCGCCCGCCAGTTGGCCTTGCTCTCGTCGATCTCGTCCGCCGTGACCAGACCTTCCTCGGTGAGCTTCTTGCCGTAGATCTCCAGCGTCGTCGGATGGCCGCCGATCGCCTTGTACATCAGCGGCTGGGTGAAGGACGGCTCGTCGCCCTCGTTATGGCCGAAGCGGCGGTAGCAGAACATGTCGACGACCACCGGCTTCTGGAACTTCTGGCGGAATTCGGTGGCCACCTTGGCGGCATAGACGACCGCTTCCGGGTCGTCGCCATTGGCGTGCAGGATCGGCGCCTCGACCATCTTGGCGATGTCCGACGGATAGGGCGAGGAGCGCCCGTAGCGCGGATTGGTGGTGAAGCCGATCTGGTTGTTGATGATGACGTGGATCGAGCCGGCGGTGCGGTGCCCGCGCAGACCCGACAGGCCCAGGCATTCCGCCACCACGCCCTGGCCGGCGAAGGCGGCGTCGCCGTGGATCAGGAGCGGCAGCACACGGGCGCGCTGGTCCAGCGGAATGATGTCGCCGCGCAGCTTGTCGGCATGCTGGTTCTGCTTGGCGCGCGCCTTGCCGAGCACCACCGGGTCGACGATCTCCAGATGCGACGGGTTGGCGGTCAGCGACAGATGCACCTTGTTGCCATCGAACTCGCGGTCCGACGAGGCGCCGAGGTGGTACTTGACGTCGCCGGAGCCCGACACGTCGTCGGGCGACGACGAGCCGCCCTTGAACTCGTGGAAGATGGCGCGGTGCGGCTTGCCCATGACCTGGGCGAGGACGTTGAGGCGGCCGCGATGGGCCATGCCAAGCACGATCTCGCGCACGCCGAGATTGCCGCCGCGCTTGATGATCTGCTCCAGCGCCGGCACCACCGACTCGCCGCCGTCGAGGCCAAAGCGCTTGGTGCCGGTGTACTTCACGTCGATGAAGCGCTCGAAACCCTCCGCCTCGACCAGCTTGTTGAGGATCGCCCTCTTGCCCATCGTGGTGAAGTCGATGCCCTTGTCCGGCCCCTCGATGCGCTCCTGGATCCAGGCCTTTTCCTCGGCATTGGAGATGTGCATGAACTCGACGCCGAGCGTCGAGCAATAGGTGCGCCGGAGGATCGCCAGCATCTCCGGGATGGTGGCGAATTCCAGCCCGAGCACATGGTCGAGGAAGATCCTGCGGCCCCAATCAGCCTCGGTAAAGCCGTAGGAGGAGGGGTCGAGTTCGCTCTCCTCCGGCAGTTCCTGCAGGCCGAGCGGATCGAGATTGGCGTGGAAATGGCCGCGCATGCGATAGGCGCGGATCATCATCAGGGCGCGCACCGAATCGCGGGTCGCCTGGGTGACCGCGTCGTCGCCGATCTCAGCGCCGCGGCGTCCGACCTCGGCCTTGATCTTGTCGCCGAGCGCCGTTTCCAGCGCCGCCCAGTTGCCATCGAGCGCCGAAACCAGCTCGCCGTTCATCACCGGTGGCCAGTCCGGGCGCTGCCAGCGCGCGCCGCCGGCCTTGGCGATCACTGCGTCGGGGGCGTCCTGCAATCCCTCGAAGAAGCTCCGCCACTCGCCGTCGACCGAGTTGGGGTCGGCGGCATAGCGCGCCTGCAATTGTTCTATGTAAGGCGCGTTCGCGCCGTAAAGGAAGGAAGTCGCCGCGAATGCCTGATTCGCGTCCTGACGTGCCATTTTTCGTAATTTACGGGGAGGTTGGCTCCCCGCTCTCTCTCACCGCGCGGCCACAAGCCACGCTCTATCGCGCGATCGTCTCGATTTCAACCATTTGGTCAACGCATGAGAAATGGGCACGAACACTACTTCTTCAAGACTTCGACCAGAGTGCGGCCGATGCGGGCAGGCGATTCCGATACCACGATTCCGGCTGATTTCATCGCCTCGATCTTGTCGCCGGCGCCGCCGCGGCCGCCCGCGATGATCGCGCCGGCATGGCCCATACGCCGGCCCGGCGGTGCGGTCAGCCCGGCGATGAAGCCGACGACCGGCTTGGCGCGCCCGCGTTTCGCCTCGTCCTTGAGAAACTGCGCGGCGTCTTCCTCCGACGAGCCGCCGATCTCGCCGATCATGGCGATCGACTGCGTGGCCTCGTCGGCGAGGAACAATTCGAGCACGTCGATGAAGTCCATGCCCTTGACCGGATCGCCGCCGATGCCCACCGCCGTGGTCTGGCCGAGACCCTCATTGGTCGTCTGGAACACCGCCTCATAGGTGAGCGTGCCGGAGCGCGAAACGATGCCCACCGACCCCTTGGCGAAGATATTGCCCGGCATGATGCCGATCTTGCATGCGCCGGCCGTCATCACGCCCGGGCAGTTCGGCCCCACCAAGCGGCTCTTCGAGCCGGAGAGCGCCCGCTTGACCTTGACCATGTCGAGGACCGGGATGCCCTCGGTGATGGCGACGATGAGCGGGATCTCCTCGGCGGTCGCTTCGAGGATGGCGTCGGCGGCAAAGGCCGGCGGCACGTAGATGACGGTGGCGTCGGCGCCGGTGGCGGCCTTCGCCTCGCGCACAGTGTCGAACACCGGCAGGCCGAGATGGGTCTGGCCGCCTTTGCCGGGCGAGGTGCCGCCCACCATCTGCGTGCCGTAGGCGATCGCCTGCTCCGAATGGAAGGTGCCGTTCTTGCCGGTAAAGCCCTGGCAGATAACCTTGGTGGAGGCGTCGATGAGGATGGACATAATTACTCTTTCACCGCCGTAGTCATCAGCCGCCCACCGCCTTGACAATCTTCTGGGCGGCATCGTCGAGATCGTCGGCCGGGATCACGTTGAGGCCGGATTCGCGGATGATCTGCTTGCCCTCGTCGACATTGGTGCCTTCCAGGCGGACCACCAGCGGCACCGGCAGACCGACCTCCTTGACCGCCGCGACGATGCCCTCGGCGACCACGTCGCAGCGCATGATGCCGCCGAAGATGTTGACCAGAATGCCCTTCACGCGCGGATCGGCGGTGATGATCTTGAACGCCGCAGTCACCTTCTCACGGCTGGCGCCGCCGCCGACATCGAGGAAGTTCGCCGGCTCCGCGCCGTAGAGCTTGATGATGTCCATGGTCGCCATGGCCAGCCCGGCGCCGTTGACCATGCAGCCGATGGTGCCGTCGAGCGCGACATAGCTGAGCTCGTATTTGGCCGCTTCCGTCTCGCGCGCGTCCTCCTCGTCCGGATCGCGTAAGCCCGCGATATCGGGATGACGGAAGAGCGCGTTGTCGTCGAAATTGATCTTGGCGTCGAGGCAGAGAAGGTCGCCGCCTTCAGTGACCACCAGCGGGTTGATCTCGAGCTGGCTCATGTCCTTGGCGAGCATCGCGCCATAGAGCGTGCCGACCAGCTTGACGCATTGCTTCACGGCATTGCCGGAAAGCCCCAGGGCAAAGGCGATGGTGGTGCCGATATGCGGGCTGTAGCCGGCGGCGGGATCGACATGGACGGTGACGATCTTCTCCGGCGTCGTCGCCGCCACCTCCTCGATGTCCATGCCACCCTCGGCCGAGGCGATGAAGGCAACGCGGCTCGAAGCGCGATCGACCAGGGCGGAGAGGTAGAGCTCGCGGGCGATCGCCGAACCGTCCTCGACATAGAGGCGGCGCACCACCCGGCCGGCCGCGCCGCTCTGCTTGGTGACCAGCGTATTGCCCAGCATCTGGCGGGCGTTTTCGGCAACCTCCTCGACCGAGCGGGCCAGCCGCACGCCGCCCTTGTCGCCGGCCTGGGCCTCCTTGAACCTGCCCTTGCCGCGGCCGCCGGCGTGGATCTGCGCCTTGACCACCCAGACGGGACCGGGCAGTTCACGCGCCGCCTTTTCCGCCTCTTCTGCAGTGAAGGCCGGCACGCCCCTGGCGACCGGCACACCCAACGGACCAAGGATCGCCTTGGCCTGGTACTCGTGAATATTCATGCCGGCCCTTATCCCCTCCCCGGCTTATGTCGCCCGCTTATTTGTCGAGTGCGGGCACGATCCTCACACAAGCGTGGATCAACCCGTCAACCGCGGCGAGCGACTTGTCGAACATCGTCCGCTCGCCCTTGTTGAGGTCGATTTCGATGATGCGCTCGACGCCCTTGGCGCCGATCACCGCCGGCACGCCGATGTAGCGGTCGCGCACGCCGTACTCGCCCTTGAGGCACACGGCGCAGGGCAGCACACGTTTCTTGTCCCTGAGATAGCTTTCCGCCATGGCGATGGCCGAATGCGCCGGCGCATAGAAGGCCGAGCCGGTCTTCAGGAGGCCGACGATCTCGGCGCCGCCGTCGCGGGTGCGCTGCAGGATCTCCTCGATGCGCTTCTTGGTGGTCCAGCCCATCTTGACCAGTTCGTCGAGCGAGATGCCGGCAACGGTCGAGAAGCGGGTGAGCGGCACCATGGTGTCGCCGTGGCCGCCGAGCACGAACGCGGTCACGTCCTCGACCGAGACGTCGAACTCGCTCGCCAGGAAATAGCGCAGCCGCGCCGAATCGAGCACGCCGGCCATGCCCACCACCATGTCCTTGGGCAGGCCGGAGAATTTCTGCAGCGCCCACACCATGGCGTCGAGCGGATTGGTGATGCAGATGACGAAGGCCTTGGGCGCGTATTTCTTGATACCGGCGCCGACCTGTTCCATCACCTTGAGGTTGATCTCGAGCAGGTCGTCGCGGCTCATGCCCGGCTTGCGCGGGCTGCCGGCGGTGACGATGACCACGTCGGCGCCCTTGATCGCGGCATAGGCCGAGGTTCCCGCCAGCTTGGCGTTGAAACCGGCGATCGGCGATGCTTCGGCGATATCGAGCGCCTTGCCCTCGGGCACGCCCTCGACCACGTCGAACATGACGACGTCACCGAGTTCCTTGAGGCCGGCGAGATGGGCGAGCGTGCCGCCGATCTGCCCGGCACCGATGAGCGCAATCGTCGCACGGGCCATGGGCGTATACGTCCCTCGAGAAGGATGCGGAGCAACCACCCGGAGCCGGGCGGGAGTTTTGAACTAGCCGGATTAATGCTGCGGTGCAAGAGCGGCATAGGTGCAGCGCGACAATGCGGCGCTGTACCTTTCGTTCCGCTGTCAGCGGCAAATCCGTTCAAGCGCTCAGCCGCCGGCCGGCACCGCCATGCCGTGGGCGGCGCCGAGATAGGCCGCCGAGCGCATCTCGATCAGCCGCGACACCGTGCGCCGGAACGCGAAGGACTCCTCGCCGCTGGTTGCCGCATAGAGCGCCGCCGGCTCCGCCGCGGCCGAGGCGAGCAGCTTGACCCGGTGATCGTAGAGCGTGTCGACGAGCAGGATCAGCCGGCGCGCGACATCGCGACGCTCCGGGGCAATGACCGGAATGCCGTCCATGACCAGCGTGTGGAAGCTGCGCGCGATTTTCTGGTAGTCGCCGGCGCCAAGCGGCTCTTCGCAGAGCTCGGCGAAGGAAAAGCGCGCCACGCCACGCGCCGCCTGCGGCACGACGATGCGCCGCCCCTTATAGGCAAGCGTCGTCGGTTGGCCCCGCTGTGTTCCGGTGAGGGCATGCCACAGCCGGTCGAGCGCCCGGGTGGCGGCTTCCTCAAGCGGCGTCACATAGACTGGCGTGCCGGCGAGCTTGCCAAGCCGATAGTCGGTCGCCGCCTCAAGATGCACGACATCGGCGTGCTGCCTGAGGAGTGCGATGAAGGGCAGGAACAGGCTGCGGTTGAGGCCATCGCGGTAGAGCGCCTCGGGGGCCACGTTCGAAGTTGCCACCAGCACCAGCCCTGCGGCGAACAGACGCTCGAACAGGCGCGACAGGATCATCGCATCGGCGATGTCCTCGACCTGGAACTCGTCGAGACAGAGGAGGCGCACCTCATGGGCGATCACGGCGGCAACCGGCCCGATCGGATCGCCGCCGATTCTTCTGCGAATGACGTGGACCCGCTCATGGGTCTCGGTCATGAATTCGTTGAAATGGACGCGGCGCTTGGGGACGGCGGCGGAGAGCGCGAAGAACTCGTCCATCAGCATGGTCTTGCCGCGGCCGACCTCGCCGTGGATGTAAAGGCCGCGCAGCGTCACCGCGCGCGCGGCAAGAAGCCGGCCGATGAGACCACCCCGACCCACCGCTTTCTGTTCGGCGAGCGCGCTATTGAGGCTGTCGAGCCGGTCGACGACGGCGGCCTGGGCCGGATCGCGACTGATCTGACCAGCCGCCACCAGAGCGCGATAGCGCTCGGCAAGCGCGGCGCCCTTCGACTCCGGCTCGATCAACGGTGCGCCCCGGTAAGGATGAGCGCGCCCTAGCGATAGAAGGTGACCGCCGTGCCCTGGCCGTCAACCTGACCGTCGAAGCGGTTGGTGCCCGTCGAGGCGAGGTGGGCCACCGGCGTTCCGCCCTGGCCGGCAAGCACGACCTGCCTGCCTTGCAGGTTCCACGCCGAGATCGACTTGAGGACATCGCTGCTGCAGCCGCGCGTCGAGGCGCGATAGCCGCCCGTCCAGCTGGTCAGCGTCATGAACAGCTGGCAGGAGTCGCCGGCCGAGGTGATGGTCCAGCCGCCGAGGAGATCGGTGCGGCCAAGTGTTCCAGCGCCGCTTCTGGCTGGCGTGGTCGTCTGCGGCTGGGCCAGCGGGGCGGTATCAGAACTGCCCGTGCCTCCGGGCTGAGCAGCAGCTGCCTGCTGCTGACCGCCGCTGGCCGGGGGGAGAGCGGAGGATTCGACCGGCGCCTGACTGGCGGGGCTCAACGGCGCCGGCGCCTGGGTGCGCTGCCAGGGCAGGCCGATGGCGCCGAACGAGCCGCACCCGGCAAGGGCCGAGGCCAATATCACCGGCACCAGATAGCGCGCCGGCGCCCCGTGATTCAGTCCCATCGGCGAGTCCTCTTTGATCGTCTGCCGCAGCCGCGATTCGCTTTTATAGACCGATTGTAGCGGCTTTCAGGCAATTTTGGCCGAGGCCATAATGCAAATGCCCCGAAAGGCCAAGCCTCTCGGGGCACAATCTGTCCCAATGCGGGCCAGCCGGTCGAAAGATTACTTGGCCTCGACGTGCTGCGGCAGGCCGAGTTCGCCGGCCTTGGCGCGAACTTCTTCCTCCGAGCGATGCAGCGTCTGGCTGATCAGCTCGGCCGAAACGCCCGAATTCCAGAGCTCTTTCAGCTTGTCGACCGCCGTGATTGACCACGACGCCCCGGTGATCTCGGAAACCTTGTCCATGACCTCACCTCTGTCTGCGGTTCACGTATGCAATCATATAGGTGGCCGGATTCCGCCAGATAAGCGGTAGGCAGGCTCAAATGATGGGCAAAACCAATGGCTGCCGGATTGATCCCCCCCGGAGCAGGAGCCTTGTACACGGCCTCATCCTGAGGAGCCCGCCGCAGGCGGGCCTCGAAGGATGGGCCTCATGGTTCGAGGCCCGGCTTGCGCCGGGCAACCTCACCATGAGGTTCAGGGCTTTGGGCTGGCAGCGTCCCTACACCCGGCGCTCGACCAGCATCCGCTTGATCTCGCCGATCGCCTTGGCCGGATTGAGGCTCTTGGGGCAGGCCTGGGCGCAGTTCATGATCGTGTGGCAGCGGTAGAGGCGGAACGGGTCCTCGAGATTGTCGAGGCGCTCGCCGGTCGCTTCGTCGCGGCTGTCGATGAGCCAGCGATAGGCCTGCAGCAGAACCGCGGGGCCGAGATAACGCTCGCCGTTCCACCAGTAGGACGGGCAGGAGGTCGAGCAGCAGGCGCACAGGATGCACTCGTAGAGCCCGTCGAGCTTGGCCCGGTCCTCATGGCTCTGGCGCCATTCCTTCTGCGGCTCCGGCGTGACGGTGTGCAGCCACGGCTCGACCGAGCGGTGCTGGGCGTAGAAGGTCGAAAGGTCGGCGACCAGATCCTTGACCACCGGCAGATGCGGCAGCGGATAGACGGAAATCCTGTCGCCGATCTCGTCCACGGCCTTGGTGCAGGCCAGCGTGTTCGACCCGTCGATATTCATGGCGCAGGAACCGCACACGCCCTCGCGACAGGAGCGGCGGAAAGTCAGCGTCGGGTCGATGTTGGTCTTGATCCAGATGAGCCCGTCAAGGACCATCGGGCCGCAGGCATCGCGGTCGACATAGTAGGTATCGACGCGCGGATTGGCGCTGTCATCCGGGTCCCAGCGATAGACGCGGTATTCGGTAAGCGCGCTCGCCCCCGCGGGCTTGGGCCACACCTTGCCCTTGCCGATCTTCGAATTCGCCGGAAGCGTCAGTTGGACCATGGTTCGCAAGTCTCCGAAGTCCAGCCTCTATAGCCGACCCCTCCGGCAAAGGCCAAGCGTCATTGATGGACGGCCCAGGGCAACGGGGCGTGCGCCCCGGCCCATGGACTATTCCAGGCCTTCCACTGGTTCGACCAGCGATCTCTTCCGCAGAGTTGATTGAGGCCGACTAACGCCGCTCGACGCGGATCACCAGCTTGAGGCCCGACCACACCTGGTCGATGGCCGCCACCTTGACGTCGACCAGATCATGCTTGAGCGCCACGGCGCGGATGACGTCCTCGGTCACGTCGGTCGGCACCTTCGATGCCTGCTTCGGCCACGACACCCAGATCATGCCGTCCGGCTGGATGGCGCGGCGCAGACGCGGCAGGCCGGCGACAAGCTCGGCGCGGCTGGTCGTGAAGGCGTGGATGATGTCGAACGGCACCGGCCCCATCGGGCGCGACCAGTCCTGGCGGCGGGCGACCTTGCCGAATTCGACGCTGCCCGGCAGATCGGCAAGCTCCTCCGGCAGAGCGACGAAGGCAATGGTGGCGCCGGCGGCATAGCCAAGCTTTTCGGGAAGCGGCCTGCCGGCATAGCCAACGGACGAAAGTGTTGCGAACGCCATGGAAGTCATTTCCGGCCTGTACGCGGTTCCTTCGGCGGCCGATGCTAGGCCGCCCATGGTAAACGAAACGAACCATCACCAAAAATCGCGGAAAACTGCGATTTTCACCCGGCAACAGCGCCGTTTCGGGCCTTGTTACTGATCTGATGATAGGGCGTTGCCGACCAGACGTCATGCGGAATCATGGTGGTCGGCCGCTGTGACTGACGCGGCTGGTTAACCGGCTGGTTCCGCGGTCTGTAAACTGCGGTTTCGGCCGCGGGCACATCTCACGGATCGAGGATGCGCGGCCCCGGCCCCTCCCCGCCCAGGACGTCGGCGGGATTGCGCAGCGGGCAGTCGGTGAGCGACAGGCAGCCGCAGCCGATGCAGCCGGAGATCTGATCGCGCAACCGCGTCAGCCGCAGGATGCGGTCGTCGAGGTCGCTCTTCCACCGCGCCGAAAGCTGCGCCCAGTCCTGTGCGGTCGGCACCGCCCCCTTGGGCAGCGCGGCGAGCGCCTCGCCGATCTGCTTGAGCGGTATGCCGGCCCGCTGGGCCACCTTGATGATGGCGATGCGACGCAGGATGCCGCGCGGATA
The DNA here is from genome assembly GCA_963785065.1 of uncultured Alphaproteobacteria bacterium. Classification (GTDB taxonomy): domain Bacteria; phylum Pseudomonadota; class Alphaproteobacteria; order Rhizobiales; family Kaistiaceae; genus CAVSRC01. The sequence goes on from CAWATX010000002.1 coordinate 867,082, forward strand.
GCGGCGATGATTGGCCGATGTCCGCCAACCTTCGATCAGCCCCTCGGCCTCGTAGAAATGGACGGCGGAGACGGCGACGCCGCTGCGCCGCGCCACTTCGCCGACGCTCAGGTCCCGTGGAACACGGGCTCCCGCGGACTGAGGCATGACTGGTCCCTTGACCTAAACCTTACTTGAGGTTCTATCCCATCGCCTGCCGCGGCGCAACGCGCCGCCCGAAGCCCTGAAAGAGGAACGGATGAACCAGATCGCCGAAACGTCGACCAGCGACCAGCCCTTCTACCGGATCGACCGATTTGTCGTGCCGGACGCGGCGCGCGCCGAATTCATCGGCCGCGTGCGCATGACCCACGAGGTCCTCCGCCAGCAGCCCGGATTTGTCCAGGACATGCTGGTTGAGCAGCCCGCCGGCCCCGGCGCGTTCGACGTCATCACCATCGTCGAGTGGAGTGACGCTTCGGCGACCGAAGGTGCGCGTGCCGCAGTGGCTGCGATGTATGCCCGCGACAATTTCGACGCCCGGGAACTGATCAGGCGCCTCGGGATAAAGGCCGACTTCGGCAGTTACCAGCCGCTCTCCGAAACTTGAAAGAGGCCCGCGATGCACGTTGTGCCGATCGATACCTTTGTTGTCTCGGGGAATTCAAGAACTGCGTTCCTGGTGGAGAGGTGAGGATCTTCGTACTCGGCGGCACCGGCCGAACGGGCGGCCGGTTAATCGCGCAAGGGCTCGATCGCGGTCATGCAATGACAGCGGTTGTCAGGACCGGTTCGGCCCTGGCACCGCGGCAGAGTTTGGCTATTGCGAATGCGGACGTACGCTCGCCCGCCGAACTGGCCGCGGCGCTGCGAGGGCATGACATCGCCATTTCGCTTATGGGTCATGTGGGCCGCAATCACACGATCTTGGCGGAAAGCGCCACAGCACTCCCTGAAGCAATGACGATGGCCGCAGTCGCCCGCTGCCTGTTTGTCTCTCAAGGGCTGCTCTTCCCAAGCTCCAATCCTGTCGTCGCGCTGCTACGCTTGTTGCTTGCGCCGATCGTCGCGGACTCAAGGATGATGGAAGATGCCATTCGCTCCTCCAGCCACAGGTGGACCATTGTTCGTCCGCCTCGTCTTACAAACAAAGGGAAGGCGCGCGGCTATCGAGTCACGAACGGCCGCCGACCCGCAGGCAGTTGGGCCATGGATCGAGTCGATCTGGCCGAATTTCTTCTCGACGAAACGGAGACGGCCAAGTTTCCGAACGCGATCGTCGGCATCGGGCCCTCATCCTGATACGATCAGCGCGACAGGAAAAGTGACCATCGCTCGAGATGGTCGAGCCTATTTCCATTCGCTCCATGGCCGCGCGCTTGTGCGAAGGCCGCCTCAGTACACCCGCGCCTTGGGCTCGATGTACTGGATGTCGTTGGTGAGCGTGTAGGCGTGCACCGGCCGCTCGTCGAGGCGGACGGTCTTCGCCTCCGGGTCGATGAACGACAGCGTGTGCTTCATCCAGTTCTTGTCGTCGCGGTCGGGAAAGTCTTCGCGCGCGTGCGCGCCGCGCGATTCCTTGCGGTTCTCAGCCGAATCCATGGTGACGACCGCCTGCACGATGAGGTTGTCGTATTCCAGCGTCTCGATCAGGTCCGAGTTCCAGATGAGTGAGCGGTCGCTGATGGCGACGTCCTCGCTACCGGCCCACACCTCGTGGATGCGCTCGTGACCTTCGGCCAGCACCTCGCCGGTGCGGAAGACGGCGCAGTTGTCCTGCATCACCTTCTGCATGCGGCGGCGCAGCTCCGCCGTCGGCGTGCCGCCCTTGGCGTTCAGCCGCCGGTCGAGGCGGGCAACCGAGGCTTCGCCCGCCCCCTTGGGCAGGTCGCGGTGGCGCGTATTCTGCTCGATCGTCTCGCGGCACCGGTGGGCCGCGGCCCGCCCGAAAACCACCAGGTCAATCAATGAGTTGGAGCCCAGACGATTGGCCCCGTGGACCGACACGCAGGCCGCCTCGCCGACCGCCATCAGGCCCGGCACCACAGCGTCGGGATCGCCGTCGACCTTGGTCAGCACCTCGCCGTGATAGTTCGTCGGCACGCCGCCCATATTGTAATGGACCGTCGGCAGAACCGGGATCGGCTCCCGGGTGACATCGACATTGGCGAAGATGCGCGCCGATTCGGCGATGCCCGGCAGCCGCTCGTGGATCACATTCGGGTCGAGATGCGACAGGTGCAGGAAGATGTGGTCCTTTTCCGGCCCGACACCCCGCCCCTCGCGGATCTCGATGGTCATCGAGCGCGAAACCACGTCGCGCGAGGCGAGGTCCTTGGCATGCGGCGCGTAACGCTCCATGAAGCGCTCGCCTTCCGAATTGGTGAGATAGCCACCCTCGCCGCGCACGCCCTCGGTGATCAGCACCCCGGCGCCATAGACGCCGGTCGGGTGGAATTGCACGAATTCCATGTCCTGCAGCGCCAGCCCGGCCCGCAGCACCATGCCGTTGCCGTCGCCCGTCTGGGTGTGGGCGCCAGTGCAGGTGGCATAGATGCGGCCGTAGCCGCCGGTGGCCAGAATCGTCTTGTGGGCACGGAAGCGATGCAGCGTGCCGTCTTCCAGGCAGAGCGCGATGACGCCCCGGCAGGCCCCGTCCTCCATGATCAGGTCGAGGGCGAAATACTCGATGAAGAACTCTGCCGAATGCTTGAGTGACTGCCCGTAGAGCGTATGCAGCATGGCATGGCCGGTGCGGTCGGCGGCCGCGCAGGTGCGCTGTGCGATGCCCTCGCCAAAATGGGTGGTCATGCCGCCGAACGGGCGCTGATAGATCTTGCCGTCCTCGGTGCGCGAGAAGGGCAGGCCGTAATGGTCGAGTTCGTAGACCGCCGCCGGCGCCTCGCGCACGAGATATTCGATGGCGTCCTGATCGCCGAGCCAGTCCGATCCCTTGACGGTATCGTACATGTGCCAGCGCCAGTCGTCCTCGCCCATATTGCCGAGCGAGGCGGCGATGCCGCCCTGCGCCGCCACAGTATGCGAGCGGGTCGGGAAGACCTTTGTGATGTTGGCGGTCTTGAGGCCGGCCTCGCTGGCGCCGAGCGTGGCGCGCAGACCGGCGCCACCGGCGCCGACGACAACCACGTCATAGGTGTGGTCTGTGATGGGATAGGCCCTGCCGTTCACGGCCGGCGCACCGTTGCTGGTGTCAGCCATGAGGTGGCGGACCTCCGAGAGCGATCATGACGATGGCGGTCAGCCCGACCGCGGCGATGGCGAAGGAGAAGAAGGTGTTGGCAGTGAGGCACAGCACCTTCAGCACTGCGCCGTGGATGTAGTCCTCGATGATGATCTGCGCGCCGATATGCATATGGATGACGGTGGCGACGATAAGCAGCGCCAGCGTCGCGGCGATCAGCGGCATGTGCAGAACGGCAATCACCTGGTCGTGCGGCCGGCCGACGGTCGCCATCAGGATGCCGATGAAGAAGACGACGAGGATGGTGGTGGCGGCGCCGGTCAGGCGCTGGCGCCAGAAATCCCCGGTGCCGTCGCGGGCGGAGCCGAAGTGGAGCACACGGCGGAGCGGCGTCTGCATGCTCATCGCAGCACCAGCCCGATGACCCACACGATCACGGTCAGCGCGACCGAGCCGATGAGCGTCGCCCATGCCAGGTTGTCCCGCGCCGGCTTGTCGTAGCCGATGCCGAAATCCCAGATGAAGTGGCGAATGCCGCCGAGCATGTGGTGGATCAACGCCCAGGTGAAGCAGAACAGCACGATGAGCCCGAGCCACGAGCCGAGCACCGCGTTGGCGAAATCGAAGGCGCGCGGGCCGCTGGCGGTCGCCGCCAGCCACCAGACCAGAAGGACCATGCCCGCATAGAGCCCGAAACCGGTGACCCGGTGGGCGACCGACATCGCCATGGTGATCGGCCAGCGATAAATCTGCAGGTGCGGCGAAAGCGGGCGATTCGCCTGAATGTTCGACATGCGCTGTTGGTCCGGAGATGCGGCTGAAACGCCGTTCGTTTCTAGCCCCTGCGCGACGGCAGGTCAAAAGCGAAGACGCCCCGCCCGGCGCCCGGCCGGGACAGGTGCCCACATCGATGATAGTCTTTTGGCGGGAGGGAAGGCCCCGGCCATGGACAGGGTCTATAGCGGTCGCGCCGTCGGCGCGCTGGTCTATCTGCCGCTCGGCCTCTACTGCCTGGCGATCATCATCTTTGCGCCGTTCTGGATCCCCGATCCGCTGTGGTTCGTCGTCCTGGTCGATCTGCCGTTTTGCTGCGTCACCCTGCTGGTCCTCGCCAACGGCTACGCCGCCTGGGCGAGCCTGATCCGCATCCGCGACGAGGGGCTAACGGTCCACGCGCCGCAATGGCGCGGCACGCCGCTTCCGCCGGTGACCCGGCTGGAGGTGCCGTGGGCCGCGGTGAAGGCCGTCCGCCATCGCGTCGAGACCTATCGGCTGCCGCTTTTGGCGCACTTTCCGGTCCCCGTCTACGCCATCGACACCGAGGCCGGCCGGGTCGTCTTCGGCGGCCGCTACGGCTTGCACCTCGACCAGGCGCTGCGCGCCGTCGCCGCCATGGCGGGCGTGCCAATCAGCGACGAGGGCGAGGTCGCCGCCGACCTTTTCGCATCGCTCGGCGGCCACCCGCCGGACTGGGCGCCCCTGCCGCGGCAAGATTGAGCCCTTGGCCGGGCCGGCCGCCCCAGCGGCCCGGCCCCGCTTGCGCACTTGAACCGGCCGGTTTCCAAGGCTATCAGTGCGCCATCTGGCAATGCCCAAGTCGCCGCAATAGCTCAGTTGGTAGAGCATCGCATTCGTAATGCGGGGGTCGGGGGTTCGAGTCCCTCTTGCGGCACCAATACCCATCCAGACCAATCCCCGAGTTGCCGACAACTAGCGCTCAAACGGCGCAGCATTTGGCTCTTCCGGGCCGCGGCTCTGACGATCAGACAAGCCCAATCACGCCGCTCGGTCCTTCTTTTCTACAGATGTTCTCCAAGGCTCGGGACTTCGCCATTTGATACCCGAGGTTTAAAATGGCACAAAACATAGGTTTTCGGGGGGCACCGAGATCCTGAAGTTCGCGTCCGTCTCGCTCGCCAATGTCAAGGCATTCGGTTCACCGACGAACTGGACGCGCTGCTCGAGGAAGGGCTCGACGACTGGGAAGGCGGCCTTGAGCCGCTCGTGAAGCCGCCCTCTTCGAGGGCGCCTCGAGCTACGACGCGCTCCTGGCCGGCCTCGACCAGGTGATCGCCCGCATGGACCCAGGCCCGTTCGCCGAGCGCCTCGCCAGGCTCACCATGAAGGCGCGCGGGCTTGGCGACCTGGGCGACCAGGGCAATGGCTGACGAGCTCTTCAAGACGGCGCCCGAGGAGGTCGTCCGGTACTTCCGGTCCAAGAGTGACCGGCCGGCCTTCGACTGGCGCGACGTTGCGCCCGAGGAGCACGCCTACGCCTACACGGTCGCGAAGGCGACCAGCCAGTGCATCCTTGCCGACATCCGCGCGGCGATGGACGACGCCATCGTCAACCAAGTCCCCTTCAAGGAGTTCGCGGCCAAGCTTCAGCCGACCCTCGAAGCGAAAGGCTGGTGGGGCCGCAAGCTCGTCCACGACCCCAGGGACGGCAAATACAAGCTCGCCCAGCTCGGCAGTCCGCGTCGGCTGCGCACCATCTACTGGGCCAACATCCGCACCGCCCACGCCGCCGGCGAATGGCAGTGCACCCAGCGCAACAAGGCCTTCCTTCCGTTCCTGGTCTATACGCTCTCGGTCTCCGAGAAGCGGCGGCCAGAACATCTCGGCTGGGTCGGCACCATTCTGCCGGTCGACGATCCCTGGTGGAGTTCGCACTACCCGCCGAACGGCTGGGGCTGCAAATGCGGCGTCCACCAGATCCGCCGGAGAGAGGCCGCAGGCCGCGGCTACGATCCCAACGGGGCCCGCCGGAGGAGCTGCGCGCCTGGCGTAGCAAGCGCACCGGCGAGACGATGATGGTACCGCGCGGCATCGACCCCGGCTGGCAGACCAACCCCGGCCGCACGCGCGGGAAGATGATGTCGGAGGTGATGTCGGGCCGGCTCGCCGACATGCCGATCGGCGCCCGCCCCGCGGCCGTCGCCGATCTCGTCGCCTCCCCGGCCCTCGATCGCTTCGTCGACAATGCCGTCGCCACCGGCGCCAGACGTGCGCAGATCGCCGAGGAGCTGCGCCAGGCGGGCAAGGAAGTCAGCGCGGCTGTGCTCGACGACCAGGCGCCCTACAGTTTCACGAGCTTCCCGGTGGCGGTCGCACCGGAGCGGTTCGGCGAGGATCGCCTGCCGGTCGTGATCGATGGAGCCGCGATCGGCGAGGTGGCCTACGGGCGACCGAAACCGGACCGCAATCTCCTCACCGGGGTCGCCGAGGCGCTACTTAGTGGCAACGTCAAGCGCGAGGGCAACGTGGTCAAGGTGTTCGACGCGGCCTCGCGGCTGTTTCTGGAGATGGAGCGGGCACCCGCGGCTTGGCGCATCGGCAAAGCGTTTAGAGCAAGAGCGGGGTATTTCGACAAGCGGGCGGGCGCGGAATTTCTAGGGTAGCGCGATGAAATCTGTCGAGGGCAGTGATGACCGGAGCGCGCCGGGAAAAGGCATTCACATCCTCGTCTGTGAAGGTCGTATCTAGCCGGTCATCATCCTCACGGCCTACGGCCTCACGCTCAGCTTTCCGCCAGGTGAACTCTGCCTCACCAGCTCCAAAACCGCCGTGGAGAGCTTGTCTGCGGCGCGCCATGCCCGAAATAGCTGACCGTGCAGTTCTTCCAAGTCCCCTATCATTTCGGTGCGGCCCTCCTCGGTCTGAATCCTGAAGTCGTGCCGTTCGAAGAAGCCATGGGCTAGGCGGCTTCGGGATTCGAGCGCGGACAAAAAGAGAGCCTGCAAATCCCCGTCAATTTCGATGTATTGCCTGAGATCATTCAACAAACGCCCAAGAGTGCTGCGGTCAATTAGGTCGAGTGCCTCTCGCGCTGCGGCACCATCGGGGATGACGTGCCAATCATTCTCGAGACCGCGCAGCCCCAGCAGCAAAGTGCCCAAATCCGTCTCAAAGAGCTGGGCCGCTTCCGCCGCAATGCCGTACTTCGCGTAGAGCTCATGGCGATCCGCCATGCCTTCGTATTCGATAGAGAGTTGCGAGTCGCTCATCAGCGGCCACCCCTTCACTGACTCGGGTGTGGCTGTGCTTGAGCATTCTCAAAACAGCTCGTACACCCGGCAACGTGCCAAATAGTATCCAACTTCGCATGCAATTTGCGCTACCTTCGCGTACGTTCTTGCTTCATCGAGAATCTATAGGGGAGTGCGAGGACGACCTGCGGCCGTACCTCATCCCGTCACGACCCGGACAAATCGGCCGGCCCCATATAGGCGATGTCGATGCGGCCAGCGTCCTGGGCTACCTGCGCGCGAAGCAGTCCGGCTCTTCCAGGATTCAGCGCGGCCTTTACGGTGCCTAGCGGCGCCCCGTCCGCCGCGAGTACGCGCGGCTGGCCGGTCCAATGATGAATCTGAACGGGAGTGCCTGGAGGTGGTGGCGCTCCCAACCAGTCTACATCCGCCCAGTAGTGGCGATCCGCCCAGGTGAGGCTTTCGCGCGGCGTGAAGCTCCGCGTGAAATCCATCCACATCGCCTTAGTTTCCGCTGTCGGCCAATCCGGCTGCGTACTCCACGCCGCGACGGCTTCTGAACCAAGCCATCGCCGAAGCTCCCAACCCGTTTCAAAAGTCGCGCCGGTGTCAAAGACGGCCTTGACGGCGGCGATCCTCGAGTTGAAGCCAGCTTGGATAAGGATCGACGCCGAGCGGTTCAGCGTACCGGTTTCGACGGCAGGAACGGCGAGGCTAAGCGCGAAGTCTTCAAGGCGAGCGTCTAGGACGCCGACCGTATCGCCAGTCGCAGCCGCCCGAACGCGGATCGCCTCCATGGCCCAGGGGAGACGATAGACAAGCCCTCCTTCAACAAACCGAAGCGTGTCCGATTCCTGCCCGGCGGCAATACCGGCAAGAGGTTGGCCCAGGAGCCAGACGCGCAGAATGTCTCGCCAGTTTGAGGGGAGGACGTCCGGAGTGAAGGGATAGAATGCGAAGACAATTTCGGCCAAACTTGTGATTGCGGCAATTGCCCCCTCGGTATCGCCTTCGAGAATCTCTCCATTCGCCTGGACCAGGAGAAGGTTGACCTCCGTCGCCACCTCGTCGAGCGCATGCCCGGTTGTCAGTCCCACTCCCGCCAGGAAATATCCTCGCCGGCGTGCAGCAGTAGACCGGTCCCAGATGAATCGACTGCGGGATACCAAGCCTGTCTTGAGCACTTGTTGTACCTTCTCGTTATGACGCAGAAGACGCCGGTGCCAGAGAGAAGACTGAAGGATGTCATCAAGCGCTGTCTCGATACCCTCAATGTGAACATCGTTCTCGCCAATGAGGCTGAGGATGGCCGTATCAAGCGTTGAAAGATACCGCTCCCAGTCCGCCAATGCGTGCTCACGATCCTCCGGTTGCTCGCCGGCAATTTCAGGGAAGGTCCAGGCCGCAGCATTGTTGACGACATAGTCAACAAGTCGATCAAGATCGCCGCCAATACCCGCACTCATACGCGACAGCAACGTTACGACCAGCCGAACCAAACCGCTTTCCATCTCACGCGCACCGTGATCCGCTATGAGCTGCTCCCAGTTGCGCCGCTTCTTCGCGACCTCGCCAAACATAGGGAAGAGCACCATTCCCTCGACGTCGACATAGGCACGGCCAGCTCGCCCAATGACGTTCTTGAATTCAGAGATATCGATCCTTTCACCATTTCGGTGGAGCGAATACATGATCACAGCGGTAGCGGACAGGTTTAGGCCCTGCGCCAATGTCGGCGACGAAATCGTGACTTTCAGCACGCCTTCGCGCAGCAGGCGTTCAACCTCTTTGCGATAAGCCGTGGGCAGCGCGCCGTGGTGCAACGCTATCCCCAGGCGCAGGCAATCGAGGATGGGGCTCTGCGGACCCAGCCATTCCTCGCCAAGCGCGACCGCGGTGTCCAGAACACGGGGATCGCCATCAAATAGCGAGCGCAGTGCCCCCCGCTCGTGAAGATCTACTATTGCGTCTGCGAATGGCTCTACGCTTCGCCGCTCGGGGCAGAAGATCAAGACGGTCTGGCCGTCCTCCACGAGCCGCCAAGCGGTTGCCAAACACAGTTCGCGTTGATCGTCAGGAAACAACCGGGTTCGGCGCCGCTTGGGTGGTATCCATTTTGGTGGTGCAGACCCAATGAGGAAACGCTGAACCCAGGGACGTTCGTCACCGATGCGAAGGTTCAACCGCGCCGTGCCGGACATCCAGACGACTTCACCGAATCGCAATCTGGTCGGACGCCAATCGCTCTTGACCAAGCCGCCAGGATGGTCTCGCCGAAGCCACGCCGCGAAATCGTTGACTTGATCACCGTCAGGCAAGATCGCCGATAGACATACGATGCGCCGGCTATGGGCGTCGGGACGACGTAAAAGCCTCTGGATCTGTACCTCATATCGGACCTCGCGTTCATCGAGGCCGATCATGTGCCCCTCGTCGAAAACAAGGAGGCCGACATCATCCAGAAGGGACGGATCATTGCGCAGAGCGAAGTCGAGCTTCTCCGGTGTAGCTACCACAATGTCCCGTAACCGGATCGCGTCCTCGTCGAAACCGCTTACTCCAATGCTGCCGTAGAGCGCCGATATTGTTTTTCCCAGGGGCCCGAAGGTCTTCAGCAAAGTTGTCTCGGTCTGAGCAGAGAGAGCTCTCAACGGAGTGACAAAGACTACCCGTCTACCGCCGGCCAGGCAGCGCAAGATGCACAGCTCCGCAATACGGGTCTTGCCGGCACTTGTGGGCAGCGAAACCACCAGATCATCGGACTGATCGACAACACGCGATGCGGCTTCGAGCTGCGACGGCCACAAATCAACCTCCGCTCTAGGGCGTCGCTGAAGCAGGGAAATAAATAGTTCACGAAGTCGCGGCCAGTCCGCTGCTTCGCCGCCGGCCGGCTGGCGAGGCAATCTCTCGTAAAAGGTATTTGACCAAAGGTCCGACATGAGGTGGATCGCGACGCGATGCGCCCACCATTGCGGCAGGATGTTTAGCTCGCCGCAAATAGAGATGCTCGTTCGAAGCCGCTCTAGCGCCTGATCGACGAGCCGCCGCTCGCCTCGCTCTATGGCGAGCAGGAACAAGGACATTGCGGCCAAGAAAGCGTCGGTCAGGGCCGCATCAAGGCCGTCAAATAGGAAGTCTCTAGTGCCGTCTGCCGGGCTCTCTTCGCCCGCGGCCTGATCAAGGTGAACCTCAATAGCGGCAGCGATCCGGGCGTCGCTATCCTCGCCCGACGCACGGTGGTCCAGAATGCTCGTTCGCAGCGCTGCAAAGTTCCGCCGCATCACCTGGGCGAGCGCTCGTTCAATTGGCGAGAAGTTCTCGCCACTCTCAATGGTGGACAGTAGCGAGTAGGCACGCGCGGAGAGGTGCGCGAGATGATAGGCGGCCGCCGCCATGACGAAATGGAACTCGCGATCTGCTTCTTGGCGGTCCCCTCTCGCGATCACCGCTTCGAGTGCCGTACCGGCTTGCTCAAAGGCCAAGCGCTCCTGTGTCGGATCGCCATCAAGCTCTCGAAGACGAAGGCCGAGACCGAGAAGAGCATAGCCGTAGGAATGAAGGTCGTAGCTCAGCTGAGGTGCAAAATTCGGTGCGTCGGAGGGAAGCCTGCCATCGCGCCAGATAATTGCCCGAGCTTGCCCGCGTGCGATGAGATTGCCGCGAAAGCCAGCCGCTGACGCTTCGCCGATGGCGGCTATGATCGCGTCAGGTGTCGTTGGCATTAGCGATCACCTGATCGTAGACGGCACCAATGAAGGCTGGATGCCCCTCGACACGGAGGCCCACGCCCCATTGGTTGAAGGCACCCGGGTAAGCCTGGAGCGAGGCGGTCAAAATCGCCTCTGGTGAGTTACCGGAGAAGGTAAAAATCAGGTGCCCTACGCTTGCAGCCGGGATCCCGTACTTCAGCAATGCCTCATCAATCGCGTCTGCCAAGGCTGTGTTGCCGAGCTCGACCAGACGCTCCGAGATGAACGTTAGGGCATGAGCTTAAGGCCGCCCCCCATCCTTGTCCAAATTCGCTCGCGCTGCAGCGACCACTTGTGCAGTGAGGACCGCGCGACTTTTTGCTTCTGTCTTCAAGAAACGTAGCCGCTGCGTCTGCGGATCCTGTAGGATGCCGATCACGTCCTCGCCACGCATCGCCATGTTGCGGTGATCTTTCCAGCGAAGCCGCTTGATCGGGGCGTGATAGCCACCGCTATGAGCGTCGATCCATTCCGTGGCGAAAATCTCACCAAGATCTCCGGAACGAATGGCTTTCGTTGTCGGCAGCTTTGATTCGATTAAGGCCGCAACAGCGGACTTCCCCAGCCGCCGGAACGCCCGAGCCAGATGCTCTTCAGAAGCGTAGTGCCCTGGAACAATTGCGGCCGTCGCCTGAACGCCTGTGGCTAGGTTTGCCGCGAATCCGGTCATCACTCTACAAAAATGGGGCCCCACCTGCGCGTCAGTGGAAGTGCACCATTTGTCAAACTGCACCATCTACTCATCCCCGCCTTTTCTTTGGAGGCGCTTGAACCATTTGCGGGCTACTGCGGGCCCCTCCGAGCATGTCACTAGCACAACGGAAATGCTTCAGCACTGACGCCGCGTGCTGAGACGTCGCGCGCGCCATATCTACGCTGATGGCGGTCGAACATTCACGGAGCCAAGAACCGCCCGGAAAGCCTCCGCCATGGCCTCGTCCCGGAAGCACCAGCGCATGGCGTCCTCCGTTCCGCGATAAGCGTTCATTTGGCTCGCCTTCCTTGATGAGGTTGATCATGTCGACGACCGACGAACTCGACAGTCAGCCGCGTCTTCTTTGCGAGAAGGACGCCGCAAAACTCCTCAGCGCTTCACCGCGAACATTGCAGGCCTGGCGTGTCAAAGGCGTCGGCCCGACCTTCGTCCGCATCGGCCGCACGATCCGCTATCGCACGGTGGATCTGAGTGCGTGGATCGAGGCCCGGGTCGTGACCTCCGAGCACGTGGCATCAAGCGCCGGGCCGGAGCCACGGCCATGACGACGAACGTCTCTCACCTGCATACGTTGCTGGCCATCAAGACGCTCAGCCTCATTCCCGGCCTGTCGGCTTCGGAGCGCCGCGTGGCGTGCGCGATCGTCGACCACTTCAACAGGACGGACGGTCGATGCGATCCGGGTATTGATCGGCTGGCCGAATTGCTCGGGCTCGATCGCGGTACGGTGTTGCGCGCTGTCATGTCCCTGCATAGGCGGGGGATTATCCGGCGCGTCCGACATGGCGGGCATTCACAGCGCAACAGCTACGAGCCGAACTGGGAGCTTTTGCACCGACAGCACGAGATCTGGAATAGGCGTGTTCACGCCTCGCGTGGTCTGCGGGGTGAGGTGGCGGCGGCGCGGAAGCTCGGCTTGGCGGAGGTACCGGTCATCGTCCTGACAGGCCTCAGCGAGTTCGAGAGGCGCCAGCTGGTTCTTGCTGACAACCGGATTGCCCTCAATGCCGGCTGGGACCTGGACATGCTCAAGCTCGAGCTGAAGGACCTCTCCGACCTCGGTGCCGACCTGTCGACCCTCGGCTTTGACGAGGACGAACTAGCACAGGCACTGGCGCCGGCCGGAACCGAGGGCCTGACCGACGAGGATTCCGTTCCTGACGTGGCGGAGCGGGCGGTCACCCGGACCGGGGACCTCTGGCTCCTTGGCTCCCACCGCCTCATCTGCGGGGACGCCACCGACAGGATGGCGGTCGGGCAGCTCCTCGACGACATTGTCCCAGGCCTCATGGTGACCGATCCACCCTACCACCGGCAGGATCTGTTTGGGGATCGAGATCGATCCGGTCTACGTCGACGTCGCCATCCGCCGCTGGCAAGCCTTTACCGGCAAAGAGGCGCGGCAGGCCGGCGAGAACCAGACTTTCTCCGAGGTCGAGGCCATGCGGTCGGCGGCCGGCGAGGCCGCAGGGCGCAACGACAAGCCTCCGGAATCGTACTCCGGCGTGCCTCCAGCTCCCTCCCCGCGGCGCCAGCGCGCCGCTTCAGCCAAGACCAAAGGGTGAGCCCGTGCGTGGTCGCAAACCCAAACCGACGCGTCTCAAGGTCATCACCGGCAATCCCGGCAAGAGGCCGCTGAACCTCGACGAGCCCACCCCTGAGCCCGCGATCCCCGACTGTCCACCGGAACTGAGCCCCGCTGCCCAGACCGAATGGCACCGCCTTGCCGACGAATTCGGCAAGCTCCGCGTCCTCACCAACCTCGATCGCGGGACGCTTGCCGCCTACTGCAGCGCCTATGCCCTATGGGCCGAGGCGACCGCGGCCATCCAGAAGTTTGGCGTCATGGTCAAGTCGCCAACCGGCTTCCCCATCCAGTCGCCCTACGTCTCCATCGCCAATCGCCAGGCCGAGATCATGCTCCGCATCTCCTCCGAGTTCGGGTTCACACCGGCAAGCCGCGGGCGAATCTCCATGCCATCGGAGACGGAACCGGACCTGTTTGGTCAATTACCTGGCAGAGATCGCCGCTAAGTGTGGTTGGTATGAATCGAAGCGAGGCTATGTCCTCTTCCGAGCTAAAAGCCGAGGTCCGCCAAGCTCCGATCTTCGTCTCAGATTGACCCTGACCGGACATCGAACGTGCTCTGTCACGGCACCGACAACAAGGTGAGCGCAGATTGATTCCGCGTGCGTTGGTGCAGCAACATGACGGTCGTCGCCGTCAGAGCGCTCAGGGCGCATGAGAACTTCCGGGGGGCCCCACGCAGCACGCCATCGAAGTGCGCGTGATCGCGCACATTCCCCGGCCGTCAGGGATGCCTGGAAGGGAATTTCGACCGGGCGACCCTCGGATAGCGCCGGGGCGACGGCGGCTCCGCCCTGCTCGGAGCCAATGGTTAGATATCTCATTTTTCTAGCGCGAATGCTCAATTACGCCGCGATCCGGCGGATTTAGGCTAACCCAAGCTCGCAGAGAGTTGTCTAAGCCGACGGCTAGCTGCCGGGTCCCGCGATTCTGGGAGGCGCGAACGATGAAGATCGGTGTCAACACGTGGGTATGGACATCGCCATTTAGCACGAAGGAATTCCACCTCATCGCCAAGGTGAAGCAGATGGGGTTCGACGTTATCGAGGTCGCGCTCGACGATGCGTCGCTCATCGACGCCAAGCTCTTGCGCAAGATGACGGAGGATAACGGCCTCGAAGTGACGGTGTGCGGCGCCTACGGGCCGACGCGCGACATCTCCAGCGACGACCCGGCGATCCGCCAGATGGGCATCGACTACGTCACGGACAGCATCCGGTTCGCCGAGGAAGTGGGCAGCACGCTCTTCTCCGGACCGGTCTATTCCGCGGTCGGCAAGACCCGCATGATCCCCGATGAGGAAAGGAAGCAGCAGTGGGATTGGTGCGTCGCCAATCTCAGAAAGCTCGGCAAGGTCGCCAGCGATGCCGGCGTCACCATGGGCATCGAGCCGCTCAACCGCTTCGAGACCGACATGATCACCCTGGCGGAACACGCTCTCAGGCTGATCGACGACGTCGGCCATCCCGCCTACAAGGTTCACATCGATACCTTCCACGCCAATATCGAGGAAAAGAGTATCCCGGATGCGATCCGGCTGGTCGGCGAGGGCAGGCTCGGCCATTTCCACGCCTGCGAGAACGACCGCGGCACTCCCGGCACCGGTCACCAGGACTGGCTCGGCGTTCGCGACGCTCTCAAAGAGATCGACTATGACGGCCCGGTGGTCATCGAATCCTTCACCCCCGGCGCCGTCGAGATCGCCAAAGCCGCCGCAATCTGGCGGCCGCTGGCGCCATCGCAGGACGAACTGGCGTCCGCGGGCGCGCGTTTCCTCCGCGAGCTGCTCGGCTGAGACGGGGACGGCGGCGTAGGCAGCGGCCCGAACTGCCGTATACTGATGGCTTTCCTTCGGTGCCGATGGTGACGGATCCATCGGCATCGGACGGGCGAAAAGGGCTCGCCGGTGGACGAGAGGAACGTCGCAGTCATCGTCGAAACCTCCAATAGCTACGCGCGCGGCGTGCTGCGTGGGATTCACGAGTATGCCCGGACCCGCCACGGCTGGACCCTCTACCTCACCGAGCACGGTCGGCACGAGATCGACGAATCCTTCGCCGGCAGCTGGAAGTTCGACGGCGTCATCGCACGCATCGAAACCGATCGCATGGCGCGGATCATCACCGCCATGAACGTGCCGACGGTCGACGTCAGCGCCGCCCGCCTGATCGAGGGCATCCCCTGGGTCGAGACCGACGACGAGGCGATCACGCGCTTTGCCCTCGACCACCTGCGCGACTGCGGCCTGCAGAACTTCGCCTTCTTCGGCGACCCGTTCTACAACTGGTCGATCTGGCGGCAACAGAGCTTCGAGCGCGTCCTCGGGCATCCCGACGTCATCAAATCGTGGATATTCAATCTTCCGGCCCGTAAGGAACCGCGGGTTCGCTGGTGGACGCAGCGCGAGGCGATCCGCGGCTGGCTGGAGAGCCTGCCCAAGCCGGTGGGCATCTTCGTCTGCTACGACGCATGCGGTCAGCAGCTCCTGGAAATCTGTCGCTACTACGGCTTCATGGTTCCCGAGGACATTGCCGTCGTCGGCGTCGACAACGACGAGCTTCTGTGCGAGATGGCAACCCCCAGCATGTCGAGCGTCATCCCCAATTCGTTCAGGACCGGCGCCTACGCGGCCGAGATTATCGACCGCATGATGCGCGGGGAAAAGCTCGCCGGGCGCAAGCATTCCATCGAGCCGCTCGGGGTTCGCAAACGCGTTTCGACCGACGTCCTGACCGTTGGCGATCATCACGTCGCCGAGGCCGTCGCCTTCATCCGCCAGAACGCCCACAAGAACATCCGGGTCGAGGACGTGCTGCGCATCGTTCCCCTGTCCCGGCGCGTTCTCGAGGCCCGCTTCCGAAAAGCGCTGGATCGCACGCCGCACCAGGAAATCCTGCGCGTCAGGACCAACGCCGTGCGCGAACTCCTGCTCGAAACGGAGATGTCTCTCTCGGAGATAAGCGAAGCGCTCGGCATCGAGCACCCCGAGTACCTGAGCGTGTTCTTCAAAAAGGAGACCGGGCTGACGCCGCGCGAATACCGCGATCAGGTGCGCGGACGCTCGTTACGCCACGTCCCGGACTGACGACGCGTCGGCGTCGGGGAAATATCTCAAAATTCTCGCGTGAATGCTCATTGTTCAATTTCCATGCACGCCCCAGTCTGCCTGCCAGAGGAGAATTGGGGCGGATCATGAAAAAAGCACGCGTAGGACTTATTGGTCTTGGCTTCGGGTCTGAGTTCATTCCGATCTATCAGGCGCATCCGAATGCCGAGGTGACGGCGATCTGCCAGCGAACCAGGAGCAAGCTGGATGAGGTCGGCGATCGCTTCGGAATCGCCACGCGCTACACCGACTTCCGGGAAGTGCTGACCGATCCGGAGGTGGATTTCGTCCACATCAACAGCCCGATCCCCGATCACGCCCCGCAGGCGATCGCGGCGCTGAAGGCCGGGAAGCACGTCATGTGCACCGTGCCCATGGCGACGACCCTGGACGAGGCCAAGGAGATCGTCGGATTGGTCCGCGAGACCGGCCTCAAATACATGATGGCCGAAACCGTCGTCTACAGCCGCGAATACCTGTTCATCAAGGAGCTCTACGACAAGGGCGAACTCGGCAAGATCCAGTACTTGGCGGCCTCGCACCCGCAGGACATGGAGGGCTGGCCGGACTACTGGAAAGACATGGTGCCGATGCACTACGCGACCCACGTCGTGAGCCCGCTCATGGCGATGGTCGACGGCATGGCGGAGTACGTCAGCTGCTTCGGCTCGGGGGCGATCAACGACGAGTGCGCGCGCCGGTCCGGTTCGAAATTCGCCGTCGAGTCGTGCCACATCAAGATCAAGGATTCCGACCTGGCGGCCCATATCTGGCGGTTCCTCTGGGACACCGCGCGGCAGTACCGTGAGAGCGTCGACGTCTACGGCTCGAAGAAGTCGTTCGAGTGGCAGCTCATCACCGACGAGAATCCGGTACTCCACACGGCCAAGAAAGCCGAGCCCGAGATCGCCGAGCGCGTCGAGGTCCCCGACTACGCCCATCGCCTGCCCAAGGAGATCCAGAAGTTTACGCGCGGCATCGTCGACGAGGATCATCTCTCCTTCATCCAGGGCGGCGGTCACGGTGGGTCGCATCCGCATCTGGTCAACGAGTTCGTGTCCGCTCTGCTTGAAGACCGCGACCCATTCCCGAACGTCGAAAAGTCGGCGAACTGGACCTCCGTGGGCATCTGCGCCCATCAGTCGGCGCTCAAGGGTGGCGAGATCGTGAAACTGCCTGACTTCGCGGCGCGCTGATGCGCGCGTCCGCAGTCGTTCGTCCAAGTGAGTGGAAGCATGGATGAAATTCTGCGCTTGTCTCACATATCGAAAACGTTTCCCGGCGTAAGGGCGCTGGAGGACATCTCGTTCGATCTCAAGCGCGGCGAGGTCCATTGCCTGTGCGGCGAAAACGGCGCCGGCAAGTCGACGCTCATCAAGATCCTCTCCGGCGCCTATCAGCCGGACGAAGGCGGACGGATATTCTTCAACGGCAGCGAGGTTTCGTTGACGCCGCACACCGCCCTCAGGGTGGGAATCCATACGATCTATCAGGAGCACATCGTCTTCAATGCCCTGAGCATCACCGAGAACATCTTCGCGGGTGCGGAGATCACCCGGCGAGGGTTGCTGCAGCGCCAGGAGATGCGCCGCCAGACCGAGGATGTCCTGCGCTACCTGAAGAGCGACCTCACGCCGGACAGGCGCATGAGCGACCTGACCAGCGGCCAGCAGAAGGTCGTGGAGATCGCCAAGGCGCTCCTCTTCAAGAGCAACGTCATCATTCTCGACGAGCCCACGGCATCGTTCTCATCGCGCGAGATCGATACGCTCCTCAACATCGTCAAGACCGTCAAGGAAGACGGAATCGGGGTCATCTACATCTCGCATCACCTCGACGAGGTCTTCGAGATCGGCGATCGCGCCACCGTTCTGCGCGACGGCCGCAAGGTCAGCATGTACCCCATCGCCGGACTCACCAAGACGATGCTCATCAAGGACATGGTCGGGCGAGACCCGTCGACCTTCTACGAGCGCGAACGCGTCGAGCGCGGCGAGGTGGTCCTGGAAGCGCGGAACGTTACCGGGAACGGCGTGCGCGACGTCTCGTTCGAACTCCACCGCGGAGAGGTCCTCGGGATTGCCGGCATGGCCGGATCGGGACGATCGGAACTCATGGAGGTGCTCTTCGGCAGCGCCGCGCTCGAGGGCGGTGAAATCGTCATCAACGGCAAGCCGGCGAAGCTCTCCAGCCCGAAGAGCGCGATCCACAACAAGATGTGCTTCATCACCGAGGATCGCCAGAACACGGGACTCTTTCTGCCCAAGACGATCGCCGAGAACGTCGCCGTGGCCAACATGGTCAACACGCGCGATTTCGTCGTGCGGCCATCGACCGACGCCCTTACCGGCGAGAAGTTCATCAAGCTCCTGAATATCAAGGCCCCGAGCGCGCGTACCCGGGTCGTCAATCTCTCCGGCGGCAACCAGCAGAAGGTCGTGCTGGGCAAGTGGTTCAACACCGGCGGCGAGATCTACATCTTCGACGAGCCGTCGCGCGGCATCGACGTCGGATCCAAACAGGAAATTTACAAGGTCATGGTCGACCTGCTGAAGCAGGACAAGGCCATTCTCATGGTCTCCTCCGACATGCCGGAGGTGGTGTCGATGAGCGACCGCGTGATCGTCCTCAAGCAAGGAGAGATAGCGGGCGAACTGGCTGGTGAGGAGATCACCGAAGAAAACATCCTCACCCTTTCGATAGGAGACCAGCAAGCGTGAACAAGCGGGAGATCTCGAACGTGGCATTGCCGGTCAAGGAGTCGCTCTTCAAGCGATACGAAAACCTGACCGTGCTTTCGATCTTTGTCAGTTTCGTCGTGATCATCGTTCTCCTTCAGCTGATCTCAACGGGTGGATCGAAGTACCCGACCTTCATCAGTCCGGTCAACATCGTCAACATTCTCCAGCAGGTCGCCGTGCCGGGGATCGTCGCGGTCTCGATGACCATGGTGATGATATCGGGCGGCATCGATCTCTCGGTGGGCATGCTGGCTTCGCTGGTGTCGATCGTCGTGGCGCTGGGCATCTCCAAGTGGGGTCTCGGTGTATGGCCCGCGATCATGCTCGGCATCGCGTCCGCGGTCGTTCTGGAAACCATCATGGGGTTCATCATTTCCAGAACCCGCATCGAACCCTTCATCATCACGCTCGGCGGAATGATCTCCTTCCAGGGGATCGCGCTGCTGCTCTCCAATTCGCGCGAGGTCGTGATGAAGGGCGAGCTCGACTTCCTCATCGCAAACATAATTGAAGGCGCCAAGGACCCGGTCACCGGCCTGAACCTCCGCATCCCGCCCTACGTGCTGATCTTCTTCCTGATCGCGCTCATCGGAGGATTGGTGCTCACCTACACCAAGTACGGGCGGCGCATCTACGCCGTCGGCACCAACTCCCGCGCCGCATTCCTCGCCGGCATCGACGTCAAGAACATGCGTCTGTCCGTCTACATGATCCAGGGGCTGCTGGTGGGGATCGGGGCGACGATGCTGCTGGCGCGCATCAACACCGGAATCATCACGCTCGGGCAGGGCTTGGAGATCGACACGATCGCCATGGTCGTCATCGGCGGGACGGCACTCAGCGGCGGCAGGGGCAACATCGTCGGCACGTTGATCGGAGTCTTCTTTCTCGGATCGATTGCCAACGCGATGAACATGCTGCGCTTGCCGTCCGAAGTTCAATTTCTGGCCAAGGGTCTCGTTGTCATCATCGCAGTGTCGGCGGGGGATGTCTCGTCGCAGATCTCCGATTTCTTGGCCCTGAAACGCGAGCGCGCGAAGGCGCGCGCTGTGGCGGCGGCGAGAAAGGGGGGAACACGGGATCAGGCAGACGTGCAGGCAGAAACGCAGGACTCATCCGTGTGACGTCTCGGGACGAAGCACGAAAGAAGAAAGAGAGAAAGGGAGTAGAAGACATGAAGAAACTGACATTTGGCCTCATGGCCGCCGTCGCACTGGGCGTCTTGCCCTTTGCAGCCGGCGCTCAAGCGGCGGAAGGGAAGGTCATCGGCTACTACATGGATGCCTCC
Source organism: uncultured Alphaproteobacteria bacterium (assembly GCA_963785065.1). Classification (GTDB taxonomy): domain Bacteria; phylum Pseudomonadota; class Alphaproteobacteria; order Rhizobiales; family Kaistiaceae; genus CAVSRC01. The sequence continues at coordinate 887,442 of CAWATX010000002.1, forward strand.
GATGACTTCTACAAAGCGGGCTTCGAGGTCTTCAAGACCCTCGCCGAGCGCGAAGGCTGGACCGTCCTCGACGTCGTCGGACAGGGCACCGCTCCGGAGCAGATCGCTGCGGTCGAAAACTTCATCACGCAGGGCGTCGATGCGCTTCTCGTGGTGCAGAATTCGCCCGAGACGACCTCGCGGACGCTGAAGCTGGCCAAGGATGCCGGCATTCCCGAGTTCCATCTGACGCACAACCCGCCGAACGAGCCCGGCCTTGCCGGTTTCGCCGGATATGACTGGGTGTACATTGGCAAGCTCGCCGGCGAATCCGCCATGAAGCACAACGTGAAGAAGGTGATCATGATCGAGGGCAAGCTCGGTCAGGGCACCGCGGCAGGCCAGACCCAGGGCTTCCTGGAGTCGTACAGGGACGCCGGCAAGGACATCGGCAATCTGGCTGACAACGTCGGCGTCAAGGGCGCCGGCGGCAAAGACCTCCAGGTCGTCTTCTGGGGTTCGGGCGGATGGTTTGCCGATCCCGCCAAGAAGGTCATGCAGGACGCCATCACCAGCCTCGGGCCGGACGGTTTCGACGGCGCCTATGTCGAGAACGACGAGATGATGGCCGGTGCCCTGCAGGCGATGGAAGAAGCCGGTCTCGATCCGAGCAAGTACTGGCTCGGCTCCAGCAACGGCAAGGAGAAGTCGTGGAAGTGGGTTGCCGACGGCACAACCACGATGGACGTGAATGAGACCGCGACGCTTGAGGCGGACATCGCCAGCCAACAGATCAAGGCGTACTTCGCAGGCAAGCCGTACAAGAAGGCGGTCTTCGTCTCCGTCATTCCGTTCACCAAGGCCGATATCAACGTCGACAAGCTGGTTCCCTTCTTCCACGACGACTACATGAAGAAGCGGGACGCAGGTGCCTTCGTGTACGACATCAACGACCCGTCCTTCCGGGAGCAGCCGGGTTATTGATCCCTCCCGAAGCAAGGGGAGGCTGCTTCGGCAGCCTCCTTTGTTTTCAGTCATGGACCGAAGGAAGAGTGCGGACGCAAAGCATTGTGGCAGCCGAGCCCGCGACCGATGTCGGCAAGCTCCTCGCTGCCCGTCTCGCAGGTATTAGCGGCTTGAATCTCGTTCTGAAACGCGATCGGCACCCAAAGCGCTAGTGCTGAATCGCACAAAGTTGAGAGTGCCCGAGTTTGCTCCTGGCGCATCTCGGACGTCTGAACCGCCCGCAGGGCTTTCCGCTTTTCCCCAAATTGCGGACGTCGCCTGCCGCCAGTGAAGCTTCTGCGCTCGGCGGGCAAATGATGGCTCAACTTCGGATCAGGCGTAGGCTTTCCCCGCGGCGGGAATAGAATTCCCCCTTTGTGCCAGAGAGTTGACTACGTACAACACGCAAACGGTGGTATGCGTTTTGTACAAACGGCCAGCGCGTTTGTCGCGATGCAACAAGCCTACTACCGCGTCTCCACCGCCCGCCAGGGCCGATCGGGTCTCGGCATCGAAGCTCAGCGGGAAGCCGTCGCGCGGTTCGCCGCCTCAGAGGGATTCGATATGTTGGCCGAGTTCACCGAGGTCTGAACCGGGAAGGGGGCGGACGCTCTCGACCGAAGGCCCCAGCTGGCCGCAGCGTTGGCCACAGGGCGGCAGAAGAAGTGCCCGGTCATTGTCGCCAAGCTCGATCGGCTATCCCGCGACGTGGCCTTCATATCGGGCCTGATGGCCCAACATGTGCCGTTCATCGTCGCCGAACTGGGACGAGACGCCGATCCCTTCATGCTGCACCTCTACACTGCATTGGCGGAGAAGGAGCGCCGGCTGATCTCGGAACGAACCAAGGCGGCCTTGGCCGCGAGGAAGGCCCAGGGCGCCAAGCTGGGCAATCGGCGCAACCTAGCGGAAGCGGCGGCAGCCGGACATCGGGCGCTGACCGAGGAAGCCGATGCCTTTGCGGCCAATGTGCTGCCGATCGTCGCTGCGAGCTACCGGAGTGACCGATCTGCGCGGATTGGCCGGCGCCCTCAACGATCGTGGGGTCCGCACCGCCCGTCGCGGGCGATGGCACGTCTCCAACGTCCGCAATCTCCTCAGGCGATCGGCTTTTTTATAGGCGGGAAATTGCCGTCAACCAGATTCGCTACCGCGTCGACCGTCTGAGCAGTGGCGACCTGGCAGAGAACGTCCTCATGACTGACCTGCCGGTTGCCACGCAGTTTCTGACGCCGCACTTCTGGCTGAACAACGATACGACCGCAGGCGCCGTCGAGCTCGCCGTGGTCAGCCTCTACGCCGAGCCCGCCTCCCTGCTCGGGTCGCGCGGGTCGGTCTTGTAGGGCCGCCACGCAGTGCAAAGCACCGGTGTGTGAAAGTTGGCAGAACGGGTCAATGAGCCGAGATCACGCGCAAGGACGCACGGGTCGGGCTGTGGCCGGCCCGCTCAGCCATCCGCGCTGCGACGAGACTACATGGCTCTTTGGATTGCGGCGGGCGCGCCTCGGGATAACCCTTCGGCCGAGAGCGAAGCCCTGAACCGACGCGAACGCTGCAATTTCCGGTCAGTTGCAGCCCTTACGCCGCTCCCAGGCGATGATATCGTTCACCCGTTGTTGTTCGTAAGGGCTCAGCCGACCGTAGGGTGGGAAGCATGCCCTGCCGAAGACACTGATGGCGCGGCTGGTCTGGAAGCAATAGCCATTTTGGGCGTAGATCGCATTGCGTGCGTACCAGAGTTCGCCGCAGCTCATATAGCGAAGCGGCTTCGCGCTGGCGGCACCAGTATCCAGCATCAAAACCAGAACCGCGGCTGCGGCGGCGATGCGAGTCGCGAAGTGTTGGTGTGTCATGAGAAGTCTCCCAATGATCGCCGTTTTCACCCTCGGCGGCGTCGTGCGGCATTGACTGAGTTCAGCCCTCCGGCGGAAGAGCTAGCTGCTTCGGCGTCGACTCCCTATTCCTGTTCCAGCGGCCTTACCAATAGGAACCGCAGGTCAACTTGCGGCTGGTAGTTCTCCTCCTCGAAGCCCAGCGCGTCTCCGTCTGACGGTTTGAGGCCTTTCCAGCAAGTCGCGACGATGTTGTCGCGCGCTCCCTTCTCGATCCTGAGTGAGAAGTGACCGATCGGGCCCAGCCAGTTGCCAGCAGTGGTCACAACGTAACGGAGTTCGGTGCCCCGCATCGTTTCGTAAGGTTCTTCTTTGAGACGTGTCTCGATCTGCTCCCGCAGCGTCTGGTCGAGGCAAAAGCCATCCCTTAGGTCAGCGTCGTCGAGCGATTCCTGCGTGATGAAGGAAAGGCCCGGAACCGGACGGTAGCGGTGTTCGATGTGCAGGGTCTTGCCGGCCGGGAAGGTCTGAAACCAGTAAAAGGCGATGTGCGAGGTCCAGTGCATGCTCGGATAGGGGACGTTGTCGGCGCCCCACGATGACGTCCAATCGACGACGCCATAGCGCAGCAGTTCGGCCTTCGCTTCGGGCGGCAGCGCGTTGAGCTTGGCGTCCAGCACCTCCATCTGATTGGAGGAATGGTTCAGCAGCGTAATCGGCAGGCCGTAACGATTGAGAATGTCCGTCACATCGACGCCGAGGTGAGTGGCGCGTGCTTCGACCTGGGGTGCGAGTTCCTTGCCATCGACAGAGACGCGGAAGCCGATCCAGTTGATTGGATCCGGGGTGTCGATCGAATAGTTCCAGTCGCCGTTGAAATCGAGATCGGGCAGCGGAAAGGCGACGAGCGTCGAGATATCGCTGTCACCGGTGTTGTGGAAGTCGTAGCTGACATGGACTTCGTTCTCGCCGATCACCAGCGTCTCGCTGGTGATCTCGATGAGGCTGCTCGTGGTGTAGATCAGTCCGCCGGCTCCCATCGAGGCGGAGGAATCGTTGCCAAGGGCCGGCGTCGCCAGCATGACGGTGGTCGCAAGTGCCCAGAGAACCTTCATTGTTGGTACCCACCTGTTTGCTTGGGGCGTTCGTCCATCATGGCAGCCCGACCGGTTGTTCAGGTGTTCGCTCGCCGCCGAAAATCTCGTTACGGGTCAGCACCTCGATGTCGATCGAAAGCTCATTGGTGGCGAAGAACGGCACGATGAAGAGCACCGAACGTTCGTCGCGGGTGGAGGCGACGTCGAGCAGGTCGTCCGGGCCAGCCCATTGCGCAACGACGAACTTCTGCGCGCGCAACCAGTAGGTACCCGGTGGCAAGCCCACCGTGTCGAGCACGTAGCTGCCGTCGCGGCCGCTCGTGACGGATTTCTGACCACCTTCTGAACCGACGCGGTTGGCCATGACGGTGACCCCCGCCACCGCTTGTCCATGGTGGGTGACGCGTCCGGTGACGGTGTCATGAGGCGAATAATCTGGGCCGACCAGATCGATTTCGGTCGAAACCGAGGTGAAGTCCCACTTAGCCGTCGCCGGGTCGGGATTGAAGGTCGACTTGTATTCGGGGATCGTGGTCCAATAGCCGACCCACGGTCCGTTCGGCACCTTGAGACGGTACCCGGGGGGGAATGGATCGGCCGTGAATCTGCTGACCACCACCCAGTAGGTGCCCTTCCGGAGCCCATCGAAGCGGTACTGGCCGTCTGGCCCGGTGGTCATCATGCGCTCCGGCCCGCCGCCGGGGGAGAGGCGAAGCTCGACGGTGGCGCGCAGCGGCCGGCGCGGATCGCCCCTGTAGTCTGGATAGCGGTAGTAGAAGAAGGCGCCTCCGGAGATGCTGCCTAACCGCCCGCCGACGACGTGCACGACGCCCTCGCCGTCGAAGGCCTTGGTCAACGAGAGTTTGACGCGCGCCTTGAACGTCAGCCGTTCGCCCTCTAGCGCCCGCGAGGACACCTCAAATTCGCCGCCCGCGATCTTGAGTCCTCGCTCTGGCGTCCATTCGATCTTGTCGTCCGGAATGGGAATCCTGTCCGCGCTATCGCCGACGATCGCATAAACGACCGGAAGTTTGGCCTTCCCGCCCGCGGCGATGGGAACCTCCGCAGGCAGAATGACGATGCCGGTTACGCTCTCGGGATCGGCATCATCAGCTGTCTGCCCCTCGGTCTTCGGCTTGTTGTCTGATTTGGTCTTGCCGGTCGGTCCAGCACCGGACTCATTCCCCGCAGTCGATCCATCGCCGATGACTGAGACATCGGTCCCGTTGCGGCCACTTGAAGCGGTGCCCAACGCCTCGCCCGAGGAGCCGGCGGCTGTGGCATAGACACGGTCAGTGGGCGGAAAATCCCAGCCGTAGCGGCCGTTCTTGCCGACCAGGCGCAGGTGCAGGATGGGGTGACCCGGGTCTTCCTCGTTGCGGAAGAACTTGAAGGTGCCGTTGTTGGGAGAATTTGTGCCGCAAAAGTGCTCGGTACCCTGCCAGACGCCATCGATCGAGGCCGTGCGACTCTCCCATGTGCCGGTAAGGACGCCGGCAAAGGTCAGGTCGGCGCCGCCCAGATGGACATTCTGTTCGCATATGCTCTGGATGGCGATCGTACCCGCCACCTTGCCGCCGGCCGCGATCGTGAAATCGACCTGTGCCCGGCGACCGTCGGCACGGGCGTGGCCGCTATAGGAGAGCTTGATGCCCACGCCCGATGTCGCCGCCGGGGAGGGCTGCGGCCCGAGATCGTTGATCTGCGGCGTAGTGTTCGGCGTCGTGCCCGGGCCGGACTTGAACAAGTCCTGCACGGCCGGCGCCCCGCTGGAACCTCCCTCGCCACCGGACAGGCCGAAATTGGCAGCGCTCGCCGCAACCGTGGTGGCGGCGAAGAGGCCGACGGCTGTAAGCAGGAGGCGTACCGTGGCACGCATGACTGGGACCTCATGACCCCGGGTTCAGGGTGAATTGATCCGTCAGATCATCGACGTAGCGTGGACTCTGGCGCCCGTTGGTGGCCGCCTCGACATCGCTGCGCACGCGCCGATGCATGATGCTGACATCGAGGCCGGGGGTCTGGAGTTCCTTGAGCAGCGCCTCGGTATAGACGCTGATTTCGCCGGTACCTGTCTCCGCAGTCTTGCCCGGTTCTGCCGCGAAGCCGACGAACTGGCCCGAATTGAGGCTCTCGCGCCGCACGACGGCGAGGCCCTTCGTCATGCTGGTCGCTCCCTTGAATAAGGACGAGACCACGCTCTTTTCGAGTAGCGGATTATCCCTGCAGGCGTCGACGAACACCACGCTGATCCGGGCCGTCGACGAGATCGCGACGAACTTCTGCAGGTCAAAGGCGTGGGCATCCACGTCGAGAAAGGAGGCCTCGTTGGCGAAGGCAGCGTCGGTCGGGAGAAGGTAGTTCCGCCCCTCGATCTGCATGCCGTGCCCGGAGTAGTAGAACAGCGCAACGCCGGCGCCCTGAGCCTTGGCGTAGAAGCCCGCGAGAAGCTCGGCCATCTGCTGGCGGTTCTGGTTGATCCCCAGGACCACATCGTACCCCAGCTGTGCCAGACGCTTCGCAATCGCGGTTGCATCGCCAGCCGGCGTACTGAGCTGGGTGAGTGAAGCGTAGTCGCCATTGCCGATCACGAGCGCGACCAAGCGCCCTTGCGGGGGGGCAGCGGGCTGGGCCGGCGCACCGGATGTCGCCTGCTCCGGGGGCGTCCCGCCCCCTTGCTGTGCCAGCTTGAGTTTCTCGAGCTGCAGTCGCTCGATCTCGGCCTGCAATCTGAGCCGCTCGAGCTCTGCATCGGCGGTCGATCCGGTCGCCGCGCCAAGCGCGGGCATTTGGCTGCCGGCCTCAGGCTGCTGACCGACAGCGGCGGTCGCGGCACCCGGCGGCGATTGCGCCGCCGTTAGTGTCCTGCTTATTCGGCCTACGATCTTGTCGAAGGGCTGCTTCAGTTCGGCGGGATAGGTGAGGTCAAGCAGGGTGATCGTCGACCCATCCGCCGACAGCAGCGCCTTGCGATAGAAGATGCTGTCGCCGTGTATGCCCGACGCCACGAAACCTCCGGGTACCGATGACCTGTAGCTCGCCAACTCGCCCGGCTGGAGCACCATGGTGCGCAGGCCGGCGGTGTCCAGACCGCCCGCGTTCCGTAGCGTTTGGACTTCCAGCGTGGCGCCGATCGAACCCGCGGATAAAACGACTCCGCCCGGGGCGGAACCGCCCGCGGGCACGAAGAGATCGGTTGGATACTCGACAGCGGCGCCGGCCATGGGGTCCTGCCATTTCCCCCATGCTTGGCCGTATTGGAGTTCGGGCTCGGGGATCGGTTGATAGCCTGGCGGCATCCCGGCCCGGATGTAGCGGCCGAAGGCCCAGCCGGTGGTGCCGTCCTCCAGTCTGACACGGCGCCAGTCACCTCGCCGCTCGAGAACGGTAACGACCGTGTCGGGACCCATCCGCAGGATTTCGCCGTACCCGCTGCCGGGGCCGTTCCTCAGCGAGAGATAATTGTCGCCCCTCGGGTTGAGGCCGGAGACATAGTCGGCTTGCGCAGGGAGAGGCGGCGCGAGAAGCAACGCGACCGACAAAACGAGGGCCATGCCGAGAAGGCGTCCGACGAACGATGCACCGGCGCTGAAGATTCCCTGACGCATCATGACTGTCTCCTCCTGCATGGCCCAGAAGCATCTCCCAGCGGCCCGCGCCGGGCGATCCGGCGTGCCTCAGCGTTTGAGCGGCGGGGCGATCTTGTCGATCTGGAACCGGTTGGACGTCATGGCGAGGCGTCCCTGCAATCCCATCTGCTCGAGCATGAGCCTGAGATTGCGATTGAGCCGTGCCACGTCCGAGCAGCTCTCGTACCAGTACTCGGTAACCCGGGCACTAGTGCGCAATGGCCGATGGTGATCGTAGCCGCTGAAGGCCACGAGATACTCTTCTATGGCAGTGACTTCTTGCGGATCGAACCCGACGAGCGAGATGACGTAGGCCGTGGTCATGCCGACGCACTGGGGCTCGCCAAACTTGGGCCCAGCCGGACCGGGGCCAGGGCCCGCCATGCCCGGGGAGGCTGTCGGCCCGCCACCCGGCTGTGCGGCGGTTGGCGACTGGAAGTCGAGCTTGGTCGCCAGCGCAGCACCCAGATCCTGGGCAATTCGCCTCGCCTGCCCGCCGACGAACTCGAACAGGCAGTCTTGATCGGTGCGCGCGTCATTAAGGCAGTTCGGTGGGACTGGCGGCAAGCTGCCGACCGGGTAGTCGACTTCAAACGAGTCGATGCGGCGCCCAGTCTGAACCTGCAGCAGCCGTCCGGGAATGCGGATGCCCAGGTCCCAGATGTCGGCATTGATGTTCTTCTGAACGTTCACGTAGATGGAGAAGACGGCGATGACGTCGATCGGCGGCTGCTGGATGCGCTTGGCGACCGTAATGAGTTCGGCGTCGGAACGGCGGATGCGGCCCTGCCGCGTCACGTCGAGCGATACGGCGGTCTCGTCGTAGACCTGGAACCCAAGCTGTCCCAGCTCCGTCGCCAGCGCTTCGATCACCCGGTTGAAAACCCGGTGGTTGCGCGGCACGGTATCCCGATCGGCATCCTCACCCATGACAAGGATGTTCGGCTGTTCACCGGCGGTGGCCTTGGGCGTGGCGAGCCCCGGCAGCACGAGCAGCGCGAATGCGAAGAGCGGTGCGGCTAGTCTGAATCTCGACATCTTAGCTCTCCTTCTGACCGGCGGGAGCCCGCCGGTTCTGCGTGAGTTGAGTGATGGGGCGGTGGGCATCATTCGATGACCACGTCGCCTTCAGGCGTGATGCGGACCTTCGTGCCCTGCGGCGGGGCACAATCGATGCCTGGCCTCGGGCCGAAATCATCGAGATCCGCCGCGGGATTGCGCGGATCGCCGAGCCGACCGGTCGGACACTGCGGCAATCCTTCCGCGTCGCCTTCGACCACGGGCCCATTGGCTGACGAACCAGGCGGCGGTTCGGCGCCGGGCGCAGGGGTGATCTTGAAGGGGGCGGGCTGGTTGCGTGCGCCGGGATGGGGCCGGAGGATCACCTCGGCCGGCATGATCAGGGTAACCTCGACGCGGCGGTTCACGGCGGCGAACGGAAAGCGGGGTGTCTTCAAGCGACTCTCGCCCCAGCCGATCACGTGCAGACGCCGCGGGTCGATGGCGTATCGGGCAATTAACCAGTCGCGCACCGCGCTGGCGCGATCATAGGAAAGCGCCCGATTGTACGACGCCGAGCCTTTGGCGTCGGTGTGGCCGGCGATCAGGTAGCGGTAGCCGATCAGTTCGCGCGACTCGAGGGCGCGACCGAGTACCGCCAGAGTCCGCTTGGCGGCACCGGTGAGGCGCGCGCTGTCGAACTCGAACGACACCTCGAAGTCGAGCGTATAGCCATAGTCAGCGATGACCGTGTCGCCGTCGATCTCTATCTCGACTGGGCGTTTGACGATGATCGCGGAGGGCATGTTCTCCTGGTGACGGGGCGCGAGGGTGGTCAGGAGTTTCTTGACCTCGGCCGCAGACTGGGCGAAGGCCGGCCCGACGGTAGGTGGTGCGCTCAGCACGAACGCCAATGCGAGGGCTGCCGTGCGGAAGATGACGGGCTTCGACGGCCTCATGATCGGGATCCTCCCTTCGGGGTGGTTTCAGTCGGCAACGCATCAGTGCCGACGGTAACGGTGAGAGCGGCCTCTGCGACGAGCGTGTCGGGAAGGCTGTGGAACACAGCCTCAAGCCGGCGCGACAGGTCCGCAGAAAGCGGCACGAAGCCGGGGGCCAGCAGTTCTTGTGGCAGATGGGCGGAAGGGTCAGTGGTCGTGGCGAAGCACTTCAGCACCTCCTGCCCCAGGGTCGTGGCGGTGAATTGGAACTTGAAAGGATCGCTGCGGGGATCAGGCAGGGCGCGCAGGATGTCGGGCGCGATGCGATTGCCGGACCCCGCGGTGGACTGAAAGCTGTTCGGAAGCACCCTTGTCACGGCGCCGGCCGTGTCGATGTAGAAGCACGTCAGCCAAGCATCGCGATCACTCCGCAGGAAGACCGTGAGCTCTTCGCCCGGCCGGTAGAAGGGCGCGGCACCTCGGGCGCTGGTTATCTGCAACAGGAAGGCGCTCTCGCCCACATCACTGGCGTCAAAGCCAGTTCCCTGGGGTTTGGCTGACAGCTTGGGAAGCCCATCGAGCCGCACCCGTCCCTGCCAAGACACCGTCTGAGCGTTGCGCGAACGCAGGACGAGTTTGAGATCGATGGCCGCGCCGACCTGCCAGTATCGGCCGGAGAGCTCGAACACTCCTTCGCCTGGTTTACCCGCGGCCGACAACGGGTCGAAGTCGTCGATCGTTGTAGCGGATCCGCTCTTCGGCCCCAGCGGCAGATCGGGCTGGACGACCTTCAGCGCCGGGCCGGTGAGCAGATTCGCCTTTTCGTTCTCGATCGCTCCGAGCAGGCCGTCGAGCACGTAGCGGGCGAGCGGTGGCTGAGCGCCGCTATCCTGATAGTAGAGCCCGACGGGCACGAGGACCCGGAGATCACCCGCGCGTGCGACCAACTGATTGGCCGCCCGCTGCAGCGCCACATCGAGGCTGGGGGCAGCATCCGCGGCGGCAGAACGCGTGAAATCGTCGGGCAGGCGCCAAGGTTTTGTCTGGCCGAGAACGATCGTGCTTTCGCGTTCAACCGCTCGGAAGGAGACGTAGACCGCGCCGTCCTGCGTGAAGATATCGCCAAGGGCCAGGATCGAAACCGAGCGATTGGCGCGCTCAAGAGCAAGCAGCGGATTTTCGCCCGCCTCCCGGAAAGCGCCGGTGCGCTTGAGATGCTCGGCAATATCGCGGATTGCCGAGCCATCGAGCACGTCCACGCAGGCAGGCTTGTGCGCGATCAGGGCATTCAGCGCCGAGGTATAGACGCGATCGGCGACGCCGGACGAGACCGGTACGCGGTCCGGATCGAACGCCCAGATGCCTATGCTGCGCCGGTCGGCTCCGGCGCAGAAGTCCGGCGCGAACAATTGCTGAGCAAGTTCCTCCATCGCGCCCGTGCCGGGATCAGCCGGGGTCCCGGCACCGAGTGCGTGGCCCTGATTGCCGCCGACGACAAGCAGCAATACAGCCACCCACTGTTTGAACACGCCGCCGAGGTGGTCCCCGCCGCAGAGCCGCGTTCCTGCGGTTAGGATGCGATGAGAATCAGGCTGGCGCGAGCCGATTGGGGGTGCCCGCGCCCGCAGCCAGGTCCACGCGACGGCGGACCTTATGAACGCGACACCTGCCGCGAACCGATCGAGTCTCGGAAATCGGAAGGGATGACCGCGCCCCTTGCGGAACCCGTGGCATGACCGTGACCGACGCGGTCCCGGGAACCTCGTTACAATGATCTCGCTGTCGAGCAGGACGGGTCGCGCGTGAAACATCGCCGCGAGGCGGAGCAGCGCACCTGCGATTGGTCGCGCTGACGAAAGTTCATAGCTTAAGCGCGCCACAGCGGGAGGCAGCGAAACGATGCTTTCTGTGGATGCAAATGCCAGCAAGAGGGTCGCCTCCCCGACACAGGCATTGGGCTCCACGGCCAACGCATTTTGCGTAATGGCAATTGTGCTACCACCGAACGGCCAGGAAAAGCGTTCTCAAAGGGTTGTAGTGTCGCAGCCGATTTCTTGCGGGTGGACACGACCAGCGCGTGCCGGGGACCAGAAAAGCACCCTACCTGTTTCGCCGAAACGACTTGCCCGCAGTCTCAGACCGTCAGCTTCTATTGTTATGGATTGCTCTCCTGGTAAGTCGAAAAGAAGTTTGGTCGACCAACCAGGTCTGTCGCGATGGTCAATGGTCGCCCGACCAAATTGACCATGGTCGACCTTGGTCGACCAGTCAGTCAACCTCAAAGGCTGCACGATCGACGGTCGTTTGCCTAAGCGGTCGGTCGATCGATCATGGTCAGATTTGCCCCTTGACGAAGCGGCATTTCCAACCATCGACGCCGACCAGGGTCGAAATTACATCGACCACGTTTTGACGGTCATCGCATTTGATCGTCAGCTATCTTGGTCGCCACGCGATTTTGACCATGTGCGGCGCTTGGTCGACATTTCGATGACCATGGTCGCCGTGACGATCGTGCTGACTAGACGATGACCATATTCGACCTTCGACTCCTCGCCACGCTTGCCGCATGGCCGGCTGCGCAACCCCGACCAGCTCCGCCGGCCATGCTCCCGCTGGCGCAAAGACTAACCCTAAACTAACATTCCACGCGGACCACTCGGCGGGGGCCGGTCAATCCCGGAAGACAGTCCACTGCAGGTCGGCGACCTCGTGGGCTTGGGCATCGGCCATCCCTGTACGACCTTCGACAAGTGGTCGCTGCTCATGCTCGTCGACGACAACTATCGCGTCGTCGGAGGAATCAGGACGTTCTTCTGACGCCGCATCGCCCGGGCTCCGCGAACGGGGCCGGACTGCGGCAGCAGCTGAAGGAAATGACGAGGGCTCGCGGCGGCGGCTCGAGATCGGAGGGCAAGAAATGCGCATCGCGCTGATCCACATCGCGCAAGAGACGGACGACTTCAATCCCGTTCTGACGACGCTCGACGACTACCGCGCCTTCGGCATCCTGGAAGGCAATGATGTCCGGTCGCTCGCAAACGGACGCAGCCAGGTCGCCGGCTACTTCGAAGCGGTGAAGGAATCCGGCCTCGACATCGAGACGATCCCAATCATTCGCGCCTGGGCCGTCGCGGGCGGGCGGATCAGCCGGGAGGCTTTCGACTTCTTCCAGAAGAAGGTCGCCGACGGACTCAAGGCCGCAGGCCCAATCGACGGCCTGATGCTGCAACTGCATGGAGCCTGCGCGGCGGAAGGCATCGACGATGTCGAGGGCGAACAGGCCGCGCTGTGCCGCGAGATACTCGGACCCGATATCCCGATCGTCGGCGGCTTCGACCATCACGCCAACATCACACAGAAGTTGATGGACAACCTCGACGCCATCGCTGGCCACCGTACGCAACCGCATGACGTCTTCGATACCGGCAAGATCGGCGCCGAATTGCTCCTCGCCATCCTCACCGGTAAGGTCAAGCCAACCATGGCGTGGCGCAAGATCCCGCTGATTTCACACCAGGAGCAGTTCCTCACCTCGAAGGGGCCGATGAAGGTCTGGTTCGACCGCGCCCGCCGGATGGAGGAGGAGCCGGGCGTCGTACGCATTGCGAACTGGCCGATGCAACCCTGGCTGGACGTTACCGAGGGCGGTTGGTCGGTCACCGTGGTCACCAATGACGATATGGCGCTGGCCGACAGGCTCGCCGACGATCTGGGCGATCTCGGCTGGTCGATGCGCGCCGATTTCCAGGTCAAGGACGCACTTCCCATCGACGAGGCGGTGCTCAAGGCGGATCGGGCAGAAAAGGGCATCGTCGTCCTCAGCGACACCGGCGACACGGTTTTCGGCGGCGCCGCCGGCGACAGCAATCTCATCGCGGAAGCGATCCTGCGCCTCAACATCAAGAGCAAAACGCTCATTCCGCTCGTCTCGACCAAGACGGTGGCCGAGCTTGCCGACGCTGGCGAAGGCGCCACGGTGACGCTGGACATCGGCGGCGATTCCGCGCCGGCCTTCTTCACGCCGCTCGCGGTCACCGGCACCGTGCGCCGCATCGCCGACGGCAGCCGAGTGAAGCTCAACTACAATCACCAGGACTATGTCGACATGGGCCGCGTCGCGATCTTCGACGTCGGCCCCATCACCATGCTCGTCACCGAAAAGCGCGGCGTGGCAGGCAATCTACCCGACGCCTACAGCGCCTTCGGCGTCGAGCCCACCGACTACAAGATCGCGGTGCTCAAGACGGCAAGCAATTTTCAGTACTTCGCGCCTCTGACATCGGAGGTGATCCGGGTCGACACGCGCGGCCCCGGGCAATCCGACGTTTACAGCCTGCCGTGGAAGCGCCTCCCGCGTCCCGTCTACCCGCTCGATCCCATCGACGACTGGCGGGCGGCGAGGGCGACGCGGCGGTCCTTGTAGTAGCATCCGGCCAGCCCGGCATGGGACGCGTCCTACAACAAGGAATATGCCAAGCCGTTTGACACGACCAAGACTGATCGGCCCCCGTGACCGGCCCCCGCCGAGTGGTCCGCGAGGATGGCAGCATACATGGCCGGAGGGTGGTGCTGACTTCGTTGCCCGACCGAACGGCGGCTATACCCGCCTCTACAAGCGCACAGACACGACGGAACCCGAAGAGATCTGGTTCTGGACTGCTGCCAATTGGCGATCGCTCGGCACCGGCTTTGCGGCAACGAAGCGGGACGCGTGCGAGGCAGCGTAAGGCGCATGTTCAACGCGGTAGCAGGTTAATAGCGAGTACTAAAATCTAGGGAAAACTTGCATGAGATCGAAATGGCCTTGTGGGAGGCTTCTCCCATGTCTTGGTCATCGAACAGTATCACGGCTCACACGGCTCTACCGCCGGCCCTGACGGAACCTGAGTATCGCAAACTCTATGCCTATTTCTCGCATCGACGTCGCTCGCTGCTGCGCCGATTCCTTTCGTGGGTGTTCGATCTGCGATAACCGCCATTTGCGGGCGTTGCGCTGTATGCACCAAGGTGCGGCTTTGCGGGATTAACGCGCCGGAACTCGGTGACTCTGGTGGCGAGGAAGCGAAAGCAGCGCTTCAATCGCGTTTCAGTTCAATGGTGGTGACATGCGTCCAGGTTGGCATCGGGATGCCCTGCGACGGCCGATCCCGACCGACGAGCTATGACCGGATCGTCCAATGCTTCGTGGACGGCCGCGATTTGGCGGAGGCGATGGTAGGTGGCGGACGCGCCTGCGATTGGGTCCACTTCTCCGGGGGTTCTGCAGCCATAACGGTCGTGGAGTTAGCCGCGACAAGTGACTTCCGCTCTCAACCTGAAAACGGACATTGCCAACCCGGTCAGCCAATTCTGAGATCGTCCCTTTTAGGACGTCGCCGTTTATCGGCCGACGACCGAACCACACGACTATTCCTGTTCCTATGTATCGCGCCTTAGGTCTCGGGTTCCAACATGCGGTATCCGACGCCCGGCTCATTCAAGATGAACCGCGGGGAAGCCGAGTCGTCGTTGAGCTTGTGGCGCAGCTGACTGATAAAGACGCGCAGATACTGCGTGTCGTTCTCGTGGGCTTTCCCCCATACCTCCCGCAGCAATTGACCGTGAGTGAGAATACGCCCGACGTTGCGCGCCAGCACACTCAACAGCTCGAACTCCTTTCGTGTCAGCTTCACTGGTTCCACCCCGAGGTGCACCGTGTGCCGCGCGAGATCGATCGCAAGTTCGCCCAGCGTAATCACCGCCGCCTCTTCCTTTTGGGTCTCTCGACTGCCTCCGACGCGCAGAAGCGCACGGACGCGCGCCATCAGCTCAGCAATGCCAAACGGCTTGACGACGTAATCGTTGGCGCCAGCGTCGAGAGCCGCGACCTTCTCTGTTTCCGCCTGCCGCACCGACAGAATCAGGATGGGGACACCCGACCATTCGCGGATGCGCCGGATGACCTCCTTGCCGTCAAGATCGGGCAGGCCAAGATCGAGGATGACGAGATCTGGTGTGTCGGTCGCGGTGTGCGCGATACCCTGGCCGCCGGTCGCCGCCTCGCGCACAGAAAAGCCATGCGCCTCCAGCGCAATGCGCAGGAACTTGCGGATTTGCGCCTCATCGTCCACGACGAGGATGGTTTGTCCGATCATGTCTGATGTGCGGCGGGGTTGGCCGGTTTTCGTGTCGAGGAAGAGCCAGCGCTCGAAAGGGGCAAATGAATCTCGATGCGTGTGCCGATGTTATCGTGACTCTGCACGGCGCGGATTGTCCCACCGTGAGCCTCCAAAATCCCCCGGCTAATTGCCAGACCGAGACCGGTGCCCTTGCCCTGCCGATCGCCTTTGCTCACGCGATAGAACAGGTCGAAGATTCGCTCTCGATCCGCCAAAGGGATGCCAGGACCCTGGTCTTCGATTGCGAATGCAATTGTATCGCCGACGCGTTCGGCGGAGACAACTATTGCCGAACCCGGTGGCGCATATTTCGCGGCGTTGTCGAGGACGTTGACGAATGCTTGTTCCAGAAGCACTGGGTCACCTTTCAGCACCGGCAGGAGCAGAGAGACATCGCTTTCAACTCGAAAGTCCGCCAGTTCCCGCTGCAACCGCCGGACTGCGCGTCCAACCATCTCCCGTGGTTCGAGCCACTCCTTGTTCAACTGCAGCGCGCCATAGCTGATGCGGGTCATGTCTAGCAGGTTCTGCACATACCGATTGAGGCGCTCACCTTCCTGGCGGATCGTTTCGGCGAGTTCGTGCCGGTTGTCGGGGTTGATGGCCTCTCCACCTTCCGTAAGGGTCGTTGCCGCACCGATGATCGATACCAGCGGAGTCCTGAGGTCGTGGCTGACCGACGACAGGAGTGCCCCGCGCAGTCGTTCGGTCTCGGAGTAAACCCGGCTCTCTTCGATATCCGCGGTGAGCTGCGCCCGCTCGATGGCGAGCGCAACCTGATCGACAAGCGCATCGAGCAGGCGGCGGCTCTCCGCATCGAGTTGCCTGTCGGCTGCAAAGGAAACGCCGAGCACGGCCAGCGGCTGTTGCGCGGCATTGAGCGGCAGGAACAGCCATTTGGACGACGGCAATGTCTGCGAGCCCCAGCCGGCAGGTTCTCCATGCTGCCAAGCCCATTTTGCTGCGCCCCAGTCCCTGACTTCGAGCTGGTCGTCGGGAGGAAAAGAGCCGGCAATGGCAAGGCTGTTATCGTCCCCCGGCCGCAGGACCAAAGACCGGCATTGCAGCGTGGATGCTACGTGGTGCACTGCGGCCCAGACGATGTCGTCGAAAGAGGCGGCACTGGCAATTTTGCGACTGAACTCATAGAGGTTGGCGGTCCGCTGCGCGATATGGCGCTGGATGGCCACTTGGTAGCGCAGTCGGGCCGCCAGGTTTCCCGCGAGGACCGCCACCACGAGAAACAGAAGCAGAGTCAGCACCACGCCGCGATCGGCGATGTGCAGGCTGAAGTATGGTTCGGTGAAGAAGAAATTATAGGCAAGGAAACTCAGCACGCTCGCATAGACGGATGGCCAGCGGCCGAAGCGCGTCGCTACGAGCAGCACGGACACCAGAAAAACCAGCGAAAGACTGCCAACTGGAAATTCCCGACTGATGACGAAGGCCGCACCGGCGGCGGCGACTACGGCCGCCGTAGCCCACAAGTAATTTGACGGGTCCTTCTCGGGAGCGTGCTTCGGAGCGGAGATGATCGACCGCCGCAGCTCCTCTCCCCCCGGCGATACCACCGTGACCTCGAAGTCCTCTGCCCGGCGGAGTAATTCCTGACCAACGGACTCGCGCGTAAGGAATGCCGCCCAACGTCGCCGTCGCGGACGCCCTACGATTAGGCGCGTGACGTTCCGTGCACGGGCGAAGTCGAGGATCGCGTTGGCGATATCGGCTTCCGTGTTGAGGGTGACAAGCTCGGCGCCCAGCGACTCGGCCAGGCGCATCGCCTCGGCGATGGCATCCTTGGCCGCGTCCGGCAAGTTCGCCGAGGCCGGGGTGACGACGTTGACGGCGATCCAGGGAACGCGAGCCCGTTCCGATCCGCGCTTGGCCGTGCGCACCAGGGCGGTCGCGACCGGCGACTCGTTGATGCAGACAAGGATGCGATCGTGGGTCGGCCACGGCCCCGTGATCGCGTGGCTCTTCATGTGCGCCGTCATCTGCGCATCGACGCGGTCGGCGGCCACACGCAGCGCCAGTTCGCGCAAGGCGGTCAGGTTGCCCTTGGAGAAGAAGTTCTGGATGGCGCGCCCGATCTGGTCGGCGACATAGACCTTGCCCTGGCGCAGGCGGGTGATCAGCTCCTCGGGCGGCAGGTCGATGAGCTCGATCTCGTTGGCGAGTTCGAGCACCTTGTCGGGAATCGTCTCGCGTACGCGCACGCCGGAGATGCGGGTGACGATGTCGTTGAGGCTCTCAAGGTGCTGGATGTTGAGCGTGGTATAGACGTCGATGCCTGCGGTGAGAAGTTCCTCAACGTCCTGCCAGCGTTTCGGATGCCGGCTTTCGGCGGCATTGGTGTGGGCGAGTTCGTCGACCAGCACGAGGTGCGGCCGGCGCTTAAGAACGGCGTCGATATCCATTTCGGTGAGCAGGCGTCCGCGATAGGCGACGCGCTTTCGCGGAACGACCTCGAGTCCGGCAAGCAGGCTCTCTGTCTCGCCGCGCCCGTGCGTCTCGACAATGCCGACGACGACGTCGACGCTCTCTGCCAGGCGGTGGCGGGCGTCCTCCAGCATCGAATAGGTCTTTCCGACCCCCGGGGCGGCGCCGAGGAAGACCTTCAGCCGGCCGCGACCTTCCTTCGCCACTTCGGCGAGCAGGGCTTCCGGTTCGGGGCGTGAGTCTGTGTCGGACATGGCGTTCCCGTGCGGCGGGACTATCCGCCCGGAGCGGGGAGCCTGTCGAGGGCCAGGTTGAGGGAGAGAACGTTGATGCGCGGCTCGCCGAGCAGGCCCAGGGTCGGCGGTTCGGTGTGCGCGCGGACCAGCGCCCTGAGCGCCGTTGGGTCGAGCCTGCGCGCGTTGGCGACGCGGGCTACCTGGAACATGGCGGCGGCGGGAGAAATGTCCGGGTCGAGACCGCTGGCCGAGGTGGTGACCAGATCGACTGGCACGGGGTCCGAGGGTGTGGCGCCAAGTGCCGCCGCCCGCTCCTTCACCGCGGCGACGAGCCTGGCGCTGGTCGGTCCGAGATTGCTGCCGCTCGAATTGGCCGCGTCGTAGCCATCACCGGCCGCCGACGGACGGCCGTGGAAATAGCGGTCGTCGGCGAAGGCCTCGCCGATCAGCGCCGAGCCAATCACCTGGCCGTTGTCGGCATGAATGAGACTGCCATTGGCCCGGACCGGGAAGATCGCCTGGGCGATGCCGGTCACCGCCACCGGATAGGCGATACCGGTGAGCAGCGTCATGACCGCAAGCATCATTGCCGCCGGACGGATTTGTGCCAGCATATGAGCCTCACGCGAGCCCGAGAGCATTAACGACGAGGTCGACGAGCTTGATGCCGATGAACGGCACGATCATGCCCCCGAGCCCATAGATCAGCAGGTTGCGGCGGAGCAGACTGGCGGCCGTCGCCGGAGCGTAGCGGACGCCCCTCAGCGCCAGAGGCACCAGCGCGATGATGACCAGCGCGTTGAAGATCACCGCGGAGAGGACGGCGCTCGCCGGGCTGGCGAGATGCATGACGTTGAGCGCACCCAGGCCCGGATAGGCGGTGACGAAGATCGCCGGCAGGATGGCGAAGTATTTTGCTACGTCGTTGGCGACAGAGAAGGTGGTCAGCGCGCCGCGGCTGATCAGCAGCTGCTTGCCGATGAGCACGATCTCAATCAGCTTGGTCGGATCGCTGTCGAGATCGATGAGGTTGCCCGCCTCCTTGGCCGCCGGGGTGCCACTATTCATCGTCACGCCGATATCGGCCTGGGCGAGCGCGGGCGCATCGTTGGTGCCGTCGCCGCACATGGCCACCAAGCGGCCACCGGCCTGCTGGCCGCGGATGAGCTCCAGCTTCTTCTCCGGCGTCGCCTCGGCGAGGAAATCGTCGACGCCGGCTTCCGCCGCGATCGCCGCCGCGGTCAGCGGGTTGTCGCCGGTCACCATCACGGTGCGGATGCCCATGCGGCGGAGCTCGGCAAAGCGCGCGCGGATGTCCGGCTTGACGATGTCCTTGAGATGGACGACGCCGAGCGGTTGCTTGTCGCGCGCCACCAGCAGCGGCGTGCCCCCGGTGCGTGCGATCGCTTCGATGATCCGCCGCAGTGGTGGTGACTGCCCGATATCGCACCATGCGAGGATGGCGTCCTCGGCGCCCTTGCGGAGTTGCGTGCCACCAATCAGGTTGGCGCCGGAGATGCGCGTCTGGGCCGAGAACGGGATGGACGAGCCGACCTCAGCCTCCGGGCGATCGTCAAGCCGGTCCGCCAGATCGACGATCGACTTGCCCTCGGGCGTATCGTCCGAAAGCGACGACAGCAGGGCGGCCGAAATCAGGTCGTGCCGCTCGACCCCCGGCAGCGGCTCGAAGGCGTCGGCCATGCGGTTGCCGAAGGTGATGGTGCCGGTCTTGTCGAGGAGCAGCGTATCGACGTCGCCGGCGGCCTCGACCGCGCGGCCGGACTTGGCGATGACGTTGGCCTTCACCAACCGGTCCATGCCGGCGATGCCGATCGCCGAAAGCAGGCCGCCGATTGTGGTCGGGATCAGCGTCACCAGCAGCGCGACGAGGAAGACCACCGGCACGAAGGCGCCGGAGTAGACGACGAACGGCTCGAGCGTCACCACCACGATCAGAAAGATGATCGTCATGCCGACGAGCAGGATGGTAAGCGCAATCTCGTTTGGCGTCTTCTGGCGTTCGGCGCCTTCAACCAGCGAAATCATGCGATCGAGGAAGCTCTCGCCAGCGCGGGCGGTGACACGCACCTTGAGCCAGTCGGAGACCACGCGCGTGCCGCCGGTGACGCCGGAGCGATCGCCGCCGGCCTCGCGGATGACCGGCGCCGACTCGCCGGTGATCGCAGACTCATCGACCGACGCGACGCCCTCGATCACCTCGCCGTCGGCGGGAACCAGGTCACCGGCTTCGACCAGGACGACGTCGCCGACGGAAAGGGCGTGGCTCGAAACCATTTCAAACGCGTCCGCACCAACGCGGAGCAAACGCTTCGCTGGCGTCTCTGCCTGGGTGGCGCGCAGCGCGTCGGCGCGCGCCTTGCCCCTGCCCTCGGCCATCGCCTCAGCGAAGTTGGCGAAGTAGACGGTGAACCACAGCCAGGCGGCGATCTGGCCGACAACGGCTTCGTTCGCGGTGCCGACGAAGAGACCGCGCAAGAAGAGCACCGTCGACAATGCGGCGACGACCGCGGTTACGAACATGACCGGATTGCAGAAGAGCGTCCGTGGATCGAGCTTGCGAGCCGCGGAGATGAGCGCAGCCTGCAGGATCGAGGGATCGAAGAGGGCGATGTCCGATCTGCCGTCCATGGATGTCTGTCTAGAAGGTCCGGCCGGCGAGCATGGCGAAGTGCTCAGCGATGGGGCCGAGGGCCAGCGCCGGGAAGAAGGTCAGCCCGCCGACGATGAGAATGACCGCGACCAGAAGGATGACGAAGAGCGGCGTGTGGGTCGGGAACGTGCCGCAGGACGGTGGCGCGGTCTTCTTGGCCGCCAGTGCGCCGGCAACAGCCAGCATTGGCACGATGAAGATGTAGCGCCCGAGCAGCATCGCGATGCCCAGCATGGTGTTGTGGTAGGGCGTATTGGCGGCGAAGCCGGCGAAGGCCGACCCGTTGTTGCCGGTCGCCGAGGAATAAGCATAGAGGATCTCGGAGAGCCCGTGCGGACCGGTCTGCTGCACCGAGGCGAGAGCGACTGGCAGCACCGCGGCAAGCGCGCCGAAACTGAGCACGCCGACCGGCATGACAAGGAAAGTGAGGATCGAGAGCTTGACCTCCTTCGCCTCGATTTTCTTGCCGAGATATTCCGGCGTCCGGCCGACCATCAGCCCGGCAAGGAAAACGGTGAGCACGACGAACAGCAGCATGCCGTAGAAGCCGGAGCCGACGCCGCCGAAAACGACCTCGCCGGTCTCGATCTGGAGCATGGGTGCCAGCATGCCGAGTGGCGCGTAGCTCTCGTGCATGGAATTGACGGAGCCGTTGGATGCGGCGGTGGTCTCCGTCGCCCACAGGGCGGAGTTGCCGACGCCGAAGCGGACCTCCTTGCCTTCCATGTTGCCGGTTGACTGGTCAATCGGCAGCGACGTCAGTTCCGGATTGCCCCTGACCTCAGAGCCATAAGTGAGCGCCAGCGCACCGGTGAAGAGAACCAGCATGGCTGCAAGGATCGCCACGCCCTGGCGCATGTCCCTCACCATGCGGCCGAACATGATGCAGAAGGCTGCCGGCACGAGCAGGATGAACACCATTTCCAAAAGGTTGGAGAGGGGCGTCGGATTCTCGTAGGGGTGCGCGGAGTTGGCGTTGAAGAAACCGCCGCCATTGGTGCCGAGCTGCTTGACGGCGAGCTGCGAGGCAACGGGCCCCCGCGCGATTATTTGTTGTCCGCCCTCGACCGTCGTTGCATGGACATAACCAGCGAGGGTCTGCGGTACTCCCTGCCAGACCAGCAACAGCGCCGCAATGATTGATAGGGGTAGCAGCACGTAGAGGATGCTGCGCGTGAGATCGACCCAGAAGTTGCCGACATCCTTGACCTGCCGCCCAGCGAAGCCGCGGATGACGGCGGCACCGACCGCGATGCCGGTCGCAGCCGAGACGAAGTTCTGCACGGTCAGCCCGACCATCTGGCTGAAATAGGACAGCGTCGTCTCGCCGCCATAGGCTTGCCAGTTGGTGTTGGTGACGAAGCTCACAGCGGTGTTGAAGGCGAGGTCGGGCGACATCGGCCCAAAGCCTTGCGGATTCCACGGCAGCAGGCCCTGCAAGCGCAGGATCGCGTAGAGCACCAGCCAGCCAATTAGGTTGAAGGCAAGGACCGCCTTGGCGTAGGTCGTCCAGTGCTGCCCGCCGGGCGCCACGCCGACGCCGCAGCCGCGATAAAGCAACCACTCGACCGGCGCCAGCGCGCGCGTGAGCCAGGTGCGCTCGCCAGAGAATACGCGCGCCATGTAGAGACCCAGCGGAAAGGCCAGCACCAGCAGCAGTGCGCCGTAGATTACGAATTGGAGGACGTCGCCGGCCATCATTCGGCTCACTCAGAACCGCTCGGGATGGATCAGCGCGAACACGAGATAGGCCATCAGGCCGGCCGCAACGATGCCACCAAGGATCAGCTCGATCGCCATGGCGCGCCTCAGAGCCGCTCGCACGCACGCACGAGCAAGGCGCCAGCGGCAAAGAAGGCGATCGCCAGCAGGATGTAGATCGCGTCGAACATGCCCGCTGCCTCGCGGTGTAGGTTGAACGCGAGCTAAGTGGATCTATCGGGCGTCAGGGGGCCATTCGATTTCGCCGGTCGCGGCATAAGGCCCGCGTAAAATCCTCGACAGTCGCCGACTGGGCGATTCCTTATGCTCCCTTTACGCCCGGCCCCGAATTCAGCATTGCGCCTTTACGTCGATCGACGCTTTCCAGCCGTCATGACCATCTCGTCGGGGGCCGGTCCGGTCATAACTTCGTCTGCGGAAACCCGTGCGGCTTCCGGACGCTTTGTGTTGTTCGTCAACGGCGTGCTGCTGCTGATCCTCGCCAGCGCCATGACAGTGCCCCTGATGCTCGATGTTGCAACCGAGAATCGTGACTGGATCACGTTCGCGGGCTCGGCAATAGCGACGGCTTATGTGGGCGGAATGCTTACGCTCGCCAATCGCGGTCGCGGCGGTCTGATCGACAGGCGGACCGGTTATGCACTGACCTTCTCTTCCTGGCTCATCATCTGTGCTTTCGGATCGCTGCCATTTTGCTTCTCCAGTTTGCGGATGAGCTCTACGGATGCCTTCTTCGAGACGATGTCCGGACTGACCACGACGGGCTCTACGGTGATCACTGGGCTGGACCATTTGCCGCTTGGCCTGTTGATGTGGCGCTCCCTGCTTCAGTGGATCGGCGGAGCGGGAATTATCGTCATGGCAATTCTGCTCCTGCCGGCGCTTGGCGTCGGCGGAATGCAGCTCTTCCGCACCGAGTCGTCTGATATCTCCGAGAACTTCGTTCCGCGCCAATACCAAATGGCGCGCCTAACCGTCGTGGTCTACGTCCTGCTCAGCCTCGCTTGTGCGGTCGGCTACGCGCTAGCCGGAATGAACGTCTTTGACGCCGTCAACCACGCCATGACGACGCTCGCGACTGGCGGCTACTCCACCAAGGACGCGTCCATCGGTTTCTACAACTCGGTACCGATCGAGATCGTTGGCATTGTCTTCATGATTGCCGGTGCACTACCGCTCGCCTGGTATGCACGCGTCGCCACTCAACGCCGGGCCGCCTTGTGGCGCGAGCCGCAGATTCCAGTCTTCCTGGCCATCTTGTGCCTCGCCGTGATTTTGGCCACGGCATGGCAGGTGTTTTCCAACCATGTGCCCATTGGAACCGCCTTGCGCCAGTCTGCCTTTAACGTTGCCTCTGTGCTTACCGACACGGGGTTCGCCACCACGGACTATTCCACATGGGGAAGCTTTGCGGTCGGTCTGTTCTTCATGCTCATGCTGATCGGTGGCTGCGCCGGATCGACAGCCGGCGCGATCAAGGTCTTTCGCTGGCAGCTCCTCTTCGCCGGTGCTGCGCGTCAGCTCAAGCTGATGCTCTCGCCGCACCGGGTCCTTGCGACCCAATACGGTGAGCGCGTGGTTGATGCGTCGATGCTGGAATCGGTGCGGAATTTCTTCTTCATGTACATCATTACTTTTCTGGCCCTGTCACTTGGCGTCATGGCCACCGGCCTTGATTTTCTGTCGAGCACCAGTAGCGTTGCGCAAGCGATGGCCAATGCTGGACCGGGCCTTGGACCGGTCGTTGGGCCGGCAACCAATTTCGCGTCAATCGCCGCACCAGCGAAATGGCTGCTGGTTGCTGGGATGCTTCTTGGTCGACTTGAGTTGTCGACGGTCTATGTGTTGATCTTTGCCGGGCTGCGACGCGCCTGAGCCCGAAGCGGCCAGGGGCCGACACCAGCTACCATTTGCAGTCACCCAGATGTCGGGAAGGCCGTGTCTGATCTGAACTGGAGACAATGGCGGCGCGGGCTGCATTGGATCCGGCTTGAATGGGGGCTCGAGGCGTGCTTTTCGCGCTCAGGCATGGCACTACGACCCGACGGCCGCCGGACCTACCGTGGATCGCTTCGACGCGCTCCAACTGAAGCGGCGATCCGGTGAAGCCGTGTTGCATCCCAACGACGCCGGGTCAAAGAATGGCGGGAACAAGCCATTTCCCTGAAGAATGTTGGACCGGTATCTCTCCCTCCGCCGAAAATGCGCCGTATCACCAAGAGAATTTTCGCGCACTGTTGGTCTCGCTGCACCACTCCCCGAAGGGCCAGCTTCTGGGGCTCGCAGACCGGAACGCCAAAATGGCGCAGGATTTGGTCATTTTGGGGTTTGCCAAGCGGCGTCCGGCTCGTCGTTCGCTCCGCAGAACTCGCGGCTAGGTATGGTTGGCACGATTCGAAGCGAGGCTGCGTCCTTTCCCGAGGCCAAAGCCGACGTCCGTAAAACTCCGATCTTCGTATCAGATTGGCCCGAAGGACACCTTGTGGCCTGAATTTAGGTCTGCCTGCGCGTTTTCAGGCCGGCAAGCTTGGCCGCTTCGGCCGCAGGCAGCGCCTTCGAAAAGTAATACCCCTGACCGTATTCGCCACCGCTTTGCACGATCTGATTCATTGTTTGGACATGCTCGATGCCCTCGGCGATCGTCGGCAATCCGAGGCTCTTCGCCAAGTCGATCACCGAACGCACAATCTTGGCGCTCTCGACATCGGTTTCCATCGACATCACGAACGAGCGGTCGATCTTGATCTTGTCGAAACGAAGCTCGCGGAGATTATAGAGATTGGAATAGCCCGTACCGAAGTCGTCGAGCGATATTTTGATGCCGAGTTCCTGAAGGCCGACGAGGGCAGCTCGCGCAGAAGGAAGGTCGCCCACCAGGGCCAACTCGGTAATCTCGATTTCGAGGCGTTCGGGGGGAAACGCCGTTTCCGACAAGATGGCAAGTATCTTTGCGGTCAACAGAGGGTCGCCAAGATGCTTTGGCGAGACATTGAGGGCGATCGTGATCTCCGGTGACCAGGTCCGCGCGTCGAGACAGGCCCGCCGCAGGAGCGAATAGGTCATCTCCGCGATCAGGCCGAGCTTCTCCACAACCGGGATGAAGAGTTCCGGCTGGATGCCTCCTCGTGTCGGATGATGCCAGCGCGCCAGGATCTCAAAACCAACCAGGCGCTTTTCGGCCAATAGCATCAGGGGCTGATAGTGCGGTTCGATTTCCTCCTTCGCGACGGCCGAACGAACGTCTTCCTCCAGTGCCAGACGGGCTCGCAGAGTGTCCTCCATGCTACGCTGGAAGAAGCTGTAAGTGCCTCGGCCTCTTTCTTTGGCGCGGTACATCGCCATGTCGGCGGCGCGAAGCAGCGTTTCCGGATCAGTCCCGTCGATCGGACAGATAGCTATCCCGATGCTGGTGCCGACATCGACAACTTGTGGACCGATGCTGATCGGGCGCCCGACACCCGCAATGATCCGATCTGCCAGCAAAGCTGCAGCGGCAGTGGGTTCTTCACCCTCATTGCAGTGCATGATCAGGGCGAATTCATCGCCGCCCAGGCGCGCCACCATGTCCCCCGCCCTGACCACCGCGCCAATCCGGGTCGCGACTTCGCTCAGGACATCATCACCTGCCTGATGACCGTAGACATCGTTGACCGGCTTGAACCGATCCAGGTCGAGGCTCAGAACCGCAAACTGCGCGCCACCGCGACCGGCCTGCTGTCTTGCGGCTTCGAGCACTTCGGCAAAAACGCGTCTGTTGGGCAAGCCGGTAAGGGCGTCATGCCGGGCAAGCGACAGCGCGAGATTTTGGGCGGCCTCAGCCGCCTCATGCGCCTTTTCAAGCGCGGCGACATGCTTTCGATAGGTCTGCTCCTTTTCCTCAGCCGCCTGCGCTTCGGCCTCCTTGAGGCTGGTAATGTCGGTGTCCGTGCCGATGATCCGGGCGACGCTGCCGTCGGGATTCCACTCGACCGCCTTGCCGCGGCTCAGAATCCAGATGTAATGCCCATCCCGGTGCCGCTCGCGATACTCGAATGAATTCTGGGCCAATTCGCCGGAATTTTGCCGATTTGCCTGGTCGATGATGCGCGCACGATCGTCTGGGTGAACGCGCGCCAGCCACGCTTCGCGCGACCCGTCGATGGTCTCATCCAGACCGAAGCCACGCATCTGCCGCCACATGCGCGAGTAGAAGGCTTTGCCGTGCTTCAGGTCGTGGTCCCAGACACCTTGGCCGGCGCCTTCGAGCGCGAAGTTCCAGCGGCTCTCGCTCTCGGCAAGGGCAGCCTCGACGCGCCTTCGTTCGCTTATGTTGCGGCTGACGCCGACGATGCCGATGACCTCATTCTGATCGTTACGCAATGGCACCTTCGACGTCGATAGCCACCGCCAGAGACGTCGACGACGTA
Organism: uncultured Alphaproteobacteria bacterium; assembly: GCA_963785065.1. GTDB lineage: Bacteria > Pseudomonadota > Alphaproteobacteria > Rhizobiales > Kaistiaceae > CAVSRC01. The sequence continues at coordinate 914,559 of CAWATX010000002.1, forward strand.
TTCTTCAATGTCGAGGAGCGGTTCGCCGGAGCTGATCACTTTCTGCTCGTCGTCGAAGAACTTTTGGGCAAGTTCCGCCCAGTGGAGTTCGAAGTCGGTCTTGCCGATCAGATCTTCCGGCTGCAGACCGAGGTCCGCGGCGACAGCCCGATTGACGACGATGAAGCGACTGGCGGTATCCTTGACGAAGAGGTAATCCGGCACCTGGTCGATCATGGATCGGAACAAGGCACGTTCGGCGTTCCAGGCCTGTTCAGCACGTTTGCGCTCGGTGATGTCCCGCGCAACGCCGATCAGGCCGATGATCTCGCCGTGATCGTCTCTCATCGGCAGCTTCGACGTCCGCAGCCAGTTGGACGCGCCGGTCTCGTCGATCCTGCTCTCTTCCATGTCGATCGTCGGCGTTCCGGACGCGATGATCATCTGCTCGATGTCATGGAACCCTTGCGCCAGGTCCGGCGAGAACAGATCGAAGTCGGTCTTGCCGATCAGGTCCTCCGACCGCTCCACACCGATGTCTCGCGCGACCGCATCATTGGCTGTGAGGAACCGCCCCTCGACGTCCTTGGCGTAGATCAGTTCGGGTAGTTGGTTGATGATGGCGCAGAGCATGAAGCGCTCGACTTCCCAGTCCAGCCCCGAGACCAACCGCGCTCTGACGTCTGCCTGCACCTGTGCATTGGCCGAGACGAGGCGACCCAACTGGATGCCGACTTCGTCGACAGGGTCTTTGTCCGGTCGTTTCGGCCGATGCTTAACCATTCCTTTCGCCTCGCTAGCCACCCGGCCGCTCTCCCCGAGCGGCGGCGTCTCCGCTGACTCTAGACGCGCGGCCTTTCACGACGATTAATCGGCACATTTTGCGAAAAAGCCCGCGACACCGATTGGTTTGACCAAGTGCGGGTTCGTGGTCGATCCGCTCCGCCTGCGATTCTATTAAGGCTTTATGGCTGACTCACCTGTGGGAGGCGAGCCGGAAGCGACCATGCGCCTTCGCCACGCACGAAGGGCGACCGCGCGGCCGCCCTTCGTCATGTCGTGTTGTCAGGCCGGACTAGCGGATGGTCGGCCGGGTCGGCGGGACCAGCTGCTTCAGATTCGGATTGATTTGAAGCGTCGGACCCGTCGTCGGCCGCTTCACGCAGTTCGGGTACTGTCCGTACGTCCCCTGCGGGCACACCTTGCGGACTGGAGGCAACTTCACGCAGTTCGGATAGCGCCCAACGGTTCCCTTCGGGCATACATTGGGGATGCAGTCCGGGTAGCGCCCGTGCGTGCCTGCCGGACATACCTTCTGCACCGGAGGCAGCTTCACGCAGTTCGGATAGCGCCCAACGGTTCCCTTCGGGCATACATTGGGGATGCAGTCCGGGTAGCGCCCGTGCGTGCCTGCCGGACATACCTTCTGCACCGGAGGCAGCTTCACGCAGTTCGGATAGCGCCCAACGGTTCCCTTCGGGCATACATTGGGGATGCAGTCCGGGTAGCGCCCGTGCGTGCCTGCCGGACATACCTTCTGCACCGGAGGCAGCTTCACGCAGTTCGGATAGCGCCCCGTGGTCCCAGCCGGGCAAACGTTGCGCTGGCAGTTCGGCGGTGTGCCGTGGGTGCCCGCCGGGCACTTGGCCGAAGGCGGCGGGGGCGGCGGCGGGGGCTGCCCGTTCGAGCAGGCCCGCCCGTTCCACGTGCCGCCGTCCGGGCAGCATCCGCCGTCCGGCATGCGGCTCTGGACCGGACAGATCTGGATCTGCTCGGCCTGTGCACATTTCAGCGAAGGAATGTGCAGCGAGGCCTGCGCCGTGTCGTTGCCGCCGTTGGTATTCTGCGACGACCCACCGACCGGCAGGGTGATCGTGGCCCGGTTGGTGATGTCGCAGGTCTGGCCGTCGTCAGGCACCAGCACACCCACCACGAGCGGGCCCGTGGTATGGCCGCTGACGATGGTCCTGGCAGTCGTGCAGTCATAGCCACCGCTGCCGTCGGACGCGCACACCGGCGGTATGAAGACCGGCGAAGGCGATACCGGCGTGAACCCGAGGAAGGTGTCCTTGATCTTCAGGCCACCGGTGAAGTCCGCGGGTCCGTTGTTGTGGACGGTGATGGCGAAATAGCACGCCCACATTCCGGCGGCGCCGGGCGTGGTGCTCAAATGCCCGAGATAGGCCAGACAGAAGAGGCCCCGCTTGGCGATCGACAGGTCGGACTGCTTGCCGACTGGCTTGCAGTTCGGTCCCGGTGTCTTCGATTCCACCACGGCCGAGGTGTCGTCACCAGGGTTGACGTTCATCGGAGACCCGCCAGGCGCCTTGGTAATCCTTGCCTGGTTGCTCACCGTGCAGGCTTCCGCCTGCTCCTGCTGGACCTTGGGCACCAGCACGCCGATCAGCAAGCCGATGCTGTGGGTCGCACCGAGATGACCGCCGCCACCATCGGGCAGGCTTGCTCCCGGGAACGTACAGGTGTGGTCCGGTCCCGGATTGGTGCAGGTCCACTGCGGCGGCAGCCAGACGATCGGATTGGCGACCGACAGCGTATCGTGGACGACGATGTCGCCGGTGTAGTCACCAGGCCCGGTGTTGGTCACCGTGATCAGGTACACGCATTGCCAGTTGGCTCCCTTGTCGAGGCAAACCGGCAGGCCGCGCTTCTCGATCTTGAGGTTGGTGTGGTCGCCGGGCGGCGGGCTGCACTTGCTGTTGGGGATGAGCGCGTTGGCAAAGGCCGCATCATCCGACGGGTCGGCGTCGCCCCACCCTGGCGCCCAGGCGAGCTCGGCGACATTGGTGAGGTTGCAGAGGTCGGTTGCCGCCGGCAGGTCGACGCTGACGTGCAGGTCGACGCTGTCGCCGGGCCACAACGGCACGGCCGGATAGTCGCATTCATATTGCGACGGTCCGGTGCCGCCGCAGACCCATGGCGGCGACGGATCGAAGTTGACCGTTGCGCCGGGCGGGTTCTGCGGGAACCAGTCCATAACCTGCAGCGGCCCCCAGTAGAAGCCGGGGCCGGTGTTGGTGACGCGGATCGTGTACTGGCAGTTGAAGCCAGTCGCGGTGGCGTCGCAGGTCTTCGGGTCGGCCTGCTTGTCGAGCCTCAGGTTGAAGCCGCTGGCCGGCGGCGGCACATAGCCCGGCGGCGGGAAGTACGGCGGGATGTAGCCGTAGCCGCCCGGACCTGTCTCGGCGATTTCGACGTCGCCCATATGACCCTGGTTCTGCGGGTCGTTGAATTGGCCGTCATAGTCGGTGAAGTACGACTGGAACGGCGGATCGTTGGCCGGGCGCACGAGCGAGATGTGGTTGCCCTGCAGTCCGTCCACAGTGGCCGGTCCGCCTGCGGCGAGCTCAGCGGCAAGTGCCGGGTTGTCGCGCAGCGATTCGCCCGTCGTCCATAGGTATTCGTTGCTCACGTCTAGGCGCGGCAGACCCTGACTGTCGAAGTCGTAGCCGAGCGCCACGCCGCCGTCGGTGTTCAGCCCGTCGGGGCGGAAACCGATGGCGTATTCGTCCGGCGTCTCCACCCATGTGCTGGGCGTCGAGGGATCGTCGGGCACCTCGCGGGTGTAGCGCACCACCGACGATTTCAGCGGGTCGGCGAAGACCGAGTAGTCGTAGCTGCCGCGCTGTTCGCCGCGCTGGGCGAGGATCATCCTGCCCTGCCCGTCGAAGATCATGTCGGTGATCGGATTGTCGCTGGCGAGCCCCGTGACATCGAGCTCCCAGCGCGCGTCATTGGCGAAGCTGCCGTCGAGATTGATGCCGATGGACCAGACCTGCAGCGGCTTGGCGACGGCATAGTAGAGCCGCCCGCCGTGCAGGGCCATGCCGCCCACGCGCCGTTCCGGCTGGGTGAAGCCCCAGCTCGCCGGGTTCGTCGAATCGAACGCCGGGCTGGTGATGTCCATGGTGCTGTTGTCGTCGGCGACCAGCGTCAAGCCGTGGTTGGGGCGGCCGTTCACACCGTGATCGAAGGTGTCGATGATCAGCCCGGTCGAATCGAGGCGATAGATCCGTCCGGTATCCAGGTCGGACACGAAGAACTGCTGGCTCGTCCGGTCATAGACGATGTCACCGAGGCCGGGGCCGGCATTGGCGCCGATGGTCGTGAACAGCGTGATGTCGCCGGTGGTGCCGTCGACGCGGTAAATGCTGCCCGGCGAACCGCCCTGCCCCCACTGGCCGTCCATGAAGGTGGCGTCCGGCTGGCCGTGGGTGATGCGCTCGGGCCGGCCGTCACCGTCATTGTCCGGCGCGACGATCTGGATGCCGAAGGCAGAGGTGGCGCCGAGATAAATGTCCGGTGCCGGCTGATCGTCGAGCGTGATCGGGAAGACCTCGCCGACGGCGCTCGCAGGTGCCGAAAAGACGGTGGGCGCGTTGATCAGCTGACCGGCCGGCGGTCCGTCGGGCTGCGGCCGCTGAATCTGCATCGACGATCCGTTGACGTCGATGAAGGTCTCATCGACCGGGTTGCCGGATGGAAACGGCGGTGTTGGCGTGGTGACGCCGGGGAAACCGGTCACGATCGTGTCGCCGGGCGACATGATCGATGACGTCTGGGCGGTGGCCGCGTCGGCCAGGCCGCTCAGCATGAGCGCCGCGAACGCAAGTATCGCCACGCATTTCGGGTTTGCTCTGGATCGAGCCGGGTGCAGCAGCATCGGAGCCTCCGTCGATGTCTGCGCGATCGTCGCATGCCTCCACGCAATCGCGCTTCAGCCCCTGCCTCACCATCGGCGTAACATCGAACGGCAGAGAATCCTGTAACGCGCGTCACACGTCGCGCGCGGGTCGAAGCTAGCCGTGACAAATCCGCTCGTGTGATCACGGTGGCGGATAGCCTTTCCAGTTCAACAACGCTATTCCGCAGATTGTCTGCAAACGCTCGCTCGGCCGGTCGCGATCCACCGGAGCCGGCAATAGCCGGCAGGTCCTTTCTGGTGCATCGGCTCTCTTGGCTTGACGTCGGGTTTCTCTACTTGCACGGGCCCCGTCGTGACCGCTTCTGGGGTTCCTAGGAGGTCGTCGCGCGCCCAACGATCATATCCGCCATGCGCGGCAATGTGCCAACCAGCGCCAATCGTTTGATGTTGCGCCGCAAGACAATCTTGCCCTGGGCGTCGAAGCCAACGACGTGGAAGACATCTTTGCCAATATCGACGCCGACGACGGTCAGTTCAGGCTCAAAGGTCTCGATAGTCTTGTCCATGGGGTGGCTCCGGCTTGGTTGGTGATCCCGCAGCATGGACTGCGGGCGGAGCAGCCTGTCCATCCCCATTACCGGACGTTAGGGGTTCGGGCGTGGTCGACCGACCAAGGGAGTAAGCCCATCAACGATCGTCGAAACGGTGCCGACGCTACTTCGCTGCGCCGGTCCTCTTTGTGGCAATTTGGCATTATCTGCAGGACGGCAAGCAGGTGCGCCTTTGGATGACGAAGCCACCAGGCTGGCGCTTGCCCTTAGCCGCACGATGCGCAACAACATGGACGAACGCACGCTGACCTTGGTGTGCCCAAGGTGCAGTCCATTGAACCAATGCTCCATCGATAGTCTTTTACGAACCTGATGGTCGATCGTGAAGTCAATGACACTACGCCAAGTGTAGCGGCCCCGATCTCGGAGCGGCGACTTCTGACAGTGCTGTTCTGCGATCTCGTCAACTCGACCGTCCTGTCCGCCCGCTTCGATGCCGAGGATTGGACGGAAGTGCTGTCCGACTATGTCACCGCCGTCGCGGTCCAGGCCGAGGCCTTCGGCGGTTTCGTCGCTAAGGTCATGGGCGATGGGGTGCTGATTTACTTCGGTTATCCCCGGGCCCGCGAGGACGATGCGTCGCGTTCCATGCAGGCGGCGCTTGCCATGGTGGAAGCGGTTCGCCGCCTGAAGCCCCAATGGCCGAACGTCGACCTTTCCGTGCGCATCGGCATTGCTACCGGGCCAGTGGTGGTGAGCGAAATGGCGGCCGGTGGCTTCGTCGAGCAGCAGGCGGTAGTCGGCGAGACGCCAAACCTGGCCGCGCGCCTGCAAGCGGTTGCCGAACCCAACGCGGTAGTCGTCAGCCAGCAAACGCACGATTTGGCGCTCGCGGAGATCGATTTCGTCGATCTGGGCCCGAAGGCGCTGAAGGGGTTCGATCAGCCACTCCGCTGCTGGCGTGTGGCTGGCAGGCGAAATCTTGAAAGCCGGTTCGTCGCGAAGCAGCCAGCCGAGGCCGATTATTTCACCGGACGCGATGCGGAGGTGACGCTGCTCGGCGAATGCTGGCGGGACGCGCACACGGGAACAGGCCGCGTGGTGGTGATCAAGGGAGAGCCGGGGGTTGGCAAGTCCCAACTCGTCAGCAGGATCTATGCGCAGGCCCGCGAGACTCCGAAATCGCGCATGATATTTCAGTGTTCGGAATTGGGCGGCAATGTGCCATTCCACCCCATTTCGGAATATTTCGAGTTCATTTCCAGGATGATGCCTGCTGACGGCACCGACGCTCGGCTTGCCAAACTCAGCGCTTTCGTCGCCGACAACTTCGCCGATCCAGCAAAAGCCCTGCCGTTGCTCACCCGGCTGCTATCGATACCGTCCGCCGCGGGCAGTGGCGCCGCAGAACAATCGCCGCAGGAGTTCAAACAGGAGCTGCTCACCGTCCTTGTGTCGTGGCTCCAGGCCATCGCCCGCTCGCATCCGTTGCTTATCGTCGTTGAGGATATCTATTGGGTCGATGCCAGTACGCTGGATCTGCTCAACCGGCTGGCAGATGTGGTCGGCAGTGGTCCGATCTTGCTGGTCATGACGACGCGCAGCGATGACCACGGCTTTAGCCCGGCGCAGCGTCCAAACGTCGTCACGCTCCAACTGCTGCGCTTAACCCACACCGCCTCGTCGGATCTTGTGCGTCATCTGCTGGATCACGGTTCCACCGATGAATCCGTTGTCGACCGGATCGTTCATGAGGCCGACGGCAATCCGCTTTTCATCAAACAACTCGTCCGGGTCGTAACGCACGAAGGGAAAGGCGGTGGCCAGCGAGGAATGTTAGCGTCGTCCCTGACACTTCAGCAGGTCCTACAGGCCCGGCTCGACAACCTGCAGGGCGGCAAGCAGGTAGCGCAATTCGCCTCGATCCTTGGTCGCGGGTTCTTCCGGCCGCTAATCGTTGCTGCCTGGCCATTCGACTCGGAGAGCCTTTTTTCCGGTCTGGCCGAGCTGGAAAAGGAAGGCCTGATCAACGTCCGTTATCTGTCAGACGTCATTGAGTACAACTTCGTGCACACGCTGATCCTGGAGGCCGCTTACACCTCGCTGCTGAAACGGGATCGGCGCGCCTTTCATGCCCACGTGGCCTCAGTGCTGGAGAGCCGGTTCGCAGAACTCGCGGCGCGTGAGCCACACATCCTCGCGCGGCACTATGCGTCCGCCGGAGACGTCGCTCGCGCCGTCCCGTTCTTTGTGAAGGCGACAGAGCTTGCGTTGACGCGCTCTGCCTACGTTGAGGCCAAAAGTCATTCGGAACAGGGGCTAGCTGCGCTGTCCGAACTGGGCGGCAGCGCCGAGCGCCAGCGACTCGAACTGGCCATTCGCCCGGCCTATGGCACTGCGTTGGTGGCGGTTCGCGGATACTCCGCCGACGACGTGTACGACAACTACGAGCGCCTCCTCGAACTGGCCCGATCAGCCGGTGACGGTCTGGCGGAGTTTCAGGCCCTGCTGGGTCTGACCCGGGCCGCCATAGTTCGTGCCGAACTGGTCAAGGCGCGGTCTTTGAGCAGTGAGTTTTTGGCCGCCGCGGAACGAGTGGGCCGGCGCGAATTGATACTGACTGCTGAACTGCTCGTTGGCATCGTCCACTTCTGCGGCGGCGAGTTGAAGGAAGCCGACGCGCACCTGACGCGAGCGGTCAACGCCTACGATCCTGTCGAGCATCGGCTCCTCGCCCATCGGCTGGGCCAGGATCCGGGCATCACGGCCCTTATCTGGTGGGCGCTGACCCTGTGGATGCAGGGGCGGCTGGCAGAAGCGAAGCGAGCCAAGGAGCAGGCGCTCACACTGGCCCGGCGCCTGGAGCACCCATTCACGCTGGTGTACACCCTCGTCCGGCTGATCAGCCAAGAGCGGTTGCGAGGCGACACGGCGGCAGCAGGGCACCTAGCCAAGGAAGCGCTGGAATTGGCCAGGGCGAGGGGTTTTTCTTCGTTTGAGGCGACCGCTCTTTTTTGGCTGTCCGATCTCAAGATCGGGAGCCATCACGACCCGACGGATTTGCGGGCGATGGCCATGGAGATCACCACGCACGCTCCAGTGGACCAGAGGGACAACGTTGGCTACATGCTGGTCTGCTTCGCCGAGCGTGCCCTTGAGCTGAACCAGATGGACGAAGCCATCGACGCGCTGGACCGCTGCATGGCGGAAATGGAGGAGACGACTGTGCGCTGGTGTGCGGCCGAGGCGTTTCGCCTGCGCGGCCGGTGTGTCGCCGCCGCCGACGGCCCAGTTGACGATGCAGCGATCTGGTTTGGACGGGCGATCGATCTCGCGAAGGCGCAAGGGGCTCAAGCATTGAGACTGCGTTCAGCCATCGAACTGGTGGGTCTGAAGCGGTCAACTCGTGATACGGCCGCAGCGATCGATGTGCTCGACGCGGCCTGTGCGGCATTCGGGACTGGGGAAGCCGGCGATGAGCTCACCGCAGCGCGCAGTCTGCTGGCGAAGTTGCATGAAGACAATGCATCGCACGGAGGCAACGAGGACAGCGCGTCATAGGTTGAGCGCTGGCGTCTGGTTCTGGGGCCCTGGCTGGGTGTTTGCGACGGGGGCGGGGGAGGTCCGATGAGTGCGATTGACAAAGCAAGGGTGCTGGGCGCGATAAACGCGCGCATTGCATCAAGTGAAACGCCGTCATTTCAGCTGCGGTTTCCAGACGGATCTATCGCCTCGCCAGGTCACGCCAATGCGGTAACCGACCCTGAATTCGTCATCGAGGTGAAAACGGCCGCTGGGGCCCATGCCGTTGCAAATTTGGACGAATACGCCATCGCGCTCGCGTACCTAAATGGCGACGTCGACCTGCATGGCGACTGGCTCGCCATGATGAGAATGCGGGAACATCTTTCGGACAGACACCCGTGGCTGCAATTCATCCGCTTTGCGTTGCCCGCCATCCTTGGCCAGGTGGCGCACGACAATCGGCTGACCCGGCGCCACTACGACCTGGATCCGGAGTTCTATCTGTCGTTCCTCGACAGACAGCATCACGTTTATTCGCAGGCGCTCTACTCCTCCGAAAACGACACGCTGGAACAAGCTGCCGAAAGGAAGCTGACAGCTGCTTGGGAGTCGTGTCGCCTTCAACCCGGCGCGCGCGTTCTCGATATCGGTGCCGGGTGGGGCAGCTTTTCGCGGTTTGCTGCCGCGCGAGGTGCTCAAGTCACCATGCTCACCGTCTCGCCATCGCAAGCGGAGTACCTCAAGGAGCTCAGCGCGACCGACCAGAACGGCATGAACATGACGCCGCTGCTCAAGAACGTTTATGAATATCAGTCAGACGATCCCCTGGACGCTGTGGTCCTTTTGGGTGTGATGGAGCACTTGCCGCAATACGAGCGCTTCCTGAAGCACATGGGCGGGATGGTTCGGGAGAATGGTCGCATCTACATGGATTTTGCCGCCAGTAGAGAGAAGTACTCGTCGAGCACGTTTTCGCATCAATTGGTATTCCAGGGTAACCACTCACTGGTCCACATGCCGGGTCTTGTCGATGCGATCAACGGGAGTGATTTCGAGATCGTATCGATCCACAACGATCGCCACAGCTATTTCCTGACCCTGCGGGCGTGGGCCCGGAATCTTGGGTATGCGGCCGTTGAGCTCGGCCGCCGATACGGTGAACGGAACGTCAGGCAGTTTCAGCTCTACCTATGGGGAACGGCGGGGGCGATGGCGTCGGGCATGATCGAGAGCTACCGCGTCGTACTGCAGAAGTCGGCCGGCCGTACTTCGGCGGGCGTTGGTCTGGCGGCGGGCTAGGTGTGCAGCGCACCAAGAGAATTTTCGCGAGACGTTGGTCTCGCTGCACCACAATTTGTTGCGAAAAGTCAGCGACTTGCTTCGCGTTCCACGTCCGCCTCGCCGGACCGCAAACCGAGCGGTCATCGGCGGTGAGCGATTTGGGGCTAGCTGCCACAAAGGCCGGTGCGTTTGATGTCCGGGGCCGCCTAAACGCTACGTGTTTGCGTGCGGCACGAGCCATCCTAGATCTGCGGACAAATGGGCCAGCAAAGCCAGGTGCCGCGTCGTCACTGCCGTTGGCCCTCCTGAGCTTTCGGACTTTGAGCATGCCCGGACAAGAAGCGCCTCAACCTCGCAGCGACGATGTTGTTTGTCCTGGCCATAGTCGCTCTACCGAGGGAACTCGGTGCGTCCTTCGACGCGGTGAACAACTTGATGCAAAGGGTAGTGTTCGCACGTCGCCGAGGCCAAATTGGCCGACGACGAGAACCGTCGCCTTCCTCCCATCGAGGCGCCGGCCGCCATGTGCCGCCGGGTCAAGGGGGCTTTGGTCGGATGCCGTCCGCCTAGAGTTAGCCGGGGTACCACACCTTCCGTGGATCGTCCGGTGCGCGAACATAGGTCCAGGCGGCCTCGACCAGGCGTTCAAGGTCGTATTGCGGCCGCCAACCGAGCGCGAATTTCGCCTTGCTGTTGTCCATCCAGTTCGACTGGTACCCGCTCGGAATATCGATCGAGGCAAGCTGGCGCGTGCGCTTCAGATAGGCGGCAACCGCGCCATAGTCGACCGGCTCATCCATGCAGACATTGAAAAGTGCGCCGCCCGCCGCCGGATGGTCGAACGCCCGCATGATCGCCGAAACGAGGTCCTCGACATGAACGAAGTTGCGCTTCAGCGGATGGCCGTCAGCGTCGCGCAGCAGGGGGACCACATTGTCCCGACGACAACGTTCGGCCGTATCTGGCGGGACCATCGTCTTCCAGTCCGGGCCTCCGAAAAGATCGTCGCCGAAGGAGAGCGTGTAGCGAAAGTCATCCTTTTCCATGATCCACGGCGCCCGCAGGCAGCACCCGTTGATGCCGTACTGGACGCCGAACTGGGTCAGCATGACCTCTTCGAGCACCTTGGAAAGCGCGTAGCAGCCCGGATAGGCTTGATGCGGCGTAGCTTCGGTTATCGGACCGGGATGTCGGTAGAAGAAATGGCCGACCGCCGCGTCGCCGCCGACGAGGATGAATTGCCGTGCCGAGGCGGAGCTGCGGAACGCCTCCAGCAGCCAGAACATACCCTTCACCGTGACGTCCATCACCGTTTCCGGGACTTCCTTGCAGGTCGCCAGATGGACGACGTGCGTCACGTCCTTCATGGCAGCATCGACCGCCGAACGATCCGCAATGTCGCCACGTACCGCCTCGAGCCGAGGTGCTTCGGGAAGCGTCCGGTTGTGACAGAGGGCACGGATGCGGGCATCATGCCAAGTCGGATCCGACAGGACCCTATCGACGAACGTCCGGCCGACTTTCCCGGTTGCTCCAGTCACTAGTATTAGCATCCATCCCTCCCGTGGCTCATGGCAGGCGCGGTGACGCGACCGTATCACGCTCAATGAGAGGGCAAGGCACCTTGATCTGCGGCTGCCGTCCACCTCGGCGGACCCTTTTGGTCAGGATGAGTTCCGCCGCGATCGCCCCCATCTCGAAATGCGGCAGCAGGACCGTGGTAAGCGGCGGCCGCGAAGACTGCGCGACAGAACGGTTGTCGTAGCCGACAACCGAAATGTCCTGCGGCACGCGCAGACCGAGTTCGGCAAGAGCCTCTAGACAACCAAGCGCCATGAGGTCGTTGGAGCAGAAGATTGCGGTTGGCGCCTGCTTGAGCTTCATTAGTTCGATGGTTTGCCGGTAGCCAGCCGACGGCTCCCAGTTGCCGGGTCTGACCAGCTCCGGATCGAAAGCGATCTTGGCTGCGGCAAGCGCCTGCTGATACCCCCTCAGACGGTCGCGCGAGGCATCCATGAGGGCTTCGCCCTCGATCATGGCGATGCGTCGGTGTCCGGCATCGGCAAGGCGTCGCGTCGCCGTGCGGCCGCCCTGGACCTCGGCGGGTGCGACCGAAGTCAGCGATCGATCCGAGCTGTAGCAGTTCAGAAGCACGGTCGTGGTGCGGTAGAGCGGTGCTGACGGCACAACCCGTTGGGTATGAATCGTGCCGTAGAGCAGTCCGCGAAGTGGTTGCGAGATAATCCGGCTGAGCACAGCCTGTTCCATCTCGGCATCGCCGCGCGTCACCGCAACGCTCAGCGTCAGTCCGTATTCCCAAGCCTTCTCGCGGGCACCGTCGAGCGCAAGCGCCATCCACGGGTCGGTCGATATCTCGTTGACGACCACGCCAAGGGCCATCGTTTCGGACATCGGCGGCCGTCTCGATCCACGGCGCACGAGTTGATAGCCCAGCTGTTCGGCGGCCTCGCGGACACGGTTGGCGGTGTCCTGCGACAGGCGCGCGCCGGGAACCCCGTTGAGCACCAACGACACAGTCGTCTGCGACACCCCTGCCGCCGCTGCGACCTCGGTCATGGTCGGCGCCTGGCTGCCGGCCGTGCCGGGCATGCGCTGCACGCGCGGCGATCCTCGACTTGGCCTTTTCATGGCCACCAACGTTCCAGCGTAGGTATCTCTATGCGCATATTATCAATTATTAGAGACTGAAATAACATCACTTTCCAGACCATCATTGACTCGTATTAGCAGCGGTGCGACATTCGACCGCAGGGCGCACAAACATCTCGACTGCAAGCCGCGCCCGACCAAGTTGGGAGGGAAAGTATGAAAAGAGCAATTCTCGCGGGTCTTCTTCTCGCGGTCGCTGTGTCCACGGCATCCGCCGACGACAAGAAGCAGTTGGTGTTCGTCGTCAACGGGGCATCTGACTTCTGGAAGATCGCTGAAGCCGGCGTCGCCAAGGCCCAGTCGGAGCTACCGAACTATTCCATGTCGGTGAAATACCCCGAGCAGGCCGCCGCCGCCGTTCAGCAGCGTGTACTCGAGGATCTGGTAGCCGCCGGTGCATCCTCGATCATGGTGAGCGCCGTCGATCCCAAGAACCAAACCGACGGGCTGAAGAAGATCTCGGCACAGGTGCCGCTGTTCACCACCGACTCCGACGCCGCGCAGTCGGGCCGCATCGCCTATATCGGCTCCTCGAACGTCAAGCTCGGCGAGGACGCCGGCAAGCTCATGCTCAAGGCCCTGCCGGACGGCGGCAAGTGCATCGGCTTCGTTGGCCTACTCGGTGCCGACAACGCCAAGGAGCGCATCCAGGGCGTGAAGGATGTCATCAAGGGCTCTAAGGTCGAACTGGTTGACGTGCGCGGCGACGAGATCGATCAAGGCCGCGCCAAGCGCAACGTCGAGGACGCGCTCGCCGCCAATCCCGACGTGGCCTGCCTGGTCGGCTTCTACTCGTACAACACGCCGCGCATCTACGAGGTGCTGAAGGAAAGCGGCAAACTCGGCCAGATCAAGGTCATCGGCTTTGACGAGGATCCGATCACCCTCGGTGGCGTCAAGGAAGGCTCGATCGTGGGCACGGTCGTCCAGCAACCGTTCGAATGGGGCTACCAGGGCATGAAGCTGATGGCCGCCTATCTCGAGGGCGACAAGTCAGGCATTCCCGACGACGGCATCATCATCGTGCCCGGCAAGGTCATCGATCAGAGCAATGTCGATGGCTTCATGGCCGACATGAAGAAGATGATGGGTAAGTGAGGTAGACTCCTCCCGAGTCGAGAGGCCGGCGCTTACGCGCCGGCCTCGATTTTTCGTGTCTGCGATGCCCTTTCTTGAGCTGATCGATGTCAGGAAGACATATCCGGGAGTGGTCGCGCTCGATGGCGTGACGCTGTCGGTCTCGCCTGGCGAGGTTATCGGCCTGGTCGGCGAGAACGGCGCCGGCAAGTCGACGCTGATGAAGGTGTTGGGCGGCGTCATCGCGCCCGATGCCGGCATCATTCGACTGGACGGTACCGAGCGCCGCGCCCTCACGGTTCAGGATTCCATTGCCGCCGGCATTGCCTTCGTCCACCAGGAACTCAATCTCTTCGACAATCTTGATGTCGCCGCCAACGTCTTCATCGGGCGCGAGCCGCTTTACGGCGGCCCGCTGAAGCTGATCGACCGCCGGCGCCTGACCGAACAGGTCGCGCCGCTGTTGGAGCGCATCGGCGCCGACTTTGAGCCCGATGCCCTGGTCGCCGACCTGTCGCTTGCCCAGCAGCAACTGGTCGAGATCGTTAAGGCCCTGTCGCTCAACTCGCGGCTGGTCATCATGGACGAACCGACGTCGAGCCTGACCATTCAGGAAACCGAACGCCTGATGGGCATCATCGCCGGACTGAAGGCGGACGGGATCAGCGTCATCTTCATTTCGCACCGCCTGCACGAGGTCGAGCATTGCGCCGACCGTGTCGTGGTGCTGCGCGACGGGCGCGTCGTCAGCGAGCTGGAGCGCGGCGGTATCAGCCACGGGACCATGATCCCGCTCATGATCGGGCGCGACTTCAAGTCGCTCTATCTGCCGCCAGCAGCCGCACCCGGCGACAACGTGATCGAGATCGTCGAGGTGCGCACGGCGAGTTATCCCGATTGCACCGTTTCGCTCAAAGTGCGTCGCGGCGAAATACTGGGTCTCGCCGGCCTTGTCGGCTCGGGACGGACCGAGCTTGCGCGCGCGGTCTTCGGCATCGATCGGCTGCTCGGCGGATCGATCCTGCTCGGCGGCGTGCCGGTGGTGGTTTCGAACCCGCGCGTGGCCATCGATAACGGCATCTACTTGGTTCCCGAGGATCGCAAGCGGGCCGGCGTGCTGGTCGACCTGTCGGTCGCGCAAAACATCTCCCTGCCCGATCTCAAGAGCCATGCCCGTGGTCAGCTCGTCGTCGTCAGCTCGGAGATCGAGAATGCCGAGCGGCAGAAGGGCCGGCTCGACATCCGCGTACCCGACGTGAACCATGAGGTGCGTACCCTTTCGGGCGGCAACCAGCAGAAGGTCGTGCTCGCTAAATGGCTCTCGATGAAGCCACGCGTCATGATCTTCGACGAGCCGACCCGCGGCATCGACGTCGGCGCCAAGAACGAGATTTACGAGATGCTGCGCGGCCTGGCCGATTCCGGCGTGGGCGTTCTGATGATCTCCTCCGACATGGAAGAGGTGATCGGCGTCAGCGACCGTATTGCCGTCATGCATGAGGGAGAGATCAGTGGATTCCTTGAACGCGATCAGTTCAGCGAGCAGAATGTGTTGGCGCTGGCGGTTGGTACGTCTTTGAGCTGAACCGAGCGGGGGGCTGCACATGTTCAAGAAGGACCTGGGCCTTCTCGTGCTGATCGTTCTGGTCGGCTTCGTCGTTGCCTATATCAACCCGCGCTTCCTGCTTCCGGCGAACATCTCCAACACGGCCAACCAGATCGGCCTGTTCGGCATCTTCTCCATCGGCGAGGCCTTCGTGATCGTGACCGGCGGCATCGAGCTTTCGGTCGGCTCCGTCATTGCGCTGCTCGGCACGATCTTCATCGATTTCCTCGTTACCTATCAGGTGAACTGGGTGATGGCGGTGTTCATCATCGTCTTTGCCGGCCTGATCCTGGGCGCCATTCACGGCTTTCTGATTACCAAGATGCACCTGCAGCCCTTCGTGGTCACGCTGTGCGGTCTGCTGATCTATCGCGGCGCGGCGCGCTACTACACGCGCGATGCGACCGCCGGCTTCGGCTTCACCGATGCCAACCCGACGCTGGAATGGGTGACCGCCGGTCGCTCGGAGATCTTCGCACCGATTGCGCACCTGTTCGGCTACACCGGGCCGACCGTGGCGGTTCCCCATACGCTGATCGCCCTGATCATCGTCGCCGTGACCGCCTTTGTCGTGCTGCATCGCTCGGTCTATGGCCGCTACCTGTATGCGGTGGGCAAGAACGAAGAGGCGGCACGCTATTCCGGCATTCACGCCGACCGGATCGTGCTCAGCGCCTATGTCATCTGCGGTGGACTGGCCGCCGTCGCCGCAATCTTCTGGGCCATGTACACGCGCTCCATCTCGCCCGCCGTGCACGGCAGTTTCTACGAGCTCTATGCCATTGCGGCGGCCGTTCTCGGTGGATTTTCGCTACGCGGTGGCGAGGGGTCGATCGTCGGCGTCGTGCTCGGCGCGATCCTGCTTCAGATCCTACAGAACCTCGTGAACTTGCTGGGCATCCCCTCGTCGTTGAACTTCGCGGTGATGGGCTCGGTGATTCTGCTGGGTGTGCTCGCTGACCAACAATTCACCGAGTACCGACGACGCGCCGGCGCTCACAGCGCCGCACACAACCGTCGGAGTGTCGTGCGCCCGGCAGAATGAGTGTGCCTGACTGCATGATTGCTGAGGGCACAACCATCGGGAGGCTGCATAATATCGCGCTCCTGCCCGATCTTCCCGCGCTGCCGGACTAGTAGGGGAGCGGTCTCAATCTCGTTCATGCTCCTTCAAAGTCCGTCAGGCCGAAAGGCAGCCGAAGTCGAGGCTTCTTCCTGCTTTCGCTGACGCGAGGCGGTGACCCGCATCGAAGAGGCTTTCGCGGTGCGCGGCGCGCCCGATCAGATGTTGACGCTTTCCTTCACCCGCCACGGACCGGTGCTGTCGGAAGATCCTGAACGCAATCTGTTGATCGCTTTCCGCTCGGTCTGGTCCGAGCCCGGAACCTCAGCCTATCTGGGCAGCCTGACGGCCATGCGGGCGGGCTCGGTGGCTGCGTTCGGCGCGGCACTGGAGCGCTGGGGCACGCCGTCAGTCAACCACGTCTGCGCCGATACCGAGGGCAACATCGGCTGGTTTGTCGCCGGCAAGGTACCGCGCCGGGCGAACTGGCGCGGACTGGCGCCGGTGCCGGGCAGCGGCAGCCACGAGTGGCACGGGTTCTTTGCCACCGCCGAGCTGCCGCGCCGGATCAATCCCGAGGCCGGCTTCCTGGCAACAGCGAACGAGATGAACCTGCCAGCCGACCGCCCGGGCGATGCGATGACCATCGGCCACGAATGGGCCGATGACAGCCGTGCCCGGCGCATCCATGCCGTGCTGGCAGCCGATCCGGCGCATTCGATCGAAGCAGCCCAAGCGTTGCAGACCGATGTGCTCTCGCTTCCCGCGGGGCGCATCTGCGCCCTCCTGGCCCGTGCTGCGGACGTCGATTCTGGAGCCGCGGCCTTCCTGGCCGGATGGGATGGCGTGCTGTCGGCGAAGAGTCCGCAGGCGGCGCTGTTCGAGGTGTGGTTGATGAAACACCTGCGGCCCGCGGTCCCCGCCCGCTTCTGCCCGGATCCCGGGGTGCGGGCGCTGCTGTTGCCCGGCGACCTCGCCACCCTGCTGCGCATCCTCGAGGAGCCCGGCGCGCCGCCGTTCCGGTGGAGCGCGGCCGAGCGCGATGCGCTGCTTCTGTCCACGCTCGACAGCGCCTTCGCCGAGGCGATTTCCGGGTGACGCACGGCGCCTCGGTGCGGTTGGTGATCGACGCGGGCGCCTGGGACAACTCAGTCTGCATCAACGCACCCGGACAGAGCGGAGATCCGCGTTCGCCCCACTACACAGACCTGAGCGAGAGCTGGGCGGCGGGCGCCTATGTACCCCTGCTTTACGGCGCCAGCAGAATCGACGAATCCACGACCCAGCGTATCCGGCTCGTGCCGGGACCGGCCTGATCGCACCCGATGCCTTGAGCTCCAGGTTCAGCGTGTCGGTGACGTCCTCGGTCTTCATCGCCTTCACAGCTTCCAGGCGACGATGTAGCGCGAGAAGTCGTCGAGGATCGTCGACGGACAGGACCAGCCCCGGCCGATGACCTTCTGGCTCCGTCAAGGGCTGCCGCCCCGTCCAGGGACGTGGGAAAGCACGAAACATCGCGCCATTTTTTGGGCTACCATCTTGACCAAATTGGGCGGTTATGGCCAGATTGGGCTCAAACAAATACCGAATGACCTGGGGAGGTAGCGTGACTGATCCCGTGCAGGGCCACGGCAGAGTGAGCGCAGCACAAGCCGCCCCGGCGCACGCGTCACAATATTGACTTGAAACCCGCAATCTTTACAAGCACTTCGCTGGCGTTGTCGCGCTCAGCGATGGGACGTTCAAACTCAGCCCCAACGAGATTCATGCCATCGTGGGCGACAACGGCGCTGGCAAGTCGACGTTGCTCAAGATCATCAGCGGGGCGCTCCAGCCCGACGGCGGCGAGATCCTGCTAGACGGACGCCCGGTGTCACTTCCCGATCCGGCGACAGCCCGCGAGATGGGTATATCGACCGTCTTCCAAGATCTTGCGCTCATCGATCACCTCGATGCATCGGCGAACATGTTCCTCGGGTGGGAGATTCTTGCACAGGGGCCGTTGGGGTGGTTCGGCGTACTCAACAAGCGCGCGATGCGCGAGGCCACTGCCGCTCAAATCGGCAGGCTCAAGATCGGGGTGAAGTCGGTTGATCAACTCGTCGCCGGCATGTCCGGCGGGCAACGCCAGGCGATTGCCGTGGCACGCGCCGTCGCGTTTGGAACGCGCATCGTGGTGATGGACGAGCCTACCGCCGCCCTCGGCGTCCGTGAAGGCGGGGCCGTGCTCGGCCTGATTCATCAGCTCAAGGAAAACGGCCTGACGGTCGTCATGATCAGCCACAACATGCCCGACGTGTTCGAGGTTGCTGACCGGATTACCATCATGCGGCTTGGGCGGACGGTTGCGACTCGAACGCGCGACGAGGTCTCGCTGCAGGAGATCGTCGGCTACATGACCGGCGCTTTTGGCGCCGCCAGCGAGGATATCACAGACGGCGACGGGGAGGCGCGCTCGTGAGCAGCAGCATCCCCCAACCGACAGTCGTCTCAACGCCTACCAGTTGGGGGGCGCGGCTCCGTGTGGCGATGCTGGATCGCGACGTGCAGCGCCTGCTCGTCAATATCGCGCTTGTCTTGCTGATCGGACTGATCGCCCACATCTTCTCGGACGGCAAGTTCTACACGTTTCGCAATCTCAACGCGCTGGTCATTCAGATTTCGGTCGTCACCATCATTGCCACGGCGATGACCCTGGTGATGGTCGCGGGCGCCATCGACATCTCCGTGCCCGGAATAGTCGTTCTCACTGGCGTGGCAGGTGGAATCCTGATCACCAACGGCGTGCCCATGTGGCTCGCCTTTGCGTTGGCTACGCTGCTCGGCGGGATCGTGGGGCTCATCAACAGCTTTCTTGTCATCGGCGTCGGCATAACGAGTCTCATCGCAACCATAGGCTCGCTCTACGTCACCCAAGGTGTCGCCAATCTGCTCACCAACGGATTGCCGGTCATTGGGCTCCCGCTCTCGTTTTCGGTGGTCGGAACCGGCTTCCTCGGGCCGGTCCCGATCGCGTTGCCCACTATGTTGGGCGTGGTCGCATTGCTGGTGGCGCTGCAGCGGCTGACGCGGCTGGGTCGCTATATCATCGCGGTCGGCAGCAATGCGCAGGCGGCGTTCCTCAACGGCATCAATGTGACGCGGACCCTCACGACCTGCTTCGTCATCAGCGGGCTCGCCGCAGGCTGGGGCGGGGTGATGTACGCCTCGCGTATCGGTAACCCGACGCCGGTCGTCGACAACGATCTCCTGTTTCAGGTGATCGTCGCCATCGTCATCGGCGGCACCAGTCTCAATGGCGGTCAGGGCTCCGTACAAGGGACTTTCGTCGGAGCGATCCTCATCGGGGTCGTCAACCAGACCCTCAATCTGCTCGGGGTCTCCACGTTCTGGCAATACATCGCGCTCGGCGTGCTCCTGGTCTTGTCGGTCGGCTCCGACGCGATCATGCGCCGCAACGGCATGCGCGAACTGAGACGCCGACTGGTTGGGTCGCTGACCCGCAAGTCGGGGGAATTTGCCGATCGATAACAACACGATCCGCCGGCAGGGATCCTTAGTAGGAGGAGAAGATGAGAAGCACGATTTCGGCCGGGCGGACCCCTGCCGTTCGCACGAAACTGGCGGCGGCAGCAGCTCTTCTGGCGTTGACGTTCGCCACCGGTGTGTTGGCCGCCGACACGAATGTCGATCCTTCCATTCCGCCGGATTCGCTCAAAGGCAAGAAGGTACTGGTCAGTCCCTATTGGCTCGATGCGTTCGGCACCGCCAGCTCGAGCTGGATCACGAGCATGCTGCAGCCCTATGGCGTTCAGGTGGATGCCGTGAATCCCAACGGTACCGCCTCGAAGCAACAGGACGAGCTGTCGACGGCGATTGCCAACCACACCTACGACGTCATCGTCTGGCAGCCCGTCGACTCGCAGACCGCGGCCGTGAACATCAAGCGCATCCAGGATCAGAAGATCCCGCAGGTCGTTCAGTTCGCTGCGCAGGGCCTGGGTGGATAGAGCTATTCGGTCGCCGCAATCGACTGGAAAGCCTCATACGTGGAGCCGGGCAAGGCTGCCGCCGAGTTCGTGCTCAAGCACCCCAGCCTCGGGCCGGTCGCGGTGGCCTGGATGGGGCCCTATCCAAGCGTTCAGATCTGTGACGACCGGTTCGCGGGCTTCATGGAGGGCGTCAAGAGCGTGGCGCCCGATGCCAAGGTGGTCTTCAACGGCGGCGCCACGAACCAGGAGCAGGCCCGTTCCAAGATGACCGACTTCATCACCCGCAGCATCAACTTCAACGTCTTCGCCGGCTGCGGCGCTACCGAGGCCAATGGCGGCTTCGCCGCGATCAACGCGGCCAATCTCGGTGGCGCGACCAAAAAGGTGCCGGACCACGTCTACATGGTCGGCGAGGCCGATCCGACCGGGCTCCAATACCTCTGGACCGAGAATTCCGGCGTGATGAGGGCCGGCATGTTCGGCCCCAAGAGCGCCGCCGAGGCCGACGTCAAGATGATCCTCGACCTTCTGACGGGCAAGGTTGCCTACAATCAGGCGGTCAATGGAACGGTGAAGATGGTCTGGTTCGGACCGAACTGCGCCACCAATCGCCCGCAGGCGCTCGACCAGTTCCAGGGAGTCAAAGGCTTTTCGGTGCCCGACTGCACGTTTGACTACAGCGGAAACGACTGACAGCCGTCTCGCAGAGGATGCCAGGACCCACGGCGCTTCGGTGGCGTGGGTCCTGTTCTTTGTCGGACGTTCGCTTTGCCCCTCAGGTCGGCTGCAGCAGGCCTGCGCCCGCCAGGTCGTTCCACAAGGCCTGCGGTATGTCGACGTCCATGAGCGCGATGTTGCGGCGCACTTCCTCGGGCGAGACGGCGCCTGTGACCACCGACGCCACCGCCGGATGCCGCAGCGGGAATTGCAGCGCCGCCGCGGGAAGAGGAACGTCGTGCCGACCGCAGATCTCTGCAATGCGTCGAACACGATCCAGCACCTCGACCGATGCCGGGGCATACATGTAGCGCGCCTCCGCAACCGGACCGGTCGCGAGAATTCCGGAAGCGAACGGTCCGCCGAGAAGCACGGATATCCCCCGCGCCGAACAGAGCGGCAACAGCGCATCGCCTGCCGATTGGTCGAGCAGCGTGTAGGGCCCCGCAAGCATAAAGCAATCGAACGCTCCGGCAGCAGCGGCCATCAGGCAGACGTCGACCTCGTGCACTCCGAGCCCGACCGCACCAATGGTCCCCTCATCGCGCAGTTGCACCAGTGCCTTAAACACGCCATCCATCGCCTGGCCGAAAACGTGTTCGAACGAAGTGCCATGGGTCCGCCGGTCGAGGTCGTGAATGAGCAACACGTCGATCCGCTCGATGCCCATACGCTGAAAGCTCTGGTCTACGGCCCGCATGGTCGCATCGTACCCGTAATCGGTGACAAGCCGCATGTTGAGGCCGCCCTTGAACCCATAGCGGTTCACCCTGTCCGGCACTTCAGGCAGCAGATATCGCCCAACCTTGGTGGACAGCGTGAAACCATGGTCAGGCAGAGCACGCAGGACGCGTCCGAACCGGTGCTCGGATAGCCCGAGCCCGTAGGCCGGTGACGTGTCGAAAAGTCGAACGCCGGCGTCGTATGCAGCGGCAATTGTCGCCTCGGCGCGCGATTCCGGCATGCGCTCGTAGAAGTCGCCCAGCGGCGCCCCGCCAAGGCCGAGGGCCGTCACTTCAAGGCCGGTGCGCCCCAAGGACCGCTTGTCGGTCGCGCGCGGCATTTAGGCATCTCCCCCCAGCCGGTAAATGTCCGACGCCACACCGTGAAATACGCGTTCCCTCTCAGCAGGCGAAAGTCCCGTCGTGGCGGCTTGCACCATTCCGAGCCAATCCGCATAGGCAAGAAGAGGCGTAAACATTGGCCAGTCGCTTCCATACATCACGCGGTCGGGACCAAAGCATTCAATGGCGAATTTCAGATGGGCGACCACGTCGTCTTCGCGCCAATTGCCGGGTTCGACGCCCGCCATCAGCCCAGAGAGCTTGGCAACGACGTTGGGTAGGCCCGCAAACCCGCGCATGAGCTCGGTCCACGGAGCTACCGGTGGCCCCATGATCGCGGGCGTCCCCAAATGATCGAGCACGAACGTGACGTTCGGGCAGCGCCGCGCGAGTTCCAGTGCATGAGGAAGCCTGGTGTGGTCGACGGCAAGCTCGAAAGGCAGCCCCAGACCGCCGACGGTCTGCACGCCGACGACGAGTTTCGGGGACAGCCCGCGCTCAAATTCCCCTTCGTGAAAGACCCGACGGATGGCACGCACCGCCGCCATCCCCAAGAGCGCCACAAGATCGGCTGACACCGATCCGCCCCGTTCGACCGGCGCGTTGGCGACAAAGGCAGCGATCAGAGGATCGCAGTCCACCAGGCCCTGGATGACCGCCGCCTCCTCCAGGTGATGGCCCTCGTCGACCAGAAATTCGATGGCGACCGCGTGCGCCACGCCGGTTCCGGCAATTGCCTCTCGAAACTCGGCACAATCGCGGTTGCCCCTCAGCGCAGCCGGCAGACGCGCCACCCAGCCATAGGGCAGCGAGGCATGATTGATGACGTGGATATGGCTGTCGATAACGGTTGAAATCGGCATGAGGCGTTTCGTTAGCCTTTGGCTCTCCGTTTCTAGCCTAATATGGACAGGCGGCGCCAGCCGGGAAAGGCGCAACTAGCGCAATTAAGTCTGTGTTGCCGCATTCGGGCACCATTGCCTGTGGCAAGTGGATTAGGCTAAATTCGGCGTACTTAGGCTATCAGCTTGGTGCGATGTGGCCAGATCCAAACCCTCGATGACCGACTTCATCTACGAGCAGATCTCGGGCCGAATCATGAGCGGGGCCTACGCACCGAATATGCGCATCCCTCCCGAGGAAGAGCTGGCGCAAGAATTCGAACTCAGCCGGCCGGTGGTACGCAACGCGCTCGCCCGCCTGAAGCGCGAGGGGGCGCTGGAAAGCCGCCGTGGCTCAGGCACCTTCGTCAAGAGCGCCGAAGGGACAAAGCGTCCAACCTTCGCACCGGTGGAGAGTATCGAGGACGTTTGGCAATGCCTTGAATTCCGCATTCAGTTTGAGGGTGCTGCTGCGGCGCTGGCCGCCACGAAGCGCAGTGAGCACGATCTCGACCAGATCTCCGCGGCACTCGAGCGTCTTCAGGATTCCAAGAGTTCCGACATGCTGGCCACAGTGGATCTCGACATCGCTTTTCATCTGACGGTCGTTGCGGCAACCCACAACAGATTCATGATCGGCACGTATCAGACTTGGCTGCCACAGATCAGGTTCTCCTGCTCGCTTTCGGCCAACCTCAGCCAATCACGGTCCGCGCAGCGCCAGCAGCAGATCGTTCACGGCCATGACCACATCCTGACTGCGATCAAGCGGGAAGACATCGAAGGCGCCCGTGCGGCGATGGTCGCGCACCTTCAAGCTGTTCGCCTCACGGTCTTCACCGGTCGCTTCGTCGAGACCGTGATCGGCGAGCCGCAGAAGACGTTCGAAACGCAGATCGGACACTTCGGCGATCGCTAGACGGGCGGGTCTATCGCCGCTCAATGGGACAACCCCGGGAGAAATGGCTGTGCTGATTGTGACCGGTCTCCTCGGCGTGGCGCCAGATCGAATCCAGGAATTGCGACCGCATATTATTGAACTGGTGGCCGCCACCCGGAGCGATCCCGGATGCCTGCTTTATGCATGGGCCGAGGATTTCCTCGAGCCGGGGGTCATTCGCATGATCGAACACTGGCAAAGCGAAGCGCATTTTGCGGCCCATGACATGTCCCCGCACGCCAGCAAGTGGAAGGCTGCACTGGCCAAAGTCGGCCTGCTCCGACGCGAGATGTGGCTGCATGACGCGGCGAATTCGCGACAGGGTTAGGAGAGCCGCGGCGAACCACGAACGCCGCTTGCTCGAATCGTCTGATCAAAGCATCCCTGCCCGCGGCGGAATTGTCCGGCCGATCGAGGATCGGATGCGGCGATCGATCGGCCGTTCATATGAGAGTTCAAGCCTGACGCTTGACGACCTACCGGCTGATTATGTCGGCCGGGTTTGCACCGTCTGTTCTGTTCAGTCCCTGTGGTAGAATTTCTATTCTATTCTGTCGTGCACCGGTTCCAGGTGACAAAAAGGGCGAATGACCATGGATGACCAAGCCCGTGCTGCTGGTCCGGCACCGCGCGATTTCGAGTCGCTGAAGGCGATGTTGCTCAACCGCCGCGATAGTCTGCCGCCACGGCTAATTCAGGTGGCAGCTTTCGCGCTCGAGAACCCCGACGAGATCGCGCTGGGCACGGCGGCCAGCATCGCCGCCCAGGCTTCGGTGCAACCCTCGACCCTCGTCCGCTTCGCCAAGCGCCTCGGCTATTCCGGTTTCTCCGACCTGCAGAATGTCTTCCGCTCCGAGCTTCGCTCGAACTGGCCGGATTACCGCGAGCGGCTCGCCCGCGTTCAACTCGCCCGCGAGGCAGGCGGTCCGCACCCGCTGCTTTCGGGCTTTGCCGAGAGTGCCATGGTGTCTCTGGAAAGGCTGGTTTCTCAGGCGTCTGAGGACGATATTGGCCGCGCCGCCGGGATCCTGGCGGGGGCCGAGGTGATTTACCTCATGGGCATGCGGCGCGCCTTTCCGGTCGCCCTCTATCTCGCCTATGTCTTCGGCAAGCTCGGCATCCGCGCGGTGCTCGCCGATCACGTCGCCGGCCTTGGTCCGGAGCAGCTGACCGGGGCGAGCGAGCGCGATGCGCTTATCACCATAAGCTTCACGCCCTATACGCCGATGACCGTCGAGCTGACCAATAGGCTAGCCGAACGCGGCGTGCCGGTGATCGCGCTGACCGACAGCGCTTTTTCGCCGCTGTCGCCGCGCGCGACTGTCAAGTTCGAGGTCCCGGAGGCCGACTATGCCGGCTTCCGTTCGCTTTCCGCGACCTTCTGCGTGGCCATGGCGCTGGGTGTCGCTACCGCTGCTAAGCGCAACGTGACATAGAATGTGCGTTCCATGTTGGCGCAACCATGGAAAATTTATGTTATCAGATGACCCGAACACCGCGCGTCCTTCCAGGCGGTGAGCGACAATGAAAGTTCCTTCGATGGCCGCGCCGCCGCCCCGCCTTGACGTGATCACCATCGGCCGGTCGTCCGTCGATCTCTACGGACAGCAGATCGGCGGGCGCCTGGAGGACATGGCCTCCTTTGCCAAGTCGGTCGGCGGCAGTCCCACCAACACCGCCATCGGCGCCGCGCGCCTTGGTCTCAGGCCCGGCCTCATCACGCGCGTCGGCGACGAGCAGATGGGACGCTTCATCCGCGAGCAGCTTGCCCGCGAGGGAGTCGCCCTGGACGGTGTCATCACCGACCCGAAGCGCCTGACGGCACTAGTCATTCTCGGCGTGCGCGACGAGCGCTCACAGCCGCACATCTTCTACCGGACCGATTGCGCTGACATGGCGCTCTGCGAGGACGATATCGACGAGGCCTACATCCAGTCGGCCGGTGCCGTTCTCGTCAGCGGCACGCATTTCTCGACGCCCACCGTGGAGGCCGCCGGCCACAAGGCGATCCGCGCTGCCAGGGCCGCCGGCCGCAAGGTCGTCTTCGACGTCGATTACCGCCCAAACCTGTGGGGACTGGCCGGACACGACGCCGGCGACAACCGCTACATCCGCTCGGAAGCCGTGACCAGGCGACTCGATGCCGTCGTCAGCCAGGTCGACCTGATCGTCGGCACCGAGGAGGAACTGATGATCGCCGGCGGTGGCGAGACGATCCGCGATTCGGTGCGCCGCATCCGTGAAATGACTGCCGCCACCATCGTGCTCAAGCAGGGGCCGATGGGCTGTGTCGTCTTTCAGGGCGAGATTCCCGACAACCTGGACGACGGCATCCGCGGTCCCGGCTTCCCCGTCGACGTCTACAATACGCTGGGCGCCGGGGACGCCTTCATGGCCGGCTTCCTGCGCGGCTGGCTGAAGGGCGAGCCAATCGAGACGACCTGCGCCTGGGCGAATGCCTGTGGCGCCATCGCCGTGTCGCGCCTGTTGTGCTCGCCCGAATACCCGACCTTCGACGAACTCAGCTTCTTCCTCGCCCACAAGCGCCCGACGCGCGTACTGCGGCACGATGTCGAGCTCAACAACGTCCATTGGGTGGAGACCCGCCGGCCGCAGCCCGAATCGCTGGTTGCCTTCGCCATCGACCACCGCACCCAGCTCGAAGCGATCGCCGATCGCGTCGGCGCACCGCACGACAGGATCGGCAGCTTCAAGGAGTTGGCCGTCGCCGCGACCGCCCGCGTCGCCGGGGGCAGGCCGGGCTTCGGCATGCTGCTCGACAACACGTACGGCATGAAGGCGCTCTATGCCGCCGCCGGTCACCCCTTCTGGATCGGCCGGCCGGTTGAGCTGCCGGGCTCGCGCCCCCTCGATTTCGAGGGCGGCGGCGACCTCGGCGCGCATCTCACCGAATGGCCCGTCATCCAGACAGTCAAATGCCTGTGCTTCTATCACCCGGACGATCCCGTCGACCTCAAGGCGCGTCAAGAGCGTGAACTGCTGCGCGTCTATGATGCGGCGAGCACCGTCGGCCGCGAACTGATGATCGAAATCATTGCCGGCAGAGCCGGGCCGCTCACCGACGACACCGTGGCGAGCGTCCTCGAGCGGCTCTATCAGCTTGGCATCCAGCCCGACTGGTGGAAGCTGGAGCCGCAGGCCAATGCCGCCGCCTGGGCCGCGATCGACCACGCCATCGCCGCCCACGACCCGAAATGTCGGGGCGTGGTGCTGCTCGGCCTTGATGCGCCGGAGGCCGAACTTGCACGCAGTTTTGCGATTGCCGCGGGCAGCGAACGGGTGAAAGGTTTCGCCGTCGGGCGCACCATTTTCGGGGAGGCCGCCGCCGCCTGGCTGGCCGGCCGCATCGATGATGAGGCGGCGATCAATGATATGGCGACCCGCTTCGAGCGTCTGGTCGCCGCCTGGCGAAGCGCGGTCGACAAGGCGCGCGCCGCCTGAGCGTTGGGAGGAGAATGATGCAGACGGTTCGCTTGACCGCGGCGCAGGCGCTGGTGCGCTTTCTTGCCGCCCAGATGACCGAGGTCGACGGCGTCAGGCTGCCGATCTTCGCCGGCGTCTGGGCGCTCTTCGGCCATGGCAACGTCGCCGCGCTCGGCGAGGCACTCTATGCCGAGCGCCAGCGCCTGCCGACCTGGCGTGGCAATAACGAGCAGGGCATGGCGCTGGCGGCCATCGCCTTCGCCAAGGCCAGCCGGCGCCGCCGCATGATGGTCTGTACCTCGTCGATCGGCCCCGGTGCCACCAACATGGTGACTGCCGCGGCAGTCGCCCATGTCAACCGGCTGCCGGTGCTCTTCGTGCCTGGCGACGTCTTCGCCAGCCGCATTCCCGATCCCGTCCTCCAGCAGATCGAGGGTTTCGGCGATGGCACCGCTTCGGCCAACGACTGTTTCCGCCCGGTCTCGCGCTATTTTGACCGCATCACCCGGCCCGAGCAGATCATCCCGGCGGCCCAACGCGCCATGGCGGTGCTCACTGACCCGGCCGAATGCGGGCCGGTGACGCTCGCCTTCTGCCAGGACGCCCAGGCCGAGGCCTTCGACTATCCGGAGAGCTTCTTCGCCGAACGCCTGTGGCTGCCGCGGCGCACGCGCCCCGACGAAGGCGAACTGGCGGCCGCCGTCGCTGCGCTGCGTGCAGCGAAGAAGCCGATCATCATTGCCGGCGGCGGCGTCCTCTACAGCGATGCGATGGCGGCTCTTGCCGGCTTTGCCGAAGCCCATGGCGTTCCCGTCGCCGAGACCCAGGCCGGCAAGTCGTCGCTTCCCGCGAGCCACAAGCTCGCCATCGGCTCGATCGGCGTCACTGGCACCTCGGTCGCCAATGCACTTGCCGCCGAGACCGACCTGATCCTTGCCGTCGGCACCCGCCTGCAGGATTTCACCACCGGCTCGTGGGACCTCTTCCGCAATCCCGCGCGCCGCATCCTGGCCCTCAACACGCAGCCCTTCGACGCCCACAAGCACCGTGCCATCGCCCTCGTCGCCGATGCGCGCGCGGGGCTTGAGGAGCTTTCGGCGGCACTGGCCGGCTGGCGCACCGATGCTGCCTGGCAGCAGGCGGTCGCAAGCGGCCGCGCGACCTGGGGCGAAGACGCGGCGCGCGCCACCGGCCCGACCAACACCGTGCCGCCGTCGGATGCGCAGGTGATCGGCGCCGTCCAGCGCACCGCCACGCCTGATACCGTCGTGGTCAATGCTGCCGGCGGGCTCCCCGGCGAACTGCACAAGCTCTGGCAGGCCGAGCGCCCGAGCGGCTATCACATGGAATACGGCTATTCCTGCATGGGCTACGAGATCGCCGGCGGCATCGGCGTCAAGCTGGCGCTGCCTGAGCGGGATGTCGTCGTCATGGTCGGCGACGGCTCTTATCTGATGATGAACTCCGAGCTGGCGACATCCGTGCTCCTCGGCCAGAAGCTCACCGTAGTCGTCCTCGACAATCACGGCTTCGGCTGCATCACCCGCCTGCAGGAGGCGACCGGCGGCGCCCGCTTCAACAACCTGTTCGCCGACACCAACCACACGGCATTGCCGGCGATCGACTTCCGCGCCCATGCCGAATCCCTCGGCGCCATCGCCGAGCGGGTCACCACCATCGATGAGCTTGAGGCCGCGATCCTGCGCGCCAAGGGCAACGACCGCACGACGGTGATCGTCATCGAGACCGACGCCTTCGTCACCACCGAGGCGGGCGGCCATTGGTGGGACGTGGTCGTGCCCGAGGTCTCGGCGCGGCCCCAGGTCATGGCCGCCCGCAGCGCCTATGATGAGGCCCGCGGCAAGCGGCGGGTCGGGGACTAGGAGAGCAAGATGCCCATTCGTTTCGGCACCAACCCGATCGGCTGGTCCAATGACGACATGCCGGAGCTCGGCGGCGACACGCCGCTGGAACAATGCCTGAGCGAGGCCAAAGCGGCCGGTTTCACCGGCATGGAGCTCGGCAATAAGTTCCCGCGTGAACCGGCGGCGCTGAGGGCCGCGCTCGCCCCGCACGGTCTTGCTCTCGTCTCCGGCTGGTATTCGGCCGAGTTGCTCAGGCGCACGCCGAGCCAGGAGATGGAGCGCCTGCGCCCGCATCTCGACCTGTTGAAGGCCCTCGACGCCGATGTCCTGGTCTTCGCCGAAACCACCGACTGCGATCACCATGCGCCGCTTTCCGAGCGCCCGTTGCTGAAGGAGAGCCAGTGGGCCGATCTCGGCCGGCGCTGGACCGAGATGGCCGAGATGACGCTCGCCGAGGGCGTCCGCCTCTGCTTCCATCATCACATGGGCACGGTGGTCCAGTCCGAGGCCGACATCCACGCCATGATGGCGGCGACCGGCCCGGCCTTCCGCCTGCTCCTCGATACCGGGCACGCCACCTGGGGCGGCGCCGACCCGGCCGATCTGGCGCGCCGCTATCGCGATCGCATCAGCCATTTCCACGCCAAGGACGTGCGCAGCGCAGTCATGCACCGCGCGGCGGAAGAGGACTGGCCGTTCCTGAAAGCCGTGGTCGAGGGCGTCTACACGGTGCCCGGCGACGGCGGCATCGATTTCGTCGCGGTGCTCAAGGCGCTTCCCGGTTATTCCGGCTGGCTGGTGGTCGAGGCCGAGCAGGACCCGGCGAAGGCCAACCCGCTCAAATATGCGACCATGGGCTACGCCAATCTCCACCGCTTCGCGCGCGAAGCCGGCCTCATCGCCGCCTGAGGACAGGGAACGGACGACAAGATGACTGCATCGAAACTTCTGGTGAGGCCGAGGGCGGACGCGCCCGACGGCCACACCATCCACATCACGCCGGAGAGCGCCGGCTGGACCTATGTCGGCTTCGATCACTACCGCCTCGCTGCCGACGCCTCCGCCGCTGCGAGGACCGAAGGCCGCGAGGCCTGCCTAGTCTTTCTGTCGGGCAGGGGGGCCGTCGAGGCCGGCGGTAAGGCGCTCGGCGTGCTCGGCGGCCGCGCCTCGCCCTTCGACGGCCTGCCGTGGGCGGTCTATGTGCCGGCCGGCTCCGACTGGCGGGTGACGGCGGACGGCCCGGTCGAATTCGCCGTCTGCTCCGCCCCGGCCAAAGGCGGCAAACAGGTGCGCGTCATCACGCCGGACGAGCTTTCCGTGCTTGACCGCGGCGCGGGCACCAATCTCCGCCATGTGGTCAACATCCTGCCGGAGACCGACCCGACGGCGGAAAGCCTGCTGGTGGTCGAGGTCGTCACCCCCGGCGGCCACTGGTCAAGCTATCCGCCGCACAAGCATGACACCGATGCGCTGCCTGAGGAATCGGCGCTGGAGGAGACCTATTACCATCGTCTCAACCCGCCGCAGGGCTTCGCCTTCCAGCGCGTCTATACCGACGACCGCGCGCTCGACGAGACGATCACCGTCGCCGACGGCGACGTGACCATGGTGCCGCGCGGCTACCACCCCTGCGGCGCGCCGCATGGCTACGATCTCTACTACCTCAATGTCATGGCCGGGCCCCACCGCATCTGGAAGTTCCACAACGACCCGGCCCACGAATGGATGCTGGGGCCGACCGCATGAACGGTCGCTCTTGCCAAGGTCGGCCAACGCGTGGCGACGGTCATGAGACAGATATGGGAGCGCCCCCGGGGAGGCATTTTGGTCGTCAGCCGCGCCGCACTGACCTGCGCCAGATCATTCTGGTCGAGAGCGCGTCCGCGTCGGGTGTCGCGACTTGCGCTTCCGACCCGGTGAGCCAGCCGACAGCCCTGTCGGCCATGGCCTCAATTGGCTGGCGGAAGGTGGTCAGGCCGTAGCCCTCCCACCCGGCCTGGTCGATGTCGTCGAAGCCGATCACCGACAGCGCCTCGGGCACGGCAATGCCAAATCGATAACGGGCGGCATCCATCACGCCGCAGGCAAGCAGGTCGGTGGTACAGAAGACGCCGTCGGGTCGATCCCTCCGGCTCAGAAGCTGGGTGCCGAGGTCGACGCCGGTCTGATAGGCGGTCGTCCCGAAGGCCTCAACCATAATCTCCACGCCCTCCTCCTGGGCCATGGCTCGGAAACCCGCCTCGCGAGCGGCAAGGCTCGGCGTGCCGGCCTTGGACGTGGCGAGCGCCAGCTTACGACAGCCGGCGGCGCGCAGCGAAACGAAAGCCTGGCGCCCCGCCGCGGCGTCGTCCAGGCGGATCAGCAGGGAGCCCGGCCGTTCCTCGTCGCGATTGATCAGGACGAGACGCATGCCGTAACGAAGACAGGTCTCGGCCAGCGATAGCGGGGGCATGCCCGACAGCATGATCGCCGCATCTGTTCGGAAGGCCACCGCCTGTTCGAGAGCACGTTCGACATTGCCATCCGCACGGTCGGTGTTGATGACCAGCGCCACCTTGCCGGCCTTTTGCAGGCGATCGGTGAGGGCGGCGAGTAGGTCCGACCGGTGGGGCGTGTTGATGTCGGCCGCGATCAACGCGACCAGGCCGGTCTCGGACCGGATGAGCCCGCGGGCGAGGCGGTTGACGTGATAGCCCAGCGAGTCTGCCGCGGCCATCACCTTGGCGCGGGTCTTGGGCGAAACGCTGGCGCCCGGGGTGAAGGTGCGTGAGACTGCGGCGCGAGAAACGCCAGCGAGATCGGCCACATGGCGCGCGCTCACCGCGGTCGAGGTGGCCGCAGGTGACGGGTTTCCGTCGGATGGCGTCTTCGGCTTCAAGCGATTGAACAGCCTTGCATCAGTACCCCCTCAAATAGGGTGCATGTTCTATTCGTATTCCGGAGATGCAATGTTGACAACGCTCCAATTGAGTCAGAACGTATTGCACAGCTTTGCAAGCAGCGGCGCGAGCACAAGCGCATGGGAGGACACGACATGAGGAAACTGACACTTGCCCTTCTGGGCAGCACGGTTCTGTTCGCGGCACCGGCCTACGCGGGGGAACTGAACCTGATCTGTGCGGCCGACGTGGTGGTCTGCGAGACTCTGGTCAACGCCTTCGCCAAGGATCATGCCGACATCCATGTGAACATGGTGCGGCTGAGCTCCGGCGAGACCTATGCCAAGCTCCGCGCCGAATCGCGCAACCCGCAGACCGATCTGTGGTGGGGTGGCACGGGCGACCCGCACCTTCAGGCCGCGCATGACGGGCTGACGATGGAATACAAATCGC
Organism: uncultured Alphaproteobacteria bacterium; assembly: GCA_963785065.1. GTDB lineage: Bacteria > Pseudomonadota > Alphaproteobacteria > Rhizobiales > Kaistiaceae > CAVSRC01. The sequence continues at coordinate 947,209 of CAWATX010000002.1, forward strand.
CGATGCTCGACGAACTGCGGCCTTGGGCAGTGTCGCAGGCCAAGGTCTCCGGCTACCGCACCGTCGGCGTCTATTCCGGCGCGCTCGGCTGGGGCTACAACACCAACATCTTCAAAGAGAAGAACCTCGCCGAGCCGAAATGCTGGAAGGACCTGCTCGACCCCTCGCTGAAGGGCGAGATCGAGATCGCCGACCCGAACTCCTCGGGCACCGCCTATACGACGCTGGCCACGCTAGTGCAGATCATGGGCGAAGACGCGGCCTTCGACTACCTCAAGAAGCTCAACAAGAACGTCGCGCAATACACCAAGTCGGGTTCGGCCCCGATCAAGGCGGCGGCGCGCGGCGAGACCGGGCTCGGCATCGTCTTCCAGCATGATGCGGTGGCCCAGGCGGTGGAGGGCTTCCCGATCAAGGTCGTCTCCCCGTGTGAGGGCACGGGCTACGAGATCGGCTCCATGTCGATCGTCAAAGGAGCGCAGAACCTCGCCGAAGCGAAGATCTACTACGATTGGGTCTTGCAACCTCAGGTGCAGGAACTGATGCCGCAGGCGAAGTCGTTCCAGATTCCGTCGAACGCCAACGCCAAGGTGCCGAAGGAAGCGCCGGACCTCTCCTCGATCAAGTTGATCGACTACGATTTCGAGAAGTACGGTTCCTCCGACGTCCGCAAGACGCTTCTGAAGCGTTGGGACGACGAGGTCGGTGGTCGGGCCGGCGAATGAGCGCATCAGCGGGGCACCCGACGGTGCCCCGCTCACCCAGAACGACGTGATGAGCAAGGACAACCGCCGGCTCGACCTCACCATCGCGGCCGGGGCGCTGGCACTCGTGATCCTGCCCTGGTACCGCGTGCGGGGTGGCTTCTACGCCTTCGGGTGGATCGGCGAGGCGATTGGCAATGCCAAGCTCTGGCCCGGCCTGTTCCTGGCGGCTGATGGCCGCTGGGAACTCTGGCCGGTGCCAGCCCTCCTCCTGCTCACGCTGGCTGTGCGGCTGACGCGCGCGCCCGGCACGCGTGGCGGGGCATTGGTCTCGATCGGCGCGGCTGGTCTCGGCTGGATGGTAGCCGAGGGGCTCTCGGTCGGCCTGCGCGGTTGGAACTGGGGCCAACTCGAGATGATGTTCGGCCCGGTTACGGGTCAGCCCGCCTTCGGTGCCGGCGCCGTGGTGGTGGCGCTGGTCTTCACCGGCCTCATCGCCTTCGGGTTCGCCGAGCGCGGGGCGCTGAAGGGCGACGCCTTCGTGCTCGGCGCCATCGCGGTGCTGACCCTGCTGGTCGCCACCTTCGTCTTCTATCCGCTGATCTCGATGTTCAGCGGCGCGTTCCAGGAGATCGACGGCTCCTTCTCCAGCGAAGGCGTCGCCCGCAATATCGGCGACCCGAAGATCTGGAGCCTCGCCTGCCTGGCGGGCGGATATTGCGGCGTCGCGTGGCGGACCTTCTTCCTGGCCTGCTGCACGGCCACCGGGGTGACGGTGCTCGGTCTCGCCTTTGCGCTGGTCGCGACGCGGACCACCTTCCCGTTCAAGAAGTGGCTACGCCTGCTCACCGTGCTGCCGATCATCACGCCGCCCTTCGTGGTCGGGCTTGCCCTCACCCTTCTGCTCGGCCGCTCGGGCACGCTGACGCGAGTGATCGATGCTGCGACGGGCTGGGAACTGGGGCGCTGGCTCTACGGCCTCACCGGCATCTGGATCGCCCAGATGCTCAGCTTCACGCCGATCTCCTTTCTGGTGCTGATCGGCGTGGTGGACGGCGTCAGCCCGTCGATGGAGGAGGCGAGCCAGACGCTGCGCGCCGACCGCTGGCGCACCTTCTGGCGCGTCTCGCTGCCGCTGATGGCGCCCGGGCTGGCCAATGCCTTCCTCATCGGCTTCATCGAATCGATGGCCGATTTCGGCAATCCGCTGGTGCTCGGCGGCTCAGGCGGGGTGCTGTCGACCGAAATATTCTTCGCCGTCGTCGGGGCGCAGAACGATCCGGCGCGCGCGGCGGTGCTCGCCACCGTGCTGCTGGTATTCACCCTCTCGGCCTTCCTCGCCCAGCGCTTCTGGCTCGCGGGCCGCAACTTCGCCACCGTCAGCGGCAAGGGCGATGGCGGGCAGCACGCGCTGCTGCCCTGGCGCGTCGCCGTGCCGGTGACCACCGTCGTGGTGTTGTGGAGCATCTTCACCCTGGCGATCTACGCCATGATCCTGTTCGGCGGCTTCGTGAAGATCTGGGGGCTCGACGACACGCTGACGCTGCAGCACTACATCGACGCCTTCGGTGTCAGCCTGCAGGACGGCTGGCAATGGACGGGCGTCGCCTGGAACAGCTTCTGGACGACGATGGAGATTGCGCTGATCGCAGCGCCGCTCACCGCCGCGGTCGGGCTGCTGACGGCTTGGCTCATCGTGCGCCAGAACTTCCCGGGGCGCAGCGTTTTTGAATTTGCGCTGATGATGAGCTTTGCCATTCCCGGCACGGTGATCGGCATCAGCTACATCATGGCTTTCAATCTGCCGCCGGTGCAGATGACCGGCACGGCGCTGATCCTTGTCGCCTGCTTCGTCTTCCGCAACATGCCGGTTGGAGTGCGCGGCGGCGTCGCGGCCATGGCGCAAATCGACCAGAGTCTCGACGAGGCCTCGCTGACGCTGGGGGCGGGCTCCGGCCGCACGCTCTGGCGGGTCGTCCTCCCGCTGATGCGCCCGGCGATCCTGGCTGCGCTGGTCTACAGCTTCGTGCGGGCGATCACTTCGATCTCGGCAGTGATCTTCCTGGTGTCGGCAAAATACAACATGGCCACCGCCTATATCGTGGGTCTGGTCGAGAATGGCGAGTATGGCATCGCGATCGCCTATTCCTCGGTGCTGATCGTCGTGATGATCACCATCATCGGCGGGTTCCAATTGCTGGTGGGCGAGCGCCGGCTGCGCCGGCGTCCGGCGGTCGAACTGAGCAGGGAGGTTGCGGCATGAGCGAGATCCGCGGCGCGGTCGCGCTCGAAGGCGTGCGCAAGGAATTCGGCAGCTTCGTCGCCATTCCGGACCTAACGTTGAGCATCGAGCCCGGCCAACTGGTCACGCTGCTTGGCCCTTCGGGTTGCGGCAAAACAACGGTGCTGAGGATGCTCGCCGGGCTGGAAAGCCCGACGCGGGGGCGCATCGTGATCGGCGGGCAGGATGTGACGCGCCTGCCGGCAAACCGCCGCGACGTGTCGATGGTGTTCCAGTCCTATGCGCTCTTCCCGCATCTGAACGTGGCCGACAACGTCGCCTACGGCCTGGAATCGATCGGCGTGCGTCCGGCCGAGGCGAAGGAAGCCGCGGCGCGCGGCCTGGAACTGGTTGGCCTCGCCAATTTCGGCGGGCGGCTGCCGGCCGAGCTTTCCGGCGGGCAACAGCAACGTGTAGCGGTCGCCCGCGCTCTGGTGCTTGAACCGCAGGTGCTGCTGCTCGACGAACCGCTGTCCAACCTCGACGCACGGCTGCGACGGCGGGTGCGCACCGAGATCCGCGAGTTGCAGCAGCGGTTGCGCTTCACCGCCGTCTACGTCACCCACGATCAGGAGGAGGCGCTAGCCGTCTCCGACCGCATCGTGGTGATGCGGGCGGGACAGATCGCGCAGGAAGGTGACCCGCGCGAGCTTTACGAGGCGCCGGCTTCCGAGTTCATCGCCGACTTCATCGGCGAGGCGAACGTCGTGGATTGTGAGGTCGTCTCGGCTGCCGACGGGCGGGCCACGCTGCGCCTCGGCGGAATTGAACTCACCGTGCCGGCAGGAGCCGCGCGGCCGGGCCCGGGCAAGCTCGCCATACGCGCGAACGCGGTGATGTTTGCCGCCAAGGACAAGGCGGCGCTGGCCGCCAAAGTCGCCTCATCGGCGTATCTCGGCGACCACGTCGAATACGAACTGGAATGCCCGCTCGGCCGTCTGTTCGCCGTCGATTCCGAAAGTGACCAGCCGCTTCCATCCGGCAGCGAGGTCTTCATCAGTTTCCGCAACCGGGGGATCGCGTTGATCCAATGACCACTGTGTCGCTTGACCTTGCTTCCCGCCTCGCATGTGCCGAGACAACGGCCCGCCACGCGGGCGCCCTGGCGCTGAAGTACTTCCACGCCCGCGATCGGCTGATCGTTGAGACCAAGCGCCATCCGGGCGATCTCGTCACGGAAGCGGACCGGGCCGTGGAACGGCTGATCCGCGCCGAGATCGCTGGCGCCTTTCCCAACGACGCGCTGCTTGGCGAAGAGCAGGCCACGACGCCCGGCACCTCGGGGCTGACCTGGGCCATCGATCCGATCGACGGCACGGCCCCATTTCTTGCCGGCCTGCCTGGCTGGTGCGTCTCGATCGGCGCTTTCGATGCGCACGGCCCAGTGATCGGCGTGATCTATGCGCCGATGATGGAGGAGGTCTTCACCGCCGCGCGCGGCATCGGGGCGGCTGTGAACGGCAAGCGGCTACGCATCCAGCCGGAACAGGCGCTGATCAGCGGCGTACTTGGGATCGGCGTCAACGATCGCGTACCGCCGGCCAGGGTCGCAGACATGTTCGAGGCCATCATGACGGCCGGCATCAACTGGGTGCGCTACGGCTCCGGCGCGCTGATGCTTGCCTATGTCGCCGCGGGTCGGCTTATTGGCTATGTCGAGCCGCGCATGTGCGCCTGGGATTGCATGGCCGGATATTGCCTGGTGGAAATGGCGGGCGGCCGAATACTGCCTTTCGACGGAGGGAAGGATATGCGGGGCGCGGCCGCCGTGCTGGGCACCCGGAGCGATGTCTTCGACAAGATCTTGCACCTCAGTCGCCTCGATAACGCAGGGTTCTGGAGCGGCGAAACAGTTGGCGCAATCGGATGAGCGACCTACCGCTGCCCGAATACCCATGCACCCTCGGGTGCAGGCGCAAGGGTCGGCGATCACCCGCAGGCCAGCGCCCAAATGGCGGCGCGCGGAGACACGCGGGAAGCGCCAGAACATCAACACCAACACTGGGGTAATGACATGTCAGTTCGCATTGGCATCAATCCTATTGGTTGGACGAATGACGATCTGCCGTCGCTGGGCGGGGACACTCCGCTGGAGACCTGCCTATCCGAGACGCGCATCGCCGGGTTTGCGGGAACCGAAATGGGAGGGAAGTTTCCCAAGACATCCCGGGAGCTCGGGCCGCTGCTCAAGAGTTATGGGCTGGTTCTGGTATCGGGCTGGTACGATGGCCGCATCCACGAGCGCGACATCGAAGCGGAGTGGGTCGCGATCCTGCCGCACATGACGCTGTTGCGCGATCTCGGCTGCCGGCATGTTGTCTACGCTGACACATCCGGCCGTTCTGAGGGTGATCTGTTTGCGCCCATCTCGCGGCGACCCAGGCTGAAAGATGACGAATGGGCCGGCTACGGCAAACGGATCACGGCCTTGGCCGAGCGCATGGCCGATTTCGGCGTTCGTATGGCCTTCCATCACCACATGGGAACGATCATCGAGAGCGATGCCGAGGTCGGTCGCCTGATGGCAGTGACCGGACCGGCCGTGGGGCTGCTCTATGATACCGGCCATTGCCTGTTCTCCGGCGGTGACCCGATCGCCATGCTGAAACGCCATGTCGCACGTGTCGTGCATGTGCATTGCAAGGATGTGCGCGCGGACCTCGTCGAGAAAGCGCGTTCGACCGACAACAGCTTCATGCAGGCTGTGCTCGATGGCGTGTTCACAGTGCCGGGAGATGGCTTCGTCGACTTTCCCACCGTGCTCTCCATCCTGCACGATGCCGGCTACGAAGGGTGGCTGGTGAGCGAAGCGGAGCAAGACCCCGCCAAGGCGCACCCGTTGACCTATGCGCGGCTGGGATTCTCCAACCTCGTGCGGATGGCGCTGCAGGCGGGTTTCACCGTCGCGCCGTAGTAAAGGGCTCTGGGCTCAGCCTAGTCCACACTCGGGACGATGCGGAATTCCAAAACACCCTCAACCTTTCGCAGGTCGATGGCGAGCCGTTCGAAGTCTCGCCTCTTCAGCGTGCGCAGCACCATCCGGTACTCGAAGACGCCGCCACCTTCCTCCAGCCGGTAGGCCATGTTGGTGACCGAAAAACCGTGCTGCACCAGCATCGTCCTCAGATCCGTCTCGTTCATGGTGCGATCGGCAAGAAAGCGGATGATGTGCTGCGCGTACAGCTGCGCCGGGATACGCATCTCGATCCAGCGGAAGGCACTGAGGGTGCCAAGTATCATGGCGGTCGCCAGCGCCGCCGGGTAAAGCAAGCCGACACCAATAAGGATGCCTATTGCCGCGGTGGTCCAGATAGATGCGGCAGTAGTCAGGCCGCGGACGTTCAGACCCTCTTTGAAAATGAGCCCCGCGCCGAGGAAGCCGATGCCGGTCATGATGCCCTGCGCCATCCGCGTCGGGTCGGTTCGAATCGTCTCGATGGGAATCGAACCCAGCCAATCTTCCTGGAAATTGAACACTGTCATAAGGAGCGCTGATGAAAGACAGACCAGGGCGTGCGTGCGAAATCCGGCCGGCCGGCCGTGGAAGCTCCGTTCCAGTCCGATCGCGGCGCCGGCCAACCACGCCGCCGATAAATTGGTGGCGATTGTCAGTAAATGCGGCTCAAGAAGTGCCTGGAACATTGGGCAAAACCTCAGTTGTTTAGGTTTGCCGGCTAACATATCGCAAAGTCTGCGACTTGGTTAGCGCGCAAGCAGCATTCGGTCGGATTGACCGCGGGACACTCGCGAATTGGATGCGTTGGCGTGGACCAAAGAGCGGCACTCTCCAAAGCCCCGTGCGACTACTCCGATCCTTGTTCATCAGCCTGCGTCATCAGCGTCCCATCGCAAGGTGAGCGAAATCCGCCAGCAGGCGAATGTCGGTCTCGGCCTGCTCGACGGTGTTGACGACAGCGCCGCCGGAGACGATGGCGGCGTGCCACGCCTTCAGCTCCTCGACGAAGGGCTCGGCGTAAGACGGCCGGTGGTGCGTCTCGCGCAGGTGGTGGCCATCGGAGCGCCGCTCGATCAGTGCCGTCGGATGGTGGTTGAGATAGGGCGAGGGAAAGCGCAGCTCGTAGACCGCATCCTCGAAGACCAGGCTGATGCGTTCGCTGTAGTAGGCAACCTTTGGTGCCGCGACCCAGGTCATGGCGACCAGCGAGTCGCCGGGTGTCAGCTTGGCCGACAGGAAGCCGCCCGCATCGCCGTCGATGAAGGCAGCGCCGATGGGCCTGTCGATGCGGGTATCGATCACCGCCAGCAGACCCTGCACCAGGTTCAGGTCGTGAATGATGCTGGAGCAGTAAGGCCCGGAAAAACCCTTGAAGGCCACTGGCTCCGGCGTGAACTCGAGAGCGGCCGTGACCTGTTCGGCGCGGCGTGCGCTGCCTTCAGCAATCTGTGTCGGCGGCACGTCGTCCGGCTGGATGAGGTCGCGGTGGGCGACGTAGGCCCAGGCGTCGGAATCGACAACGTCGACATTGACAGCGCGTACGCGACCTGAGTGCGCCGCCAGCAGCTCGCACAGCGCACGATAGGCCGGGTCAAAGCGCTTCATGTAGCCGACCTGGACGATGCGGCCGGCGCTATCGCGCGCCGCGCGGATGCGCTGGGCATCCGCCACGGAATAGCAGAGCGGCTTCTCGCAGAAGACGTGCAGGCCGCGCTCCAGTGCCGCCACGATGAGGTCGGCGTGGTAGGCGTCCGGCGTCGCGATGACGACGCAGTCGAGCGGTTCGGCCAGCAGGGCGTCTGCCGTCGCGAAGGCCGTGACGCCATAACGCTTGGTGAGATGCGTGCGGACCGCCTTTGAGGGATCGGCGACGCCGACGACATTGAAGAGATCGGCGAGGGCGATGAGGTTGGGCAGGTGCTCCACCTGCGCGACAAGCCCACCGCCTACGATGCCAACGCGAAGCTGGGTCATGGGCTAGACCGCCTTATGATGTTTGTCGTTCTTCATGGGTGCGTCCTTCAGCTTGTCGATAAGATAGGCATGAGTAGCGCGATTGGCCGCGATGATGCAGCCGGTGCGCTCATACACCTCGGGGCCACGGCCCCACCAGTCGGTCACCACACCGCCCGCTTCCTCGACCAGCAACACGCCGACCGCCCAGTCAACCAGGCCGGATTCCTCGAAATATCCTGTCAATCGACCGCAGGCGACAAAGGCACAGGAATTGGCCGAGCTGCCGATGGTGGTTACGATGCCGATGGGCAGGCGGATCTGCTCGAGACGCTCGTAGAAACCGTCGAAGGTGAAGCGGTTGTTGGCGGGGATGCTGGTCCCCACCGCCATGAGGCCGATGTCTTCCCGCTTGCTGACCGCGAGCCGCTCGCCATTCAGCCACGCACCTCGGCCGCGGATCGCCGTGAACATCTCGTCGGCGACGGGATTGTAGAGCGCCCCGCAAACCGTCCGGCCACCGCGGCGCAGCGCTATGGAGATCGTGTAGTGCTGGCCGTTGATGAAATTGGTGGTGCCGTCGATGGGGTCGACCAGCCAGCGATGCTCCTTGTCGGCGCCGTCAACTGGCGGAAATTCTTCGCCAGTGAAGCTCCAGTCCGGCCAATGCGAGAAGAGCGCCTTGCGGATCAATTGTTCGGATTCGCGGTCGGCATCGGAAACGAAATCGGCTGGTCCCTTGATACCGATGTCGAGATCGCGAAAGCGTCTGAAATGGTCGAGCGTCAAAGCGCCCGCGTCGCGCGCTACGGCGACCATTTCGTCGAGAATGGCGCGATAATCTTCCGCCATCAGTAATCCCCGAGAAGTGCGGCGAGCCCGTCCGGATCGTCGGTGGTGATCTGGTCGACACGCAGGCCAAGCAGGCGCTCGACCGTCGGCCGCATCACCCTGTCGGCGGTCTTGATGGTGTAGGCATCGATGCGCCGGTCCGCCGCATGAAATGCTTCGACGACGTCATAGCCGGCGTTGGCGGCGGCCAGAACGACCGGATAGGCAAGGTAGATCATCTCCGCCCGGGGCGAGGCCTCCACCGCTTGCGCGACGAAGCCGGCGAAGTCGCCGTTCTTCTCCAGCGCTGCAACCGCCTCGCCGTGGCACGGGTCGTAGCCGACATGCAGGCCGGGCGTTGCATCGCTCAACAGCTTCACCGAGTCCGCCTCACCGGACGAGAGGATCATGCTGCGGGCAACCGGCGCGACACTCCTGGCAAACGTGGCGATGGTTGCCGCGTCGAGTGGGCCTTGGTCCTCCTTGTAGTCGAGCTGCAGCAGGGCGTCGGCATGCGGCGGTGTCTCGGCGAGAAGGGCGCAAAGGTCCTCCAGCAGCATCACATGATCGGGGATCGGCGCGCCGTCATTGCCGCGAAGATGAAGATTGCGCAGGGCCGCGGCGGAATGGTCGCGCGCGGGGCCCTGCCCCGTGGTCTCGCGCGCGATTTCCAGGTGGTCGTGCAGAACGGCCAGGCCGTGGTCGCCGTGAACGACCAGATCAACCTCGATGCTGGCGCCGAGCGCCATGCCTTCGAGGACGCGCCTGGCCGTAAAGACCGGATCGTACGCGTGGCGCCGGGCACGATGCCATTTGAAGAAGGTACGGTGCCCATTGCGCGTAATCCCGACGGGATTGCTCATGCAGAGTTGCTCGACCGATAGATGGCCTTGTTGTCGCGGTAGGCCGCGAAGCCGTGCGGCTTGAGGTCAACAGGCTGATCCACCTTCCAGTCTCGGGCCTCCGATACCTGCGCCTTAAGGCGAATTCCGTCGGCCAGTTCGAGATCGACGATGGCGTGCGCGCCATAGTCGGTGACGCGATGAACCTTGGCCGAGCCTGCGCCGTCAGCCGGAATGACGTCGAGCGCCTCCGGGCGCACCGCGAAGATCACGGGCCCGTCGGCGACAGGCAACGGGATGGTAAAAGCGGAATGGGAGAAGGTGCCCCTGGCGACCGCCCCCTCGATCATGTTCATCTTGCCGATGAAGCCGGCGACGAAGGGCGTGGCCGGCTCGCGGTAGAGCACGTCCGGTGCAGCGACCTGCTCGATGCTGCCGTTGCGCATCACGACGATGCGGTCGGCCATAGCCAGCGCCTCTTCCTGGCCGTGGGTAACAAACAGCGTCGTGATCTTCAGGCGCTGCTGGATGTCGCGCACTTCCTCGCGCAGCCGTTCGCGCAAGTGCTGGTCAAGGCTGGCAAAGGGTTCGTCGAGCAGCAGGATCTTCGGCTCGAGCACGAGCGAGCGGGCCAGCGCGACGCGCTGCTGTTGGCCGCCGGAGAGCTGGTTGGTGCCACGCTTGCCATACCCAGTCAGACCGACCAGCTCGAGCACTGCCTCAACGCGGTGGTTCACTTCCTCCGCCGGCAGGCGGCGGAGCTTCAGGCCGAAGGCGATGTTCTTGAATACGTTCATGTGGGTCCACAGCGCGTGGCTCTGGAACACCATGCCGGTCGGCCGCCGCTCCGGCGGCAGATGGATGATCTCCTCGCCGTCGATGGTGATACTGCCGGCGCTCGGGTGCTCGAACCCGCCGACCATGCGAAGCAGCGTCGACTTGCCGGAGCCGGACGGCCCGAGCAGGCAGACGAGTTCTCCGTCGGGGACAGTCAGCTCGAAATCTTCGACAGCACGTACCTCGCCGAACGACTTGGCTACGTTTTTGATATCGAGAACCGCCATTCTAGCCGCCAAAACCTCGTGCGAACGAACCTGAACTGATGACCCGCCGCGCAAACAGCAGCGCGAAGATGGACGGTATCCACAGGATCACAGAGAGCACCGCGCCATACTGGATGACCGGCTGGTTGTTGATGAACGATATCATGAGCACCGGCATGGTGCGGATCGAAGGCGCGCCGATCAGCCAGGCCCCCTCGGTCTCATAGAAGGTGTTGACGAAGGTCAGCAGGACCGCCGCGGCGATGGTCGGCGCCGCCTGCGGCAGGGTAATCGACCAGAAGACGCGCAACGGACTTGCCCCGACGTCGCGCGCCGCCTCCTCCATGCGGCGATCGACGCTCTGGAATGCGGCAACCGGGATCCAGATCATGAAGAGCAGCGTACCGACCAGCTGGATCAGGACGACGCCCCAGAAGGTGCCGATCAGGTGGAGGGAGAGAAAGATGCCGGCGATTGCAACCAGCAGGCCGAATTTCGGGAAGGCTTGACCCGCGAGGAAGGAGAAAAACAGAAGACTACGGAAAGGGAAGCTGAGCCGCGCAAAGGCGAAGGCGGCGGGAAGGCAGATGGCCGCCGATATGGCGGTCACCACGGTGGCGAGCGAGATACTGGTGGTGATGGCGCCCCAGACGTCAGGCCGCGCGAGCGTCTGGTTCCAGAAGCGCAGGCCGAACTGCTGCGGGATGATGGCTGGATAGCGCCAGACATTGGTGAAAGCCCAGGTGGCCACGACGATCAGCGGGAAGACGATGATCGCGGTCAGCACAACGGCGAAAGCGATGCCGCCCCAATCGATACGCCGTTGTTGCGCCAGACGCTCGGCCATCAGCGCCCCCTCTGGTTTCTGACAACCGAGCGCACATAGAACAGCCCGAAAGCGATGCAGAAGAAGAACGAGATAACCGCCTGCGTGATGGCGTTGGTCGGGTCGTAGAGCTCACGGAACGTGCGCTGCATGAATGGCCCCATCATCTCAGGCGCTGCCGGGCCGAGGATGTAGGGCAGGGTGAAGGCGGAAAAGATTCCGAGCACTGAGAAGGAGATCGCCACCAGGATCGAATTGCCGATGCGCGGCAGGATGATGTGCCAGAACACCGCGATGCGTCCGGCGCCGACATCGCGCGCAGCCTCGATGGCTTGGTTGGAAACGACCCCAAGGCCAGAGATCAGGATGAGCACGGTGAGCGGAATATGGTCCCACACCAGGCCGATCAGCGGTCCCCACGGAGTCAGATAGGGGGAGCGGATCTTCGGTAGGTGCATGGCATTGAGGAAGATATCCACCATGCCGTTAGGACCAAGCACGCGGATGAGGGCGTAGCTCAGGATGATCGACGGTACGAAAAGCGGAAAGATCGCCAGTCCCTGGACATAAGTGGCGAGCCGGCCGGTGGCGAAGCGCAGATAGAGCGCAATGGGCAGGCAGATAACGAGCAGGAACACCGCGGCGAGCGCCGTAGTCCACAGCGTGATGTGCAGGTTGGCGAGGCTGTAGGAATCGCTGAAGAAGAACCTGTAGGTCGACAGCGACAGCGCATGGACACCGTTCTTGTCTGGAATCCAGAGCGTGGTGACCACCGCTGAAATGATCGGATAGATGATCATCCAGCCGACAAGCAGAACCGGAATGGCAACAAGCAGGAGGCCGATCGGCCTCCTGCTCTCTTTTGGGCTGCCGGCGCTATCGCTGGCAGCGAGACTCACTTGGAACGGTCCACGTTCGGGGCGACGTTGCGATACCAGCCCTCGTTGATGGCCTTCTCCCAATCGCCGCCCGGGAACACCGGGATCGAGGCCGGGATGAGGTCCTTGTACTTGTCGTGGAGGTCGGGTGCGACGTAGTCCCAGGAGACTCCGGGGAAGCCGCCCAGCTTGGTAATCACGGCCGACTGCACGTCCTGCGACAGGATGAAGTCGCAGAGCTTGAGCGTAACGGCCTTGTTGGCGGCATTGGTCGGCACTGTGATATGGGCAAAGTTGCCCGGGAAGCCGAGGTCGCTGAGCTGCAGGAGGCCGGTGGTGTCCGGCAGGACGCCCTGGTTGATCGCCGAAAGCGCCTGGTCGGACCAAGCCGGGATCATGGTCACGGCCGACTGCGACAGGAGCTGGATCGACTGGGTGTTGCCCGACGTGTAGGCGCCCTTATCCATCATCGACGGCGCAAGGTCGAGGAGCAGCTTCCACGCCTTGCCGAGGACCTCGTCACCCTTGGCCTGGGTGTAGTTGTCCACCGTGAACATGGACGGATCGTTGCCATTGGCGGCGTAGATAGCGCGGCGCACGAAGTTGCCGCCCGATCCGCCCTTGTCGGGACGGTTGTAGATGAACTGCCCTGGGTTCGCTTTGATCCAGGCGACGAGATCGGGCCAGGTCTTTGGCGCCTTCGACGGATCGAGCTTGGTGGTGTCGTAGGCGAGCAGGACCTGCGAACCACGATAAGGAAGGTTCTGTGTCAGGTTGTCGATCTTGAAGGCGAGCGGATTGATCTTCGAATAGTTGGAGAGATTCTCCTTGGCAAAATCGACCCATAGGCCCTTTTCGAGCGCGCCAACCGGCTGGCGAGCATCGAAGCCCTCAAAGAAATCGGCCTGCGGATCGGTATTGGTCTGCAGGGCTGCCAGCGCGCGCTGAGCGATCGCCTGCAGGCCGGCGTTGTCGCCGGCATCGACCAAGTTGATGGTCACGCCGGGATTGGCCTTTTCGAACGGCGGCTTCACGTAGTTGGTCCAGAAGTCCATGACGTTCTGGTCCGAGCTCGTATACCAGTCGATGCGATTAGCTTCAGCGAAGGCCATGCGCGGAAGCATGGAGGCGCCTGCCACTGCGCTGGTGGTCAACAAGAATTCACGACGATTCATTGGCTTTCCCTCTCCCTTATAGCGGCCGGTGGATTCCGAAGCCGTCTACGCTTCTGGCAAGAGAATTACCTTCTGCCCGAACCGTGGCAAGCGAAAAATGGATCAAAAACTCCATTCCACCGCCGAATGGAACAAATATTCCTTTAGCGCACGTCGGTGACGGGCTCATGACACTGGCACGCGCCTGGGAAAACGGCTCCGCCGATGCCCGCACACGGCCGCGCGGCAGCAGTGCGCCGCGGATTTCTACGGTGCACTCTGCAGGAAGGCGAGGTTGCGTCGGGCGAGCTGCAACGGCGTTTCGTCGGCGTTCTCGGCGACGTCCTGCTCGACGACGACCGGACCGTCGAAGGCGTTCTCTTCGAGCACGCGCACCACCGACCGAATATCCACAGCCCCATCTGGCAGCGGCGCCATGACGCCTGCCGCGAAAGACGCTTCGATCGACAGTTCGCCGTCGAGAACATGCTGGCGCACGACAGGATCGACGTTCTTCAGATGGACATAGGCGATGCGGTTCCAAACCTTGCCCATGTAAGCGACAGGATCCTGATTCCAGAAGGCGTGGTGACCTGTGTCGAAGCAGAGGTCGATTTCCGTCTCGGCAAGAAGCCGGTCAATCTGGTCCTCGAACTGCACGGCCGTTCCGACGTGCGGATGGAAGGTCGCCTTCAGCCCGAACGTGCCCTCGATGAGGGCCTGTGCCTCGCGCACGACAGCAACAAGCCCCTGCCAGCCGTCTTCATCGAGCACGCCCTCCTGGCCCGGCGGATACCAGGCGCTCTCGTCCATGATGACGAGATGACGGGCGCCGAGGTCGCTTAACATGGGGGCGAGCCGACGAAGCGTCGCCATCAGATCTGGCGCAGTCGAACGGTCGCCGAATGTGTGGACATGAGTGGCGCCGATGAGCGTCAAGCCGCGCTTGGCAAGCTCGGCCCGGACAGTGTCCGCGTCCATGGGAAGGTAGCCGAAAGGCCCCAGCTCCGTGCCGCGATAGCCGGCAGCTGCGACCTCGTCGAGGTATTGCGGCCACGTGACGGCATTGCCGGTCGGGTAATTGATGCCCCAGGAGCAGGGCGCGTTGCCAAAGAGCATTGTCGATCCGCCAGGTCGGGTTGGCCCCGTTCGAAAACTCGAATTGCGCCCGAAACAAGAGGTCCGTCAAGGGAGGTCATCGCGGAGCGGCAGGCCTGTTGCTCACGTGTGAGGCGGGTCGATGGACTTGGGCTCAAGGCGGCCACTCGCCGAGAAAGTGCCGCGTGACTCCCTCGATTGCCGCCAGCAGCAGGCATTCGAGACGACGATGCCGCTCGATCGACGAAACATGCGCGCCAGCCGTTCAACAGAAGAGCTCGCCGGCACCTGCCAGCACCTGTTGGTCGACGATCTTGTAGACCTCGTCCACCGCGACCGCGCCATCAAAATTGGCTGGCGCTGTGCCATACCCAGTCACCCTTGCTGCTGGTGCCGGCGACGATGCAGAAGGCCAGGCCGGTCAAGATCCTGAACATCGGTCGATCCTTGTCGTTGAGTTCGAGACGTCTACCGCAGACCCTGGCTGGCCCGCTGCGTTCGCGATTCCAACGGATACCTAGTCCTCCTGCCCGTCCGCTCCCGGCATCTGCGTGATACCCGGCTGAACGCCGCAGTCTGACTGGTAGGTGAACACCAGGACGTCGGCGCGTATCTCTTCGGTCGATGCGCAATTCCTCACGACGACCCTCTGTCCTCTCAGTGTCACCGTGAGCTGGTCGGTCGAGACCGGCCCTTCGACCCGATACGTCGTCGGCACGCAACCGGCGGAGAAGACGCGCGCCGTCCCCTGGTACGTGTTGCCTTGCTTGGCTCCGTCAAAAAGCAGCGCGCCGCGCACGATGCCGACCCGAGACAAGGATGGTCTGGGCTGCTCGTAATAGAACGCACGCTGGTCGCCGTTGGCCACCAGCCGCATCAGCGACCCATCGTGATCCCAGCAGGAATCGGCGAAGGCGACCTGCGCCGAGGCACCGACCATGCCTAGCGCCAGCGCAAGAAATGCAGCCTTGCCAAACATTGAATCGTCTCCTTGTGGCTTGCGTTTCGTTTGGCCGTTGCCGGATCGCGATGATTCTCGACCGCGCGAATTTGGATGCCGGGATGCAGGCCGAACGGCGCGAGGCATAGATGATCGTCAGGCGTCCGCCTGTTGATTCATTGTTGGAAACAATTACAGCAAAAGTGTTTTTTTGCGGTTGAATTATTATAATTTGCAAATGGAAATATTTTCATTTATGGTCGAGAAATATATCGAATGTTTCCTTGATTATTTCTCGGTAATTCAAGAAAAACTGCGACGATAATCTGACTTGCTGGCTCGTCAGGTTCAATTTTCTGGCATAAATTCACAAACACCGCGCGGTAGGCGGCGTCGCCGACGCGGGTGAAAACCGCCCAGTGATGATGGGCGTCGGGGGGCATTTCGCAACAGGCCCAGGCAACGGAACCAATTTCCGCCGCCGTGACGTCGACGGCGCCATCCGTTCAATCACCACGTATTTCCGCTCGGCCCCGGCGGCAGACAGTAGCTCAATTTCACAGTGCCAAGGTGCGGCGGATCGCATCGATCGGCAAACGCCATCTGTGCCATGTCAATTGGAGATTCCTCATGCACCTGAGAACCTCGCTGTTGGGCATCGCCGTGTGCGGCATGACCGTCGCCGGCACCACCGGGGCCCTGGCCTATTCGGTGAACGACGCCCGATATGTGACGACCTCCACAAATCCAAACGTTCTTCAGTACATCGTCTGCCTGGAAGGCGTCGTCCAACAGGCGCCACGCAGCGTCTCGATCCCGGACGCTCTTGTCGCGGCTCAGCAAAGCTGCGCGCCCTGGGCACTGCGGTTGCCGCGCACAGCCAGCGAGCCTGACGCCGAGACGATCGTCGCCATGATCAGCGAATGCGGCTTCCGCCAGGGCGAGGCCAGCCCCGACGCCGATTGCGGCAACGCCAATACGAACAATTCCCTTGGTGGGTTTCCGCCCAATGCGACGCCAAACCGGCCGCAGTGGCCGCCGGGCGCGCTCACTGGCAACCCACTGGGAACGGGTCCGCCGGGCACACGCATCAATCCGCCGGGGATGGGGCCGCCAGGCACCCGTATCAATCCCCCGGCTCCATGGCCGCCCGGTGGGGTCGCCGCCAATCCCCCGGCTCCGTGGCCGCCCGGCGCGGCCGCCGGCAATCCACTGAGAACGGGCCCGCCGGGCACAAGCATCAATCCGCCGGGGATGGGGCCGCCAGGCACCCTTATCAATCCTCCGGCTGCATGGCCGCCGGGTGCGGTCGCCGGCCATCCGCCAAGGACGGACCCGCCAGGCTTTGGACGCGCGCCCGGAAATTTCGGCGGTCTAGCCGGATTTCCGCAACGTGGCCCGATCGGTATCGCCCAGGCTGACCACGTCACCCTGACACCCAGGGTGATCGAGCTCGGCAAGTGGGTGGAAGGCATCGCCGACGACGGCCACTTGCTATGGGTGGCGGAGAGCGGTCAACGCACCATCGCAAAGGTCGATCTGGGGTCCGGACGAGTGCTCGGCAGGGTCAAGGTCGGCCGCCTGCCCGTCGACATGGTCGCCATGCCCAACGGCACGATCTATACGATGGTCGTCACCGACCGTGCGATCTGGCGGCAGGATGGCAACGGCCGCGGCTCGATCTTCACCAAGCTCCCCGACTGCCCGGACGACCTGATCTTCGGCGCCGGCTTTCTTTGGGCGCTGACCGAGCCGGATTGCAGCTCCTCCACCAGCCGCTTGATCCGGATCGACCCGCGAACCGCACAGCAGACCGCTTCGCGCGATCTGGGCGAATGGGCACTGGCGATCACCAGCTACGACACCGACATCTGGGTCGGCCACGCGCGCGGCCCCACCGTCACAGTCGTCGACCAGCGGTCGTTACGGGTGACGCCGGTCGAAGTGCCCGGAACCGAGTTCTGGGCGCTGTCGTCCAATTCCCGCAATGTGTTCGGTGGCGGACGCGTATCGGGCACCGACGGCGACGGCCTCATTGTCATGTTTGATCCCAGGCGCCGCACCGAAATCGGCCGTGCCTCGGTCTCCGAGCGGGTGACCAAGATCGTCAGCGACGAGGATCATGTCATCGCCGCCGGCGACAAGGGTACGCTGTGGGTGTTCTCCGCGAGCGACCTGTCCCTGCAGCGGACGATCACCCTCGCCATTGGCACGTACGAGCCCCACGCACTGCTGTTCGTCGGTGACCAACTGGTGATTTCCGCCATCAACTATCAAGGCGACAACGGCGCCCTGTTCGTTCTCAACAACTATCTGCCGGCCAGCCGCCCGTCGTTCGGCGGCGGCGGTGGGCGTCGGGGAGGTGGCACTGCGACCGTCGTGCCGTCGCAACCGGGGTTGATGCTTTCGGTTGGCGGCAGCGGCCCGGTGACCGACTTCACCCTGATCGACGATTCGCACTCTGCCCTGATGATCAACTGGGTTGACGGCAAGGGTGTGGAGTTCCTCGCCGGCGGCGGGGCGATCTCACCCGGCCAGTCCTGGCGCGTCGAGAACGGCGCCAGGGGCTACGAGACGCACTGGTATTCGATCCGCAGCGGCGGCCGTCTGGTGTGCACCTTCGCGCTCAGACAGGGCGCTGTCGTAAGGCTTTCCCAACTCTCCGCCTGCCGACTGTGATGCGGCAGGTCGAACGATGAGGTTTCGTCATGCCGGGACGGTCGCCGAAAGGCGACCGCCTCCACTGGCGGGGCCGGCGGTCGCTGGCGCGCTTCGGTCCCGGACCGGCGCCGGCAATCGCTGACTTCCCACCCGGACCGGGATTTCGGGTGCCCATTCAGTGAATATCGTAAAATATACATTCAGTAATACTTCAATGCACACGAACTATTCAAAGGATATGACTAATGAAGAAAAAGTTTAATCCGATAAGAATGCTAGGTTTGGCGTTGGTAAGCACGCTCATGGTCGTTATGGTGACCGGCCCAAGCTCGGCCTACAACAGAATATTCGATCTTCATCTTGTGAATGGCGCACGAAACGATCCGGTTACGTTCAAAATCAGTGCCCAGAATAACAGTTGTTATGAAGGGGACGTCGGCGTCGGCCAGCAAATCGGCGGAGCTGTTCCTGCCGGGGGCTATGTCACGGTGACACTGGCGCGCGTTCAAGGACACGGCTGCGACGGCAAGCAAGGCGTGTTTGCCATCGAGATGAGCAACCAACCCAATGTGCTGATCCGTTTCAACTTTGACAATGAGGGGCACCTTCAGGTTACCAACCGCAATAGCTCGGCATTTGGCACGCTCAGCCAGAAACGGAGCGACGAAAGCTATGTCTTCCAAACGATCGCCAAGCCGCAGGTGACTGCCGGCAAGGCCTATGGGCAATGGATTCTTGTCTGTCAGCAGTTCTGCAACAAGACATTCAGGCAGGAAATCACCAACACGACGACGAACACCACTGAAACGAGCAGCGAAGTCAAGGACGCACTTTCGGTTACCCTGGAGGCCGGCATCGAGTTTGCGGGCGGCTCGGCAGGCACCAGCATTACGGCCAGCCAGGAGCGGACCGTTGGCCAAAGGATGAGTCAGGAACTCTCGACCGCGGGCATGACCGGAACCGATACGGTCGTGGCGTTGACGCTGGAGCAGATGGAAGAAAGAGGCCTGTTTGCGGTCTGGCAATGGGTGGCAACAACCAGGCTCAGCAATGGACAGGCCATTGTCCTGACA
Organism: uncultured Alphaproteobacteria bacterium; assembly: GCA_963785065.1. Taxonomy (GTDB): domain Bacteria; phylum Pseudomonadota; class Alphaproteobacteria; order Rhizobiales; family Kaistiaceae; genus CAVSRC01. The sequence continues at coordinate 966,449 of CAWATX010000002.1, forward strand.
ACCGTAAAATACACCTGCACGCCGGGCGGCGAGTCGCCGGCCTATCTGCCGGGCAGCGTCGAGGACGTGAACTCCTGTCAGAAGCGCAGCACGCCTGTTGCCGCCGCTCCGCCTGCCTCGCCGCCGCGCCAGAATGCCGGTGGCGGAGCGACGATCCCCTCGCGTGCCGAACTTGTGCCTTCGGTGGGGGGGACCGGTCCCGTGACTCAGTTCGCCCTGCTCAACGACACGCGCTCTGCGGTGACCATCAGTTGGATCGACGGAGCCGGGAAGGAATACCTGGCCGGTGACGGCAACGTGTCGCCCGGGCAGTCCTGGCTCGTCCAGAATGGCGCCAAGACCTACGAGACGCACTGGTTCTCGGTGCGCACCCGGAACCGCCTTCTGTGCAGCATTTCGCTGAGGCAGGGCGCTTCCGTCAGCCTCTCAAATCTTACCGCCTGCCAAATCTGAGGCCGACGGCCCGATCTCGTTCTTGCCGTTGCACGCGCACTGGCGAGGACGAGATCGGATTCAGGAACACACACCACCGATGGCACGTGGGCGCCCGGAACGATTGGGGGAATAATCAGATGCGATCACACCTTCACAATGTCGCCGCCGCCGCGGTAGCGACCGCCGGCGTGGCGGCAATCGCCCTGGCGCTGTTGATGCCGGTCCAGTTCGCCAAGGCCGACGAACACCTTCACCCGCCGTCGGTCGGTGCCGCAGGAATGCCGGGCGCGCTTGGTACGTTCGAGTTCAAGCCCAACGACTGGACGGGCGAAGGCAACGCCACCTATTGGACCGATACCGATGGCGTCGCCCCGGGTGTGGCCGGCTGCCACATCGGCCGCACGGCCGACGGCCAGGCGAACGGCCGAACCTTCGGCGAGGCCTGCACCGAGGATGGTCATCTGGTCGAGTCCAATCCCGGAGCGGAGGTCATTCACGCCCATGCCGACGACATCGGCCATCCCGATCTCTTCGACTGCAATGCGTGGTGCGCCGGTCAGGGGCAAGCCTCGGGCGTGTGCGTTGCGGCCGCTGCTCCGCCGTGTGCGGCATCGGCGATGTGCAGCTGCGGCTCCGGCGGCAGCACCGGCATGAACGCTCCGCCGCAAAGTGCTGAAGGGCTTGCCGCAGCGATCTCCGGATCGGACTGGACCTATCATTGGCACGATGCGGACTTCGCGTTTCGTTTCGGCGCCTCCGGCAATCTCGAAGTCCTCAACTCGTGGGCGACCGTGACCTGGCACGCCAGCAATGGCAGCACCGTCGTCTTCGATGCGCCGGGTGGCTTCCAGATGAAGCTCGCCTTCGCCGACACGTCCCATTTCACGACCACGGACTGGGACGGCCAGCCCGGCATGGGCAGCCGCAACTGAGGCGACCGAATCTCGCCCCGCCGGCTCGATGGCCGGCGGGGTCATCAAGCGAATGCCCCCGCCCATGCCGCGGAGCAAGCGCGATGAATTCGACGGGAACGAAAGAAGATCTAGGAGTAGCGCGGGGTCTCGCCAGGCGCCGGCGTGTAGGGATAGCTGCCGCGTTTGAGAACCGCCTCGACGCCCCCTAATTCCAGGATGCGGCGCTCCTGATCCTGAAATGCCTGAGCGGAGACTTGTCCCGGATCGCAGATCGCGCTGAGCCGCCTTACGCCCTCGGCGATGATCGCTTCACTGCCAGGAACCTCGGCCAGGTCATGCGTCTCCAGCGGATCGGCCTCGAGATCGAACAATTGCGGCCGGTAGCCCTCGTAGTGGACATATTTGTAGCGGCCGAAGCGCACCATAAAGATTCCGGTCGTCGATCCGACCGCGTGATATTCGCTGAACACCGTGCGGTCGGCCAGTTCGCCGTCGAGGAGCCGCAGGAGAGACGTTCCCGGCAGGTTGCCCTCCTCCGCGGTCGCCGCTTCGCCCACCGCGTCGACGATCGTCGGATAGGCATCGACCAGCGAGACCGGGGTCAGCACCAGCCTGCCGGACGGTACGCCCCGGCCCTTCATGATGAGCGGCACGCCCACCGCCTCCTCATACATGTTGGACTTGCCCCAGAAGGTGCGCGTGCCGAGGTTGTCGCCATGATCGCTGGTGTAGATGACCAGCGTGTCGTCCTCCAGGCCAGTTTCGGCAAGCGTCCGCACCATCCGGCCGATATTGTCGTCGAGGAACGACACCATGCCGTAATAGGCGGCGATGGCGGTGCGCACATGCGTCTCGTCGCGGAAGTGGTCCTCGTAGTTCTGGACCTCGCGCAACCGCTTCAGCACCGGATGATCGGGAAAATCGGCGGGGTCGCGCAGGCGCGGCAAGGGAAGCGTATCGAGGTCGTAGAGATTGAAGAACTCCGGCGGCGCCACCAGCGGAAAATGCGGGCAGACGAAGGACACGAACAGGCACCACGGCCTGGCCTTGGGCGTGGCCGCAGCGGCTTTGAGCCAGGCGATGGCCTCGTCGCGGATGTCGCGGTCGTATTGCAGATAGGTCGATTCGCCGGCGCCGGCGTCGCCGGCAAGCTGATTGGTGCTTTCGCGCGGCGGCGGCGGGCGGCGCAACATGCCCTGCACATCCCCCTCCCCCTTGAGCACATGGAGCGGAAGGATCTCGTTGTCGAAACCGTTCGGGTCGTCGCTGCCGCGATAGTGCAGCTTGCCGATCGAATCGCAGCGATGGCCGGTGTCGTGCAGCCGGTGGCCCCACGATGGCGGCGTTCCGCGATACGGGAAGGCGTTGTCCCAGTATCGGATGGCATGAACGTAGCGGCCGGTGGCGAAGCTCGCCCGGCTCGGCACACAGATCGGGCAGTTGCAATAGGCGTTCTCGAACAGCGTTCCCCCTGCCGCCAAGCGGTCGAGCGTCGGCGTGCGGACGATGCCGTTGCCGTAGGCGCCGAGGACGCGACGGCTGTGTTCGTCCGACATGATGAAAAGCACGTTGCGGGGCTGCATGAGGTCTGGTTCCGTTGTTCAATCAAGTGGCTGGTCGGGTTCGCGGAGCGGATCGGCGTCCGTGCCATCCTGCATCAGCACGCATTCGTCTGCCGGGACGACGAGCAGCACTTCGCTGCCCGCCGCACGCAGACCGCGGCGATCCCCCTGGACCCTGACCACCGCGCCACCGATATCCACCTGGTAGTCAACGATGTTGCCGAGGAACGTCGCGTCCACGACGGTGCCTTTGAGCGCGTTGTCGCTGGGGCCGGCCTCGGCCGCGAAGACGAAGGCCTCGGGGCGGATGGCGACGGTCATCGCCGAAGCCGTATCGCCCGGCGGCGCCATTGCCGTCAGCCTGTGCGCGCCGACCATGACCACCGCCTGGTCGCCGTCGCGGCCGACCACGGTTGCCGGCATCCGGTTCACCAGCCCCATGAAGTCGGCGACGAAGAGGTTCGCCGGCCGCTCGTAGACATCGCGCGGCGAACCGACCTGCTGCACCGTCCCGCCGTGGAAGACCGCGATGCGGTCGGAGAGCGCCATGGCCTCGGCCTGGTCGTGGGTGACATAGATGAAGGTGATGCCGGTGCGCCGCTGCAGGGACTTCAGTTCCGAGCGCATGCGCTCGCGCAGCTTGGCATCGAGATTGGAGAGTGGCTCGTCGAGGAGCAGGATCGACGGCTCGACCACCAGCGAGCGGGCGAGCGCGACGCGCTGCTGCTGTCCGCCGCTGAGCTGCGCCGGGTGGCGGTCCTCGAGGCCCTCCAGGCCGACCGCCGCCAGAACCTGATCGATCCGCGCCTTCTTCCCGGCGCGGTCGAATGCGGTGTAGCGGAGACCGAACGCGACGTTCTCGAGCACCGACATGTGCGGCCATACGGCGTAGTTCTGAAAGACCATGCCCATGCGCCGCCGCTCCGGCGGCACGCTGCCCGCCGGCGAGGACAGCACCTCCCCGGCGACGGCGATCGAGCCCGCGTCGGGCGTCAAGAAGCCGGCGATGAGGCGGAGCGTCGTCGTCTTGCCGCAGCCGGAGGGGCCCAGAAACGTGACGAACTCCTTCTCCTCGATGGAGATATTGATGCCGCGCAGCGCCCGGAAGGCGCCGAAGTTCTTGGCCAGTCCCTGGATTTCGATATGCGCCATGCCCGCCTCTAGCCCGCCGGCGCGCCGCCGACGGGCGCGATGCGGTCGCTGTTCATCAGCCGGTTCAGCGGCAGGCTCACCAGCAAGGTGACAACGATGGTGAAGACGGCGAGCGCCGCCACCACCTCAAGCTGGCCGAGATCGTTCAGCCGATAGATGGCGACTGAGATGGTTTCGGTGCCGCCCGAATAGAGCAGGATGGTGGCGCTCAGTTCGCTCAGCGCCGGGATGAAGACGAGCAGGAAGGCGACAGCGAGGCCAGGTCGCGCCAGCGGCAGCAGGATGTGCCACAGGCTCGCCAGGCGCGAAGCACCGGAAATGCGCGCTGCCTCCTCCAGCGACGGATCGATCTGGCGCAGCGTGGCGTTGGCGCTGCGCGCGGCCAGCGGCACGAAGCGGGCGACATAGGCGACCAGCAGGATCCACAATGTGCCGTAGATGGCGAAGGGCGGACGAATGAAGGCCAGCAGCACGCCGACGGCCATGACCGTACCGGGGAGGCCGAGCGGCAGGATCGCGAGATAGTCGAGCAGCCGGCGACCCTTCGCCTGGGTGCGCAGATCGACATAGGCAACCGCACCACCGATGATCATGGCGCAGGCGCCGGCCGCGGCGGCAAGGCGGAAGCTGTTGAGGATGCCGCGCACCGCGATCTGGTTGTCGAACAGCGCTGCACCGAAGTTGGCGAGCGTGAAGTTGCCGAAGCTGATGCCGTTCACCCAGCTGCGGCTCAGAGACGCGATCGCAAGCACGCCGACCGGTGCTATTGCCGCGAGGAACACCACCGCTCCGCAGAACGCCAGCAAGGCCCATTTCCAGCGCCCGAGATCAATGGTTTCGAGCCGCAGGCCACGACCGCCGACGGTGACGTGCGAGCGCCGGTCGAGATAGGAACGCTGGAGGATCAGGCCGACGGCGGTGAGCAGCACCAGGAGCAACGACAGTGCCGATGCTTCCGCCCAGCGCGGGGGATAGCTGCCGATGACGCCATAGATGCGCGTCGGCAGGAACGTGATCTGCGCCGGCAGGCCGAGGAACGCCTGGGGCCCGAACAGGGCCATTGAATCGATCGCGGAGATGAGCGCGCCGCCAGTGATCGCAGGGGCGACCAGCGGCAGGTTCACACGCAACAAGACACCCCAACGGCGGGCGCCGAGCAGCCGTGCCGCTTCTTCGTACGAGGTATCGATCGACCGCAAGGCGCTATGCGTCATGAAATAGGTGAACGGGAAGACATGCATGCCGATGACGAAGATGACGCCGCCCATGCTGAAGATGTTGATGGGCCCGCGCGTCCCGCCGATAACCATCTGCAGGGCGCGGTTGAAGAAGCCCGCGTCGGGCCCGAGCAGGATGATGTAGGCGATCGCCGTAAGGTAGGGCGGCGTGATGTAGGCGAGCGCAACCAGGGCCTGCACGGTCCGTCGCAACGGCATGTTGCTGCGCGCCGTTGCCCAGGCAAGCGGAGCGCCGAGCGCAACGCTGATGATGGCGGCGCCGAAGGCGAGGATTAGCGTGTTGATCAGCGGCGCGAAATTCTGCGCACGGGTGTAGACGCGCACCAGATAGCCGAGCTGGAAATGGCCCGGGATGCCGAACGCGGCGAGTAGGAGCCACAAGAGCGGGTAGGCGACAATGAGGAGGAGCAGCCCGACCGCGAGAGCGAAAACGAGCGTGCTCCCCTCCACTCTGCGGTGACGGCGCAGCGGACCTTCCACCAGCGTCGCCACGATCAATGCTCCACTTCAGCCAAGCTGTTGGCTCGAATGATCGACCGCGCGGTCGTGGCTAGATGCCCCACTCGCCGCCGAAGACGTCGGTCATGCGCTGCAGGATGTCCTGGCGCTTGGCCTTGTACTCGGCATAGTCCAGCGTCAGCAGCTTGATGCTTGAGAGCGGCGGGGCCCCGGTCGGCGGCGCCACGTCGGTGCGGCTCGAATACTTGCCGCCCTTGACCAGCAGCTGCTGGGCATCCTTGCCCATCCAGAACTCATGGAAGAGGAATGCCGCGTTGGGGCTGGCCGACCCCTTGACCAGGCCGACCGCGCCCGGCTCGGTGGGGACACCTTCCGGCGGATAGAGGTAGTCGGTCGGCTTGCCCTGCTGCTTGGAGCGCCAGGCTATGTTGTCGTTGGTGGCGAAGGCCGCGCCACGCTCGCCGCTCTCCAGCACCTGGGTGACGAGCTGGGGCGATGCAACCCGCAGCGGCTGGTTGGCGGCAAGCGCCTGGAGCAGCTCCCAGCCAAGGTGCTTGGCCATGGTGTAGAGGCGCGGCGCCCCGTCGCCATTGGCGCTGCTGAAGAAGCTGAGCCGCCCCTTGAACGCAGGTTTGGCCAGGTCGTCCCATGTCTTGGGGGCTTTGTCGCCGCCGAACTCGTTCACATTGTATTGGATCACGCCCTGGGTCAGGCGGTCGGCCATCCAGGTTCCGTCAGGGTCCTGCAGGTCTGGCGAGATGACCGCCGACGCTTCCGACTTCTTGGCGAGCAGCAGTCCGCGCTCCTTCATGACCAAGAGGGCGGCGAGATCGGAGGCGTCGACCATGTCCGCCTGGATGTGCCCGGCGTCGGCCTCGGCCAGCACCTTCGAGGTCACGTCGGCGGAACCGCCGCGGAAGTACTCGACGTCGATGCCGTACTTCTCCTTGAACGGCCCCACGATGGCGTCGACGATCTTTGTGTCGAGGCTGGTGTAGAGCGTCACCTTGCCTTCGGCCTTGGCCTTGGCGATGTCGACCTCCGAGGCCATCGTCGGCCCGTCGGCGGCCCAACCTGGGCGCCCGGCCAACAGGATCGGCGCTGCGGCAATTCCCTTGAGAACAGCACGGCGTGGCAGCTTCTTCATGGATTTCCCTCCCTTGGACGTCCGATGAGAACGGCGGCGTTTTGAACGCTTCTAATGAAATATTGACGGCCGCCGGGAGTGGTGGCAACCACGAATGGGAAGATGAGCGATAACCCTTGGGAATATCATGTTCGATCTGCGCACCGTCGACTACTTCCTCACGGCCGTCGCCCGCGGCTCGCTGCGGGCGGCCGCCCAGGACCTCGGCATCACCCAGCCGGCGCTGACCAAGGCCATTCGCCGACTTGAGGATTCGTTCGGTGCGCCATTGTTCGACCGCAAGGCGCGGGGTGTCACGCCGACGGTCTACGGCACGGCGCTGTTGCGTCATGCCAGGGACGTCAAGGCCGCCATGGGGGCCGCTCAGGACGAGGTCGAGGCGCTGCGCACAGGAAGCGCGGGCCTGGTCAAGATCGGCGCCGGACCGTCCTGGCAAGACGCCGTTCTGCCGGAGGCAATCGCCGAACTGCGCGCCACCCGTCCGGGCGTGCGCGTCTATGTGACGGGGGGTGGCGACGATCAGTTGAAGGAACAGCTGAAGAGCGGCGCACTCGACTTTGTGCTCGCCGCAGTGCCGGAGACGCCGCGGCTAGAGCCTGAACTTGCGTGGCAGCCACTGCTCGCCGACGAATATTGCGTGATCGCCGACGTCGGTCATCCCTTGCGCGAGCGCGACAGGATAAGAGCCGAGGATCTGCTCGCCTATCCCTGGATCCTGCCGCCGGCGACGACCTACATGGTGGGGCGCCTTCGGCACCTGTTGCGCGCTGCCGGTCTGCCCCTGCCTGTGCCAAGCATCGAGACCGACGTGATTGCGCTGAAATTCGCCCTCATGCGCGACAGCGAATATCTCAGCTATCACGCGGCGGCACACCTGGCGGCATTCGACCCGAGCTTCATCAAACCGATCGACGTGCCCGGCACGAGGGCTGTTCGTCAGGCGGGCCTGATCAATCGACGGGGGATCGACTTCAGTCCGGCAGCGAAGGCGCTGATCAGCGCCCTCGAGCACCGCTGCACGAGCCTACGGCGCTAGCGACGCTACCCCGACCGGCGGCCGCCGCCTCAGTGAGACACGGACGGCTCGATGCGCATGTCGGTCTCCAGGTCGAATACGTGCATGGCATTCGGTGGGATCGAAAGACCGATGGTGTCGCCACGTTCGACCTGAATCCGCTCCCGGAACACGCCGAGCACATCGTGCCCGCCCAGCCGCATGAAGACTTGCGTCTCCGAGCCGGTCGGCTCGATCAGAACGACCTCGGCGGGGAACCCGGAATCCGACAACACGAAATGCTCCGGGCGGACACCATAGTGGACCGCCTGCCCGACCGAAACCGAAACGCCCTGCGGCAGCGGCAGGCTAACCGCCTCCGACAGACCGAAGGCGGGTCCCGACCCGCTCTGCACGATACTGCCGGGCAGGATGTTCATGGCCGGTGAGCCGATGAATCCGGCGACAAACAGATTCGCCGGGCGGTCGTAGAGATCAAGCGGCTGACCGACCTGTTCGACCACGCCATCGCGCAGGACGACGATCTTGTCCGCCATCGTCATGGCTTCGATCTGATCGTGGGTGACATAGATGACCGTGGTCTTCAGCCGCTGATGCAGGTCCTTGATCTCGGTGCGCATCTGCACGCGCAGCTTGGCATCGAGGTTGGAAAGCGGCTCGTCGAACAGAAAGACCCGGGGATCGCGGACGATCGAGCGTCCCATGGCCACGCGCTGGCGCTGGCCGCCGGAGAGCTGCCGCGGATAGCGATCGAGGTACGGCTCAAGGCCGAGAATGGCGGCCGCCTCCTTGACCTTCTTTTCGATGACCTCCTTCCGCTCGCCGCGCAGCTTGAGCGAGAAGCCCATATTCTTGGCGACGTTCATATGCGGATAGAGCGCATAATTCTGGAAGACCATCGCGATATCGCGGTCTTTCGGCCGCAGCTTGTTGACCACCTGCCCGGCGATTGCAATCTCGCCGGCGCTGATCTCCTCCAGCCCCGCGATCATGCGCAGCAGGGTCGACTTGCCGCAGCCGGACGGGCCGACGAGGGCGACGAATTCGCCGTCATCGATGTCGACGCTGACGCCGTGAACAACCTCGACGGTGCCGAACGACTTGCGGACATCGCGGATCTCCATCGACGCCATCGGTTACTCCTTATCCCTTGGGCCCACGGCCAAGCTGATCGTCATCCCTTCACCGCGCCGGCCGTCAGGCCGCCGATGAACATCTTTTGCATCGCCATGAACACGATCGCGATCGGCAACGTCATGACCAGCGATGCCGCCATCACCGACCCCCAGTCGGTATTGAACTCCGAGCTGAACTCGGCGATGCCGATGGGTAGCGTCTTGACCCGGTAGTCCTGCGCCAGCACCAGGGCGAACAGGAACTCGTTCCACGTCACCACGAAGGCGTAGACGACGATAGCAACAATGCCCGGTAGGGACAGCGGCAGAGTGATACGGAAGAGGACGCCGAGCCGCGACGCGCCGTCGATGATGGCCGCTTCCTCGAGCTCGACCGGTATCGCGCGGAAATAGCTGGTCAGCATCCATACGCTGAGCGGCAGCGTAATGATCGTGTAGACGAGGATCAGGCCCCAATAGGTGTTCACCAGATGCATCACGCGCAGCGTGATGAAGATGGGCACGATGATCACGCCGCCCGGCAGCAGCTGACCAACCAGCACGAACGCTTGGGCGGCGCCCTTGCCCTTGAATTTGAAGCGGGCGAATCCGTAGGAGGCGAACACCGAGATGATCAGCGCGATGCCCGTTGCCCCGACCGAGATGATCGTCGAGTTGAGGAAATAGCGTGGAATGTTCAACTGGGTGATGACGTTGACGAAGTTGATCAGCGAGAAATGCCGCGGCAGCCAGGTTGGCGGCGTCGAGTAGAGCTCGCTCAGCGGCTTGAACGCCGAGGACGTCATCCAGAAAAACGGGAACAGGCAGACGAACACCAGTATGACCACCGAGACGAAGATCAACAGATTGGATAGCCAGTTCCGCTTCATGTCCCACGCTCCTCCGGCGCCTTGGCGAAAAGGCGGATGTAGACGATGACGAAGACGATGGTGAAGGCGAAGAACATCATCGCCAGCGCCGAGGCCTGGTTGAGCTGGAACAATTCGAAGCCCAGGCGGTAGATCTGGATCGGCAGGATCAACGTGTGGTTCGCCGGGCCGCCGCGCGTGATCGTGTAGACGATGGTGATGGCATTCATGCCCCAGATGATCAGGAGCAGGGTCAGCGATATCAGCACGGGTCTGATCTGTGGCAACATCACGTGCCACACCTCCTGCCGGAAGGTGGCGCCGTCGACGCGCGCCAACTCGTAGAGTTCCTCAGGCACGGTCTGCAGTGCGGCGAGCACCATGATCGCCACGAACGGGAACAACTTCCACACGTTGATGGCGATCAGCGCCGGCATCACGGTGTCGCGACTGGTCAGCCAGCCGACCGGCTTGTCGATCATCCCCGCCGACGACAGCATGTAGTTGATGATGCCGAACTCGGTGTGGAACATCCACGCCCAGGTGGTCGCCGCCACGATGCCCGGCACCACCCAGGGAATCAGGACCATCGAGCGGACAAAGCCGCGGCCGGCGAATTTCTGGTTGAGCAGGATGCCGGCCAGCGTGCCGAGAAGAAGCTGAAAGACGATCGAGCCGAACACGTAATAGGCCGTGTTCCACACGGCGACCATGGTCGTCCGCGAGCGCGCGACGATCTGGTAGTTCTTCAGGCCGATGAAATGACCGGTGGGGTCGGTGACGCTGAGCACGCCGGTGTAGATGATCGGATAGACGATCAGGATGGCGAGCGCCAGCAGCGCTGGCAGAACGAACCAGATTCCGGTGTGGTGGCGCACTTAGCGTGCTCCGTTTTTGGCGGATCATGCGGCCCCGGAGAGGTGTCTCTCCGGGGCCGGGTTTCTCGTTTGAGCCAGGCTGTTACTGCTGCAGCAGGCCGTTGATGTCGTCGGCGGCCTGGTCCATGGCCTCCTGCGGCGTGGCGTCGCCGGTCATGACCGACTGCACGCCGTTGAAGTAGGCCTGGGTGATCTGGATCCAGTCCTTCTGCGTCGGCGTCGCCCGTGCATAGGGGAGCATGTCCTTGAACACCTTCAGCTCAGGGTCCTGGAACCGCGGCAGGTCCATGGCCGACTTGCGGGCCGGGAAGGTGTAGGTCAACTCGGCCATGTTCGCCGGCTCGGCGAGGAATGCAGCGAGCTTCTTCGCACCTGCCGTATTCGCGGCGTCCTTCGGGATGACCAGGCTCCAGCCGCCGAGGATGGCAGACGGGTCCTTACCCTTGGGATGGACCATCATCATGGTGCCGATGTTGATCTTGGGGTTCTCCGCCTTGATGTTCGGGATGTCGAACTGACCGGCCTGATACATGGCCGCCTTGCCCTGCGCGAACAGATGGCGGTTGGCGGCGCCGTCATTCTGCAAGGTCGACGGCGGCGACACGTGATATTTGACGAGCATGTCGGTGTAGAACTTCACGGCTTCCACCGCTGCCGGCTCGTTGACGGTCGCCTTGGTCATGTCCTCGCTGATGATCGACCCGCCGTTCTCCCAGATGAACGGCAGCGAGCGGAAGACGGTGTTCCCGAATTCGCCGCCGCCGGTGACGACGAAGCCCCACTGGTCGCCGTGGGTGAGCTTCTGGGCGTCGGCGATCAACTCGTCCCATGTCTGCGGCGGCTTCTCGGGATCGAGGCCGTCCGCCTTGAACATGTCCTTGTTGTAGAGCATGGCAATCAACTCGACGCGATAGGGCACGCCCCACAGCTTGCCGTCCCAGCTGTCCCATTTGATCGGCACGGGGAGATAGTCGCTGGTGTCGCCGACGACGTCGCCGACCGGCTGGATCAGGTTCTGCTGGGCATAGGGCGCCACCCAACCATGCTGGACGCAGATCACGTCGGGCGGAGAGCCCGAGCGCAGCGCCGTCATGATCTTGGTCGGCAGACCGTCTGACACGGTGATCTCGATCTTCACCGTCGTGCCAGGATTGGCGGCCTCGAACTTCTTGGCGAGGTCGCGGCCCTGAGTTTCAATCCAGTTCGGGACCCACCAGACGACCTGGTCGGCAAAAGCGGTCCCAGCCTGCAATGCGGCAACAGCCACCGTGGCGGCAGCCAACAGCAGTCCTTTGGTTTTCGGTGTCATCGCTTCCTCCCTTACGTGCAACACTTGCGAGATCTGGGGCGGCGGCCGTTGCACCAAATGCCGCCATTGTTTGTACGGCTGTGCCGTAAAGTGGCCCGACGCGAAGAGGCTCCCTCTCTCTTCGGCCGGGTGCCGGCACCATCAAGCCATCGCCAACCTCTTGATCGCAGCAGCTTGCATGCCGTCCTTGCCCATCTGCATCAGTTCGATGCGATTGCCGTCGTCCTTCATCGGTCTGTCCTTCAAACCGTTGCGCGGTGCGACGGTCGCCGACATTTCACGCTTCGCTCAATGCGATATCGGTAGCGCGCCGGTCTCCTTCCCTCGACCTCGGCGCAGTTCAACTGCGCCGACGACACGCTTTTCAAATGTGAACTTTCCAAGTTCTCTTTTGGATGTTAGATGGCTTGTATTGGGGGAGTCAATCCGATGACCGGGCCGTGAACGGCGTCGCCGCGCCAAACGCTCTGCGACACCGTCAAGTCCCAGCGGGCAGACGGCCCGGAGTCGCCGGGGAATCCGGCGAGGAAGGAGCGGAGGTCGTGCCGGGATACCGGCCACTCGCTTTCGCGATAACGCCCGCGGAATGATGCAGGAGGAGGACATGCCGATGGACAAGCCGCTGACGACGACGCCCGATATCCCGCGCCCGCCGAAGGCGTGGCTGGAGGCCCTGAAGCACGTTGGTGCGGCGACGGCCGCCAGCACGCTGGCGCATCATGCGGGCATACGCAGCCCCTACATGGTCGGGCCGATCGCCAGGAACCCGGGCCAGGTCGTCTGCGGTCCGGCGCTGACGCTGCAATGCATGCCGAAGCGCGAGGATCTGTTCAGCGAGGAGGAGTACAAGGACCCCGAGACCCAGCTCCACCGCCATGTACTCTACCACACCCAGCCGGGCGACGTTGTCGTGGTCGATGCCCGCGGCGACATGCGCAGCGGCATTTTCGGCGACATGATGCTCACCTATTTCCGCGGCAAGGGCGGCGTCGGCGTGGTCATCGACGGCTGCATTCGCGATTATCCCAAGGTCAAGCACCTCGAGCTTGGCCTGTGGCTCAGGGGCGTGACGCCGAACTACCACGCCCAGACCGATATCGTTCCCTATGCCGTCAACGTGCCGGTCGCCTGCGGCGGGGTCTTCGTCGAGCCGGGCGACATCATCCTGGCGGACGACGATGGCGTCGTGGTGATCCCGGTGGGCATGGCCGAACGGGTGATCGACGAGGCCACCAAGCACCACGACTGGGAGGAGTTCTCGCGCGAGCAGCTGATGCGGGGCGGCGAACTGCAGCGCTACTATCCGCTGCATGCGGATGCCGAGCCCGAATATCAGGAGTGGCAGCGCAAGAACGCCAAGGCCCCTTAGGCCGGCCAGGGGCTGGCGGCGCCGCGGCGCCAATCCGTCTCCACCTCAGCGTTCTCGTGGCGAGGGAATGTCGGAGCCGATCTGCGTGGCGGCGGCGATGACCGCCGCCTTGATAAGCTTGCTGTGGGGTCGGCTCGAACCTGCCAGAAAGGGTACGCTTAGGGCCGCAACCACCTTGCCCGCCGGGTCCATGATCGGTGCAGCGAAGGCATGGATGCTGGGTACGTATTCTCCGTGATCCTCTGCCCAGCCCTGCTGACGAACGCGCGCCAGCTCAACCAACAGCTTCCTTCGATTGACCAGCGTATTCGGCGTGTAGCGAATGAGATCGGCATCGAGCAGCGCCTTGACCTCTGCATTCGGCAAGTAGGCGAGCAGCGTCTTGCCGGCAGCGCCGGCGTGAAGCGGCATCCGCTGTCCGGGAATGACGGTGAGCGCATATTCCTGCTGGCCGGCCGCCGCGCAAATCACGAGCAGGTGGCCATCATCGACGATCGACACCTTGCATCCTTCGCCGGTCGCGCCCGAAAGGCGCTCCAGATGGGGTTGGGCGATCGCTGGCAGGCCGTGCACCGCCGGTTCCGGTAACGCACTTGCCGCCAGAGACAGCAGGCGCGGCCCAAGACTATAGGACCCGCTCGGAGACCGCCGGACGATGCCGTGAAACTGCAGCGTGTTGAGGATGCGATAGACGGTCGTGCGCGGCAGACCAAGCAAATCGACGAGGTCCCGGATGGTCGCTCCTTGTGGCCGCCTCTCGAGCAGCAAAAGGATCTCGGCCATACGGTCGATCACCGGCACCCTATGGACCGCCGAGCCGTTTACCGCACGGTCCACGAGCCACCTCCGCGGTATGTCGCCACGTCCATGCCTTTCAAAAGGGAACGTCTACAGTTCGTATTTGAACGATAACCGTATTGGTTGCCGTCTTGTCAATGCACCTGACGTCCAACGCCGGCGACTCCGGGGGAAACGACGTCAAGGCTTACACTGACCGCTTGTTTGGGGCTCGTCCATTCTGAGGGCACACGGGAATGAACCAATGTCGCCTCCGTGTCCACCTGGGGCCAGAGGCCCAGGGCGGGGCGCGACGGCCGCTTTCCGGGCGTAAGCGGACAACGAGGCGCCGCGCTCAGCCGGTCGGCCGGAGATAGGCCATGATGACATCCACGACGTGCTTGCCGTGGCGGGACAGCTCAGCCGGCTTGGCGAGATCACGGCGGAAGATCGCCGACAGGGTCCATCGGTTTGAAAGGTAGAAGAAGCCTAGCGCTGCGATACTGATGTAAAGTTCCACCGGATCGACGTTTGGGCGGAACTTGCCGGCCTTGACGCCCTCGTCGAGCGTGTCGCGGATGAGCGCGATCATCGGCGAGTGCAGCGCGATGATGCGCTTCGAGGCGCGTACATACTTGCCTCGCATCAGGTTCTCGGTGTTGAGCAGGCTGAGGAACTCCGGGTGCTCGAGAAAATAGTCCCAGGTGAAGGCGGTGAGCTGGCGCATGGCCTCTTCCGGGTCGCGGTCGGCGAGCTTGAGGTCCGCCTCGGCCGCACGAATGCCCACATAAGTGCTTTCGAGCACGACCTTGTAGAGGGCCTCCTTGTCCCCGAAATAGTGATAGAGCATGCGCTTGTTGACCGCGGCACGCGCGGCGATGTCGTCGACGCGGGCGGCACCGAATCCCTTTTCCGCGAAAATGCTGGTCGCTGCCGAAAGGATGGCGGCCTTGGTGCGGACGGGATTGCGGGTGCCCGCGTGTCTCCTGGCTGGTGGCCTCGCCGCAACCCCTTGCCGTGGCCCTTTCGCTCCCACTTCCAATTTGCCTCCCTGTTGCGAGATGCCTTTCCGGCCGCGCCCACCGCCCCGACTTGGCGGACTGAAGATCACGGGCTCTCTATCGCCTGACATCGTGGCGCCCTACCGGGCCGTCTCCATGGGCCGCATGTTGTCCCAGTCCGGTTCGCAGCCCACGGCAAAGCCGGCGACATCAAGCGAGGTGAGTGCAATCCGACCTCCGTTTATGCGAAATCGCCCGAGGCCACTTTCCAGCCGATAGAGATCGGGGTGCGCCCCGGCGAAGCGCGCCTGCTCCGACGGTGCGGCACCCGCAAAGCCATCGACGAAGTGATGACCGTTGACCTCGATGTGCTCGGCGCCGACGAGGGCCGCAAGCGCCAAGCTGTGCTGCAGGGCGATGCCGGGCTGCACCGTCAGGTCCTCCGCCGTGACGGCACACGGAGCATCTGCTGCATCCCACGTCGCGGCACGTGCTGCGTTGAGCATGCCGCGATAGACGCCTTTGCAGGTCTTGGCGGAGACCCCCGCATAGCCGAGATCGTGCGCTCGGGGAAATGCGTCGAGATCGGCGTCCGACTCGTCGATCACCAGCGACTTCAGCCGTGAGAGCGCAGTAACCGGTTCCGACAGAGCGCGATTGCGTGCGATGGGCTGTTCAACGAACAGGGTCGATGTCCATAGCCGGCGGAGCTCCGGCGTGGCCGCGATGCGCTCGAACAGCTCGGCGAGATGTGCGCTATCGCTGAACTGCTCGTTGCCGTCCAACGTCACACGGTAATCCCGGTTGCTGCGGTCGAGGATCGCGGCGATGCGAACGAGGTGCTCGACACTCGCTGCTACATCAGCGCCGACCTTGATCTTGAAATAGCGGTTGCCATAGGTGGCGATGACTGCCGTCAGGCTTTGCGGCAATCCATCGTTGAGCGGTGCGGCGATCTCGTCATCGCTCAGCGGATCGGCCATGCCGATGGTGTGCCGCGCCCAGATGGTCTGCGCTAGTTGGCGGGTCCTGAGGAAGGCATCGAGGGCTTCCGGCGCAAGATCCGGAGTCAGTACCGTTGTAATTCCGGGCAGATTCGCGCGGATCGCCCCGAACACGCTCGCACCATTCGCCCGGCACAGCGCATCGAGCACCGCCCGGTCGATCAGCGCCATGCCATAGCTGGCGATCAGCCCGTTGAGGCCCGCTTTGCCGGCCGCGGCATAGTGGACCGGGTAGACGGCGGCGTGGAGCGCGAAGGCCGAGGATGCCGCGCCATGGTCGAGGAAAAGACGGCGGGCACCGCGCAGGGATGCGCGCAACTGGTCGAAATTCTGCTCATTGGACAGCGCAGGGTTCTTGTCGAACCATTTGGGTGCGAGCAGTTCGGCCGATTGGCCGCTCACCAGCTTACCGTCGACCGCGACTGCGACGCGCACGAAGACTTGTGGCGCTTCGGTCAGCGTGTTGGCAGCGAACTTGAACGGGATGCGAAGCGGCGTCGCGCGCTCGAAAAGATCGACGGCGCTGACTGTGACACGTTGAGTCGTCATCCGAGCCCCGCCCGCAAGCCCGCGACATAGCCGATCGCACGCGCCGCCGAACCCAGGCCGTCGGGCACATAGTCGAACGGCTCGATGCCGATCCAACCCTCATACGAAAGACGCTTCAACGCGGCGACGATCGGCGCGAAATCGAGATCGCCCTGGCCCGGCCCGCGACGGTTCGGGTCGTTGAAATGGACGTGGGCCACGGAGCCGTCGGGCACGTAGCGCGCAAGGAGATCGGCGATCGGGTCGGATTCGTTGGCGCCGGCGGCCGAGCAATCGACCATGGTGCGCAGCGCCGGCAATGCGATTTCGGCGACGATCTCCGCCGCTTCGGCGACAGTGGTGACGAAGTTGGTCTCGCCCGGCGAGAGCGGCTCAAGGATGTAGGTCACGCCGGCCGCCTCGGCCGCCCGCGCCGCTTCGCCGAAATAGTCGAGCGCCCGCTTGCGGCTCTCCGCCTCCGCCCCCACCTCAAGCGCGCGCTGTGCGGGCGATCCGTGGACGAGATAGGTACCGCCGAGATCGGCGCAGAGCCGCACCAGGCCATGCATCACCGCACGCGTCGTGTCCTTCACCGCCGGGTCACCGCTGGTGATGGAGAGGCCGGGCGGCGCCACCAGCAGCCAGTGCAGGCCAGAGACAACGATGCCAGCCTGCGCAACGGCGCGGCGGACGCCGCTCACCACCGTATCGTCGATGCGATGCGGTGCGCTGCCGTCGAGTGTGAAGGGCGCGATCTCCAGCCCGTCATAGCCCAGCGCAGCCGCCAGCCGTGCCTGCGCGTCGATGGCAAGATCGCGCAGGACCTCGTTGCACAGGGCGACGCGCATCACGTACTCGTCTTGCCGCGCGATCCCGGCAGCGGCAGGCGCTGGACCAGGGCACCGACCCGGCCACGCACGGCAGGGATCGCGGCGAGCAGCATCGACAGGCAGGCAAGCGCCAGCACGATCGAGATCGGCCGGTTGAGAAAATCGATGAAGTTGCCATCCGACAGCGTCATGCCGCGACGGAAGCTCTTGTCGAGCAGGTCGCCCAGCACGATACCGAGCACCAGCGGCGCCATCGGGTAGTCCATCTGGCGCAGCACCATGCCGAGAACCCCGAAGAAGAGCATGACGTAGATGTCGAAGATGCGCCCGGCGATGGCATAGGAGCCGATTGAACAGAGCGTGAAGATGATCGGCATGAGATAGGCGCGCGGCACGGACAGCACCTTGAGCAGCGGGCGGGTCAGCAAGAGGCCGAGAACGAACATCGCAATGGTCGCCACGAACACCATGGCGACCACCTGGAAGACGAAGGCGGGGAACTCGATCATGATCATCGGCCCCGGGCGGACGCCGTGAATGAACATGGCGGCGAGCAGAACGGCGGCCGGCGCCGATCCCGGCACGGCAAGCGTCAGAACCGGGATGATGGCGCCCGGCACGGCCGCATTGTTGCCGGTTTCGGCGGCCATGAGCCCCTCGACGGCGCCCTTGCCGAACAGCTCCTTGTGCTTGCTGGCGCGTTTGGCCGCGGCATAGCTCATCCAGGCGCCCATGTCCTCGCCGACGCCGGGGAGCAGGCCCATGAAGGTACCGATCAAGCCGGAGCGGACGATGGTGCGCTTGTGGTGCCAGATGTCTGCCCAGCGCGGCAGCACGCGATCGGAGGCGTCGCGGATCGCCTCGAACACGCCGGATTTCATCACGATCAGCACCTCGGCGAAGCCGAAGGCACCGACCAGCGCCGGCAGCAGGCCGATGCCGCCGGCAATATCCATGTTGCCGTAGGAGAAGCGCTGGTAGGACTGGATGCCCTCCTGCCCGACCATGGCGAAGAACAGCCCGAGGAAGCCGGCGATCCAGCCTTTGAGCGAATCGCCCGAGGTGGTGAGTTGGCCTGAAATGAGCACGCCGAACAGCGCCAGCCAGAAGAATTCGTAGGAGCCGAAGGACAGCGCGAAATCACCGAGGACCGGCGCGACCAGCGCCAGGGACAACATGCCGATCATGCCGCCGAGGAAGGAGCCGGTGGTGGCGATGCCCATGGCACGGCCGCCCTGCCCGGCGCGAGCGAGCGGGAAGCCGTCGAGAGCGGTCGCTGCATTGGCCGGCGTGCCCGGGATGTTGAGCAGGATGGCCGAGCGCGAACCGCCATAGATAGCACCGACATACATGCAGATGAGGATGAGGATCGCCTGGGTGCTGTCCATGCGGAAAGTCAGCGTGGTCAAGAGCGCGATGCCCAACGTCGCGGTAAGGCCGGGCAGCGCGCCGACGACGATGCCGAGCAGCGTCGCCCAGGCCACGTCGAACAAGATCGTCGGGCTCGACAGGAAGCCGCCGAGCGCTTGCAGGAAGTATCCGAGACCAGTCAACTCAGCCGCTCCTCACGGCAAGCGGACGAAAAAGATGTCCTGAAAGACCTTGGAGATCGCCCAGGCCGCGACCGCCGCGATGACCACGGCGACAGCCACGCGCAGCGCCATGCGTGGCGGCGCGCGATAGGCGTCCCGATTGTCGTAGAAATCGAAGCTCACGATGAAGGCGAGCATGAACAGGAAGGACGCAAGCTGGAACGGGACGCGGCCGACGAGCCCGACGCCGAAGATGAGGCATAGAAGAAGCGTGTATCCGGCCCGCGCCCAGCCGGCCTTGTCGAACCCGCTTCCACCGCCTTCCGCCCGACCTATCCTTAGCTCCCTGCGAGAGCGCAAGAAGAGGATCGTCCCCATCACTGCCAGAACGATGCCGATCATGCCCGGCGTGATGCCGGGCGAAGACCAGATGCTCTGTCCGAGATCGGCGAAGCGCGGCATGCGCCAGGACTCCTCCGCCACGCCGATCCCGAAGACCATCAGGAACAGCGCCGTGTAGAAGTCAGCTCTGGCCATGCCGCGCATTGCTCTGCCGATGCACTACGGGCGCGGAATGCCGACCGTGCTCGGGTCAACCTTCGCCTTGCCGCCGTCGAAGAGCAGCCAGGCGTTGGTGCTGATTGCCGGCTGGACGCGCTTCTGCGCGTCTTCGCCGTAGAACGGCGCAAAGACGGCGCCGCGGCTTTCGGCATAGTCCTTGAGCGCCTTCGAATTGGCGATCTTGTCCTTCCAGGCGGCATCAAGCGCGGCAATCACTTCATCCGGCGTACCATTGGGAACGAAGATGCCGAAATAGTTCGGTGCCGCCTTGAAGTCCGGAATCCACTTGGTGATCGGTGGAATCTCGCCGAAGCCCTGGAGGTTGAGCGGGTCACTGTTGAGCACAGCGAGCGGCCGGATCTTGCCAGCGCGGATCATCTCGGCCTGTTCGACAGCGAGCTGGGTGGTCGCCACAGTCTCCCCGGAAACCGTGGCAATGACCGCCGGATTGCCGCCGTCATAGGTGACATGCTTGTAGTTGCCGCCAGCGGCCGCCTTGATCGCCTCGATGGCGTTGTGGCCGCCCGAGGTGATACCGGCGGTAGCGACCGTCACCGAATCCGGGTTGTCCTTCATCGCCTTCAGGAAGTCGCCCATATCCTTGTAGGGCGCATTGGCATTGACGCCGACCACCGCAACGTTGGCAACATCGAGATAGAGGTGCCAGTCCGTGATCTTGGTGTCGAGCATGCCCAATACGATGTAGGTACCGAGGTCCTGCGCGGCACCGGCCGCCCAGGTGTAGCCGTCATGCGCCCCATCGAGCACCGCCTTGGTGCCGATCGAGCCGGAGGCGCCAGGCTGGTTCTGGACGACCACGTTGCCGCCGAGTGCCGCCTCGACCTCACCGGCAACGATGCGCGTCACCTGGTCGGTGGAGCCGCCCGCCGCCCACGGCACGATGATCGTAATCGGCTTCGACGGCTTCCACATGTCTTGCGCCATGGCTGGCGCAACGGCTATCGCCAGGGCGCCGATCGCCCAGACGGCCGACTTCAGACTGATCTTCATGGTTTGTCGCTCCCATATTGAGGACCGGCCGGCCCCTCGGGGCGTTGCATCGCCCTCTGCATGCAGGCCGTAGGCCCACTCTCTCTTTATCCCCACGGAGCCGATGGTGCAGAAAGCCGGCCCTCTCGGCAAGGCTAAATAACCAGTTGGGGAATAAGATTGCGCGATTCTCCCTCCGCACTGCTCCCGGCCTGCACGTCAGGCGAGCCATCGCTCCCGGTTCGCACGCACGAAATCGTCGTCCGTAAGGTGTGGATAAGCCGCGCAAACCCGCGAGATTTCCTCCGCCTGGCCGGGCGACAGACCTTCGTGCGGATCGAGGCACCAGATGCCCTCCAGGAGGCCGTTGCGGCGCAGCACTTCGTGGCAACCGGCGATCACGCCCTGGAAGCCATTGGCCACGTCGAAGATGGCGCTGTTCATGTCGGTGGCCTGGCTGTCGAGCGCCAGAAGATCGGCCGGTGCCGGCCCGTCGACCGAGCGGCAACGCGCGTGCAGGTTGATCGCCGCCTTCGTCCACACGGACCAGTGTCCGAGCAGTCCGCCGACGATGCGCACGACCACCTCTTCGCCATCGCGGCGCACGACGAACGGGGCAAGCAGGTCGCCGACGATGTGGTCGTCATTGCCGGTATAGAGCGCGATCCGCTTTTCAGCCCGCGCTGCGACCACCCCGCGCACCACGGCAATCGTACCGTAGCGGTTGAACGGCGCAATCTTGATGGCCAGCACAAACTCGATCCCGGCGAAGCGCCGCCAGAAATCGGCCGACAGAATGCGCCCCCCCACGGCCGGCTGAAGATAGAAGCCGACCAAAGGAATGACCTCAGCCAATGCCTGGCAATGGGCGAGGAACGCGTCCTCGCTGGTGTCACGGAAGGGCGCCGGGCTGACCAGGGCGGCATGGTAGCCGAGCCCGACGGCGATCTCGGCCTCGCGCAGCGCCTGTTCGGTACGGCCCGCGACGCCCGCGACCATGGCCACCGGCCGGTCCGTCCAGTCGCGCGCCGTTTCCGCCGCCAGGCGCAACACCGGTTCATAGAGGCCGCGCTCGCGGATGGCGAACTGGGTCGTATGCACGCCGACAGCAAGTCCGCCCGCACCGGCGTCGAGATAGTAGCGGGAGAGCGCGCGCTGGCGCCGGGCGTCGAGTTCACGCCGAGCGTTCAGCGCCAGCGGATGGGCGGGGATCGCCAGGCCCGCGGCAAGACGCTCGCGGATCGTGGCCGGCAGGTCTGCGACGCTCAGCCGGCTCATCAGTATTGTCCGTCGCGGGTTTCGAAATGGGTGGGCTTGCCGAGGCTCCGTCTGCCGCGCCGCACCCAGTCGGCGGTCCAATCGACCAACTCGGTGAGCGTTACCTCGGGCGGACCGAACAGGCGTCGCGCCTCGGACAAATCGTTGAGCCACGCGGTCGGCGCTTCCTGCCCCACGATGATCGCATGTCTGCCGAAACGCTCGCCGAAGGCATGGGCGAGGTCGCGAATGGCGATCTTTTCCGGGCCGGTCACGTTGAGCGGGGTGGTGGGCGTGGTCACAAAAGCGAGCGCACGTAGCGCCTGGCTGTTGGCGTCGCCCTGCCAGATCACGTTGACGTGCCCCATGGTGACGTCCACGGGCTCACCGGCGAACACTTTGCTCGCGACGTCGTGGAGCACGCCGTAGCGCATGTCGATCGCGTAGTTCAGACGGATCAGGCGGCCGGGCGTGCCGTAAAGTGCACTGCCGTGCTCGAAGGCGCGTTCGCGGGCAACACACGACCAGGCGTAATCGCCGGGCGGCGGGATCGGCGCGACCGATTCGTCTGGTCCGGTGCCCTTGTCCACGGGCCAATAGGGATAGACGCAACCCGTGGAGAAGGCGACGATGCGTGCGTCACGGTAGCGTTCGGCAACGAGCGCCGGAACCTGCGCATTCATCGCCCAGGTGAGATGCTCCGCGCCTTGCGAACCGAACTTGCGGCCCGCCATGAACACCACGTTTTCGGCGTCCGGCAAGGCCGCCACCGCCTGGCGATCGAGGAGATCGGCCGTGTGAGTCGCGATGCCCTCGGCTTCGAGCGCATCGCGCAGGCCGGGTTCGGAGAAGCGCGCCACGGCCATGATGCGTTTGTCCGGCGCAGCCCTCAGCGCCATGCGGGCAAGGCTCGGCCCCATCTTGCCGCCAACGCCGAGCACCACGATGTCGCCCGGCACCTTCGCCAGATCCGCAACCAATCCCTTGCTCGGCCGCGCCAACGCTGCATCAAGCGTGGCCTCGTCCGAAAACGGCCCAATGGCGCTAACTGCTGTGTTCTTGTCGCCCATGCCGATACCGGTCTGAAAATCCTGCCGCGACCTGCCCCATGCAACCGACGGCGGCTCTCGGTGCCGAATTGACCGATCGGTACCGATATTCGCAATTCGCCGCCCGGCCGACAAGCTACCGCTCGGCGAGACAACGCATTGCCACCCGCTGTGGGTCAAAAAACGCGCGACGACGGCCGATGGCGCCGGCCTATGCGGGTTCGACGCCGAGATAGGCGGCTCGGATGGAGGGATCCTCGGCCAGTTCGTCCGCCGTCCCTTCCTTGACGATGCGGCCGGTCTCCATGACGTAGGCGCGGTCGGCAATGTCGAAGGCGGCAAAGACGTCCTGCTCGACCAGCAGGATGGCGATCCCGCGCCGGCGCACGACGTCGAGGATATCGAGCAGCCGGTCGACGATCACCGGCGCCAGGCCGAGGCTCATTTCGTCGATCATCAACAGGCGCGGCGAGGCCATCAGTCCGCGCGCCACCGCGCACATCTGCTGTTCGCCGCCCGACAGATTGCCGGCCAGTTGATGGCGGCGCTCACTGAGGATGGGGAAGAGCTCGTGCACCCAGGCAAGGCCGTCGACAAGGGCCGACCGGTCGGCGAGGCGGTGCGCTCCCATGATCAGGTTCTCCTCCACCGTCATCCGCTGAAAGAGCTGCCGCCCTTCCGGCACCTGCACCAGGCCGCGCGCGAACACCCGCTCCGGCGTCAGCGACAGGATGTCGTCGCCGTCGAATTCCAGCCTGCCGGTGGCGCCAATGACGCGCGAGATCGCGCGCAAAAGGGTCGATTTGCCTGCGCCGTTATTGCCGACCAGCGCCACGATCTCGCCCGGCCCGACCTCGATATCAACTCCGAAGAGCGCCGGCGCGCTGCCGTAGCCGGCCTCGAGCCCGGCGATGCTGAGCAGCGGGGCGTCAGCTGTCCTCATGTCCGCCGCGTCCCGAGATAGGCCTCGATGACTTTCGGGTCGTCGAACACGGTGGCGGTATCGCCCTCGGCGATCGGCTTGCCGTGATGCAGCACCAGCACCCGGTCGGCCAGGCTACGCACCGCCTTCATGATGTGCTCGATGATCAGGATGGTGACGCCGCTCTGGCGGATCTGTTCGACCACATGGACGACCTCCTCGACCTCGACCGCGTTCAGGCCGGCCATCACCTCATCAAGCAGCAGCAGCTTCGGCCTCAGCGCCAGCGCCTTGGCGAGTTCCAGCCGCTTGCGGTCGGGACCGCTCAGCGCACCGGCCTTCTGGTCGACGCGCGCTCCGAGCCCGGCGAAGGTCAGCCAATCGCGCGCCTGCTCGCGCGCCGCCTGCATCGACTTCTCGCCCCCGCCGAAGCCGAACATGGCGCCGACCGCGACGTTTTCGAGCGTCGTCAGGCCGAGGAACGGCTTCATCACCTGGAACGTCCGCGCGATGCCGAGATGGGCCCGCCGGTAGGGCAGAAGACTGCCGATCGGCCGGCCTTCGAAGATCAGCTCGCCCTCGTCCGCCGCGAACGTGCCGCTGATCATGTTGACCAGCGTCGTCTTGCCGGCGCCGTTGGGGCCGATCACCGCCAGGATCTCGCCGGGCGTCAGCGTGAAGCTGACCGCGTCCACCGAGACCAGGCCCTGGAAGCGCTTGGTGAGGCCGCGCGATTCGAGCAACGGGGCTGTGGGGGCGGCGCTCATAGCCGGTGAAGCCGCACGTTGTGGAGCAGATAGGACGGCCCCTGGCGCCTGAGCCCGGAGATGAGGTCGGCCAGACCGCGCGGCATGAAGATGACGGAGAAGACGATCACCAGCCCAAAGAGCAGCGCCGCCGCCGTCGAAATCCAGTTGGCCAGCACCTCGTAGATCGCCGACAGCGCGAAGGCGCCGAGCACGGGGCCGAAGACCGTGCCCGGTCCGCCGAACATCGCCATGATCACCATGCGTACGTTCAGCGTCAGGTCGAAGGCGCTGGCCGGGTCGATGAAGGTGATCCAGTAGGCGTTGATTCCCCCGGCGATGGCCGTGAACAGGGCCGAGAGTACGAGCGCCATGGTCTTGTAGAGCGTCGTGTTGACGCCCATCGATGCGGCCGCATCCTCGTCTTCGCGGATGGCGATCAAGCCAGCGCCGAAGCGGCTTTTCGCGATCCACGCCACGGTCAGCACACACGCGACCAGCAGTGCCAGCGCCAGCTCGTAGAACATGTTGTCGGCGCGGGTGAGCGGCAGGACGAGGCCGGTATTGGCGCCGGCAATGTCGAGATTGGCGATGATCGCCTGCATCGCCGCCGAGACGCCGAGGGTGGCGATGGCGAAGTAGTGCCCCTGCAGGCGCAGCACCGGCAGGCCGATGAGCAATGCACACAGCATGGCCAGCAGCGCGCCGCAGGCGAGGCCGACGCCAAACGGCAGGTTGAACTGGACCATGGCAATGGCGGTGCCGTAGGTGCCGAGCCCATAGAAGACCGAGTTGCCGAAGGACGGATAGCCGGTGAAGCCGCCGATGATGTTCCAAGACTGCGCCAGCGTCGCGAAGAGCAGCGCATTGATGCCGTACTGGATGAGCACCGCGTCGCCGACGAGCGGTGCTGCGGCAAGCAACGCCACGCCGATGGCCGCGCTGATCCACACCCACATACGCATCACGCCGACCTCAGCGCCCTGGTCGGGCGCAGAACCAGGATGATGACCAGAAGGCCGAAGGAGATAACGTCCGAAAAGGTCGGCCCGAGATAGAGCGAGGCCAGCGATTCGGCGACACCGATGGCAAGGCCGGCGAGGATGACGGCAAACGGATTATCGAGGCCGCCGATCACGGCAATCACGAATGATTTGGCGGTCAGGCTGACGCCGACATAGGGCGTGAGGTGCGAGATCAGGCCATAGAGGCCGCCGGCGGCGCCGGCCAGCGCCGCGCCGATGCCGAAGGTGACCGCATAGATCTGACGCGGATTGATGCCGTAGAGCCGCGCCGCTGTCAGGTTCTGCGCGGTGGCACGGATGGCTCGGCCGAGCGGCAGGCGGACAAGTGCGAACCAGAGCGCCGCCGCCAGAATCCAGGCGACGACGAAAGCCGCCAGACGGGCAAACGGGATGGTGACGCCGAGCACGGTCACGTTGGCGCCGGCCCAGCTCGGATTGATCGTCCGGAAATCGGCGCTGAAGGCGAGCAGAGCGAGATAGGTCAGCACCACGTCGAGGCCAAAGGTGATGAGCAGGGTATTGAGCTGTGCCGAACGGATGATCTGGTTGAGCACGGTGATCTGCAGCAGATAGCCGAAGCCGAACATGATCAGCATGGCAAAGGGCAGCGCGACGAACGGGTCGAGGCCGGTCAGCGTGAACAGGTAATAGGTGGCGTAGCCTCCGAGCATGATGAAGGCGCCGTGAGACAGGTTGACGATGTTGAGCACGCCCCACACCAGCGCCATGCCGAGCGCCATCAGGCCGTAAAGGCCGCCGAGAAGGATGCCGTTGACAATGATCTGGGCGAGCAACACGCGAGGACCTCCTCAACGCCCGCCGCCGGAGAGCCGGCGGCGGGCGATTTCCAAGGATCAGGTCAGGACCGCATCACTTGCGTGCGCCCCAGGCCGGCGTCGGATACATCGGCTTGGTCAGGAAGTCGCTGGTGAAGACCGGCACGACCTTGCCGTCCTGGATCTGGATGACGATCTGCGGCAGGACGATCTGGCCGTTGCCGCCGTATTTGACGTGGGCATAGAGGCTGTCGAAACTGACCGAAGCGATCGCGTCGCGCACTTTCTGGGGGTCGAGCGAGCCGGCCTTTTCGATGGCCATGGCATAGGTCTCGACGTCGGCGGCACCGGAGGCGGCGTGATAATCTGGATCGGCGCCGAACTTCGCCTTGTACATCTTGGCGAACTCGGAAGCATTGCCGAACCACTTGTCGGTCAGATGCGTGTCGGGCAGCCAGGTGGTCATGCCGAATGCGTAATTGGCGTCGTTGCCCAGCGACTTGCGGAAATCGGCGGTCGGCACCCCGACGGTCAGTCCGTAGAACTTGGGGTTGACGTCGAGGCTCTTCATCTGACGGATGAAATTGAGCCCGTCGGTCTCGTGACCGGTCCACAGGATGACGTCCGGGTTCTTCGACTTTATGATCGACAGGATCGAGGAGAACTCGCCATTGCCGTCGGCGAACTTCTCGTCGGCGACGAGATCGAGACCGGCCGCCTTGAGAAGATCGCGCGTGCCCTTGGCAACCGAGACGTCGAAGCTGTCGTCGGCAGCGACCAGCGCGGCAGTCGCCGGCTTGGGGTCGAGTTTGCCGAGCATGTCGATGGTGCTGGAGAAATAGTCGCCGGCCGGCGGCAGCGAGCCGAAGACATATTTATAGCCGCGCGAGAAGATCTGGCCCGAGGAGCCACCACCCTCGACCATGGGCACCTGATACTTCTCGGCGACCGAGCTGGTGTCGAGCACGTAGTTGCTGGCGAACGGTCCGAGCAGGAAGTTGACCTTGTCGGAGGTCAGGAGCTGCGTGTACTGGCGCACCGCCAGGCTGGGATTGGACTGGTTATCGTAGAGCTTCAAGGCCAGTGTATAGGTCTTGTCGCCGACCTTGATGCCGCCCTTGGCGTTGATCGTGTCGACGGCGAGCTGATAGGAATTGGCGTAATAGCGGCCGGTATTGGCTTGGCCGCCCGTCTGCTGCACGGCAGCGCCGAGCGTGATGACATTGTCCTGGGCATGAGCAGCGATCGACGCCGACAGCATTAAAGCCGGGACGACGCCAAGCACAGTGACTGTAAGTTTCATGAAAATATCCTCCCCTTGACGAACGCAGTCCGTAACAGCCGCCCCGTTGCATGCAACTCCCGATGATTGCGATTGTTCATGCCCGTCAGCGGCGGGATGCGGGCTTCGATAGCGCGAGCGCCCGCAAACGGCCCCCTCGACAGCCAACACAACACCATAGGGATAGTTTGATGTCCACCTATTACGCCGGCAATCGCCGGTGGTAAGCGCTGGAAACGACGCTCATTGAGGCGGCAGCACCGGCCTTCGGCTCAGGCCGAGAGAGCCAGCCTCGTCCGTCGAAATTCCGAGGCGCCAGCGGCCTTCAGCCGGTCGCCAGGTTACGCGGCTTCCAGCCCTCGGGCAGGCGGCTGAGGATGATGAGGCTGAGGATGTCGTCCTGGCTCACTTCGCCGATGGGGTGCATGCCGACATTGACGCCGTTCTTCATCACCATCACCCGGTCGCACAGCTCGAACACGTCGTGCATATCGTGGCTGACAAGAAAAATGCCGATGCCCTCATCGCGCAGCTTGCGCATCAGGTTGTCGACCATCTGCGTTTCCGATGGACCGAGCGCGGCCGTCGGCTCGTCCATAATCAGGATGCGGGCGTTGAAATAGAGAGCGCGCGCAATGGCGATGACCTGGCGCTGCCCGCCCGACATGTTGCGCACAATGTCGGTGATATTCTGGAAATGGGGGTTGAGGCGCTGAAGCACCTTGCGGGCCTCGCTCTCCATGCGCTTCTTGTCGAGCGTACCGTATTTGGTCTTGAGTTCGCGCCCGAGGAACAGATTGGCCGGCGCGTCGAGATGATCGGCCAGTGCCAGGGTCTGGTAGATGGTTTCGATGCCGAGATTCCGCGCCTCGATCGGGGTGGTGATCTCGGCCTTGTTGCCTTCGATGAAGATTTCTCCGCTGGTGCGTTCCATGGCGCCCGAGAGGATGCGCATCAGGCACGACTTACCGGCGCCGTTGTGCCCCAACACGCCAACGATCTCGCCGGGATGAAGGTCGATCGACACATCCTCGACGGCATGGACGCCGCCGAACTGCTTGAAGATGTGCTTCATCTCCACAAGCGGAGTCGAACCGTTCTTCATGCCTGCTCCCCTATTGCGCGCTTGGAGATAACCGGCCGAGGCCGGCATCGAAATAGGCGGCAAGAACATTCGAGATGCGGCCAAGCGACAGGTCCTCGGGCCGATTGCTGGCCCCGGCGCGGACGCTCTGATAGCACTCCGGCAGATATTGGCTGATCACCGCATCGGGCACGCCGCCGGAAAGATTGCCGAGCAGCCTCTTGTGCGCTTCGGCCACCCTGGGATGGCCGAGATAATAGCGGGCGCGGTCGGAATAGCTGAAGATCAGCTTGTAGGACACCGCCGCTTCGTTGCCGGCATAATAGCTCTTCCAGTAGTCCGGCTCGGCCCGCATGGTCTCGGTCAGCACGGCCCGGAAGTTCGACGGCCGTGCAGGATTGGCTTCGCGCTCCGCGGCTTCCAACGCCAGAAGGCTCTCGCGCAGGGCAAAGGTCAGCCACGGCCCGACCTTGAGAATGTAGAAATGGTTCTCGACCAGCCGCCTGAGATTGGCCGGCGACTGGTAGTCGGTCGAATGGGCCTCGAAGACCATGCCGTCATGGCCGCGGATCACGTCCTTGAGCCCCTGGTCGCCGGGATAGTTCTCGACCGCGTCGTCCGAGAACTCGACCCCCGGCTGCACCACCAGCCCGACTACCCGCGACCAGGCGTCCTTGAGCCCGGCGTCGAGGAAGGTGCTTTCGAAGACTTGCAGCGTGCGCTCGGCGTCGGCCGGCGAGGTGGGGTGCATCCCCTCATCCTCAACGGCGCCGCCGGGCGTCGGCACTTCGGTCCCGATGATGTAGACCGGCGGCCTGGCGGAGACATGGGCTTCGCAGATCTTGGCCAGCCGGACGCAGCGGTTCGCCACCACCGCGTCGGAAAGCGGCGCGGTGTCGTCGGCGCATACGAAGCTGGCGTCGAGGTGAATCTTTTCATAGCCGGCATCGACGTAGGCCGCCATGAGGACCTCGGCTTCGCTCATGGCCTTTTCGGCCGGGCCCTTCTGCCAGCGATTGGGGCCGAGGTGATCGCCGCCGAGCAAGATGCGATCCTTGGGGAAACCTTCCCTGTCGGCAAGCGAACGAACCATGGCGACGAAATCTGCCGGCTTCATGCCGGTATAGCCGCCATATTGATCGACCTGGTTCGAGGTCGATTCGATCAGGGCGAATTGGTTCCGGTCACGGGCGGTGCGGAACAGTGCCCTGAGAACGTCGGGATGGGCCGAGCAGACCGAGACAGCGACGCCGGAACCGTCCGTTCGGTTCCGTTGGAGCGCAACCAAAAACTCTTCTTGCGCCGACATCATTGAACTCACTCTGCTCTTTCCGGCCCCAGACGGTGTCCGAGGCGCCTCGGCCGAGGCGCCCCGAACGCTTTGACGCAGATTAGTAAAGGACGTTCTGCGCTTCCGGCTTGTCGATATTGTCCTTGGTGACAAGGATGACGCCGGTGTCGATCAACGGTTCGACGGTCTTGCCGGCAATGATCTCGCCGAGGGTCTTCACGCCGAGCTCGCCCATCTGATAGGAGCCCTGCACCGCGATGGCGTCGAGCGTGCCGTCCTTGATCATGGCCTGCTCTTCCTCGTTGCCGTCGAAGCCAACCGCCTCGATCTTGCCCGCCTTGCCGGCCTGCTGGATGGCGCGGCCCATGCCGACAGCGGTCGGCTCGTTGGCGCCGAAGATGCCGACGAGATCAGGATTGGCAGCCAGAACGTCGGTGGTCTGGTTGAGGGCCTTGGCCATCTGGGCCTCGGAATAGTAGGTGCCGACGATCTGAAGCTTCGAATTGGCGGCGATATAGTCCTTGAAGCCGCCGACGCGACCGATTTCGGAACCCACGCCCGCGATATAGGACATGACGGCGATCTTGCCGGTGGTGCCGACCTTCTCGATCAGCCGCTGGGCGCAGAGCTGACCGGCCTTGTTGTTGTCGGTGGTCAGGAACGCTTGGTAGTAGCCCTTGGCGGAGTCGCTCAGGCCGGAGTCGATGATCACGACGGGAATGCCGGCTTCATGAGCTGCCTTCACGGCGGGCACCAGAGCGTCCGGATCCGAAGCCGCCAGCACGATGCCGGCAACGCCGCGGTTGACCGCGTTCTGGACCATGTTGACTTCCTCGGCGATCTGCGATTCAGCGGCAGGCCCCTGGAAGGTCATGGTGTAGCCCGGCAGCTCCTTGATCGCCGCCGAGGCGCCCTTATTGACGTTCTGCCAGTAGTTGGAGTTCGTGGTCTTGACGATGACCGCGATCTCCTTCGACTGGGCCAGAGCCGGGCTGGTGAGCCCGGCAATCATGCCGACGGCCGCGAGGCCGAGTAGCATTTTAGTTACAGTATGCGTCATGGCGTTTCCTCCCGTTGACGACGTTAAGATATCGACGTGTCGCGCTATTTCCGGTTCCGCAAATAGTCCACGTAGACGGTACCGATGACGACACAGCCGATTATGATCTGCTGAATGAACGACGAGACGCCGTTCATGTTCAGACCATTCCGAAGAATTCCGATGACAAAGGCACCGATCATTGTGCCTGAGATGGTGCCGACGCCGCCCATCAGCGACGCGCCGCCGATCACCGATGCCGCGATGGCGTCGAGTTCGTAGGCGACGCCCTCGTTGGGCTGGGCGGTGACCAGACGCGACATCAGCACGATGCCGGTAATGCCGGCCATCGTGCCCGACAGCCCATAGGCAAACATCTTGGTGCGCCGGACATTGATGCCTGACAAGCGCGCCGCTTCCTCGTTGGAGCCGACGGCGTAGATGTGACGCCCGATCTTCAGGCTGCCGAGGATGAAGGCGACGACGAAAGCCACCGCCACCATCAGCACCACCGGGTATGGGACACCCGGGAAGATGATACGCGGAAGCCCGTTGGCCCCCTGTCCGAGGGTGCGGAAGAAGGATCCGTTGCCGAGCACGCCGAACGCTTGGCCAAGATTCGACACCGGCGCGGCGCCGGTCAATTGCAGGGCGATACCGCGGGCGATCAGCATCATGCCGAGCGTGGCGATGAACGGCGCCAGCTTCATCCGCGTGACCACGAAGCCGTTCGCCAACCCGCACACGGTACCGATCAGCACGCCGGCCAACATGGCGGCGGGTACCGGCCAGCCTGCCTTGACCAGAAGGGCGGCTCCAGTGCCTGCCAAGGCCAGGACCGAGCCAACGCTCAGATCGATGCCGCCGGTCACGATCACGACCGTGGCACCGATGCCGAGAAACGCGATCGACGTCGTCTGCAACGACACCGTCATGGCGTTGGTGATGGTGAAGAAGGCGTTGGCCGTCGCGCCGAAGACGCCGATCAACACAATCAGGCCGGCCAGTGCAGAGAATTTCTGCACCAGGTCCTTGCGCCGCTGACTGGTCAGTCGGACCATTTCGACGCGTTCGGCGCTGGCTGCGCTTGTGCTGCCGTCGCTCATCTCAGACCCTTGACCCTCGCTCCCTGCGGCGCAATGGCGCCAAAGACGCGATTTCGCCGCAGCGCGTATTCCTCATCCCGCCAGTGCTGTGGTCGGCTCCCGGTAGCTCTTCAGATAGATGTTGCGCATGTCGACTTCGGTGGGCTTCACCGGATTGGCGGTGTGATCCGGAAACGCCATGGCGTGCTTCAGGACGGGATCGAGCTCGTTCGGCGAGATGCCGAAATCGTCCATGAAGACCCTGAGGTTGATGCGCTCCAGAAAAGCCGCGATGACGGTGGCAAACGACCGCGCCGCCTCCTCGTCATTGCCGCTGCCGCCAAAGATCCGCGACACGCGGGCGAATTTCTCCACGGCGCCTGTCCAGGTGAAGTCGGCGAATGCCGGGTAGACGATCGCCAGCGATTCGCCGTGGCTGATCTGCGGGAAATGCCCGCTGAGCGGCTGGCCGGCGGCGTGCGGCAGCGTGGTGCCGACATTGGCGAGGCAGATGCCCGCCAGTGTGTCTGCCCAGGCGAGTTGCTCGCGCCCTTCGAGATCGCCGAGGTTGTCGACGACGCGCGGCAGATATTTGGCCACGCGCTCGATCGCATCGAGCGCGATCAGGTCGACATAGGGCTGGGCGGTGTCGTTGATGTAGGATTCGAAGGTGTGGGTGAAGATGTCGAAGCCGGTCGCCGCCGTCACCTTCGCCGGCAGGCTCAGCATCAACTCCGGATCGATGATCGCCGCCCGGCACAACAGGTTGTCGTTCCACATCGCGGACTTGTCCTTGTCCGCGCTGTTGGTGAACACCGACACCTTCGAGGTCTGGGTTCCAGTGCCCGAGGTCGTGCTGATGGCAACGATCGGCAGCGTCGCCGAGGTCGGCGGCTTCTTGTAGTAGAGGTAATCCCAGGCCGTGCCCGGATGAGTGGCGGCCACAGCGATCGCCTTGGCGGTATCGATGGCGCTGCCGCCACCCATGCCGAGACAGCCGGTGACCCGCGCCTCGCGCGCCCGCGCCGCGCCCTCCTGAATCGCCTCCAGCGTCGGATTGGGCGACACGTTGTCGAATTCGGTGAAGGAGACACCGGCCCGGGTCAGCGATTCACGCACGTCCTGAACTAGGTCGGGTATGGCGGCTTTGAGGCCGGGATCGACCACGAACAGAACGTGGTCGGCGACCGCCTTGACGATGTCGCCGGTGGAATTGCGGGAACCGTTCCCGAAATGCAGTCGCGTCGGCTGGTAGAAATTGAAGTTCTTCATAACGGTACCTCGGTCCGCGGATGTCCGCCTAAACTGTCGCGCCAAGAAATTGTTTGACTTCTTCGATGGCTCGGTTGCCTTCCATCGGACCAACCTCGGTGACCGACAGCGCCGCGGCGGCGTTGGCCAGGGCCAACGCCTCGCGGGGTTCGCTGCCGAGTGCGGTCAGCGCGACAAAGGTTGCACAGAAGCAGTCGCCGGCACCGGTCACATCGACGACGTCAACGACGTGCCCAGGGAGTGGGAACGACTCACCGGGCATGAAATAAGAGCAGCCCGCACTGCCCTTCTTCATCGCGATGCGGCCAGCACCGGCTTCGAACGCCCGCTCTATGGCATCAGCCTCGGAAGCGCCTGGGAAGAGCGCCGACAAGTCTTCGCTACTTGGGAGGAAAAGGTCAGTTCCTGCGAGGACCCGGCTGACCATGGGAGCATAGTCGGGGTTCGATGCGATTTCCTTGCGGACGTTGGGGTCGTAGGAGATCTTGCCGCCGCCGGCCCGCACGGCGTCGAACAGCTTAAGGATTGCGGCGGCCATCTTGGGCTCGCCGAGCGAGGAGCCGGAGACGTGGAACCAGGAGACGCCGCCGTCTGCGATCAGCTTCAGCAGACGCGCGTCGACTGTCAGATTGCACGCCGCAGCGTTGGCGACGTTGAAGACGAACGTCCGCGATCCATCATCGTAATACGACACGAAGGCCGAGCCGGTGGTCATGCCGGCAAGCCTGGCGACGAAGTCGGTGCCGACGCCGTCGCGCTTGAAGCGGTCGAAGATCACGTCGCCGAAGGAATCCTCGGCAACTGCGCCCACCATCAGCACCTTGCAGCCGGTGAGCGCCGCCTGATCGGCGAAGATGCCTGGTGCGCCGCTGGGAAACGGGCCACGGAAGGTCGTTGTCTTGCGCAGACCACATCCCTTCTCCAGGGAGACGAACTCGACCAGAAGTTCTCCGGCCGCGAGGATAGTGGGTGCAGTTGACATGACAGCCTCCCGGGCTTGCCGTCAGCTCATCCAGTTTCCGCCGTCGACGTTCAGCGTCTGCGCCACGACGTATTCGGCATCGTCGGAGGCGAGGAACACCGCCGCCCCGCCATAGTCTTCCGGCAGACCCATGCGCCCATAGGGCACGGCCAGACCGACCGCCCGCTTCTTGTCGCCGATCTTGAGGTTTTCGTAGACCGCGAAGCGTGCATCGACCTCGTCCCACATCGGCGTGTCGACGACGCCGGGCGCGATGCCGTTGACGCGGATGCCGTCCTTGATCAGGCCGAGCGCGCAGGATTGGGTCAGGCTGATGACGGCGGCCTTGGAGGCGCAGTAGACGCCGACCAGCGCTTCGCCGCGCCGTCCCGCCTGGCTCGCCATGTTGATGATGCGGCCCTTGGTGCCCTTTTCCACCATGGACTTCGCCACAGTCTGCAGGGTGAACAGAAGCCCTTCGACGTTGACGGCGAAAACCTTCTCGAAGTCGGCGCGGGTGATTTCGAGCGGCGGCGCCAGGGTGAACACCGCGGCGTTGTTGACCAGGATGTCGATCTTGCCGAATGCGGCATTGACCGTTGCGACCATGGCGTCGATGGAAGCCTGCTTGGTCACGTCGAGGTCGATGGCGATGGCGCCGTCGATGCCGTCGGCCACCTTCCTGGCCTCGGCGATATTGATGTCGGCAACTGCGACCTTGGCGCCTTCAGCGGCAAAACGCTGGCTGATGGCCCGCCCGATGCCCTGGGCACCGCCGGTAACGATCGCGACCTTACCTGCAAGCTTCATGCTCATCTGAGCATAGCCTCCCGAGTTCGTATCCCCCACTCAATTGCCCGGCTTGTTTGTTGTCTCGCCGTGGCAACCGTCGCGCTCCAAGCCCGCCATCCGCACGGGGATTCCGGCTCCGGGGAGCGCAGCCGATCGCTGGCAATCTTATCGGAGCGGCCGATATGGTCAAGCTAAATTGTATTAGCTAAACGTTTTAGCTACCGTTTTCGGCCATTTCAGCCAAAATGGCGGTTTCGTCGCATGAAAAGGCGGATTGCGGCGCGCGCGCCCCCGCGGCCCGATCGATCAGGGCCGCGGCTTCGACTCGATCAGTTCGTAGGGCGCGAAATGGATGTGGTTCTCGGTCGCTTCGAGGCCGTTGAAGTAGAGGGCGAAGGCCGTCGACATCATCGCCTCGGCGTTCTGACGCACGCAGACATAGTCGAGATCGACCGCTTCCATGAACGGGTGATAGTCGAAGACGGCGTAACTGACGGCGCGGCAGCGCTCGCGGTCCTCGCGGAAATAGAGCAGCAGGCCCTCCATCACCGCCAGCGAGTTGATGAAGATGCCGGCGATGTCGTCGTTGCGCGCGAACAGATTGGCAAAGACGTCGCGCACGCGGCCGGCATTGAACGGCGTAGGGACGAAGCGCTTGTCGAGATACTCGCGCGAGCGATCCGCCAGCGCGGCCCGAAAACCATCGAGACGGCGGCGGGTGACCGAGTGGTCGCGCATGCCACCGACGAAATAGATGCCGCCCTGCTTGTTCTGCGCCTCGATCCGGTCGAGCAGCCGTTCGGTGAGCACCTTGGCTGCCGCGAAGCTGTCGGTGGTGACCACGTGGCCGGCACCGCCATGGGCGTCGATGACGATCTGCTTGACCCGCGCGCGCCGGCACAGTTCGCTGACCTCGCCGATCGACGCGGTATTGGCGGTGAACACGCAATCGACGTTCTGCGAGATGAAGTAGTCGATTGCGTCGAGTTCCTCGGTGCGCTCGTGATGGGTGGCGATGATCAGGGGGAACAGCCCGTTGGTGCGCGCCAGGCGCTCGAAGGCCTCGGCCATGCCGGAGAAGAAGCGGTGGGTGAGCGTCGGCACCGTGATGGCGACGATGTTGGACTTGCCCGACCTGAGATTGCGCGCGTGCAGATTGGGCTGGTAATTCATCGCCCGCGCGGTCTGCAGGATCTTCTCGCTGGTCTCGGCCGAGATGCG
The DNA here is from genome assembly GCA_963785065.1 of uncultured Alphaproteobacteria bacterium. Lineage (GTDB taxonomy): Bacteria > Pseudomonadota > Alphaproteobacteria > Rhizobiales > Kaistiaceae > CAVSRC01. The sequence continues at coordinate 1,002,936 of CAWATX010000002.1, forward strand.
AAATTCCTCGGCGCGCCCGCTGAGCACCATGCTGACCGTGGTCACCGAACGGCCCGCCGCCTGCGAAATGGCCTTGATGGTTGGGCGGCCGGCCGCCATGGAAGGGTCACCTTTTCAGCGTGCCGTGGCACGGCCCGCGACACGGGCACGGTCGGCTTGGCGACGCAGGCCATAGTGTCTTGGGGACGCGGCGAAGCGCAAGCTAAAACGAAGCAGCGTTGTATCGGCCGGCAGAAATGCGCCCTGGCGGCGCCGCGGCGGAGCGCCTGGCGCCGCCGCGACCCGAGCCGGCGCTAGCGATAGCGCACCTGGTTCCAGCGGTGGCCGAGCAGCGACAGGATGATGATCAGCCCGTAGAAGAACTGCACGTAGAAGCCCGACAATCCGGCACCGACCACACCCGTCTGGATGAAGGAGACGATGAGAGCGCCGATGGCGCCGCCGGCGACCGTGCCGATGCCGCCCCAGGTCGGCGTGCCGCCGACGAAGACCGAGGCGATCACCGGCAGCAGATAGCCGTCGCCGGAGGTCGGCCACCAGGTGAAGTTGATCATGGTCGAGAAGATGCCGGCCAGCGCGGCGCCGAAGCCCATGAAACCGAAGACCTTGACCCGCACGAGATTGACGTTGATGCCCATTTCGTTGGCGCTGTCGGGATTGTCGCCGACGACATGGATCTGCGCGCCGAAGCGGTGGCGGTTGTAGAGCAACGCGCAGAACACGACGAAGCCGATCGCCCAGAACATCTGCACAGGCACGCCGCCCACCTGGGTCGAGAAGACCTTGAACGCGAGGCTGTCGGCCAGTTGCGGCATGGCGATGGACTTCGACTGGGTCAGGATGAGAATGGCGCCGCGCAACATGAAGTTCATGCCCAGCGTCGCCACCAGCGACGACAGCCCGCCATAGACGACGAGCGCGCCGATGCCAAAGCCGAGGGCCGAGCCGGTGATCAGCGCCGCGACGATCGCCACGAACGGATTAATTCCGGCCTGCACGACGACCGCGAAGGCGAGCGAGGCGAAGCCGAATACCGCCGGGAACGACAGGTCGATTTCGCCTGCGGTGACGACCAGCACCAGCGGAGCCGCCATGAACAGGGCCACCGGCAGGGTCGTCATCACCGATGCATAGAGCCCCCAGGTGGAGAACACCCGGGGATTGGCGACGAAGAAGATCAACAGCATGACCACGAACACGCCGAGCGAGCCCAGCGCGGCGCGGTTGGCGAGCAAGACCCGGCGCAAGGGGTGATCGCTCGGATGGGCGTCGGCGCGTTTGCCGTTGAGGGCCCTGGCCGTGTCCGCCATCACGCTGTCTCCCCCATTTGAAGCTGTTCCGGCTGTGCCACGTCCTCCATGAACTCGATGAGCTCCTGTACCGAGCCGACCTCGGATTTGGGCTTCTCCATCGCTACCTTGCCGCGGTCGATCACCACAAAACGTTCGGCGATATCGTAGACGTGATGGATATTGTGGCCGATGAAGACGATCGACCGGCCGGCGTCGCGCACCTGGCGCACGAAGTGGAAGACCTTCGCCGTCTCGGTCAGCGACAGCGCCGTGGTCGGTTCGTCAAGGACGATGAGGTTGGCGTCCTTGAGAATGGCACGCGCGATGGCAACGCCCTGACGCTCGCCGCCCGAGAGCTGACCGACGATCGAACGTGGCGAAAAGACTTTGGAGGTGAAGCCGATCTCGCGCATCAGGCGCTCGGCCTCCTCGAATTGCTTGCCGGTGTTGAGCCAGCCCAAGGGGCCGGCAAGTTCGCGCCCCATGAAGATGTTGCGCACGATCGACTGCTGCACGGCGAGCGCGCGGTCCTGGTAGACCGTCTCGATGCCCGCTGCCCGCGAGCGTGCCGGGTTCCAGTTGTTCACCGTCTTGCCCTGCACGATGATCTCGCCCGAGGTCGGCTTGATCACGCCGGCGAGAATCTTGATGAGGGTCGACTTGCCGGCGCCGTTGTCGCCGATGAGACCGACAACCTCACCTGGGTCGACGTGCAAGGTGACACCGCCGAGCGCATAGACGCTGCCGAACGACTTGGTGATGTTCCTGAGTTCGATGAGATGTTGGGCCATGTCGTCCGATCCCGCGTGGTGTGCCGCCCGCCTGCAGAACAAGCGGGCGGCACAGGCATCGTTCTAGCGGAGGCCTTCGGTTGCCAGATTGGCCACAGCCTCATAGTTGTCGCTGTTGACGAAGCCGGCGCCGGTGTCGACGTTGATCGGCGCAAGCCCGTAGACTACCTGCTGGCACAGGCTGAGGATCGGCATGTAGCCCTGCAGGAAAGGCTGCTGGTCGGCGGTGAGCTGCACCCAGCCGTCCTTGAACGCCTGCACGATCTGCGGGCTGGTGTCGAAGCCGATCTGGATGATCTCGCCCGGCTTCTTGCCGGCGGCCTGCATGTAGACCGGAGCGTTGCCGAGAAGCTGACCGCCGGGATAGACGATCGCCTTGGTGTCCGGCTGGTTGGTCAGCGCGGCGGTGATCACTGGGATCGCCAGGTTCGGATCCGCCGCCCATTCGGTCGGCGACGGAATGCGGATGACCTTGAGGCCGGCCGCCTCGAGAGCATCGGCCGTCGCGCCTTCGCGGACGTAGCGCTCGGGCTGCTGATCGAACGGCCCGAGCACGATCGCCACGTCGCCCTTCTTCAGGCCGAAGCGGCGGACCGCCTCTTCGCCGAGCGCCTTGCCCTGCGGGGCCTGCTGGGCGCCGACATAGCCGCCACCATACTTGGCAACCACGTCGGGGAGCGGCACGTTCTGGTACATCATCTTGATGCCGGCCTTCGACGCCTGTTCGGCCAGCGGCATGATCGCGGCTTCGCCCGGATGGCCCATCATGGCGATGCCATCGGGGTGCACAGCGATGGCCTCGCGCAGCTGCTGCACCATGGTCTCGGCCTTCCAGCCGGAGAACACGTACTCGACGTTCGCTCCGAGGTCGTGCGCCGCCTGGACGGCGCCGTTGTAGACGATCGACGCGAAGGCGTCGCCTTCGGCGCCGCCGGCGAAGAAACGCAGATGCACGTTGCTGCACCACTTGTCGCGCAGGGTCTCTGCATTGACGCTGGTCACCGACGCCGTCAGCGCCAGAATGCTCGCGGCGGCAAGCAGCACGCCGCCCAACTTCGCCCTCATTCCATGTGTCATGGCCTTCTCCCTCCCATTTTCCCCACGCGGGGGATCCTAGTCCTAGGGCCCGGCCTGCCGCCGGTGTTGCTCTTGTCCGGCCACCACCGACCGAAAGAAACCAGGCACATCACGGCTGGATGTATCGGCTCCCGCCGCGACACTGTTTCAGGTAGTCGAGCGCCCGCACCTGCCCGGTCATCTCCAGCGCCTCGCGATAGACCGGGTCGTGCCAGCCTTCGATGGTGATCGAGCCCTTGAAGCCGGCCAGCCGCAGCTCGCTGATGATGCGCGTCCAGTCGCTGTCGCCGAAGCCCGGCGTGCGCATCTGCACGAAGGGAACCTTGCCGAAGATGCCGTGCTCGCGGATCACGTCCCAGCGCACGGTCGCGTCCTTGCCGTGGACGTGGAAGATCTTCGGCGTCCACTTGCGGATCTGCGGGATCGGATCGATCAGATAGACAAGTTGATGGCACGGCTCCCATTCGAGCCCGATATTGTCGGCCGGCAGGGTGTCGAACATCAGCTCCCAGGCATCCGGATTGTGGGCGATGTTCCAGTCGCCGGTGGCCCAGTTGCCCTCCATGGCGCAGTTCTCGAAAGCGATCTTCACGCCATTGTCGGCGGCGCGCTTGGCAAGCTCGCTCCACACCTGCCTGTAGCGCGGCAGGCTGTCGGGCAGCGGCTTGCCGCGAACGCGGCCGGTGAAGCCTGTCACGATATCGGTGCCGAACAGATGGGCATTGTCGATGAGGACCTTCCAGCCTTCCAGCGTCTCGCGGTCGAGCGGCTGGTCCTCGAGCGGATTGCCGAACATGCCGAGCGCGCTGACCGTGACGTCGGCGTCGCCGATCGCCTCCCGAATCTGGGCAGCAAGGCGCGGAATGTCCTTGCCGCCCATGGTCTGCCAGAAAAAGGGCTGGATGCTCTCGAAGCCGTATTCACGGATTGAACGCACATAGGCGGCGGGATCGGGTCCGTTGGCCTTCACCATGGTGCCGATGCGCACATCGCGGAGCGGGTCTGTCATGCGGAAACGTCCTGGGGTTCGATTGCGGCTGCCTGGCCGGTCTCGGCACTCCTGATGGCGGCGAAGACCATCGCCAGGCTGTTGAGGTTGTCGGTGCTGACCGTTTCGGGAAGCGGGCCGCCACTGACCGCGGCGACGAACTCTCTCATGATGGCGAGGTGGCCGCCGATCGCGTCGGTGTCGGCAACGGGAGGTACCTCCGTCGGGCTCGTCTCGTCGAAAAGCCCGTTCCGCGCGTTGTCGGCGACCACCTCAGCAGTCATCGCGTCGGCGCCGTCCCACACCAGCGAGCCGCGCTCACCGATGATGCGCCAGGCGGCTTCCCAGCTCGTCCGTGCCCCGTCGGCGCACCAGCTGCCGCGATAATTGAAGATCGCCCCGTTGCTCATCTCGAAGATGGCGACGGCGGAGGAGCCTTGTCGATACCACGAGTTCACCGGGTTCCATTCCTGGCAATAGACCCGGCGGCCTTCCAGCCCGGTCATGGCGCGGGCGGCGTCGAAGGTGTGGATGGCCATGTCGAGCAGCAGCACATGGTCCATTTCCTCGCGGAAGCCGCCGAAATGCGGCGCCAGGAAGAAATCGCAGTGGAGACTGGTCGGCCGGCCGATGGCGCCGCTGTCGATCAGACGACGGATGCGGCGAACCGGTGCGATGTAGCGGCGATTCTGCACGACCGCATGGATACGTCCGGCATCACGGGCGGCAGCGACCAGCGCGCGCGCCTCAGCGAGGCTCGGCGCCAGCGGCTTCTCGCTGAGCAGGTGACATCCGTGGCCGAAGGCGGACGCGGCGACGGCAGGACGCGCCGCTGGAACCACCACATCGAAGACCACGTCGGGCTTGGTTTCATCAAGCACGGCGTCGAGCGAGGCGCCGACGACGGCATCCGCGAGGTTGAACTCGGTGGCGCGGGCGCGGGCGCGGCCGACGTCGATATCGACCAGTCCGACGATCGACAGGTCATCGATCTGGCGGGCAGCCTCGAGCCACGCGCGGCTCATGGCTCCACAGCCGACAAGCACTGCTTGAAGCACGCTCCTCCCCTCCCCCTGTGCCGGCAGTTCTCAAGCTGCCGGTCACCGCTTCCGCTCGTAAACGTTTGCGGAAACGTTTACGAAGAAAACGCAATTGCTATAGGTTGTCAATGGCCGGCACCATGCACATCAACGCCGGACGGCGTCGGAGGGGTCAGAAGGCTTGGATATTCGCGATCTTGCCCGCCACCTGAACGTTTCCATCGGAACGGTCTCGCGGGCGCTCAACGGACGCTCCGGCGTGCATCCCGAGACGCGCAAGCGCGTCCTGGAAGCGGCAGCCACGCTCAATTACGCGCCCAATCAGTCAGGACGCAACCTGCGCAAGGGGCGCACCCACGCCATCGCCTTCCTGCTCCAGCCCCATCCTGGCGAGCACGAAATCGGCGAGCCGATCTTCATGCCCTTCCTCAAGGGGCTGCAGACCGTCTTTGCCCAGCACGGGCTCGATCTCATCGCGGTGATGGACGATCCCGGCGAGGGTGAGGAGCGTCTGCATCGCATCGTCGAGGCGCGCTGGGCCGACGCCATCATCCTCGCCTGGACGCGACGCATCGACCCGCGCATCGACTATCTGACCAAGGTCGGCTTTCCCTTCGCCACGTTCGGCCGCAGCCGCTCGGGCGGCAACAGCTACCCATCGATCGACTTCGACTTCCTCAATGCCGGCGCCGAAGCCGTCGATCGCCTCGCCGGCCTCGGCCACACGCGCATTGCCGCAATCAGCCCCTCGCCCAGGCTGAACTTCGCGCATCTCTTCCGGCAGGGTTTTCGCATGGGCCTGAAGCGCAACGGCCTTGTCCCCGATCCCAAGCTGATGATGTCCGGCGAGGTCAACGAGGCCGGCGGCTACGCCGCCACCCGACTGCTGATGGAACAGCGTGAGGTGCCGAGCGCCATCATCTTCAACAATGACGCCATGGCGCTCGGTGGGACGCGGGCGCTGGGCGAGTTCGGATTGCGGCCAGGAAACGACGTTGCCGTAATCGTCGTCGCCGGCAGCCGGTTCAGCAGCTACCTCTCACCGACATTGACGAGCTTCGCCGTCAAGCTCGAGCCGCTCGGCCGCCGACTTGCGGAGATGCTGCTTGCCGCCATGCCGCGTTATGCCGGCTCCGGGGAGCCGCAGATCGGGCGCGAAGTCTGGCCGCTCGAACTGAGGCCTGGCGAGAGCGATACCCCACACCGGACCGTTCAGAAACCGCCGGATGCGGCACTGGCGGCAGATGCGGTGGAGCTCGGCGAGGGATGACCGCCCCCTTGTCGGCGCTTGGCCAATTGCGCCAAGCTGCCGGTCGCGAGCGCGACGGAGGGGATGAGCGTGCAGATTGAGGGAACCGCGGCCTTGGTCACCGGCGGGGCATCGGGCCTTGGCGCCGCCACGGCCCGCATGCTGGCGCGCGACGGCGCACGCGTCGCCGTGCTCGACCGCAATCAGCAAGCCGGCGGCGGTCTGGCGCGCGAGATCGACGGCCTCTTTTGCCAATGCGACGTCACCCAACCAGCAAGCGTCGAGGTGGCGATCGCGCAAGCCGTTCAGGCCCATGGCCCGGCGCGCATCCTCGTCAACTGCGCCGGCATCGGCAGCGCGGCGCGTATCGTCGGCCGTGACGGTCCGATGGCGCTCGATGCCTTCGCACGCGTGGTCACGGTCAATCTCATCGGCACGTTCAACGTCATGCGTCTCGCCGCCGCCGCCATGAGCACACAGCCGGAGACCGCGACCGGCGAGCGTGGCGTCATCGTCTCGGCCGCCTCGGTTGCCGCCTATGACGGCCAGATCGGCCAGGCCGCCTATGCCGCATCGAAAGGCGGCATCGTTTCGCTGACACTGCCGGCGGCGCGTGAGCTTGCCCGCTTCGGCATCCGCGTTCTGACCATCGCACCCGGTCTGTTCCGCACGCCGCTCCTGGAGGAGCTGCCGGAAGAAACCAGAGACGCGCTCGCCGCATCGATCCCTTTCCCCGCCCGCCTCGGCGAGCCGGAAGAGTTCGCCGCGCTGGTCGCGACGATGATCGCCAATCCCTATCTCAACGGTGAGGTCGTGCGCCTCGACGGCGCGCTGCGCATGGCGCCGCGGTAGCCGTGAGCTGCCTGCCTTCCTCCAGCCTCATCCTGAGGTGGTCGCCGAAGGCGACCCTCGAAGGATGGGCCTCATGGTTCGAGGCTCGCCGCGCTCGCTCCTCACCATGAGGTTCAGCCGCCTTCCTTGAATGCGATCACCCGTGGCGAGCCCTCGTAGATCTCTTCGACCAGATCAGGGTGGTTGGCGATGACCGCGCGCTGGTTGAGCGAACCCTTGTCGGTGAGTTCGCCGCGGTCGATGGAGAGCACCCCGGAAAACAGGATGATCCGTCGGACGAGCGTCGAGGAGCCGGTGCTCTCGCGTGCCAACGCCGCCAGGCGGACGCCGAAGTCGGCACGCACGCGATCGTCGTCGAGGAGATCGGCGACCGGCGTCTCCTCCGTGGTTCCCGCCGCCAACACGCGGCAGGCGGCAAGGTCCGGGATGACGATGGCGCCGACGAAGTCGCGGTCGAGCCCGGTGATCACCGCGTCGCGTGCGAGTCCGCCAAGTGCATCCACCAGCTTGGCGCGCAGCGCCCCGGCATTCACCCATGTGCCGGTGTTGAGCTTGAAGTTCTCGGCGATGCGTCCGTCGAAATAGAAGCCCTTGGCGGCATCGTCGGGATCGACGAAGCGGAAGGCGTCGCCCAGGCGATAGAAGCCCTCCTCGTCGAAGGCCTCCTCCGTGCGCTCCGGATCGCGCCAGTAGCCGGGGGTGATGTTTGGTCCCTTGAGGCGGGCCTCGAGCTTGCCGTCGGTCGGCACCAGCTTCAGCTCGATGCCGAGCGCCGGCAGGCCGATATTGCCGGCGATGCGCTGGTCGACCGTGCACATCATGGAGAAGGGCGCAGTCTCGGTAGAGCCGAGGCCGGTGACCAGCAGCACGCGTTTTCCGGTCGCCTGCACGGCCAGCCGCTCGAGCGCGCTCCACGTGTGCTGGCCGAGGCCGGCGCCGGCATACATCATCATCTTGAGGCGGCTGAAGAAGCGTTCCCTGAGCTCGGCGTCCTCTTCCAGGTAGGGGATCAGTTCCTCGTAGCCCTTGGGCACATTGAAATACCAGGTCGGCGACACGTCACGCAGGTTGCGCACGGTCTTGGCGATTGCCGCCGGGGTCGGTCGGCCGTCGTCGATATAGAGGGTGCCGCCGTTATAGAGCACCATGTTGAAGACCTTGTTGCCGCCGGCGGTGTGGTTCCACGGTGCCCAGTCGAGAACGATCGGCGGCTCCTCGACCATATAGGCGAAGCAGTCGCGCACCATCTCCTGATTGGCGGTCATCATGCGCTGGGTGTTGATGACTGCCTTGGGCGAGCCGGTCGAGCCCGAGGTGAACAGGAACTTGGCGACGGTGTCCGGCCCGACGGTCTCGTGCGCCGCGTCGGCGGCTTCGGTTGGTCGTGGGCTGTCGAGATCCGAGAAGGGAATGTTGGGGCGCAGCGCCAGCGGATTGGTGACCGTGACCACCGGCGTGCGCGCCGGCACCACCGACCGGATCGCCAGGTCGAAAGGCTTGCCGTCGGCGGCGAAGACCAGACCGGGCCGCAGCTTGTCGACGATGCCGCTGAGCTTGGAGAAATCCTTGGAGACCAGCGAATAGGCCGGCGACACCGAGGCATAGGGGACGCCGACATATTGCGCGGCGAGCCCGAGCAGCGCGTGCTCGATGTCGTTGCCCGAAAGGATGAGCAGCGGATGGTCGAGCGACAGGTCGAATTCGAGCAGCGCCGCGCCGATGCGCCGCACCCGCTTGAGCGCATCGGCATAGGTGACGGTGCGCCATTCGTCGCCGCCGCCATCGCGGTCGGCAAGGAACAGGGTGTCGGACGTCGCCCTGGCATAATGCACCAACCGGTCGGTCAGCCGCGGCGGAAAGGCCGGCAGCTTGCCCGCCTGGCGCACCAGAATGGTCCCGTCCGACCGCCGGTCGACGAGAATCTCTGGGTCCCACAAACGGACCTTGCGCAAGGGCGCCGCCTCGATGGCAGCGACGCTTTGAACGGCTACGGTCAAAAGGCGTGTCCTCCCACGCGGCCGCGCACGCTTTACGAGAGTATAGCGCCCCGCCGGCCTCCCTCCAGCCGGCCGGGCCGCATGCCCGGGATGTTCCATCTTGGCATGGCGGCGCGCATTTCGTCCACTAGGAAACAAATTTGCCGGCCCGCCGACGGCCCCTCACCGGCCGCCGGTACCCATGATTTGCGTGCAGAACCGCCACGCCCGTTATAGACAGGTGAGGAAACCCGGCAGGCAACCCCGAGGACTGCGCCGTTGAGATCCGCCTTCCGCCGTCATCCGGTTCTCATCTCGGCGTTCGTCCTGTTCACGCTTATCGCGCTGTTCTTTGCTGGCCGCTTTGCCACCCGCGCGATCTACTGGTCGACCCACCAGAACCAACCGGTCGCCGCCTGGATGACGGTCGGCTACATCGCCCATAGCTGGAACCTCGACCCCCATGAGCTGGAGACCGCGGCGGGTCTGCCGCCGCCGGCCGGCCACCCCCTGACTCTCGGCGAGATCGCCAGTCAGCGCGGCGTGCCCGTCGCCCAGATCATCGCCACCGTCGAGGCTGCGATCGCTCGGCTCCAGGCCGCCAGAGGGGGGCGCAAGCCGCCGTGACCGACTGGCTTCTTGGGCTTGTGCCGCAATACGGGATCTACCTTCTCGCGGCCGCGACCTTCTCTTCGTGCCTGGCCCTGCCGATTCCCGCCTCGATCCTGATGATCGCCGCCGGCGGCTTCGTCGCCTCGGGGGACCTCGAGCTTGTAACGAGCGCCGGCGCCGCCCTTGGCGGAGCGCTGATCGGCGATCAGGTCGGCTATTTCGGCGGGCGCTGGGGCGGATCGCGCCTCATCGAACGGCTCAGCGCTCGCGCCGAACCACTTTCCAAGGCGACCGCCTTCCTCGCCACCCGCGGCGGCATCGCTGTGTTCCTGTCGCGCTGGCTCGCCGCCGCCCTCGGCCCCTATGTGAACCTTGCCGCCGGCGCCGCCGGTCTCCCCTGGCTCCGTTTCACCATCTGGGGCGTCCTCGGCGAGGTGGTCTGGGTGGCGGTCTATGTCGGCGCCGGCTTCACCTTCTCCGGCAACCTGGCCGCCGCCTCCGGCATGGCCATCGACGTACTCGGCTTGCTCGCAGCCGGCGCCATTGCGATCGGTCTCGGATACTGGCTCTTCTCGGTTCTGCGGGCCGAACGCTGATTGCCGGCTGATTCGGCTTGACAGGTCAGCCGCTATTTCGTCCACTAGGAAACTAAATTGGCCGGCGCGACTGCGCCTGAAAGCCGGCTGGAGCGCCGCCAGAGCCCTTCAAAAGGGCCAAAAGGCGGCCTGGGGAGGAAGCCGGGCCGAAAGCCCCGACAAATCAGATGTCCACGCCGCTGGTGACCTATGCCCTGGAGGGCGACATCGCGCTCATCGGCCTGAACCGGCCGGAGAAGCGCAACGCCATGTCCGATGCGGTGGTCGAGGCGCTGGCCGTGGAGGTCGAGCGCGCCGCAAGCGAGGCCAAGGCCGGCATCATCCACGGCGTCGGCGAACACTTCTGTTCCGGACTCGACCTCGCCGAGCACATCACCAAGACGCCGATCGAAGGCATCCACGGCTCGCGCCGTTGGCACGCCGTCTTCGACCGCATCCAGCGCGGCACCATTCCCTTCGTCGCCGCGCTCACCGGCGCCGTCGTCGGCGGCGGGCTGGAGCTTGCCGCCTCCACCCATATCCGCGTCGCCGACACCACCGCTTTCTTCGCCCTGCCCGAAGGCCAGCGCGGCATCTTTGTCGGCGGCAGCGGCTCGGTGAAGGTGGCGCGCCTGATGACGGTGGCGCGTATGACCGACCTGATGCTGACCGGCCGGGTGCTCGACGCACGAGAGGGCGAGCGCTGCAATCTGGTGCAATATGTAGTCGAAGCCGGCACGGCGCTGGCCACGGCCAGGGAGCTCGCCGCGATCGCCGCCGGCAATGCGCCGCTCTCCAACTACGCCATCATCAACGCGCTGCCGCGCATCCAGGACATGGCCCAGGACGACGGTCTCTTCGTCGAATCGCTGATCGCCTCCTTCACCCAGACCAGTCCCGAGGCGACCGAGCGGCTGAGGGCCTTTCTAGACAAGCGCGCGGCCAAGGTCGTCGCGCCGCAGAAGAGGTGAGCCACCGGTGACGCGCCACGAGCAAATCGCGTTTGTCCCGCCGGCGGCACCGGCAGAAGTGGATTTCGGCTCGCTCACCGGTCTCGCCGGCTTCATGCTGCGCCTCGCCCAGCTTCATCTGTTCGAATCGTTCTTCCGCGATTTCGGGGCGCGCGGCATCACCCCCGGCCAGATCGGCATTCTGGTCGCCATCGGCCGCAATCCAGGCGTCCGCCAGGGCGTGCTCGCCGACGCACTGCGCATCAAGTGGTCGAACATGGCCAAGATCGTCCGCCTGTTCGAGGGTCAGGGCCTGGTCGAGCGGCAGGTGCCGCAGAACGACCGCCGTGCCGTCGAATTGCACCTGACCGACAAGGGCCGCGCCGCGGTCGACGAGACCGTGCCGCAGCTGACCGTCAGCGACCAGGCGGCGACCACGGCGCTGACGGCGCGCGAGCGCGACACCCTGCTCCGCCTGCTGGCGAAGCTGGCGCGACCGGCGGCGACGCGATGACCATCGACCTCGACAAAATCGTCGCCATCGACATCCATACCCATGCCGAGGAGCCGTGCGGCACGCATGCGGATGACGGCTACGAGGAATTTCAGGCAGGCATGGCTAGGTATTTCAAGAACCCGGCCGGCACGAATGGCATGCTACCTACCGTACCGGAGACGGCCGCCTATTACCGCGAGCGCAAGATCGCCTGCGTGATCTTTCCCGTCGATGCCGAGCGCGAGACCGGGTTCCGCCGCTACGCCAATGAGGACGTTGCCGAGATCGCCGCCGAGAACGCGGACATCATGATCCCTTTCGCCTCGATCGACCCGGCCAAGGGCAAGGCTGGCGTCCGCGAGGCTCGACGCCTTGTCGCTGAATTCGGCATCCGCGGCTTCAAGTTCCACCCCACCATGCAGGGCTTCTACCCCAACGACCGCAGCGCCTATCCCCTCTACGAGGCGATCGCCGAGAGCGGCCTGCCGGCGCTGTTCCACACCGGCCAGACTGCAGTCGGATCGGGCGCGCATGGCGGCATGGGCATGCGACTGAAGTACTCCAATCCGATCTATCTGGACGACGTTGCGGCCGACTTTCCGGACATGCCGATTATCCTGGCGCATCCGTCCTTCCCCTGGCAGGAGGAAGCGCTGGCTGTCGCCCAGCACAAGCCCAACGTCTATATCGATCTCTCCGGCTGGTCGCCGAAGTACTTTCCACCGATCCTGGTCAAGTACGCCAACTCGCTCCTCAAGCACAAAGTGCTCTTCGGGTCCGACTGGCCGGGGATCACGCCCGATCGTTGGCTGGCGGATTTCGCGGGCCTGGACATCAAGCCGGACGTCCGGCCGTTGATTCTGAAGGAAAATGCAAGGAGCCTGCTCAGGCTCTGAAAAGGGAGGGAATTGACATGAGCCGCAAGTCGCAGTCCTGGACCGGCAGCACCGGTCCGCGCATGACCCGCCGCACCTTTGCCGCGGGTGCCGGTGCTCTTGGCCTCATCGCCGGGACCGCACCGTTCTCGATCGCCCGTGCCGCCGGCGGCCCGCTCAAAGTCGGCGTCATCCTGCCGCGTTCCGGCTACATGGCCGGCATCGGCCAGGATTGCCAGCGCGGCGTCGATATCGCCGGCCCGATCCTCAAGGATCTGGGCTATCCCGAGCTCGAGATCATGAGCGGCGACACCGAATCGAGCGTCGACACCGCCCGCTCGCGTGCCGAGAAGCTCATCAGCGACGGCGCCCAGCTTCTCGTCGGCGCCTTCGATTCCGGCGAGAGCGCGGCCATCGCCCAGGTCGCCGAGCAGAAGGGCATCCCCTTCGTCATCAACATCGCCGGCGCGCCCGACATCACCGAGCAGGGCTACAAATACGTCTTCCGTAACTTCCCCGCCGCACCGACCATCCTCGGCGATGCCTTCGCCAACCAGATGGAACTCTTCGGTATGACCGGGGCCTCGCCGAAGACGGCGGTCTTCCTGCACGTCAACGACACCTTCGGCACCGCCATGGCCAAGGGCGTCGGCGTCGTGTCGTCGAAGTTCCCGCTGCCCTACAAGATCGTCGACGAGATCGCCTACGACCCGGCGACCAAGGACCTGTCGGTCGAGGTGACCAAGGCCAAGGCCGCCAAGGCCGACGTGCTGCTGGTCGTCAGCCGCCTCAACGACGCCATCCTGATGACGCGCGAGCTCATCAAGCAGCGCTGGACACCCGAGGCCGTGCTCAGCATGGGCCCGGGCTGGTACGAGGACCAGTATCTGAAGACGCTGGGCAAGTACGCCGACGGACCAATCAGCTTCGTGCCCTGGTACGATCCCAACAAGAAGCTGAGCCAGACGCTGGAAGCCGCCCTCGCCAAGGCCGACCCGGGCGTCAACCTCAACACCAACCACATCTTCACCTTCGAGGCGTTGATGGTCGCCGCCGACGCCTACAAGCGTGCCGGCTCGACCGACCCGAAGGCGCTCACCGAGGCGATCCGCACCACCGACATCACCGACAATGCCAGCATCGGCCCCGGCATCAAGTTCGACGCCAAGGGCCAGAATGCCGGCGTCAAGGACGGCGCCATCCAGAACCGCGGTGGCAAGCTGGTGACCATCGCGCCCAAGGAAGCGGCGAATGCCAAGCCGGATTGGCCGATGAAGCCGTATAACGAGCGCTAGGCGGTTCCAGGGGACACACCGAGGCTCCGGCCGCTTCCCGCGGCCGGAGCGCTTTTTCGGGGATGACTGGTGCCTGCCGAGGTCTATCTCAACGTTGCCGTCAGCGGCGTGCTCACCGGCCTGGTCTACGGGCTGATGGCGCTCGGCCTGTCGGTGATCTTCGGTGTCGTGCGTGTGGTCAACTTCGCCCACGGCGAGATGATGACCGTGGCGATGTACATCGCCGTCACCCTGTTCGCCACCCTCGGCCTCGACCCGCTGATCATGCTGGTGCCGATCGCCGCGGTGCTCTTCGCCTTCGGCTATCTCCTGCAGCAGCGCGTCATCAACGCCTTCATTACCCGCCCGGAGACCAGCCAGTTCCTGCTCATGATCGCCATCGCGATCATCATCTCCAACGTCCTGCTGATCATCTTCGGTCCCGATGCGCAAGGCGTGCAGACCGCCTATTCCTATGACAGCTTCGCCATCGGCGCGCTGATCATCGACGCCACCAAGCTCTATGCCGCCGGCGTCTCCATCGTCGTCGCCGCCGGGCTCTACGCATTCTTCCGCTTCACCCGCATCGGCACGGCCATCCGCGCCTGCGCCGACAATCACACCGGCGCGCAGGTGGTCGGCCTCAACGTCCAGCACCTCTACGCGCTCACCTTTGGCCTCGGCGCCGCCTGCGTCGGCGCCGCCGGCACCATGCTGGTCCTGCTCACCGACGTGACCCCGGCGCTGGGACCCGCCTATACGCTGCTCGCCTTCGTCATCGTCATCACCGGGGGCCTCGGCTCAATGCCCGGCGCGCTCCTCGGCGGCATCCTCATCGGCCTCACCGAGGCGATGGCCGGCCTGCTGTTCACGCCATCGGCCAAGAGCATGTTCGGCTTCGCCATCCTCGTGCTGGTGCTTCTTTTCCGCCCGCAGGGCATTCTCGGCAGGAAGGCCTGAAACGATGGCGCGCCTCGCCGCCGGCCTGTCGCCGCTGAGCCTGATCCTGCTCGCGATCCTGCTTGCCGTGCTGATCGCCGCGCCATTCTTCGCCGGCGACTATCTGGTCACCGTCCTCATCCTCATCTTCTATTTCGCCTATGTCGGCCAGGCGTGGAACGTGATGATGGGCTTCGCCGGCCAGCTCTCCCTCGGCCATGCCCTCTATGTCGGGCTTGCCGGCTATCTCGCCGCACTTCTCTTCAAGGATTTCGGCGTTGGCCCGTGGCTGGGTTTCATCGCCTCGGTTCCGGTTACCATGCTGGCCGGGGCGATCATCGGCTTCCTGGCGCTGCGCTTCGGCGTCACCGGCGTCTATTTCGCCATCCTCACCATTGCCTTCGCCGAGTTCGCCCGCATCGGCTTCGATCACCTCACCATCATCAATGGCTCCGGCGGCTTCTTCCTGCCGGTCGCCACCCAGGGCCATGTCGACCTCTGGTCGCTGCGCGGACCGCCGGTGATGTTCTACTACGTCATGCTGGCAGCCGCGGTTGCTGCCCTCATCGCCTGCCGCATGATGCTCAACAGCCGCATGGGCTACTACTGGCTGGCGATCCGCGAGGACGAGGAGGCGGCGCGCGCCGTCGGCATCAACACCTTCGCCTACAAGATGGCAGCCGTCGTCATCTCCGCCGGCATGACCGCCTTCGGCGGCGTCTTCTACGCCTTCTATTACAACAACCTGTTTCCCGAGCAGGTCTTCCACATCTCGCGCTCCATCGAGCTGATCGTCGGACCGATCATCGGTGGCCTCGGCACCCTGCTCGGCCCCATCGTCGGAGCTTTCCTGCTGACCGGCCTCGCCGAGGGCCTGAACGGGCTCCTGTCCGCCATCGGCATCGACATTCCCGGCGCCAAGCAGGTGCTTTACGGCGTCTGCCTGTTCTTCGTCATCGTCGCGCTGCCTGGCGGGCTTTGGCCGTGGATCGCGCGTCGCCTTGGCATCACTGGGGGCGGACGGTGAGCGCGCTGCTTGTCCTCGACGACGTAACCAAGCGTTTCCGCGGCCTGGTGGCCGTGGACGAAGTGTCGCTGGAGGTCGAGGCCGGCGAGATTTGCGGCGTGATCGGCCCCAACGGCGCCGGCAAGACAACGCTCTTCAATATGATCGCCGGCGTCTTCGATCCGGACGGCGGCAGCATCACGTTCGCGGGCCAGCGCATCGACGGGCTCTCTGCCGACAAGGTCTGCCGGCGTGGCATCGGGCGCACGTTCCAGCTCGTGCGCCCCTTCCCTGGCCTGACCGTGGAGGACAACGTCATCATCGGCGGCCTGCTGCACCGCTCGAGCGTGCCCGCGGCGCGCAAAGAGGCGCACGACCTGCTGCGCCGCCTCGACCTCTACGACAAGCGCCATCAGCGCGCCTCCGCCCTCACGCTGCCCGACCGCAAGCGGCTGGAAGTTGCCCGGGCGCTGGCCACCGACCCCAAGCTTCTGCTCCTCGACGAGGTGATGGCCGGCCTGAGGCCGACCGAGACTGACCGCATGGTCGCCGTGCTCAAGGCGCTCAACCAGGACACCGGTCTCACCATCGTCCTCATCGAGCACGTCATGCGCGCGGTGATGGCGCTCGCCTCGCACATCGTCGTCCTTCATCACGGCGCGCTGATCGCCGACGGCCCACCGGAATCGGTCGTGCGCGACGCCGCCGTGATCGAGTCCTACCTCGGCGTGGAGGCGCCGGCATGATCCTCGCCGTCGACACGCTCGATCTCTTCTATGGCGACGCCCAAGCCCTCGACGGCGTGTCGCTCACGATCGAGGAAGGCACCATCGTCGCCATCGTCGGTGCCAACGGCGCCGGCAAGACATCGCTCATCCGCACCATCGCCGGCATGTACCGCCCGGCGCGCGGACGCATCCTCTATCGCGGCGCGGACATCGCCGGCTGGCCCAGCCACAAGGTCTGCGATCTCGGCATCGGCCAGGTGGCCGAGGGCCGCCAGGTCTTCCCGACCCTGTCGGTCGCCGAGAACCTCGCCATGGGCGCCATGCTGCCGCGCGCCCGCGACGATCGCCACCGCAACCTCGATCGGGTCATGACCATGTTCCCGCGGCTTGCCGAACGCCGCCGCCAGCCGGCCGGCACGCTGTCCGGCGGCGAGCAGCAGATGCTCGCCATCGGACGCTGCCTGATGGGCGCACCCGATCTCATCATGTTCGACGAGCCCTCGCTCGGCCTGGCGCCACTGGCCGTGCAGAACGTGCTCGCCACGATCGCCGAACTGAACGCGACCGGCATCACCTGCGTCCTGGTCGAGCAGAATGTCGCCGCCTCCCTCAAGCTGGCGGCGCACGCCTATGTCATCGAGAACGGCCGGGTGGCGCTCTCCGGCACCGGCGAGGCGCTGCTCCACGACGATCGCGTCCGCCAGGCCTATCTCGGCGCGTAAGGCGCCCGGGATCGGGTTACTCCGCCAGCGCCCCCGGTGCTGCCCACAGCGGCGTCGTGATCCCGCGGTCGACCAGCGTCTTCTCCACCGCATAGGCCGCCTGCCAGCGCTCCCGCGCCTCGTCATAGACTGCGCGGTGGGCAGGATCCGGCTCGACCTCGCGCTCCCAGCGCACCAGGGCATCCGCCGCCTCGACAAGCGAGCCGAAGAGACCGATGCCGACCGCGGCCGCCGCCGCGCCGCCAAGCGCGGTCGCCTCCTTGATCTCAGGAATGTAGATCACCCGACCGGTAACGTCGGCGAGGATCTGTGGCCACAGCCAGCCCTTGGCTGCGCCGCCGGCGAAGACCAGTGGCGCCGCCGAATCCGCGGCAGCGAATTCGCGCACGCGCTCCATGTTTATCGCCGAGACGATCGCCGCATTCTCCTCCATGGCGCGAAAGAGAACCGCCTTGTTGGCGCGCGCCGGATCCAGGCTGAGGTTCAGGAAGGACGGCGCGGCGTGATACCAGCGGCTGAAGTCCATGGCATCGGAAAGGATCGGGATGACGCCATAGGCGCCGGGCGGCACGGCGGCGGCCTGTTCCTCCATCAGCGCATAGGCGTCGCGGCCGCTGGCCTCGGCCGCAAGCTTCTCCTCGGTGCAGAACGCGTCGCGGAACCAGCGTACCGCCAGCCCGACGAAGAAGCCGATGCATTCGGCCTGGTTGAGACCGGCGACCGCGGCCGGAGAAATGCGCACCCGCATCTCGGGATCGACCTGATCGGCGCCGATATTGATAATCTGCTGCCAGAAGGAGCCGCCGAGCACGGCGGCATCGCCGGAGCGTACGACACCGAGCCCGACGGCGCCAAGTTGCGTGTCGGCGCCACCGGCAACCACCGGCGTGCCGGCGGCAAGCCCGGTCTCGGCGCCCGCCCGCGGCGTTACCGTGCCAATCACCGTGCCCGGCTCGACGACACGCGGAAACAGGCCGCGCTCCAACCCGGCGCGTTCGATCAAGCGATCGGACCAGGAGCGCGTGGCAAGCGCGATGAGACCGCTGCTGCCGCCATTGGTCGGCTCGACGGCGATCTCGCCGCTGAGGCGCCCGGTGACCCAATCGTTGAGCATGGTGACGGCGCGCACCTGCGCGAAGATCTCGGGGCGGTGCCGCCGCACCCAGTTCAGCCGCGGCAACGCACCCAGGGCGAAGGTCTGGCCGCTCTCTTCATAGAAGACGCGTTCCAGCCCCTCGGCCTTCAGCGCCCGCACCTCCGCCTCGGCGCGGCTGTCGACATTGGCGCAGGCCCAGACCTCCAGGCCGGCGGCGTCATAGAGCACGATGCCCTCGCGCATGCTCGTCGAGGAGACCGCGCCGATCGCACCACCGGTGATGCCGGCATCGCCCACAGCCTTTTCGATACAGCGCACCACGCGCTGCCAGTTGACCGCGGTGTCGAACGTCATCGAGCCAGGCACGCCCGGCTCGGCAACGTGGGTCCATTCCTCCTGGCCGACGCCGAGCTGCCGCCCCGTCACATCGAACACCACGGCACGGACGCTGCCTGTGCCCGCGTCGATCACCAGCAGATGGTTGCCCAACTGGTCCTCCCGGCGGCCTACGCGCCCGTTCCTGCGGTTTTCTCCTCGACCAGTTGCGCTGCCACGGTGCCATAACGGTAGAGCCCGAGATTGCGTTGCAGGGCAGCATCGAAATGCTCCTGTAGTGCGATCACTGCCTCCGCCGCATTCCGGTTGCGGCACGCTTCGATGATGCGCATGTGTTCGCGCAGCGTGTGCTGCACCAGAGGCGGCGTCAGGCGCCGCTCAAGCTGCAGAATGCGAACGTAATTGTGGATGCGCTTGTAGCTCGATTTGATGAGCGCATTCTCGAGGCTGTCGACAATGGAACCGTGCAGCATATCCTCCAGCTGTCGCAATTCCGCGACGAGCACATCATTGACGCCGTCACGCTGTAGGTGAGCCATGACCTCACCGTGCCGCTCGACCAGCGCCTCTATCTCGCTGTTTGAGGCGGTCTCGGCGAACACCGCGACTGCGGCGGACTCGATGATGCTGCGAAACTGATACGTCGATCGGGTCAATTCGAGGCCCGGCTTGACGAATTGGATTCCGGTCCGCGGATGGATCGTCACCACGCCTTCGGCATCGAGCACGCGCAGCGCATCTCGCAACGGCCCCACCGGAACGCCAGTGAGTTCCACCAGTTGGGCCTGGGAGACGAACGCGCCGGCGGGCAGCTTGCGCTCGAACAAGACCTCGAGAATGCGCGCATAGGCCAGATTGCCAAGGCTGCGACCGCTGCCGGCCTGCTCTGCTGTCTTGCGTGGATTCTTGCGCGCCACCTCTTGCTCTCCACTCAAAGAACTATTAAACACCAACTCTGATATATCAACGCGACGGCTAGGCCAATTACAATGCGCATATCATCATTCAAAATCACACGTTTCCAGTTTGCCCGCGACCGCGTTATCGGCGATAGCCAGATTCGGGTCGACGACGCCAACCCCGCAGCAGTCGAGCTGTTTGACGAGCAGGGCCGATCCGGTCTCGGCTTTATGCAAAGCCGGCATCGCACCCTGCCAGCACTCGACGAACTCAACCGCGTCTTCCAGACGGAGGTCTGGCCGCACCTGGAGGGCCAACTGCCGACGGCCCTCGTCCATCGCGTCGATCGCCCGCGCGGAGGCAACCGGGTCGGGCCCAGCCAGCCCTTCGAGATATCCTTGCAGGTTGCGCTGTGGGACCTTGCCGCGAAGCAGGCGGACCAACCGCTTTACCGGTTCCTCGGTGGCCGGCGCAACCGCGTCCGCGCCTATGCATCCGGTCTCGATTTCCATCTGAGCGACGACGAGTTCACCGAATTCTTCGGCTATGCCGATTCGATCGGCTACAGCGCGTTCAAGATCAAGGTCGGCCATCCCGACCTGGCGCGCGACCTGCACCGGCTCGACCTCCTTACGAAAACCGTGCGCCCCGGCGCCACTGTCATGGTCGACGCGAATGAAGCCTGGGGCGCCAAGGAAGCGCTGGCCAAGCTCACGCAGATCCGCGACGCCGGCTTTCACCTGACCTGGGTCGAAGACCCGATCGTGCGCGAGGACTTCGACGGCCTCAAGATGCTGCGCCAGGGCGCACCGTGGACGATGATCAACGCGGGCGAATACCTCGACTTCATCGGCAAGCGGCAGCTTCTTCTGGCGGGCGCAACCGACATTCTCAATGTCCACGCCCAGGTCACCGACGTGATGCGCATTGCCTGGCTCGCGGCCGAGCTCAATATCCCGGTCAGCCTCGGCAACACCTTCCTCGAAACAGGCGTCCATACAGCGTGCGCCCTGCCCGAGGTCGAATGGCTGGAATATTCGTTCCAGAATTACGATCACCTCATCGAGCAGCCAATCGAAATTCGCGATGGCTGGATCTACGCGCCCGACCGCCCCGGCCACGGTCTGGTGCTGTCCGACACCGCCCGCCGCGACTGGGCACGCCCCACTGTTCTGGCTCCTGCCGATCTGGGCGCCCCCCCGTTCAATCCGCGGCTCAAACCAGCACCTCATCGCGTGCCGGACGGGACCGATCCGGCCCGCACAGGAACTGTAGCTTAATCCAAGAACTGCAGCACAAAACAGGAGGGAACCGTGAAATCACTACGCATTGTTCTAGGGCTCGCGACGTTGCTGACCACGGGCTCAGCACTTGCAGCCGACAGCGACGCCATCACCGTCTGGGTTGACGCAACGCGGCAACCCTATGTCGATATCTTCATGAAGGCCCACCCGGAGGTCAAGATCAACATGGTTGTCGGCGACGCCTCGTCGGGCGGCTCCGGCACGATTCAGACCCAGATCGGGTTGGCCGACCAGGCGGGCTCGGGGTGGCCCGATGTGGTCTTCTCATCCCAGATCAACGACGCGGCCTGGGCTTCCAGAGAGACCAATGGGGTCCAGCCATTCGCCATGGTGCTCAACGAGGGTTTCTTCAGCAAGGAATTCCTCGACGGCTTCATCCCTGGCGCCCTCGACCCGGCGACCATCGATGGGAAGGTCTATGGCATCAGGAACGACCTCGCGCCCGTACTCCTCTGGTACAACAAGACTTTGCTCGACCAGTTCGGCTACGACGTGCCCAAGACTTGGGAGGACTACCAGGCCCTTGGCGACAAGCTGGCTGCTGATCATCCCGGTTACTTCCTGGGCGCGCTCGGCGACGGTTTCGAGGGTCCGTTCATGTACTATTGGGGTGGAGAGGCGCCAATCTTCGTGGTGAAGGGCAATACGTTCAGTTCCGATCTGAACGACCCGAACTCGAAGAAGGTGACGGCCATGCTCGACCACATGCTGGCCAATGGCAGCTTGACGCAAGACAGCGTTTTCGGCGCCGCCTTTGCAGCAAAGGCAGATCACCTGGTCGCAATTCCCGGTCCCGCCTGGTTCGCGGGTGGGCTGTTCGAGAACCCGAACAGCGTCAATGCGAAGAAAGGTGAGTGGGGCGCAGCGCCTCCGCTCTACTGGGAGGGAGCCGACAAGGTGACCGGAAACGTCGGTGGCGGCTTCTGGTACGTCTCGAGCCACACGACTCATCCTGACGCGGCCAAGACGTTCCTGACCTTCATGGAGACCAACGAGAAAACCGCTGGTACCCAAGGCCTCCCGGCCTACAAGGCCGCAGCCGAAAAGTGGCTCGACGTAAAGGCGGCCGGCGGCTTCTACGCCGGCGACTTCAAGACCGCCGTTTCGACGGCAGCCAGCAGCGTCTGGAGCGGGTGGGGTTTCGCCACATTCCAGGCGGGACCCTCCTGGTCGAAGATCATCGTGCCGGGTCTCGCTGCCGGCAAGACGATCGCCGATCTGGCGCCGGCCTGGGAACAGGAATTGAAGAACGAAGCTCAGGTCGAAGGCTACGACGTCGAGTGATCTGATGCCTTGATTGTCAACCGACGCCGCTGCCCGCTCCCAATCGGGCGGACAGCGGCGCACCTAGTCGAATGAGCCCAGCATGAATGCTCAAGCCCGAGCCGGCATCGCATTTGTAAGCCTCTACACCCTCTTCCTGCTTGTGTTCGGCATTCTGCCGACGATCTATGCGATCTATCTCGCCTTCACCAAACGCGGCGCATTCGTCGGCTTCGCCAACTTCGTGAAGGTGTTCCACGACTACCGTTTCCTCCCGGCCGTGCAGCATGTCGGCCTCTATCTGCTGGTCTGGCTGGTCGCCCTGGTGGTGCTAGTCGTTTTGCTATCATTGGTGATCCACGCGATCGGCATCCGCTGGCTGTCCACCAGCGTGAGGTTCGCCTACTACATTCCCGGCGCATTGGCCGGGGCCGCCAGCGTCATGTTGTGGCTCTTCGTGCTCGACCCTACCGTCAGCCCGGTTTCCTTCGTCCTCAAGGCGCTTGGCTACAAGACCTTCGTCGACGTCGTCCAGGTCGGCCAGCTCCACGTCGTTCTTGCCATTGTCGCCTTCTGGACCGGCGCTGGCGGGTGGATCGTGGTGATGTACGGCGCCCTCAACAACATCAGCAGGGAGCTCATCGAGGCGGCGCGCGTCGACGGCGCCGGCCCCATAAGGACAGCCTGGTCCATTCAGATTCCGCTGCTGCGCAAATGGATTTCATACATGGTCATCCTGTCGTTCGCCGGCGGAACCCAGCTCTTCGTCGAGCCCAAGGTGCTGTCCCAGGCGAGCCGCCAGGTGGTCGGTTCGGATTACTCGCTGAACCAGCTCGCCTTCCTCTACGCATTCAAGCAAAGCAACTTCAACGGCTCGGCTGCGATCTCGCTGGTCCTCCTGTTCATCGCCATCGTGCTGAGCGTCTACTTCGTATTCCGGGGAGGTCTGTTTGAGCGCGCGTGACATGCAACTCAGAGTGCAGATGCCGGCGGCCATGTCGCCGGGGGCGTGGCTCGGCCGCGTCTTCACGGCACTGCTGCTCATCTTCTTTGTGCTGTTCTTCGTTATCCCGCTTGTCTGGTTCGTCCTCGCCCCCACCAAGACCGACCGACAGCTCCTCCTTGAGAACCCGTTCGCGTTCGGCGATTTCGCCACGCTCGCCCACAACTGGGGCACGCTGGTCGAATTCCAGAACGGCCTGATCTGGACCTGGCTCACCAATTCCGCCTTCTACTGCCTGACGGCGCTGGTGATCACGCTCGTCACCAGCGTCCCCGCAGGCTATGCGCTGGCGCTGACGGAGTTCCGCGGGCGCAAAGCCCTCCTTGCCCTGACGCTCGTCGTCATGATGGTTCCCAGCACCGCGCTCGTGCTGCCCATCTTCCTCGAACTCAGCGCCGTAAGGCTGATCGGCAATCCGCTTTCGGTGATCCTGCCGTTTTCGTTCTACCCGTTTGGGGTCTATCTGACCTACATCTACTTCTCGACCGCCATCTCCAGAGACCTTCTGGATGCCGCCCGCATCGATGGGGCCGGAGAATTTCAGGTGTTCAGGATGGTGGCCACGCCGCTGGCGACCCCAGTCATCGCCCTGGTCGGCTTCTTCAGCTTCGTGCACAACTGGAACAACTACTTCCTGCCGTTCGTGACGGTTCCCGGACGCAAGGCTCCGGTTCAGGTCGGCATCGCCGAACTGCTGTCGAACGTCGGTCAGTTCAACCCGACCAACGCCGCCTCGGCGACGATCTCGCTCTCGACGCTGGCCTTGGCCATCCTGATTGCCGTAGCGCCGGTGCTCATCGTGTTTCTCTTCTCGCAGCGTTTCCTCGTCACCGGCATGACGGCTGGGGGAGTGAAGGAATAACGGCCGCCAGCGGGGTGAGGTGAGGCGAAGATGAGCGTTCGGCGTATGGCCATGATCATCGCGATCAGGCCCGAGAAGATCGCGCTCTACAAAGAGCTGCACGCCCACCCCTGGCCCGAGATGAACGCGGCGCTGAGCGCCGCCAACATCCGCAACTATTCGATCTATCTGCGCGAGCCGGAGAACCTGCTGTTCGGTTATTGGGAATATGCCGGATCGGATTTCGAGGGCGATCGGCAGAAGCTGAGCCAGCGCGCGATTTCCAAGAAATGGCGGGAACTGACCGCTCCCTGCCAGCAGCGGCTGGAATCAGCGGCCGAAGGCGAGTGGTGGAGCGCCATGCCCGAAGTCTATCACCTCGACTGACAAGGTGCCTGCATTGCCCTCCGAGATTGCCGCCAGTCCTCCGCTCACCAGACGCCGCGTTGCGCAGACCGACCTTTCGGTCACCGAGATCGGTCTCGGCGCTGCCACCATTGCCGATCTGTTCGAGGCGGTGCCCGACGAGCAGTGCCGTGAGACGGTGCGCGCCGCCCTGGATAGCGGCGTCGGCTATGTCGATACATCGCCTTTCTACGGCTTCGGCAAATCGGAGCATCTGGTCGGCGACGTGCTGCGCCACCGCCGCAACGGTGTCGTGCTGTCCACCAAGGTCGGCCGGCTGCTCACCCCCTGCGACGGCCCGCCGGCCGAGCGCCGCGGCTGGGTCGAGCCGCTGAGCTTCGAGCCGCATTACGACTATACCTATGATGGCGTTATGCGCTCCTTCGCCGACAGCCAGCAGCGCCTCGGGTTGAGCCGCATCGACATGCTCTACGTCCACGACATCGGCACCATGATTCATGGCGTGGAGACGAACCACACTTATTGGCGGCAGCTTGCCGACGGCGGCTGTCGCGCCCTCGCGGAGCTCAAGGCGGCCGGCCTCGTCGGGGCAATCGGCATGGGCGTCAATGAGTGGCAAGTCCTCATGGACGCCCTCGACCTCGGCGACTGGGACATCTTCCTCCTCGCCGGACGCTACACGCTTCTCGATCAGTCGGCGCTGTCGCCGTTGCTCGCCCGTTGCCTCGAGCGCGGCACCAGCGTGGTGATCGGTGGGCCGTTCAACAGCGGCGCGCTCATGGGCACCGGCCGCTGGAACTACCGCGCAGCACCAGCCGCCATCCTTGAGCGCGTCGACCGGTTGACGGCGTTCTGTCGCGACCGGGAGGTCAACATCGGCGCCGCCGCCATCCAGATGCCGTTGGCCCATCCGGCCGTGGTGAGCGTATTGTGCGGACCGCGCTCGCCGACCGAGCTTGCCCAGGTGCTCGCTTGGGCTCGGGAGCCGATAGCCGAGGCGTTCTGGACGGAACTCGCCGAGGCGGGGCGGCTCGCCCCGGGAACGTTGGTTCCCGGAGGCAAGGTTGCCACATAGATTTCGCTGCCGGCTGGCTGCATACCAGCCGGGGATGCGCAGAAGAAGAAGAACAGGAGAAGCAAGATGAAGGCGCTGGTTTACGTGGCTCCGCACAAGGTCGAGGTACGGGACGTGCCGGTTCCGACGGCGCGCGCGGGCGCAGCCAAGGTCAGAATGCACCTCTGCGGCGTGTGCGGTTCCGATATCAGCATCGTCGCCGGCAAGCACCCGCGGGCCAAGGCACCGCTCACCATCGGCCACGAATTCGTTGGCACGGTCGAGGAGATCCGCGACGGCAGCGGCCGCATCGCCGTCGGCGACCGGGTGGTCGCCTATCCGCTGATCTCCTGCGGCACATGTCTGCCCTGCCGCACCGGCCACCCGCATGTCTGCCGGTCGCTCAAGCTCATCGGCATCGACCGTGACGGTGGCATGGCCGAGACCGCGTGGATCGACGAGGACGTTCTCTTCCGCGTGCCCGATACGATGGGCGACGACGTCGCCGCGCTGGTCGAGCCGCTGGCGGTGATCGTCCGCTCGCTGCATCAGGCCCGCTTCAACCTGCTTGATTCCGCCGTGGTCACCGGCGCCGGGCCGATCGGCCTGCTGACGGCCATCGTCCTCAAGCATGCCGGCGCCTCGCGCATCGTCGTCTCCGACATCGATCCCGGCCGCGTCGCGCTGTCCACCGCGCTCGGCTTCGAGACGGTCAATGTCAGCGACACCGACCTCGTCGAACATGTCGCGGCGACCACTGACCGCGAGGGCGTCGACGTCGTCTTCGAATGCAGCGGCGCCGAGAGCGCAGCCCAGCAGATGACGAAGCTGGCGCGCGTCGGCGGCATGATCTGTATGACCGGCATCCACAAGGAGCCGCGCCCGGTCGACCTGCGCGACATCAACTTCAAGGAGCAGACCCTGATCGGCTCGCGCGTCTATACCAAGCGCGAGTTCGAGACCACGGTTCCCTACGCCGAGGCGATCGCCGATGACCTCAAGAAGGTCATTACCCAGGTCGTCCCGCTGTCGCGGTCGGAAAACCTGTTCAACCTCATCGCCGATCCCACCGTGGCGACCGCCAAGGTCCTGGTCGACTGCACCGGCTGATCGGTTCGGGGAGAGCAAGTCATGCCAATTTTCGATATCGCCGGCCACAAGGCCATTGTCACCGGGGGAACGCGCGGCCTTGGCCACAGCATGGCCGAGGCGTTGCTGGAATCCGGCGCCGAGGTCGTCATCTTCGGCTCCGGCGAGACGGCGGCAACCGTCGCCGATGCGTTCAAGGCCCGCGGGTTTCGCTGCGACGGCCTTGCCGTCGATCTCGCCGACGACGCCGCGCGCCACGAAGGGTTCGACCGAGCGCTCGAACTGCTCGGCGGCCGATTGGACATCCTCGTCAATTCCGCCGGCGTTCAGCGCCGCCACAAAAGCGAGGAATTTCCGCTCGACGACTGGTCGGCGGTGATCGAGGTCAACCTCACCGCAGTCTTCACACTCTGCCAGATGGCCGGCCGCGTGATGCTCGCCGAGGGCCGCGGCAAGATCGTCAACATCGCCTCGCTGCTCTCCTTCTTCGGCGGCTTTACGGTGCCGGCCTACGCCGCCAGCAAGGGCGGCATCGCCCAGCTGACCAAGGCGCTGGCCAACGAATGGGCCGAACGCGGCGTCAACGTCAATGCGCTCGCCCCCGGCTACATGGCGACCGAGATGAACTCCGCGCTCATCGCCGACGCCGGCCGTAACGCCGAGATCTCCGCCCGCATCCCGGCGCATCGCTGGGGGACGGCCGACGACATGAAGGGGCCGCTGCTCTTCCTCGCGTCGGCGGCCTCCGACTATGTCAACGGCGCCGTCATCCCCGTCGACGGCGGCTATCTCGGCCGCTGAGTGCGCCCAAGCCCCAGGGATCCCGGTTCATGAAAATCGTCATCTCCGACTGCGACCACGAATCGATGAGCGTCGAGGAAAGGTTGTTTGCCGACAGCGGCCTCTCCTACACGCACCTCGCCTGCCGGACGGAAGAACAGGTCATCGCCGAGTGCCGCGGCGCCGGCATCGTCATGAACCAGTATGCGCCGTTCACGCCACGTGTCTTCGCCGCGCTTGCGCCCGATCTCAAGCTGATCGTGCGCTATGGCGTCGGCGTCGACAATGTCGACCTCAAGGCCGCGACCGAGTTCGGCGTGCAGGTGTGCAACGTGCCCGATTACGGCATGAACGAGGTCTCCGACCAGGCCCTCGGTCTCATGCTCGCTCTGGTGCGCAAGCTGCCCTTCATCACCGGGCTGACCCGCTCCGGCACCTGGGACTACCGCCGTACGATCCCGGTACGTCGCATCGGCACGCTGACCGTCGGCGTCGTCGGCGTCGGCCGCATCGGCGGCCTGTTCGCGCGCAAGGTGAGCGCGCTCGGCTGCCGCGTGCTCGGCACCGACCCTCTCCGCCCCAGGCTGGAGCACGAGCATCCGGAGGTCACCTTCGTTTCGTTCGAAGAGCTGCTGGCAGATTCGGACGTGATCTCGATCCATTGTCCGCTGACCAACGAGACGCGCGGCCTGTTCGGCGCCGACACGCTCGCCCGCATGAAGCCGACCGCGTTTCTCATCAACACGGCGCGCGGCGGCATCATCGACGAGGCGGCACTCGCTGACGCGCTGTCAGGCGGTTCGATCGGTGGTGCGGCGATCGACACGGTCGCGAACGAGCCGCTGGCGGCAGATTCGCCGTTGCTCTCCCATGACAACTGCCTGGTGACACCGCATATGGCCTGGTATTCGGAGGAATCGGCGGAAGAACTCAACCGAAAGGTCGCCGAGGAGGCCATTCGCTTCGCGCGTGGCGAAGCGGTGCGCTATCCGGTCAACACCCTGTCGTCCTGACGAGCGCCGCCCGCACGCGACGGTCGGTCTCCGCCTTGCTCACCCGCGCGCTCAGCCATTCCGCCAAGCGCTCCGTCTGTCTGTCGTCCAGATGCAGGCCGAGCTTCGTCCGCCGCCACAGAACGTCCTCGGCGGTCACCGCCCATTCCTTCTCGACCAAATGGTTGACCTCCGCCTCGTACAGGTCGTGCCCGAAGCACTCACCCAGGTCCTCATACGCGTGCGCCTTGCCGAGAATCTCCGGCGCCACCCACCCGTACAGGCGGAACAGCCGCTCTGCATGACGGCTCTGCAGAAACGGATAGTCCGACCGCAGCTTCGTCAGCTCCGCCGCAAACCCCGTCAGCGGGAACGAGCCGCCCGGAAGCGCCGCCCCCGCCGTCCATGGCGAACCCTTCGCCCCGATCAGACGCCCGACTTCCTCCAGAACGTGCTCCGAAAGCCGGCGGTAGGTCGTCAGCTTGCCGCCGAATACGTTGATTAGCGGCGCCTCCCCCGCCGCGCCACCCTCCGCCTTCAGCACGTAGTCCCGCGTCGCCTCCTGCGCCTTGGTCGCATGATCGTCGAACAGCGGACGCACCCCGGCATAGCTCGCCACAACGTCCTGACGTCGCACCGGCTCCGCGAAGTACTCGCTTGCCGCCGTGCACAGATAGTCGATCTCCTCCTCGGCGATCGACACATCCGACGGGTCGCCCTCGTAGTCGCGGTCCGTCGTTCCGATCAGCGTGAAGTCGTTCTCGTAGGGAATGGCGAAGATCACCCGGCCGTCGCCGTTCTGGAAGAAGAAGGCCCGCGGATCGTCGTATTTGCTCTTCACGATGATGTGGCTGCCCTCGACCAGACGCACATTGTGCGCCGTCTCGCGCCCCATCGCCGCGCGCAGCACATCGTCCACCCACGGTCCGCTGGCATTGACCAGAAGCCGCGCCTCGACCGCGTGCTCCACCGCCGTCGCGCCCGCCCCCATCTCCGCGAGCGTGATCCGCCACACTCCGTCGCGGCGCTCCGCCTTGGTCACCCGGCTGCGCGTACGGACCTCCGCCCCGCGCTCCGCCGCATCGCGTGCATTGAGAACCACCAGTCGGGCGTCGTTCACCCAGCAGTCCGAGAACTCGAACGCCCGCGAGAACTTCGGCCTGAGCGCCCGCCCGATCGGGTCGCGGCGCATGTCCAGCGTCTTGCGCGGCGGCAACAGCGCGCGCCCGCCGATATGGTCGTAGAGGAAAAGCCCCAGCCACAGCATCCACGCCGGACGCAGTCCGTTGACATAGGGCAGCACCAGACGGAGCGGCCAGATGATGTGCGGCGCCATCCGCCACAGCACCTCACGCTCCCGCAGCGCCTCCCGAACCAGGCGAAACTCGTAATGCTCAAGATAGCGCAACCCGCCGTGGATGAGCTTCGTCGCCTTCGACGACGTCCCGCTCGCCAGGTCGTTCATCTCCGACAGAAAAACCGAATAGCCCCGGCCAGCCGCGTCCCGCGCTACGCCGCAACCGTTGATGCCGCCGCCTATGACAAAGACGTCATATGCGGGCCGCGCATGCATGACGCTTCCCTCTGCCTTCCGCATCCGCGCCGTTCTTTTCCGTAAATCGAAAGCCAAAGGAAGGTTTTATGAAATCATTCTGATTGTCAAACGAAAACGCCGCGCGGCCGCACGCTCACGGCAAACGCCCGGTTTCGACCAACGCAACGTCCGATTCGTTGCAAATCCGCCGGATTGCCTCGCTCTCACAGCGATCGGTAATGAAGGTGTTCACCTGTGAAAGATGACTGATGCGCACCGGCGCCGTGCGTTCGAATTTTGTCGAATCGGCAACCAGGATGACGTGTCGGGCATTGGCCACAATCGCCTGCGCCACCTTCACCTCGCGAAAATCGAAGTCGAGAAGCGCGCCGTCGTGATCGATGGCGGAGGTTCCGATCACGGCGAAATCGACCTTGAACTGCTTGATGAAGTCGGCCGCGGCCTCGCCGACAATGCCCCCGTCCGAACCTCTGACGACGCCGCCCGCGATCACCACCTCAATCGAGGGGTATATGCGCAAGCTATTGGCAACATTTATGTTATTCGTGATGACCATGAGCCCGTGATGGTCGAGAAGGGCATGGCCGACGGCCTCGGTCGTGGTGCCGATATTGATGAACAGCGAGGCGTTGTCCGGTATCATGCCAGCCGCCGCCCGACCGATCGCTGACTTCTCTGCCGATGCGATCCTGCGCCGCGCCTCGTATTCCACGTTCTCGATACCGGACGGGAACAGCGCGCCGCCATGGATGCGCGTCAGCAGCCTGCGGTCACACAGATCGTTGAGGTCCTTGCGGATCGTCTGTGGCGTCACGCCGAACCGGACCGCAAGATCGTCGACCAGAACACGGCCGCTTTCCCTGGCAAGGTCGACGATTTTTGCAGACCGCTCCGGCAGGTACATCACTGGCCCCGTTCGTTTTCGTTTGCCTTCGTATAATATGTGACCGAAAGGTCGTAAACCGCCCGCAACGTGCAAAATCACAATTCCGCGCGACATGCGCTCCGCCGGAAGCGAACTTCATTTGTGGCCGAGACCGCTTGTCCGTCGCGCCAGATGCGCTGCAAGGCCGTGAGAAGGAGCGGGCGCGCCGGCTCAGACGATCAGCCGGAGCGATCTCTCGATGAACCCGCGGAAGCGCGCGATCAGCTCGGGCCGACAACCCCGTCGATGACGCGGAGGTCGCAGGAGAGCGTCACCGCGATGCGGCTGACAAAGGCGACACCGCCATCGGCACGGTCGAATCGCGCCTGGTGCCTACCGCCGCGCGCCGCCCCCTCCCGCGCCGCTGTGATCACGACAGGCGTTTGATCACGAAGCTGAAGACCTTGTTCTCCGCTTTCGATTCCATGAGCTCGTTCCCGGTCGTCCGGCAGAACGCCTCGAAATCCTTGACCGCGCCGGGATCGGTGGCCAGCACCTCCAGCGTGCCGCCCATGGGGATGTCCTTCAGCGCCTTCTTGGCGCGCAGGATCGGCAACGGGCAGTTGAGCCCCTTCACGTCGAGAAGCTGGTCGGCCATGTCGTTTCCTCGCTTGGCGGTTGTCTTCTTGGCTCAGATGAACAGGTTGATGTCGCTGTTGGCGGCCATCTCGATGTAGGTCGCCGCGCCGCCGAGCTTGGGCCCCGCGATCATGTCGTCGAGGGTGTATTCGAACAGGTCCATGGTCATCTGGCAGGCGATCATTTCGACCTCGGCCTCGATCGCCATGTCGCGCAGCTCCTCGATCGAAGCGACGCCCTTCTTCTTGATCAGGTTCTTCATCATCACGCTCGCCGCCGCATCGACGCCGGGGATCGCCGAGACGATGTTGGGCATGCCGATGTGCATGCCCAACATCGGCATTGCCATCGCCGGGTTGCCCAGCGTGGTCACCTGCAGGTCGAGCTTCTTCTTGAGCAGGGTCAGGCCATAGAAAGTGAAGAACATCGACACTTCCAGGCCCATCGCCGCCGCCGTGGTCGCCAGGATGAAGGGCGGATAGGCCCAGTCGAGCGACCCCTTGGTGACGATCATCGACAGCTTCTTGGTATTGCTCACAGCACCATCGGCCATGGCATCTCCTCCACAATCGAGCCCTGCGGCCGCGGCTGGCGCGCTTCCCGGCTCAGAACCTCCACACCACGACTGCCAGCACGAGAACGGCAAGGAACACGGTTTCCGCCACGATCAGCGCAATCGACTTCCAGCCAACCGCTGCCATCGCCTTCAGCGAGGTCTTCATGCCCAACGCGGCGATCGCCGTGACCAGGCACCAACGCGAGATGCTCTTCAGCGCGTCCAGAATCAGCGGCGGGATGAGGCCGGTGCTGTTGATGAGGACGAGAAGGACGAAGACGACCAGGAAGCCGGGCAGCCGGCGGCCGGCGGCGCTGACATTGTGGGCGCGGAAAACATAGGTCAGCGACATCACCACCGGCACCAGCATGGCGACGCGCAGGAGCTTGGTGAAGGTCGCCACATTGCCGGTCTCGTCCGACACGCTGAAGCCGGCGCCGACCACCTGGGCGACGTCATGGATGGTGCCGCCGAGGAAGATGCCGATCGCCGCATGATCGAGATGGAAGAGGCTTATGATCATCGGATAGATGATCATCGCCAGGGTCGACAGCGTGGTGACGCCGATGACGGTAAAGACCGTATCGCGCTCGTGGCTCTCGCCCTTGGGCAGCACCGAGGAGATGGCGAGCGCCGCCGAAGCCCCGCAGATCGACACCGCACCGGCGGTGAGCAAGCCGAAGGGGCGGCTGAGACCGAACGCCCGTGCCGTCACCACACCGAAGCCAAGCGTCAGCACCACCGCTACCACGACCATGACCACCGGCGTGATGCCGAGCTGCATGATCTGGCCGATCGTGATCTGGGCGCCGAGCAGGCCGACGGCGATCCTCAGGATGCGCTTGGAGGCGAGCTCAATGCCGGCGACGCAGCGGCCCTCCTGCGACAGGAAGTAGAAGGCCATGCCGAGCAGGAGGGCGAACAGCATGACCGGACCGCCATAGTGGTCCGACAGGAAGGTGGCTGCGATGGCGATGATCACGCTGACCAGGATGCCGGGCGCGTATTTCTGCAGGGCGCCGAACGCCCGGCCGTAGGGTGACTGGATGGCGGCGACGTCGCTCACGTGGCCACCTTATGCCGCCAGTGCCGCGCAACCGGCGAAGTTGTCGGCAGCCATCTTGGCCTCGTAAGGACCGGCGACCTCGCTGCCCGGCGTCAGCGTTGCCTTGGCAGCGGCCCAGTCGGCAGGCTTGACCTTGGCCAACCAGCCGGCGCCGTACGCGTCGCCCGAACCGGACTTCGGATCGGCGACCAGCGCATCGTTGACCTCGACCACTTCGGCGTCGAAGGCGATCTTGGCGGGACCGACCCATTTGCCGGATTCGATCGTCGCGCAGGACTTGCCCGCGGCGACCGAGCGGCCGGGCTTCTTCGGCGTGAAGGCGACCAGCGGCCCGGCGAGTGCCGCCGCCACCGTCGTCATGCCAAGCGTGACGGTGCCGTCGCCGTTCTCGCGGTACCAGATGTTGTTTTCAACGTCGTAGAGAAGGTCGTCGGGAAGGTCGCAACCGCGCACGGTCGTCATGGTCGTCGCTCCATTGTCACGGATGGCCGGCGGCAGCCATCCCGTCCCGCGCGCGCAACGGGCGCGCCGAACAGCAGAATTCGCCGAGGCCGGCGGTCTCCAGTTTGCCGTCGATGAAAAGGACCAGGTGGCGCGCCACCATGGCGCCGAGGCGGATGCGCCGCGGCGCCTCCGAACCGGCGGGCGCGGCGGCCACGCAATTGAAGGCATAGGCGAGTTCGCGGCAGGTCTCGCGGCAGGCGTTGAAGCTCGGCTCGCCACGCGCGCCCTGGCGCTGCAGGGCCAAGAGACGGAAGCCTTCGACTTTTCCGTCGGTCGGTGTCTTGCCCTTGGCCGTCAGCCAGCTTGTCAGTGCCGTCTCGCCAATTGCCAGCAGCTCGGCGGCAAGATCCTCCGCTGACGCGGCGAGCGCCGCGTCCGGCAGAGCGACGATTGCATCGAGCCGCTCCATCGCCGTCTCGGGCAGGACCGCCTGCGCCATCACAGCAGCCCCCGTTCGGCCAGGAAGTCGTGCGCATCCGACAGGTTCTCGTGGACGCCGACTTTGCGCGCCGACAGGCCGAGCGCCATGCCGAGAAGCTGGGTGAAATAGAGGATCTTCACCGTGGTCTTCTTGCCGAAGACCGTCTCGGCCCGCTTCTGGTGCATCTCCAGTCCGGTGTGGCAGGTCGGGCATTCGGTGGCGATGACGTCGGCGCCGCAGGCTTCCGCCGTGGTCAGGAGGTTGAGCACCAGCCGGGTGGAGGTATCCGAGTCGGAGAGCGTATGCGCGCCGCCGCAGCAGGCAGTCTTCAGCGGATATTCGACGTTCTCGGCGCCGGCGGCGGCGAGCAGGTCGTCCATGAAATGCGGCTTGGAGGTTGATTCGGAGCCCGGCCCCTTGTCCTTTTCGGGGAAGATGTGGCGCGGGCGCGAATACATGCAGCCGTAGTAGTTGGCTATCTTGAGACCCTTCAGCGAGTTCTTGACCCGCGCCTTGAGCCCCTCTTCGCCGATCGCCTCCTTGATCCAGTCGATCGCGTGGATGGTCGTAACCTTGCCGGCCTCATAGATGGTGTGGCCGGCCTTCTTCGACAGGCGCTCATTGACGTCGCGTGAGTGCTCGCTGTTGGCGAGGTCGTATTCGGCCTTCTTGAGATTGTGGTAGCAGCCGTTGCACGGCGCCATCACCGTGTCGAAGCCCATATCCTCGGCGATCGAGAGATTACGCGCCGACAGGTAGGTCTGCAGTTCGGGGTCGACGTTCTTGACCTCCATCGCCCCGCAGCAGTTCCAGTTCTTCAGATCGACGAGCTCGAGCCCCAGCGCTTTGCCGACCGCCCGCGTCGAACGGTTGTAGGCGTGGCCGGTGCCTTCCAGCGCACAGCCGTGATAATAGGCGACCTTCTTGTACTTGCCGCTCACTGCTCGGCTCCTTCCGCTTCGAGGCCGAGGGTGGCGCGGTGGGCCGCCTCGCGCTCCGCCACATATTCCTTGATCGCCGCCTGCGCCTTGCCCCAGCCGCGGGTGCGCGGGCGGAAGAGCGTGGCCAAGCCCATATTGGTCAGCATCTTCACCGGCAGGCGCAGCACCAGCCCGCTGATCAGCGAGACCAGCCAGTTCTGGAACAGCGATTGCCCGGTGCGCTGGAAGAAGAACCTGAGCACGCGCCCGTCCTCGATCTTGCCGGTGGCGATGACCTGCTCGGAGAAGACGTCGTCAAAGACCTCCGCCGGCTTCTCCTCGACGTGTCCCTTCAGCTCAAGCCAGCGTGCCGTCGCCCGCATCACGCCTTCCGGCACGACATCGCGCGGGCAGGCATAGGTGCACTTGTTGCAAGAGACGCACTGCCAGATGATGTCCTTGTCGCGCAGCAGTTCCTCTTCCATCCCCAGCCGGATCAGGTAGATCCAGTAGCGCGGGTTGAAATCCGGATTGATGGCGTTGATCGTGCAGGCATTGGTGCACGAGCCGCATTGCCAGCAGCGATGGATATATTCGCCGCCGGGCAGCTCCGCGATCTCCTCCTGCAGCGATTCGTTGTAGTCGGTAACCGCACGGCTCTCGATGAAGGTCGACCAGTGGCCCGAGACGTCGATGCCCTCGAGCTCGAGGTGCTCTTGGGTAACCAGGTTCTCCGGCCGGATCAGCGATTT
This sequence comes from uncultured Alphaproteobacteria bacterium, assembly GCA_963785065.1. GTDB lineage: Bacteria > Pseudomonadota > Alphaproteobacteria > Rhizobiales > Kaistiaceae > CAVSRC01. Next base: position 1,038,680 of record CAWATX010000002.1, read on the forward strand.
TTCGTGGATCGGCATCGGCGTCTCAGTGGCTCAAGGATCGCGGTTGGCCCAGCACATGGGCCTCGCCGTCGATCAGCTTCAGGCGGGTGCGGCCGGACTCGGAATCGACCGCGTCGAGGCCGAGCAGCCGGCGGGTATGCGCCATGCGGTCGAAGGCCGGGCCGCAGACGGTATCGTTGCCGAGATACTGGCCGCCGCGATCGTTGATGTAGCCGGCATAGATGTGAGCGGCGAGCAGGTCGACGTAGAAGGCGAGATCGCGGAAGACGCCGTTGTCGTGGAGGAAGCCCTCCAGCTCTTCGCGCAGCGTCCTGTGGGTGACGAAGTCGTCCGCCGCGGTGATCGTCGCCCGGTCGACATCCTCGGCGAACCAGATCTCGCGCAGAACGCCCGACCCCACCTTCGCGTCCCACATCCAGCGGGTCATCAGCGGATAACGCTCCGGCGCGGTGAAATGCAGCACCTCCGCGGCGAGGTCGCGCACCCAGCGGTGCCCTCGGTCGGCCGGGAAGCCGTGGCAGAATGCGGCCATGCGGGCGTCGGCGGTGGTCACCTCCGACCAACCGGCGAGCAACGCGACGAGCTTGCGGTGCATGAGGACATAGCTGTTGTCGCTGAGCCAGGCGCCGATCCGCCGGCGCACCGGCGTGATGAAGGCGGCGAGGTCGCAGAACTCGGTCTCGGTCAGCTCCGCCACGCGGCCCTTGCCGAGAAGCTCCTCGAACAGAGAGGCTTTGAGCGCCAGCGCGCCGACATAGCGCTCGACGCCGCCGCTGGCTTCGGCCGATTCCGCCAGATCCTCGAAGGCGCGCCTCAAGCGCGGCCCCGACAGGTCGAGCACCGGCGCGGGCGTCGATTTCTGGCGGAAGGCAAGCACCGTCGCCATTACTCGGCCGCCTCTGCCACCGCGCCGCGGGCAAACGCCAGCACCGCCATCGCCGCCGATTGCCCCTGGGCGATCGAATCGTCGATGGTCTCCGGGCCGGTGGCCGCGCCGGCGACGAAGACGCCCGGCCGCGACGTGCCCGACATCGACGCATAGCTCGACGCCTTGTCGATAAAGCCGTGGCGCTCGAGCTTCACGTCGAAGACCGCCGACAACGTCATGTTGTCGACGTTGGGGTCCATGCCGACGGCATGCACGACCATGTCGAAAGGAATGGTGATCGGCCGCTTGACCAGCGTGTCCTCGCCCTTGACGATCAGCCGCTTGCCGTCCGACGTCACTTCGGCGATGCGCGCCTTGATGTACTTGACCTTATGCTCCTCCTGGCTCTCCCAGTAGAACTTGTCCTCGTAGAGGCCGAAGGTGCGGATATCCATGTAGTAGATGTAGACGTTGGTCTTGGGCAGCTCCTCGCGGATCTCCATGGCGAGATTGGAGGACACCGTGCAGCAGATCTTGGAGCACCATTCGCGGCCAATCTGGCGGTCGCGCGAACCGACGCAGAGCAGGATGGCGACGCGGTCCGGCTTGCGCCCGTCGGAGAGGCAGCGCACGCCCTGGCCCGACGAGATCATCTGCTCGACCTGGGTGGTCGTCACCACGTCCGGATAGGTGCCGAAGCCCCATTCCGGCTTGTTGACCGAGTCAAAGTGGGTGAAGCCCGTCGCCAGTATCGCGCCGCCCACCTTGACCGAGGTGCCGTCCGAGAGGGCAGCCAGAAAGTCTCCGGGCTGGCCGGCGAAGGTCTGCACCGTCGTGTTGAGGCGCACGTCGATCAGATGGTCGCCGGTGACGCGGTCGACCATGCCGCCGATGGCGTCCTTCGCCCACTCGCGCGAGGGCACCAGCCGGGCGTAGCCGGAAAGGATCGGCGCGCCGCCAAGACGGTCGGCCTTGTCGACCAGCACCACCGGCCGGCCGGCCGAGGCAAGCGCGTGGGCGGCCGATAGACCGGCCGGCCCGCCACCGACGATGAGGACCGGAGCGCTCATTTCGCCGGCCCCGCGATGGCCGCGACCTCGGCCGGCTTGACGTAGCCGGGGCCCGACGTGATCGCCCGCTTGGGGTCGTAGAGGGTCTCGATGCGGCCGGCCTTGACCTCGTCGAGATAGGCCTCGAACTCGGCCTTGGCCTTCTCCCAGTCGATACCGAGCTTCTCCAGAAGCTGCTCGAAGGGCGAGGCGTGCCAGTGGAGCTGCGCCAGCTTGTAGGGGTGGGCGCCGAGCGCCAGCGCGGCGAACTGGCAATCGGCCATGATCGGCAGGGCATAGACCTTGCCGACCGCCTTGCCGATCCACTGGTTCTTGTCGAGCGTGGTGATGCAGCCGGTGTCGTGGCCGATCATCACGTCGGCCTTGGCTTCCTCGACCGCCACCTTGATCTTGCGGTCGATGGCATAGGAGCGGGTGAACTCGCGCTCGCCGATGATGTGGCGGAAGCCGAAGCCGCAGCAGTCGTACCAGGTGGAATAGTCGACCACCTCGGCGCCGAGCGTCTGCAGCAGGCCGGTGGAGACGGCGACGCGGTCGCCGTTCAGCACCGTCTCGTCATAGATCACATCCTCCGGCACCATCTTGTAGACGTGGCAGGCGGGATGAACGGTGGCGCGGATGCTGGAAACGTCGATCACCTGGCGCTCGCGGATGCGCTCGCGCATCACATGCAGCCATTCCGAATAGTGGACGATCTCCTCCGGGATGAGCAACTTGCCGTCGACCAACCGGCCGAGCTTGCCGAGGATCGCCTTGACCTCGGCGCGGAGCTCCGCCGAATGCATCAGGAAGATGCGCATCTCCTTGTAGTTGCCGAAGGAGGTGCCGCAATGGACGAGCGGATAGAAGGTGCCTTCCGGCAGGCCGCGCGCCTTCGCCGAGACATAGGCCTGATGGAAGTTGCGCAGGAAGACGGCGGCGAGCGAGACGACGTTGCCGATGCCCGAGCCGTGATAGTTCCACGCCGTGCACGAGGTCTGGTCGGTCTCGTCGAGATAGGGAACGTCGAGCTGGTTCATCAGCCACATCACGCTCGACGGGTAGCCGGGGATGTTGCCGCACTGGCCGCACGACTTATGGTGCCAGAGATTGGCGGTCGGGATCTTCTTCTCCCAGCCGTAGAGGGTGCGCGCGATCACCGGACTATGGCGTTCGTCGATGCGATGGACGACAATCTCGCCGTCCTTTTCGAGCTGCCACATGGCATCGCGGATATCCTCGACGCGGTCCTTCCTGGTCAGCATGGAGCGCTTGTCGATGCGCTGCTCGACCCAGGCGGTGGCCTTGCGCGCTTCCGCCGGCGTCAGGTTTGACGGCCGCCATTCATCGCCGAAGCCGCTAAAGGCGGGCTGCTTGCTATTTTCGGGCTTCTCCATCCACCACGTCCTCCGCTCAGGCGCCCGCGCTAGTCGTCGGCGTCTGCCTGCTCCTCCAGCCATTCGCTGTATTCTTCGCGCTTCTCGTCCATCACGTCGGTGACGAGGTCGAAGAGATTCTCGTCGACGGTCTCGAGCTGATCGAGCACGCCGGTCGCCTCCCAGATCGTGTAGAGCTCGACCGAAGTCTTGAGGTTGACCTCCCAGGCCGTGTCCATGGTGTGCATGGTCGGCACCGGGATCGCCTTGCGCAGAATGTTGAGCGGCGCCTCGACCTTGGAGACGTTCGGCCCCCAGTCGGGAAACGCCTCGCGGGTGATCATGTTGGGGGCGAGCTGGTTGCCGGTCGACACCACCTTGAGCAGCACGCGCGAGAATGGCCTGAGCACGTCCTTGGCCGACTGCATCCCATGCTTGATCGCCACCTCGCGCATGATCATGACGAGGCCGCCGGGCGAATTCTCGAACGGGCAGCGCGCGGCGCAGGTGTAGCACTGGGCGCAGGCCCAGATCTTTTCCTGCATGGCGTCGTAGATGCCTTCGAGATTCTCCGTCCACAGCAGCTGGACGATCTCGCGCGGCGAATAGTCGTAGTAGTGGGCCGAGGGGCAGGTGGCGGTGCAGATGCCGCAATTGAGACAGCCGTGCAGCTCGTGGTCGTAGAGCATGTGCGAACGGATGTCGTCGAAAACCGCCTCGAGCGTCTCCTGCGGCACGACCGGTGCCGGCGAGATCGGATCGCTGATGGCGGCATGCTCTCCCGTCATGGCCGTCCTCCCGGCAATGATTCAGTAGGTCAGCACCTTCGCGTTATCGTCTTCCATAACCGCCTCGATCACCTTGGCGCCGCCGACGATGCCCTCGCATTCGGGGATGAGATCGTCCTCGCCCATGTCGAACAGATCGAGATTGGGCGAGCAGCAGTAGAACTTGGCGCCCGCCTCGTGCGCGTCCTTGATGAAGTCGTAGACGGTTTTCGGCGAGCCGGGCTTGACCACGAGCTTCTCGGCCACGCCCTTCTTCATCAGTTGGCCGGAGGTCGCCGTGCAGATGACCTCGACCTCGTAATCCATGGCCGCGGCGACGGTCGCCTGGAAGAACGGCGCCCCCAGCTCCTCACCGTTGCGAGGGTCCGTATTGACCATGATGATAATGAGCTTCTGCGCCATCAGGCGGCTGCTCCTCCCCAAGTCCCCGGCACCGCAAAACCGCAGCACCGCGGCATTCCTGCTCCCTAGTCATATTCGAATATTGCATTTTTAGAATAAATACAAGATGCACGTGTCGTATGCGCTGCACCGGCTCAGCCTTGAGCCGATGGCGTCATCCAGTTGGTCGGCTGAATCAGTCCGATCATGATCTCGGAAAGCGCCGCGGCGATCGCTCCCTGGCGCTCGCGCAACGTCATGAGGCCGTTCGCGAGCTCTTCCGGTGTCTCATTGAATTCCATAGCCACGTCTTCGATCATAGCCGACTTGACGCCGGGATGGCCAAGGAAACCAAACGCTTTGGAGCCGTTCTGAAATATCGCCGGTGCACCGTCCGGCCCCTCCGCCAGCACCGTCGCTGCGGCGGGAAGCACCGGCCTGTCGCGCAGATAATGCGCCATGGGGAAGCGCACCGGCAGGTGGCCGCCGAGTGCGTCGGCAGAGACGCGGCGCACGTCCTCCACGGCAAAACGCAGCGGCGCCTCTTCCGCTCCACCGCCGGCGGCCGTCGCCAGGATCAGCGCGCCGAGACCGATGCCGACCACCGGCAGGTCTCTTGCCAGGAAATCGCCGGTCAGCCTGAGTTCGGCCGCAAGGCTCGCCAGAAGCGGACCGCTGACCGCACCGAAGGGGCCGGCGCCGAGCACTATCAACCCGTCATAGCCATCGGCACTCGCCGGCACAGCACCGCCCGCCACGAACGGCCGGCAATAGCGGAAGCGGATGGCCCGCGCCTCGAGATGGTCCTCGATCAGCCCGAGCCATTCGGCCTCGATATGTTGCAGCACGCAGACGGTCTTCATGCAGCCTCAAGGGCGCCACGGCACCGGATGGACATATCATCTTTTTCAGATATGAGGGAGCAAAGGGACATCGGAAGGGGAGGACAGCCGATGCAGACCGCGGACGTCATCATCCACGTCGACGAGACCATCGACCACGACAGGCGCATGGAGATCGCCGGCCTCGTCAGGGCGCATGTGGGCGTGGCCGGCGTCACCCATCACGACGAGAAGCCGCATCTGATGATCGTCAAATACGATCCGCAGGTGGTCACCGCCCAGGACCTGCTCGCCGTGGTCAAGGGCGAGAATGTCCACGCCGAACTGGTCGGGCTGTAGTCGCCCCGCCTCAGTCCGCTGGCACGGCGGCCGCCATGACGGCGGTGGCAATGTCGGCCGCTTCTACGCCCGGCATGTCGAGTTCGAGGCGGCGCATCGCCGCCGCCGCGGCAGCGGTCAGCGCATCGGCCTCGAGCCTGGTGCCGATCAGCGTCGCCGCGATGCGGTCGGCACCGTCCACCGGCAGGCAGGTGAAATCGCCGGACAGCATCAGGTCGGCGACGACGCCGTCGCGCGCCAGAAGATGGACGCGGATAAGGCCGCCACGCGCCTTGTGGGCGCTCTCGGTGAGGTGGGTGCCGGCGGCGATCTTCACCCCCGGATCGACGAATTTGCGGCCCGCCTGGTTGATCCAGGCCGGATCGGATAGGGCCGCCTCCTGTTCGGCGATGGCTTTCTGCTCGGCCTCGGTCGGCTCGTCTTCGACCGGGGTGACGTCAAGCACCGTCGCGCAATGGTCGAGGAAGCGCGCCTTGACGTCCTCCCGCGAGGGCACCGTGGCCAGTTCGCGCGTCAAGGTCGTCATGTAGTCGTCGAGCGTCGCCTTGAGCTTGTCGCGGAATTTCTCGGACGGCACTTTCAGGCAGCGCGCCATGGTCGCGGTATCGAAATCGAACATGAAGGAGCCGACCATCACCGTCGCCTCGCCAATCGAGGCGGCGCCGGTGCCGCCGATCTTGCGCCCCGCGACCTGGATGTCGTTGATCGGCCGGTACTCCGCCGCAACGCCGAAATCGCGGTAGGTCCTGACCGCCGGCTCGCAGAACAGCGGATAGAGGTTGGCCGCATATTGCGGCGCCCGGCTGTGCGGGTAGATAAAGTGGAAGAACATCTGGTTGCGGTCGAGATAGACCGCACCGCCACCGACCTGGCGGCGGATGACCGGCAGCCCCACCGCGGCGCAATAGTCCTGGTCGACCTCGCGAGCGATCTCCTGGTGCACGCCGACGCAGACATAAGGATCGTTCGGATTGGCCAGCGACAGGACGGGATCATCGTCGTCCCCAAGCGCCTGCGCCAGGCCGTGATAGACCGCCTGGCTCCTCAGCGACGACACATAGCCGAAATCGATCACCCGAAGCCGCATGGTTCTTGTCCTTGTCGCTGCGACCGCAGCCAACAGCAAAGACCCGCAGACCGGCTGCGGTCAATCGCAAGCGCCGTCCGCCGCCAAAACCGGCGGGACACGGGCGCGTTCAGGCGGAACCGAGGAGTCCGTGTTGAGACCACTCCCAAATTCCACCCGTGTGCCCGACCGGCGGCCGATTGCGCGGCGGCGGCAGGCGCAGCACGCGGTGGCGGGCCGAAGCCTCAATCGTCCTCTTTGGCGAAGTACTGCGCGTTTTCCTTGCGGATCGTTTCGATGATCTGGACGATCCGCGACAGGTGCAGGCGCATGGCCTTGGCTGCCCGTTCCGGATCGTGCATCTGCAGCGCCGCCAGGATCTCCTGATGGTCGTCGAAGGCGCTGCGCGCGCCGAAGAACAGGCTGAGATAGCGCACCCGATCCATGTGCGCCTTGTTCTCCTTGATCACCGTCCAGGCGAAGGCCAGGTCGGCGAACTCGCAGATCAGGCGGTGGAATTCATCGTCGAGCGCATGGAAAAGGATCTTCTCGCCAGCTTCCATCGCCGCTTCCTGGCGCTGGACCAGGGCCTGCAGCCGTTGGAGCTGGCGGGCGTCGAGGGTGCGCGCCGCCGCCTGCACGGTCTCCTGTTCGATGGCCGTGCGGATGAAGCGGGCCTGCATCACGGCGCGCTCCGAGATCGGCGCGACCAGCGTCGCCCGTTGTGGCCAGATCGTCAGGAAACCCAGGCGTGACAACCGGTAGAAGGCGTCGCGCACCGGCTGGCGCGACACGCCCAGCCGCCGCGACACGTCCACCTCCGACAGCTTGGCGCCCGGCACCAATTCCAGCGTGATGACCCGTTGATAGAGCTCGTCGAAGACCAGATCGGCCACCGATGGCGCCCGCCTGGCTTCGATCGCCCGGAACTGGAGCTTGGACGACATGTCGCTTCCTTGACTCGGGTTGTAGACTAGCATATTAGTTTTTCATAAGATGATAAAGCCCCTTGCGACCGGGCGGAGACCCCCCAAGGGGCTGCGTGGGAGGGTTCGTAATGGGGTTGCTCAATCCCGATAGGCTGTTTCCGCCAGATCCGGCCACACGAGGCCTGGCCCGTGAGCTTTACCGGACGGTCGCCGGGCTGCCGATCGTCAGTCCGCACGGCCACACCGACCCGCGCTGGTTCGCCGAAGATCAGCCTTTCGCCGATCCCGCCCAGCTCTTCGTCATCCCCGACCACTACGTCTTCCGGTTGCTCCATTCGCAGGGCATCCCGCTGGAGGATCTCGGCGTTCCCCGCGTCGACGGCGGGCCGGTGGAGACCGATCCGCGCAAGATCTGGCGTCGCTTCGCCGAGAACTACCATCTGTTCCGCGCTACCCCGAGCCGCATGTGGCTCGACCATTCCTTCTCGCAGGTCTTCGGCATCGAGGAGCGCCTGTCGGCCGAGACCGCCGACGCGATCTACGATGCCATCGCCGAGCGCCTCGCCGAGCCGGCCTTCCGGCCGCGCGCATTGTTCGAGCGCTTCGGCATCGAGGTGATCGCGACCACCGACAGTCCGCTTGATGATCTGTCCTGGCACGAGATGATCCGCGCCTCCGGCTGGAAGGGCCGCGTGGTCACCGCCTACCGGCCGGACGCCGTGGTCGACCCGGAGATGGCCGGCTTCAGCGCCAATGTCGAACGCCTCGGCGAGCTGGCCGGCACCGACGCCACCACCTGGAGCGGCTATCTCGAGGCCCACCGTATCCGCCGCGCCTTCTTCAAGTCCTACGGCGCCACCTCGACCGACCATGGCCACGCCACCGCGCGCACCGAGAACCTGCCGCAGGCGGAGGCCGCATCCCTGTTCAACAAGGCGCTCACCGGCCACATCAGCGCCGAAGAGGCCGACGCCTTCCGCGGCCAGATGATCACCGAGATGGTCCGCATGAGCCTGGACGACGATCTGGTCGTGCAGATTCACGCCGGCTCGCTGCGCAACCATTCCGGCCAGATCCTCGCCCGCCACGGGCGCGACAAGGGCTACGACATCCCGCAGCCGACCGACTATGCGCGCGCGCTGCGCCCGCTGCTCGAAGCGTTGGGTGAGGAACCCGGTCTCACCGTCATCCTGTTCACCCTCGACGAGACGGCCTATGGCCGCGAGCTGGCGCCGCTGGCCGGCGTCTATCCCATTCTGCGCCTGGGGCCGGCCTGGTGGTTCTACGACAGCGCCGAGGGCATGCGCCGCTATCGCCAGCTGACCACCGAGACCGCCGGCTTCTACAACACCGTCGGCTTCAACGACGACACGAGAGCTTTCACCTCGATTCCGGCCCGTCACGACGTGTCGCGCCGGGTCGATGCCGCCTTCCTCGCCGAACTCGTCGCTACGGGGCGACTTGCTGACGACGAGGCTTTTGAGGTCGCTCAAGACCTCGCCTACCGGCTTGTGAAACAAGCCTACAGGCTCTGAGAGAGCCAACAACGGAGGAAAACGAGACATGAGCCTAGTCAAAACTGCTCTTGGCGCTCTGGTCTTGAGCGTTGCTCTGACCGGCACCAGCATGGCTTGCGACGTCACCTTGCGGTCGTCCGACACCCATCCGGACGGCTATCCGACGGTCGAAGCCGTCAAGTACATCGGCCAGGTCATCAAGGAGAAGACCAACGGCCGCCTGTGCCTCGACGTCTATTTCGGCGCCCAGCTCGGCGAAGAGAAGGACACCATCGAGCAGACGCAGTTCGGCGTCATCGACATGAACCGCATCAGCCTCGGGCCGTTCAACGACATCATTCCCGAGACGCAGGTTCCCTCGCTGCCCTACATCTTCAAGTCGGTCGAGCACATGCACCACGTCATGGACGGCGCGATCGGTCAGCAGATCCTCGACGCCTTCACCTCGCACGACCTCATCGGCCTGGCCTTCTATGACGGCGGCGCGCGCTCCTTCTACAATTCCAAGCGCCCGATCAACTCCATGGCCGATCTTGCCGGCCTGAAATTCCGCGTCATGCAGTCCGACATCTTCGTGTCGATGGTCCAGGCGCTCGGCGCCAACGCCGTGCCGATGCCCTATGGCGAAGTCTATTCGGCCATCCAGACCGGCGTCATCGACGGCGCCGAGAACAACTGGCCGTCCTATGACACGTCGGGCCACTACGAGGTCGCCAAGTACTACACCCTCGACGAGCATCTGATCGTCCCGGAAGTGCTGGTGATGTCGAAGAAGAGCTGGGAAAAGCTGTCGGCTGACGACCAGGCGCTCATCCGCCAGGCCGCCAAGGACAGCGTGCCTGAGATGCGCAAGCTCTGGTTCGCCCAGGAGAAGGTCTCCGAGGACAAGATCCGCGCCGCCGGTAACGAGATCGTCACCAACATCGACAAGGCCCCGTTCATCGCGGCCATGAAGCCGGTCTACGACAAGTACGTGACCAGCGACGTGCTCAAGGACCTGGTTGCCCGCATCCAGGCCACCGAGTAGTCCTACGCAATTGGTGCGCGGGGGAGCGTGTCCTCCCCCGCGCCGCTTTTTTCCGCTGGGGAGGACGACTTGCGGAAATTCATGAAGAAAGCGGCCGATTTCACCGGCCTTCTGGCGGATGTCCTGCTCTGGATATCGGGCATCTGCCTCGTCGCCATGACCACAACGATCGCCGTCCAGGTCTTCCTGCGGTATGTGTTCAATTCCGGCTTCGTCGGCTCCGAGCCGATTTCGATCATGATCATGGGCTGGTTCATCTTCCTCGGCGCCGCTGTCGGCATCCGCGAAGGCAACCACCTGTCTTTTGATATCGTTCTTTTGATCATTCCCAACCGGGTGAAGCCTTATCTGCACACCGTGTCCGACATTGCCGTCACTGCATTCGGCTTCGGCATGATCTGGTTCGGTGGGCAACTGGCGGAGAAAACGGCGCAGAATACGATGCCTTCGCTGGGCATCTCCGGCGCCTTCGAATACGCGCCGATCGTCGCCGGCGGTCTGTTCGCCATGCTGTTTTCGATCGAGCGCATCCTGCGGCGCTTCGCTGGCCTCCACACCGCGCGCTTCGCCGAAGTCGCGCCACCCCCGGAGCACTGAGCCATGGTACTCTGGGTCCTGTTCGGAAGTTTCGCCTTCCTGCTCATCATCGGCACGCCGGTTGCCTTCTGCCTCGGCATCGCCAGCTTCGCCACCGTGTTCTATCTCGGCCTGCCGCCGGTCATCGTCTTCCAGCGCATGAATTCCGGCGTCGAGATCTTCTCCTTGATGGCGATTCCCTTCTTCATCTATTCGGGCGACCTCATGGTGCGCGGCGACATCGCCCGCCGCCTGGTTGACCTGGCCGGCGCTCTGGTCGGTCACTTCAAGGGTGGTCTCGGTCAGGTGAACATCCTGACCAGCGTGATGTTCGGCGGCGTCTCCGGATCGGCGGCGGCCGATGCCTCGGCCGTTGGCACCATCATGATTCCGCAGATGCGCGCCCGCGGCTATGGCGCCGACTATTCGGTCAACATCACGGTGACGGCCGCCCTCATCGCGCTGATGATCCCGCCGTCGCAGAACCTGATCATCTATTCGATCGCGGGCGGCGGCAAGATCTCCATCGCCGACCTGTTCACCGCCGGCATCATTCCCGGCCTGATCCTTGCGTTTTCGCTGATGGTCGCCGCCTATTTCGTGGCTTCGCGCCGCGGCTATCCGACCGAGGAATTTCCCGGTTTGCGCGCGCTTGGGCGCATCTTCGTCAACGCCGTGCCCGGCCTCCTGCTGGTGGCCATCATCTTCGGCGGCGTCCGCTCCGGCATCTTCACCGCGACCGAGAGCTCCAACATCGCCGTCGTTTACGCCATCCTGGTGACGACGCTCGTCTACCGCACGCTGACCTTCAAGGCCTTTGTCGAGGCGACCCTCGGTGCGGTGCGCACGACCGCCATGGTGCTTCTGGTCATCGGCAGCGCCAATGCCTTCGGCTGGCTCCTCGCCTACCTTCACGTGCCGGCCGAGTTGATCCACCTGCTGCAGACGCTCTCGAACAATCCGATCGTCATCCTGATGCTGATCAACCTGGTGCTGCTGGTCCTCGGCACCTTCATGGACATGGCGCCGCTGATCGTCATCACCACGCCGATCTTCCTGCCGGTGGCGCAGGCCTTCCACGTCGACCCCGTGCACTTCGGCATCATCCTGATTCTCAACCTTGGTATCGGCCTGTGCACCCCACCGGTCGGCACCGTGCTCTTCGTCGGCTGCGCCGTCGGCAAGATTCCCATCCAGGACGCCGTGCGCTCGATCTGGCCATTCTATCTGGCCGCCTTCGTCGCTTTGATGATCGTCACCTACATCCCAGCCGCCTCGCTCTGGCTACCCTCACTGTTCCACCACTGACGCGCGTGCAACCATGACCCAACCTCCCCAACCGTTTCCTCCCGTTGACGCGGGCGCCGGCGTCGTCCGCCAGGTTCTCGCCGATAGCCCCGAACTCATGATCGTGGCGAACGACTTCGTGGCCGGCGCGCGCGGCGCTATCCACCATCACCCGCATGTCCAGGCCACCTTGGTCGAGTCCGGACGCTTCTCATTCACCGTCGCCGGCGAGACCTTCGAGGTCGGCCCCGGCGACTGCTTCATCGTTCCGCCCGATGCCGAGCACGGCTGCGAATGCCTTGAGCCCGGCCGCCTGATCGACAGCTTCACGCCGCGGCGCGACGATTTCCTCGACAACACCTGAAGGCTTCGCGATGACCCCCGTCGAAATCCGCCATGCCGTGGATCCGCAGCGCACGCGCGTCCTCGACACCACCGGCCTGCGCGCCCAGTTCCACTTGGCTGGCCTGTTCCAGCCCGGCGCCGTCAAGCTCGTCTACGCCCATGACGACCGCATGATCGTCGGCGGCGCCGTCCCCGACGGCGGCCAATTGGTGGTCGACGAGGTCCAGAACACCGGCACCGAGACCCTGCTCGCCCGCCGCGAGATGGTCGTCGCCAATATCGGCGAGGCCGGCACGGTGTCCGCCGCCGGCGTCGACTACGCGCTCGCCAATGGCGACATGCTCTATCTGGCGATGGGCTCCGGCCCGGTCACCTTCTCCGGCAAGGGCCGCTTCTATCTGATCTCGGCGCCCGCCCACCACGCCTATCCGAGCCGCATCGTCCATCCCGACCAGGCCACCCGCCTCGACCTCGGCAGCACCGAGGAGGCCAACAAGCGCATTCTCCTGCAATACGTGCATCCGGGCGTGCTGCCGACCTGCCAGATCGTCATGGGCATGACGACGCTGGCCCCCGGCTCGACCTGGAACACCATGCCCGCCCACCTGCATGACCGCCGCTCCGAGGTCTATCTCTATTTCGGCCTGGGCGAGAAGGCGCGCGTCTTCCACATGATGGGCGAGCCGGGCGAGACCCGCCATTTGGTCATGGCCAATGAGGAGGCCGTCGTCTCCCCGTCCTGGTCGATCCATTGCGGCGCCGGCACCAGCAATTACAGCTTCATCTGGGCCATGGCCGGCGACAATGTCGGCTTCACCGACATGGACCCGGTGAAGATGGAGGACCTGAGATGAGCCTCGACTTCACCCTCACCGGCCGCCGCGCGCTGGTCACCGGCGCCTCGACCGGCATCGGCCGGGCGATCTCCGTCGGCATGGCTGCTGCCGGGGCCGATATCGTCTGCGTCGACATCGTGTCCTCCGACGACACCGTCGCCCGCATTGCCGCCGCCGGCGGACGCGCCAAACAGGTCCAGATCGACCTCACCGGAGCCGGCGCCATCGACCGGCTGATGGCCGAGGCCGGCGACATCGACATCCTGGTCAACTGCGCCGGCATCATCCGCCGCGCCGACGTCCTCGATTTCACCGAGAAAGACTGGGACGAGGTCATGGAGATCAACCTGAAGGTGGTCTTCTTCCTGTCGCAGGCCTTCGCCCGCGCGCTTCTGGGACGCGGCGGCACCGGCGCCATCGTCAACATCGCCTCGCTGCTCTCCTTCCAGGGCGGCATCCGCATCCCCTCCTACACCGCCTCCAAGAGCGGCGTCGCCGGCCTCACCAAGCTGCTTGCCAATGAATGGGCGGCCAAGGGAATCAACGTCAACGCCATCGCACCGGGCTATATCGCCACCAACAACACCGCGCCGCTGAGGGCCGATGCCGAGCGCAGCAAGGCAATCCTCGACCGCATCCCGGCCGGACGCTGGGGCGAGCCCGAGGACATTGCCGGCGCCGCCGTCTTCCTGGCCTCGCCCGCCGCCGGCTACGTGCATGGAGCCATCTTCAACGTCGACGGGGGATGGCTGGCCCGCTGACCCTTTCCCGGGCCGGCCCGCACTTTACCGACGACACGCCGCCGCGGCTCACCCGACGGGGATGAGCCGCTGGCGGATATATTTCGGCTCCAGATAGTCCTTGATGCCGAGCGCCCCGCCCTCGCGCCCGAAGCCGCTCTCCTTCATGCCGCCGAAGGGCGCCTCGGCAATCGCCAGCAGGCTCTCGTTGAGGCCGACCATGCCGCTTTCCAGCCGCTCAGCGGTCCGTGCTCCGCGCTCCGCGTCGTTGGTGAAGACATAGGCCGCCAGCCCGAAGGGCAACGCATTGGCCCGCCGGATGACGTCGTCCTCGTCGGTGAAGGTGGTAATTGGCGCAATCGGCGCGAACGGCTCCTCGTTCATGATGCACGCCTCGTCGCTGACGTCGGTGAGCACCGTCGGCTCGAGAAAATGCCCCTTGTTGAGATGCGCCGGCCGGCCGCCGCCGGTGAGCAATCGGGCGCCGCGCTGAACCGCGTCCTCGATCAGCTCGAGCGCTCCCACCACCGCGCGGGCGCGGATCATCGGCCCCATGCTGACACCCTCCTTGAGCCCGTCGCCGACGACGATGGCCCGCGCCGCCTCGACGAAGCTCTGCTCGAACGGCTGCTTCAGGCTGGCATGGACATAGAAGCGTGACGGCGAGATGCACACTTGGCCGGAATTGCGGAACTTGGCCATCGCCAGCGCGCGCGCCGCAGTCTCCGGGTCGGCATCGCGGTGGATGATCGCCGGGGCGTGGCCGCCGAGCTCCATCGACACGCGTTTCACGCCGGCGGCACACTGCATCAGCACCTGCTTGCCGACGGCGACCGAGCCGGTAAGCGACACCTTGCGGATGACGGGCGAGGCGATCAGATAGGCGGCCAGATCCGCCGCCGGGCCGGTGATGACGGTGATGACCCCCGGCGGCGTGCCGGCGTCGATCAGCGCCTCAGCGATGGCAAACAGCGGCCCCGGCGCCTCCGACGCCGGGCGCGCCACCACCGAGCAGCCAGCGGCGAGCGCTGCGGCGATCTTGCGCGACGGCAATATGGCCGGGAAGTTCCACGCCGACAGCGACAGGCAGACACCGACCGGCTGGTAGATGACCGACATGCGCTCGGTTGCCGATCGGCCGGGGATGGTCTGGCCGTAGATGCGCTTGGTCTCCTCCGCATACCATTCGAACTGGTCGGCGGCTGCGTTCACCTCGCCGCGCGCCTCGCTCAGCGGCTTGCCGGTCTCCGTGCTCATGGTGCGGGCGATGGCCTCGACCCGCTCGCGGATGAGGTCGGCGGCGCGGCGCATGATCTTCGCCCGCTCCCAGGCCGGCACCTCGCGCCAGGTGGCGAGTCCGCGCGCGGCACTGGCCAGCACCAGATCGGCATCGGCGGTGCCTGCCGAGGCGATCGCGCCGATCACCTCCTCGCTGACCGGCGAGGACACCGACATGGTCGCCCCCGATTGCGCGGCCTGCCACTGATTATCGACCAGAATGCTCAGTGCACCGTCCATGTCCTCTCGCTCCACTTGCCGATGGCCGTTCCAGCATGGTCCACCCGCCGGGCCGCTCCCGCCATAGACCGGAACGCGCATGACGGCGAGTCTTCCCCGGCCACGACCCGGCATGAAGCCGCGCCGAACGGGTTCGATTCGCGCGACGAAAGGTCGCCCGGCCGCAAGCGACCGCGGCGGCCACGGCCCGCTATATATGTTCGCGGTTCTGTGTGGCATTATCGGTGCTCCCACCGTTCAGCCGTTTCAGAGCCACGCTCCGCTCACCGACATCCCCGTTCATTCAGGCAAGAGGAGAGGTCGCCCCGGCACGAGCCGAGCCCGCTGGCGAACCCGTATCCATCGCCGGCGAGCCGCATGACCACCGTTGATCGTGCTTCCCCGCAGTGCCGACTGGCAGAATGCCGGGATCGCCGGCGACCCAACCAAAAGACGCCCAACGACAGGAAACCCCCCCATGAAATACGCCAAGCTCGGACGCTCGAACCTGAGCGTCAGCAAGATTTGCCTCGGCACCATGCATTTCGGTCCCTATGCGTCCGAGGCCGATTCCTTCCGCATCATGGATCGCGCACTCGAACTCGGGATCAATTTCTTCGATACCGCCAATGTCTATGGCGGCAAAGCGAACCGCGGCCGCTCCGAGACGATCATCGGCAACTGGCTCGCCGCCAGCCCCGAGAAGCGCGCCCAGATCGTACTCGCCACCAAGGTCTACAATCCCATGCGCGATCCGTCGTCGCCGGAGCCGCTGCCGCCGAACGAAGGCCGCGGCATCTCGGCCTACCGCGTGCGCAAGCATCTCGCCGATTCGCTCCGCCGCCTGCAGACGGATCACGTCGACCTCTATCAGGTGCACCATTTCGACCGCGACGTTTCCGGCGAAGAGTTCTGGGGCACATTTGAGCGCGTGGTGGCCGATGGCGACGTGCTCTACATGGGCTCGAGCAACTATCCCGGCTGGGGCCTGGCCAAGTTCCAGTCGCTGGCCGTGCAGCGCGGCTTCCTCGGCCTGGTCTCCGAGCAGACCCAATACAACCTGCTGAACCGGTTTCCGGAGCTGGAGGTGCTGCCTGCGGCGCGCGATTTCGGCATCGGCGTCATGGCCTACATGCCGCTCGCCGGTGGTCTGCTGACCGGCAAGAAGGCGGCCGAGAAGGGCTCGCGCACCAGCGCGCTCGAGTCCGAGTACGGCATGCGCGTCGGGTCGGAGAATCCCCAGCTTGAGGATTTCTCGGCTCTCTGCCGCGAGATCGGCGAGACCGAGGTGGCGGTCTCCACCGCCTGGACCCTGCAGCACCCGGCCGTGGCGACGGCGATCGTCGGTGTGCATAAGCCCGAGCAGCTGGACGGGGTGGCCCGCGCCGCCGAGCTGGAATTTAGTGAGGAGGCGATGGCGCGCCTCGACAAGATCTTCGACATCAACCGCGGCCGGGCGCTCCGTCCGGGCGCGTCACCGGAGGCGTATGCCTGGTGAGGTGAAGACGGGCGCGCCCAACGGCGCGCCCGCTCTCCATGGACCGCAGCGATCGCCCCGAATAGCGCGCCGTCTGCGTGAACGACACGGCCGGCGAGTTCGGTCACGGCGTAGACCAATCCGCGCGACTGGCTCGATGGCGCGTTCAGCGCTGGCGACCTGATGATGGTAATTGGCATTCAACACGCGCAAGCCGTCGGTTTGCGCCGGTACGGGACGGTCCTGAAAGGCACGGCTGCCGGGGGCGGGAATGCGGCCAAGTCGCTGACGAAGCGGGTGATTTCCGACAGGATTCCGTGATTCTTCGGGAGGAGTGCTGGTGGAGCCGAGGGGGATCGAACCCCTGACCTCCGCATTGCGAACGCGGCGCTCTCCCAGCTGAGCTACGGCCCCATCACTTGGGCCCCGGCGGCTGGAAACCATGATCGCCGGGCCGGCGCCATTTAGGGTTTCGCGCTTCCGCCTGTCAAGAATGCCGCCGCATGCCCGAAGCGGCCGGGAATGCCGGGGTTGCGGCGCACCGGGTCCCGCCTTAAATCAGGGCGTCTTTTTGCGCCGGTGGCCGAAACCGCCTGCGGCGGCCACGAGATGCGGGTGCATCGATGTTGTCCCTCCTCAATCTGATTGCGACGGTCATCCAGCTCTACATCTATGTGCTGATCGCCGCCGCCGTCCTGTCGTGGCTGATCGCCTTCAACGTGGTCAACACCCGCAACCAGTTCGTCGCCATGATCGCCGACGCCCTGTGGCGGCTGACCGAACCGGTGCTCAACCCCATCCGCCGCGTCCTGCCGAATCTCGGCGGGCTCGACCTGTCGCCGGTGGTGCTGATCCTGCTCCTGATCTTCCTGCGCAACCTGCTCTTCGAGATCTTCGCCCGCATCGTGGGCTAGCCCATGCCGTGCTACCGCATCGAGCCGGGGGCGATCGTGCTCGCCGTCCGGCTGACGCCGCGCGCCGACCGCGACGCCATCGACGGCGTCGGCAAGCGCGCCGACGGCGAGACGCTGGCCCTTGCCCGCGTGCGCGCCGTGCCCGAGGACGGCGCCGCCAACAAGGCGCTGGTCGCCCTGCTCGCGAAAACTTTCGGCCGCCCGAAATCGGCGATCGACCTGGTCGCCGGCGCGACCGCGCGCATCAAGCAGCTGCGCATCGCCGGCGAACCTGCCGCGCTCGCCGCCATCGTGCAGTCCTGGTCCGAGAAGAAGTGAGTTAGGTTATCCCGCCGGTGCCGCGGCCCCAGGCGAAGGCGACCTTGGTTAACGATGCCTCGCCGAAGCGCTCGTTGGCGCGCGCCACCTTGCGCCCACCGGCATTGCGGTAGAAGCGGCAGGCATTGTCGTTGTCGGCCAACGCCCACACCACCACCGTGTCGAAGCCGAAGCGGGTGAGTTCACGCCGCGCCGCCAGAAACAGGCGGGTGCCGAGCCCGATGCCCTGATATTCCGGCCTGATGTAGATCTCGTAGATCTCGCCCTTCTGGACGAGATTGCGCGCCCGGTTGGGCCCGAAGGTGGCGTAGCCGCACACCGCGCCGCCGACCTCCAGCACCAGGATCGCGGTGCCGCGGCGAATGGCCCTGTCCCACCAGCGTGGGCCGCGGCGAGCGATGATCCGGTTCAGTTCCTTCGCCGGAATCATGCCGTCATAGGCATTGCGCCAAGCCGCATCGTGCACCTCCGTGATGCCATCGGCATCCCGGACTTCTGCGCGTCTGACCCCTATGACGAGCGTGCTCATGGACAGAAGCTTATCACCGCCGACGAGTCTGCAAAGTCCATTCGCGCGTCAGGGGCGAGGATTTTTCGGGCGGTGTTGCAGCACTGCTGCTTGACGCAACGGCCGCCGCCGTTGCACCATTTCCGACTGGCTCAGGCGACGCTGGCGCGGAACGCGCGCTTGCGGTCGTTGGGATCGAGCAGGCGCTTGCGCAAGCGGATCGCCTTGGGCGTCACCTCGACCAGCTCGTCCTCGTCGATATAGGCAAGGGCCTTTTCCAGCGTCATCTTGATCGGCGGCGTCAGCTTCACCGCCTCGTCCTTGCCGGCGGCGCGGATGTTGGTGAGCTGCTTGCCCTTGAGCACGTTGATCTCGAGATCGTTGCCGCGCGTGTGCTCGCCAACGATCATGCCGCGATAAACTTTGGCGCCCGGCTCGATCATCATCGGGCCGCGGTCCTCCAGCTTCCACATGGCATAAGCCACCGCATCGCCCGTGTCATTGGACAGCAGCACGCCGTTGCGCCGGCTCGGAATCTCGCCCTTGTAATCGGCATAGGAATGGAACACGCGGTTCATCACCGCCGTGCCGCGCGTATCGGTGAGCAGTTCGCCCTGATAGCCGATGAGCCCACGCGTCGGCGCGTCGAACACCAAGCGCAGCCGCCCACCGCCCGACGGCTTCATCTCGATCAGCTCCGCCTTGCGCTGGCTCATCTTGTCGATGACGATGCCGGAGTGCTCTTCGTCGACGTCGATCACCACTTCCTCGATCGGCTCCTTCAGCTTGCCGGTCCCTGGATCAGTCTGGAAGACCACCTTGGGCCGCGACACGCTCAGCTCGAAGCCCTCGCGCCGCATGGTTTCGATCAGGATGGCAAGCTGCAGCTCGCCGCGGCCGGAGACCACATAGGCGTCGGAATTGGGCGCCGCTTCGACGCGCAGCGCCACGTTGCCCTCGGCCTCCTTGAACAGGCGCTCGCGGATGACACGGCTCTGCACCTTGTCGCCCTCGGTGCCCGCCAACGGCGAATCGTTGACCAGGAAGGTCATCGACAGGGTCGGCGGATCGATCGGCTGTGCGTGCAGCGGCTCGGTCACTTCCGGCGCGCACAGCGTATCGGCGACGTTGAAGGTTGGCAGGCCGGCGATGGCGACGATGTCGCCCGCCTCTGCCACGTCGATCGGCGCTCGCTCGATGCCGCGGAAGGCGAGAATTTTGGAGACGCGGCCGGTCTCGACCAGCTTGCCCGTGTGATCGAGCACCTTGACCGGCTGGTTGGGCGAGATCGAGCCGGCGAAGACACGACCGGTGATCAGGCGGCCAAGATAGGGATTGGCCTCGATCAGCGTGCCCAGCATGCGGAAGGCCCCGGCCTCGATCCTCGGCTCGGGCACATGTTTGAGGATCAGCTCGAACAGCTCCGTCATGCCACCATCCACCGGTCCCACCGGCGAATGCGCCATCCAGCCCTGCTTGGCCGAACCGTAGATGATCGGAAAGTCGAGTTGCTCCTCGCTGGCGTCGAGCGCCGCGAACAGGTCGAAGACTTCGTTGACCACCTGCTCGGCGCGCGCGTCCGGCCGATCCACCTTGTTGATGCACACGATCGGCTTGAGCCCGATCTTGAGCGCCTTGCCGACCACAAACTTGGTCTGTGGCAGCGGCCCCTCCGCCGCGTCGACCAGCACGATGGCGCCATCGACCATCGACAGGATGCGCTCCACCTCGCCACCGAAATCGGCGTGACCGGGGGTGTCGACGATGTTGATGCGGGTGCCGTGCCAGAGCACGGAGGTCGCCTTGGCCAGGATCGTGATGCCGCGCTCGCGCTCCAGAACGTTGGAATCCATCACGCGCTCGGCCACCCGCTGGTTGTCGCGGAAGGCACCGGACTGTTGCAGCAGGCGGTCGACGAGCGTGGTCTTGCCGTGGTCGACGTGGGCGATAATAGCGATGTTGCGGAGTGACATGGTTCACCAAAAAAAGGCGCCGGCCGGCCGCCGGCCGCCGCGCCCGAGGAACAGGGGTTCCTGTGTTGCGGCGCAATATAGTGATGGTGGCGACAAACGCAAACCGGCTGGCAAAACCGACAAAAACGGGTGCTTTCTCGCCCGACGTAGCCTAAGAAGACCAAATTGTCGCAGCTCGTCCGGGACTGGTCGCATGCGTCAGCCGCCGCGAAAACTGACGGTTCTGGCCTCACTCGATGTCGCCGGCTACACGCGGCTTGTCGAGGCGGACGAGCGCGGCACGCTGAGCGAGCTTGCCGCCATCCGCCGGCGCATCCTGCGGCCGACGCTCGCCGCCCACGGCGGCACGCTGTTCAAGACCATGGGCGACGGCGGCCTGATCGAATTCCCCAATGTCGAGGACAGCGTCCGCTGGGCGATGGCCTTCCAGACCGCCATGGCCGCGCACAATGCCGGCCGCGGCACCGACGCGGCCATCCGCGCCCGCCTCGGTATCGCGCTCGCCGACATCTTCGTCGAGGGCAGCGACCGCTTCGGCGCCGCCGTCGGCTTCGTCGTCCGCCTGCAGCAGGCGGCGCCGCCGGGCGGCCTCGCCATCACCCATTCGGTCCGCTGGCAACTGGTCAAGGCGCTGGCGGCGCAGTTCGCCTATATCGAGCGGGTCACGCTGAAGGGCATCGACGAGCCGATGGAGATCTGGATCTGGACCCCGGAGGGTCCCGGCTCGGATGCTCAGACCGCGCGCTTCGGCTACCAGATTCCCGACTACGAGCGGCCGGCGGCCTCGCCGGCCACATATGCCCCGCGCGCCGAGCCGGTCCCGGCCACCCCGTCGCTTGCCGTGCTGCCCTTCGACAACATGTCCGGCGACCCGGCAGCCTCGACCATGGCCGACGGCCTGGTCGAGGAGATCACCGCGACGCTGTCGCGCGTCCGCGACTTCACGGTGATCGCGCGCAACTCCGCCTATGCCGCCTATCGCGACAAATCGAAGGACCTGCGCCAGGTCTCACGCCAGCTCGGCGTGCGTTACGTGCTCGAAGGCAGCCTGCGCAAGGCCGGCGACCGGGTGCGCGTCACTGCCCAGCTCATCGACGGTGACAACGGCGCCCATATCTGGGCCGATTCCTATGACGGCGTCGTCGACGACATTTTCGACTTCGAGGACCGCATCGCCGAGCAGGTCGCCGGGGCGCTGCATCCCTCGATCCGCGCCGCCGAGATCGAGCAGGCGCGGCGCAAGCGGCCCGACAGCCTGGCCGCCTACGACCTCGTGCTGCGCGCCATGCCGCATCTGTGGACCCACCGCGCCGAATCGAACGCCGAAGCGATCCGCCTGCTCGACGAAGCCCACCGCATCGACCCGGCCTATGGCCGCGCTTCGGCCTTCGCCGCCTGGGCCCGCGCCCAACAGGTCGTCTACAACTGGGCCGACGACATCGAGCAGATGCGGGCAGAGGGCCACCGCCTGATCGAGCTTGCCGCCGACACCGTCAACGACGACCCGACGGCGCTTTGCGCACTGTCGACGGCGACCATGCTGCTCTTCGCCGATCTCGACCGCGCCCAGAGCTTCGTCGATCGCGCCCTGCTGCTCGACCCCAACCTCGCCTGGGGCTGGGCACGCCGCGGCTTTCTCTACGTCTATCGCGGCGAAGCCGACGCCGGTACCGCCTGCTTCGAGCGCGCCATTCGGCTGAGCCCGCTCGATCCGTTCAGCTTCAACTGCACCATCGGCCTGGGGCTTGCCCGCTTTGCCGCCGGCCAACCGGCGGAAGCCGTTGAGTGGACCCGCCGCGCCATGCGCGAAAAGGTCGGATTGACCTGGGCCTATCGTGACCTTGCCACCTTCCTCGTCGGCGCCGGCCGCATCGACGAGGCCAAGGAAGCGGCCGCCAAGCTGCGCGAGACCCATCCCCATGTCACCGTGGCCGAGGTCGCCGACGCGCTTTCCTTCATGGCGCCGACCCTGCTTGCCCGCTATCTCGACGGGCTGCGCCAGGCCGGCCTGCCGGAGAGCGAGACCGGGGCCGGCCTGCCGGAAGGCGAAACACTAACGTGATCAGGCCACCGGCTTGTTCCGCCACGGCCCGGCCGAACCAGCCGCACCACCATGCGGCCCATGCGGCTCGGCGTTCTCCACCATCATGAACTCGGCCAGGTTCTCGCGGCTGACATAGCCGACGAAACGGCCGGTCTCGTCGCTGACCGCCACTTCCGCAGCCTGCTTCTCCTGCAGCAAGCGGATGGCCATGTCGAGCGGCTGGCCGACGGTCACGGTGGGCACGTCGCGGGTCATCACATCGATCACCGGCGTCTCGGGTCCGCTCGCCTTGAGCGCGGTGATCATGGCGTTGCGGGAGAGGAAGCCGCGCAGATGGCCGCCGCCGTCGACCACCGGGAATTCGTGCTGGGTGGTTCTGAGCAGCGCTTCGGCAGCGTCGTCGACGGTGGCGTTGGGCCCAAGCGTTTCGAACACCCGCACCATGGCGCGATCGACCTTCACGCTCCGCGCCGCTTCGCGCATGCCGACGTCGCCCGCCTCGCCGGCCGCCGCCAGGTAGACGAAGATGGCGATGAAGACGAGCAGCACATTGGCGCTCATCAGCCCGAGGAAGCCGAAGACGAAGGCGAGCCCCTGGCCGATGCGCGCCGCCAGGTCGGTTGCCCGCCGCCGGCCCATGCGGAAGGCGAGCAGGGCACGCAGCACCCGCCCGCCGTCCATCGGAAAAGCGGGGATCAGGTTGAACAGCACCAGCCAGATATTGACCGCGGCCAGTCGGGTGAGGAAGCCGGGCGCCGACTTCTGGAGATCGGCGACGGTAGAAAGGTCGAAATGGGCGCCGAGCACGATCAGGATCGCCGCAATGGCGACATTCACCAGCGGCCCGGCGATGGCGATGACGATCTCCTCGGCCGGCTTCTCCGGGATGCGCGACAGGCGCGCCAGCCCGCCGATGGGCAGCAGCGTGATGTCCGGCGTCGAAATGCCGTAGCGCCGCGCCGCCAGCGCGTGGCCGAGTTCGTGCAGCACGACGCAGGCAAAGATGGCGATGATGAACAGCACGCCGTCCACGGCCGCCGCCGTGCCGCCGCTCAGATATTCGGCGAAGCCGATCCACGCCAGAAGGATCAGGAAGGTCAGATGGATGCGGATCTCGCTGCCCGCGACTTTCGCAATGGTGATCGACCAGGACATGACATGCCTCTCTGCCGGGTTTTCCCCGCCCGGGCGACACCCATGGATATAGGTCCCCGCGCCGCCGGCGCTAGCCGCGGCCCGGCGCTCGCGTCGTAGCCCGCTAACACCATCCTGGCCGCGGTCTCGCCTAGGGTGGGCGCTTCAGCAACCTTGAGGGGAGGAGACGACAATGCCCGGCAAACGGATTCTGATGCTCGTCGGCGCCGGCAGGCCCGTCGCCGCCATCTGCGCATCGGACGCATGGCCGAGACCGCCTGAGCCGCCGCGTCGCGTTCGCCTGCGGCGCATTCAGCCGACCGGGATCGCCCGGCTCGCTTCGCTCACGACATCGTCGACGACGTCTTCGTCCGCGAACAGCCTATCGATCGCCGACAGCGGCAGCGGTGGGCTGAACAGGAATCCCTGCACCTCGGTGCAGCCCTGCCGGCGCACGGCATCGAGCTGCGCCTCGGTCTCCACCCCCTCCGCCGTGGTCGCCATGCCGAGGCTGCGGCCGAGATCGATGACCGCCTTGACGATCGCCCGGCTGTCCTGCTTGTCCGACAGGTCTTTGACGAAAGAGCGGTCGATCTTGATCTTGTCGAAGGGGAACGAGCGCAGATAGCCGAGCGAGGAATAGCCGGTGCCGAAGTCGTCCATCGCTATGTGGACGCCGAGCGCGCGTAGCCTGTGCAACGTATCGAGCGTCGTCTCGGCATCGGCCAGCAGCAGCGATTCGGTGACCTCCAGCTCCAGCCGCTCCGGATGCAAGCCGGTCGATTCCAGCACCGATTCGACCTGACGATAGAGCTGGCGATTGCGGAACTGGACGGTCGACAGGTTGATCGCCACCCGCACGTCCTGCGGCCAGCGCGTCGCCGCCCGGCACGCCTCACGCAAGACCCATTCGCCGATCGACACGATCAGGCCAGTCTCCTCGGCGATCGGGATGAAATCCGCCGGCGCAATCGTCCCGCGCTCGGGATGATCCCAGCGCAGCAGCGCTTCGAGCACCGAGATGCGTTGTTCGGCGAGATTGAGCAGCGGCTGGAAGACCAGGCGGAACTCGTTACGCACGAGCGCCTGGCGCAGGCCGAGCTCCATGCTGCGGCGCTCCTGCAGCACCGCGTCCATGCCCTTCTCGAAGAAGTGATAGGCGCCGCGGCCGTCGGTCTTGGCGCGGTAAAGTGCCATGTCGGCGTTCTTGAGCAGCGTCTCGGCGCTGGTCCCGTCGACCGGCGCCACCGCGATGCCGACGGAGGCGCCGATGACCACGCTGTGCCCGTCGACGTCGAAGGGCACCGCCATCTCCCTGACGATGCGCTCGGCGATTGTGGCGGCGTCACGCGCATGAAGCAGCGACCCCGACAGGACGGCGAATTCGTCTCCGCCGAGCCGGGCGACGATGTCGCCCTCGCGGCATGCCTGCTTCAGCCGTTCCGCCACCAACCTGAGCAGGGCATCGCCGCTGCCGTGGCCGAGCGTGTCGTTGACCGCCTTGAAGCGGTCGAGGTCGACGGCGAGCACCGCAACGATCTCGCGCCGCATGATCCGCTCCTCGGCCGCTTCCATGGTCTCGCGGAACATCAACCGGTTGGGCAGGTCGGTCAGCACGTCATGGCGCGCCAGGTGGCGGATGCGCTCCTCTATTCTGCGCTGCTCGGTGACATCCTGATGCGTCGAGACCCAGCCGCCGTCGGCCATCGGGTGATGGATGACTGAGATGATCCGCCCGTCTTGCAGTTCGACGGTGTCGATGTCCTGTCGGCCACTCCCGACCAGCGCCAGGCGACTGGCGAGATAGGCGTCCTTGTCGCCGGCCGGATGCATGCCGTGCTCGATGCGATGGGTCAGGATCCGGTCGAGCGGGGTTCCCGCTTTCACCACCTCGGGCGGCAGGCCGTAGAGGGTAGCGTAATTGCTGTTGCAGATCACCAGCCGGCGGTCGGCGTCGAACATGCACAGGCCCTGCGACATGTTGTTGACCGCCGCTTCCAGCCGGATCGTCTGGCGTTCCAGTTCCTGCTCGCGCTGGCGATCCTCGCTGATATCGGCATGGGTCACCACCCAGCCGAGGTCAGGAATACGCTGATAGCTGGAGCGAATGGTGCGCCCGCGGATGGCCTTCTCGTAACGGCCGATCCGGCGCGGATCGCAGTTCTCGCGCTGACGCCCGGCATAGCTCGCGTGCAGCTCCTCCGGCGTGACGCCGGGGTGATTGCCCGATGCGATGGTCAGCGCGCAGATTTCGAACAGGCTCATGCCGGCATAGATGCGCTCTTCCGGCATGGTGTAGATTCGCGCGTAGCGCTCGTTCCACAGCACCAGCCGGTGCTTTTCGTCCCAGATCGAAAAGCCGTAGGGCATGCTGTCGAGCGCGGCATCCAGAATGGCCGACTCGGCCGCCCCGGATGCCAGCCCCCCCATTGGCGGCAGCTCCTCCCCGTTTGCGCGACGCGAACAAGAACTGTCGCATCGCGCAATTAACGGGCGATTAACGCTTTGCCGCGCCGGCCCTCAGCCGGACGAGCGGTCGCGCGCGGCCAGTGTCCTCAGGCGCAGCGCGTTCAGCCGGATGAAGCCGGCTGCGTCCTTCTGGTCGTAGGCGCCACGGTCGTCCTCGAAGGTGACCAGCGCATCCGAATAAAGCGACTTCGGGCTCTTGCGCCCGGTGACGATGACGTTGCCCTTGTAGAGTTTGAGCCGCACCTTGCCTTCGACGTGCTGCTGGCTTTCGTCGACGAGCTTCTGCAGCATGACCCGCTCGGGCGCGAACCAGAAGCCGTAATAGACCAGCTCGGCGTAGCGCGGCATCAGCGAATCCTTCAGATGCGCCGCCTCGCGGTCAAGCGTGAGCGATTCCATCGCGCGATGGGCGGCGATGAGGATGGTGCCGCCAGGGGTCTCGTAGATGCCGCGCGACTTCATGCCGACGAAGCGATTCTCGACCAGATCGACGCGGCCGATGCCGTTGTCGCGGCCGAGCGCGTTGAGGGCGGTCAGCAGGCTCGCCGGGCTCATCGCCTCGCCATTGAGCCCGATGGCGTCGCCGTTCCTGAATTCAAGCTCGATCTCGACCGCCTTGTCGGGCGCATCCTCGGGCGCCACCGTGCGCTGAAAGACATAGGGCGGCGGCTCGTTCCACGGGTCCTCCAGCACCTTGCCCTCGGAGGAGGAGTGCAGAAGATTGGCGTCGACCGAGAACGGCGCCTCGCCGCGCTTGTCCTTGGGCACCGGGATCTGGTTCTTCTCGGCGAAGTCGATCAGGTCCGTGCGCGACTTGAAATCCCACTCGCGCCACGGCGCGATCACCTTGATGTTGGGGTCGAGCGCATAAGCGGTGAGCTCGAAGCGCACCTGGTCGTTGCCCTTGCCAGTAGCGCCATGGGCGATGGCGTCGGCGCCGGTCTCGTGGGCGATCTCTACCAGCCGCTTGGCGATCAGCGGCCGGGCGATCGAGGTGCCAAGCAGATAGACGCCTTCGTAGAGCGCGTTCATGCGCATCATCGGGAAGACGAAATCGCGGACGAATTCCTCGCGCAGGTCCTCAATGTAGATCTCGTTGATGCCGAGCATCTCGGCCTTCTTGCGCGCCGGCTCCAGCTCCTCGCCCTGGCCGAGATCGGCGGTGAAGGTCACCACTTCGGCGCCATAGGTGGTCTGCAGCCATTTGAGGATGATCGAGGTGTCGAGGCCGCCCGAATAGGCGAGCACCACCTTCTTGATGTCGGGCATTTCGCGGGCTCCGCGCGCAGGAAAACAAGCGTTCGCGGGGCTTATAGGCGGCGGCCGGCAAGGCGGCAAGACGCTGCGTCGCGGCTTGATCCAACGCAAGGGCAGGCGTGGACGAGAACGGCAGACTTTGGCGTGGCTGGCCGCAGGAGAGCCCGCAATGGCGGAACTGGTCGTTTTCTATTCGCTGACCGGGAAGTCGCGCCAGGTTGCCGAATGGCTGGCGGCCGGCCTGCATGCCGAGATAGAGGAGATCGTCGAGCAGCACCCGCGCGACTTCGCCTTCGCCGGCATCTTCCGCTCCGGCTTCGATTCGCTGCTGCGCCGCCAGCCGCCGATCGAGCCGATGACCCGCCGGCAGAGCGACTACGATCGGGTGATCCTGGTCTGCCCGGTCTGGGGCGGCCGCCTGGCCGGGCCGGCGCGCACCTGGCTCGCCCGCTATGGCAGCGGCGTCCGTTTCCTGGGCCTTGCCCTGATGTTCGGCGACGGCATCGCCGATCCGGCGGCGCTCGGCGAGTTCGAGGACGTCACCGGCCGCCTGCCGCGGCCGCTGCTCACCGTCAGCGAATACGATTTCGGCGACCACTCGGTCAAAGGCAAGGTCGCCGACTTCGTCCGCTCGATCACCATCGAACCGGCGAAATTTCCGGAAGGCTAACCGGCATCCTCGGACGGCGGCTTGTCGTCCGTCCGCGCCGCCGCGCTCGCCTTGGCCGGCCGGCCGGTCACCTTGCGCGCCAGCTCCGCCATGCCTTGCCACAGCCCGGTGCCGGCCTCCGTCAGCCAGGTCTCCATGCTGTCACTGGTAAGCGCCGCCGGCGGGCTGACATAGAGGAAGCGGTAGATGATCGCCATGACCAGAAGCGTAACCCACCAGGCCATCACCACGTCGGAGAGGAAATGCGCGCCGATGGCGACGCGGTTCAGCGAAAACAGGACCGCAAAGACCGAGAGCAGCCAGAGTCCGGACGACCGCCAGCGCGGCGGCAGCAGCACGGCCATGGTCAAGAGCCAGATCGCCGACGACCCTTCGCCGGAGATGAACGAGCAGTTGCGCGCGCAATAATGCGTGATCTTCCAGACGCCGACGAAGGGGTCCTGGCCGCCGAAATCGACCACCTGATAGGGGCGCGGCCGCCCCCAATTGTCCTTGAAGATGAGGTTGGTGATGATGCCCGGGCCGATGACCAGCGTCGACAGGATGAAGACGGTGTCGCGCGGCTTCAGCAGGCTTTTGCGATAGGGCCAGGCGAGCTTGATGAGGAGCACGACGACCACAGCGATGACGATCACCTTGGTGGCGTTGCGCAGGAGATCGCGGAAGGCCACAAAAGCCGGTAGTTGCCCGACCAGGAAGCCGCCCTCCGTCTTGTAGAAGAGATCGGAGAACCAGATGTCGATGCCCGGAAAGGCAAGGAACACGGCGCTGGTCGCCAGGATGAGGATGAGGCACTGGACGATGGGATCGCCGATCAGCGCCGGCGCGCTGGGCAGCCGCCAGACGTTATGGGGGGCCTTGCCACGGTCTTCGGACACGTCTTCTTCAAATCTCCGCTCGCCCGCCCCGACCTTAGAGCGGTTTTGCTGTCGGATCGTCAACAGCCGGCTGAAAGCCCTGATCCTGCCATAATTCAGACGACGTTGAGCCGACCAGGAGCGCCCATTCGCCGCATGACCCGCACCGAAACGCAAATGCTGCCCGCCCAGCCCACGGTCGGGCGCGATTCGCCCAGCGTGGCCATAGCGGCGACGATCATCGTGGCGATGGTCGCCGTACGGCTGATCGCCGCCACCTTCATCCCGCTCGACCCCGACGAGACCTACTATTTCGACTGGTCGCGGTTCCTGAGCTGGGGCTACTACGACCACCCGCCGATGGGGGCATGGTGGATCGCGCTCGGCACCTGGGCTTTCGGCGGCAATGCCTTCGGCATCCGTTCGATCGCCATCCTCTCTGCCCTGCCGATCTCGTATTGCGTCTATCTCACCGGCGAGATCCTCTTCGACCGGACGACCGGCATCCGTGCGGCGTTGTGGACCAACGCCACTTTCCTCATGGCCGTCGGCGGCGTGCTGGCGACGCCCGATGCGCCCAGCGTTCTGTTCTGGGCGATTGCGACCCTCGGGCTGGCATTGCTGGTCAAGACCGACAAGGGCGCCTGGTGGCTGCTCATCGGCCTCGGTGCCGGTCTCGGCATCGTCTCCAAGCTCACCAGCCTCTTTCTCGGGCCCGCGATCCTGCTCCTCTTCATCGTCCGCGCCGATCTCCGGCGATGGCTGCTGAGCCCGTGGCCGTGGGCGGCGGCAGCTCTTTCGCTGGCGATCGCGACCCCGATGCTCGCCTGGAACGCCGGCCACGATTGGGTGACGCTTGCCAAGCAGTTCGGCCGCCTCGCCTATGAAGGCTTCCAGCCGGTCGGGCCATTGAATTTCTTCGCCACCCAGATCGGCGTTCTCAATCCGCTGATCGCCGTTTTCGCCGGGCTTGCCGTCGTCATCGCCTGGCGCACCCGCGCCACCCCGCGTGCCGACGGCATCGCGCTCCTCGTCTGGACCACCGTGCCGCTCATCGCCTACATGACCGTCCATGCCCTTCAGGAGGCGGTCCAGGCTCACTGGTTGGCGCCGATCTTTCCGACGCTGGCGCTGGCCGCCGCGGCCGCGGCCACGGCAGTGAGCGCCGACCTGCGCTGGGAGCGGCTTGCCGCCCTGGTTCTGCCGATCGGCATCGCCGGCATGATCGTCGGCCTCGTGGCGGCGATCAATCCGGGCAACGTGATCCCGCCGCATCTCGATGTCGGCCAGATCATCCGCGGCTGGGACAGCGTCAGCGCCCAAGCCGAGCGGCTGCGCGAGCAGTCGGGCGCGAAATGGGTCGCTGCGACCTATTACGGCACATATAGCGAACTTGCCTACAATCTTTCCCGCCAGGGCGTGCCGGTCATCGCCGTCGACGAACGCGTCCGCTACGCCTATCTGCCGCCGCCCGATCCGGCGCTTGTCGACCAGCCGGTCCTCATCGTGGCGCGCCAGGGCGACCAGCTGAAGAACTGCTTCGCCAACCTGACGCCGCTCGGCACCATCCGTCGGCAGGTTGGAGCGACGGTCTACGAGACCTTCGAGGCCTACCGCGCCGACGGCGCGGCGGCTGACGTCTTCGATCGCGGCTGCGACCATCTGACCGCCGCCGACCGGCCCTGACTCGAGAAGGCGCGGCATGGCGATCTGCTAGGCTGACCGCCGCCCATGTTCGCCAGTTTCATTCCCGACCTGCCGGTGCTCGCCGCCTTCGTCGCGGCCTCGATGGTGCTCGGCATCACGCCCGGACCGGACATGACCTTCTTCCTGTCGAAGACGGTCGCCCAGTCGCGACCGGCGGGCTTCGCCGCGCTCTTCGGCGCCATGAGCGGCCTGCTGGTTCACTCCGTGCTGGTCGCCGCCGGCCTGTCGGTGCTGCTCGCGGCCTCAGTCACCGCCTTCACCATCCTGAAGATCGCCGGCGCCGCGTTTCTCGCCTGGCTCGCGATCGACGCCATTCGCCACGGCTCGTCGCTGGCGCTGATGCCGGGCGGACGGCGCGAGGCGCTCGGTGCGATCTTCCTGAAAGGCCTCCTGATCAACCTGCTCAACCCGAAGATCATCATCTTCTTCGTGACCTTCCTGCCGCAGTTCGTCTCGGCCGGCGATCCCTACGTGCCGCGCAAGCTGCTCTTCCTCGGCCTCACCTTCATCATCGTCAACGCGCCCGTCTGCACGGGCCTGATCCTCGCCGCCGGCCGCATCGCGCGCGTGCTGAAGCGTTCGCCGCGGGCCACCCGCATCGTCGACTGGCTGTTCGCCGGCGTGCTCGGTGCCTTTGCCGCGCGGCTGATCCTCACCCAGGCGAAGTAGGCGGCGGGGCGAGCGGCTCGGACGCGCGCTGGAGACCGGCCAGTCGTCCGGCGACCAGCCAGTAGGCGAGGCCGCCGATGAAGCCCGCCGCCGGCAGCAGCAGCGGGTTGTCCGCCGCATCCCAGAGCATGCCGTTGAGCTGGCCGGCGAACAGGCCGAGCGCGCCGCCGACCGCGAGGTAGAGAAACACCGAGCGCCATCCAAAGAGTTCCGCCAGGACGATGACGATGAAGGCCGGGACCGCGGCCAGAGCCCCGACCTCCAGCACCAGCCAGACCGCCAGGCCGATGAGATAGCCGGTCTGCTCGACGTCGGCGAGGATGCCGCCGATCTCATGGCCGTACCAGCCGGCGAGGATGGTGACGGCCGAGGCAAGAACGGCAGCGACGAAGCCGAGCGGCACGAGGATGATGATGCGCAGGAGGTCGACCACGAGGCGCCTACCCCGCGATCATCGCTTCCAGCGCCATGCGCTCGCGAAGCTTGAGGCGCTCGCTCTCGCTCTTGAGCTGTCCGCAGGCGGCGAGGATGTCGCGGCCGCGCGGCGTACGCACGGGCGAGGCGTAGCCGGCCCGGTTGACGATGTCGGCGAAGCGCTCGATCGCCTCCCAGTCGGAGCATTCGTAGCCCGAGCCCGGCCACGGATTGAACGGGATCAGGTTGATCTTGGCGGGGATGCCGGCGAGCAGCTTGACCAGCGCCCGCGCCTCGGCCGGGCTATCGTTGACGCCCTTCAGCATCACATATTCGAAGGTGATGCGCCGCGCATTGGACAGGCCCGGATAGGCCCGGCAAGCGGCGATCAGTTCGGCGATCGGATATTTCTTGTTGAGCGGCACCAGCACGTCGCGCTTGTCGTCGGTGACCGCGTGCAGCGAGATCGCGAGCAGCACGCCGATCTCTTCGCCGGCGCGCGGGATCATCGGCACCACGCCGGAGGTCGACAGCGTGATCCGCCGCTTCGACAGGGCGATGCCGTCGCCGTCGGCGGCGATGGCGAGCGCCTGTTTGACGTTCTCGAAATTGTAGAGCGGCTCGCCCATGCCCATCATGACGATGTTGGAGACCAGCCGGCCGGTCGACGGCGCTTCTGTGCTGGCGTCCCGCTCCGGTGCCGGTGCCGATTTCGACACGCCCGGCGCCGGGTAATCGCCGAGCCGGTCGCGCGCCAGCAGAATCTGGCCGACGATCTCCTCTGCCGTCAGGTTACGCACCAGCTTCTGCGTACCGGTGTGGCAGAAGGAGCAGGAAAGCGTGCAGCCGACCTGGCTGGACAGGCACAGCGTGCCGCGCCCCTCCTCGGGGATATAGACGGTCTCCACCTCGACCGGGCGCCCCGCCCCGCGCGACGGAAAGCGCAGCAGCCACTTGCGCGTCCCGTCCTCGGAGATCTGCTCGGTGACGATCTCCGGCCGGCTGATTGCATAGGCCTCGACGAGTGCCGCCCGCAGCCCCTTGGAGACATTGGTCATCTGGGCGAAGTCGGTCGCCCCGCGCACATAGAGCCAGTGCCAGAGCTGGGCGGTGCGCATCCTCACCTGCCCCGCCGGCACGCCGATGGCGGTCAGCGCCGCGCCTAGCTCTTCGCGGCTCATGCCGACCAGCGACGGTTTCGCGTCCGTGCGGCCGGTCGTCTCGGCGGGGGCAGGAGTGATCACGGTCATGGCGTCAGCCGGCCGACGATCACACCCACGGCCGCGTCGTCGCGACCTTCTTTTCGTAGGTCGCGATGCGGTCGGCCTTTTCCATGGTCAGCCCGACCTCGTCGAGGCCGTTCAGCAGGCAGTGCTTCTTGAAGGCGTCGACCTCGAAATGGATGGTGCCGCCGTCCGGTCCCTGGATCGTCTGGTTTTCCAGGTCGACGGTCAGCGTGGCGTTTGACCCGCGCTCGGCGTCATCCATCAGCTTGGCGAGGTCTTCCTTGACGACCTTGATTGGCAGCATGCCGTTCTTGAAGGCGTTGTTGTAGAAGATGTCGCCGAACTCCGTGGAGATCACGCAGCGGATACCGTAGTCGGCGAGCGCCCAGGGGGCGTGCTCGCGGCTCGACCCGCAGCCGAAATTGTCGCCGGCGACCAGGATCTGGGCCTTTTTGTAGGCCGGCTTGTTCAGCACGAAATCCGGGTTGTCCGAGCCGTCGTCCAGGTAGCGCAACTCGGCGAACAGGCCCTTGCCGAGGCCGGTGCGCTTGATCGTCTTCAGGTAGTCCTTGGGAATGATCATGTCGGTATCGACATTGATCATGTCGAGCGGCGCGGCGACCGCGGTCAGGGTCGTGAACTTGTCCATCGGGCTGTCCTCATGCTGGGCGCCTGTCATGCGACGACCGGCCGGAGAGGTCAAGCCGCCCCCTATCCCCAGAGCCTGTCCGCCCGCCGGGCGGCGCAGGATTGCGCTCCGCCCCATCCGGGCTACAAACTGCGGCAAAACGGAGGACAAGCCCACAGTGACCCCGCACAACGAAGCGAACAAGGGCGATTATGCCGACGCCGTCCTGCTGCCCGGGGACCCGCTGCGTGCCAAGTGGATCGCCGAGACCTTCTTCGAGGCGCCGCGCCTGGTCAATTCCGTGCGCAACTGCCTCGGCTTCACCGGCACATGGAAGGGCAGGCCGGTGAGCGTCCAGGCCTCGGGCATGGGCCAGCCCTCGCTCGGCATCTACGTCACCGAGCTCCTCGCCGAATACGGCGTCAAGACCATCATTCGCGTCGGCACCGCCGGCGGCTTGAGCGACAGGCTCAACGTCCGCGACATCGTCATCGCCTCGGCCGCCTCGACCGACAGCGCCATGAACCGCGACGTTTTCGGCCCCTACAATTTCGCCCCGGTCGCCGATTTCGGCCTGCTCCGCGCTGCGGTCGAGAGCGCCGACAGGCACGGCCTCACCTGGCACGTCGGCGGCATCGTCTCCTCTGACGTGTTCTACCACCCCGACGGTGCCAAGGTTTACGACCCGCTCATCGCTCACGGCGTTCTCGCCGTCGAGATGGAGGCGGCCACGCTCTATACGCTCGCCGCCCGCTACGGCGCCCGCGCGGTCGCCATCTGTGCGATCAGCGACAACATCGTCACCGGCGACAAGCTCGCGCCCGCGGAGCGCCAGTCGTCGCTTCACGAGATGGTCGAGGTCTCCCTCGACGTGGCGGTGGGGGCCTAGGCCGCCCGCCCGCCGGGCAGCATCATCTTCAGCACGCCGTCCCGCTTAACGTAGTGATGATAGAGGGCGATGGCGGAGTGCAGCCCCGCAGTCAGGGTGAGCAGGAGGCCGAGCAGCCGGTGCAGGTCGATGACCCCGCCCTCGGGATGGGCGCCCACCGCCATCGCCTGTAGCTCTCGCGCGCCGATGATCCCGGCGATCGGCACCGCGAAAAGCAGCACGTAGAGCAACATATCGATCCACCACGACCAGCGCGCCAGCGCGTTGCGCATCGGGGGCTTCCCCGGTAGGCGGTCGAAGATCGCCCGCCACGCCAGACGCAACGCGACCAGGGCGAAGATGGTCACGCCGGTGGCCTGGTGCGGCGGCAGCAGGGACGAAACGCCGTTGCCCGCGGCAATGGCGGTGATCAGCGCAAATATGACCAGAGCGGCCATCACCCAGTGGAACGTCTGGGTGACGGGCCCAAAGCGGAATTTGGTGCCGAAAAGCGTCATCGAAAGAAATCCCGTCGCAAGAGCTCTACCGGTATCACGCCGGACACGGCAGACTCCTACGCCGGGACCGGAGCGCCGGTCCTGCGACACTTTTGGCGAATGGCGGCGGCCGGCTGTTTGGCCACCGCCCGCGCATGACGCCTTCGACTACGCCGCCCGCCCGCCGGGCAGCATCGCCCTGAGCACGCCGTCCCTCTTGAAATAGTGGTGATAGAGCGCCGCGGCGGCGTGCAGCCCGGCAAGCCACATGATCAGGGTGCCGAGCAGCTGGTGGACCTCGAGGATCTGGTGGCCAAGGCTGCGCGAGATCGTCAGGAACTGGCCGACCTCACCGAGCCCCAGGAGTACCATCGGGTGCCCTTCGAGCTGCGTACCGACCATCGCCGAAAGCGGGATGGCGAGAAGCAGCAGGTAGAGCAGGCCGTGCACGACCTTCGAGGACCAGGCCTCGGCCCTGGAAATATCTTGCTCGGGGCGGCGGTCCAAGGCCCGCCAGATGAGCCTGAGGGCGACGACGGCGAAGACCGCCACGCCGAGGGTCTCGTGCAGCACGATCGTGGGAGAGCGATCGTGGCCGGCGACCAGCCAGGCGGTTGCCACCAGAATGACGGTGACCCAGTGGAAGGCCTGGGCAACCGTGCCGTAGCGGAGTTCGGTACCGAAAAGCGTCATGTCGGAGGTCCGTTGGGAAGAGGATATGCTGGCCTATACGTAGGAAACGGCAACGCCCTACGTAAGCCGCCTGCACTCCGGCAACGGCCTCCATTCACAATTCCGTTAACGCCGGCCGGCGCCGGCCCAGTATCGCCGATGGCGACACCGGGCCAGACGACGGTACCCTAGGCGTAGCGCCGGCGGGCGACCCTGCGGTCGGCGTCATATCCTCTGTCCGGCCGTGCGCCGGGGAGCATCGAGAGCAACACGCCGTCCCTCATGAAGACATGATGCAACAGGGCCGCCGCGGCATGGGCGCCGGCCACCAGCACGATGGCGTTGGCGAGCAGATAGTGGACTTCCATGATCTGGTGGCCGAGATGGCGCGATCCCGCCAGATAGGGCCCGATCTGACCCAGGCCGTAGACAATGATCCCGTGGCCTTCGATCCAGGTGCCGACGATCGCCGTCGCCGGAATGGCGAAAAGCATTGCGTAGAGCAGCCAGTGCACCAGCTTCGAGGCCAGCGTAACCACGAGCGACATCTCGTGTTTGGGCTGGCGATCGAACAGGCGCCACAGGAGCCGGGCGGAGACGAGCACGAAGACGGCGAAGCCCAGCGTCTCGTGCAGGATGCGCGTGTGGCCGTGGGCGACCAGCCACGCGGTCGCCAGCAGAACGAAGGTCGTCCAGTGGAAGGCCTGGGCAACCGTGCCGTAGCGAAGTTTCGTACCGAATAGCGTCATAGGCGTAGTCCGTTGGGAGGAGGGTATGGCGGCACCATGCAAGGGAGGGGTGCATCCCCCGCACGAGCCGGAGGCACCCTAGGGCGGCCAACCTTTCACGATGCCGTCAGCCGGCGGCTGGCCGCTGTGACATCGCGTCATGGTTAACTATTCGGCGCTCGCCTCGATCGCTTCCATGTCGTCGTCCGACAGGCCGAAATGGTGGCCGATCTCATGGACGAGAACGTGGCTGACCACGGCCCCCAGTGTCTCCTCGTGCTCGGCCCAGTAGTCGAGGATCGGCCGGCGATAGAGCCAGACGCGGTTGGGCAGCTGCCCGGTGTGGCCGGCGGCCGCGTCCTGGGCGAGCCCGATGCCGACGAACAGGCCGAGGATGTCGAATTCCAATTCGGCGCCGAGATCGTCGAGCACGTCGTCGTCGGGAAACTCGCTGACGCGGAACTCGATATCGCCGCAAAGCGCGCGGAACGTGTCGGGCAGCGCCGCGAAGGCGACGCGCGCGATCGCCTCGATGTCGTCGAGGGAAGGCGCCTCGCGCCCCGCCCAGTCGAGCGAAGCCTTGCTCATTTGGGCCACAGCATCGCGACCAGATAGGCGGCAAGGCTCAGCATGAAGATATAGCCAAGCGTACGGCCGACGCGCCGCGCCCAGATCTCGATTGCATCCGGCTTGTTCTCATCCTCGCCCATGCGGCCCATTTCCGCCGTTCCCGCCCCGCCGGTCAAGCTTGCGTCAGGCCGCACCGGCCGCCTGAACGGCAGATGAACCGCCGCCTCAGCTTCGGTTCAAGGCGAGGCACGTAAAACCCGCCTTACACGATCGCCGAGCCGATCGGAGCCAATTCAGAGAGACGGAGACCTGAGCCATGATGAAAAAGACCCTGATCGCCACTGCCACCGCCGGCCTGATTGCCGCTGGCGCCATGGTCGGCACCACCAGCACCGCCTCCGCTGCCGGCGTCTATTTTGGCGGCCCGGGCTGGAGCGTCGGCATCGGCGACGGCCACGGGTGGCGCGGCGACCGGCCGCATCGCGCCTGCGAGCCGGTGTTCAAGACCGTGCGCTGGTGGGACCGCTGGGGCAACCCGCATTTCCGCAGGATCGTCGTCGGACAGGAATGCAGCAGGAGTCACGACTGGCGCGGCGGCTGGAATCGCGACTGGAATCGCGGCCCGAACCCCGGCTGGGGCTGGCGCCGCTAGACCGCCGCCAGACGCTGAGAAAGCCCCGCGGCGGCCGCCGCGGGGCTTTGCGTCTGCGCTTGCGTCGGGCTCAGACGCCAACTGCGACCGGCAGGCCCTGATAGGGCTTGATCTCCTTGAGCACGAACATGGTCTGCATCTCCTTGATGTGCGGCAGCGCGCGCAGCACCTCCATGGAGAACTGGGCATAGGCGTCGAGATCGGACGCAACCACCTGCAGCAGGAAGTCGGCATCGCCGGCGATGGCATAGCAAGCGACCACCGCATCGAGCCGCGCGACGCTGTCGGCGAACTCCTGCGCCTCCCTGTCGCTGTGGCCGCCGACCTGTACCCGCGCGAAGGCGAGCACGCCCAGGCCGAGCTTGCGGCGCTCCAGCACCGCCCGGTAGCCCTGAATGACCCCTTCCTCCTCGAGCGCGCGCACCCGGCGCCAGCAGGGCGAGGCCGACAGCCCGACACGCTCGGCCAGCGCCTGATTGGTAAGTCGCCCGTCACCCTGCAGTTCGCGCAGGATACGGGCATCGGCGGGCTCGAGATCGGCAGGCATGATTCACCTCATTTCTCCAAATAGTGGGTAAGGGTTACCCACACCTGGCTTGATAGCGACAAGAACGCAAGCATTTGCCCGCAGTTTCGACCTAGAGTACCGCGACGTTTTTCGGAGAGCGGAAGATGACGAACGATCTGCGCGTGGCGGTGATCATGACGCCGGACATGCCCCCCGGCCTCGCCGCCAACACGGCGGGCGTCATCGCCGTCGGGCTTGGCGCGCAGTGCCCCACTCTCGCCGACACCACATTGGCCGACGGCGACGGATTGCAATTCGCTAGCGTCTGCAACCAGCCCATGCCGGTGCTGCAGGCCGACCGCGCGACGATCCGTGCGGTGATGCTGAAGGCTTTCGCCCGCCGGCCGGAGGGCGCGACGATCGTCCCCTTCCCGGCCTTCGCCCGGTCGATTCATGTCTTCGCAGACTACGAAAAGGCGCTCGGCACCAAATCGCTGGATGATGAGGAAATCGACGGCCTCGGCCTTGCCGGCCCCGCGCCCTGGGTGAAGTCGCTGACCGGTTCGCTCAAGCTGTTGCGCTGAGCCCGACGGCGCACACGAAAAAGCCCCGCGGCGCCAACCGCGGGGCTTCTCGCATTCGGTATTTAGTAGCGCCTCAGCCCCAATTGCGCACGTCGACGAACCGGCCGGCGATCGCCGCCGCCGCCGCCATCACCGGCGACACCAGGTGCGTGCGCCCCTTGAAGCCCTGGCGGCCCTCGAAATTGCGGTTGGACGTCGAGGCGCAACGCTCGCCGGGTTTCAGCCGGTCGTCGTTCATCGCCAGGCACATGGAGCAGCCCGGCTCGCGCCACTCGAAGCCGGCGGCGAGGAAGATCTTGTCGAGCCCCTCGGCCTCGGCCTGCTCCTTCACTAGGCCGGAGCCCGGCACCACCATGGCGTTGACGCCGTCGTGGACTGACTTGCCGGCGACGATCTTGGCCGCGGCGCGCAGATCCTCGATGCGTCCATTGGTGCAGGAGCCGAGGAAGACGCGCTCGATCGGGATATCGGCGATCTTCGTATTGGGTTCGAGCCCCATATAGGCGAGCGCCCGCTCCACCGCGCGACGCCGGTCCGGGTTCTCGATCTCGCCCGGGTCAGGCACGCGCCCGTCGATGGTGGCCACGTTCTCCGGGCTGGTGCCCCAGGTGACCAGCGGCGGCAGCTCGGCGGCATTGAGCCTGATCTCCTCGTCGAACGCCGCGCCCTCGTCGGAATAGAGCGTCTTCCAGTAGTCCATCGCGATGTCCCAGGCCTTGCCGGTGGGCGCCTTGGGGCGGCCCTTGATATAGGCATAGGTGGTTTCGTCGGGCGCGATCAGGCCGGCCCGCGCGCCACCCTCGATCGACATGTTGCACACCGTCATGCGGCCTTCCATCGACAGGCCGCGGATCGCCTCGCCGGCATATTCCAGCACATGGCCGGTGCCGCCGGCGGTGCCGATATGGCCGATGATGGCGAGGATGATGTCCTTGGCGCCGACGCCGGCGGGCGGCGTGCCGTCCACCGTCACGCGCATGTTCTTCGCCTTCTTCTGGATCAGCGTCTGGGTGGCGAGCACATGCTCCACCTCCGAGGTGCCGATGCCGTGGGCGAGCGCACCGAAGGCGCCGTGGGTCGAGGTGTGGCTGTCGCCGCACACGATCGTCATGCCGGGCAGCGTGAAGCCCTGCTCCGGCCCGATGATGTGGACGATGCCCTGCCGGTGGTCGAGCTCGTTGAAATATTCGATGCCGAAATCCTTGGCGTTCTCGGCCAGCGTCTGCACCTGCAACAGGGATTCGGGATTCTTGATGCCGCCCCTGCGGTCGGTGGTCGGCACGTTGTGATCGACCACGGCCAGCGTCTTGTCCGGGGCGTGCACCGTGCGGTGGGCGAGGCGCAGACCCTCGAAGGCCTGCGGGCTGGTCACTTCATGGACCAGGTGGCGGTCGATATAGAGAAGGGCTGTGCCGTCCGGCGCCTCTTCCACCAAATGGTCGTCCCAGATCTTGTCATAGAGCGTCTTTGCGGCGGTCATGACTTGAGGTTCCTGCTTGAAGCGAAAATTACGGGTGCGGCCCGAAGGCCGAAGGCTGTCGCGCCGGCATGTCGGCCGCCGACATCATCAGGCCGCAAGAATGCCGTCGACGGCGAAGTGACGCGCCAGGAACCGCCAGGGCATGCGCTGGCGATCGGCGATCGCGGCAAAATCGAAGCTGCCGCGCAGGCGCCGGCCGCTCGCGCCGTTCCGTCCAGCCTTGTGTGGAATGGCCGATGTCATGAAGGCTAGATAGCAACAGGCGGGCAGCGAGACAATCGCCGGCCGTCGCCAGGCCGCCCGGCCTCAGACGCTCGCGGCTTCGCCGCCAAGCTCGATCAGCACGATCTCCGGCGGCACGCCCAGGCGTATCGGCAGGATCGAGCAGCCGAGCCCGCCCGAGACGATGAGGTTGCGGCCGCCCTCGACCACATGGCCATAGGCGTAGCGTTGGCCGTATTCGGAGGGCACCACCGGCCGGCCGATGAACGGCAGCTCCACCTGCCCGCCATGGGTATGCCCCGAAACGGTCAGGCTCACGCGGGCCGGCACACGCGGAAAGATATCGGGCTCGTGGGCCATCAGAACGATCGGCACGCCATCCTCGGGAATGCGGGCGAGCGCCCCCGGCAGATCGTCCTCGCCGCGGAACACGCCGTCGCCGATCGGATGGGCGAGCTGGTCGCCAAGGCCGATCAGCCAGACCGCCGGCCCGTCCTTCGGTTCCAGCCGCACCACGTCGTTTTCCATCAGCGGCAGGTTGTTATCGGCAAAGGCGCGCCGCGCGCCGTCGAGGTCGTGCCACCAGTCGTGATTGCCGAGCACCCCATAGACGCCGAGCGGCGCCGAGAGGTCGGCCAGCGCCCTGCCCCATTTGCCCGGCGGCACCACTGCGGTGCGGAAGCGCCGCAGGCCGGGGACGTAGTCGCCCAGAAGCAGCATGACGTCGGGTTCGAGGCTGTTGGCGACCGAGACGATTTCGACCACGCGCGACAGCGGCATCCACGGGTCGCAGGCGTGGATGTCGGCGATGACCGCCATGCGCAACGGCCTGCCGTCAGCCGGCCAGTTGGGCAGCGTCAGCCGGTAGCGCGTCACCACCAGGCGAAAACGCGGTTCGATGGCGAGTGCATAGGAGGTGAGGCCGACGAAGCCGAGCGCGCCGAGGCCAAGGGTCTTCAGGAAATTTCGACGTGAAAACACGACTGCGCCGCCTCCTTTGCGCTCGACCCGTCCAACTTTGCTACGGATTGAGTCTAGATAGCGTTTCAGTCGACCGGACCTATCGTCCCCCCGCCGTTTCCTGAGAAGTTGGTAAACGCCGAGGCGCGTCAGGCCGGCTTGACCGCGTCAAGGGTCAGCGACAAGGGCAGGCGTGGCGCACCCGCCGGCAGCCGCCACAGCCGATCCTCGCCCGACACCATCATCGGGAACATCTGCCAGGGCAGCGCCTCGTGCTCACTCATCCGGGTGAGGACCAGCCCGGCATCGATGAGCGCCATGACGATATCGCTGATCGGATGGTTCCACTCGAAGGTCTGCGCATTGGCGAGTTCGCGCGGATCGCCGGTGTAGGTCTGTGCGCTCTGGAAGGAGATCGGCACGCTGGCCGGCGTGCGCCAGGTGAAGATCGGCGTCAGGCGGCCGTCGATCTCCTCCAGCGTTGCGATCATGGGATGCAGATCGGCGAAGTAGAGCCGGCCGCCGGGTCGCAGCACCCGCGCGATGACCTCCGCCCAGCGCCGGATATCCGGCAGCCAGGTGATGGTGCCCCAGGTCGTATAGACGAGGTCGAAGGCTGCCTCGCCAACCAGCGCCGGCGCATCGTAGACCGTGCCGTGGACGAAGCGCACCGACACGCCGGCACGGCGGGCGAAGTCCTCCGCATGGCCGAGCGCGGCCGCCGAAAAGTCGAGCCCGGTGGCATGGGCGCCACGCCGGGCGAGGCACAGCGTGTCGATGCCGATGTGGCATTGCAGATGCAGCGCATCGCGGCCGGCGATATCGCCGAGCTCGGCCGCTTCGATCGGGAACAGCACATCCTCGCCGGTGAGAAACCGCTCGATCGCATAGGCGCCGGTGCGGTCCTCGGCATGGATGTCGGCGCGCTCGTCCCAGTTGGCGCGGTTTGCCTCGATATGCTCGCTCATGGCGCCGGCCTCCCAACCGGTATCGCCCGCAAACAGGCGGCCCCTGGCCACCCCCGTCTCCCACATCGCGCCGGCAACAGCAGCGCCGGACCTGCCGTCAGATGGAATCGACCTCGACGATCGCCTTGCCGCTGTTGAGCCGCTCGGCAAGCGCCGCACAGTCCGCTTGGCTCTCGCAGGTGATCTCCAGACTGCCGCCGAGGATCGGGTCCCTGATCAATGGCGTCATGACCACCTTGTGGTCGATCAGGATCGCGACGGTCTGGTTCACGTGGCCGATGCTGAATTGCGCGAAGTCCCGCG
Source organism: uncultured Alphaproteobacteria bacterium (assembly GCA_963785065.1). Classification (GTDB taxonomy): domain Bacteria; phylum Pseudomonadota; class Alphaproteobacteria; order Rhizobiales; family Kaistiaceae; genus CAVSRC01. The sequence continues at coordinate 1,081,420 of CAWATX010000002.1, forward strand.
CCGACCCAGACGACAGATTGATCAACAGCACCGGCCCGCCCGACAGCAGGCGCACCGCCGCGTCGACCACCGTCAACTGCAGGGGTTCGGCGTAAGCAGAACCGTAGGCGCAAACGGCAATCGCCGTCGCCAGCGCCAATCGCCGCGACACCGCTGCCGCCAGATGCGGCAGGCGCCGGGTCATCTTATTCCGAAGCTGCTTTCGCCGGGGCCGGCGTCTCGACGGCCGCCTCGATCTCCGCCGAGCGCCCGTGATCCTGCTTCTCGGCGATGCGCGCCGACTTGCCGCGGCGGCCACGCAGATAATAGAGCTTGGCGCGGCGCACCTTGCCGCGGCGCACCACCTCGATGGAATCGATCGACGGCGAATAGACCGGGAAGACGCGCTCGACGCCCTCGCCGTAGGAAATCTTGCGCACCGTGAAGTTCTCGTTGAGGCCACCACCGGCGCGTGCAATGCACACGCCCTCATAGGCCTGGATGCGGGTGCGCGTTCCCTCGGTCACCTTGACGTTGACCTTGACCGTGTCGCCGGGAGCGAACTGGGGGATGGTGCGATCGCCCAGGATCGCGGCGGCTTGAGCTTTCTCGAGCTCCTGGATGATCGACATCGGTGAGGACCTTCTTCTTCACTTGCAGGCGGCGCCGGAGCCTGGGACCCGAGGGACCCCGCCACCTGGCCGGACGCCGATCCCATAAGGACCGGGCATACCCATGTTTCGGGCCGTCCGTCCACCTGTTCGCTGAACCGGCGCGCTCAATACCGCAATCGACCTTGATTGTCGATAGGTCCGGCCGCGGCGAAAAACGCCGTTAGTCTTGCCGCCACACGGGATTTTTCGTCGGAAGGCGTGTCATGAAACACGTCCTGGCAGTCCTTGTCGTCATCGCCGGGGCCGCTCTTCTCGCGACACCGGCACAAGCGACGACGACGACCAGCACGAACCGACCTGCGGGGACGCCGGGCTGAAGACCGAGCAGTTCCGCGAAATCGCGACCAACGGTGCGGATTTCACCTGTACGCTGTCGAAGTAGGCGGCTTAGTCGCGCTTCGCTTTCGCCGCGAGGTCCGGCCGGCGCTCCGCGGTCAGCCGCTCGGCCTCGGCCCGCCGCCATGCGGCGATCTTGCCGTGATCGCCGGAGGTCAGCACGGCGGGGATCGCACGGCCCTCCCAGACCTGCGGACGGGTATAGTGCGGATATTCGAGCAGCCCCCCGGCGAAGCTCTCGGCGACCCCGGAATCGGCATTGCCCATGATGCCGGGGATGAGCCGCACCACCGCATCGAGGAGCGCCATCGCGGCGATCTCGCCGCCCGACAACACATAGTCGCCGACCGAGACCTCCCTCAGGCCCCGGCCCTCGATCACCCGCTCGTCGACCCCCTCGAAGCGGCCGGCGACAATGAGCACGCCCGGGCCGGCGGCAAGGTCCGTGACTTTTCGCTGGTCGAGCGGCGTCCCACGCGGGCTCATCAGCAGGCGCGGGCGCGCGTCGCCCTCCACGGTTGCCGCATCGATCGCCGCCGCCAGCACGTCGGCGCGCATCACCATGCCGGGGCCGCCGCCGGCCGGCGTGTCGTCGACATTGCGATGCTTGCTGGTCGCCGAGGCGCGGATGTCACGCACCTCCAGCGCCCACAGGCCGTCGCTCAGGCCCTTGCCGGCGAGGCTCGTGCCGAGTGGCCCCGGAAACATCTCGGGAAACAAAGTGAGGACGGTCGCCCGGAAGGTCATCGCCCTGCTCGTCGCCAGCCGTACTCGTCCCCGCCCCCTTTGCGGGGGAGGGACAGGGAGGGGGGTCCCGCCGAAGCCGTGCCCTCACCCCTCGCCCGGATTTCCAAGGCCGGTTTGCTTCGCAAACCGGGGAAATCCGGCGGGGAAGGTGAACGGAGCAAGCCGCTACCCATTGTCCTCGCCTTCCTCCGCCTCCGCCGGCGGGACGACGGTCACCCGGCCGCCGGCGAGGTCGATCTCAGGCACGGCGGCGCGGGTGAACGGCACCAGCAGCGTGGCGCCCTTCGCCGGGGCGATTTCGAGGAGATCGCCGGCGCCGTAATTGGGCAGCGCCACGACCGTGCCGAGCAACGCGCCCTCAGGCGCCACCGCTTGAAGTCCGATCAGGTCGGCATGGTAGAATTCGTCGGCCGCAGGCTCCGGCAGGCGCGCGCGCGGCACGGAAAGCTCGAGCCCGTTCAGCGCCTCGGCCTGGTTGCGGTCGTCGACGCCTTCGAAGCGCACCACCAGCATGTCGGGAGAGGCCCCGGCCGGCCGCGCCGCCTTGATGACAAAGCGACGGCCGTCGGCGGCCTCCAGCGGGCTGTAGGCGGCAAGAGTGAGCGGCGCCTCGGTGAAGGATTTCACCCGCACCTCGCCCTTGATGCCGTGGGCCGCGCCGATGCGCGCCACGGTGACCGCCCGTCCCTCTCCTCCCCCTTGCGGGGGAGACCGCCGCGACAAGGGCTCAGCCCGCCGCAGCGGGCGCCTCGGCCTCGGCCTTGGCCGCAGCTTCCGCCGCAGCGGCGGCGCGCTCCTGCGCCTTCTTGCCAGGCTCGGCCTTCTGCGGATTGTTGCGCGGGGATCGCTTGGCCAGGCCCGCCGCGTCAAGGAAGCGCAGCACCCGGTCGGTCGGCTGCGCCCCGCGCGACAGCCAGTGCTGAACGCGCTCGACATTGAGCACCGTTCGCTTCTCATGATCCTTGGGCAGGATCGGATCGTAGGTGCCGACGATCTCGATGAAGCGGCCGTCGCGCGGAAAGCGCGAATCGGCGATGACGATGCGATAGAACGGCCGCTTCTTGGCGCCGGCGCGGGACAGGCGGATCTTCAGGGACATGTGGGTTCACTCACTCCTTGGCGTGTTGCTGTTCGGCCCTCACGAGCGCAGTGCTTCGTGGTGGCGGATGACTTCCTTGACGATGAATGCGTAGAATTTCTCGGCGAAAGCGGGGTCGAGATCGGCTTCCTTCGCCAGCCCATGCAGGCGGGCGAGCTGTGCCTTCTCGCGTCCGGGATCGAACGGCGGCAGATCGTGCGCCGCCTTGTAGACGCCGACCTGTTTGGTCAGCTTGAAGCGCTCGGCAAGCAGGTGCACCAGCGCCGCATCGATATTGTCGATGCTGGCGCGCAGCTCCTTCAGGCCGGCATCGGGCTCGCCACCAGTTGTCATCTCCCCCTCACTTCTTCTTACCGAAGCCGGGAAGGCCCGGCAGCTTCGGTCCGCCCGGTCCGCCGAGACTTGGCAAACCGCCGGGCAGATTGCCCAGGCCACCGGGCAGACCGCCGCCCGGCAGGCCGCCGCCAGCCTTGGCCAGCTTCTCCAGCGCAGCCGGGTCCATGGCCGGCATGCCGCCACCGGGCATTCCGCCGGGCAGACCACCACCGGCGCCGGGCATGCCCATCATGCCGCCCATACGGGCGAACATGCCCTTGCCGCGCCCCATCTGCTTCATCATGTCGGCCATCTGCCGGTGCATCTTGAGCAGCCGGTTGACCTCCGACACCTCGGTGCCCGAGCCGGCGGCCACGCGCTTCTTGCGGCTCGCCTTGAGGATGTCGGGGTTGCGCCGTTCCCGGTCGGTCATCGACGAGATGATCGCCGTCTGCCGGCGAAAGACAGAATCGTCGAGGCCCATGGCGTCGATCTGCTTCTTGGCCTTGCCGATGCCGGGCAGCATGCCCATGACGCCGGACATGCCGCCGATCTTCTGCATCTGCTGGAGCTGCTCGGCGAGGTCGTTCAGGTCGAAGACGCCCTTGCGCATGCGCTCGGCGGCCTTCGCCGCCTTCTCGGCGTCAAGCGCCTGCGCCGCCTTCTCGACCAGGCCGACGATGTCGCCCATGCCGAGGATGCGCCCGGCGATGCGGCTGGGATCGAAATCTTCCAGCGCATCGAGCTTCTCGCCGACGCCGATCAGCTTGATCGGCTTGCCGGTGACAGCGCGCATGGAGAGCGCCGCGCCGCCGCGTCCGTCGCCGTCGACGCGGGTCAAGACGATGCCGGTGATGCCGACGCGCTCGTCGAAGGAGCGGGCGAGCGTCACCGCGTCCTGGCCGGTGAGCGAGTCAGCGACCAGCAGGATCTCGTGCGGGTTCGCCACCCGCTTGATCTCCGCCATCTCGACCATCAGCGGCTCGTCGATATGGGTGCGGCCGGCGGTGTCGAGGATGACCAAGTCGTAACCGCCGAAGCGCGCCGCATTGAGGGCGCGCTCGGCGATCCCCACCGGCATCTGGCCGACGACGATGGGCAGCGTCGCGATCTCCGCCTGCTCGCCGAGAATTTTGAGCTGCTCTTGTGCCGCCGGCCGGCGCGTATCGAGCGAGGCCATCAGCACTTTCAGCTTGTTGCGCTCGGCGAGCCGCCGGGCGATCTTGGCGGCGGTCGTCGTCTTGCCCGAGCCCTGCAGGCCGACCAGCATCAGGGCGACCGGCGCCGGCGCGTTGAGGTCGATCGTCTGCTGCTCCGAGCCCAGCATCTCGACGAGCTGGTCGTGGACGATCTTGACGACCATCTGGCCCGGCGTGACCGAGCGGATGACATCCTGTCCGACGGCGCGGACCTTCACCTTGTCGGTGAATGAGCGCACCACGTCGAGCGCCACGTCGGCCTCGATGAGGGCGCGGCGCACCTCGCGCATCGCCTCGCCGACGTCGGCCTCCGACAGCGCGCCGCGCTTGGTCAGCCGGTCGAGAATGCCGCCGAGGCGTTCGGAGAGGGATTCAAACATTCTTCATTTCCCGGTCGGGCCCGACGGCCCTCCTCGTCTCTTGCTGAGGAAATCCCCGGCTCCGCCCTCGCGGGCGGCCCGGGGACCTTGGTGTCAGCCGCGCCGGTCGGCTATGGCGGTCGTGAAGACGTACCGGACAGCGTCCAGCACCCAATCCGCGCCCGGGGAGGCGGGCGAGGGCTTGGCCGGCTGAGGCGCCCGGCCGCGCGAGGGTCCGTTGTAGCGATTCATTTCATTCGTCCTTCCAAGCAGCAATGCGCCCGCGGGCGCACCTGCGCTGGCGGACGCTGACCTCCGGGATCCGGCCCCGGTCGGCCTTTCTGCACTTCCGGCTCTTATCAGAGTCGGCGTCGGTTTAGTTGGCGAGGGACCACGAGTCAATCAAGGGTGGCCGGATCAGACCGCCGGCCTGGCCGGCCCGCCCCCGGCGCCGGTGGCTTCTATGGCCCCCGCGATGGCGGCGATATCGGCCGCACTCAGGCTCAGCGTTGCCGCATCGATCCAGCCGTCGACCTGTTCGGGGCTGCGCGCCCCCACGATCGCGCCGGTGATCCCCGGCCAAGTCAGCGTCCAGGCGACGGCGACCGCCGCCACGCTCACCCCGTGCGCCTCGGCGATCGGCGCCATGGCGGCGGCAAGCTTGAGGTTGCGAGCGAGCTTGTCGCCGCTGAACTCAGGATTGCGCGAGCGCCAGTCGTTCTCCGGCAGGGCCGCGGCCCGCGCCACCGAGAAGCGCCCGGTCAACAGGCCCGACTGCATCGGGCTGTAGACGATGACGCCAGTCTCGTGGTCCGCGCACCAGGGCAGTTCGGCCGCGGCGACACCTCGCCGGATCGCGGAGAAGGGCGGCTGCAGCGTGTCCACATGGCCGAGTGCCTCGGCCGCCGCCAGTTGCTCGGCATTGTGGTTGGAGAGACCGACGGCGCCAAGCTTGCCCTCTTTCTTCAGGTCGAGAAGGGTCTGCCAGTAAACTTCGAGCGGCGTACCGTCCTCGGCCGGCCAGTGCATCTGCATCAGGTCGATGCGTTCGACCCCGAGGCGCTTCAGCGAGGCCTCGACCTCGCGGCGGAGGCTGTCCGCCGCCCCGACCCTGTGCGGCCGCTGGTCCGGCTTCTCGGGATCGCGGATGAGCCCGCATTTGGTGAAGACGTAGGGCCGCTCGGCCGCCGGCATCTCCTTCAGCGCGCGCCCGACCACCTCTTCCGAATGGCCGAAGCCATAGATCGCCGCCGTGTCGATCCAGTTGATGCCGTGCGCCACGGCATGGCGGATGGCGGCGACCGAAGCGCTGTCGTCCTGCTCGCCCCAGCCGAACAACCAGTCGCCACCGATCGCCCAGGCGCCGAACCCGACCCGGGTGATCTCCATGTCGGTCCGGCCGAGCCGCCTGCGCGGAAGCGCCCCCCTTGCTGCCGATGCCATGTCGCTGTCCGTTTCCTGTCCGTGCCATGCGCTGTGCCGGACATAGGCCAGGCACGCCGGTCAGTTCAATGGAGGGGATAGAGGTCAGGGCTGGTTGCGCCAGCGGGCGATCGCACCGCCGACCAGCGCCGCGACGGTGAACATCAGGCCCAGCGGGACGAGAAGAACGACCAGGGTCAGCGGAAAAAGGCCAAGGTCCGTTCCCGCCGGGCGCAGCACGACCATGGCCAGAAGCTGCCCGCCAAGGATGGCCGCGGCCCAGCGCCAGACCTGGCGCGGCACGAGATAGCCGAGGATTGCGGCAACCAGCACCAGCAGCGGCAGCGCCACCATCCACCAGCCGCCAGAGTCCCATGCCTCACGCCGGCCGCCGAACGAGAACGCCGCCCAGCCGACGAAGCCCGCGGTGGCCGCAAGCAGCGCGGCAACGCCCGCAGGCAGGGCCGGCGCCGCGCGCGCCCTCGTCATCCGCTCCGGTCAGCTCCGCGCATCGCTGGCGAAGACCAGCACCGGCTTCTCCCGGTAGAGCGCCGGAAAGGTCACCTTCAGCGCCGCGATCTTGGGCACGTCATAGAACATGATGTAGCCCGGATTGATGTCGATCGTCGTGGCCGCGTCCTGGTGATAGTCCTCGGCCTGGAAGAAATTGGTGTAGGGCGTCACCTCGGTGACGATCTTCTCGGGGAACTTCTTGGCGGCGTCGAGCTGGGCGATATAGGCCTTGGCGACCTTCGCCTGCTCGTCACCCATCGTGAACAGCGCCGAGCGGTAGCTCGTGCCCATGTCCGGCCCCTGGTGGTTGAGCTCGGTCGGGTCGTGCGCCACCGAGAAGAATATCTGCAGGAGCTTGCCGTAGGTGACCTTGGACGGGTCGAAGGTCACCTTGACCGATTCGGCGTGCCCGGTCGTCTCGCTGCCGACCTGAGCGTAGGTCGGTTTATCGACGGTGCCGCCGGCATAACCGGCAATGGCGCTCTCCACGCCCTTCACGTGCTGGAACACGCCCTGGATGCCCCAGAAGCAGCCGCCGGCGAAGATCGCCGTCTCGCTGCCCGCGCTTGCCGGCTCATCGACCGCCGGCGCGGGGATCTCCACCACCGGGCCGACCTTCTCGGCATTGGCTTTTCCGCCACCGAGCACCGCGCCGACCGCAATCAGGACGAAGGCACTGACGGCCATCAGCGCCGAGGACTTCGCGAACCTGCTCAGGGATGACCACATGGGAACCTCCATCGGGAGAAAGTGAAAGGGAAAGCCGTCCGGCTCACGCGGAGGCCCGCGGCACGAATTTCAAGGCGACCGAATTCATGCAGTAGCGCAGGCCGGTCGGCTGCGGTCCGTCGTCGAAGACATGGCCGAGATGCGCCTCGCAGCGCGCGCAGGACACCGCCGTGCGCACCATGCCGAAGCTGCCGTCCCGGGTCTCGACCACGTTCTCGCTGGCGATCGGTTGCCAGAAGCTCGGCCAGCCGGTGCCGGAATCGAACTTCGTCCTGGAATCGTACAGCGCCGTGTCGCAGCAAATGCAGCGATACAGACCGCTGTCGTGGTTATCGACATATTCGCCGGTGCCGGCCCTTTCCGTCCCCTCCTGCCGGGTGACGCGGAAGGCAAGGTCGGAGAGCTGGGCGCGCCATTCGGCCTCGCTCTTGACCACCTTGGGCACGGTCTCCTCGCCCAGGCTGACCCCGCTGTCGGCGAAGCGCATGATCGTCACCGTGCCGGGCTTGGTCACGATCGTGCTCGCACCGGCCTGGCCGACCCAGCGCACGGCGGCACCGAGACCGACGACGCCGGCCAAGGCCGCGCCGGAGAGCAGGAACCGTCGTCGCGTAGCCCGCATCGTGCGGTCGCGCATGGTTGTTTCCTCGTAGCTGTGGCATCCGTCATGGGCGGACTATAGGGGCCGCCCGGCCACACACCCCACTCAATTCGTCTTGAAGGCGGCGTGACGCCCGCCTTCAGTTGAGGGAGAAGGCCACGATCGCGGCGGTCACGGCAGCGCCGATGGCCGCGAAACCGGCCAGCAGCCGACGATCCTTGGCCGAACGCGCCTTGTCGGCATAGTCGAAGCGCTCGTAGCGGATGGCCGAAAGCGGCACGCCGGCCTGACCGAGGAGATCGCAGACGGCGCACATCATCGCGCCCGGTCCGCACAGCATCGCCTCGACCCGGCCGGGATCGAGCCCGGCAAGCGCCGTGCTCACCACCGCCGCGGTGACGCGCCCGCGCTCATACGGCCAGTTCTCGCCGGCTTCTTCCGCCAGGAAAGTCGCCTTGAGGTCGAGGCCACCGCCCTCCGCCACGATCCGCTCCGGCGCGAGCATGGTTTCCGGCCGGGCACCGGCATAGATGAGCCGCACCGGTCGCCGATCCCCGCGCGCGGCAAGCTCTCGCAGGATGCCGAGGATCGGTGCGATGCCGACGCCACCGGCGACCAGCAGCAGCGGGTCCGCTGAGGTCTCGTCGACAACGAAGCTGCCATGCGGCGCGTCGATGCCGACCTTCGTCCCCGCCGCAATCGCGCCGATGCCTTTGGTGAAGTCTCCCGACTCCTTGATGATGAAGGCGAGGTCGGGGCCGGCCGACGGGGCCGAGGCGATCGAGAAGGGATGATCGAAAAGCGGGAAGCGGCGGGTGCCGAAGGCGATCCACGCGAACTGCCCGGCGCGATAGCGAAGGCCCTTGCCCGACCGCGGGCTGAGCGTCAGTTCCCACAGCCCCTCGGCGACCCGGCGGATGCCGGCCACCCGCCATGGCGTCGTCACCATCCTGAGCGCCCGGTCGCCGTAGACGACCAGCGCCGCCGCCACCACCACGAGGACGAGCAGCGGCCACATCACGTCGAGCGGGAAAAAGCGGGCATAGTGGCCGCTTCTGATCGCATGCAGCACCAGGAACACCACCGCTACCAGCGCCAGCAGACCGTGGCTTGCCCGCCAGGCGCCGTAGCGCCGCAGCTTCTCGCGGTAGAGCGCCATCACCACCAGCAGCACGGTCGCCGCCCCCGAGACCGTTCCGGTCAGGAAGCGGGAGTCGAAGAACACGAAAACCAGCCAGTCGACGGTGCGCGCCGGATCGGCCAGCACGTTGGGTACGATGAAGGTCAGCGGATGGACAATGACCATCACCAGCAGCACCTTCGCCGACCATTTGTGGAAGGCCATGGTGACGTCGATGCCGATGCGCCCGGAGAGCCATTCGAAGCGGCCGGAGGTGACGAATTGCAGGACCAGCGCGACGCCGGCGACGATGCCGGTCGCCGCGGTTGCGTCGCGCCAGGCGAACCGGTGCGACCATCCGCTGAGATAGGCCAGCGCCAGCGGCGCCGTCAGCGCCGCGACATAGGCGAGCGCCAGCCAGAAACCCGAGAGGCCGCGCAGTCGCGGTGGGTCGTGCGTGACCGTGGACATGGACCCGCTCCGAAACAGTCCGTTGATTGTCTGAATCGTTCACGGCCCGCCGCACCCGCTCCGACGCAACGATGGCTGGCGGCCTCGTGCCGGATTGCCGCACCTGTCGGGATGGAATGGCTGTTTTCGACCGGCTAGGCGGTTGTCGTCAGGACCGCCAAAAAATAAGGCCGGCGCAAAAACGCGCCGGCCATGGACGGGGCCCCCGTCAAATCTTCACAAAGGTTAACAATTGATTAAAGCACGTTAACCGCGTGGTCCACTATTGCTAAAAGTGCCGGGTGACAGCCGTGCGACAGTCTCACAACACCCGCATCGCGGCTGGCAATTTGCCCCGGCTTCCGCCATATAGGGGCGGAAAAAAATCTGTGGATTTCCCTCTGGTTCCGGACCCGCTGCCATGACGGCAAGGGCGCTTCCCTTTCGCAAGATGAACGGCCTCGGCAACGAGTTCATCGTCTTCGACGGCCGCAAGGATCCCGTGCGCCTGGGCGAGGGCGCCATCCAGGCGCTGGGCGCCCCGGACGCACTTGCCTTCGACCAGATGATCACCATCGAAAAGGCGTCGGCCCCCGGCGACGATGTCTTCATGCGCATCCACAATCGCGACGGCGGCGAGGTCGACGCCTGCGGCAACGCCACCCGTTGCGTCGGCTGGCTGATCATGGGCGAGACCGGCCGCTCGACTGCGGCCATCGAGACCAATGCCGGCCTGCTCAGGGCCTACGACAGTGGCCAGCCGGACCTCATCACCGTCGACATGGGCCAGCCGCGTTTCCGCTGGGACGAGATCCCGCTCGCCGAGGAGTTCCGCGATACCCGCGCCATCGAGCTGCAGATCGGGCCAATCGACGACCCCATCCTGCACTCGCCATCGGCGGTCAATATGGGCAATCCGCACGCCATCTTCTGGGTGGACGACGTCGCGGCCTATGACCTCGGACGCTTCGGCCCGCTGCTCGAAAACCATCCGATGTTCCCCGAGCGCGCCAACATCTCGCTCGCCCATGTCACCTCGCCGACGGCAATCACCGTGCGGACCTGGGAGCGCGGCGCCGGCCTCACCCGCGCCTGCGGCACCGCCGCCTGCGCCACCGCCGTCGCCGCCGTGCGCAAGGGCCTCACCGAGCGGCGGGTCACGGTGACCTTGCCCGGCGGACCGCTGGTCATAGAGTGGCGCGACGACGGCCACGTCTGGATGACCGGCCCGGTGGAGACCGAGTTCGAGGGCACTCTCGACCCCGAGACGCTTCAGTGGCAGGTCACCGCCAAAGGCGCCGCCGAGTGACGTCCGCCCCGCGCACCATCACCTTCGGCTGCCGGCTGAACGCGCTGGAATCGGAGGTCATGCGCCGCCGCGCGGCTGAGGCCGGCCTCGCCGACGCCGTCCTCGTCAACACCTGCGCGGTCACCGCCGAGGCCGTGCGCCAGGCCCGCCAGGCGATCCGCAAGGCGCGCCGTGACGACCCCGCTGCCCGCATCGTCGTCTCCGGCTGCGCCGCCCAGATCGCGCCGGAAACCTTCGCCGCCATGCCCGAGGTCGACCTCGTCCTCGGCAATGCCGAAAAGCTGGCGGCGCAGAGCTACGACTTCGGCCTCACCGAGACAGCCAAGGTCAGCGTCAACGACATCATGGCGGTCAAGGAGACCGCCGGGCATCTCATCGACGGGCTCGATGGCCGCGCCCGCGCCTTCGTCGAGGTGCAGAACGGCTGCGACCATCGCTGCACCTTCTGCATCATCCCCTACGGTCGCGGCAATTCGCGCTCGGTGCCGGCCGGCGCCGTGGTCGAGCAGGTGCAGAGGCTCGCCGAAAACGGTTATTCGGAAGTCGTGCTCACCGGCGTCGACATCACCTCCTGGGGGCACGACCTGCCCGGCGCCCCGAAGCTCGGCCGGCTGGTGCGCACCATCCTCCGCCTTGTGCCGGAACTGAAGCGGCTGCGCCTCTCCTCCATCGATTCGATCGAGGTGGACGACGAACTGATGCGTGCGCTCGCCGAGGAAGAGCGGCTGATGCCCCATCTCCATCTTTCGCTCCAGCACGGCGACGACATGATCCTCAAACGCATGAAGCGCCGGCATCTCCGCGCCGATTCCGTGCGCTTCGCTTCCGGTGTGCGCCGCTTGCGCCCCGACGTCGTCTTCGGCGCCGACCTCATCGCCGGCTTCCCCACCGAGACGGAGGCGATGTTCGGAAACAGCCTCTCGATCGTCGACGATTGCGGCCTGACCCATCTCCACGTCTTCCCCTTCTCGCCGCGCCCCGGCACGCCGGCCGCACGCATGCCCCAGCTCGACGGGCGGCTCGTTAAGGAACGTGCCGCCCGTCTGCGCGACAAGGGTGCCGCGGCGCTTGCCGCCCATCTCGCCGCCGAGCAGGGCGCCACCCGCCGCGTGCTGGTCGAGCGCAACGGCCGCGGCCGCACCGAGCACTTCACCGAAGCGACCATCGATGCCGGCGCACCCGGCGCGATCGTTGCGGCCACCATCACCGGCCGCACCGACAGCGCGCTGGTCGCAACCGCCCTGTCCGAGGCCGCCTGATGGCGGAGGGCAAGGGATTCTTCAGCCGTCTCCGCGGCGGCCGTCCACCGGCCGATGTGGCGCCGGCACCTCCCGACACACCGGCGGCGGAAGCCCCGGCACCGCGCCAAAGCTGGTTCCAGAAGCTGAAGAGCGGGCTCTCCCGCTCCTCCGGCGCGCTCACCGAGCAGATCGCCGCGGTCTTCACCAAGCGCAGGCTCGATGCCGACGCTCTGGAAGAGCTGGAGGACATGCTGATCCGCGCCGATCTCGGCGCCGACACGGCGACGCGGATCACCGAGGCGCTCGCCGCCGGCCGCTACGACAAGGAGATCACCGACGCCGAGGTGAAGGCGGTTCTGGCGCAGGAGATCGAGAAGACGCTGAGGCCCGTCGCCCGGCCGCTCACCCTCGACCCCGCGCTGAAGCCCCACGTCGTCCTGGTCGTCGGCGTCAACGGCACCGGCAAGACCACAACCATCGGCAAGCTTGCGGCAAAACTCCGCGCCGAGGGCAAGTCTGTCGTGCTCGCTGCCGGCGATACCTTCCGCGCCGCGGCCATCGAGCAGCTGAAGATCTGGGGCGAGCGCACCGGCGCCATGGTCGTTTCCGGCGCGCCCAATGCCGACGCCGCCGGCCTTGCCTATGACGCGCTGGAGACGGCGCGCGAGAGACAAGCCGACGTTCTGCTCATCGACACCGCCGGCCGGCTGCAGAACAAGGATGCGCTGATGGCCGAGCTGGAGAAGGTCATCCGCGTCATCCGCAAGGTCGACCCCACGGCGCCGCACTCGGTGCTGCTGACGCTCGACGCCACCACTGGCCAGAACGCCGTCAGCCAGGTCGACATCTTCGGCAAGCGCGCCGGCGTCACCGGGCTGGTGATGACCAAGCTTGACGGCACCGCGCGCGGCGGCATCCTCGTGGCGATCGCCGCGAAATACGGCCTGCCGGTGCATTTCATCGGGGTCGGCGAGGGTGTCGACGATCTCGAGCCCTTCGCGGCGGAGGATTTTGCCCGCGCGCTGGCCGGGCTCTAGAGGAGGACACCATGAGCGATGGCGCCATCAACCTCGCCGACAAGCTGTCGACCTTCACCGAGATCTTCGCGCCGCGCACGCTGGCCGAATACAACGGCCACGACATCATGGTCGCCAAGCTCAAGGGGCCCTACATCTGGCACAAGCATGACGACACCGACGATTTCTTCCTGGTGCTCAAGGGCACCCTCGATATCGAGCTGCGCGACCGCACGGTAGCGCTGGGTCCCGGCGAGATGTTCATCGTCCCCAAGGGCGTCGAGCACCGCCCGGTCGCCAATGAGGAAGTGCATATCCTGCTGATCGAGCCGACCGGCACGCCGAATTCCGGCGACCCGGCCACCGCCGCGCCAAGACGGCTGGCATAAGGGAAAACAGGTACCCATGGCCTTCGAACACGCCCCCAACGAGCCGCACACGGCCGAAGAGAAGAAGCTCAATCCCTGGCTCAAGCTGGTGCTCGAGCTGGGTCCGCTGCTGATCTTCTTCTTCGCCAATGCGCGCGGCGAGAAGCTCGCCGCAAGCTGGCCCGTGATCACAGCGCTCGGCGGGCCGATCTTCTTCGCCACCGCCTCCTTCATCGTGGCGACGCTGGTGGCGCTCGCCATTTCCTATGCGCTCACCCGCCGCCTGCCGCTGATGCCGTTCGTCACGGCCATCGTCGTCGTGGTCTTCGGTGGGCTGACGCTGTGGCTGCACGACGCCACCTTCATCAAGATGAAGCCGACGATCATCTATGTGCTCTTCGGCGGCGTGCTGCTCGGCGGGCTTGTCTTCGGCCGCTCGCTGCTCGGCTACGTCTTCGACGCCATGTTCAAGCTGTCGGACGAGGGCTGGCGCAAGCTCACCTTCCGCTGGGGCGTGTTCTTCCTGGTGCTGGCCGTCCTCAACGAGGTCCTCTGGCGCAACGTCTCCACCGACACCTGGGTCGCCTTCAAGGTCTTCGGCTTCCTGCCGCTCACCTTCGTCTTCGCCCTCGCCCAGATGCCGCTCATCAACAAGCACACCATCGCCGAGGAAACCGAAAAGTCCTGAACGCGGTCAGGTGCCGGCGCCCTTCGCCAGCACCTTGGCGATCTCGGGCATCAGGTCGTTGGCCACCGTCCGCTCGGTGAGCGGGCCGATATATTTCTTGACGATGATGCCGTCGGCGCCGACCAGATAGGTCTCCGGCACGCCATAGGCGCCCCAGTCGATGAAGGTGCGCCCGGCCTCATCGGCGCCGATGGCCGCATAGGGGTTGCCCATCTCGCCGAGGAAGGCGAGCACGTTCGCCGGCTTGTCCTTGTAGTCGATGCCGACCAGGCGGATGCGGCTGTCCTTGGCCACCTCCTCCAGCACCGGGTGCTCCTCGCGGCAGGGCACGCACCACGAGGCGAAGATGTTGACCAGCGTCAGATGGCCGTCGAGGTCGGCGCGGGATAGGCCCGGCACGCCGGCGCCGGCGAGCGCCGGCAGCGTGAAGTCGGGCGCCGGTTTGCCGATCAGCACCGAGGGCACCACGTCCGGCCCGACATTCGATTCGAGCTGCATCAGGAAGATCGCCGCCAGCCCGGCGAACAGCACCAGCGGCAGCAGCATGACCGGGCGGAAGCGCGGCCGCGGCGCGGATGCCGGTGTCGGCTGATTGGCCTCGCTCATGAGGCGCCTCGCTCAGAGCGCCGCCGGATGCCGCGCGCCTCCAGCTCGGCGAGCCGGCGCCGCTGCAGCCGCCCGTCGATCACAATCCACACGACCATGGCGACGATGACGACCACCGTCACCAGATAGGAAGCGATGATGAACCCGGCATGGGGCCACATGGGGCTCAGCCTCCGGCCCCGGAGGCCGCCGCGATCTCCAGGGTGCGCACGCGCCGGCGCAGGATCTCGTTGCGGATCGCCATGGCGAGCAGCGCCGCGAACATCAGCGTCATCGCCCCCATCATCACGAACAGCGGGATGAGCATGGTGATGTCGATGGTCGGACCACCCATGCGGAAGATGCTGTCGCCCTGGTGCAGCGTGTTCCACCAGTCGACCGAGAACTTGATGATCGGCAGGTTGATGGTCCCGACCAGCGTCAGCACCGCGGCCGCTCGCGCCGCGCGCCCGGGATCGGACACCGCCTGCCAAAGCGCGATCAGCCCGAGATAGACGAGCAGCAGCACCAGTTCCGATGTCAGCCGCGCGTCCCACACCCAGTAGGTGCCCCACATCGGCTTGCCCCACAGCGAGCCGGTGACCAGCGCGATGAAGGTGAAGCCGGCGCCGAGCGGCGCGGCGCTCTTGGCCGTCACATCGGCGAGCGGATGGCGCCAGACCAGCGTGCCGAGCGCGGCGATCGCCATCACCCCGTAGGCGAGCATCGACAGCCAGGCCGCCGGCACGTGGATGAACATGATGCGCACCGTCTCGCCCTGCTGGTAGTCCGGCGGCGCCTCGAAGAAGGAGAGGTAGAGGCCGGCGGCCAGGGCCACGAGCGCCGCCGCCCACAACAGCGGCAGCGCCCGGCCGGAATAGCTCAGGAATCGGGTGGGATTGGCGAGATCGACGATGGCCATTGCAGGGTTCTAGAGCCTTTTCCGGTCAGATAGAACCATTCCGACGGAGCGATTTTGCGGCAGGCTCTCCGGGCGGAATCGGGTGGGGGCAATCTATTCCGCCGCACGGCCGCCATGATCGGATAGAACACATGCCGGCGGACGCCCACGGGCTTTGGAGCCCCGCGCCCGCTGAAGGAGTGTCCATGCGCGCTGCTTTGTTCGGCCTTGCCCTGCTCTCAACCGTCACCGCGGCCCTTGCCGCACCCCCGTCAGACGACGTCATCCGCCAGAAGATCGTCGGAAGCTGGGGCCAGTCCGCCACCTGCCAGGATGGTCACCTGACCTTCAACGCCGACGGCAGCTTCGAATCGGCCGGCGCCAGCGCGGACAGCAAGGTCAACGGCACCTACGCCATCGACAAGGGGCAGCTCTCCGGCCGGGTCGGCGAAAACGACATGCCGGTCGTTTTGGTCGATTTCGACGGAGATACCCTGCTGATTGACGACGGCAGCGGCAGCCCGGAGCGCCTCGACCGCTGCCAGACGACGCAGTAGGCATATCAGCGGCGCCTGCCGCATTCGTCCCCTCTCCCCTCGCGGGAGAGGGACAGAGGGGTCATGGCAAGGCCGTGCTCTCTTCCCTCACCCGCCGCCATGCTCGGTCCGCGCCCTGGCCGCGGTTGCCGCTTGATCGTTTCGCCCGCTGCACAGCCAGAATCATTCCATCCCCACCCTGAGCGCGGCGGCGCCGGCGACCGGCGCCACTACGGCGGCGACCAGCGTCAGCGCCACCAGGATGAGCAACGGGGCGCCGAGCGGCATCGGCCCGCTCAGCGCATAGGTGGCGCTCACCCCGAAGATCAGCACGGGGACGGTGAAGGGTAGCACCAGCACGGCGACCAGCAGGCCGCCGCGGCCGAGCGCGGTGATCAGCGCCGCGCCGATGGCCCCGATCAGGGTCAGCGCCGGCGAGCCGATGAGGAGCGTCAGCGCGGTGATGCCGAGCGCTGCCGGCTCCATCCCGAGCAGCAGCCCGAGTAGCGGGCTCATCACCACCAGCGGCAGCGCGGTGGAGACCCAGGCGCCGGCGCATTTGGCGAGCACCGTGACCTCCAGCGGCAGGCCGGACAGCGCCAGGAGGTCGAGCGTGCCGTCCTCCTTGTCCTCGCCGAACAGCCGGTCGAGGCCGAGTAGCGTTGCCAGGAGCGCCCCGATCCACAGCATCGCCGGCCCGATCCGCGCCAGCAGCTTGAGGTCCGGCCCGACGCCAAAGGGCACCACGGTCACCACCGCGACGAAGAACACCAGCCCGACGAAGGCGCCGCCGCCGCCCTTCAGCGACAGGCGCGCGGTCTGTGCCGCGATCGTCAGGAAGCCGGCGATCATGGTGCTCTTCCCAGAGCCAGCGTCGCCGTCGGGCTGACCGGCAGGTTGCGATGGGTGGCGGCGATCGCCATGCCACCGCCGGCAAGATGATCGGCGATCAGCCGGCCGAGCCCGGCTTCCGCGGCGGCGTCGAGCGCCGTCGCCGGCTCGTCGAGCAGCCACAGCAGCCGGCGCGCGACCAGCAGCCGCGCCAGCGCTACCCGCCGCTTCTGGCCGGCCGAGAGCACCGCCACGTGCAAGTCGCCGAGCGGCTCCAGGCCGACGGCGGCGAGCGCCGCCTCGATGTCGCCGCCGCCCCACAGCTTCCGCCAGAAATCGAGGTTCTGGCGCACCGTCAGGCTCGGCTTCAGCGCATCGAGATGGCCGAGATAGTGGCTGTGGGTGCCGATATCGGGCTCGTCGGAACCCGCCAGCGTGACCGTCCCGCCGGCAGGCTTGAGCAACCCGGCAACCAGCCTGAGCAGCGTCGACTTGCCGGCGCCGTTGGGCCCGGTGACGGCGAGAAGCTCGCCCGGCGCAACCGTGAAGGAAAGGTCGGCGAAGACCGGGCGCCCACCGCGCACCGCCGAGAGGCCGCTGGCGGTCAGGCGCATGGCGACAAACGCCCCGCTGCGCACTGGCAGGCGCGAACGCCGTCCCGTTGCCCGGCGGATTTCCGCAGCATCCCGGCGCCGGCCGCCCCTTGATCGTCTGGCATCACCATCCAGTTTTCACTATAAGGCCGGCGACCTCCGTCGTCGCCTCCCAGCCGGTGTGCCGCAATTTCCCTCACCGCGCCAGCGGGCGCGCTTCGCTTCGCAGGACCCTAAGGAGTAACCGGACGTGGCCACGTCGCTCGACAGCTTCAAATCGCGCCGCACCCTCACCGTCGGCAGCGCCAGCTATGCCTATTACAGCCTGCCCGACGCCGAGAAGAACGGGCTTGCCGGCATCTCCCGCCTGCCCTTCTCGCTGAAAGTGCTGCTCGAGAACCTGCTGCGCCACGAGGACGGGCGCACGGTTACTGCCGACGACATCCGCGCCATGGCCGAATGGCTCACCACCCGCAAGAGCGACCGCGAGATCGCCTTCCGCCCCGCGCGCGTGCTCATGCAGGATTTCACTGGCGTGCCGGCGGTGGTCGATCTTGCCGCCATGCGCGACGCCATGGTGGCGCTCGGCGGCGACCCGGCGCGCATCAACCCGCTGGTGCCGGTCGATCTGGTCATTGATCACTCGGTCATGGTCGACCAGTACGGCAATGCGCTTGCCTTCCAGGCCAATGTCGCGCGCGAGTATGAGCGCAACGGCGAGCGCTATTCCTTCCTGCGCTGGGGCCAGTCCGCCTTCGAGAATTTCCGCGTGGTGCCGCCGGGCACCGGCATCTGCCACCAGGTCAACCTCGAATATCTTGCCCAGACCGTGTGGACCGGCAAGGAGGACGGCGCCACCGTCGCCTATCCGGACACGCTGGTCGGTACCGACAGCCACACCACCATGGTCAATGGGCTGGCCGTCCTCGGCTGGGGCGTCGGCGGCATCGAGGCCGAGGCCGCCATGCTCGGCCAGCCGATCTCCATGCTCATCCCCGAGGTGATCGGCTTTCGCATGGACGGCCGCCTCGCCGAGGGCGTCACCGCCACCGACCTGGTGCTCACCGTCACCCAGATGCTGCGCAAGAAGGGCGTGGTCGGCAAGTTCGTCGAGTTCTATGGGCCCGGCCTCTCTCATCTGTCGCTCGAGGACCAGGCGACGATCGCCAACATGGCGCCGGAATATGGCGCCACCTGCGGCTTCTTCCCGGTCGACAAGGACACGCTTGCCTACCTCAAGGCGACCGGCCGCGAGGCGGAGCGCATCGCTCTGGTCGACGCCTATGCCAAGGCGCAGGGCATGTACCGCGAGGACGGCACGCCAAATCCCATCTTCACCGACACGCTCGCACTCGACCTCGCCGGCGTCGAGCCGTCGATGGCCGGCCCAAAGCGCCCGCAGGACCGCGTCGCGCTGGCCCATGCCGACACCGCCTTTGAGGCGGCGCTCGCGGACTTCCGCGACGTGGGAAAAAGCGACGCGGCCTCCGACATGGACGAGGAGGGCGGCGGCTCGGTGCCCGATCTCTATCGTTCGGCCAAGGTCGCCGACAAGGACTACAAGCTCACCGACGGCGACGTGGTCATCGCCGCCATCACCTCGTGCACCAACACCTCCAATCCGAGCGTGCTCATCGCCGCCGGCCTGGTCGCCAAGAACGCTCACGAGAAGGGGTTGACCGCCAAGCCCTGGGTGAAGACCTCGCTCGCCCCCGGCTCCCAGGTGGTGACCGAATATCTCGCCAAGGCCGGCCTGCAGGAGCATCTCGACGCCCTCGGCTTCAATCTGGTCGGCTACGGCTGCACCACCTGCATCGGCAATTCCGGGCCGCTGCCGGAGGAGATATCGGAAGCCGTCGGGGCCAAGGAGCTGGTGGTCGCCTCGGTGCTCTCCGGCAACCGCAACTTCGAAGGCCGGGTCAATCCGGACACCCGCGCCAACTACCTCGCCTCGCCGCCGCTGGTCGTCACCTATGCGCTGACCGGCACCATGCGCGTCAACGTCACCACCGATCCCGTCGGCACCGCCAGCGACGGCACGCCGGTCTATCTCAAGGACATCTGGCCGACGTCCAAGGAGGTGGCCGATCTCGTCCGCGCCACCGTCAGCGAGGACATGTTCCGCTCCCGCTACGCCGACGTCTTCAAGGGCGACGCCGAGTGGCGCAAGATCGCGGTCACCGGCGGCCAGACCTATGACTGGTCGGACGGCTCGACCTATGTGCAGAACCCGCCCTATTTCGAGGGCATCAAGATGACGCCGGAGCCGGTTACCGACATCGTCGATGCGCGTGTCCTCGGCCTCTTCCTCGATTCCATCACCACCGACCACATCTCGCCTGCCGGCTCGATCAAGCGCGACGGCCCCGCCGGCGAATATCTCATTTCACATCAGGTGCGCCCGGTGGAGTTCAACTCCTACGGCTCGCGCCGCGGCAACCACCAGGTGATGATGCGCGGCACCTTCGCCAACATCCGCATCAAGAACCAGATGGTGCCCGGTGTCGAAGGCGGCGTCACCGTCCACCAGCCCTCGGGCGAGGAACTGTCCATCTACGACGCGGCCATGCGCTACGCGGAGGAGAAGGTGCCGCTGGTGATCTTCGCCGGCAAGGAATACGGCACCGGCTCGTCGCGCGACTGGGCGGCCAAGGGTACGCGCCTGCTCGGCGTGCGCGCCGTCATCGCCGAGAGCTTCGAGCGCATCCACCGCTCCAACCTGGTCGGCATGGGCGTGCTGCCGCTGGTCTTTGCCGACGGCACCACCTGGAAGTCGCTCGACCTCAAGGGCGACGAGACGGTGACCATCAAGGGCCTGGCCGAAGGTTTGCGGCCGCGCCAGACGCTCACCGCCGAGATCACCTATGGCGACGGGCGCAAGGCTTCGGTGCCGCTCACCTGCCGCATCGATACGCTCGACGAGCTGGAATATTTCCTGAACGGCGGCATTCTGCACTACGTCCTGCGCCAGCTCGCCGCGTGAGTTCACGGGCGCGCGTTCTCCCGCGCGCCCGCTCTCACCCGAACGTGACTCGAACTTGACCCCCCCTGGCCATAGGTTGACTGTGGGCGGCTTGGGAAAGAGCCGGAGGTTCCGGCACCCGCTGGGATCAACGTGCAGGCCTCATGAAAACGACGATTTCCGCGATTGCTTTCGGCAGTCTCATCGCCGGCACGATGCTCGCCGCGGTCCCGGCTCAGGCCGAGATCAAGGGTGTCGTCGAGCTCTTCACCAGCCAGGGTTGTTCGTCCTGTCCGCCGGCCGACAAGCTGCTCGGCCAGTATGCCGCGCAGCCCGATATCCTGGCGCTCTCCTACAACGTCGACTACTGGGACTATCTCGGCTGGAAGGACACGCTCGCCAGCCCCGACAATACCGAGCGCCAGCGCAACTACGCCCAGGCGCGCGGTGACGGCCAAGTCTACACCCCCCAGGCGGTGATCGACGGCCGCACCCATGCGGTCGGTTCGAGCAAGACTGCGATCGACGCGGCCTTGGCCAAATATTCCGGCGGCCTGCCGATCCACTTGTCGCTGTCGTCAACCGGCGACGCCATCACCGTGGCCATCGATGCGGCCGACCCGGCCGCCAAGGCGGCGATGCCGCACGCCACCTTGTGGCTGGTGATGTACGACAAGTCGGTCAGCGTGCCCATCGGCCGCGGCGAGAACGGCGGCCGCACCGTCACCTATACCGACGTTGTCAGAAAGCTCCGCCCGATCGCCATGTGGAAAGGCGAGGCAATGTCGGTCGACCTGCCCAAGAGCGAGATCAAGCAGGCCGACGTCAACCGCTGTGCCGTGCTGCTCCAGGCCGAGACCAAGGACGGCCTGCCCGGCCCCATCCTCGGCGCCGCCACCATCGAGATGACCGGGACGTGACGGACCCTCATCCTGAGGAGCCCGCCGAAGGCGGGCCTCGAAGGATGGGCCTCATGGTTCGAGGCCGGCCACGCCGGGCACCTCACCATGAGGCGAACCCTACCCCAACCCCTTCTCGATCAGCCTGACGATACGCGCCGCATGGTCGGCGGGATCGTCGGGCGGCTCGCCGTCGAGGATTTTCGCCTCTCCGAAGAGGATCACCGCCGCATCGTCGAGCATCTCTGCCGCGCCGCTCGCGACCTTGCCGGCGAGCGCCTTGATCAGCCCGTGGGTCGGATTGAGCTCGAGCACCGGCGCCGCATGGGTCTTGAGTTCGCCGGCGCGGCTGAGGATCTTTTCCAATTGCCGGTCCGGTCCCATCTCCGGCGCCACCAGACAGACTGCGCTTGCCGCCAGCCGCTTCGACACCCGCACCTCACTCACCTTGTCGCCGAGCGTCTGCTTGAAGCGCGCCGCCAGCGTCGCCACGGCGCTCTCCGGCGCCGCCTCGTCTTCGCTCGCCCCTTCCGCCAACGGGATCAGATCGAGATTGGCCGCCCCCTGCGTCACCGACTGGAACGGCTTGCCCTCGAAGCCGAGCGCCGTGCGCACCCAGAAGGCATCGACCGGATCGGCGAGCAGCAGCACCTCGACCCCGTGGCGGGCGAAGCCCTCCAGATGCGGGCTCGCCTGGATCGCGGCCGCGTCGTCGCCAAGCGCGTAGAAGATCGCCGTCTGGTTGGGCCGCATCGCCGCCACATAGTCGGCGAGGCTGCGCCACGCGTCGCCGCCAGTGGTCGTCTTGAAACGGGCGATCTTGTAAAGCGCATCGCGCCGCTCGACATCCTCGTAAAGGCCCTCCTTGAGCACCGCGCCGAAGGCGTCCCATACCTTGGCGAAAGTCTCCTTGTCCTCGCCGGCGAGCTTGTCGAGTTCAGTGAGGACGCGCGAGGTCACCGCCTTGCCGATCTGCGCCAGCACCGGATTGGTCTGCAGCATCTCGCGCGACAGATTGAGCGGCAGGTCCTCCGAATCGATGACGCCGCGCACGAAGCGCAGCCAGGCCGGCAGGATGTCGGCATCGTCGGTGATGAACACCCGGCGGACATAGAGCTTGAGGCGCCCCTTGCGGTCCGGATTGAACAGATCGAAGGGCTTCATCGACGGCACGAAGAGAAGCACGGAATATTCGCTGCGCCCCTCGGCGCGATAATGGATGGTCAGCGCCGGCTCGTCGTATTGGCCGCTGACATGGCCGTAGAATTCGGCATAGTCCTCCTTGCTGACCGACGATTTCGGCTTGCGCCACACGGCGCTGCCATCGGCGAGCGTCTTCTCCGCCTGCCCCCCGCCGACCTCCAGCACGATCGGCACCGGCACATGCGCCGAATAGGCCGCAACCACCCGCTCGATTGTGGCGGCCTCGGCATAGTCCTTGGCGTCGTCGAGGAGCTTCAGCACCACCCGCGTGCCGCGCGCCGGCGCTTCGTCGAGCGCTGCCGCCTCGACGCTGTAGCTGCCCTTGCCGTCCGAGCGCCAACGCCACGCCTCGTGTGCACCCGCCCGGCGCGAGGTAACCTCGACCTCGCTCGCCACCATGAAGGCCGAATAGAAGCCGACGCCGAACTGGCCGATGAGCCCGCTCTTGTCGGCGTTTTCTGGCAGGCTTTCGATGAAGGCGCGGGTGCCGGAGCGGGCGATCGTGCCGAGATTGTCGATCAGCTCCTCACGGCTCATGCCGATGCCGTTGTCGGCGACCTTGAGCGTGCCGGCGGTCTTGTCGGCGGCAAGCACGATGCGGAAGGGTGATTCGTCCGTCGTCAGTTCCGGCTCGGACAGGGTGCGCGTGCGCAGCCGCTCGCAGGCGTCGGCGGCATTGGAGATCAATTCGCGCAGGAAGACATCGCGATTGGAATAGACCGAATGCACCATCAGGTGCAGCAGGCGGGAGACCTCCGCCTCGAAGGCGCGGGTCGTCGGCCCGTCGCCGGCGGTCGCCGTTTCGCTCTCGGCCATGGCGTTCCTCAAGTTTCTTGAAGAGTGTTCGGGCGAGATATCGCTGCTCGCGCCGCCGCTTTCAAGCCTTGGCGGGCCGCCAGGACCGGTCCCAAACGCAAAATTGGCCGGCACGAGGCCGGCCAATTGGTTGCCGCTGAAACAGGAACACTAGGCCAGGGATTCGGCCCGACAAAAACCTCGGGGGGCTGGGGGGCTGAGAAACTACCGCGGTCTCCGCCGAGCCGAACCGTCTGAGGCAACGATGAGGATGATTGCTCCCCAACATGGTCGGGCGGCGGCGGAAAAAGGGCAAAATCGTGAAATTGTGCAATGGCCCAGTTTCCCGCGCTCTTCTGGACGTTTGCGGAGAGACGGCCGGATCACTCGCTCTTGCCTTGCTCAGCAATCGGGGCAATCATGACGGTGAGATGACGCGGGAAGAACCATGAGCGAGACGGAAGACAAAGAGCCGTCCGGCGGCCGGGCGAACCTGATCGCCCTCGCCGCCAGGCCAACAGCCCCAGCCTCCGGGCCGATCGCCTTTAATCGTCAGGAACTCAACCAGATTCTGGATGTCTATGGCCGCAAGGTCGCCGACGGCGAATGGCGCGACTACGCCATCGCCTGCGAGCGCGACCAGGCCGTTTTCTCCATCTTCCGACGCTCGGCGGAGGTTCCGCTCTACCGCATCATCAAGCAGCCGCGGCTCGCTCGTCGCCAGGGCCTGTGGTCGCTGGTCACCGCCACCGGCCTGATCCTCAGGCGCGGCCACGACCTTCCCAATGTCCTCAAGGTCATCGACCGGCGCCTGAAGATCGTCGCCTGAGCCCACTCTAGCGCGTTGGCTCCGTCTCGGCGCCGCGCCCCAGAGCGCGCTGCATGATCACCGTATCCAGCCAGCGGCCGTGCTTGAAGCCGACATCCTTGAGCGTGCCGGTGAGCGTGAAGCCGGCTGCCTTGTGCAGGCGCACCGAAGCTTCATTGGCCGAATCGCCGATCACGGCCACCATCTGGCGGAAGCCCAGCATCATGGCCTCGTCGATCAGCCGGCGCAGCAGCGCTCCGCCGATCCCCTGGCCACGCGCCTCCACCGCCAGATAGATCGAATTCTCCACCGTGTGGCGATAGGCCGGGCGGTTGCGATAAGGCCCGACATAGCCGTAGCCGAGCACCGTTTCCCCCCGCACGGCGACCAGGTAGGGATAACCTTCGGCGGCGAGCCGCCTGAAGCGCATGGTGATCTCCGCCTCGTCCGGCGGCACCACCTCGAAGCTTGCCGTGCCGACGGCGACCGCCTCGGCATAGATTTCCGTGATCGCGGGAAGATCGGCCGTCGTTGCCGGCCGAATCACGATATCGCTCATCTTTGCCGCCCCTTGCCGCCTTCAAAAAGCAAAAAGGGCGCGGTCGAACCGCGCCCTTTCAATCAGTTCATTGCCGTGCCCGCCTAGTTGCGCTGGCCGAACAGCCTGAGCAACATCAGGAACAGGTTGACGAAGTCGAGATAGAGGCTGAGCGCCCCCATCAGCGCCTTGCGGCCAGCCACCGTTCCGTCGTCGCCGACATAGTACATCTCCTTGATCTTCTGGGTGTCGTAGGCGGTGAGGCCCGTGAAGATCAGCACGCCGAGCACCGAGATGGCGAACTGCAGCGCGGTCGAATGCCAGAAGATGCCCACGATCGAGGCGAGGATGATGCCGATCAGGCCCATGAACAGGAACGAGCCCATGCCGGTGAGGTCGCGCTTGGTGGTGTAGCCCCACAGGCTCATGGCGCCGAAGGTGCCGGCGGTGATGACGAAAACCTGGGTGATGCTGGTCGCGGTGTAGAGGATGAAGATCGAGGAGAGCGTCACCCCGAGCAGCGCCGCATAGGCCCAGAAGGTCGCCTGCGCCGCCCCGACGCTCATCTTGTTGATGCGGAACGACAGGAAGAACACCATGCCGAGCGTCACCAGCATCAGCACCCACATCAGTCCGCCATAGAGCGCGGCGCCGAAGCTGGTCAGATACAGTCCGTTGGCCAGCGCATATTGCGTCGGCGTCGAGGACACGGCCATGAGATAGGCGACATAGGCAGCGACGCCGGTCAAGACCAGGCCGCTGGCCATGTAGTTGTAAACGCGGATCATGTGGGCGCGGAGGCCCGCATCGATTGCGCTTTCGGCCCCGCGCGCAACGGTTGCGCCGAAGCGGGGCTGGTTGTCGTAATTCGCCATCGAAAGTCCCTTCTTTCGTTGCAAGCCGGCGCGGCCCTTGAGCCATGGCGCACGTGCTCACCAATATGGGCCGTGGTTCCAGCCTAAACAAGTACCATGACAACAGCTTAATGATCGGTGAGTGGCTGAAAACAAGGCGAAAAAAGCCCCGCCCCCCCCTTTACAGACCGGCCGCGAAGCAGCGAGTCTGGCGGGCAGACGACAGCCAGCCGGAAGACACGCTCATGCCGCGCCTCTTCACCGGAGTGGAGATTCCCGAGGGGATCACGCAGCGCCTGTCCTATCTGCGTGGCGGTCTGCCCGGCGCCCGCTGGATCAGCGCCGAGAACTACCATCTGACGCTGCGCTTCATGGGCGATATCGACATGATCGCGGCAGAGGCGATCGCCGAGGCGCTGGCGCGGGTGCGCCGCGTCGCCTTCACGCTGCGCATCACCGGGGTGGGGACGCTGGGCACGCGCAAGCCGCACGCCATCGTCGCCCGCGTCGAGCCCTCCGCCCCGCTGACCGAACTCCAGGCCGAGCACGAGCGGCTGATGCAGCGCATTGGCCTGCCGCCGGAGGGGCGCAAATACACCCCGCACATCACGCTCGCCCGCCTGCGCCACGCCCATGCCCGCGACATCGCCGACTATCTGTCGCTGCGCGGCGGCTTCTCCACCGCGCCGGTCGAGGTCGACCGTTTCGTGTTGTTCTCCTCGCGCGATTCGATCGGCGGCGGCCCCTATGTGGTCGAGGAGGCCTACCCGCTGATCCCCCAGGACGGCGGCGCCACGGCGCGACTGTCGGCCTAGAATCGCCGCTGGCGCTTGCAGCGGCAGTCGCCACGCCCCATCTTTTTGCGGTTCGTCAGGTGGAGAGGAGTGCGATGGACAAGGTGCTATACGGCGAGATCCTAGGGCCTGAAGAGGAAGCTCGGCGCGAAAGCCATGTGCGCGGCAAGTTCTGGGCGACCTTCCGCAAGGCGGCCCGCTACATCCCCTTCGCCGAGGACCTGGTCGCCGCCTATTACTGCGCCTTCGACCCGGCGACGCCGACCCGGGTGCGCGCCATCCTCATCGGCGCGCTCGCCTATTTCGTCCTGCCCTTCGACGTCATCCCCGATTTCATCGCCGGGCTCGGCTTCACCGACGACATCACGGTGCTGGTCGCCGCCATCGCCACCGTCGGCGCCCACATCACCCCGGCCCATCGCGCCGCCGCCAGGCAGGCCCTCGACGAAAGGCAGCGCTGATTCGCGCTTTTGCGGCAGCCGTTCACATTGTCGTCGAATTCGGCCGGTTTAGCTTGCGCCGGTGATTCAACACGGGAAATCGGCAGTTTGCGTGTTGCCCCAAGCTTCACGAAATAGTAACCCCGGTGGGTGAAGCTTAATAAATGTTTATCGAGGCGGGAGAGCCGGGTTCGAGGGCGGCGTACCGGTGTTCCCGTGAGAGGATGATGAAGTCACGCATTCTGATCCTGGCAGGCGCACTCCTCGCGTCGACGAGCTGGGCCGTCGCGCAGCAGGCACCGACGTCGATCGGCGCCTTCAAGGCGTGGAACGCCTACGTGTCCAACGACGCCGACGGCAAGACCTGTTTCGCCGCCACCCAGCCGCAGAATTCGAAATATTCGCGCTCGATCTCAAGCCGCGGCGACACCTTCTTCATGATCACCTCGATTCCGTCGAAGAGCATCAAGAACGAGGCGAGCACGATCATCGGCTTTCCCTTCAAGGCCGGTAGCGACGTGACCGCCAATGTCGACGGCACCGATTTCAAGATGTTCTTCAATGACGCCGCCGGCGAGACCGCATGGTCGGTGCCGGATTCGGAGCCCGCGCTCGTCGACGCCATGAAGAAGGGCTCGAAGCTGACGGTCGTCAGCACGTCGAGCCGGGGCACGGCCGTCACCGATAGCTATTCCCTGTCGGGCGTCACCGCCGCCCTCGACGCCGTCGCCAAGGAGTGCCCGTAGCGGCACGCCTAGGCGTCCTCGGTCGCCTCGCCCATCGCCCGGATCGCGTCTGCCAGTTCCAGCATGTGGCGCGCCATACGTTCGTGCAGGCGCTCCACCATGCGGCCGTCGACGGCGATGACGCCCTTGCCGGCATTGTCCGGCGCGGCAAAGGCCTCGATCACCCTGCGCGCCCAGGCCAGCTCCATATCGGATGGACCGAAGGCTTCATTGGCGACGGGCACCTGATTGGGGTGGATGAGGGTCTTGCCGTCCATGCCGAGATCGCGCCCTTGCCAGCACTCCTCGGCCAGGGCCTCGCCATTATCGAGGTCGTTGAAGGTGCCATCGAGCACGGCCAGCCCGTGCGCCCGCGCCGCCGCCACCACCTGGGCGATATGCGGCACCAGCGCCGCGCGCCCCGGCCGGATGGTGGCGCCGAGCTCGGCGGCGAGGTCATTGGTGCCGACCACGTAGCAGGTGATCGCCGGCGCCGGCATGGCGGCGATCGCCGCCATGGCGCTGGCATTGAGCACCGCCGCCGGCGTCTCGATCATCGCCCACAGGTTCATGCTCCGCGGCGCATGGGCGGCGGCCAGCGCCGCCCGCGTGCGACGCACATCGTCGGTGCGCGACAGCTTGGGCACCAGAATGGCGTCGGGATGGGCTGCGGCCATGGCGGCGACGTCGCGCGCGATCCACGGCGTATCGAGGCCGTTGATGCGCACCACGATCTCGCGCCGCCCGGTGGTCAGCGTCCCGACCAGGGCGGCGACGGCGTCGCGCGCCCGGTCCTTGCGGTCCGGCGCCACCGAATCCTCCAGATCGAAGATCAGCACATCGGCGGCAATGTTCCGGGCCTTTTCGAGCGCGCGCTCGTTCGCTCCCGGAACGAACAGCGCACTGCGCCGCGGACGTACATCTGCGGGCATCGGTTTTCCCTCCAGCCTCCCCCGACCTTAGTCCGCCCGCCGGCTTTGCTCCACCGCCAAGATGTCAGGTAAATGACGGCAGGATCTGAAGAGAACGGGCCGCTCCGTGTCAAAATCGCCTGTCGTCGTCGTCAACAGCCTGGTCGCCCGCGGCAGCGTCGGCAGTCGCGCCAGTGTCTTCGCCCTGGAGCGGCTGGGTTTCCCGGTGGTCTTCGTGCCCACCCTGGTGCTGCCCTGGCATCTCGGCCACGGCCGCGCCGCGCGCATCGAACCGCCGCCGGCGACCTTCGCCGCCCTTCTCGACGATATCGCCGGGGCCGCCTGGCTGGGTGAGGTCGGGGCGGTGCTCACCGGCTATTTCGGCAGCGCCGACCAGGTGGCACCGGTTGCCCGCCTGGTCGCCGCGGTGAAGGCCGCCAACCCTTACGCCGTCCACCTTTGCGACCCGATCATCGGCGACACCGGCGGCCTCTTCCAGCCTGAGGCGGTGGCAGTGGCGATCCGCGACCACCTGCTGCCGCTGGCCGACATGGCAACGCCCAATCGCTTCGAGCTTGGCTGGCTCACCGGCGCCGCCGATACCGATGTTCCTGCCGCCGCGCGCCGCCTCGGCCCGCGTGAGGTGATCGTCACCTCCGCCGCGACCCGGGCCGGTTCGATCGAAACGCTGGTCGCCGCGCCTGAGGGCAATGTCCGCATCGCCCATCGCTGGCTTGAGGGAAATGCCGTCCACGGCACCGGCGATCTCTTCGCCGCGCTCTATCTCGGTCATCGCCTCGGCGACGCCGCGCCTGAGGACGCCGCCGCCCGCGCGGCAAGCACCGTCCGTCGCATGATCGAGATGGCCAATCGCGACGGCCTCGACGAAATGCCGCTGGCTGCCGGTCAGGAGGCGATCAGCGCACCACCCACCGGCATCACCACCAGCCGCGAAGACTGATCACGGTTCGCGGCGGAAGACACCGAAGCGAAAGCCGAGATAGGACACCGCCGTCGCGATCGCCGTGCTGACGATCAGCGCCGCCAATGGCGGCGTCGCCGGCCAGACCAGCAGGATCGCCGCATAGATGGCGTAATTGAGCGCGTTGGCGCTGCCCGCCACCAGGGCGAAGCGCGCGAATTCGCCAAGGCTGGCCGGCGCCCGCACCGCAAAGGTCACCCGCCGGTGCATCTGCCAGGCCCACACCATGGCGCAGCCGATGGAGATAAGCCGGCTAATGAACGGGCTGATCCCGGCGAAGTGGATGAGCGCCGTATTGATGCCGGCGTCGACCACGAAGGCGCTGCCGCCGGACAGGATGAAGCCGCCCCAATGGCGGAAGGAGCGGTAGCTGAAGGCGCGGCCGTCCTCAGCCATGCCCGGCGACCGCCGGCTGCCAGGGAAAGCCGGCCGCGTCGCGCGCCGTGACGTGCCAGATCAGTTCGGGCAGGCCGGCGCGCTGGGCGAGGAAGGCGTGCTCTTCAGGCCGCCGGGCGGCGATCTCGTCGGCGCCCATGAGTTCGTCGTCGGCGAGGCCCGGATGGCACATGATCATCGGCCGCGTCCCGGGCGCGACCAGGAAAGCCTCGAATTCCGTGGCATAGGGCAGCGACCCGAAAGTCGAATAGCCGGAAAAGCCGCGATTGGTGGCAAAACCCGCCGCCTCGACTGCCTGCCGGAAGCCGAAGGCGAGCATGCCCGCCGTCAGCGCCTTGCCGGCCACGACCCTGCGTCTCAGGATCGCGCCGACGGTATCGGCGGGGTCGCGGACGAGCGGGCCGCCCCCCGGAAAGCGGCGCTTCAGCACGTCCACCAGGGCCTCGCGAATGCCCGGCAGAACATGCACATGGTGATGGCCGTCGACGAAATCCGGCGCCACGCCGGCTGCCGCTTCGAAGGCGTCGAGCTGGCGTTGGATCTCGCCGGCAACCTCTTGCCCGTCGACCGCCCGGCTGACCGCCCGGCCGACCACGCGGTCAGGCGGTGGCAGCGCGCCCGTCGGCGCCAGTTTCGGCATGGCACCGAGCGGCGTCCCGAAGGTCAGGTTGAGGTGCAGCCCGATGGCGAAGCGGTCGCGCAGAGCCACCGCGGCGGCCGCCATCTCGGGCCAGTGGGGCATGTTGACCATGGCGCTGGTCGCCGACAGCCGGCCGGCTTCGGCAAGTTCGAGGATGCCCCGCGAGATGCCGCGGGTCATGCCGTAGTCGTCGGCATTGAGGATGACCGGTGCCGTCATGCCGGTCTTCGCGCCGGCTTTGCCGCGGCCGCGCCGTCGAGACCGACCTCCTCGGCGACCACATAGAGCGGCCGCCCCTTCACCTCTTCATAGATGCGCGACAGGTACTCGCCGATGATGCCGAGCGAGACGAGCTGCACCCCGGCGAAGAACATGATCGACACGATCAGCGACGGGAAGCCGGGCACGTCGACCCCAACGAACAGGCTGCGCAGCATGAAGTAGATGCCGTAGCCGATCGCCGCGAGCGAAATCACCGCGCCGAAATAGGACCACACCTTGAGCGGCAGGGAGGAGAAGGAAACGAATCCGTCGATAGCGAAGCTCGCCAGCTTGACGAAGCTCCAGCGCGACTTGCCGACGAAGCGGTCGTGCGATTCGAAGGGGACCACCGCCCAGGGGAAGCCGATCCAGGCGTAGAGCCCCTTGGAGAAGCGCGTGCGCTCGTCGAGCCGATTGATGGCATCGACTGCCTGCCGGTCCATGAGCAGGAAATCGACCACGCCGAGCGGCAGCCGCGTCTGGGCGATGTGGCGAAAGATGAAATGAAACAGCCGCGAATAGAGCCTGCGCGACCAGCTGTCCGATTCGCGGCTCCGACGCTGGCCGAAGACGATCTTCTTTCCCTTGCGCCACTCGGCGACGAAGGCCGGCACCATCTCCGGTGGGTGCTGCAGGTCGCCGTCGATGATGACGACGGCATCGCCGGTCGCATGGCGCAGGCCCGCGGCGATGGCGACCTCCTTGCCGAAGTTGCGGCTGAAGGAGATGGCGGTGAAGCGCGAATCGGCGGCGTTCAGCTCACGGATGCGCTTGAGCGTGTCGTCGCTCGATCCGTCGTCGACGAACAGCACCGACCAGGCGAAATCCTGACCGTCGAGGCATTTGCCGAGTTCGGCAACCAGCGCGTCGAGACCCGCCGCCTCGTCGAGGACGGGAATGACAAGGGTGATCTTGGGGCGCTCGGTAGCCATGGCGGCTAGAGCCATAGCGCGGTTCATGCCTTTCCCCAAGCCGCTTGCGCGCTCCGGCGAAAGCCGGGCGTTTCTGCCGCCGGCGGCCTTGTGAGGACGCTAACAACACCCGCCGGCAGGCCGCCCCATCTCTCAGGTCACAAGGGGACGGCATGGCCGCCCGGAGAGGTGAAGGAGGAGAGAGACAGGTTTCACGAACAGGCAACGGCTGCGGATTCGTCGCCCACGACGAACAGGGTGCGTCCTCCCTCCCCGCAACCCCTTGCAGCCGTTTGCCCGCCGCCGCCGGCCGCCCCCCGGCGGCGGCATCTTTTTTGGCGGTGGGTCAGTGACCCGCCGCGTTTTTTCCAGCCGCTTGACAGAGCGGAGCGATGACTATAACCACTATGTTATATACGCCATTGGTTATGGACATGACCCCGGCCGAACTCGACCTCACTTTCAGCGCCCTTGCCGACCCCACGCGACGGGCGATCCTCGCCCGGTTGATCGAGGGTGAGGCCACGGTCATGGAGCTGGCCAGCCCCTTCGCCATGAGCCAGCCGGCGATCTCCCGGCACCTGAAGGTACTTGAGCGCGCCGGCCTGATCTCGCGCAGCCGCGACGCGCAGAAGCGGCCCTGCCGGCTGGAAGTCGGCCATCTCGCCGAAGCGACGGGCTGGCTGGAGCCCTTCCGCCGGCGGGCGGAGGCCAATTACCAGCGCCTCGACGCCCTGCTCGGCGAACTCAAGGCCAGCGACACGCAAGAGGAAGGGAGTGGAAAATGAGCGGCATCACGCCATTTTTGTGGTTCGACAGCCAGGCCGAGGAGGCCGCCAACTTCTACGTCTCGATCTTCGAGGATTCCGCCATCACCTCGGTCAGCCGCTATGGCGAGGAGGGCAAAGAGTTCCACGGCCGGCCGCCGGGTTCGGCCATGGTGGTGAATTTCCGCCTGCGCGGACAAGACTTCATGGCGCTGAATGGCGGTCCGGTCTTCACCTTCAGCGAGGCAACCTCCTTCATGGTCCACTGCGCAACGCAGGAGGCGGTCGATCATTTCTGGAAGCGCCTCGGCGAGGATGGTGGCACGCACGGCCAGTGCGGCTGGCTCAAGGACAAGTTCGGCGTCTCCTGGCAGATCGTGCCGGACGCCCTTGGCGGGCTGCTTGGCGACAAGGACCGCGCCGCCGCCGGCCGCGCCATGAATGCCATGCTCAAGATGGGCAAGATCGAAGTGGCGGCGCTGCAACGCGCCTTCGACGGCTGAGGGAGACCGGGATGCCCCACGAACTGGAGGTCACGACCCCTAACGACTTCGACGTGGTGTGCACCCGCCACTTCGACGCGCCGGTCGCCATAGTCTTCGACTGCCACACCAAGCCGGCGCTGGTGCAGCGCTGGCTGCTCGGGCCGCCCGGCTGGTCGATGCCGGTCTGCGAGATCGACCTCACCGTCGGCGGCGGCTTCCGCTACCTCTGGCGGAACGACGAAATCGGCCAGGAATTCGCACTCGCCGGCACCTATCGCGAGATCGTCGCGCCGACGCGCATCGTCCATGCCGAAGCCTTCGAAGGCGTGGAAATGCCCCAGGCGCTGGTCACCACCGTTTTCGCCGGCAAAGCCGGCCGCACCGCCATGACGCTGACGATCAGCTATCCGTCGCGCGCGCTCCGCGATGCGGCGATCGCCACGGGCATGACCGGCGGCATGGGCCAGAGCTACGACCGGCTCGACACCCTGCTCGCCGCTCCGCCGGCGTAAGGCCGGCGAGCCTCAGTTGGCGTCCGGCTCCGCCTGGAAGACCGCGAGCACTTTGCCCGTTCCGCCGATGAGTTCCAGCTTGTCGCCGGTCACCTGCCACTGCGCCACTTTGGGCAGCGCCGCCAGGATCGCCTCTTCCTGCTGCCACAGCGTGGCGCAATACATGCGCGTGGTCGCCACCTGGCCGAAGGTGAGATAGCCGCCGTCGAGAACATAGCCGCCGGCGAAGCTGTTGCAGCCGGTGCCGCCCATCGCCCGCCCCTTGGCGTCCAGAATAAGGAAGGGTTCGCGGCGGCTGACGTCGGCCTCTCTGTCGCCGATCGAGACCAGCCGCCAATGGGTTCCGGCAAGGCTAGTGTCGGCAGCGCGCGCCGGCACGGCGCTGAAGCCCGCGGCGACCACCATGAGCGCGGCAGCCGTCGTCAGGGCGCGATGCAGGGAACGGGAACGCATATGCCTCAGTCTCCGGTTGCCCCCGGGGACCCTCCACCTCGACAACAACGCGAAGATTGCGGCGAGACTTGGGGATCAGGCCAGTGCCCGGTGGAACAGCGTCTCCACCGGTTGAAAGCGGATCAGCCGCAACGCCTCGAGCCGCGCCGTCATCGGCGCCCAGTGGGTGCGCACCAGCGCCGCCGCCGCGGCGAGCGCGTCCGGGGTCACCTCCATCGCCAGCGTCACATGCGGCACCCAATGCGCCGGATGGTAGTGCTGCCAGCCAGCTAGTGCGGCAAACGCTGCGTGGAAGCGGCGATGCAGCGCCAGCAGATCCTCGGTCACCACCGGCGCGACATGGAGAACGCTGGCCTCGCCAGCAAAGATGCCGAGCGGCCCCAGCTCAATGTCGAGCTGCCGGTTCTCGCTGGCGAAGCGCGCGAGATCCGCGTCGAGGACGCCAACGTCCATCGCATCGAAGACGTTGAGCGACACATGGTGGACGTCGCCCAATCGCCGGACGGTCGTCAGGCCGTCGATCGCCTCCAGCCGCGCCGCCAGCCCGTCGAACGTCGCATTCGTGCCGGCGTCGAGATCGAGCTGCACAGCGTAGGGCACGACGTCCTCCGGCTTTCGAGCTGGCTCAGGCGGCACCTGTCGGGCCGCCGCCTGTCAGGCGGCTTCGCGCTTCGGCTGGATCAGCTTGCGGTTGACCAGCACCTCGGCGATCTGCACGGCGTTGAGCGCCGCACCCTTCCTGAGGTTGTCGGAGACCACCCAGATCACCAGCCCGTTGTCGACCGTCGGGTCCTCGCGGATGCGGCTGATATAGGTGGCGTCCTCGCCGGCCGCTTCGTGCGGCGTCACGTAGCCGCCGGGCTCGCGCTTGTCGACCACCAGGCAGCCCGGCGCCTCGCGCAGGATCTCGCGCGCCTCGTCGGCCGTGATCGGGTTGTCGAACTCGATGGTCACCGCCTCGGAATGGCTGATGAACACCGGCACGCGCACGCAGGTCGCCACCAGCTTGATCTTGGGATCGAGGATCTTCTTGGTCTCGGCCACCATCTTCCATTCTTCCTTGGTGAAGCCGTCATCCAGGAAGACGTCGATGTGCGGTATGACGTTGAAGGCAATGCGCTTGGGAAACTTGTGCGCCTCGACCGGATCGGAAACGAAGACCGCGCGCGTCTGCGTGAACAGCTCGTCCATCGCCTCTTTGCCGGCGCCGGAGACCGACTGATAGGTCGACACCACGACGCGCTTGATGCGCGCCCGGTCGTGCAGCGGCTTCAGCGCCACGACCAGCTGCGCCGTCGAGCAGTTCGGGTTGGCGATGATGTTCTTCTTGGTGAAGCCAACAATCGCGTCGGCGTTCACCTCTGGCACGATCAGCGGCACGTCCGCGTCGTAGCGCCAGGCCGAGGAGTTGTCGATGACGACACAGCCCTGCGCACCGATCTTCGGCGACCACTCCTTCGACACCGAGCCGCCCGCCGACATCAGGCAGATGTCGGTGTCGGAGAAGTCGTAGGTGTCGAGCACCTTCACCTTCAGGGTATGCTCGCCGTAGCTGACTTCGGTGCCCTGGCTGCGCCGTGAGGCGAGCGCCACCACTTCGTCCGCCGGGAAGCCGCGTTCGGACAGCACACCCAGCATTTCGCGGCCGACATTGCCGGTGGCCCCGGCGACCGCAACCTTGTAGCCCATGATTCTAGAACTCCCGCTTCTCTCCCCCGGCGCCGCGATGCCCTTGAGACACCCGGTCTGCTCATCCCGCAGCCTGGCCGGGGAGAGCGTTCGAGCCAGGCGCGAGCGTCAAGCGGTTTTGGTAGTTTTCCCGGTCGTTTTGGGCATAGATAGCCGCCCGCCGGCGAAGCGCGCCGGCTGTGCCAAGGATGCCACGGTGCAAAGGCGCGTGATCATCGAGATCGCCCAGCGGGAAATTGCGCCTCTTCTACGCGAAAAGCCCGTGAAGTCAACGGATAAGCGCCTCGTGCCGCCATTCACGCCCTGGCGCGCCGGCCTCCTCGCCATCCTGCTCCTCGCCGCATTCGCGGCCCCCGCGGCCGCCGGCCAATCCATGAGCGCAGCCGAGATCGAGGCCACCTTCGGCGGCGCCACGCTCGACGGCATCTACTTCGACGGCACCTATTTCACCGAGGCCTATCACGACGACGGCACCATCCGTTATTGGGACGCCATCTCCGCCGACAGCGGCGAATGGTCGGTCCAGGACGGCCAGTTCTGCACCTTCTACCAGGGCCAGGACGGCGCCTGCTTCACCGTCGAGCGCGACGGCAGCAACTGCTTCACCTTCTTCGAGAAGGACCCCGACACCGGCGCCATCGACCCGAAGAAGTGGACCTCGCGCGGCTGGATCCGCGGCCAGGACAACACCTGCCGTGACACCCCCGAGGTCAAGCTCTGAGCCTGGCGCGGGGGTACACAAGCACGGCCGGATCGCCCAACATGTCGCTTGAGTGCTCCCTGACCGCTGCGGACCAACGGCCGCCGCCGGACCGGGCATCAGGCTGCCACGCGACGGAGGCGACAGAGAATGTCCAAAGGGCTCGATCTATGGGCGATCCTGCTTTGGATCGCGGTCATCGCCGTCTTCGGGCTCTTCTTTGCCCTGGTCGCCATCCGTTTCTGGGGCGCCATCCGCACGATTTCGGCCCTGATCGAGGCCGGCCCGGAGCGCCGGCGGCAACGGCTGGCCCTCGCGGAGCAGCAGCCCAGGGCGCCGATCTGGCAACAGGCCCTGCGCCGGCTGGCCGCGGTGGCCCTCTTCCTGGTGGGGATCGCGCTGATTTGGTTTGGCGTGAAAGGCAACTAGAGCGGCTCACGCCCCGTGCGGCGCGATGCGCGTGGGCAGCAGCTCGCCGCCGCGTTCGAGCACCGGATAGGCGGCGCCGGCAACCAGATGCGAGTTGATGCGCTTGAGGTCGCGGATCACGTCGAGATGCAGCGCGCTGGTCTCCGCCGTGTCCGTGCGGCCGGCGCGCAGCCGTTCGAAATGCGTTTGCGTGGCAACGGTCTCGATGTCGCGGAAGGCTTCCTTCTCGGCCGCAAGCAGGCGGGCGGCGCGCGGATCGTCGGTCATGAAAAGCGCCGCGGCGGTACGCAGGTTCGCCAGCACCCGATCGAACATCGCCGCCAGCTCGGCGATCCCCTCTTCGGAGAAGGCAAGGCCGCGCTTCAGCCGCTTGGCGGCAAGCGGCAGCAGGTTGCGGTCGATCGTGTCGCCGGCATGTTCCATGTTGGTGGCAAAGGTGAGGATCTCGTTCAGCCGGCGGAGGTCGGCCTCGCTCAGGCTGTTGTCCGGCAGCGTGGTGACATAGGCCTTGATCGCCGCATTGAGCTGGTCGAGCACATCGTCGAGCCGCTTGGCTTCCTCGATTTTCAGCCTGTCGCCCTTCTCCAGTCCGTCGCGGGCGCCTTGCAGCATGGTTTCGAGCACGTCGACCATGCGCAGCGCCTCGCGCGCCGCCCCGCCGAGCGCGATCGCCGGGACCGTCCGGGCGCGCTCATCGAGATAGAGCGGCCGTGACGGGTCGGCCGGATTGGCGCGCTCCGGCAACACCCGCCTGAGCAGCGCCGCATAGGGCGCCAGCAGCGGCAGGAAGATGACCGCCAGCGTCAGGTTGAAGAGCGTGTGGAAGTCGGCGACGGCCCGCGCCGGATCGGGCTCGATCGCCCCCATCAGCCGCGTCAGCGGCCCGATCAGCGCCAGCGCGACCACCACGCCCAGGACGCGGTTGGCGAGATTGCCGAGCGGCAGCCGCCGGTTGGCAGGGTCGTCGCCCGTCTTGACTTCCAGCACCGGGTTGACCGCCGTCCCGAGATTGGCACCCAGCACCAGGGCGAAGGCCGCGTCGGGCGGCACGATGCCTCTGGCGGCCAGCGACATAATGAGCAGCACCACGGCAACGCTCGAATGGGCGAGCCAGGTCAGTGCTGCCGCAAGCAGCACATAGACCAGCGGTGCCAGCGTCACCGTTGCGGTCAGGCGCGCCAGCGTCCCGCCATTCTCGATCGGCGAGATGACGACGAGAAGCTGGTGCAGGGCCAAAAGCATCAGGCCGAGCCCGATGAAGACGCGGCCGAGATCGTGCGGCAGCGCCGTCCCGCCGCGGCGGAAGAGAATCAGGCCGACAAGGATCAGCCCCGGCGAGACCACCGCGACATTGAAGGAGAGAAGCTGCACGATCAGCGTCGTGCCGACATTGGCGCCCAGCATGACGGCCAGCGCCGGCACCAGCCCGACGACGCCTCCGGCGGCGAAGCCGGCGACCATCAGGCTGGTCGCGGTGCTCGACTGGAGCACGGCCGTCACCCCGATGCCGGCCAGAAAGGCCGCCAGCCGCCGGCGCAGCGCGCTGTTCAGCACCGAGCGCAGCCGCGGCCCGAAGCTCCGCTGCACGCCGGTTTGCACCATGTGCGTGCCCCACAGGAGGAGCGCGACGGTACCGGCGAGGTTCACCAGCGTGATAGTGGTTTCCATCATCTCGTCCGCGGGGAAGAGGGCGTCGGCCGGCCGTGCTATGCGCAGAATCCCCGCCGCGACGACAGCTCGCTTCTCTGTATATTCAATGGAATATCAATTAGCCGCCTCACTTGGCAAGATCATGGCGCACAATCCGCAGGGCAGCGGGCCGGCGACCGCCATTTGCCATTGACGCCGGAGTGCAATAGCTTTATTGCAATTAAGTCGCATTTTCATCCCAAGACCACTGCCGTCCATTGCCTGCCGAGACCGGCCCGACGCGACCGGAACAGGATAGGATCGGCGGACGTGTCAGGCAGGTAACCGTGGCCACTATCGGGCCCAGACAGAGCATGACCGAGCGCACGGTCGAAGGCATCCGCTCGGTGCTGATCGGCGAGCGCAAGGGGGTGATGGCCGCGCGGCTCTTCGCCGGCCCCGCCGTGATCGCCTCGATCGCCTATATGGACCCGGGCAATTTCGCCACCAACATCCAGGGCGGTGCCAAATACGGCTACAGCCTGCTCTGGGTGGTGCTCACCGCCAACCTGATCGCGATGCTGTTCCAGGCGATGTCGGCCAAGCTCGGCATCGTCACCGGCACCAACCTGGCCGAGATGTGCCGCCAGCAGTTCCCCAGGCCGGTGGTCTGGGCGATGTGGGCGGTCAGCGAAGTGGCGGCGATGGCCACCGATCTCGCCGAGTTCCTCGGCGGGGCCATCGGCCTGGCCTTGCTCTTCAACATGCCGCTCATCTACGGCATGGCCATCACGGCGGTCGTTACCTATGGCATTCTGATGTTCGAGCGCGGCGGCTTCCGCCCGATGGAGCTGGTCATCGGCGCGCTCGTCCTCATCATCGGCGCCTGCTACCTGATCGAGCTGTTCATCGCCCCGGTCGATTGGGGTGCGGCGGCGTACCACACGATCGTGCCGGAGATGCCCAATGCCGAGGCCCTGATGATTTCGGTCGGCATCATCGGCGCCACCGTCATGCCGCATGCGGTCTACCTCCATTCCGGTCTGACCCAGGCGCGCGCGCCGGTCGCCAATGCCACCGAGCGGCGCAAGGTGCTGCGGTTCTCCAACATCGAAGTGGTCGTGGCGCTAGCGATCGCCGGCATGGTCAACATGGCCATGGTGATGATGGCCTCAGCCGCGTTCCACGCCGGCCACAGCGAGGTCGCCGAGATCGAGACCGCCTACCACACGCTGACGCCGCTC
This sequence comes from uncultured Alphaproteobacteria bacterium, assembly GCA_963785065.1. Lineage (GTDB taxonomy): Bacteria > Pseudomonadota > Alphaproteobacteria > Rhizobiales > Kaistiaceae > CAVSRC01. The sequence goes on from CAWATX010000002.1 coordinate 1,121,058, forward strand.
TTGGGCGGCGCCGCGGCGGCGGTCTTCCTCGTCTCGCTCATCGCCTCGGGCACGTCGAGTTCGGTGGTCGGCACCATGGCCGGCCAGATGATCATGCAGGGCTTCGTCAATTTCCACATCCCGATCTGGGTGCGCCGGCTGGTGACCATGATCCCCGCCTTCATCGTCGTCGGCCTCGGCGTCAACGCCACCCAGGCCCTGGTCGTCTCCCAGGTGATCCTCTCGATCGCCCTTCCGGTTCCGATGATCGCGCTCATCCTGTTCACCGCCCGCGCCGACGTCATGGGCGAATTCGTCAACCGGCGGCTGACCACCGTCGCCGCCTTCGCCGGCGCAGCGCTGGTGCTCACCCTCAACCTCGTCCTGATCCTGCTGACCTTCGGCGTGCCGATCCCGGGACTGGCTGCCGGATAGACATTCATCCCGCCAAGTGCACCGGGATCGCATTGCCCGCGGCGACTGGGCGCGGTGGCGATGGCATCGGCTGCTTTGGGCGCATCCGCAGGATCGGAGATTCGAAATAGCGGAAGGAAAGCTCGGCCAGGCCGGCGCACAGGATCAGTGCGAGCGGCGCACACAGGAAGAGTGGCAAGTGCATGAGCCGAGCCTCGTGCCACACGAATTCGATGACCGACAGGTGCACCACGTAGAGGCAATAGGACCGTTCGCTCAGCCACCGCACGATGGCCGCAAGGCGAGGTGATGCGATGCGCACGTCGAGCGCGGCGGGAATCCACAGGGCGAAACCAATCGACGTCAGGCTGAGCAACATCGGCGCCCAAGCGGCGAACGACCTCTCGTTCGCATTGATCGAGACGAACACCACGGTACAGCCGAGCAGGAACAGCGCCATCTTCCAGCGCATCGGCATCACCCTTGTACGCGACAGACCCCAGGCGACGAGAACGCCGAAGGCGATGGCATCGAGACGGAACAGCGCGATCTGGCGCATGCCTGTATCGAAGGGAACATCGGCAGGGACAATAAGAAACCGGGCGGCAAGCGGCAGCACCACAAACACCGCGCCGGCGATCGGGATCGCGTGGCGTCCCGCCAGCGCCGCAATGCCTAGAACCGTCGCACTGAACAGAAGGTAGAACCATTCCTCTGTGGCCAGCGACCAGGTCACCGGGAACCATTCCTGCGGTACCGGCCATGCGAGATTCTGGGTGAATGTCACGTACTGCACGGCCATGTGCAGGCGGTCCAGCGCCGGAGGCGCGACCACCAACAGGACGGCCAGCCACAGCAGGTAGAGCGGCACCGTGCGCATCCATCGCCGCACCATGAAAATCGCCCAATCGCGCGGGCCTGGGCCACCATCGGCGATGCCAATCAGGATGCGGCCGATCAGGAAACCGCTCAGGATGAAGAACAGCTCGACGCCCAGATACCCCGCCATCTGCGTCAGCGCCGGCGGCGTATGGCCGCGGCTCACTGCCTCGCGAATGGCGAAATGCATGGCCAGCACGCCGAGAATTGCGATGGCACGCAGGAGATCGAGGCCCTGAACACGGGCCGTCCGGCCAGGCATCGGTCCGGCCGTGCTGCCCACCGTCGATTGCGCCATGCTCGTCTCGCCCGCCTATGGTGCTTCAGCGGATCAAGGCAGCAAAGTGTTTTACAAATCGTTGATCTATGGTGCGCCGTGGCGCGGTGTCTGGCACTTGGCCAGCCTGCCCATAGGTGCCGCCTGGGAACAGGCCCCTACTGCGCTGGGACCGCCGCCTTTCTTGGCTCTCAGGCGCACGAATGGCGGCGGCGCATCGTTATCCAGCGGCAATGTCGCGACATTCACGGAGGCAAGCGCGAACCAGAAGTCCTGGCTGACCGTTAGGTCGTCTTCAGTGCCGACAACTGCTCGGTATCGTAGCGGGCTCGCAATTCTGCGATGGCTTTCGCATCCGGCGGATTGCTGTGCGCGACCAGTTTCACAAGCTCTTCGAAATAATGTTCGTGGCCGGGCGGCGACACGGTCATGATCATCGTTGCCGGCTTGTCGCTGACGTTGGCGATGTTGTGCGGCACGCCGGGCGGCAGGAAAACATAAGTCCCGGGCACGGCTCGAACCATCTGCTCGCCGATCTGCCACTGGCACTCGCCTTCCAGCACGTAGAAGGTTTCCTCCTGGACGCGATGGACATGCAGACCCGTGGAGAAGCCGGGTGGCAATATCCAATCGAACATCGATGTGTGCTTGGTATCCTCCCCGGTCACGAGGAACACCAGGGGCTTCCCGGCCAGGGTGACTTCCTTGCCTTCGCCCGGCATACGGATGACTGCCTTTGCGTTCATTATGCCCTCCCTGGCTGGCAGCGGTCGTGCGCCACAATTTCGACAAGGTGATGCCAGCGCCCACCGAAGTCGTGAGATCCTTGCGAAGAAGTTGCGAAATACTTCCAAATAAGACCTACTCGGCTGATGGCGATGATCCAGACGTTTGGCCCGTTTCGACTCGACAACAGCGCCAGAATGCTGTTTCGAGGCTCGCAGCCGATCGTGCTGGGCCAACGCGCGGTCGCGCTGCTACGTCTGCTGCTGGAGCGGGCTGGCGAGCCGGTTTCCAAGGATGCTCTGATCGCGGCCGCATGGCCGGGACTTGCCGTCGAGGACAGCAACCTGACGGTTCAGATCGCGGCGTTACGCCGGGTCCTTGACGAAGCGGCCGATGGTGCGGGGTGGATTGAGACCTTGCCGCGCCGGGGCTACCGCTATGTCGGGCCGGCCGTCACGAGCGGCGATCCGGCGCCATCGGCAGATCGGACGGCGACCCCCCTCGCACTGCCCGACCAGCCTTCTGTCGCGGTTCTTCCATTTACAAATTTAAGCGGCGACCCCGCTCAGGAGTATTTCGCCGACGGCATGGTCGAAGACATCATCGCCGGATTATCGCGCATCAAGTGGCTGTTTGTGGTCGCGCGCAATTCTAGCTTCGCTTACCGCGCAACTTCTATCGACGTAAAACGCGTAGGTCGCGAACTCGGCGTACGCTACCTGCTTCAGGGCAGCCTGCGTAAGGACGGTGGTCGCATCCGCATCTCTGCGCAGATGATAGAGGCGGAAACCGGCGGCCATTTGTGGACCGAGCGATTCGACCGACCGCTCGATGACGTTTTCGTGCTTCAGGACGAAATCGCCCTGAACGTGGTCGCCGCCATCGAGCCAAGCCTGTGGCGGGCAGAAGTCGAGCGCGTCAAACGCAAGCGACCCGATAGCCTCGATGCCTATGACCTTGTCTTGCAGGCGCAGCGCGACGTCAATTCCGGAATGCCGGCGCAGGTCACCAGGGCCTTGCCGCTTCTTGAGCGCGCCCTCGCGGTCGATCCCGCTTATGCGCTGGCGCACGCCTTCGCAGCGACGTGCCATCATTCCCTCTTCTTGCGCGCTGGGCTGCATGAAGACAGCCGAGCGGCTTCGGTCCGTCATGCACAGGCGGCCATCGCGCATGGCCAGGACGACGCGCTCGCACTGACTTTCGCCGGATTTTCCATTGGCATGGATGGGCACGACCGCGCCGCCGCGTTCACCGCATTCGAGGCAGCACTCAGCGTCAGTCCGTCATCGGCCCTTACCTATATCCTTGGCAGCGTCATTCTCGGATGGACCGGAGAAGCCGAGCGGGCGATTGAGTGGGGCGAGCGCGGCTTGCGCCTCAGTCCGTTCGATCCCTGGGCCTTCGCCGCATTCCACTCATTGACGCTCGGTAACTTCCAGCAGGGCCGCTACGAGGAGGCTGCCAAGGCCGCGCACAAGGCCGTTCAGGCCAATCCGGCCCACAGCATCTCCTACATGCTTCTGGCGGCGCCGCTGACGAAGCTGGGGCGACTGGAGGCGGCCCGGGCTGCGGCGTCGCAGGTTTTGAAATTGCAGCCAGACTTCCGCTACAGCCGACAATTTTCCGGCGTGGATTGCGCTCCGTCGCTCGCCGCGTCTCTCGGCGAGGCGCTCAGCGCCGTCGGACTGCCGGAATAGTGCACCAAGCGAAACGGCACGCGCGCGAAGCGCCGTGCTATGGCAGGGCACCCACAGCCGGCCGCGAACTCGCCTCAACATCTTATGCTCAGCCCGCCTTGGCGCGGCGCTTGCCGCCGCTATCACGCTCAAAGTCGACGATCGCCTCCGGCGCCAGCCGGCGCAGCCCGTCGATCTTGGTGATCCCCGGCTTCAGGTCGAAATACAGCGGGCGCGGATTGGCTGGGTGGTTGACGCGCAGCAGGAACGAACGCTGCGAGCGCGTGCGCATCGAGACGTAGAGGCGCCATCCGGAAAGCGCGTCAAGCGGCACCGTCAGGCGCTGCAGCCCCCATGGCCGCCACAGCGTCGCGACCGATTGCCCGCTGCCGAAATCGACGTCGAAGCGGATGATCGCGTCGCGCGCTTCGGCGAGCATGCGATAGCCGCCATAGGCCGCCGCGGCGATGAAGCCGGCGCCGAACAGATAGCCGGTTTGGTCCGACATCCCCTTCGCCGCCCGCACCAGTTCGATGATCCCCCAGATGATGGCGACGACCAGGATCGCCGTCGATATCCAGTTGCGTATCGCGAAGCCGCGGTCGTCGAAGATGCGGGTCACCCCGGTCTCGCTCACGCCGCCTTCTCCAGTTCCTCGATGACCGCCTTGCCCATCGCCTCAGTGCCGACCCTCTCGCTGCCCGGCGTCCAGATGTCGGCGGTCCTCAGGCCGCGGTCGAGCACCGCCGAAGTCGCCTTCTCCAGCCGCTCGGCGGCATCCGCCAGGCCGAAGGAATAGCGCAGCGCCATGGCGAAGCTCGCCAGCATGGCGATCGGGTTGGCCAGCCCCTTGCCGGCAATGTCCGGCGCCGAGCCGTGCACCGGCTCGTAGAGCGCCCGCCGCTTGCCCGTCGCTGGGTCGGGGGCGCCGAGCGATGCCGAGGGCAGCATGCCGAGCGACCCGGTCAGCATGGCGGCGACATCGGAGAGGATGTCGCCGAAGAGGTTGTCGGTGACGATGACGTCGAACTGCTTGGGCGCGCGCACGAGCTGCATGCCGCCGGCATCGGCGAGCATGTGCTCCAGCATCACGTCGCTGTAGCCGGCCTTGTGGGTGGCGGTGACCACCTCGTTCCACAGGACCCCCGACTTCATGACGTTGCGCTTCTCCATCGAGGTGACCTTGTTGCCGCGCGTGCGCGCCAGCTCGAAGGCGGCGCGCGCGATGCGCTCGATCTCGTAGGTGTCGTAGACCTGGGTATCGATGGCCCGCTTCTGGCCGTTGCCGAGCTCGCGGATCTCCTTGGGCTCACCGAAATAGACGCCGCCGGTGAGTTCGCGCAGGATGAGGATGTCGAGACCCTCGACCAGCTCGCGCTTGAGCGAGGAGGCATCGGCCAGCGCCGGATAGACGATCGCCGGCCTGAGATTGGCGAAGAGGCCGAGATCCTTGCGCAGGCGCAGGAGCCCTGCCTCGGGCCGCACCTCATAGGGCACGCCGTCCCATTTCGGCCCGCCGACGGCGCCGAAGATGACCGCGTCGGCGGCCATCGCCTTTGCCATGGCCTCTTCGGAGATCGCCTTGCCGTGGGCGTCGTAGGCCGACCCGCCGACCAGGTCCTCCGCGTAGTCGAAGGTGTCGCCGCCGGCAGCATTGAACCAGGCGATCACGCGCTTGACCTCGGCCATGACTTCCGGACCGATACCGTCGCCGGGCAGGAGGAGGAGGTGGTGGGTGGTCATCGATGGCTCCGCGGGCAGGACAAGAATAGGCGCCATGCTGGTTAGCCGCGCGAGGCCCGCCCCGCAAGTCCGGTCACCGTCGCACGGCCTTCAACCCGGGATGGCGAGACCGCGGCTTTCCGCCGACAGGCGCCAGCCGGCCACGTCGCCAAGCATCACGTCGGCAGCGCTGCGCACGCGCGCCCTCAGGCTGTGCAGGTCCAGCGCGTCGCCGTCGATCTGCGCGACCAGTGCCGCGAGTTCGCGCCGCGTGCGCGCCGAGCGCCGGCTGATGCCGGTGAAATCGCCGATCACGCGGATGCCGTAGGTGGCGGTCGCCAGCGCCGGCAGACCGGCGGTCAGCGCCGCCACGACGATGCCGAAGCTGTCGGCGAGGCTCTCGCCATGGCCGTGGCCCTCGCCGCCGGTGAGATCCGGCAGCTTGACCGCGAGATAGGCGAGCGCCACCGCGATGGTGAGGACGAAGCAGGTGAGCCCCGCCCGTTCGAGGCGGTGTTCGAGCCGGTGCATGCGCTCCGCCGTCGCCTCGTGATAGCTGCATTGGTCGGCAAGGAGGCCCGTGACGGCGGCGCGCGCCTTCCCCAGGCCCTCGCCTGTGAGACCGCCATGACGCAGCCCCTCGGCCCGCACCACGGCGCGCGCATACCAGCCGGTCCAGGTCGGCTCGGCGCCGGCCGGTGCCACCGGCCTGAGGCCGACGATCCAGAGCAGCAATGCCACGCGCAGCCGCTCGGCAAGCTCGCGGCCCTCGAACCAGCGGCGGTGCCACTGCCGTCGGAGGCCAAGCCCGGTGTTGAGCACGACGGTGACGATCAACAGGATCTCGATCACCACCAGTACCGGCTTCCATTCGTGGCGGACGATGGAGATCGCCGCACAGGCCACGGCCAAGGCACCGAAGACGAAGTTGAGGATGAAGGCGCCGCGGAAGACCTGGGCGAGTCGGGCGCCGACGAAATCGGCCCATCCGAACGCGTCCGGCAGGCTCAGCGGACGCGCCGCGGCCGGCGCATCGGCGGCGGCCGCCGGCACCAGCCCCGCCTCCCGCTCGGCAAGCGCCGCCGGGGTTGGTGGCCGCAGGTGCCGGCCTGACAAAGGCTGGACGCCGAACATCGCCATCAGCAGGGGAAAGCCGATGAACAGCGTGCGCGCCGGCGCGCGCTCGCCGAAATAGCGGTCGAGGCCGGCGCGCTCGTCCTCACGATGCCCGTGGCCGCCGCCCGCTTCGGCAGGCGTCGCAGGTGGCCTGAGCAGCGCATCGACGAGACGCGGCAGGCCGTCAGAGAGGTCGCCGGCCGGCATATCCGGCAGGCGACCGGTGGGCACGATCGCCGCATCGAGCCCGTGCCAGCGCAGATGCGGCGGCTCGACGCCCTTGGCATCGATGATGATGAGCGGCCGCCCCTCGCGCGCCGCCATCTCGATGGTGTCGGTGGTGCCGCCGCGCCCGCGCGACGGCCCGCCGTCCCAGATCGCGACGACCACGTCCGACTGGTCGACCACCGTATAAGCCGCCGCCTCATAGGCGGCGGCTTCGGCCGCACGGCTGCCCGGCAGTTCGAGCAGAGCGCGGGCGCCGGCAAGCAGCGTGCGGAAGGTTTCGCGCGATGCTTCGTCGGCGAAGTCCCTCTCGAATTCTTCCCTGTCGAAGGGCAGGACGACGTCGAGGGCGAAGGAGAGCGGCCCCGCGCCGCGCGCCGCCCGTGCGACGAGCCCCTGCGCCGCGATGCGGTCGGCGCCCTCGGCCAGCGAATCGACCAGCGCCAGCACCGCCTTGCCGGAGAAGACCGGGCCGTAGTCGGCAAGCGCCTTCAGCATCACCGCCGCGATCGTGTCGAGCACGGCGCCGACGTCGGCGGCCACCCTGTCGCGCGCCGCCTCGGGCAGGCGGTTGGGCCGGTGGCCGACAACCCCGACGGCAAGCGCAAGCGGCGGCTTGGGCGGGTGATGGTTCAGGGCTGGCTCTCCGTCATGCGACCTGTCGGGGCGGGTTGGACGGTCTAGAAGATGTGGTGGCGCTCGTCTTCATCCTCGCGCCGCGGCGGACCGGGATCATCCGGCGCGCGCGGCATCAGATCCTGGTGCACCACCCTCGCCCCGGCCGGTTTCGCCTCCGCCGGCCTGGAGTCGTCCGGCTTCGCTTCGGCCTTCGCCGCAGGCGCGGTCGGGGCGGGCTCTGCTTCCGTCGCCATCTCGGCCGGTTGTGGCTCTGCCGGTGACAGCGGCGATGGCTCGACGGCAGGTTCCGCCGTCACCGCCTTCACCTCGACGGTCGGCGGTTCGGCAGCCGTTGCCCAGGCCTCGATCTCCATCTGGCGCTCGGCCGCGAGACGGGCGGGCGGCACCTTCCACTCGAAAGCATCGACGCGGCCGGAGACCGGCGAGACCGGCGCCCATCCGGCAAAGACGCGCCCGTCGGCGATCCAGGCCGGATCGCGCGGCGCGCCCAGCGCCCGCGCCAGCCAGGCGCGCACCCGCCCCTGGTCGCCGTGCTCGCCTTCCTCGATCTCCGCCATCAGCAGGCAGACGCCTTCGCTCGGCTGCGTCGCCGTGAGCCCGGCAAGCGCTTCGCGCGCCTCCGGCCAGTCATGAGCATCGATGGCGGCGCGGGCGATTGCCATGGCGCCCTCGGCATGGTTGGCGCGCATATCGGCGAGCTTGTGCACGCGCTTCAGCCGGTCGCGTACCGAATCGCCGGACCTGACCGTGGCATAGGCCGCCGCGATATCGGGATGGGGCACTGCCTTCCATGCCGTCTCCAGAATGCGTGAGGCACGGCGGAAATCGCCGTGGCGGGTCAAGAGCCGCGCTGCGACCACCGACGCCGGCACCAGGTCGGGCGCCAGCCGATGTGCCTCCACGGCCATGCCGCGCGCCTCGTCCGGCGATCCGGCCTCCAGATCCATCGCTTGGGCCGTGAGCAGCACCGCGCGCAAGCGCTGGGCGCGGGCGCGGCCGATGGTGCCGGCATCGGCATTGGCGGATAGCGTCGTCAGCGCCCCCGGCCAGTCGCCAGCCTGGCACTGATAGTCAAACAGCGCCGTACCCGCCCAGGCGACCCGCGGCGAGATGTGCATGGCTTCCTCGGCAAAATGGCGCGCCGCCGCATGTTCGCCGGTGCGCCGCGCCTCGACGAAGAGGCCGTGCAGGCCAAGCACCCGCGTCTCGCTCGTCTCCGACAGCGCGGTGAAGGCGGAGCGCGCCGCATTGCCGTCACCGGCGATCTGTGCCGCCTGCGCCGAGAGCAGGAGCACCAGCGGCTCCGCCTTGCCGAGCAGGGACTGCGATTCGCGCGCCGCCCGCTGTGCCCCGCGCATGTCGCCGGCGCCGACCGCGATCATGCCGCGCGACAGCGCCCGATAGCCGCGATCGCGGCGGCGGGCGCCGAAGAAATTGCCGACCGCCTGCGGCGTGCGCCACACCGCCCGCAACAACGCGCCGACGATGGCGATCGCCGCGATGACGATGGCCGCGCCGACCACCGCCACCATCACCGAGGTGCGGATCTCGTAGCCCTGCCAGTCGACCAGCAGTTGGCCCGGCCGCTCCGCCAGCCAGACGAACCCTGCGGCAAGCAGGAAGACGACGACGACATAGGTGAGGACGCGGATCATGTCGGTCCGTTCCCGCTGGCCGGCTTGATGGTCGCGGCGATCTTGGCGATCAGCCCGTCGATGGTGACGCGATCCTGGGCGGCGGCGGCCCAATCGGCCGACGCGCTCTTGCCGGCCTCAGGCAGGCCGTCGCGCTCGCCAAGCGCCGTGGCGAAGTCGCCGGCGTCGACCGCGGCGCGCATGCGCGAGACGATTGCCGCCGGATCGTTGCCTGCGACCGGCCCGACCGGCCGCACCGTCACCAGCGAGCCGAGGCCGGCCATGATCCGCTGCCAGAGCCCGGCATTGGGGTCGGCCTTGGTGGTCGCGGCGATGATCGCATCGCCGACATCGGCAAATTGCGCCGCCAGCGTTGCCTTGGTCGCCACGCCCTTGCCGGCGAAGGGCTTGAGCTGGGCGACATCGTCCGCCGGCAGGCCGAGGGCGGCGGCAAGGTCGAGGTCGGTCGCAAACGGCCCCCCCTCGTCGATGGCCCGCCTGAGCGCCACCACCGCGATGGCGCGGGCCGCAAGCGCACTGTCCCCCGGGCCGGAGGACAGTTTCTTTTCAACCGCGGCCACCCGGTCCGTGAGGGCCTTGAGGCTCGCCTGCGCCTGATCGATGCGGCTATTGAGCGCGGTCACCGCCGTGGAGTCGACGCCACCACCACTGCCCGCCGCCCCACCGGCCTCAAGGCGCGCGACGCGATCGGCAAGCGCGGCCAACTCGTCATGGGTGGCGCCGGGCGGCAGGGCATCGACCGTCTTCTGCAGCGCCGCCAGATTGTCTTGCATGGCGGCGAGATCGCCCTGGGTCGCCAGAGCGCCCACCTCCTTCTGCAACTGCGCGACCTTGCCATCGAGCTCTTGCACGGTGGTCTTGCTCGGCAGGTTCTGGGCGATCATCTCCACCGCCGAGACCCGTCGGTCGAGCGCGCTCACCGCCTCGCTCGCCGCTTTCGCCTGTTCCGCCGCGGAAAGCGCGGCCGAACGTCCCGGCGAGGGCACCAGGCCGATCGCCTGCAACACGATGATGAGGATCAACGCGACGATGCCGCCTGCCACGCCGGCCAGCGCCGGCCGCGTCCAGCCGTCGTCGCTGCCGATGATGCTGGCGCCGGCCCAGCGCATGGTGCGCGGCCCTTCCTCCTCGGCCGGCTCGGGCCCGGCCGCTTCGGCCTCGGCCTTGTCCTCTGCCGGCGGCGCTTCGGCTTGGGCCGGCTCGGCTTGCGTCAGGGGTTCGGGCGTCTCGTCGGGCGTCTCGGTCGTGTCGGCAACGCGCTCCGCGGTCAGGTCGATGGTGACCGGCGGGCGCTGGCGGCGCGTGCGGCCTTTGCCGCCGCCACCATCCGGCTTGTCGTCCCGTTCTCCGTCGTCTTCGGCGGCCATGCTCGTCCTCGTCGGAATGCTCGGTTTCGCCCCATACAATACAGGCTTATCTCGGCACGGCCACGCCGGCAGACAAGGATTCACGGCGTCGCGATCAGCGTGAGCAAACTGTCCTCGCTGGGCTCGGGCGCGACAGAAAGCGCCGTGGCCAGCCCTTGCAAGGGTCCGGCCACCGCCGCCGACAGGGCAAAGATATGTGCGAGCCGGACCGACCGGCCGGCGACCAGATCGCGGAAGGTCTCAGCCGTGCGCCGCGAATAGAACAGCGCCCCGTCGATGGTTCCGGCGGAAAGCGCTGCCGCCAGCGCCGGGCTCAGCTCCTCGGCGCGTTCGGCGCGATAGGCCTCGACCATCTGCAGGTCAAATCCGGCTTTCTCCAGCTTTTCCGCCAGATTGCCACTCAAGTCGCGCGCCGCGGCATAGATGACCGGCCCACGGCCCACTGGCAGCGCCCCACCGATGACAGAGACGAGCGCCGCTGCCTCGCCGTCGCCCGCCGTCACATGGGCAAAGCCCGCCCCCCGCGCCGTTTCAGCCGTCCCCGCGCCGACCGCAAACAGCGGCACGTCGTGCCAGCCGGCCGTCTGCGGCCAGGTCTGCAGCGCCCTGACGCCATTGCGGCTGGTGACAATCAGCCCGGCCGGCTGCGGCAGGTCCTTCGGTGGCGCGTTGAGCATGATGTTGAGCAGGGGCTCGACGGTCACGGTGTGGCCGATCGCCTCCAGCCGCCGCGCGGTCGCGGCGGCTTCGGGTTGAGGCCGTGTGACCAGAAGACGCATGGTTTAGCCGGCAAAGAAATCCGCGCCGCCGCGCCGGGCGAGGTCTTCTCCCGCATCGGCGCCGAGCGCCTCCGCCTCGCCGACACGTCCCTGCCGCGCGACGTCATGCGCCTCGCTGCCGTCCGGTTTGACGATTATGCCGCGGAAACTGAGCGTTTCGCCGTCGATTTCGGCAAGCCCGCCGATCGGCGTGCGGCAGGAGCCGTCGAGCGCGGCAAGGAAGGCACGTTCGGCGGCAAGCGCCCGCGAGGTGGCGCGATCGTCGATCATCGCCAGCGCATCCAGCATCGCAGAGTCACCCGCCCGTGCGGTGATGGCGATCGCCCCCTGTCCCGGTGCCGGCAGCCAGTTTTCGGTTGCCAGGATGCCGGCGGCGCGGTCGGCAAGGCCAAGCCGCTGAAGGCCGGCGAGCGCCAGCATGGTGGCGTCCGCTTCGCCGGCGGCGAGCTTGCGCAAGCGTGTTTCCACATTGCCACGCATGGGAACGATGCGCAGGTCGGGCCGCAGGCGCAGCGCCAGTGCCGCCCGGCGGAGCGAGGCCGTGCCGACCACCGCGCCCTCGGGCAGGTCGCCGAGATGCTTCGCCCGCGGCGACAGGAAGGCATCGCGGACATCGGCGCGCTTCAGGCAGGCGGCAATCACGATGCCGTCGGGCAGCGCCGTTGGCAGGTCCTTGGCCGAATGGACCGCAAGGTCGATGCGCCCGGCGAGCAGCGCCTCGTCGATCTCCTTGGTGAACAGCCCCTTGCCGCCGGCTTCGGCCAACGGCCGGTCGGTGATGCGGTCGCCGGTGGTGCGGATCGGCGAAATTCCCGCCGCCACGCCGGTGGCGCCAAGTGCGGCGCGCACGGCCTCGGCCTGCCACAGGGCCAGCGGGCTGCCGCGCGTGCCGATGCTGCGTGAGGCGGTGCGGGTATCGGCCGATTGCAACGTGCGCATCCGGGGTGTTAGGGGGCTGAAAGGTGGTCCACTCTATTGACCGATCTTGCCGTTGCAAGCGAGGGGCAAATTGCGCGTTCCAGGCGGATCCAGCGGATGATCGTTCTCGGCATCGAGACCAGTTGCGACGAAACGGCCGCCGCGGTCGTCAGGCGCGACGACGACGGAACCGGCAGCATCCTCTCCGACGTGGTGCTCTCCCAGGTCGACGACCACGCCGCCTTTGGCGGCGTTGTGCCGGAAATCGCCGCCCGCGCCCATGTCGAGGTGCTCGACGACGTCATCCGCGCGGCGCTCTCCCAGGCTGGCCACGGGCTGGCCGAGATCGATGCGGTTGCCGCCACCGCCGGCCCGGGCCTGATCGGCGGCGTCCTGGTCGGCCTGACCACCGCCAAGGCGCTGGCGCTGGCCGCCGGCAAGCCGCTGATTGCCGTCAACCATCTCGAAGGCCACGCGCTCACCGCCCGCCTCACCGGCGGCATCGCCTTCCCCTATCTCATGCTGCTGGTTTCCGGCGGCCACAGCCAGTTCCTCGCGGTCGAGGACGTCGGCCGCTATCGCCGCCTGGGCTCGACCATCGACGATGCCCTCGGCGAAGCCTTCGACAAGGCGGCAAAGCTCCTGGGGCTGCCTTATCCCGGCGGGCCGGCGGTGGAAAAGGCGGCCAGAAACGGCGACCCGGCGCGCTTTCCCCTGCCCCGCCCGCTCATCGACCGGCCAGGCGCCGATTTCTCCTTCTCCGGCTTGAAGACCGCGCTGCGCCTTGCGGCGGAAGCCGCCGCCCCGCTGTCGGATCAGGACGTCGCCGATCTCTGTGCGTCCTTTCAACGATCGGTCACCGACGTCGTCGAGAACCGCGCCACCCATGCCATGCGCATCTTCGCCGATGGCCACGCGGCGCCGCATGTTCTGGTCGCCGCCGGCGGCGTCGCCGCCAATCAGGCGCTCCGCGCCGCCTTGCACAAAGCCGCCGAGAGCGCGAATTTCCGTCTTGTCGTGCCGCCGCCGCGGCTTTGCTCCGACAACGGCGTCATGATCGCCTGGGCGGGCGCCGAGCGCCTCGTCCGCGGCCGCATCGATCCGCTCGATGTCGCCGCGCGTCCGCGCTGGCCGCTCGACGAACTGGCTGCGCCCAAGCTCGGCGCCGGAGCCAAGGGAGCCCGCGCATGATCGGATCGATCGGTGTCATCGGCGGCGGCGCCTGGGGCACGACCCTGGCCCTCACCGCTGCCCGCGCCGGCCGCGAGGTGAAGCTGTGGGCGCGCGACCGCGACACGGTCGCCGCCATCGACCAGCGCCACGAGAACCCGCGCTATCTGCCCGGCATTCGCCTCGACCATGTGCCGGCGACCGACACGCTGGCGGTGGCGCTGCGCGCCGACGCCATCGTCCTCGCCGTTCCGGCCCAGGCGATCCGCGCCGTGGCGAGCGCGGCAGCGCCCTACATCCCGGCCGGCACGCCGCTGGTCATCGCCGCCAAGGGGCTGGAGCAGGAGACGGGCCAGCGCCTGTCCGAGGTGATTGCCGAGGTGGCGCCGGAGACGTGGCCCGCCATCCTCTCCGGGCCAAGCTTCGCCGCCGATGTCGCCCGCGGCCTGCCCACCGCCGTCACCATCGCAGCCGATGACGAGACGCTGGCGCTCGCCCTCTGCCATGCGCTCGCCAATCCCGGCTTCCGCCCCTATGCCGAGACCGACATGATCGGCGTCGAGATCGGCGGCGCGGTCAAGAACGTGCTCGCCATCGCTGCCGGCATCGTCGCCGGGCGCGATCTCGGCGCCAGCGCGCTCGCCGCGCTCACCGCCCGCGCCTTTGCCGAACTGCGCCGCCTCGGCGAAGCGATGGGGGCCCGGCCGGAAACGCTGATGGGCCTCTCCGGCCTCGGCGACCTGATGCTCACCTGCTCCGGCCCGCAATCGCGCAACTTCACCTATGGCCTGCATCTCGGCCGCGGCAGCGACCCGCCGGATGCGCTCGCCGAAGGCGTCACCACCGCGAGCGTCGCCCGCGACCTCGCCCGCCGCCATGCGATTGCGACGCCGATCATCGACGCGGTGGCGGCCATCGTCGAGCGCGCCCTCACCGTCAACGAGGCCATCGAAAGCCTCATGAACCGCCCGCTCCGCCGCGAGGCGGACTGAAGCAATTCCAGGAAAAGTGGAAGCCACTTTTCCGTCCGGAATTGCGTGAAAACAAGGAGATGGAGCGGATCGCCTCCCTTGAAACGATGATCCGCTCCAGCGGCCGCCTTCACCGCCCGCGACCCGGCTGCCTGGTTCCCGACGGCATGAACGACGGTGAGCGCGAAGCCTTCGCGCGAAGGCAGCGGCGCACGATGTGGCGGACTGCGCTTTACTCGCCGTCGCTCCACGATGGGAGGAAGCCATGGCGATTTCCGAGCAGACGGTACCCGACGACCAGGACGCGATCACGCTGGCGGCCGACCTCACGACAACCGAGGTCGGATCCTACGTGCGCGATCTCGCGCACGGCATGCGCCAGATCACCCGACGCATCGACCAGAAGGATATTTGCTTCCTGGATTATCTGCTCGCGGTCCTGGAAAGCGAGGCGAACAAGATCGCCGAGCATTCCTATCACTAGCGCCCGTCAGACGGGCGCCTAGACGGCCAGCGGCCCCCTGTCGCTCCAGCCCATGGGTGGACCGGACCGCGCCGTCTTGGACGCCAGGATGCTCGCCTGTTCCTCCAGCGCCTCCAGCACCATCGGGTCGAGCGCAGGATCATCCGCCGAATAGGCATGCGCCGCACGCAACGCACCTCTCAGCGGCAGCTCGGACGCGGTCACCACCGCCGCGATCGGTGCCGGCCCGCGGGTCGTATTGACGGATGCGAAGCCCCCTAGCATCGGCCGCGCGCCGGGAAGCCACCTGAGCACCATCATGCTCGGTTCGAGCACGCCGCTCGCGTTGAGGCCGAGGAAGTACATCCAGTGGGCGCGTTCCAGCACGACGCCACGATGATCGCCCCAGAACTGCCCCCACCAGGAGCCCTGGCGCTCGGCCAGTCCGGTCACGCGCCGGAACATCGTCAGCGCCCCGTCGTTGCGAACGATGATTGTCGACTGGATGACGCTGGCGCGCTGCTGCAATTCGGAAAAGTGCGCCACATAAATTCCCGGCGCGATGGACGGCCGGGAACCGGAATAGAGCAGCCTGAGAACTGACCCGACCTCGCCGTGCGACCACGGCGGCCCCTGCGGGTTCGGTCCGGCCATATCGGGTCCGCCCAGAGAACGGGCGGCGGCAGGCGCGCGGAAGAGCTCCTGCTCGGACACCTTGAAATATTGGCAAATCTTCGCGCGGTTCGCGACGTTGGGCACGGCGCGCCCGGCCAGATACCGGTTGAACTGCTGGCGGTTGATCCTGGTCGCGCGGCAAACGGCCGCAATGCTCGCCTCCCGCTTGCACAAACGCGCAAGATTATAGGCGAAATTCGCTGTCGACGACTCTGAGGCCACTGCCATTCCACCCGCTCCCGCCTCTATTCTTGCTGCACGAAGCCGTTTCGCGTCAATTGCCTACTTATGGTGGTATAGCTTTCGAACGCTTTTGGATCGATTTCCTGAATTGGCCGATTCTACTCAATCACTGCTTGTGTTCTAGTTGTGTTCCCGCGACAAACAACGGTCATGGTGCTTGCCGCCATTCATGCATAAACTGATCGTGGCCATCACTGGTCGTTGCAACGACGGAATGATCATGACGAGCAAGCAGCCTCATCCCATCGACCGCCTTGTCGGCTCGCGCGTGCGCCTGATGCGCATAGCGCGCGGCTTCTCACAGTCGAAGCTGGCCGAAGAGCTCGGCATCACCTTTCAGCAGGTGCAGAAGTACGAGAAGGGGACCAACCGTATCAGCGCCAGCCGGCTTTTTGACATATCGCGCATGCTGGGCGTCGGCGTGCCCGATCTCTATGCTGGCGCGGATGAAGTCGCCGCTGGCCCGGTCCGCGAAACCGGCAGCGCGACGCCTTCGCTCCTCGACCACAAGATCGTGCGGGCGCTGTCGCGCATCGACAACGACGAGATCAAGCGCAAGGTCCTGGCATTGATCCGCACGCTTGCGCCCGAGACGCAGGACGACGACGTCTGATTGCGCGCCCGGCCGCTGGCCGCGCCCCCTTGTCCAGCAGCGAGAAGTCCCGCCATGGCCTACTGGTTGTTCAAGTCCGAGCCTGAGACCTGGTCGTGGGCGATGCAGGCGAAGAAGGGCAAGGCCGGCCAGGAATGGGACGGCGTGCGCAACTTCACCGCCCGCAACAACATGCGCGCCATGAAGAAGGGCGATCACGGCTTCTTCTACCACTCCGGCGACGAGAAGGCCGTCGTCGGCATCGTCGAAGTCGTTAAGGAAGCCCACCCCGATTCCACCGACGGCGAGGGCAAGTGGGACTGCGTCGACATTGCTTCCGTTCAGCCGCTGCCGAGCCCGGTGACGCTCGCCGCCGTCAAGGCCGACAAGGCGCTTGCCGGCATGGCGCTGGTCAAGTTCTCCCGCCTTTCGGTCCAGCCGGTTAGTGAGAGCGAGTGGAAGCGGGTGTGCAAGCTCGGCGGGCTGTAGGGCCGCCTGCCCTGAAAAAAGCCGTTTACAATACAAAGCGATGATCGCGCGCGTCCTTGCGCCGAAATGCTAGATTTCCGGCGCCGTGTTGGGTGAGTGGGTATCTGTCCGTGCGTTCGCCATCCCCGTTCGTGCTTGCCGTGCTCGCGATGCTCGCCGTCCTTGCCGGTTCTCTCCCTGCCCTGGCTGCCTGCAGCGATCCCGATGCCATCGGCGTCGCCCGGACGCTTGCCGTCGACACCAGCCAGGCGCTGGCGGTCGGCACCATCAACTACCGCGCCGACCTGCCGCTCGCCGACAACGAGGTTGTCCTCACCTTCGACGACGGCCCCCTCCCCGGCACCACCGACCGCGTTCTCGACGCGCTCGCGGCGGCCTGCACTCGCGCCACCTTCTTCGTCGTCGGCCGCATGGCCAGGGCCGCGCCCGACCTGCTGCGCCGCGAGGCGGCGCTCGGCAACACCATCGGCACCCACACCTGGCGCCATCCCGTCTCGCTGGCGAAGCTCTCCGCCGAGGCCGCCACCCGCGAGATCGATCGCGGCATCACGACGGTGGGCACGATCCTCGGCCGACCGCCGGCGCCCTTCTTCCGCTTCCCCGGCCTCGGTCAGACCCGGACCCTGCGCAACCGGCTGACCGCCAGGGGCATCACCGTCTTCAGCGCCGACGTGGTCGGCGACGACTGGACCGGCATTTCCGCCGACGCCATCCGCCGCAAGGTGCTCCAGCGCCTCAAGCGGCATCACGGCGGCATCGTGCTGCTCCACGACATCAAGCACGCCACCGCCCGCATGCTGCCGGCGCTGCTCAAGGACATGAAGGCCGCCGGCTATCGCATCGTCGCCCTCGTGCCGGCCGAGCCAGGCCCTTCCGTGGCACTCACCCAGGTCGCCCGCGCACCCGCCCCATCCGCCGGGCCGCCGCCCGCGGCCGAGCCGCAGCCGCAGCCGCACCTCTAGCCCGCCGCCCGGGCGGGCCCGTCTCCTTTACAGCCTGTAAAATCAGCACCGCCTAGCGAAGGCATTGTCACACCTTGACAATTTTGCCCCTGCGACCGGACGGCGAGGCCGCCGGGCCATCGTAAGACTTGCATCCCCCCGGTCCCCCGCGCTTATAAGAGGTCCAAATCCGGCTGAAGCCGGACAGCGACTTTCGGGGAGGAAGGGCATGTCCGAGGTTACGGTCCATCCGGTTCCGGCCGAATGGAAGACGCGCGCCTATATCGACAACGACAAGTATCTGGCCATGTACAAGCGCTCGGTCGAAGACCCCGAGGGCTTCTGGCGCGAGCACGCCCAGCGCATCGACTGGATCAAGCACTTCACTAAGGTCAAGAACGTCTCCTACAAGGCGCCCAACGTCTCGATCAAATGGTTCGAGGACGGCAGCCTCAACATCTCGGCCAACTGCCTCGACCGGCATCTGGCCACCCGCGGCGACCAGATCGCCATCCTGTGGGAGCCCGACGATCCCAAGGCGGCGGTGCGCACCCTCACCTACCGCGAGCTTCATCACGAGGTCTCGGTCTTCGCCAACGTGATGAAGAAGTTGGGCGTCAAGAAGGGCGACCGCGTCACCATCTATCTGCCGATGATTCCCGAGACGGCGGTCGCGATGCTCGCCTGCGCCCGCATCGGCGCCATCCATTCGGTGGTCTTCGCCGGCTTCTCGCCGGACAGCCTCGCCGGCCGCATCGACGACTGCCGCTCCAACCTGGTGATCACTGCCGACTGGGGCCTGCGCGGCGGCCGCAAGGTTCCGCTCAAGCACAATACCGACGAGGCGCTGATGAAGTCACTCGGCGACGAGAAGGTCATCGTCGTGCGCCACACCGGCGACGAGTGCGCCATGCAGTCCGGCCGCGACTTCTGGTACCACGATCTTGCCGAGGGCGTGTCCGCCGATTGCCCGCCCGAGGAGATGAACGCCGAGGACCCGCTGTTCATCCTCTACACCTCCGGCTCGACCGGCAAGCCGAAGGGCGTGCTGCACACCACCGGCGGCTACATCGTGTGGACCTCGCTGACCCACCAGCTCGTCTTCGACTATCACGACGGCGACATCTACTGGTGCGCCGCCGACGTCGGCTGGGTCACCGGCCACAGCTATATCGTCTACGGGCCGCTGGCCAACGGCGCCACCACCCTCATGTACGAGGGCGTGCCCAACTGGCCGACGCCTTCGCGCATCTGGGAGGTGGTCGACAAGCACAAAGTCAACATCATCTACACCGCCCCCACCGCGCTGAGGGCGCTGATGGGCGCCGGTAACGACTACGTCACCAGGACCTCGCGCGCCTCGCTCCGCCTGCTCGGCACCGTCGGCGAGCCGATCAACCCGGAGGCCTGGGAGTGGTACTGGAAGGTGGTCGGCGAGGGTCGCTGCCCGATCGTCGACACCTGGTGGCAGACCGAGACCGGCGGCATCATGATCACGCCGCTGCCCGGCGCCACCGACCTCAAGGCCGGCTCGGCAACGCGGCCCTTCTTCGGCATCAAGCCGGCGCTGGTCAATGCCGACGGCACGCCGATCGACGGGCCGGGCGCCGGCAACCTGATCATCGCCAATTCATGGCCGGGCCAGATGCGCACCGTCTATGGCGACCACCGGCGTTTCGTCGACACCTACTTCATGGCCTATCCCGGCAACTACTTCACCGGCGACGGCTGCCGGCGCGACGACGACGGCTACTACTGGATCACCGGCCGCGTCGACGACGTCATCAACGTCTCCGGCCACCGCCTCGGCACCGCCGAGATCGAGTCGGCGCTGGTCGCCCACCCCAAGGTGTCGGAGGCCGCCGTCGTCGGCTACCCCCACGCCGTCAAGGGCCAGGGCATCTATGCCTACCTCACGCTGATGCACGGCGAGACCTCGTCGGAGGAATTGCGCAAGGAGCTGATCCAGTGGGTCCGCCACGAGATCGGGCCGTTCGCCCAGCCCGACCTCATCCAGTTCTCCCCCGGCCTGCCCAAGACGCGCTCGGGCAAGATCATGCGCCGCATCCTCAGGAAGATCGCCGAGGACGATTTCTCCAATCTCGGCGACACCACCACGTTGGCCGACCCTTCCGTTATCGACGATCTGGTCGCCAACCGGCAGAACAAGCACACGGTGGGCTAACGCGGTGAGCGGGAGGCGGCCACGGCAGAGAGGCGGCGTTGTTTTGTGATCAGTCCGATCGGCCCTGAGGGGTCGAAGGTCCGGGAACACGCCGCGGGCCGCCCCGCTCTCCTACGCAACCAATGCGATAAGCCTACCGGCTGAGGCTCGCCAGCCCGCACCAGTCGCCGCGCCGGCCGCCGTCATAGGGGCGCGCCAGACCGCTCGCCAGCATCGCATCGCTGAGGTCGAGTCCGTCGGGCACCGTCGCCACATCCGCGTCGACCCGGCCGAAATACTTGTCGCCCTCGACATTGGTGAGCCGCACCTGCGGCGTCATCTCGGCGGCAAGGCGCCCCTTCGCCTGCGCCGCGAGATCCTTTTCCCGCTGGCACTTCCCGTGCAGCTCCGGCGTATCGATGCCGCGCAAGCGGACCTTGGTGGTCAGCGCCACGCCCAGCCACACCGGCACCACAACCACCAGCGTGTCGCCGTCGATCACGTCCTGAACGTGGGCGATATAGGGCCCGGCCAGACGCTCCTTGCCCTCGGCCGCGCCGATGCTGGCCGCAAGGACCAGGAAGATCAGCGCCCCGCCCAGGGATTTACGAATGCCCGACATGCCGTGCCCATTGCGAATCATCCAGGAATAAATTCCTAATTATGCACTTGACATAGCTGGGTGGATTCGCCATATTTGTCAAGACGAAAGGGGCCATCCGCCATGAAGTTCTCAGCAATCGCAGGCGTAGGAATCAATGAGGCTGACCGCACCATCATTGCCCTCGTCTTGGACGAAGCCGGGGAAAAGCATGAACTGCAATTCACCGAAGGGATGGCCGGGGGCATGTTGCTTGGCCTAACTGACCAGCTTCGCGTCCTGCAAGAGGACGAACGCAACGCGGCAGCAACATCCGGTCAACTAACCGCCCTCACCGACGTTCGGGGTTTTTCCGTTCCTGACGGCCGTCGAGGACTGGCCCTGACGTTTGAACATGCGATGCGGGTGATGTCCCTGCTGACCCCGGATATGCGGCGCCATCTGCGTAGAGAGCTGGAAACACTCGAACGTCTGTCCATCGCAGAACCAAATAGCGTTCCGAAGCCGAATTGAGCTCACAATCCATAGTGGACAATCCCATGTCTGAAATCACAACCGTTGATCTCACCAATCCGATCTTCCACGACGAGGACGCCGCTAGGGCGCATCTGGAGGCCATCCGCTGGCCCGATGGTCCGGTGTGCCCGCATTGCGGCAATGCCGACAGCGCCAAGATCACACGCTTGCAGGGCAAGTCTCACCGTCCCGGCCTGTATCAGTGCAACGAATGCCGCGAACATTTCACGGTCACGGTCGGCGGCGTGATGGAGCGCAGCCATATCCCGCTCCACAAGTGGGTTCTCGGCTTCCACCTGATGGCGTCCAGCAAGAAAGGCATTTCCGCCCATCAGCTTTACCGGATGCTCGGCTTTGGTTCCTACCGCACCGCTTGGTTCATGGCGCATCGCATCCGCGAAGCGATGAAGATCGACACCAAGGGCAATCCGATTGGTGGCGAGGGCAAGGTCGTGGAAGCCGACGAAACCTATTTCGGCCGTGCCGAGAACCCGCGCCCGTCACCGACCCGCGTTCGCGAGAACCGCCCCTACATCAAGCGCAAGGCGCCTTGGGATAAGCGCGCCGTCGTGGCGCTGGTCGAGCGTGGCGGCGAAGTCCGTTCCTTCCATGTCCAGAACGCCACCAAGGAAAGTGTCCGCGAAATCCTGGTCCGCAACGCTGACCGCAAATCAACACTCCACACCGACGAAAGCAGGCTCTACACCGAGACGGGCACCGAGTTTGCCAAGCATCGCAGCGTGAAGCATTCCGCTGGCGAGTACGTCCGCTACGAGGCCGATGGCGTCGTGCATTCCAATACGGTTGAGAACGTGTTTTCGGTGTTCAAGCGCGGCCTGACTGGCGTCTATCATTTCTGCGGCGAGGCGCACCTGCATCGCTACCTCGCGGAATTTGATTTCAGGTACAACCGCCGCACGGCTCTTGGCTGGAACGATACCGACCGCGCTACCGCCGCCATGAAGGGCGCCGAAGGCAAGCGGCTCATGTACGCCCAACCTCGTTAAGCCAGTTACGAACCGCCAGTTGGGGCGGAAATTGGCTCGAATGCGCCGAAAACGACTCGACTCAAAGTAGCAATCGGCCCACCATCTAGTGTCGGACCCCGGAAAGCGGTCAGCCTGCCAAGCTGACAATGCTCGGGATACGCCGATGGCCCATGCTCTAAACCGAAGGCGCGATGTCTCCGGGTTTTGGTTTCATGGCGCGATGCCTGAAACCTAGAGAGGCACATGGGGCCACCGAACGCGGTTCTAGGACGCCGACGGTGGGCCGATGCTCGCCCGTGAACGTCCGGCTTAAACGTTCGAACGGGTGGCCAACACCGCAACCTCAAACGGGTCTGCGGCGCGTCGAGACCCGGAGGACAGACCTATGCGGTCATACCTTCGGATAGTGGTCATCAGGGTAAACGTGGCTGCCTGCCTATTTGGCATTGCCGCGATCCTTCACGCCCTGCACTGACTGGCGGGAGCTTGGTTCGCCAGGCTCCCGTTTCTTCGTCCGCTTCACCGCCTTGTGCGGCGTCGGCGGCGTGTTCATGGCGCGGCGAAGAGCATCGTCGCGGCGTTGTTCAATATCGTTTGCCTTGTTGTCGGACATAATCACATGACCGGATTGCTACGCGGATGCAGGGCGAAAATTGAGCGGGCCAACGAATGCATCCAAAATCTCAACAGAGAAATCACTGCTTTCCTTGTGAGCGACCCGCCACCCTATACGATCACCAAGGAAATGCAGAACGATGCGCGAGACTATGTCTTTCTGGTCCGTCTCGATCGTTGCATACCCGACCGATTTTCCGTCCTCGCTGGCGAGATTGTCCATCATCTGGCGTCGAGCCTCGACCACCTCTTTGCCGCTCTCATCACCAGGAATGGCCACACGGTCGAGAAAAGGCACTATTTCCCCATCTACACCTCGACGAAAGAATTTCGTAAGGCCTGTGAGAAGGGACTGATAGACGACATTTCTCCGGCCGCTCAGGAAATCGTCAGAAGTGTGCAGCCTTGCCTTGCAAGCAGCACGCCGAGGGACACGATCCTGGCAGCCGTCAAAAAACTCAACAACACCGACAAGCACCAGCTTCTCATCGTTGTCGCAGCGGCAGCAGCCATCGGCGATCAGATCACCGTTGGCTATCCCGGAATGGTCGACATCAATGGGAATTTGGTCAATATCATCAGACTGAGCCCCCCAACCCAGTGACTGTGACGGACCGTGATGTAGAGTTCTTCCGCATCACGCTGGCCACTCCGGCACCTGATTTTAAGGCAGAGGCCAACATCATTTTTCAGGTAGCTTTCGCGCAAGTTGGCCTTACCGAAATTGTACCCGTCACCGACATTCTGCCAAAACTGGCAGCCGGGATTACGCACACGATCAACCAGTTCATCGGCGAGTTCGCGGCCGATGATTGAAGCTTTTTCATGAATCGATGCCAATAGGAACTACTCCTAGTTGGCACTTGATCCCCTTTTTCGATCAGTTTTCCGGCCTGTCACGCTCTGACAGAAGGAAGCGAATCACAGGGCTATGTCAAGTGCATAATTAGGAATAAATTCCTAATTATGTCCTTGACACCACATATACGAGGGGTAGGGTATGAGGCATGGTCACGCCCTCGAAAATCACAATTTCGCCGGCACAGATCGATGCTGGCGAAGAAGCTATTTTGGAAGAGGTTGGAGGTGCCGATCTCGGGGGGTTTTTTTCTGCCCGCGATTTGGCAGAGAAGGTTTATCGGGCCATGGAACATGCGCGGAATTGCGTATCGCGTAGGCCAGTTGACGCGCGTACTCGGTCAGGACGACAGCCGTATCGGCGCAAAAGGTGAACTCCCGCAGTAAATCCTTGTCCTTGAGCTTTTTCGCTCGTGGATTCCCCTGGAAATCGTTGGGGATCATTTGCATGGGAGGCGGCCCGACGAACCAATATGGGGAGTGGATTGCGTCGTTTCGCTGATCGGCCAAGCTGTTCGTTCTATCAATCAGCCATGTGAGGTCGACCTTGAATTTCGCGTGTTTGAACTTGGCGTCAAAGGCCGCGGCTGTGGCGTTCACTGCCGATTGAAGCATCCGCCGTTGCGCTCTGTCACTGTCGGTTGAATGCCATATGGCCAGCGGTACGAGGCCGTTTGTGATGCCCGTCACGACCCAAAAAAGCAGCGCAAGGCTGTCATGAAGATCATTCCATACGTAGACCAAAGAGCCCAATTTCGCGGCATAGGGCGTGAATTCTCCGCGTATCTCGACATCGGTGGGATTGGCCACTATCTCGGTGATATGGGTCTCCTTGGCCATGGCAGGCTCCAATGAAGTCGAAACCAGATGATAGATACGGCGACAACGAAGCGCAGGAGCGCTTCTACAAGGCGCTGAAAGGCGCTGTGAGCACGCCCCCCAAGCCGCTCAAGAGCATGACTCCCGTGGGCGTGCCGGCGCAACAGAAGAAGGGAAAGACGGCACAGGCTTCCATGCCCTCAAAAAAGAAATAAGCTCAGCAAAATGCTGGGAGGGCAACATGGCGAAAACCGTCACCGTCGATATCGTAAGCCAGCCTTTGAGCCGTTCCGAGAACGGTGTCATCTTCGACGTGAAAGAAGGGCCGGGCGTTTTCGGCCAGTTGATCGTCAGCAAAGGCGGCCTCCGCTGGCGCGCGAGGAACAAGCGCGGTTATCGCTTCATTAGCTGGCAGGCTCTCAACTCAATCGCGCCCGACTATCCGCAGAGATAGCCCTCACCCTGTTGTGATATTGCCGACTTGACCGGTCGGAGCGGTTGCTATGGGCTATGCCTCATGGCCGAAACTGCTTCTAGCTCTGCGGGAAAGCCGCCTCAGCTTCGTCCGCTTTACGAATTAGAGCTTGCCCAATGTCGCGGGCTTGTTTGGGTGAAAATTCGGGTCTGACGCACTTCTGGTGCAGCTGGGGGGTCATGCGGCGCCGATCAGCCGGGCCTCGAGTAGGTCGAGCTTGGCGCGGCCGTACATCTGGCGCTTGACCAGCTTGAGCCTCGTGACCTGGCCCTCTGTCTGGCCGTTGGACCAGGGCGAGAAGATCGCGGCGTGGACGGCGGCGACGTCCCTGCGGATGCCGTTGGCGAACGAACTGACGAGGCTGTTGGCGGCGCGGTCGATCCAGGCCGGCAGCTGCGCCTCGGCTCTGGCGCGGACCATGCCGTGGAAGTCGCTGATGATTTGGCGCGCTGCGACGAGGTCGGGCACGCCCTCCTCGACGGCGGCGATGGTGACCGATTCCGACTTGGACAGGTTGTCCCTGGACGTCGTCATAAGCCGCGCCAAGGTCCGGGCCGAGGGCGTGCGGGCCAAGCTCTGGGCGTCGGTTTTGTCTGCCTGCCGCCGGCGCGTCGCCCATTCCACGACCACCCTGGCCGAGCCCCTGAAGCCTTGAGCCCTTAGCTGACGCCAGAGCGCGGCGGCGTTGCGGGCGCCGGCTTCCCATTGTGCGTCCAGCCAGGGCAAATGCGCCTCCAACGAACTCTGCCGGGGCCTGAAGACGTCGGAACGTTCGCCCCGAATGATCCGGCGGATCGTCTGGCGATGGTGACCTGTGCGCTTGACGATCTGCTTGATCGAGACCCCGTCCTTCCACAGCGCCAGGATCGCGATGTTGGTCTCTTCACGGCGCAGGTAGCCCTCGTACTGAAGGCGTTCGGCGGAGGTGAGCAGGTCCGGGTTGATCGTCGCCGCGCCGATCACTCGGCGGATCTGCCGCATCGATTTGCGAACAGCGTCGAGGAACGCCTGGGAGGCGTTGTGCATGAGATGCCAGCGATCGGCGACCTGGATCGCGTTAGGCAGCGCCTTGGCGATGGCCTCGCCGTAGCCGCCGCCGCGATCGCGCGCAACGACCGCGATGTCCGGATGACTGCGGAGCCAATCCTCCGCCGTCGTCTGCTCGCGATCAACAAGGAGCGCAACAGGCCGTCGGCGCTCAAGATCGCAGATGATCGTGCCGTACCGATGGTTCCGACGCCAGGCGAAGTCGTCGATGCCGATCACGGCGAGCGGATCGGTCGGCGGCCGTGCTCGCCGCCGGACGACGCGCAAAAGAGTGTCATTGCTCACCGGGGTCATCAGCCGTGCGGCGAAGGCGGCGGCCGGGCGGCCGCCGAGGGCGAGGCCAAGATGATGGACAATATGGTCGAGACGTTCGGTTCGCCGGGCGAGCGGCGCCAGGGCACATTCCGCGAACCGCTCGGCGAATATCCGACGCGGGCAGAGGACGGCGTCACACTGAAAACGCCGAACCATCACCCGCAGCTCGACGCGCCGTCCACCGAGCGGCAGGTCCGCGGGGCGGCGCCAATAGCGGCTACGCACGCGTATCGATCGCGTGCCGCAGTCCGGGCAAGCGCAATCGTCCGCCTTCGCCCTTACCCAGATGACAACCCGATCGGGCTCGACCGCCGTACGCTCGACATTGAAGCCCGCCGGAACGAGGTCTGTGACCCGCTGAGCCAGCGCAATGATTCTCCCGTGAAAACCAGTGCAAGGACACGATCCGTCTGCATCAGAATTGAGTCAGACCCAAAATTCTAGGCCAATTCGTAATCCGGGAGCCAATCCCAAATCCGGAGAAGGCAGGTAGGCCAACATCGGATTCCCGTGAGGCGTCACTCCCACGGCGACATGATCGCCCGGCATGAACAAAATCCGGTCATCGCTCATTTCTTCCTCCCTCGCTTTTTTCTCCAGCGAAGGAAGCGCGCGGCTTTGAATTTGTAAACAGGCTTAGTCAGGTTGACGGTAGGTCAGGCGCTTGCCTTCGGCACCTTTGATCGCCTTGGCGGTGCGCGCCATGTCCTCGACACCGAGGGCGGAGCGATTGTTGTAGCGGAAATCGAACTCCGCCAGATACCGGTGCAGGTGCTTCTCGCCACAGTGCTGGTAGACGCCGCGCATCCCGCGCTTGAACACCGAAAACACGTTCTCCACCGTGTTGGTGTGGACGGTGCGATCCGGCTCATAGCGCACGTATTCGCCGGCCGAATGCTTCACCGTGGCATGGTCGGCAAAATACTGGTCGGCATCGCCATAGAGCCGGCTCTCGTCGGTGTAGAGGTAGCTCTCGCGGGCGATGTTGTCGGCCACGATCTTCGTCACCGCTTCCTTGTCAGCGACCGGCACATGGAACGAACGGACATTTCCGCCGCGCTCCACCAAGGCGACGATGGGCCGCTTGTTGGCCGGGCCGCCACGGCGCTTGCGCTTGCTTTCAGGCTTCAGGAAGGGTTCGCCGGTCGTGCGCGTCGTGCGGCGCTTCTCCCGGTCAATCTGGCCGTAATACGTCTCATCGGCCTCCACGACCATGCCAGAGCCGCCCATGGGGGTGGCAAGATCAAGCTCACCGGCCCGCATGGCCTCGCGGATGCGATGCTCCATGAACCACGCGGCCTTGTAGCCAATGCCGAGCGAGCGGTGGAGCTGGTGCGCGCTCACGCCCTTCTTGGAAGCGCACATCTGGTAGAAACCCTGCATCCACTTGTGAAGCTGGATATGGCTGGACTCCATCACGGTCCTAGACGTGACGGTGAAATCCTTCCGGCATTCCGGCTCACCGCAACGGTAGACCATGGCGCCGCACTTCTGGCGCCGACCGGTGAGGTAGGAATGGTCAACCGTCCCGCAATGCGGGCAGGAACGGCCGTTTATCCAGCGGATACCCTCAAGCAGTTCACAGGCGGCTTCGTCGCTGTGGAAGTGCGGGGCGGAAAGAACGTCGGCCATTGGGATATCCCCTCGTTTTGTGAGGCAATCCTAGACCTTGGGCCTTGTGGTGTCAAGGACATAATTGTGAATAAATTCCTAATACGCCGAATCGCGCCAGAAGTGAAGCGGACAATCATAATTATCAAGAGTTGCAACTTGGCTGAATGCAGTCACGGGTTGCCGACGCCATTTCAACCGGCCGCTCCCTTGCGCGTCGACGGGCGCCTCCCGACATGGTGTGAACGGGCGACACGGAGAGCCTCGACAAGACCCATGAATACGCTGCGTACCGGCATGCTTATGGCGGCGATGACCGCCCTGTTTATCGGCGTCGGCTTCCTCATCGGCGGCAGCGGCGGGGCGATCATCGCCTTCGTCGTCGCCGCCGGCATGAATGTGTTCTCCTACTGGAACGCCGACAAACTGGTGCTCTCCATGAACCGCGCCCGCGAGGTCGACGAGCGCTCGGCGCCGGAGTTCTACGGCGTCGTCCGCGATCTCGCCCGGCGCGCCGGGCTGCCCATGCCGCGCGTCTATGTCGCCGACAACCCGCAGCCCAACGCCTTCGCCACCGGCCGCAACCCCGAGCACGCCGCCGTCTGTGCCACCACCGGCCTGCTGCAGATGCTCTCCCGCGACGAGATTGCCGGCGTCATGGCTCATGAACTCGGCCATGTGCGCAATCGCGACACGCTGACCATGACGATCACCGCCACGCTTGCCGGTGCCATCTCCATGCTCGCCAATTTTGGCCTGTTCTTCGGCGGATTCGGTGGCAACCGCAACAATCCCCTCGGCTTCGTCGGCGTGCTCATCGCCGCCATGGTCGCCCCGATCGCCGCCATGATCGTGCAGATGGCGATCAGCCGCACCCGCGAATATTCCGCCGACCGCGCCGGTGCCGAGATCAGCGGCCGGCCGGAGGCGCTCGCCTCGGCGCTGGCCAAGATCTCCAATGCCGCCGAGCACATCCCCAATCCGGCGGCGGCGGCGAACCCGGCGGCGGCGCATCTGTTCATCGTCAACCCGCTCACCGGCACGCGCATGGACAACCTGTTCTCCACCCATCCGGCGACCGAGAACCGTATCGCAGCGCTGATGGAGATGGCGCGGTCGCAAGGCTTCCGTCCCGCCGACCGGCCCGCGGCCCGCCCCGCGGTTGCGGTTCCCCGAGTCGGCACCACCAGCCGCCCGAGAGGACCGTGGGGATAGGACTTGTCGGTCGCGGGCCGGTGGCTTAACCCACGGGCCAGATGAACCAATCCGACAGCCAGACCGCCGGGCTTGCCGCCCGTTCCGCCGCCGCCTCGCTGCTGGCCGGCGTGCTCGACCGGCGCCAGCCGCTCGACGCGCTTCTCGACCACGACCGCGCCTTTGCCGCGCTGGAAGAGCGCGACCGCCGGCTCGCCCGCGCCATCGCCTCGACGGCACTCCGCCGCCACGGCTCACTCCGCGCGCTTCTCGACCGGCTGATCGAACGCAAGCCTCCGCGCTCGCGCGATTTCTTCCACGTCCTCGAAATCGCTGCGGCGCAGATCCTCTTCATGCAGGTCGCCGATCACGCCGCCGTTTCTCTGGCCATCGACCGAATCGCCGCCGACCCTAAGGCGCGCCACCTGAAGGGTCTCGCCAACGCCGTGCTGCGCCGGCTGGCGCGCGAGCGCGAGCCGTTGCTCGCGGCCCTCGACCCGTCGGCTGATACGCCGGGCTGGTTGTGGCAGCGCTGGGTCGCCACCTATGGCGAGGCGACCGCCCACGCCATCGCCGAAGCCCACCGCGTCGAACCGCCGCTCGACCTCTCGGTGAGGAGCGACGCTGCCGGCTGGGCGGAAAAACTCGGCGGCGGTGTCACCGCCACCGGCGCGCTGCGCCTGGCCGGTGCTGGCCCGGTCGAGGCGCTCGCCGGCTACGGTGACGGCGCCTGGTGGGTGCAGGACATGGCCGCAGCGCTCCCCGCCCGCCTGCTCGGCGACGTCAGGGACCAGCGCGTTGCCGACCTCTGCGCCGCACCGGGCGGCAAGACCGCCCAGCTTGCCGCCGCCGGCGCCCGGGTGACCGCGGTCGACATCTCCGCCAACCGGCTGAAGCGCCTTGCCGCCAATCTCGCCCGTCTCTCTCTCGCCGCCGAGATCGTCGCCGCCGACATCCTCGCCTGGCAGCCGGCCGAGCCCTTCGATGCGATCCTCCTCGACGCCCCGTGCTCGGCAACCGGCACCATCCGCCGCCATCCCGATGTCGCCTGGCTGAAGTCGGCCGAGGACATCACCACGCTGGCGGAGGTCCAGGCGCGCATGATCGACCGCGCCGCCGGCCTGTTGAAACCGGGCGGCACGCTCATCTACTGCACCTGCTCGCTCGAACCGGAGGAAGGCGAGGCTCAGCGCGACGGCGCCCTGGCACGCAACGGCCTGACGCCGGCGCCCGTCACGGCGGCAGAGATCGGCGACCTCCAGGCGGCAATCACGCCCGCCGGCACGATTCGGACATTGCCCTGCCACGATGCCGGGAGAGACGTGCCGCCGGGCATGGACGGCTTTTTCGTTATGCGTCTGGTCAAGGCGTGAGGCCTTGATCCGTTTGCCCGGAAGGACGGAAAAGGGCGATAGTCCGGCGGCGGCGATTCGGGCCGAGCGCCGGCCGCTTTCGAAGGGGAGAAGCGCAGCGATGGCGATCGGATCGGCGTCCGGTCAGGGTCGGCAGATGCGATTTGCCGCCGGCGCCGTCATCCGCACCGTCGCCCACCGTTTCCACGCCAGCTTCCTTTATCGCTGGCGCTACGCCGGGGCGATGCCCGAGCGCCTGCTCATCGCCCCCATCGATTTGCGGACCGCCGACCCGACCGTTGCGCTCGACATCTATGCCGGCCGCTGGGTCTTCTTCGGCGACGGCGTCGATGTCGAAGGCTTCTCGGTGTTTGATGCCGAGCCGCCCAACGAGGAGTGGTCGCGCCAGCTCCATTCCTTCGGCTGGCTCAGGCATCTGCGCGCCACCGACATGAACCTGTCGCGCTCCAATGCGCGCAGCCTCATCGACGAGTGGATCCGCTTCTCCGGCCATCACGAGCCGGTAGCCTGGAACCCGGACATCATGGCGCAGCGCATCAGCGCCTGGCTGTCGCAGACGCCGCTCATCCTCGACGGCTGCGATTATGCCTTCTACCGGCGTTTCCTGCGCTCGCTCACCCGCCAGGTCCGCCATCTGCGCCGCGTCGCCTATGACGGCGCCCCCGGCCTGCCGCGCCTGCGCGTGATGATTGCGCTCGCCGCCGCGGCGCTGTCCATGTCCGACCAACCGCGCTTCCTACGCCAGGCCTCGCGCCGTCTCGACCTCGAGCTGGTCAACCAGATCCTGCCCGACGGTGGCCATGTCAGCCGCAACCCGAGCGCCATCCTCGCCGCCATGATCGATCTTCTGCCGCTGCGCCAGGCCTTTGCCGCACGCGGCAGCCAGCCTTCGCGCATCCTGGTCTCAGCCATCGACCGCATGATGCCGATGCTGCGTTTCTTCCGACAGGGCGACGGCAGCTTCGCCCATTTCAACGGCATCGGCGACACCGCTACCGACCAACTCGCCACCGTGCTCGCCTATGACGATTCGCGCGCCGCCCTGCCGGCCAGCGCACCGCGCAGCGGATATCAGCGCCTCGACGCCGGCACCACCACCATCATCGTCGATACCGGCCGTCCGCCACCGATCGAATATTCCACCGTTGCTCATGCCGGCTGCCTGTCGTTCGAGATGAGCGTCGGCCACCAGCGCCTGATCGTGAATTGCGGCGTGCCCTCGCCCAATTCCACCTCGCTCCGGCGCCTGGCACGGACCACCGCGGCGCACTCCACCGCCACCGTCAACGACACCTCCTCCTGCCGCTTCCTCACCCGCACCACCATCGGCGACTGGCTCGGCGAGGCCGTCGTCTCGGGGCCCTCCCGCGTCGACGTCGACCGCCAGGCCGTGCCCGGCGCAACCACGCTCGCCATGCGCCACAACGGCTATGTCGAGCGCTACCGCATCGTCCACGACCGTTTTCTCAGCCTCTCCGACCAGGGCGACCGGCTGGATGGTGTCGATTCCTTCGTCTCGCCCTCGGGCAGGCCGGTCGGCCGCGGCGGCAAGGACACCTACGCCATCCGCTTCCACCTCCACGCCAATGTGCGCGTGACTCCCCTGGCCGAAGCCATCCTGCTCGAACTGCCCAATGGCGAGAGCTGGGAATTCGAGGCCGACGTCGGCGAGCTGGTGGTCGAGGAGAGCATCCTGATGTCGGATACGCGCGGCAACCGGCAGACCGACCAACTGGTCATCTATGGCCGCATCCAGCGCGATGCCGTGGTCAAGTGGCGGCTGCACCGCACCGGCTTCGGCAGCCAGCGCCAGCGGCTGATCGCCCCGCCGCGTCAAAGAAGCGCCCGCGAGCGCTGAGGCGCGTCGCGAAAGCGTGCGGGGCGGGGCCCCGCGACCTCGCAGCGATTTTCCCTCCGGGCAATCCGTGATATGCGGCCAGCGCAAGACCCCCGCCCCACAACAGACGATCCACCATGGCCATCAAACCGGCGACCTCGCCTCTTCCCGACCGCGTGTC
Organism: uncultured Alphaproteobacteria bacterium; assembly: GCA_963785065.1. Lineage (GTDB taxonomy): Bacteria > Pseudomonadota > Alphaproteobacteria > Rhizobiales > Kaistiaceae > CAVSRC01. The sequence continues at coordinate 1,153,569 of CAWATX010000002.1, forward strand.
CCTGCGTCGCGCCCTTCTTTCCGTATACGACAAGACCGACCTGATCGAGCTGGCGCACGCCCTCACCCGCCGCGGCGTCGAGCTGGTCTCGACCGGCGGCACCCGCGCCGCGCTGACCGCCGCCGGCATCGCCTCGCGCGACGTCAGCGATGTCACCGGCTTCCCCGAGATCATGGACGGGCGGGTGAAAACGCTGCATCCGGCGATCCACGGCGGCCTGCTCGGCGTGCGCGACGACGCCGGCCACGCCGCCGCCATGGACGCACACGCCATTGGCGGCATCGACCTGCTCGTCTCCAACCTCTATCCCTTCGAGGACACCGTTGCTTCGGGCGCCGACGAGCGCACCGTGGTCGAGAACGTCGATATCGGCGGTCCGGCCATGATCCGCGCCGCCGCCAAGAACCACGGCTATGTCGCCGTGGTCGTCGACCCGGCCGATTATGCCGCGCTCACCGCCGCCCTCGACGCCAATGACGGCGCCACCACGCTGGAACTCCGCCGGCGTCTCGCCGCCAAGGCCTTTTCCCGCACCGCCGCCTATGACGCCGCCATCTCCGGCTGGTTCGCCGACACGCTCGGCGAGACGCTGCCGCCCTGGCGGAGCTTCGCCGGCCGCCTTCAGGAAGCGCTGCGCTATGGCGAGAATCCGCATCAGAGCGCCGGCCTCTACCGCACCGGCGCAGGCCGCCCGGGCGTCGCCACCGCCCGCCAGCTGCAGGGCAAGCAGCTCTCCTTCAACAACATCAACGATACCGACGCTGCTTTCGAGCTGGTCGCCGAATTCGATCCGGCCGCTTCCGCCGCCGTCGCCATCATCAAGCACGCCAATCCCTGCGGCGTGGCAACCGGCGCCTCGCTGGCCGAGGCCTACAGGAAGGCGCTGAGGACCGACCCGGTCTCGGCTTACGGCGGCATCGTCGCCGTGAACCGGCCGCTCGACGCCGAAGCGGCGGCCGAGATCATCAAGGTCTTCGCCGAGGCCGTCATCGCGCCGGGCATCTCCGAGGAGGCGGCAGCCATCGTCGCCGCCAAGAAGAACCTGCGCCTGCTCGTCGCCGACGGCCTGCCCGACCCGCGTTCACGCGATCTGACCGTGCGCTCGGTCGCCGGCGGCCTGCTGGTCCAGGACCGCGACTGGGGCATGGTGGCGGAGGCCGACCTCAAGGTCGTCTCGAAGCGCGCCCCGACGCCGGCCGAGATCGCTGACATGCTGTTTGCCTGGCGGGTCGCCAAATACGTCAAGTCGAACGCCATCGTCTATGCCAAGGACGGCGCCACGGCCGGCGTCGGCGCCGGCCAGATGAGCCGTGTCGATTCGGCCTTGATCGCCGCACGCAAGGCCGAGGAAGCCGGTGAGATGGCCAAGCTCGGCCATTCGCTCGCCAGGGGCGCGGTGTGCGCCTCGGACGCCTTCTTCCCCTTTGCCGACGGGCTGATCGCCGCAGCCGAGGCCGGCTGCACGGCCGTCATCCAGCCCGGCGGCTCGATGCGCGACGAGGAGGTGATCAAGGAAGCTGACGCCCGTGGGCTCGCCATGGTCGTCACCGGCATGCGCCACTTCCACCACTGAGCCGGTAGACCTACGAGGCGGCGCGCTCCTTCAGCGCCGCCGCGATTCTGGCGAAGACGCCATCCCAATCGCCGGGCGCCTTCTGCCGGAACAGCCGCATGGTCGGATACCAGGGCGAATCGGGGCGCTCGAACAGCCAGCGCCAGTCGGGCTCGTCATTGAGCGCCACCCATACCGGGCGTCCAAGCGCGCCGGCAAGATGGGCCATCGCCGTGTCGGAGGAGACCACCAGGTCGAGCGCCGCCATCGCCGCGGCGATCTCGGAGACGCCGTCCGGGTTGGCAGTGATCCCCTCGCCGAGCTGCTCAACCACCATTCCCGCCGGCAGCGACCCGAGCTGGTCGAGCCCGTGGACCGCCTGCAGGCTGAAGAGCCGCACGCCCGGCAACGCCGCCAGCGGCGCAAAATGTCTGAGCGGCACCGAGCGCCGGTGGTCCTGCCCGTAGCGCGGATTGCCCTGCCATACGACGCCGACGCGCGTGCCCGCGCCGCCGATGCGCTCCCGCCAGGCAGCCACCGCGTCCCTGTTGGGGTTGAGATAGGGCACTGCCGCCGGGATGCTGTCGATCCGAGTGCCGAGGACCAGGGGCAGGCTGAGCAGCGGAATCTGATAGTCGAAGCCGCCGACCGCACCGACCCGGTCGAACCACTCAACCGGCACCGGCAGGGAACCGACAAGCCGCAGCACGGCCGGCTGCACCAGCGCCTTCACCTTTGCCCCGCGCCCGTGAAGGTCGCGCAGAAAGCGCAGGAACTGGATGGTGTCGCCAATACCCTGCTCGGCGAAGACCAGAATCGTCTTTCCGGCAAGCGGCTCGCCGGTCCAGCGCGGTGCCTGCTTCTCGAAGGCCTGCTGTTTCTTGTTCGAACGTGCCGCCACGGAATTCGTACGCTTCCCAACCGCGCACGAAATCACCCGTGGCAAGGTAGTAGTTCGACAGTGCCTGGCGGATCTGCACGTCGTCGGGATAGCGGTGGGCCGCCGCCTGCCCCACGGCGATGGCCTCGCTGCGCCGCTTGAGCCGCCACAGCGCCGCCGTCTTGACGATCTCCGCCTTGCTGCCGCCGAGCCCGCGCGCGAGCAGCCCTTCCGCCAGGTCGAGGGCTTCCTGCGCCCGGTCGAGTTCGGTCAGGATCTGCCCGCGCACCACCGCCGCGTCGCTGTCGCCCGGCCGGCTGGCAAGGATGCGCTCGACGCCGGCAAGCGCCGCGTCGAATCGCCTCAGCGAGGTGAGCGCCGACACCCGCCCGAGCGCCGCTTCGCCCGAGCCCGGTGCGCGTTTCAGCACCCGTTCGAAATCGGCGAGCGCCGCCTCATGTTCCGTCCGCTCCATTTGCACATAGGCGCGCTTGAGCGCCGCCTCGGCGAGGTCGGGCTTCAGCGCCAGCGCACGGTCGAAGGCCTGCACCGCCTCATCGTTGCGGCCGAGCAGCTTCAGCACATTGCCGCAATTGACCAGCGCATTGAGGTGGTTGGGCGCGGCACGCAGCGCCGCCTGGAAGGCAGCCAGCGCCTCCTCCAGCCGGCCGAGCTGCTGCAGCACGACGCCGCGATTGCTGTGCGCATCGGCAAAGGCCGGGGCGATCGCCACCGCCCTGTCGAAAGCGGCGAGCGCCGGCCCGGCGGCGCCGGCCTCGATCAGCAGCATGCCGAGCACGTTGCAGCCGGCAGGGTGCGCCATGGCGGCGCGGTCGCGCTGCAGCGTTTCGACGGCCTCGCGCAGGCGGCCCGCCCCGGCAAGCCCGGCCGCTCGGCCGATCGCCGCGTCCACCGCGGCGTTGTTCCCGGGCTTCACCGACGCTCCCCTGCCGCAACCTCATCGGCAAGCGCCGCGGCGATCTCCGCGAAGACGCCCGCCCAGTCGGCGGCCTCTTTCTGGCGAAACAGCCGCATGGTCGGATACCAGGGCGAATCGGTGCGCCCGATCTGCCAGCGCCAGTCAGGCTTGGCGCACAGCGCCACCCAGACCGGCCGCCCGAGCGCACCGGCCAGATGCGCCGGCGCCGAGTCGGACACGATCATCAGGTCGAGATTGGCCATCACCGCGGCCATCTCGCGAAAGCCGTCGGGATTGGCGACGAGTTCCTCGCCCAGCGTCTCCACCTGCATGCCCGCCGGCAGGTCCCGCAACTGTTCGAGGCCCCATAGGGCCTGCACGCTGACCAGCCGCACGCCGGGCACCTCCGCCAGCGGCGCGAAGTGCTTGAGCGGGATCGAGCGGAAGTGGTCGGCGGGATATTCGGCATTGCCCTGCCAGCCGATGCCGATCTTGAATCCTTCGCCGAGACGCGCCGCCCATTTGGCGACGCGCGCGGGATCGGCGACGAGATAGGGCACATTGCGGGGGATCTCCGCCTCGCTCCGCATCCCCAGGACATGGGCGAGGCTCATCAGCGGCGCCTGATAGTCGAAGCCCGAGCGCAGGCCGATATCGTCGCTGACGTCCATGTCGGGGAAGTTCGCCGAAAACAGCCGGCGCAGCGATTCGTGCACTACCATCGTCACCTGCCCGCCGCGTGCCGCCACCAGCGGGGCATAGCGCGCGAACTGGATCGTGTCGCCGGCGCCCTGCTCCGAATAGAGCAGCACCTTCTTGTCCGTCACATCCTCGTCCTTCCACAAGGGCGCCACCTTGAGCATTTCCGGCCGGTTGAAAATCGCGGCTTTCAGCCGCCATTCGTGCTCGGCCCAGCCGGTCTCGTAGTCGCCACGCGCCAGCAGGTGGAAGGAGCGGTAGTAGTGGGCAAGCGCGTCATCGGGGTTTTCCGCGATGATCGCGCCATAGGCCGCCAGCGATTCGTCCAGCCGACCGGCATCGCCGAAGGCAGCCGCCCGCGCCCGGTGCAGCGGCGCGCCGGCGGCGCCGCGACTTTCGGCAAGATCGAACGCCGCCCACGCTTCCTCATAGCGGCCGAGATGGGCGAGCCCCGTGCCTCGGGTGAGATGCGCCTCGGCATTCTTCGGCGCGTTCGCCGCCGCCGCCTCCGCCGCGGCCAGCGCCTCGATGAAACGTCTCAGCTCGGCCAGCGTATAGGCGCGGCTGATGTAGGCCCCGGCATCCGCCGGGTCACGGACAAGAAGCCCGTCGGCGATCGCCAGCGCCTCCGCGCCACGGCCGGCCCCGCGCAGGATCTCTGCCTTGGCCAGCAATGCGCCCCGGTTGTCCGGATCGTTCGCCAGCACCGCATCGAGCTCGGTCAGCCCGTCCGCCACCTGGTTGACCTGGCCGTGGGCATTGGCAGCGCCGATATGGGCAGCCACATAGCCCGGACGCAGCGCCAGCGCCTGGCGGAAATCTTTGAGCGCCTCGACCGCCTTGCCCCGGCGGGTGAGGACTGTGCCGCGATTAACCAGTGCCTCCGGGTGGCCCGGCCGCGCCTTGAGGGCGCGGCCATAGGCAGCGATCGCTTCGTCCGGGCGACCGAGGTCCCGCAATATGTTGCCGCGGTTGAAATGGGCGGTGGCATAATTGGGCCTCAGCGCCAGCGCCCTGTCCTCGGCGGCCAGCGCATCGGCCAGCCGGCCGAGTTCCTGCAGCGCTGCACCGCGATTGCAATGCGCCTCGGGGAAACTCTTGGCCATGCGGACGGCCTGATCGAACTCGCGGAGCGCATCACGCGGCTGCCCCTGGCGCAGGCGGATGTCGCCCATGATGTTGCGGCCGACCGGGTTCTTCAGCGCCCCACCGGATTGCAGCACGGCGGCCGCCTCGTCGAGGCGTCCGGCCTGGATGTGGCTCACCGCGGCGCCGAGCACGCTTTCCAGCGTGCTCCCTGCCGCCTGTCCGGGATTGTTGCGGTCCTTCGCCATGCGGCCGGCAAACTAGCCGAGCCCGCCTCTGGCTTCAAAGCAGAACGATCTCGTTGGCCGGTCCGTTGCCCGCCTGGCCCGGCGCCGCCACGCCCAGCGAGGTGAAGGCGGTGAGTACCAGCACCAGCGCCAGCCCGACCAGGGCCGGCACCCAGATGGCGATCGACAGGCCGCGTCTGCGGCGACGCGGCGGAAGGGCGTTCATTTCAGCCTCATCTGCGGTCTGAGACATGGTTCCCACCTTATTTGGTGACTGGCGTCGCGTTTGGGATGCCCTCGGCGCCGATATAGACCGCAAGGATGCGCACCGGCTTGTCGCCCTTGTTGGTGCCGTTGTGCGGCCAGTTCATTGCCTCCATCAGGCTGTCGCCGGCCTTGTAGGTGCGCACGCCCTTGTCGCCGTAGTCGACTTCGAGCGCGCCATCGAGCACATAGGCGAACAGCGGCACCTGATGCTCGTGCCAGCCGGTCTCGCCGCCAGGCGGAACGGTGACGATGAGTGCCGTCACCTTGGGCTTGCCGGCGGGATAGGCCAAGGGCTGGCCGATGATGGTGTCGCCGGTGGCAAGCAGCGGCGTGACCTCGGTCTGTTGGGAGTAGCCCTGCTCTGCCTGTGCCATCGTGGCCGGCAGCAGGGCGAGCAAGGCAAACAGCGCAATACGCAACATGGAGCGGCCTCCTGAACTGGTTCAGCGGCCTTGCAGGTAGCACCGCCGCGCCTGCGAGCTTGTTAAGAATTCCGCAAAAAGGCCGCACATCCGGCGGAAAGCCGCCGATGCGACGGCGACCGTAGGATTCGCGCCTGGGCAACGTATATATATTCAAATAAACGAATTTATCGTCCAACCCAGGAGCACGTTTCCCATGACCCCCCTATCCCGTCTGGCCGGCGCCGCCGCCGCCCTCACCCTCGTTTTCATCGGCAGTGCCTATGCCGGGCCGGTCGCCGACTTTGAAACGGCGATGCGCAGCGCCTATGCCGATTATCGCGGCGCCCTGTTCCAGACCAATGCCGGCAAGCCCGACGCCGCCGTTCAGGCCGTCGCCGCCTTCAAGGAGAAATGGGCAGCGCTTGGTGCGGCCAACAGCTCGGCCCCGCCGCAATACGCCGACGACCCCGATTATGCCGCCACCCTCGCCAAGGTCGCCTCGATCACCGACAAGGCCGCCGCCGAAGTCGCCGCCGGCAAGCTGCCGGAGGCCCATGAGACGCTCGAGGCGATCCGCTTCGAGGTCGGCGGCCTGCATGAGCGCAACGGCATCATCGGCTTCTCCGACCGCATGAACGCCTATCACGCCAAGATGGAAGAGTTGCTCGGCAAGGACTACAGCGGCTTCGACGCCGCCGGCCTCGGCAGCTTGCGCGAAGACGCCGCGGTGCTCGCCTACCTCGCCGCCGACATCAAGACACATCCGCCGGTGGAAGCCACCGATCCCGCCTATGGCAAGCTGCTCGACGGCATGACCGACAGCGTCACGGCCCTTGAGACCGCTGCCCGCAACGGCGATGCCGCCGCGGCCAAGGCGGCGCTCGACAACCTCAAGGTGCCCTATTCCAAGCTCTTCCTGAAGTTCGGCTAAAGGGACAATACGGCCTCCCCCAGCGGCGGCCGCCACCGGCGGTGCTGCGAGAGGGCGAGGTCCCGGCCCGTAGGGGCGACGAGAGGCGCGGTCCGGCTGCCTGTGGCGCCGGGCCGCGTTATTGCGGGCGGTCGGGCAACAGCCGGATCAACAAGCCCGCGGCAGCCAGCGCCACCAGCATGGCAAGCCAGGTTCCGGTGTCGCCGAAGCCCGGCTTCAGCACCATGTCCGCCACCACCAGAAACATGACGGCATGGTCGAACATCACGAAGCGTAGAAGCCGGCCCGCCCGCTCGGCCAGTTCTGCCTGCGACCCGTCCTGATTGCCCATTGCAATCAGTTGCTCGGTCTGCGGCCGCAGCACGAGCACACCACTGGCGAACACGGTCGCGAATCCGGCGAGCCCGATCAGGATCCACAACTGCGCGAAGCCCCAGGACAGGAAGGCCATGGCCAGCCCGCAGGCGACGGCGACGAGCGAGGACGGGATCGCAACGTATTTGGTGATGAACATGACGTCCGGCAGGAAGCGGACGAATCCGGCGATATCGCCCGACCGCCGGCGGCGGACCGACAGAACGAGAAGCGCAAAGTCGCCGCCGACCCACATGATCACGCAAGCGACATGCAACGCCTTGATGAAGGGATATGCATCCACGATCCTGCCTCCCGGCCAGCCGGATGCGCCTAGAGCCAGCGGCGGACGCGGGCGCAATGGTCCCGGTAGCGCCCGCCGAAAACCGCCAGCATCCGCGCCTCCTCGAAGGGGATGACGACCCGCGCCAGGATCGCCACCGGCCCCGCCAGAGTCACCAGCGGCCACAGGGAGCCGAGCATCAGCGTTCCGCCGAGATAGGCGACGATCAGCGTCAGATACATCGGGTTGCGCGACAGCCCGTAGGGTCCCGTCACCAGCATGTCCGCCGGGACGGCGAACGGATTGAGCGTCGTCCGCCGCATCAGGAAGCGCACCGCGAGCGACAGGCCGAAGCCCAGGCCGGCCGCCAGGATGGCGGCGCCCACCCATCGTTCCGCCGCAACGCCGGCGGCCGCGGGAAGCGGCACCAGGCGTTGCAACAGCGCGCCGACGCCAAAGGCGGCAGCGAACATCAGCGGCGGCGGCACCATCAGGAGGATGGCGGGCTTTTCAATCGTGGCGGCGGATCGCGGCTGCATGGCGAAAGCTCCTCGGCGACATGTGCGGCTCCGGTGCCCCGCCCAAAGCCCTTGGAAAAGCTGGCAATTTCCCTTGGCCGGCAACTCGGGTACACTGGGCATTATTTGAATACAGTAGGACTGTAACCAATTGTCGGACGACGTCAAGCCCAAGCGCCGTTACCGCTCGAAGCGGCGGGAAATTCAGGCCGAGGCCACCCGCGCGGCCATCCTCGATGCAGCCCGCGCGCTCTTCACCACCGATGGCTGGGCGCCGACGACCATGGCTGCTATCGCCCGCCGGGCCGGGGTCGCGACCGAAACGGTCTATGCCCGCTTCCACAGCAAGCGCGCGATCGTCCATGCGCTGGTGGTGGCAGCCATGCGCGGCAACGAGCCCGAGACGCCCTTCATGGAGCAGGCCGGCCGCCAGGCGGTGCAGCGGGAGACCGACGCGGGGCGCATGACCGAAGCTTTTGCCGCCGACGTCAGCGCGACGCTGGTCCGTGTCGCGCCGATTCTTGCCGTGGTCCGGTCGGCCGCCGAGGGCGAGCCCGAGATGCGCGACCTTTATCTCGAGCTGCACACGGCCCGCCGCCGGAACCTTTCACGCTTCGTGACGATGCTCGCCGGCCTTGGCGGGCTGCGCTCCGACATCACGGCAGAGGCCGCGGCCGACGACGTGTGGTCTTTGGCGAGCCCGGAGCTTCTTCTTCTGTGGACCGAGGCCGCCGGCAAGAGCCCCGCAGCCCACCGGGACTGGCTGGCGGCTGCACTGAGACGGCTGCTGCTCGAGGGCCAGTGACCGAGGCCACAGGCCATGTGGCCGCGGCCGCCGCCCGCTGCTAGATTGGCGGTTGCGAGAAACCGACCACGGAGGCCGCCATGACCGGTTGGATCATCCTAGCCATCATCGTTGTGATCGCGATCTACGCGATCATGCTCTACAACCGCATGGTCGCCCTGCGCCAGACGGTCAATCAGGCATGGTCGGACATCTCGGTCCAGCTCAAGCAGCGCCACGACCTGGTGCCCAACCTGGTGGAGACGGTGAAGGGCTACGCCGCCCACGAGCGCGGCACCTTTGAGGCCGTCACCAATGCGCGCAACGCCGCCGTTGCCGCATCGAGCCCCGAGGCGCAGGCCAAGGCCGAAAACATGCTGACCGGCGCGCTCCGCCAGCTTTTCGCGGTCGCCGAGGCCTATCCCGACCTCAAGGCCAACCAGAACTTCCTGCAGCTCCAGTCGGACCTCTCCGACCTGGAGAACAAGATCGCCGCCGCCCGGCGCTTCTTCAACAACGCCGTGCAGGAGTTCAATACCGCCATCCAGTCCTTCCCGATGGTGCTGGTCGCTGGCCCCATGGGCTTCACCCAGCGCACCTTCTTCGAGGTGGACGAGGGCGAACGCGCGGCCGTCGAGGCTGCGCCCCAGGTTAAGTTCTAGACCAGTGGCAGGCCCGGCGCCGTCGCCGGGCCACTGCCACTGACCGGAGCCCGCCCCGTGCTCGGCGCCTACGGCCTCAAGACCTATATCTGGAACAACCGGCTGAAGTCGCTCATCCTGCTGGCCGGCTTCCCGGTTCTGCTGCTGCCGATCTGCTTCGCCTTCGCCCTCCTCATCACGGCGGCGAACGAGCCCAATGTCGGCCAGGGCATCCAGGATGCCATCGGGCTGTTGCCCGAACTGATCCCGGTCGCAATCGGCGCCGCCCTCATCTGGTTCGTCATCGCCTGGTTCGCCAACCAGGGCATCATCGACGCCGTCACCGGCGCCCGGCGTGTCGACCGCAAGGCCGAGCCGCGCCTCTACAACCTGTTGGAAACCCTGTGCATCAGCCGCGGCATCACCATGCCGCAGTTGCGGATCATCGAGACCGATGCGCGCAACGCCTTCGCTTCCGGCGTGCGCAAGGGACGCTATTCGATCACCGTCACCCGCGGCCTGATGGACACCCTCAACGATGCCGAACTGGAGGCGGTGCTCGGCCACGAGCTCACCCATATCGAGAACCGCGACGTCCAGTTGCTGGTCATCTCCGCAGTCTTCGTCGGCATCATCTCGCTGGTCGGCGACCTCCTCATCCGCGTGCCGCGCGCCCTGCTATGGTCGACCACGAGCAGCAGCAGCGGTTCGAGTGGCAGCGGGTGGAGCTGGGGCGGCGGCTCCTCGCGCCGGCGCGGTGGCGGCAGCGGCGGCAGCGGCGGCGGTGGCGGCGGTGCCGTCATCATCCTCATCCTCATTGCCGTCGCAATCTTCATCATCGCCCGGCTGCTGGCCATCGCGCTCAGCTTCGCCCTGTCGCGCAAGCGTGAATTCCTCGCCGACGCCGGCTCTGTCGAGCTTACCAAGGATCCCGACGCCATGATCTCGGCGCTGCGCAAGATCGCCGGCCATTCTGAGGTCCATGCGCCGGCGCAGGTGCAGGAAATGTTCCTCGACCATCCCCGCCAGACCGGTCTCGGCGGGCTCTTTTCCACCCACCCGCCGATCGAGGCCCGCATCGCCAACCTGGTGAAATTTGCCGGCGGCCGCGATCCGGGCCCGATCGCCGAGACGCCCGCCGAGCCGCCCGCGGCACCGGCGCCTCCCTCACCACCGCCGACCCCGCCGGCGACGCCCGGCGAGGCCCATCCCTGGGGCGACGTGCCGCCGTCCCTGCCCGGTCCATGGGGCGAGCGCGGACGTTGACGCGTATGTCGCGCGGCCCGACTCACTGATAACCTTGCCGCGGGTCACCCGCGCCACAGATGGCCGTCGGGAGGGGAGGAACACGAGCGTGCTGATCGGCAAGCCGGGAACGGCCAGGACCGCCATTGCCACGGCCGACGCGAGCCGCGTCGAAGTGCGCGGACGCGACCTCGTCGACGACCTCATGGGTCGCCTGACCTTCACCGAATATTTCTTCCTGCTGGTCACCGGCCGCGAACCGACCGCCGACCAGCGCTTCTTCCTTGATCTCCTGCTCACCGCCATTGCCGAGCACGGCCTCACGCCAACTGTGATCGCGGCGCGCATGACCTATGACGCTGCCCCCGATTCGCTCCAGGGCGCGGTCGCCGCCGGCATCCTCGGTTGCGGGCCGGTCATCCTCGGCACCTCCGAGGCCTGTGCCGCGGTGCTCGTCGATGCCCGCGACCGGGTCGCCACCGGCGAGGATCCCGATGCCGCCGTACTTAACATGGCGCGCACCATCCACGAGCGCCGCCAGCCCATGCCGGGCTTCGGCCACCCGTTGCACAAGCCGGTCGACCCGCGTGCCCAGCGCATCCTGGCGCTCGCCGACGAGCGCGGCGTCGCCGGTCCCTTCATCGACCTTGCCCGCCGCTTCGCACCGGCGGTGGAGACGGTCTGGGGCCGCGCCCTGCCTATGAACGTGTCGATGCCGATCGCCGCCTGCCTGCTCGATCTCGGCTTCCCGGCTGCGATGGTGAAGGCAATCCCGCTGCTTGCCCGCACCGCCGGCCTGCTCGCCCATCTCGCCGAGGAGCATGAGCGGCCGATCGGCTTTCTCATGGCCTCCCACGGCGAGGAAGCCATCGCCTATGATGGCGGCAACGACGGCGGCTCGTAGCGTCCATGTTCGAACCGACCATCGAGACCTTCCCCTGGGAAGCCCAGGGCAACGCCGACGACGCGGCTTATCGCGATCAGATCGCCCGCCTCTTCGCCCATTCGCGCTTCTACCGGCAGAAGCTCACCGAAGCCGGCTTCCCTGACGCTGCTGCGGTCGGCGGCCTCGGCGCGATCGCCGCACTGCCCTTCACCGAAAAGGACGAACTGCGCGCCAGCCGCAGCGAGGCCGAGCCCATCGGCACCCATCTCGCCGTGGCCATGGGCGACCTTGCCCGCATTTATTCGACCAGCGGCACCACCGGGACGCCGAGCTATGTGCCGCTCACCACCGAAGATCTCGCCGACTGGGCGACCATCTCGGCGCGCTCCTACGCCGCCTCCGGCGTTGAACGCGGCGACAAGCTGATCGCCACCTACAATGTCGGCCCCTTCGTCGCCGGCGCCACCATCGACGCCTTCACCCGGCTCGGCCTCACCATCATTCCGGTGGGCAGCGGCAATACCGACCGCCTGATGGCCGCCGTACGCCTGCTCAAGGCCGACGCCATTGCGCTCACCCCGTCCTATGCGCTGCATCTGGCCGAATGGGCGCGCGAGCACGGCATCAACCCGGCCGAAACCAGCGTCCGCCGGCTGCTCGTCGCCGGCGAGCCCGGCGGCGGCGAGCCGGCCATGCGCGCCCGCCTGGAGAGCACCTGGGACGCCGAGGTGACCGAGGCCATGGGCATCGGCGACATCGCCGTGTCGCTGTGGGGCGAGTGCCACCACCGCCAGGGCATGCATTTCAGCGGCCGCGGCCTCATCCATTTCGAGCTGATCGACCCGGAGAGCGCCGCGCCGGTGCCGCTTGCCGACGGCGCCGAAGGGGAGCTGGTCTATACCCACCTTCGCCATCGCGCCGCGCCGCTCCTGCGCTTCCGCAGCCGCGATCATGTCCGCGTCTGGGTGAGCCCCTGCCCCTGCGGGCGGACCGCGCCGCGGGTGCGCTGCATCGGCCGCACCGACGACATGCTCATCGTGCGCGGCGTCAACGTCTTCCCCTCCGCGGTGCGCGAGGTGGTCAACGAATTCGTGCCCGCGGTCAGCGGCGTGCTCTCCATCCGCCCGCGCGTGGAGGGGTTCCGCCAGGACCCGCCTCTGAAAGTGATCGTCGAGCGTGCCGAGGGCGAGGCCGAGGCGGAAGGGCTCGCCGACAAGATCCGCGCGCGCATCCGCGAGAAGCTGATCTTCACGGCCGAGGTGGTTCTCGTGCCCTTCGGCACGCTGCCGCGCTCGAGCTACAAGTCCCACCTCACCGACTGGAGCGAGGCGGAACCGGCAGGCCAATGAGGCCCCGGCCGGTGCCTCATTCCTGCCCGCGACCGTCGGCGACGATCACACGTTGACGAACTGCTGGTCCTTCACATAGTCGCGGAAGCCGGCGAGCGCGGCATTGACCTTCTCCCAGCTCGGCAGCTTCTCGACCGCCTTTATCCAGCGCTCGACATTCGGGTAGCCCTTGAACTCGTCGCGGGTGACCATGCCGCAGGTGATGAGCGCATAGCCGAAGATATCGGCAATGGTCATCTGGTCGCCGGTGAGGAAGGTGTTGCCCTTGCCGAGCCAATGGTCGTTGAGCACCTTCAGCCACTTCTGGGTGTTGGCCTTGCCCCATTCGATGGTGCCGGCATGGGTGGCGTCATCCGGCCGCTTGTGGTGCGGATAGATCTGCGGATAGACGACATTGTAGCCGTAGTCGCGATAGAAGCCGGTATTGAACCAGTCCATCAACTCGTTGACCTTGGCGCGCTCCTTCAGTCCCTTCGGATAGAGCGGCAGGTCGTGCTTGTCGGCGAGATATTTCATGATCGCCGAACTTTCGGTGAGCACGAAGCCGTCGTCGTCGAGGGTCGGCACCAGGCCGTTGGGATTGAGCGAGATGTAGGGTTCGCTGGCGTGCTCGCCCTTGTAGAAGTCGAGCGAGACCTCTTCGACCGGCAGTTTGTATTCCGCGATCATGGCGCGGATCGGCCGGCTCGTATTCGATACGTCCAGGATATAGAGCTTGGCGGTCATTGGTTTCCTCCCTTCCGCGTCCCCAAAAAAGGGCGCGGGCTCCACACGTCGCCATCGTTCAGAATATATCTAATAAGGGTTCTTCGGCGAGCGATCCTCCGACAGGCTGCCGCGCGTGCGCTTGGTCAGGTTCTCGATCGCGTCGGCCAGATGGACCTCGGCGATGTTGTAGTCGCCACGCGCCACCCTCAGCTTGTGCGCCTCGAGCATCACCTCGCCCCAGGACACCCCTTCCGGCGGGAAGAAGCGATAGGAGGCAAGCTCGATCAGCAGGCCGAGCGGGTCGCGGAAATAGATCGAATCCATGAAGCCGCGATCCTTGACGCCGCTATGCTCGATGCCGCGCTCGTCGAGCCGCTGCACGGCCTGGGCGAAAGTCGCCCGCGACACCGAGAAGGCGATGTGGTGCACCACGCCGACATCGCGCGACGTCGGCGTCGGGTCCGGCTTGCGGCTTTCCTTGGTGAACACGGTGATCAACCGCCCGTCGCCGGGATCGAAATAGAGATGGCTCTCCTCGGGAACGTCGAGATTGGGCTGCTCGAAGACGAAGGGCATGCCGATCACGCCTTCCCAGAAATCGATCGACGTCTGCCGGTCGGCGCCGACCAGCGTGATGTGGTGAACCGCTTGGCTCTGCAATTTCTGCATGGGCGAACTCCCCCCTTCTGAACGAATAGCCTAGATATAGGGCGGAACGCGACGCCAATCGACAAACAGAGCGGCCGGACAAGAGATCATGCCAGATGCACCACAGAAAACCACCGATGCCGTTCCGATCATCGTCATGGGCGTGGCGGGGTGCGGCAAAACGTCGGTTGGCGAGGCGCTGGCGAAGCGCCTCGGCCTGCCTTTTCGTGACGCCGATGAATTTCACCCCAAGGCCAATATCGAGAAGATGTCGGCCGGCATTCCACTCACCGACGAGGACCGCTGGCCCTGGCTCGAGGCCATCGGCAGGGCCCTGGCCGAAGCCGATGGCCGGCTGATCGTCGCCTGCTCGGCGCTGAAGCGCGCCTATCGCCAGTGCCTGAGGCAGACCGCCGGACGGCCGGTGATCTTCCTCTGGCTCGACGGCTCCAAGGCGACGATTGGCGCCCGGATGGCGCGTCGTAAGCACCACTTCATGCCGACCAGCCTGCTCGACAGCCAGTTCGCCACCCTGGAGCCGCCCGGGCCGGACGAGCTGGCAGTGCGTGTATCGGTCGAACCGCCACGCGATGCGGTTGTGGCGGCGGCGCTCGCCGCTCTGCCGGCAGCTCGTGATCGCGCCCTCGGGTTTTCCGCCCAATAAACTTCTGGGCAACCTTTCGCTGGCCGAATGGTCCTACCGGCGCACGAGTGATTCGCCGGCAGGACATCTGTAAAATGGCTGAGATCATCCAGTTTCCGTTGCGCCCCGCCGAGCCGGACGATGGCGAGGTGCTCGACATCGACCTGCTCACCGCCGTCGACGTGGCCATCCGCGACCTGCGCGACATCGCCCGAGCGTTGGGCGAGGACAGTGTGCGCGAACAGGCCGACGCCTGCCGGCTCATGCTCGAACGCGCTTTCAGCACCGCCCACTAGAGGCTATCCAATCATGGCCAGACGCCCGCCCGACCCGCGCAAGGCGGCCGAAGCCGTCTTTCAGCGCAAGGCGCCGCCCCTGCCCGAGCCGGACGCCGCCAAGCCGGCGACCCTTCCCGGGGTCAAGGAGCAGGTGAGCCTGCGCCTCGACCGTGACGTGCTCGACTATTTCCAGGAAGCCGGACCCGGCTGGCAGGAGCGCATCAACGCTGCGCTGCGCAAGGCCGCCGGGCTCTAACCTAGTCCGGTGGCTTCGGCCGCGCGCCCCGCTCGGCGCGGGCGGCCAGCGCCCGCTCGAGATTGGGCGTCGCCGCGATCAGCTCGACCGTATAGGGATCGCGCGGGCTGGCGAAGACGCGTTCGGTCTCGCCGTGTTCGACGATCCTGCCCGCGCGCATGATGACCACCCGGTCGGTGATCGCGCGCACCACCGTCAGGTCGTGCGAGATGAACAGGTAGGAAACGGCGAAGCGATCACCCAGATCGGCAAGCAGGTCGAGGATCTGCGCCCTGATCGACACGTCGAGCGCCGACACCGCCTCGTCGAGCACGATCAGCGACGGGCGGGTGATGAGCGCCCGGGCGATGGCCAGACGCTGGCGCTGGCCGCCGGAAAACTCGTGCGGATATTTGTCACCATCGGACGGCGACAGCCCAACAGCGCTGAGCGCCTCGTCGACCCGTCTGCGCCGCTCGGCCGGTGACGGCCTGGAGCGGTCGAGATGGAACGGCTCGGCGATCAGCCGTGCCACCGAATAGCGCGGGTCGAGGCTGCCATAGGGGTCCTGGAAGACCGCCTGGACGTGGCGGCGGAGGTCGCGCCGCGCCTCCCCGCGGCTCGCCAGAAAGTCGCTGCCATCGAGCATGACGGTGCCGGTGGTCGGCTTCAGGAGCGCCAGGATCACGCGGGCGAGCGTCGACTTGCCGCTGCCCGATTCACCGACCAGACCCAGATTCTCGCCGCGCCTGATGGTCAGGCCGACATCGTCCACGGCACGGAAATGGCGCGGGCCGGAAAGAAGCGTCTGTCGCGGCAGGCGATAGTCGTGAACCACGCCGCCGACATCGAGGATCGGTGCCTGGTGACCTTCCTCCGGCGTCAGCCGCCGGGTCCGCTCCGAACGGTAGGTCGAGGCCTTGAACAGCATGCGCGAATAGGGATTCTTCAGGCCGCGGAAGAGGCCGACCGTCTCGCCGTGCTCGACCACCGCGCCGTCCTTCATGATGGCGATGCGGTCGGCCATGTCGGCGACCACGGCCAGATCGTGGCTGATGAGGATGAGGCCGACATCGTCCTCGGCGACCAGCCGACGCAGTAGATCGAGAATGCGCGCCTGCGTGGTGACGTCGACGGCCGTGGTCGGCTCGTCGGCGATCAACAATTTTGGTTTGAGCACCGTCGCCATGGCGATGACCACGCGCTGGCGCTGGCCGCCGGAGAGTTCATGCGGATAGGTGTCCAGCGGAAAGTGCGATACCGGCAGGCCGACGCGTTCGAGCGCCTCGCGCGCCCGTTCGGCGGCCGCCGCCGACGACACACGGGTATGCACGCGCACCGTCTCGGCGACCTGTGCGCCGATGGTTTGCACCGGGTTGAGGGCGCTCAGTGGCTCCTGGAACACCATGCCCATGGTACGGCCGCGCTGAGCGCAGAGCGCACGTTCGTCGAGCGCCATCAGGTCGTCGCCGTCGAGCATCACACGGCCGCCAGCCGTCGCATGATGGGGCAGGAGGCGCATGACGGCGAGCGCCGTCATGGTCTTGCCCGAGCCTGACTCGCCAACGATGCCGAGCACCTCACCGCGTTCGACGGCCAGCGACACGCCCTTCAGGATCGGCGTGGCGCCGATGGCGACGGTGAGATTGTCGAGGCTGAGCAGGGTCATCTGACCCGCCGCCAGCGCGGATCGATGAGGTCGCGCAGGCCGTCGCCGAGAAGGTTGAGCCCGAGGACCGCCACGACGATGGCCGTGCCCGGCAGGATCGCCAGACGCGGCGCCAGCGCGATCATCGTCTGCGCGTCAGCGAGCATGCGGCCCCAACTTACCGCCGGCGGCTGGGTGCCGAGACCGACATAGGAGAGCGCCGCCTCCGCCAGAATGCCGAGCGAGAACTGGATGGTCGCCTGCACCACCAGCGTGCTCAACAGATTGGGGAGGATGTGCTCGACCGAGATCAGCCAGCGTCCCTTGCCGGCGACGCGGGCGGCGAGCACATAGTCGCGCGTCCACAGCGACAGCGCCGAGCCACGCGTCAGCCGGGCGAAGACCGGCACGTTGAAGATGCCGATGGCGAGGATCGCATTGACGGCGCCCGGTCCGAGCAGCGCCGTGATCATGATGGCCAGGAGCAGTGCGGGAAAGGCGAAGACGAGGTCGTTGACCCGCATCACCACCTCGTCGAGCAGCCCACGCCGCGCCGCCGCCAGAAGCCCGAGCGGCACGCCCAGCCCCAGACCAACGCCGACTGCAACCAGCGCCACCGCCATGGAATTGCGCGCCCCCTCCATCAGCATGGAGAGCACGTCGCGGCCGAAGAAGTCGGTCCCCAGCCAGTGCAGCGCGCCCGGCGGCTGCAGCCGGTCCGGAATCACGATCGCCGCCGGGTCGTAGGGCGTCCACACCAGCGAGACGAGCGCGATCGCGACCATGACAAGAGTGATGGCGCCGCCGATCACCAGGCTGCCGTGCAGGCGGCGGCCACCCGCGGGCCGGACTGCCGGCGCACCGTCGAGCGGATCCGCGCTCATGGCCGGTGCCTCCTGAGACGCGGGTCGATCGCCGCATAGGCGAGATCGACGGCGAAGGTGACCACGACCACCGCCGCGACGAGCAGGAGCACGACGCTCTTCACCACGATCAGGTCGCGCTGGCCGATCGCCTGGAACACCAGCCGGCCGAGGCCCGGCAGGTAGAAGACGTTTTCGATGATGATGGCGCCGGCAAGCAGGAAGGAGAACTGCAGGCCGATGATGGTCATCACCGGGATGAGCGCATTGCGCACCGCATGGCGGCGCACCGCCTGCGCCCCGGTCAGACCCTTGGCGCGGGCGGTGCGCATGAAGTCCTCGTGCAGCGTGTCGAGCAGCGAGGAGCGCATGACCCGCGCCAGGATCGACGCCTGCGGCAAAGCGAGCGCGATCGCCGGCAGGGTGAGCGCCTTGAGGCCCACCAGCAGGCCGGCGTTCCAACCCGGAAAGCCGCCGGCGGAGAACCAGTGCAGGCCGAGCGAGAAGGCCAGCACCAAGAGCATGGCGAACCAGAAGTTCGGCACCGCGATACCGAGCTGGGTCGCCCCCATGATGACGAGATCGACCGGCCGGTTGCGCCGGGTCGCGGCAATGATGCCGACCGGAAAGGCGATGACCACGGCCAGCGCCAGCGCCATCAGCGCCAGTGGCAGGCTGACCCACAGGCGCTGTGCGATCAGCTCGGAGACCGGCACCCGGTAGGTGTAGCTGATGCCGAAGTCGCCGTGGACAAAGCCGGCGACCCACATCAGGTAGCGCTGCACCAGCGGCTGGTCGAGGCCGAGTTGGTGGCGCAGCGCCGCGACCGTGGCTGCATCGGCGTTCAGCCCGAGCATGAACGAGGCCGGGTCGCCCGGCAGCACTTCCATGACCAGGAAGATGACGATGCTGGCGGCGACGAGCGTCGCGGCAAGGGAAGCCGCCCGCATTGCGACATAGGATGCCATCTAGCTCGTGCCGTCACGGAGGGGAGCGGGCGCCGCCGTTTGGCCCGCCCCGGTCCATGTCCCTAGTCCTTCCAGAAGACCTTGGTCAGGTCGTTCGCCTGGATTGGCGAATTCGCCCACAGGCCTTCGATCTTGGCGCTCCACACGCCGGTCTTGGCGAGCTCAAACAGGAACACGTTGACCGCGTCCTCGGCGATCTTCTTCTGGATGTCGCCGATGAGCGCGTTGCGCTGGGCCGGGTCGGTCGCCAGATTGAGCTTGTCCATCAGCGCCTTCACGGCGTCCGAGTGGTAGTTGAAGTAGTAGTCGTCGCGGGCGTAGATGCCGTAGTCGGCGGGCTCGGTGTGCGAGACGATGGTGAGGTCGTAGTCCTTGCCCTTGAACACGTCCGACAGCCACTGCGCCCACTCGACCGGAATGATCTTCGCCTCGACGCCGACCGCCGCGAGTTGCTGGGCAATGATCTCGCCGCCACGACGGGCATAGCTCGGCGGCGGCAGCTTGAGCGTCACCTTGAAGCCGTCAGGGTAGCCCGCCTCCTTGAGCAGTTCCTTGGCCTTGTCAGGGTTATAGGGATACATGCCGGTGAGATCGACATAGCCGGGATCGGCCGGCGAATAGTGGCTGCCGATCGGTGTTCCATAGCCGAACATGGCGCCGTCGATGATCGCCTTGCGGTCGATGGCATAGGACATCGCCTGGCGCACCTTGAGGTCGTCGAACGGCTTTCTGCCGTTGTTCATGGCCAGGATCGTCTCGCCCTCGGTGGTGCCGATGACCACCTTGAAGCGCGGATCGGCCTTGAACTGGGCGAGCGTTTCCGGCGCCGGGAAATTGGGGAAGGCATCGACGTCGCCGGCCATCATCGCGGCGAACGCGGCCGTCGGGTCGGAGATGAACTTGAATGTTGCCTTGTCGAGCTTCGCCGGCGTGCCCCAATAGTCAGGGTTCCTGGCGAGATCGACGCGGTCTCCCTTGACCCAGTCGACGAACTTGAACGGCCCGGTGCCGATCGGATGGGTGGCGTTGTCCGCTGCGCTGTTGGGCGCCACGATCTCCGCATCGCCCCAGGCCATGTTGTAGAGGAAGTTGCCCTCGGGATGCTTGAGGGTCACCTTGACCGTGAGCGGATCGACGACGGCGACGGAGTCGATGGCCGCGAAGAGCTGCTTCTGCCCGTTGGTGCTGCCTTCCGCGGTCGTGCGGTCGAGCGAGAACTTGACGACTTGCGCCGTCAGCGGCGTGCCATCGTGGAAATTCACGCCATCATGGAGATGGAAGGTATAGGTCAGCCCATCGTCCGAGATATCCCAGGACTTGGCGAGGTCCGGCTGCACCGCACCGGTCTCGTCGATGCGCGTCAGGCCCTCGAAGATGTTAGCATAGGTTACCTCGTCGGTCGCCGCCGCGTTGCCCGACGTCGGGTCGAGCCCAGTCGGTTCGAGCACCATGCCGATGGTGATGTCGGTTCGCGCGGCCAGTGCCGCGCCCGACATCAGCCCCGCCGCGACGAAGACGGCCACCGCCGCCAGCCTGAATGCCTTCATGGTCGGTTCTCCCTGTCCCCTCAGCCGGGTTCAAGCCGGCGGGCCTATGCGTGTCCGTAGAGCAGGTGATGCGTAGCCAACGCCATGATCTTAGCCGAATCCACCATGTCGTCGATCACGACGTATTCGTCCGGCTGGTGGGCGAGATCGAGGATGCCGGGCCCATAGGCGATGCAGTCCTTGATGCGGCCGATGCGATCGATGTGTTTCTGGTCGTAGGTGCCGGGCGAGACCACATAGGCGGGATCGCGGCCGAGAACGGCGGCGATCGCCTCGGCCACCGAGCGCACCACCGGCGCCTCGCGTTCGGTCATGGTCGGAATCACGTCCCACATGTCGCGCAATTCGTAGCGGAATTTGTCGCGGGTCCCGGCAAGGCGATCGAGGATGGCGCGCACCTCGCCTTTCACGTCTGCAATGTCTTCCTCGATCAGGAAGCGCCGGTCGATGACCATGCGGCAGGAATCGGCGACGCAGGCCGACGGGAAGCCCGAATAATCCTCGCCCATGCCGCCGTGGATCGAATTGATGTTGATGGTCGACTGGCGCGCCCCGTCCGGCACCACCGGCATGGCGGTGCGCCGGGCAGCCAGCGCCGGATAGAGCTCGGTCTCGAAGGCGTCGAGCACGGCGCCCATGTGGCGGATGGCGCTGTCGCCGAGAAACGGCATGGAACCGTGGGCGATGCGCCCCTTGGTTTCGATCTCCGCCCACCAGACGCCGCGATGGCCAAGGCAGACGCGATCCTTGTTGAGTGGCTCGGGAATGATGACGTGGTCGATGCGCGGCCGCGCCATCAGCCCCCTCTCGGCGAGATAGGCGACGCCACCGTAGCCGCCCGATTCCTCGTCCGCCGTGCCGGATATCTCGATGGCGCCGGGATGGTCGGGATAGAGCGCGAGGAAGGCCTCCACCGCCACGATCGCCGTCGCCAGACCGCCTTTCATGTCGCAGGTGCCGCGGCCATAGATGCGGCCCTCGCGCACCGCCGCGCCGAAGGGATCGAAGCTCCATCCGGCGCCCGGCTCGACCACGTCGATGTGGCCGTTGAAATGGACGCAGGCGCCCGGGCTACGGCCCTCGCGGCGGGCGATCACGTTCCAGCGCGGATAGCGGTCGCTGTCGCCGGGCGTGCCTTCCGCCCGCACGAAGGTCGCCGCGAAGCCGAGCGGCTGCAGGCGTCGCGCGATCGCCTCGCAACAGTCGCGATAGGCTTCGCCGGGCGGATTGACCGTGGGCAGGCGGACGAGCGCGCAGGTGAGCGCCACCAGATCGTCGCGGCGATCCTCGATCTGACGCCCGATTGCCTCCAGCACGTTTGCTCCGTTCCGATGGCTAGGCCGCCCCCCGGCCCCTCAAGCGGAGCCTCGGCATTGCCGCAGGCTCTGTCAATCGCGTTCCCGAGCCCCGGCGTCAGGCGGTTCGGCTGCGGGTGCGCGCCACCGCGTCCACCCAGCCGGCATATTTGGCCGCCCGCACCGGCTCGCGCATCTTCGGCGTGAAGCGTTTCTCGCGCTTCCAGCTCTTGGCGAAGGCCGCCGGCGCTGGACAGAGACCGGCGCGGTAGCCGGCGAGATAGGCCGCGCCCACCGCCGTCGTCTCCAGCACTTCGGGCCGTTCCACCGGCGCATGCAGCATGTCGGCGAGGAACTGCATGGTCCAGTCGGAAGCGACCATGCCGCCGTCGACGCGAATGACCGTACCGGCGCCGCCACCCTGCGGCCAATCGCGCCGCATGGCCTCCAGGAGGTCGCGCGTCTGGTAGCAGGCCGCTTCCAGCGCGGCCCGGGCAATCTCGGCCCCGGTGGTGCCGCGGGTCAGGCCATAGATCGCGCCACGCGCCTCCGCGTCCCAATAGGGTGCGCCGAGACCGGCGAAGGCAGGCACCAGATAGACCGCCTGCTCGGGGTCGGATTTGGCTGCGAGCTTGCCGGTCTCGGCCGCCTTCTTGACGATCTTCAGCCCGTCGCGAAGCCATTGCACCGCCGCCCCGGCGATGAAGATCGACCCTTCCAGCGCATAG
This sequence comes from uncultured Alphaproteobacteria bacterium, assembly GCA_963785065.1. Classification (GTDB taxonomy): domain Bacteria; phylum Pseudomonadota; class Alphaproteobacteria; order Rhizobiales; family Kaistiaceae; genus CAVSRC01. Next base: position 1,176,155 of record CAWATX010000002.1, read on the forward strand.
GTCGTCTTGCCGTCGATCTGATAGGCGATGGTGGTGAGCAGCCGGTTGTTGGAGCGCACCGCCTCCTCGCCGGTGTTGAGCACGGCGAAGCAGCCGGTGCCGTAGGTCGATTTCAGCATGCCCGGCTTGAAGCAGGCGTGGCCCACCGTCGCCGCCTGCTGGTCGCCGGCAACGCCCAGGATCGGGATCTCGGCGCCGAGTACCGCCTTGTCGGTGACGCCGAAATCGGCGGCGCAGTCCTTGACCATGGGCAGGATCGCCGCCGGCACACCGAGAAGCGACAGCAGCTCCTCGCTCCAGGCACGCTTGTGGATGTCGAACATCAGCGTGCGGCAGGCGTTGGTGGCGTCGGTGGCATGACTGCGGCCGCCGGTCAGCCGCCAGATGAGGAAGCTGTCGATGGTGCCGAAACAGAGATCGCCGCGTTCCGCCTTGGTCCGCGCGCCCTTCACATGGTCGAGCAGCCAGGCGACCTTGGTGCCCGAGAAATAGGGATCAACAACGAGGCCGCTGGCGGCGGTCACCGTCGCTTCGGCGCCGGCTGCGCGCAACGCCGCGCAGTGTTCGGCCGTGCGCCGATCCTGCCAGACGATGGCGCGATGGATCGGCTTGCCGGTCTTGCGATCCCAGACGAGCACCGTCTCGCGCTGGTTGGTGATGCCGATGGCGGCGACGTCCTTCGCCTTGATGCCCGCCTTGCGCAGCGCCGCGCGGCAGGTGGCCACGACCGAGCGCCAGATCTCCTCAGCGTCGTGCTCCACCCAGCCGGGCTTCGGATAGAACTGGCGGAACTCCTGTTGCGCCGAGCCGACGATCTTGAGGGCGCCATCGAAGACGATGGCGCGCGACGACGTCGTGCCCTGATCGATGGCAAGAATGTATTTGGCCATGGCCGCTTCTCTCTCCCCCGTGCCTGTTGCCGGCCTTCTGTTCGAGGCCTTTTGTCCCTCAGGCGAATTCGACCGCTCGCCTCGGTACTTGGCAAGCGGAAATTCGCCATAGAGGTGCGAGCGCGGCGGTCAGCCGCGTATGACCGTGGGGAGCGCGTATGACCGTGGGGAGAGTGTCGCCTCAGATCTTGCAGAAGGCGCGGTAGAGCGAGCCAATGATCTCGGCCACCTCCGGGCGGGCGATCGTATAATAGACGTTCTTGCCGTCGCGCTGTGCCTCGACCAGTTCATCGGCGCGCAGGCGGGCGAGTTGCTGCGAGACGAAAGGCTGGCGCAGTTGCAGCTTCTGTTCGAGCTCGCCGACGCTTTTGCGCCCGTCGAGCAGCAGGCACAGGATGATCAGCCGCGTCTCGTGCGACATCGCCTTGAGGAATTCGCTGGCGTGCTGCGCGCTGCCCACCATCTTTTCGAGGCCCTCCCGCGGGATCGCCTCCTCGCCGTCGGCCGTCACGGACGTCGCTGTCATCTGCATGTCTGAAATCCTGGGCGCGCTATGAATCTATTCTTAGTTGCCATCGCAAACATAGTCCACCGAAGGACAACAACAACAGGACGGCAACTGCCGCAGCGCTGCTCGGTGGCGTCCGCATGGCGCCACCAGATCCGTCGCTGCCGGTAAGGCCCATCAAGAGCCCAAACCGGATTGAAATACACATTCAGGATTCTGAAAACAATGCGATTCGGAGAATAGTTCCCTCGTATATGATAGATTATTAGTAAATCATTCTACCCGGCCTCGCTCTCGGAGCAAGACCGGGCTGCAAGGCTGTCGGTTCGCTGCCGGCCGGGCTCAGGCGGCCTCGGCATTCTCCATGGCGTCGTCGTCGATGTAATGACGGAGCAGGTCGGCGCTGCTGGCGACCGCCTCGGTCGCCGTCGGCGATGCCTCCTGCCCCTGTTGGGCATCGAAGCCGATGAACTGATAGCCGAGGTAGCGCTTGGCATCGATCACGTCGTAGCCGAGCTGCAGGCGCAGCTTCTTGCGCAGCTTGCTGACATGCCCCTCGACCACCACCTCGTCGACGCTCTCCTCGAACACGCCGTAGACGGCGTTGAAGATCTGCGTCTTGGTGACGCGACGGTGGGCATTCTTGGCGAGGAATTCGAGGATATGGCGCTCGCGGCGCGGCAATGACAGCGGCTTGCCGTCGATCTCGATGTCGCGGCCATCGAAGAAGATCTTCAGACGCTCGCAGCTCACCTGCCGGTATTTCCGGTTCACCCGGCGCCAGATCGCCTCGGAACGGGCGATCAGCTCCTTCACATGGACCGGCTTGCGCACCACGTCGTCGATGCCGGCAGTGAACAGTTCGAGGGTGGAATCGAGGCAGCGGATTTCGGATAGCGCGATGATCGGGGCATCGGTACGGCTGCGAATGAGCCGCGGCAGATTCGGCCGGTCGTCGCATTCACCCAGCAGGATCGACTGGACCGAATCGATATCACCGGAAGAAGCGGTGAACAGCCATTCACGGAATTCGAGAGGTTGCAGCCCGAGACTGGCGACGCCTTCCCCTCGGAATGAGGCCGCATATGCTTCGGTCACCTCATCCCGCTTGTCTACGACGATGTGCATTAATGCCCCCAGCATGGATCATGTTTGCTGCCGGCCCGGCCCAATTCCGCCTACGGCATCGGAAACAGCGCCAAGGCCGTCCGACACCAACGAATCTTGGAAAAATCCGGGAAATCCGGCTACGCAGACGCGACGCAACGCAACACCGCTGAACGCCGCTATTCTGGGGGAAATATGGTAAACCAATCGCTAACGGACGCCGATGACCGGCGCCCGCGGGCGTGCCTCAGGCCGCCGCCAGGGCGTTCTCGATCTTCGCCGTGAGGGTCTGTGAGTCGAACGGCTTCAGCACGTAGCCGGAAGCGCCGGCATCGTTCGCCGCCTTGAGGTTTTCCGGCGAGCCCTCGCCGCTCATCAGGATGATCGGCGTTGCCTTCAACGCATCGTCGGCGCGCGCCTGCCGGACCAGCTCCAGTCCATCGAGCGGCGCCATGTACCAGTCGGCAATGACCAGACCGTACTGGCGCTCGCGCATCTTGGCGAGCGCCTCCTCGCCGTCGCCTGCCGTATCGATTTCGGCAAAACCGGCACGATGGAGAAGATTGCGCATGATGCGAACGACAGTCTGATAGTCGTCCACCACCAAGATCGGTATCGAATAGTCGATTGACATGGCTTTCGCCCGCCCCTTTGGCATCCACTGCGCCGCAGACTAACGCAGGCGGATAAAGGAACCGCGAGATTCGGGTTTCAAAACGTGCCGCCGAAAGCAAGGAACCGTTAACCACCCGGCTGCGGTGGCCAGTCCTATTTGCAGAAGTCGCGCGCCGCGTCCGTCCAGGTGCCGAATCCGGTCGCCACCATATTGGTGATCACGGTGCACACGTATTTCTTCTGCGCCGGATTGTTGTTCGGCCCGGCGTGATAGCGCGCCACGGCAAGCGTCCAGCTTCCCTCCTGCCGGCGCAGGGCCTTCAGGAAACGGGCGGCGTAGTCAACATTGGCATGCGGGTCGAACATGCGCTTGAGCGAGGGGAAGGCGTCCCCGTGGAAGTGGTGATTGATCTGCATGCAACCGATATCGATCAGCTTGATCCCCGCCGCCTCGGCGACATCGAAGCGGCGGATGGCATCGTCCAGGCTGGTGGCGAAATAGGCCTCGCCGGCGATGTTCATGGCCAGCGGCCGGAGCGACTCCTTGTGGCCTGATTCGGTGAGACCGACCGCATAGAGCACGCCGAGCGGCACGTCATATCTGGCCGCTGCCGCGCGCATCTCGCCCTCGCACGGATTGGCCGGGGCAGCCAGCGCCGCAGCGCTAGACGTAAAGGCGATCAGCGCCACGATAGCGGTCCTGGCGAGGCGCATCGGGGGTGTCCTGGTCGTGAAGATCGAAGGTGCCGGCATTGCCTTGCGGCGGCTGGCGCCCGCCGGATGTCGCGGCGCGCTGGTCGCCGCCGGCCTGGCCGAATGGCGCACCGCTGCCCGCCCCGCCGGCCTGCTGCTGCTGGCCGAAGGTCGCCGCATCGCCGGAGCGCGGCTGGGCGGCGTCGCGCCTGTCGACCTGAAGCTGCTGAACATCGTAACCGGCGCGGTGCAGCAGGTCGCGCAGCGATGCGTCGTCGCGCGCCAGCGCCTGCGCCGTCTCGGCGCGCTCGGCCTTGAGCTGCACGCTGACCGAGCTGCCCCTGAGACTGATGCGCAGGTCCAGCGCACCATATTCGCGCATGTCGAGATTCAGCACGATGGTCCTGACCGGCTCCGCCTGGGCGCCGGCCATGCCGGCATTGACGCCCTGCGGCGGCGACTGCGGCGCCGCGGCCCGTGTCGCATCGATGGCGCCGGCGATACCCCGCGCCACGCCGGCGGTGAGCGGCGCTGCCGCGGGTGCCGACGCCGCTGCCGCCGGGCCGGCCGCCGGCGAGGGAGCGCTCACGACCGGCCGCGTCTGCTCTCCATGATGCGGCGAATCCTGGCTGGCCGAAGGCATCGCCTTGCCCTCCCGTCCGTCCGTTGTATCGGGCGCAGAAGACTGGGCCGTGTCCGCCATCGCGTTATGGTCCTGCCGCGTGGCCACCTGATCCTGCCGGACCGCTAACTGGTCTTGCTGCACGCGAGCCTGCCCGGTGGCCGGTGCCGTCCCGGCTGTCGTCCGGCCGTTGCGATCGGCGGCCGCGACGCGTCCGCCCCGATCCTTCTCAGTGAGACGGGGCATCCCCGCCGCTGCTGCCTCGGCCTTTGCCGCGCCCTGCTCCTGCGGCTTGGACGGCGATGCAGGCGCGATCGTCTTGGCGGTGCCAGCATCGCCCTCAATCGCTTTCGCCGCAGATGCGGCAACCGTGGCGGGCGCGATATGCCGCTCGAAAGCCGTGACCCGCACATTGATCGGCGCATCGCCGCCACGCGACGGCGCAGCCTGGCGATCACCCTCAGGCGCCTTCGCAGTGCTGCCAACTTGCTGCCGGCGGCCACCATCGCGCGATGCCGCCAGCGCCGCTGCGGTGTCGCCATTGGCCCAGACCCGCACCTCAGCAGCACCGGAATGCGCGGCCGCCACTTTTCCCGCAGCGCCTGAACGCGCCTGGCGTGATTCCGCCGGAGGAGAACCTGCCGACGATGTTGCGGCCTGGTCTTGTTCCGCCTTCGCCGACGGCACATCACGCCCGACGGGTTTTGCCGCACTCCTGTCGTCACCGGTCGCAGGCTTGCCGCTTTTGCCAAGCGCCTGTTTGGCGCCTTCGGCCGCTGCCGGCAGCGCGACGGCAGCCACTGGCGGCACATCCACCTGCGCGTCCGCTTGCTTGCCCTTGCCGTCGTCCTTGCGATCGGAAGGATCGCAATCCCGGCCGATCGACCGCCCCTTGTCCGCGTCCCGGCGCGTTGTCCCGGTGTTGCCTGTCTCGGACGGCGGCGCCGCAACGGCATCCGGCGAGGCAGCATCGGCGTCCCTCATTTGGGTATCCGGCGGGTCGCCCCGCTTGCCATCCCGGTGCATCGCCTGGGCATCGTCCTGCCACGTCGCCGGCGGCGGCACATCCTGATCTGTGCTTTGCACGCATGCCGTAAGCGGATCGGCCGGCGTCGCCGTGTCGTCGGCTGCCTCGGAGGCAACCGGCGCATCGGCACCCTTCTCCTCCTCCGCCGCCGCATCGCGGGCGCCCCATAGGCCGTCGTGACGTTGGTATGCGCGGCCCGGGCCGACATCGGTTTCGCTTTCGTCCGGTGTCCCGGCCGACGCGGGTTGGGATTGCCGGCCGCGTTCCGCTGCCGGGGCAACTTCGTCGAGCACAGCACCGAACGTGCTTGCCTCGGCGTCGCCGGCGCGGCGCTGTGACGCGCCGGTTCGCTCCGCCCCGGTCTCTGGCGGTATGTTGAGCGTGACGTTCATTTTGCCGTGGCAACCAGCTTTGCCGTGTCGTCCAGTGCCGCCTGCGCCTTCTTGATGACGTCCGGCTCCTCGACGACCGCCCCCGCACCAAGCGGCTTGGCGACAGCGACATGGATCTTTTCGAGGTCGGTCCCCGACAGCACGCCGTCGAGCGTGGAGCGGACCACGTCGTAGAAGGCCTGGTCGGATTCGGACAAGAGCCGGCGGTCGAGGCCCTTCATCTCGGCATCGGCCTTGTCCACCAGCTCCGGCATCGCGGCCATCGCGGCAGCGTGGTAGAGCTTCGCCCGCGCCTCCTGCACCGACCCGGCCAGCGCCAGTCCGCTTGCCCGTTCGGCCGCCAGCTTGGCAGCGTTGGCATGGCCGCTGACGGCCGAGGCCAATGCGACCGTCAGGTAGAGATCGCAGCGCGAATCCGGCTCGACCATCGCCAGCATGTCGTCGAGTTCGGCAAAACGCGCCGCAGTGTCGAGCGGCATGTGGCTGAGCGCGGCGGCGAAGCGGACGCGGAAATTGCCGGCATAGACCGAGTGGCGGAAGCGATCGAGATATTGCCGCGCCAGCGAGCGCACCATTGCCTCGTCGCGCTGCCGGTCGGCAACCAGCAACTGCCGCCTTATGGCGGCTTCCTCGACCAGGGTACCTGGTGCCAACAGCCGGGCGATTGCCAGAAGCTGCATCGCCTTGGCCGGGTCGGTCTTCACGGCCAGCGCCGCCTGGGCGATGGCGACCTGTCCGGCCATGCTCGCCGGCAAGCCGGTGGGATCGATGTCGGCAAGCAGCGGTGCGGCGGCATCCGCCCTGCCGTTGGCGTAGTCGAGGACGCCATCGAGCAGCCGGCGGTCGATCGCCACCGGCGGATCGAGCGCCTCGAGCTGCTTCAGGATCTCCGGTCGCCCGCCGGAAAGCACATAGGTCACCGCCGCCGCCGCATTGCGGTTGTCCTGCCACACGGCCGGGTCGGCGGACATGAAGGCCTTATCGATCTGGATCATCAGGGCGCGCTGCGCCGCGATCGCCTGCACATCGCCCTGGGCCATGCGGTCCTGCAGGTCCTGCAGCGTGCGCACCAGCTCATAGGGATCGGTGCCCAACAGCGGCACCGCGGCGAGCGCCGCCTCGTCCTTGCCGTCGGCGCGGGTGCCGTCGCCTTTCGGCCTTTCCAGCCTGTCTGGTTGCGGCATCTTGGGCGCCGGCGCGTCCGGCTCGTCGCTGAGGAAATCGGACGGGTCGCCGAGCAGCCCATCGGACCGCTGGACGACGGTGATCTTGTGCTCGGACGCCGGCTTCGCACCCGGCGCCTCGGCGGCTGCGGCCGGCGGCAACGCCTCAGCAGAATCGGCGGGCAGTCTGGATGGCTCCGGCAGCGCCGTTGACCCGGTCGGCGCCGCTTCGGCGACGGAACCGGTGACCGTACGGTCGAGGGTGGAAGGAGCGGCCGCCACCGGGGTCCCTGCAGCCGCCGGCACATAAGGCGGGCGCAGGCGCGGCAAAGGCGGCACATGCATGACGACGGCCGTCGGCCGGGCCGGTGCGGCTGCCTCCGGCAGAAGACTGATCGGCGCCTCCACCGGCACGGGCGGCGACGCCGGCACCGGCGGCGACGCCGGCTTTGTCTTGCCGAACAGCGTCGTCAGGAAATCGGCAACGCCGGCTGTGGTCGAATCCGGGGCAGCGGGATCGGCCACGACCGCAGTCGACCAGACCAGGGCCACGGCCGCCGAGATGACAATCAGCCACCGCGCCGTCATGGCGGATCCTTCACCAGGATCTCGATGCGACGGTTTTCCGCCGCATAGGGATCTTTGGGATTCTTGAGCGCCCGGTCGGCGTGACCTTCGATTGCCATGACCTGCGACTGATCGAGGCCGCCGCGCAACAGCGCGTAATAGGCCATCTGCGCCCGCGCCGTCGAAAGCCGCCAGTTGTCGTAATCCGCCGAATGGAACGGCCGCCCGTCGGTATGGCCGCGAATGATGATCTGGCCGGGCTGCTTGGCCAACACCTTGGCGATGTGTTCGAGCAGCACGACCGTCTTGGGGGCCGGCACCGCCGACCCGACCGGGAACATGGCGTAATCGGCATCGTCGGTGAGGTTGATGGTGACGCCCTCGTCGGTCGCCGCCACCGCCAGCTCGGGCGAGGCCTTGCCGGCCATCATCGACGCCACCGATTGCTTGATGTCCTTGGCGATCTCGGTGGAGCGGGCGACCGTCGCCTCGGCGACCACCTTGCCCTCATTGGCCTTGACCATGTCGGCCTTGGCCTCGGTCGGCTTGGCCTCGGTCGGCTTGGCGTCGGCTGGCGTCGCGGCGGAATCGGCCTTGGCCGCGACAGCCGGCGCGACGGCGGCCTTGGCTGGCGGCGTGGTTTCGGGCACCCCAGCCACGACCCTGGCGAACACATCCATCGGCTCGCCTTCGCCTGGCGCCGGCGCCGCCGCGTCCGGCTTGGCCGAGGGCGGCACCTTGGTCGTCGTGCCCGGCTCACCGGCTTGGCTCACCTTCGCGGCGGGCAGCGGTACCATCTGCCAGTAGGAAGGATCGAACGGGTCGCGCGTGATCTCGCCGCCCGGCATTCCCGTTGCCCGCGGGTCTCCGGTGATGACGTCGACGCTGGTTGCCTGGGTGGAGACGTATTGCTTCTCCAGCTTCGCCAGCACGGCGTAGGGATCCTGGAAGGCTTCGCGGTCGTAACCGCCGTTCGGCGGCTTCAGCGCCGCGGCCGCCTCGTTGATCTTCTTGAGCGCGTCTGCGGTGGACGTGTTGTCCGCGCCCTGATTTGCCTTGTCGCTGACATTGCTGCCCGCTGCCAGCTTCACCGCCAGCTCTGCCGCCGCATTCAGCGCCGCGGCGGCGGCCTCCGGGCTCGTCGCCTTGCCGTTGGCGTGCCCGGGGCTGAGGTCGATCAGGTTGAGGTTCGCCCCCGGCACCGGCATCTCGCCGTGGCCCTTCTGGGCGGCCTTGGCGTCGCTCTTGGTCTTGCTCAGCCCCTTCAGCTCGCTCGATCCCTGCGACATGTGGATCGGATTGAAGTACTGGGCGATGCCCTTGCGGACGTTTTCGTCGGTGACGTTGATCAGCCACATGATCAGGAAGAAGGCCATCATCGCCGTCATGAAATCGGCATGGGCGACCTTCCAGGCCGAGCTGTGCTGAAGATGCTCCTCGTCGTCGTGCCGGCGAACGATGATCAGTTCGTGGGCAGCGTTCTCAGCCATCGTCGGCCGTCCCGGCCTCGGACATCAGTCGGTCCATCCACGCCGCGATGTTGGTCTCCACCACTGTCTCGTCGATGGTGACGCTGACATCGGCCGCATCGCCTTCGGCACGCTCGATCGGCACGCCGGTGGGCGCGATGGCGGCCTCCACCCGCTCGACCAGCGCCGCCGGTCCGGCGATCCTGATCCGCGTGGCGGTGCCACCGGCAATCAGTGCCGACACGGCTTCAGCGAGTTCGCCCAAAGCGCGCTCGTGCACCGCATTGTCGAGGAACCGCAGCAATGCGGTGGCGACCGCGCGCCCGATGCGCTCTTCAATCGCGGCCAACCCTTCGCTCATCCGGTCCGCAAGCGTTTCGCCGATCATGGCGTGGATATCCGCCTCGCGTTCGGCCAGGTGGCGCTCGAATTCGGCCCGGTCGGCCGCCCGGGCAGCGTCGAATTCGGCCTCGGCCGCGGCCAGCGCCGCGGCGACCGCCGCATTTTCGGTGGCCTGCCGGTCATCCTCGGGCGTCGGCGCCGGCTTTTCATTGAGCCGCCGAAACCCGGCGCTGGTGATCTCCGGCGCCGACCCGCTGGCAAACCGCGGCAGGCGGGTGGCGGCGGCCGTCACTGTCATGCCGCCTCGTCCTGGTGCAGCCATTGCCTGAGGATGGCAGCCGCCTGCGCCTCGTCATACTCGACGATCTGTTCCAGTCGCTTCTGCGGCGATCGGTTCAGTCGCTTGGTGACATCCTCGATCAGGTTGACGTTGTCGCCGCCGTCGCCGGCTGCAGCGGCCGCTGTCGCCGGCGCCGCCGACGTGCCGAGCGCCGGTGCCTGGACCGCCTCGACCGCTTGCATCTCGGACGCTGCCACTGCCTTCGGCCCCTGCGCCACGATCATGCGGATTGCCGGCCTGAGGCCGAACAGGATGACGACGGCGCCGAGCACGACCAGCGCCAGCGAATTGAACAGGCTGCCCGCCTGGGCCATCAGCACGCTCAGCATGCCGGGCTCCGAGGGCACCTGGCCGAGATCGTTGACGAAATCGACGGAGGCCACCTTGAGCTGGTCGCCGCGGTCCTTGCTGAAGCCCGAGGCCGCCGAGACCAGCTGCTCGATGTCCATCATCTGGTGTTCGACCGGCAGCGCGTCCGGGCCTTGCTTGGCCGCCTCGTCCAGCCGCTTCTGGTTGACCAGGACGGCAATCGACAGCCGCTCGATGGTAAAGCCGTCATGCGCGATCTGGGTCGTGCGCTGGTTGATTTCGTAGTTGGTGGTCTCTTCGCGGCGGTCGTTGGTCTCGTTGGAGTTCTTGCCGTTGGAGCCGTTGGCGCCGCCGGCGGCATTCTGGTCGGGCAGGTTCTGCTGCACCGAAGCGGCGGCGTCGGTGGAGGTGTTCTGCGCCAGCGCATTCTCGCGCACCGTGCGCACCGAGCGCTCCACCCGCGAGGACGGATCGTAGGTCACCTCGTTGGTGGTCGAGCGGTCGAGGTTCAGCCGCGACACCACGCTCACCTGGAAATTGCCGAGGCCGAGATAAGGCGTCAGCGTGCGCCGCACCTTGTCCTCGATCTCGTGGTTCACAGTCTGCTCGATGGTCGCCATCTTGCCGGCGGAGGCGCTTTCGATGTCGTCGCCGGAGGCAAGCAGCGTGCCCTCGGTGTTGAGCACGGTGACGTTGTCGACCTTGAGCCCCGGTACTGCGGCGGCGACCAGATGACGGATCGCCTGGGCCGGGCCGGCATCGCTCGCCGTGTCGGTGCGGATGACCACCGACGCCGAGGCCTGCTGCTGCTGGCTGCGTAGCGAGGACGAGTTGGGCAGCACCAGATGGACCCGCGCCGAACTGATGCCGTCCATGCTCTGGATGGTGCGCGCCAGCTCGCCTTCCAGCGCCCGTGTCTTGGTGACGTTCTGCATGAACGAGGTGAGGCCGAACGAGCCGACCTTGTCGAACAGGTCGTAGCCGGAATTGGCGCTTTCCGGCAGGCCCTTCTCGGCGAGCAGCATGCGGGCATGGGCGGTGTCGCCGTAGTTCACGGTCACCGTCTGGCCGTCAGCGGCCACGTCGAATTCGATGCCGGCGTCCTTGAGGGCCGCGCCGATGCGCGCCACGTCGTCGCGCGTCAGGCCGGTGTAGAGGACCTCCTGCGCCGGACGGCTGAGATAGTAGGTGCCGACGCCGAGCAGGACCATGACCGCCACGCCGACAAAAGCCAGCGCAATCAACCGGCGTGCACCGAGCCCGGCAACACTGGTCCACAAGCGTTCAACCGCATCCCGCCCCATCGGCTGCCGCGCTCCTTCTCTTCGCGCCTACTTCCACCGCTTTTCGGCGAGCCGCTGGCGCACGTACCCGGGGGGCGCCCGTGACCACACCGGCTCCCAGCTAATCTCGAAGGTCAACCTTGCGTGAAGGTTGCGCGCGGGAGGGGGAGGAAGGGGGACAAAGGAAAGGGCCGCGCCCCGAAGGACGCGGCCCCTGACACAACGGAACCGAAGGGTAAGGGTCCGTATCGCTACTAGCGGAACAGCGTCAGGATGTTCTGCGTGCTGGCGTTGGCGATGGACAGCGACTGGACGGCCAGTTGCTGCTGGGTCTGCAACGCCTTCAGCTTGGTCGATTCCTCTTCCATGTTGGCATCGACCAGGGCGCCGACGGCAGTCGTGTTGGCGTCCGACAGAGCCTTCACGAAGTTCTGCTGCGAGGTGACGCGGTTCTGATAGGCGCCGATCGCCGCTGCAGCGTCGGTCACCTGCGACAGGGCGGCGTCGACGACCTTCAGATAGTCCTGGATCTGCGCGCTGGTGGCGCTGCTGACGTCGATCGCCGCGACACTGGTGACATTCGTGCTGGTCGTGCTGGTCGTCAGCGCGGTCGCCTTCAGGCCGAGGTCGGTGACGGCGATCGTGTCGGTGCCGGCATCGGACGCACCGCCGATGGTGAAGTCGTCGGCGCCGCTGAACACGACGTCGCTGGTGCTGCTGTCGACCGAAGCGGTGATACCCGTAACGCCGGCATCGCTCAGCGCCTGGTTGAGGACAGCGGCGAGGTCGCCGTTACTGCGGATCTTGGTGTCTGTCAGGCCGGCATTGGTGAGCGTCGTCTGATTGATCGACACCAGGATGGTCGACCCGCCATTCGGGGTCACGTTGAAGCTGACCACGTCGTCGGCAGTTGCGAAATCGACGGCCGCGGTCTCAACCGTCGCCGGCGTGCCGGAGTCGGCCGAATAGCCGGTCAGCGCGATGGTCTTGTCGAGAATGCCGGTGTTGTTGCCGAAGAGGTGGACGGAAGTGATGTCGATACCGATGGTGCCGACCGAAAGCTGGTTGCTCGCATCGCGCGACACCGACGACACGATCGTCTTCTGCAGGTCGGCGCCGCTGGCGGTGCCGGTGCTCAGCCAGTTCTGGCCCGAGAACGACGCTTCGTCGGACACCGACTGGAGCTGGGCCTGGATCGAGGCAATGGTCTGCTGGATCTTGGACTTGTCGACGTTCTCGCCGGTGGCGGTGACAAGCTGGTTCTTCAGATCGTTGAGCGAGGTCTTGGCGGTGTCGAGACCGGTATAGGTGGTGGACAGCGACGACGCACCGAGGCTGAGCGAGTCGGTGACCGCGCCGAGGGCGCCGTTGTCCGACTTGATGGTGGTGGCGATCGACCAGTAGGCGGCGTTGTCGGCGGCGGTATTGACGCGCAGGCCGGTGGAAACGCGGTTGTTGGTCTGTTCGAGGTTGCTATTGATGCTCCGCAGGGTCTGCAGAGCGACCATGGCGGAGGTATTGGTCAACAGGGAGGACATGGCGAACCCTTTTTACGTACCGTTGTCGAGGACATACCGGGCTCTCACCGGTATGGCGGGACGGCTTCATGCCTTTGGGTTAGGAGCGCGGCGGCAAACGCCGGCTGAGCCCCAACTCGCCATGGCGGCAATATAGGCAGGCGATTGTTACCGCTTGGTTTCCAAGACACCCTGTCAGAAATACGACTGGACGAGACCGCCGACGAGCAGGTTCCAGCCGTCGATCAATACGAAGAACAATATCTTGAAGGGCAGCGCGAGGACCACGGGCGGCATCATCATCATGCCCATGGACATCACCAATGTGGCGACGACGATGTCGATGATGAGAAACGGCAGCACGATGAGAAAGCCGATTTCGAAGGCCCGGCGCAGTTCCGATACCATGAAGGCGGGGATGAGCACCCTGAGGTCGACCTTGTCGGCGGGAAGTTCGGCGGCTGCGGTCGCCTGGGCGGCGTCCGCCGGGGCCGCGCCGGGCGCCGCGGGGGCCGTCGCATGGATGCGGGTGACGTCGAGATCCTCGAACAGTTTCAAATCCTTGGGCCGCACTTGCGCCGCCATGAAGATGCGGAACGGGTCGGTGATCTTTGTATAGGCGTCCTGCTCGCTGATCTGGTTGTTGAGCAGCGGCTGCACGCCGTCCTGCCAGGCGCGGTCGAAGGTCGGCGCCATGACGTAGAAGGTCATGAACAGCGCCAGGCTGATCAGCACCAGGTTGGCCGGCGTGCTCTGCATGCCGAGTCCGGAGCGCAGAAACGACAGCGCGATGACGAAGCGGGTGAAGCTGGTCACCATGATCAGGAGCCCCGGCGCCACCGAAAGCACGGTGAGGACCAGGACGAGCTGGACGATGCGCCCCGAGACGCTGGCGCCGTTCGGCGGGATGAGCGAGTCGAGCACGGAGGTCTGGGCCTGCGCGCGGGCCGCCAGCAGCATGAGCGGCGCCGCCAGCAGCAGCGCCTGCCCGAACCGCACAGTCAGCCGCGACGCAACCGCAGACATCCTCATCGGCTACGTCCTATTGGATGACCAGCGTCTGGATCACCAGCTCGCTGACGCTGCCGTTGGTGCGCACCGCTGCACGTTCGTCGAGGTCCTCAAGCAGATGTTGCAGCGCGCTCGGCCCCTCCAGCTGGGCGATGTTGACCGTGCGCAGATAGGCCAGCATGTCCTGACGGATCTCGGCGCCGGTCACCTCAGGGTTCTTGAGCGCGCCGTTCTTGAACACCATCGACGCTTCCAGCCGCACCCAGGTGCTCGATGGCGAAGCGAGGTTGGTGACCACCGCATCGATCGGTTTGACCACGGTGTCGCCGCTGTATTTCATGGTCAGCATGTGCTTGTCCGCCGCCGCGCCGGCCGCGGCATCGCGCTGGGCGATGGTGGTCTCGATCGTCGCCGCGGTCTTCAGCCCGAAGAGGACACCGCCGCCGGCCGCGGTCGCGGTGATCGCCAGCGCGCTCACCACGATGCCCAGCCACGGCGGAAACTTGGAACCCTTGGCAGCCAGCTCCGACTTCTTCAGCTCGACCGCGGAATCGTCGTTGACGTCGGCCAGATCCGAATCGTCGACATCGGCTTCTTCCGGCTCGGCCGGCGCGGCCTCGCCCTTCTTCTTCTTTCCGAACAGGCCGGCCATCTATTGCACCGCGCTGATCTTGCCGCGACCGCCATAGGAGATGCGGGCCTCGGCGATCTTGTCGTAGGAAACCAAGTTGTTGTCGGCGATGTCGTAGGGGCGCACGATGCCCGCGATGGTCAGCACGCGCACCTCGTGATTGACACGGACCTCCTGCGAGCCGCTGATCAGGAGGTTGCCCTCGGGCAGCACCTCGGTGACCACCGCCGCGATCGACAGGTGTAGTTTCTCGGAGCGGTCTATCGAGCCCGAGCCTTTGGCATCCGCCGAACCGCTGGCGTTGATGTCGGCCGAAGCCTGGCCGGACTTGGCCTCGGGCATGCCGAAGCCGCCCCAGCCGAGATCGAAACCGAAGGTGCCCTTGGCGCTGGCCTCCTTCGAGCGGCCGCTGGTGTTGTCGAACTGCGCCTTGTCGTTGATATCGATGGCCACGGTGATGATGTCGCCGACCTGGCGGGCGCGCATGTCCTGGAACAGGCCCTGGTTCTTGTGGCTCCAGAGCGAATGTGGGGCGTGCACGTCCGGCTCGGAGAAGGCCTCCGGCAGGGCGACGCGCTTGACGCTGAGGCCCTTGCCGACGACCGACAGTGGCGGGTTGCCACCGGTGGTGGCGGTCGGGTCGTTGGCGCATCCGGCGAGCAGGATCGGCACAATCGCGAGGAGCAGAAAGTGGTTCACGAATTGCTGCCTCCGGGGGCCGAAGTCCCCGCCATGACGTTGGTGAGCGTGGCCGCGGTCACCGGGTCCATTTCGTTGAGGATGGCGCTTGCCGTGCGCGGCTGAAGCTTGGACAGGATGGCGGCGGCGGCTTCCTGCTCCATGACCGCGATCTGCTGGGCGGCGGCGTCAGGCCGCATCTGCGAATAGATGGCAACGACGCTGTCATCGGCCCGCTTGAGCAGATCCTCGCGCCGGCTGACCCATTTTTCGTAGTCCGCCCGCTTGGCCTCGAGTGCGGCGATGCGCTCGTCGAGGGCCTTGGTCATCGCGGCCAGCGATGCGGCTTGGCGGGCATAACGCGCGTCGGCCGCCTCGTTGGCGATGTTCCTGCAATAGGCGTCGGCATTGCCCTGGCTGCCGGCATCGGCGGTCGCCGCTCCGGCCGCCTGCTCCGCTGCGGCCGGCTGTTCGGCCGCCGCCTTTGCCGGTTCCGCTGCCAGCGCCGGCGCGGCCGCGCCGAGGACGGCCGACAGCGCCGTGATCAGCAGGACCGCGTGGATTGTCTTCATTGCACCACAAGCTCCGCCTGCAATGCGCCCGCCGTCTTGATCGCCTGCAGGATGGCGATGACGTCCGTCGGCTTCATTCCAATCCGGTTGAGACCCGCGACCAGCTCTTCGAGGCTGGCGCCGCCGACCATGGCGATATGTGCGGTCGGTTGCGTGGTGGTCACGCTGGTGCGCGGCAACACGGTGGTGGTGCCCTTGGAGAGCGGCGGCGGCTGCGAGGCGAAGGGCGTCTCAGTCACGCGCACCGTCAGCGTCCCGTGGGTCACCGCCACGGTGGAAATCTGCACGTCCTGGCCGATGACGACGGTTCCGGTGCGCTCGTTGATGACCACGCGCGCCGGCGCGTCCGGTGACACCAGCAGCTCGCCCACTTCCGCCATGAAGCGGGTGGAGCTGATCCCCTTGGGACGGGTGAGCACGATGGAGCGCATGTCACGCTCGTGCGCCACCGAATGGCCAAAGCGGCTCTGGGCATAGGCGTTGACGACGTCGGCGACCTGGGTGGCGGTGGCGAAGTCGGCGTTGAAGAGCTCGATGACGAGCTGCGCCGAATCCTCGAACGATCCCGGAATCGAGCGCTCGACCAGGCCGCCATTGGGAATGCGCCCACCGGTCGCCACCCCCTCGGTGACGCTTGCCGCATAGCCGGCCGCGACGAAGCCCGAACCGGAGATCGGCCCCTGAGCGACGGCATAGACCGCGCCGTCGGCACCGGACAGTGGCGTCATCAGCAGCGTGCCGCCCTTCAGCGACACCGCGTCGCCGATCGACGAGACGTCGATGTCGATGCGTGTTCCCGACGATGCGTAGGGCGGCAGGTTGGCGGTGATCATGACGCCGGCGACGTTGCGCACGCGCATCTGGTCGTTCAGCACATTGATGCCGATACGGTCGAGCATCGACTGCAGGGCGTGCTGGGTGAACGGCGAATTGCGCATGGAATCGCCGGTTCCCTGCAGGCCGACCACCAGGCCATAGCCGATGAGCTGGTTCTCGCGGGCGGACTGGATGGTCGAGATGTCCTTGATGCGCGTTGCCTGCGCTCCCGAGGCGACGAAGATGAGGGCGGCGGCGATGAGGAGGAGGCGTTTCATCTGGCGTCGATGCGCACGCTGCCGTCGGCGGAAACGGTGGCGACGACCACCTTGCCGCTGTCGATGTTGCGCACCTGGATCATGTCGTTGAGGGCGCCGGACTGCAGGGCGAGGACCGAGGCGGTGATCGTCAACGGTCCCTGCTCGTAGTGGATGGGAATGATCTTGCCTTTTTCCACCAGGTCCCGCTGGCCGACGGTGTTGCGCGCGATCAGGCGACCGGCCAGCAACGTGCGCCGGGCGACCTTGCCGATGAGTTCACTGGGTGCCGCGATCACCGGATAGTTGGCGGCGGTCCCGGCCGGGAACGTGCCACTGGTCAGCATGTCCGGAGCGATGGTGTCGCCCGGATAGATCGTCACCGACGGCACCGGCAGGTGCTCGGGCGGCGCCGCGATGGCCGCACTGGCGATCAGGCTGCCGGCCACGATCGCGAGCGCGGCAAGGCCGCGGCCAAGACAGGAGATTGTGCGAAACCAGTTCATATCTCAGCTCACCTGATGCTCTGGGACACCTGCTTCTGCATGTCGTCGGCCGCCTGGATGACCTTGGAGTTCATCTCGTAGGCACGCTGCGCCGATATCAGCTCGGTGATCTCGCGCACGGGATCGACGTTGGAGCTTTCCAGGTACCCCTGGTGGATCGAACCGAAGCCGGGATCGCCGGCGACGCCTTCGATCGGCGCGCCCGATGCCGTGGTCTCGCGATAGAGGTTGTTGCCCAATGGCTGCAGGCCGGCGTCGTTGGCGAAGTCGACCAGCGACAGTTGGCCCAGAAGCTGCGGCGTCGTTGCGCTTGCCGTGGTGGCGTAGACCTCGCCCAATTCGTTGATCGTGACTTGGGTGGTGTCCGCCGGAATCGTCATCGCCGGATTGACGACGTAGCCGTCGCCGGTGACCAGCTGGCCGGTGCCGTTCTTGTTGAAGGAGCCGGCGCGGGTAAAGACCGTCTCGCCGCTCGGCCCCGTGATCTGGAACCACCCGCGACCGTTGATCGCCACGTCGAGCGGATTCGAGGTCTGTACCAGCGACCCCTGGATGTGGAGATTGCGCACCCCCACGGTGCGCACGCCGAGACCGATCTGGGCGCCTTCCGGCACCACGTCCTGGCCGCCGCGATTAGGCACGCCTTCAGCACGATCGGTCTGGTAGATGAGGTCGGAGAACTCCGCCCGCGCGCGTTTGAACGCCGTCGTGTTGATATTGGCGATGTTGTTGGCAATCACCTCAACATTGGTCTGCTGTGCCGACATGCCGGTTGCGGCTATGGCCAACGCGCGCATACGTTTACTCCTCTAGATGTTCATCCGGCTGATTTCCTGATAGGCGGAAACCAGCTTGTCGCGGACCGCGATCGCGGTGTTCAGAGCCTCCTCGGCATTGAGCATGGCGTCGACCACCTGCTGCACCGAGCGGCTGCCGGTGATGCCGCCGATGGCCGCCGATTCACCGGCCTTGAGGGCATCGACCGTGTTGTTGGAGACATCGGCGAACACCTTGCCGAAATCGGTCGCCGCCGCCGCCGGCGTCGCCGTTGGCTTGGTGACCTCGGTGGCGCCGCTGGCCGCCGACAATCCGGAGAGCGCACTGATCATCTTCAGCTGTTCCTCAACAGGTCGAGAATCTGGTTTGCCATCGAGCGCGATTCCTTGACCATCTGCAGGTCCGCCTCGTAGGAACGGCTCGCCTCGCGCATGTCGGCCATTTCGACCAGCATGTTGACGTTCGGCAGCTTGACGTTGCCGTTCTGGTCGGCGACCGGATTGCTCGGGTCATGCTCGACGCGGAACGGTGACTGGTCGGTGCCGATCGACCTGACCTGGACGCTGGCGGCGCCGAGCGCCCGGTCGAATTCGCTGGCGAAGACCACGGTCTTGCGCCGGTAGGGGTCGGCGCCGGGCGTCTTGCCGACCGACTGGGCGTTGGCGAGGTTTTCCGACACGACGCGCAGGCGGACCGACTGGGCTTCCAGTCCCGCCCCGGCGATGCTGGTTGCAGCTCTCAGCGGATCGATCATCAGGTGGACCTCATGGCGGTCATCATCATGCGGTGGAACGCCTTGACGATGCTGGTATCGAGCGAGAAGGCGCGGCTGGTCTCGTCGGCGATCATGAGCTGCTGGTCGAGCGCCACCGGCTGGCCGGTATCCTTCGACTGCCAGTCGCGCACGGTCGGATCGCCCGAATCGCCCGTGGCGCTGAGATGGCCGGGCTCGGTGCGCGCCAGCGTGACCTGGGCGGTATCGTCGAGAACGGCCGAAAACGGCTGGATGTCGACGGCGGTGTAGCCGTTCGTATTGGCGTTGGCGATGTTGCTGGTCACCGCCGCCTGGCGCACCGTGGCCCAGCGCTCATGCTGGGAAGCGAGAGTGAACAGATAAACAGGCTGCACCGACTCCTCCTCGGGCTGTGCACAAAGGAAAGAGTCGGACAGCAACCTTGCCTGAAGCTGGTGGATGATTCCGCTAGCTGTCGCGGGCGTCGGCTACCGCCGCCGCAAACAGCCGAAGATTGTCCCGCGCACTTCCCGCGCCTTGCGAGAAGTGGATGGCGTTGAGGTCGATGGCGACGTGGTCGCCACCAAAGATCACGTTGAAGAACGCCGTCAGCCGGTCGTCGCGCAGCTCCATGGCGATCGACACCGAGGGAGCCTCACCCCAGTCAAAATCGACCTGCGCCTCGCTGCCGTAGATCAGCCGCCCAGGCTTGATGCGATGTTCGGTGGACGAACCGATGATGTCGTCGAGATTGGCGTGGTGGTGGTTGCAGATATAGGAGACCATCACGCCGCCATTGACCATGGACAGCTCGGCCAGGAACTCCTTGAGGCCGTCGGCGAGCATCGCCTCGCAGGCGAGCAGCTCGGCCCGGCTCATCCTTTGTTGAATGTATGCGTTCTCATGGGGTGCGTGCATCAGCCAGCCTCGCGTAAATGTGGTGCAGAATCTTCGCGACCGCGCGGTAGAATTCCGCTGGAATCCACTGCCCGACCTCGACTGCGTCGTACATGGCGCGTGCCAGCGGCTTGTCCTCGACGATGGGGACCGAATGACGGCTGGCGATCTCGCGGATCTTGAGCGCGATCAGGTCGGCGCCCTTGGCCACGACCAGCGGAGCGCCACCCTTGGCGCGGTCGTAGTGGAGCGCAATGGCGTAGTGCGTCGGATTGGCGATGACCACGGTCGCCTTGGGCACCGAGGCGATCATGCGGCGGCGGGCGCGGTCGCGCGCCAGCGACCGCCGCTTCGACTTGACCAGCGGATCGCCTTCGCTGTCCTTGAGCTCGTCCTTGAGCTCCTGCCGCGTCATGCGCAGCTCCGAGCGCCAGCGGAAGCGCGACCACACGATATCGCCGGCAACCATGATGGCGATGGCGACGCACACCACCGAGACCAGCTTCAGCACCAGCGACAGCACGAGGCCGGGAAGCGCCGAGGGATCGATGAACAGCGCGCCGGAGACCGCGCGCTGCTCGCCGGAGAGCATGGTGGCGCAGACCACGCCGATGGCGCCGAACTTGAACAGCGACTTGGCGAACTCCATCATGCCGGCGCCGCTGAAGATGCGCTTCCAGCCACCTGCCGGCGACACCCGTGACCACTTCGGCTTGATCTGTTCGAGCGCCAGCGTCGGCGCATGCTGGAAGAAGGCGGCCGCCAGCCCCGCCAGCATCAGCATGACCACTATCGGTGCCAGGAACTTGGTCAATTCGCCCATCACCGCCCACAAGAACCGGTTAGCGTCGGGACCATTGTCGAGCAGGAAGCCGCCGGGATGGTCGAGCAGGATCGCCATGGTCTCGGTGAGGTGCACCGAGCCGGTGGCGATGAGAAAGGCGGCGGCGACGAGGATGCCGAGCAGCGAAGCGAAGGTCGCCATTTCGCGCGAGCGGGGGACATTGCCCTTCTCGATCGCGTCGGCGATCTTTCGTTCTGTCGGTTCCTCGGTTTTCGACTCTTTGTCGTTACGCTCAGCCATCGCCGCCTAGCCGATGAGCTCTTCGTCCTGGTTGCGAATCTCGATCTCGCCGCGGGCGGCGTGTTCGAGCGCCAGGTCGACGATCGAGCGGCGCGCCTCAATGACATCTCGGGCCGGCACCGCCTGGCCGTTGTTGAGTTCGGTCTCGATCATCTTGCGCACACGCGACGACAGCGACGACAGGATGACCTCGCGGTATTCGGTCGAGGTGCCCTTGAGCGCCAGGGCCACCTTGTCCGCCGGAACCATGTCGAACAGCGTGCCGCGCGCCCGCTGCGACAGTTTGGCGAGATCATCGAAGGTGAACAGCTGGTTCTTCAGCGCTTCGGCGGATTTCGGCCGCGTCGACGCCAGGCTTTGCAGGATCGCCTCGACCTGGTCGGTGTCGAGCTTGTTGATGATGTCGGCGATGTGCGCATTGCTTTCGCCGCCGGCCAGCCGCGCCAGCTTGCCGCTGAACTCGTTCTGCAACACGCGTTCGAACATGCGCATCGCCTCGTCGGTGACCGGCTTCACCGACAGCATGCGGCGAATCAGGCCGTCGCGCCGGTCGGCCGGCAGCAGCGCGATGACCTTGGCGGCGGTCGCCGACTTGATCTTCGACAGGATAAGCGCCGCGGTCTGCGGGTGCTCGCTGAGAATATAGGCGGCAAGCGCACTCTCGTTGACCGCCGAGATGCGCTCCCAGGTCGAGTTGTCGGCCTTGCCGCCGACCTCGCCCATGATCTCCTCGACCTGCTCCTTGGTCAGCACGCCGTCGAGCATGCGCTGGACCTCGGCCGGTGAAGAGACGAGGCTCGCGCCGAGCGCGAACTGGGTGGCGAATTCCTCGATAAGCGAGCCGAGCTGCGGCGCCGATACCGGCCTCAGCTCGGAGGCGGAGCGCGTGATCTGGCGGATTTCGTCCGCCTCGAAATGCTTCATCAGCCGCGCCGACAACGACTTGCCCATGGTCAGGAGGATCGCCGCGACGCGATCCGACCCGGGCATGCCCTTGGCCGCCGACTGTCGGTTTTGAATCTGGATCGCCATGGCGCCCGCGCCGCCTAGTTCCTGGACTTGCCCTTGGGCACGCCGGCCACCTCGGTCAGCGAGATGCCAAAGCGCGAGTTGTCCTCCTCGAGCACGACGACCTCGCCACGCGCCACCACCCGCCCATTGACGACCACGTCGACGACCTCGCCAATGCGATGGTCGAGCGGCACGATGGCGCCGCGATTGAGCTTCATCAGGTTGGCCACCGGCATGACCGCGGTGCCGAGGATCGCCTGCACGGTGACCGGGATGCGCATGATCGCATCGAGGTTGCCGTTGGCGCCGCGCTCCGCCTCGTCGCCGGCCAACGGCGCTTCCGTAGCGCTCGTCCTGCCCGCAAACATCGCCTCCTCGGCCGCGGATGCCTGCATGTCGTTGCTGTCCATCTCTCAACTTCCTTTTGCGCTTCGTCGGCGGTCTACAGAACTATCCGGCCAATCTTGCCGCAAGCAGACTTCCCTCACCGGTGCCGCGCCTCATGAGCCTCACCCGGCCAGGACCTCGTTGATGAACTCGCGCTGCTGGTCGAAGGATTCGTCGATGCACAGCGTGTAGTAACCCTCGTTCTGGCCGAGATAGGCCCAGAACAGCGGCTGTTCGGCGCTTTCCACCTTGATCCGGCTGTTGGCGGTCGCCTGCAGCTTGAGCACCTGCCCGACCCTGAGATCGGCCACGTCGCCGAGCGTCAGCTCGTTGGTCTCGGCAACCGCGCGGATCGCCACCGATGCCCGCCCGACCTCCTCGCCCATCTGCCGCGCCCACACCGAATCGACCGGCTCCGCGCCGGCCTGCGTCACGCGCGACAGCGCCTGCCGCATGGGCAGGAGCGCGCTTTGCGGGATGATGACGAACATCTCGCCACCGCGGTTGATCGCCTGCAGGATGAAGCTGGCCACGATCGCCTGGTGGTTGCGTCGCCCGGCGCCGGCGAAATCCATGCGCGTCTCGGTGCGTTCCAGCCGGAAGCGCGGATTCGAGATGCCGGCGAAAGCCAACTGCAGCGCGGTGCCGACCTCCTCGAAAATGAACTGCGAGATCTGCACCTCGACGCTCGACAGGTTGCGCTCCTCCTCGACCGGCGGCTCCGAGCCGTCGCCGCCGAGCAGCATCTCGGTCACCGAGAAGACGAAATCGCGGTCGAAGCCGACGATCACCGGCGCGTCCCAGCCGACGGCGTAGAACAGGCCGGTGACGGCGCGCATTTCGTAGGCGTCGAGGGTGTCGCCGATGCGCCCCGTATCGAGCGCGTTGACGGTGACGTGGGGCAGCGCCGAGGACAGGTTGCGCAGCCTTTCGGCGAGATGCGCGCCGACCCGGTCGAGGATCACCGGCAGCAGTGGCAACTGCTCGATCGAAAGGTTCGAAGCCTTGAGCAGGAGGTCGCGGAAGTCGGCCTGTGGCCTTGTAGCGGTTTCGGCGGTGGCGACGGTCATCGGCTAGGCTGCCTGCTTCTGTGGGGTTGACGGCGGCGTCGTGGCGATCGCCTCGTTTTCCACGTCGTCGATGGTCGGCCGCTCGCCGGACGAGATGGTCTTGCGCCCATGTTCCAGCGCGATCTGCGGCAGCGCTCCGTTCATGAAAGCGATGATCGTCTGCTTGACGATGATGTAGGACTCCATCTGCTTCTCGCGCGTCATCTTGATCAGCTGGGCCAGCGGCGAGACGATGGCGTAGGACCAGAAGATGCCGGTGAGCGTGCCGATGAGCGCGGCGCCGATGTGTTCGCCGAGGATTTCCGGCGATTCGTTGAGCGCCCCCATGGCGATGACGATGCCCAGCACCGCCGCGACGATGCCCAGCGCCGGCAGCGTGTCGGAGATCGCCGTCATCGAAGCATGCGGCTTCGTCCGGTGCTTGCGGATGGTGCTGATCTCCTGCTCCATCAGCGCCTCGA
Organism: uncultured Alphaproteobacteria bacterium; assembly: GCA_963785065.1. Lineage (GTDB taxonomy): Bacteria > Pseudomonadota > Alphaproteobacteria > Rhizobiales > Kaistiaceae > CAVSRC01. Next base: position 1,199,890 of record CAWATX010000002.1, read on the forward strand.
TCTCGTGCGAGCGGGCATTGCCGATGATGGTCAGCCGCACGTAGTCGCAGATGAACTGGGTCAGTTCCTTGTCCTTGACGATGTTCGGGTAGTGCTGGAAGAGCGGCGAATCCTGCGGATTGTCGATATGCGCCTCGACCTCGGCGCGCGGCCGCGTCCGCAGGTCGCGCAGCAGCGCGAAGAGAAGGCTCAGGAGCTCCAGGAAGTCCTTGCGCTTGGGTACCTTGTTGGTGATCGCCTCGATGGAGCCGCTGATCGTGTCCTTGATCGTGGAGAACGGGTTGCCCATCACGAAGACGCCGGCGGCGATGCCTCCGATGATGAGGAACTCGAAGGGTTGCCACAGCACGAAGATGTGGCCGCCTTCGCCGATAAAGCCGCCCGCCATTGCACCGACGGCAACTACAAGACCAAGTATCAGGTTCAAGCCGCACGACTCCCGGACTGAATCAGTCTATCCAGCGCGTTCTTCCGGGATCGCGCGCAAAGCTTGCGTGGGGCTGAGTTGGACCCGCGTCAGGCTCGCACAAGCCTCGCCGGCTAGAAAACCGGCTCTGGCCGAAGACGAGCACATCCATGCAGACGACGCTGCAGACCTATCTCTCGATCGCCAACAATCTCGACCGTTCGCTTGCGACAACGGCCTCGGAGACGTCGGTCGCCACCGCCACCGCCTACTACAAGGCGCACATCGGCGACGTGAAATCGATCGACGACTTCATGAAGGACACGCGTCTCTACAACTACGCCATGACCGCCTTCGGCCTCGGCGACATGGCCTACGCCAAGGCCTTCATGCGCAAGGTGCTGACCGAGGGCGTCAGCGATTCCTCAAGCTTCGCCAATAAGTTATCGGACGATCGCTTCGTCAGGCTGGCCACCACCTTCAACTTCTCCGCCAATGGCGAGCAAACCACCCAGTCGTCCGCCGTGCAGCGGGATGTCGTCGATCTCTATACCCGCCAGACCCTGGAGACCAACGCCGGCCAGGACAACGAGGCCGTGCGCCTCGCGCTCTACTTCCAGCGCGAGGCTCCCAACGTCAAATCGGTCTATGGCCTGCTTGCCGACACCGCCCTGTGGACAGTGGTCAAAACCATCTACGGCTTCCCCGACACCATGGCGAATGCCGACATCGCGCTCCAGGCCAAGGCCGTATCCCAGCAGCTCAATATCGCCGATCTCAGCGACCCAACCAAACTCAGCAAGCTGATCACCCGCTTCGCCGCCTCCTGGGACGCCGAAAACACGACCACCACGGACCCGATCCTCGCCCTCTACAACAACACCGGCTCGAGTGCGACGGTCGACTTCAACCTCCTCGCCACTCTTATCTCGCTCAAGCACGGAGGATCGTGACCCGTGGCCACCGGAACCTACGTGGCGATCTCCGCGCAGATCGCCATGGAGCGCCGCCTCGAAGCGATCGCCAGCAACATCGCCAACGTCAACACCGCCGGCTATCGCGCCGTCGGCCTGCAGTTCACCACCGAGCTGGCCGATGCCGGTCAGGTCGCCTTCGCCTCGCCCGGTGAGACCTATGTGATCCGCAACCAGGGCCCGATTTCGCACACCGGCAACAGCCTGGACGTGGCCGTCGACGGCAACGGCTGGTTCGCTCTGGATACGCCGGAGGGCACCGTCTACACCCGCGACGGCCGTTTCCACATGACCGCCAACGGCGACCTGCAGTCGGTCAACGGCTACGCGGTGCTCGATTCCGGCGGTTCGCCGATCACCCTCGACGCTTCCGGTGGGCCGGTGCAGATCAGCGAGGACGGCGCCATCAACCAGGGCGGCAAGCGGCTCGGCGTGATCGGCCTCTTCACCATTCCCGCCGACGCCACGCTCACCCGCCACGACAATTCCGCGGTCATCTCCGACAAGCCCGCCGACCCGGTCGAGGACATGACCGCCAACAGCGTCCGCCAAGGTTATGTCGAAGGCTCCAACGTCAATCCCATCCTCGAGATGACGCGTCTGATCGAGGCCTCGCGCGCCTTCGACCAGGCCACCACCGCCATCACCCAGAACGACCAGATCAGCCAGGAAGCCATCAAGACCCTGGCGCCGGGATAAGAGCCGCGCGCCGTGACCACGCTCTCCCGTTTTGCCGGCGCGATCGCGGCCGCAGAAACCGAGCTGCCCTTCGTCCATGTCGGCGGCCGCGTCTCCGAGGTCGCGCCCGGCCACTACCGCATCAGGGGGATCTCAGCCGTCGCCAAGCTCGGCGACCGCGTTCGCCTCACCGTCGGCGGCCGCTCGACCATCTGCGAGGTGGTGCGGGTCGGCGAGGCCGAGGCCACCGTCAAGCCGTTCGTGACCAACTTTCCCGTCGGCACCGGCATGATCGCCCGGCTGACCGGGGCGATGTATCTCCATCCGGCGCCGGACTGGAAGGGCCGCGTCGTCAATGCGCTCGGCGAACCCATCGACGATCGCGGCCGGCTGACGCGCGGCGAGAAGCCGATTGCCATCGACCGCTCGCCGCCGGCCGCCATGACCCGCGCCCGCGTCCGCCGTCCACTGAAGACCGGCGTCCGCATCATCGATCTGTTTACGCCGCTGTGCCGCGGCCAGCGGGTCGGCATCTTTGCCGGCTCCGGTGTCGGCAAATCGACCATATTGTCGATGATCGCCCAGGCCGCCGCCTTCGATACGGTGGTTCTGGCGCTGGTCGGAGAGCGCGGCCGCGAGGTCCGCGAGTTCCTCGAAGGGCCTCTGGCGGCCAACCGCACCCGCTCGATCGCGGTGGTCTCCACCGGCGACGAAAGTCCGATGATGCGGCGCCTGGCGCTGCCCGCCGCCATGACGATCGCCGAATATTTCCGCGATCGCGGCGAATCGGTTCTGCTGATCGTCGATTCGGTCACCCGCTATGCCCACGCCGCCCGCGACGTCGCCATGGCGGCCGGCGAACCGGCCGTGTCCCGCGGCTATACGCCCAGCGTTTTCAGTGACTTGCCCAGGATCCTCGAGCGCGCCGGGCCGGGCAGCGAGGGCACCGGCACGATCACCGGAATCTTCGCCGTGCTGGTCGACGGCGACGACCACAACGACCCCGTTGCCGACGCCATCCGCGGCACGCTCGACGGTCATGTCGTCCTCGACCGCGCCATCGCCGACCAGGGCCGCTACCCCGCGGTCAACGTGCTGGCGTCGATCTCGCGCCTGGCGCAGCTGTGCTGGACCACCGAGCAGCGCCAGCTGGTGAGCCAGCTCAAGACCATGATCGCCCGCTTCGAGGACACCCGCGACCTGCGCCTGATGGGCGGCTATCACCCCGGCAACGACACCGAGCTCGACCGCGCCGTCGTTATGGTGCCGCGCATCTACGACGCACTCCGCCAGGACCCCTCGGCCGAGCCGAGCCTCGACGTTTTTGCCGAGCTCGCCCAGGTGTTGAGGCCCTGAGGCGCGCACAGCTTCACGCAAGCCAGCCCTTTTAGGCTGTCGCCCGTTCGAACCCGTATGGCGAGGAACCAACGATGAGCCTTTACAGCGCCCTTCGCACTGGCGTGTCCGGCATGAATGCCCAGTCGACCAAGCTGTCCGCGATTGCCGACAACATCGCCAACACGGGCACCACCGGCTACAAGGCCGCCAGCACGCTGTTCTCGGCTCTGGTCCTCGACAGCAACGCCAACGCCTACAATTCCGGCGCGGTTGCCGCCGATGTGCGCCACTCGATCTCCAAGCAGGGGCCGCTCACCTACACCACCTCGTCCACCGACCTGGCCATCCAGGGCAGCGGCTTCCTGGTCGTCGCCAACGCCAACGGCGAACCCTATCTCACCCGCGCCGGTTCGTTCATCACCGACGCCGCCACCGGCAACCTGGTCAACAGCGGCGGCTACACGCTGCTCGGCTACCCGCTCGACAGCGGTAACCCGTCTGCGGTGCTGAACGGCATCGGCAATCTCGAACCGGTCAACATGACCGACAAGAACCTGAAGGCGGTGCCCTCGACCGAAGGCACCTACACGGTCAACCTGCCCTCCAACGACGCCGTGGTGACCGGCGCCACGCCGGCCGACAACCTCGCGACCTCCACCTATTCGGTCAAATCGTCGCTCGTCGCTTACGACAATCTCGGCAATCCGGTGACCCTCGACGTCTACATGACCAAGACCGCCACCAGCCCCGACACCTGGGAATTTTCCGTGTTCGATCAAGCGGATGCGGCGTCCGGCGGCGGGTTCCCCTACACCTCGGGACCGATCACCACCGCCAGCGTCGGGTTCGATTCCGAGGGCCAGTTGTCGAGCACTTCATCGCTCAGCATCGCCGTCCCCAACGGCTCCACCCTCAATCTCGACCTCTCCGGCACCACCCAGCTGGCCACCGACTTCACGCCGGAGAACGTGACCGTCAACGGCAATGCGCCGTCGAGCATCTCCGATGTCCAGATCGACAACGACGGCACCGTCTACGCCGCCTATGCCAACGGTTCGCGGGTGGCGGTCTATCGCATTCCGCTGGCCACCGTCCCCAGCCCCGACAACCTGCATGCGGCGCCCGGCGATGCCTACAGCATCACCAACGAATCCGGCGACCTGCAGATCGGTTTTCCCACCGAAGGCGGACGCGGCAAGCTTGTCGCTGGCGCGCTCGAGCAGTCCAACGTCGACATGGCCTCCGAACTGACCGACATGATCGTCGCCCAGCGCGACTACACGGCCAATTCGAAGATCGTCCAAACGAGTTCGGACCTGCTTGACGTGCTGATGAGCCTCAAGCGGTAGTGACCGCCCCGTTCGGCCCATGAGGACAGAGACGTGAGCCTCTCGGTCGCGCTCAATACCGCCCGCCAGGCGCTGCAGACGACGGCGACGCAGATCGCCGTCTCCAGCAGCAACATCTCCAATGCCGACGACCCGACGCGATCGCGCAAGATCGCCATCCCCACGGTCGACCCCTCCGGCTCGTCGCACATCCAGACCATTACCCGTGCGACCAACGATTCGATCCTGACCCAGTATCTCGGCGCCAGTTCGCAATCCGCCGGCTCCCAGGCCCTGCTCGACGGCCTCAACCGCTTGCAGGACACCGTCGGCGATACGGCCGACGGCACCTCGCCGGCCGCCCGCATCGCCGCACTCGCATCCGCTTTGCAGACCTATGCCAACGCGCCGTCCGACGCGAGCCTCGGTCAGGCGGCGGTCACCGCCGCGCAATCGGTCGCCACGTCGCTCAACAGCGCCAGCCAGACCGTGACCGCCGTGCGCAACGACGCCGACGCGGCAATGGCGGGGTCGGTGGACCGGCTTAACGGCCTGCTCGCCCAATTCCAGACCCTGAACCAGACGGCGGTGAACGAGACCTTCGCCGGCCAGGACGCCACTGACACGCTCGACCAGCGCGACGCGGTGCTCGACAAGATCGGCCAGGAAATCGGCGTCACGGTGCTCCGCCGCGACAACAACGACGTGGCGCTCTACACCGACAGCGGCGTGGTGCTGTTCGACAAGACCGCGCGCACCGTGTCGATGACGCCGTCCTCGGCGCTGGCGCCGGGCGTGACCGGCAATGCGGTCACCGTCGACGGGGTCCCGGTCACCGGCGCCAACGCGCCAATGCCGATCTCCTCGGGCACCCTTGCCGGGCTCGCCCAGCTGCGCGACGTGGTGGCGCCGACATATCAGGCGCAGCTCGACGAGATGGCCCGTGGCCTTGTCGAGAGCTTTGCCGAGCAGGACCAGTCGGGCGGCGGTGGCCCCGACCTGGCGGGCCTGTTCACCTGGTCGGGTGGTCCCACGGTTCCGGCCACCGGCACGCTGTCTTCCGGCGCTGCCTCCACCCTCAAGGTCAGTTCGGCCGTGGTTCCCTCGGCGGGCGGCAGCATCGCCAAGCTGCGCGACGGCGGCATCAACGGCGCCAACTACAAGTACAACACCGCGGGCGCCGCGAGCTTCGCCGATCGCCTCTCCGGCCTCATCGATTCGCTCAGCGCGCCCCGCACCTTCAGCGCCGCTTCGGGGCTCGAAACCTCAGGCAGCCTCACCGATTTCTCCACCGCCTCGGTCGGATGGCTGGAGAACGAGCGGCAGAATGCGTCGAATACGGTCGACTACCAGGGTGCGCTGCTGACGCGCGTGAAGACGGCGCTGTCCAACGCGGTGGGCATCAATCTCGACGACGAATACGCCCAGCAGCTCCAGCTCGAGCAGAGCTATCAGGCCTCTTCGAAGCTGGTCAACGTCGTCAATAGCCTGTTCCACGCCTTGCTCGACGCGGTGGCCTGACCATGCGCACCTCCGGCATCTCCACTGCATCGCTCGTCGGCACGCCGCGGACCAACATTTCGCGGATGCAGAGCGATCTCGTGCGCCTGAACCAGGAGGTCGTCACATCGCGTATGGCTGACGTCGGCATCACCCTTGGGGCGCGCACTGCGCAGAGCGTCTCATTGCACATCGACAACGATGCGCTCGGTGCCCTCATCGAAGGCAACAGCGCCGTCACCGCCCGCCTCAAGCAGCAGCAGAGCGCGCTCGACACCATGCGCGGCGGCGCCAACGACTTCCTGCAGACACTGATCGGCGCCGAGACCTCCGGCGGCGCCGCCACCCTCGTCCAGTCGGCCCGCACGGCGCTTGCCGGCTTCACCCAGACCGCCAACGCCTCCGACGGCCGCAACTACCTGTTCGGCGGCATCAATTCGTCGACCGCGCCGATCGCCCAGTACGACAGCGGCCCCGGCGCCGCTGTGACCGCAGCCTTCACCGCCAAGTTCGGCTTTGCCCCCAGCGATCCCGCCGCCGCCAACATCACCGGCGCCGAGATGAGCGACTTTCTCGACAACGAGTTCTCCGCGATCTTCGCCGACCCGGCCTGGGGCACCACCTGGTCGTCGGCCTCCAACCAGGTGGTCAACAATCGCATCGATACCTCGACGACGGTTTCCACCTCGGTCAGCGCCAACGAGCCAGCCATGCGCAAGCTTGCCGAGGCTTATACTATGGTCGGTTACCTCGGATTTGACAGTCTCGGCAGCGACGCGCAGCAGGCCGTTCTCGACAGAGCCAACACGCTGGTTGGCAGCGGCAATGACGGACTGGTCGAAATTCAAGGCAGCCTCGGCGGCGTCGAGAATCAGGTGAGCGACGCCACCGAACGGTTGAAGACCCAGCAGTCGATCCTCGAGACGCACATCAATACGCTCGAAGGGGTCGATCCGGCGGCGGCCAAAGTGCAGATCGATACGCTGACCACGCAGATCGAGATGTCCTATTCGCTGACGGCCAAGCTGCTGCAGATGAGCATTTTGAACTACGCGTGAGCGGGGCGAAAACAACGCATGTATAAGATGTCCTACGCTGAAATCATGGAAGGAAGCGCCCGCGAGCAGCGGGAGAAGGAGAAGGCCGCCCTCGATCGCGCCATCGCGTTGATGACGGCGGCCGAGGCCCAGGCCACCAGCCCGGACGAGGTCAACGACGCGGTCGCCTACGTTCAGAAGCTGTGGACGTTCTTCATCGAGAACCTCTCCGACCCGCGCAACGAGCTCAACGACGATCTCAAGCGCGACCTGATCGCCATCGGCGTCTGGGCAGTGGCCGAATCGGACCGCGTGCTGGCCGATCCATCGAAGGGCTTCTCGGCCCTGATCGACGTCAACAAGATGATCCGCGACGGCCTGGCATGAGCGGCCCGATCCAGATATCGCTGAAGGCGGGCGAGCGCATCTATCTCAACGGCGCGGTCGTGCGCGCCGACCGCAAGGTGACCCTGCAGCTCCTCAACGACGTCGTCTTCATTCTGGAAAGCCACGTCATGCAGGCCGAGGAGACGACGACGCCCCTGCGCCAGCTCTATTTCGTCGTCCAGGCCTTGCTCATGGACCCCAGGAACACCGAGGCCACGCGCGACCTCTTCCGCCACATGCATGCCTCCACCATGGGCTCCTTCGCCAATGAGACCGTCCGCGCCGAGCTGAACGCCATCGCCGGGCTGGTCGAGAACGATTCCGCCTTTGAAGCGCTGAAGCGCCTGCGCGCGCTCTTTCCCCACGAGGACGCCATCCTCGACGGACCCGGCGCCCGCCGCCCGTCCCGCGCCGCCTGACCGGAAGGAAAGCCCCGATGTCCACCGTCTCCCCCGTCACCAGTTCCGGTTCGACCACCGACACCACGGCGAGCTCGAATCCGCTCGGCGGCCTCGATGCCAACGCCTTTCTCCAGCTGCTCATCGCCCAGCTCAAGAACCAGGATCCGACGCAGCCGATGGACTCGACCCAGTTCGTCTCCCAGCTTGCGACCTTCACGCAGGTGCAGGAGGCGACCACGACCAACGCCAAGCTCGATTCGCTTCTGACCGCGCAGTCGCTGACCATGGCCGACGCCTTCATCGGCCGCACCATCACCTCCTCCGACGGCGCCACCAGCGGCGTCGTCGTCTCGGTCAGGATCACCAGCGACGGCCCGATCGCCACGCTCGACAGCGGCGACACGATCACCCTCGGCGACGGCGTGACCATCCAATAGCGCCATGAACGAAGCCGACGCCATCGAGCTGATGTATTCCGCCATCTGGACGGTGATCGTCGCCGCCGGGCCGGCGGTGATCGCCGCCATGGTGGTTGGCGTCGCCATCGCGCTCTTCCAGGCGTTGACCCAGATCCAGGAAGTGACGCTCACCTTCATCCCCAAGATCATCGTCATCCTGCTGGTTACCGCCCTCACCGGCTCCTTCATCGGCGGCCAGATCTTCGCCTTCGCCACCGAGGCCTACGGTCACATCGCCACCGGGTTCTAGGGCGCCCGCGGAGCCCATCTTCGCGCAAGCCCCGGCTGACAGATTGGCGCCATGAGCGCCACCGACACTTCCAGAACCCTCGATCACGCGCCGGCCGAACGGCGTTCGCTCCGCGACGTCGGCTTCGCCACCGGCATTCTTGCCATTCTGGCGATCCTCTTCGTCCCCATCCCGTCCTTCCTGATCGATTTCGGCCTGGCGCTCTCGATCGCCTTCTCGGTCCTCATCCTGATGGTCTCCCTGTGGATCCAGAAGCCGCTCGATTTCTCCGCCTTCCCCACGGTGTTGCTCATCAGCACCATCCTGCGCATGTCGCTCGGTGTCGCCACCACGCGGCTGATCCTGTCGCAGGGCGGCGACGGCGTTTATGCCGCCGGCCACATCATCCAGGGCTTCTCGCGCTTCGTCATGAGCGGCGACTTCGTCATCGGCATCGTCGTCTTCCTCATCCTGGTGACGGTCAACTTCGTGGTCATCACCAAGGGTGCCACCCGCATCGCCGAGGTTGGCGCCCGCTTCACGCTCGACGCCATCCCCGGCAAGCAGATGGCGATCGACGCCGACCTCTCCGCCGGGCTGATCGACGACAAGGAGGCCCACCACCGCCGGCGCGAATTGGAGGATGAGAGCTCCTTCTTCGGCTCCATGGACGGCGCCTCCAAGTTCGTCCGCGGCGAGGCCATCGCCAGCCTGATCATCATCGCCGTCAACATCTTCGGCGGCATTATCATCGGTGTCACCCGCCACGGCATGACGCTGCCGGCGGCGGCCGACGTGTTCACCCGCCTGTCGGTCGGCGACGGCCTGGTCTCGCAGATTCCGGCACTGGTCATCTCGCTCGCCGCCGGCCTTCTGGTTTCCAAGGGCGGCACCCGCGGCCCGGCGCAAATGGCGGTTCTCAACCAGCTCAGCGCCTATCCGCGCGCCCTCCTGGTCGCCGCCGCGCTGATGTTCCTGCTCGGCGTCATGCCCGGTCTGCCGCTCGTTCCCTTCTTCTTCCTCGGCGGCGGGCTGGCCGCAACCAGTCTCACCATCACCCGCCGCGCCGCCGCCAGCCGCGAGGCCGATGCGCAGGCCGTGCGCTCGGCCGAAGCGCGCGCCCGCGCCGAGGCCAAGGCATCGATCAAGGAGGCGCTCAAGACCGACGAGATCGAGATTTCCGTCGGCATGCACCTCGCCAGCCAGATCCTGCGGGTCCCCCAGGAGATCGCCGAGCGCGTCGGCGTCATGCGCCGCAAGTTCGCCCTGCAATACGGCCTGGTCGTTCCGGAAATTCGCGTCGGCGAGAGCCTCGCCGTCACTTCCAAGGGCTATCAGATCAAGATCCACGGCACGACGGTGTCGACCCAGGAGCTGCGCATCGGCGAGCTTCTGGTCGTCGTCGGCGAAGGCGCCCCGCCGGACGTTCCCGGCGAGATGGTGCGCGAGCCCGCCTTCGGCCTCAAGGCCATGTGGATTCCGCAGTCCTACGACGCCGAGGTGCGCCGTGAGGGCTTCGTCGGGGTCAACAACCTGTCGGTGATGCTCACCCACATCTCCGAGGTGGTCCGCAACAACCTGCCGCAGCTGCTCTCCTACAAGGACGTGCGCATGCTGCTCGACCGTCTCGATCCGGAATACCGGCGGCTGCTTGAGGAAATCTGCCCCTCGCAAATCTCCTATTCCGGTCTGCAGGCGGTCTTGAAGGCGCTGCTTGCCGAGCGCGTCTCCATCCGCAACCTGCACATCATCCTCGAGGCGGTCGCCGAGGTGGTGCCGCATACCCGCCGGCCCGAGCAGATTGCCGAGCATGTGCGCATGCGCATCGCCCAGCAGATCTGTGGCGACCTCGCCGAAGGCGGCACACTCAGCGTTCTGCGCCTCGGCAATCGCTGGGACCTCGCCTTCCACCAAAGCCTCAAGCGCGACGCCAAGGGCGAGGTCATCGAGTTCGACATCGATCCGCGCCTGGTCGAGCAGTTCGCCACCGAGGCCTCGGAGATCATCCGCCGGCACATGGCCGACAATCCGCGCTTCGTCCTGGTCACCGCGCCGGACGCGCGCCCCTATCTCAGGATGATCGTCGAACGAATGTTCCCGTCGCTGGCCGTCCTCTCCCATGCCGAAATCGCGCGCGGCGTCGAGGTCCGCTCTCTCGGCACCATTTCGTGATCGGCATCGGGCCCGATACCATCATCTCGACCTTCGCGGTCTTCTGTCGCGTCGGTGCCTGCCTGATGATCGCGCCCGGATTCTCCAACCGCCAGGTGCCGACGCGCATCCGCCTCTACCTCGCCATCGCCATATCGCTGGCCCTGACTCCGCTGCTCCTGGACGACGTCAAGCCGCTGGTCACCGATGCCGGCGTACCCGCCCTCCTCGGCGTTCTCTTCGGTGAGCTCGCCCGCGGGCTGCTGATCGGCCTGATCGCCCGCCTGCTGTTCATGGCACTGCAGGTGATCACCGTCGGCATCACGCAATTGATCGGGCTTTCCGCCATGCCCGGCGCTTCCATGCCCGACGAGCAGGCGCCGGCGCTCGCCAATCTGTTCTCGGTCGCCGCCGCCACCCTCATGTTCGTCGCCGGCCTGCATGCCCAGCTGATCCGCGGCCTGGTCGATTCCTATTCGGCGCTCCCCCCCGGCAGCGCCTTCCTGGTCAAGCCGGCGCTCGCCGACCTCGCCGACAAGGGCGGCGCCGCGCTCCTCGCCGCGTTGCGCATCGGGGCGCCCTTCATCGCCTATTCGGTCCTGGTCAACTTCGCCATCGGCGTCACCAGCAAGCTCGCGCCGCAGATCCCGGTGTTCTTCATCGCCATGCCCTTTGTCATGGCCGGCGGCTTTTTCCTCCTGCTGTTCAGCCTGCACGACATCCTCAGCTACTTCGTCGCCACCCTCGACAGCTGGCTGGCGAGCCTCTAGGTGATGCCATGCGCAACCGGCTGAAGAAGGTCGAGCGGGTGCTGGCGGTGCAGGCGCAGCTTCACCGCCTGGCGCAATGGAAGATGGCGGCTCTGGACCGCGAAAAGGCGGAAAACGCCGACGGGCAGGTAGACCTGCTCGCCGCCCTCAACTCCGACAACGAGCTGCATGGCCTGTTCGTCGATGCGATGACCCGGCGTCTGAAGGTGCTTGCCCGCGAGGCCGAGCGGCTGGAGCGCGCCCGCCGGGTGATGGAACAGCAGCTCTCCGAGGAAGGGCTCAAGCTCAAGCGGACCGAGAAGATGACCGACCGCGTCCGCCGCGAGCACCAGCTCGGTCGCGACAAGCGCCTGTTCCAGGATCTTCTGGAAACGCTCGCCAAGGCACGCGACGCAAGCCTCCCGTAAGCTACAGCGGGCATCCTCTGCCGGACCGACAGAAAGAATCGCCCGGGACAGGCATGTCCATCAATCCCGCCACCGACATCGTGCTCGACGTCGCCCGCGCCGCCGACCCGGCTCGCTACAAGCGCGCCGTGGCCAAGCTAGACGCGACCGCCGGCGCCGGCTTCACCGATTCGCTCGCCGCCGTTAGCGAGACCGCACCTGCGCGCGCGCCCGCCGCCGCGCCGATGCCCATCGTCCCCGAGCAAACGGCTACGCAGGCGGCAACGGCGAGCGTGGCGCAGCCGGGCGCGCCGACCGCGGTGCCCAAGCCCAGCGCCGCCGCCACCGACAAGGCTGCCGCCACCTATCAGCAGTTCGAGGCCATGGCCCTTGCCAACATGCTCGAGGCGGCCATGCCCAGCGATGGCGAGAACTTCTTCGGCAAGGGGGTCGCCGGCAGCACCTGGAAATCGATGATGCTCGACCAGATCGCCGCCCAGCTTGCCAAGCATGGCGGCGTCGGCATCGCCGACGAGCTCGCTCGCGCCGAGGCCGGCCACTCCACCAAGCAACTTGCCGCAGCCGGCGCGATGACGCTGGCAAAGCCAACCACATGACGTCGGGGGTGAACCATGCCGGGTGAATACGCGCCGAAATCGTCACCGCGCCACGCGCCGGAGATCGACCTCGGCAGCTACCTGCCCAATCGCGCGCCGGCGCCGAGGCCCGCGCCGGCACCATCGATGCCCTCGGCCGTCACCGCCATGCACGCCGCCATCGGCCGTCTCGAACAGACCATCGCCGTGGAGATCGCCGCGCTCAGCGAGAACCGCCCTGCCGACTTCGCCGACATCAACCGGCGCAAGAGCCAGAGCCTGCTGGAGATCACCCGGCTCGCCCGGACCCTTCCTCTCGGCAGCAAGGGCCAGCTCGAGCCGCGCCTCAGAGCCCTGAGCGACGCGCTTGCCACCGACCACCGCCTGCTCGGTCTGCACCTGGCCGCGAGCCGGCAGATCTCCGATCTGATGATCGGCGTACTGCACGAGGCCGAATCGGACGGGACCTACGGCCAGACGCGCTCGCGCCACCGGATCTGAGCCATGGGCGCGACGCTGAAGACCATCGGGCTAGGCGTCTGGGCGATCGTCGTCGCGCTCATCGCCGGCTACATGGCCGCGACCTGGAATACCGGCACCACCGTCGCGGCGGTGCGCGCCGAAACCAAGCCGTCGGGCCTGGAATACCGCCATCCGGACGCGATCACCGTACCCATGATCTCCGGCGGAGAGTTGCGCGGCTACGTCGTCGCCAAGGTCGTCTTCACCGCCGATGCGGCGGCGCTGCGCGATTCGCCCATCGACCCGCAGCCTTTCGTCATCGACGAGGCCTTCCGCCAGATCTACACCGAGGGCAAGGTCGAGTTCGACCACCTGTCCAAATACAATCTCGACAAGATCACCGGCGACATCAAGGACGCGGTCAACAAGCGCCTCGGCACCGACCTCATCAAGGACGTTCTGATTGAAGAGCTGAACTACGTCGACAAGGCGCAGCTCGACAAGCAGCAGACCGCCCAGAACTAAGCCGGGCGGCCCGCGCCGTTTGAAAAGGGGCTTGCCGCGCCGGCTACGACGATGCCTTCGATATGGCCGCGCCCAGCGACTGGATGAATGCCTCGCTCGACAGCGTCGCGCCGGATACGATGTCGACATTGGCGCTCTGCGCGCTGATCACCTCGTCGCGCAGCATCGGCAGGGCCTGCCGGTTGATGAAGATCGAGGTGCGCCGGTCATTCGGGTATTGCAGCACCTTGATCGACTGCAGACGGCCGCCCTTGATGATCGCCTGGATCTGCATGAGGCCGTAATAGGCATCGACCACCGGACCGGTATAGGCACCGTCCTTGTATTGCGACTGCCGCGAGCCAGCGGCCGCCTGCGTTTGCAGCGCGAAACGCGCAACCACCGCCCCGCCGTCGCGAACGTCGTACTGCGACCCGTTCTTGTCGACCGTGTAGCAATGCTCGGCGCCATTGCCCCACTGCGAGCAGTAGCCGTTGTTCGACAGGCGCCATGTTCCGTGGGCACCCGATTTCTGCCCCTTGGGAACCGCCTGCGCGCTGCCGTCGCTGTTGAAGGTGAACCAGTATGTAGCGCGGCCGTCCGCGCTGGTGGCGCTGAACGGTTTGCCGCTGCCGAAGGTACTCCTGATCTGGTTTGCAGTCAGCGGAGCGCCGGCGGCCACCGCCGAGGCGGCACCCGCGAAAAGAAAGATGGCGGCTGTTGTGAATCCGGTGGCACGCATGAAACATCCATCCCGATTGGTTCGCTTGGGGATGATCCTAGGCCAGCCTTTCTTGCACCTCGCTGACAAAACCCACCGCCCCGAGGGCCGGCGAGCCCCGCGCGCCTGTGTCACTGGCCGGCGCCCGCTTGCGCCCCAGATGGCCAGTCGGCGACATCCCAAACCAGGAGAAGCATGATGAAATCTCCCATCCTCGTCTGCTTGCTCGCCACCTCGGCGATGGCAGCCACCCCGGCCTTCGCCGCCAACACGATGGCCGCAACCCCGGCACCCGCCGCGACGCGCGCAGCAACGGCCGCTTCGACCGTGAAGAAGCCCGCCCCGGCGCTCGATTCGATCGTGGCCATGCTTCAGGTCAAGCAGAGCAACACACTCGGCAAGTACCTGACCGACGGCAACGGCCGGCCGCTCTACATGTTCAGCGCCGACAAGCAGGCCAAGGACGACGTTCTGGCGAAGAGCGCCTGCACCGGGGCCTGCGCCACGGCCTGGCCGCCGGCCACCATCAAGAACATGCCCAAGTCCGGCAGCGGGATCGACAAGTCCGATATATCCACCATCGCCCGCGCCGACGGAACCAAGCAGCTGACCTATGACGGCTGGCCGCTCTACCTCTTCGTGCACGATCAGGGCGCCAAGGCACCCATGGGTCAGGCGAAGAAGACCTTCGGCGGCGAGTGGCATCTCATCACGCCGAGCGGCGCGATGGTCCAGAAGGGCGTCGGCTGACCCGACGGTCGCCCCGCCCACCGTTTCAATACGCGATTGAGGGAAGGGGACCCGCCGGGGCCCCCTTCCCCCGCATGCCCGCCGCCCGCCGCCTTGTGACGCAGTGACTTCGGCCGGCCGCATGTGAAAGATCAGCCCCAACGATCCCGCCGCCCGGGAAGAGGCGAAGCGCGGCACGAGCGACCTGGAGGGCCAAGACCCGAGGGGAACCGCAGCCGGCCGCGACAAGGGACATCGGAGAAGGGCATTCTTGAAATGAACGGCGCCGAAAGTCTGGTCCGCACGCTTCTGGCCGCGGGCGTCGATACCTGTTTCGCCAATCCCGGCACAAGCGAGATGCATTTCGTCGCCGCCCTCGACCGGGTGCCGGGCATGCGCTGCATCCTGGCTCTGTTCGAGGGCGTGGCGACCGGCGCCGCCGACGGCTACGCCCGCATGACCGGCAAGCCGGCGGCGAGCCTGCTCCATTGCGGGCCGGGCCTGGCCAACGGCCTCGCCAACCTCCACAACGCCCGCCGCGGGCGGGTGCCATTGGTCAACATCACCGGCGACCAGGCGACCTATCACAAGCCGCTCGAGCCGCTGCTTGCCGCCGACACTGAGGGCTTCGCCCGCGGCGTTTCCGGCTGGGTCGGCACCGCGACGGTGCCGGCGGAGGTCGGACGCCTCGCGGCGCAGGCGGTACAGGCGGCGCGCGTCTGGCCCGGTCAGGTGGCAACGCTGATTCTTCCTTCCGACACCTCGTGGAACGAAGGCGGCGTTGTGGCTGCGCCCCTGCCCGTTCCCGCCCCTCCGGCGGTCGATGACGCGGCGATCGCCGTCGCCGCGGATGCGCTCAAATCCGGCGAGCCGGCAATCATCGTGCTGGCTGGCGCTGCGCTCCGCGCCCCGGCGCTCGGGGACGCCCACCGCATCGCCGCCAGGACCGGCGCAAGGCTGCTGGCGGAGACCTACAACACGCGCATGGAGCGCGGCCAAGGCCGCCATCCGGTTGCTCGCGTGCCCTATCAGGTCGATGCCGGGCACGCCGCCTTCGCCGATGTGCGCCATGTCATCGTGGCCGGCGCCGCCGATCCCGTCTCCTTCTTCGCCTATCCCGGCAAGCGCGGTCGCTTCCGCCCGCAGGACGCCGCTCTCCACGTCCTGGCCCGTCCGGACCAGGACGCACCCGGCGCGCTCGCCCGCCTTGCCGACGCGCTCGACGCACCGCCGGCACCGCCGCCGAAATCGGCGCCGAGGCCGGAGCCGGCCAAGGGTCCGGTGACACCCGAGGCCGTCGCCCAGACACTGGCCGCGCTGATGCCGGAGGGCGCCGTCGTCGTCGACGAAACCGTCTCCCTCGCCCCTCCCCTCTATGCCGGCACAGCCAGTGCCGCGCCGCACGACTGGCTGCAGCTCACCGGCGGCGCTATCGGCGACGGCCTGCCGCTGTCGACCGGCGCCGCCGTCGGCGCCCCCGGCCGCCGCATCATCACCCTTCAAGCCGACGGCTCAGCGCTCTACACCGTTCAGGCGCTGTGGACGCAGGCCCGCGAGGCCCTCGCGGTCACCACCGTGATCCTCGCCAATCGCCGCTATGCCATCCTGCAGGGCGAACTGCAGCGGGTCGGCGCGACGCCGGGCGCGGCCTCGCGCACGCTCTTCGATCTCGGCAATCCCGACCTCGACTGGGTCGCTATCGCCAAGGGTTTCGGCGTCGCCGCGGCAAGGGCCGAGACGATGGAGGAATTTGCCGCCCTGATGACCCACGCCAACAGTGCGGCCGGCCCGTTCCTGATCGAACTGATGATGCCCTGAGGTCAGTGCCTTGTTCGGCCAGCGCGACGGATGCATCCTCGGTTGGTTGCGTTTCGATTGGGAGGAACGCGCAATGCGGAAGATCGGCTTTCGGGCGCTTTATCTGTCTCTTGCGATCGCGTTGGCCTGTTGCGCCGGCAGCGCCGCCCACGCCTCCAAACTGGGCGACGCGGTCAGCGCCGGCGATCTTGCCGGCGTCAAGGCGCTGATCGCCGCCGGCACGGACGTCAACAAGGGCGACATGTTCGGCGCTCCGTTGCATCTGGCCGTTGCGCGCGGCAATGTCGACATCGTCACCGCGCTGCTCGATGCCGGCGCCAATATCGAGGCCGGCGGGACCGGCGGTGCCCATCCGCTGCACCTCGCCGCGCTGGCCAATCGCCCGGCGGTGGCCAAGCTTCTCATCGCCCGTGGCGCCGAACTGGAGTCCCGCGACAGCAACGGCATGACGCCACTTCTCATCGCTGCATCCAACGGCAAGCTTGAGGTCGCTGAGGTGCTGCTCGACGCCGGTGCGGACGTGAACGCCGAGGGCATACGCTACCCGTACAACGCCCTCGGGGTTGCCGTCTTCGGCTGCCAGATCCCGATGGCGAAGCTGCTGCTGTCGAAGGGCATGGACATCAATGCGCGCTTCGACGACAGGAGCGAGACGCTGCTGTTCCTGGTCGCACCCACGCTTCACCACTCGCCGGCGACACTCGACCAGCGCCTTGCCATGATCGCCTTCCTGCTGGCCAACGGTCTCGACCCCAACGTCAGGAATAGCGAGGGCAAGAGCGCCTATGACCTCTCGTCCGACCCCAAGGTGCGGGCGTTGCTCGTCGAGCACGGCGCCAAGGAATAGGAACGCGCCGTCTTGATCGAACTGATGATGCCCTGAGGTCTCTACCGGGCTAAATTGGCCCGATCGTTTCGGTTGGATCGACGGGACTCATGGAAATCGGCGGCTGGCCCAATCTCGTGGCCATGTTTCTGGGCCAGGCGGAAAAGCGCGGCGATCAGCCGTTCCTCTGGGAAAAGGTCGAGGGCACCTACCGCCCGATGAGCTGGCGGGCGGTCGCCGGTGAGGCTGCGGCGCTTGCCGCAGCGCTGCAATCCTACGGCCTTGCCCGCGGCGACCGGGTGATGCTGCTCTCGCAGAATTCGCCGCGCTGGGTGATTGCCGACCTCGCCATCATGGCCGCCGGCGGCGTCACCGTGCCCACCTACACCACCAACACGCCTGCCGATCACGCCCACATCCTTGCCGACAGCGGCGCCGCGATGGCGATCGTCTCGACCGCCGCCCTGGCGCGTCCCTTCTTCGAGGCGGCACGCAAAGCCAGGGCCATGAAGCGGGTCGTCGCCATGCAGGCGATGGACGGCATCGACCCCGGCCGCATTGCCCTCACCGCCTGGCCCGAGGCGCTTTCCGCCGGAACGGCCGGCGCCGAAGCCATCGCCAAGACGGCAGGCGGGACCGAGGCCGGCGCACTCGCCTGCCTCATCTACACCTCCGGCACCGGCGGTGCGCCCAAGGGCGTCATGCTCTCCCATCGCGCCATCTTGACCAATTGCGTCGGCGCCACCGACGTCCTCTCCGCCCTTGGCCTCGAAGACGAGGTGTTCCTCTCCTTCCTGCCGCTGTGCCATGCCTATGAGCATTCGGCGGGGCTCATGTTCCCCATATCGATCGGCGCCCAGATCTACTTCGCCGAACGCATAGACACCCTGACCGCGAACCTCCTCGAGGCGCGCCCGACGATCATGACCGCCGTCCCTCGCCTGTTCGAGATCATGCGCGAGCGCATCGTGCGCGGCGTTTCGCGGCAGGACCGCGTCCGCGCGCGCCTCTTCTGGGCGGCCATCGAACTCGGCCGCAAGCGCTACGAAAGCCGCGGCACCATGACCCGCTGGCAGCGCCTGGCCGACAGGGTTGTCGAGCGTCTGGTGCGCGAGAAGGTGCGCACCCGCTTCGGCGGCCGGTTGAAGGCGCTGGTCTCCGGCGGCGCGCCGCTCAACTATGATGTCGGCCTCTTCTTCACCGCGCTCGGCCTCCGGCTCCTGCAGGGCTACGGCCTCACCGAGGCGGCGCCGGTGGTCAGCGTCAACCTCCTCACCCGCCCCAAGCTGCGCACGGTGGGCCCGCCAATGAAGCATGTCGAGGTCCGGATCGCCGACGACGGCGAGGTGCTGGTGCGCGGGCCGCTGCTCATGGACGGCTACTGGAAGCAGCCCAAACACACCGCCGAGGTGCTGCGTGACGGCTGGCTGCACACCGGCGACGTCGGCGTCATCGACCAGGACGGCTACCTGCAGATCACCGACCGCAAGAAGGACATCATCGTCAACTCGGCCGGCGAGACGATTTCGCCGCAGCACATCGAGGGCGCGCTGGCGCTGGAACCGGAGATCGAGGTGGCCGTGGCCGTCGGCGACAACCGCCCGCATATCGGGGCCATCGTCGTGCCTGATCCCGATTACCTGGTTGCCTGGGCCAAGATGAACGGCACCACCGCCGACCTTTCCCAATTGGCCGACAACAAGGACTTCCGCCGGTCCATCGGCCAAGCCATCGACCGCGCCAACGCCGGCCTTTCGGTGATCGAGAAGGTCAAGCACTTCGTCATCGCCGATCAGCCCTTCACGGTCGAGAACGGCATGATGACGCCGACGATGAAGGCGCGCCGCCACATCATCATCAGGCGCTGGGGCGCCGCCGTCGAGCAGATGTACTGACGGCCGGGCGCCGGCCGCGGGGCACGGACCGCTACCTGGACTACCAGCGGCGGGAGCGGCCGAGATAGTCTTCGGCAGCCTGGCCAAAGGCCGCGCGCAACCGCCGCTCCTCGTCGGCAATGAAGCGATAGGTGATGATGAACGGAAACGCCAAGGCCGGAACGAATGCCGTGACTGCTCCCAGCACGATCGCCCAGCCGAGCAGCATCGTCGTCAATCCCGAATAGATCGGATTGCGGTTGATACGGAAGTGATAGTCGACCAGGAGCACTTTCGGGGTGTGCCGGGGCTCGACCGGTGTTCGCCTCAGCAGGAACAGCGCCGCGGCGGTGGCCGCCCAGACGAAGCCCAACGCGAAAACCCCCCAGCCCAGCCATTCGGGCAGGTGGAGCACCGCGACGGGAGCGAACCGGGCGAGCAGCCAGGAGGCCACTGCGCAGCCGAGAAGCCAGACCGGCGGGAGATCGGGAAAACCCTTCATCGTCTCAGCATGACCGATTTGTCGGCTCTTGCGCCAGCCTCGGCATGAAGGCTCCGCCGAGCATGTTTCACAATTTGAAATTCAGCCAAATCGCGGGTTGCGGAAGAGGTGAAGACGCCGCCGGCGACCAGCGGCGCCTTCCAGGCAATCGAGAAAAGCTTACTTCCTGTCCTTGTCGTGATCGACTGGATGCAGGATAGCCAGGAAGAACCCCAAGATCGGGTTCTTGTAGCGCGGTGCCTTCATGACCTTGACGACCTTGTCGTGGTCTTTGTGCATTGTCGCTGCGCCGGCAGGCGCGCTCACGGCGACAGCAATACCGAGGGCAAGTGCAATCGAGGCAGTCCGGAACAAACTCATGGTGTTTCCCTTTGGCGGGCCTTGGCGTCTACCCCGCCGGGACAATATCCGGCGCCAGGCCGCACGGGAAGTCCGGCTTGGCTGCCGCGCGATGCAACGGGCACGCAAGCCACCACCCGGGGACGGCCAGCGCAATTTAGTCGATTGTTGGTCGGCGCGTTCGGCGCTACTCTTTTTTGGGGCGCATTGACGGAGTGCAGATAATGCGCGCTACAAGATTTGGGATCGCTTGCGTCGCTGTCTTGGCGGCAGCCTTGCCCGCCTACGCTGCATCGAACCTCACGCCTGACAACATCAAAACTACATTCGCGACCGGAAAGCCGTTCCACGGCGTCGCGGTGCCCGGAGGTCGTCGGTATACCCTTGCGCTCGGTGCCGACGGAAAGGCCGAGATGGTGTTCCTCAACGACAAATCGACAAACAGCGGCACGTGGCGTCTATCGAAGACGGGCTATTGCTCGAAATGGGGCAGCAAGCCCGAGCACTGCTACACCATCCAAGAGAATGGCAAGAGCTACGACGTGCTCAACGATAAGAGCACGGTAATCGCCCACTGGACGAAGGCGTGACACCTCGCTGCCGTGCTATGCGGCTGGCGGGAGATTGGGTTTCACGCGCGCTCCTTTGACCGACCGCGGCTGCCACGCCCGAGTAGTTCGCCTGGGGGAGCTACGACTTCAATTCGGCAGCCGCGGTCAAATCTGCAGACCGTTGGATATGCGCGCATCCAAATATTTCGCGGTTTGAGTCTTGCATCGCCTCAGTCCGACCGCTAGCTGTTTCGCGCTACGTAGGCCACCGGCCCTCACGCAGCACCCACCAATCGAGGAGAACGACTTTGGCGACCAAGAAGAAGGCGCGCAAAACTGGCACTCAGACCATCCGTCCGGTGAAGGACACCGTGACTAAGTCAGCACTCATCAAACTCATCGCCGAAGAGAATGATCTCTCGCGCAGTGCCGCGGCCGGCGCCTTCGCCACATTGGAGAAGGTGCTCCTGGGATCGATTCATCCGCGCGGCGTGGGCGAGTTCACACTGCCCGGCCTGTTGAAGGTCACGTTGCGCAAGGTGCCCGCCCGGAAAGCGGGAACGCTGGTCCGCAACCCGGCCACCGGCGAAATGATGAAGGGCGCCGCGAAGCCGGCGAGCGTCCGGGTGAAGATTCGGGCCTTGTCGAAATTGAAGGCGGCGGCCACGCCCTAGGCTCCCCAGCCATCGAGCGGCCGCGATATTCGCCCCATGACGACATCGATCGGGCAATTGCGGCCGCGCTGACATTTTGCAGGCAACCTAACCGCTCACGGCGCGTCCGGCGCGGGCTATTGCGCGCGCGCCAAACTCCTTCGGAGTTCCGTCAGCGAACGTACACCGGGTTGGTCAGGGCGCGGCGGATGGTTCGCGTTGCGAGATCCTGCCCAGTTAGTCCCCAGGGCAGTGGTCGTCCGTCGAGAGCCTCCCGAAATTCAGCGGTCAGCCTGTCGCGACTTGCATCACAGCAGCGGTCACTTCTCGACTTCCTCGATCGACGCGGCGTTGTCCTTGGCGAGGTCTGCGTCGAGAAAGGCACCGGCCTCCGGCAGCTCCATGTGGAAATCGGAGGTGATATCGATCTCGACATGCGCTTGCCGGGTCGAGAACTCCAGCACGTGGCCACCCACACTGCGATCGGCTGAGATGAAGTGCAGATGATAGCCCGGCGCGTTCAGCCCGACCGTATAGTCGGGGAAACGAAAGCCGACGACACTGCCCTCGATGTCACGGTGATCAAACACCGCTTGCTCCTGGACGACGTCTGACATCGTCGGATAGGGCGGCTTCTGGCGCGGAACAGCGCGAACCTTGACGTGGTCGAACATGCCTTCCGCCTTGAGAGCATAGAAGATATTGCGGCTGGGAACCGCAGCGTCGAGGGCGTGGGCAAAGGCTTTGAAATCCATTGAGTCGTCAACCGAAATCTCGACCGTCGGGTCGAAGTGCATCACCACCGCAAACGGCGTCTGTGCCGTCGGCTCGGCGACATAGGCGCGACCGTCGGATTTGCATTGGTAGAACACGCCATCGAGGACCGTCATCTCGCCGTCGAGGGCGTTGAAGGTGCCTAATCCGAAATTGCCGTGCCGTGCCAATTCGCTGATCGTCGTGTGGCCGTCATAGACACGTTCCAGCAGGGCGCTGATCGTCGAGGTCTGGAACACCTCATGCGCATCGCGAGCGCCATCATGGAAAAGATTGCCCTGCTTGCGGTGAGAGATGAAGGCTTTGATGAAGGTTTCGTCCAGCATTGGCACAATCCCGAATTTCCGATCACGCTACAGGAAATCCATGGCTCCCGCCCCCAGGTCGCACCAGCCTCTATTCTATCGGCACCTGTGTCACGGCCTATGTGGCGGATACCCGGCCAGCGAGCGGCCGAGGAACGTCGCGCCTAGCCGCCAGTGGATGCAGCGTCACAGAAGCAGCAGGAAGCAAATCGCTACCCGGCGGCTGCGGCTTGCCGTGCAACGCAGTTGGTGTTCCAGATTCTTCTGGGGCGCTTCGAAGGAGAGACTTCGAACGCAAAAGGCCGCAAGCGCGGCCCGGGCTTTCGCCCGCCCCCGCGAAGCCGGTGAGCGCAGCGAACCTGGCGTGAGCCGGATAGTGGCGCGGTCGAGAGGTTCAGCCCCTCGACCGCAGCGCCAGGGCTAGAAGCGTCTTTTGGCTTCCTTGGCGTCCTTGCGACGCTCCTTCTTGGCCATCTTTCGCGCGGCATAGCGCGCATCGCGGGCAGCCTTCTGCTCGGCCTTGAGTGCAGCTTCGCGCGCCGCTTCCTCGGCGGCCAGACGCGCCGCTTCTTCGGCCGCAATGCGTTCCGCCTCCGCGGCGGCCTGCTCCCGCGCCACCTTCTCCGCCTGTCGGACGCGCTCGCGTTCAGCCTTACGCTCTGCTCGCGCCTCGGCAATTGCCTGACGCTCGCGGCGCTTTTCGATCATCACCGGATCGTCCGGGCGCGGCGCCGCGTGGAGCTTCGCGAGCAGGGCCTCGCGGGCCTTTGCAGCATCTCTGAGGCGATCTTGGAAATCTGGATTTATCTTGTTTCTCATCAGTTCCGTTCTGTTTCTATCGTTTAGGTAGGCGGGAAGCAGTTGCACCCCGGCGCATTCCTCGGACACCACGACTTCAATTTGGCTGTCGCGGCCGAACTTGTAACCACGCGGTAACCACGGGCCTTCCGAGCCGCTCGGGACGCGCCGCTGCTACGGATCAGTTCGCACCCCAGAACCCACGGAAACCGCGGCTTTCGGCCACTTCTGAGGGTTGGGAAAACTGGAGCGGGCGAAGGGATTCGAACCCTCGACCCCAACCTTGGCAAGGTTGTGCTCTACCCCTGAGCTACACCCGCTCGCAGGTCCTCACGGACCCGAGCCGGGCTTATATCGTCTGAGGCGCGGCAAATGCAATATCATCGTCCCCGGCCAGCCGCCCCCAAGGCGCCGCCATGGGGTGCGGCAAGCCGGGAGAGCCGCCACGAATTGTAAAAATGCCATGGACGCTCCATGTTTAGGGCCGACACGAGACCCGCCGCCCCTGCCGGGGCCAACAACGGAAAAGAACCCATGAGCATGAGCATGCCCCAGATGGGCAATGGCGGCACGCCGGCCGGCAACGGCCACGCCGCCGACCTCGTCAAGGACACCACCACCCAGACCTTTGCCAAGGACGTCATCGAGGAATCGACCCACCAGCCGGTGCTGGTCGACTTCTGGGCGCCGTGGTGCGGCCCGTGCCGCACGCTTGGCCCCATCATCGAGAAGGTCGTGCGCGCGGCCGGCGGCGCCGTGCGCCTGGTCAAGATGAACATCGACGAGCACCCGGCGGTCGCCGGCCAGCTCGGTATCCAGTCGATTCCCGCCGTCATCGCCTTTTCCGGCGGCCAGCCGGTTGACGGCTTCGTCGGGGCGCTGCCCGAGAGCCAGGTGAGGGCCTTCATCGACCGCCTCGCCACCCCGCAGGGCACGCCGGAGAGCGACGAGCTCGTCGCCGAGGGCAACCGCCGCCTTGAGGCCGGCGACGCGCCCGGCGCCGCCGAGAGCTTTGCCGCCGTGCTGCAGGCGAACGCCCAGTCGGTCCCGGCGATCCTCGGGCTCGCCAAATGCCATATCGCCGGTGGCAACCTCGACGCCGCCCGCGACACTTTGGCCGCCCTGCCCAATTCGGCCGGCAAGGACCCGGCAGTGGCCGCCATACGCGCCCAGATCGAGCTTGCCGCCCAGACCCAGGCGCTCGGCGACCCCACCGCGCTCGAGGCGCGTATTGCCGCCGATCCCAAGGATTTCGAAGCCCGTTTCGACCTCGCTCTGCTACGCAACGCCATGGGCGATCGTGAGGGGGCTGTCGACCAACTCCTTGAAATTGTCAGCAAGAATCGTAGTTGGCAGGACGAGAAGGCCCGCAAGCAGCTCGTCCAGTTCTTCGAGGCTTGGGGACCCACCGACGAAGCGACGCTCTCCGGCCGCCGCCGGCTGTCGTCGCTGCTGTTTGCCTGAGGAGCTAGATGAACGCGGGTAACGCGACCTACGGGGGGGTGAACGATCTGCCGGGGATCATCCCGGTATTCCCCCTGGCCGCGGCACTGCTGCTGCCGCGCGCGGAGATGCCGCTCAACGTTTTCGAGCCGCGTTACTTGGCCATGATCGATGCCGCGCTTGCCGGCGACCGGGTGATCGGCATGATCCAGCCGGACGCCGCCATTCCCGCCGTGGAGCGCGGCCCCGGCCTGTTCCCGGTCGGCTGCGCCGGCCGGCTGACCTCCTTCGCCGAGACCGGCGACGGCCGCTACCTGGTGACGCTGACCGGCATTTGCCGCTTCCGCATCCTGGAGGAGGTAACCGACGGCACGCCCTATCGCCAGTGCCGGGTCACTGCCGAGCCGTTCGCCGACGATTTTCTCGGCTGCACGGGCGAGGCGGCCGTCGACCGTTCATCGGTGCTGCGCACCTTCCGCGCCTATCTCGCTGCCCATGATCTCGACGCCGACTGGACCAGCGTCGACCGCGCCTCCAACGAGACCCTGGTCAACACGCTTGCCATGATGGCGCCCTTCGGCGTCGCCGAGAAGCAGGCGCTGCTCGAAGCGCCCGACCTGCGCGCCCGCGCCGAGACGCTGGTGGCGCTGACCGAGATGACGCTCACCCGCGAGGGCCCCGCCGGCGACGGGCCGACGCTGCAATGAGCCTCAGGCCATGAGCGAATCGTCGCGCGCCCAACGCCTCACCGATCCCAAGCTGCTCGAGATCCTGGTCTGTCCGCTGACCAAGACGACGCTGGAATATGACGCGGAGAAGCAGGAGCTGGTGAGCCGCGCCGCCAAGCTCGCCTACCCCATCCGCGACGGCGTACCGATCATGCTGCCCGACGAGGCCCGCCCGCTGGACGACTAAGGTCCGGCCGGCGCTTTTCTCAGTTCGATCGAAAAGCCGGTGCCGCGCTTCCTGATCGAGACGTCGTCAAATGGGCTGCGGCCGAACAACGTTTCGAACTCATCGCGCGTATAGGCGCCGCGGCGCAGGAAGTGCTTGAACGCAAGCTTCATGAAGAGCGCCTCGCCACCGCGCACGCCCATCTGCCTGACCAGTTCGTCGAACTCCGCGTTGCTGGCATTGCGGTCCATGTCGACGATCCGCGCCGTGCCGCCGGGTTTCAGCACCCGGTGCATTTCGGCCAGCGCCTTGTCCGGCTCATGGAAGTTCTTGAAGGCCGCCGTGCAGATGATGAAGTCGAAGGTGGCGTCGGCGAACGGCATCGCCGCCACGCTGCCTTGCTGGAAGTCGATGTCGACACCGACCTCGGCGGCATTGCGCCGCGCGATCGACACAAAGTCGTGGCTGATCTCGAGCCCGCTGATCCGGTAGTGGCCGAGCCCAGCCAGCGCGATGGCCAGGTAGCCCGGCCCTGGCGCGACTTCCAGAACGTCCGCGCCTTCCGCCAGCTGCGCCGCACTCTCGCTGGCATAGCCGCGCATCTCGTCCATGCGATAGGTGCGCGTGTTCTTGTCGTACCAGCGGGCATTGCGCCCCGAAATGCCGAGGTCGCGCGATCGCCGCATCCATCGCATCATGGCAGTAACCCCCTAGCCGCCGACGAGCGCGATGCGCGCCAGCACGGCGACTGCCGCCAGGCAGACCAGGAATGCGCCGAGGCCGACCGGCGAGCCCCAGCCGTACCAAGCCATGGCCTTGCTGGCATACTTCCACTGTTCCTGACTTTGCTCGTTGCTCATTGCCGTCTCTCGCTTGTTGCCGGCGTCTGCGCGGCCGCCGCCATTGACGGTCCGCCTCGCGCCATTTATCTTGCCTAAGATATATCTCAAATAGTCGATCTCTTAGTTACTAAGATAAATGGCCAGGACGAAACCGGAAGTCAAGGGGGGTGTGCGCCACGCCGAGCTGGTGCAGGCGCTGAACCGCGCTGCGCGGGAATCGAGTGCCCTCGGCACACTGTTTGCGGAGACGGTCGCCAACCGCCTCGGCGTCACCCACAGCGACCTCGAATGCATCGACATCATCTCGCTGAGGGGGCGCGTCACGGCAGGCGAACTGGCGAAAGAATCCGGCCTGACCACGGGCGCGATCACCGGAGTCATCGACCGGCTGGAAGAGGCGGGTCTCGCGCGGCGCGAGCGCGATCCTGACGATCGCCGCAAGGTCTATGTGAGCATCCTGCCCAGGACACTGGAGCGCGGCGGCGCCTATTATGACTCCTTCGGCAAGGCCGCGGATGCGCTGGCTGCCAGCTACAGCGACACTGAACTTGCACTGCTTGTCGACTATTTCACCCGCGCCCGCGACGTCATCCGCACCGAGATCGAGAAGCTGAACGCGAAGCCGGCGCCGAAGAAGCGCGCCGTCCGCAAAAGCTAGAGCCGGAACGTCTTGCCGACCGCCGTCGGCACCACCTTGTCGCCATAGGCGGCCGCCAGCGCGTTGAGCGCCCGCCAGCCCGTGCAGTGTCCCGGCGCGATCAGCTTGAGGTCGAACTGCGCCAGGGCATCCACCGTTTCCGCCACCAGCGCTTCGCTGGCGCCGGAGAGATGGAAACCGCCGAACACGCCGTAGAGCGGACAGTCGGGAAAGCGCGACCGCGCCGCCAGAAGCACGTTCACCAGGCCGGCATGCGAGCAGGCGGAGAAGACGATCTGCCCCTTGCCGGCGACGTTGACCGAGACAAAGCGCTCGTCGGAAACGAGTTCGTCCGCTTCCCAGTCGCCTGAAGCGGTCCGCCGGACCTGGCCGGCAAGGCCGCGCTCGAACGGCGTGACGCGCGCAATCTCGCCACTCACATAGAAGAGATCGTCGAGCACGGACTGCTCGTCGCGCGTGACGATGACCTCGCCACCGTTTGCGGCCAGCAGGTCGACGTCGGGCAGCGGCTCCATCGGGCGTAGCGCGCCGCTCGCCGAACGGGACGCGCGCGGTGCGAACATGTCGGGATGCAGGTAGGTCGGAACCGGGCGGCCGCCGTTGGCGAGGGTTATCATCTGCAGCGCGCCCGGCAGGGCGGCGCCGTGATCCCAATGACCGTGCGACAGCACCACGGCGCCGACCGCGCCGAGATCGGCGCCGAGCCGCGCCGCGTTGGTCTCCAGCACCCATTCATCCGGCCCGGAGTCGAAGAGCAGCGTGGCGCTGCGCGACCCGGCGCCCGCGGTGATCAGGTAGGACAGGCCGTGGGTGGCGCAGCACAGGCTCCTGCCCGACAGCAGCTTCATGCCGCGGCGCCGCAGGCCGGCCCACTCCGTCTCCACGAATGACGGCGTGGACGACAGGCTGTCGCTGGTGTTGTCGACCAGGATGCCGATTTCGAGCGTGTCGACCGCTTGCATCGGGGCCCCCGCTAGATCGCCTCGCCGAGCAGCAGTTTCGGCGCCCCGTAGGCTGCACCCGAGGCCTCGCGCACAAACCAGTGCTTGAGGTTTGGCATTCGGTCAACCACACCCAGCCCCACGTCACGGACCAAGCGCAGCGCCGGATTATCGTTGGAAAACAGCCGATTGAGGACGTCGGTCATGAGCCCCATCTCGACCGTGTCGAAACGCCGCCAGCTCTGGTAGCGCTCCAGCACGCTCTCCGCGCCGATATCGAGACCGAGACGATGGGCCTCGACCAGCGTCTCGGCCAGCGCCGCTACGTCGCGATAGCCGAGATTGACGCCCTGGCCGGCGATCGGATGGACACGGTGGGCGGCGTCGCCGGTGAGCGCGAAGCGCGGCCTGACGAAGGCCCGCGCCATCGCTAGGCCGAGCGGAAAGGCCTGCGGCGTGTCGATCGTCTTCATGGCGCCGAGGCGATGGCCGAAGCGGCGTTCGAGCTCGACGGCGAAGGTGAGGGGGTCGCCTTTCACCAGCCGCTCGGCAAGTTCCGTCGGCTCGGTCCACACCAGTGACGCCTGGCGGCCCTTCATCGGCAGGATGGCGAAAGGACCGCCTGGCAGAAAATGCTCCTCGGCGCGGCCGCCATGGTCGCGTTCGTGCGCCACCGTGGCCACGATCCCTGACTGGCCATAGGACCAGCCGACCGTGGTGATGCCGGCAAAGGCCCTGAGGCGCGAGCGCGCGCCGTCGGCGGCGACCAGCAACCGCGCCGCAAGCGGCCGGCCTTTGCGCGTCTCGGCGCTCACCGCCGCGGCGCCGACGGAAAAATCCTTCACCGCATCTTCGCTGATCAACGCCACTCCGGCTTCGCCCGCTGCCGCGTGCAGCGCTTCGACCACCAGGCCGTCGGGAACCACATAGGCGGCGATCTCGCCGTCGGCCTGCGCCGTGGCGAATGTCAGAAAGACCGGTCGCGCCACGTCGCGCGTGCGGCTGTCGGTGACCACCATCTCCGTCACCGGCTGAGCCGCCGGTTCGATTGCCGGCCACACGCCGAGACGCTCGAGCAGATTGCGGCCGCCGGCGGTGATGGTCGAGGCGCGCCCGGCCCGGCCGGCCCCCGGCGGCGCCGCATCGACAAGCGTGACGGCCATCTCCGGCGCCGAGCGCTTGAGCGCCAGCGCCAGCGCCAGGCCGACCTGGCCGCCGCCGGCAATCAGCACGTCGTCGGGCCGCTCTGTCGCTCTCTTGTTCACGCCTTCCATCGTGGTCCCGTGCTTGACACCCGCGCGCCGCGCTGGTGGAAAAGATGGCCGGCCGCGCACGCGGCGCCGGCGGCCAAAGGCCCGGCGGAGCGCATGCAAAGCGCCATTGACGTCCTTCTTTCCATACTCGACCTCGAACCGCTGGAACACAATCTCTTCCGCGGCCTGAGCCCCGACATCGGCTGGCAGCGCGTCTTCGGCGGCCAGGTCATCGGCCAGGCCCTCACCGCCGCCGCGCGCACCGTGGAAGGCCGCATCGCCCATTCCCTGCACGCCTATTTCATACGGCCGGGCGATCCCAAGATCCCCATCCTCTACGAGGTCGCCCGCATCCGCGACGGCCACAGCTTCACCACCCGCCGGGTTGACGCCATCCAGCACGGCCGCGCGATTTTCTCCATGGAGGCCTCCTTCCAGGTCGAGGAGGCCGGGCTCGACCACCAGATCGCCATGCCCGACGTGCCGCCGCCGGAGGAGCTGCCCTCGGAAAGCGACATTTCCAGCCTCTATCTGGAGGGCGCCCCAGAGCAGGTCCGCCGCTACTGGGAGCGCGAGCGGCCGATCGAGTTGCGCCCCGTCGATCTGCGCCATTTCCTCGGCCGCGAGGCGCTCGAGCCGGCCCAGTATGTGTGGATCAGGACCACCGGCCGGCTGCCCGACGACCCCGAGATCCACCGCTGCGTGCTCGCCTATGCCTCCGACATGACGCTGCTCGACACGGCGCTCTTTCCCCATGGTCGGATGGTCTTCGACCCCGACCTGCAGGCGGCCAGCCTCGACCATGCCATGTGGTTCCATCGTCCCTTCCGCGCCGACGACTGGCTGCTCTATGCCGAGGACAGCCCGTCCGCCTCGGGCGGGCGCGGGTTCAACCGCGGCAATCTGTTCAGCCGGGACGGCCGCTTGGTGGCCTCTGTCGCCCAGGAAGGGCTCATCCGGCTGCGCTGAACGGCTGCCCGCAAAACAACCAGGCGGCGAGAAATGCACAAAAAATAGTCAATCACTCTGTGCAGAGTTCGGACGCTTCTAAATCGGGCGCAAATGTGCCCGCAGATTCAGCACGTTGCAGCGCCGCACCGCAATTGGCACAGAGCTTGATTCCCCTCTTCGCCGGTCAACGCCGTCGGCCGCAGTCTGCCGCCCGGCATGAACCGATTCACGCGGGCTCCGTGTGTTCGTTGAGGCGGACCGCGGACTGAAACGGGAACCACGCCATGAAGATCATTATGGCCATCATCAAGCCATTCAAGCTGGACGAAGTGCGCGATGCACTGACTGGGGTCGGCGTCCAGGGCCTCACGGTCACCGAAGTCAAGGGTTATGGCCGCCAGAAGGGCCATACCGAAATCTACCGCGGTGCCGAATATGCGGTGAGCTTCCTCCCCAAGTTGAAGATCGAGGTCGCGGTCGCGTCCGATCAGGTCGACAAGGTCGTGGAAGCCATCTCCTCGGCCGCCAAGACCGGCCAGATCGGCGACGGCAAGATCTTTACCTTCGCCCTCGACCACGTCGTGCGCATCCGCACCGGCGAAACCGACGCCGACGCGCTCTAGTGCGGCAATCGGGGGCTAGTGCCGCAATGAACGCAATCAGCAACGAAACCACGAACCGCCGGTCAGCCCGGCTTGGCGTTTTTTCCGATTTGTCCCGGATCGCGGGATCCGACAGGAGAAGCTCGATGATGCACCGGATCAAGAACCCAGCACTTTTTGGCGCGCTCGCGCTTCTGGCCACGGCCGGACCCGCGCTGGCGGAAGACGCACCGCCAGCCATCAACGCCGGTGACACGGCGTGGATGCTCACCTCCACCGCGCTCGTCCTGCTCATGACGATCCCCGGCCTGGCGCTGTTCTATGGCGGCATGGTGCGCAAGAAGAACGTGCTCGCCACCGTCATGCAGAGCTTCGCCATCACCTGCCTGGTGACGGTGATCTGGATGATCGTCGGCTACTCGCTGGCCTTCACCGATGGTGGCGGCGTCAACGCCTATGTCGGCGGTCTTTCGCGTTTCTTCCTCGCCGGCATGAGCGTAGGCGCCGTCTCGGGCACCATCCCCGAGTCGGTCTTCATGATGTTCCAGATGACCTTCGCCATCATTACCCCGGCGCTCATCGCCGGTGCCTTCGCCGACCGCATGAAGTTCTCCGCACTGTTGTGGTTCATCGGCCTGTGGTCGATCTTCGTCTATAGCCCGATCGCCCACTGGGTCTGGGGCGGCGGCTTCCTTCAGGGTCTCGGCGTTCTCGACTTCGCTGGCGGCACGGTCGTGCACATCAACGCCGGTATTGCGGGTCTCGTCACCGCTCTGGTCCTTGGCAAGCGCGTCGGCTTCGGCAGCGACAACATGGCGCCGCATAACCTGGTGCTGTCGGTCATCGGTGCTTCGCTGCTGTGGGTCGGCTGGTTCGGCTTCAACGCCGGTTCCGAGCTCGCCTCCGACGGCCGCGCCGGCATGGCCATGACTGTCACCCAGGTCGCCACCGCCGCCGCTGCCATGGCGTGGATGTTCACCGAATGGGTTGTGCGCGGCAAGCCGAGCGTTCTCGGCATTTCCTCCGGCGCGGTTGCCGGTCTGGTTGCCATCACGCCGGCCTCCGGCTGGGTCGATCCCACCGGCGCTCTGATCATCGGCATCGCCGCCGGCATCATCTGCGCCTGGGCCGTGATGTGGCTCAAGGAGAAGATCGGCTACGACGACTCGCTCGACGCCTTCGGTGTGCACGGCATCGGCGGTTTCGTCGGCGCCATCCTGACCGGCGTCTTCGCGGTGAAGGCCGTCGGCGGCAGCTCCGGCCTCATCGAGGGCAATGTCGCCCAGGTCTGGATCCAGTTCATGGGCACCATCGCCACCATCGTGTGGTCCGGTGTGGTCACCTTCATCATCCTCAAGGTGGTCGACGCCATCGTCGGTCTGCGCGTCACCAAGGAAGTCGAGGTCGAAGGTCTCGACATCAATCTGCACGGCGAGGTCGTTCAGTAGTCTCGTCTCCTCCCGCCCGCCGGGACCCTCCTGGGTTCCGGCGGGAACCTCCCAAGCCCCCAAGCCCCGGCCGGGTAACCCCCGCGCCGGGGCTTGTTGGTTAATGGCAGCTTTACCAAGGGCGGGTACGGTCGGTTTCCCGAGATCTTCCGACCTGTTGGTGCCCAGGATCTGCCATGCGTCTTACCCGATCGACCTCCGTTCCGCTCGCCGGTGGTGGCGCGCTGCGCCACGTTCTGCGCCGCAATCTCGGTGCCATGGTCGGTCTTGCAGTTCTCGCACTGGCGGCGGTGGCCGCCGCCAGCCTCGCCACCTGGACGGTCGATGATCCGAGCCTCAGCCACGCCACCGACCACACCATCCGCAACGTCCTAGGCTTCCCCGGCGCGATCATCTCCGACCTCCTGACCCAGCTTCTCGGGCTTGCCGCCTCGCTGCTCCTGCTGCCGCCGGTGGTCTGGGCTTGGCGCGCGGTGTTCGCCCAGCCGACCCGGATGAAGCGCTGGAACGTGATCAGCTGGATCGCCGGCACGCTGGCCGCCGCGCTGGCGCTGTCCACCCTGCCCGTGCCGCAGAGTTGGCCATTGCCGACCGGCCTCGGCGGGGCGCTTGGCGATCTCCTGCAGAAGATCCCGGCCTTCTTCATCGGTGCCACGCCCGCCGGCTGGAACGCGCTCGTGACCGGGCTGGTGATCGCCGCCGCCACGCTGGCGCTGATGCTCTATGCCTGTGGCCTCATCGGATCGGCCGCCGACGAGGAGGAGGACGCCGACGCGGTTCCCGCCGTGCGCCCGGTCGCCCGCGTCGTCCATGCCGAACCCGCGATCGAAGAAGAAGACGACGAGGACGACGTCGCCGCCCTCATGGAGGAGGATTACGACGAGGAGGAAGAAGACGAGCGCCCGACCCGGCTGGCGCTGGTCATCGGCCTTGCCGGCCATCTTATGCTTCGTTTCTTCGGCTTCGCCCGCCGTCTGCTGTTCCGCCGGCGCAGAGACGAGGCTGTGGGCTGGACGCCCGGCGCCCACGCCTATGACGACACACGGGTCGAACCCCGCCTCGGCGGGCTCGACGACGACCTCTGGGCGGCCGGTACCAACGATGGCGGGGCAGCGATCGCCGAAGAGGAGATCGCCGAAGACGAAATCGACGAGCCGGTCGAGACCAACCGCGTCTCGGCACCGGCCCCCAAGCCCAAGCTCAGCCGCCGAGCGGTGCGCGAGACCCGCAAGGGGACCACCGGGCGCAGTGGTTTTGTCCTGCCGCCGCTGGCGCTTCTCACCCAGCCCAAGGTCGACAAGAAGGCCACCACCGTCAGCCAGGCGGCGCTCGAGCAGAACGCCCGGGTCCTGGAAGGCGTGCTCGACGATTTTGGCGTGCGCGGCGAGATCGTCAACGTCCGCCCCGGTCCGGTGGTCACGCTCTACGAGCTGGAGCCGGCGCCTGGCATCAAGTCGGCGCGCGTCATCGGCCTTGCCGACGACATCGCCCGCTCGATGAGCGCCATCTCCTGCCGCGTCGCAGTCATCCCCGGCAAGAACGCCATCGGCATCGAGCTGCCCAACGCCAAGCGCGAGACCGTCTATCTGCGTGAGCTGCTCGCCTCGCAGGACTTCGAGCAGACCAAGGCGCGCGTCGGCCTGTGCCTCGGAAAGACCATCGGCGGCGAGCCGGTGATCGTCGATCTGGCCCGCATGCCGCATCTGCTCGTCGCCGGCACCACCGGCTCGGGCAAGTCGGTGTCGATCAACACCATGATCCTGTCGCTGCTCTACCGGCTGACCCCCGACGAGTGCCGCATGATCATGATCGACCCCAAGATGCTGGAGCTGTCTACCTATGACGGCATCCCGCACCTGCTCACCCCGGTCGTCACCGATCCCAAGCAGGCGGTCGTCGCGCTCAAATGGACCGTGCGCGAGATGGAGGACCGCTATCGCAAGATGTCGAAGCTCGGCGTGCGCAACATCGACGGCTTCAACCTGCGCCTCTCGCAAGCGCGCTCCAAGCGCGAAACGCTGACCCGCACCGTGCAGACCGGCTTCGACCCCGACACCGGCGAGGCGATCTACGAGCAGGAGGAGCTGGCGCTCGAGCCGATGCCGTTTATCGTCGTGGTCATCGACGAGATGGCCGACCTGATGATGGTCGCCGGCAAGGACATCGAGGGCACCGTCCAGCGTCTCGCCCAGATGGCGCGCGCCGCCGGCATCCACGTCATCATGGCCACCCAGCGCCCCTCGGTCGACGTCATCACCGGCACTATCAAGGCCAACTTCCCGACCCGCATCTCCTTCCAGGTGACCTCCAAGATCGACAGCCGCACCATCCTCAACGAGCAGGGCGCCGAGCAGCTCCTTGGCCAGGGCGACATGCTCTACATGGCCGGCGGCGGGCGCATCCAGCGCGTCCACGGTCCCTTCGTCAGCGACCAGGAGGTCGAGGAGGTGGTCGCCCATCTGAAAGCGCAGGGCGAGCCCGAATATCTCCACGCCGTCACCATCGACGAGGACGACGACGGCGGCGCCGGCATGGGCAACGGAGCGGGCGGCGACGACGAATCCAACGATCTCTACGACCGCGCCGTCGCCATCGTTCTGCGCGACCGCAAAGCCTCGACCAGCTACATCCAGCGGCGCCTGTCGATCGGCTACAACCGCGCCGCCTCGCTCATCGAGCGCATGGAGCACGAGGGCGTGATCAGCCCCGCCAACCACGCCGGAAAGCGCGAGATCCTGGTTCCCGAGGGCGCCGAGGCGGACTACCGGTAGCCCGGCGGGCGCCGCGCCGGCGCGCCGCGAATTCGCCACACGCAGCCGCTATCGCGCGAGCTTAAGTTGCTATGATCGGCGCGCCCCCGAATCAGCGGCGCGGCCCGTGAAAGCCTTGGCAGGGAGACCCCTTTTTGATCGGCACCACCGGGGCGAAACGACAGGCAGGCGGAAGGACACGGGCACGCGGTCTTGCCGCCGCGCTGGCCCTTGCCTTTGCTCTGGCCGGGCCTGCCGGCAACGCCACGGCAGCCAACGGCCGGATCCCGATGCCGCGCCTCCGGCCCGCCTATAACGGCGTCGCCACCGCCTCCAATGCCACCAGCGCTGCGATCGCCCGGCCGGCCTTCACAGCCGACCCGAATTCGCCGTTCACGGTAGCGCAGCAGCAGATGCTCGCCAACGTCAATGCCTACTTCAACTCCTTCCACATCATGGAGGGCCGCTTCATCCAGTTCGGCCCCAGTGGCGAGCAGTCGGAAGGCGTCTTCTTCATGACCCGGCCGGGGCGCATCCGCTTCCACTACAGTCCGCCGTCCAAGCTCGACGTGGTCGCCGACGGCAGCTCGGTGGCCATCCGCGACGGCCGCACGCGCACCCAGGAACTCTACCCGCTGTCGGCGACGCCGCTGCGCTATCTGCTTGCCGACCACGTCGATCTCACCTCCAGCAAGATCGTCCAGTCAGTCCACGAAGAACCCGACCTGGTGTCGTTGACCATCATGGACCGTTCGTCGCGGGTGCCGGGCAAGCTGATCCTGATCTTCGACCGCAAGACCTTTCAATTGCGCCAGTGGGTGGTGACCGACGCCCAAGGGCTCAACACCTCGGTGGCCATCTATGACACGGCCACAGGAAAGCCACAGAATCCCAACCTTTTCCGCATCACCCCCGGGCCCACTTTCTAGCATTTCCGCCGCTTCCGGGCCCCCTGCGGCCGGCTCTTGAAACCCCCAGCCAGCACCCCATCTTGAAGTAATGGCGGGTTGCTCATCATCGGTAGCGCCCCCCGTCTCGCCGAGAGCGGCCCGCTGGCACCGGTTTTCGCCGGTGTCCGCGCGAACAGCGCAGAGCGCCCAGCCTCCCCCGGGGCTGGGCGTTTTCTTGTGCGGGATCGCCAGATGTGCCTAGTGTAGCGGCCGCATTTTTCCGCCGTTCGCTTTTGCTTCATGCCTTTCAGTATTGCCACCTGGAACATCAATTCCGTTCGCCTGCGCATCGGCCTTGTCGGCGCGTTTCTCGATTCCCACACACCCGACATCCTCTGCCTGCAGGAGATCAAATGCACCGAAGACCGATTCCCGCACGGCGCCTTCGCCGAGCGCGGCTATCGCCACCGCCTGGTCAACGGCCAGAAGGGCTATCACGGCGTCGCCATCGTCTCGCGCCGCCCGTTCGTTGATTCCGGCATCCACAGCTTCTGCGGCAAGGACGACGCCCGCCATGCCGCCGTCACCATCGCCGACGGCGACGAGGCCATCGTCATCCACAATTTCTACGTGCCGGCCGGCGGCGACGAGCCTGACCCAGCGATCAACGAGAAGTTCGCCCACAAGCTCGCTTTCCTCGACGAGATGAAGGCCTGGCTCACCGGTGCCGAGACCGACCGCCGCTCGATCCTCGTCGGCGACCTCAACATCGCACCCTACGAGAACGACGTCTGGTCACATCGCCAGCTTCTCAGGATCGTCAGCCACACCCCGATAGAGACCGAGGGCCTGGAGGAAGTACGCAAGGTCGGCGGCTGGGTCGACGCCATCCGCCGCTTCGCGCCGATGGAAGAGAAGGTCTACACATGGTGGAGCTACCGGGCCGCCGACTGGCGGGCCGGCGATCGCGGCCGGCGGCTCGACCATATCTGGGTGACGCCGCACCTCGCCCACCGCCTGAAGAGCGCCGAGATCGTGCGCCACGCGCGCGGCTGGCCGCGCCCGTCCGATCACGTCCCCGTGATTGCGCGCTTTGCCGCACCCGAGAGAATCAACGGCGCACCGGAAGCGGCTTGATGTCCTTCAGCGCCGCGCGCACGCGGCCGAGATCGGTGACCGTGGCCAGCAGCCGCTCCGACATGGTTTCGCGCCAACTGACCGCGACCTGCGGATATTCACTGAGCATCCTCAGGATCAGCTTGCGGTCGAGCTCCAGCACCTGACTGGCCACGGTGGCGGTCGCTGTCGCCGGCCGCTTGGTCTCGATGAGCAGCGCCAGCTCGCCGATCAGCGCGCCGGCCTCGCAATTGGCCACCACCTTGCGCTTGGGCCCGACGGTCAGCCGGATGCCGCCGGCCGAAACGACGAAGCCGGAACTTGCCCGCGCGCCCTCGCGGAAAAGCACCTGGTCGGTCGCCAGTTCGAGCCGCACCGCACTGAACGCCAGCAGGCGAATCTGCTCGGTCGGCAGGTCGGCGAACAGCGGAACACGCTTGAGAAGCGCGATGTCGCTGTCGAGGCTCATCTCGTCGCCCGGTTCAGCCGCATCCCGTCACGGGACCAGCTTGTAGCCGCCGGCTTCCGTCACCAGCAGCTCCGCCTTGGACGGATCGCGCTCGATCTTCTGGCGCAGGCGGTAGATGTGCGTTTCGAGCGTGTGGGTGGTGACGCCCGAATTGTAGCCCCATACCTCGTGCAGGAGCACGTCGCGGGTGATGACCTTCTCGCCGGCGCGGTAGAGGTATTTGAGGATCGCCGTCTCCTTTTCGGTCAGTCGCACCTTCTGGTTCCTGTCGTCGACCAGCATCTTGGCGCTCGGCCGGAAGGTGTAGCGGCCGATCGAGAAGATGGCATCCTCGCTCTGGTCGTGCTGGCGAAGCTGGGCGCGAATGCGCGCCAGGAGCACGGCAAAGCGGAACGGCTTGGTGACGTAGTCGTTGGCGCCGGCCTCGAGCCCGAGAATGGTGTCGGATTCCGAATCCTGCCCGGTGAGCATGATGACCGGCGCGCGGAAGCCGCTTTTGCGCAGAAGCTTGACCGCCTCGCGCCCGTCCATGTCCGGCAGGCCGACATCCATGATCACCAGATCGATCGGCTCCTGGCGGGCGCGATGCACGCCCTTGGCCGCCGTCTCGGCCGGCACGATCTCGAACTCCTCATAGAGCGACAGTTGCTCGACCAGGCTCTCGCGGAGCATGTCATCGTCGTCGACGACCAGGATCTTGCGGACGGGCATGGCCGGACACTCGTTGCTCGATTGGGGACCCGCAGCGCAGCCGGCAACTGGCGGAAACCCTTTGGATTCGGCGTTGTATACGGTGTAGACCGCTTGCCCCCGGCCGCGCAAGGCGCGTCGGACACCCGGCCGGAGCCGCCCGTGAGCCACTTGACCCGCATCGTCGTCGCCAGCACCGGCCCCTCCCGGCAGCGCGGCCTTCTGACCGCCGGCGGTCTGACGGTGCCCTGTGCCCTCGGCCGCTCAGGGATCAAGGGGCGCAAACGCGAGGGCGACGGCGCCACGCCGCGGGGCGCCTGGCGGCCGGTTGCGGTCTATTATCGCCCCGACCGCCTGACCCGCCCGGCAACGGGGCTGCCCACCCTGTCGCTCAGCCCCGATGACGGCTGGTGCGACGACCCCGCCGACCGCCGCTACAACCGCTCGGTCCGCCTGCCCTATGCCGGCCGCCACGAGCACCTGTGGCGTACCGACCGGCTCTACGACGTCATCGTCGTACTCGACTACAATCTTGCCCGGCCGCTGAAAGGCGCCGGCAGCGCCATCTTCCTGCATTTAGCAGGCGAAGGTTTCGCCGCGACCGCCGGCTGCATCGCCGTTTCGCGCGGGTCCATGCGCCGCCTGCTGGCGCGCATGGACCGGAACACCGTCATCGACGTGCGCTGAAGTCAGGCGGCCGGGTTCGCCTTCGCCGCGCGAACGCTCAGAAGCGCACCGGACCATGCGATGAGCTGGGCGAGCATGGTGGTGACCGAGCCCTCGAGACCGTCGCCCGGGACGAAGACGCCCGAGGCGAAGGCGGGGATCAATGAAATGGCCGGCTGCGCTCGCACCGTCGCCACCTGAAGCTCGGCCAGCACCAGCCGCAGCCCTTCTGCGGCGCGCACGCCGGCTGCCCAGCCGCCATAGCTCACGATGCCGGCGGCCTTGTCGTTCCATTCGCGGTAGACGTAGTCGAGGGCGTTCTTCAGCGCGCCGGGAAACGAGTGATTGTACTCGGGCACCAGGAATACATAGCCGTCGAAGCTTTCGATCAACGCGCCCCAATTGCGGGTGTGCGCGTGTTTGTACTGCTGATGACTGGGGTTGCCGGGCTCGTCCAGGTTGCCGAGGCCGTGATGGACGAGGTCGACCAGCTCATAGTCGGCGCCCCCATGGGTGCTTGCGGTTTCGAGCAGCCACGCCGCGATCTGATCGCCCCGCCGTCCGGGACGGGTGCTGCCGAGGATGATTCCGATGCGCAGGTTCATCTTGCCCCTTGTCCTTTTTCCCATCGCCGCCAGGAGTTGACACATCAACTCTATATCTCGTGAGTTGATGTGTCAACTGTCTCCCGCTAGGATGGCCTGGATGTCGCAACCCGACCCGCTCAAGCCCGAAGATTGGGCGCTCTGGGACATGTGGATGCGGGCGCAGCGCCTGCTCGCCCAGGAGATCGATCGCGGGCTCCAGGCCGAATTCGGCATTTCCAAGCCCGAGTTCAGCGTGCTCGTGACGCTGCTCAGATCCGCCGGCGGCGCCGGACGGGTGGTGGATCTGGCGGAATCGCTCGGCTGGGAGAAGAGCCGCGTGGCACATCAGCTGACCCGCATGGAGGGTCGCGGGCTGGTGGAGCGAACCGAAAAGGGTGCGCGCGGCCGACGCACCGGGGTCGGATTGACGGCCGAGGGCCGTCGCCTCGCGGAGAGCGCCGTCCTTGCGCACGGCCAGACCGTGCGCCGCTGCTTCGTCGATCTCCTCACGCCCGAGCAGGCCGCGGCCATCCGGGCCTGGAGCGAGCAGACGATCGCGCGGGGCGACGTGCCTTAGAGGGTCGCCGTGCGCGTGCGGGCCCCGAAGATCGCCGTGCCGACGCGCACGTCGGTGGCGCCGAGGGCGATCGCCGTCTCGAAATCGGCGCTCATGCCCATCGACAGCGATTTC
This sequence comes from uncultured Alphaproteobacteria bacterium, assembly GCA_963785065.1. Taxonomy (GTDB): domain Bacteria; phylum Pseudomonadota; class Alphaproteobacteria; order Rhizobiales; family Kaistiaceae; genus CAVSRC01. The sequence goes on from CAWATX010000002.1 coordinate 1,240,276, forward strand.
AGCCCCAGCCGCCCGGCGACCTTGGCAAGCAGCGCAAAATGCGGCGCCGCCACCTCGTCGAATGGCGGGATGCACATCAGCCCGTCGATCGCCAGCCCGTGCACCGTGCGGCAGCGTTCGACGAAGGCGTCCGTCTCTTCCGGCAGTACGCCGGCCTTCTGCGGCTCGGCGCCGGTGTTGACCTGGACCAGCAGACGCGGCGCCCGCCCCTGCCGCGCCATCTCCTCAGCCACCGCGCCGGCGATCCTGTCGCGGTCGATGGTGTGGATGACGTCGAACAGCGTCACCGCGTCCCTTGCCTTGTTGGATTGCAGCGGCCCGATCAGATGGAGCTCGATGTCGGGCGTTTCCAGACGCAGCGCCGGCCACTTGCCGGCCGCCTCCTGCACCCGATTCTCGCCGAAAACGCGTTGGCCGGCGGCGATCACAGGGCGGATCGCCGCCGCGTCGAAGGTCTTGGAGACGGCGATGAGGCGGACCGAGCCGGCCTGCCGCTTCGCCTCCCGCTCGGCAGCGGCGATCTTCGCCGCCACGGCAGCGAGACGGTCGGCGACAAACTCAGAGGTCGTCGTGATGGTCATGGCCGCCGTGATACCCCCCCGCGGCGGAGAGTTCCACCGGGCGGCCATGCGGCGTGTTGAGTGAGGCGCGTCGCCAGGCCGCGACGCCCCCGGGCCCGCTGGCCGTCGGCATGGCTCAGCCCGCGAGGCACGCCCGGCAAGGCAATGCGCCGTTTTTGCGGCCTTTCCGATTGACCCGGAGCCTGATTCTGGTGATGGTCCGCCCGGCCCCCGAGCGCCCTTTTTCCTCCCGCGCGCCGGCGCGCACATGAAGACCATGGCGACCGAACGATACAATCCCCGCGACGCAGAACCCCGTTGGCAGGCCCGCTGGGCCGAGGACCGCATCTTCGAGACGAAGAACGACGATCCGCGGCCGAAATATTACGTGCTCGAGATGTTCCCCTACCCTTCGGGGCGCATCCACATGGGCCACGTACGCAACTACACGCTCGGCGACGTCGTCGCCCGCTTCATGCGCGCCAAGGGCTACAACGTCCTCTACCCCAAGGGCTGGGACGCCTTCGGCCTGCCGGCCGAGAACGCGGCCATGCAGAACCGCGTCAATCCGCGCGTCTGGACGTACGAGAACATCGACGCCATGCGCGGCCAGCTCAAGACGATGGGCCTGTCGCTCGACTGGTCGCGCGAATTCGCCACCTGCGACCCCGAATATTACGCCCAGCAGCAGAAGCTCTTCATCGACATGCTGGCGAAGGGCCTGGCCTATCGCGGCAAGTCGAAGGTCAACTGGGACCCGGTCGACCAGACGGTGCTCGCCAACGAACAGGTGATCGATGGGCGCGGCTGGCGCTCGGGCGCCGTGGTCGAACAGCGCGAATTGACCCAGTGGTTCTTCAGGATCACCGCCTACAGCGAGGACCTGCTCGCCGCCCTCGACACCCTCGACCGCTGGCCGGACAAGGTGCGCCTGATGCAGCGCAACTGGATCGGCAAGTCGGAGGGCCTGCGCCTGCGCTTCGCCATCGCCGGCACGCCGCCAGCCGGACACCAGGTCATCGAGGTCTTCACCACGCGGCCGGACACGCTCTTCGGCGCGAGCTTCATGGCGCTGTCGCCCGACCATCCGCTGGCAAGCGTTCTCGCCGCCAAGGACGCAGGCCTGGCCGCCTTCATCGAGGAGTGCCACCGCCGCGGCACCAGCACCGAAGCCATCGATACGGCGGAGAAGATGGGCTACGCCACCGGCCTGTCGGTGACCCATCCCTTCCGCGAAGGCCACACGCTGCCGGTCTATGTCGCCAACTTCGTGCTGATGGACTACGGCACCGGCGCCATCTTCGGCTGCCCGGCGCACGACCAGCGCGACTACGACTTCGCCAGCAAGTATCACCTGCCCATCGTTCCGGTGGTGGCGCCGCTCGACGTCTTCGACAGCGACGGCGACCTGGTGAAATGGATCGAGCAGTTCGACAGCGGCGACGGCGCCTATCTCGACGACGGCCAGCTCATCAATTCCGAGTTCCTCGACGGCATGACGGTTGCCGACGCCAAGGAAACCGTCGCGCAACGCCTTGAGAAGACAACGCTGTTCGGCTCGGCCCAGGCCCAGCGCCAGGTCAACTATCGGCTGCGCGACTGGGGCATCTCGCGCCAGCGCTATTGGGGCTGCCCGATTCCCGTGATCCATTGTTCCGAGCACGGCGTGGTGCCGGTGCCCGACGCCGACCTGCCGGTGCGGCTGCCCGACGACATCGAACTCGACAAGCCGGGCAACCCGCTCGACCGCCATCCGACATGGAAGCACGTCGCCTGTCCGGTCTGCGGCAAGCCCTCGCTGCGCGAGACCGACACCATGGACACCTTCGTCGATTCGTCCTGGTACTTCGTCCGCTTCACCGCGCCGCACGCGACCACGCCGACCGATCACGACGCCGCCAATGCCTGGATGCCGGTCAACCAGTATATCGGCGGCATCGAGCACGCCATCCTGCACCTGCTCTATTCGCGCTTCTTCATGCGCGCCATGAAGGCGACCGGGCACATCGCCATCGACGAGCCCTTCGCCGGCCTGTTCACACAAGGCATGGTCGTCCACGAGACCTATCGCAAGGACGAGGGCGGCAGGAGCGTGTGGCTGGCGCCCACTGAAGTACGCATCGAAGGCGACGGCGACAAACGCCGGGCCTTCGAGATCGCCACCGGTGCCGAGATCGAGATCGGCGGCATCGAGAAGATGTCGAAGTCGAAGCGCAACACCATCGATCCTTCCGACATCATGGCGAGCTACGGCGCCGACACCGCCCGCTGGTTCATGCTCTCCAACTCGCCACCCGACCGCGACGTCATCTGGACCGAGGAGAGCGTCGCCGGTGCGGCGCGCTTCCTGCAGCGCGTCTGGCGCCTGGTCGGCGAGGCTATGGCGCTCGCCCCGGTGGTGCCCCCCGCCGGCGCCGCCCCGCTCGCCGAGACCAGCGCCAATTCGATCGCGTTGCGCAAGGTCGCGCACCGCACCCTCGCGGCGGTCGAGGACAACATCGCCGGCCTGCGCTTCAACGTCGCCGTTGCCAAGATCTACGAGCTCGCCAACGCCATCAGCGCGTCGCTGGCCATTCTGCCGCAACAGCGCCAGGACGCCCTCGACCACGCGCTCGGCGCTGCGCTGCGCGAGGCGCTCGAAATGATGGTCGCGATGATGGCGCCGATGATGCCCCATCTGGCCGAGGAATGCTGGGCGGCGCTCGGCCATGGCGACCTGGTGGCGACGCGTCCGTGGCCCGCCGTCGAGCGCAGCCTGCTCACCGAGGACACCATCACCCTGCCGGTTCAGGTCAACGGGCGCAAACGTGCCGAATTGACAATCGCAGCAGATGCGTCACAAGCTGATGTTGAGGTAGCGACGCTGGCACTTGACGCGGTACAAAGGGCGCTTGACGGGCAAAAACCGCGGAAAATCGTCGTCGTACCGAAGAGGATCGTGAATGTCGTCATATGACCGCACCCGGTCCGGGGGAGGCCGCAAGGCCGGCCACGTGATCCTTGTCGCCGCAATTGCCGCCACGGCACTCGCCGCCTGCACCGTGCAACCGCTCTACGCACCGACGGCGGGCACCACCTCGGTAGTTTCTTCGCTCGGAGACATCACCGTCGACCCGGTCTCTGGCCGTCTAGGCCAAGAATTGCGCAATCAGCTCATTTTCCAGCTCAATGGCGGCAAGGGCCAGCCAGACAACGCCCGCTATCACATGGGGCTGAGCGCCACCTCGAGTTCGCAGGCCCTCGGCGTTTCGCCGACCGCAGCGGCGCCGGCCTATTCAATCACCGTCACTGCCACCTATGAGCTACGCTCGATCGCCGGCAATAAGATCATCCTCCGAAGCACCAGCAGCAAGTCGGCATCCTACGATCGCGTCAACCAGCTCTACAGCAACGAACGTGCCCTGCGTGACGCCGAGAACCGCGCCGCTGCCCTGGTCGCCGAGGATATCCGCATCCGTCTCGCTGTCGCGGCCGCCAAGGGCACGATCTGACCGCCCGCTTGCCGGAGGCCCCTGAGGCGCGTGGTTCAGATCAAGCCAGCCGACGCTGACCGCTTTCTGGCGCGTCCGGATCCCGCCCGCCGGGTCATCCTGATCTATGGCAATGACGACGGCCTGGTCGCCGAACGGGCTCAGCGCTTCGCCGCCGCCGTGCTCGCCGAGAGCGGCGATCCCTTCGCCCATGTGCGGCTGGATTCAGCCACGATTGCCGACGAGCCCGGTCGTCTGGCCGACGAGGCCAACGCCGTGCCACTGTTCGGGGGCCAACGCGTGATCACTGTCTCGCTTTCCGGCAACCGCCCCATCCAGTCGGCGATTGAGGCCATTCTTGCCGCGCCGCCGGTCGATTCCTGGGTCGTGATCGCCGCCGGCGACCAGCGCAAGGGCTCGGCCCTGCGCAAGCTGTGCGAGACAAACAACGGCGCCGCGGCGATCGCCTGCTATGCCGATTCCGATCGCGACCTCGATCGCATCATCGACGAGGAGACGCGGACGGCGGGCCTCGCCATCACGCCGGACGCGCGCGCGGCGCTGAAGGCCATGATCGGCGCCGACCGCATGGCCAGCCGCTCCGAGGTCGCCAAGCTCTGCCTCTATGCCGCCGGCGCCGGCACCATCGCTATCGACGACGTGCGCGCCATCATCGGCGACGCCGCCGCCTCGGCCACCGACGAGGCGGTCGACGCCGCCGCCCTCGGCGATGCCGCCGGCCTTGACCGCGTCTATCGGCGGCTGAACGCCGCCGGCGTCTCCGGCGCGGTGATCGTCGGCGCCGCCCTGCGGCATTTCAACTTCCTGCAGAAGGCGCGCGCTGCCTGCGATGGCGGTGCCTCAGCCGAGACGGTGATTGCGCGCGCCAGCCCGCCGATCTTCTTTCAACGGCGCAACGCCGTCCTGCGCCAGCTCACCATCTGGAACCGGACGGCGATCGAGGCCGCCCTCACCCGCCTCGACAGGGCGCTCTTCGACAGCCGCCTGCACGGCGCCATCGCCGACGAGATCGCCGCCCAGGCCCTGCAGTCGGTTGCCTTCATCGCCGCTGGCCCGCGGCGCTGACCAACCGGCCGGATCCAGGTTGGAGACGAGGTGAGCTGATACGCGCTATCCGCGCAGCCGCCGGACGATGTCGTCGAGCTGTTCCAGGGTCTTGTAGGCGACGGTCACCGTGCCGCCATGGGCCTTGTGGTCGATGGTGACGGCAAGCCCGATGCGGTCGGCGAGGCTCTTCTCGAGCGCGCGCGTATCGGCATCCTTGGCCGGTTTCCTGCCGCCCGCCGTCTTCTTGCGCCCGGCCGTCTCGTCGAGCGCCTCGACGTCGCGCACATTGAGGCCGGCCTCGACGATGCGCCGCGCCGCCGCCACCGGGTCGTTGAGCGTCACCAGGGCACGGGCGTGGCCCGCCGTCAGCTTGCCCTCGGCGAGATAGGTCTGCACCTCCTCCGGCAGCTTGAGCAGGCGCAGCGTGTTGGCGATGTGCGGCCGGCTCTTGCCGATCACCCCGGCCAGCTCGTTCTGGCTGTAGCCGTATTCGTCGATGAGCTCGCGATAGCCGACGGCCTCTTCCAGCGCATTGAGATCCTGACGCTGGACGTTCTCGACGATGGCAAGTTCGAGCGCTTCCTTGTCGCTGAGCTCGCGCACCACCACCGGCACGTCGTGCAGTCCGGCCTTCTGCGCCGCGCGCCAGCGCCGCTCGCCGGCGACGATCTCATAGCTGTCGGTGGCGTCCTCGACCGGGCGCACGAGGATCGGCTGCACGACGCCCTTCTCGCGCACCGATGCGGTCAGCTCGTCGAGGTCGGCCGGACCGAAGGCCTTGCGCGGATTGCGCGGATTGGGCCTCAGGAAGGCGACCGGCAGCCGACGCTGGCTGCGCCCATGATCGCCGTCAGGCACGGCAGCAGCGGGGCTCTCCACGTCGCCGATCAACGCCGCCAGCCCACGCCCCAATCTGTTCCGCGCCGCACTGTCCGCCATTCAATTTCCCCTGAAATGCCTGATCTGTTTCACGGCCGAATCGAATTTCGTTACGCAGCACGCAAATGTCGCTCGCGCTGGATGATTTCCGCAGCGAGCTTGAGATAGGCTTGGCTGCCGGTGCTCTTGAAATCATAGAGAAGCACGGGCTTGCCGAAAGACGGTGCCTCTGACACGCGCACATTGCGCGGGATGATCGTGTCGTAGACCGCATCTCCCATGTGGGCGCGGACGTCGGCGACGACCTGGCCCGAGAGATTGTTTCGGCTATCGAACATTGTCAGAACGATACCGTGGATGCTCAACTCCGGGTTGAGCGTCTGTTTGACCTGCTCGACGGTCCTCAAGAGCTGGCTCAACCCTTCCAAGGCGAAGAACTCACATTGCAGCGGCACCAGGACCGAGTGCGCCGCCGACAGCGCATTGATAGTCAACAGATTCAGCGAGGGCGGGCAGTCAACCAGCACATAGGAATAGTTTCGGGGCCGACTCGAATCATCATTGTTCCTGCCGAACAGCGCATGGCGCAGACGATAGGCCCGGTCCGCGCTGCCGGCGATCTCCAGTTCGACGCCGAGCAGGTCGAGGGTCGATGGCGTCACCGCCACCCGCGGCACCGCCGTCGGCACAGCGGCCTGCGCCACCGTCGCCTCCCCCATCATGAGATCGTAGGTTGAGACTGCTCGATTCTTCCGGTCGATGCCGAGGCCGGTGGAGGCGTTGCCCTGCGGGTCGAGATCGACGATCAGCACCTCCTCGCCGATGGCGGCAAGCGCCGTGCCGAGATTGATGGCCGTCGTCGTCTTGCCGACGCCCCCCTTCTGGTTGGCAAGCGCCAGCACGCGCGGTGTTTTAGGCAGGGTCATCGGCCGTTTACCGATCCTTAACCATTGCGGCGCGGCGCCCGGCTGAGATGGCTTATGTCGAGGATCGCGCCGCCGTCGCCGACTCGACTATTGTGTTTTACCAGATCGAAACCCCAAGATTGAGTAGCTTCTCCGATTTCCCGCACAAAATCTTGGCCCTTGTGAAAGGCCGCCGGAACCCCCTTCTCCATCAGCGGCGCCGCCAGTGCCAGCAGTTCCGTGAGCGGGGCGAGCGCCCGTGCACTGATCCGCTCGACCGGCTCCATCCATGATGCCATCAGGCTCTCGGCGCGCCCTTCATGGACGATCGCCGGCGCCTGCGTCTCACGGATGACGGCCCGTAGAAAGGCGCATTTCCTGCGGTTGCTCTCGATCAGATGGACGGTGGTATCAGCATGTTCCGCCCCAAGGATGGCGACCACCAGGCCGGGGAAGCCGGCGCCGCTGCCGAGATCGATCCAGCGGTGCACTTCGGGAAAGAGCGCCACCAGCTGGGCGCTGTCGGCAACATGCCGCCGCCAGAGCGCGGGCAGCGTCCCCGGCGCGATCAGGTTCTCCGCGGGCTGCCACTTCTTGAGCAAGGCCACATAGGCGGCCAGCCGCTCCCCTGTTTCACGTGAAACCGGGACGATGTCTGTCAGGGCCGCGAGGCCGTCTTTCACGCCACCTTCCGCCGACCGCCGTGCCGGCGGATGCCGCTGAGAAGCAGCGCCAGGGCCGCCGGCGTCATCCCCTCGATTCGCGCTGCCTGGCCCAGCGTCGCCGGACGCACCGCCTCGAGCTTGTCGCGCAGCTCCCCAGACAGACCGGAGAGACTGTCGAGGTCGAGATCGTCGGGAATCCGCACCGCCTCGTCCGCCCGCACCTCGGCAATGTCGAAGTGCTGTCGCTCCAGATAGACCGCATAGCGAGCGTCCGTCTCGATCTGTTCGGATACGAATCGATCGATTGTCCCCAACTCCGGCCACACGCGCGCCAACTCCGCCATCCCGATGCCGGGATAGGACAACAGGTCGAAAGCCGAGCGCCGTGCGCCATCGCGGTTGATGTGGATGCCGTGTCGCTCCGCTTCGTTCGGGGTCAGCGCCAGCGACTGCGTCAACGCCCGCGCCGCCTCCAGCGCCTCCGCCTTGGCGCGGTACGCCATGGCCCGTTGGCCGCCGACGACTCCCAGCTTGATCCCCACCGGCGTCAGCCGCTGGTCGGCATTGTCTGCCCTCAGCGACAGGCGATATTCCGCCCGCGAGGTGAACATCCGGTACGGCTCGGTCACGCCCGCCGTGATCAGGTCATCAATCATCACGCCGAGATAGGCTTCCGAGCGGCTGACCGTCACGCCCTCGCCGCCACCGGCGAGCCGCGCGGCATTGATCCCGGCCAGGACACCCTGCGCGCCGGCCTCCTCGTAGCCCGTGGTGCCGTTGATCTGTCCGGCCAGGAACAGCCCGCCGACCCGCTTCGTCTCCAGCGTCGGCCTCAGCTCGCGCGGGTCGACATGATCATATTCGATGGCATAGCCCGGTCGTGTGATCCGCGCCTTCTCCAGGCCCGGAATCGCCTTGACGATCTCTGCCTGAACCGTTTCGGGCAGAGCCGTCGAGATCCCGTTCGGATAGACCGTGTCGTCATCCAGCCCTTCCGGTTCCAGGAAGATCTGGTGCCCGTCCCGGTCACCGAAGCGCATGATCTTGTCTTCGATGCTCGGGCAATAACGCGGGCCCCGGCTGCGGATTTCGCCCGAGAACATGGGCGACCGCCTGATGTTCTCGCGGATCACCGCGTGCACTGCGTCCGTCGTCCGCGTGATCGCGCAGTCAACCTGCGGCGTCGTGATTTTCGCGGTCAGCGCCGAGAACGGCACTGGTGGATCGTCGCCGACCTGCCGGTCGAGGCCAGCCCAATCGATGGTGCGCCCGTCGAGCCGGGGCGGCGTGCCGGTCTTGAGCCGCCCCAGACGGAACCCCGCCGTCTCCAGCGTTTTGGCGAGCCCGACCGACGGCGCCTCACCGACACGGCCGGCCGGGATCTTTCTCTCGCCGATATGGATGAGCCCGCGCAGGAAGGTGCCCGTCGTGATCACCACGGCTCCCGCGCCAAGCACCGCGCCATTGCCAAGCACCACCCCCACCGCCCGGCCTTCAGCGATCACCAGGTCGACCACCTCCTGCTCGATGACCTCAAGGCCCGCCTGCGAACGCAGCAACCCCTGCACCGCCTGACGATAGAGCTTGCGGTCCGCCTGCGCCCTGGGGCCCCGCACCGCCGGCCCCTTGCGCCGGTTGAGCACCCGGAACTGAATCCCGGCCCGGTCCGCAGCGACCCCCATGATGCCGTCGAGCGCATCGATCTCCCGGACGAGATGGCCCTTGCCGAGACCGCCGATTGCCGGATTGCACGACATGGCGCCGACCGTGGCAAACGCCTGGGTCACCAGCGCCGTCCACGCACCCGCCCGCGCCGCGGCGGCGGCCGCCTCGGTGCCGGCATGGCCGCCGCCGACGACGATCACGTCAAAGGATCGGTTCGTCTCCGTCATGATCCTCCCGCCATCCATGGCGCCTGTTTCACGTGAAACACAACTACTTGCCGATGCAGAAGTCGCGGAACACCACGTCGAGCATTTCCTCGACGCCGATGCGCCCCGTCACTCTTCCTAGGGCATCCCCCGCCCGGCGCAAGTCCTCGGCCCGCAGCTCCAGGCCCTGGCCATCGTCCTCTAGCGCCGCTTCGATGGCCTCGGCGCAGTCCTTGAGGGCGGTCCGGTGGCGCATCCGCGTCGCCACCACCGATTCGCCGCCGCCAAGCTCCTCCGCAAGCCTCCGCCCCAGCCCCGCCAGCAGCGCGCCCAGGCCATCGCCTGTCAGCGACGACACGCCATAGTCGAAACCGGCAAGAATGCGGGCTCGTTCTGTTGCCGAATCGACAAGGTCACACTTGGCCGCCACCCGCACGACATCGACGCCGAGGGCAGGGGGCTCCCGCGCGCCGAGGTCAGCCTGGCTCAGCCACAGCACAATGTCGGCCCTGGCCGCCCGCGACTCCGCCCGCCGCACGCCTTCCCGCTCGACCGCATTGCCGGCCTCACGCAGCCCCGCCGTATCGACCAGCGTCGCTGCATAGCCATCGAGGTCGACCCGCACCTCGATCATGTCGCGCGTCGTCCCGGGTTCCGCCGTCACGATGGCCACGTCGCGTCGCGCGATGGCGTTCAGCAGGCTCGACTTGCCGGCATTCGGCAGCCCCAATATGACGATCTCGACGCCTTCGCGCACGCGCTCGCCGCGCCGGTCGTCAACATGGTTAACGATCTCTTGCTGTACCGCCTTGGCCAACGCCCATGCGCCGCTGCTCGCGGAGGCCGGTATGTCATCCTCATCGGCAAAATCGAGCTCTGCCTCGATCAGCGCCCGCGCCCGGACCAGCCGCCGCCGCCAACCCTCATAGAGCCGGCCAACCGTGCCGTCGCTCTGCCTCAGGGCCTGCCGTCGCTGCGCCTCCGTCTCCGCCGCCACCAGATCCGCCAGGCCCTCGACCTGGGTCAGATCGAGCCGCTCATTGCCGAGCGCCCGCCGGGTGAACTCCCCAGCCGCCGCCGGCCGGAAACCTTCCAGCCCCGCCAGCCGCTCGAGCACGGCCGCAACCACCGCCCGGCCACCATGCACATGCAGCTCGGCCACGTCCTCGCCCGTGAAGCTCGCCGGCGCCACAAAGAACAGCACCAGCCCCTGGTCCACGACCTCGCCCTCGCCAGACCTGATCGACCTGAGGCTCGCCCTGCGTGGTTCCGGCACCGCACCGACAAGCATTTCGAGTCCGAATCGAACGCCCGGCCCGCTCATCCGGATCACCGCTACGCCGGCTGGCGGCGGACCGCTCGACAATGCAAAGATCGTGTCGCCCGCCACAGCCTTCACCCTAGATCCCACAGATGAGCGAAAACCTCCTGCGCCACGAAGCCAGCCCCTATCTGCTCCAACACAAGGATAACCCGGTCCACTGGCGCCCCTGGGGCCCTGCTGCACTGGCCGAGGCAGCCGCAGCCGACAAACCCATTCTCCTCTCTATCGGCTACGCCGCCTGCCATTGGTGCCATGTCATGGCCCATGAGAGCTTCGAGGACCCGCAAACTGCCGCGGTCATGAACGAGCTTTTCGTGAACATCAAGGTCGATCGCGAGGAGCGCCCCGACATCGACCAGATCTACATGGCCGCGCTCCACGCCACCGGCGAGCAGGGCGGCTGGCCGCTCACCATGTTTCTCACCCCCGACGGACGGCCGATCGGCGGCGGCACCTATTTCCCCAAGACCGCACGCTATGGCCGCCCGGCATTCGTCGACGTACTGCATGCCGTCGCCCGCGTCTATCACGCTTCACCCGAGACAGTCGCCACCAACACCACGACGCTGATGGCCCACCTCTTGGCCCCACGCACCGCTCCCGGCATCGTCCTCGACCGCGCCCTCCTCGACCAGGCGGCCGACCGCCTGCTCAGCTACATGGACCCCGTGCACGGCGGTGTCGCCGGCGCTCCGAAATTCCCCCAGGCCGGCCTGCTCGACTTCCTCTGGCGCAGCGCCTGCCGCACCGGCGATACGCGCTACGCCGATATCGTCCACGCGACCCTCCGCAACATCTGCCAAGGCGGCATCACCGACCACATCGGCGGCGGCTTCGCCCGTTACTCGACCGACGCCCGCTGGCTCGTCCCCCATTTCGAAAAGATGCTCTACGACAACGCCCAGCTCGTCGCCCGCCTCACTGCCGCCTGGGCCGGGACCGGCGAACCTCTGTTCCGCACCCGAATCGAAGAAACGATCGCCTGGCTCGAACGCGACATGCAACTCTCCGGCGGCGCCTTCGCCGCCAGCATCGACGCCGATTCCGAAGGCCACGAGGGCCGCTTCTACGTGTGGACGCGACCACAAATCATTTCCGTCCTCGGGGAGGGGGAGGGGACCTTTTTCGCCGACACCTACGACATTTCCGAGAGAGGCAATTGGGAGGGCGTTTCGATCCCGAATCGATTGCGCGCGCCCGGGCCTTTCAGCGATGCTGAGCAACGCCGCCTCGCCGCCGCCCGTGCCTCTCTCCTCAGCCACCGTGCCACGCGCGTCCCTCCCGCCACTGACGACAAGGTGCTCGCTGACTGGAACGGACTCACCATCGCAGCACTCGCCACCGCCGGCGCCACCTTCGGCCGGCCGGACTGGATCGACCTCGCTGTCGAGGCCTTCCGCTTCGTCACCATCGCCATGACGCGAGACGGTCGCCTGGCGCACGCCTGCCGCGACGGCAAATCCGTCTTCCCCGGCCTCGCCACCGACTACGCCGCCATGATCAAAGCCGCCCTCGCACTCCACGAAGCCACCTTCGACCCCGACTGGCTAGCCCATGCCGAGCGCCTCGCCGCCACGCTCAAGCAGCATCATTGGAACGACCAGCACCACGGCTACTTCCTCTCCGCCGACGATGCCGAGGCCCTCATCATCCGGCCGCGCTCCGATACCGACGACGCCACCCCCTCGGCTGCCTCCCTCATGGCAACCAACCTCGTCCGCCTGTGGCGCCTCACCGGCACTGACTCCTACCGCGCCGATGTCGACGCCCTCCTCGATGCCGCCGCCCCGGCGATCGCCACCAATCTCTTCGCCACCACCGGCCTCCTCGCAGCCCTCGACTTCCGCCTTGCCGCCATCGATCTCGTAATCGTCCACCCGCCCGGCACATCCCCTGCCGACCTGCTCGCCGCCGCCCGCAGGCACGCCACCCCCAACACCATCCTCACCCTTACCGAAGGCGCTACGCAGCTTCCGGCTTCTCACCCCGCCGCCGGCAAAGCCGCCATCGACGGCAAGGCCACAGCCTATCTCTGCCGCGGTGAAACCTGCTCGCTGCCGCTCACCAACGTCGAAGTGCTGGTATCCATGCTGGCTACACCGACCAACCCATAGACCAGCTTGCACACCAGTCCAAAGACTGGCACCCTCCGCTCCATGGGCGATCTTCGCAAAATCACCGTCGAAGTGTCCGAACAGGACCTCGCCGCGGCGCAGGCACTGACGGGCGAGGGCGTCACCGAAACGGTGCGCGCCGCCCTCAAGCGACTTGCCTCGGCCCGCGCGCAACGCGAGCTGACCAGATACCGCGGCAAGGTTAAATTCTCGATGACCATGGCCGAGATCAAGCACGACCGCACATGATCGCGGCCGACAGCAGTTCTCTGTTTGCCTATCTCACTGGCGACAACGCCGCCGACGTCGATCACCTGGCAAACGCGCTCGCCGCCGGCGAGCTTGTCCTGCCACCGGTCGTCGTCACCGAGGTCGTTAGCGCTCGCGCCAATATCGCCGCTATCGACGACCTCATTCGGGCGATCAGCACTCTCGATCTCACGGAGGGATTCTGGGAGCGCGCCGGCCACAGCCGTCGCCTTTTGTTGAGACACCGCTTCAAGGCCACGGTCGGCGCCACCCTCATCGCGCAGTCATGCATCGACCACCAGGTGGTGCTGATCACCCGCGACCGCGACTTCCGCCACTTCGTCACGCATTGCGGCCTGCAGCTGGCTTAGGCAATCCCGTCAACCGCGCACAGCACAGCGCTTTCACGTCAGGCGCATCGCGTTAACGATCAGCAGCGCTAAGCCGCCCCGGCCGCGTCGACCTGGGCAAGCACGAATGCCACCCGCCGCCCGACCGGCTCACGCGGGACCTCGACCGTCTCGTAGCCGGCCTCCTCATAGGCGTCGCGCAGCATTTCGTAGGTCCGCACCGCCTCGTCCCAGTCCCGGCCGCGTTCGCTGTCCTGCCGGTAGATTTCACGCCACGGTGGCGTCAGCAGGACGAGCGTGTTGTAGCGATAGACTTCAACCGCCTGGCGCACGGCCTCGGGCACCGGCAGTCCCATCAGCCGGCAATAGCCGACGAGCTCGCCAATCCCCCGATCGAAGAAAATTGGCTCGTCGTCCCCGCCGGCTGCCATACGCTTGAAGTCGGCGATGCCGCGCTTGAGCATCTCCGCACAATAGGCGGACGCGTCACCACCATGCGTCGCCCTCCCCCCGACCGCTGCCTGCTCGCGCAGGATCGCGCGCCCGGTTTCGGCCACGGTGGCGAAGCCGCGCATGTCGAGCGTGTCGATCAAGGTCGTCTTGCCGGCCCCCGGACCACCGCCGATAATGAAGAAGTTCGCTCGATAGGGCATCCCGCACGCTCTCGTCTGTCCGCCAGACCCACCCCCTTGCAGTGCTCCGCAACAACAGCCCGCCCTGCCGCGTTTCCCTCGCACGGCAGAAGGAGCACACCACCATGCTTACCGACAAGGAAAAGGCCGCGGAAATCCGCGAGAAGCGGCGCCTCGCCGCCAAGGGGCTGAAAGAACGCAAGCATGGCAAGCCCATCGACCCGATGGAGGACGTCGGCACGCTGCAGATCGACACCGATCCCGTCCAACCGGCGACGAGAGCGGAAAAACAGGAGGAAGTCGGCACGCGCGGCCTTGCCATCGGCCTCGGCATGAAGCGCCAGCAACCGACCCTCCGCAACACCATCTGCGCGGGAGTCTACTGCTGACGCCGCGCTGACGCGACGTTCGATAGGCAACGCCTCACTTCACGGCAGGCCTGCGCCCACCCTGCGTCAGGTGTTCATCTGTTCGAAGAAGTCGGCGTTGTTCTTCGTCTGCTTGAGCTTGTCGAGGAGGAACTCGATCGCATCGACCGTGCCCATCGGCATCAGGATGCGGCGCAGCACGTACATCTTCTTGAGCTGATCGGGCGCCACCAGCAGCTCTTCCTTGCGCGTCCCGGAGCGGGTGATGTCGATCGCCGGGAAGACGCGCTTGTCGGCGACCTTGCGGTCGAGAATGATCTCGGCATTGCCGGTGCCCTTGAACTCTTCGAAGATCACCTCGTCCATGCGACTGCCGGTGTCGATCAGCGCCGTCGAGATGATCGTCAGCGAGCCGCCTTCCTCGATGTTGCGCGCTGCGCCGAAGAAGCGCTTCGGCCGCTGCAATGCGTTGGCGTCGACGCCACCGGTCAGCACCTTGCCCGACGACGGCACCACCGTGTTGTAGGCGCGCCCCAGGCGCGTGATCGAATCGAGCAGGATGACGACGTCGCGTCCGTGCTCGACCAGCCGCTTGGCCTTCTCGATCACCATCTCGGCCACCTGAACGTGGCGCGTGGCCGGCTCATCGAAGGTTGAGGAAATCACCTCGCCCTTCACCGAGCGCTGCATGTCGGTCACTTCCTCCGGCCGCTCATCAATCAGCAGGACGATCAGATAGCACTCGGGATGATTGGTCGTGATCGAATGGGCGATGTTCTGCAGGATGACCGTCTTGCCGGTGCGCGGCTGCGCCGTGATCAGCGCGCGCTGACCCTTGCCGAGCGGTGCCACCAGATCGATCACTCGCGCCGTCATGTCCTTCGAGGTCGGGTTCTCAACCTCCATCTTGAAGCGCTCGTCCGGGTAGAGCGGCGTCAGGTTATCGAAGTTGATCTTGTGGCGCGCCTTCTCCGGGTCCTCGAAATTGATCGTGTTGACCTTGAGCAGCGCGAAATAGCGTTCGCCTTCCTTGGGTCCGCGGATCTGCCCCTCGACCGTGTCGCCGGTCCTCAGCGAGAAGCGCCTGATCTGCGATGGCGACACATAGATGTCGTCGGCGCCGGCCAGATAGTTGGCGTCCGGCGAGCGCAGGAAGCCGAAGCCGTCGAGCAGCACTTCGACGACGCCTTCTCCGATGATGTCGGTCTCCTGGGCCGCCAACTGCTTGAGGATCGCGAACATCAGCTCTTGCTTGCGCAGCGTGCTCGCGTTTTCGACCCCGAGCTCCTCGGCAAAGGCCAACAACTCGACAGGCGATTTCGCCTTCAGGTCCTTCAGTTTCATTTCTCGCATGGAGCGCGATTTCTCTATTTTGATCTGGGAAAAGAACCGACAGTGGAAGAAGTCGCAGAACTTCTGTCCGGCTTTGGAAACCGGGGCGCCCTGTCAGCCTATACGGCCGCCGGCGCCTGTCTGCTTGTGCGGTTGGCACGCAAGATAATGACTCGCACCGGCCACCGCAAGGCCGAAAGCGACTGCTCACAGCGACCGATCAGAACGGCCGAACGATCACCAGGATGACGATGCCGATCATCACCAACGTCGGCACCTCGTTGATGAAACGGTAGAAACGCTGCGGCCGCTGGTTACGGTCCTCGGCGAATTCCTGCACACAGTTGGCCAGGAACCAGTGCACCCAGGTAAGCACCACCACCAGAAACAGTTTGAGCTGGAACCACAGATCGCCGAACAGGCTGAGGTCCCACGCAAGCCACAGGCCCACTGCCCAGCTCGCGATCATCGCCGGCGTCATGATCCCCCTGAGCAGGCGCCGCTCCATGACCTTGAAGGTTTCCGACTGCGGCGTGCCCGTCTCCGCCGTGCAGTGATAGACCAACAGCCGCGGCAGATAGAGCAGCCCCGCCATCCACGAGATGATGGCGATGATGTGCAACGCCTTCATCCACGGATAGCCCGCGCTCGGGATGAGCCAGAGCATCAGCGCCGCCACCACCAGCGTGATGACCAGCGCCTTCAGCATCAACAGGCCCGGTGCCTTCATCATGACGCCCGCACCAGCTCCACCAGCCGCTTCACATGCCCCACCGGCGTCGTCGGCAGGATGCCGTGACCGAGGTTGAAGATGAACCGCCCATGGCCCAGCCCTGTGCGTATTCGCCGCACCGCCCGCTCCAACGCTTCGCCCCCCGCCATCAGCACCATCGGGTCGAGATTGCCCTGCACTGTCACCCGGCTTTGCAAGCGCTCGCGTACATAGGCAAGCGGCACGCTCCAGTCGATCGATACACCATCGACACCAGTCGCTTCCACATAGTGCTCAAGCCTGGCGCCAGCGCCGCGCGGAAATCCGATCACCTTCGCCGCTGGCACGGCTGCCTTCACCCGGCGCACGATCTCCGCCGTCGGTTCGATGCACCAGCGTGCGAAACCCTCTTCGTCGAGCACGCCCGCCCATGTGTCGAAGATCTGCACAACGTCCGCGCCAGCTACCAACTGTGCCACCAGATAGTCCGCCGACGTCGTCACCAGACGGTTGACCAGCGCCTGCAGCGCATCCGCCTTCTCAAGCGCAAAGAGACGGGCAGAGGCCTGGTCCGCGGTTCCCCGTCCGGCAATCATGTAGGTCGCCACGGTCCACGGCGCCCCGCAGAAGCCGATCAGCGTCTTGCCGTCATCCAGCACCCGCCTGACCCGCCGCACGGTCTCCAGCACTGGCGCCAGCGTTCCTGCGACACCATCCGCATCGAGCGCCGCGACGCCAGCTTCATCGATCGGCTCGAGCCGTGGCCCCTCACCTTCGACGAACCAGACCTTGCGTCCGAGTGCCAATGGCACGACGAGAATGTCGGAGAAGAGGATTGCCGCATCGAGATTGAAGCGCTCGACCGGCTGCATGGTCACCACACTCGCCAGCTCAGGATCGAAGCAGAGATCGAGGAACGAACCAGCCTGCTGTCTCAGTGCCCGATATTCCGGCAGATAGCGTCCCGCCTGCCGCATCAGCCAGATCGGTGGTGGCCAGAGAGGGGCTCCATCGAGGACGGCATGAACGGGACCATGAGATACGGCACGGCCGTCCCCTGCATGCCCTTCATCCAAGATTCTAGATTCTTCTTTTTGTTTCATTTTGACCGTGGATTACCGTTAGCCACACTGGTCCCTGGAAACGACACTGTCTGCCGCAACGGCTGATGAGCAGGAGACGGAGAATACGAATTTGCCGAAAGTCAGCAAGCACAGGGCAATCGGCTCGCATTAACAGACCGTTAACCATAAATATGGCGTGGCCGAAGACGTCTTTCCCTGTGGACAAGCGGTGGAGAACCTGGGATTTCCGTGGATCTCCCCGCTCCAGCCGAATTGCCGCAGGAGCTGGGCCACAGGCGCAAGCCTGTTGATTGAATCTCGCGCTTTCGGGAGAGTGCAGGCAACCAACCGCTCGATTGCCCTTAATATCGCCGGCTATGCACAGGGCAGGGGATAAACGCGTGCAGAACAAAGAGAACTTCTTCCACCTTCACATGGTTTCCGATGCGACCGGCGAAACCCTGATGACCGTCGGCCGGGCCTCCGCCGCACAGTTTGCCCAGACCCGCGCGGTCGAGCACGTCCACGCCCTGGTGCGCAACGAGAAGCAGCTGGCGCGCGTGCTGGCGCAGATCGAGGCGGAGCCCGGAATCGTCCTCTACACCATCGTCGACCGCAAGATCACCGAGAAGCTGGAGTCGCACTGCCATGCTCTGGGCATCCCCTGCGTCTCCGTGCTTGAGCCGATCTATCAGGTCATGCAGTCCTATCTCGGCGCCGCCAGCGATCGCCGCGTCGGCGCCCAGCATTCGCTCGACGCCGACTATTTCCATCGCATCGACGCCCTCAATTTCACCATGATGCACGACGACGGCCAGCTCGCCGGTCGCCTGGAGGAGGCCGATGTGGTGCTGGTCGGCGTCAGCCGCACGTCCAAGACGCCGACTTCGATCTATCTCGCCAATCGCGGCATCCGCACCGCCAATGTGCCGCTGGTCCCCGGCATTGCGCTGCCGCCCGATGTCGAAAACATCAGGAAGCCGCTGGTCGTCGGCCTCGTCGCCAGCCCCGAGCGCATCATTGCCCTGCGCCAGAACCGCATTCTCAGCCTCAATGCCGACCAGCCCAATCTCGCCTATACCGACAAGGCCTCGGTCGCCGACGAGATCACCTATACGCGCAAGCTCTGCGCTAGGCATGGCTGGCCGGTGATCGACGTCACCCGGCGCTCGATCGAAGAGACCGCTGCGGCGATCCTTGGACTGCATCGTGAACACCGCGAGGCGCGGGATTCCGGGCATAGCCAGTGAGCGGCATTGTCCTGGCCTCGGGCAGCCCGGCCCGGCAGGCGCTGCTCGCCAATGCCGGCATCGCCTTCACCGTCGAGCCGGCGTCGCTCGATGAGCGCAGCCTCGAGGCGCCGTTGCTCGCCCGCGGTGCCACGCCGGCCGAGATCGCCATGGCGCTGGCCGAGGCCAAGGCGATGGAGGTCAGCCGCCGGCTGCCCGACGCCCTGGTGATCGGCGCCGACCAGACGCTCGATTGCGACGGTCATCGCGGCACCAAGTCGGCGACCATGGCCGAAGCCAAGGCCCAGCTCGAGCGGCTTGCCGGGCGCGCCCACAAGCTCCATTCGGCCGTCGCCGTAGCGCGAGGCGGCGCCGTGCGTTGGCGTCATCTCGACAGCGCCACCCTCACCATGCGGCTGCTGACGGCGGCCGAGATTGATGCCTACCTTGCCCGCCTTGGCGAGCCGGTGCTCAAAAGCGTCGGCGTCTACCAGCTCGAAGGCGAGGGAATCCGCCTGTTTGAGGCGATCGAGGGGAATTATTTTACAATCCTCGGTCTGCCGCTCCTGCCGCTTCTGGCGTATCTGAGAGGGGAAGGAGCGATCGCATGAGCCGTCCGGCGCCGTCATGGTGAAGCCTGTAGCCTGTGTCATTGGCTGGCCGGTCACGCATTCGCGCTCGCCGGTGATCCATCGCTTCTGGCTGAACCAGCTCGGCCTCGAAGGCGACTATGTCATCAAGCCGGTCGAGCCCGAGCGGGCTGTCGATTTCTTCGCCAGCTTTGCGACGAGCGGCTTTGTCGGCTGCAATGTCACCGTGCCCCACAAGCAGGCCGCCTTTGCCGCGGTCGACCGGCGCGAGGCGGCAGCGGAGGAAACCGGCGCCCTCAACACCATCTGGATCGAGAACGGCAGGCTTGTCGGTACCAACACCGATCCGCTCGGCTTCCTCGCCAATCTCGACCAGGAGGCGCCGGGCTGGGACGCTCATGCCGGCCCGGCAGTTGTGCTCGGTGCCGGCGGGGCGGCGCGGGCGATCGTCTGGGCGCTCATCCGGCGCGGCCTCGCCCCGGTCACCGTGGTCAACCGCTCGCGCCAGCGTGCCGAGGCGCTGAGGGAACGTTTCGGCCCGGTGGTGGCAATCGCCGGCTGGGACTCGCTGCCGGGCCTCCTCGGCGCCGCCCGCGTGCTGGTCAACACCACCACGCTCGGCATGCACGGCCAGCCACCGCTCGATGTCGATGTCGCGCGCCTGCCCGGCGATGCCGTGGTCAGCGACCTCGTCTATGTGCCGCTGGAGACGCCGCTGGTGGCCAGCGCCCGCCGCGCTGGCCTCAGCGCCGTCGGCGGCCTCGGCATGCTGCTCCACCAGGCGGTGCCGGGCTTCACCCGCTGGTTCGGCCAGCGCCCGCAGGTGACGCCGGCCCTCACTGCCGTCGTCCAGAAATCGATCGAGGCCGGGTGATGCTGGTCCTCGGCCTCACCGGCTCGCTCGGCATGGGCAAGTCGACCGCGGCGGCAATGTTCGCCCGCACCGGCATTCCCGTCTTCGATGCCGACCATTTCGTCCACGCCATCTATGCGCCCGGCGGGGCCGCCGTGGCTGCCGTCGAGGCGGCCTTTCCCGGCGTGACCGTCGACGGTGCCATCGACAGGGTGCGCCTTGGCCAGCGCGTTGTCGGCGATTCCGTCGCCTTTGCCCGGCTGGAATCGATCGTCCATCCGCTGGTGCGCGAGGCGGCGGATGCCTTCCGCGCCACGTCCGCCGCGGGCGGGCATCACATCGCGTTGCTCGACATGCCGCTGCTTTTCGAGATCGGCCTCGACAATCGCGCCGATGCCATCGTCGTGGTCTCCACCACTTACCAGCGCCAGCGTGAACGGGTGCTCCAGCGACCGGGGATGACTGCCGAGCGCTTTGAGGCGCTGGTCGCCCGCCAGATGCCCGATGCAGAGAAGCGCTCCCGTGCCCATTTCATCATCGACACCGGCGGCACCCATGCCGATGCCGAGCGCCAGATCGGCGCGCTGCTGCGCGCCGTCGCCGGCATGGCAGCAGGGCGCTAGCCGCGGTAGCCCTCGACGGTTCCCGGCGGACGCAGCTCGGCGTCGTCCGGGTCCTCGCCGAACTCGCGCTTGGCCCGCCGCTGGCGCAGCAGGTCCCAATACTGGTCGAGCGCCACGTTGATGGCGATCAGCCGCTGGCGCTCAGCCTCGGAAAGCTGGCCCTTCTGGTAGAGGAAATGCTCCTCGTCGGTGAGCGCCTTGATGTGGTCGAGGACAGACTGGTCGGTGGCCATCTCTTGGTCTCCTACAGCATGGCAAGGCCCGCATGGCGGCCGCGCGGGAAGGCCCGGTCGATATCCGCGATCTCGGCCTCGGTCAATATCAGGCCGTCGGCGTCGGCATTCTCCTCGACATGGGGCAGGGAGGCAGCCTTGGGAATGGCCAGGAGCGCGGGTTGCCGGGTGAGAAAGGCCAGGGCCACCTGGCGCGCGGTGGCGCCATGGGCCTCGGCAAGGCGGGCAAGCACCTTGCCGCCCGCGCTTCGCGGTGCCGGGAAATCCCCGCTGCCGAACGGGCTATAGGCGACCACTGCCACCCCATGGGCTTCGCACCAGGGGATCACCCGGTGCTCGATGCCGCGCTCTTCGAGATGGTAGAGCACCTGATTGCACGCGATCGCGCCGTCGCCGGCGATCGTACGGGCCGCCGCGAGGTCGGCCTCGTCAAAATTGCTGAGGCCCCAGGAGAGGATCTTGCCGTCTGCCTTGAGCCGTTCGAAGGCGGCGATGGTGTCCGCCAAAGGGTGGCGGCCGGGCCAATGCAGCAGGTAGCAGTCGAGCCGGTCCGTGCCGAGGCGCTTGAGCGAGGCCTCGCAGGCGGCGATCGCGCCGGTCCGCGAAGCGTTCTGCGGCATCACCTTGGAGACCAGGAAGACCTCGTCGCGCCGGCCCGCGATCGCCTCGCCGACGATCTCTTCGGCCGCACCGGAGCCGTAGAGCTCGGCGGTGTCGATGTGGCGGAGGCCGAGATCGAGGCCGCGGCGAAGCGCCGCGATCGCCCCGGCCCGCGGGCTGCTCTCGAAACGCCAGGTTCCCTGGCCGATGACCGGTACGTCGATGCCGGTCGGTCCGAACCGTCTTTGCTGCATATCTCCACCCTCACAACGTCGCCAGGCGCCGGTCTTTCCGGCCTGTGCGGCAGATACCTCTAATTGGTGCATTGAGCTTTGCCGCAATACAGGGAAAGAATAGGGGTTCGGGGCCGGCCGCAAGGGGGGTCGGGCCTTTCCCGCCTGGTCCGTTGCGGGAGCGTGTGTTCAAGCGGAGGTGTGCCATGCGGCGGTTCCGGCAGATTGCCACGGCCATTCTTGCAGCGGTCGTCATCGCTTTCACCGTCAGTCCGGCCGGCGCCGCCGAGGCCAAGGCGGTCGCCGAAGCGCTGGCCAAGGCCGTCTCCAAGGACAGAACGGTGGCACCGCCGATCTACATCATGCGCGGCGGTCTCAACATCTTCTCCACCGGCATGGACGTGCTCGCCAAGGAGCTGACCGACAAGGGTTATCCCGCCATCTCCGATGGGTTCATGGACTGGCGGCCCAACATGGACAAGATGGTTGCCGCCTATAAGGCGCATCGCTATCCGATCATCATCATCGGCCACTCCTATGGCGCCGACACGGCCCTGCTCATGGCCTACAAGCTCAGGGACGCCGGCGTCCGCGTTGCGCTTCTGGTGTTCTACGACCTGACCGATCCCGGCAAGGTTCCGTCCAACGTCGATCACGTGCTGAATTTCCGCTCCTCCTCCTCGACCGGCATCAACGTCACGGTAACCGGCGGTTTCAATTTCAAGGGCACCATCACCAACGTCACCCGGCCGGACCTCAACCACCTCACCATCGACAAGGCGGAAGACCTCCACGATCAGACCATCAAGGAGATCGCGACTCTGCTCGGCAAACCAGCCGCGCCCGCCAAGACCGCCAAGGATTAAGGGGAAACGCATCCGTCTGGCTTGCGCGGCGGCGCGCCAGCCGCCACGCTGCATCCCGAATCATGCGCGAAATCATCTTCGACACCGAGACCACCGGACTTGAGCCGCTGAACGGCGACCGTATCGTCGAAATCGGCGCCATCGAGCTCGAAAACCACATCCCGACGGGGCGGACCTTCCACGCCTACATCAACCCCGAGCGGCCGATGTCGGTGGAGGCCGCCCGCGTGCACGGGCTCGACGACGCCTTCCTCAAGGACAAGCCGCGCTTCGCCGAGGTTGCCGACGAGCTGGTTGCCTTCTTCGCCGAAGGCAATCTGATCGCCCATAATGCCAGTTTCGACATGGATTTCATCAATGCCGAGCTCGGCCGGCTCGGCCGTCCGCCGATCTCCAACGAGCGGGTGATCGACACCTTGATGCTGGCTCGGCGCAAGCATCCCGGCGGCCCCGCATCGCTCGATGCCCTGCTTTCGCGCTACCAGATCGACGCCTCGCGCCGCACCTTGCATGGCGCCCTGCTCGATGCCGAGCTTCTCTCCGAGGTCTATATCGAGCTGATCGGCGGCCGCCAGGCGGCGCTGGGCCTGGGCGAAGTGCCGGAAGCGCCGACGATCGCGGTCCACCACCACGCCGTAACGGTGGGGGCGCGCCCGGCGCCCCGCACGTTCACCCTGAGCCCGGAAGAACAGGCCGCCCACCATGCGGCACTGAAGCATCTCGGCGACAAGGCCATCTGGCAGGATTACCTCAAGGCGGCAGGCGCCGCCGCCTGAGCGCGCCGCTCAGCGCAGCCACAGCCGCGCATAGGGCGGCAGCAGGATGCGGCCGTCATGCAGGCCGACCGGATTGCCCGACAGACCGTCGGTGAATTGCGTGACGCCTTGCGCCGTTGCCCAGCCGGCGTCGAGCGCCGCCCAGAATTCCTTGAAATTGTAGATGCACACCACCGCGTTGGTCGGTGCCTTGCGCACGAAGGCGAAGAGACCGTCCTGGCCGGTATCGAGAACCAGCGTCGGATTGGCAGCATGGAACTCCGGCATGGCGCGCCGCCGTTCGAGGATCGCCTTGACGCCGCGCCAGACAAGCGCCGCTGGCGCTTTGCTGTCCTCCGCCATGGCGTCTGATACCCGGTCCCAGTCCATCCGCGGCCGGTGCACCCAGCGGCTGTCATGGGCGTGCGCCGGCTCGTCGCGATAGCCGTAATCGTTGAGGAGCGCGATCTCGTCGCCCATGTAGATCAGCGGAATTCCGCCAAAGCTCGCGATCAGCGCATGGCCGAGCAGGATGCGGTCGATGGCGCGCTCGATGGCGATTTGCTCGCCTTCTTGCTCCGCCCGTTCGAGGCCCGCCAGCGAGGCCGATGTGCCGCTGATGCGCTTGTCGCCGGTCGCCGGATTGACCTGGAAAAGCAGCCCGCGAGAGAACGAGCCGGGAAACACCCCCTCGTAGAAATCGGAGAGGAAGGCGCGGTGCAGAAAGCCGTCGCGACCGACGGCGCTGGCGTCCTCGTCGGTCACCGCCCAGCCGATGTCGTCGTGGCAGCGGATATAGGTGGCATAGGTGGCGTTATCGAGCTCGGGCGGAAAGTGGGCCTTGAGCACATGGGTCATCATCCGCGTCTCGCGCGAGGCCAGCGCCGACCAGAACTGCACCATCAGCGAGTTGTGATAGGCGAGGTTGCCTTCGCGGCCGTAGTGCTCGCCGAGCCCGAGATAGGGGATCATTTCCGCCGGCGAGACGATTGCCTCCTCCAGGTGGATCACCGCCGGCGCGGCAATGCGGCTGACGGCGCGCAGCGCATGCAGCAGCATGTGCACTTCCGGCTCCGACTGGCAGCGCGTGCCCATGCGCTTCCACATGAAGGCGACCGCGTCGAACCGCAGCACGTCGACGCCCTTGTTGGCGAGGAACAGCATCACCCCCGCCATTTCGAGGAAGATATCGGGGTTCGCCCAGTTGAGGTCCCACTGGTGTTCGTTGAAAGTGGTCCACACCCATTTGCCCGTAGCACCGATCCCGGGATAGAAGGTGAAGCTCCCCGGCGCATTGTCGGGAAACACCTCGACCAGCGTCTCCTCGTATTGCTTCGGCAGGCGGTCGTCGTCGAACATCAGGTAATAGTCCTGATATTTGGCGCTGCCCTTCTTCGCCTTCTCCGCCCAGGCGTGCTCCTTGGCGGTGTGGTTGAGCACCAGGTCGATGCACAGGCTGATGCCGCGGCCGCGCAGCAGGCCGCCGAGCGCCTCCAGCTCGTCCATGGTGCCAAGCGCCGGATCGATGGCGCGGTAGTCCATCACCGAATAGCCGCCGTCGCTGTCGCCCGGTCTCGGCCTCAGGCAGGGCATCAGGTGGACATAGGTGATGCCGAGTTCCTGCAGATAGTCGAGCCGGTCGGCGATGTGCTTGAGGTCGCCGGCGAAGCGGTCGACATAGAAGACGTAGCCGGCCATGTCGGGCCGCTGAAACCAGTCGGGCTCGAGGTCGCGCTTGAGGTCGAGCCATTTCAACTCGTCCGGCCGCTCGCCCCAAGAGTTGGCCAAGAGTTTGGTCAGCGCCTTGCAGAAACGCTCGTAGTCCGGCCGTCCGCCATAGATGCGCTCGAGCATGCCGAACAGGTCGGCGCGGCTGCGCTCCATGCGCATGGCGAAGATGCGGGCGTTGAAGGCCGCACTGCCTGCCACGTCGCCCCGGGCCGTTATCTTGCCGGTCACCCCTTCCTCCACGCTCGCAACCAACCGGCGTCATGATAAGCGTGCCGTGATGTGCGTAGAAGGGGCGCTGGCCGTTCCGCCCGCCGGTTAGCCGAGCCGCCGGAAAAGGTCGCCTATGGCGATTCCGCGGAGGGCGCGCGGTTGATCATGCCGTCGAACGTCATAAGTGTAGATGTGAGCCGGCCGGCCGACCGGGCTCAGAGAAATCAACCACGTCAATAGTGGGAGGCCGCGTCCACAACGATCCCTTGGACACAAATCCAATCGAAACCGAAAGGAACGCGCGATGAAGCTCTCTCCTACTCAGGTCAATCAGACTCTCGGCCAGTTCGATGCCCAGGTCATTCCCGAGGACCACCCTTCCGTGCCCCAGCTGAACGGCGTGTTCGGCGACCACACCTATTTCGTCAACGGGGAGGGGCTGAACGTCGTGGAGCCGGCCCAGGCAGCCGCTGAAGGCGGCAACACGGGACAGGTCGTCAAGGTTGCGAGCTGGAGCGACGACACCCACTCGCAGCTGGCACCCCATGAGCCGGAGCCGACTGGTGTGGTCGTCACGCTGGAGCCGGTATCCTAGGCCCCTCAGGATCGCTGGATTCGCCAATGCCTCTGACGGTGGCGGTGGCGGTTCGCCCGCCGCCGTCGGAGGCCGCTTGTGCCCGGCTACCCCAGCAGCCTTCCGACCACCTTCGCCGTATAATCCACCATCGGCACGATGCGGGCATAGTTGAGCCGCGTCGGGCCGATGACGCCGAGCACGCCCACCACCTTCTGCTCGCTGTCGCGATAGGGCGCCATCACCAGGGAGGAGCCGGAGAGCGAGAACAGCCGGTTCTCCGAGCCGATGAAGATGCGCACGCCCTCGCCGCTCTCGGCGCTGCCGAGCAGCCGGATAAGCTCGCGCTGGGTTTCGAGATCATCGAAGAGCAGGCGGATGCGTTCCAGGTCCGCCGCCGCCGTCACGTCCTCCAACAGGTTGGCGCGCCCGCGCACGATCAGCGTGTCGGGATGGCCGTCGCCGGCCTCCGCCCATGAGGCGAGCCCCGCCGTCACCAGCGTCCGCGTCAGCTTGTCGAGCTCCGCCTGTGCGTCCTTCTCGTATTTCTCCAGTTCGGCGCGCGCCTCGGAGAGAGAACGGCCGCGCAGATGCGCGTTGAGGTAGTTCGCGGCTTCGAGCAGGCTCGATGGCGTCGTGCCGGGCGCGAGGTCGATCAGCCGGTTCTCGACCGTGCCGCTCTCGCCGACCAGCACCACCAGCGCCCGGGTCGGCTCCAGACGGATGAACTCGATGTGCTTGAGCCTCAGGTCGGCCTTCCCGGCGAGCACCACGCCGGCACCGCGCGACAGGCCGGAGAGCGCCTGGCTCGCCTCGCTGAGCACGTTCTCGACCGTGCGCCCCGGCGTCCTGGCCTTGACCTGCGCCTCGATCTGCCCGCGCTCGTCGGCCGACAGATCGCCGACTTCGAGCAGCGCATCGACGAAGAAGCGCAGGCCGAACTCGGTCGGCAGTCGCCCGGCCGAGGTGTGCGGCGCGTGGATCAAGCCAAGTTGCTCCAGATCGGCCATGACGTTGCGTACCGAAGCCGGCGACAGCGACATGGTCAGCGCCCGGCTGATATTGCGCGAGCCGACCGGCTCGCCGGTCTCCAGATACGTGTCGACAATCTGGCGAAAGATCTCGCGCGAGCGCCGGTCCAGGCTCTGCAGCGCTGAAGCGCGTGATTCGCCGGAAGCGACGAGGCGGGTCGACTGAGATTCGTGTTTGCTCATGGGGCCTGTCCGATTGCCCATTAAGTGTCGGTTTTTACCGCATATTCAAGCGGGGCTTTACGCCCATCGGGCCCATGCCTATGAAGCTCCATGGATAACATCTCCCCGCCGGCTGCCCGGCCTTCACGCCGCACAGCCACTGAAATGCGCCCGATCAGCCTGGAGCGCGGCTATTCCCGCCATGCCGAAGGCTCCTGCCTGGTCAAGTTCGGCGATACCCACGTTCTGTGCACCGCCAGCCTCGACGAGAAGGTCCCGGCCTGGCTGCGCGGCGCCGGCAAGGGCTGGGTGACGGCCGAATACGGCATGTTGCCGCGCGCCACCCATGAGCGCACGCGGCGCGAGGCCTCGGCCGGCAAGCAGTCCGGCCGCACGCTCGAGATCCAGCGCCTGATCGGCCGCTCGCTGCGCGCCGTGGTCGACCTGCCGGCGCTCGGCGAGCGTCAGATCATGATCGATTGCGACGTGCTCCAGGCGGACGGCGGCACGCGCACCGCCTCAATCACCGGCGCCTGGGTGGCGCTCAGGGACTGCATCGAGTGGATGCGCGCCCGCGACATGGTGGTGAAGCCGGTGCTTGCTGATCATGTCGCCGCCGTCTCGGTCGGCATGTTCCGCGGCACCCCCGTGCTCGACCTCGACTATGCCGAGGACAGCGAGGCGGAGACCGACGCCAATTTCGTCATGACCGGCGCCGGCGGTTTCGTCGAGATCCAGTCGACCGCCGAGGGCGCCCCCTTCAGCGACGAGCAGTTCGAGGTCATGAAGCGCCTCGCCCGCGACGGCATCGCGCACCTCGTCGAGCTGCAGAAGCTGGCGATCCTTTGAGAGCGCCGGCCGCAGGTGGGTTGCTGAAGCCGGGCGACACGCTGGTCGTCGCCACCCACAATCCCGGCAAGCTCCGGGAGATCGAGGCGCTGGTGGCGCCTGCCGGCCTCACCGTCGTCACCGCCGCGTCTCTCGGCCTGCCCGAGCCGGAGGAGACCGGCCGCACCTTTGCCGACAACGCCATGCTCAAGGCGATCGCCGCATCGATCGCCTCCGGCCATCCGGCGCTGGCCGACAATTCGGGCGTCTGCGTCGATGCCCTGAACGGTGATCCCGGCGTCTATTCGGCGCGCTGGGCGGGGCCGCAGAAGGACTTCGCCGCCGCCATGCAGCGCGTCGAGGATCACCTGCGGGTGGCTGGCGCCACCACGCCTGAGGCGCGCACCGCGCGGTTCGTCGCCGTGCTCTGCCTGGCTTGGCCGACCGGCGCCAGTGCCACCTTCCGCGGCGAAGTCAGGGGCCACATGATATGGCCGCCACGCGGCGACAACGGTTTCGGCTACGATCCGATGTTCGTGCCCGACGGCTACGATCGCACCTATGCGGAGATGGCTACCGAGGAGAAGAAGGACATGTCTCACCGGGCGCTGGCCTTCGCCGCCTTCGCCCGCGCCAGGATTCCGCGAAGATGAACCTAGCCGAGCCGCAAGCGCGCGAACCGGGCTTCGGCGTCTACGTTCACTGGCCGTTCTGCGCCGCCAAGTGCCCCTATTGCGATTTCAACAGCCATGTCCGCCACGACCCGCCGGACCAGGCCCGCTTTGCTGCCGCCTTCGCCCGCGAGATCGCTGTGCTCGCCGAGCGTGCGCCCGGCCGCAAGGTAACGAGCATCTTCATCGGCGGCGGCACGCCCTCGCTGATGCAGCC
This sequence comes from uncultured Alphaproteobacteria bacterium, assembly GCA_963785065.1. Lineage (GTDB taxonomy): Bacteria > Pseudomonadota > Alphaproteobacteria > Rhizobiales > Kaistiaceae > CAVSRC01. The sequence continues at coordinate 1,269,245 of CAWATX010000002.1, forward strand.
GGCGACGGTCGGCGCCATCCTCGATGCGGTCGCCGCCCATTGGCCGGTCGCGCCGGACGTCGAGGTGACCATGGAGGCCAATCCGTCCTCGGTCGAGGCGGAGCGCTTCCGCGGCTATCGCGCCGCCGGCGTCAACCGCCTGTCGCTCGGCGTCCAGGCGCTCAACGACCGGGACCTCAAGTTCCTTGGCCGCCTGCACGATTCCGCCCAGGCGCTGCAGGCCATCGCGATCGCGCGGGCGACCTTCCCGCGCCTCTCCTTCGATCTCATCTATGCCCGCCCCGGCCAGACGCCGGCGGCCTGGGAGGCGGAGCTGGCACAGGCACTCACGCTGGCCGCCGACCACCTGTCGCTCTACCAGCTCACCATCGAGCCGGGCACGCCCTTCTTCGCCCTCCACGAGGCGGGCAAGCTCGCCGTGCCCGATGACGACGCTGGTGCCGAACTCTATGGCGTCACCCAGGCAGTGTGCGATGCCGCCGGCCTGCCGGCCTATGAGATCTCCAACCATGCGGTGCCCGGCGGCGAGTGCCGGCACAATCTGGTCTATTGGCGCTATGGCGAATATGCCGGCGTCGGCCCCGGTGCCCACGGCCGGCTGAGGCAAGCCGACGGGCGCCATGCGCTCGCCGCCGAGCGCGCCCCCGAGGTGTGGCTGGAGAAGGTCGAGGCGTGGGGCGACGGGATCGTGGTCGACGATCTGCTGACCTCGGAGGAGGAAGGCGACGAGATGCTGCTCATGGGCCTCCGCCTGGCCGAGGGCATCGATCTCGACCGCTATTGCCGACTGGCCGGCCGCGTGCTCGATCCGGCCCGCCTCAGCGATCTCATCGCCAACGGCATGGTCGAGCGCACGGACGGCGGATTTCTGCGTGCCACGCGCGCCGGCTTCTACGTCCTTGATGCCGTGGTCGCCGATCTGGCGGCATAGCCACCGTGAAAGGCCCTAGGTACCCGACCGGCTGAACGTCCGCGGTGCCCTGTCGACCATCACCGCCTTGCCGTTGTTGATCTGGTAGACCGCCAGGCTGCGCTGGTTGAGCCCGTTCGAACAGGAAGCGGAAGGCGCCGTCAAGCCCGATATAGCCGCTTGGATTGGTCAGCGTCTGGGCCGCGAAGCGCTGGTCGCCAAAGCGCGCCGTCAGTCCGGCGGCGAGGCTCACCGCATCATAGGCAAGCGTCGCCGTGCGGCTCGGCGCCGCGCCGAACGTGGCCTGATAGCGTTGGGCGAATCCGGCAAAGCCACTGTCATCGGGCGCCGGGTAGAGGGCGCCGTTCAGCGTCGATTCCCGCGCGATCGCCGGATCGTCCCACTGGCCGCTGCCGAGATAGGTGACCTTCCGCGAATCGACGCCTGCCGCCGCCATGATCTGGGCGAGGTACGGCGCTTCCTGTACGCCGCCGGGCATGAACACCGCATCGACCGTGCCGGACTTGACCAGACTGGCGACCGCCTGCGCCTTGGTCTGCATCACCGTCTTGTCGAGGGCGTAGCGCTCGACCGACATCACCCGCCCGCGTGCATTGGCGACCGCCCGCTGCAGCGCCGCTTCCACGATCGTGCCATAGGCGTTGTCGGGCAGGAGCGCTGCGAACGACCGCCGGCCCTTGGAGGCGGCGTAGCCGATGATGCGGTCGACGTCGCCCTGCGGCAGGAAACTCAACAGATACACCCCGGGCGATGCCGTGGTCGTGTCGGTGGAGAAGGCGACCACAGGCACGCGCGAGGCCTTGGCGACCTGCGACACCGCCTTCACCGACTGGGCGAACAGCGGTCCGATGATCAGCTCGGCGCCCTGCGAGATGGCGGCGCCGGCCGCGGCACGCGCCCCATCGACGGTGCCGCGATCGTCCTTGACCAGCACCTGGATGCCGGCCGTCTTGAAATCGCGGATCGCCAGATCGGCGGCGTTCCTGAGGTCCTTGCCGATCTGGCCGGCATTGCCATTGGCCGACAGCGGCAGGAGCAGGCCCACTTTGACCGATCCGGTGCCCAACACCTCGCCGGTGACCGGTTGTCCGCCGCCGCCGAAATCGGCACCGCCATTGCCGCCACCCAGTCCCATGCCTGTGCAGGCGGCGAGAAATAAAGCCGAAGCGAGCACGGCGGCCTTGCGCGCCGTCCCGATGCCAGAACGCAATAAATGAAAACGAAACAAGAAATTCTCCCCTGCTCGCCCCGGAGCCGGTAAAAACCGGCAAATCATAGGCCCAAACCACATTCTGTCAAAACTTCATCACCCGGCATATGAACTGGACGGTGCGGGATGACGGCCAGAAAAAGCAGCAACTTCAGGGCGGAGCGTGCCGGCGCGCGGACCTTCGCCATCGACGGGCATAGCATGGCCGCCCGTCCGCTGGCACCTGGCCTTCACGTTGTTGCCACGCCCATCGGCAATCTCGGCGACATTTCGATTCGCGCTCTGGAGACTCTCGCGGCCGCCGACGTCATTGCCTGCGAGGATACGCGGGTAACCGCCGTGCTGCTGCGACACTATGCCATTGAGTCGCCGCTCGTCGCCTATCACGACCACAACGCGGCGCGGCAGCGGCCGAAGCTGCTCGCCGACCTTGCCGAGGGCAAGGCGATCGCCCTGGTCAGCGACGCCGGCACGCCGCTCGTCTCCGATCCCGGCTACAAGCTGGTCAAGGAAGCGCGCGATGCCGGCCACGCGGTCGTGCCGGTGCCGGGTGCCTCCGCCGTGCTCGCCGGCCTGGTCGCCGCAGGCCTGCCCACCGATGCCTTTCTCTTCGCCGGGTTCCTGCCGCCGAAATCCGCAGCCCGCCGCACCCGCCTCAGCGAACTCAAGGGCGTGCCGGCAACGCTCGTCTTCTACGAGGCTGGCCCGCGGCTTGCCGCCGCCCTGGCCGACATGGAAGCAGTGCTCTCGGGCGCGCGCCAGGCAGTCGTCGCCCGCGAACTGACCAAGACCTTCGAGACCGTGCGCACCGGCACGCTGGCCACGCTCGCCGCCGCCCTTGCCGCGGAAGACCCGCCCAGAGGCGAGATCGTCGTTCTGGTTGGTCCGCCGGGCGCCGAGGCCCCGTCGGCAGAGGATGCCGACCGACTGCTCGCCGAACTGCTCAAGGACAGGCCGCTCAGCGCCGCCGTCACCGAGGCGGCCGCGCTGACCGGGCTCAAGCGCCGCGACCTCTACCAAAGAGCGCTCGCCATGAAGAACGATGGCAGTGCCGGCTGAGAGCACGGCCCGCCGCCGCGCCGAGCGCCGTGGCCGCCGCGCCGAGCTGCTCGCCGCCTGGCTTCTCCGGACAAAGGGCTACCGCATCCTTGCCCGGCGCTATCGCACGGGCGTCGGCGAGATCGACCTGATTGCCCGCCGCGGCTCGCTGATCGCCTTCGTCGAAGTCAAGCAGCGCCCAAGCCAGGCCGAGGCGGCGGAAGCGGTTACCCCTGCCGCCCGCCGGCGCATCGCCCGTGCCGCTTCCCTCTGGCTTGCGGCCAATCCCGCGGCCGCCGGTCTTGACCTTCGCTTCGATGTCATCATGTGCGTCCCCGGCCGTCTGCCGCGTCACCTCCGCGGCGCGTTCGACGCCGCGGGTGCGGCGTGATAAACGCACCCGCCCTTGCAGCCGGAACCCCGGAAACCAGCCCATGCCCCTCAAAGTCGCCGTCCAGATGGACCACATCGCGCGGATCGTCATCCGCGGCGATTCGACCTTCGCCCTGATGCTGGAGGCCGAGAAGCGCGGCCACAGCCTCTATCATTACACGCCCGAGCGGCTTGCCATGCGCGACGGCAAAGTATCGGCGACGGTCGAGCCGGTCACGGTGCGCGAGGCGCAGGGCGACCACTTCACCCTCGGGGCCCCGGAACTGGTCGATCTCTCCAGCTTCGACGTGGTGCTGCTCCGCCAGGACCCGCCCTTCGACCTCGCCTATATCACCACCACCCATCTGCTCGAGCGCATCCACCCGGAGACTCTGGTGGTCAACGACCCGGTGAGCGTGCGCAACGCGCCGGAAAAACTCTTCGTCACCGAGTTCCCCGAACTCATGCCGCCGACGTTGATCACCCGCGACCGTGGGCGCATCGCCGCCTTCCGCGAGGAGCACGGCGACATCATCGTCAAGCCGCTCTATGGCGCCGGCGGCGCCGGCGTCTTCCGCATCACCGGCCATGACGAGAACCTGCTGTCGCTCTTGGAGATGTTCGAGGGCGCCTTCCGCGAGCCCTTCGTCGTCCAGCGCTATCTCCCCGACGTGCGCCAGGGCGACAAGCGCATCATCCTGGTCGAGGGCGAGCCGGTCGGCGTCATCAACCGCGTGCCGGCGGCCGGCGAGGCGCGCTCCAACATGCATGTCGGCGGCCGCGCGGAAGCCGCCGAGATGAGCGACCGCGACAAGCAGATCTGCGCCACCATCGGCCCGCGCCTGCGCGAGCTGGGGCTCACCTTCGTCGGAATTGACGTGATCGGCCAATATCTTACGGAGATCAACGTGACCTCGCCGACCGGCATCCGCGAGGTCAAGCGCTTCGGCGGCGCCGACATCGCCGCCCTCATCTGGGACGCCATCGAGAAACGGCGCCAGGGCTGATGGCCGACGGCCTCACCACCATTGGCTTCGATGCCGACGACACGCTCTGGCAGAACGAGCAGTTCTACGGGGCGACCAAGGCGCGCTTCGAGGCCGCGCTTGCCGCCCATGCCGGGCCGGATGTGCTCAATGCCGCGCTGCTTGAGACCGAGCGCCGCAATCTCGGCCGCTACGGTTTCGGCATCAAGGGCTTCACCCTGTCGATGATCGAAACCGCCATTCAGGTGACCGACGGCGTGGTGCCGGCCTCCGCCATCGCCGAGATCCTCGAGGCCGGCCGCGACATGCTCTCTCACCCGGTGGAAACGCTGCCCCATGTGCGCGAGACGCTTGCCAGCCTCGCCGGCCGCTACCGCCTGGTGATGATCACCAAGGGCGACCTCTTCGACCAGGAGCGCAAGCTCGCCGAATCCGGGCTTCATGATTTCTTCGAAGCGGTCGAGATCGTCTCCGACAAGGACGTCGGCACCTATGAGCGCATCTTCGCCCAGCATGGCGACGGGCCGGAGCGCGCCATGATGGTCGGCAATTCGCTGAAATCGGACATCGTCCCGGCGATCGCGGCGGGAAGCTGGGGCATCTACATTCCCCACGACCTCAACTGGGTGCTGGAACATGCCGAGGAGCCGACGGACTCCCCGCGCTACCGGCGCCTCGACCATCTCGGCGAGCTGACCGCTTTGATCGACGAGGTCGGGTAAGGGCACGCCACAACCGCGTTCACGTAATGTTCTTGACGGCCGGTGGCGATTATGTATCTTGCAAACCTAATCGAGATGCCCTACATTCCCTTGTAGCAGAGGGAATGAGCCATGTCGGTCCTGTCAAAGCCCTACTTTCACGACGAAGAAGCCGCCTTCGAGCATCTTGAGGCTGTCCTGTGGCCTAACGGCCCTGTCTGCCCGCATTGCGGCGGCGTGGACCGTATCTCCAAGATCAAGGCGAACCCGTCCAAGCGCGTCCGCTATGGCCTCCACAAGTGCGGTCAGTGTGGCAAGCAGTTCACGGTGAAGGTCGGCACGGTTTTCGAGCATGGCCGTATCCCGCTCCACAAGTTCTTGCAGGCGGTGCATCTGATGTGCTCCAGCAAGAAGGGCATCAGTGCGCACCAGCTCCACCGGGTTCTAGAGGTCCAGTACAAGACGGCGTGGTTTCTCGCGCACCGTATCCGCGAAGCCATGCGCTCTGGCGACCTGTCCCCGATGGGTGGCTCTGGCAAGGTTGTCGAGGCTGACGAGACCTTTATCGGCCGTCTGGAGGGTATGCCCGCGAAGCATCCCGGCGGCCGTGGTGGTGGCAATTCGGCGATCAAGAACACCGTCCTGACGCTGGTGGAGCGTGGCGGCCGCGCCCGCTCATTCCACATCGAAAGCACGACGGTCAGCCAGATCGTTCCTATCGTGCGCGCCAACATCGACCGCGAGACGCGGCTGATGACCGACGAAGCGCGCCACTACGTCAAGGTTGGCGAGGAATTTGCGGACCACCAGACGGTCGAGCATGGCGCCTACGAATATGGCCGTGGCGACGCCTACACGAACACGGTCGAGGGCTTCTATTCGATCTTCAAGCGCGGCATGAAGGGTGTCTATCAGCACTGCAAGGAAAAGCACCTGCACCGCTATCTGGCAGAATTTGACTTCCGCTACAGCAATCGCTCTGCGCTCGGCATCGAGGATCAGGAAAGGGCCGGTCTGGCGCTTGAGGGCATGAAGGGCAAGCGCCTGACCTACCGTGGCACTGATCGCTCAGCCGAAGCATAGGAAGCCAATCCAGTTGGTGTTCCCTTTTTGGTGGTCACACAAACGGGGCAGGCGAAAAGGATGATTCGTTTCAATGGCTTATGTAACACCTTGATTCAACATGATAAAACTGCAAATATGTAAGCGGCAGGAAACGCCGGATCAACCTCGCGCCCTAGGGTCAATATGACCGTCAAGGGCAGCTAAGCGGACGGTTAGCCATAGGACGCTGACCTATCCCCCGCTCAGCGGTAACCGAGGCCGGGGCCTGCCATTTTCTTAGAACTTGTACCCATAGAACTGAAAAATCTCTTGCTGTTCTCTTGTTAGTCGCGCCTTCCACGGCGGCCACGGTTGGAGTGCAACGCCATAGTCTGCACGCTGGCCATGTTCCGTCGCCATTATCTGGTGCAGTTGTTTTGCATGGTCGGGAGACCAAACGCCCGGACCAAGCGCATCCACAGCCTGATAAAATGAACTAGCGATAACGTCCGCTAGCTGCACGCCAGCATTGTCGCGCGGCGAAACCGATGACACCAGATGGGGGTGCAATACGCGCCAATCGATCTGGCGTTTAGTGAGATATGTGAGGCCAGACCGCGCCTGGTTCTTTAGGATGTCGTAATATTCCTTGGTCTGGGTGTACCGCATGCCGCCGCGATCGCTAAACACGATTTCCAGATGGCGGAGTTCCTTGTAGTCGCGGAGTGAGCGTCTAGCGACATAGTCGGTAACACGCTCCAGCAGGAGACGGATGCAAAAGTTGTAGAACCACTCCTGCGATGATGGTCTCGCTTGCTCGACCCTTCGATTTCGGTAGCCACGCATGTTCTTCTTGTTGGATAGCAGCGCGAAACCGCGAAGCCGCATCAGAGACATGGCGGGGCAGATCGCGGCCTTGCGAGCCTCACTCAACAACCGAAAATGAAGATCGGGCCGCTGTGCACCCTTGATGTTTGCTCTTAGGTCGCGCACCCACTGGACGGTCTCGGCTTCGCGCGAAGATCGTATTAGAATCCCCCCGATGACCAGCCATTCGCTTGCGCCATCTGGGTCTATTGGGCGCACCTTCTTGAGGCCGGTGTCGCCAGCTTCGTCAACGTAAAGGATGTAGCCCCGATTGGGCGGATCAAAGGAAACAGGCATGGCGAATAACCAAGCGACTGACGCAACCAAGAGTCAACTTGAGAAGTTCAAGCAAGCGGCCCGCGAGCAAGAAGCGGACGAATCCGAGGAAGCCTTTGACCGGGTACTAAAGAAGGTGGGATCAGCACCGCCGGCGCCAACTCACAAACCCACAAAGAAAAGCGTCTCTAAGAAATAGAATCATGCCGCCTAATTGAATAAGTTAGACAGCTCCCATTGGGTATCGGTGCCAAGAGATTGGGCAGCAGATATGTTGTCGTCCCTAATCAGCCGCCCAACGGCACCTATAAACGACGCAAAACCTGCGATATTGTGCTCGCCTAAGCTAGACAGATGGAACGGTACGCTTATATCTAGCTTCTTCATCAAAATAACTGCCTGCATTATTCGAGCGCCATATCTTTCCGCAATTCCCTGAAGCAGTATTCTTCCCTCTCGACGTTGGCGTTCCCATTCCGCGTGAGCGGCCACTGCATTCTCGGCGATATTAACAGGGGGAATCGGAATTTGCGCGCGTTCACGAACGCGATCTGTGATCCAACGAGACAGGTCATCGCTGAGGGAAGTCAGATCATTACCAACCTTTTGGTGGTCCAATCGTGCGGCCTTGGCCTTCCTGTAGAGGTCGATCCCAAAGCTAATCGCCGCCTCAACCACTACAAAAGCGCACAAAAATAGAAGAGCTATTCCCCAATACGGAAGATGGTTTTCCAACCACGCCCATAGGGTCAGCATGGCGGCCCCCAACACGCCACCGGCAAAAAGGTAGATGACGACCAAATGGTCCACGAAAGACCAGATGGTGTTGAAGATGGGAACTTTGCCAAGTACCTGCCTAACGCGCCCCATACACTCATGCTACTACCGGTAGGGCTGGTTTGCAAAGTGCATAATCCCCCGGCCGGTGGCGATTATGCACTTGACGTACCGAGTGCATAATCGCCCGGCCGGTTGCAGCCTCCGCTAAGCTTCCCGTGCAACAGGCGGGGCAGCGAGCAGCGGGGCATGGTTTCTCACGTCACCACCGTGGCCTTTCAGGGCATCGAGGCGGTTCCCGTCGATGTCCAGGTGCAGGTCGTCCCCGGCCTGCCGGCCTTCGTCGTCGTCGGCCTGCCCGACAAGGCGGTGGCCGAGAGTCGCGAGCGGGTGCGCAGCGCGCTCCATGCCTCCGGCCTGTCGCTGCCGCCCAAGCGCATCATCGTCAATCTCGCCCCGGCCGACCTGCCCAAGGAGGGCAGCCATTACGACCTGCCCATCGCGCTGGCGTTGATGGCGGCGATCGGCGCTGTCCCCGGCGACCAGCTCGGCGATTTCGTGGCACTCGGAGAGTTGTCGCTCGATGGCACCATTGCGCCGGTTGCCGGCGTGCTGCCGGCGGCGATCGCCGCCAATGCGCGCGGGGCCGGGCTCATCTGCCCTGCTGCCTCCGGGCCGGAGGCCGCCTGGGCAAGCGGCGAGATGACGATCCTGGCGCCACGTAGCCTGATCGCCATCGCCAATCATTTCCGCGGCACCCAGGTCCTGTCGCGCCCCGAGGCCGGCATCGCCGAGGCCGATGGCGCGCTGCCCGACCTCGCCGACATCAAGGGCCAGGAGACCGCCAAGCGGGCCCTGGAGGTCGCCGCGGCCGGCGGCCACAACCTGTTGATGGTCGGCCCGCCCGGCGCCGGCAAGTCGATGCTGGCGAGCCGGCTTCCCTCCATCCTGCCGCCGCTCAGCCCGTCCGAACTCCTCGGCATTCGGTAGCAAAGGTCCTTTGCTACCGAATGCCGGAACTCCTCGAAGTCTCGATGATCGCCTCGGTCGCGGGCGAGATCGCCAATGGCCGGCTCACCCGCCGCCGGCCCTTCCGCGCGCCGCATCATTCCGCCTCCATGGCGGCCATGGTCGGCGGCGGCATGCGGGCGCGTCCCGGCGAGGTGTCGCTCGCCCATCACGGCGTCCTGTTCCTCGACGAGTTCCCCGAATTCACGCCGCAGGTGCTGGATTCGCTGCGCCAGCCGCTGGAAAGCGGCGAGAGCGTGATCGCCCGCGCCAATTATCGGGTGAGCTTCCCGGCGCTGATCCAGCTGGTTGCCGCCATGAATCCCTGCCGCTGCGGCATGGCCGGCGAGCCCGGCCATGTCTGCCGGCGCGGACCGCGCTGCATCGAGGACTATCAGGCGCGCATCTCCGGCCCGCTGCTCGACCGCATCGACCCGCGCATCGACGTTCCCGCCGTGTCCGCGGCGGATCTCATCCTGCCGGCGCCGGCCGAATCGTCTTCCGCCGTTGCTGAGCGCGTCGCTGCCGCCCGCGCCGTCCAGCGCGAACGCTTCGCCGCCCTGGGGCTCGCTCACGTGCGTACCAATGCCCAGTGCGCGCCATCGCTGATCGAGCAGGTGGCGGCCCCCGACGCCGCGGCCAGCGCGCTGCTGCGTCAGGCGGCCGAGGCCATGCGGCTTTCTGCGCGCGGCTATCACCGGGTGCTCAAGGTTGCCCGCACGCTCGCCGATCTCGATGGTACCGACGGCGTCGGGCGCATTCATCTGGCCGAGGCGCTGTCCTACCGCGCCGTCGGCGAGCGGTTGGCCGCTGCGGCCTGAACCCCCCCGACGTCAAGCATTTTGAAAGCCCGACGGTTCACTCTGTCGGGTGTCCCATGCCGGCGCCCCGCCGGTGTGCCGTTTTGGATGCCGAGGATGGTGCGACCGCAAGCTGACAGTGCCGCTACCCGCGGCGGCGCGCCGGAGCGGCTGAAGGCCGCCGATCTCAAGGCACCGCCGATTTCCACCCCGCGCCGTGTCGCGGCCGGCCTTTTCGCGGGTGCCGCCGGCTTCGCCGTCCTCGTCGCTGGAGCGACCGCCTGGGTGTTGCCGGCCGCAGCGCCGTTCATCGCGCCCGCCGTGGTGCTGGTCGGCGCCATCGCCCTGTGGGGTGCGGCCCAGGCCGAGCATAGGCGGTTTTCGGCCGACATGACGCATCTGGCGGAGGAGAACCGCCGCCTCGCCGAAACCGTGGAGCAGCTCTCGGACGTTGCCTGGGAGCTGCACGAGAGTGACGAGCGCTATCGCAGCCTCACCGAGGCGCGCCAGCGCGCCGAAGCGGCCAACCAGGCGAAATCGCGGGTGCTGGCCACCGTCAGCCACGAGTTCCGCACGCCACTCAACGGCATTCTCGGTCTTGCCGGCCTGCTCATGGAGACGCCGCTGACGCCGGACCAGGAGACCTATGCCCGCGCCGTGCATTCCTCGGGCGAGGCGCTGCTGGCACTGGTCGACGACATGCTCGATTTCTCGCGCATCGAGGCCGGCCGCCTCGAGCTGCGCCCCGCCCGCACCGACGTGGAGCAGCTGTTGCAGGAGATCGCCGAGCTGCTTGCCGGCCGCGCCCACGCCAAGGGCATCGACATTGCGGCCAGAACGGATCCCGCCGTGCCGGCGGCGGTCATGGTCGATCCGGCCCGCCTGCGCCAGGTGCTCATCAATCTTGTCGGCAACGGGGTGAAGTTCACCGAGACCGGCGGTGTCACCCTCAGCGCCGAACTGCAGGGCAAGGCCGGCGACAACCACGTCGCGCTCGCCTTCAGCGTCGCCGACAGCGGACCGGGGATCGCCGCGAACGAGGCGGAGCGCCTGTTCGGCGAGTTCGAGCAGTCGGATTCGGCTCTCACCCGCCGCCATGGCGGTGCCGGGCTGGGGCTGGCCATTTCGCGGCGCATTGTGCGCCAGATGGGCGGCGAGCTCACCGTTTCACCGGCCGACGGTGGCGGCTCGCTGTTTCGCTTCACGCTCGAACTGGACGCCGTCTCCGGCGCGCGCCACCCGGCCCAGGACGGCCCGGCGCTTGCCGGCCGCGCGGTTGTGGTCGTCGCTCCCTCCGGCGCCGAGCCGCCGGTGCTTGCCCGTCATCTTGCCGAATCCGGCGCCACCGCGCGGCTCGCCGCCAGCGCCAACGAGGCTGCCGCGCTCATCGGCGCTGCCACCGCTGCCGGCCAGCCCCATGACGCCGTGCTCATCGACGCCCGCATGGCGCCCGATGCGATGACCGCGCTCGCCCGTATCCGCGAGGCCGCCGGCCGCCGCGTTGCCGCCGCCGTGCTCATCGAGCCCGGCCACCGCGGCGACATCGAGCGCCTGCGCGATGCCGGCTTCGACGCCTATCTCGTACGCCCGGTGCGGCGCGCCTCGCTCGCCCGCATCACCGGCGAGATCATCGGCGGCGACGGCAGCTTCCGCATCGACCCGAGCGACGCCAGGCCGCGCCAGGCGCCGCCGCCCCGCCGTGCCGGCACCACGCTCAGCGTGCTCCTGGCAGAGGACAACGAGATCAATGCGCTGCTCGCCCGCGCAGTTCTGGAAGGCCTTGGCCATGAGGTCACCGAGGTGCGCGACGGGGTGGCCGCCGTCGCAGCGGCAACCGCAAGGGCAGGGGGCTTCGACGCCATCCTCATGGATCTGCACATGCCCGGCCTGGACGGGCTCAAGGCGGTCCGCGCCATCCGCGACCACGAGCGCGCCGAAGGACTGACCCCCGCCGCGATCCTGGCGGTGACCGCCGATGTTCTGGCCGAAACCCGCACGCAAGCCCGCGCCGCCGGCATCGACGCGGTCTTGGAAAAGCCGATGACCCCGGATGCGCTGCGCCAGGCCCTGGCCGACGTGACCGACCGCAACGCCGCCTGAAAGGAATGCCTAGGTGTCGCTGGTCCCGCCGGCGGGTCCGCTTGCCGACTCGGCGGCAGCTTCCGCCGCTTGTGGCGCGGCTTCGGGCGCTGGTGTCACCGGCGGTTTCGGCTTCTTGACCACCGACACCAGTACCGGGCGCAGCACGCGCTCGCCGATGGCGTAGCCGGCCTGAATTTCCTCGGCCACCGTTCCCGGTTGGCCGTCCGGCACCTCGACCTCGAACATTGCCTGGTGGAAGCTCGGGTCGAATTTCTTCCCCTTGGCCTCGACCCGGCGCACGCCATGCTTGGTGAGTGACTGCTCCAGCCCGCGCTCGGTCATCTCGACGCCCTCGACCAGCGCATCCAGTGCCTGATCGCCGCTGCCGCGGCTCTCCTTCGGCACCGCCTCGATGGCGCGGCGCAGATTGTCGCCGACGGTCAGCATCTCGCGAGCGAAGGAGGCGACCGCATATTGGCGCTGATCGGCGACCTCGCGCTCGGTGCGCTTGCGCAGATTCTCCATCTCCGCCAGCGTTCTGAGGAGCTTGTCCTTCATGTCGGCGACCTCGGCCCTGAGTTCTGCCGGCACGTCCGCTGCCGGCTCGGCGGCGGGGCCGACGTCGTTGGCCGCTGCCGGGGTTTCGGCCTCGGGCCCGTCAGGCTGTTTCTCGGGCGTGGTCGGGGTTTCGTCGGCCATCATCCGTCCATGTAGTTCGTCATTTCGGTTCGGGTTTCGGCCCCGTATGTCATGCGCCGCAACGCAAAAATCAAGCGGCAAGCGGGTCGCCTGGTCAGATGCGCCTGAGCGCAACCTTTTCGATGGCGTGGTCGGCGCCCTTGGTCAGGATCAGGTCGGCGCGCGGCCGCGATGGCAGGATGTTCTCGAACAGGTTGACCAGGTTGATTCGCGTCCACAGGCCGAGCGCCACCGCCTCCGCTTCGCGGTCACCCAGTGGTGCATAGCGGCGGAAATAGGATTTCGGGTCACGGAAGGCCGTCTCGCGCAGGCTGAGGAAGCGTTCCACATACCAGCGCCGCACGTCCGCCTCGTCGGCGTCGAGATAGACGGAGAAATCGAAGAAGTCCGAGACGAAGGGCACCACCCGCCCGTCGCGCGGCAGGCGCGAGGTCTGCAGCACGTTGAGCCCCTCGAGAATGAGGATGTCCGGCCGGTCGATCGAGATCATCTCGCCGGGCATGATGTCGTAGGAGAGGTGGGAATAGACCGGCGCCGTGACGTGCCCCTTGCCGGCCTTGATGTCGCGCAGGAAGGCAAGCAGCGCCGCCAGGTCGTAGCTTTCCGGGAAGCCCTTGCGCTCCATCAGCCCCTCGCGCGCGAGCACCGCATTGGGCAGCAGGAAGCCGTCGGTGGTCACCAGGTCCACCTTGGGCGTGTTCGGCCAGCGCGTGAGCAGGGCTTTCAGCACGCGTGCGGTCGTCGATTTCCCCACCGCCACCGAGCCGGCAATGGCGATGACGAATGGCGTCACCCCCTCGGTGGTGCCGAGGAAGGTACGGGTCGCCTGGTGCAGCCCCTGAGCGGCGCCGACATAGAGGCTGAGCAGGCGCGAGAGCGGCAGATAGATCTCGACCACGTCGTTGAGCGAGATCGGGTCGTTCAGGCTGCGCAGGCGCGTCAGGTCGTCGGCATCGAGCGTCAGCGGCGTGTCGGCGCGCAGCTTCGCCCATTCGGCCCGGGTGAAGATCCGGTGCGGCGACAGGTCGGGTGGGGAGGCGAGGTCCATCACACCGGCTTCTTTCCGCGCGCCGCCTTCTCGGCAAGCCCGCTCTGGCCGGTGCGCCCCTCGAGCTCGGCCATGACGTCGGCAAGCGCGACGCCGCCGGCCTTCAACATCACCATAAGGTGGTAGAGCACGTCGGCGGCTTCCGCCGTCAGCGCCCGTTTGTCGCCGCCGACCGCCGCCAGCGCCGCCTCGAACGCCTCCTCGCCGAACTTCTTGGCGGTCTGCTCGACCCCCCTGGCAAGCAGCCTGGCCGTATAGGACGAATCGGGGTCGGCCACGCGCGCCCGCTCTTCGATGATGGCCGCCAGGTCGGCGAGAGTGAAATCGCTCAATCGTCCCTCCCTCAGCCGTCGAGGCGCACCGGCACGCCGAAGGCCGCCATGTGCTCCTTGGCCTGGCGGATGGTGAAGGTACCGAAATGGAATATGGAAGCCGCCAACACCGCGGAAGCGTGACCTTCGGTCACGCCCTCGACCAGGTGGTCGAGCGTGCCGACGCCGCCCGAGGCGACCACCGGCACGCTGACCGCATCGGCGATGGCCCGGGTCAGCGCCAGATCGAAGCCGTCCTTGGTGCCGTCGCGGTCCATCGAGGTGAGCAGGATCTCGCCCGCGCCGAGCTTGGCCACCTCCTCGGCATAGGCGACCGCGTCGATGCCGGTAGGGTTGCGCCCGCCGTGGGTGAACACCTCGAAGCGCGGCGGATCGCCCGGCCGGTTGACCCGTTTGGCGTCGATCGCCACCACGATCGCCTGCGCCCCGAACTTCTCGCTGGCCTCGGCCACGATGCGCCGGTTCTTCACCGCCGCGGTGTTGATCGACACCTTGTCTGCCCCGGCCAGCATCAACGCGCGCACGTCCTCCACCGTGCGCACGCCGCCGCCCACCGTCACCGGCATGAAGCATTGCTCGGCGGTGCGCGCCACCACGTCGAGCAGGATGTCGCGCTCCTCGTGGCTCGCCGTGATATCCAGGAAGCACAGTTCGTCGGCGCCGGCGGCGTCATAGGCGCGTGCCGCCTCGACGGGATCGCCGGCGTCGGTCAGGTCGACGAAGCGCACGCCCTTGACGACGCGGCCGTCCTTGACGTCGAGGCAGGGGATGACGCGGGTCTTCAGCATCACGCCGCCTCGCGTTCCGCAATGAGCTTCAGCGCCGCGGCAGGGTCGAGCCGCCCGTCATAGAGGGCGCGGCCGGCGATGGCGCCTTCCAGGATGGCGCAGTCGGGCTGGAGCAGCCGCTCGATATCCGAAAGCGCGGCGAGGCCACCTGAGGCGATGACCGGGATCGACACCGCCTGGGCGAGCTTCAGCGTCGCTGCAATGTTGAGGCCCTTGAGCAACCCGTCGCGCTCGATGTCCGTATAGATGATCGCCGCCACGCCCGCGTCCTCGAAGCGCCGGGCGAGCGCGGTGGCGTCCATTTCGGTGACCTCCGCCCAGCCGCGCACCGCCACGCGGCCGCTGCGCGCATCGATGCCGACGGCGATGCGGCCGGGAAAGGCGCGGGCCGCGGCCTTGACCAGCTCCGGGTCGTTGACCGCCACCGTGCCGAGGATGACCCGGGCGATGCCCTTGGCGAGCCAGCTCTCGATCGCCGCCATGTCGCGGATGCCGCCGCCGAGCTGCACCGGCGCCCGCGTGGCGCCAAGGATCGCGTCGACCGCCGCGCCGTTGACCGAGCGGCCTTCAAAGGCGCCATTGAGGTCGACCACGTGCAGCCTCTGGAAACCGGCCTCGGCGAAGGCGCGCGCCTGCGCGCCGGGATCGCGGTTGAAGGTGGTCGCCTGGGCCATGTCGCCCTGCACCAGGCGGACGCAGGCGCCGTCCTTGAGGTCGATGGCGGGATAGAGGATCACGGCGCCCACTCCAGAAAGTTGCCGATCAGTTTGAGGCCGAGCTTCTGGCTCTTCTCCGGGTGGAACTGGGTACCGGCGACATTGCCGCGCGCCACGATCGCCGTCACCGGCCCGCCATAGTCGGCAACCGCGGCCACGTCGTCCTCGCGCTCCGCCACCAGGTGGAAGCCGTGCAGGAAATAGGCGTGCCAGCCCTCCGGCCCGAAGGCGATGCCCTCGAACAGCGCGTGGCGGTTCATCGCCGTCATGGTGTTCCAGCCCATATGCGGCACCTTCAGCGCCGGATCGTCCGGCTCGACGGCACGCACCTCGCCCGGAATGCGGTCGAGGCCGGGGGTGATGGCATGCTCGACGCCGCGCGTGGCCAGCAACTGCATACCGACGCAGATGCCCAGGAACGGCCGGCCGCGCCTGTCGATCGTCTCGTCGATCGCTTCGATCATGCCGGGGATGGCGTCGAGATTGCGCTTGCAGTCGGCAAAGGCGCCGTCGCCCGGCAGCACCACGCGGTCGGCGCGGGCAACGATCTCGGGGTCGGCGGTGATGATGACCGTCTCGCCGATCCCCCGCGCGGCAATGGCGTGCTGGAACGCCTTCTCCGCCGAACGCAGATTGCCGGCACCGTAGTCGATGATGGCGACGCTCATGACGTGCCTCCCGGCGCCGGGAAAAGGCCGATCACTTCACCGCTCTCGGCCACGGGCTTGTGCGGCTCGGATGCCGCCTCACCCGCCGACGGCCGGGCCCATGGCTGCCATGGCGGCGCGCTGCCGTCCGCCGTGTCCGCCGCCGGGGCCGGGGTGGAAGCGGCAGGCGGCCACTGGCTGAAGAAGCGCAGTTCCGCCTCCTCGCGCTTTCCCTCGGCCACACCGACGAAATCGTAGCCGGCGCCGGAGAGCTTCCAGCGCCTCAGTGCATTGGCCTCCAGCGCAAACAAGAGGTGCATCAGGATCAGCGTCACCCAGGGCAGCGCGCCGCCGACCTTGGTGCCGATGATGCTGACGGCAAGGCTTGCCGCAAGATAGAGCACGAAGACCAGCCACATGCGCCGGAAGAGCAGCCACAGCTCGGGAAAGAACAGGGCCGGCCAGCAGAAGCCGTCCTTGACGAAGACGAAGCGCTCCGGGTCCGGCGCGGTCTCGCCGGACTTCACGGGCGGTGCGAAGACGGTATAGAGCGGCATCGCTGTTACCTACAGGCTGCCCTTGGTCGAGGGTATTGCCTTCGGCTGCCGCGGGTCGATGGCAACCGCCGCCCGCAGCGCCCGCGCCAGCGCCTTGAAGCAGGTCTCGGCGATGTGGTGGTTGTTGCGGCCATAGAGGTTCTCGATGTGCAGCGTGATCCCGGCATTCTGGGCGAAGGCCTGGAAGAACTCGCGGAACAGCTCGCTGTCCATCTCGCCGATCTTGCCGCGCGTGAAGGTCACCTTCCACACCAGATAGGGCCGGCCGGAAATGTCGATGGCGCAACGGGTCATCGCCTCGTCCATGGGCAGGTGGACATCGGCATAGCGGGTGACGCCTTTCATCTCGCCAAGCGCCTGGTGCAGCGCCTGGCCCAGCGCAATGCCGACATCCTCCACCGTGTGGTGCTGGTCGACATGGAGGTCGCCTTTGGCGTTGACCGTCAGGTCGATCAGGCTGTGGCGGGCGATCTGGTCCAGCATGTGGTCGAAGAAGCCGACGCCGGTCTTGATCCGGCTCTTGCCGGTGCCGTCGAGGTCGACGGTCACCGAGATGTCGGTTTCCTTGGTTTTGCGCGTGATGGTGGCGCGGCGCATGGCATCGTCTCCTTGGCGTCGGCCTTGTATCAGGGCCTTGACGCGATTGCCATATTCCGTACGGGCGCGGGTGGCCGAAACGCCGGAAAGTGCTATAGTGGCGAAGCTCCGCGTGCGGGGCACCCTCGCTCCGAAAAATGCATCACAAACCAGCATCGGCTGCCCTGCGCCCTGGGAACCCACCCGGGACAAACGGCGTGCCGCAAGGGAGTAAGCAAATGGAATACCGAAATCTGGGCAAGACCGGGCTCAAGGTCAGCGAACTTTGCCTCGGCGCCATGACCTTCGGCCGCGAATGCGACGAGGGCCTGAGCCACCGGCTGATGGACCGTTTCGCCGAAAGCGGCGGCAACTTCATCGACACCGCCGACGTCTACAGCGCCGGCCGCTCGGAGGAGATCGTCGGCACCTGGCTCAAGGGCAAGGATCGCGAGGACTACGTGCTGGCCACCAAGGTGCGTTTCGGCACCATGGGCCGCAACAAGCTGAACCGTTCCGGCCTGGCGCGCAAACACATCGCCGCCGAGATCGATGCCAGCCTGAAACGCCTGCAGGTCGACTATATCGACCTCTACCAGGTCCATTGCTGGGACCGCTTCACGCCGCTCGAGGAGACCCTGTCGACGCTGAATGACATCGTGCGCGCCGGCAAGGTCCGCTACATCGGCGCCAGCAACTATTCCGGCTGGCAGCTGCAGAAGGCGATCGACATCGCCAAAGCCCAAGGCTGGGAGCCCTTCGTATCGCTGCAGGCACTCTACAACCTGCTCGACCGCGAGCTGGAATGGGAGCTGCTGCCGCTCGCCCGCGAGGAAGGCCTCGGCGTGTTGCCATGGAGCCCGCTCAGGGGCGGCTGGCTGTCGGGCAAGTATCATCGCGGCATGACCGCGCCGGTGGCCGGTGCCCGCATCGAGAAGGCCAGCCAAGAAGGCTGGAGCGAGACCTGGGAACGCTACGCCAACGACTTCACCTGGGACGTGGTCGACGCGATCACCGCCATCGCCAAGGAGCGCGGCAAGGCGCCGGTTCAGGTGTCGCTCAACTGGCTGCTCCGCCAGCCGGGCGTGACGGCTCCGATCATCGGCGCCCGCAACATGGAGCAGCTGGAGAGCAATATCGGCGCCGCCGGCTGGGCATTGAGCGAAGACGAGGTCAAGCGGCTCAACGAGGTGAGCCACCGCCGGCTGCCCTATCCCTACGACTTCCACGCCAATGCCGGGGCGCGCTGACCGGCCGGCTCGCCCGGGCGAGATTTGATTCCCCGGCAACCGTCCTTACATATGCCTCCGCCGGCCGCCCCCCGCGGCCGGCGCGAGGGGCTGTCCGCGGGGCTTTCTCACAAGACCGCGCCGGCCTGCTGGATAAGGACATTCCTGTTGAGTCATCACCCCACTTCCGAATCCTGGCACGGCACGACCATCGTCACCGTGCGCAAGAACGGCAAGGTCGTCATTGCCGGTGACGGCCAGGTCTCCGTCGGCCAGACGGTCATCAAGCACAATGCCAAGAAGGTCCGCCCGCTCGGCAAGGGCGGCGTCATTGCCGGCTTCGCCGGCGCCACCGCCGACGCCTTCACCCTGTTCGAGCGGCTGGAGGCCAAGCTCGAACAGTATCCCGGCCAGCTGACCCGTGCCTGCGTCGAGCTCGCCAAGGACTGGCGCACCGACCGCTATCTGCGCCGCCTCGAAGCCATGATGCTGGTCGCCGACAAGTCGGTGAGCCTGGTCCTGACCGGCACCGGCGACGTGCTCGAGCCGGACGGCGGCGTTGCCGGCATCGGCTCGGGCGGCAATTATGCGCTGGCCGCCGCCCGCGCCCTCATGGACACCGACAAGTCGGCCGAGGAGATCGCCCGCACGGCGATGGCGATTGCCGCCGACATCTGCGTCTATACCAATACGAGCGTCACGCTCGAATCCCTCGATTCAGACGTCTAGCGAGGAGCCGATGGCCACATTTTCTCCACGGGAAACCGTCTCCGAGCTCGACCGCTTCATCATTGGGCAGAACGACGCCAAGCGCGCCGTCGCCATTGCGCTCAGGAACCGCTGGCGTCGCCAGCAGCTCACCGGCGACATGCGCGAGGAGGTGCTGCCCAAGAACATCCTGATGATCGGCCCGACCGGCGTCGGCAAGACCGAGATATCGCGTCGTCTGGCGCGGCTTGCCGGCGCTCCCTTCATCAAGGTCGAGGCGACCAAGTTCACCGAGGTCGGCTATGTCGGCCGCGACGTCGAGCAGATCGTCCGCGATCTGGTCGAGGTCGGCATAGCGCTGGTGCGCGAGCGCCGCCGGCAGGAGGTCTCGGCCAAGGCCGAGATGGCGGCGGAAGAGCGTGTCCTGACCGCGCTGGTCGGCCCGGCGGCGAGCCCGGCCACCCGCGAATCCTTCCGCAAGCGCCTGCGCCAGGGCGAGCTCGACGACAAGGAGATCGAGATCGAGGTGAAGGACACCGGCGGCGGCATGCCCCAGTTCGAGATTCCCGGCATGCCCGGCGCCTCGGTCGGCGTCATGAACATCGGCGACATGCTCGGCAAGGCTTTTGGCAACAAGACCAAGACCCGCCGCGTCCTGGTGCGCGATTCCCACGACCTCCTGGTCAACGAGGAATCCGACAAGCTGCTCGACAACGAGGAGGTGACCCAGGAGGCCATCGCCGCGGCCGAGAATGACGGCATCGTCTTCATCGACGAGATCGACAAGATCTGCGTGCGCGAGGGTCGCATGGGTGGCGACGTCAGCCGCGAAGGCGTCCAGCGCGACCTGCTGCCGCTGATCGAGGGCACCACGGTGGCGACCAAGTACGGGCCGGTGAAGACCGACCACATCCTGTTCATCGCCTCCGGCGCCTTTCACCTCGCCAAGCCGTCGGACCTGCTGCCCGAGCTGCAGGGCCGCCTGCCGATCCGCGTCGAGCTGTCGGCGCTGACCAAGGAGGATTTCCGCCGCATCCTCACCGAGACCGAGGCGAGCCTCATCAAGCAGTATGTTGCCCTGATGAAGACCGAGGGCGTGACCCTCGACTTCGCCGACGATGCCATCGAATCGATCGCCTCGATCGCGGTGGCGGTCAACGCCAGCGTCGAGAACATCGGCGCCCGCCGCCTGCAGACGGTGATGGAGCGGGTCCTCGACGAGATCAGCTTCTCCGCCTCGGACCGCGACGGCGAGACGGTGACCATCGACGCAGAATATGTCGAGGCCCATATCGGCGATCTCGCGCGCAACACAGATTTGTCGCGATTCATCCTTTAGGGTTTCGCCGGAATCGGTGCCCGGCGGCGGCTTCAACTCCACCGCCGGGGCCATTATGATCGCGCCCCCTGGAAGGCCGGAAAAGCGGCCGCGCTGCGAGAGATGACCGCTTGATGCCGCGTTTCCGCCCGTTGTTCCTTCGCCTGGCCCTGCTCCTGCCCGTCCTTCTGCTCCTGGCCGCTGCGCCGGTTGCGGCAGGGGCCGAGATCATCGTCGTTCCGCCGGGCAACCGCTCGGCCAAGCAGCCGCCGATCTCGACAAGCTCGATCGTGCGCACGAGCGAGACCAACGGCACCTTCGACGGCAAGTACCGGACGATCTACCAGCAGCTCGCCGGCAACCCGCAGTTGATCGCCAAGATCGAGAAGGCCGCCGCGCTCTTCGGCATCGACCCGATCCACATGATCGGCGCCATCATCGGCGAGCACACCTACAACGTCGACGCCATGGACACGCTCCAGGGCTATTACGTGAAGGCGTTGGCCTATCTCGGCGCCAAGCTTTCCTTCACCTATGGCGGTGAGGACGTGCGCGATTTCGTCCAGCGGCCGCAATTCGCCGAATGCGCCACCGCGACCAACGATTACGACCTGTGGACCTGCCGCGAGGACGTCTGGAAGGCCCAGTTCAAGGGCAAGACCGTCGACGGCAAGAAGTTCCCCGATGACCGCTTCCAGCGGGTCTTCTTCCAGCCCTTTTACGCCGGCCAGACCTTCGGCATCGGTCAGCTCAGCCCGCTTTCCGCGCTCACCGTTTCCGATGTCGTGGCCGCCAGGGCCGGCCTGCCGCCGCTCGATCTCAACCACCCCAACGAGATCTATCACGCGGTGATGGACCCCGACATGTCGCTCGACTACATGGCGGCGATCATCGCCCACGACATCGACGCCTACCGCCAGATCGCCGGCTTCGACATTTCCGGCAATCCCGGCATCACCGCCACGCTCTATAACCTCGGCGACGCCGCCGACCGGGCCCGCGCACTCGCCGACATCAACCGCAAGCGTCGCGCCAACGGCCAGGGCATCGTCTACCCGCGCGAGAATTATTACGGCTGGCTCGTCAACGCCCGCCTCGACGAACTGCGCAAGCTCTTGTGAGTCAGCGCTGCGCCCGGCGCAGCCGTACCAGAAGCGCCCCGGCGCCGCCATGCGCCCGGCCCGCCTCGTCGAAGCCGACCACCACCGACCTCAGCTCGTGCGACGCCAGCCAGATCGGCACCAGCCGGCGCAGCACGCCGCGTGTCTCCTCGCCGCCGCTCTTGCCCTTGCCGGTGATCACCAGCACCAGCCGCGCTCCTGAAGCCTGCGCGCCATGCAGAAAATCGTTTAGCCGGCTATGAGCTGCCGCCTGGGTCATGCCGTGCAGGTCGATGCGCGCGTCGATCGGCAGCGCCCCGCGATTGACGCGGCTGAGCGTCCGCCGGTCGAGTGGCGCCAGCGCCGGCGGCTTGGCTGGCCTGGGCGCTGCCGCCGGCGGTCGCGGAGAAGCGGCCTGCCGGCCGGGCTTCTTGGGCTGTGGCGTCTCCTCCGGCGCCGGGGTCGTCTCTGCGGCCCTGGCTTTCGCCGGTTTCCGCCGTTTCAGCGGCGCTACCGAGCGGGTGACGTGCTGCCAAAGCGCCATGTCGTCGTCCGAGGGCGGCGGCCGGCGGCGGCTCATGGGGCGCCTTTCCCCGGGGCGAGGACGATGAAGCGGCCATGAGCGCTCATGGCGCCAGCGATGGCGCCGGCCGCCTCGCCGGAGCCGAAGAAGATATCGCCGCGCGCCGGGCCAACGATCGCCGAGCCGGTGTCCTGGGCAATCATGAGCCGGCTAAATAAATGCCCGTCGGGCAAGGTCGTGTCGACCCAGACCGGCAGGTGGAAAGAGTGGACAAGCCGGTCGACGGCCAGGCTGCGCCCCGGCGTCAGCGGCACTTTCGCCGCCGCCACGGGGCCGAGCGCCTCGTCGGTCACCGGCGCCTCGCGGAAGAAGATGTAGGAGCGGTTTTCGGCCATCAGCGCCGGCGCTTCACTCGGGTGGGCGGCGAGCCAGGCGCGGATCGCCGGCATGGTGGCGCTGCCGGATTTCAGCGCGCCGCGCGCGACGAGCAACCGGCCGATCGGCGTGTAGGGGTGTCCGCTCTTGGCGGCATAGGTCACGCGTAGCGTGGCGCCGTCGGAGAGGCAGACGCGCGCCGCCCCCTGGATGTGGATGAAGAAGGCATCGACCGGATCGGCGAGCCACACCAGCTCCAGGCCGCGCCCGGCCAGTGCCCCTGCCATGATCGCCGCCCGGTCGGCATATTCGGCAAGCCCGGCGTCGGTCCTGCGGGCGAAGCGCAACGCCGGATCGATGCCCGGCGGCGGGTCGGCCGGGTCGAATTCGACGAGGTCGTCGGGCCGGGCATGGAGCGGCACCGCGAAGTCGCCGGTCCGGGTCAGCGAGCCGGCCACCTCGGGTTCGTAATAGCCGGTGAAGAAGCCGTCGCCGCCGGGCGGCGCCACCGCGTGCGGCGTGAAGGCCGCCTCGAAGAAGGCGCGCGCGTCTTCGGCCGAAAGGGCCTCCGGCAGCGCCGCGGCGCTGGCCAGGACGGCGGCGAGTGCGCCCGCATCGATGCCCAGCGCACGCGTCTTCGGCGGATGGTCATGGAGGACCGCAGCACTGCGCTGCAAGGCGGTGAAGGCCGCCGCGTGATCGTCCTCGCGCCATCCGGGCAGATCGGAAAAAGAGAGTGGAATCAATTGGGTATTGGCGGCGTGCGGGATCCCAGCCATTGCCGCCTGCCGTTTCGCCGCCGCCCGTCCGTGAGGTCAGTCGACCAATTCGGTCGCCACCAGTTTCCAGTTCGGATCGCGCGCATTGGCCTCGCGCTCGAACGTCCAGATGTCGGTCACGTCGCCGACATGGCTCGGATCGCCGTCGACCACCGTGCCGCTCTTGTCGCGGGTCGCCGATACCAGCTTGGAGAGGAAGCGCACGGTCACCTGGACGGTGGTGCCCTTGACGCCGGCGGCGGTGATCTCGGCCTTGTCGATGCCGACGAACTTGAACTCTATGGTCTCGTTGCGCCCCTCGCGTTCGCTGATGGCGCCGACGAAGCCGTCATAGACCTCGCGGCTGAGCAATTGGCGCAGCGATTTGCGGTCGCCCTCGGCAAAGGCGGTGACGATCATCTCATAGGCGGCCTTGGCGCCGGCGAGGAAGGAAACCGGCTCGAAGGCGCGGTCGGCAGTGGCCACCGCCTTCAGCGCCTCGTGCAGGCTGGAGCCGGCTGGCGCAGCGGTCTTGATGCGCTCATCGACGCTGGTCTCGGTCTCGGCAGCGGCGGGCTCGCGCGGCGGCGCGCGGCGCGAGGGCAGGTCGATCACCTTGTCGTTCGGCTTGGTGGCCGGCGCATCGCGGCGCGCATAGGGATCGAACGGCGGCCTCTCGCTTCCGGTTCGCCTGCCCAGCACGTTGCGCAGCCGCAGAAACACGACGACGGCGACGGCCAGGAAGATGATGGTAGTGATGTCCATGAAGTTGTTCATGTTTTGGCGGTGTACCGGCGATGGACGAGGCCACTCTGCCCGAAATCGGGCAAGAAAGCGATTGCTACAATGTAAGCAACCGCACGTCCGGTTGCGAGTCGGCGGTTGTCAGCTTGTAACCGGCTCCCCCGCGTGTTAGCCCACGCGCGCCCGCAAAAGCACGCAGTTTCTTGGGGAGTGGTCAATGGCTGAAACTGGCAATGGACAGCACGGCGCGGCATCCGCGCAGCCGGGCATCAACGTCGTCGCCCAATATGTCAAGGATTTGTCCTTTGAAAATCCGGGTGCGCCGGCGACGCTCCGCCCTCAGGGCGCCTCGCCCAACATCAGCGTTTCGGTGGGCGTGCAGCCGCGGCCGGTCAACGACACCGACATCGAGGTCGAACTCCGCCTCGAGGCGCGCGCCGTCGATGGCGAGACCACACTTTTCGCCGTCGAGCTGGTCTATGCCGGTGTTTTCCGCCTGATCAACATCACCCAGGAAACCATCAACCCGATCATGCTGATCGAGTGCCCGCGCCTGCTCTTCCCCTTCGCCCGCCAGATCATCGCGGCGGCCAGCCAGAATGGCGGTTTCCCGCCACTGCTGCTCGACCCGATTGATTTCGTCGCGCTCTATCAGCAGCGCATGGTCAATCCTGGCGCCGACGCCCCCGCCGCTGCCGAGCCCCCGGCAGGCTCCGCCTGAGCGCAGCGGACCGCCTCAGATCGCGATCCCCGCCGCCAGTGCCGCGTCCCTGAGCGAGGTCGCCGGCCGCGGCCCGACATGGCCGATCACCTCCGATGCGGCCAGCGTTCCCAGCCGTCCGGCATCGGCCAACGCCATGCCCCGCGCCACCCCGAAGAGGAAGCCGGCGGCGAACAGGTCGCCCGCCCCGGTCAGGTCGACCACCGCATCCACCGGCGTCACCGGCACCTTGGTGGTCGCCTCGGGCGTCACCACCAGCGCCCCTTCAGCGCCGACGGTAACGGCCGCCAGCCGGCAGTCCGCCACCAGCGCCTTGACCGCAGCGTCGGTATCGCTGGTCTCGTAGAGCGAGCGCACCTCCGAATCGTTGGCGAGCAGGATGTCGACGGTGTGCGAGCGGATGAGATCGAGAAATTCCGCCCGGAACCGGTCGACGCAGAAGGCGTCCGACAGCGACAGCGACACCATGCGGCCGGCGGCGTGGGCGATTTCTGCGGCATGGACGAAGGCCTTCTTGGCCTCGGGCGGGTCCCACAGGTAGCCTTCCAGATACGTGATCGCCGAGCGGCTGACCACGTTGGCATCGATGTCGGTGGGGCCGAGCGCCTGGCAGGCGCCGAGATAGGTGTTCATCGTGCGCTCGCCGTCCGGCGTGATCAGGATCATGGAGCGGGCGGTCGGCGCCCCGGCGATGAGCGGCGCGGTGGCGAAATGCACGCCGGTGGCGCGCATGTCGTGGCGGTAGATGGTGCCGAAGGGGTCGTCGGCGACCTTGCCGATGAAGGCGGCGCGCCCGCCGAGTGAGGCGACGCCAGCGGTGGTGTTGCCGGCCGAGCCGCCCGAGGCCTCGATCGCCGGCCCCATATGGGCATAGAGCGTGTCGGCGCGCTCGGCGTCGATCAGATGCATGGTGCCCTTGGAAAGACCTTCGCGAACGAGGAAGTCGTCCTCGGTGCTCGCCAGGATGTCGACAATGGCGTTGCCGATGCCGAGCACGTCGAAGTCTGCCTGGGCCATGAAACCTCTGATCTTTTCGGGAAGGGGAAAAAGGCGGCGCGACTATAGCGGCGGGGCGCGGAGGCGCAACCGGTGGCGGGCCGTCACACCGTCTTGGCGGGATAGGCGCAGAGGTCGGCAATCAGGCAGGCGGTGCAGTCGGGCTTGCGTGCCTTGCACACGTAGCGCCCGTGCAGGATCAGCCAGTGGTGGGCATGCTGCCGATAGGCAGCGGGCACGCGCTTCTCCAGCGCCAACTCCACCGCCAGCGGATCGCGGCCGGGCGCAATGCCGGTGCGGTTGGCGACGCGGAAGATGTGGGTGTCGACCGCCATGGTCGGCCGGCCGAAGGCGACGTTGAGCACCACATTGGCCGTCTTGCGGCCGACGCCGGGCAGCGTCTCCAGTTCCGCGCGCGTCTCCGGCACTCTGCCGCCGAAATCGGCGATGAGTTTCTCGGAAAGCGCCACCAGGTTCCTGGCCTTGGTGCGGAAGAGGCCGATGGTGCGGATAAGCTCGGTCACCTTCGCCTCGCCGAGCGCCACCATCCTCTCGGGCGTGTCGGCGCGCGCGAAGAGCGCCGGCGTCGCCCTGTTCACCCCGGCGTCGGTCGCCTGCGCCGAGAGCACCACGGCGATCAGCAGCGTATAGGGGCTGGAATATCGGAGCTCGCTCTTCGGCTCCGGTTCCGCGGCGGCGAAACGGCGGAAGATCTCCGCGACCTTGGCCGGCGAGAGCACCGGCGGCGCCTTGGCCGCCATCGTCATTTTTGCCTTTGCGGCGGCCTTGGCCATGTCAGCTTCGCTCCGCCACGGTGAGCGCATCGATGCCGATCGCAAGCGGCACCATGCCGATGAGGTCGTGCAGCTGCCAGGGCAGGGGGTTTGCCGCCCAGGCGGTCAGGAAGGTCAGCGAAAAGCCGGTGAGCACGCCAACCGCCGTGACGCTGCCGTTGCGGAAGACCGGTTCGAGCATGCGCCTGTCCTCACCGCTCTCGTTCATGACCTGCCTCGCATCGCCGCACGGCTGCCTCTTGCCAATGCGGCAGAAGCAGCTAGCTTCTCTTTGGAACCAGAATAATCAAAGCTCATGGACGCCACCATTTCGCCGTCGCCCGGGCTGTCGCCCGCTCTGCCGGAGACCGTCGTTTTCTCGGCGGTCCTGCGCCCCCACCGCTCGCTGTCGCCGCACGGCTTCGGCCTGCTGATGACGGCGATCGCGCTGCTTTCCTTCTTCATCGGCTTTGCCTTCTGGCTGATGGGCGCCTGGCCGGTGGTCGGCTTTTGCGGCCTCGACGTCCTGCTCATCCAGCTCGCCTTCCGCCTCAACTTCCGCGACGCGCGCGCCGCGGAGGAAATCCACCTGACCCACGAGCGTCTCTCGATCACTCAGATATCACCGCGCGGCGAGACGCGGGAGACCGGCTTCAACCCCTATTGGGCGCGGCTCGAGGTGGACCACCACCCGGATGTCGGGGTCACTGCCCTGCGCATCGCCTCCCACGGCGCCCGCATGGCAATTGGCGCCTTCCTGCCGCCGGTCGAGCGCGAGAGCTTCGCCGCCGCCTTCTCCGCGGCGCTCGCCAAGGTGCGCGCCGGCTAGCGCGGCGGACAGGACCGGACCTCTGCAAGAATCGGGTGGTTGCATCTGCCGCCGGCGCCTACATCGGGTCTATCCTGCGTGAGGAGAGACCGCGATGGACCTTGCCGTCATGACCAGACCCGGAACCGCCGCCGCCGACCGTCTGCCCCGGCCTGCCGACGCCAACGTGCCGGACTATGAGATCGTCCGCCGCACCATCGCCTTCATCTCGCGGCGCTGGCGCGAACAGCCGTCGCTGGAGCGCATCGCCGACCATGTCGGCATGAAGCCGCTGGCGCTGCAGCGCCTGTTCACCCGCTGGGCCGGCCTGTCGCCGAAAAGCTTCGTCCAGGCGCTGACCCTGGAGCATGCCCGCACGCTGCTCTGCGATTCCGCTTCCGTGCTCGACGCCGCCTATGAGGTCGGCCTTTCCGGTCCCGGCCGGCTGCACGATCTTTTCGTCAGCCACGAGGCGATGACGCCGGGCGCCTACAAGGCGCGCGGCGAGGGCCTCACCATCCGCTACGGCTTCCACGATTCGCCCTTCGGCAGCGCGCTGATCATGGTCACCGACCGCGGCCTCGCCGGCCTCGCCTTCGCCGATCCCGGCAAGCAGGCGGCGGCGCTGGCCGACATGCAGGCGCGCTGGCCGCGCGCCACCTATGTCGAGGATAGCCGGGCGACCGGGCCGACCGCCCGGCGCATCTTCGATCCCGGCACCTGGCGGCAGGACCGGCCGCTGCGCGTCGTCATGATCGGTTCGGATTTCGAAGTGAGCGTGTGGGAAACGCTTCTCAAGCTGCCGCTCGGCACCGCCACCACCTATTCCGATATCGCCGCCCATCTCGGCCGGCCGACTGCCGCCCGCGCCGTCGGCGGCGCGGTCGGTCGAAACCCGATCTCCTTCGTCGTGCCCTGTCACCGCGTGCTCGGCAAGGACGGCAGCCTCACCGGCTATCACTGGGGGTTGACGCGCAAGCAGGCGATCCTCGGCTGGGAGGCGGGTGTTTCGGGCAAGGGGGCCGAGTAGCGCAGGCCGAAAAGATGATAGTTGCCAAAGTCAACGAAATCGTTGACAATGGCAACTTATGGAGCCTGACCCTGCCGGGACCGTCGATGCGGTCCGCCGTTTCAACCGGTTCTATACGCGCCGCATCGGCGTCCTCGACGAGCACCTGCTGAAGAGCCGGTTCTCGCTTGCCGAGGCGCGCCTGCTCTATGAGCTGGCCCATCGCGGCGGCGTCTCGGCGACCGAGCTTGCCCGCGAACTCGGCCTCGACCCCGGTTATCTCAGCCGCCTGCTGGGCAGACTGGAAAAGACCGGGCTGATCGCCCGCACCGCCGTCGCCGGCGATGGCCGCCGCAGCCACATCGACCTTACGCCGGACGGCCGCGCTGCCCAGGCGCCCCTCGAGCAGCAATCGAGCGAGGCGATGGCCGCCATGCTGGCGCCGCTCAGCGCACACGACCGCACGCGGCTCACCGCGGCGCTTGCCACGGTCGAGACCCTGCTTTCCGATGCGGCGCGCCAGCGGCCGGCGCTGGTGCTGCGCCGCCACCAGCCCGGCGACATCGGCTGGATCATCCACCGTCAGGGTCGGCTCTACGCCGAGGAGTATGGCTGGGACGAGACCTATGAGGGGCTGGTCGCGGAAATCCTCGCCGGCTTCATCAGGAATTTCGATGCCAAGCGCGAGCGCGTCTGGATCGCGGAGATGGGCGGCGAGATCGTCGGTTCGGTCTTCCTCGTCCGCAAGGACGATGCGGTCGCCAAGCTGCGCCTGCTCTATGTCGAGCCGGCGGCGCGCGGGCTCGGCATCGGCGCCCGCCTGGTCGATGAGGTGATAGCCTTCGCCCGGCTCAAGGGCTATTCGACGCTGACGCTGTGGACCAACGACGTGCTCGCTGCCGCTCGCCGCATCTATGAGGGGGCCGGCT
This sequence comes from uncultured Alphaproteobacteria bacterium, assembly GCA_963785065.1. Classification (GTDB taxonomy): domain Bacteria; phylum Pseudomonadota; class Alphaproteobacteria; order Rhizobiales; family Kaistiaceae; genus CAVSRC01. The sequence continues at coordinate 1,298,691 of CAWATX010000002.1, forward strand.
TCCGCCTGGTTGCCCAGGGCCGCCACAGGAGCTTCGGCAAGGATCTGGTCGGTCAGACCTGGGAGCTCACCCTCTAGCTCTTTTGCGGCGTGACCAGCATCGGGCCGTAGAAGACAGCGAAGCCGGCAAAGGCTGCGATCCAGGCGAGCGCGGCTATGTCGAGCAGCGGCATCGTGAAGGCCGGCAGAAGGGAGACCGCCAGACGCGCCAGCACTGCCGTGAGGGCCGCCAGATAGATCGCCGCCGTTCCCGCCCCGGCGGCAAGCGCCCGTCCGCTATGGCCGAGCGAGGCCCGTGTCATCACCGACAGCGTCATCAGCGCAATCGCCCCGACCGTCCAGGCGTGTAGCGCATCGACCGGTGGGATCGCCTGCGGCCACAAAGCGGCGCTGCCGGCAAGCAGAAAGCCGAGGGGCACGAAGGCGTAGCCGACATGCAGCACGAAGACGAAGGGCTGGCGCCAGGTCGAGAGCCCCGCCCAGCGCGACAGGCGGAAGGCCTGCGCCGCGCCGGCAGCGAGCAGCAGCACGCCGGTCACCGCGGCCTCCGGGGCAATCACCCAGGCGGCAAGGCCGATCGCGGCGGCCCCGATCAGGCGCATGTCCATCGTGCCGAACGGGACGGGCAGGCGCTTGGCGCCCTGCTGCGCCAGCCAGTTGCGCGTGAAGCTCGGCACGATGCGCCCGCCGATCAGCATGATCAGGCCGATGATGAGCGCCGTCGCGGCACGCAGGCTGTAGTCCGGTGCGCCCGCCAGGATCGTCTCTGCGTGGAAGCCGATATTGGCCAGCGCCAGCGCTGAAATCAGGCCGACGGTCTTGAGGTTGCGCCAGTTCTTGCCGGTGACGATCTCACGCACCACGACGGCCGCAAGCGCCAGAAGGAAGGCCGAGTCGATCGCCGCTGCCAAAACAGTCCCGATCTGGTCGGAGGTCAGCATCGCCGCCCGCCCGGCGAGCCACACCCCGAACAGCGCCAGCAGCGGCCCGCCGCGCACCGGCAACCGGCCGGTCCAGTTGGGGATGGCGGTGAGCAGGAAGCCGGTCATCACCGCGCCGACATAGCCGAAGAGCAGCTCGTGGGCGTGCCAGGCGACCGGGCCATAGGCGATTGCGATCGACCAGGCACCGGTCACCGTGCCGATCCACAGGATCATGGCGAGCGCTGCCCACAGCGCGCCGCCCAAGAAGAACGGGCGAAAGCCATAGCTGAAGAGAGGGAATGCGGCGATTCCCTTGGCAGGTCGTTGCATGGAAGACACCTGTCGCAATGCCAATGACAGGCGTCACCATGCCGGTTGTCGCCCCGGCGAACGTTGCGGGGCGACAAACTCGCGCCGCTTCGGCTCTAGCCGGCGAGGACGTCCTTGCTGGCGATCGTCGAGTCGGCGTTCAGCCGGTAGACCACCGGCACGCCGGTAGCGAGTTCCAGCTTGACCACCTCGTCCGGCGTCAGCCCGTCGAGGGCCATGATCAGCGCCCTCAGCGAATTGCCGTGGGCAGCAACCAGCACCTTTTCGCCGCGCAGAACGTGCGGCTGGATCTTGTTGATGTAGTAAGGCCACACGCGCGCGCCGGTATCGCGTAGCGATTCGCCGTTGGGCGGCGCGACATTGTAGGAGCGGCGCCAGACATGCACCTGCTCCTCGCCCCATTTCTTGCGCGCGTCATCCTTGTTGAGGCCGACCAGGTCGCCATAGTTGCGCTCGTTGAGGGCCTGGTCGCGGGTGATCGACAGGCCCGTCTGGCCAATCTCGGCGAGCATCAGGGCCAGCGTGCGCTGGGCGCGGATCAGCGCCGAGGTGAAGCAAAGGTCGAAGGTGAGGCCCTGAGCCTTGAGCTTCGTGCCGGCGCTCTTGGCCTCGGCGACGCCCTGCTCCGAGAGATCCGCGTCGTGCCAGCCCGTGAACAGGTTCTTCAGGTTCCATTCGCTCTGTCCGTGGCGGACGAGCACCAGCAGGCGGTCCATATGTCTGTCCTCGATTGCACTTCAGGTGGGTGTTGCGAGCGGTCTTACGCGCCCCTCCGGCGCTTGCGCAAGCTCTCTGCCGCCCACAGCAGCAAAAGTGCGAGCAGGACGACCATGGCGACCGTCGTTGCCAGGCTTTTGAACACGGTCCAGCGGCTGGCGGCCGCCACCATGTCGGGGGTGATGCCATCCTTGCCGCGCGCCAGCATGCCGGCGACCGCGTGGTTCTCCAGATAGTCGAAGACGCCGCCGGGGATGGCGGTCAGCGCCAGGAGCCAGCGCCAGCCGCCCCAGCGGCTGGGCGTCAGCAGCGCGATGGCGAAGAACAGCGTCGCCGCGTTGAGGGCCGGATAGAACAGGTCCAGCCGTTGCTGCACGTCGCGATAGAAGGCCGTTCCGTCCGCGCTCAGTGCTCCCAGGAAATCGCGGGCCTCGTCGAAGCTGTAGCCGTCCGGCCTGAGGTCGAACGGCGTCCGTCCGTCGGCCGCGCTCGAGACCGTCGGCAGCGACCAGACGACCATGGTGAAATAGACCGCCAGCGTGACGGTGAAGAGAAGCCAGAAGGCCGGTATCCTGTAGGTCATCGCCCTGACCCGCAACCCTGTTTCCTATGACAGGCCGAGCACGTCGGCCATGGAGTAGAGGCCGGGCTTGCGCTCGCGCGCCCACAGCGCCGCCTTGACCGCGCCATGGGCGAACAGTGCCCGGTCGGTCGCCTTGTGGGAAAGCGTGATGGTCTCGCTTTCGCCGGCGAAGATCACGCTGTGCTCGCCGACGACCGAACCGCCCCTCAGCGTCGCGAAGCCGATGTCGCCGCGCTTGCGCGCTCCGGTATGGCCGTCGCGGGAGCGCACCGAATGCTCCTCCAGGGTGATGTCGCGGCCCGCTGCTGCGGCGCGGCCGAGCATCAGCGCCGTCCCCGATGGCGCGTCCACCTTGGCGCGGTGGTGCATCTCCAGTACCTCGATGTCGAAATCGGCGTCGAGCGCTCGTGCCGCCTGGCGCACCAGGACCGCGAGCAGATTGACGCCGAGACTCATATTGCCCGACTTGACGATGGCGGCATGGCGCGCCGCGGCGGCAATCTTTGCCTCGTCCTCGGCGGAAAGGCCGGTGGTGCCGATGATGTGGGCGATGCGCGCCTGCGCCGCGATCTCGGTAAAGGCCACGGTTGCCGCCGGCACGGTGAAGTCGAGCACACCCTCGGCCTTGGCGAAGAGCGGCAGCGGGTCGGTCGTCACCGGCACGCCGATCTCGCCGACGCCGGCCAGCACCCCCGCATCCTTGCCGATCTCGGGCAACCCCGTCCGATCGATGGCGCCGACCACCGTCACGCCCTCGCTCTCGGTGACGATGCGGGTCAGCGTCCGCCCCATGCGCCCGGCGGCGCCGACGACGATCAGCTTCATGTCGCTCATGATTGGTCTCCGCTTGTCCGCTCGCCTGTGCCGTCCGCACCGCAACCGCTCCGCGGCGCCGGGTCAGTCGTTTGGCTGCTGGCCGTCATAGCCTTCGATGACAATGAAATCGACATCGGCGCCGGCCACGCGCTTGGCGACGGCGCGGTGGTGTTCGTGTGAATGGTAGCAGTCGACCGCCGCCTGATAGCTCGGAAACTCGATCACCACGTTGCGTTGCTTGGAGCGGCCTTCCGGATTCTCGAAGGTGCCGCCGCGCACCAGGAAGCGGCCGCCGAACTTGCGCAGGGCCTCGATGTTGTCGGTGCGATAGGCATCGTATTTCGCCTGATCGTGCACGTTGACATGCATGATCCAGTACCCCTTGGGCATGGTTGCTCCCCAGTTCTCTGCCTGCGGTCGAGGCTAAAGCCGTTCCCGGCTGAATGGCAGTAATTCGGCCCCGCGCGTCAGTCGGCCAGCCGGGAGGCGAAGTCAACCAGGTTGCGGCAGACGGTCTTCAGTTGTTTGGCCAGTCGTTCGTCGATCAGCTCTCCCGATTCGTCGAAGACGTCCTGGGCACGTGGAACCTCGATCCTTTCGGGCAGCATGATTGCGCCGAGGCCGACCATCAGCACCTTGCGCAGATCGGCCAGAGCCCGCGTCCCGCCATACTGTCCGTCCGACGTGCTGCCGACGGCATAGACCCGGCGCCGATAGGACAGCGAGCCGGTGTTGCGGTTGCGGCTCACCCAGTCGATGGTGTTTTTCAAGAGCGGCGGCAGGGAATGGTTGTATTCCGGCGTGGCGATGAACACGCCTTTGCTGGCGGCGATCAGCCGGGCGAGCCGGGTGGCGTTTTCCGGGATGCCGGCATCCGCCTCGAGGTCGCCGTCGAAGATCGGCAGCGGGTAGTCGGCGAGCGAGATGTGCATCACCTCGGCGTCGACGAGCGCCAGTTCCTTGGCGGCGAGTGCCGCCAGCCTGGCGGAAAGTGCCCCGGAACGGACCGAGCCGGCGAAGACGAGAATGCTGGTTGCCATCGGCTGTCGATGTCCCCCCAGATGCGTGAACCCCCGGTCCTTTATAGGGGCGGTGCCGCCACGCGCCAGCCGAACAGCACCTTGCGGGTCTCACAATCGAAGGCGAAGAGGTTGCCGCCGGGCATCGGCTGTAGATGGGTGCGCGCGATGGGAAACCCGGCCAGATGGCAGAGCAGCAGGGTTCCGATCCGTCCGTGGCCTATGACCAGGAGGTCGCCCTTGTCGGTCTTGGCGTCGAGCAGGGCGCCGATGCCGGCGGCGACCCGCCGCTGCGCCTCGGCAGCGGTTTCCCAGCCCGGCCGGGCGCTCGCCTGCGGCTCGGCGAAGAAGGCGTCCAAAGTCCGGTCGAGCTCCATGACCGACAGGAATTCGTGCAAGGGCCGGGCGCTGTCGTCGATCTCGGGGTGGAACTCGGTCGGCAAGCCACGCCGTTCGGCGAAGATCCTGGCGGTCTCGACCACCCGGTGCTCGCTCGACGCGATCGCGCGCGTCACCCGCGACATCCACGGTGCATTGACCACGCGCAGCACGCGAGCGCGTCCTTCGTCCGACAGGTGCCAGTCCCTCACCGGGATGGCCGGATCGACGCGTATTTGCGTATGCGTAAGATAATAGGCGATCGACAAACTTCCCCCGAATGCATGCCCCGGGCGTTGCCTCGACGGCAACCCATGTCACCGCCGGCTGGAGGAAGGCCGGCACACCCAAAAAAGACCCTGCGCACAGACGACCACGCACCAGGCGACTATCATCAACGATAGCACAACCATAGTTCAAAAAAGCTGACCTGGCGCAATTTTGGAGTGGGTCCAACCCGTCAGGCGCTGCGATAGAGCCAGACGCGTGCCGGAGGCAGGTTGGCCAGCACCAGGGCGATCCGTTCGACCGTGAAGCGGCCTTCCACGCCCGGCACCGGCGGAACGAAGCCATAGGAGAACTGGATGAGGCCGCCGCCTGGCAGCACCCGGCCGAGGGCGTCGGAGATGAGCGCCTGGCGCGCCGCGGGCGGGCTGTTAAGGAGCGGCAAGCTGGAGACCACGGCGGCATAGGGCCCGGCGAGCCCCGGCGGCAGGCTGGTATTGAGGTCGAAGGCGTCGCCTTCGACCACGTTAAGGCCGCGGAAGCGCTTGACCAGAAGCGCACAGAAATCGGGATTGTATTCCAGCGCCACGATGCGCTCGGGCGCCACGCCGCGTTCGATCAGCGCCGCCGTCACCGGGCCCGTGCCGGGGCCGAGCTCAAGCACCGGCCATCTGCTGTCGATATCGACCGGGCGCGCCATGGCGCGCGCCAGCGCCTTGCCCGAGGGGCTGATGGCGCCGGTCAGGACCGGTTTCTGAAGATAGGTGCGGAAGAAGCGAAAGCCGTCAGCCATGGCTGTGCCCGGGGGCGGCCATCACCCGCCAAGGCCTTCGAGGAAATCGCGCACGCGGGCGAAGAAGCCGGTCGATTCGGGATTGTTGTCGGCCGAGGAAACGTCCTCGAACTCTTTCAACAATTCGCGCTGTCTTCGCGTCAGGTTGCGCGGAGTCTCGACCGCGACCTGGATATACATGTCGCCGGTCCGGCCCGAGCGCAGCACCGGCATGCCCTTGCCCTTGAGGCGGAACTGCTTTCCGGTCTGCGTGCCCTCCGGCACCTTCACCTTTGTCCTGCCGCCGTCGATGGTCGGCACCTCGAAATCGCCGCCGAGCGCCGCCGTGGTCACCGATACCGGCACCCGGCAGAAGATGTCGGCGCCGTCACGCTGGAAGAAGGCGTGCGGCTTGATCGACAGGAAGATGTAGAGGTCGCCCGCCGGCCCGCCGCGCAAGCCCGCCTCGCCCTCGCTGGCCAGCCGGATGCGCGTGCCGTCCTCGATACCGGATGGAATGTTGACCGACAGCTTGCGCTCCTCGGTCGTGCGTCCGGCGCCGCGGCACTCCACGCAGGGGTCGGAGATCACCGAGCCGCGGCCCTGGCAGGTCGGGCAGGTGCGTTCGATGGAGAAGAAGCCCTGGGCCGAGCGCACGCGGCCGTGGCCTTCGCAGGTGGGGCAGGTCTTCGGGCTGGAGCCGGGCTTGGAGCCGGAACCGGAGCAGGTCTTGCAGGTGACCTTGGTCGGCACCTCGATCTCGGCGGTCTTGCCGGCATAGGCCTCTTCCAGCGTGATCTCCATGTTGTAGCGGAGATCGGCGCCGGCCTCGCGTCCGCCGCGGCCGGGGTCGCGCCGGCCACCCATCATGTCGCCGAAGATGTTGTCGAAGATGTCGGACATGGAGGCGGCGAAGTCGCCGTTGAAGCCGGCAGCCCCGGCGCCGCCGTTCTCGAAGGCGGCGTGGCCGAAGCGGTCATAGGCCGCCCGCTTCTGCGGATCCCTCAGGCACTCGTAGGCGGCGTTGACTTCCTTGAACTTGACCTCGGCGCTGTCGTCGCCCGGATTGCGGTCCGGGTGATACTGCATGGCGAGCTTGCGGAACGCCGTCTTCAGCACCTTTTCGTCCGCCGTGCGCGCGACGCCGAGCACCTCGTAATAGTCCGCCTTGGCTGCCACCTCACGCCACCTTCATTGCATGCTCGGGGCCGGTCTTGCGGGCGAGCCAGTCGCTCCGAATCAGCCCCATCAGCTTCATCACATACGGTTTGCCGGCAACCGTCCACTTGTCCGGCACGACGCCCTCGTCGCGAAAGCCGGCGGCGCGGTAGAGCCGCTCAGCCCGCTCGTTCCCTTGCACCACCACCAGTGCCAGGTGTTCCACGTCGAGTTCGCCGAAGGCATAGGCCAGCGCGTGCCCCAGCAGCGCCCGGCCAAAACCCTGGCCGCGCAGCTCCGGGGCCACCACGAAACGCCCGAGCCGCGCCCATTTCCTCGCCGGATCACGCAGGAACTCGACATGCCCGATGGGCCGGTCGGCGGCGTCGACAGCGGTGAAACAGAGGCGCGGCATGGGGTTCGCCGCTTCGGCGATCCACGCCGCCACTTGCTGCGCCGTCAGGGGAAAGCGCACCTCGGGTCCACCCCAGTTGGCGAGGTCCGTGAGGTCCACGAACCATCGCGCCATCTCGTCCGCATCTGCCGGACGCGCTGGCCGAAGGGTGATGTCCATGGGCGCGCGCCCGGCGTCTGATGGCGGCTTACGCCGACTTCTTCTTGTCGTCGTCGACTTCCTCGAAGTCGGCGTCGACGACGTCCTCGTTCTTCTCCGACCCGCCCTCGGCAGCGCCCTCGCCACCTTCGGCGTTTGCCTGGCTTGCCGCGTACATCGCCTCGCCGAGCTTCATGGCGGCCTGGGCGAGCGCCTGGGTCTTGGCCTGGATCGCCTCGACGTCGTCGCCCTCCATGGCGCTCTTCAGCTCCGCCAGCGCCGCCTCGATCGCCGACTTGTCGGCCCCCGAGACCTTGTCGCCATAGTCGGTCAGCGACTTCTCGGTGGAGTGGACCAGCGCTTCGCCGTGGTTCTTGGCCTCGACCAGCTCCTTCTTCTTCTTGTCTTCCTCGGCGTGCGCCTCGGCGTCCTTGACCATCTTGTCGATGTCGGTGTCGGAGAGGCCGCCGGAAGCCTGGATGCGGATCTGCTGCTCCTTGCCGGTGCCCTTGTCCTTGGCCGAGACGTTGACGATGCCGTTGGCGTCGATGTCGAAGGTGACCTCGATCTGCGGCACGCCGCGGGGCGCCGGCGGAATGCCGACCAGGTCGAACTGGCCGAGCAGCTTGTTGTCCGCCGCCATCTCGCGCTCGCCCTGGAAGACGCGGATGGTCACCGCGTTCTGGCCGTCCTCGGCGGTGGAGAACGTCTGGCTCTTCTTGGTCGGGATGGTCGTGTTGCGGTCGATCAGGCGGGTGAACACGCCGCCCAGCGTCTCGATGCCGAGCGACAGCGGGGTGACATCGAGCAGGAGCACGTCCTTGACGTCGCCCTGCAGCACGCCGGCCTGGATGGCGGCGCCGATGGCGACCACCTCGTCCGGGTTGACGCCCTTGTGCGGCTCCTTGCCGAAGAACTGCTTCACCACTTCCTGGACCTTGGGCATGCGGGTCATGCCGCCGACCAGGACCACCTCCTCGATCTCGCCGGCCGTCAGGCCCGCGTCCTTCAGCGCCGCCCGGCAGGGGCCGACGGTCTTCTGGACGAGGTCCTCGACCAGCGCCTCGAACTTGGCGCGGGTGAGCTTCATGGTCAGGTGCTTCGGCCCGGAGGCGTCGGCGGTGATGAAGGGCAGGTTGATCTCGGTCTGGGTCGCGCTGGACAGCTCGATCTTGGCCTTCTCGGACGCCTCCTTGAGGCGCTGCAAAGCGAGCTTGTCGCCGCGCAGATCGATGCCCTGGTCCTTCTTGAACTCGTCGGCCAGATAGCTGACCAGACGCATGTCGAAGTCCTCGCCGCCGAGGAAGGTGTCGCCGTTGGTCGACTTCACCTCGAACACGCCGTCGCCGATCTCGAGGATGGAGATGTCGAAGGTGCCGCCGCCGAGGTCGTAGACGGCGATGGTCTTGCCTTCCTTCTTGTCGAGGCCATAGGCCAGCGCCGCCGCCGTCGGCTCGTTGATGATGCGCAGCACTTCGAGGCCGGCGATCTTGCCGGCGTCCTTGGTCGCCTGGCGCTGGGCGTCGTTGAAATAGGCGGGAACCGTGATCACCGCCTGCTCGACCTTGCTGCCGAGATAGGCCTCGGCCGTCTCCTTCATCTTCTGCAGGACGAAGGCGGAGATCTGCGACGGCGAGTATTTCTGGCCGTCGGCCTCCAGCCAGGCGTCGCCATTGGCGCCCTTGATGATCTTGTAGGGGACCAGCCCCTTGTCCTTCTCGGTCATCGGGTCGTCGTAGCGCCGGCCGATCAGGCGCTTGACCGCGAAGAAGGTGTGTTCGGGATTGGTGACCGCCTGGCGCTTGGCCGGCTGGCCGGTCAGCCGTTCACCGTCATCGGTGAAGGCGACGATCGAGGGCGTGGTGCGCTGCCCTTCCGAATTCTCGATGACTTTCGCGCTCTTGCCGTCCATCACCGCAACGCACGAATTCGTCGTGCCGAGGTCGATGCCAATCACTTTCGTCATGTTCGTTTTCTCCTTGCGGCAGACCAGGCAGGTCCTGGCGAGGCCCCTGGCCGATCCCCGGCTTTTGAAATTCAGATCCCCTGACGTGATTCGCAGCCCCTGTCGAGCAATTCGAGAGAGGTGCGCGGGTTCTGGCCGTATATAAGAAGGGGTCAAAAGGGCCGCAAGGCTGGAATCTCAAGCGCCGGCCCGCCTGGCCGATGCCGTGAGGGCCGATCCATGGACACCGACGAATTCCGCCGACAGGGCCATGCCCTGATCGATCGCATTGCCGACTATTGGGAGACGATTGAGCAGCGCCCGGTCCGTGCCCCGGTCTCCCCCGGCGCGATCATGGCCGCGCTTCCCCGCCAGGCGCCGGAGACGGGCGAGAGCTTCGCGGCCATTCTCGCCGATTTCGATTCGATCCTCGATCCCGGCCTCACCAACTGGGCGCATCCACGCTTCTTCGCCTTCTTTCCCGCCAATATCAGCCCGCCGGCGGTGCTCGGCGAGGTGCTCGCCGCCGGCCTTGGCCAGCAGGCCATGCTGTGGGAGACCTCGCCCGCCGCCAACGAGCTGGAGGCGGTCACCATGGCCTGGCTCCGCCAGGCGGTCGGCCTGCCCGAAACCTTCCAGGGCACCATCCAGGATTCCGCCTCGACCGCCACCCTTTCGGCCCTCATCGCGGCGCGCGAGAAGGCGCTCGGCTGGACCGGCAACGAGGCCGGGCTTTCCGGCAAGCCGCCGCTCACGGTCTACGCCTCGACCGAAGCCCATTCCTCCGTCGACAAGGCCGTCCGCATCGCCGGCTACGGCATGGCGGGCCTGCGCCGCGTGCCGGTCGATGACGCCTTCCGCATGCGTCCCGACGCGCTCGATGCGATGATCGCCGAGGATCGCGCCGCCGGCCGTCTGCCGGCCGCGGTGGTTGCCTCGGTGGGTGCCACCGGCGTCGGCGCCGTCGATCCTCTGGTCGAGATCGGTGCGGTTGCCGCTCGCCATGGCGTCTATCTCCACGTCGATGCCGCCTGGGCCGGCTCGGCGCTCGTCTGCCCGGAATTCCGCGCTCTCGCCGCCGGCGTCGAGGCAGCCGATTCCTTCGTCTTCAATCCGCATAAATGGCTGATCACCAACTTCGACTGCTCGGCCCATTTCGTCCGCGACCCCGCCACGCTGCGCAAGGCGCTGTCCATCCTGCCCGCTTATCTGGTCTCCGAGGGCAGCAGCGCCGGCCCGGAATACCGCGACTGGACCGTCCCCCTCGGCCGCCGCTTCCGCGCACTCAAGCTGTGGTTCGTGCTGAGGAGCTACGGCCTCGAGACCATCCGCGCCATGATCCGCAACCATGTCGCCTGGGCCGGCGAACTGGCTGAACGCATCGCGGAGGCGCCGGATTTCACCATCGTGGCGCCGCCGAGCCTTGCCCTGGTCGTCTTGCGCCACACACCTGAAGGCGTCGTCGGCGAGGCCCTCGACCGGCTCAACGACGGCCTCATCGCGCGGGTCAACCAGGGCGGCTTCACCTATGTCACCCGCACGATCGTGCGCGGCCGGGTCGCCATGCGCATCTCGATCGGCAACCTGATGACCGAGCGCCACCACGTGCTCGAGGCCTGGGATCACATCCGCACCATGGCTCTTGCCGATGATTGAGCCGGTCGCCGTCCAGCCGGGCTGCGCCCTCTATCCGGGATTCCTCGGCCGCACGGCGCAGGCCGCGCTGGTTGCCGAATTGCGCGCCGCCGAGCGGCAGGCGCCCTTCTTCACGCCCGTCATGCCCAAGACCGGCAGGCCCTTTTCCGTGCGCATGACCAATCTCGGGGCGCTTGGCTGGATGTCCGACCGCGACGGCGGCTATCGCTACCAGGCGACCCATCCGCAAAGCGGGCGGCCGTGGCCGCCGATCCCCGGCACGGTCATGGCGGTCTGGCGGGATCTGGCGGGCTATGCCCACCCGCCGGAAGCCTGCCTCGTCAATTATTACGAGGTCGGCGCCCGCATGGGGGCCCATCAGGATCGCGACGAAGAGGATTTCGCCGCTCCGGTGGTCTCTATTTCGCTTGGCGACAGCTGCCGCTTCCGCATCGGCGGGACGGCGCGCGGTGGGCCGACCCGCTCGCTCAAGCTCGCCTCCGGCGACGTCCTCATCTTCGGTGGCGCCTCGCGGCTCGCCTTCCACGGCGTCGACCGGCTCTATCCCGGCACCTCGACGCTGCTTGCCGAGTGGTTTCCGGCGGGCGGCCGCATCAACCTGACGCTCCGGCGGGTCACAAAGCCAGACGGCTTGCCTGCGGCCGACACAAGGTTCTAGCTTCTGGGCGCCCGCCGTGGACCGCTCGCCGAGGCACCGCCCATGCGCCTGCTCCTAGCCGCTGCCATGCTCGCCGCCGGTCTCGCCGGCGCCTCCGCCCAGGGAACGCTCGGCCAGGAGAAGCAGATCCTGCCGATGATCAGCGACAGCTGGGTTGCCTTCCGCGACTATGACCGTCGCCAGTGGATCTATTTCACCACGCTCGTGGCCTATCACTGTGGCCTGTCGGAGATCCGCTACTCGATCAATTCCGCTGCGCTGGACCAGCGCTTTCCGCTTCCGGCCTGCGACAAGCAGCGGCCGAACGCCATCGATCCGGCCAAGGACCCGCCCTACCTGAAGCTCCGCCACGGCAGCGCCCTGCAGGTGATGGTGCAGGTCGTCTTCAGCGACGGGGAGGCGAGCAAGGTCTATCGCTACGCGCCGTGCGACAATCCCGGCGACAGCGCCTGCGCGGTGTTGACCGAGGCACCGGTCCCCGATGCCCCAATCTCGCCGTCAAGCTCTGGTGCACTCGGTCAGAGGCAGGGAGACGAGCAGAAATAGCGATGAAAAGGCAGATTTTTGAATGGGCGCGCGCTCTGGGCGGCGCGGCGCTCATCACGTTTGTTCTGAAGACGGTGGCCTTTGCCACCTATTACATCCCTTCCGAAAGCATGGTGCCGACGCTGGAAGTCGGTGACCGTCTGATCGCCACCAAGTTCGACTATGGTTATGGCCCGGATTCGGCGCCGCTGGTCACGCTCCCCGCCTTCCCGTCCAAGGATGGCCGCCTGTTCGGCAGCCTGCCCGCGCGCGGCGACATCGTGCTGTTCACCCATCCGCATACCGGCGAGACGCTGATCAAGCGCGTCATCGGGCTGCCCGGCGACCATATCCGCATCACCCGGGGCCGCCTCTTCATCAACGGCAAGGAGATGCCGCGCCGCGCGGTGAAGACCTATGCCTACAAGCAGTATGCCGGCCCGCCGATCACCGTCACCGAATATGAGGAGACGCTGCCCGGCGGCCGCGTCCACCCGATCATCATGCGCTCCGACGCGGCCCCGCAGGAGAACACCGGCACCTATGTTGTGCCGCCCGAGCATCTGTTCATGATGGGCGACAATCGCGACAATTCCGCCGACAGCCGCTTCGCCGAACTCGGCTACGTCCCGGTCGAGAACCTCATCGGCCGCTCGCGCCTCATCCTCTATTCGCTGCACGACTGCCAGCCCCAGCCGGGACTCGCCTGCGCCCCGCGGCGTTACCTGACCGCGCTCGACTGACCCCCGCCAGCCCGGCCGCCTCAGCCGCCCAGCCCGAAGGCGGCCAGCGCCGCCATGTTGACGATGTCGGAATCCTTCGAGCCCATCGACAGGATCTGCACCGGCTTGTCGAGGCCGACCAGCAGCGGGCCGATCACCGTCGAGCCGCCAAGCTCCTGCACCATCTTGGTGGAGATCGCCGCCGAGTGATAGGCGGGCATCACCAGCACATTGGCCGGGCCTGACAGCCGGCAGAACGGATAGGCCGCCATCAGCTTGGGATTGAGCGCCACGTCCGCCGCCATCTCGCCGTCGTATTCGAAGCTGACGCGGCGCTCGTCGAGGATCTCCACCGCCCGGCGTACGCGCTTGGCGCGCTCGCCCTCCGGCTGGCCGAAGGTCGAATAGGCAAGCAGCGCCACCCGCGGCGTATAGCCCATGCGGCTGGCGACGCCGGCCGCCTCCTCGGCGATGTCGGCCATGTCCTCCGGGCTCGGCATGTCGTGTACGGCGGTGTCGGCGACCAGCACCATGCGCCCGCGCGCCAGCACCATCGAGATGCCGATCACCTTGTGGCCGGGCTTCGGGTCGATCACCCTGAGCACGTCCTCGAGCACCGTCGAATAGTTGCGCGTCACGCCCGAGACCATGGCGTCGGCATCGCCGTTGGCAACCATGCAGGCGCCGAAATGGTTGCGGTCGGAGTTGATCAGGCGTTGCACGTCGCGCTGCAGGTAGCCTTTGCGCTGCAGGCGGGCATAGAGGTAGTCGATATATTCGGCGTTGCGCGTCGACAGCCGCGCATTGTTGATCTCCACTCCCTCGCGCAGGTCGATGCCGGCACGCTCGGCGGAGGCGCGCACCGTCTCCTCGCGGCCGATCAGGATGGCGGTGCCGAGCTTGTGCGAAACGAAGCTCGCCGCCGCACGGATCATCTGCTCCTCCTCGCCCTCGGCGAAGACGACGCGCTTGGGCGTCCGCCGCACCCGCTGGAAGATGCGCTGCAGCGTGCCGACGATCGGGTCGCGCCGCGCCGAGAGCTGCATCTTGTACTGCGCCATGTCCTCGATCGGCTTGCGCGCCACGCCGGTTTCCATCGCCGCCTTGGCGACCGCCGCCGGCACCTCCGACAGCAGGCGCGAATCGAAGGGCACCGGAATGATGTATTGCGGGCCGAACTTCGGACGCACGCCCTGATAGGCCGCTGCCACCTCGTCGGGCACGTCCTCGCGCGCCAAGAGCGCCAGAGCCTGCGCCGCCGCCACCTTCATCTCCTCATTGATGGTCGTGGCGCGCACGTCGAGCGCGCCGCGGAAGATGTAGGGGAAACCCAGCACATTGTTGACCTGGTTGGGATAGTCCGAGCGCCCGGTGGCGACGATCGCATCCTCGCGGATCTCGGCAACCTCTTCCGGCGTGATCTCCGGGTCCGGATTGGCCATGGCGAAGATGATCGGCTGGGGGGCCATCGAGCGGATCATGTCGGCGGTGAGGGCGCCCTTGGCCGACAGGCCCAGGACGATGTCGGCGCCGTTCATCGCGTCGGCGAGCGTGCGCGCGTCGGTCTTCACCGCATGCGCCGCCTTCCACTGGTTCATGCCTTCCGTGCGGCCCTGGTAGATGACGCCCTTGGTGTCGCACAGGATGATGTTCTCGTGCTTCATGCCGAGCGAGCGCGCCAGCTCGATGCAGGCGATACCGGCGGCGCCGGCGCCGTTGCACACCAGCTTGGTGTCGGCGATGTCGCGCCCGGTCAGATGAAGCGCATTGATGAGACCGGCCGCAGCAATGATCGCCGTGCCGTGCTGGTCGTCATGGAAGACCGGGATGTCCATCAGCTCGCGCAGGCGCGATTCGATGATGAAGCACTCCGGCGCCTTGATGTCCTCCAGGTTGATGCCGCCGAAGGACGCGCCGAGAAAGCGCACACAGTTGATGAATTCGTCGGCGTCCTCGGTCGACACTTCCAGGTCGATCGAATCGACGTCGGCAAAGCGCTTGAACAGCACCGCCTTGCCTTCCATCACCGGCTTGGCGGCGAGCGGCCCGAGATTGCCGAGGCCGAGGATCGCCGTGCCGTTGGTGATCACCGCCACCATGTTGCCGCGGGCGGTATAGTCGAAGACGGCCGCCGGGTCCTCGGCGATCGCCTTGACCGGCACCGCCACGCCCGGCGAATAGGCCAGCGACAGGTCGCGCTGGGTCGCCATCGGTTTGGTCGGGGTGATCTCAAGCTTGCCCGGTCGCCCGTCGGCGTGGAAGTGCAGGGCTTCTTGATCGGTGAAAGATGGTCCTGCCTTGGCAGGCTTGTCCTGTGCGGCCATTGCTGAGTGTTTCCCGGCAGCGTGCGCGTTGATGCGCTTCTTGGTTGGGAGGCGGACCATAGCACCAGCTTCGCCGTTGACAATCAAGACTGCCGCCCAAATTCTTCCGCAGTGCAATACCTTTACCGGCCACAATTCGCAGCTATAGTTCGCCGTTAGTGCGGTGTTCACAGGTGCGAAGGCGCCCCGCCTCCGCAACAGGCAGGCGGTCAACGGCTCATGCGACGCTGGTTTCTGAGCTACAACTCGATTGATCTGCCGGTCGTCGAGCAACTCGACAGTCTGCTCCGCAGCCAGATTCCCGATACCGAGATATTCTTTGCGCCCAAGACCCTGCGCGCCGGCGGTTATTGGCTGCCGAAGCTCGCCGAGGCCATCGCCGATGCTGGCGCCTTCGTCCTTTACGTCGGCGAAAACGGTCTCGGCCCCTGGCAGGTGATCGAGTATTACGAGGCGCTCGACAAGCGGGTCAAACAGCCGGACTTCCCCATCGTCCTGGTCCTGCTCGACGGGCGCCCGGCGCCCGGCCTGCCGTTCCTGCGCCAGCTCCACTGGATCGTCACCCCCGATCCCGCCTCCGCCGACACCATCGGCAAGCTCGTCGACGCCACCAGCGGCGGCGGCCAGCGCCCCGGGGAACTGTGGCGCTACACCGCGCCCTATCGCGGTCTTGCATCGATGACCGAGGCCGATAGCGATTTCTTCTTCGGGCGCGAGCAGCAGACCATCGACGTGGTCGGCGCCATCGCCGCCACGCGCGAGCGCCTGGCCATCCTCATTGGCAATTCCGGCGTCGGCAAGTCGTCACTCGCCCAGGCCGGCGTGCTCGGCGTGCTCAAGCGCCAGGCCTGGCCGGAGAGCGACACCCAGGCGCCGCCGTGGCCGCCGGGTTTTCACGACAGCCGGCGCTGGTGCTTCCTCAAGATGCAGCCGGGCACCGACCCCATCAAGGCGCTGGTCGAGCCCTTCCTCAAGACCTGGCAGATCAATTCGACCGACCCGAAATGGGAGGAGCGGCGCAGCGACTGGATCGCCGCGCTCACCGCCGGCAAGGCGAGCCTTTCCGGCCTGCTCGACGCCACCGAGCGCCGCTACGAGGAGCTCGGCCAGGCCAAGCCGCCGGCCTTCTTCCTCTATGTCGACCAGGGCGAGGAACTCTACGTCCGCGCGGAAGAATCGCAGCGAACAGCCTTCTCCCGCCTGCTGGCCGACGCCATCCCCGATCCGCGCCTCTACGCCATGATGAGCCTGCGCTCCGATTTCTTCGGCGCGTTGCAGAACGACCAGGCCCTGTTCGCGGTCCACAGCCAGATCAACGTACCGCCGCTGCGCGAGGCCGAGCTGCAGCAGGTGGTCGCCAAGCCCGCGGCGCTGCTCGCGGCCCGTTTCGAGAGCGACCAGCTCGCCGCCGATCTCGCCCGCCGTGCGGCCGAGGAGTCGGCGCGCGATGCCGGCGCCCTGCCGCTGCTCTCCTATCTGCTCGACGACATGTGGACCGACATGGTCCGCCGTGGCGATGGCGTCATGCGCCTGCCGCCCCAGGCCATGGAACTCGGCGGCGTCCTCGCCGAGCGCGCCGATGCCTTCCTCGCCCGTCATCCCGAGGCCGAGGCAGCGCTGCGCAGCCTGCTCACCCTCAAGCTCGCCACAGTGCGCGAGGACGGCGAGCCCACCCGCCGCCGGGCGCTGCGCTCCGAGTTCAGCGAGGCCGAGTGGCGCATGGTCTCGGAGCTCGCCGACCACCCCCATCGGCTGCTTATCACCGCCACACCGGAAGGCGGCGAGACCTATGCCGAGGTCGCCCATGAGGCGATCTTCAAGCGCTGGGGCAAGCTCCGCCAGTGGATCGCCGCCGAGCGCGAATTCCTCTCCTGGCGCAGCCGCCTGGAGGGCGCGCGCCGCGCCTGGGAGGCAGCACCGACACATGCCTGCAACGACGCCCTGCTCATGGGCCTGGCGTTGGCCGAAGCGCAGCAATGGCTCGCCCGCCGGGCGGAGGACCTGCCCTCGGTCGATCGCGGTTTCATCGAGAAGAGCATCAACCGCGAGGTCCACGAGCGCGCGGAGCGCGAACGCGAGCGCGAACAGCGCGACAAGGCGCGTCGGCGCATGCTCCAGGTCGCCGTGGCGGCGCTGGTGGTGGTCACCGGCCTTGCCGGCTTTTCGCTGTTCGAGCTGTTCGACGCTAACAGCCAGCGCCGCGCCGCCGAGCAGCAGCGGCTGGCCGCCGAAGAGCAGCGCACCATCGCCGTCCAGCGCCAGAAGGAGGCCGAGCGCCAGCAGCACGTCGCCGAGGTCGCCACCAAGGAGGCGCAGGACCAGAAGGCGCGCGCCGAGCGCAGCTTCTCCGCCGCCAAGGTGACCATCGACAAGCTCATCTTCGACGTTGCCGGCGATCTCGGCGTCGTTGCCGGCCTGCGCGTCGAGACCATCCGCACCATTCTCGACACCGTCAGCCAGACCATCGACGAACTCGCCCAGTCGGCTCCTGACGACACCGAGCTGCAGCGCAGCCGCTCGGCCATGTTCAACATGTTCGTCGATACCTATCTCGCCGCCGGCGACGTCAACGACGCCCTCGATGCCGCTCAGCAGAGCCTCGACATCGCACGCAAGCTGTTTGCCGCCGCGCCCGAAGATACCAGCGCCGAGCGCGACGTCTCGATCAGCCTGGAGCGCGTCGGTGACGTCAGGATCCAGGCCGGCGACAGCCAGGGTGCGCTCGATGCCTATCAGGAGCGTCTGGCCTTCGCCCGCCGCCTGCTGACCAAGGATCCCAAGAGCCAGCAGGCCAAGCGCGACCTCTCGGTCAGCCTCAACAAGGTCGGCGACGTGCGTCTGCGCACCGGCGACAAGGACGGGGCGCTGGCCGCCTATAACGAGGGCCTCGATATCGCCCGCGACCTCGCCGCCGCCCAGCCCGACGACCCTGAGGCCAGGCGCGATGTTTCGGTCAGCCTGACCAAGGTCGGCGACGTCAAGATCGAGGCAGCCGCATATGACGCCGCCCTCAAGGTCTACCAGGAGGCTCTCGGCATGCGCCGCCAGCTCTCCGACGACCATCCCGGCAACACCCAGATGCTGCGCGACGTCTCCGTCAGCCTTACCCGTGTCGGCGACGCCGAGCTGAAGACCAAGAATTCGAAAGGCGCCCTTGAGGCGTACCAGCAGAGCCTGGCGCTTGCCCGCCGCCTGGCGCTGATGGACTCCGGCAACGCCCAGGCCCAGCGCGACGTCTCGGTCAGCCTCAACAAGGTCGGCGACATGCAGGTCGACGCCAACGATCGCGAGGCGGCCCGCGCCACCTATGAAGAGAGCCTCAAGATCGCCCGCCGTCTGGCCGAGAGCGATTCCGGCAATGCCCAGGCGCAGACCGACCTGGTCGTGTCCCTGTCGCGCGTCGCTGACGTCTCCGACGACCCGCAGCCGCTTTATGAGGAATGCCTCGCCGTCCTCCGGAAGCTCGATGGCGAGGGCCGCCTGAGCCCGGAGCAGAAGGGCTGGATCGACTGGGTCAACGGCCAGATCGACGCGCTCAAGGCGCCGGCGCTGCCACCGCCGCAAGACGCGCAGGCGAAGAAGTCATGAGCCGACGGCGCCGCGGGGCGGCCTGAGGCTCATGCCGGCGTCACCCGACAAGGCGCAGGCGCTGTGGCGCATCCGGCTGCTGCACACCGTTATCTGGGCGGTGTTCGCCGGCTCGCCGCGGGCGGCCATCTTCGGCCTCGTCTTCGGCCTCAACTGGCTGATCTTCCATCGCTTTGCGCTGCTGCTCACCGCCGCGCCGCTCGCCGTCGGCGTCGCGCTCTACCTGTCGTTCTTCGAGAAGCCGGTCGGTGCGCGCGTGAAAACCGCATCATGACGGTTTGCGGCCGGCTACCCGCCGTCGAATGGGCGGCCGGCATCTGCTAGTTTCCGCCGCATGGATTCCAGGCCCACCGCTTCCGAAGCTGCCTTGCCGGCCGCCGATCTCTCGGCGGCCACGCCCATGATGGCGCAGTATCTGGAGATCAAGGCGGCCAATCCCGATTGCCTGCTGTTCTATCGCATGGGCGATTTCTACGAGCTGTTCTTCGGCGACGCCGAGGTCGCCGCGCGCGCGCTCGGCATCGCGCTCACCAAGCGCGGCAAGCATCTTGGGGCCGACATCCCCATGTGCGGCGTGCCCATCCATGCCGCCGACCAGTATCTGCAGAAGCTGATCGCCACCGGCCATCGCGTCGCCGTCTGCGAGCAGGTCGAGGATCCGGCGGAGGCGAAGAAACGCGGCTCCAAGTCGGTCGTCCGCCGCAATGTCATCCGCCTAGTCACCCCGGGTACGCTGACCGAGGACGCTCTGCTTGTCGCCGGGCGCAACAACTATCTGGCGGCCGTCGCCCGCCAGCGCGGTGGCGAGGGTGCCGACGCCTTCGCGCTCGCCTGGATCGACATCTCCACCGGTGAGTTCCGCGTCAGCCCGAGCGCGCGCCCCCGGCTTGCCGCCGATCTCGCCCGCATCGACCCGAGCGAGGTGCTCGTCGCCGATGCCGTCTTCGCCGACGAGGGCCTTGCCGCCTTCTGGCGTTCTCTCTCCACCGCGGTGACGCCGCTTTCCGCCGCCTTCTTCGACGGCGCCACGGCGGCGGACCGCCTTGCCGCCTATTTCGGCGTCGCCAGCCTCGACGGCTTCGGGTCCTTCTCGCGCGTCGAGATCGCGGCCGCGGCGGCGGCGCTCGCCTATGTCGAGAAGACCCAGCTCGGCGCCCGTCCGCCGCTTGTCCCCCCGGTGCGCGAATCCTCCGGCGACGTCATGCTCATCGACGCCGCCACCCGCGCCAATCTGGAGCTTGCCGCCAGCCTTTCCGGCGAGCGCCGCGGCAGCCTCTTCTCGGCCATCGACCGCACGGTCACCGGCGGCGGCGCCCGGCTGCTTTCCCGCCGTCTCGCCGGCCCGTCCACCGACCCGGCGGTCATTGACGAACGCCTCGATGCCGTCGGCTGGATGCTTTCCGATGCGTCCCGCCGGCAGCGGCTTCGCGACACGCTTGCCGCCGCGCCCGACCTCTCCCGTTCCCTCTCGCGCCTTAAGCTCGATCGCGGGGGCCCGCGCGATCTTGCGGCGATCGGAGATGCTCTCGCCGCTTCGGCGAGCCTCCTTGCCGCGCTTGAGGACGGGGAGGCGCTGCCGGCCGAGCTGGCTTCCATCGCCGAGGCGCTTGCCCGCCGTCCGGCGGGGCTTGCCGAGGCGCTTGCCGCCGCACTTGCCGATGAGCTGCCGCATCTGAAACGCGATGGCGGCTTCGTGCGTCCGGGCTACCGCGGCGCACTCGACGAGGCACGCCAGCTCCGCGACGAGAGCCGCCGCGTCATCGCCGGCCTGCAGGCCGGCTATGCCGCCGACACCGACATCCGCACGCTGCGCATCAAGCACAACAATGTGCTCGGCTATTTCATCGAGGTTGGCGCCGGCAATGCCGAGCGCATGATGAGCCCGCCGCTCAACGCCCGCTTCATCCACCGCCAGACGCTGGCCAGCGCCGTGCGCTTTACCACCACCGAGCTTGCCGACCTCGAGGCCAAGATCGCCGGTGCCGCCGATCGGGCGCTTGCCATCGAGCTGACTGTCTTCGACGAGCTCACCGCCGCCGTCGTTGCCGAACAGGAGGCGCTCCAGGCGATTGCCGACGCCCTTGCCGTGCTCGATGTCACAGCCGGCCTCGCCGTGCTCGCCGGGACGGAAGACTATTGCTGCCCGACCGTCGACCGTTCGCTCGCCTTCTCGGTCGTTGGTGGGCGTCACCCCGTGGTCGAGCAGGCGCTAAGGGCCGCCGGAGAGGGGGCCTTCGTCGGGGCCTTCGTCGCCAATGACTGCGATCTCGGCGCCCGCGACGCCGACGAAGCCGGCCGTATCTGGCTGGTCACCGGGCCCAACATGGCCGGCAAGTCCACCTTCCTGCGCCAGAATGCGCTGATCGCCGTGCTCGCCCAGATCGGCTCCTACGTGCCGGCGCGCGCCGCCCATATCGGCGTCGTCGATCGCCTCTTCAGCCGCGTCGGCGCGGCGGACGATCTCGCCCGCGGCCGCTCCACTTTCATGGTCGAGATGATCGAGACCGCGGCGATCCTCAATCAGGCCGGCCCGCATGCGCTGGTCATCCTTGACGAGATCGGCCGCGGCACCGCCACCTTCGACGGCCTGTCGATCGCCTGGGCGGCGGTCGAACACCTGCACGAGGTCAATCGCTCACGCGCCCTCTTCGCCACCCACTATCACGAGATGACGGCGCTGGCGCACCGCCTGGTCCGCCTCGACAACGTCACCGTGCGCGTCAAGGAATGGAAGGGCGAGGTCATATTCCTGCACGAGATCGCGCCCGGCGCTGCCGATCGCTCCTACGGCATCCAGGTCGCTCGCCTCGCCGGCCTGCCAGCGATCGCCGTGTCGCGCGCCCGCGAGGTGCTGAAGCAGCTCGAAGCCACCGATCGCACCTCGCCCGCCCACACCGCCCTCATCGACGATCTGCCGCTCTTCTCCGCCGCCCGGGCGCATGAGCCACCCGAGGAGGATCCGCTTGCCGCGCTCATCGACGCGCTTCAGCCCGACGAGTTGTCGCCCAAAGAAGCGCTCGAAGCGCTCTACCGGCTGAAAGCCGCCCGCCGCGGCAAGGACGGGGCTTGACCGCATCCCGGGCGAAGCCGATACGAAGCGCGTTTTTTTTGCGGGGAGTGAAGAATGGCGCCGAAGGCGAACGCGTTTCTCTGGGGCGCGGCCAGCGCCGCCTACCAGGTCGAGGGCGGCTGGGACAAGGACGGCCGCGGCCTCTCCAAATGGGACGTCTACACCAACGACTGGCAGATCACCTTGCCGACGACGGGCAAGGTCGAGACCGGCAACGTCGCCATCAACGCCTATGACCACGACCAGTCGCTGACCGACATCGCGCTTCTCAAGCAGCTCGGCGTCAACGCCTATCGCTTCTCGGTGTCGTGGCCGCGGGTGCTGCCCGCCGGCATCGGTGCCGTCAACCGGCCCGGTCTCGACTATTACTCCCGCCTCGTCGACGACCTGCTGGCCGCCGGCATCAAGCCGGTGGTCACCCTGTACCACTGGGACTTCCCCCAGGCGCTGCACGAGAAGGGCGGCTTCCACAATCGCGATGTCCTCGGCTGGTTCACCGAATACGCCGTCACCATGCTGAAGGGGCTCGGCGACCGCGTCGACACCTTCATCACCATGAACGAGCCCTTCATCGATCTGATGATGATGGATCTGATCGCCGAGAACGTCCGCGACGGCCGCCTGCCGCCGGAGCGCCGGAGCGCCGAGCAGTACGGCCGCCAGATCCCGGCGCTTCACAATCTTTTCGTCGCGGCCGCTTCCGCCACCGCCGAATTTCGCCGGCAGGGCTACAAGGGCACGGTCGGTCTGGCCGCGCCGCTCAGCCCCGCCAGCGCCGCCGACCCGGACAATCCCGCCGATGTGACCGCCGCCGCCGAGTGGGAGCGCTTCTTCAATCGCTGGCCGCTCGATGCATCGCTCAAGGGCGCCTACCCGGCCGACCTGATGGCCACCCTCAACAAGCTCAATCCTGGCTTCACGGTGTCCGACGCCGACCTTTCCGTCCTCAAGTCCGGCACGGTCGATTTCATCGGCGTGAATTTCTACGCACCGACCTTCGTACGCGCCAATGCCGACCTTCCGCTGTCTGCCGAGCCGGGCTTCAACCCAGACACGGTCAAGGCCCATAATGGCCCGGTCCGCCCCGGGGCGCTGCACGACCTGCTCCTTTACATCCGCGACAACTACGGCGACCCGCCGATCATGATCACCGAGAACGGTGCCGGCTTCGGCGACCGCGACGAGGTCATGGCCGACGGCATCGTCAAGGACCCGCTGCGCGCCGACTACATCCGCCGGCACATCGACGCGGTCCTCCAGGCACGCGATGAAGGCGCCCGGGTGATCGGCTACATGGAGTGGAGCCCCTTCGACAATTTCGAGTGGTGGCGCGGCTATGACTCGCGCTTCGGCATGGTCCATGTCGATTTCGCCAGCCAGAAGCGCACGCCCAAGCAGAGCTTCCACACCTATCGCGAGATCATCGCCGGTCACCGCCAGGGCGCGGCCGCCTGAGCGGCCGGGCGCGGGCGGATAGCTTTGGCAACCATTTCTCGCTAGGTTTCGCGCCGGCGAAACCCTTGGATTCTCAGCCACCATGACCAGAGTGCTTGCCGCCGCCGACGCCCCGATTGACGGTGAGACCCTCAAGAACGGGCTGCTCAAGCTTGCCGGCGCGGCCGGCGCCTTGTCGTCGGAGGAACGCACCGCCGTCCTGGCGCATCTCAAGCAGGTGCTTGCCGAAGGCCGCGCCACCGCCGAGGCCCGGCTCAAGGCCGACGGCAAGGGCTCGATCTGCGCCGCCTATCTGTCGGCGCTGCAGGATTCGATCATCCAGGCGCTCTATGACCTCGCCACCGACCACATTTATCTGACCGGCACGCGCAGCGCCGCCGAGCACATGACGGTGGTGGCGGTGGGCGGCTATGGCCGCGGCACGCTGGCGCCGGGCTCCGACGTCGACCTGCTCTTCCTGCTTCCCTACAAGCAGACCCCCTGGGGCGAGAGCGTGGTCGAGTTCATCCTCTATCTTCTCTGGGACCTCGGCCTCACCGTCGGTCATGCCACGCGCAGCGTCGACGAATGCGTGCGGCTCGCCCGCTCCGACATGACCATCCGCACGGCCGTGCTCGAGGCGCGCTACATCACCGGCGAGCACGGCCTCTACGATTCGCTGGTCACCCGTTTCGACAATCAGGTGGCCAAGAACACCGGCCCTGAATTCATCGCCTCCAAGCTTGCCGAGCGCGACCAGCGCCACCGCCAGCAGGGCGCCACCCGCTATCTGGTCGAACCCAACGTCAAGGAAGGCAAGGGCGGCCTGCGCGACCTGCAGACCCTGTTCTGGATCGCCAAGTATTTTTATCGCGTCCGCGCCCGCGACGAACTGGTCAAGGCCGGCGTCTTTTCGCGCAGCGAGCTACGGCTCTTCCGCAAGGCCGAGGATTTCCTCTGGTCGGTGCGCTGCCACCTGCATTTCCTCACCGGCCGCGAGGAGGAGCGCCTGTCCTTCGACGTCCAGCGCGAGATGGCCCGCCGTCTCGGCTACACCGCCCATCCCGGGCTCGAGGATGTCGAGCGCTTCATGAAGCACTACTTCCTGGTCGCCAAGGACGTCGGTGATCTGACCCGCATCTTCTGCGCCGCGCTCGAGGAGCATCACGGCAAGTCGCCGCCGGTGCTCAACCGCCTTTTCGGCCTGCCTGCCCGCCGCCGCCGCAAGATCCCGGGCTCCACCGATTTCATCGTCGACAACGACCGCATCAACGTCGCCGACGAGGAGGTCTTCGTCCGCGACCCGGTCAACCTCATTCGCCAGTTTCATCTGGCCGACCGTTATGACCTCGCCTTCCACCCCGATGCGATGCAGCTCACCTCGCGCTCGCTCCGCCTGATCAATGCCAAGTTGCGCGAGGACCCGGAAGCCAACCGCCTCTTCGTCGAGATCCTCTCCTCGCGCCGCAATCCGGAAGCGGTGCTCCGCCGCATGAACGAGACCGGCGTGCTCGGCAAGTTCATCCCGGATTTCGGCAAGATCGTCGCGATGATGCAGTTCAACATGTATCATCACTATACGGTCGACGAGCACCTCATTCAGGCCGTCGGCATGCTCGCCGGCATCGAGCGCGGCGACGGCGAAGAGGCCCAGTCGATCGTCCACGAGCTGATGGAGAACATCCAGGACCGCGCCGTCCTCTACGTCGCGATGTTCCTCCATGACATCGCCAAGGGCCGCCCCGAGGACCATTCCACCGCCGGCGCCCGCGTCGCCCGGCGGCTGTGCCCGCGGCTCGGCCTCGACAAGGCGCAGACCGACACCGTCGTCTGGCTGATCGAGCAGCACCTCACCATGAGCAAGGTCGCCCAGTCGCGCGACCTCAACGATCGCAAGACCATCCTCGATTTCGCCGCCATCGTGCAGTCGCTGGAGCGGCTGAAGATGCTCTTGATTCTCACCGTGGCCGACATCAAGGCGGTCGGCCCCGGCGTGTGGAACGGCTGGAAGAGCCAGCTGCTGCGTACGCTTTATTTCGAGACCGAGCCGGTGATCACCGGCGGCCACAGCCAGATCAGCCGCGACAAGCGCGTCGCCGCCGCCAGGACCGAGCTTGCCGAACATCTTGCCGACTGGCCGGCGCGCGAGCGCGCCGCCTATATCAAGCGCCACTATCCGGCCTACTGGCTGCGCGTCGACCTGCCCCACAAGCTCGCCCACGCCGCCTTCATCCGCGAGGCCGACAAGGCCCACCGAACGCTGGCCACCGCCGTCACGCCGCAGCCCGACGCCGGCATCACCGAGATCACGGTGCTGGCGCCCGACCATCCGCGCCTGCTGTCGATTATCGCCGGCGCCTGCACGGCGGCCGGCGCCGACATCGTCGACGCTCAGATTTTCACCACCAGCGACGGACGGGCGCTCGATTCGATCTCCATCCATCGCGAGTTCGACGACGATGCCGACGAGCAGCGCCGTGCCCGCCGCGTCGGCGATCTCATCGAGCAGGCGCTCTCCGGCGCCGTCCGGCTGCCCGAGGTCATCGCCCGCAAGGTGCAGCGTCGGCCGCGCCTCGGCGCCTTCTCGCTGGAGACCGCGATCACCATCAACAACACTCTGTCGAACCGCTTTACCGTCATCGAGACCTCGGGGCTCGATCGTCCCGGCCTGCTCTACGATCTCACGCGGGTCATCTCCGACCTCAACCTCAACATCAACTCGGCCCACATCGCCACCTTCGGCGAGCGCGCCGTCGACGTCTTCTATGTGACCGACCTTACCGGCGCCAAGATCGTCAACGGCAACCGCGAGGCGGCCATCCGCCGGCATCTGCGCGCCGCCTTCAATGGCGAGCCGGCCAAGGCCGAGCCGCCGCCGCGCCCGAGGAAGCGCGAACCGGCCTAGCGCCCATGTCGCTCCTGAAGAACTTCATCACCGTCGGCGGAGCCACCGCGTCGAGCCGGGTGCTCGGCTTCGTCCGCGACATGTTCATCGCCGCCGCGCTCGGCACCGGCCCGGTCGCCGACGCCTTCTTCGTCGCCTTCCGTTTCCCCAATCTGTTCCGCCGGCTGTTTGCCGAAGGGGCCTTCAATTCCGCCTTCGTGCCGCTCTTCGCCAAGGCGCTGGAAGGCGATGGCGAGGTTGAAGCGCGCCGTTTTGCCGAAGAGGCGCTGAGCGGCCTCTTGACGTTGCTTCTGGTGGTTACGGCGGTCATCGAAATCTTCATGCCGTTGTTCACCTACGTGCTGGCGCCCGGCTTCTCGGCCGATCCGGAAAAGTTCGACCTGACGGTGGTGCTCACCCGCATCGCCTTCCCCTATCTCACCTTCGTCTCGCTGGTGGCGCTCTACAGCGGCGTGCTCAACGCCCGCGGCCGCTTCGCCGCCGCCGCCTTCGCCCCGGCGCTCCTCAACGTCGTGCTGATCGCCACCCTGGTCGCGGTCTTCCGGCTCGGCCTTGCCAACACGCCCTCTGCCGGCGTCTGGCTCACCTGGGGCACCACCATCGGCGGCATCGCCCAGCTTGCTTCTCTGGTCGTTGCGACCTGGCATGACGGCATAGTGCTGCGCGTCGCCTGGCCGCGCGTGACTCCGCAATTGAAGCGCCTCGCGGCACTTGCCCTTCCCGGCGTCTTCGCCGGCGGCATCACCCAGATCAACATTGTCATCGGCACCATGATTGCCTCGCTGGCGCCGGGTGCGGTGTCGTACCTCTATTACGCCGACCGCATCTACCAGCTGCCGCTCGGCATCGTCGGCATCGCCATCGGCATCGTGCTGCTGCCGGACCTGTCGCGGCATCTGCGCGCCGGCCGCGGCGACCTCGTCGACTTCACCCAGAACCGCGCGCTCGAATTCGCCATGGCGCTGACCCTGCCGGCGTCGGTGGCGCTCATCGTCATGGCCCATCCGATCATCGCGCTGCTCTTCCAGCGCGGCAGCTTCGATGCGACCGATACCGCCGCCACCTCCGGTGCGCTCGTCGCCTTCGCCGCCGGCCTGCCCGCTTTCGTGCTGGTCAAGGTCTTCTCGCCCGGCTTCTTCGCCCGCGAGGACACCCGCACGCCCATGTGGTTCGCCGGCATAACCGTCGCCGTCAACGTCGTGGTGTCGCTGGCGCTGTTCCCCTTCCTCGCCCATGTCGGCATCGCCATCGCCACCTCGCTCTCCGGCTGGGTCAACATGGTGCTGCTCGCCGTCACGCTCCATCGCCGCGGCCACTTCCGCCTGGACGAGCTGCTGGTCAGGCGCGTGCCGCTGCTGGCGCTCGCCGCGCTGCTGATGGGCGTCTGCCTCTATGTCGCGCTTGCCCTGCTGGCCGGGCCGCTGGCCGGCCATCTCGTCGTGCGCGCTACCGCCGTGCTCGGGTTGGTCGCTGGCGGCGTCATCGTGTTCGCGCTCTTCTGCCAGCTCACCGGTGCGGTCGATTTCCGCCATTTCTTGCGCCGCGTCTGAGGGTCGCGCCGGGGCGCTTGCGCAGCGGCCCGCACCCCGCTATGTCCGCGCTCGACGGGCCGCGCCGCCCCCATCCTCCTCGCAGGACCTGCCTCCGATGACCGAATTCACCCCCCGCGTTTTTTCGGGCGTTCAGCCGACCGGAAACCTCCACCTCGGCAACTATCTCGGCGCCATCAAGAATTTCGTCGCCCTGCAGCGCGATTTCGACTGCATCTATTGCGTCGTCGACCTGCACGCCATCACCGTGCCGATATCGGTTTGGGGCGGTCCCAAGGAGCTCGCCTCCGCCACCCGCCAGGTCACCGCCGCCTTCATCGCCTCGGGCATCGACCCCAAGAAGCACATCGTCTTCAACCAGAGCCAGGTCTTCGCCCACGCCGAGCTCGCCTGGATCCTCAATTGCGTCGCCCGCCTCGGCTGGCTGAACCGCATGACCCAGTTCAAGGAGAAGGCCGGCAAGGACCGCGAGAACGCCTCGATCGGACTGTTCGATTATCCGGTGCTGATGGCCGCCGACATCCTCGCCTATCGTGCCACCCATGTGCCGGTCGGCGAGGACCAGAAGCAGCATCTTGAGCTCACCCGCGACATCGCCGCCAAGTTCAACAACGACTTTGCCGAATCGATCGCCGCCAACGGCTTTGGTGACCAGTTCTTCCCCATCACCGAGCCGGTGATCACCGGGACCGCGACGCGCGTCATGAGCCTGCGCGACGGCACCAAGAAGATGTCGAAGTCGGACCCCTCGGAATATTCGCGCATTAGTCTCACCGACGATTCCGACACCATCGCCCAGAAGGTCAAGAAGGCCAAGACCGACCCCGAGCCGCTGCCCTCCGAAATCGAGGGGCTGAAGAGCCGCCCGGAGGCCGACAATCTTGTCGGCATCTACGCCGCGCTGGCCGACGTCAGCCGCGAGGCGGTGCTCAAGGACCACGGCGGTGCGCAGTTCTCCGCCTTCAAGCCGGCGCTGGCCGAGCTTGCCGTCGAGAAGCTCGCGCCGATCGCCGGCGAGATGCGTCGCCTGCTCGCCGATCCCGGCGCCATCGACCAGATCCTCAATGAGGGCGCCGAGCGCGCCCGTGCCGTCGCCGATCCGATCATGCGCGGCGTGCGCGACATCGTCGGCTTCGTCCAGCCGGGCTGAGGCGGCACTACCCTGGACCTGTTCGCAAAGTCTGACGCGCCGCTTGCCGGCCTGACGGGCAAAATGCGAACATCACCGTCATGGCGCTGAAACGCAAAAGCACCGAGGAGGGCCACCGGCGCAAATTCCTCGTCATTATTGACGACACGCCGGAATGCTCGCGCGCCCTGCTCTATGCCGCCCGCCGGGCCGAGCATTCGGGCGGGGCGCTGGTGCTGCTTTATGTCATCGGCCCGGCCGCCTTCCAGCATTGGCTGGGGGTGGAGAACATCATGCGCGCCGAAGCCATGGAGCAGGCCGAGGCGACGCTCGGCCGCTTCGCCGACATGGCGCGCTCCTACGGCACCGTCGAGCCTCAGCTCGTCATCCGCGAGGGCAACCGCTCCGAGGAGATCCTCAATCTCATCGAGGCAGACGAGGACATCGCCATCCTGGTGCTCGCCGCCGGCACCGACAAGGAAGGGCCGGGTCCGCTGGTCACCGCCTTGGCCGGAAAGGCGGCGGCCACCTTCCCGATCCCGATCACCATCATCCCCGGCCATCTCGACGACGAGGCCATCGCCGCCGTCGCCTGAACGCAGCCGGGCGCGTCTTGGTGCTGCCGCACGGCGCGTTATCTTCATCCCGATGGACCACACGGCTTCCCTTCGCGCCCGCGCGTATCGCGGCCTCGCCTTCTTCGTCGCCGTCATGGCGGTGATGCTGTTCCTGTCGGCATGGACGCTTCTCTGGTGGCAGGCCTGGCTCTTCCTCGTCGTCTTCACCGGCGCGGTTCTCGCCATCACCCTCTATTTCCTCGAGCGCGATCCGGCGCTGATCGAGCGGCGAATGAACGCCGGCCCCGCCGCCGAGACGGAGCACAACCAGCGCATCATCCAGAGCTTCGCCAGCGTCGCTTTCGTTGCCGTCTTCGTCGTCTCCGGCCTCGACCGGAATTTCGGCTGGTCGCATCTCCCGGCAGCGGCGGTGCCGGTCGGCAACGCGCTCGTACTGGTGGGCCTCCTCGCGGTCTTCCTGGTCTTCCGGGAGAACAGCTACACCGCCGGCAACATCGAGATCGGCAGGGATCAGACTGTCGTCACCACCGGGCCTTACGCCCTCGTCCGTCATCCCATGTATGCCGGCTCCATGGTCATGCTCCTCGGCATCCCGCTGGCGCTGGGCTCCGCCTGGGCGCTCATCCCATTCGCCGCGCTTTCCGGGCTGATCGTCGTCCGTCTGCTCGACGAGGAGCGCGTGCTCCTTGCCGGCCTCCCCGGCTACGCCGAATACCGGCAAAAAACCCCGGCCCGCCTCATCCCGCATGTCTGGTAGACCGGCGGCCGCTTGATCCCCGTCAATCACCGGCCTAAATCACCATCGTAAATGGAATTCCCGGCCACGCCCCCTTGAAAGGCGCTCGACCATGTTCATCCAGACCGAACCCACGCCGAATCCGGCGAGTCTCAAGTTCCTGCCCGGCCGCGAGGTCCTCGGCTCCGGCACCGCCGAATACCGCAGTGCCGCTGAAGCCGGCGATTCGCCGCTTGCCGAGCGCCTCTTCGCGCTGCCCAATGTCGGCGGCGTCTTCCTCGGCGCCGATTTCATCACCGTCACCAAGACCGAGGGCGACTGGCCGCATCTCAAGCCCGTCATCCTCGGCGCCATCATGGAGCACTTCACCTCCGGCATGCCGGTGATCAAGCGTGCCCAGGCGGCCTCCGACGGCGACGACTTCTCCGAGGACGATGCCGAGACCGTCGGGATCATCAAGGAGCTGCTCGAGACGCGCGTGCGCCCCGCCGTCGCGCAGGATGGCGGCGACATCACCTTCCACGGCTATCGCGACGGCGTCGTCTATCTCAACATGCGCGGCGCCTGCGCCGGCTGCCCGTCCTCGACCGCCACGCTGAAGCACGGCATCGAGAACCTGCTGCGCCATTTCGTTCCCGAGGTGACCGGCATCGAGCAGGTCGAGGCCTGAGCGCAGGCCACACAACTCTCGACTCGGCTGCGCCCGCCGGCTAATCCGGCGCGATGAACCTCATCGCCATCGACACCGCTGTGGAAGCCTGCTCCGTCGGCGTGGTCGCCGGCGCCCGCGAGGTGCTCAAGAGCGAGGTGATCGGCCGCGGTCATGCCGAGCGCCTGATGGGGATGATCGCCAACGCCATGGATGAGGCCGGCCTCGGCTTCGCCGATCTCGAGCGCATCGCCGTCACCGTCGGCCCGGGCTCCTTCACGGGCCTGCGCGTCGGCGTTGCCGCGGCTCGGGGCCTGGCGTTGGCAACAGGCGCACCGGCCATCGGCATCGGCACCCTTGCCGTCCATGCCGAAAGCGCCCGCCACGAGATCGGCGCGGCGCCGGTGCTCGCCGTGCTCGCCGCCGGGCGCGGCGAGATCTACGGCCAGAGTTTTGCCGAGGACGGCACGCCGGAGGGCGAGCCCGAAGCCGCCCCGGCCGAAACGTTCGCCCGGCGCATCGCCGCCAACACGCTGATTGCCGGCTCCGGCGCCGCTGCACTCGCCGAGATTCTTGGGCAGGAGGCCCGTGCCCGCACCGTGCACGAGCGCTCCGTCCCCGATATCGCCGCGCTCTGCCGCCTTGCCGCTGCCGCACCGGTCACCGGCGCGCCGCCGCGCCCGCTCTATCTCAGGCCGCCGGACGCCAAGCCGCAGGCGGGGGCCCGGATCGCCCGCCAATGATCGCCTGGCCCTGGGGCGGGCGCCCGCACTTGGCCACGGTCGCCCGCAGCGAGGCCGAGGCGCTGGCCGATATCCACGGCGCCGCCTTCGGCCACGCCTGGAGCGGCGAGGAGTTCGCCGCGCTGCTTGCCAACCACGGCGTCTTCGCCGTCGGTCTCTCCCGCGGCCGCCGCCTCGCCGGCTTCGTCCTGGTGCGCGTCGTCGCCGACGAGGCCGAAATTCTCACCATCGCCGTCCGCCCGGGGGAGCGCGGCCGCGGCTATGGCCGCATGCTGATGGACGAGGCGCTCCGCCGCCTCCATCGCGCCGGGGCGTCGCACTGCTTTCTCGAGGTCGACCAAGCCAATGCGCCCGCCGTCAGCCTCTACCGTTCCCTCGGCTTCGCGGTCACCGGCGAGCGCCGCAACTATTATTCCGGTGGCGCGCCCGGCGACGGCACGGCGCTTGTCATGCGGGTGCAACTTCGCTAACGCCAAGACAGCAGGAGCGCCCGGAAGTAGCCAAACGTGACCGAAACAGCGAAAAACCTTGAGGAACTCTGCGTCGCCAAGGGCATGCGCATGACCGAACAGCGCCGCACCATTGCGCGCGTGCTGGATGCCGCAACCGACCATCCCGACGTCGAGGAACTCTACCGCCGGGCCTCCCTCATGGACCCGAAGATCTCGATCGCCACCGTCTATCGCACGGTCAAGCTGTTCGATGACGCCGGCGTCATCGCCCGGCACGATTTCGGCGCCGGCCGCGCCCGCTACGAGACCCTGCCCGAGGAGCACCACGACCACCTGATCGATCTGCGCACCGGCAAGGTGGTCGAGTTCCGCGACGACGAGATCGAGAAGCTGCAGCAGGCGATCGCCGAGCGCCTCGGCTTTCGCCTGGTCGATCACCGGCTGGAGCTTTACGGGGTGCCGCTCGAAAGGCGGGACAAGGCCCAGAACAAGATCGCAGGCGAAAGCGAAGACAAGGGTGGGGACTGAGCGGCCCCCATGCGCTTCATCTGCCGCCAATGCGGCACCCAGTATCCCGACAGCGATGCGCCGCCGGCCTGCCCGATCTGCGAGGACGATCGCCAATATGTGCGCTGGGACGGGCAGGACTGGCTGACCCTCGACACGCTCAGGGCCGATCACAGCGTCAAGGTCGCCGAGGAGGCCGATGGCATCACTGGCTTCGGCGTCACGCCGGCCTTCGCCATCAACCAGCGGGCTCTGCTGCTCCAGTCGCCAGCCGGCAATGTCCTGTGGGACTGCATCAGCCTCGTCACTGACGATGCCATCGCCGAGGTGAAGAAGCGCGGCGGCCTCACGGCCATCGCCATCTCGCACCCGCACTATTACACGGCGATGATCGAATGGAGCGACGCCTTCGGCGGCGTGCCCATCTACCTTCACGAGGCCGAGCGCAAATGGGTCCAGCGCCCGGCGCCGGCCATCCGCTTCTGGTCGGGCGAGACACACGCGATCAACCCCGCCATGACCCTGGTGCGCTGCGGCGGCCACTTCCCCGGCGGCCAGGTGCTCCACTGGGGGGCGGCCATGGACGGCAAGGGTGCGCTGTTCACCGGCGACATCCTCATGGTGACGCTCGACCGGCGCTGGGTCTCCTTCATGTATTCCTACCCCAACTACATCCCGCTCAACCGGCCCGCGGTGACCCGCATTGCCGCGGCGCTGGAGCCGTTTGCCTATGACGCGATCTTCGGCGCCTGGTGGAATCAGATCTGCTTCGCGGACGCCAAGGCGGCCGTGGCCCGCTCGGTGGCCCGCTACCTCAAGGCGATCGCCGAGTGATTGTCATCCTCAGGCCATCCGGCCGGCCTATTCTCTTGCGGGCAGAAAAACGCTAAAGGACAGGGACGCGCATTCGGGCGGGGGAGCCACCCGGATATCGGTTAACCATCGGAATTCATGAAGAGATCGGACGCGGCGCTGAAGACCGTTTTCATCAAGACCTACGGCTGCCAGATGAACGTCTACGATTCCGAACGGATGGTCGACGTTCTGGCGGGCTCCGGCTACCAGCCGGTGGACGCCCCCGAAGCGGCCGATCTCATTCTGCTCAACACCTGCCACATCCGCGAAAAGGCGGCCGAGAAGGTCTATTCCGAGCTTGGCCGCTTCCGTGCGCTGAAGGAGGCCGGGCGCCAGGCGGGCCGCGAGGTGCTGGTCGGCGTTGCCGGCTGCGTCGCCCAGGCTGAAGGGCCGGAGATCATCGCCCGCGCCCCCGTTGTCGATCTGGTCGTCGGGCCGCAATCCTACCAGCGCCTGCCCGATCTCATCGCCGAGGCCCATGCCGGCCGCCGCGTCGTCGAGACCGAGTTCGACGTCGCCGACAAGTTCGCCACACTGGATACGGCAAGAGGCTTGGAGGGCCGCAGGCCCGAGGGGGACGCAACAAGAGCCAAAAGAGTTTCCGCCTTCCTCACCGTCCAGGAAGGCTGCGACAAGTTCTGCACCTTCTGCGTCGTGCCCTATACCCGTGGCGCCGAAGTCTCGCGGCCGGTTGAGACCATCGTCGCCGAGGCCCGGCGGCTGGCGGAGTCGGGCGTGCGCGAGTTCACCTTGCTTGGCCAGAACGTCAACGCTTGGCATGGCGAGGGGCCCGGCGGCCGCGCCTGGGGCCTCGGCCGGCTGCTCTTCCGCTTGGCAGAGATCCCCGGCATCGACCGCCTGCGCTACACCACCAGCCATCCGCGCGACATGGCCGACGATCTTGTCGCCGCCCATCGCGATCTGCCCGAGCTGATGCCCTATCTGCATCTGCCGGTTCAGTCCGGCTCGGACCGCATCCTCGCCGCCATGAACCGCCGCCACAGCGCCGCCGATTACCTGAAGCTGGTCGAGCGCATCCACGCCGCCCAGCCCGATATCGCGCTTGCCAGCGACTACATCGTCGGCTTCCCCGGCGAGACCGAGGAAGATTTCGCTGCGACGCTGAAAATCCTCGACGAGGCCGGCCACGTCGCCGCCTATTCGTTCAAATACAGCCCGCGCCCCGGCACGCCCGCGGCCGGTGCAGCGGATCAGGTCCCGGACGCTGTGAAGAGCGAGCGCCTGCAGCGTCTGCAGGCGCGGATCGTCGCCCGTCAGTCGGCGTTCCTGGCCGCGCGCGTCGGCCTCACCGCCGACATCCTGTTCGAGCGCCCCGGCCGCCATGCGGGCCAGATCGTCGGCCGCTCGCCCTGGCTGCAGCCCATCCATGTCGCCGGCACGGCGGAGCTGATCGGCAGTATCCGCCGTGTCCGCATCGAGCGCAGCACCGCCAACAGCCTGTTCGGCACGCTGGTCGACGAGCCGGCCATGGAGGCGGCCGAATGACCGCACGTCCCACCATTCCGCCGACCCCGCCCGTGCCGGCGCCGCCGGACCACGCCCACATCGTCGTTGCCTTCGACGACAACCGCCTTATCCCCGAGCTCTTCGGCGAGTTCGATCAGAACCTCGCTCTGCTCGAACAGCGCCTCGGCATCGATGCCGTGGCCCGCGGCAACCAGGTTACCCTCAGAGGTAACACCGAGGCGCTCACCCGCGCCCGGCTGGCGCTCGACATGCTCTATGGCCGCCTGCAGGAAGGCCACACCCTTGCCCAGGGCGACATCGACGGCGCCATCCGCATGGCGACCGCGGCGGAAGCCCAGCTCAGCCTGCCGACGCTGGAGAGTCCCAAGGGCCGCCTCGCCATGGCGCAGATCGCCACGCGCCGGCGCACGGTCATGGCGCGCACGCCCACCCAGGACGCCTATATGCGCGCCTTCGACCGCGCCGAGCTTACCTTCGGCATCGGCCCGGCCGGCACCGGCAAGACCTATCTCGCCGTCGCCTATGCCGCCGCGATGCTTGAGCGCGGTGCCGTCGATCGCATCATCTTGTCGCGTCCGGCGGTCGAGGCCGGCGAGCGCCTCGGCTTCCTGCCCGGCGACATGCGCGACAAGGTCGATCCCTATCTGCGGCCGCTCTACGACGCGCTCTACGACATGATGCCCTTCGATAAGGTCGAGCGCGGCTTCCAGTCGGGCTCGATCGAGGTGGCGCCGCTCGCTTTCATGCGCGGCCGCACGCTGGCCAATTCCGTCGTCATCCTCGACGAGGCGCAGAACACCTCGTCCATGCAGATGAAGATGTTCCTCACCCGCCTGGGCGAGAATGCGCGCATGATCGTCACCGGCGATCCCTCGCAGATCGATCTGCCGCGCGGCACCGTCTCCGGCCTCGTCGAGGCGGTCGATCTCCTGAAACAGGTCGCCGGTGTCGCCCAGGTGCGCTTTACCTCTGCCGATGTCATCCGCCACCCGCTGGTGGCGCGCATCGTCGAGGCCTACGACCGGCCCGAGCGAACTCCGGGGGAGGGCATCTGACCGGCGGCATGACGATCAGCGCCGATATCCTCGTCGAGGCCGACGGCTGGCCACCCGAGGCCGCGCTTCAGGCGCTCACCGACCGCGCGCTTGCCGCCTGCCTTGCGGCGGACCTGCCCCTCTTTGCCGGGGACGCCGAGGTCTCTCTGGTCTTCACCGACGACGAGCGTATCCGCGTGCTGAACCGCCAATATCGCGGCAAGGACGCGCCCACCAACGTGCTTTCCTTCCCCGCCGCGCCGCTCTTTGCCGGCCGGCTGGGTCCCCCGCTCGGCGATATCGTTCTCGCCCGGGAAACCATTGCCGCCGAATCCGGGGCTCAGGGGTTGGAATTTGCCGACCACCTCACCCATCTGATCGTTCATGGATTTCTGCATCTTCTAGGCTATGACCACGAGACGGACGACGAGGCGGTTGTGATGGAACGGCTCGAAACGGCTATACTGGGCCGGCTCGCCATCGCCGACCCCTATGCCGATTCGGACGATTGACGGGCCCGAGCCATACGTCAGAGATGAGCGACGCCGCCAAACAGACCCTGAGCGATCCCGGCACCGGCTCCGCCCCAGACGGCGAGCCGGGCGAAAGTACGCGTCCCCACGAGACCTGGTTCGACCGCCTGCGCGCCGCAGTCGGCCTCAGGAATTCGGGCACGTTGCGCCAGGATCTCGCCGCCGCGCTTGCCGCGCCTGAGGATGACGGTGCCGGCTTCACGCCGGAAGAGCGGGCGATGCTCTCCAACATCCTGCGTCTGCGCGACATGCGCGTCGACGACGTCATGGTGCCGCGCGCCGATATTGAGGCGGTCGAGATCGACGCCACGCTGGGCGAGTTGCTGGTGACCTTCCTCAAGTCGGGTCATTCGCGCATGCCGGTCTTCCGCGAGACCCTCGACGATCCGGTCGGTCTCGTCCACATCAAGGACCTGATGACCCACATCGCCGAAGCCGCCGGCCGGCGCGCACCGGCCACCGGCGAGACGGCGGAGACGGTCGGCGAGGACAAGGCCGCTGGGCTCGACCTCGCCTGTGTCGACCTCGGCAAGACCATCGCCAAGGCCAGCCTGGTGCGCAACATCCTTTTCGTCCCGCCCTCCATGCCGGTGGCGACGCTGCTCGCCAACATGCAGGCCGCCCACATGCAGATGGCGCTGGTCATCGACGAATATGGCGGCACCGACGGGCTGGTGTCGCTCGAGGATGCGCTCGAAATGGTCGTCGGCGACATCGAGGACGAGCACGACGACGAGACCGGCCCGATGATCGTGCCCGACAAGGACGGCGGCTTCCTCGCCGATGCCCGCGCCGACCTCGAGGAGGTCGCCACGGTCGTCGGCACCGATTTCGCGGCCGACGAGCACGGCGAGGACGTCGATACCATCGGTGGCCTGGTCTTTGCGCTGGTCGGCCGCATTCCGGTGCGCGGCGAGCTGATTTCTGCTCCGGGCGGCTATGAGTTCGAAATCCTCGATGCCGATCCCCGCCGCATCAAGCGGCTGAGGATCAGCAAGCGGCTGGCCGGTCCGCGCCGGCGTGCGCGATCGCCGCACGAACCCGGGCCGCCGGCCGCCGAGTGACCGGCGCCAGGCAATCCCCCGCTTTCGCGCTTGACCGCGCCGCGGTGTGCCCCGACGCTTCCGAGCCTGATTCGGGCGGCTGGGGGACAAGGAGCGCGACGAAGTGCGATCCTTCGCCAACCTGATCATTGTCTTGTGGGGCTGGCGCCGTTTCCTGGTCGCATTTGCTGCCGGCGCTCTCTCGGCGCTGGCCTTTGCGCCTTTCGATCTCTTCCCGGTCCTCTGGCTGACCTTTCCGGTCTTCATCTGGCTGATCGACGGCGCCACCGCCGCCGAAGGCGCCGGTTTCTTCGCCCGGCTCCGGCCCGCGGCGCTCGTCGGCTGGAGCTTCGGCTTCGGCTTCTTCCTTGCCGGCCTGTGGTGGGTCGGCGCCGCCTTCCTGGTCGAAGCCGACACCTTCGGCTGGCTCATGCCCTTCGCCGTCGTCATCCTGCCGGCGGGCATGGCGCTCTTCTGGGCCTTCGGCGCCGCGCTCACCCGCCTCTTCTGGTCCGACCGCTGGTCGCGCGTGCTGGTCTTCGCCGTCGCCCTGTCGATTGCCGAATGGCTGCGTGGCCATCTCTTCACCGGCTTCCCGTGGAACGCCGTCGGCTACGCCCTGACGCCGATGCCGCTGATGATGCAGTCGGCGGCGCTTGTCGGCATCTGGGGGCTGACGCTCGCCGCCTGCTTCATCTTCTCTGCGCCCGCTTTGCTGGTCGCCGAGGATCCCGCAAACCTCAAGGCCGGCCGCGTCGCCCTGGTCGCCGCCGCCGTCCTCTTGGCTGCCCATCTCGGCTACGGCGCCGTGCGCCTTGCCGGCGGGCCGGATGCCACCGTTCCCGGCGTCCACCTGCGCATCCTGCAGCCCGACATCCCGGTCGACGATCGCTGGGGGATCGCCAAGGCCGACGAGATCATGCAGCGCTATGTTTCTCTCTCCGGCAACGGCAAGGGCGCGGCCGGTCTCGCCGGCGTCACCCATCTCGTCTGGCCCGAATCGGCCTTTCCGTTCCTGCTCACCGAGCGCCCAGGCGCGCTTGCCGCCATCGCCGACCTGCTGCCGCCGGGCGTGACCCTCATCACCGGGGCCGCCCGCGCCGAGCGCGTGCCGCAGGATGACGGTGACGACGACAGCCCGCTGCCCATCTTCAACGCCATCTACGTCATCGACGACGGCGGTGAGATTCTCCACGCCTATGACAAGGTCCACCTGGTTCCCTTCGGCGAGTACATCCCCTTCGCCGGGCTGCTCCGCCGGCTGGGGCTGCGGCAGCTCATCACCCTTCCCGGCGGCTTCACCGCCGGCACCCAGCGGCGCACGCTCTCCGTGCCCGGCGCGCCACCCGCCGCCCCCCTCATCTGTTACGAGATCATCTTCCCCGGTGCGGTGCTTCCGCCCGGGCCGCGGCCGGGATGGCTCGTCAACGTCACCGACGATGCCTGGTTCGGGGACACGCCGGGGCCCTATCAGCATTTCCTGCAGGCTCGCGTGCGCGCCGTTGAGGAGGGCCTGCCCCTGGTCCGTTCGGCCAACTCCGGCATTTCGGCCATCGTCGACGGCCACGGCCGGGTCATCGCCAGCCTCGGCCTTGGACAGATGGGCGCGGTTAACGGGGACCTGCCGGTTGCCCTGTCACCAACCCCTTATGCGCGCTTCGGAGACCTCATTTTTGCGGTGCTGCTCGCCATCTCGGCCGCTATCGCTTTGTTAACCAAGGTTAAAACCGTGATTTGACGGACAATTGACACAAATTGCAATTGGCGGCCAATATCGCCCTGTCGTTTAGGGGCACACCGGGGGTGTGGCAGCCAGGGGTTGGCAGCCGCATGACCGGTACTGTGCGTTGCACCGGGTCCGCCTAATAGGGGCACGGGCGGGACGCATGACTGGACCAATGATGGACCGCTTTTGTGAGCGGCAATAAGGACGAAAGCCAAAAATGGCCAACAAGAAACAGCCTAATCCGATCGACATCCATGTGGGGTCTCGGGTCCGACTGCGGCGCATGATGCTGGGGATGAGCCAAGAGAAGCTGGGCGAGCAGCTCGGCATCACCTTCCAGCAGATTCAGAAGTACGAGAAGGGCACCAACAGGATCGGTGCCAGCCGCCTTCAGCATATCGCTCGTGTCCTGTCCGTACCGATTTCCTTCTTCTTTGAGGATGCGCCGCCCACGCCGACTGGTGCGCCGACGGGCCTCGAGGAATCCTCATCGACAAGTTACGTCGTCGATTTCCTCTCCTCCTCCGAGGGTATCCAGCTCAACAAGGCGTTCGTGCGCATCAAGGACGCGCAACAGCGTCGCCGGATCATCGATCTCGTCCGTTCCATGGCGGGCGAAGAAGACACGGCGTAAGCGCCGCCTACCGGCCAGCGCCAGTTGGCCGCCATATCCGGGATGCGGGTGTGGCGGGCTGAATTGCTGCGCCCGTCGGCAGTCGGCCGGCGATTGACCGGCGCCTTGTTCGCTGCCACAACACCGCCGGGCAAGCCCGGCGGAGGAGCCGCCGGGCACTGTATTTGCGACCGGGGAGCAGCGTTCCGTGTCACGCAGCAACTACCTTTTCACCAGCGAATCGGTTTCCGAAGGCCATCCCGACAAGGTCTGCGACCGCATCTCCGACACCGTCGTGGATGCCTATCTCGCCGCCCTGCCGGAGGCGCGCGTGGCCTGCGAGACGCTGGCGACGACCAATCGCATCGTCATCGCCGGTGAGGTGCGTGGGCCCGACGCGATCCTCGATCAGGTCGAGGATCTTGCCCGCACCGCCGTCCGCGACATCGGCTACGAGCAGAACGGCTTCCACTGGCAGAACTGCAAGGTCGAGGTGCTGCTTCACGCTCAGTCGGTCGATATCGCGCAAGGGGTCGACGCCGCCGGCAACAAGGACGAGGGCGCCGGCGACCAGGGCATCATGTTCGGCTATGCCTGCCGTGAGACGCCGGAGCTGATGCCGGCGCCGATTTTCTACGCCCACAGGATTCTCCACCGCATGGCCGAAGCGCGCCATTCCGGCGAGACCCACATGCTCGGACCCGACGCCAAGAGCCAGATCACCGTGCGCTACCACGACGGCAAGCCGGTCGGCGTCACCTCGATCGTCGTCTCCACCCAGCACCTCGATGTCGATCTCTCCTCCCACGACGTGCGCTCGATCGTTGAGCCCTATGTGCGCGAGTCGCTGCCCGACAACTGGATCGACGACAGGACCGTCTGGCACATCAATCCGACCGGCAAGTTCGTCATCGGCGGGCCCGACGGCGATGCCGGGCTGACCGGCCGCAAGATCATCGTCGACACCTATGGCGGTGCGGCGCCCCATGGCGGCGGCGCCTTCTCCGGCAAGGACCCGACCAAGGTCGATCGTTCGGCCGCCTATGCCGCGCGTTATCTGGCGAAGAATGTCGTGGCGGCCGATCTCGCCGAGCGCTGCACCATCCAGCTGGCCTATGCCATCGGCGTGTCGCAGCCGCTGTCGATCTATGTCGATCTGCACGGCACCGGCCGCGTCGAGGAGGACAAGCTGGAAAAGGCGCTTGGCCGCCTCATGGACCTGTCGCCGCGCGGCATCCGCCAGCATCTCGGTCTCAATCGGCCGATCTATGCGCGCACCGCGGCCTACGGTCATTTCGGCCGTCCGCCGGAGGCCGATGGCGGCTTCTCGTGGGAGCGCACCGACCTTTCGGGCGCCATCCACGACGAACTCGGCTGATATTGCAGTGGGTTAGGGTCCGGCCACGCGGATCGCGGGGCAGGGCGGCATGAGCGAACGGCGCGACGGGCTCCACGGCAGGCGCAAGGGCAAGCCCCTGTCGCCGCGCCGCCAGCGGCTGATGGCGACGCTCTATCGCGAGCGTGCCATCGACATCGGCGCACCGGCGCCAACAAGCCTCGCCGCTCTGTTCCCCGGTGCGCCGGCGCGCATCATCCTGGAGATCGGCTTTGGCGGCGGCGAGCATCTGGTCGCTGCGGCCACCGCGGCGCCGCAGGCAGGCTTCATCGGCGTCGAGCCCTATCTCAACGGCATGGCCAGCGCCGTTGCCGCCATCGACGATCGCGGCCTCGCCAATATCCGCCTGTCCGATGGCGATGCCGC
Organism: uncultured Alphaproteobacteria bacterium; assembly: GCA_963785065.1. Taxonomy (GTDB): domain Bacteria; phylum Pseudomonadota; class Alphaproteobacteria; order Rhizobiales; family Kaistiaceae; genus CAVSRC01. The sequence continues at coordinate 1,340,389 of CAWATX010000002.1, forward strand.
ACACCTCATCGATTGGCTGCCGCCGGCCTCGCTTGCCGCCGTCGATCTGCTCTATCCCGATCCCTGGCCGAAGAAGCGCCACTGGAAGCGCCGCTTCGTCAGCCCGGAAAATCTGGATCGCCTCGCCCGCGTGATCGCCCCGGGCGGCGCCTTCCGTTTCGCCAGCGACATCGCCTCCTATGTCGAATGGACGCTTGCCCATACGCTCCGCCATGGCGCCTTCACGTGGACCGCCGAGCGTGCCGACGACTGGCGTCGGCCGTTTCCGGACTGGCAGGGCACGCGCTACGAGGCCAAGGCCATCGCTGCCGGCCGCATCCCCACCTATCTCGCCTTCGTCCGCAGGTAGACGCGGACGCCACCGGGGTTTGACCCTGCTGCCCGCACCCCGCACGATCCTGAGCGGGAGATGAGGGAGGAGCGTGCCGATGGCGATGACCACCCGCTTCACCGAGCTCGTCGGTTGCACGATCCCGATCCAGCAGGCCGGGATGGGAACACTGTCACCGCCGCCACTGGTTGCGGCGGTGTCGGAGGCCGGCGGCCTCGGCATGCTCGGCCTCGGGCGGCCCGGCGTCACCGTGCCGATGCTGGCCCGGCTGCTCGACGAGGTGAAGGCGCTGACCGATCGTCCCTTTGGCGTCAATCTGGTCATCGCCGGTGAAACGCCACCGGGACGCGAGATTGTTGTGCTTGCCGCGCGACGCGCCGCCGTGGTCGAGTTCTTCTACAACGATCCGGACGCCGATCTCGTCGCCATGGTCCACGATGGCGGTGCGCTCGCCGCATGGCAGGCCGGCTCGCTTGCCGAGGCCGAACAGGCTGCGGCCGCCGGGTGCGATTTCGTCATCGTGCAGGGCATCGAGGCGGGCGGACATATCCGCGGCGCCACGCCGCTCCGCGAACTCCTTGCCGCGGTCCTGCCCAGGGTGGACGTTCCGGTGCTCGCCGCCGGCGGCATTGCCACCGCCGGGGACGTTACCGCGATGCTTGGCGCCGGTGCCGACGGTGTGCGCATCGGCACCCGTTTTCTCGCCGCCCACGAGGCCGGCACCCATCCGGATTACCTCGCCGCACTGATTGCCGCGGACGGCAGCGATACGATCCGCACCGGCGCCTTCCACGTCGGTTGGGAGGGCGCACCCCATCGCCTGCTTGCGGCCTCGCTCGCTGCCGCAGAGGCTTTTGCCGGCGATGTCGTCGGCGAAACGGCCACGCTGGAAGGCGAGTCCATCCCCATTGAGAAGTTTTCGCCGCTCGGCATCGATCGTTCCGTCACCGGCGACATTACGGCGATGTCCATGTGGGCGGGGATGGGGGTCGGCGCCGTCAAGCGGGCCGAAAGTGCTGCAGAGATCGTGGCCGAGCTGGTGGCGGACCTCGGCTGACCCGAAATTGACTTGCCGGGAATTGACTTGCATTGACTGGACGTTGCGCCTATATCCGCCACATCTAATCTCAAACGATCGGTTTCGTTGGAGAGTGGGCCCCACCGGACCCGCTCTTTTTTAATACCCGAAGCCGGTCGGTGGAGGATCGACTTGTCGGATACCGGCAACGAACCGCGGATCATCGCCGAGACGGGCCTCGAGGCCCGCATTGCCCATATCGTCGAGCCCGTCGTCGAAGGGCTCGGCTATCGCCTCGTCCGCGTCAAGCTGTCGGCCATGAATGGCGCCACGCTGCAGATCATGGCCGAGAGGCCGGACGGCTCGATGACGGTGGAGGATTGCGAGATCCTGTCGCGCGACCTGTCGCCGGCCCTCGATGTCGAGGACCCGATCGACCGCGCCTACAATCTCGAAGTCTCCTCGCCGGGCATCGACCGGCCGCTGGTGCGCCGTTCGGATTTCGACCGCTGGGTCGGGCATCAGGCGAAGATCGAGCTCGCCCGCCTGCTTGACGGGCGCAAGCGCTTTCGCGGCCGCCTTGCCGGTGTCGCCGGCGATGACGTCCTCCTCGAAGTGACCCGCGAAGGCGCCGCCGTCGAGCGCGTGGCTCTGCCCATCGCCGATCTCGCCGAGGCGCGGCTCGTCTTGACCGACGATCTCATCCGCGAGTCGCTGACGCGACAGAAGCATCCAGACCAGGGCCCCGCCGGGAACGAAACGGCGGCCGTCCCGGAAACCATGAACTAGAGGAACGGAGACCGAACCCATGGCCGTCAGTGCGAACCGGCTCGAGCTCTTGCAGATCGCCGATGCGGTTGCCCGCGAAAAGGCGATCGATCGCATGATCGTGGTCAACGCGATGGAGGACGCCATCCAGAAGGCGGCGCGTTCGCGCTACGGCTCGGAGACCGACATCCGCGCCGAGATCAACCCGAAGACCGGCGAGATCAAGCTGCAGCGTCTGTTGAAGGTGGTCGATGCGATCGAGAACCCGGCAACCGACATCACCATCGAGAACGCGCGTGCGCGCAACCCCGCCGCCCAGATCGGCGATTTCATCGCCGAGCCGCTGCCGCCCATGGATTTTGGCCGCATCGCCGCCCAGTCGGCCAAGCAGGTCATCGTCCAGAAGGTGCGCGAGGCCGAGCGCGACCGCCAGTACGACGAGTTCCGCGGGCGCATCAGCGAGATCGTCTCCGGCCAGGTCAAGCGCGTCGAATATGGCAATGTCATCGTCGACCTTGGCCGTGGCGAAGGCATCGTGCGCCGCGACGAGCTGATCCCGCGCGAGACCTTCCGTTACGGCGATCGCATCCGCGCCTACATCTACGACGTGCGCCGCGAGCAGCGCGGACCGCAGATCTTCCTGTCGCGCACCCACCCGCAGTTCATGTCCAAGCTCTTTGCCCAGGAGGTGCCGGAGATTTACGACGGCATCATTGAGGTGCGCTCGGTCGCCCGCGACCCCGGCAGCCGCGCCAAGATCGCCGTCATCTCGCGCGATTCCTCCATCGACCCGGTCGGTGCCTGCGTCGGCATGCGCGGCAGCCGCGTCCAGGCGGTGGTCAACGAACTGCAAGGCGAGAAGATCGACATCATCCCGTGGTCGGCCGACGCCGCCACCTTCATCGTCAACGCGCTACAGCCCGCCGAGGTCGCCAAAGTGGTGCTCGACGAGGATGCCGAGCGCATCGAGGTGGTGGTGCCCGACGAGCAGCTTTCGCTGGCCATCGGCCGGCGCGGCCAGAACGTGCGTCTCGCCTCCCAGCTCACCGGCTGGGACATCGACATCCTCACCGAGCAGGAGGAGTCGGAGCGCCGTCAGAAGGAGTTCCAGGAGCGTTCGCAGCTCTTCATCAATGCGCTCGATCTCGACGAGGTGGTCGGCCAGTTGCTCGCCTCCGAAGGCTTTGCCAGCGTCGAGGAGATCGCCTTCGTCGATCAGGACGAGCTTGCCTCGATCGAAGGCTTCGACGAGGAGACGGCGGTCGAGCTGCAGGCGCGGGCGCGCGAATATATCGACAAGCTTGAGGCCGAGCAGGATGCCGAGCGCAAGGAGCTCGGCGTCGAGGACGCCCTCAAGGAGGTTCCCGGCATCACCACCGCCATGCTCGTGGCGCTGGGCAAGGAGGGCGTCAAGACGGTGGAGGATTTCGCTGGCTCGGTGCCGGACGATCTCACCGGCTATGTCGAGCGCAAGGACGGCGAGTCCAAGCGCATTCCCGGGGCGCTGGAAGGCTTCGGCCTGTCGCGTGCCGATGCCGAGGCGATGATCATGGCCGCCCGCGTCCAGGTCGGCTGGATCAGCGAAGAGGACCTGCACCGGGACGAGGAAGGCGAGGCCGGTGAAGCCGGCGAGGCGGGCGAGGCCGACGAAGCGGATGCGGCGGTTCAGCCCGACGCGCCGGTCGCCTGAGCCAGGACGATGGGAGACCTGAAGTGCCCGGCCGCCACGTGCCAACCGAACGGACCTGCGTCGTCACCCGGCAGACCCTGCCGGTCGATGCGCTGATTCGCTTTGTCGTCGCGCCCGACGGCAGCGTCGTTGCCGACCTGCGCCGCCGGCTGCCTGGCCGTGGCGTCTGGGTCACCGCCGACGCCGAGCATGTCGCCAGGGCCGAGCGCAAGGGTCAGCTCGCCCGCGCCTTCGATGGTCCGGCCCGCGTCGAACCGGGCCTAGCGGACCGGGTGGAGGCGCTTCTCACGGCTGCCGCGGTGGGCGCGCTGTCGTTCGCCCGCAAGGCCGGCGCCGTCGTCAGCGGCTTCGCCAAGGTCGAAGCGGCGCTTGCCCGCGACCCGGTCGTCGGCCTGATCCATGCCGCCGAGGCCAGCGCCGACGGCGCGGCAAAGCTGGATTCTGCCGCCCGCCGCCGCTTCGGCGATGGCGGCCTGCCGGTCATCCGCACCCTGGCTGCCCAGGATTTGGATTTGGCATTTGGCCGAACAAATGTGATACATGCTGCGCTGCTTGCCGGGCCGGCGAGCAGCAATCTGCTGGCACGGATTCGCGATCTAGACCGGTTTCGTGGTAACCGGGCCGCGCACGGCGCTGGCAGCCGGCCATTCGACGCCCTTGATGACACCAGTACCCTGCGTGCAGGACGATAGGAACGCATGAGCGAAACGACCGACGACAAGACGATCAGCGCACCCAAGCGTACGCTTGGCTTGAAGCGAGGCGTCGAACGGGACACCGTCCGGCAGAGCTTCTCGCATGGCCGCACCAATATGGTGCAGGTCGAGCGCAAGAAGCGCCGGGTCGTCATGCCGGGCGAGCAGAAGGCGGAAGTCGCGCCGCCGGCGCCGGCGCCGGCACCGACACCAGCCAAGCCGCGGCCGCAGAAGGCCGCGCGCCGCGGCCCGCCATCGACCCCGGAACCCGAACACACCATCCAGGAGCCGGCCGGCTCGCGCGGCGGCCTGGTGCTGCGCCAGCTCTCCGACGAGGAGAAGGACGCCCGCGCCCGCGCCTTGGCCGATGCCAAGGCACATGAGGCCGAGGAGCGTCAGGCGGCCATCGATGCGGCGGCCCGCCGCGCGGCGGAAGCCGAGCGCGTTGCCAAGGAACAGGCTGAGGCGGCTCTCCGCCAGGCCGAGGAAGACGCCCGTCACAAGGCCGAGGAGGCCGTCCGCACGCGCGCCGAGGAGACGGCCCGCCGCCGCTTCGGCGAGGAACAGCAGAAGCCTGCTAGCGCCACCGCAGCCGCCAAGCCGGCCGAGCCGGCGTCGGCCCGTCCGGCCCCGGCGAAGGGCCAGCGCGAGGCCGCCGAGACGGAGGAGGACGAACGTCCGGCGCTGCGCGGCCGCATCAAGAGCCCGCGCGCACCCGAGCCCAAGCCCGCCCGGCGCGTCGGCGAGGACCGCCGCCGCGGCAAGCTCACCGTCTCCAACGCGCTCGACGATACCGAGCGCGCCCGCTCGCTCGCCTCCATTCGCCGGCGGCGCGAGCGCGAGCGCGCCCGCATCCACGAGAACGGCCCGCGCGAGAAGATTTCGCGCGAGGTGACCATCCCCGAGACCATCAGCATCCAGGAACTCGCCAACCGCATGGCCGAGCGCGCCGTGGATGTCATCAAGCTGCTCATGAAGCAGGGCCAGCTGGTCAAGGTCACTGACGTGATCGACACCGACACCGCCCAGCTCATCGCAGAGGACATGGGCCATACCGTGCGACGCGTATCCGAAGCCGATGTCATCGAAGGCCTGTTCGCCGCGCCCGCCGACGAGGCGGAGCTCGAACCGCGCTCGCCGGTGGTCACCATCATGGGCCACGTCGATCACGGCAAGACGTCGCTGCTCGACGCCATCCGTCACGCCAACGTGGTCGCCGGCGAGGCGGGCGGCATCACCCAGCACATCGGCGCCTATCAGATCGACCAGAACGGCCAGAAGATCACCTTCATCGACACGCCCGGCCACGCCGCCTTCACCGCGATGCGCTCGCGTGGCGCGTCGGTCACCGACATCGTGGTTCTGGTGGTCGCCGCCGATGACGGCGTCATGCCGCAGACCATCGAGGCGATCAATCACGCCAAGGCCGCCAAGGTTCCGATCATCGTTGCCATCAACAAGATCGACAAGCCGGGCTCCGATCCGCAGCGCGTGCGCACCGAGCTGCTCCAGCACGAGGTTTTCGTCGAATCGATGGGCGGCGACGTCCTCGACGTCGAGGTCTCCGCGGTCAAGGGCACCAATCTCGACAAGCTGCTCGAGACCATCCTGCTGCAGGCCGAGGTGCTCGAACTGAAGGCGAGCCCCAACCGCGCCGCCGAAGGCACCGTCGTCGAGGCCAAGCTCGACAAGGGCCGCGGGCCGGTGGCGACCGTCCTGGTGCAGAGCGGCACCCTCAACATCGGCGATATCGTCGTGGCCGGAGCCGCCTGGGGCAAGGTGCGTGCGCTGGTCAACGAGCGCGGTGCCCAGCTCAAGGACGCGGGTCCCTCAACCCCGGTCGAGGTGCTCGGCTTCCAGGATGCACCCGAGGCCGGCGACCGCATGGCGGTGGTCGAATCGGAAGCCCGCGCCCGCGAGGTCGCCGACTACCGCATGCGTCAGAAGCGCGAGAAGGCGCTCGCCCGCTCGACCGCGGCGCGCGGCTCGCTCGAGCAGATGATGAGCCAGTTGCAGACCGCCGGGCAGAAGATCTTTCCGCTGGTCATCAAGGGCGACGTGCAGGGCTCGGTCGAGGCCATTGCCCAGGCGCTGGAGGCGCTCGGCACCAACGAGGTGGCCGTGCGCGTGCTCCATTCCGGCGTCGGCGGCATCACCGAATCGGACGTGACGCTGGCCGCCTCGTCGGAGGCCGCGATCATCGGCTTCAACGTGCGTGCCAACAAGCAGGCGCGCGAGGTGGCCGAGCGCGACGGCACCGAGATCCGCTACTACAACATCATCTACAATCTGGTGGATGACGTGAAGGCAGCGATGTCCGGCCTGCTCTCGCCGGAGCGGCGCGAGACCATGCTCGGCAATGCCGAGATCCTGGAGATCTTCGACATCTCCAAGGTCGGCAAGATCGCCGGCTGCCGGGTCACCGACGGCACAGTGGAACGTGGTGCCGGCGTCCGCCTGATCCGCGACAACGTCGTCATCCACGAGGGCAAGCTGGCCACCCTCAAGCGCTTCAAGGACGAGGTGCGCGAGGTGCCGGCCGGTCAGGAGTGCGGCATGGCCTTCGAGAAATACGAGGACATGCGCGTCGGCGACGTCATCGAGTGCTATCGCGTCGAGGAGATCGCGCGCACGCTCTAGGGGCGTGTGCGCGTCAGTGCCGTGGCGAAACATGCGCCCGCCCGTGCGCCCTCTCAGCGCCAGCTTCGCGTTGGCGAGATCATCCGCCATGCGCTTGCCGAGATTCTCCAGCGCGGCGAGGTCCACGATCCCGCGCTCGAAGGCATGGTGATCACCGTGCCTGAGGTGCGCATGACGCCGGACCTGAGGCTTGCCACCGCCTTCGTCATACCGCTCGGCGGCAAGGGCGCCGATACGCTGGTTGCCACGCTCGACCGCCACCGCAAGTTCCTGCGCGGCGAGGTCGCCCATCGCATCGACCTGCGCTACGCGCCGGAGCTCCGCTTCCGCCTCGACGAATCCTTCGACGAGGGCGAGCACATCGATTCCCTGTTGCGCTCGCCTGAGGTGAAGCGCGATCTCGACGGAGACGACGAGCGATGATCGCTGCGATCGCTCTCGGTCCGGGCCGCTTGCGCCCATCCCTCCTCCGTCCTGAGAGGACAATCTATTGAGTGGAGCCAGCCGCATTCGTTCCCTCTCCCCTTGCGGGAGAGGGACAGGGAGAGGGGTCATGGCAAGGCCGTGCCTTCACCCCCCTCTTAGCTTCGCCGGCGATTTCCGCCTTCGGCGAAAATCGGGCTCCGCTGTTCTCCCCCTCATGGGAGGAGATAGCCAGAGCGAGAGGCCGCGGCGATGAGCCGTAAGCACAAGGGTCGCCCGGTCTCCGGCTGGCTTTGCCTCGACAAGGCGATAGGCCTCACCTCCACCGGTGCCGTCGGCTCGATCAAGCGTCTGTTCGGCGCCGCCAAGGTCGGCCATGCCGGCACCCTCGACCCGCTCGCCACCGGCGTTCTGCCGATTGCGCTCGGCGACGCCACCCGCACCGTCCCCTTCGTCCAGGATGGCCGCAAGGTCTATCGCTTCACCGTGCGCTGGGGCGTCGAGACCGACACCGACGATGCCGACGGGACGGCCGTGGAAACCAGCGACCGGCGCCCCGACGCCGGCGCCATCAACGATCTCGTGCCGCGCTTCACCGGCGAGATCATGCAGCGCCCGCCGGCCTTTTCCGCCATCAAGGTGGCCGGTCAGCGCGCCTATGACCTCGCCCGCGAGGGCGAGGCGGTGGTGCTGGAGGAACGGCCGGTGACCATCCACCGCCTGGCCCTCACCGAGGTGCCGGACCCGGACCATGCCGTCTTCGAGACCGAATGCGGCAAGGGCACCTATGTCCGCTCGCTCGCCCGCGATCTCGGGCGCGAACTGGGCTGTCTCGGCCATGTGGTGGCGCTCCGCCGCATGGTGGTCGGCCCCTTCGATGCCGACCACGCCGTCACCCTCGACGCCCTCATCGCCGCGCGTGAGGCGGGCGATGCCGCTGCCCTCGACCGCTTCCTCATGCCGCTCACGATGGCGCTCACCGAGCTCCCGGAAGTCGCGCTTGGCCCGAACGATGCCGCCTGCATCGGCCGCGGCCAGCCGGTGCTGTTGCGCGGCAACCGGGCGCCGCTTGCGGCACCGGCGGCCTATGCCAGCCATGCCGGCCGGGCCATCGCCCTTGGGGAAATTTCGGAGGGCCAGTTCCACCCGACCCGTGTGTTCCGCCCGGACTGAGGCGTAATCGATTGCTAAATCAAAGCCTTGTGACTTTGACCTTTTCGCTGGCAATCTCCCGCCCTTTCCGCCATAGTCCGCCCGCTTCGCTGGCGGGGAGACCTTGCCGGCAATGAGAGCTGATTCCCGACCGCGCTGGACGACATCCCGGCCCTGGCCGCAGGCAATCGGCCTGATCTCAACCCGAACGAAAAAGGACCCCGATGTCGATTACGCCCGAGCGCAAGCAAGAGCTCATCAAGGAATACGCCACCGGCGCCAACGATACCGGCTCGCCGGAGGTCCAGGTCGCGATCCTCTCAGAGCGGATCGCCAATCTCACCGATCACTTCAAGGGTCATGGCAAGGATAACCATTCCCGCCGCGGCCTGCTGAAGATGGTGAGCAACCGTCGCAGTCTTCTCGACTACCTGCAGAAGACCGACGAGAAGCGTTATCAGACGCTCATCGAACGCCTTGGCTTGAGGCGCTGACGCGATCCGGGCTGCGGGGCGCTTTGGCCCCGCATTGCTTGGATTTTCGCTGAAGTAACAGGCCTGCTGAACGCGGCGGCATGGGGCCGTCGCGAGACCGAAACGGACAGGCAAACAGGGCCATGGCAGGATCGCCAGATACTTTCTCGGCCTAGTCTCCAGAGAAAGTCTCTCGCCGTCTTGCCCATGGCTCGCCTTGCGTGTCCGCCGCACGGAAAGGAATTGCCATGTTCGACATTCATCGTGTCGAGACCGAGTGGGCAGGACGCAAACTCGTTCTCGAAACCGGCAAGCTCGCCCGTCAGGCCGACGGCGCGGTGCTGGCCACCTACGGCGACACCGCGGTGCTCGCCACCGTCGTTGCCGCCAAGGAAGAGCGGCCCGGAATCGACTTCTTCCCGCTCACCGTCAACTACCAGGAAAAGACCTTTGCCGCCGGCAAGATCCCCGGCGGCTTCTTCAAGCGCGAGGGCCGTCCGTCCGAGAAGGAGACGCTGACCTCCCGCCTGATCGACCGTCCCATCCGCCCGCTCTTCGCGCCGGGCTTCCGCTGCGAAACCCAGGTCGTTGCCACCGTGCTGTCGCACGACCTTGAGAACGATCCCGACATCGTCGCCATGATCGCCTCTTCGGCGGCGCTCACACTTTCCGGCGCGCCCTTCATGGGCCCGATCGGCGGCGCCCGCGTCGGCCTCATCAATGGCGCCTTCGTCTTGAACCCGCAGATCGACGAGATGATCGAATCGAAGCTCGATCTGGTCGTCGCCGGCACCCACGATGCGGTGCTCATGGTCGAATCGGAGGCGAGCGAGCTCTCCGAGGACGACATGCTCGGCGCCGTCATGTTCGGCCACAAGGGCTTCCAGCCGGTCATCGACCTCATCATCCAGCTTGCCGAGCGCGCCGCCAAGGAGCCGCGTGCGGTCAACCTGCCGGACAATTCCGCGCTTTACGAGAAGGTCAAGGCTGCCGCTGAGAGCGGCCTGCGCGACGCCTATGCCATCACCAGCAAGACCGAGCGCCAGAATGCCATTCAGGCGGTCAAGGCGAAGGTCGCCGCGGAGCTGGCGCCGGAGGGTGCCGAGGACGCGCCGAGCCCGCAATTGCTCGGCGACATGTTCAAGAAGCTCGAAAAGGCGATCGTTCGCAACGACATCCTCGACAAGGGCACGCGCATCGACGGCCGCGACCTCAAGACCGTGCGTCCCATCCTGGCCGAGGTCGGCCTGCTGGCGCGCACCCACGGTTCGGCGCTGTTCACCCGTGGCGAGACCCAGGCGCTCGTCGTTGCCACGCTTGGCACCACCGATGACGAGCAGTTCATCGACGCCCTGCAGGGAACGTACAAAGAAACGTTCATGCTGCATTACAACTTCCCGCCCTACTCGGTCGGCGAGACCGGCCGCATGGGCTCGCCCGGCCGTCGCGAGATCGGCCACGGCAAGCTTGCCTGGCGGGCGATCCGGCCCATCCTCCCCGCCCATCACGAGTTCCCCTATACGATCCGCCTGGTCTCGGAGATCACCGAATCGAACGGTTCCTCGTCGATGGCCACCGTCTGCGGCTCCTCGCTGGCGCTGATGGATGCCGGTGTGCCGCTCAAGCGGCCGGTCGCCGGCATCGCCATGGGCCTCATCAAGGAGGACGCGCGCTTCGCCGTGCTCTCCGACATCCTTGGCGACGAGGACCATCTCGGCGACATGGACTTCAAGGTCGCCGGCACGTCGGAAGGCGTCACCTCGCTGCAGATGGACATCAAGATCCAGGGCATCACCGAGGAGATCATGAAGGTCGCCCTCGGCCAGGCCAGGGACGGGCGCATGCACATCCTCGGCGAGATGGCCAAGGCCCTGCCGCAGGCGCGCGCCGAACTCGGCGAGTACGCGCCGCGCATCGAAGTGATCAACATCCCGACCGACAAGATCCGCGAGGTCATCGGCACGGGCGGCAAGGTCATCCGCGAGATCGTCGAAAAGACCGGCGCCAAGATCAATGTCGAGGATGACGGCACGGTCAAGGTGTCGTCCGCGGACGGCAAGGCGATCACCGCCGCGCTCAACTGGATCAAGTCGATCGTGCAGGAGCCCGAGGTCGGCATGATCTACCAGGGCACCGTGGTGAAGACCGTCGATTTTGGCGCCTTCGTCAACTTCTTCGGCGCCAAGGACGGTCTGGTCCACATCTCCCAGCTCGCCGCCAACCGCGTCGCCAAGTCGACCGACGTGGTCAAGGAGGGCGACAAGGTCTGGGTCAAGCTCATGGGCTTCGACGAGCGCGGCAAGGTGCGCCTCTCCATGAAGGTCGTCGACCAGGCTACCGGCGAGGAGATCAAGCAGGAAGACAAGGAACACGGCGAAAAGGCCGACGCCGCCACCTAGGCGGTCCGCCTCTCGCTGAACCCGCATGACCGAGCGGCCGGCGCCTCCAGGCGCCGGCCGTTTGCTTGTGGCTCAGCCGGTTGCGGCCAGCGGCTCGGTCGGGTCGGCGAAGACCGTGCGGTTGCGCCCGCCGGCCTTGGCCGCATAGAGCGCTGCGTCGGCCTGGGCCATCAGGTCCTCGTGGCGGAGCACGCCATCGCCCGGTGCCGTCGTCGCCACGCCGATGCTGACGGTGACGGCGCCGAGCTTGGTGCCGTTGTGCTCCATGCCGAGCCCGAGGATCGATTTGCGCAGCGTTTCGGCAAGCTGCATGGCGCCCTCCTGCGGCGTGTCGGGCAGGATCGCGGCGAACTCCTCGCCGCCGTGGCGCGCCGCCATGTCGCTTGGCCGCTTCAGCGCGATGCGCAGCAGATTGCCGATCGTGCGCAGGCAGTTGTCGCCGGCAAGATGCCCGTAGCTGTCATTGTAAGCCTTGAAGTGATCGACATCGATGATCAGCAGGCTCAGCGGAGTGCCGCTCCGCTGGCTCTGCGCGAAGGCCCGATGCAGCGCCGTGTCATAGGCACGCCGGTTCGACAGGCCGGTCAGCCCGTCCTCGCTGGCGAGGTTCGTCAGGCGCTGGTTCATCGCGGTCAGCGACGATTGGGCGTGCCTTATCTGGGTGACATCGGTCATCAGGGTCAGCGAACCGCCGTCGCTGGTCGGACGCACGCGGGCCCTCAGCCAACGACCGTCGCGCATCTGGATGTCGGTTTCGCCGGGTTGCGTGAAGTTGGCGAGAATCTCCCCGATCCAGGTGTCGATGGCGCCGGGGGCGATGTCGATCTGTTCGCCGCGTTCCACCGATTGGCGCAGGATGTCCGCAAGCCACGCCCCAGGAACGCGCAGCTCCGCGGTCAGCGGGAACATCGTCCGGTAGTTCTGGTTGCACAGGACCAGACGCGCATTCTTGTCGAACATCGCCAGGCCGTCGGCCATGTGCTCCATGGCGTCGCTCAGCCGCCGGCGCCCTTCCGCCAGTTCGGTCTCCATCCGCTTGCGTTCTGTGACGTCGTGATTGTGGGTCAGCAGCCCGATGATGGCGCCGCTGCCGTCGCGCAGCGGGACCTTCAGCGACGACGACCAGACGCGCGCGCCGTTCAGGCGCGTCAGTTCCTGCTCGATCGTTTCCGGCTTGCCCTCGGCCAGTACCCGTTCCTCGTCTGCCCGGAAGCGGCGAGCCAGCTCTTCCGGGTGGAAATCGAAGTCGGTCTTTCCGATCACCGCCGCCACATCCGGCGCGCCCAGCTGGCGGGCCGTCGCTGGGTTGGCGGCGAGGAAGCGCCCTTCAAGGTCCTTGGCGTTCAGCGGCTCGGGCAGCGCATCGATGATGCCGCGATAGAAGAGATTGGCGCGGGCGATCTCGCGGCGTCGGTCGGCTTCCATGACCGCGAGGCCGGCAAGCATGGTCGCCAGAAACGACATGACGCCGACCGCCGGTCCGGACTGAGCGAACACCACGGGGATGATCGTCGGCGGCACGGCAAAGAAACCGAGCAAGGCGGCGATCGAGGATGCCGCCGCGACAACGAAGACGCTCCACACGGGTGCTACGCGGCCACGCAGCAGAAGGTGTCCGCCGATGCCGACGGCGGTCGCCAGCACGATGGAGACGATGCCCCCGATAGCGCCGGCCCCGCCGAGGTAGAGCCGGAAGATGGCCGCGAACAACCCGGTTGTGGCGCCGATCAGCGGTCCGCCGAAAAATCCCGCGATCACGATCAATGAGCCGCGAAGATCGGTAATGACGCCCGGCTGGACTTCGAAGGGAACCAGCATCAGCAGGATGACGCTGGCCCCGGCCAGAATAACGCCGAAGACGTCGCGAAAGACCCGCGCCTTGCCTTCGATCCAGGGAAGACTGTGGGTCCAGACCGAGGCGAAGATCGCGAGAATCGCCAGATTCTGAAGCAGGCTCTGCCAGGAAGCAGTCAACATGGCGGTCCCCGTCCGTAGTGGAGGCGATGCGTCCCGTATGCGACCTCTACGGCAATGACCAAGGAGTGTCGGCGACGGGCGTTATCATTGGATTTTCCGCCGGGGGCTTTTGCCAAACATGGTTGGCAAACGGTAAAGGCCTGTGCCCGCCGACCGCCGCCCACCCGTTGCATCCTGCACTGCAGCGTCAGTCACGGCCATTCCAGACCCCGGCCCGCGCCAGCGGTCGCTGGGCAACCGATCCCAGGCGAACCGAAGAAATATCAGGGGCTTGTTCTACCGGCCCAGCCACTGGAACAGGGGTTGCCTCGGGGTGACCCGGCGCCATAATCTTGTTGCGCCGCAACAAGCCACGGACACCGCAGCGGCATCCGGAGGGAGCGGGGCTTGTCCTATTACCAACTCTATGAACTGAACCACGCCGCGCTGGGGCCCTTCCGCGCCGTTGCCGACGCCACCCGGCTCTATTTCCAGAATCCCATGAATCCGCTGACGGGCACCCCTTTTGGGCGCAGTGTCGCCGCCGCGGCCGAGCTCTTCGAGCGCACCACACGGCGCTACGGCAAGCCGGAATTCGGCATCGCCCACACCAGGATCGGCGGCGCCAGGGTGCCGGTCGGCGAGACGGTGGTCTGGGAGCGGCCGTTCTGCCGGCTCATCCATTTCGAAAAGCCGCTGCCGCCCGGTGCCCCCGCACAGCCGAAGCTCCTCATCGTGGCGCCGCTTTCCGGCCATTACGCCACGCTTCTGCGCGGCACGGTCGCCACCATGCTCCCCGGTCACGACGTCTACATCACCGACTGGATCGACGCCCGCATGGTGCCGCTCGACGAGGGCACCTTCGACCTCGACGACTACATCGATTATCTCGTTGCCATCCACCATCATCTCGGCCCCGGCGTGCATGTCATGGCCGTCTGCCAGCCCTCGGTGCCGGTGCTCGCCGCGGTCGCCCTGATGGAGGCGGCCGGCGACAGCGACCTGCCGGCCTCGATGATCCTGATGGGCGGGCCGATCGACACCCGCGTCAACCCGACGGCGGTCAATACGCTGGCTAACAATCACGATCTCGACTGGTTCCGCGACAACGCCATCATGAAGGTGCCCTTCCCCCATCCGGGCTTCATGCGCGACGTCTATCCGGGCTTCCTGCAGATCTCCGGCTTCCTGTCGATGAATTTCGACCGCCATGTTGATGCCCATCGTGATTTTTACCATCACCTGATCAGGGGGGACGGCGATTCGGCGGAGAAGCACCGTGTCTTCTATGACGAGTATCTGGCGGTGATGGACCTGACCGCCGAGTTCTATCTGCAGACCGTCGATACGGTCTTCCTGCGCCACGCTTTGCCGCAGGGCGAGATGATGCACCACAACCAGAGGATAGAGCCGGCGGCGATCACCCACACCGCCATGCTCACCGTCGAGGGCGAGCACGACGACATTTCCGGCGTCGGCCAGACCAGGGCCGCGCACGATCTTCTCGTCAACCTGCCGGCCGGGAAGCACGCCCATTACCTGCAGCCGGACGTCGGCCATTACGGCGTCTTCAACGGCACCCGCTTCCGCAACGCGATCGCGCCGCGCATTGCCGAATTTATCGCCACCCACGACGATGCCAGCGGCTCGAAGCGTTCCAAGGCGCGTGCCCGCAAATCCGACAAGGTCGGCAAGCCGGCTGCAAAGGCCGGATTCGGCCACACCAAAGGACTCGGAAGGGTTGCATCGGCCACGCAGAGACGGCGGAATTCTAAGGTTAATGAATCGTAAATGTCATCCTTCGCCGGAATCGGAGGTTGCAGCCCATTCCGGCTGGATTTGACGACCGTGTGCCGCCCGTCTGTCGACAGGAGCCGATATCGCACCCTTGTGACCTCCCCTGTCCTGTCGATTGCACACGATCCGGGCAGAACGATTGCGCATACCGATGCCACGATCCATCTCGAACACGGGTAGCTCGGCGCGCGCGGGAGAGTGCGCCATGATGCCCGCCGAGAGCGGTTCTGGCGCCGCGGGGCGCCGCGCAGCGGAATGACGGTGGCGGTCAGCTGCGTCATATCGGCAACCGGAGCCGAACGGGACCCGTGACATCGGCGACACGCCGGTGCAACGATAGCGCGAAATCGGACGCCCTCTGTCCGATTTTTCTTGAATCGGATGTCGGGTCTTCCCACCTTTCCAATCGTTACGTAAGATAGACGTAAGACAGACGTACGATATAGAGGACGGACATGGTCAACCAAAATGCCCTGCGTCCGGCATGGACGCCCCTGACGATCCTGCTGATGGTCATCGGCTTCATGACCTTCTGGCCGCTCGGCCTGGCGATGCTCGCCTACATCATCTGGGGCGACCGTATTCCCGAGGTCCGGCGGCACTTCGGAGAGATGAGGCGCGAATTCCACGGCAGTTGCGGTCCCCGCGGTCGCCACAGTGGCTATCGCAGCGGCAACGCCGCCTTCGACGACTACCGCGAGCGCGAGCTCCGGCGGCTCGACGAGGAGCGCCGCAAGCTCGACGAGGAGCGGCGCGAGTTCGAGGAGTTCGTGCACAATCTGCGTCGCGCCCGCGACCAGGAGGAGTTCGAGCGCTTCCAGCGCGAGCGCCCCTCGCGCCGGGCCGATCAGATCGATCTCTGAGCCGTGACCAGATAGAGTCGCGCAGCGAAGTTGAAACGGCGGGGCCGGCAGCGGCCCCGCCGTCCGCCTGTTCGGGGGGCTTGATCTCCGGCGCCAACGCGGAATATGCGCTATTGTCGTCGCAATCGCGGCATCGCAGCCTGAAACGGTGGAGGCTTTCCTTGGGTCGATCGCTTAACTGGAGCGCAGCAGGCCGCCCGACATTCGCCGGCATCCTGGGCGCGGCGTTTTTCACGGTCCTTCAGTTTCTTAGCCTTGATCGTGCTCAGGCCGCCGGTCCGTTTGACGGCATGCAGGGCTCATGGTCCGGCAGCGGCTCCATCTCCAACAAGGACGGCACCAAGGAGCGCATGGCCTGCCAGGTGCAGTATCTCGTCGTCGATGGCGGCACCAACCTCCAGCAGTCGCTGCGCTGCTCGAGCCCCAGCTACCAGTTCCACGTCAACGCTTTCGTCAAGGCGAACGGCGGCTCCTTGTCCGGAAACTGGAGCGAAACCACGAACAACGTTTCCGGTTCGATCGGCGGCAACGTCTCCGGCAGGCGCATCACCATCAATGTCAACGGCGGCAACGCCTTTTCGGCCTCGATGATCATCGTCACCAACGGCAGCCGGCAGTCGGTCACGATCACCCCCAAGGGAACGAGCGTCGTCGGCGTCTCGGTGACCGTCGCCAAGAGCTGACGGCGGCGGGGCAGCACTCGCGCCCCGGCCTGCGAACAAAAAGTGAATCACATCTCTAGCCCGCCTGTGGCATGATTCGGCCACGGCCTTGATTCGCTTGAGACTTGTCGCGTCCATGCCCATCCCCGTCCGCACCATTGCCGCCACCCGGTTCGAGGTCGCCACCGAGAGCGGCTACATGCCGGTCGATATCCGCCGCCATCCGCGGGCGCGGAGCTATACGCTGCGCGTCGCCGGCCCTGGCCGGCCGCCCATCCTCACCATGCCCGAGCGCGGTTCGCTGGCCGAGGCGCACCGCTTCCTCGAGCGCCATGCCGGCTGGCTCAGGCGCCAGATCGACCGCCTGCCGCCGGCGATCCCGATCGCCGATGGCTGGCCGGTGCCCGTGCGCGGCGTGCTCCACACCATCCATCACGATCCCGCCCGCCGCGGCACCGTGACCGTCGGCGCGGACGACAACGGCCCGGCGCTCTATGTCTCCGGCGCGGCCGCCCATCTCCGCCGCCGGGTCATGGATTTCCTCAAGCGCGAGGCGCGCCGCGACATCGAGGCGGCGGTCGCCCGCCATGCCGCCCGCCTGGGGGTCGCGCCCAAGGCCGTGCGCTTTCGCGATCAGATCACCCGCTGGGGCTCCTGCACCACCACCGGGCACCTCTCCTTTTCGTGGCGGCTGATCATGGCGCCGCCGCTGGTGCTCGATTATCTCGCCGCCCACGAGGTGGCACATCTCGCCGAGATGAACCACTCGCGCCGCTTCTGGCAGCTGTGCAAGTCGCTGGCGCCGGAGACCGAGACCGCCCGCGCCTGGCTTTCCACCCAGGGCCCGGCGCTGCACGCCATCGGCGCCGACGAAACCGGGATCCGGGCGGCGGCCTGAGCCGCCGCCGCGTCCCTTTCGCTCAGGCCGGCCACTCCGGCAGGCCGAGGAATGTGATTCCGTAGCGGTCGCTGAGCTCCGCCATCGCCCCCGCGTCCTGCGGGATTCTGAGGTTGCGTGCCGCAACGTCGGGAAAGAACTGTTCGAACCCACCGGGGGTGAGAACCGTTACGTTGCGGCCGGGCACCTCGCTGATGATGTGGAACGTGTGCGGCACGCCGCGCGGCAGGAAGATCGACTGTCCGGGCTTCAGGCGGCTGATCGTCCCGTCCAGCCACATCTCGTATTCGCCCTGGGTGACGTGGATCACCTCGTCCTCGTTGTGGTGGATGTGGATCGGCGGCCCGTTGCCGGCAGGCACTTCGGCCACGAACATGCCGACGATGCCGCCGCTGTCCCGGCGATCGACGGTTGTCGTATAGTGTCCCCCCAGCCAGGTGACGGTTTGCTTTGGGTTGCGTTCGGGTTTGGTGAGCATGCGCTTCGCGCTCCTTCGCTGTTGCCGACCGCCCGATTGCGGTGCGGTCCCCGTGGAAGGCGGCTGTAGCGTCGGGCTGTGTTTCGCGGAAATCGAATGATCGTATCGGGCCTATTCGTTTCATGAATTTCGGTGCCGTCGACCTCAACCTGCTGCGCGTCTTCGACGCCATGATGTTGGAGCTCAACACCATGCGCGCCGGCGAGCGCGTGGGGCTCAGCCAGCCGGCGGTGTCCTCGGCGCTCGGCCGGCTCCGCCATATCGTCGGCGATGAACTGTTCGTGCGCGACGGCAACCGCATGGTGCCGACCGCCCGCGCCCTTCAGTTGAAGGAGCCGGTGCGCGCCGCTCTGCGCCAGATGGAGGATGCGCTCACCGCCATCGCCGGCTTTGATCCCGCAATCTCCGAGCAGGCCTTCGTCGTCACCGGTTCCGATTATTTCTCGACCCTGCTCATGCCGCGACTCGCCGGCCAGGTTGTGCCCGAGGCGCCGGGCGTCATTGTGCAGATGCTCGACCGGCCGAGCGGCGATCTCTTCCCCATGCTCAGCGATGGCACCTGCGACCTCGCCGTCGATCGCGACCGTGAGCCGCCCGAATGGATCGGGCGCCAGATGCTCTTCCAGTCATACATTCTGTGTGTCGCCGCCAAGGGTCATCCCGTCCTCGTGCAGCACAAGGTCCGGCCGGGCACGCGCATTCCGCCGGAGGTCTTCTGCGCTGTTCCGCACGTCCTCCTGTCCATGGATGGCGGCCGCACCGGCACCGTCGATGGCACGCTGAAGGCGCACGGCCTATCGCGCCGGGTAGCGGTGACCGTGCCGCACTTCCAGGCGGTGGCGCTCACCGCGGCGGCCAGCCCGCTCATCGGCAGCCTGCCGGTCCATTTTGCCCGTCACGCCGCCGCGCTCCTCCCGCTCGACCTCTACCTGCCGCCCTACGATCCGCCCAAGGCCGGCATCTGTCTTTATTGGCACAAGCGACTGGATCGCGACCCGGCCACCATCTGGCTGCGTGCCCATGTCGCCCGCGCGCTCGATCTCGATCGGCATTTCCCGGCGCCGCCGGTGGGCCGCACCGACGCGACCGACTGGAGCGTGTGAACCGGGGTCTAGCGCGGCCCCATGCGGTTATAGGCGTCGAGCGCGGCGACCTTGTAGCCCTCGGCCAGCGTCGGATAGTTGAAGGCGTTCTCGACGAAATAGTCGATGCCGCCGCCGAGATTGAGCACCGCCTGGCCGATGTGAATGAGCTCGGTGGCGCCCTCGCCGACGATGTGCGCGCCGAGCAGCCGGCGGTCGGCGAGCGCGAACAGCAGCTTCACCATGCCGTTTTCCAGCCCCATGATGTGGCCACGCGAGACCTCGCGCAGGCGCGCAATGCCGACCTCGTATCCGATGCCCTTTTCGCGCACCTGCGCCTCGGTCAGACCCACCGTCGATATCTCCGGCACGGCGTAGATGCCGTAGGGAAAATGCTCCGGCGCCACCGGCGTCGGCGCATCGAAGGCGTGGCAGGCGGCGATGCGCCCCTGCTCCATCGAGGTCGAGGCGAGGCTCGGAAAGCCGATCACGTCGCCGGCGGCATAGATGTGCGGCACGCTGGTCTGGAAGGTCACCGGGTCGACCTTCAGCCGCCCGCGGCCGTCCGCCTCGAGTCCGCAGTTCTCCAGCCCCAGGTCCTTGGTCGCGCCCTGGCGACCGGCGGCATAGAGCAGCATTTCCGAGCGCACCTTGCGCCCGTCGGAGAGGAAGCTCACCGCATAGCCTTCTCCGTCCAGCTCCACCCGCTCGACATGGGCGCCGAGGCGGAACTGGATGCCGCGTTCCCTCAGATCGTGGACGAACTCGTCGATGATCTCGCGGTCGATGAATTCGAGAAAGTCCTGGCGCGGCTCGATCACCGTCACCGGCACGTCGAGGGCCGAGAAGATGGTGGCGTATTCGATGCCGATCACGCCGGCGCCGACCACCGTCAGGCTCTTTGGCACGCGCGGCTCCCGGGCGATCACGTCGCTGTCGAAGACGTTGCGGTCGTTGAAGGGGATTCCCGGCGGGTGGAAGGGTGCCGTGCCCACCGCGATGACGATCTTTTCGGCCTGGAATCCGTGTTCCTCGAGGTCGTTCCTGACCGTCAGGCAATGCGGATCGACGAAGCGCGCCACGCCGCCGAAAGTCTTCACGCCGTTGCGCGCGAACTGGTGCTCCAGCACCTCAATCTCGTGGTCGAGCGTCATGCGCAGGCGCACGCCCAGGTCCTTGCCCTCGATGTCCTTCTTCACCCGGTAGGCGAGGCCGTAGAAGCCGCGCTCGCGCCAGCCGGAGAGGTTGAGCACGGTCTCGCGCAGCGTTTTCGAGGGGATCGTGCCGGTGTGCACCGAGACGCCGCCGACGCGCAGGCGGTTCTCGATGACCATGACGCTCTTGCCGAGCTTGGCGGCCTGGATGGCGGCGCGCCGCCCGGCGGGACCGCTGCCGATGACGATGAGGTCGTACCCGTCCATGTCCTTCCCCCGTTGCCTCCGCGGCATCGCCCCGGCGGCAGCATACACAAAGCGTCCATCAAGCTCATGCAACCGGGAGGCCATGCCCGGACGGGGATTGCCCGCGATAGCCGGTGGGCAGCAGCCGCTCGGTGATGTTCTCCGCCGTCCACACGGCGCAGTCTTTCGCCCAGCGCGCCAGCTCGGTATGGCCGCGTCCGCCGGCCGAGATGGTCAGCGCCGTCTGGCGCGCGAGAGCAAAGGCGGCGACCGTCTCGGCCGAGCACAGCTCTTCGCCATAGGCGGCGGCCAGCACCTTCAGCCGGCCGATCTGGGCCGCCGCGTCATATTCGTCATTGCCGAGA
Organism: uncultured Alphaproteobacteria bacterium; assembly: GCA_963785065.1. GTDB lineage: Bacteria > Pseudomonadota > Alphaproteobacteria > Rhizobiales > Kaistiaceae > CAVSRC01. The sequence goes on from CAWATX010000002.1 coordinate 1,361,479, forward strand.
TCGAGCCAGGCGAAGGCGGTGTAGCCGAGGTCCCACAGGCGCAGGCCCGGCCGCGCCGTATCGAAATCGATCATCGCCACCGGCATCCGCTCCCGGAACACCGCATTGGTCGGCGAAAAATCGTTGTGGCAGATGACCTCCGCCTGATGGGCTTTGGCGAAATTGGCATTGGCGTCGTGGAAGGCGCGTAGCAGCCGTGCCGCGGCGGCGATCTGTGCATCGTCGTAGGGGCCGAGATCGTCCGGCACGTCGCCAGGGAGGAAGCTCAGGATCTCGCGGCCCGCCTCGTCCAGCCCGAGAAAGCGCGGCGCGCCGGCGAAGCCGCGCTGCTCCAGATGCATCAGCAGGTCGTGCTGCAGCGTGTGGTCCGCGCTGACCGGCCGGCGCACCGTATCGCCGATCCTGACCACACCCTGCGTCACCCGCCCGCCGGAAAGCGGCCGCTCCGTTTCGTCCGTCATGGCGCAGATGTTAGCCGCCCGCTCCGCCGGCAAACAGCGCCCGCTCCGCCGTCTCGACGATCCACCGCTCGAAGCGCTCCCGCCCCCAGCCCTGCTCAATCGCCAGCAGGCGGAACATGTCCGGGCCGATGAGCGCCCACAGCAGGTCGGTCGCCTCGCGCGCCGTCATGTCGGGCCTGAGCACGCCTGCCTCGTGCCAGGCCGCAACCACGGCGGAGAGGGCCGTGTGCCGGCGGCCCTCGCCCTCCGCCCACATGGCGCCGAGATCGGGCTCGACGCCGGAGACCGTGCGGGCGATGTCGATGAGGTCGATGCCGCCGGCATAGAAGCGTGCGGTGAAGGCGATGCGCGCCTCGAGCTGCCGGCGCGGATCGTCTGCTGCCTGCTCAAGCCTGGCGGTAAGGCCCGCGACATCCGCATCAGCCGCCATCTGGTCGAGCAGCGCGAACAGCAGGCCGCGCTTGGAGGCAAAGCCGGCATAGACCGTCTGCGGCGCGACATCGGCATCGCGCGCGATCGCCTCAATGGTGGTGGCGCCGTAGCCGTTCTCCACGAAGAGCCGGCGAGCACTGGCCAGAATCCGCCGACGCGTCTCCTCGGCCTGTCCGCGCCGGCGCGGCGAGCGATAGGTGCGTCGCTTGACTGTCGTCATTTAATTAGAGTAGGCCCTAATGAATATGGTTCACTCATATGCAATCTAGCCTATCCCAGCAAAGGAAAACACCATGCCGCCTTATCACCTTGCCCTTTTCCTGCACCTCCTCTGCCTCGTGCTCGCCGTCGTCGCGTCCTCGCTGGCGGCCTTCGCCCAGCTTCGCCTGCGCGCCGCCGCCACCGCCGGCGAGGCGGCCGGCTGGCTCGCGGTCGTTCGGCGGGTCGTGCGCATCTTCCCGGCCGCATCCCTCGGGCTGCTGGCGACCGGCGGCTACATGGCGTGGGCCACCGCCAACCTGTCGGCGCCGTGGGTGCTGGCCTCTTTCGTCGGCCTTGTTCTGATCAGCGGGCTCGGCGCCGGCGTCGAAGGCAGCCGCATGCGCGCGCTCGGCCGCGAAGTGCAGGCCGCCGGCCTCTCCGACAAAGCGCGGCGGCTGGTCCGCGATCCACTTGCCTGGAGCGCCAAGATGACGACGTTCACCCTGCTGGTCGCGATCATGTTCATCATGACCGCCAAGCCGGCAGGCGCGGTCTGTGGCCTCATCCTGGCGGGAGCCATCGTCGCCGGGGGTCTGGCGGCCGTGCCCCTGTGGTCGACGCCGCGGACCGAGGTTGCCGGGGTCGTGCCGCGCTAAGGCGCCGTGAAAGGCTCTAACCGCCAAAAAGCTTCTGCAGGAAGCCGGTGATCGGGCCCGGACGCCGCCGCTGCGGGCCGACATTGCCGGGCGGTGCCGGCCTGCCCGGGCCTTGGTCGATCCAGCCGCCCTGCGGCATGGCGGGGCCGGCGGCGACCGCGCCGGGCGAGAGCGCCATGGGCGCGCCGGTGGCCACCGCATTGCCCGGGAAGGATTGCTGGCTCGCATAGACCATGTTGTGCGGATCGCCGAAATTGTAGTTGCCGGGCAGGTCGGCCACAGCCAGGCCCTGCAGCGCCGCGCTCATGAAGCGTTGCCAGGCGACCGCCGGCAGGCTGCCGCCGGTGGCGTGCTTGGTCGGCTTGTTGTCGTCGTTGCCGAACCACACGCCGGCCGTCAGCACGCCGGTGTAGCCGACGAACCAGGCGTCGCGGAAATCCTGCGAGGTGCCGGTCTTCCCGGCCACCGGCCAGCCGGCGATCTGCGCCTTGGTGCCGGTGCCGGCCGCCACCGTCTGCGACATCATGGAATTCATCATGCCGACATAGAGCGGGTCGATCACCTGGCCCGGCCCGGTGCCGCTGCGCTCATAGAGCACCTTGCCCTTGGCGGTCGTGATGCGCTTGATCGCGTAGGGGATGACCCCGCGCCCGCCATTGGAGAAAGGCACATAGGCTGCGGTCAGCTCCAGCGGCGTCACCTCCGAGGTGCCGAGCGCGATCGACGGCGTCTCCATCAGCGGCGAGACGATGCCGAGCCGGCGGGCGGTGGCGGCGACGGCCGCCGGTGTCACCATCTCGGTGAGCTGCGCCGAGACCGAATTCAGCGAATCGGCGAGCGCCGTGCGCAGCGTCACCTGCCCCCTGTATTTGCGCGAATAGTTCTCCGGCTTCCACCCGGCGATCGACACCGGCTGGTCGACCATCACCAATTCCGGGATCATGCCGTCTTCCAGCGCGGTCAGGTAGACGAAGGGCTTGAAGGCCGAGCCCGGCTGGCGGTGGGCGTCGACCGCCCGGTTGAAGGGGCTGGTCTTGTAGTCATCGCCGCCGACCATCGCCTTGACCGCGCCGTTGGGGGCGATGGCGACCAGCGCCGCCTGGCCAACTCCATATTGCTTGCCGCCCTCGGCCAGCGTGTCGGAGATCGCCTTGTCCGCCGCCGTCTGCATGGCAAGATCGATGGTCGTGTCGACGATGATGTCCTGGTCGATCTGGCCGCCGACATATTGCGGCAGCAGGTTCATGACCCAGTCGGCGACATAGCGCCCGCTGCCGCCGGCAACGTCATGCACCGCCGTAACCGGCATCGACATGGCCAGGCTCGCCTGGCGGGGGGTGATGTAGCCGGCGGACTGCATGGCGGTGAGCACCGTCTGCATGCGTGCTTCCGATGCCGCCGGGTGGGTCGCCGGGGAATAGTTGGCCGGCGCCTTCAGCATGCCGGCGAGCGTCGCCGCCTCGGCCAGCGTGATGTTGCGCGCCGACTTGCCGAAATAGCGGTGCGCCGCGGCATCGACGCCATAGGCGCCGGCGCCGAGATAGACGCGGTTGAGGTAGAGCGCCAGGATCTGTTTCTTCGACAGGCGCATCTGCAGCCAGACCGCCAGGATCATCTCCTGCACCTTGCGCTCGAAGGTGCGCTCCGGCTTGAGGAACAGGTTTTTGGCGAGCTGCTGGGTCAGCGTCGAACCGCCTTCGACGATGTGGCCGGCCCTGAGGTTGACGATCGCCGCGCGCACCAGGCCGATCGGGTCGATGCCGAAATTCCAGTAGAAGCGCCGGTCCTCGATCGAGATCACCGCTTCCGGCAGATAGGGGGGCATCTGGTCGAGGCTCAGCGCCTCGCCGGCCGAATCGCCGTGGTTGGAGATGAGCTGGCCGTCGGCGGCGAGGATGCGGACGTTTGCCGCGCGCGGCGGCACGCTCCAGTCGGCCATCGGCGGCAATTTCGAGGCGTAATAGGCAACCACCGAGCCGACCAGCCCGATGCCGATGATGGCAACGACAGCCGTCCAGTGCAGCGCGGTGCGCATGGCGCCGCCGAGGAAGCCGATCACCGGCCCGTCGGCGCCGTTCTTCCGCCGCCGCTTGCCGCCGCGCTTCGCCGCCGGCTTGCGGCCCTTGCTGGCCTTGGCGCCTTTGCTGGTCTTCCGTGCTGCCAAGGGGTCGGTATCCTCGAACTCAGCCACGCGAGCGATCCGTTGCGGCCGGGCGATAGGGGCCCGGCAACGCCCCCGGTTCTGAAAAGCAAGGTAAATGCGGCGATTTAAGGGGCGGTTAATGGGGCGTTACGCCAAGCCGTTGATTTTTAAGGCTTTGTGTAGAAAGGCGGCGGCCGATAGGGCAGCCATCCGGCAACGAAGTTGCGACTTCAGCGTCCCGGGTGTTCACGACCTGTTCGGGTTTGCGCGCCGGCAGGAGGCTGCCGCACTTTGACAGCTTCCCGTGGCCCGCTCCGACCTTTGCCCTTCCGCGTCTATTGCTTCGGGCACTGGTTGACGAAGGTCACCACCGCCCATGAGCCGTACCTGAGGGCGCGCTTGCGCAGCCAGCCGACGCTGTCCTTGAACTGCGCGCGGCACCAGACGCCGTCGGACGTGTCGACGCAGGCGTTGCACAGTCGGTCCGGTGATGATGAGGTGCCGTTCTTTGGTTCAGGGGATGCGCAATCGACATTCGGACACGACGGCACCACCGCTCATCACGTCCAGCACAATGTCGAGCTCGTCGCCTACGGCGAAAGAGAGGCCGACCTGGGCGACCGATCCGGTCTCGCCGGCGCCGAGATCGAGCTTGCCGCCCTGGGTGGTATTCATGGAGCCGGACTTGCCGCTCTTGGCAATCTTCATCGTCGCCTCGAAGTGGCCTGCAGCGAGGGCAAGCACCTTGCCTTTGACAAGCAGGCCGGCGTCGGTCTTCGTCACGTCGATGCTGCCGACGGCGGTCTGCGTCGAGCTTGGGGCAGCGTCGGCTGCGCCCGCCCCGCCGACCACGGCCGCAAGAAAGGTCACGGCCGCCACGGCGGCTGCAAATCCATGATCACCCCAAGCCATCTCGTCCCCTGGCTGACGCTCTGCTAGGGCGTCTGCGTGATCAGGACCGTTGCCCCGTTTGTGATCACCTGCGCGTTGGTCGCGAAATATGCGTTGCTGCCGTTGACCTGGTAGGTAACAGTAGTTCCTGGCGTACCGGAGACAACGAGGCCGGCAGTGTTGTTATCCCCGTTCTGGACCAGCTTGCCCGTCACGCCACTGTCGCTCACCGTCAGGCCTGCGGTATTGTCGCTGCCATTCTGTACGATGCCGCCGAAGGCGTTTGATCCAGAAACGTTGAGATTGGCGTTATTTCGGTCGCCGAGCTGAGCAACGAGGCCGAAGGCACCGGTGCCCAGCGCGAGCGTCGCAGTGTTGCCGTGGATGGGCGAACTGGAATTGTCCTGCAGCAGTCCTGCCTCGCCGCCGCTACCGCTACCGGCGATCGTGACGTCCGCGCTGTTGTTGAAGCCGCTCTGTCGCGCAGGTGTGTTCGTCCCATCGAGGTTCGAGGGCGTCAGGTTGCCCACGGAGAGATCGGACGGCAGCGTCAGTCCGCCCACTGTGCTACCGCTCGCATTCGACTGGTCGACGTGGATCGTGTTCGAACTGCCATCCTGCGAGAGGTAAAGCACATTGTCGCTACCGGCGACCGCCGCCGCCGGTGCGGCCAGCATCGCCAGTGCAACCGTCGCCACCGTCGCGTTCATCCGCCTGGTCATGCCCTAACCTCCTTCACGAAGTCGGCAGCGGCACGAGGCGCGGCTACCACGACGTTTGCGATATGTTGATTATATTCCCGTTGCCGACCTGCGAGAAGCTCAAATGGTTGCCGGTTCCGACCTGCACAACTGCCGCTTGGTTGTTCTGGCCCTGGATCGTCCCCGCGACGGAGTTGAACGATCCGGTTTGTGCCATGGCGAAGAGATTGCCCGATCCCGTCACGCTCAGCGCCATCATGTTGCCCTCGCCCGACTGGCTCAGATGTCCCGGGGTGAGCCCCGACAAGAGCGCCGCGCCGCTGAAGGTATCGCTCGACCCGCCGTTTTCGTCGCCCGAGATCGAGACCAGCATCTGGTTCGGACTTGCCGTGCCCGCCGGTGCCGTCTGCGAAATGACCAGGGCGTTCTGCGACCCCGCGACGTCCAGCGTCAGGACGTTGTTTGCTGCGACCGTCGGATCGATGGTGATCTGGTTGGTCGCCGCCGCCGGCCCGGCCGCCACCATGACGGCAAAAGCCGCAGTGAATGCCATGAGCTTGATCATTGCCGTGCCCACCTGTCTTCGTTGTTTTGACGAGACGATGGACCAGAGAGATTAAGCTCGACTTATCGAAAGCAGGATCGCGGCCGAGAATGACTTGCCTTTGCTCTCCTCTATTGTTGTATGATTAATCGATTATTGTTTCCGAACTGCGAAAAGACGGCCAAATTGTCCATACCGGCCTGGATGACGGCGGCCTGGTTGCCGCTTCCCGTCACGCTGCCGGTAATCGTGTTTCCGGCGCCCTCCTGCCACGCGGCGGTCATGTTGCCGCCGCTGCCGGTGACGGCGAGCGCGACCGAATTGTCCGTGCCCAACTGGTGGAAATGTCCGGGCGCAAGCCCGTAGGCATCGGTCACCGCCGCCACGACGCCGGTGAAGGCAAGGCCGTCGGCGTTGTTGTCGCTGCTTGGCGCGCTTCCCGAGCCGAACGCCACGTTTACGACGTTCCTCTCGCCCGTCTGGTCGACGAAGACGCGGTTGCGCTCCCCGTCCATGGTCACGGCAATGGCGTTCGTGTTGCCTGTCTGGGAGAAGCTGGCAACGTTGTCATCGCCGGTCTCGCGCACCGCGGCTTCATTGTCGTTGCCGTCGACATTGCCGATGATGCCGTTGCCGTCGCCGTCCTGCACGAAACCATAGAGATTGCGATGCGACGCCGCCGAGACGGCATAGGAGAGGTCGTTGTCGTCGCCGATCTGGAGCACCGTCGCCTGGAAGACGCCGGCGTCTTTGGCGACCGAGACGAAGGTGCCGACGCCGCCGAGCCCGTCGCCGCCATTGTCGTCGCCGGCAAGAGTGATCTTGGCCGTGTTGCCGGAGATCGCGACTCCGTCGTTGTTCTGCGTGACGGTCTCGACGATGTTGTTGGTGCCGGCCTCCGAAATGTTGAGCTGGTTGAAGCTCCCCGACTGCATGACGTCGGAGATGACGTTGCCGGCGCCGGTACCCTGCGCAAGCACGGCGTCGTTGCTGCTTCCGGTCTGGCTCAGGTTGCCGATCGCGTTGGAGTGAGCCGACTGCGTGATGCCGGCGATGTTGCCATCGCCGTCCTGGCGGATGCGATCGATGGAATTGCCGATGCCGGCCCCGCCTCCCGACTGGGTGACGCTGACCTGGTTGGGCGCCGCTCCGGTATCGGGATTGATCTGCACGATCTCGCCGATGAAATGTTCCGCCTCGCCCGTGCCACCGTCGCTCGTCTGGGTGACCTCGATCACGTTCGACGGCGCCGCGAAGGTAAGACTGGCTTCCTGGTAGATCGCCTCGATGGTGTTCGAGCCGATGTCGACCGTGTTCGTCTGGTCGAGCGTCAGCGAATTGAAGTTGCCGATCTGGTTGAGGCCGTTGGCGGGAACGAAAGAGGGCGTGGTCAGCGCGAAGCGCGTGACCGCCGCCACCGTGTTGGCCCAGCCCGTCTGGGAGATGTCGACGGTGTTGTTCCTGCCGTCCTGATTGAGGAGGAGGGTCGTGTCGTTGGCGCCGACGGCATTGCCGAGCCCGGCCTGGGCGATGGTGATGGTGTTGGTGACGCCCGTCTGGCCGATATAGACATTATTGGAGTCGGCGTAGGCCCCGCCGCCCAATGCGCATGCGAACCCCAACCCCAGTGACGCTGTCATCATCCGTCGCATTGATCGGATGCCCCTGTCTGTTCAACGCCCGGCGGCCGGATCTCCGGCCGCCGTAAGTCTTGAATGCGCCGGGCGGATTTCGCCGCCCGGTACTCGGCGCGCCTACTGCGTGACGCCGATATTGTTGCCGGAGCCGATCTGGGTGAACGAGGTGAGGTTGCCGCTCCCGTTCTGCAGCACGGCGACCTGGTTGCTGTTGCCACCCTTGATCGTGCCGTAAATGGCGTTGTTGTCGCCGCCGGTCTGCTTGAAAGCGAACAGGTTGGAACTCGAGGTGGTGGCATCACCCACGTTAAGCGTGATCGAGTTACCAAGGCCCGACTGATAGATCTGCCCCGGGATTAGCGACCCCGAAGTGGCAGCCGACAGCGCGTCGCCCGTAAAGCCCCCAAGGCTGCTCGCGTTGTTGTTGTCGCCATTGATCGTGGCGACCAGCGTTCCGCCCCCGATTTGGGTGACGCCAAGCTCGTTGTAGCCGCCAGTGATGTTGAACGTCGCGGAATTTGCGGCGTTGCCGGACTGGCTTACGGCCAGCTGATTGCCATTGCCGTTGATACCCGAGCCGTTGATCGTGTTGCCCGAGCTGCTGCCACTGCTATCCTGATAGAATCCGAAGAGGTTGTTATTTCCCTGGATCAGGAACGAGCCGCCTCCGCTTCCGAGCGTGTTCCCGTCTCCCAATTGCTGCACGGTACCCTGCGTCACGCCTGCAGTACCTGCCGCAGCGGAGAAGCTGGCGGTCTGATAGGCATATCCGTATGGACCCCCCAGCACGTGCTCATTCGAGCCTTCGACCGACCCGTTGTAGTTACCTTCCAGGTCGAGCTTGGCGGTGTTGTTGCCGCCGCCTGACTGGGAGAAGAGGTTCACCCGGTTGCCGACGCCGTTCTGCGTCAGGGACGCAGTATCGGTGTCGCCTGACTGGGTGAACGTTGCTACGTAGTTTCTGTTGCCCGTTTGCACGACAGTGCCGTTGTCTCCCGACCCGTCCTGCTTCACGAGCTTGATCGAGTTGCCCCTCTGAAAGCCCGCATTGCCGTACGCCAAAGGCAGCCCGCTGGAATCGCTGGTCTGGGTAACAGTGAGGGTGTTCCCGACGCCTGTGCTGTTCTGATAGACTTCGCCGATGGCGTTTTGCACGGAAACACTGCCGGCGTGCGCAGTGCCTTGCTGCGTTAGGGTGAGACCATTGCCGGTACCGAGCTGATAGAAGCTACCAAGTTCGTTCCCTTGGTAAATGTTGCCGCCGTACTGGTGAATGGTCGCCGTGTTGTCCGTGCCATCCTGGATGCCGTTCAGACTAGCGTGATGAACGCCATTGCTGTCGGTATAGTTTTCAGATGAGAGCCCCAGTGAGGTATTTACCCCGATCTGGTTGCTCGGCCCCGTCTGCACGATGTCAAGCGTATTGTCGCTGCCGACCTGCCAAAGTTTAAAGTTTCTCGTGTCGACGTTTGGCTTGCCGGCATCGCTGCCGCTAGCGCCGGACTGGTCGATAGTCGCGCTGTTCCCGCTGCCGCTCTGCCTAAGGTCGGTATGATTGCCGCCCGCATACGCAAGCCCGGAGCCCATCAGCAGTGCAAGAGCGCTGCTCAAAAGCAGGGTCTTCGTCATCTCTGTACTCCTTTACATTCCGCCGTCTGACCGGCCAGAACGCTGTTACCTGAAACGCCGCACCACGGAGGCACTCTGGGCCTGGCGGCCGGGACCCGGCCGCCGATATCGGGAAAGGCCGGGCGGATCGCTCCGCCCGGCGGAATCGCGGTGCTACTGGCTGATGGCCGCGGCGTTGCCGGAGCCACTCTGGCTGAAGGTAGCGATGTTGCTGCTGCCGCTCTGCAGGACCGCCACCGAGTTGTTGCTAGCATCGGCCGAAACGGTTCCGATATTGCCCGTCACATGGTTGTCGGAACCAAGCGAGGCGATGGCGAAGGCGTTGCCGTCGCCGTAGATCGTCAGGTCTGCGTTGTTGTCATGCGAACTCAGGCTTCCGCCCTGCAGAATCGTACCCGTGAAAAGGGTCGCAGGGTTGGCCGCCCGCAGGTTGCCTGCGACGCCAGCAAGGCTTCCGGTACCGTTGTTGCTGCCCGTGATGCTGACAGTTGCAACGTTGCTCGTGCCCTGCTGCCAGATGCTGAGCCCGTTGTAATCGCTGCCAGCGGCAAGCATGGAGACACTCGCGCTGTTGGTGCTTCCGGCCTGCCAGATACCGACATCGTTGTTGCTGCCTGCGATTTCTCCGGCCCCGATCACGTTCCCCTGGCCCGCCTGGTAGCTGCCGAAGATGTTGTTGTTGCCAGAGATCAGCACCGTGCCAGTCGTATTGTTAATGCCCTTCTGGGTCATGCCGAACTCGTTGCCATTGCCGGTGATCGTGAGGTTGATCACGTTGCCGGCAACTGAAGTCGGATCGGTGACGCCGTACATGGAGCCATAGTTGTTCTGGATGAGGGCGCTCTCGGTCGCCCCGGCCACCCAGGCACGCGACGAATAGAAGCCACTCAGTCCGGTATAGTCCATGATGCCGTTGCCGGATCCGGAGATGTCCACTGTGATCTGGTTGGTACCGGCAGTGGTTCCGACGGCCCTCTGATCGATGCGGTCGATCACGTTGCCCGAACCGGATTCGGTGGCCTGAATCACGTTCTTGGCGGCGCCCCCGCTCTGCGTCTGCCAGATATGATTGATGGTGTTGTCATCTGTCTGTTCGACCGTCGCGCTGTTGCCGGTGGCCAAGCCGGACGCATCCTGCTGGAGCTCGCCGATCACGGATCCAGTCCCGTGCTGAGTAAGGCTCGCCTCGTTGCTGCCGGCGCCCGAACTCGTCTGGTTCACGCCCTGATAAGTGATCGAGAACTGCGGAGAGTTCGGAGAGAGATGCCCCGGCGTGTAGTAGTCGTCGGTTCCGGTCTTGACGCCGATCTGGCCGTTGTCGCCATCCTGGACGATGGTCAGCACGTTGTCGGAGCCGCTCTGGCTCATGGCGTCAACACTCGTGCCCGCCTGGTTGCCCGTCACAGCAAGGTTGTTTTGCGAGATGTCGGCCGAGTTGCCCGAGCCGTTCTGGTGGATATAGGTTCTGTTCGAGTCCGCGTACGCCGACGTCGCCATAATAAGCCCCAGCGCTGTGGCTGTGGTAAGCGCGATCTTGAGTTTCATGGTTCCTCATCCTCTAGTCTTGAAGCCTGTCCCGATAACGGACTGATTGTTCTTCGCTATTTGCCGAGCGGATCGCTCCGCCCGGCGGTTACGCAATGGGCTACTGATGGATGGCGAGGTTGTTTGACCCCGCTCCCGTCTGACTGAAACTCGCTGTATTGCCGCTGCTGTTCTGAAGAATGGCGACCTCGTTGGACGAGGAGGCGGACGTATCGCCAACCGTTCCGTCGATCGTATTGCCCGAGCCGATCTGGCTGAAAGCGAACAGGTTCTCGTTGCCGGTAACGGTGTAGGAGATGTTGTTGCCGGCCCCGGTCTGGATGACCTCGCTTTCGCTGAGACCCCCGCTGGTGGCGAGGGAGTTCGCAACTCCGAGCGCGGTGAAACTTCCCGCGGTGCCGTTGTTGCCGACGTTGCCGCTGCCGCCATTGTCGTTGCCGGCAAAGGTCAGGTTGGCGTGATTGCCGTCGCCGCCGGTCTGGCTCACCAGCCCGATATAGTTGCGGGAGCCGTATTGATTGATCGCCACGGTGGAGTCCGAGACACCAAGGACGTCCGTCCCCTGCACCACCTTGCGTACGGCGTTATCGACGCCGTCCGAGCCGTTACCGGCCGCGCCGGACTGGTTGATGGTGATGGTGGTGCCATTGCTCGGGGTGCCGGTGCCATACTGGTCAATGGAGAAGATCTTGTTGTGCCGGCCGACCTGATTGACGGTCACGCCCAGGCCGGAGCCTTCCTGGATGATGCCCCCTGCCAGTCCGTTGGCGTTCGGCCTGCCAATGCCGTTGTTCGCGCCGGGGCCGGTATGGAGGTCCGTCTGAAGGATCTCGATGGTATTGGCGTTCGCGGCGACGCCACCGGTGTTGGTCTGGTTCACGGACACGACCGAGTTGGCGCCGTAGGCGTTGCCATCGGTCTTCTGCGTGATGGTCAGCATGTTCTGCTGCGAGGTGGCGCCGGCAGCACCGGTCTGCTGCACCTCATAAACCGCATTCTGATTCTTGGACTGGTCGATCGTGATGGAGTTCCGGTCGCCGTTCTGGTCGACACCGAGCCCCTTGTTGCTGCCGCTGTTCCAATGGGTGCCCACCTTGTTCTCGTCGCCGGACTGGGTGATGGCGAGACTGTTGTTGTCGCCGGTCTGCTTCATGGAGTCTGAAGCGATACCGGCCTGATTGCCGACAACCGCGGCGCTGTCCTGGCCGGTCGAAGCGGAGTTACCGTTGCCCAGCTGGTCGAGATAAGTCTCGTTGCTGCCCGCATAGGCGACGCCGGTCGCTGCCAGCAGTGCGAGGGCAGTTCCGAGGACGAGTGTCTTCTTCATGTCGATTGCTCCCTCAACAGGCGGGCGCGCGGCCAGCCGGAAATCACCTGTCTGACGTGTCGGGCTGTCGCGGAAACGAGGTGCGGCGCCCTTCCCTGCACATGCCGACCTTTTGCAGGCCGTTGCCGTCGCCGCCGCCGCGCGCAGACGGAGAATTTCAATGGGACTCCCCGACCGGGAGAGCCGCTATGGCCTCATTCCGGCCAGACACCGCTGGCCGATTTCAACGGGAACGCCGGCGCCTGAAGCGCTCAGCTTTCCAAACAAGTTCGCCGGATGAAGACGGGAGAGACCGAATGAAGATCGATGGGACGCGAGCCAAGGTGCCCAGGCCATTGCCGCCATCACATGTGCCGCCGTCGCATGCCCGATCGCACAAGACAGACGACCGCCCATCATTTGTCCCCCCGGCTCTCCAGATCACCCTGCGAAATAGACACACTTCCCCCATTGGCCGTCTGGCTTCCTCCGCCAGACAAGCGTTTGTCATTCGTCGGAATTTTCGGATTTACGGATCGCCCGCCGAGGCGGTGAACGATCACATCATTTGGTCACTGTCATCCGCTTCGGACTTCGCGCCATGGTTGTCTTTGCTGCAGTGCACATGGGCGAACCCCGATTTCACACCTCACAATCCCGTCTTTGGTGTCTAAATTGTTAAACGCAACGCAAATTCGAGTCAACTATCAACTGTATGTTAATCTTTTTTGCAGCCATCAATAGTTAATTGCTACCGGAGATACACGGCCCGGGCATCGGAACCACTCAACGGATGGTGTGACACCAACAATTGATTTGATTTCTTTTTTGCGCTCACCGGCGACTTTGAGTGCGACAGGTGATTCGCTTGAGCGGTTGGCGGGCGAAGTTGATTTTCCGGTTTTCAGCGATTCGCTGATTGCGGCGTTGCCCCTGAGGCAAGAGCGGTAGGCCGCCGCGATAGGCCCTGATAGCGAAATCCGGCTTGATGGCCCCTACCACAGGACCGTTTCGCTCTCCCGCAGGCGAGGTTGATCGGCGCCGCATGAGCTCCGCGATCGTCGACATTGCGTCAGGGCCGTAGTCAGACCCGGAATCCACCTTGGCCAAGCCGCCAGGCGGTCTCAAGTGCAGGCTCGGACCGCTCGATACGCTGTGGGCGAAGTGCCGGAGACAGGCGGCATCATCGCCCCATATACGGCCCCGCGGCGACGCTCATTGTTTGGGGCATTGATTGGCGAAGGTCACCACGGCCCATTTGCCCTGCCGCAAGGCAAGTTTTCTGAGCCAGCCGACGCGATCCTTGAACTTGGCGCGGCACCAGACGCCGTCGGCCGTATCGACGCAGGCATCGGTAACGATGCACGTATTGGCGGGGACGACGCCGACGACCGCGGCATCGTCGCGCGCTTGGTCGCGGGCCGACAGGTTGACGAGAACGTTGACGCGCGCGCCCGACCCGTCGGCGGGAACTGCCGGCTTGGTCAGTTGGCTGTCGTCGGCGCAGGTGGCGGTGAAGCCCAGATAGTAGCAACCGCTCGCCTTGCGCGCCGCTTCGAGCTGATCCATGAGGCCCTTGTCACCGACGCGGTCGAGCACGATCGGCGCGCCCAGTGCGCTGTCACCGCTCACCCGGTGCTGATTGCCGCCGAGCACGACGGCCGGCGCATCGCCGGCGAGCAGCAGCAGATGCTGGTTGTCGATCTTCCAGCCCGTCAGTTCGCCAAGCTCGAGCCCGCACGAGGTCACCTTGAGCGCATGGTGGTCGCCCTCCGTGGCGGTCTGCAGGTCGATCTGGCAGCGCTTGCCGCCGACCGCATAGAGGCTGTCAAAGACCTGCCATTGGCCCGCAAAGGCCTTGACGAACGCGGCTTCGTCCTGGGCCACCGCAGGCCTCTGCACGACGAAGATCAGCACAGCAACCGCCACAAGGGCGGCAGACAACCTGGTTTTCAACCTGCTCTCGCTTTCCGATTGGGCAACCACATACGTGCTGCAACGGCCCCGAACCGCAATCCTTTGGTGCATCGTCACCGTGGATCTCGCCAGAAGTCAAGCAGGCCGGCAGCGTGAGCGCCACCATCACTGGCGTGGCGGGCGGAACGTCGCGGAGGACCAGCAGCTTGGAGCCGGATCGGGCACTTACGCAAAACGTGTAGGGCCGGCGATGCTTGGCGGCTCTCACACGAGCCCTTGGCGGCCTCACCGCTGATCAAGTGTTGCGTTTTTGTCGCGCGGTCCAGGCAAACGTCGTTGGTCCACTGTCGCAATGGATTTCCCAGCGGTAAATGTGCAACTTTGGCGTGGGGCGTAAATCGGGTATTTTTAGCGTAGGACGCGAATCGGGGGTTCGAGAGTGATCAGACATTCCGCATTGCTCGCGGCGCTGGTTTGTTTTGTTGGCGTTGCGGGCGCTTCGGCGGGCGAGTTGGTCTACACGCCGATCAATCCCTCTTTCGGGGGAAATCCGCTCAACTCCTCTCATTTGCTCGGCTTGGCCAACGCGCAGCGCAACGCCACCGCCAGCGATGCGAACAGCAGCGGCACCACCGGCGGCGGCGGCACCGGCGGGACCCCGACAACCGGCGAGACGAACGCCCAGCTTTTCGTTCAGCAATTGCAGGGCCGTCTGCTGTCGGCGCTGGCCAGCCAGGTCACCGACGCGATCTTCGGGGCGAACCCGCAGGACTCCGGCACGGTCCAATTCGGCGACACCACCGTGTCATTCGAACGCACGCTCGATTCCATCCGCCTGACGATCACCGATCCGACGGGCGTCACCCAGATCGTCGTGCCGCAACTGGTTACGTCGAACCCCTGAAGAGGGTTCGCGTTCGACAAACAGTGGCTCCGCTCCAGGAGCCCGACAGGGAAGTGGGAGAATGAGAGTGCAGGCTGGCAGGCGCCACTTCGTCCGCAACGGCATCGTCGCCGTGGCCGCGCTTATTCTCGCCGGCTGTCAGACGCATCTGAAGTCGGCCGAGGCGGTGGTGACGCCGTTGACAAAACAGGGCCGTGTTCTGCTGACCCTACCGCCTCCGGAGCAGCGGATCGTCGTTGCGGTGTACGACTTCCCGGACATGACCGGCCAATACAAGGAGAGCACGAACGTCCAGCTGTTGTCGCGCGCCGTGACGCAGGGCGGTGCCCCCATGTTGATCGAGGCGCTGCAGGACGCCGGCAATCGCCACTGGTTCGAGGTGCTCGACCGGTCGCGGCTGAACGACGTTCTGAAGGAGCGTCAGATCGTCACCGAAATGCGCCGCATCTACCGCGACGAGACCCAGGTGTCGGCCAGCGTGCTGCCGCCAATGTCCCACGCCGCGATAATTATCGAGGGCGGCATCGTCGGCTACGACAGCAACACCCACACCGGCGGCATCGGCGCGAAGTATCTTGGCATTGGCGCCGATTTGAAATGGCAGCAGGACACCGTGACCGTCACGCTTCGGGCGGTCTCTACCTACACGAGCGAGGTCCTTGCGAGCGTAACCGTTCAGAAGACCATCGGCTCGGTCGCCCTGCAGGGCAATGTCTTCCGCTATGTGACGCTGGACAGCATCCTGGAGGGGGAAGCCGGGGTTACATCGAACGAGCCACGACAGATCGCAACGCGCCAGGCAATTGAGAAAGCTGTGACTTCGCTCATTGTTGCGGGCGCCGAACTCAAAATCTGGGATTTTGCCGACCCGATCGCTGGCGCACGATATATTGCTGGTTTCCGAGCGGAAAAATACGGCTTCAGCTTGGCCTCTTCGGGCCAAGTCTTGGAGGCACCGTCGACGGTGAACCCGACGAAGGTCGTGGAAACAGTGCCCTTGGCACCGAAGCGGAGGCCGCCGCCGCCGCCGGCGGTCAGCCAGGCGCCAACGCCACCGCCGCCAAAGCCCGGTGAACTGCTGCAGTAATCTTGGAAGCGCCGGCCGGTCGCCGAACCTGCTTTCGTTGCGGCAGCGCCCATGGCGCTAATGAAAATCCCGCGACTTCGGCATGACGCGCACAGTGCGCGGGTGGCCATGGGGGCGTGGATAGGTCGGGTGCACCGCTTCGTCGGCGCGCGACAGCGCCGGCGCGGCGACAGGCCCGTCCGACAGGCGGCCAAGCTCGGCCGTGCGGTCGTGGATGACCGTCGTCATCAGATGGATGACGCCCTCCGGGCTCTTTTGCACGCGCCCCTCGATGAGAGCGAGCCGCGCGCCCATCACCTGGCGGCGATAGCGGGCGAAGTCGCGCGCCCAGATGAGCGCATTGGCGATTCCCGTCTCGTCCTCCAGCGTCATGAAGACGGCGTTGCCCTTGCCCGGCCGCTGGCGGACGAGCACGACGCCGGCCACCTTCGCCCGCGCCCCATCGGGAATCGCGGATAGACCGGCGCAGGTCGACACCCCCTCGCTGCGGAAGAGGTCGCGCAGGAAGCGCATGGGGTGCGCCTTCAGCGACAGGCGCAGCGTCTGGTAATCGGCGACCACGTGCTCGCCAAGCGCCATCGCCGGCAGCGCCACGTCGGGTTCCTGCGCGAGTTCTGCCGAATCGGCGGCGGCGAAGAGCGGCAGCGGCGAATCGTCGGGGAGCCGCCGCACCGCCCACAGAGCGCCGCGCCGGTCGAGGCCGAGCGAGCGGAAGCCGTCGGCGTCGGCGGCGAGCTTCAGCGCCCGGTGCGGCAGGCGGGCGCGCCGCCACAGCGTCTCGACGCTGTCATAGCCGGCGCCACGCAGTGCGGTGAGCGCCCCCGCCCAGTCCTCATGAAAGCCGTCGACCTGGCGGAAGCCCAGACGCAGCGCCAGCGTGCCGTCTTCCCGCTCCTCCAGCGTGTTGTCCCACTGGCTGAAATTGACGTCGACGGCGCGCACATCGACGCCATGCTCGCGCGCGTCGCGCACGATCTGCGCCGGGGCATAAAAGCCCATCGGCTGGGAATTGAGCAGGGCACAGGCGAAGACCGCCGGGTGGTGGCATTTGATCCAGGCCGAGACATAGACCAGCTTGGCGAAGGAGGCGGCGTGGCTCTCGGGGAAGCCGTATTCGCCGAAACCCTTGATCTGGGCGAAGCAGCGCGCGGCGAAGTCGCGCGTGTAGCCGCGGCGCACCATGCCCTCGACCATCTTCGCCTCGAAGGTGTGGATCGTGCCGGTATGGCGGAAGGTCGCCATGGCGCGGCGCAGCCCGTTCGCCTCCTCCGGGGTGAACTTCGCCGCCACCATGGCGATCTTCATCACCTGCTCCTGGAAGAGCGGCACGCCCAGCGTCTTGCCCAGCACCTGGCTGAGCTCGTTCGCCGGCCCGTGCTCGGGCAGCGGCGAGGGATAGTGCACCGCCTCGCGCCCCTCGCGGCGGCGCAGATAGGGGTGCACCATGTTGCCCTGGATCGGCCCCGGCCGGACGATCGCCACCTCGATGACGAGATCGTAGAAGGCCTTCGGCTTGAGCCGCGGCAGCATCGACATCTGCGCCCGCGATTCCACCTGGAACACGCCGATCGAATCGGCCTTGCCCAGCATGGCGTAGACCGCTTCGTCCTCCTTGGGCACGCTGGCAAGGCTGTGCTCGATGCCTGAATGAGCGTGGAGCAGCTCGAACGCCTTGCGGATGCAGGTCAGCATGCCGAGACCGAGCACATCGACCTTCATCAGGCCGAGCGCGTCGAGATCGTCCTTGTCCCATTCGACGAAGGTGCGCTCGTCCATCGCCGCGTTGCCGATCGGCACCGTCTCGTCCAGCCGGCCGCGCGACAGCACGAAACCGCCGACATGCTGGGAGAGGTGGCGCGGGCTGCCGAGCAGTTGGTTGGCGAGGTCGATGACCCGGCGGATGACGGGGTTCTTCGGGTCGAGGCCGGCCTCGCTGATCTGCTTGTCGGCGATCTCGCTGCCCCAGCTCCCCCAGTTGGTGGCCGCCAGCCGCGCCGTCACGTCCTCGGTCAGGCCCATCGCCTTGCCGACCTCGCGGATGGCGCTTCGCGGCCGGTAGGTGATGACCGTGGCGGCGATGCCGGCGCGCGCGCGGCCGTAGCGTTCGTAGATGTGCTGGATGACCTCCTCGCGCCGCTCGTGCTCGAAATCGATGTCGATGTCGGGCGGCTCCTGCCGCTCGGTCGAGATGAAGCGGGCGAACAGCAGGTCGCTCTCGGCCGGGTCGACGGCGGTGATGCCGAGCACGTAGCAGACCGCCGAATTGGCGGCCGAGCCGCGTCCCTGGCAGAGGATGCCCTGGTCCTCGGCATAGCGCACGATGTCGTGGGTGGTGAGGAAATAGGGCGCATAGTTGAGCTGGGCGATGAGTGCCAGCTCGTCCTTGAGTAGCTTGACGACCTTGTCCGGCACGCCGTTCGGATAGCGCCACGGCGCCCGCCGCCAGGTGAGTTCCTCCAGCCAGCCCTGCGGCGTCCAGCCCGGCGGCACCGGCTCCTCCGGATATTCGTAGCGCAGCTCGCCGAGGGAGAAGTCGATGCGGTCGAGCAGGTATCCCGTCTCGACGATCGCCTCCGGCGCGTCGGCGAAGAGCCGCGCCATCTCCGCCGGCGTCTTCAGGTGGCGTTCGGCATTGGCCTCGAGCGTGCGGCCGGCGGTCTCGATGGTCAGTCCTTCGCGGATGCAGGTGACCACGTCCTGCAGCGCCCGCTGACTGGCGTCGTGATAGAGCACGTCGTTGACGGCAATGAGCGGGATGCCGGTATCGGTCGCCAGCGCGTGCAGCCCGGCGAGCCGCCGGCGGTCGTCGCCGCGTCGGTGCATGGCGGCGGCCAGCCACACCGCTCCCGGCGCCGCTTCGCGCAAGCGCGTCAGCAGGGTTGCCAGCCCGTCCGTCCGCTTCTCCGGCATGACGATGAGAAGGAGATCGCCGGCGTGGTCGACAAGGTCGCCGCGTTCGAGGAAGCATTCGCCCTTGGGCGCGCGGCGGTTGCCGGTGGTCAGCAGACGGCAGAGGCGGCCCCAGCCGGCGCGGTTCTCGGGGTAGGCGAGAATGTCGGGCGTGCCGTCGGTGAAGACGAGCCGCGCCCCGACGGCAAGCTTGAAGGGCAGGGTGGCGTCCTGCTCGCCATGCGCTTTGCGAAAGGCCGTCTTCGCTTCCTCCAGTGCGCTGTGGGCGCGCACCACCCCGGCGACCGTGTTGCGGTCGGCGATGCCGATGCCGGCATGGCCGAGGGCGAGCGCGCGGGCGACCAGGTCGCGCGCGTGTGCGGCGCCGCGCAGGAAGGAGAAGTTGGTGGTCACGGCCAGTTCGGCATAGCGGGTCATGCGAAGGTCCCGTGGATGAACCAGCGCGGGCTCACGCCCTCCTCGCCGTATTGGCCTTCGCGGAAGACCCAGAAGCGCCGGCCGGCGCTGTCCTCCACGCGGTAATAGTCGCGCGTCAGCGTGTCGTCGGCGTCGCGCCACCATTCCGGCGCGATGCGCTCCGGCCCCTCGGCTCGGGCGATCTCGTGCAGCACGCGCCGCCAGCGGAAGCGCAGCGGCGGGCCGTCCGGCACCTCGGCCAGCGTCTCGATCGGCTGCGGCCGGCCGAAGAGATAGAGCGGCCGCGCCGGCGGCATGCCGGGGTCGGGCGCGCCCCAGCCCACGCCGTTGGCGTGCGCTATCGATGCCGGCAGGCTGCGGGCGGAGCGCTCGGGGATATGGGTGTCGACCCGGGCGAGGCGGCGCACCGCCTCCGGGCCGAAGCGCGCGCCGAGGCGGTCGACCAGGTCGGCGACCTCGTCCTCCTCCACCAGGCGGCCGTCGAGGCTCGCCTGCGCCGGGGCGAGCGCTTCGCTGGCGGCGACCGCGAGGCGGATGATGTCAAAACCGAAACCGGGATCGAGCGCATTCTCCAGGCTGTCGAGGCGTTCGCGCAGGAGCCGCATGAGCGCCTTGGCGTCGCGCAAGGGCCGGCCGGTCGCAACCGCGATGCGCGTGACCACGCCGTCGGTGCGCAGGAACGCCGCCTCGAAGGTACGTCCGCCTTCGCCGCGCCCCTCCAGCATGCGCGCCGCCTCGTCTGCCAGGCCGGCGAGGATGGCGAGGATGGTATCGATGTCGGCGATCGGCTCGGCGCTGTGCCGCTCGACCACGCAGGCGGGCAGCGGCCGGCGCGGCGTGATGCCGATGTCCTGGTTGCCCGTCGTCCGCTCGAGCTTTGCCGTGAGGTCGGCGCCGAAGCGGGCGGCGAGCGGCGGGCGCGCCCGCATCATGAGATCGCCGATGGTCTTCAGGCCGGCCCTCCCCAGCGCCGTGGCGGTTTCGGGCGCGAGGCCGAGGGCGGCGGCCGGCAGTCCGCGCACGGCTTCGCCTTCCGCGCCCGGCGGCACGATTCCCGCACCGCCGAAACGGGCGAGCGCGCGGGCGGCGTCCGGCGTTCCGGCGATGCTGGCCTGCACCTCGATCCCCGCCCGGTGGCAGCGTTGCATCAGGTCGTCGCGCAGTCTTTCTTCGCCGGCGAAGAGATGGGCGCAGCCGGTGATGTCGAGGATGAGCCCGTCCGGCGGGTCGAGCGCCACCAGCGGCGTATAGCGGTCGCAGACATCGGCCAGCCGTTCGAGCAGCGCCGCGTCGGCTTGCCCGTCCATCTCCACCGTCATGAGTTCCGGCACCCGCGCCCGCGCGTCGGCGAGCGTCAGCCCGGGGGTCAGCCCCAGCGCCAGCGCACGGCGGTCGCCGGCCGCAATGCGCAGGGCATTGGCGACCGTCTCGAAAAGCACCAGCGGCGTTTCATCCTGCCCGTGCCAGCCGCTGGAGCGATGCAGCCGGTCGGCGGGCAGGAACGGGAACCACAGCGCCAGATAGCGGCGCCGATTCACGGAAGCGACATTGGTCACGGTCCCACTCCACACGCCAGCGCGCACCGGCAGTGCCGGCGCGGTGGCGCAACAAGGCAATGTCGAGGGTCGGCTGTCCGGGCGCGCCTGTGGCCAGCGCCGGGGAGGGGCCCGCCGCGATCGCCCAGCGGGTCAGCGCCGCGCTTGGCCCGCTGTCGCCGACGCGCAGCAGGAAGGTGGTGACGCCCGATTGTTCGCTGGCCAGCGCCAGCCGCCGCGTGGCGGTCAGGTCGAGCACCTTTGGCGCCCCCCAGGTCTCGATGACCACGGCGCCGAGCGCCGGGCAGCGCACCGCCTCGACGCCGGCTCTCAGCACCCCCAGCGCATCGTGCGCCCCGACCAGGATCAGCGCGTCCGGGTCGAGCCCCATCTCGGCCAGCCCCGGCGCATAGAGGCCGCCGATCTCGGTTTCCGCATAAGCCTGCCGGATCCACACCATGCTGCGTCCGCCGGGTGCCGCGCGCAGCATCAGCCCGGCGGTGAAGCCCGCGGCGGCAGGCGCATCCGCTCCTGCGGCGACGATCTCATGCAGGCTGCCGCGCACGAGCCCGCCGCCGAGCGCATCGTCCACGGCCGGAGCGCCGCAGGTGAAGCGCTCGCGGGTGGTGGGCGGGGCGACCATGCAGGTCCGCCGCAGGGCATTGAGCACGCCAAGCGTCGCAGGCATCTGTCATGTTCCTGTTTCGTTCTCATTCCACCGCCATCCAGGGAAAGAGTCAATGGCGTTTGGAATCTGGTGCTGTCCGAATTAGGGTCTGACTCAATTCTGATGCAGACGGATCGTGTCCTTGCACTGGTTTTCACGGGAGAATCATTGCGCTGGCTCAGCGGGTCACAGACCTCGTTCCGGCGGGCTTCAATGTCGAGCGTACGGCGGTCGAGCCCGATCGGGTTGTCATCTGGGTAAGGGCGAAGGCGGACGATTGCGCTTGCCCGGACTGCGGCACGCGATCGATACGCGTGCGTAGCCGCTATTGGCGCCGCCCCGCGGACCTGCCGCTCGGTGGACGGCGCGTCGAGCTGCGGGTGATGGTTCGGCGTTTTCAGTGTGACGCCGTCCTCTGCCCGCGTCGGATATTCGCCGAGCGGTTCGCGGAATGTGCCCTGGCGCCGCTCGCCCGGCGAACCGAACGTCTCGACCATATTGTCCATCATCTTGGCCTCGCCCTCGGCGGCCGCCCGGCCGCCGCCTTCGCCGCACGGCTGATGACCCCGGTGAGCAATGACACTCTTTTGCGCGTCGTCCGGCGGCGAGCACGGCCGCCGACCGATCCGCTCGCCGTGATCGGCATCGACGACTTCGCCTGGCGTCGGAACCATCGGTACGGCACGATCATCTGCGATCTTGAGCGCCGACGGCCTGTTGCGCTCCTTGTTGATCGCGAGCAGACGACGGCGGAGGATTGGCTCCGCAGTCATCCGGACATCGCGGTCGTTGCGCGCGATCGCGGCGGCGGCTACGGCGAGGCCATCGCCAAGGCGCTGCCTAACGCGATCCAGGTCGCCGATCGCTGGCATCTCATGCACAACGCCTCCCAGGCGTTCCTCGACGCTGTTCGCAAATCGATGCGGCAGATCCGCCGAGTGATCGGCGCGGCGACGATCAACCCGGACCTGCTCACCTCCGCCGAACGCCTTCAGTACGAGGGCTACCTGCGCCGTGAAGAGACCAACATCGCGATCCTGGCGCTGTGGAAGGACGGGGTCTCGATCAAGCAGATCGTCAAGCGCACAGGTCACCATCGCCAGACGATCCGCCGGATCATTCGGGGCGAACGTTCCGACGTCTTCAGGCCCCGGCAGAGTTCGTTGGAGGCGCATTTGCCCTGGCTGGACGCACAATGGGAAGCCGGCGCCCGCAACGCCGCCGCGCTCTGGCGTCAGCTAAGGGCTCAAGGCTTCAGGGGCTCGGCCAGGGTGGTCGTGGAATGGGCGACGCGCCGGCGGCAGGCAGACAAAACCGACGCCCAGAGCTTGGCCCGCACGCCCTCGGCCCGGACCTTGGCGCGGCTTATGACGACGTCCAGGGACAACCTGTCCAAGTCGGAATCGGTCACCATCGCCGCCGTCGAGGAGGGCGTGCCCGACCTCGTCGCAGCGCGCCAAATCATCAGCGACTTCCACGGCATGGTCCGCGCCAGAGCCGAGGCGCAGCTGCCGGCCTGGATCGACCGCGCCGCCAACAGCCTCGTCAGTTCGTTCGCCAACGGCATCCGCAGGGACGTCGCCGCCGTCCACGCCGCGATCTTCTCGCCCTGGTCCAACGGCCAGACAGAGGGCCAGGTCACGAGGCTCAAGCTGGTCAAGCGCCAGATGTACGGCCGCGCCAAGCTCGACCTACTCGAGGCCCGGCTGATCGGCGCCGCATGACCCCCCAGCTGCACCAGAAGTGCGTCAAGGCGCGATGTCCTAAGTTGATGGACGGAGTGTCCTAGTTTCCAGGCTTGCCCGATTGAACTGCTGAAGGCGATGGCGGTGTGTAGGTCGTGCTGTAGTCTGGATAGTATGTCGCGTTGTAGTCTGGGTAATAGGTCACGGCCCTGTTCTGTATGAGTGCAGAACGCGCGGCGGGAGTCAGACGAACGGCATCTGAGTAGTGGTTGATTACATCCACCGCCCATTCGCGAGCCGGAGCGATTGCGTCTGTTGGCTCGCGGCTAAGGATTCCAACCGCAATCTCTACCATCTTCACGTCCATCTGACGGTTGGTGTTGAGGTAGGTCACACCAGCGCCGATGCCACCGCTGAGCGCGGCAATCACCACACCAGCCACCAGTTCGCTAGTGGTGATCCCCATCGCCTATCGCCTCAATTGGCGGCCTCGTCGTCTTCTGGCTCGTCCTGCTCGGCAAGGATTTCCTTGTCGAGTTCCAGCTTGCGGATAAGTCGGTCGATTTCCTTCACGCCGATCTTGCCGCTGACGATCAGCCGGAAATTGGCGTCCTTCGCCAGCATTCCCGTCGTCAATTCGCGTTCGCCTTCCATGACCTGAAGCACCTTCCGCTTGGTATTGCCGGGCGGCGGATCAAGCGGAGGCGGGGACATTACCTCGTCATCCTCTTGTTCGTCATTCCCGGCATTTTCGGGCGGAACTTTATCAGAATCGGAGAGTCCTGCATAGCTGATAGTGTCGTCGTAGACCTTTAGAAAATTGGCGGCCCCACCGTCACTGAAGCCCTCATCGTAAAGCTGATCAAGGGCAACCGCATCGGGTGGCCGATCCGGTCCCCAGGTGGTCCAGTATTTTCGAATCACGCGCGGCCTAAGGGCACCCTGCTTCAGGATTTGCTGTTTCACTGAGTCCTGCTGTGTTCGCAGGTAGCTCCGCCCATCATCGGTAAGGGCAGCATGGCGATTAGTGCCCGATCCAGTGTAGTGAACCAAGCCAAAAGAGCGGAGCGCCGCCAGCGTTTGATCTGCTTGGCTGCTTTTCTCCTTCATGCCCCAAGCGAGCCCGGCCTTGCCCGTAGGCGTCGGATGTCGCCCGAAATACTTCTCGAACGCCTCCAGCCGCTCAACGGCGGTTTTCAGCGGGATAAAAGGAAACGATGGGCTGCGATCTCGCGGAGCCTTGGCAGGCTTGGCAGGCGTGTCGGTCATGAGGAAAATCTCCTTTCGCACCCTATATTGGCCAGTCCGCCGTAAAAGTCAAATCTTTATGGGTGCGGTCTCAATAGACCTATTGACTTGGATTGCCATAAGCCTATCTTGGGGCATCGGAAAGGAGTCGCACCATGACCAGAAGAGAGGGGAGCCCCGGCGTTCTGCCGACCGGCGTGCGGGGCGAGGATCAAAAGGAAAGGGCCGCTTCCTAGCCCGCAAGGAGAGGAAAGCAGCCCTTTAATCGGCACCCTTCGGGGCTCGTCTAATCGGTAGGACGCCTGGCGCTACACCCCGGAAATCTCGGTCCGAACCCGAGGCCCCGAACCAACCGAATAAGTGGGGCCGTGCTGTTGGAAGCAGCCCGGCCCCGGATCACACACCCAGGATTTGGCCCCTGAGCTAATGACCGCTCCCGCTCATATAGCAAATAGCCCGACTTTCTTAAAGAGTCGTGCAGGCCAGTCCGCAACCGACATGGATTGGCCCCATGAACGTCCTGCCATTTGAGAAGCAGATTGCCGTCATTTCGGCTCTTACCGAAGGCTGCTCAATTCGCACCGTCGAACGCCTGACTGGTGTCCATCGCGATACCATCATGCGCCTTGGCGTCCGCGTTGGCTCCGCCTGCGCCCGGCTCCACGACCGGACCATGCACAGCGTCCGCGTGAATCGCCTCGAATTGGATGAGGCGTGGTCTTACATCGGCAAGAAGCAGCGCCACCTGAATCCGACCGATGCGCCCGAGATGGGCGACCAATACGTGTTCTTTGCCATCGCAGGAACCGCCAAGGCGATTGTCAGCTATCGGATAGGCAAGCGCACGTCCGAGAACTTCAACGCCTTCCTGTGGGATTTGCGCGAGCGTGTCATTGGTCAGCCCGAGATTTCGTCGGACGCACACCCCGCCTACCCCGAAGCCATCGAACAGGCATTCGGAGCCGCTTGCACCTATGGGCAGATCGTCAAGA
Organism: uncultured Alphaproteobacteria bacterium; assembly: GCA_963785065.1. Lineage (GTDB taxonomy): Bacteria > Pseudomonadota > Alphaproteobacteria > Rhizobiales > Kaistiaceae > CAVSRC01. The sequence goes on from CAWATX010000002.1 coordinate 1,386,987, forward strand.
AGTACGTAGGCGAGCCAGCCATTGACGCCGCCCGGCGCTACTCTCCTGGTTGGGTAGTAGCAGTAGAGCGGAAAGCGATTGTCGGTCGCCCGCGCCACATTTCGACCAGCTACGTCGAACGTCAAAACCTAAGCCTGCGGATGGCGAGCCGACGCTTTACCCGGTTAACGAATGGCTTTTCCAAGAAGTTGGAGAACCACGCCGCCGCCGTCTCTTTGTTCGTCTGGCATTTCAACTTTTGCCGCGTCCACGAAACGCTCCGAGTGACGCCAGCTATGGCCTTGGGCATTGCGGACCACATCTGGACCATCGGCGAATTGGTCGCCGCCGCATCGGCTGAAATCGACCGGCCTGAACTTGGCGAGCGCCGTGGACGGTTCACGGTAATCGAAGGCGGATTGCCTTAACCAACCTGCCAATTTGTATTGACAACGTGTATACGGTCGCCTAAGTGTGCTTGTGCCCTCAAAGGGCACAAGCATGAGACCCGGCCGATCTTGGCCACAAATGAGGACCAAACACATGACGACCGCTGCGATGGAGGTAGCTAGGCATCCTAGCACGCGGCGCGACGCAACCATCAATCTCCGCCTTTCGGCCAAAGTGAGGAACCTGATCGACACCGCTGCTACGATCATAGGGAAGACCCGAACCGAGTTTGTAGTTGAGAGCGCCAAGCAACACGCAATTGATGTCTTGCTGGATCAACGATTGTTCGATCTGGAGCCAGAACAATGGGACGCATTCACGCAAGCCTTGGACCACCCCCCGCTCCCGAATGATCAACTGAAACAACTTCTGGCGAGGCAACCGCCGTGGGAGAAGTAACACAAATAGCTGTACGCGCTGGGACGGGGATTACTCGCCCCAGCGCCCTTCTGTCGATCCATAAGATCGCGAGTTTCTATTCAGGACATCCATCTCTTGATGATTGGATTAAGCAAAAAGCCTTGAAATCAGAAGGTAGTAGTGCCCGAACATATGTTGTGTGTGAGGGACAAGTCGTTGTCGGCTACTATTGCTTGGCAACCGGATCGGTATCCCGCAATAGTGTGCCGCGCGAAATGCGGCCGCATGGGACGCCGAATCCAATCCCCATCATGATCATCGGTCGGCTGGCTGTTGACAAACATTACGAGCGTAGGGGGATCGGGAGTGGCATGTTGCGTGATGCGCTCATGCGCGTCATGCAGATTTCCCAATCCGTTGGTTGCGCTGCGATATTGGTGCATGCCGTCGATCAAGATTCCGTCGGCTTCTATGCCAAATATGGATTTATCGAATTTCCAATCGGGACGAAGACGTTATTTCTCCCGATGAAGACCATTCAGGCGGCGCTCTAGCTCCCCGCGGGGCTGATCTGTCCTAATTTCCTTTTCGAGTGTCCGAATTAGGACAGCACCTGGAATCTGGCAGGATTGGGCGGCGGCCCGGCATCCCCCCCTCGCCATTCCCGCGCCCGCGCGGCATAGTCCGGCCATGCCGAAAACCGATTCCGCCCCGCCCCCGCTCGGTCCCGGCGACCACGTCTTCCTGGTCGACGGCTCGTCCTTCGTCTATCGCGCGTTCTTCCAGTCGATCAACCAGGACGCCAAATACAACTACCGCTCCGACGGCTTGCCCACCGGGGCGCTCCGCCTGTTCTGCGCCAAGCTCTACCAGTTCGTGCGCGAGGGCGCGGTCGGCATCATGCCGACGCATCTGGCCATCATCTTCGACAAGTCGGAGGACACCTTCCGCAAGGACATCTACCCCGACTACAAGGGCACCCGCCGCGAGATGCCCGACGAGCTGAAGCCGCAGTTTCCCCTGATGCGCGAGGCGGTGCGCGCCTTCGGCCTGGAGCCGGTGGAGAAGGCGGGCTACGAGGCCGACGACATCATCGCCACCTATGCCAAGGAGGCGCGCGCCGCTGGCGCCGAGGTGCTCATCATCTCGTCGGACAAGGACCTGATGCAGCTCGTCGGCGATCACGTCGAGTTCTACGATTTCGAATCCGGCACCCGCGGCAAGCCCGGCTACCGGCCGGAGCGGCGCATCGACCGCCAGGGCGTCATCGATTATTTCGGCGTGCCGCCCGAGAAGGTCATCGACGTCCAGTCGCTGGTCGGCGACACCTCCGACAACGTCCCCGGCGTGCCCGGCATCGGCATCAAGACGGCGTCGGCGCTCATCGGCGAATATGGCGACCTCGACACGCTGCTCGCCAATGCCAGCTCGATCAAGCAGCCCAAGCGCCGGCAATTGCTCATCGATTTCGCCGATCAGGCGCGCATGTCGCGCACGCTCGTTACCCTCCATGACGATGTCGAGTCGGGCACGCCGCTGGCCGCCACGAAGATGCACGACCTCGACGCGGAAAAACTCATCGGCTTCCTCAAGGCGATCGAGCTGTCGACGCTGACCAAGCGCGTCGCCGAGGCGACCGGCGCCGATCCCAATGCCATCGAGGCCGACCCCGCCATCCGTTCCGCCAAGCATCACGACGCCACCTTCGCCGCCCGCCTCGTGCCGCATGACGACAACGCCCATGCCACACCCTCAGCACCGGTTGGCGTCGTCCCCTCTCCCCTTGTGGGAGAGGGAAAGGGTGAGGGGGCCGGGGAGGGGGGTGAAGGCACTGAATCAGCCAACGGCCACACCCATCCGGCCGCCGCCGTCGCGGCGGGAGCCGCGGCTGCCACTGCCGTCCCCGTCGACCGCACCAAATACGAGACGGTCACCACGCTCGCCCGCCTCGATGAATGGATCGCCGAGGCCACCGCGCTCGGCCGCGTCGCCGTCGACAGCGCCGCCAACGGCTCCGACCCCATGCAGGCCGCTCTCTGCGGCGTCAGCCTGGCACTCGCCCCCGGCCGCGCCTGTTACGTGCCGCTCGCCCACAAGTCGGGAGAGGCCGATCTCCTCGGCGACCATGCCGCCCCCGGCCAGATCGGCTTCGACGATGCGCTCGCCCGCCTGAAGCCGCTGCTCGAGGACGCCTCGGTCCTCAAGATCGCCCAGAACCTCAAATTCGACGTGGTCCTCCTCGCCCGCTTGGGGCTCGCCGTGGCGTCCTATGACGACACCATGCTGATCGCCTATGCGCTCGACGGGGGCTTGGGCGGCTACGACATCGATGCGCTTGCCGAGAAGCGCCTCGGCCATGCCCCCCAGGCGATCAAGGAGGTTGTCGGCAGCGGCAAGGCGCAACGCACCTTCGACCGGGTGGAGCTCGACCGCGCCACCGTCTTCGCCGCCGAGGGCACCGACATCGCGCTGCGCCTGTGGCTCGCGCTCAAGCCGCGCCTCGCCGCCGAGCACATGGTCACCGTCTACGAGACGCTGGAGCGGCCGATGGTGCCGGTTCTGGCGCGCATGGAGGCGCGCGGCATCACCGTCGATCGCCAGATCCTGTCGCGGCTCTCCGGCGAATTCGCCCAGAAGCTCGGGGCCCTGGAGAGCGAGATCTACGATCTGGCCGGCGAAGACTTCAACATCGGCTCGCCCAAGCAGCTGGGCGATATCCTCTTCGGCAAGTTCGGCCTTCCCGGCGGCAAGAAGACCAAGACCGGCGCCTGGTCGACCGGCGCCGACATCCTCGACGAGCTTGCCGCCAACGGCAACACGCTCGCCGCCCGCATCCTCGACTGGCGCCAGCTTTCCAAGCTCAAGTCCACCTATACCGACCTCTTGCCGGGCTTCATCCATCCCGAGACCGGCCGCGTCCACACCTCCTACGCGCTCGCCTCCACCACCACCGGCCGTCTCTCCTCTTCCGACCCCAACCTGCAGAACATCCCGGTCAGGACCGAGGAAGGCCGGCGCATCCGCACCGCCTTCATCGCCAGGCCTGGCACCAAGTTGATCTCGGCCGATTACAGCCAGATCGAGCTTCGCGTCGTCGCCCATGTCGCCGATATCGGCCAGCTCAAGCAGGCTTTTGCCGACGGCCTCGACATCCACGCCATGACGGCTTCCGAGATGTTCGGCGTTCCGGTGGAAGGCATGCCCAGCGAGGTCCGCCGCCGCGCCAAGGCGATCAATTTCGGCATCATCTACGGCATCTCCGCCTTCGGGCTGGCCAACCAGCTCGGCATTCCGCGCCAGGAGGCCGGCGACTACATCGCCAAGTATTTCGAGCGCTTCCCCGGCATCAAGGACTACATGGAGGCCATGCGGAAAAAGGTCCGCGCCGACGGCTACGTCTCCACCCTCTTCGGCAGAAAAATCCATTTCGCCGCCGCCAACGCACGTAACCCGGCCGAGCGCGCCTTCATCGACCGCGCCGCCATCAACGCCCCCATCCAGGGCTCGGCCGCCGACATCATTCGCCGCGCCATGATCCGCATGGAGCCGGCGCTGGACGCGGCGAAGCTCTCGGCCAGGATGCTCCTCCAGGTGCACGACGAGCTGATCTTCGAGGTGCCGGAGAGCGAGGTCGAGGCGACCGCGGCGCTGGTCACCCGCGTCATGGAGGCCGCCGCCGAGCCGGCGGTCCAGCTCTCGGTGCCGCTCCGGGTCGACGCCCGCGCCGCCGACAACTGGGACGCCGCGCATTAGGGGAGAGAGAACCACCGATTAAGCTGTCGGTTCACGGCGACGACTATGTTCTTGGCGATCGCAATGACTTCGTCGTCCGCATAGGCAGGTATAGGCATTTTGAAGCCGTCTTCAACGCGCTGCGTCCACGCCTTCGTTCGAGTCTCTGTGAATGACCTACCCACCTTTCGATCTACGAAATCGAGTATATTGCAGAGGAAGCCCTGTGCCATGAGGTGCGGCCTAGCGGCAAGGTAAGTAATTTGACGAAACAAAAGCTCTAGCACAAAGAGCGTCGCTCGTGCGCGGGGCGACTGAAGTGCATATGCCTTTGTCTCTAGGTTAAGGCGCGTTGCTGCAATGTGAAATCCGATGGCATTCGCCAAGCGGAGAACGCTGTTAGGAATTTGCGACTGAAATTCCAACCACTCTTCCTTGAGGCGGGGTCGTGAAGCTTGCGGCAATCTATCCGCAGCACGTTTCGTCAGCCAGAGGGACAGCGCCGGCAGCCAAACGTAAAATTCCACAATTGCCAACCCAACCAGTAGCGAGACCGCCGCGGCAATCATTATTCCACGCTCGCCTCCCCACAGGAACACCTAGGCCTCGCAAGGCTTCACGAGCACCATTGTAGCCAACCCCAGTAAGTCGATAGAGCCGCTTGCGCGGGCGACCGGCTTCGCTCGGATCAAGCTCCTCCCACCAGCTTTCCAGCCAGCCGGCTTTCTCCAGCCGCATCAGGATCGGATAGAGCGTGCCGGAGAGAATCTTCGTCTCCCGCCAGATGTCCGAGCCGGCCAGCCCGTCGCGCGGCTTGTCCAGAAACACACGCAGCACGCGCAGCGTCTGGTGCGACAGGCGGGGTTCTTTCTCACTCATCGAACATGACCGGCGAACCGGCTCCCTGGTTCTGTCGCAAGTCTACATAGGGCTATGTAGATTTTCAAGTCCTCGTTTGTTCACCGTTCTTGGGACGCGCATCGGCCGGCACCGGCGACTTACCCCCACCCGAAATGCCTTCGCATTTCGACCTCCCCGCAAGGGGGAGGTTGGGCTCTGTGCTTGCAGCAAGTTCCCTCCCTCCCCCGCGGAGCGCGGGGAGGGTGGCGAGACCGAAGGTCGAGCCGGGTGGGGGCGACAAGAGGCGCCCAATTGTCCCACCGCTCGGCCGACCGCGAATAAGAAAGAAGTTATCCCCACCTCCCGAACCGCCCCCATATTGGTACGCATCCTCGCCCGCGAAGGGGCGCGCTCATGAGGCGGCTTGCAGCGTGGGGCGGGGTGCGGTGTCCCTGTCGGCCGCGTCGCAAGCGGAAGGCAGTTGGAGCTCGGAAGCCCGTCGTCGGTGGGGGAAACCTCGCCGTGCGCCAAAGCCCTGAAATGGTGCAGCGCTAAAGGCGGGCAGGGGTCAGCCGCCGGTGAGACCGGCCCGGGAAACCGAGGCCCCGGCACCGCGGTGGTCGAAGGCGGCCGTAAGTGCCAGCCTGCCTCTGCCAACCCAGGCGGGGCCTCGCATAAATCCCGCGGCGGGCGTCTGGTCGACGCCCATTTCGGACTACCCGCAGGCGTTGACCAGACGCCCGCCACCCCCTCGCCACAAGAGGCGAGGAGCGCCGCAAGGCGCGACAGGGAAGCAAGAAATGTTCATGGCTCGGAGCAAATCGCTCGCGAGAACGAGAGCTCGTGTCCCACCCTCCGTTCGCCCCCGCGAAGGCGGGGGTCCAGGCAAGATTCACAATGCGGCTCTGTGCCCGTTGCCAGTCCCACCTGGATGCCCGGGCGGAGCCGGGCATGAACGGAGTGTGTGGCGGGGCGTTGCCTCACGCCCTGGCGAAGGCCAAGCTCGCCCCCTTCCACCGTCCCTTCCTTGATGCTTCACTCCGCGCCATGAAGGCGAGCCAAGCCGACACACTGGAAAAGCCCCGCCCAACCGACCCCGTCGCGCTCAAGCGCCGGCTGGTCGCCGATGCCCGTGCCGAGGGCTTCGACCTCATCGGCGTCACGCGGCCGGACGCGATTCCCGAGGCCGCGCCGCGCCTGAAGCAATTCATTGCCGAAGGGCTGCACGGCACCATGGGCTGGCTGGAGGAGAAGGCCGAGCGCCGCGAAAGTCCGCGCGCTTTGTGGCCGGAGGTCGGCGCGGTGGTCATGCTGGCCTTGAACTACGGCCCGGACTCCGACCCCTTGGCGACGCTGGCAGCGCGCGACCGCGCCACCATCTCGGTCTATGCCCGCCATCGCGACTACCACGACCTCATCAAGGGCAGGCTCAAGCGCATCGCAGGAAAGTTTGCCGGCTATGCAAACTCCGACGTCAAGGTCTTCGTCGACACCGCACCGTTGATGGAAAAGCCGCTGGCCGCCGCCGCCGGCCTCGGCTGGCAGGGCAAGCACACCAATCTCGTCAGCCGCACCTTCGGCTCGTGGCTCTTCCTCGGTGCCATCCTCACCGAGGTCCCGCTTCCCACCGACGAGCCCGAGGCCGACCATTGCGGCACCTGCCGCGCATGCCTCGATATCTGCCCGACCGCCGCCTTCCCGGCGCCCTATCGGCTCGATACGCGCCGCTGCATCTCCTACCTCACCATCGAGCATGCCGGGCCGATCCCGCGCGAATTCCGTGTCGCCATGGGCAACCGCATCTATGGCTGCGACGATTGCCTGGCGGTCTGTCCGTGGAACAAGTTCGCAAGCGTGACCCGCGAGGCGAAGCTGAAAGCCCGCGACGATCTTGCCGCCCCACCGCTTGCCGAGCTGGCCGCGCTCGACGATGCCGGCTTCCGCGCCCGCTTCGCCGGCTCGCCCATCAAGCGCATCGGCCGTGACCGCTTCCTGCGCAACGTCCTGATCGCCATCGGCAATTCCGGCTCGACCAGCCTTGCGCCGACAGCCGAGGCGCATCTCGCCGATCCCGCGCCGCTGGTGCGCGGCGCCGCCATCTGGGCGCTGGCGCAGATTTTGACGGCTGATCAATTCGCCGCCCTGAAGGCCATGCACCTGCCCGCCGAAGCCGATCCGCAGGTGCGCGGCGAATGGGAGGCGCCATGAGCGCAGCGATCTTCTTTGAGACCCAGGAGGAATGGCGCACCTGGCTGGAGGCAAACCACGCCAGGTGCGACGAGCAATGGCTCGGCCTCCACAAGGCCGGCACCGGCAAACAGGGCATCACATACAAGCAGGCCCTCGACGAGGCGCTCTGCTTCGGCTGGATCGACGGCCTCCGCCGCGGCGGCCATGCCGCCTGGTCGATCCGCTTCACGCCGCGCAAGAAGGGCAGCATCTGGAGCGCGGTCAATATCCGGCGCATCGAGGAGCTGATCGCCGCGGGCTGCGTCGCGCGCCCCGGGCTCGCAGCCTATGAGGGCCGCGATCCCGGGAAGCAGAAGAAATACTCCTTCGAGAATCGCGACATGGATCTGGCCCCCGACGCCGAGAAGCGCTTTCGCGCCGACAAGGCCGCATGGACGTGGTTCGAAGCCATGCCGCGCTCCTATCGCCGCCCGGCCATCTGGTGGGTGATGAGCGCCAAACAGGAGGTGACGCGCGAGCGGCGCCTGGCGACGCTGATCGCCGACTCCGCCGCCGGCCGCAAGGTGAAGCATCTGAGAAGGCCCGGCGAATGAACGAACCTGTCCGCCTCTTCGTCTTCGGCCTCGGCTACAGCGTCGGCGCGTTCGCCCGGGCGTTTGCGCCGCAGGCGGCATGGGTCGGCGGCACAGTGCGTGTCGCCGACAGGACGGCCGGGCAGGGGATCGCAACCATTCCCTGGGACGGCACGGCGCCGGCAGTGAAGGTTGCCGAAGCGCTGGCGAGTGCCAGCCATCTCCTCGTCTCCGTCCCGCCGGGCGAATCCGATCCGGTGCTCGCCCATTTTGGCGCGGCGATCCGCGACGCCGCCAATCTGCGTTGGATCGGTTATCTCTCCACGGTCGGCGTCTACGGCAATTACGGCGGCGCCTGGGTGAGCGAGCGCACCACGCCCCATCCCGGATCGGCCCGCGCCCGCCAGCGCCTCGCCGCCGAGCAAGCCTGGACCGCGCTTGCCGCCGCGCGCGCCGTGCCGCTGGCGATCTTCCGCCTCGCCGGCATTTACGGCCCCGGCCGCAACGCCTTCGTCAATCTGGCCGAGGGCAAGGCACACCGCATCGTCAAGCCCGGCCAGGTCTTCAACCGCATCCATGTCGCCGACATCGTCGCCGTGCTGACCGCGGCCATCCTCAGGGGGGCTGTCGGTCGCTTCAACATTGCCGATGACGAACCGGCCCCGCCGCAGGACGTGGTCGCATATGCCGCGGGTCTGATGGGCGTCGACCCGCCGCCGGAAGTCGCCTTCGCCGAGGCCGACCTGTCGCCCATGGCGCGGTCCTTCTATGGCGACAACAAGCGCGTCGCCAACGCCCTGATCAAGCGGGAACTTGGCATTGCGCTCCGCTTCCCGACCTATCGGGAAGGGCTGGACAGCCTTTGGCGGCAGGGCGACTGGAGATCAACCGTCTGAGCGCCCCCACGGCACGCTCCAGCCGCGATGGCCGCTCGAACATCGCCGCCAGCTCGTCCCAGCTCATCTTCTCGGTCGGCTGCAGATGGACAGCCGCAAGTCCGTATATGTCAAACATGAAATGCCTTCCTTCCGTCGGGAAAAGCCTTTTGTGTCTTGAATATTGACAGGGAAGCGCGGCTACGCCAGCATCGCGATTGGAAAGGCCATTTCAGAAATGAAACAACCGGTCGATTGGGAGGAACTGCGTCTCTTCCTGGCGGTTGCGCGTGGCGCCGGGCTCAATGCCGCCGCCCGCATGACCGGCGCCAGCGCCCCCACCCTCGGCCGCCGCATGAACGCGCTCGAACGCAGTCTCGACCGCCAGCTCTTCACCCGCAGCCAGACCGGCTATGAGCTGACCGAAGCCGGCCGGGCGCTCTACCGGTACGCCCAGGAGATGGAGGCGGCGGCGCAGGGCATCGACCGCTGGCGCGACGAGACGCCCCGCCGTCTGGTGCGCATTTCGGCCGGCTCGTGGACCAGCCGCTTCCTTGCCCGCCACATGGCCGCGCTGTGGGGGCAGGATGCTTCGACGGCTATCGAACTCTCCACCGCCCATCAGCGCGTCGACATCCAGCGCCGCCAGGCCGATATCGGCATCCGCAACCGCGCGCCGCAGGAGCCGTATCTTGCCGGGCGGCGGATGAACGAGATTGCCTACGCCCGGTACCGGGCGCCTGGGGCGTCGGGCGATCTGCCCTGGGTTGCCGTCATTGGCGAAGCCTCGATCACGCCGACCGCGCAGTGGGTCGTCCGCAACCACGCCGCACTGGCGCATATCACCTGCACGGATCCCCGCGCGGTCCTCGATTGTGTTCTTGCCGGCATGGGTCAGGCGGTGCTCCCCTGTTTCGTCGGCGACGAGGAGCCGGGGCTCGAGCGTGTCGGCGGCATCATTGACGAATTGCGCGAGGAGCAGTGGCTGGTGCTCAACGAGCAGGCGCGCCACGAGCCCGCCGTGCGCGGCGTGATCAACCGCCTGGCGGTGCTGCTTCCGCGGCATCGCCGCCTGTTCATCGGCGCGGCGCCGTCGTCCTAGCCGGCCTCGGCGATCAGCCCGTCGATCGCCGCCTCCAGCCGGGCGAGGTCTTCCGGCCGCGACAGGCGGTGGTCGCCGCCCTTGATCAACGTCAGCACCACGTCGTCCGAGGCGAAATGGGTCACCAGTTCGGTCGCGTGGGCATAGGGCACGTCGGTGTCCTCGGTGCCGTGCAGGATGTGAACCGGGCAGCCGGTCTCGATCAGCTTCTCGCCGAAGAGATGGGCGTCGCCGTCCTCGATCAGCTTGGCCGTGATCGGATAGGGCTCGTCAGAATAGTCGCTGGGCACGTGGAAGATGCCGGCGGTTTCCAGTTCCCGCCGAGCCGCCGCGTCCATTGCCGCCCATATCAGCTTGCGCGTCATGTCGACGGCCGGCGCGATCAGTACCAGCCCGGCAAGAGATTGTAAGTCGGCTAAGCGTTGCGCCAGCAGCAGCGCGATCCAGCCGCCCATGGACGAGCCGACGACGATCTGCGGCCCTTCGGCAAATCGCCGGAACACGCCTTCCGCCTCCTCCAGCCAGCGCGAGATCGTGCCGTCCTCGAAGCGCCCGCCGGAAAGGCCGTGGCCGGAATAGTCGAAGCGGGTACAGGCAAGCGCGCGCCGGGCCGCGAAGCCGTCGAGCGCCCGCGCCTTGGCGCCTTCCATGTGGGAGCGGAAGCCCCCCAGCCAGAAGAGCCCCGGTTCGCCGCCGGGGCGATGGCGGACGGCGATTTCGCGGCTCTTGTCACCGTTGCCGATAAGCACCATTTCAGGCCGCGATTCATCCATTGGTTTTCTCCGCAAGACCTGCCCGTTGACTTCCCGCCCCGCTTGACCGATTCCTGTTTCGTTCGGGAAGGCCCGCGCGGGCCCTTCCGCGCGCCGTAGCTGCTGTTGCATCCACAGAGGAGATTGCTGTCATTCGCCGACCTTTCAAAGCCACCGCGCCAACCAAGGACGGGCCCCGGACCAATGAAGAGATTCGCGTCCCCGAGGTCCAGCTGATCGACAACGAAGGCGAGAACCACGGCACCGTTCCCATCCAGCAGGCGCTGGACATGGCTATGCAAGCCGGCATGGACCTCGTCGAAATCGCCCCCAATTCCGCGCCGCCGGTCGCCAAGATCCTCGACTACGGGCGATACAAGTTTCAGGCCCAGAAGAAGGCCGCCGAGGCGCGCAAGCGCCAGAAGACCATCGAGATCAAGGAGATCAAGATGCGTCCCAACATCGACACCCACGATTACGAGGTGAAGATGCGGGCGATCAAGCGCTTCTTCGAGGAAGGCGACAAGGTCAAGGTGACGCTGCGCTTCCGTGGCCGCGAGATGGCCCACCAGGAGATCGGCGCCCGCCTGCTGGCGCGCGTCAAGGAGGAGACCTCCACGATCGCCAAGGTCGAAGCCGAGCCACGGCTGGAAGGCCGCCAGATGATGATGGTGCTGGCCCCGCGCTAAAGCGACGCCAGGAAAAGTGTGAAGCACTTTTCCGCCCGGGCGTCGCGCCCCCCCAAAAGCGCCGACGCCCGGAAAAGTGTGGCAGCACTATTCCGTCCGGCGTTCGTCAAGAAAAGCGGATGTCGCCCGGGATATGCCCGGAAACAGAGGCGATCGGCGCCCTTGTGCGCCGCACCCGACCCCGCTATAACCCCGCGGTTTCGCGCCGCCCGGCCTGAATAATGGGCATGCCGTGGCGGTGCCGAATGCTCCTCTTGAGAGAGCACTCCTCAATCGTATCGAAGGAAGCAAAATGCCCAAGCTGAAGACCAAGAGCGGCGCCAAAAAGCGCTTCAAGCTCTCCGCGACCGGCAAGGTGATCCACACCCAGCAGGGCAAGCGGCACATGATGATCAAGCGGACCAACAAGCAGGTCAGAAACCTGCGTGGCACCCGCGTCATGTTCAAGACCGACGGCGAAAGGGTGAAGAAGTACTTTCTTCCCAACGCCTGAGCCCGCCCCCGTCAAGGAGTTCCCACCATGTCGCGAGTGAAACGCGGCGTTGCCGCACACGCCAAGCACAAGAAGGTCCTGAAGCGCGCCAAGGGCTTCTACGGCCGCCGCAAGAACACCATCCGCACCGCCAAGGCGGCGGTCGACAAGGCCGCGCAATACGCCTACCGCGATCGCAAGAACCGCAAGCGCTCCTTCCGCGCCCTGTGGATCCAGCGCATCAACGCCGCCGTCCGCGAGCACGGGCTGACCTATGGCCGATTTATCAGCGGCCTCGGTAAGGCCGGGGTCGAAATCGACCGCAAGGTCCTGGCCGAGCTTGCCGTCAGCGAGCCGGCCTCGTTCAAGGCGCTGGTGGACAAGGCGTCGGGCGCTCTCGCCGCCTGACGGTTCCCCGGGATACGGCGTCTTGCCAGTCCGGCCGCAGGCTTGTCCCGCGGCCGACTGCCCGCTGGGCAGCTTGTCCTCTGCCCGGTTTTCTATAGAAAACGAGGCCCTATGAAGGGGCTGGGCGGATGCCGAAATGACCACGAGTGAAGCCGATATCGTCGCGCTTGAGCGCGACATTGCCGCGCGTATTGCTGAAAGCCCCGACGAGGCGGCGCTGGAGGCCGAGCGGGTGGCCGCGCTCGGCAAGAAGGGCCGCGTCTCCGAACTGATGAAGAGCCTCGGCGCCATGTCGCCGGAGGAGCGCAAGGTCATGGGCCCGGCGCTGAACGGCCTCAAGGATCGCGTCAGTGAGGCGCTGGCCGCCCGCCGTGCCGTCTTGAAGGAGCAGGACCTCGTGCACCGCCTGGCGGCGGAAGCGGTCGACGTCACCCTGCCGGTGCGCGCCCAACCGCTGGAGACCGGCCGTATCCATCCGGTCAGCCAAGTCATCGACGAGATCACCGCCATTTTCGCCGATCTCGGCTTCCGCATCGCCGAGGGGCCGGATATCGAGACCGACTACTACAATTTCACCGCGCTCAATTTCCCGCCCGGCCATCCGGCGCGCGAGATGCACGACACCTTCTTCCTGAAGGAGAAGGCCGACGGCGAGCGCATGCTGCTCAGGACCCACACCTCTCCGGTGCAGATCCGCACGATGGAGACTGAGAAGCCGCCGATCCGCGTGGTCATCCCCGGCCGCACCTATCGCTTCGATTCGGACCAGACCCACACCCCGATGTTCCATCAGGTCGAGGGGCTGGTGATCGACGAGACCAGCCATATCGGCCACCTGAAATGGGTGCTGGAGGAGTTCTGCCGCGCCTTCTTCGAGGTGAAGCAGGTTCAGATGCGCTTCCGCCCGAGCTTCTTCCCCTTCACCAGCCCGTCGATGGAGGTCGATATCCGCTGCCGCCGCCAGGGCAACGAGATCCGCATCGGCGAGGGCGACGACTGGCTCGAGATTCTGGGCTGCGGCATGGTCCACCCCAACGTGCTCACCTATGGCGGCATCGACCCCGACAAGTATCAGGGCTTCGCCTGGGGCATGGGGATCGACCGCATCGCCATGCTGAAATACGGCATGCCGGACCTGCGCGCCTTCTTCGATGCCGACGTACGCTGGCTCAACCATTACGGTTTCCGCCCGCTCGACCTGCCGTCGCTGGCCGGAGGGCTGTCGTCATGAGCGCTACCTATGTCGTGACCGACATCGAGGCCGATGGGCTGAGCCCCGTGCGCAATTCCATGCTCAGTTTCGCCTCGGTGGCGATTGAACCGTCGGGCCATGTCCTGGACGAGTTCGAGGCCGTGCTCGAGCCTCGGCCGGACCGGGAGCCGTCGGCGCGCACCATGGCCTTCTGGCACACACAGCCCGAGGCATACGCCGCCGCGACCCGCGATCCGCAGCCGCCGGCGCAGGTGATGGCCCGCTATGTCGACTGGGTGCGGGGTCTGCCCGCGCCGCGCCTGTTCGCCGCTCGCCCGCTCGCCTTCGACGGTGGCTGGATTGACCACTATCTCGACACCTTCGCTGGCTGTCGGGCGATGGTAGGCGCCGACAACGAGGTCCCACTCTTCGATGGCTCGGGACTCGATCTCCCGAGCTTCGCGGCGGCAATTGACGGGCTCGGCCATGTCGACGGCACGAGCGCAGCGTTTCCGGCCGAATGGTACGGCGACGTGCCCCACACGCATCGCGCCATCGACGATGCGCGCGGATACGCCAATGTTCTGACGCGGCTGCTCGCCATGGCCGGCGCACGCACGTCGGCGGAGGTGTCGTCATGAAATTCACCCTCTCCTGGCTGAAAGAGCATCTCGATACGGCGGCGCCGCTTGAGACCATCGTCGACAGGCTCACCATGATCGGCCTCGAGGTCGAGTCGGTGCACGATCCGGCCGAGCAATACGCGGCCTTCCGCCTGGCAAAAGTGCTCTCCGCCGAGAAGCATCCCAACGCCGATCGGCTGCGCGTCTGCATCGTCGACCCCGGTGATGGCTCCAGGATCCAGGTGGTCTGCGGCGCCCCCAATGCCCGCGCCGGCATGACCGGCGTCTTCGCCCCGGCCGGCACCTATATCCCCGGCACCGGCGTGCAGCTCGAGAAGGGCGTCATCCGCGGCGTCGAATCGAACGGCATGCTCCTGTCGGAGCGCGAGCTCGGCGTCTCCGACGATCATGAAGGCATCGTCGACCTGCCCGCGAATGCGCCGGTCGGCCAGCCCTATGCCGTCTATGCCGGCCTCGACGATCCGGTGATCGACGTCGCCGTCACGCCCAACCGGCCGGACGCGCTTGGCGTCAACGGCATCGCCCGCGATCTTTCCGCCGCCGGCCTCGGCTATCTCATCGAGCGGCCGGTGGTGCCGGTGAAGGGCGAGGGCCCCTGTCCGGTCAAGGTGAGATTCGATTTCGGCGACACGCCGCCGCTCGGTCTTGCCTTCGGCCTGCGTCTCGTGCGTGGCGTGAAGAACGGGCCGTCGCCGGCCTGGCTGCAGAAGCGCCTGCGTGCCATCGGCCTCAGGCCCATCAACGCGCTGGTCGATATCACCAACTTCATCACCTATGACCGCAACCGCCCGCTGCACGTCTTCGACGTGGCCAAGGTCAAGGGCGATCTCGTTGTCCGCCGCGCCCGCGACGGCGAGGAGCTGCTGGCGCTCGACGGCCGCACCTACACGCTCGATTCGCAGATGTGCGTCATTGCCGACGACAACGGCGTCGAATCGATCGCCGGCGTCATCGGCGGCGAGTTCTCCGGCTCGTCGGAGACGACCACCGACGTTCTTATCGAATCGGCCTTGTGGGAGCCGCTCAACATCGCCCAGACCGGCCGCAAGCTGGGCATCAACACCGACGCCCGCTATCGCAACGAGCGCGGCATCGACCCGGCCTTCAACATGCCGGGGCTGGATCTCGCCACGCAGCTGGTCATCGATCTCTGTGGCGGCAGCCCGAGCGAGGTCTGTGTCGCCGGCCAGGTGCCTGAGCCGGTCAACATCATCGAGTTCCCGGTTGCTGAGGTGAAGCGCCTCGGCGGCATCGACCCCTCCATGGCCGAGGTCAGCGGCATCCTTGCGGCGCTCGGCTTCATGGCCAAGCCGCACCGCACCGAGGGAACGCTCTCGGTCAGTGTGCCGACCTGGCGCCCGGCGACCACCATCAAGGCCGACCTGGTCGAGGAGGTGGTGCGTATCATCGGCGTCGACCGGGTGCCGCCGGCGCCGCTCACCCGCGCTCCCGGCACGCTCGAGCCGCTCCTGACCCTCATCCAGACCCGCACCCGCCGGGCCAAACGGGCGCTCGCCGCCCGTGGACTGGTCGAGGCCGTCACCTGGTCCTTCATCGGCCATGCCCGTGCCGAGGCTTTCGGTGGCGGTGATGATGCACTGGTGCTCGCCAATCCCATCTCCCCCGACATGTCGGATATGCGGCCGAGCCTGCTTCCCGGGCTCATTGCCGCGGCCCAGCGCAATGCCGATCGCGGCATCGGCGATCTCGCCCTCTTCGAGGTCGGCCAGACCTATCGCGGCGACCGGCCCGAGGATCAGTTCACCGCCGCCGCCGCCATTCGCCGCGGCATGGCGGGCGTTGCCGGCAGCGGCCGTCACTGGTCGGCCAAGTCCGGGCCGGTCTCCGTCTTCGACGCCAAGGCCGATGCCCTGGCGCTTCTCGATGTGCTGGGCTTGACCGCTGACAAGGTGCAGATCACGGCGGATGCGCCGGCCTGGTATCACCCCGGCCGCTCGGGGACGATCCGCCAGGGACCGAAGACCGTCATCGGCACCTTCGGCGAGTTCCATCCGAAGGTCCTCGAAATCCTCGACGCTGAAGGGCCCTTGGCCGGCTTCGAAATCATCCTCGAGGCGATTCCCGCGCCGCGCCAGAAGCCGACCAGGACCAAGCCGGTGCTCAAGCTTTCCGACTTCCAGCCGGTCAGGCGCGATTTCGCCTTCGTCGTCGACCGCGACGTCGCCGCCGCCAGGATCGTGCGCGCCGCCGAGGGCGCCGACCGCAAGCTGATTGCCGGCGTCTCGGTCTTCGACCTGTTCGAAGGTGCGTCGCTGGGCGAGGGCAAGAAGTCGATCGCCATCGAGGTGACGCTGCAGCCGAGCGAGCGCACGCTCACCGATCAGGACATCGAGGCGGTCTCCGGCAAGATCGTCGCCGAGGTCGGCAAGGCGACCGGCGGCGTGCTGCGCAGCTGAGAAGGCGAGGGGGCCGCTAGCGGCCCCTCTCATCTTCAGTACTTCCCGGTCTTGTCTTTCGGCGGCTTCCGCATCTTCGCTTCGCGGAAGTCTTCTTCCCGGTCTTCGCCCCAGTAGGCGCGGCCGAGCTCGGCACGGGCGATCGCCCTGGCGAAGCGGGCTTTTGGGTCGAGCGGCTGTTTCGCCGTCCGCTCGCGTCTGTCCTGTATGGATTGGTCGGGCGTGTCCGCCATATCTCTCTCCTTTCGCTGGCGGCGCGGGGCAACGGCGGGCGCACGTCGCCTGTCGCACCGGACGGCAGGGAGAGAGGGGCGGGGTCAGCTCATGAGAGAGGTTCTTCGCTTTCGCCGTGACGCTCACCAGATAGGGTCGCGTCAGGGCAATTTCGAGGCTGAGGAGAGAATTGCGTGATCGGCCCCTGGCGCATTCACGGCCACGCCATCGTCTCGGCCGACGATCGGATCGCTGGCCCCAATGGCCTGACGCCGCCCGCCTTGCGCAACGAGGCGGACTGGCGGCGCTTCCAGCAGGCGCTCGACGAAGCGGCGGTCACCGTTCTCGGCCGCCTTGGCCACGTCGCCAATCCCAACACCAAAGGCCGCAATCGCCTCGTGCTGTCGTCGTCGGTCGCAGGTGTCGAACGCCGCGCCGATGCCTGGTGGTGGAACCCGGCCGGCGCGCCGCTGGCGGCGGCGCTGAGTGAGGCGGCGCCCGCCGGCGGCATCGCCGCCGTGCCGGGCGGACGACGGGTCTTCGACCTCTTTCTCGACCTCGGTTTCGACGAATTTCACCTGGCGCGCGCCGAGTCGGTGCGTGTCCCCGGCGGCATTCCGGTCTTCTCCGCCATCTCCGCGGCCAGCCCGGCCGAGGTCCTGCTGGCCGCCCACGGACTTGTCGCAGGCGAGACGGAAGTCCTTGATGCAAAGGCCAAAGTGATGCTCACCCGGTGGCATCGCGAACCCGACGGCAACGCAACCGCTTGACCGGCCGGCAGCCGCTGCACAAGAGTGCCGGCGGTGAGGAGAAGCGACGATGAGCGACGAAGACAGCGAACGCGGCGGAACCAGGTTCTTCGATGCAGTGCTCGATGCGGCGGCCATCGACGCCCTGCATGCGGCCTCGCGCCGGGTGGTGTTCTCGCGCGGCGCCGTGCTGATGCGCCAGGGCGAGCCCGGCCAATCCATGTTCACCATCGTCTCCGGCAGGGTGGTCGTCTCGGTGCATGAGCCGGACGGCGAGCACACGGTGGCCGAACTCGGTCCGGACGACTATGTCGGCGAAATGTCGTTGCTCACCGGCGAGCCGCGCAGTGCCACGGTCACCGCGCGCGGCAAGGTGGTGGCCCTGGAGACGCCCAAGGCGGCGTTGCAGCCGATCCTCGCCAGGGCGCCGCACCTCTGCGGTCAGTTCGCCGAAATGGTGCGCGATCGCCATGCTCAGCTCGCCCAGCTCCACGAGGATTACGCCCGCTGGAACAGCGTCGGTGCCGATCCGGCCAAGATCGCCGCCCGCATGACCGCCTTCTATTCCGGCTGAAGCCGCCAGCGCCGCTTCCTGGAAATGTGAACCACGCTTCCCCGCTCGGCGGCGGGCATGAACGGTGTGTCTCGCGCGCTCACGGCATTGTCAACCGCATGTGACTCCTGCGCCCGCAAGGGCCCTCTATCTATCGGCCGCGTTCAGCGCAAAAGCGCAGGGACGGCCCGCGGCACGACCAAATCAGGAAAATCGCACACATGAACTTCGAGGCGTTCTTCTCGCCCTGGCGGCCCTATGCGCTGTCGGTGCTGCGCATCATGACGGCGCTGCTCTTCCTCGAGCACGCCACCATGAAGTTGTTCAATTTCCCGCCGTCCAAGTTCCAGCCGCCGCTGTTCTCGCTCTTCGGCGCCGCCGGCGTGATCGAGCTCGCCGGCAGCCTGCTGCTCATCGTCGGCCTGTTCACCCGGCCGGTAGCCTTCATCCTCTCCGGCGAGATGGCGATCGCCTATTTCGTCGCCCACGCCCCCCATTCCTTCTTTCCGTTGCTCAACTTCGGCGAGGCGGCGATCCTGTTCTGCTTCATCTATCTCTATGTCGCCACCGCCGGCGCCGGCCCGTGGAGCCTCGACCATTGGCGTGCCACCGGCAGCCTCTCGGCCACCGCACCGGCAAAAAGGTAAGCCGGCTGCCTAGAAATCGAGATTGGCGTAATGGGCGACGGCCGGCATGCCGCGCACCTGGTCGGCGAGGATGGCGCGGAACGACGGCCGTGACTTGACCCGCGCATACCAGGCCTTGGCCGCCGCGCTCTCCTCCCATGGCACCTCGCCGAGATAGTCGACCACGGAGAGTGCTGCCCCGGCGGCCAGGTCGGCATAGGTGATGTCGCGTCCGGCCAGGCATGCCCGCCGCGCCGTCAGGTAGCCGATATAGTCGAGATGGTAGCGGATGTTCGCCCGTGCCGCGCGGATCGCCGCGGCGTCGGGCGGCCCGCCGCCCTCCTCCACGCTCATGCGCCGCTTGTAGATCTTCTCGGTCACCAGATAGCCGGTGACCTCCGCCTCCATCTTGGTCAGGAACCAGACGACCAGCCGGCGGACCTCGGCCCGCTCGGCCGGGGTTGTCGGCATCAGCTGCGCGATCTCGCCGAGGCGCGCTCCGCGCGTCTCGCTGAGATATTCACCGATCACCGTGGCCCCGGCGACAACCGATTCGTCGTCGTCAATCAGGACCGGCACGCTGCCGGCCGGGTTGAGCTTGAGCAGCGCCTCGCTGCGCTCCCACGGATGTTCTTCGGCTAGGGTTGGGGTCTCGCCGAATTCGGCCAGCAGCAGGCGTACAAAGCGCGAACCGGCCGAAAGCGGATAGTGATGAAGCAATGGCATAAGGCGGAAAACACCCCGGGAAGACGCGACAGGGTCACGTCGAGCAATGGCGAATCGGCCAACAATCTAGGCCGGCGACCGCTGGCGGTATAGAACCCGCAGCCGGCGACAAAAAGGCGATTCGGCTGCAACCGCGGAGGAGGCGGGGCTCCATGGACCTCAAGACTGTCATCGATGCGATTGTCCTCGGCGTAATCGAGGGCTTCACCGAGTTCTTGCCCGTCTCCTCGACCGCACATCTGCTGCTGGCCGAGGATGTGCTCGGCTTCAAGAGCGTCGGTGGCTTCACCGTGCTCATCCAGCTCGGCGCCATCCTCGCCCTGCTCGGCGTCTATGCCGCCCGCCTCTGGCAGATCATCACCGACCTGCCGCGCGACAGGCGCACCCAACGCTTCGTGCTCGGCGTCATCATCGCCTTCCTGCCTGCCGCCTTCTTCGGCGTGCTCCTTCACAAGGTCATCACCGGCGTCTTCTTCCACTCGCTGGTGCTGATCTCGCTGGCGCTCCTCATCGGCGGCGTCATCCTGCTCTTTGTCGACCGCATGCCGCTCAAACCCCGCCAGCACGACGTCATGGATTATCCGCTCGGCCTCTGCCTCGGCATCGGTCTGTTCCAGTGCCTAGCGCTCATCCCCGGCGTGTCGCGCTCCGGCGCAACCATCGTCGGCGCCCTGCTGCTCGGCACCGACAAGCGCTCGGCGGCGGAATATTCCTTCTTCCTGGCCATGCCCACCATGGCCGGTGCCTTCGCCTACGATCTCTACAAGAACATCGGCGCGATCGACGCCAGTGCCGGGCTGATCATCGCCCTTGGCTTTCTTGTCGCCTTCATCTCGGCGCTGGTGGTCGTGCGCGGCTTCTTAGGGTTCGTTTCGCGCCACGGCCTGGCAGTCTTCGGCTGGTGGCGCATCGTCGTCGGCGCCATCGGGCTGGCGGCGGCGATCGTCTTCGGTGCCGGCCTCGGCTGAGCCACTGGGAGGAGAAAAGCTACCGTATTTCAAGCCGTTCGCTGCCGCTCGAACTCGCCGCGCGGCCGGAAGCGGTACAGGTAGGACGGCAGGATGGCGGCGAGGCTGTCCGGCGTCATGCCGAAGGCGGCGAAGGTGCGCCCCTCGGCTTGCGCCGCTTCGGAGACGACATTGTCGATCTTCAACAGCCGCACCTGTTCGACGGTCAGCAGTGGCCACGGCCAGAGCTGCAGCACCGAGGCGCCGGCCGAGGCCGCCGACCACGGCACCGGCATGAGCAGCCGCTTGCGGTCGATGGCCGCGAGCATCACCTCCAGGCATTCGCGGAAGCTCTTCACCTCCGGCCCGCCGAGCTCATAGGTCGTGCCCGCTCTGCCCTTGCCCTCCACCGCGTCGGCGACTGCCTGGGCCACGTCACCGACGAACACCGGCTGGAAGCGCGTGTGCCCGCCGCCGAAGAGTGGCAGCGCCGGCGACAGCCGTGCGATGGACGCGAAGCGGTTAAAGAAATGGTCCTCCTGGCCGAAGGCGATCGACGGGCGGAAGACCACCGAATCCGGCAGCGTCTCGAAGACGGCGGCCTCGCCCGCGGCCCGCGAGCGCGCCTGCAGCGAGGGCGAATTGGCGTCGGCGCCGATCGCCGACATGTGGATGACGCGCTTGAGCCCGACGCCGCGCGCCGCCTCGGTCACTGCCCGCGCGCCGAAATCGTTCACTGCGTGGAAGCGCTGGCGGCCGCTCTCGATCATGATCGCGGCGAGGTTGACCACCGCATCGGCGCCTTCCACGGCGCGATCGACCGACCAGCGATAGCGCAGGTTCGCCTGCATCGGCTGCACCCAACCGACCATGCCCAGCGGCTGCAGGTGGCCGGCAAGATCCGGCCGGCGCACCGCGGCGCGCACCTGCCAGCCGCGCTTCAGCAGCGCCCGCACGACATGGCGCCCGACGAAGCCCGATCCGCCGAAAACCGTGACCAGACCCTTGGCAGTGGTGGTGATGGCCATCGGCCTCTCCGCTCGTATCTCTGTGGGCTCCCGTCTCATATCGGCTGATTTCCCGGCTGTACAGGGTCCCTCGCCGCCGTTGACAAGGCATCTGAGCGCCCTTACTGATCCGCCCCGTGCCCAGGTGGCGGAATTGGTAGACGCGCACGGTTCAGGTCCGTGTGGTGCAAGCCGTGAAGGTTCGAGTCCTTTCCTGGGCACCATCTTTTCTCCCGGAATCCGCCAATCGCTACCTCGGCCGCCCGCCGGGACGGGGCGCAAAAAAGCTCGAAATCTTTACGGTTTCCGTCTATGGCTCGCGGCATGACCATACGGCTCCATAAGGGCGACCTGCCGGACGTCGCGCGCTTTTCCGGTGCGGTGGCCATCGATACCGAGACGCAGGGGCTGAACCCGCTGCGTGACCGGCTGTGCCTGGTGCAGCTCTCCGCCGGCGATGGTTCGGCCGACATCGTCCAGATCGCGGCCGGCCAGACCGCCGCGCCCAACCTCACCCGCGTGCTTGCCGACCGCTCCATCACCAAGATCTTCCATTACGCCCGCTTCGACATCGCGGTCCTCGAACACGCCTTCGGGGTCATGCCCGAGCCGCTCTTCTGCACCAAGATCGCCTCCAAGCTGACCCGCACCTATACCGACCGTCACGGGCTCAAGGAACTCGTCAAGGAACTGCTCGATGTCGACCTGTCGAAGCAGCAGCAGAGTTCGGATTGGGCCGCGGAGAGCCTGAGCGAGGCCCAGCTCGCCTATGCCGCTTCCGACGTGCTCTATCTGCACGCCTTGCGCGAGCGCCTGGAAGAGCGGCTCGATCGCGAAGGCCGCCGGCGGCTGGCCGAAGCCTGCTTCGCCTTTCTGCCGACCCGTGCCCGGCTCGACCTTGCCGGCTGGGGCGAAGAGGACGTTTTCGCGCACTAGTGGTGCTGACAGGGCGTTTTGGCTGCCTTGGGTTTGGCCAATTATCGTGATCTTGGTGGATTGCGGCGGGCAGCCGTACTACCCACAATGTTCAGGCAGGCCTCCAGGCGAAACGGATGACCTACACCACGCAACACACACCGGTCCGGCACCACATTCGCTACGACCCGGGACGGCGCGGCGGGGAGAAGGCCTATCGCGCCGCCCGCCACCACAGCCGGGTGGTGCGCTCTCTGAAGATCGTACTGCCGACCATTGCCGTTCTGGGCATCCTGGTGTTCTGGGCCTCGGCCCGCTTCATCCCGAGCGATCTCGCCGGCCTCATCTCCAGCGCCGGCATCGACATCAAATCGAATACCGTGACCATGGAGGCACCGCACATTTCCGGCTTTGAGGGCACCCGCCGGGCCTACGAAGTGACGGCCGCGCGAGCCGTCCAGAGCCTCGACGATCCCAAGGTGCTGACCTTCGAGCGGATCAACGCCCACATTGGGCTCGGCAACGACAGCACCGACACGGCCACCGTCGATGCCACGACCGGGGTCTACGACGGCAACAAGAACACGCTCGGGCTGAAGAACGGCATCGTCGTTCAGACGACGAACGGCTATTCGGCCAATCTGCAACAAGCCGACATCGACCTCACCAAGGGCAGTCTGGTGTCGTCGCAGCCGGTCGAGATCCACGGCAAGGAGGGTACCCTGCGCGCCAACAACATGCGGGCCAGCGACCGCGGCAAGCACATCGTGTTCGGCGGCCACGTTTCGGTCACCTTCATGCCGCCGGCCAAGCTGGCGACGGCCCCGGCGGACGCGGAGGCGCAATGAGCCTCTCTCCCCTTGTCCGCGCCTTCTGGTTCGCCGCCTTTCTGGCGGTCGCCCTCGGCGTGCCGCACGCTCCGGCGACTGCCGCCACGGCCGACCTGTTCAACGGCTTCCAGGCCAAGTCGAAGGACCCGATCCAGGTCGATGCCGGCGTCCTGGAGATTTCCGAAAAGGGCAAGCAGCGCATCTCGGTCTTCAAGGGCAATGTCGTCGTGCGCCGCGGCCAGACGACGCTCAAGGCCGACAAGATCACGCTCTATTCGGACCTCAAATCGAGCAGCCCCGATGGCTTCACCCGCATCGAGGCGACCGGCGGGGTCTTCGTCAGCTCCGACACGCAGACCGTCACCGGGGAGACCGCCACCGTGGACATGAAGACCCATACCATCACGGTGGATGGCGGCGTCGTTCTCAGCCAGGGCGACAACGTCATCACCGGCAGCCGCCTGCTGGTCAATCTCGTCACGGGCCAGGCGCGCATCGAGCAAGACGCGGGTAAGCAAATCCGGGGTATCTTCACCCCCAAGCCGCTCGACAAACAAGCTATCGGCCGGGCTGTCGGACAGTAGCCCCTCGACAACCACAGGTCGCTGGCCTATCTCGGACCATTCAATCTGCGGGGTTTCCAAGGGCGTGGCGATATCGAGCTATTTCGGTCGCGGGGGGCAAAGAACGACGGGCCGCTCCGGCCGTAGCCGGCAGCGGCGCGAAGATGATTACGAGGAAACCACACCCTCCCGCCTCGTTCCGGATGCTGGCGGACGCGGCTGGTTGGTCGCCCACGGCCTGGTCAAGTCCTATCACAGGCGCACTGTGGTCAGGAACGCCAGCCTCGCCGTGGCGCGCGGCGAGGCGGTCGGGCTGCTCGGGCCCAACGGCGCCGGCAAGACCACCATCTTCTACATGATCACCGGCCTCATCCGCGCCAATCGCGGCTCCATCGAGATCGACGGCCACGACGTCACCGAAATGCCCATGTACCGGCGGGCGCGCCTCGGCGTCGGCTATCTGCCACAGGAAACGTCGATTTTCCGCGGCCTGACGGTGGAGGGCAACATCCGCGCCGTGCTCGAGGTGGTCGAGCCGGACAAGGCCGCCCGCGAGGACCATCTCGAAGCGCTGCTCGAAGAATTCCGTATTTCCCATCTCCGCCATGCGCCGGCCATGTCGCTGTCCGGTGGTGAGCGCCGCCGCTGCGAGATCGCCCGCGCGCTTGCCAGCCGGCCGGCCTTCATGCTGCTCGACGAGCCCTTCACCGGCGTCGATCCTATCGCCGTCGGCGACATCCAGGCGCTGGTTCGCCACCTGACCAGCCTCGGCATCGGGGTGCTGATCACCGACCATAATGTGCGCGAGACCCTGGGTCTTATCGACCGGGCCTATATTATCCATTCCGGTGAGGTGCTGTTCGAGGGGCGCCCGCACGAGATCGTGGAGAGCCCGGAAGTCCGCCGCCTTTACCTTGGCGAGCAGTTTAGCCTTTAATCCCGCCGACCGTTACGCTACGACAGAAGCGACAAGCAAATCCCGGACCAACTCTCCGGGCGGGGTAAAAGCGCGTAATGGCACTTTCGCACAAGCTCGAGCTGCGCCAGAGCCAGTCTCTGGTGATGACGCCGCAGTTGATGCAGGCGATCAAGCTGCTCCAGCTCTCCAATCTCGACCTCATCGCCTATGTCGATGCCGAGCTCGAGCGCAATCCGCTGCTTGAGCGGATGGAGGGCGAGGAGAGCGGCGAAGGCGCCGCCGACGAGGCCGGCAAGGCTGATGGCGAGGCGCCGTCCGCCGATACCAGCGCCGATTTCGGCGATGACCCGCCCGACTGGATGGAAACCCGCATGGAGGTCGATCCGGAGGCGATCGCCGCGCGCCTCGATTCCGACCTCGCCAACGTCTTTCCCGACGATCACGGCAAGCCGGAAGGCGAAAACCCGCCGGCGCTGCCGGTGGAGAGCTGGGCGGTCGCCCCGTCACGCCAGCCGATCAGCGCCGAGGACTACAACCTCGAGGCCTTCATCGCCGAGCACAAGTCGCTCGCCGAGCATCTGGAGGACCAGCTCGGTCTGGCCACCTCCGACCCCGTCATGCGGCTGATCGGTCGCGTGCTCATCAATGAGATCGACGAGGCCGGCTATCTGCGCGCCGAGCTTGCCGATGTCGCCCAGCGCCTCGACGCGCCGCTCGATATTGTCGAGCGCACGCTGGCTCTGGTGCAGACCTTCGACCCACCGGGCATCGGCGCCCGCGATCTGGCCGAGTGCGTCGCCATCCAGCTGCGTGAGCGCGACCGTTTCGACCCCTGCATGGCCTGCTTGGTCGACCATCTCGATCTGGTGGCGCGGCGCGACTACGCGGCGCTGTGCAAGCTGTGCAATGTCGACGCGGATGACCTCGCCGATATGATCGGCGAGCTGCGCGCGCTCAACCCGAAGCCGGGCAACGCCTTCGGCGATCTGGCCGTCCAGCCGATCGTGCCCGATGTCATGGTGCGCCCCGGTCCCGACGGCGGCTGGCACGTCGAGCTCAACACCGGCACCCTGCCGCGCGTTCTGGTCAACCAGGCCTATTACGCCACCGTGCTCGGCCACCGCCGCACCGATGGCGACAAGGTCTACCTCGCCGATTGCCTGCAGACCGCCAACTGGCTGGTCAAGAGCCTCGACCAGCGTGCCCGCACCATCCTCAAGGTCGCCACTGAGATCGTGCGCCAGCAGGACGCCTTCCTGGCGCATGGTGTCCGCCATCTGCGCCCGCTCAATCTGAAGACGGTCGCCGAGGCCATTGGCATGCACGAATCGACGGTCTCGCGTGTCACCTCGAACAAGTACATGGCGACGCCGCGCGGTATCTTCGAGCTGAAATACTTCTTCACCGCAGCCATCGCCTCGGCTGCCGGCGGCGAGGCCCATTCGGCCGAGGCGGTGCGTTTCCGCATCCGCCAGATCATCGACGAGGAAGCGCCCGAGGCGATTCTCTCCGACGATACGATCGTCAAAATGCTGCGCGATTCGGGCGTCGACATTGCCCGTCGCACGGTCGCCAAATACCGCGAGGCGATGCGTATCCCCTCCTCGGTGCAGCGTCGGCGGGACAAGCTGGCAAAGCTCGGCAAGGCCCCGACCCATGCCGAAGAGCGAGCTAATTCAGAGGCTTACCGACCTGGCCCCGGTCTCGGTTGACTTGTCCCCGCGCCCTCCCTAGAAGGGCGCCCAGCACGGGCTGGCCAGGTGGCGACATGACGTTCCCCCAGTCGAAGTCCCGGTCCGGCATGTCGCCCTGGTGTCAACTGTGCCCGCGAGGGGCGCATCCGCCGCGATAGAAGGTTCGACCCTCAATGGGCCTGCGCATTTCAGGCAAGAACATCGATATTGGTGACACTCTGCGTGGCCGCGTCGAAGACCGCATCGCGGTCGGCGTAGGCAAATATTTCGACGGCGGCTATGACGCTGCCGTCACCGTCGAGCGCGAAGGCTCGGGCTTCCGCAGCGATTGCACCATCCACCTCGATACCGGCATCGTGCTGCGCGGCGAGGGCAAGGATCAGGACGCCTATCAGAGCTTCGACGCCGCCGCCGTGCGCATCGAGAAGCGCCTGCGCCGCTACAAGCGTCGGCTCAAGGATCACAAGGGCGCGCCGCGCGGCGAGACCATCGCCGCGGCCTCCTATGTCATCGCCGCGCCGGATGACGAAGGCGAGGCGTCGGTCGACGACAAGCCGGTGGTGATCGCCGAGGAGGCGACCAGCCTTGCCACCATGTCGGTCGGCCACGCGGTGATGGCGATGGACCTCGCCGACGCGCCGGTGCTCGTGTTCCGTCATGCCGTCCACGGCGGCATCAACGTCGTCTATCGTCGCAGCGACGGCAATATCGGCTGGATCGATCCGTCGGGGACTGCAAAGGGGGATGCCGCCAATCGCTGACGGCACATGAGACGACGCGGGTAGGCATTCTTCTTGCTTGCGTGCCGCTGGGACGATCTGGACCGAACGAGATGGATCTGAGCGACCTCATCACACCCGATGCCGTCGTGCCTTCGCTAAAGGCCAACAGCAAGAAGCAGGCGATCCAGGTGCTGGCCGAAAAGGCCGCCCTGATCACCGGCCGCGAGGAGCGCGAGGTCTTCGAGACGCTGGTCCAGCGCGAGAAACTGGGCTCGACCGGGGTGGGCGGCGGCATCGCCATCCCACACGGCAAGCTCGCCGGCCTCGACCACATCTTCGGCCTGTTCGCGCGCCTGTCGAAACCGATCGATTTCGAGGCGGTCGACGACCAGCCGGTCGACCTCATCTTTCTGCTGTTGGCGCCGGAAGGCGCCGGCGCCGATCACCTGAAGGCGCTGGCGCGCGTCGCCCGCCTGCTGCGCGAGCCCGCAATGGCCGGCAAGCTGCGCGCTTCGACCGACAAGTCGGCGCTTTATTCGGTGCTCACCGAGGGCGCCACCCCGAACGCCGCCTGAGCGCCGGTCGCACCCTGGTTCGCCGGTCGCACCCTGGTTCAGTGCAGGCTGACCGTCTCCAGGTCGTTCTCGAAGGCATTCAACTCCACCGCCGCGCGGCTGTCGGCGAGCATGATCGGCGTGCCGTCGGCGCCGAGCAGCGCCCACAGCTCGAGGTTCGGCACCACCCCCGGCATCTGCGGGAACAGGTCCCGCGCCTCGTCGGGGTTGAGCGGGCGAACATAGGCGATCTGTCCGTCGCCGAGCGCGGCGAAGGATTCGGCGGACATCATCCGCTTGGGGGCAGCGCTGGTGGAATCGTTGGTCATGACGCATTCACCTCCTGGGCCGGCGCTCAGCCGCGCCCCTTGATCTCGATTCGCCGCACGACCCGTTCCGCCCGCGGGCGGATCAGATCGACCGACAACAGGCCGTCCTTGAGATCGGCACTCACCACTTCGATCCCCTCGGCAAGGACGAAGGCTCTCTGGAACTGGCGCGCCGCAATGCCGCGATAGAGAAATTCACGCGCCGGCTCGTCCTTCTGCCTGCCGCGGATCACCAGCTCGTTCTCCTCGATGCCGACTTCCAGTTCGTCGCGCGAGAAGCCGGCCACGGCCAGCGTGATGCGCAGCGTTTCCGCGCGCTCTGCGGTATGCGGCAGCCGTTCGATATTATAAGGGGGATAACCGTCCCCCGTCGCCTTGGACAGCCTGTCCAGGGCACGCTCAATCTCCTCGAAGCCGAGGAGCAGGGGGCTGGAGAGCGTGGCGATACGCGTCATGCAATGGTCCTTTCCGTAAAGCGACCTTGAACCGGACCCCGACACGGGCATCCAGCCTGCCCGCAATATGGTCACGGGATTGGAACCGTTCAAGCGCCGCCGCGGCTTGCCCACTATCCGCGGTCTTGCCATGCTTACGCTCACTCCCAGTTACCTTTTCTCCACAAGGGAAGCATTGATGCTGCGCAAGCTCGCCCTCGGGGCACTGATCCTGGTCGTGGCCGGCGCCGGTGCCTTCTGGGCGCTTACTCAGCCGCGCCTGCTCGGCCCCGGCGTCCTGCCGGTGGCCTACAAGCCGGACCTCGCCAATGGCCAGGAGATGTTCTGGGCGGGTGGCTGCGAATCCTGCCATGCCGCCGAAGGCGCCACCGGCGACGACCAGTTGAAGCTCGGCGGTGGTCAGGCGCTGAAGACCGCCTTCGGCACCTTCCACGCCCCCAACATCTCGCCCGATCCGCAACACGGCATCGGCAAATGGTCGGACCTCGATTTCGTCAATGCCATGAAGTTCGGCATTGCGCCGGGCGGCCGTCATCTCTATCCGGCCTTCCCCTACACCTCCTATCAGCGCATGCGCATCGAGGATCTCCTCGACCTCAAGGCGTTCCTCGACACGCTGCCGCCGGTGGCAAAGCCCTCGCTGCCCCACGACCTGCCCTTCCCGCTCACCATCCGGCGCGGCATCGGCCTGTGGCAGCTCCTCTATGTCGATGGCAAGACCTTCGTGCCCGACCCGACCAAGAGCGCCGAGGTGAACCGCGGCGCCTATCTGGTCGAGGGGCCGGCCCATTGCGGCGAGTGCCACACGCCGCGCAATTTCATCGGCGGGCCGGACTTCGCCCACGCCTACGGCGGCGGTCCGGCGCCGGAGGGCAAGGGCAAGATCCCCAACATCACCTCAGATGCGACCGGGCTGGCCGACTGGTCGACGGACGACATCGTCAATCTGCTGGCGACCGGCCTCAAGCCGAACTTCGATTCGGTCGGCAGCAGCATGGCTGCGGTGGCGCGCAATACGGCGAAGCTTTCCGACGCCGACCGCCAGGCGATCGCCGCCTATGTCGTCGACCTGCCGGCGGTGGATTCGACGGCGAAATAGTCCGCATGTAGCGCCAATCCTCATGGTGAGGTGCGCGCGGAACGCGCGCCTCGAACCACGAGGCCCCATCCTTCGAGGCCCGCCTTCGGCGGGCGCCTCAGGATGAGGGCCTTTCGTTTGCCCCTATACCTTCTCCCAGCCGCCGGACTTCTCCGAGCGGAAGACCGCGTCGATCACCTTCATCTGCAGGATCGCGTCGTCGAGGCCGAATTCCAGCGGCTCCTTGCCCTCGATGGCGCGGGTAAAGGCCTCGGCCTCGAGCTGGTACTGGTCGGCCTTGGGCAGCTTGATCGTCTTGGCGCTTGCCCCGCCCAGTTCCTTGCCATTGTCGAGATAGATGCGCATGGCGCCGCCCTGCGGCGCATTGAAGGGGACGGCGATCTCGATGCGCCCCTTGGTGCCCACCACGTTGACCTGCTGGAAGGGCACCGCCTGGGTGGCGACCGTGAAGGTCAGATGGCGGCCTTCGCCGAAGTCGATCAGCGCGCTGGTCGTACGGTCAGTATGGAAGACGGGATCGCGGTCGATCAGCGAGACCACCGCCGTCGGCTCCGCGCCGAAGAAATAGCGCCCGGAGACGATCGCATAGCAGCCAATGTCATAAGCGCCGCCGCCGCCGATGTCGGCCAGGTTGCGCACATTGGTGGGATCGTCGTTGTAATAGCTGAAGAACACCTGCACGGCCTTGAGTGTGCCGAGCTTGCCCTTGCGCACGATCTCCCGCGCCTTGATCCACTGGGGATGGTGGCGGACCATGAAGGCCTCGGCGACGATCACGCTCTTGGCCGCCGCTTCGAGCTTCTCGGCCTCGGCGGCGGAGAGCGCGATCGGCTTCTCGCACAGAACGTGCTTGTGCTTGCGCACCGCCTTCAGCGTCAGCGGCACATGCAGATGATTGGGCAGCGGGTTGTAGACCGCGTCGATCTCGGGGTCGTCGAGAAGCTCCTCGTAGGAGCCATAGGCGACCGGGATACCGAGCTTCTTCGCCCATTTCTTGGCCGTCGACAGCTCGCGCGAGGCGATCGCGCGCACCTCGAACGCCTTGCTCTTCAGCATGCCGGGAATGACCTTCTCGGTGCCGATATTGGCAGTCGAGATGATCCCCCAACGGATCTTTCCGGCCTTCTTCTTCTTGCTCTGCTTGGCCATGGCCTTACCGCTCCCTGATCTCGCGCCTCTTCGCCGCTAGGCAAATCCGTTCGCCTGCCATTTGGCAAGACGAAATCTCATTTTTCGAGGGTTTTCGCCCATTCCCTCGTGTCGTGCTATCACCCGGGCGAAGCCGGTGGCATCGAGGCGTGCGCCGGCGGTCAAGCGCGCAAGGGAACCGTTCGAAGATGATCGTCGTTGCGCTCACCGGCGGCATCGGTAACCAGCTCTTCCAGTATGCCGCCGGCCGCGCCCTCGCCCTGCGCCTGGGGGTGCCGGTCGGCCTCGACAAGCGCTGGTACGAAGGGCGCACCGCGCGGCACTACGCGCTCGACCGCTTCGCGATCCGTGCGGTGCCGGTCGATCCCGCTTTGTTGCCGTTCCGCGACGGCAAGATCCTCGGGCGAGTGCTGGCCGGTCGTGGCGGTCGCCTGGCGGTCTTTCGCGAGAAGGGGCTGGCCTTCGATCCCGCCGTTCACGCCCTGCCGGATGGCACCTATCTCAGGGGCGTCTTCCAGTCGGAGCGCTATTTCGCCGACGAAGCGGCGACGCTCCGCCGCGATCTCGTCTTTGCCGATTCGCCAGACGCCCGAAACCGCGCCGTGCTCGAGGAGATCGGCGCTGGCCTCTCCGTCTCGCTCCATGTGCGCCGTGGCGACTATGTCTCCGTCCCCAAGATTGCCGGCGTCCACGGCACCGTCGGGCTCGACTATTATGCCCGGGCGACGGCGCTGATCGCCGAGCGGGCCGGCGGCGAACTGCGCCTCTTCGTCTTTTCCGACGATCCCGTCTGGGCGGCGGAAAATCTCAGGCTCGGCTTCCCGACGCACATCCTTGACCACAATGGCGTGGCCCAGGCGAGCGAGGACATGCGCCTGATGGCCGCCTGCCGCCATCACATCCTCGCCAATTCGTCTTTCAGCTGGTGGGGCGCGTGGCTCGACCCGTCGCCGGAGAAGATCGTTGTGGCGCCGAAGCCATGGTTCCGCGACACCGCCCTCGACGACAGCACGCTCGTGCCGGAGCGCTGGATCAGGCTCCGGGCATAGGGTCGCCGCCGGAGCCTGGCGGCGGGCCGACCAGTTGCGGCCCTTCTGGCGGCTTGTTATCCCTGCCGTGCGTGACAGGGACGGTGCGATGGCCGGCAGCAGAGGCAAGAGGCAGAAGGCGGCGGCGTCCTCCCAGCCGACGGCGGTGATGGCGGTGCTCGCGACCATTCCGCCGGCGCTCGTCGCCATTGGCCTCCTCTTCGCCGTTCAGGCCTGGCAGGCACATTCCGGCGTGCCGTCGGTTGCCGGCGCGGAGCTCGTCGCCGAGCCCGCCAATGTCCCCGGCAGCCTCGCCTTCAAGGGCACCGTCGCTTGGCATGCCACAAGCGGCGATCACGGCCCATCGATCGTCGCCGATGTGTCGGTCCCGGTGGAGGGCACCCATGTCAGGCTCACCTTCAGCAAGAACGCCGACCAGACCATGCCGGCGAGCCACCTGATCGAGGTCGCGGTTTCTGCATTGCCCGGCTCCCGTGCCGGTCCGATCGCCAAGATCGGCAATCTCGCGGCGCGGCCGTCGCCCGCCGCCCCGGGGACGCCGCTTGTCGCCACCGTGGTTGACGTCACCGACACGCTGTTCTGGATCGCGCTCTCCCCGCTCGCCGTCGACCAGAGCGCCAATCTGCGTCTCATCGGCGCCGCTTCGTCTTTCACCCTGCCGGTCACCTTTGCCTCCGGCGGCAGCGCCAGCATCACCTTCGACAAGGGCAAGAGCGGCGATGCGGTCGTCCGCCAGGTGCTGACGGCGTGGGGGTTGTGAGCGCGGATCAGGCCGCGGTCCTGGCGCGGAGCTCGGCGCCGGCGACGATGCCGACCGGCAGCCACAGAACCAGCCATTGCCAGCCTGGCGCGCTGACGATGAGCGCTGCCATGAGGCCGTACACCGTCACATAGACGGCGAGCGCCAGCGGCGCCGGCGAGGGGCCGCGCCGGCTGCCTCTCACGCCGCCGACGATCGTCGCGACAAAAAGCGCGACCAGCAGCACGGCCGCGATCGCGCCGCCGAAGACCAGCGCGGTCACGATCATGTTGTGCGGCGCCGCCAGATATTGGCCGCCGGAGAAGACCAGGACCTGGCCCTGGCGCTGGGCCCCGAAGCCGAGCAGCATATGATCCTGCGCGAGATGCCAGAAGGCGGCGATCGACGCGGCCCAGTCGCCATAGAGCCCCGGTGCGAGGAGTACCAGAACGAGGCCGAGCACGATGACAGCGCCGGCAATCCACATCGCCGCCCGGCCGAGCTTCGGCGGCCGCACCACGACCGCAACCGCGATTGCGGCGACGACGGCGATGAGGACTGTCGGCGTCTGGGTCATCAGCAGGAGCACGGCGAGCAGGATCGCGATCGCCCAGTAGATCAGCCGCATGCCGGGCCATTCCTCGGCGTTCATGCCGGGGCCCGTGGCAATGCCGGTGAGGATGAGGCCGAGCACGGCCGCGCCGGTGTCCGGGGCCGTCCATGGCAGGATGGTGAGCCGCTCGGTGAACCAGTGCGACCCGTATTCATTGACCGCCGAATAGAGCGCCGTCACCAGCATCACCACGCCGAGCGCCTTGAACAGCCGGTCGGCGGCGCCGGCCTCCGCCGCCATGAGATGGGCCGTGATCACCGTGAACGTTGCGACGCCGAGCGTTGCCAGCGCCAGTTCCGGCCAGCCCGCCTCGCCGATGCCGCCGGTCCACAGCGGCGTCAACACCATGAAGACAAGGAAGGCGAGCGTGGCGCGCACGGTCCAGCTCCGCGCCAGCGCCCGCAGGTCGCCGAACCCGGCGATCAGCAGCGCCGGAAAGAGCACCAGCGCCAGATACACCGCATCGACAAGGATGGGCCAGGTGGCGACGGTGAGTGCCACAAGAAAGACGATGTGCCAGAGCCACAGGGGCGTCGCGGCGCGCGCCCATTGCCGGTAGCGCGTCCAGAAGAACCGGGGCGGCTGGTTGAGCGTCTTGCTGTCCGAGGGTGACATCTGAGCCGGCAGAATTCGGGCCATGTCGCCGGCTGGCGCCGGCTTCGCGGCCGGCAATTTGGACTTCCCCGACGCGTCCTGCAACCGCTGCTACGGCTGCCGGCGGCAGCCTCAGCCCTCGCCGGGGGACCGTTCGAAGGCAATGAAGCGATAGCTGCGCCCCGGCCGGCAGCGGTCGACCAGCCGCTTGATGCGCGTCAGCCCCTTGATCCCCAGCCACCGGAGGCTGGCATCCGGCCGATGCCGGAAGACTGTGCCCCGTCCGCGCGCCTCCTGGGTCCACACCGTCGTCGCGTTGGCGGCGCTGGTGCCCGCGGGATCGAGGATCGCCGCCTGCACCGCGGCGCCCGGAACCAGCTGATGTACCCTGAGCATCGGGAAGAGCGGCGACAGCGGATGGAACAGCATCTGGTCGGCAGCGCCGGGGGTGCCATGGTCAAGCAGCGCCCGCGCACAGTCGCGGTGGATCACATAGCCCGCGACGCCCCCGTGCCACGACCACATACGATGGATCGCCCGCCCTGGCACGAGCGGCACCCCCGTCTTGTCGACCACCACGCGCCTGAGCGTCGTCTCGATGCGTACGATCCCGGCATCCGGGTCGCGCGCCGCGATCGCCGCCAGCACATCGTTGATGTCGTCCGCCAGCCGCACATCGTCCTCGAAGACGGCCGTCCAGCGGTCGCTGCCGTCGACGGCCATCTGCCAGGCTCGACGATGGCTCAGATAGTTGGCAACTAGGCCCGATTTGATCGGATGGAACACGAAGCGCGGGTCGATGACCGCCGCGATCTCCTGCTCCGATAGGGCCTGCCCGTCGATTGCCGGCAGCCGCTCGAAGGTAAGGCCGCAGCGTTTCGCCTCGGCGCGGAACTCGTTGAGCCGTTCCGGCGAACGGTCGAGATTGATGAGGAGCACGCGCATCAGACGATCCCTGTCAGGAATTCCGGCGCGACGGTGCGCTTGAGCGCTGCCTCGAGGCTTTCGTCCGCGAAATCGCGGAGCAGCGCCTCGGCCCGGTCGCGCAGGATGCGCTGCTTCTCGTTCGCCAGCGCCGCCGCCCGCATCGCCAGTCCTGGCCGCTGGCTGTCGCGCAGGTCCTTCAAGCTCAGCACCGCGCCCTCGCTCTCCAGCCGCTGCTTGCGCCTGGCGAAGCGGCTATCGGGATTGTCCTCCAGATCGTAATTGGCGAAGCCGAGTCCGGTCTTCAGATATTTGAGGTGCCAGTAGAGGAAGCCGGAGAAGCGGCGCCGGCCGGTCGGGCGCGGCACCTCCTCGAAGCGCCGGTCATGGGTGAAGACGGTTCTGTCGGTGACGTCGAAGAAGCCGATATCACCGCTCCCCGACAGCGGGTCCTGCCTGGGGATGGCGAGGTCGCCGGCGCGCCCCCGGATCAGGTTGATGCCGGAAAAGCTGAACATGTCGTCGCCGGCGCCGCCTGCCTTGCGCAGGTCTGCGACCACCCGGCCGATTGCATCGGGAATCGCCAGATGGTCGTCGTCGAGCTTGGTGACGGTGCGTGTCGTCGTCATGGCGAGCGCGAAGTTCGAATAGTTGACCATGCTCCTTGGCGAATCGGGGGGCGTCGCCGCGTGGCCCTTGGTGCCCGGGGAAAAGACCGGTTCGGCGTAGCGGAAGACGCGCAGCTTTTCGCCATGGGCCTGTTGCAGGCGGGCGAGGACCTCCGGCGTCGCGTCGGTGCACTGGTTATGGACGGCGACGATCTCGTCGAAGAAGCCGATATGGCTGAGGATCGTGCGCTCGAGGAAATCGGCGCCGTTGCGGATGCGCATAAAGGCTGAGATGCCCGCCCGGCGTGCGTCCGCCATGAGGTCGTGAGGTCGAAAGGAATAGCCGGAGACGGTTTCGGTCACATCATGCCAACGAAGGTGGTTTCGCTGGGCCGAACCTAGAGCCTTTGGTAGCCAGATGGAATCATTCCGACGCACGTCCCTTCGCGTTTCCGAGCTATCTCGCCGCTGCCGCCGTCCCGTTCAGCGGATTGTCCGGGTTCCAGCCATAGCTGAGCGTATCGAAGCGCGGGGCGCGGGCGTCATAGAGCAGCAGCTTGCCGGCGAGTCCGCCCTCCATGCCGACGATCTCGCGGATCACCTCCAGCGCCTGCATGGAGCCGAGCACGCCGGTGAGCGCGCCGAGCACGCCGGCCTCCGCGCAGGTCGGCAGCAGCCCCGCCGGCGGCGGCTCGGGAAACAGGCAGCGGTAGGTCGGGTTGGGATGGCCCTCGGCGTCGCGCTCGTGCGGCTTGAGCGTCGTCAGTGCCCCGTCGAAGCGGCCGACCGCCGCCGTCACCAGCGTCTTCCGCGCATGGAAGCAGGCGTCGGAGACCGCATAGCGCGTGTCGAAATTGTCCGATCCGTCGGCGACGATGTCGTAGGCGCCAACCAGCTCGGCGGCGTTCTGCGTGGTGATGCGCAGCGCATGCACCTCGACCGCCACATGCGGATTGACGCGGGCGACGAAGGTCTTGGCGCTCTCCACCTTCAGCCGGCCGACGGCCTCGGTGTCGTGGATCACCTGGCGCTGCAGGTTGGAGAGGCTCACGACATCGTCGTCGATCACGCCGATCGTGCCGACGCCGGCTGCCGCCAGATACTGGATGACCGGCGCGCCCAGGCCACCGGCGCCGACGACCAGCACCCGTGCGGCCTTCAGCTTCTGCTGCCCCGGCCCGCCGATTTCGGCGAGCACCAGATGGCGGGCGTAGCGTTCGATTTCCTCGTCGGAGAAGCTCATGGGCGGCAGATTACCCGGCGCCATGTCGCTTGACGAGGGTCGCGGCCGCGGAACCAACCTCGGCCGGCGGACGTTGTCAGGGTCCCCGGCGGGCGGGCCCCGTTCTTGCACAGCCCAGAAAATAAAGGAAAGCGGCCGATCGTCGGGTTGTATTATGTGGTGCGTATGGAAATCCGGATCGGCTTCGAGATCGCCTTCGTCTGCCAGCAGCGCACCCCGATGCTGCTGACGCTTCGTGTCCACCCGATGCGGGCCGACGATCTGGTTACCCCCGACCTCATCACCGCCGATCCGCCGCTGGCGATGGCCGACTATCGCGACGATTTCGGCAATATCTGCTCGCGCCTCGTCCTGCCGCCGGGACAGACCACCTTCACCGCCGATGCCGTTATCCGCGACAGCGGCCTGCCCGACCCGGTGGTGCCGGACGCCCGGCAGCATCCGGTCCCCGATCTCCCCGCCGAACATCTCATCTATCTTCTCGGCAGCCGCTATTGCGAGACCGACCGGCTAGGCGATCTTGCCTGGCAGCTCTTCGCTGGGACAGCGGAAGGCTGGCCACGCGTCCAGGCGATCTGTGACTACGTCCACAACCACCTCGCCTTCGGCTACCAGCATGCGCGGGCGACGCGCACCGCCGCCGAAGCTCATCAGGAACGCACCGGCGTCTGCCGTGACTTTGCCCACCTTGCGGTGACCTTCTGCCGTTGCCTGAACATCCCCGCGCGTTACGTCACCGGCTATCTGGGCGACATCGGTGTGCCGCCCGATCCGGCGCCGATGGATTTCTCTGCCTGGTTCGAGGCGTGGCTGGGGGACCGCTGGTACGCCTTCGATGCGCGCCACAACGTGCCGCGCATCGGCCGCATCCCGATCGCCATCGGCCGCGACGCCTCGGACGTCGCGATCAGCAATTCCTTCGGCAACACCACTCTGGCCAAGTTCCGTGTGTGGACCAACGAAGTGTTGGCACAGCCCGCGCCGGCCGGGTGATCGCCGCTCAGTGCCAGACGGCGAGGATCGCCCCCATGACCACGATGCCGACCAGCTGATAGCCGGCGCCGATGGCGATCAGCTCGGGCTTCTTCTTCTCGTAGAAGATCTGGCCGACCAGGATCGTGGCGACGAAGCCGAGCCAGGCCATGAAGCCGATGAGGACGCCGTCCCACAGGGTGGTGGCGCCGTAATGGCCGAGAAACCGCGCCAGGATGTAGGCCATGATCAGGTCGCCGACGATCTGTACGATCATCGCCGGCGCGATGCCGTCCATCGAGGCGCCCTCCGGCACGCCCATCAGGGTACGCCAGCGCTTGCCGAAGATCGCCGTAAACCAGACGGCGCCGATGGCGAACTTGACGATTGCCGCGACGATGACCGCCAGCCAGTTGACCGCAACAACGCTCATATCGTCCTCCCCGGTTGATCAGGCTGCCGAATCTCCGCTCGCACTGGACGGGCGGCAATCGGATCACGCAATCGTGATGGGAGAGAGCGTGGCGGAGCTTCCTCAGTCGAGCCCGTCGAACAGCGTGGTGGAGAGATAGCGCTCGGCGAAGGACGGGATGATGAGAACGATCGTCTTGCCCTTCATCTCCGGCCGCTGGCCGACGGCCACGGCCGCGGTGATCGCCGCACCCGACGAGATGCCGACCGGGATGCCCTCCACCCGCGCACACAGCCGCGCCATGGCCAGCGCCTCTTCGCTGGTGACGGTGACGACCTCGTCATAGACATGCGTGTCGAGGATGCCCGGCACGAAGCCGGCGCCGATGCCCTGGATCTTGTGCGGGCCGGGCTTGCCGCCGGAAAGCACCGGGCTCTCCGCCGGCTCGACGGCGACGACCCTGAGGTCCGGCTTCTTCTGCTTCAGCACCTGGCCGGCACCGGTGATGGTGCCGCCGGTGCCGATGCCGGCGACGAAGGCGTCGACCGCGCCTTGCGTGTCGTTCCATATCTCCTCGGCCGTGGTGCGCCGGTGGATCTCCGGATTGGCCGGGTTCTCGAACTGCTGCGGGATCACGGCATCGGGGATCTCCTTGGTGATCTCCTCCGCCCGCTGTATGGCGCCGCGCATGCCCTTGGCGCCGTCGGTGAGCACCAGCTCGGCGCCGAGCAGCCTGAGCATCTTGCGCCGCTCCACCGACATGGTCTCCGGCATGGTGAGGATCAGGCGATAGCCGCGCGCCGCCGCCACGAAGGCCAGCGCAATGCCGGTATTGCCCGAGGTCGGCTCGATCAGGGTGGTAACGCCGGGGTTGATGCGTCCGGCCTCCTCCATGGCATCGACCATGGCGACGCCGATGCGGTCCTTGACGCTGCCGATCGGGTTGAAGAATTCGAGCTTGGCGACGAGATGCGCCGGCACGTCCTTCATCGCCGCGATGCGGTCGAGGCGCACCAGCGGCGTGTCGCCGATCGTGTCGGTGATCGAATCGTAGATCTTGCCGCGCCCGCGGCGGATCTCGTCATTTGCCATGGCAGAGGTCTCCTTCCCTCCGCGCAGTCTAGCCTGAAAAGCCGGTCGAACCGAAGCCGCCATCGCCGCGCGTCGTTTCGTCGAGTTCAGAAACTTCGACGAGCGTTACGGCCGTCACCGGCGCCACGACGAGCTGGGCGATGCGCATGCCGCGGGTGACCGCAAATGGCGCATCGCCGTGATTGATCAAGGCCACCTTCACCTCGCCGCGATAGTCGGCGTCGATGGTGCCGGGCGCATTGAGCACGGTGACGCCATGCTTCACCGCCAGCCCCGAGCGCGGCCGCACCTGGCCCTCATGGCCGGCCGGCAGCGCGATGGCGAAGCCGGTCGGCACCAAGGCGCGTCCGCCGGGCGGGATGATCAACGCCATGTCGACCGCCGCCGACAGGTCGATGCCGGCCGCGCCGGCCGAATGCGCCGCCGGCAGCGGCAGGTCATGGCCGTTGGCCAGGCGGAGGACGGTGACGCTCAGGGGGCGGTCGGCGGGGGGCATGGCGATCCTGTCGAGACGCCGCATCGTTCCCTGTGGGATCGACGGCCGCAAGCGGCGAAGCGACGGGCCTGTGGATGACGTGCGTCAGCGTTCGGCGAGCTTCGTCGCGAGGCGCTCCACCAGACGGCGGGCGACGGCGCGCTTGGCCATGCGCGGCCAGTCCTCGACGCCCTCGCGGCTGATGAGATGCACGGCGTTCTCGCTGCCTCCCATGATGCCGGAGCGTGGCGACACGTCATTGGCGAGGATCCAGTCGGCGCCCTTGGCAGCGCGCTTCTTCTCGCCATTGGCGAGAAGATCGTCCGTCTCGGCGGCAAAGCCCACTACCAGGGCCGGCCTCAGCGTGTGATGGCGGCCGATGGTAGCGAGGATGTCCGGGTTTTCGGTCAGCGCCAGCGCCGGCGGGCGGCCGGAGCCGTCCTTCTTGATCTTGCCGCCGGATTCTCTCGCTGCCCGCCAGTCGGCGACCGCCGCCGCCATCACCGCGACGTCGGCCGGCAGCGCCGCCTCCACCGCTTCCAGCATCTGCCGCGCCGTCTCCACATGGACGGTGGTGACGCCGGGCGGATCGGCAATGGTCACCGGGCCTGAGACCAGCGTCACCCGTGCGCCGGCCGCCGCGGCGGCCTCGGCGATCGCGTGGCCCTGACGGCCGGAGGAGCGGTTGGCGAGGTAGCGCACCGGGTCGATCGGCTCGTGGGTCGGGCCGGAGGTGACGAGCACATGGCGGCCGGCGAGCAGCGGCTCGACCGGCGTCAGGATGCGTTCCGCCGCCGCCACGATCTCCAGCGGTTCGGCCATGCGGCCGGTGCCGGCCTCGCCGGCCTCGGCCATCTCACCCGCCGCCGGCCCGACGAAATGGACGCCGTCGCGCTTGAGCGTCGCAACATTGCGCTGGGTCGCCGGGTTTGCCCACATGGCCGGGTTCATGGCCGGCGCCAGCAGGATGGGCACGCGCGCGGCAAGCAGCACGGCACTGGCCAGGTCGTTCGCCTGGCCCGTCGCCATTTTCGCCATCAGATCGGCGGTCGCCGGCGCCGCGACGATCAGCGCTGCCTCGCGTGCCAGCCGGATATGGCCGACATCCTGCTCGTCGGTGCGATCGAAGAGCTCGGTGAAGACGCGCCCGCCAGTCAGTGCGCCGACGGAAAGCGGCGTCACGAATTCCTGCGCCGCCTTGGTCATCACGGCGCGCACGCGATTGCCCCGCTCCTGCAGGCGCCGGATCAGGTCGAGCGCCTTATAGGCGGCGATCCCGCCGCTGATGATGAGCAGGATGGGGGCAGGGGCCGCGGGCACGGTGGCCCCACGTCGTGCAGGCGTTGCAGTCGGTTGTGGTGGCGCGGGCGGGGGCGTTTCCGCACCGAGCGCGGCGCGCAGGATGGCGCGCATCTCCTCTTCCATGGAGACGTTGTGTCCGGCCGCCGCCAGGCGCAGGCGCTTGCGGGTCTCTTCCTCGAGACCGCGGATGGTGAGGGTGGGAACGCTTTTTGCCATGTCCTTAATCTACAGAACGACTGCATTGACGGCAATGCAGTCAGAAATCGTCTTGTCTTCTCCGCCCTCACCCTGAGGTGCCCCGCGCAGCGGGGCCTCGAAGGGCGAGGTCGGCCCCCATGGTTCGAGGCTCGCTGCGTTCGCGCCTCACCATGAGGACCGTGGATCACGCGATCGCCACGATCTCGGCCTCGCCATCGGCAATCGGCACCGTGTCGCCGACCGCCTTGCCGATGAGCGCCCGCGCCAGCGGTGCGACGTGGGAGAGCGTGCCCGCCTTGGGGTCGGCCTCGTCCTCGCCGACGATGCGCCAGACCTGCCGGCGGCCATCATCCCGTTCGATGGTGACGGTCGAACCGAAGCGAACGGTCGATGCGTCGCCAGGCGGCGGGATGACTTGCGCCGTGGCGCGGCGCGCCCGCCAGTAGCGCAGGTCGCGCTCCACCGCGGCTTTGGCGCCGCGATCCTCGCCCGCCGCGATGGCCGCTTCCTGTAGCCGGGCCAGCGCGGCATCGATCTCAGCCAGGCCCTCCGGGGTGACATAGTTCGGATGCGGCGAAACCGGTCGGTCCGGCAGCACGTCCTCGCCGCCGGCGTCTTCCTTGACGAAGGCCCTGCTCATCAGCAGAGCGTCCCGCCGGCATGGCCCGGCGTCAAGCCGCGCTGTCAGGCCGCGTCGCGAGAACCAAGCGTCGGGATCTTGGAGACGTCGACCGTGCGTTCGGCGTGCCACAGGTCGTAGGCGGCCTGCATGTTGACCCACAGGCGCGGGCCGTTGCCGCAGAGCTTGCCGAGCCGCACCGCCACTTCCGGGGTCACCGGCGCCTTCTCGTTGACGATCGAATAGAGAAGCTGGCGCGAGATGCCGAGCGAACGGGCGATTTCGGTCATCGGCCGGTCGAGTTCGGGCAAGGTAAATTCGCGCAGCAGCGCCCCCGGGTGGGACGGTTCGAGGCTCGGGTGAGGCGGAATTGGTACGCGCTTACGCATGACAGGCTCCCGGCCGGGAAAGCGTCCCTCTAGTGATAATCCTCGAGATCGACGTCAATTGACGCATCCTCGTCCCAGCCAAATGTGATGCGCCAGTTCTTGTTGACCGAGAGTGCGTAGCGCTGGGGCTTGCCGCGCAGCGAATGAAAACCTGCGCGGGCATGCTCAAGCTCTTCCGGGCTTTCGGCCGCATGAAGGGCGAAGAGAAGAATCTTGATCCTCTCGACGAGGTCGGGACGAAGGCCACGGCGATTTCCCTCTTCCCAGAACTGGCGCAGCCCCTTGCTGCGGAATGAAGCGATCATTGCAAGCCCCAAAACAAACCATCTCGCGCCGACAAACGCCGACGCCAGAGCCCGTTTCTCTCAGCCCCAAGACCGCGACTCTCGCGTGAGGTCTTCCGACCTTTCTTAAGCCTCGAAATGCCCGAGAGTCATGCGTATGTCAAGCAATACTTGACACCCCTCAGAACAGCAGTTTCACCCCGACCGCCACCGCGACCACCGCGATGACCACCAGGGCGATGCGCCCCCAGCGCCCGCCGCGCGCCTCGGATTGGCCGATTTCCGCGATCGTTTCGGGGTCGAGACGAATCCCGCTCTCCGCCATGCGGTCCATCTCGGCCGAAAGCTTCTGAGCCCGATCGGCGAGCCGCGGCAGCTCGGCGGCAAGCCGGCCGAGAGCACCGACGCCTTCCGCCGCCAGCTCCATCTGGCCGACCGGCCCGAGAAAGCGCTCGATCCAGTCGGCGACCACCGGCTCGGCCGTCGACCACATGTCGAAAGCGGGGTCGAGCGTGCGGCAGACGCCTTCCACCACCACCATGGTCTTCTGCACCATGAGCAGTTCCGGCCGCGTCTGCATGTCGAAGATCTCGGTCACCTCGAAGAGCAGCGCCAGCAGGCGCGCCATCGAGA
Source organism: uncultured Alphaproteobacteria bacterium (assembly GCA_963785065.1). GTDB lineage: Bacteria > Pseudomonadota > Alphaproteobacteria > Rhizobiales > Kaistiaceae > CAVSRC01. Next base: position 1,429,857 of record CAWATX010000002.1, read on the forward strand.
TGGTGGCCGCGCTCTGCCCGTGGATCGGCTCGCCGACGGCCCTGAGCGCCTGAGCGAAGTCCTCCACCGAATGGGTGTCCGGCACATAGCCGGCGGTGAAATGCACCTCGGCGATGCGGGCATAGTCGCGGCGGATGAAGCCGTAGAGGATCTCCGCCAGGTAGCGCCGTTCCGCCTTGCCGAGGCGGCCCATGATGCCGAAGTCGATGGCGACGATGTCGCCGGCGCCGTCGACGAAGAAATTGCCCTGGTGCATGTCGGCGTGGAAGAAGCCGTCGCGCAGCGCCTGGCGCAGGAAGGCCTGCATCAGCCGGCGGGCGATGAGCGGCAGGTCGTGGCCAGCGGCGGCCAGCGCCGCGGTGTCGGAGAGCTTGATGCCCTCCACCCAGTCGAGGGTGAGCACGTCGCGGGCGGTGAGCTGCCACTCCACGGTTGGCACGCGGAAGCCCTGGTCGCCGGCGGTGAGCTCGGCCATCTCGGAGAGCGCGGCTGCTTCCAGGCGGAGGTCCATCTCCACCGCCACCGAGCGCGCCAGCGTGTCGACCACCGCCACCGGCCTCAAGCGCCGCGAGCGCGGATCGACACGCTCCATCAGCCGTGCCGCCACATAGAATGTGTCGAGGTCGTCGCGGAAGCGGCGGCGGATGCCGGGGCGCAGCACCTTGACCGCGACCGTGCGGCTGGCGCCCTCCGGCGTTGCCAGCTCGGCCTTGTGCACCTGGGCGATCGAGGCGGCGGCGATCGGCGGCGAGAACGACGCGAACAGCGCCTCCACCGGCTTGCCCAAGGCGCGTTCGACATTGGCGCGCGCCTGCGTCTCGGAGAAGGACGCGATCTCGTCGCGCAGTTTCCCCAGCGCCTCGGCGCCGTCCTGGCCGATGAGGTCGGGGCGGGTGGCGAGAAACTGGCCAAGCTTCACATAGGAGGGACCGAGGCGATTGAGCGCGGCGGTCAGCCTTTCGCCGCGGTCCACCGCGGAGATGCCGCGCCGTTCGATGATGCGGGCGATGCGGATCGCCGTTCGTGCACCTGCCGGCAGATCGCGCGGATCGACCAGGCCGAAGGCGCCCTCGCGCGCCAGAACGAAACCGGCGCCGGCCAGCTTGAAGAGCGCGGCGAGCGTCCCGGTCATTGAGCCCTCAGATCTTCCAGCCGGAATGCATGGCCGCGATCCCGCCGGAGAGGTTGCGCACGCTCACCCGGGTGAAGCCGGCATCCACGATCATGGCGGCGAAGCGCGCCTGATTGGGAAAGCGGCGGATCGATTCGACCAGATAGCGATAGGGCTCGCCGTCGCCGACGACCATGTCGCCGATCGCCGGAATGACCTTGAAGGAGAACAGGTCATAGAGCCGGTCGAGCCCGGCAACGTCGCAGGCGGAAAATTCCAGGCACATGAAACGGCCGCCGGGTTTCAGCACACGATAGGCCTGCTCCAATGCCTTGGCGATGCGCGGCACGTTGCGGATGCCGAAGGCGATGGTCACCGCGTCATAGCTGCCGTCGGCGAAGGGCGTCAGCTCTTCCGCATTGGCTTCGACGAATTCCAGCCGGTCGGCATAGGGCCTGCCCGCGGCGCGCTTGCGTCCCACCGCCAGCATCTCGGCGTTGATGTCGGAGACCGTCACCAGCGCAGATTGGGAGCGGCCGGCGATGCGGAAGGCGATGTCGCCGGTGCCGCCGGCCATGTCGAGCACGCGGAAGGGCACGGACGAGCGCCTGGGTGGTGACAGCCAGGTGACGAAGGCGTCCTTCCACAGGCGATGGACGCCGCCCGACATCAGGTCGTTCATCAGGTCGTAGCGGCCGGCCACCGCGTCGAAGACGTCGTCGACCAGCCGCTGCTTATCGGCGGTCCTGACCTCGCGGAAACCGAACGAGGTCCGCTCTTCCTTTGCTTCGGGCGCTGCCGCTCCGGCCTGCTCCTGCATGGTCTCTTCTCCGATGGCGCGGACGATAGCGCGCCCGGCCGCACGCCGCTACAAAGGTGCGCCCGCATGGGTTAACCGAGTGCGCTCGCGCCGCAAAGGGCTTTGCCATGAAAACCGCATTCGAGCGGACAATACCCGTCTTCCGCATCTATGCTCTCGACAAGGCGTTGGAATTCTACGTCGGTTTCCTCGGCTTCACCGTCGATTGGGAGCACCGCTTCGAGCCGGACGGGCCCGTCTACATGCAGGTCTCCCGGGACGGGCTCGCCATCCGTCTCAGCGAGCATCATGGCGACGGCACGCCGGGATCGATCGTCTGCGTCGCCACCAGGGGCGTGCGCGCCCTCCATCGCGAGCTGAACGACAAGAAGTACCGTCACAATCGGCCCGGCCTCGATGAGCGGGACTGGGGCTCGCTCGAGGTGACAGTGATCGATCCCTTCAACAACCGCATCATCTTCTCGGAGCCGACCGAACAGGCCGCCAGCGACGGCGCCGATGCCTGAGCTGCCCGAAGTCGAGACGGTCCGCCGCGGCCTTTTGCCGGTCATGGAGGGGGCGGTCTTCGTCAAGGTCGAGCAGCGCCGTCCCGATCTGCGGATTCCCTTTCCCACCCGCTTTGCCAGGCGGCTCACCGGCCGCACGGTCGTCGCGCTCACCCGCCGGGCGAAGTACCTTCTCGCCGACCTCGACGACGGCATGGTGCTGGTCATGCATCTCGGCATGTCCGGCTCCTTCCGCATCGAGGCGGACGGCACCTCGGCGACGCCCGGCACCTATTATCATGCGACGGCCAAGCTCAGCGCCCACGATCACGTCGTCTTTCATATGTCGTCGGGCGTCCGCGTCGTCTTCAACGATCCGCGCCGCTTCGGCCTCATGGATCTCCTCCCGCGCGCCGGGCTCGACCAGTCGAAGCATTTCAAGGCGGTGGGCATCGAGCCGCTCGGCAACGAACTCTCCGGCACCACCATCGCGCGCCTCATGGCTGGGCGGAGCGCGCCGCTCAAGGCGGCGCTCATGGACCAGCGCCTGATCGCGGGTCTCGGCAATATCTATGTCTGTGAGGCGTTGTGGCGGGCGCGCCTGTCGCCGGACCGCAAGGCTGGCGCGCTGGCGACCAAGGCAGGTCGGCCGACTGAGGCGGCCGGACGGCTGGCCACCGCCATCCGCGACGTTCTCAACGATGCCATTGCTGCCGGCGGCTCGTCGCTGCGCGATCATATCCGCGCCACCGGCGAGCTCGGTGAGTTCCAGCACACTTTTGCGGTCTATGATCGCGAAGGCGAGCCCTGCCTGCGCGGCCGGGGCACGATCCGCCGCAAAATCCATTCGGGCCGCTCGACGTTCTATTGTCCGGCGTGCCAGCGTTAGGCTCAAGGGAGGGCGACCATGGCCTTTGACTGCCTCACCACCGAGACGCGCGACGGCGTCGCCGTCATCCGGCTCAACCGGCCTCAGGCGCTGAACGCGCTCGATGCCAAGCTGATCGCCGAGCTCGGCCGGGCGCTCGACGTCTTCGAGGCCGACGCGAAAATCGGCGCCATCGTCGTCACCGGTTCGGAGAAGGCCTTCGCTGCCGGCGCCGACATCAAGGAGATGGCCGGGCTCTCCCATATCGAGGCTTATATGAAGAACCACGCCGCGGCGCTGGAACGCGTCGCGCGCTGCCGCCTGCCGATCATCGCTGCGGTCGCCGGCTATTGCCTCGGCGGCGGCTCGGAGCTCGCCATGATGTGCGACTTCATTATCGCCGCCGATACGGCGAAGTTCGGCCAGCCGGAGATCACGCTGGGCATCATGCCGGGCATGGGCGGCACCCAGCGGCTGCCGCGTGCCGTCGGCAAGGCCAAGGCCATGGACCTGATCCTCACCGGCCGCATGATGGATGCGGCCGAGGCCGAGCGCGCCGGCATGGTGGCGCGCATCGTCCCGGCCGGCGACCTCATGGAGGAGGCGCTGGCCGCCGCGCACAAGATCGCCTCCTATTCCAGGCCCATCGTCATGATGGCCAAGGAGGCGGTCAACCGCGCCTTCGAGGCGCCGCTCTCCGAAGGGCTGTTGTTCGAGCGGCGCACCTTCCACGCCATGTTCGGCACTGAGGATCAGAAGGAAGGCATGGCCGCCTTCATCGAGAAGCGCACACCGCAGTTCCGCAACCGCTGAGCCAAGCATTGACCGGCCGGGAGCCGCCGATTATAAGCCACGCCAATCGACGTGCGGCGGGCCTCCCGCCGCCGCTTTTTGTTTTCAATCAGGGCTCGAGCACATGGCCAATACCAGGTCGGCCAAGAAGGCCACCCGCAAGATCGTCCGGCGCACGGAGATCAACACCGCGCGCGTCAGCCGCGTACGCACCTTCGTGCGCAAGGTCGACGAGGCGGTCGCCGCCGGCGACAAGACCGCTGCAACCGCTGCGTTCAAGGCGGCCGAGCCGGAATTGATGCGCGCCGCCTCCAAGGGCGTGATCCATCGCCACACGGCCGCGCGCAAGGTCGCCCGCTTGGCCAAGAAGGTGAAGGCGGTCGCCGGCTGAGACGCGCGGCCGGTTTCCTGGGATATCTGGTTCAAAAGCCCGGCTCACCGCCGGGCTTTTGTTTGGTGGCTAACCCATTGAATTGCCACCGGAACGCGCATTGCCGGCAATATCAGGAATCTTGGTTTGTCCGCCATTTCCCTTGCGATTCAACACCATGGGGAGGGGTAGCGGCGATCTCCGGCGACGTGCCGCCGATTCGGCGACAGGCCGCCGGCTGCGGCAAAAAAAACCTGAGGCTGCTATCCTTCGCCGCACCCCCGACTCATAAAATAAGAATCAACAGCTTAAGGCCGGGGGCCAATGTTTTTGGCGTGTTTGGGGCCCGCAAGGCGGCCGCCGGGGCCGGTTTTGCCATTGCGATCGTGGCGCATGCTGATATACGTTCCTGAAGCAATCGGGACACACAGGCAGTGTATCCGGCAAAATAATAAGCATGCGGCGGGGCTGGCTAAATGTTACAGAATAATCTTTTGAGTAGGGCGCGTATTGGGCTATTGCCTGGACTTGTAGTGTGCTTTTCAAAGTAAGCGTCACCTGAGTCCTGTGGCGGTCCTCGTCCCGAGGCGCCGCGCTGTAACCTCGAAAATTTGACCCGAAAGCGACGCGCCGCGTGTAGAAGGCGCGCGCGAGGGATGGCGCATGTCGCAAACGCGCAATTATGCTGGAGATGTCAGCGCCAAGGATGCTTGGCACGATCTCGTGGCGACCCCGGACGCCTGCTTGATCGACGTCCGCACCGAGGCCGAATGGGCTTTCGTCGGTTTGCCGGCGCTCGCCAGCATCGGCAAGGCACCGCTTTTGGTCGCCTGGAACACGTTTCCCTCCGGCGCCCAGCTTCCCGATTTCGCCGGGCGTCTGAAGGCGGCGCTGGCCGATGCCGACGTCGGCCCCGATGCGCCGCTCTATTTTCTCTGCCGGTCAGGGGCGCGCAGCCGCAATGCCGCGATCGTCGCCACCGCCGAAGGGTACCGGCACGCCTACAACATCGAACAGGGCTTCGAAGGGGCTCTCGACGCCGACCGGCACCGGGCCACACCGGGAAGCTGGAAAGCGGAGGGCCTACCATGGGTACAATCATGAGACCTGAATGGACTGCGGATTTGGCGGCGCGTGCGGCCAGCCATCCGATGGTGACGGGAACTGCCGGCGATCCGCTTGTGGTCGGCGTCAAACAGGGGAGCGCGGGCATGGCCGCAAAGCTGCCGAATAGCGAACAATGGTCGCGTGTAAAGCAGCGTCTGCGTGCCGAGCTGGGCGAGGATATCTTCAATAGCTGGTTTGCCCGGGCGACCTTCGAGGAGGCTGACGCCAGCACCGTCTATCTGTCGTTGCCGACGCGCTTCCTCAAGGCGTGGATCGCCGCCCATTATGAGGACCGTCTGCTCGCTTTGTGGCAGGCGGAAAATCCGGCCGTGGCGCGCGTCGAGATCCTGGTGCGCACGGCCGCTCGGCCGAAGGTCGTCGTCCGGCCGGAATCCCAGGAAGCGCCGGTCGAGGCACGGCCGGCTGCAGCTGTCGCTGCGCCGCCGGCCAACCCGCCCGCGGCACTGCCTGCCGTCCAGCCGCGGCGGGCGTCCTCGACCGACTCCATCCTTGCCGGCTCGCCGGTCGAGCCGCGCTATGCGTTCGATACCTTCTGCGAGGGGGCCGCCAACCGTCTCGCCTTCGCTGCCGCCAGGTCGGTGGTCGAAGCGGCGCCGGGCAAGCCGGCGCGCTTCAATCCGCTCTACATCCATGCCGGTGTCGGCCGCGGCAAGACGCACATCCTGCAGGCGACCACGCGGGCTGCGCGCCAGGCCCAGCCGGGCTGGAAGGTGCTCTACCTTACGGCGGAGCATTTCATGTTCCGCTTCGTCGCGGCGCTGAGGAGCCAGTCGGCGATCCCCTTCAAGGAGGCGCTGCGCGACATCGACCTCTTGCTCATCGACGACATGCAGTTCCTGCAGGGCAAGGCCGTTCAGCAGGAATTCTGCCACATGCTCAACACGCTCATCGACGGCGCCCGCCAGGTGGTGGTCGCCGCCGACCGGCCGCCGGCGGATCTGGAAAGCCTCGACGACCGCGTGCGCTCGCGGCTTGCCGGCGGCATCGCCTTCGAGATCGGCGCCCCCGACACCCAGCTTCGCCGAGACATCGTGCGCTCGCGCTATATCGCCGCACAGGCGCAGAATCCGGGGCTCGACATTCCCGAGATCGTGCTCGAATACGTCGCCCAGTCGGTCACCTCGAACGGCCGCGACCTGGAAGGGGCGCTCAATCGCCTGGTTGCCCAGTGGCAGTTCACCCGCCAGCCGGTGACCATCGCCTCGGCCGAGATCACGCTGCGCGACCTCATCGGCCAGCGCGAACCGCGCCGGGTCAAGATCGAGGACATCCAGCGCGTCGTTGCCCGTCATTACAACGTCTCCAAGGCGGACCTGCTGTCGAGCCGGCGCACGCGTACCATTGTGCGCCCCCGGCAGATCGCCATGTATCTGGCCAAGATGCTCACCCCGCGCTCGCTGCCGGAGATCGGCCGGCGCTTCGGCGGCCGTGACCACACCACGGTGCTCCATGCCGTGCGCAAGATCGAGGGGCTGATCGAAGGCGACATGACGCTTGCCGACGAGATCGAGCTGCTCAAGCGGATGATCGACGAATGAAGCGGAGGGCGCGACGCCTGCCCCCTTGCGAATTCGCCGCCGCCGGGCCACCCTTGGCCCGCCCGGCGGCGTTTTCCGCCGGCTGACCTTGAAGGCTTGATCCCATGCGCGCGACCGTCGAGCGATCGCATCTCCTCCGTTCCCTCAGCCACGTCCACCGCGTGGTCGAGCGGCGCAACACGATTCCGGTTCTTTCCAACGTCCTGCTGCGTGCCGAGGGCGGCCGGCTGACGCTGAAAGCCACCGACCTCGACCTCGAGATCACCGAGACCGTGCCGGCCGAGATCGGCCAGGAAGGCGCCACCACCGTGCCGGCGCACATCCTGCACGATATCGTGCGCAAGCTGCCCGACGGCGCCGAGGTGGCGCTCGATTCGGGCGACGGCGCACAATTGGCCCTGAAGTCGGGGCGCTCGCGCTTCACCCTCCAGGTGCTGCCGGAATCGGATTTCCCCGATCTCACCACCGGCGAGTTTCCGGCGCGCTTCGCGCTGCCCGCCGCGTCGGTCAAGAAGCTGATCGATCGCACCCAGTTCGCCATCTCCACCGAGGAGACGCGCTACTACCTGAACGGCATCTACCTGCACGTGGTCACCGTCGCCGGCAAGCCGATGCTGCGCGCGGTCGCCACTGACGGCCATCGGTTGGCCCAGTCGCAGCTCGAGGCGCCGGCGGGCTCGGAAAAGATGGCCGGCGTCATCGTGCCGCGCAAGGCCGTGGGCGAGATCCAGAAGTTGGTCGAGGCGCCTGACGCCGCCGCCGATGTCGAACTCTCCGACACCAAGATCCGCGTCACCATCGGCGACGTGGTGCTCACCTCCAAGCTGATCGACGGCACCTTTCCTGACTATGCCCGCGTCATCCCGCAGGGCAACGACAAGGTGCTCAAGGTCGACCGCAACGAGTTCAAGGACGCCGTCGACCGCGTCTCGACCATCTCGTCCGAGCGTGGCCGCGCCGTGAAGCTCGGGCTTTCCGACGGCAAGATGGTGCTCTCGGTCAACAATCCGGATTCCGGCAGTGCCGTGGAGGAGCTCGGCGTCGACTTTGCCGGCGACGCCATGGAGATCGGCTTCAACTCGCGCTACCTGCTCGATGTCACCGACCAGCTCGAATCGGGCACCGCCGAGTTCCGCTTCGCCGATCCCGGCTCGCCGACGCTCATCCTCGACGACGGCGCCTCCGACGCGCTCTACGTCCTCATGCCCATGCGGGTGTGAGCCGCCCGCGCCGTCAGGCCAGTCCGGCCAGAAACCGGTCGATCGCTGCGAAAGTCGCCTCCGGCCGCTCCATATGGGGCAGATGGCCGGCGCGTGGAATGATCTCGAAGCGCCCATCCGGAAGCGCGTCCGCAAAGGCGCGGCCATAGGCGGGCGTCACGATCCGGTCGCTCTCGCCCCATAGCACCAGCGCCGGTACCCGCACATAGCGCAGCCGATTGCGCAGCCCCGGATCGTGCATGTAGGGCGCGCCTGCCAGCGCCGTCGTCGTCTCCTGGTTCTGCCGCTGCATGGCGATCCGCTCCGGCGGCAGGCTCGCCGGATCTATCAAGAACCGGTCCGGGTCGTGATAGGCGTGCTCGGCAAGCCCGCGTGGGCTGAGCGTGGTGATGTCGACGATCGGTTCTCCCGGCACGTCGATGCCCACCGTGTTGATCAGCACCAGCCCGCCGATCAGTCCGCCGACGTCACGCGCCGCCATCTCGGCCGCCAGCCAGCCGCCCAACGACGAGCCGACCAGCACGGCGTCGGTGATCCCGGCGCCGCGCAGGAAATGGAGGTAGGCCAGCGCCAGATCGTCGATGCTCGCCAGCCAGTCAGGGTGCGGCGTCCCGTTCCAGCCCGGATGGGTCGGCGTGATCGCGCGCATGGTGGCCGCGAGATGGCTGGCGAGGCCGGCAACTGTCGCCGGGCCGCCGCCGCCGTGCAGCGCCAGGGCAACCGGGCCCGCGCCTTCTTCTTCGAAGGTGAGATGGAGGCCGGGGACGATCTCGGCAGTCGATGGCGTCGCTGTCATGCTCGGTATCTCCGCTTGCGTGTATCAACATAGTTATATAAATATACTGAGATACGCAAGTCGCCGCCCGGACGCCCGTGAAATGGACAGAAACCTCGAGCATCTTGCCCGTCTGGTGAAGCAGGTGCAGCACCGACAGCACCGTGCCATCGACGCCGCGCTGTCGCCCCTCAACATATCGCTGGTGCAGTGGGATGCGTTGCGCGCCATCGACGCCGCACCCGCGGCGTCCGCGCACGATCTGGCGGTGGCGACCTTCCAGACCGACCAGTCCTTCGGCACGCTGGCGGCGCGGCTCGAGGCGCGCCGGCTCATCGTGCGCCGCCCCGGCGGCGGCCGGCGCATCGCCCATCGGCTGACCGCCCTTGGCGAACGGACGCTCGCCGCCGCCGACGAGATCGTCGACGCGGTCCGCGCTTCGCTCTATGCGCCGGTGTCGGCGGAGGACCGGCAGCGGCTGGCGCGCATTCTGGCGACCATCACCAGCTCGTGATGCCGCACCCTACGGCGCCTGACCCACACCGAATACATCGCCACACCCCGTGTTGAGGCCGCGCCGCTGGGTGATACTGTGCACGTCCGGGAGGGCGCGGCGGCAATGCCCGTGACGCGCCAAAAGGGGGAGGAAGGATCATGATGGGCGCCGAATCGGCGGACACATTCGATGTCAAAGGCGCGGTCGTCGCCTTCAAGCGGGCGATGGCCCCGCGCCGCGATTCGCTGAAGCGCGCCTATGAGGATGTGCGCGGCGCCGTCGCCCGCGCTGCCGAAACGATTCAGGCCGACAGCGCCGCCGGCCGGCCGGTGGTGCCGGAGCTTGCCTATGCCGATATCGCGGCGGGCAAGGTGTCGGATGCCACCCGCGCCGCCATCCGCCGCACCGGCTGCGCCGTGGTGCGCGGCGTCTTCCCGCAGGCCCAGGCCAGCGAGTGGTTCGAGGAGGTCGGCCGCTATATCGAGGACAACGATTATGAGGGCAAGGAGATCGAGAAGCGCAGCCTCGACAAGTATTTCTCCGCCCTCAAGGCCGGCCGGCCGCAGATCTTCAATCTCTATTGGTCGCGTCCGCAGGTGCTCGCCCGTCAGGATGCGAAGCTTGCCGAGACGCGCGCCTTCCTCGACCGGCTGTGGACCAACTACGACGGCATCTTCGATCCCGACCTGCAGGTGACCTATGCCGATCGCGTCCGCCGCCGCCAGCCCGGCGACAAGACGCTGGGCCTGTCGCCGCACATGGATGCCGGCACCGTCGAGCGCTGGATCGATCCCGGCTATCAGGCGGTCTATGAACGCGTCTTCGCCGGCGACTGGCGGGGCTACGATCCCTTCGACGCCCGCCACCGGCTGGAGACGCGCGAGATTCCCTCGCCGGCGGTCGCCAGCGTCTTCCGCACCTATCAGGGCTGGACGGCGCTCACCCGACAGGGTCCGCGCGACGGCACGCTGCGTCTCGTGCCGATCGCCGAGGGCATCTCCTATGTCCTCTTGCGCGCGCTTCAGGACGACGTCGGCGAGGACGACCTGTGCGGCGCCGCGCCCGGCCGCGCGCTCGGCATCCGCCCCGAATGGCATGCCGACATGATGGCCGGCACCGTGTCGATCCCCGAGGTGATGCCGGGCGACACCGTTTGGTGGCACACCGACATCTGCCATTCGGTCGCCGACGAGCATGCCGGCAAGGACTACGCCAGTGTCATCTACATCGGCTCGGCGCCGGACTGCCCCAAGAACCGTTCCTACCTTCCCGGCCAGCGCGAGGCCTTCCTCGCCGGCCGTTCGCCACCCGATTTCGCGCCCATGGATTTCGAGGTGGATTTCAAGGGTCGCGCAACGCAAGCCGACCTCACCGAACTCGGTCGCCGCCAAATGGGTTTCTGACCGCGGCCGCCCAAAGGACCTGACATGCCCAAGGTTACCAATCCAATCCTTCCCGGTTTCAATCCCGATCCGTCCATCCTGCGGGTCGGCGACACCTACTACATCGCCACCTCGACCTTCGAGTGGTTCCCCGGCGTACAAATCCACGCGTCGAAGGACTTGGCGAACTGGGACCTCGTGGTCCGGCCGCTCGACCGCAAGAGCCAGCTCGACATGCGCGGCGAGGCCGACAGCTGCGGCGTCTGGGCCCCATGCCTCACCCACGACGGCGAGAAGTTCTGGCTGGTCTATACCGACATGAAGCGCCGCGAAGGCGCCTACAAGGACGCGCACAACTACATCGTCTCGGCCGACAGGATCGAAGGGCCCTGGTCGGAACCGGTCTATGCCAATTCCTCGGGCTTCGACCCGTCGCTGTTCCACGACGAGGACGGCCGCAAGTGGTTCGTCAACCAGGTCTGGGACTATCGCGGCCGCCCGAACCGGTTCGCCGGCATCGTCCTGCAGGAGTTCGATCCGAAGGCGGGCAGGCTGGTCGGCGCGCGCAAGAATGTCTTCCGCGGCACCGAGCTCGCCCTCACCGAAGGACCGCACCTCTACCGGCGTACCGGCAAGAGCGGCACCTGGTACTATCTGATCGTCGCCGAAGGCGGCACCGGCTACAAGCACGCCGTCACCATGGCGCGCTCCCGCCAGATTGACGGACCCTACGAGGTCCATCCCATCAAGCACATCATCACCGCCAAGGATTCGCCGCAGATCCCGTTGCAGCGCGCCGGCCACGGCGATTTCGTCGAAACGCCGGACGGGCGCGTCTACATGGTCCATCTGATGAGTCGTCCCGATGCCCGGCGCCGTTCGGTGCGCGGGCGCGAGACATCGATCGAGGAAATGGAGTGGCGCGACGACGACTGGCTGTGGCTGAAGGCCGGCGGGACCGAACCACAGCCCGAAGTCGAGGTGCCCGGCACCTTCGACGAGGTCGGCTTCTGGGCGGAGAAGCGCTACACCTTCGATGCCGGCCTGCCCAAGGACTTCCAGTGGCTGCGCACACCGGAGCCCGACCGCATCTTCGCTCTCGCCGAGGGCAAGCTGCGCCTCTTCGGACGCGAAAGCATGGGCTCCTATTTCGAGCAGGCGCTAGTCGCGCGGCGCCAGACGACCGCCAACTACTATGCCGAGACCGAGGTTGATTTCGCCCCCTATGACGAGCGTTGCCTGGCCGGCATCACCGCCTATTACGGCCGCTTCAACAACTATTATCTGGCGGTCACGACCGATACCGATGGCGCGCGCGAGCTCACCATCCTCGCCGTCGAAGAAGCCTGGCCGGACGGCAACACGTCGCTGCCGCTCGACCCGCCGGTCAAGCTGCCGCAACAGGGCAAGGTGCGGCTGGCGATCGAGGTCAAGGACGGCAGCCTGCAGTTTTCCTATGCGCTGCCCGGTGGCGACTGGCAGAAGGTCGGCCCGGTCCTCGATGCCTCGCAACTGGCCGATGAATGTGCCGGTCCGGGCCTGCATGGCAGCTTCACCGGCGCCTTCGTCGGCATGGCGGCGAACGACCTCAACGGCACGGCGGCCCCGGCGGACTTCTCCTATTTCGTCTACCGGCCGCTGAAACTCCAGACCTAGGAAGCCGGGGCGTTCAGCCCCTAGGAGACGCCGCGTCGATCGCGGCGTCTCCATCAGTTCGTCGGCTCCAGCGCGCAGATGCTTTTGAGTTCCTCGACGATCGCCTCCGCCGCCGGTGACAGGAACCCGTCCTTGCGCAGCACCACGCCGGCTTCGCGGCTGGGCTCCAGGCCGGCCACGCTCACCAGGCGCAGGCCCTTCGCCTCCGGCATGGCGATGGTGCTGGCGACGGTGAGCGTGATGGCGTCCGAGTTGAGCACCGCCTGGATAAGGAAGGCCATCGATTCCGTCTCGATGGCGATCTCCGGTGGCGCCAGGTCGGCAGCGATGAATAGCGCGCTGAGGCGGCGCGTGGTGCGCGTCGAAAGCGGCGGCATCGACCAGGGATAGTCGAGCAGGTCGCTGAGGGTGACGCGCTTCATGCGGGTCAGCGGATGGCCCGTGCGGCAGGCGATCCCCAGCCGGTCGGAGGTCAGCGGGATCACCTTGTAGTCCTTGGCGTGTTCCGGCGAGGGAACCTCGGCCACCACCAGATCGACCTCGCCACGGCTGAGCGCTTTCAGCAGCACGTCGTCGAAGCCGCCGTCAACGCGTACCCGGATCGCCGGATTGCGCTTCACCGTACGCGCCACCGCCAGCGGCAGCAGCCGGCGCAGCCAGGCAGGGCCGGCGCCGATCGCGACCGAACCGGCCATGCCCTCCTGCAGCGAGCGCAGCTCCTTGACCGCGTCGCTGATCTGCACGTTCAGGGTCTGCGCGTGGCGGAGCAGCGATTGCCCGTAGCTGGTCAGCTCGACGCCGCGCGGCTGGCGCCGAAAGAGTTTCACGCCGAGTTCGGCCTCGAGCGCCCGGATGCTTTTGGTCAGCGTCGGCTGTGCCACGCCGAGTTCGGCGGCGGCCAGCGTCAGGCTGTGCGCCTTGGCGACCGCGAGGAAATATTCGAGCTGTCTGAGACGCATGGGGCCCGCCTGTTCCACAAAAAACGCCGGCAAGACGATAGTTATAGTTATTGGCTATCGCAACGCTCATCCTTATTATTTGTGGGAATAGCGTGTGCGTGCCATCCTCGTGTCGCCGCCAATCGTCACGGGAGGGAAACAAGATGATCGGCAAGACCAGACTGACGCGTCGCAGTGCACTTCTCGGCATGGGGGCTGCGGCCCTCGCCACCAGGGTGCCCTACACCTGGGCCGCATCGGCCGCCCCGATTACCATCGTCATCAACCAGTCGCCGTGGTTCGACAGCTTCCGCAAGACGGTCGAGCTGTACGAGAAGGAGAGCGGCAACAAGGTCAATCTCGACGTCAACCCGTTTGCCGGGTCGCTGGAGAAGCAGCGCAACTCGGTGCGCGCCAAGGAAGGCGACTACGACATCCTGATCCTGAACTCGGGCTGGTTCGCCGAGATGTATTTCGGTGGCTTCGTCACAGCGATCAGCGACATAGATCCGTCGTTCAAGCTCGACCCGGACCTCTTCACGCTCGGCGACACCATCTATTTCGATCCCGAAAAGAAGACCATGACGCCGTCCGGCAAGCTGATGACGGTGCCCATCCAGCCCAACATCCCGATGCTCTATTACCGGGGCGATCTCTATAAGGAGAAGGGGCTGAAGCCGGTCGAAACCTTCGCCGACCTCGAGGCCAACGCCAAGGCGCTGAACGATCCGCCCAAGATGTACGGCATCGTCCAGCGCGGTGCCCGCGGCGCCAACACGGTGTCCTACGACTTCTATCCCTACCTGTTCGGCATGGGCGGCGCTGTCTTCAAGGACCAGACGGCTGGCGATTACTCCGTCATCCTCAACAACGACCAGGGCAAGGAGGCGCTGGAATACTACCTCCGCCTCAAGGACGAGGCCGGCCATCCCAACACCGCCTCGATCGACCAGGCCGACATCATCCAGTCGCTGGTCACCGGCCACTGCGCCCACGCCAGCATCGTCATCGCGGCATGGTCGACCATGGACGATCCCAACAAGTCGGCCGTCGTCGACAAGATCGAATATGTGCCGACGCCGCATGCGCCCGGCCTGCCCACCGGTCCGGGTCTCGGCCACTGGCTCGGCGGCATCTCCCACAACGTGCCCGACGAGCGCAAGCGCGCGGCGGTGGAGTTCTTCCGCTGGTTCCAGACCAAGGATGCTCAGCTCGCCAACGCCCAGGCCGGCGGCATCCCGCTCAACGCCTCGGTCTACAAGGAGCCGATCGCCGACGAGCGCAAGTTCCGCTGGATGAAGCCGCTCGCTGCGGCCCTGCCCCACGCCCGCAACCTTTACGCCTTCCCCGAGGCGAGCGAGGTCATCGCCGTGCTTGAGGTCGGGCTCAACCGGGCGATCGCCGGCGAGATCAAGGCGGTCGATGCCTTGAACAGCATGTCGGACGACATCTACAAGGTCATGGAGAAGTACAAGTACCAGACCGGCGAACTGCCGCCGCTGAAGGCGTAAGCGCGGGAAGGTCCGATGACAGTGTCCTCGCTCTCTGCCGCCGGTGGGGCGGTTACTGCGAGGGCGCGGATGAGGGCCTTGGACGACGATCGCATCTGGCGCTGGGCCGCTTTCGGCCCGGCGCTGGTCCTTATGGTCGCCATGGCCGTCCTGCCGCTCGCCAACCTGTTCCTCACCAGCTTTTTCGACGTCTCCTGGACGGGTGGGCAGGCGGCGTGGACGCCAGTCGGCCTGGCGCACTATCCCGAGCTGCTCGACGATCCGCTGCTCAAGGCGGGGGTGGTCAACACTACCTTGTTCGCCATCGCCGCCGTCGGCGGCCAGATGGTGTTTGGCTTCCTGCTCGCCGTGCTGGTCAGCCGCATCGATCGCGGCCGCGTCTTCTTCCGCGCCGTCTTCATCCTGCCCATCCTCATTCCCGGCATCGTCATCGGCGCCATCTGGAAGCTGATGCTCAACTACGATTTTGGGCTGGTGAACCAGGCGCTGGGGCTTATCGGCATCGCCTCGCACGATTGGCTCGGCGACAAGTACACGGCGCTTGCGACGGTCGTCGCCGTCGATATCTGGCACTGGACGCCGTTCTGCTTCCTGCTTTTCCTCGCGGGCCTCGAATCGCTGCCCACCGACATCTTCGAGGCGGCGCGCATCGACGGTGCCTCGTCGTGGCAGGAGCTTCGCCTGGTCACCATTCCGCTGATGGTGCCGACGATCCTGGTCACCTTCGCCTTTCGTCTGGTCATCGCCTTCAAGGTTTTCGACGAGATCTACCTGATGACCAATGGCGGGCCGGGCACCGCCACCGAGGTGGTGAGCTTCACGCTCTTCCAGCGTTTCTTCACCGAGGACCGCGTCGGCTACGGCTCGGCGATGTCGGTCGTGGTTATCTTCTTCATCTCGCTGCTGCTGGTCATCGCGCTCTCGGCCGGGCGCGCCGCGAGGGCCCGGTCATGACCGCACTGTCGCTCAAGCGCCACGATGTTCTGGTCTACGGGGTCCTTTCGGCCGTCGCCGCGATCGTGCTGGTCCCGGTGGTCTGGGTGATTGCCGCCGGCTTCCGCACGCAAATCTCGCTGCTCATGGGCCAGTTCTTCTTCACTCCGGTGCTGATGAATTTCGCCGAAGTCCTCTTCTCGAAGACCTCCGACTACCTCATCAACTACCGCAACTCGCTGTTCGTCGGCGGCGTCTCGACGGCGCTCTGCGTCTCGGCAGCGACGCTTGCAGCCTGGTCGCTCGACCGCATGAACTGGCCGCGCTGGGTGGGGCACATCTTTCTCGGCTGGGCGCTGGTCTTCAACATGATCCCGCCGATTGCGCTGGCCAGTGCCTGGTACACGATGGAGCGGGCGGTCGGCCTCGACAACACATTCACCGGGCTCATCCTGGCACACGCCACGCTCAACCTGCCGATGGCGGTGTGGCTGATGGGGGTCTTCGTGCGCGATGTGCCGCAGGAGCTGGTCGAGGCGGCGCGTATCGACGGCTGCAATTCGCCCATGCTCTTCCGCTCGGTCGTGCTGCCGATCATCACGCCCGGCCTGGCCGCCACCACCGTGCTTTGCTTCGTCTTCAGCTGGAACGAGTTCGCCGTCGCGCTCAACCTGACCATGAAGCAGACGGCGACGGTGCCGGTGGCGATCGCCAAGTTCGCCCAGGACTACGAGATTCAATACACCCAGATGGCGGCCAGCGCGGCGCTCTCCATCCTGCCGGCGCTTGTCCTGCTTCTCATCGGTCAACGTTACATCGTGAAGGGATTGACGGCGGGCGCGATCAAGTGAGCCGCTTGCATCAGACCATATCGGGACGACCAAGATGAAGACCGTTTTCGTTCTCTTCGATTCGCTCAACCGCCACATGCTTGGCGCCTATGGCGGCACGCGCATCCCGACGCCGAATTTCGACCGGCTGGCGAAGCGCACGGTCACCTTCGACCGGCACTATGTCGGCAGTATGCCGTGCATCCCCGCGCGGCGCGACATGCTCACCGGGCGCCTGTCCTTCCTGCATCGCAGCTGGGGGCCGATGGAGCCGTTCGACAACGCCTTTCCCGAGCTTCTCGGCAATGCCGGCGTCTACAGCCATCTCATCACCGACCACTATCATTACTGGGAGGACGGGGGCGCCACCTATCACAACCGCTACGATTCCTACGAGTTCGTGCGCGGCCAGGAGGGCGATCCGTGGAAGGCGATGGTCGAGCCGCCGTGGGAGCGGCTGCGCCAGATGTATCACGAGCGCCAGTTCGACACCGCGCAGCGCAGCTATTTCCGCCACAACGTGGTCAACCGCGAATTCATCCGCGAGGAGTTTGAGTTCCCCTCCATGCAGGTGTTCGCCCGCGGCCTGGAGTTCCTCGAGCAGAACCGTGAGGCCGACAACTGGCTGCTGCAGATCGAGACCTTCGATCCGCACGAGCCGTTCATGGCGCCGGCACGCTTCAAGAAGCCGTTCGAGACTGGCTGGAACGGCCCCATCCGCGACTGGCCGCGCTATGGCCGCGTCGATGAACTGCCCGCCGAATGCGAGGAGCTGAGGGCCAATTACTACGCCATCGTCTCCATGTGCGATTTCCTGCTCGGCCAGGTCCTCGACGAGTTCGACCATCACGACATGTGGAAGGACACCGCGCTGGTGGTCACCACCGACCATGGCTTCCTGCTCGGCGAGCACGATTTCTGGGCCAAGAACCGCATGCAGCTCTACGAAGAGCTCGCGCACATTCCTCTGTTCATGCACGACCCGCGCGCCCCGAGCTCGCCGGCACGCGTTCGGCCGCGCTGACCCAGACCATCGACATGGCGGCGACCTTCCTCGACCTCTACGGTGTGGCGCCGCCGGCGGAGAACGAAGGCTTTTCGCTGCTCAAGACGCGCGACGGCACAGAAGTCCGCGAGGCTGCGCTCTACGGTTATTTCGGCGGCGCCGTGAACGTCACCGACGGCCGCTACAGCTATCACCGCTTCCCCGCCGACCTCAGCACCCAGGAGATCTACCAATACACGGTGATGCCTACCCACATCTGGGACTTCTTCCCGCCCGAGGAGCTGGCGCAGGCAAGCCTTGCCGAACCCTTCCCCTTCACCAAGGGCGCCAAGCTCCTCAAGGTGCCGGTCGGCAAGCGTTCGCCGATGTACGACACCTATGGTCCGGGCGCTCTGCTCGAGGACGATACCCGCCTCTACGACCTCGAGAGCGATCCCGGCCAGGAAGCGCCGCTTGCCGATGCGGCGACCGAGGCACGCTTGGTCGACCTGATGCTCGCCCTGATGCGCGCCAACCATGCTCCGCCCGAGGCATTCACCCGGCTCGGTCTCACACCCGAAGGGGTCAGCGGTCCCGCCCCCCTGGAAAAGGCAGTTACGTGAGTGTCGGTGCTGGCCTCCCTTGTCGGCGACCTGCGTCAGGTCGCTAGCGTTCGTAGGATCGTCCTCGACGACGGGCCGGAGACGGGCGTGCGCGCGCTCGCCTTCTCCACCGGCGGCGGCCTCGACTTCTGGGTGCTCTCCGACCGCTCGCTCGACATCGGCCCGCTGTGGTGGAAGGGGACGCAGCTTGCCTGGCAGGCTCCCGCTGGTTTCCGTTCCCCCGCCTTGACAGATCCCGACAGCGAGGACGGGCGCGGCTTCAACCGCTCCTTCTCCGGCTTCCTCGTCACCTGCGGCCTCGACCACATCCGCCAGCCGGCCGGCGACCACCCGCTGCACGGGCGGCTGCCCTTCACGCCGGCGCGGGTCACCGCCTATGGCGAGGATTGGCGGGCCGCCGTGCCGATGCTCTATGTCGAGGGCGAGGTGACCCAGGCGCGCTTCGGCGGCGAGGCGCTGCGTCTCCGCCGCCGCATCGAGGCACCGATCGGCGGCGCGACCCTCACCATCCGCGATGAGGTGGAGAATCTCGGCACCGCGGCGCTGCCCCAGGCGATGCTCTATCACTTCAATCTCGGCTATCCGGCGATCGGGCCGGAGACCACGGTCGCCTTCAATGGCCGTCAGGTCGTCGGGCCGATGGTCTTCCCCGCCGACGATGGCCCCCTGCAGCCGGCGCTCGCCATCCCCTCCGGCAACGCCGAGCGGGCCCAGGCGGTCGTCGCGGCACCCGACCGCGACGGCCGCCGGCTCACTGTCTCCTTCGATTTCGACCCGGCGACGCTACCCTTCCTGCAGCTCTGGCACGATCTCAGGCCGCGCAGCAGCCTGTTTGCCGTCGAGCCCTGCACCAGCGCCCGCCCGGAGGACGGCCACAGCGCGGTGGAAAGCCCGCTCGGGCCGGGCGAGACCCGCCGCTACGACCTCGCGGTCGCCATCGCCGGCGAGGCCGCGGCGGTCAACGGCTTCCTGGGAGGAGAGGCAAGGCCATGACGCGGCCGGCCGACAATGGCGACAAGGGCGGACGGCCGAGGCGCGGCCTAGTGCGGCGCGTCGAGGCGGCTCTGGCCAAGATGTTCAGGCCGGCCGACAGCTACCACCCGGAGCAGCACTATTTGCGTGGCCGGCCGGGTCCGCGCGCCCAGGCCAAGCACAACCACGACGACGGCAAGTGATCGCCGGGCAGCCCGCTCCCGTCCGCGCTGATGTGAGGCCCGGCTGGAGCGAAGCGCCTTCGTCAGAAGGCGCGGCAGCGTGAAGCCAAATGATGGCGCCCAGATCTGGATAGTACACGCGCCTTTGAAATCGGGATCGCTAGCGCAGTGGCTCCCGACACTTCGGGCAGCGTGGTGCCTTCCCGTGAGCCACGCCAATAGTGCCCGCGTGGCCACAGTTCGTGCATGCGAAAACCATTGTGACGACGGATGGCATCGTCTTGATCCGGCCGCCGCGGGCCAGAAAGGCCGCTACCTCATCGCGGGCCTCGGCTGCCTTTTCTGCCTTGCTGACGGTGCGACCACCAGATTTTGCTTTCGGTCCAAGGTTCACGGGTAAAGGCATCCTTCTGTCTGCGGATAAGGGCGGACACTCCTTTGCACAACCGGATGCTCAACGCCACGGCTGGATCGCGACTTAAGCGCGGCGATCGAGCAGCGGCTGACGACCACCTGCTGTAGCTTGAGTTCCGCCGCCACCTCCGCGGCCTCGGCCTTCGCCAATCGCCCTTACTGCTCGGCCTTCTGTTATGACGCCGCCGCTTTTTCGCGGTGCGCCTCAGACATTATAGAATTTGCCGTCGCCGTCTGCTGCGTATAGAGATTTATGCAAATATCATTGACAATAGAACCCAAGGCATTGGCGCAGGCGTCGCTGACAGGCAGGGAGTGCCACGGTGAGAATATGCGTTTGTATCGGAGCGGCCATCTTGTCGGCGGCGTTCCTGGAACCGGGAATGGCCGCAACGCCGAGCGGAACTGCGATTGCCGTCGTCCAGGCCGCTCACATTTCTGGCGCGGGAGGCGACAAGATCCTGGCGCCGGAAGCGCCGGTATACTCCGGCGACCGCATCAGTACAGACGCGGTCGGCACGGCTCAGATACGGTTTCGCGATGATACGAAGCTCGTCGTTGGCCCCAATTCGTCATTGGTTATCGACGCTTTCGTCTTCAGCGGAAATACCGGGAGCAACATCTCCCTCAATGCTGTGAAAGGCGCATTCCGCTTCTTGACCGGCAAAAGTCCGAAGAACGCCTACAAGATTACCACGCCGACGGCGACGATTGGCGTTCGCGGCACCAAGTTCGACATCTCCATCGAGCGGGAGGGGACAACCCGTGTTGCTGATTACGAAGGCATCACGGAGATCTGCCGGGGGGCGACCAACGGCGCCGTGCCCAACCCGGGCAGATGCGTCCAATCCAACCAGCCGTGTACCCTCACGGTCGTGCGACCGAGTCAATCCAGAGCCGTTCGGTACAGCAACCAGGATGTCGGGTTCCGCAATCGGCAGTTGAAATACTATTTTCCGTACGTCCGCAGCCAGTCCGGCCTGCTCAAGGATTTCCAGGTCGATCTCACTGATTGCCACTTGTCAGATAACTTAATTCTGCCGCAACAAAGCCCGCAGCAGCCCGCTCCCCCGGGCACGCCGCCGGCGCCTCAGCCGCCGCCAACTCCGGCGCCACCAACGCCTCCGTCGGTTACGCCCCCTTCGCCGCCGTCCCCGGAAAATCGGCACGAGTCACGACCGAGCTATAGCCGCTGATGACGGACAGTCGATCGCAAGGGCAATGACGGTGTCGATCGGGTGCCCGCTGTAAATAGCGTGGCCGACAGCGGCGTTGGCTTGGCTGCGCTCGCAATGGGCGGGCTTGCCCAGCGCAACGCGAGCAGAAGCAATGATCTCTTGCGAGTGTTGCTCGCCGGATACAATCAGGCGGCTCGAGGCGCTTAAGGCAGTCGGCCAACCATCTACCGGCACCTCAATCAAACCAGAACATCCGCCAAAAAACCGAATAGGGTTCCCGGGCAGTTCGCCTGCGCTCTTTGGTCGGCGACAGGGAGCCAAACGTCGATTTACCCCGAAATTGGCCGTGGACGAGGCATAGGAGCGACGTTAACGTCTTGTTAACTTCTACCGCCTTGTGCATTGTGCTTCGCTGGCGCTGGGCGATGCTGTAGAGGGTCGGGTCGTGTTTGAGTGCGGGGGAGTCCAGTTCGGCGCTTTCAAGGGGCTGAAACGCCATTTTCCGGCGCTTCGGCATCTTTTTGTCGCGGCTGCCCTTGCCTTCCTGACGCTGATTGTCTTGACGCCCGGTCAAACGGCGTGGGCAGCAACCTGCGGCAACAGCGTCACCGGCCTCAACAACCAGGCCTCGGGCAATGATTGCGGCAACGTCGTCACCGGCGACAACAATCAGGCGTTCGGCGACAACGTCGGCAACCACGTCGATGGCAGCGACAACCAGGCGCAGGGTCTTGATTCTGGCAACTACGTGACCGGCGACAGCAACCAGGCGGTTGGCTCGAACGCGGGCAATACGGTTGACGGCTCCAACAACCAGGCGGTCGGCACGGACGTGGGCGATACGGTTGGCGGCTCCAACAACCAGGCGGTCGGCACGAACGCGGGCAATACGGTCACCGGCTCCAACAACCAGGCGTTGGGTGATGATGCCGGCAACGTCGTTACCGGCGACAACAACCAGGCATCTGGCAATGACGTCGGCAACCATGTCGGCGGCAACGAAAACCAGGCGCAGGGCCTTCGGTCTGGCAATTACGTGACCGGCGACAACAACCAGGCCTCGGGAACCGACGCAGGAGACAGCGTCACCGGCAGCAACAACCAGGCGGTCGGTTCGAACGTGGGCAATACGGTTGGCGGCAGCAACAATCAGGCAGTTGGCACGAACGCGGGCAATACGGTCGACGGCTCCAACAACCAGGCGATAGGCGACACCGCCGGGAACAATGTCACCGGCTCCAACAATCAGGCGTCGGGTGATGATGCCGGCAACGTCGTCACCGGCGACAACAATCAGGCATCTGGCAATGACGTCGGCAACCATGTCGGCGGCAACGAAAACCAGGCGCAGGGCCTTCGGTCTGGCAATTACGTGACCGGCGACAACAACCAGGCCTCGGGAACCGACGCAGGAGATAGCGTCACCGGCAGCAACAACCAGGCGGTTGGTTCGAACGTGGGCAATACGGTTGGCGGCAGCAACAATCAGGCAGTTGGCACGAACGCGGGCAACACGGTCACCGGCTCCAACAATCAGGCGTCGGGTGATGATGCCGGCAACGTCGTCACCGGCTCCAACAATCAGGCATCTGGCAATGACGTCGGCAACCATGTCGACGGCAGCGAAAACCAGGCGCAGGGCCTTCGGTCTGGCAATTACGTGACCGGCGACAACAACCAGGCCTCGGGAACCGACGCAGGAGACAGCGTCACCGGCAGCAACAACCAGGCGGTCGGCACGAACGCGGGCAATACGGTCGACGGCTCCAACAACCAGGCGATAGGCAATGCCGCCGGGAACAATGTCACCGGCTCCAACAATCAGGCGTCGGGTGATGATGCCGGCAACGTCGTCACCGGCGACAACAATCAGGCATCTGGCAATGACGTCGGCAACCATGTCGGCGGCAACGAAAACCAGGCGCAGGGCCTTCGGTCTGGCAATTACGTGACCGGCGACAACAACCAGGCCTCGGGAACCGACGCAGGAGATAGCGTCACCGGCAGCAACAACCAGGCGGTTGGTTCGAACGTGGGCAATACGGTTGGCGGCAGCAACAATCAGGCAGTTGGCACGAACGCGGGCAATACGGTCGACGGCTCCAACAATCAGGCGTCGGGTGATGATGCCGGCAACGTCGTTACCGGCGACAACAATCAGGCATCTGGCAATGACGTCGGCAACCATGTCGACGGCAGCGAAAACCAGGCGCAGGGCCTTCGGTCTGGCAATTACGTGACCGGCGACAACAACCAGGCCTCGGGAACCGACGCAGGAGACGGCGTCACCGGCGATAACAACCAGGCGGTCGGCTCGAACGTGGGCAATACGGTTGGCGGCAGCAACAATCAGGCAGTTGGCACGAACGCGGGCAATACGGTCGACGGCTCCAACAACCAGGCGATCGGCACGGACGTAGGCAATACGGTTGGCGGCAGCAACAACCAGGCGGTCGGCACGAACGCGGGCAACACGGTCACCGGCTCCAACAACCTGGCATCCGGCACGAATGCGGGCAACACGGTCAGCGGCTCCAACAACCTGGCGATAGGCAATGCCGCCGGGAACAATGTGACTGGCGACAACAATCAGGCGTCGGGTGACACGGTTGGAGGCAACGTCACCGGCGACAACAACGTGGCCTCGGGGGTCAATTCGGGCAACACGGTCAACGGCTCCAACAACCAGGCTTCGGGTGATACCGTTGGGAGTGGCGTCACCGGCTCCAACAACCTGGCATCCGGCACGAACGCGGGCAACACGGTCGACGGCTCCAACAACCTGGCGATAGGCGACACCGTCGGGAACAATGTGACCGGCTCCAACAACCTGGCCACGGGGATCGATTCGGGAAGCGACGTTTCAGGCTCCAACAACCTGGCGATAGGTGACACCGTCGGGAGCAGTGTCACCGGCGACAACAACCGGGCCTCGGGGATCAATTCGGGCAACACGGTCAACGGCAGCGGCAACCAGGCATTTGGCAACAACGTCGGGCAGACCGTCACCGGCGACTATAATCAGGCTTCGGGCGTCGACTCGGGCGATACGGTCAACGGCTCCAACAACCTGGCGGCAGGCGACACCGTCGGGAACAATGTAACCGGCTCCAACAACCAGGCCACGGGGATCGATTCGGGAAGCGACGTCGTCGGCGACAACAATCAGGCGTCGGGTGACACCGTTGGGGGCAGCGTAAACGGCTCCAATAACCAGGCTTCAGGAACCGACACGGGAAACACCGTCACCGGCGACAACAATCAGGCGTCGGGTGACACCGTTGGGGGCAGCGTAAACGGCTCCAATAACCAGGCTTCAGGAACCGACACGGGAAACACCGTCACCGGCGACAACAATCAGGCATCTGGCAACACCGTCGGCAACTATGTCGACGGTAGCGACAACCAGGCGCGTGGTTATCAGTCTGGCAATGACGTGACCGGCGACAACAACCTGGCCTCCGGCACGAGCGTCGGCAATGCGGTTGACGGCAGCGGCAACCGCGCTGCCGGCCTGGACTCCGGCAACTACGTATCCGGTCAGAACAATGAGGCAGGCGGGGAGTCGTCCGGCAGCTACGTAACCGGTACTGACAATCAGGCGAACGGTTTCAATTCCGGCAATGTCGTTACCGGGATCAACAATCAGGCGAACGGGTATGAGGTCGGCAACATTGTCGACGGCACCGACAACCAGGCGCGCGGCTTTCTGTCTGGCAACGCCGTGACCGGCGCCAACAATCGGGCTGATGGGACCTACACTGGCAACAACGTTTACGGGAACGACAACCTGGCTGCCGGTCTGAACTCCGGCAATGACGTTATCGGCGAAAACAACCTGGCCTCCGGCACGAGCGTCGGCAATGCGGTCGACGGCAGCGGCAACCGCGCTGCCGGCCTGGACTCCGGCAACTACGTATCCGGTCAGAACAATGAGGCAGGCGGGGAGTCGTCCGGCAGCTACGTAACCGGTACTGACAATCAGGCGAACGGTTTCAATTCCGGCAATGTCGTTACCGGGATCAACAATCAGGCGAACGGGTATGAGGTCGGCAACATTGTCGACGGCACCGACAACCAGGCGCGCGGCTTTCTGTCTGGCAACTTCGTGACCGGCGCCAACAATCGGGCTGATGGGACCTACACTGGCAACAACGTTTACGGGAACGACAACCTGGCTGCCGGTCTGAACTCCGGCAATGACGTTATCGGCGAAAACAACCAGGCGAGCGGCACCAATTGCGGCAACGGCAATGGCCTCGATATCGGTTACGACAATCACGCGATGGGCCGCGACTGCGGCAACAACGTTCTCGGGGTCAACAATCAGGCGTCCGGCACTCAGGTTGGCAATGGCGTGACGGGCAACGACAACCAGGCGCGGGGTTATCAGTCGGGCAACGACGTCTACGGCTACGACAACCAGGCTTCGGGCACGAATGCTGGCAATCGCGTGACGGGATCTGACAACGTTGCCTTCGGCAACAACTCCGGCAACGACGTCTTCGGGTACAACAACGTTGCCCTGGGTACAGGCGCCGGGAACGGCGCCTCCAACCCGGCCGGCTTCTATGACACCATCGCAATTGGCACCAACGCTCAAGCGCCGGCGACTTATGGGATCGCAATGGGCCGCAACACTGTCGTGCAGATGCCGGGCGGCGTCGCCATCGGTACCGACTCCAGCGGAGCCGGGGCGGTGTCGACGCAGGTCAACCAGATTGTGCTCGGTACGCAGTTGCATACCTATACGACGCCGGGAATAACATCGGACCTCAGCCGCGCGCGCCAGTCCGGGCCACTGGAACTCGTGACGTCGGATGCTGCCGGCAACCTCGGCACCGATAACGGAATGTTCACCAAGACTCTGGACGAGCATGCGTCGGGCATTGCGCTGGCGATGTCGATGCACAATCCAGATCTGGTTGGACCGGAGACATTTGGCGTCGCAGCGAATTGGGGCACGTTCGGCGATGCCTTTGGCGTGAGCCTTTCAGCCATGGGCGTGTTCGCCCATGACGTGTTTGCCGAAGGCGACAGGTTGGCGTTTTCCGGCGGGTTCGGCGTGGGATTGCCCTATGGCGGCGGCAGCGCCGTCGGCGGAGCGCACATCGGCTTGCAGTGGACGCGTTAGCTTTGGGCTACGTTTTGAGTAAAGCAGGTCGGCATGTTGCGTGTGGTCAGAGGTGATTCGAACAGTCACCGGCGAGAACCGGAAATGTGGCCTGAACCGTCACAGGATGACCGCTGGTCGCCGGAGGAAGAGCCTCGCGAGCCTCGAGGGCCTCAACCGCGTCGTCGTCGCGTGAGCGACCACCGCGACCACCGCCAGGGCAACTTGCTGTTCGAGCGGATAGCGTTCAGGGTGGCCATCGCCTTTGCGCTCATATGCGGCGCGGCGGCGCTTTACTTTACCGCGCACAACGGTGGCCTCGACAGTTTGGTTGCACGGCGCTCGGGCGAGAAAGCGGCGAAATCCACCGACGCGCTCCCCGCTCCGGCTGCCACCGCGGCGGCGGCACCCCAACAATCGGCACCGCCCCGGCCGGCGGGACAGGCCATACCGAACGCCGACGGCCTTGTTATCCTTATCCGCAGTTCGATCATCGCCCTGCAGCAAGCAAATGTGTCAGGCGATTACGCGGTCCTTCGTGACATCGGCGCGCCAAGTTTTCAGCAGGTGAACAGCCCTGAAAAGTTGAGCCAGGCTTTTGCCGATCTGCGTGGCCGCAAAATGGACCTCGCGGAAATCGCGGTCGTGAGCCCACGACTGCCTGCTGAACCCACGATAGATGCGAAAGGGCTCCTGAGACTCACCGGTTTCTTCCCGGCGGCAGCGGAGCGCGTGAATTTCGAGCTTGCTTTTCAGATGGTTGCTGGGCGCTGGCGCTTGTTCGGAATCGGCGTCCATCTCGCACAGAAATCAGCGGCCAGTCAGAGCAAAGAGGACGGGAAGTTGGCTGCGGATGTTGCGGGCCAGGTTCCGGACGATGCCAGGTTGGTATCCCTCATTCGTGGTTCGGTCATCTCGCTCAATCAAGCGAATTTGACGGGGGACTATTCCGTATTGCGTGGAATCGCCGCTCCTGGATTTCAGAATGCAAACACACCTGACCGTCTCGCTGCGAACTTTGCAAAATTGAGAGCGCGCCAGCTCGACCTCGCCCCCGTGACAGTGATTGAACCACGGCTGTTTCGTCCTGCAGCAGTGGACGCGCAGGGATTCCTTCGGGTGACGGGCTATTTTCCGAGCAGACCAGAACAGGTGAACTTCGATCTTGCCTACCAGTTCGCGGGCGGGCAGTGGCGCCTTTTCGGAATCGGCGTCAATACGAGCCGCGAAATTGCCGGCAGTCCTGCTGGCGCGCCGACGGCAGGTGCCAACGCCAACAAGCCGACGGCAGGTGCCGACGCCAACAGGCCGACGACAGGTGCAGACGCCAACAGGCCGACGGCAGGTGCCGACGCCAACAAGCCAACGGCAGGCGCTGACGCCAACAAGAAGAAGCGCGACGCCGGGAAGGTGACGCCATCGGGCTCCGGGGAGCCGCCGGTACCCCGGCTTCGGCCATAGTAATCGAGATGTTTGGCCCCTTTATTCTCGTGTATTGAAGTCGTCCGACCTGAGATTTTGAAGTGGAAGACGCGATTTCCGGATGTGGCGCATCGCGCCATTAATTCCAGGCTTGCTCTCAGGTGGGGGCAGGCCTGGCGTGGGGCTCTGGCGACCGTGTCGTCGGCTAACTATCTGAAATAATGGCGCGCTTCGAAGGAGAGACTTCGAACTGGCCAAAGGCCGCAAGCGCGGCCCGGGCTTTCGCCTGCCCCCGCGGAGCCGGTGAGCGCAGCGAACCTGGCGTGAGCGAGATATTGGCACGCTTCGAAGGAGAGACTTCGAACGCGCCAAAGGCCGCAAGCGCGGCCCGGGCTTTCGCCCGCCCCCGCGGAGCCGGTGAGGGCAGCGAACCTGGCGTGAGCGAGATATTGGCACGCTTCGAAGGAGAGACTTCGAACGCGCCAAAGGCCGCAAGCGCGGCCCGGGCTTTCGCCCGCCCCCGCGGAGCCGGTGAGCGCAGCGAACCTGGCGTGAGCGAGATAATGGCGCACCCGGCGAGATTCGAACTCACGACCTCTGCCTTCGGAGGGCAGCGCTCTATCCAGCTGAGCTACGGGTGCCACGCCTGCGGCCGCGGCCGCACCGGGTTTGATAGCCCAACGGCGCGCCCATCACAACACGATCGCAGGTCCCCGGCGGCCGCCCGGCGTTGAAAGACGCCGGCACTGCCGCTTTTGCGGGCAATCGTGCCGCCACCGCTTGACGCGGACGATTTTCCTGAAACAAGGTAACGACTTGCGCCGCCGGTGCGGTGCATACATGCAAGCGACGACCGTAGACTGTCAATTCTGGGACGCAAACGAGGGGAGCGCCCTTGCCGATGAGCCGTTCGGGGCCGCTTGCGCGGCGTGTATGTGTGGGCCTGACCGGGCTCGTTCTGGCCTTTGTGGTCAGCACGCCGGCGTTCGCCTCGGAAGGCGCCATGCCGGCCCTGGTGCACGACATCGGCATCGGCCTGCTTCTATCCGGCATTCTGGCGATCCTGTTCGCCCGCCTGCACCTGCCGGCGATCGCCGGCTACATCCTCGCCGGCGTCGTCGCCGGGCCGCTGGCCCTCGGCCTGGTCACCGATCCGGACAACATCAACACCATCGCCCAGCTCGGTTTCGTCCTCCTCCTCTTCGTCATCGGCCTGGAGATGGACCTCGGCAAGATCATCGGCAGCGGCCGCGCCATCCTGTTGACCGGCCTGTTGTCCTATCCGCTGATCGCCATCTTCGGTTTCGTCATCGCCCAACTGCTGCTCTTTGTCGGCCTCGGCAGCATCATCGGTCGGGGGCTCGGCCCCCTCTATATCGGCGTCGTCATCGCCGCCTCGTCCACCCTGCTGGTCGTCAAGCTGTTCCAGGAGGCCTTCGAGCTCGACACCGTGCCTGGCCGCGTGGCGCTCGGCCTGCTCGTCTTCGAGGACCTCTGGTCGATCGTCGTCATCATCCTGCAGCCCAGCCTGCACGAGCCGCACGTCCTGCCGATCCTCGCCTCCTTCGTCGGCATCGGCCTGCTCGCGGTGCTCGCCACCGTCGTCGCCCGCACCGTCATCCCCATCGGCTTCCGCTGGATCGCCAAGGTGCCCGAGATCATCCTGGTCGGCGCCATCTGCTGGTGCTTCGCCATCGTCTTCGCTGGCGCCAATTTCGATTTCGTCACCGAGAAGCTGTTCGGCATGCAGATGCACCTCAACGTTGGCTCGGGCATGGGTGCGCTGATCGCCGGCGCCACCATCGCCAGCCATCCCTATTCGACCGAGATCGTCACCAAGGTCGGCGTGGTGAAGGACTTCTTCGTCACCCTGTTCTTCGTCGGCCTCGGCCTCGGCATCCCCGAGCCGAGCGGCCCGGGGGTACTGCTCCTGGCGGTCGCCATCGCCATTGCCGCCATCGCTGCGCGCCAGCTCGTCCTATTTCCGCTGCTCTATTTCAACGGCGTCGACCAGCGCAACGCCGAGGTCACCTCGGTGCGCATCGCCCAGATCTCCGAGTTCAGCCTGGTCATCGCCTTCCTCGGCACCGATCTCGGCCACCTGTCGAAGGACCTGTCGAGCGCCATCATCTTCGCCTTCGTGCTGACCGCGATCGCCACCACGCCGCTCTACCGCTCCGCCTACAAGATCCATGCGGCCGTGGCGCCGATGCTGCGTGCGCTCGGCTTCAAGGACCCGCCGGCCGCCGCTGCGCAGGAGGAGGATGCCTACCGCCTCGCCATCCTCGGTTTCCACCGCGTCGCCTCGTCACTGCTCTACGATATCGCCCGCAACGACCCGGACCTTGCCGCCAAGACGCTGGTGGTCGACTTCAACGTCGCCCTCCACGACCGCATCCGCGCCGTCGGGGCGCATGTCAAATACGGCGACCTCGCCAATCCCGAGACGTTGCACCATGCCGGCGTCGACAAGGCCGAAGTGGTGGTGCTGACCGTGCCGGACGACCTCCTGCGCGGCATCGACAACCGCAAGCTGGTCGAGAATGTCCGACGCATCAATCCGCAGGCGCTCATCATCGCCAATGCGGTGTCCTTCCCCGATTGCCAGGCGATCTACGAGGCCGGCGCCAACTACGTCTTCCTGTCGCGGCTGGATACCGCACGCGAGCTCGGCACGGCGGTCGGCGAGGCGCTGAACGGCAATCTGGCGCCCTATCGCACGGCCCGCGAGACCGAGGACGGCAAGCCGGCCACCCGCCAGGAAGTGCTGCGCTAGGCTCGCGCGCCAGCGCCGGACTCCGTGCTGTTGGGCCCGGCGGAGCCGGGCAGCGAAGGACCTAGGGCATCAGCTGGCCGCCATTGACCTCGATCACCTGGCCGATGATGTAGCCGGAGAGCATGTCGGAGGCGAGGAACAGATAGGCGCCGACGCAATCCTCGGCCACCCCGAAGCGGCCCTGCGGGATGGCGGCGGCCGCTTCCGGCGTGTTCTGTCCCGGCGCCGCGTAGCGCTCCTGGAACGGCGTCAGGATGAAGCCCGGCGACACCGCGTTGACGCGGATCCCGTCACGGATCAGCTCCCGCGCCATGCCGTGCGTCATGGTCGAGACGAAGCCCTTGCTCGATCCGTAGAGGCCGGCGCCGGCGCTCCCGCCGACGCGGGCCGCGATCGACGTGGTGTTGATGATGAAGCCGCCGCCGGCCTTCTTCAGCCAGGGAATCGCGGCGCGGCTGGCCATCACCGCCGAGCGGGCGTTGAGGTCCATGACCTTGTCGTAGTGCGCGTCGGTCATGTCGGCATAGGCGATGCGGTCGACCATCCCGCCGGCATTGTTGATGAGCCCGTCGAGGCGGCCGAAATGGCTGGCCAATTCCTCCACGATGCGTCTGGTATTGGCTGACACGGTCACGTCGCCGCGCACCAGAAAGACCTCACCGCCGCCATCGGCGATCGCCTTGGCCACCGCCTCGGCGGCATCGACGCTGGAATTGTAGTGCAGCGCCACCCGCGCCCCCTGGGCGGCGAAGGCGCGTGCCAGCGCCGCGCCGATGCCGGTCGAGGCGCCGGTGATGAGCACGGCCTTGCCGGCAAGGTCGGGGATGATGAGGCGAGCTTCTGCGGACATGGCGTTGCTTGACCCTGGCTGGGGAAAGGCGGGGAAGGAGGGATTTATGCGCCCTTCCGGTCCGCTTCGGCAACGCACTTGGCGGGAGTGCCTTGAGTTTTCCGTGGAATCGGCGCAGAGGATTCGGCCAGTCAAAGGCCAATCCCCGACACCAGTCTCCATGCCGGACCCAAGGATTCGCGATGGCAGGCCCGCCGATCTTGCCGTCCTCTGCGAGATCGAGACCCGTTCCTTTGCCGCCGACCGCCTGTCGCGGCGGAGTTTCGGCCGGCTGATCGGCCGGCCCAGCGCGCATCTGCGCGTGGCGGTCATGGATGGCGCGGTCGCCGGCTACCATCTCGTGCTCACGCGTTCCGGCAGCCGCGTCGCCCGGCTCTATTCGATCGCCGTTGCCGCTGCCGCCCGCGGCCACGGTCTTGGCGACAAGCTGCTCGCCGATGCCGAGCGCCAGGCCAGGCGGGCGGGCGCCGCCGTCCTCAATCTGGAAGTCCGTCCCGACAATGCCGGCGCCATCCGGCTCTACCACCGGCGCGGCTACACGCCCATTGGCACTCGCGCGCACTATTATGCCGACGGGGCCGATGCGCTCCGCTACGGCAAGCCCCTCGGCCGCACGGCGCAGCGCGCCGCCGGCCCATCGACCTGAAGGCGCAGTTCATGGCTGATTGGGTGATCCTGGTTGATACGCCGAAGGATTTTCCGAACGCCGATACTCCGCACAAAGTCATCACCACGCGGGATTATCTGGCCCGCGCCAACCTGTTTTCCGGAGCGCGGCCGAAGATCGTCAACCTGTCGCGCTCCTTCAGCTACCAGACGCGCGGCTACTATTGCTCGCTGCTCGCCGAGGCGCGCGGCCACCGCGTCATCCCCACGGTCGAGACGATCACCGATCTCGGCGCCCGCCAGCTCTATGCCCAGGCGCTGCCGGAACTCGACGATGCGCTCGGTAAGGCCGTGGCGAGCGCCACCGACAAGACCCTGCCGGGACGTATCCTCGCCTATTTCGGCGAGGTCGAGGACCACCGCTTCGACCGTTTCGGCCGGCTGCTGTTCGACTGGTTCCGTTGCCCGGTGATCGAGGTGACCGTCGAAAGCACCGGCAACGGCCATGCCCGGCCGCAGATCCGCAGGCTGGCGCCGGTGCCGGTCACCAAGCTTTCCGCCACCGAGCTCGCCTTCTTCCACGACGCGCTGCACACCCACACCACCCGCCAGTGGCGCTCCAAGAAGGACCGTGCCACGCCGCGCTATTCCTTCGCCGTGCTCTACGACCCCAACGAGGCTATGCCGCCCTCGGACCGCTCCACCATCAAGCATTGGGCGCGGATCGCCGAGAAGCTCGGCGTCGAGGTCGAGCCGATCACCCGCCGCGACCTGGCGCGCCTGGCCGAGTACGACGCGCTGTTTATCCGCGAGACCACCTCGATCAACAACCACACCTATCGCTTCGCCCGCCGCGCCGTGCAGGAGGGCATGCCGGTCATCGACGATCCGGTGTCGATGATCCGCTGCACCAACAAGATCTACCTGCACGAGCTGTTGACCGGAAACGGCCTCGCGGTGCCGCCGACCGTCATCGTCGGCGGCATGCACGACCTGGAGCGCGCCGCCGACACACTCGGTTTCCCGATGGTGCTGAAGATCCCCAATTCCTCGTTCTCGCGCGGCGTCAAGAAGGTCGCCAACCAGCATGAGCTGGCCGCGCTCGCCAGGGAATGGTTCGAGGACACCGACATGCTCCTCGCCCAGGCTTTCATGCCGACCTCGTTCAACTGGCGCGTCGGCGTCCTCGGCGGCAAGCCGCTCTTCGTCAGCCAATACATGATGGCCAAGAACCACTGGCAGATCGTCCGCTACGGTGCCGACGGCAAGGGCGACGAAGGCAACTTCCACACACCCTCGCTGGGCGAGGCGCCGCCCAACGTCGTCGACACCGGCCTGCGCGCCGCCAACCTGATCGGCGACGGTCTCTACGGCGTCGACCTCAAGGAGACGCCGGACGGCATCTTCGTGGTCGAGATCAACGACAATCCCAACATCGACCACGGCATCGAGGACAAGGCCGAGAAGGACCAGGTGTGGATCGAGCTCACCCGCTGGTTCATCGACCGCATCGAGCGCTGACCGGGCATAGCTGGCTTCCTTGCGCCGCGGCGATCGCGTAAACAGGCACCTCCTTCCGCCCGCCGACCTCTCAGGAAATCATGCCAGCGGCAGACGCCGAACCGTCAACCGATCATTGGGGCGCCTTCCGCCATCGCGGCTTCCGGCTGTTCTGGCTGTCGCGGCTGTTTGCCACCTTCGCCACCCAGATCCTCAGCGTCGCCGTCGGCTGGCAGATCTACGACCTGACCCGCGATCCCTTCGATCTTGGGCTGGTCGGCCTTGTCCAGTTCACTCCGGCGCTGCTCCTGGTTCTGGTTACCGGCACGGTGTCGGACCGCTACAACCGCCGGCGCATCGTGGCGATCTGCCAGTTCGTCGAGGCAGCCTGCGGCCTGGCGCTTCTCGTGCTCACCCTCGGCGGAGCGATCTCGCCGGGCTGGATCTTCGCCATCCTGGCGGTCTTCGGCACCGCCCGCGCCTTCATGAACCCGGCCGCCTCCTCGCTCATTCCCAATCTCGTGCCTGAGCGCGACCTCGCCGGCGCCATCGCCATATCGTCCTCGGCATGGCAGATCGCCATCATCGTCGGACCGGTGGTCGGCGGCCTGCTCTACGGGCTTGCGGCGGCGACGCCCTATGCCGTGGCCGTCGGCCTGCTGGTGATTGCCGGGGGACTGGTCTCGCTCGTACCCAAGCCGCCGCAGAAGACCACGCCCGAGCCGCCGAACTGGTCAACCGTGATCGCCGGCTTCCGCTATGTCTGGCACGAAAAGATCGTGCTCGGCGCCATCTCGCTCGATCTCTTCGCCGTGCTTCTCGGTGGGGCGACGGCGCTGCTGCCGGCCTATGCCCGCGACATCCTCCACACCGGGCCGTGGGGTCTCGGCCTGCTGCGCTCGGCGCCGGGCATCGGCGCCATTGCCGTCGCGCTCTATCTTGCTGCCCGCCCGGTGCGCGATCATGCCGGCGTGATCATGTTCGTCACCGTCGGCCTGTTCGGCGCCTTCACCCTCGTCTTCGGCGTTTCCAACGCCGTCTGGCTGTCGGTCGTCGCCCTGGCGCTCGCCGGCGGGGCCGACATGGTCAGCGTCTATATCCGCGAGACGCTCATGCAGCTGTGGACGCCCGACGCCGTGCGCGGACGGGTCAACGCGGTCAATGCGGTCTTCGTCGGCGCCTCCAACGAGCTCGGCGAGTTCCGTGCGGGCACAGTGGCGGCACTTATCGGCGTGGTTCCGGCCGTTGTCGTCGGCGGCCTCGGCACGCTGGCAGTCGCCGGCATCTGGGCCTGGGCCTTTCCGATGCTGCGCCGCGCCCGCCGCCTCGATCGCCGCGGCTAGCCGGAGCTCCAGGCGGCTGAAACTGCCGCTCTCTGGGCGTCGTCAACGGCTCGTTGGCCCCAGGTATCGGCGCCGGTCGAGAAACGGAATCGATCCCATCTGACCGTGAAAGGCTCTAAGTCTTCGGCGGCTTGATGAAGCGGTGGTGGCAAGATTGCCGCAATTGCCACGCGACAAGTTTACCCGGTCTCAATCCTGACCATATAGGCAAGGCGCCAGTGGCGCTTCCTCTACAGGTCAGGTCAGCAATGGGCGATTCCGTTCGGCCGGCGGCCCTCAGGCTCGCCGGCCTCAGCAAGACCTTCGAACGTCCGGCGGTCGACGACCTCGATCTCACCGTCAAGGCCGGCGAGTTCTATGCCCTGCTCGGGCCGAACGGCGCCGGCAAGACCACCACGTTGCGCATGGTGGTCGGGCTGCTCTCCCCCGATTCCGGATCGATCTCCGTCTTCGGCACGGACGCGCTCGCCGACCCGATCGCCGCCAAGCGGATGATGGCCTGGGTCTCCGACGAGCCGATGATCTACGACAAGCTGACGCCGCTGGAATACCTCGCTTTCGTTGCCGGCCTGTGGGGCATCGACGAGCGCCAGGCGGAGGCGAGCGCCCGCGAACTGATCGACTGGCTCGGCCTCGGTCCCCATGCCGACGAACGCTGCGAGGGCTTCTCGCGCGGCATGCGCCAGAAGGTGGCGCTTGCCGGCGCACTCGTCCACGACCCGCGCCTGATCATCCTCGACGAACCGCTGACCGGCCTCGACGCTGGCACCGCCCGCCAGGTCAAGGACGTGCTGCAGGCGCGCGTGCGTGCTGGTGGCACGGTGATCATGACCACCCACATCCTCGAAGTGGCGGAGCGCATGGCCGAGCGTATCGGCGTGCTCACCAACGGGCGGCTGATCGCCGAGGGGACGCTGGCCGAACTCAGTCTGCGCGCCGGCCGCGGCGGCACCCTGGAGGACGTGTTCCTGACGCTGGTGGCCGAAAGCGCTGCGGCATGAGCCGCCCCGTCTCGATCCGCTGGCTGGCGGCGCACGAGCTGCGCCTGGCTTGGCGCGACTGGCTTTCCATGGTGACTGCCGGCAACCGCCGCCGCCTGTCGCGAGCGGTGATCGCGCTGGTCGTCATCGGCGTGGTGCTGCACCTGCCGGCCTGGGCGATCGTCGCCCGCTTCGCCGAGGATGGGACCAATCCGGATAAGGCGTCACTGGTTTCGGTGTCGCTGATCGTGCTGCTCTACATCTCGCTGCTGCTCAGCCAGGCGATGGAATCGGTCACCCGCACGCTCTATGCTCGCGGCGACCTCGACCTCGTCCTGTCCTCGCCGGTGAGCCCTCGCCGCCTGTTCTCCGTACGCATTGCAGTGACCGCCGGACTGATCGCGATGGTCGCGGTGATCATCTCGACGCCCTTCATTGACGTGCTGACGCTGGCCGGCGGCCCGCGCTGGCTCGCCGGTTTCGGCGTCGCCATCGGCCTTGGCAGCGCCGCCGCCGCCCTTGCCGTAGCGATCACCATCGGCCTTTTCCGTGTGCTCGGCGCACGTCGCACCCGGCTCGTCGCCCAGGTCTTCGCCGCGGTCATTGGCGCCGGCTTCGCCATCGGCGTGCAGGCCTTCGCCATCATCTATTACGGCACCACGGTCAGGCCGGCGATGATCATCGCCCAGAACCTGATCACCACTCTCCCCGGCGTCGACAGCCCGTTGTGGTGGCCGGCACGCGCCATCCTGGGCGATTGGGCGGCGCTCGCCGGGGTTCTGGCGATCTGCTTCGCGATCCTCGCCGCCGTCATGGTGTCGTTCGCACCGCGCCTCGGCGAGCATTCGATTGCCGCCACCGATCTGGCTGCGCCGCGCGGCCGCCACCGGTCGCGGCCGCACCGCTTCAGGCTTTCCTCCCCCGCCGCGACGTTGCGCGGCAAGGAGTGGAAGCTGCTCAGGCGCGATCCCTGGCTCGCCTCGCAGACGCTCACTCAGCTCTTCTACCTGGTGCCTCCGGCGCTTCTGCTCATGCGCAACTTCGGCGATGCCACCGGCGCCCTGGTGGTCGTGGTCATGGTCCTCACCACCGTCGGCGGCCAGCTCGGCGGCGCGCTTGCCTGGCTCGCCATCTCCGGCGAGGACGCCCCCGACCTGATGATGACCGCGCCGGTCAGCCCGCTGGCGATCACCCGCGCCAAGGTGGAGGCAGTGATGGGCGCCGTGCTCATGGTGCTCGGGCCGTTCCTGGCCGTTCTCGCCTGGCTGTCGCCGCATCATGCGCTCGCGGCACTCTGCGGCATCCTCATTGCTGCCGCCTCGACCATCCGCATCCAGCTCTGGTTCCGCGCCCAGGCCAAGCGCTCCAATTTCCGCCGCCGTCACACCTCCTCGCGCATCGCCACCTTCGGCGAGGCGCTGATCTCCTTCTCATGGGCCGCGGCGACCGGACTGGCGGCGGCCGGCACCTTCGCCCTTGCCGCGATCAGCGCGACGGTCGCGCTTCTCATCCTGCTCGGCGTCCGCTCCGTCAGCCCGCGCAAGGCGCTCGCCTGATCCTTTCCGTGTGATGCCCGTCACTGCCGCACGCGGCGTTCTCGCCTATAGGAAGCGCCACTCCCGTACGGCCGCGGGCGAAGAACGATCCGCGGCGCACGGGTTTTTCATTTTGCCCGACGTGAGGACCGGCCCCGGGCCGGCAATAGCGATTATGAACAAGGATTCCTC
Source organism: uncultured Alphaproteobacteria bacterium (assembly GCA_963785065.1). Lineage (GTDB taxonomy): Bacteria > Pseudomonadota > Alphaproteobacteria > Rhizobiales > Kaistiaceae > CAVSRC01. Next base: position 1,467,381 of record CAWATX010000002.1, read on the forward strand.
CAGCATCGTCATCCGCCAGGCGCGGATGAGCGATCGCAATCACCTCAAGGCCATGCAGGCCAGTTCCATGCGCACGCTCGCCCGGCGCTGCTACTCGCGCGAAGAGATTGAGGCGTTCATCACCTTTGTCGGCACCATGGACGACCAGCTCATCGATGAGGGAACCTATTCCATCGCCGAGACCGGCGGCCGTCTGGTCGCCTCCGGCGGCTGGAGCCGCATCCGCGCCAACTACGTCAGCGGAGCGCCGGTGGACCACACCGCCGCCAAGATCCGCAGCGTCTTCGTGCGTCCCGAATGGGTGCGCCACGGCCTCGGGCGGATGCTGATGGAGCACGCCGAGCGCGAGGCTTTCGTCGCCGGCTTCAACCGTGTGGAATTGAACGCGCTGCTTTCCGGCGTGCCCTTCTACCGGGCGCTCGGCTACCGGCCGCTGAGACCGATCGCGCTCGACCTGCCGGACGGGATCACCTTTCGCGGTCTCACCATGGAAAAGCCACTGGGCCAGGTTGCCGGGTCACGGCCGGCCGAAGACAAGGCGGCGCCTGCCATGCTGGCCGGTTGCCTCGGGGACGTCGGCGGCGCTCATCTCTGCGCGGCCTGACGGAAGCGGTCAGCGGCGGCGGTCGTCCTTGTCATCGACGACGACATATTCGGTCTCGATATAGCCGGAGCCCTTCTGCTGCTGCTCCTCCCAGCGCTTCTGGGCCTCGTTCAGCACCTTCTTCAGCCGCCAGCGGCCGATGAAGAGCGCAATGGCGACGATCGGCAGCAGAACGAGCGCCAGGCCGACCGAGAGGATGACGAGCGCCGCCGCGGCGGCGAGCCCGAGCGCCACGGCAAGCACCAGGCTGAGCTGGCCACGCCAGCCGAGCCGCGAGAACTGGAAGGAACGGTAAGTGCCCATGCGGGCTATGTGGCGGTCGAGTCCCGCCGCTGCAAGGCCGAATCGGCCTCAATCGGCAGCATCAACCGCCGCGTCTTCCGGCAACTGGAAGTGGAAGAAGCGCTCGAGCGCGGCCTCGATCGCTGACTTGTGGCGCCCTGCATGGCCATTGCCGACCCAGTGCCAGGCCTGGATCAAAAGGTCGCGCGCCTGCCGGTCGGCCTTGAGGTCGAGGGCGGCGACGATCTCGTCGCCGACCAGCACCGGCAGGGTGAAATAGCCGAATTTCCGCTTCGCCTTGGGCACATAGGCCTCGAACACGTGCTCATAGCCGAAGAAGGCCGCCGTGCGCTTGCGCTGGATGATCAGCGGGTCGAAGGGCGACAGGATATGGGTGAGGGCGGGCGGCGCGAACTCTGCCTCCAGGCTTTCCGGCAGCGCCCAGTGTGCCGCTTGTGCCCCGGCAAAGGTCACCGGCACCAGGCGTTTCGCCCTGACCTCGCGCTCGATCAGCGTTTTCACCGCCGGCTTCGCCTTGGCCTCGCCCATGCAAATCGAATCGAGGCTGACGAGCCCCTGGGCGCTGAGCGCCCGCTCCAGCCGATAGCGCGTCGCCTCGGCGGCGCTCGCCGGCTTGGGCAGGCTCTCCCAGCCGAAATGGCGGGTGGTGAGCTCATAGGTCTTGAGCATGCCGTGGCGCCGGCTGATGACCAGCTCGCCGCGGAAGAAGGCCGCCTGCAGCGCCCGCTTGGACGGTTTGCGCGAGGCCCACGGGTGGTCCTTGTCGGTCAGCACGTCGTCCTTGATGTCGGCGATGGTGAGCGCCCCTTCGTCGCGCACCCGGCGGATGACCTTGCTCACGTCTCTGGCCGTCGCATCGGCGTACCAGTGGGTCGGCTCGCGCCGCTGGCGCTTCATTTCGCCGGCGAAGAAACGCATATCCTCGGTGGCGATATAGGCGAGCGCATGCGTCCAGTATTCGAACACCGTCTTCGCCTCCGCTTGTGCGGTCTCCAGGTCGGCGCGGCGGTAGGCCGGAATGCGGTTGTAGAGGATGTGATGGTGGCAGCGCTCGATGACGTTGATGGTGTCGATCTGCACGTAGCCGAGATGGGCGACAGCGCGCGCCACCGCCTCCGGCCCGGCGGCGAAGGGTTCGGCGATATTCAGCCGCTGCGCGTCGATCCAGATGGCGCGAGCCCGTTCCGGCGGGATTTCGACCGGTTCAGGCGCTTCGCGGCGACGTGGCTTGGGTTTCGGCTTGCGGGTCACGGACGGGCAGGGAATCGCGGGTGGGAGCGCACAATGCGGCCGAGTGTATCAGCCCTCCAGGTCGACTCCATCGGCAGACCACGGCAGGATGCCCGCCGCAGCGCATCCTGCTGACAGCTTGGGGTCAGGAGCCATCCACATCCGGCACGCAAACCGGAAAAGACAAGGGGCGCCATCATGAAGGTCTGCATCGTCGGCGCGTCGGGCAAGCTCGGCCAGTACATGGTCCAGCACTGCCTCGATCGCGGCTACGAAGTCACCGGCGTCTGCCGGGCGGAGAGCGTCGGCAAGCTCGCCCGGTTCAGGGACCGCATCACGGTCCTGCCCGGCGCCACCAATGACCGCGAGGTCATCCGCCGGGCCGTCGCCGGGTGCGACGGCGTGCTCACCGTGCTCGTCCCCTGGGGCGTCAACCACTATGCCTCGGGCACCGCCCAGGCGGTGATGGACTTCGCCGAACCGGGGGCGCGGCTGGTCTTCTCCTGCGGCTGGCACATCAGCCGCGACGGCAAGGACGTCTATTCCTGGCAGCTCAGATATCTGGTGCCCGTCGTCGGCTGGCTGGCCAAGCTCTTCCGCGCCGTCGACCTTGACGATCAGGTGGAGGCGACGAACCGCATCTTCGCCAGCGATACGCGCTGGACGGTGGTGCGCGGCAGCGATCTTGAGGAGGGCGAGAGCCAGGGCCTGCCGGTGTGGAGCCGCCATGTCGGCGATCCGGTGCTGGCCAGCAACCGCACCCGGCGCATCGACTTCGCCCTGTTCATGGTCGAGGCGCTGACCGACGACGCGCTCGTCCACGAGGCGCCGGCCATCGTCGGGCGTGAGACGCCGTCGGCGCGGGAACATGGGGGCAGGGAGGGTGACCCCTAAACGTCCAGATTGGCGACGTTCAGCGCGTTGGTCTGGATGAAGTCGCGGCGGGGCTCGACCTCGTCGCCCATCAGCCGGCCGAAGAGGTCGTTGGCCTCGTCCGCCTCGCGGATCTTCACCTGCAGCAGCGTGCGCGCATCCGGGTCGAGCGTCGTCTCCCACAGCTGCTCGGCGTTCATCTCGCCCAGCCCCTTGTAGCGCTGCAGGGAGAGGCCCTTGCGGCCGGCGGCGGTCACCGCCTCGAACAGGTCTCGCGGCCCGTGGATCACCGTCTCGTCGCCCTTGCGCGTGAAGGTGGCGAAGGTGCCGTAGATCGGCTGGAGCTTAGCCGCGAACTGGTCGAGGCGGCGGGCATCGGCCGAATCGAGCAGCGCCGGGTCGATGATTGCCACGTCCTTGACGCCGCGCACCTCGCGCTCGAAGCGGAAGCCGGTCGACGGGTCGAAGGTGCCGTCCCAGCCGCGCTCGGTTTCTTCCGACAGCCGGTCGAGGCGCCTGGCGACATATTCGGCGGCCGCCACCGCCTTGTCGGTTTCGGCCAGGATCGACGGGTTGAGCGCGCCGGCGATCGCCACCTGCTCGACCACGGCGCGGTTGTAGCGCGAGTGGATGGAGGACAGCACGTTGACGAAGTGGCGGGCGTCGCTGACGATCTCGGCGAGGTCGCGGCCGGCGCGGTCGTCGCCGCGGCCGAGCTTGAGCACCGCCTCCTCCAGCCCGGTGTTGATCAGATAGTCGGCCATCTCGCGCTCGTTCTTGACGTAGGTCTCGGACGAGCCGCGCTTGACCTTGTAGAGCGGCGGCTGGGCGATGAAGACGTGGCCGCGCTCGATGAGCACGCGCATCTGCCGGTAGAGGAAGGTCAAGAGCAGCGTGCGGATGTGGGCGCCGTCGACGTCGGCGTCCGTCATGATGATGATCTTGTGGTAGCGCAGCTTGTCGGGGTCGAACTCGTCCGGCCCGATCGAGGTGCCGAGCGCGGTGATCAGCGTGCCGACCTGCTCCGACGAGATCATCTTGTCGAAGCGCGCCCGTTCGACGTTGAGGATCTTGCCCCTGAGCGGCAGCACCGCCTGGTTCTCGCGGTTGCGGCCCTGCTTGGCCGAGCCGCCGGCCGAATCGCCCTCGACCAGGAAGAGCTCGGCCTTGGCCGGGTCGCGCTCCTGGCAGTCGGCGAGCTTGCCCGGCAGCGACGCCATGTCGAGCGCCCCCTTGCGCCGCGTCAGCTCGCGCGCCTTGCGCGCCGCTTCGCGCGCCGCCGCCGCCTCGATCACCTTGCCGACGATCGCCTTGGCTTCCGCCGGGTGCTCCTCGAACCAGGTCGACAGGCCCTCATTGGTCAGGCTCTCGACCACCGGCCGCACTTCGGAGGAGACCAGCTTGTCCTTGGTCTGCGACGAGAACTTCGGGTCGGGCACCTTGACCGAAAGCACCGCCGTCAGCCCCTCGCGGCAGTCGTCGCCGGTCAGCGACACCTTCTCCTTCTTGGTCATGCCGTCGGCGTAGCCGGTCACCTGGCGGGTCAGCGCGCCGCGGAAGCCGGCCAGATGCGTGCCGCCGTCGCGCTGCGGGATGTTGTTGGTGAAGCACAGCACGTCCTCGTGGTAGGAATCGTTCCACCACATGGCGAGCTCGACGGTGATGCCGTCGCGCTCGGACTTGACGTAGATCGGCTGCGGGATGAGCGGGTGCTTGGCGCGGTCCAGGAAGCGCACGAAGGCCTCCAGCCCGCCCTCGTACATCATGATCTCACCCTTCGGCTCCACGCCGCGCTTGTCGGTGAGCACGATCTTGACGCCGGAATTGAGGAAGGCGAGCTCGCGCAGGCGGTGCTCGAGCGTGGCATAGTCGAACTCGACCATGGTGAAGGTCTTCGCGCTCGGCCAGAAGGTGATCTCGGTGCCGTTGCGTCCGTCCCAGTCGCCCACGACCTTGAGCGGCGCGTCGGGCACGCCGTCGGTGAAGGTCATCTCGTGGATCTTGCCCTTGTTCCAGATCCGCATCGCGAGCTTCGCGGAGAGCGCGTTGACCACCGACACGCCGACGCCGTGCAGGCCGCCGGAGACCTTGTAGGAGTTCTGGTCGAATTTCCCGCCGGCATGGAGCTGGGTCATGATGACTTCCGCCGCCGACACGCCCTCGCCCTTGTGGATGTCGGTGGGGATGCCGCGGCCGTTGTCCCAGACCGTCACCGAGCCGTCCGGGTTCAGCGTCACCCGCACCTCGTCGGCATGGCCCGCCAGCACCTCGTCGACGCCGTTGTCGACCACCTCGTAGATCATGTGGTGCAGGCCGGAGCCGTCGTCGGTGTCGCCGATATACATCCCCGGCCGCTTGCGCACGGCATCCAGGCCCTTCAGGACCTTGATCGATTCGGCGCCGTATTCAGCCACCGGCTTCACTTCGTTCATGCGCGTTTCCGTTAAGACGAGGGCGCGGGAGCAAGCCCGCCGACGAGGCCGCAACAGGGCCTCAAAGGGCCTTTCCGGCGGGCACCGGAAAGGCCCCAGAATCATCCTGTCATATATAGCAGAGCCGAGGCCGGATTTCGACCGTTCGCCAGCAATTTAGGGGCATTTTGTGCGCTGCACAAACGGCCCGGTTCCGCGGCTTTGGTGGCGGTGTCGCGGCGCGTGCCGATATGCTATTGCCAGAGGCCGGATTCGGCTGCCCCGCGGGCCCCTGCTTCCCGCCTCCCGGCGCACCCGCACGGACGCCGGCACCGCCCTCTACGGAGCCCTTTTTGTTGCCGCTCGCCGAACACTTCATCGCCACCTACGGGCCGCTGGTCGTGTTCCTCGGCACCCTGCTCGAGGGCGAGACCATCGCCATCATGGCCGGCTTCCTCGCCCGCCAGGGGGTCATCGACGGCCGGCTGGCGCTGCTCGCGGCCTTTCTCGGCGCGCTTGCCAGCGATCAGGCGCTCTTTCTCGTCGGCCGCCGCTTCGCCGACCACCCCATGGTCATGCGCCAGCGCAAGCGGCCGCTCTTCGCCAAGGCGCTCAAGCGCGTCGAGTCCGGCGCCACGTTCTACATCCTGATCTTCCGCTTCCTCTATGGGCTGAGGACGGTGAGCCCGCTCGCCATCGGCGTCTCCAACGTCTCAGGCAGGAAGTTCGCCATTCTCAACGCCATCGCCGCCTTTGTCTGGGCGGCGGTGATGATCGGCATCGGCTTTGCCTTCAGCCGCACCATCGAGGCGACGCTCGGCAACTTCCACCAGATCGAGCACATCCTCATCGCCATGATCGCGGTCGGCATCGTCTCCTTCGCCGGGCTCACCTGGTTCCACCGGCGCTTCGTCCGCAAGCCGGACGGCGAATGAGGCTCGCAGCAGTTCCAGGAGACGTGGAAACCACTTTTCCGTCCGGAATTGCGTGCAACGATGATCCGCGCTAGGGTCTGTACTCAATAAGGATTCCGCCGTGCGATGAGTTGTGATTCAAGGTCTCCAGAGATGGAGGCCTTGATGGGGAAGCACCTTTATTGGCTGAGCGACAGCGAATGGGCGAAGATCGAACCTCTGCTGCCGCGTGGTCGGCGCGGAGCGCACCGGGTTGACGACCGACGGGTGATCAGCGGGATCATCCACATGCTGAGGACCGGGGCACGCTGGCGGGATTGCCCGCCGGCCTACGGCCCCTACACGACGATCTACAACCGTTATCACCGCCGGAGCCTGCAGGGCGTGTGGTTCGCCATCTTCCAGGCGCTGACCGGGTCGAGCGGCGTCTATGGGACGGCGGCGGTCGACGCCACCCACATCAAGGTCCACCGCTCGGCGGCGGGGGCAAAAGGGGGGACTACGCGCAAGCGATTGGCCGCTCGCGCGGGGGGCGCACGACCAAAATCCACGCCCTGACCGACGAGGCGGGGCGGCCGCGCGTCCTCCTGCTCACGCCCGGCAATATCAACGACGGAACCATGGCGGCAGCGCTGATCTCTGCCGCTGGTGGCTCCATCCCCCGGCTGCTTGCCGACCGCGCTTATGACGCCAATACCTTGCGCCGCCTGCTTGCCGAGCGCGGCAGCGAGGCCGTCATTCCATCCACGGCCAGCCGCAGCAAGCCCATCCCCTACGACCGGGAGGCTTATCGCCAGCGCAACCGCATCGAACGCATGTTCTGCCGCCTCAAGGACTTCCGACGCGTTGCCACCCGATATGACAAGCTCGCACGTAACTATGCCGCCGCTGTCCACATCGCAGCTATCGCTGCCTTCTGGATCAATTGAGTCCTGACCCTAGCGGGCGATGATGGCGGCGGCGGCGCCGGCCATGACCGAGCCGGCAATGCGGTCGAGGATCTTGCGCCGGCCGGGTGTAGCCAGGAACCTGCGGGCGTGGCCGGCCAGTGCCGCATAGGCGCCGATGACCAGCGTCAGGACCACGGCGACGATACCGATCATGGCGAGATATTCCGTCAGGCTCACCGTGCGCAGGTCGATCAGCGCCGGCAGCAGCGCCAGATAGAAGACCATCACCTTGGGATTGCCGAGCGTGATCGACAGGCCGGCGAGGAAGACCTGGAAGGCCGAGCCGCGCGGACGTGCGGCCGCCTCTTCGGCGTGCTCCGGCCGGCTCCGCCACAGGCGGACGGCGAGGTAGGCGAGATAGGCGGCGCCCAGCCAGCGCACCACCAGGAAGACCTCGCCGAACGTGGTGGCAAGCGCAGCCAGACCGCCGATGGCGGCGGAAATGTAGATGATATCGCCGAGGATCAGCCCGCCGATGATCGGCAGCGTACGGCGGAAGCCGGTGGCCAGCGCCCGCGCCACCACCGCCGCCACGCCCGGGCCGGGGCTGGCGACAGCGATCGACAGCGCCACCGTGAAGGTGATGAGATCGGCGGTGAGCATGAGGATTGGCTTAGCGCCAACGCTCACGCCGGGGAAGGGGTGACGCGCCCCTCGGCGACGCCGAGATGCTGCGCCCGCGCGCCGAAGGGGGCGAAGACGCCGGCGTCGGTGCCGGTCATGAAGGCCTGGCAGCCGAGGTCGTCGAGCACGGCGAACAGCGCTTCGCGCCGCTCCGCATCGAGATGGGCGGCGATCTCGTCGAGCAGCACCAGCGGGGTTTCGCCGGAAAGCCGGGCCGCCAGCCGCGCCTGGGCGAGCACCAGGCCGATCAGCAGGGCCTTCTGCTCGCCGGTCGAGCAAATCTCGGCGGCCGCCTGCTTGGGCCCGTGGCGGACGCGGAGGTCGGAGAGATGGGGACCGGAGAGCGTGCGGCCGGCGCGTGCGTCGCGCGGCCGCTCGCTGGCGAGGCCGGCGGCATAGACCTCCTCGACGGCGCTTGCCGACTGGCCGTCGAGCAGGTGCTCCAGCGTCCCCTCGAGCGCGATCTCGGCGGCGGGGAAGGGGGCTGCCACGTCGCCTTCGGCGACCAGCGCCACGGTCAGGCCGGCCCATTCGCGCCGCGCCGCGGCGATGGCCGTGCCCAGCTCCGCCATCTCGCGCTCGATGGCGCCGAGCCAGCGGGCGTCCGGCGCCGGCTCGCAGAGCAGTCGGTTGCGGCCGCGCATCGCCTTCTCGAAGCCGTTGACGCGCCTCCCATGGCCGCGGTCGATGGCCATCACCGCCCGGTCGAGGAAGCGCCGCCGGTCGGCAGCCGGTCCGGTGAACAGGCCGTCCATGGAGGGCGTCAGCCAGACCACGCGCAGATGGTCGAGCAGCGCATCCGGCGAGCCGGCGGGCGCCCGGTTGACCCTGACCGAGCGGCGGCTCTCCGGCCCCTCGGCGGTCATCGCGATGCCGGTGCCGAGTTCGACCGTGCCGGCGGCATTGTCGAGCGTCGCCGCCACCGCCCAGCTACCGTCGCCCGGCTGGCGCGCCACCTCGTCGAGCCTGGCGCCACGCAGGCCCCGCCCCGGCGACAGGAAGGACACGGCCTCCAGCAGGTTGGTCTTGCCGGCGCCGTTCGGCCCGGTCAGCACCACCGGCCTTCCGTCGAGGGCGAGCGCCAGCCCGGCGTAGTTGCGGAAGCCGGTCAGCTTCAGCGCCGAGAGTGCGGTGCGGCCGGGGCGAACAGGCGGGGCCGGCATGGTCAGGCCGGAACCCCAGGCAGGCCGGGACAGGGTCCACTCTTGCAGGGAATCATCATGCGGCCCATATTGGTGCTCCCATCAACAAACGAAAGGAGGTGATCCAGTGTCTCATTGTCATACGCCGCGTGCGGCGGACCGGACCTGGAAACCCGCCTTTGGCGAGGTTCGCGCCTCCTAGGCGTTTGAAGGTCTTTGCGTTCGCCTCACAAGCGGACAGACAATGGAAGGGCCGCCCCTTGGGGCGGCCCTTCGCATATCTGCGACCTGCCCACCGAGGATTCTGCGCCCTCCTTGTCGCGCATCAAAGAAGCCCGGCGGGCCGGCGCCTATTCTTGGGTCTGACTCAATTCTGATGCAGACGGATCGTGTCCTTGCACTGGTTTTCACGGGAGAATCATTGCGATGGCTCAGCGGGTCACAGACCTCGTTCCGGCGGGCTTCAATGTCGAGCGTACGGCGGTCGAGCCCGATCGGGTTGTCATCTGGGTAAGGGCGAAGGCGGACGATTGCGCTTGCCCGGACTGCGGCACGCGATCGATACGCGTGCGTAGCCGCTATTGGCGCCGCCCCGCGGACCTGCCGCTCGGTGGACGGCGCGTCGAGCTGCGGGTGATGGTTCGGCGTTTTCAGTGTGACGCCGTCCTCTGCCCGCGTCGGATATTCGCCGAGCGGTTCGCGGAATGTGCCCTGGCGCCGCTCGCCCGGCGAACCGAACGTCTCGACCATATTGTCCATCATCTTGGCCTCGCCCTCGGCGGCCGCCCGGCCGCCGCCTTCGCCGCACGGCTGATGACCCCGGTGAGCAATGACACTCTTTTGCGCGTCGTCCGGCGGCGAGCACGGCCGCCGACCGATCCGCTCGCCGTGATCGGCATCGACGACTTCGCCTGGCGTCGGAACCATCGGTACGGCACGATCATCTGCGATCTTGAGCGCCGACGGCCTGTTGCGCTCCTTGTTGATCGCGAGCAGACGACGGCGGAGGATTGGCTCCGCAGTCATCCGGACATCGCGGTCGTTGCGCGCGATCGCGGCGGCGGCTACGGCGAGGCCATCGCCAAGGCGCTGCCTAACGCGATCCAGGTCGCCGATCGCTGGCATCTCATGCACAACGCCTCCCAGGCGTTCCTCGACGCTGTTCGCAAATCGATGCGGCAGATCCGCCGAGTGATCGGCGCGGCGACGATCAACCCGGACCTGCTCACCTCCGCCGAACGCCTTCAGTACGAGGGCTACCTGCGCCGTGAAGAGACCAACATCGCGATCCTGGCGCTGTGGAAGGACGGGGTCTCGATCAAGCAGATCGTCAAGCGCACAGGTCACCATCGCCAGACGATCCGCCGGATCATTCGGGGCGAACGTTCCGACGTCTTCAGGCCCCGGCAGAGTTCGTTGGAGGCGCATTTGCCCTGGCTGGACGCACAATGGGAAGCCGGCGCCCGCAACGCCGCCGCGCTCTGGCGTCAGCTAAGGGCTCAAGGCTTCAGGGGCTCGGCCAGGGTGGTCGTGGAATGGGCGACGCGCCGGCGGCAGGCAGACAAAACCGACGCCCAGAGCTTGGCCCGCACGCCCTCGGCCCGGACCTTGGCGCGGCTTATGACGACGTCCAGGGACAACCTGTCCAAGTCGGAATCGGTCACCATCGCCGCCGTCGAGGAGGGCGTGCCCGACCTCGTCGCAGCGCGCCAAATCATCAGCGACTTCCACGGCATGGTCCGCGCCAGAGCCGAGGCGCAGCTGCCGGCCTGGATCGACCGCGCCGCCAACAGCCTCGTCAGTTCGTTCGCCAACGGCATCCGCAGGGACGTCGCCGCCGTCCACGCCGCGATCTTCTCGCCCTGGTCCAACGGCCAGACAGAGGGCCAGGTCACGAGGCTCAAGCTGGTCAAGCGCCAGATGTACGGCCGCGCCAAGCTCGACCTACTCGAGGCCCGGCTGATCGGCGCCGCATGACCCCCCAGCTGCACCAGAAGTGCGTCAGACCCTATTCTTCGCCCCCTGACCAGTCGAACCGAAGCCCAGCGACCGCAGGACCAGACGCCGGTCGGCACCATCATGAAGCTGTGGCCAAAGACCATCCGCCTGTTCCTGGAGCGCGGCATGGCCTGCGTCGGCTGTCCGGTCGGCGGGTTGCACACCCTGGAAGAGGCCTGCGCCGAGCACAAGGTCGCCCTCGACCCGCTGCTCTCCGAGATCACAAAGGTGGCGCGGACGACGCGGGCCCGCTTTCCGGAGAGGACCTTCCTTCCGCCAGCATGAACAGCCCGTGCGGGTCGTTGACCGTGACCCGCCGGCGGCCGAGCGTCACCAGCCCCTTCTGCTGCCAGCCGCTCATCACCCGGCTGACGGTGTGCAGGGTCGTGCCGGCCATCTCGGCGATGTCCTCGCGGGTCACCGGAAAGTCGATCAGGATGCCGTCCTCGGTCTTGCGCCCGGCCTGGTTCACCAGGCGCAGGATGGCGTGGGCGATGCGCCGCTCGACGGCTTCGGTCGACAGCTCGCGCAGGCGCGTGTTCTGGTCCTGCAGCCGCGTACCGACGGTCTGCATCGCGCCCACGGCAAAGGCCGGGTTGCGCCCGATGAAGGCCTCCCACTGGCCCGTCGGCCAGACCAGCGCCAGGCTCTCCACAACGGCGATTGCCGTCCCCGGATAGTCCGGCCGGCGCACGGCCTTGGCGATGCCGAAGAGGTCGCCCGGATTGATGTGGCGCACCACGATCTGCTGTCCGTCGGGGGACGTCTGCTGGACCCTCAAGCGCCCGTTCAGCAGCAGGAAGAACTCTCTTGCCGGGGCGCCCTGGTGGAAGACCGCGGTGCCTTCAGGCAAGCGTCGAGGGTGGGCGAGCGTGAGCACGGCGTCGACATCTTCGTTGGCAACGCCCTTGAAGATGTCGAACGCGCTGACGAGCGAACGATCAATTGGCAGGGGCACAGATTACGCCTTCGACCGACGATCATTCCGGCATTGGAATGTGTCTAGTGTCTGTTGTGGCGCAAAGTAACGCGCATCCGACTTGGCCATTGTCCCGCCCATAAAACACACCGACAAGAGGATTGGAACCATGATTACCCGTCGTCAGGCGCTACTTGGCACCACTCTCACGGCGCTTGCCGTCGCCAGCCGCACCCCGGTTCTCGCTGCCGCCGGCAGCGAAGACGTCTCCGGCCTCGAACACGTCAGGATCGACCTCGTCAAGCCGCCACTGGTCCATGCCCATGAGCAGGCGACCAAGGCCGCGCCCAAGGTCGTCGAGTTCACCATGCACGTCGTCGAAAAGGAGATCGTCATCGACGACCAGGGCACCAAGATGTGGTCTATGGCCTATAACGGCTGGCTGCCCGGCCCGCTGATGGTCGTGCACGAGGGCGATTACCTGCAGCTCACCCTGGTCAATCCCGCCTCAAACGAGATGCCGCACAATATCGACTTCCACGCTTCCACCGGCGCACTCGGCGGCGGCGCGCTGACGCTGATCAACCCCGGCGAACAGGTGACGCTGCGCTTCAAGGCCTTCCGCCCCGGCGTCTTCGTCTATCACTGCGCGCCTCCCGGCATGATCCCCTGGCACGTCACCTCCGGCATGAACGGTGCGGTCATGGTGCTGCCGCGCGACGGGCTGAAGGACGCCAAGGGCAAGCCGCTCACCTATGACAAGATCTTCTACGTCGGCGAGAGCGACTTCTATGTACCGCGCGACGCGGACGGCAACTTCATGACCTTCGACACCCTCAGCGACTCCTACGCCGACACCACCGATACGATGCGCAAGCTGATCCCCTCTCACGTCGTCTTCGAGGGCAAGGTCAATTCCTTGACCGGCGACAACGCCATGAAGGCCAATGTCGGCGAGACGGTGCTCATCATCCATTCCCAGGCCAACCGCGACACCCGCCCGCACCTGATCGGCGGTCACGGCGACTATGTCTGGGACATGGGCAAGTTCACCAATGCGCCGATGGAAGGGCTGGAGACGTGGTTTGTGCCCGGCGGTTCCGCCACCGCGGCCATGTATACCTTCCGCCAGCCCGGCATCTACGCCTATGTCAACCACAACCTGATCGAGGCGGCGGAACTCGGCGCCACCGCCCACTTCAAGGTCGAGGGCGACTGGAACGACGACCTGATGAAGCAGGTCAGCGCCCCCGGCCCGATCGCCGCCAATTGAGGTGAGCCAAACGACGGTCCGCTCCGGCAGGGGAGCGGGCCGCCGCCCTCCGGTCGAAACCCCCGGCTGCTCTCATGTCCGAGCCCCTCATGCCCTTCGCCGCCGCCGGCCTGGCCGCGCTCGTCGTCGCCGCCGGCCTGGCTCTGCTGCCGCACACTGCGGACGACCCCACCGAACTGGTGGTCCTGGCGGCGACCAGCTTCGACTACCGCGTCGCCGGTGCGTTCCTACGCGACGGCCAGCCGGTGAACCCACCGCTGGTCTCGGTTGGTTTCGCGCGGCCGGTCGCCATCATGAAGAACAATGTCAGCCGCGCCGACTATGAGCGCTGCGTCGCCGCCCATGCCTGCAAGCCGGTCGAGACCAGCCTGCCGAAAAACGCCGATGCGATCCCCGTCGTCGGGGTGAGCTGGTACGCCGCGGTCTCCTATGCCGCCTGGCTGAGCCGGGAGACCGGACACCACTATCGCCTGCCGAGCGACGCCGAATGGGCCTATGCCGCTGCCGGCCTGTTCCACGACAACACCGTCGTCGACGATAACGACGCCGCCAATCCGGCCAAGCGCTGGCTCGCGATCTACGAGCGGACGTCGGCATCCGAGCGGCGGGACGTCGACAGCCGGCCGCAGCCCTTCGGTACCTTCGGGCTCAACGGCAACGGCCTCGCCGATGTTGCGGGGAACATCTGGAACTGGACATCGAGCTGCTTCGTCCGCCGCTCCGTCGACAACAGCGGAACGCAAAGCGAGATGGAAAGCTGCGGTGTGCGCGTGGTCGAGGGCGCCCACCGCACCTACCTGACCGATTTCGTGCGCGATCCCAAGGGTGGCGCCTGTTCGGTAGGAACGCCGCCGAGCAATCTCGGCATCCGCCTGGTCCGTGACGACGGCGACGGCGTCGTGGCCGGCCTCGTCGCAATGCTGGGCCGCATCACCGGCTGACCGTCAGGGACGCGCGGTTGGTCGCCGCGCCCGGAGCATCAGCCGTGCGTGCCGCGATAGCGGGCGTAGGCGCGGGCGAAACGGTCCATGTAGTCGGCGGTGTAGGCCGCATAGTCGAAGTCGATGGTGGAGTAGATCTCCGAGACCATGCTCCACATCACTTCGCGCAACAGCGAGGCGCATTTCATGGCGTCGAAGCTGGTGGTGAGCCGTTGGTCTGGCTGCCTGCCGTAATAGGCGTGCAGCAGCCAGGCCTCCTGGTCGCGCTCGAAATTGCTGTTCGAGGCGAGGTTGGCGAGGTCGAAGAGCGGGGCATTGAAGCCGCCATAGTCCCAGTCGATCAGCCACAGGCGCTCGCCATCGTCGATGAAGTTGCCGGGCAGAAGGTCGTTGTGGGCAAAGACAAAATCCACCGGCCCGACGGCCAGCTCCAGTCCCTCGGCGATGTCAGCCAATTCGGCCAGGCGCGACCGGTAGCGGCTGCCGGCCTCGTCGAGGGTGCGCGCATAGTCGCGAATCACATGGAACACCCAGAAGGCCAGTGCCGGCCCGCGGACATGGTGCTGCATTTCGCGGTGCACGCGCTTCACCAGCGCGATCGCCCGTTCCAGACGGGCGGGATCGCGGATATCGTCTGCCGTGCAGGTCCGGCCCTCGATGAAACGCATGATCATCACGCCCGGCTCGGCATGGATCAGTTCCGGTGAGATACCGGCGGCATGCGCCGCAATGGTCGCCGCACGCTCGTTGAAGCGCAGGATATGGTGCACGGCGATATCGTCGCCGACGCGCACGAAATAGTCCTTCCCGCCGTCTTCGACCCTGTAGTTGACGTTGGTGATGCCGCCATAGACGCGTGTCGGTGCGATCGGCCCCTGCCAGAAGGCAAGCCGCGTCACGCGCTCCAGCGCACTCCGCTCGGTGGTCGATCGACTCATGCTGCGGTCATCGCAAGGAAAACGGTTCAGCCAGGAGAGGGAATCATTGCTGGTGGCGAGCATCGGACGGGGGCAGCCTTGCAGGGAATTGGCCGGCGGCTCAACAAGGGCGTGCGTCGGTGAGCCGTGACCACCGCCATATTAGGCGACTTCCCGGCTGGCCGCTGTGACCGGCGCCACAAGTCTGGCGGAGTCGCGTCATCGGCCGCCCTGTGCCAAGATCGGCAGGGCGCAGGGGAGGAAAGCATGGCGCTCGAAGAGCCGAAAATCCGCATCGAGACGCGCGAGGAGCTGATCTATCTGCTCGCCGAGGCGTCGGCCATAGAGCACAACCTGATGTGCTGCTACCTCTACGCCGCGTGGAGCCTCAAGCGCGGCGAGCGTGACGGGCTGACGGCGGAGCAGGCGGTGGCGGTCAAGCGTTGGCGGCGCGCCATCACCTCGGTCGCGATCGAGGAGATGACCCACCTGACGCTCGCCTCGAACCTGATGGTGGCGATCGGCGCCGGCCCGCATCTGTCGCGGCCGAACTTCCCGGTGCCCGCCGGCTACCATCCCTCCGGCGTCGTCGTCGAACTCGCCGGCTTCTCGCGCGGCGTGCTCGATCATTTCATCTTCCTCGAACGGCCCGAGGGCAAGGAACTCAGCGACTCCTCGGAGTTTGTTCACCCCGCCGACTATCACCGCACCATGCCCAAGGGCCGGCTGATGCCGAGCGCCCAGGACTACGGTACCGTCGGCCACCTCTATCGCGGCATCCGCCACGGGCTCGAGGTGCTCGCCCATCACATCGGCGAGACGTCGCTGTTCTGCGGTGACCCGGCTTCCGAGATCGGCCCCGGTGACGCCGGCCTGCCGGGCTTGAGCGTCGTCACTGACCTGGCCAGCGCCAGGGACGCGATCGAGACCATCATCGAGCAGGGCGAGGGCGCCCCCAGCCACAGCGATGACAGCCACTACAACCGCTTCGTCAAGGTGCGCGAGGAGTACGAGGACTTCCTTGCCGCCGATCCGGATTTCGCCCCGGCCTTTCCGGTGGCGCACAACCCGACCATGCGGCCGCCGCTCGACAAGGCCAACCGCGTCCACATCAACAGCCACGAGGCGGCGCCGGTTCTCGACCTTGCCAACTCGATCTACGGCCAGATGGTGCGCTGCCTCGTCCAGGCCTTCGGGCGCGGCGCTGAGGACACCGCCGGCAAGCGTCTCTACGTCAACTCCGCCATCGACCTCATGGAGCATCTGCCGGCCATCGGGACCTATCTGGCGAGCCTGCCGGCCAACCACAGCCATCCCGGCGTCAATGCCGGCGTCACCTTCACGACGCTGCGCGACACCATGCGGCTGCCGTCCGGCCCTGGCGAGAAGCGCATGATGGCCGAGCGCGTGGCGGAGATCGCCAAGCATGCCCGCCACGTCTTCCCGGCCGGCCACGAGCTTGCCGGCACGGCTGACACGCTCGACAAGATCGTTGCCCGCTTCGCCGTCGCCGACCTCAAGACCGTCGGCGCCGAGCACCCGCTTCCCACGCCCGCCAAGGCCGACGACCAGCCGGCAAGCGGCGGCGAATGCGAGATCGCCAGCGGGCGCGCCGTCGATATCAGCTTCGACGGCGTGCGCTGCATCCATGCGCGTTACTGCGTGCTCGGCGCGCCCACCGTGTTCAAGGCCAACACGCCGGGGACATGGATCTTCCCCGACACGATGGAGACCGAGGCGCTGGTGCGCGTCGCCCATAATTGCCCATCGGGCGCCATCACCTATGCCCGCAAGGACGGCGGACCGGCGGAAGCGCCGCCGCCGGTCAATCTCTTGCGTCTGCGCGAGAACGGGCCTTATGCCTTTCACGGCCCCCTGACCATCGATGGCGTCAGCGTCGGCTATCGCGCCACCCTCTGCCGCTGCGGTGCCTCGAAGAACAAGCCGTTCTGCGACGGTTCGCACAAGGAGCTGCCCTTCGCCGCGACCGGCGAGCCGGACACGCGCGAATCGGAGCCGCTGGCCATCCGCGACGGGCCGGTGGAAATCGCGCCGCAGACGGACGGGCCGCTTCAGGTCGCAGGCAATCTGGAGATCGTCAGCGGGACCGGGCGCACCGTCGACCGGGTGACCAAGGTCAGGCTCTGCCGCTGCGGCGGCTCACGCAACAAGCCGTTCTGCGACAACACCCATCTGAAGATCGGCTTCAAGTCGGGCTGAGGCGGCGCAACGCGCCGCCTGTTTCAGGCCGCTGGAGCCGCGTCGTCCTTGTGGCTCACCTTGCCGATGTCGTGCAGCCGGTGGTGCAGGCTGACATCGTCGAGATGGGGCAGATTGACGAAGATGCCGATGCGCGTCGCCAGCATGCGGTAGGCGTCGTCGAAGGCGAGCTGGATCTCGGCCGGCGTGCCGGTCGCCCTGGCCGGGTCGGGCACGCCCCAGTGGGCGGTGGCCGGGCGGCCAGGCCAGATCGGGCAGGCCTCGCCGGCGGCGTCGTCGCAGACGGTGAAGATGAAATCCATCTCCGGCGCGTCCGCTCCGGAGAATTCGTCCCAGCTCTTCGAGCGCAAGCCGCTGACCTCGTAGCCGAGATTCTGAAGCAGGCTGAGGGCGTGCGGGTTCACCGTGCCGGCCGGGTGGCTGCCGGCCGAATAGGCCTTGAAGCGGCCCTTGCCTTCGCGATTGAGGATCGCCTCGGCCAGAATCGAGCGCGCCGAATTGCCGGTGCAGATGAACAGAACGTTGTAGGCCTCGTCGCTCACCGCGCACCCCTCCGGCTGATCGTGACCAGCGGTTTTTGGCTGCCCCTCATGACAGCGATGTGACGGTCGGGGAGGGAATCAGTAGCGTGTCGTCAATTCGGTGAGCCAGGCCGGCGAGGCCTGCACCAGCGCCGTCTCGATGGCGTGGTCGTAGCCCGCCAGGATCACCACGCCGAAGACGATGAGGATGGCACCGAGCGCCAGCTTGGTGCCCTTGCCCGCGCCGGCCAGCCTGTCGCGCCACGAGAGGATCGCGGTGCGCGACAGCATGCCGAGGAGGGCCAGTGGCAGCGCCGCGCCGACGCCGAAGGCAATCATGGTGAGCGCCACGGCGCCGAGGTCGCGCCCTTGCGAGGCCAGCAGGGAGGCGGCGCCGAGCGTCGGGCCGACGCAGGGAATCCAAACCGCGCCAAGCAGCAGGCCGAGGGCGAACTGGCCGCCAAGGCCTGCGGTGGAGAGGCCGCCGAAGCGCTGCTCGGTCCAGTTGCTCACCGGGCCGGCGACGGTCGCCAGCCGCGCCTGGAAGCCGGGAACCAGCAGCACCGCGCCGACGACGACGAAGAGAATCGCCGCAACGAAGCGGAAGAAATCCGAATCGAGCCCGATGGCGAAGCCGACGGTGGCCACGAACAGGCCGATGACCGTGAAGGAAAGCGCCAGCCCGCCGGCGAGCGCCAGAGGCCCGAAACGGTGCTCCGCTGCAGCGCCGGCAAAGATCAGCGGCAGCAGCGGCAGTACGCAGGGCGACAGGATCGACAGCACCCCTGCGATCAGCGCAAGGCCGGCGGTGGCGAACATGGGCGGCGGGACCGCGCTTCAGGCGGCCTTGGCGAGCAACGCCGCGATTTCCGCTTCGCCGGTCTGCCACGACGAGCGGGCGACCTCCTGGCCGTCCTTGTAGGCGATCAACGTGGCACGTTGCTGCACGCCGAAGGAACGCATGATGTCCTTCTGCGTATCGTAGTCGACGGTGAACACGGTGAAGCCGGCGAATTTCGGCATGCCGAAGAGCTTGTCGAGCACGACGTGCTGCTGCTTGCAGGTGATGCACCAGGTCGCCGAGACGTCGACGAGGACCGGCTTGCCGGTGGCGAGCGCCGCGTCGAAGGCGGCCCGGTCGAAGGGCAAGCGCTCGACGGCAAGCGCGGCCCCTGGCAGGGCAGAAGCGGCGGCGATGGCGATGGTGCCGGCCATCAGGCGAAACGCGGTACGGCGGGTGATCATCCGGGTTGTCCCCACGAAGCTTCTGTGTGGCTTCAATGTAGAGACCATCCCGGTCAAAGGGCATTCACGATCGGCCAAACCACGATCACAAGGACGTGGTCGCGAAAAGGGCGGCGCTGGCGGGGCGCCGCCCTTTCGGCAAGAGGCAGGACGGGTGGTTAGTCGTCCATGCCTTCGCCGGCTTCGCCGTGCTCGCCGCTGAGGCCGTGCTCGGCGCCATCATCGCCGAGGCGGATCTTCTTGATGTCGACATTCTTCAGCGGCTCGGCCTTCTCGGCCACCGACGGCGTGGTGTTGGCCTTGGCGAACAGCTCGTCAGTGGTCGACGACGGCTGGGCGGCGAAGGCGGCGGCGCCGACGGCGGTCAGCGAGGCGGCGGTAACGACGGCGATGAGGATGTTACGCATGGTCAGTCTCTCCTTGGTTGATACCGGGGAGATCGCCCCGATCGCCTGCCGGTTTAGGGGAGAGGCGCTGACGGCAGACCGAGGTTGGCCGTCAGCCGTCTGACAGGTTATGCATGTCCACATCGCGGCCATGGGCGATGTACCGAGACTTGAAGCGCTGCCGGCGCGCGAGATGCCGGATGGCGAGGCCGCCACGGTCCGAGTGTGGGACCCGTTCGTCCGCTTGTTCCATTGGTCGCTGGTTGCGGCGATCGGCGTGGCGCTGGCCACCAGCCTGCTACTGCCGCCGACCTGGGTGACCCTCCACATCATCTCCGGCACCGCTGCTGTCGCCCTGGTCGCCGCGCGGATCGTTTGGGGTTTTTTCGGTCCGAGCTACGCCCGCTTCGCCAGCTTCGTGCGCGGGCCGGCGGCGTTGACCGCACACCTTCAAAGCCTGCTCGCCGGCAAGGCCGGGCATCACATCGGCCACAATCCACTCGGCGGTGCGATGATCGTGGTGCTGTTTGTCGCGATCCTCATCCTCGGCGCAACAGGCGTGATCGCCCTCGGCGGAGTCTTCAAATCGGGCCCGGCCGCCTTCCTCGCCAGCTTCGCGGTCGGCGATGCGGCGCGTGTGCTGCACCAGCTCGTTGCTTTCGGCTTGATCGGCCTCGTTGCCCTCCATCTCGGCGGCGTCGCGTTCGAAAGCGCGCGCGGCAGGGAGAACCTGGCGGCCGCCATGGTCCATGGTCGCAAACGCGAGCACGCGGATACGATCGCCGAGCCACCGCGCGCCGCCCGGCCATTTCTCGCCGTGGCCATCGCGATGCTCGTCTTCCTGGCGTCGGGCGTCGTCGTCGTCGCGCTCTCCCAGCGCCCGGCCTTGGGCGTGCCCACGGCGTCGCTCGACGCTGTCTATGTCAGCGAATGCGGCGACTGCCACGCGCCCTATCACCCGAGTCTTGCGCCAGCAGCCGTATGGACCGCGATCATGGACCACCTCGACCAGCACTTCGGCGAGGATGCGTCGTTGGAGCCCGACGCGGTCGCCCGCATCCGCGCCTATCTCGTCGCCAATGCCGCCGAGACCGTCGACACCAAGCCGGCCCATCTGTTCCTCCGCCGCGACCCCGCCGATCCGCTCAAGATCACCGCGACGCCATGGTGGCGTCGCCTCCACGCTTCGATTGCCGACAGCGTCTTCACCGCAAAGGTCGTCGGCTCGCGTGCCAACTGCAGCGCCTGCCACCAGGACGCGGCCACCGGCCTGTTCAACCCCGCCAACATCGCCATACCGAAGGACGCCAAGCTATGACTCGCAGGATTCATCGCCTGAGCCTTGCCACCCTGGCCGTCGCCACGCTCGGCCTTGCCGGATTCGCCTTTGCCGGCGCCGGCCAGCAGTCCGTGCTCGATCAGTACGCGGCCTTGGCCAAAGCGGCCGATCCGTCCTTCGCCGGCTTTTCGGCAGATCGCGGCAAGGCATTTTTCCTGGCGCAAAACAGCCACAGCGCCGAAACGCCGTCGTGCTCGAGCTGCCACACGACCAACCCGCACAATGCCGGCCAGACCACGGTCGGCCAGGCGATCAACCCGATGGCGGTGTCAGTGACGCCCGACCGCTACACCGACATGAAGAAGACGGAGAAGTGGTTCCGGCGGAACTGCAACACGGTCCTCGGGCGGGAATGCACGCCGGTCGAGAAGGGCGACTTCATCGCCTTCATGACCAGCCAATAGGGAGGTCGACATGAGGACGCATGCGATTGCTGGATTCGCCGTCGTAGTGGCGGCAGCGACTTTGGCCTACAACCTGTCTTCCGTGACCGGCGAAGCGGCACCAGCTGCCGCTCAGGCAGCACAGACAACGCCGACACCAACCCCGCCGACGCCCGAGGAGACCTTCAACACCGAGTGCGGGGCCTGCCACATGGCCTTCCCGGCGCAATTCCTTCCCGCCCGGTCATGGCAGGCAATCACCGGCGACCTCGCCAATCATTTCGGCGAGGACGCTTCGCTCGATCCCGACACGACCAAGGTCATCACCGACTATCTCGTCGCCAACGCCGCCAATTCGCCGAACGGCAATCCGCGCATCCTTGCCGGGATTGCCAAGGCGGACATACCGCTGCGCATCACCGAGACGCCGTGGTGGATTCGCCGCCATCGCGAAGTTTCGCCCGCGCAATTCACGCAACCGAACGTCAAGTCGAAATCGAACTGCATCGCCTGCCACCGCAACGGCAATTACGGCGACGACTGAGGATCGCCTTCGTCATAGGCATGGCGCGCGCCGCGAAAATCCTCGATCAGGCAGGCGCCGTCTTCATAGGTCACATGGGGCGGGCCGACCGGCACCTTGCCGTGGCCGCCCGGGATGTCGAGGACATAGGCCGGCTGGCAGAGACCGGAGAGGCGGCCGCGCAGAGCCTTCACCAGCGCCTGGCCCTCGGCCAGCGTGGTCCGCAGGTGGCCGGTGCCCGGCGCCAGGTCGCCGTGATGCAGGTAGTAAGGTTTGACGCCCGCCTCGACGAAGGCGCGCATGAGCGCGGCGAGCGTCTCGGCATCGTCGTTGATGCCTTTGAGCAGCACCGTCTGGCTGACCAGCGACAGGCCGCCGCCGGCAAGCCGCTTCAGCGCGGCGCGGGCTTCTGCCGTCAGCTCGCGCGGATGGTTGGCATGGATGGCGAGCCACGCCGCCTTGCCGGAAGCGGTCAACGCCGCGACGAGATCGTCGGTGACGCGCTCCGGCGCCACCACCGGCACGCGGCTGTGGAAGCGCACGACCTTGACGTGGTCGATCGCGCCAAGCGCTTCCATCACGGCCTTCAGCCGCCGCGGTGCGGCGATCAGCGGGTCGCCGCCGGAGAGGATCACCTCCCAGATCGCATCGTGATCGCCGATGTGGGCGAGCGCCGCACCAATCGCCTTGTCCGACAGCATGCCGGACCCGGCCTGGCCCACCGTCTCGCGGCGGAAGCAGAAGCGGCAATAGACCGGGCACACCGAGACCAGCTTGAACAGCACCCGGTCGGGATAGCGGTGGATCAGCCCTTGGCTGACCTCGTGCACGCCGTCGCCGATCGGGTCTGCGCGCTCCTGCGGGCTTGCGTCTAGTTCGGCGGCGTCAGGCACGAACTGGCGGGCGATGGGATCGTCGGGATCTTCCCGATCGATCAGCGGGACAATCGCTGGCGTGATCGCCACCGCGTAGCGCGCCGCCACCGCCTCCAGTTCGGCGCGCTTCTCCTCCGGCACGAGGCCTGCCCGCACCAGATCGCGGATCGAGCGCAGGGCGCTCGCCCGGAGGTTGGGGCCCGTGCCGTGCTTGATCGGCCTGATCTCGTTCATGGCGTACCTTCCACGCCCGCCACCGGCGTCCACTGCACCTGGTCGATATGCGTCGCGCCGGTCGCCAGCATCACCAGGCGGTCCAGGCCGAGCGCCACGCCGCTGGCCTCCGGCATGTGGGCGAGTGCGGCCAGAAAGTCCTCATCCAGCGGGTAGCGCTCGCCGTGGATGCGCTGCTTCTCGTCCATGTCGGCGGCGAAACGCCGGCGCTGCTCGTCCGCGTCGGTCAGCTCGGCGAAGCCGTTGGCGAGTTCGACGCCGCAGGCATAAAGCTCGAAGCGCTCGGCGAAGCGCCGGTCCTCGGGCTTGGCGCGGGCGAGCGCCGCCTCGCTCAACGGATAGTCGGTGAGCAGCGTCGCCCGGCCGCTGCCGAGATTGGGCTCGACCTTCTCCACCAGAACGCGGCTGAACATGTCCGACCAGCTGTCGTCGACGGCAATGCGGATGCCGCGGCTTGCCGCGGCGGCGGCGAAGGCGGCGCGGTCGCCGAGGACACCAACCAGCTCGATGCCGGCATGGCGGGCGAAGGCGTCGGCGACGGTGAGCCGCTCCGGCTCGGCGAAGGGATCGGCCGTCTGCCCGCGCCAGACGAGCGTGCCCGTGCCGGCGGCCTCGGCCGCCTGCGTCAGGATGGTGGCGCAATCGGCCATCACCGCGTCATAGGGCGCGCCGGCGCGATACCACTCGACCATGGTGAACTCGGGCGCATGCAGGGCGCCGCGCTCGCGGTTGCGGAAGACACGGGCGAAATCGACGATGCGCTCCTCGCCCGCCGCCAGCAGCTTCTTTAGGGCGAATTCGGGCGAGGTGTGCAGAAAGCGGGTCGCGCGGGCGCCGTCCGGGCCGATCATTTCGGTAGCGAAACCATGCAGATGAGTCTCGTTCCCGGGCGACACCTGCAGGATCGCCGCTTCCGTCTCGACGAAGCCTTCACCGGCGAACCAGGCCTTCAGCGCCGCCACGATGCGGTTGCGGGCAAGCAGGAAGGGCCGCCGGTCGTGGTGGCGTCCATGGTCCCAGAAGGGCGGCAATCCGGTCATTTCGGGCGGGCGTTCGCGGTCATCTAGGTGCATAATCCTCTGGCAGTCCCCGGCAAAATCGCTAAGGTGCGCGCCGAATTGGCGGCCCCGGGCGCCGTCCGAGCCATAATCGAGGAAACCTTGAAAGTCATCGCCAGCCAGGTCCGCAAGGGCAATGTCGTCGAGGTCGACGGCCAGCTCTATGTCGTGCTCACCGCCGAGAACTTCCATCCCGGCAAGGGTACGCCCACCACGCAGATCGACATGCGCCGCATTTCCGACGGCGTGAAGGTGTCGCAGCGCTACAAGACCACCGAGCAGGTCGAGCGTGCCTTCGTCGAGGACCACGACTACCAGTACCTGTTCGAGGACGGCGACGGCTTCACCTTCATGAACGGCGAGAATTACGAGCAGGTCCATGTGTCGAAGGACATCGTCGGAGACCAGGCACCCTACCTGCAGGAGAACATGACCGTTCGCCTGAGCCTTTACAACGGCCTGCCGATCGCCATCGAGCTGCCCCAGCGGGTGACGCTGGAGGTGGTCGAGACCGACCCGGCGATGAAGGGCCAGACCGCCGCCTCGTCCTACAAGCCGGCGCTGCTCTCCAACGGCGTCAAGACCAACGTGCCGCCGCACATCGCGGTCGGCACACGCATCGTCGTGATGACCGCCGACGGCGCCTACGTCGAGCGCGCCAAGGACTGATCGGCGACGGGAGGCGCCGGCGCGTGAAGCCGAAGCACCGCCTCCCGGCACCGGCTCTCGAAACGCTCATTGCTGTCGCGGACTGTTTGGTCGGCGCCGCCGAACCGTGGTGGGTCATCGGCAGCACGGCCGCCGCCTTGCACGGGCTCGATACCCCGAAGATCGGCGACGTCGACGTGGTCACCAGCGTTGCCGACGCCCGCTGGCTCCTGCGCGCGTCGGATGTCGTCGCCATCGATGACGGCGGCGACGGCGTCTTCCGCTCGGAGGTTTTCGCCCGCCTGACCGGCCTGCCGCTGAAGGTGGATATTCTCGGCGGCTTCCGCGTGCGCGGGGCGCCGCTCGTGATCGCGACGCGCATCGCCCTGCCGGTGACCGGGAATACTGTCTACGTCCCTTCGCGCGAAGAGCTCATCCGCATCTTCCGTCTCTTCGGCCGGCCGAAGGACATCGCCCGCGCCGAGGCGCTCGCCGCGCTCGGCTAGGCCGCCGTCACCTGGGCGAGCCACGCCTTGAGGCTGCCGGCGTCCATGGCGCCGGCGCGGTGGGCGATCGGCCGGCCCTTGCGGAAGACCATCATGGTCGGAATGCCCTGGATGCGATAGCGGTTGGCGATGTCCGGCTCGCTCTCGGTGTCGAGCTTGAGGAAGCGGATGTTCGGCTCCATCTCGGCCGCCACGCGCTCGAAGACCGGCGCCATCATGCGGCAGGGTGCGCACCACTCGGCCCAGAAATCGACCACCACCGGCACGTCGTTGCGGGCGATGTGCTTGGCGAAGTTGGCCGTAGTCGCCGGCGCGGGGTGACCGGAAAACAGCGGCTCGTGGCACACCCCGCATTTGGCCTCCTTCGTCTCTGCCGCCGGCTTGCTGGCGGGCAGCCGGTTCACTGCGGCGCAATGGGGACAGACGATGTGGCGGGTCTCTGCGGGCATGGTCGTTCGGGCTCCTCAAGGCGCGCCGGGTTCTCCCGGCACATATCGTAATTTTGCGATATGTGGGGTACGCCCGCCGCTGTTGCCAGAGGCGCCCATGCCTGACCTTGACCGGCGTCAAACCGCCGCCAGCTTGTCCACCTCCGCCATTTCGTCCGCGCTCAGTGTCCAGGCGACGGCAGCGGCATTGGCCTCCACCTGCTCCGGCCTGGTGGCGCCTGTGATGATCGAGGCCACCAGCTTCTTGCCGGCCAGCCAGCTCATGGCGAGTTCGAGCAGCGTGTGGCCGCGCGCCTCGGCGAAGCCGGCCAGCGCCTCGATCATGTCCCAGTGCGGCTTGACGAAGCGGCTCTCCTCGGTGAGCCGGGTGCCGGCGGGAAATGTCTTGTCCTTGCGGTACTTCCCCGACAGCGCCCCGCCCGAAAGCGGGAAATAGGGCACCAGGCTCATGCCGAGCGTCTCCAGAGCCGGAAAGAGCGCCATTTCGTGATCGCGATGGAGCAGGCTGTATTCGTCCTGCGCGGCGACGAAGCCCGCGCTGCCGGTCGCCGTGGCCGAAGCCGCTGCCCCGAAAAGCTGGTCAGCCGCGAAATTGGAGGCACCGACGGCGCGCACCTTGCCGGCCTTGACGAGCTCTTCCAGGGCGCGGAACGTCTCTTCCAGCGGCGTTGACGGGTCGGGTTCGTGCATCCACAGGATATCGATCACGTCGGTCTTCAGCCGCGACAGGCTCGCCTCGACCGCCGAGTGCACATAGGCGCGGCTGCCGCGGTGCTCCTCGTGCGAGCCGGCCATCAGCTTGCCGAACTTGGTAGCAAGCGTCACGTCTTTGCGGCGATCGCCGAGCACCTGGCCGATGATCGTCTCCGAACCGCCGCTGTTGCCGTAGATGTCGGCGGT
The DNA here is from genome assembly GCA_963785065.1 of uncultured Alphaproteobacteria bacterium. Classification (GTDB taxonomy): domain Bacteria; phylum Pseudomonadota; class Alphaproteobacteria; order Rhizobiales; family Kaistiaceae; genus CAVSRC01. The sequence goes on from CAWATX010000002.1 coordinate 1,493,767, forward strand.
GTCGAAATGGGTGACGCCGAGGTCCAATGCCTTGTGGATGACCTTGCGCGACGCCTCCAGGTCCAGGCGTCCACCGAACTGATTGGTGCCGAGGCCGACCAGCGATACCTCAAGGCCGGACGGCCCGAGCTTGCGGGTTTCCATGGGGCAGTTTCCTTGTGATGCGTGTGCGAGCGACGGGACGGGGCACAGGGCAAGGCCGTGACCCGGCCGACAGACAATGCCTTCTGCGGCGGCCGGCCGCAAGCGTGGCAACGGCGCAATTGACGGCGGTGGCCGCAACGCGGGATCATCGGTCGAACAGGGAGGACATCCATGCTCTATGGGATTGACCCGATCCTTGGACCGGAGCTGTTGCACGCGCTCCGCGCCATGGGTCACGGCGACGAACTGGTCATCGTCGATGCCAATTACCCGGCGGTCAGCAAGGCCAGGCGGCTCGTGCGCCTCGACGGCCTCGACGCCGTGCGCGTGCTCGATGCCGTTCTGTCGCTGATGCCGCTTGACGACTTCGTCGAATGCGCCGCCTTCACCATGCAGCCGGTCGAGGACGCCAAGCTGGTGCCGGAGGTCTGCCGGCTGTTCGGCGAGATCGTGGAGAAGCGCTCGCCCGGCTTCGACCTCGGCTCGATCGAGCGCTTCGCCTTCTACGAGCGGGCCGAAAAGACCTTCGTCACCATCGCCACCGGCGAGCGGCGGCTCTACGGCAACATCATCCTGAAGAAGGGCATCATCCGGCCGGACGCCGGCTAGTGCCGCCGATTCGCACGACAAAGAGAGGAGGACGCCGGTGACGCTGGTCTCCGAGGACACCGAATATTTCGATCGCCGCTTCCGCGCCATGACCCAGGGCTCGGCCAGGAAGGAGGTGCTGTTCGACCAGTGCCGCTGGGCGGAGGGGCCGGTCTGGTTCGCCGACGCCAACATGCTTCTGTGGAGCGACATCCCCAACAGCCGCATGCTGCGCTGGACCTGGGACGGCACGGTCGACGTCTTCCGCCGCGATTCCAACTATTCCAACGGCAATACCCGCGACCGCGAGGGCCGGCTGGTGACCTGCGAGCATGGCGGCCGGCGCGTCACCCGCACCGAGACCGACGGCACCGTCACCGTGATTGCCGATGCTTACCGCGGCAAGCGCCTCAACTCGCCCAACGACGTGGTGGTCAAGTCGGACGGCACCATCTGGTTCACCGATCCCGACTACGGGATCATGAGCGACTACGAGGGCCACAAGGCCGAGCGCGAGCAGGATGGCTGCCACGTCTATCGCGTCGATCCGAAGACCGGCGAGGTGAGTGTGGTCGCCGACGACTTCGCCAAGCCCAATGGGCTGGCCTTCTCGCCCGATGAGGGGATCCTCTACGTCGCCGATTCGGGCCGCACCCACGACCCGGATTTCCCCATGCACATCCGCGCCTTCAAGGTCGGCGAGGACGGCACTCTGTCGGGCGGCGAGGTCTTCTGCGAGACCGGCAACGGCTTTCCCGACGGCTTCCGTCTCGATACCGAGGGCAATGTGTGGACCAGCGCCGGCCCTTCGGTCGAAGTCTATACGCCCACCGGCGACCTGCTCGGCCGGCTCAATTTTCCGCAAAGCGTCGCCAATCTCGTCTTCGGCGGGCCGAAGCGGAACCGGCTCTTCGTCTGCAGCACCTTTGCGCTCTATGCGGTCTACGTCGCGGCCACCGGCATAGCGCGGCCCTGACGGTCAGCCATCGCACGGCGGCGCCGTCGAGCCGCGCACGACCAGCGAGACGTCGACCATCTGGCGGGTGATCGTGCCGTCGTAGTCGAGGATCGCCTTAACTGCCAGACGGCCGATCTCGGCGATCGGCTGGACGATGGTGGTCAAAGGCGGGATCGACGTCTCGCCTTCCGGCACGCCGTCGAAGCCGACGATCGACACCTTGTCGGGCACGGCGATGTCGTGGGCCTTGAGCCAGCGAAGCGCGATGAGCGCGATCCCGTCCGACTGCGCCAGAAGCGCCGTCGGCGGCTCCGGATCGGCGAAGATCGCCTCCAGCGCGGCATGGACCGTCGGCTCGTCTTCACGGGTCTCGAAGATCGGTACGGCGGCGGTGTCGATCCCGTAAGCGGTGAGCCCGTCGAAATAGCCGCGCACGCGTTCGCGGGCGGCCGAATAGACCGACCGCTCCACCTGGTCGAGGGATGCCCGGCCCAGACTGTCTTCGGCGAGCTTCAGTGTCAGGACCGCGAATCGGCGATGGCCAAGCCACGCCAGGTGCTCTGCTGCGGCCCGCGCGCCGGCGACATTGTCGATGGCGATCACCGAAACGTCGTCGCCCTCCGCCAGCGACAGCGCCACGAAGGGCAGGCTGCGCTCGAGGGCGGAACGGATCAGTTCGTCCTTCCCTTCCAGGCAGAACAGGATGAAGCCGTCGACCAGCGCATTGCCGACGTTCCAGACGAACTCCTCGGGATTCGCCGCCGAGACCAGTGAAACGCCGGCGCCGCTCGCCTGGGCGGCTTCCGTGATGCCGGTCATCACTGTGCGCGAATAGGGTTCGGTGAAGAAGTTGGAGAGCGGCTCGACCGTGGCGACGCCGATGGCGTTGACCTTGCCGGCGCGCAAGAGCCGCCCCGCCGGATCGGCGTGATAGCCGAGCTCCCCGGCGACCTTGCGCACGCGCGCCTGAACCTCGGCGCTCACCACCTGCGGCCGGTTATAGACGTTGGAGACCGTGCCGGCCGAGACCCCCGCTGCTTTCGCCACGTCGGCGAGCTTTGCCGTCTTTCCAAGTCTGACCGAGACCATTCACCGAAAATCCCTTGCCACCTCAAGGCTATATAGCAAGCCGGTTGAACCGATTCAAATTCTGCTTGACTCCGGACTTGCCATCGATAATGAATCGATTTAATAAATCGATTCAATCACCAATGGCGCGTTTGAGGAGCGAGACCAATGACGACAATGGCAATCAACGCGGTCTATTGCGAACGGCCGGCCTTGAAGCTGACGATCGCCATCCCGGTGGTCTTCTGGGTTTGGCTCGAGCGGCGGCGGGAACGGCGGCTTCATGCGCAGCTTTCCCGGCTGTCGCCACATCTCATCCGCGATATGGGCTTCGACCCGGAGGATGTCCGCGACGCGGTGGCGGGCACCTGGGACGAAATCGATCCCGGCCGGATTCGCATCCGGTGAAAAGCCACGGGCGCTTCAGCCGCCGCCACCGCCTGGCCGGCAGGCCTCCAGAATGCCGTTCCAGCGGGTGCGCTGCGCTTCGGTCAGCGCGCTGAGCGAGGCGGCGGCCATCAGGTCGGTGCCGGCGAGATTGGTGTACATGCAGCCGCAGAAGGTGTTGCAGGTGGCCTCGTCGTTTCCCTGCAGGTGGCAGGCCTGGCTGCATTGATCCATGAAATGGCGTTGCAGCACCGTGTCGCTCGGCTTGACGAACGGGCTTGCCGCCCACAGGAGCCCGTAGAGGACCGGCTGGTGGATCAGATAGATCGCCAGGCTCCAGCGGCCCGCCCATATCGCGGCCTTGCTCAAGCGGGTTGCCGGGCGCCAGCGCGCAAAGGCCGAATCGGCGAAATCGGTGAGGAACATCCGGCCGATGATGATGCCGGCGAGCACCACGCCGAACCACGGGAAGAGCGGCACGTAATCGACCGTTGAGGGCACATTGGCCGGTAGGCCGACCCACAGCAGCGGCGGCCAGTCGAAGATCGGGCTGGCATAGAAATAGGGCAGTGCGATCACCGCGACCGCGACCGCCGCCACCACGGCGCTCGGCATGCTCAGGAAGGGCAGGGCGAGCACGCTTGCCAGCGCGATCTGGTGCAGGATGCCGAAGAAGACGTATTCCCCCGGCTCGACCCACCAGGTCACCAGGCTGACCAGAGCGGCGCCGGCGGCGATCAGCCCGAGACGGCGGAGATACGGCCGGACTTTGAGGCCGTTGCGGGTGGCCAGCACCAGGCCGACGCCGACCAGCAGCAGAAAGGTGCTGGCGATCGAGCGGGCGAAGAAGACCCAGGCGAAGTCACGGGTGACATCGACCGCGATCAGGCTGCGGGCGGAGAGGTCGAAGGAAGCGTGGTACACGACCATCGCCGCGATCGCCACGCCGCGGATGGCGTCGATCGCCGCGAAGCGGCGGCCGCGGTCCTCTGCGGAAGGCGCAATGACCACGGTTGACGGCGTCCTCTGTCGAGCGGGATGGCGGCGCCATCCTGCCGCCTGCCGCCCGGGCAGGCAATGGCGCGCCGTTTCAGGACGGTGGACAGGGTGCGGCAAGGCCTGTATTGACGCCGCGTGGCGCCTCGCGGGGGCCTTCCCGTGTGCCCGCCGGGGCGCTACCGTCGCGTTGCAAATGTGCCGGCGCGGCGGCAATATCCGGGGCGCGCTGCCTCCAGATAATGAGCACATGCTCCGGTTCCGGTTGCCGCACCGATCCGGGAGGTGGCGACGCGCGGTCCACTGAGGGGAATACCACAACCATGTCTGCGACCTTCGACACTGTCGCCCAGGTCATCCACGAGACCAGCGAAATTCCGCTGTCGGAGATCACGCCGGATTCGCACGCCATCGACGATCTGGGCATCGACAGCCTCGATTTTCTCGATATCGTCTTCGCCCTCGACAAGAAGTTCGGCATCAAGATCCCGCTGGAGGCGTGGACCAAGGAGGTCAACGCCGGCAACGCATCTGTCGAGGATTATTTCATCCTCAAGAACCTGGCGGCGCGGATCGACGAACTCGTCGCCCAGAAATCGGCCTAGGCGGCCCCGGCGGGCGATGCGTCTCGAGTATTTCGATCTGATCGACCGCGTCGAGCAAATGGACATTGCGGCGCTGACCATTCGCGTGGTCGGCACGTTGCCCGAGACGAGCCCGGTCTTCGAGGGGCATTTCCCGCGCTTCCCCATCCTGCCCGGCGTCATGATGCTGGAATTCATGAACCATGCCGCCGGCTACCTGCTGCTGCGCCGGCAGAACATCGAGAAGTTCGTCTTCCTGGGCGGCGTCAAGCGCGCCAAGTTCCGCCGCTTCGTCGTGCCCGGCGACAGGATGGTCGTCGATGCCAAGATCACCCATGAGGGCTCCGGCTATTCGATCGCCGAGACCGCCGTCCGGGTCAGGGACGAGGTCGCCGCCGATGCCGAGGTCGTGATGATCTCGACCGATTGGCCGAACGACATCCTGCGTGAGGAATTCCATCGGCGCATCCCGCTCATCCCGGTCAACGACGCGCTCGGCGCGTCATAGGTGAAGCACATGGCGCGCGAGGTGTGGATCACGGGAATTGGCCTGTCCTCGAGCCTCGGCGAGGGTCTCGACGCCCATTGGCAGGCGATGGTCGATGCCGAGCGCCCGCAGCCGGTCGTCGATCGCAACTTTGCGCCGCCCTATTCGATTCACCCGATGGTGCCGCTCGACCTCGACAAGCAGATCCCCAGGCGCGCCGACCAGCGCCAGATGGAAACCTGGCAGCGGCTCGGCGTCTATACCGCCGGCCTGGCGCTGGAAGACGCCGGCATCGCCGGCAATCCCGACATCCTCAGCCACACCCATGCGGTGGTCGCCGCCGATGGCGGCGCCCGTGACGAGGAGGTCGACGACAGCATCCTCGCCGGCCTCGAACAGGCGCCCGATGCCGCCACCTATCTCAACCAGCGCCTGACCAACGATCTCCGGCCCACGCTCTTCCTGGCGCAGCTTCCCAATCTTCTCGCCGGCAACATCTCCATCGTCCACAAGCTCACCGGTTCCTCGCGCACGTTCATGGGCGAGGAGATCGCCGGCGTTTCGGCGGCGGAGATCGCATGGCGGCGCATCCGCGCCGGACAGGGCGATATCTTCCTGGTCGGCGGCGCCAGCCAGGCCGACCGCAAGGACACCGTGCTCAACTGCGCGCTCGGCGGCATATTGTGGTCCGGCGACCCGGTCTCCGTGTGGGCGCGCCAGGCCGAAGGCGGCGGTTCGATCTTCGGCTCGGCTGGCGGCTTCATCGTTCTGGAGGCGCGCGAGCACGCCGAGGCGCGCGGGCGCCAGCCTTATGCCCGGCTCGCCGACATCCGCACCGACCAGACCCGCCGCCGCCCCGGCGACGTTGCCGCCGCCGCCGCCCGCCAGTTCGACGCCATGCTGCCCGCCGACAGCCCGCCGGTTGCCGTGCTTTCCGGCGCCACCGGCGTTGCCATGCAGACGCAGGAGGAGCGGGCGGTCCTCGAGCAATTGATCGCCGCCGGCCGGGTCGATACCGTGCGGGCGACGAGCACGCTCCTCGGCACGCTTGCCGGTGCGACCTTCCCGGCCATGGCCGGGCTCGCCGCCCTGGCGCTCAGGCGCGGCGGCTTCTTCGCGCCGGCCGACGAGAGCGGCTTCGAAAAGCCGGCGGCGCGCCAGCCGCAGCGCATCGCCGTCACCACCATGGGCATCTGGCGCGGCGAAGGCATGGGCCTCATCGAGGCGGTCGATTGACGGAGGCAAGAGATGACTGAAACGCGCGATCATCGTGGACGCCCCGTCGTCGCCGTGACCGGCTACGGCATGATTTCCTCGCTCGGCCAGGGCGTCGCCGATTCCTGGGCGGGGCTTGTCGCCGGCCGCTCCGGCATCAAGACGATCTCGCGCTTTCCCACCGACAACATGCGCACCCGCATTGCCGGCGCCATCGACTATCTCTGGCAGGACGGCGACACCGCCATGGACATCACCATGCGCGCGGGCATCCTCGCGGCCGAGGAAGCCATCGCCGATGCCGCCATCGGCAGCCGGGGGGATTTTCCCGGCCCGCTCTATGCCGCGCTGCCGCCGGCCGAGATGGAATGGCCCTATCGCCGCCGCGTCTTTCGTCAGGCGCCGCCCGCCGAAGGCAATGCCTATGACCGCATGATCGGCGCTGCCCGCGGGCACAATGACGACGACGGCTATCACCACACTCTGCTCGGCTTCATCGCCGAGGGCATTGCCGACCGGATCGGCACCAAGGGCGCGCCGATCTCGCTCACCACCGCCTGCGCCTCCGGCGCCACCGCCATCCAGCTCGGCGTCGAGGCGATCCGCCGCGGCGATACGGACGCCGCCATCTCGCTTGGCGCCGACTGCTCGGTGAACCCGGAGATGATGATCCGCTTCGGTCTGCTTTCCGCGCTGTCGGGCACCAACGAGCCGCCCGAGGGCGTGTCGCGGCCCTTCTCCAAGGATCGCGACGGCTTCGTCATCGCCGAAGGTGCCGCCGCCTTGGTGCTGGAGAACTACGACGTGGCAAAAGCTCGCGGCGCCAGGATCCACGCCATCATCCGCGGCATCGGCGAGAAGGCCGACGATTTCCACCGCACCCGTTCGCGCCCCGACGGCTCGGCCATCATCGGCGCCATCCGCACCACCATCGACGACGCCGGCGTTACGCCCGAGGCAATCGGCTACGTCAACGCCCACGGCACCTCGACGCCCGAGAACGACAAGATGGAGGCGATGTCGCTGGAGGCCGTCATCGGCGAGCGTATGAAGAAGGTGCCGATCAGCTCCAACAAGTCGATGATCGGCCACACGCTGACCGCTGCCGGCGCCATCGAGGCGACCTTCTCGATCAAGACCATCGAGGAGGGCATCCTGCCGCCGACCATCAACTACAACGATCCCGACCCGGACATCGATTTCGACGTGGTGCCCAATGTTGCGCGCAACGCTGAGGTCGGCATGGTCCTGTCGAACTCCTTCGGCTTCGGCGGCCAGAACGCCTGCCTGCTGATCGGCGCCGAGCCGGGCTAGTTACCGCAGTATGACGGCCTGCATGACGCTCCACCCACCATGCTTCGCATGGTCCGCCCTCCCCGGAACGGGGAGGGTCATCGCGTATGGACAGGTGGGAGACGGTTTTTGGCACGGCGATGCCGCCCGCTCTTCATCTCCCCCCTTGAGGGGGAGAACGGCGAAGCCCGATTTTCGCCGTAGGCGGAAATCGCTGGCGCAGCGAAGAGGGTGGTTGTGGCAAGGCCGTGGAGATACCCCCCTCTTAGCTCCGCTAACGTATCGCTTCGCGAGCCGAAAGCTCCGCTATTCTCCCCCGCAAGGGGGGAGATGGCGGGCAACGTCCGGCGAAATCGGAGCCGCCTGATGCGTTCGCTCCAGGTTCTCGACAGCCGTCAGCTTGCCATCGTCGACATGGCACCGCCGCCACCGCCGGCTGCCGGCGAGGTGCAGGTGAAGATCGGCGCCGTGGCGCTCAATCACATCGACGTCTGGGGCTGGCGCGGCATGGCCTTTGCCAAGCGCAAGCTGCCGATCGTCATCGGTGCCGAGGCCGCCGGCGAGGTGGCGGCCGTCGGCGCAGGCGTCGATCACCTGAAGCCGGGCCAGATCGTGGCGCTGTTCGGCGCCCAGACCTGCGGCACCTGTCCGGCCTGCCGCGCGGGGCGCGACAATTTCTGCGTCAATGTCGCCGGCATCCGCGGTTTCCACGTCGATGGCCTCGCCCGCGAGAGACTGAACGTCGCCGCCCGCCTGGTCGTGCCGGCGCCGTCCGGTGTCGACGTCGTCAAGGCCGCCTGCGCGCCGATCACCTACGGCACCGTCGAGCACATGCTGTTCGACAACGCCCATCTCGAAGCCGGCCAGACGATCCTCATCCAGGCCGGCGGCAGCGGCATCGGCACCGCCGCCATCCAGCTTGCCAAGGCCGTCGGCGCCATCGTCATCACCACCGTCGGCAGCGACGAGAAGGCGGAGAAGGCCAAGGCGCTCGGCGCCGACCACGTCATCAACTACCGCGAAGACCGCTTCGAGAGCGTCGTGCGCAAGCTCACCAACAAGGAGGGCGTCGACGTCGTCTTCGAGCATGTCGGGCCGGACACCTTCGCCCGCTCCATGTTCTCCATGAAGCGCGGCGGTGTGCTGGTCACCTGCGGCTCGACCACGGGCGTCTCCGCCGAGATCAACCTCTTCCAGCTCTATCAGCGCCAGTTGCGCCTGATCGGCAGCTTCGGCTGCAATTTGCGCAACCTCGCCACGGTGCTCGACAAGATGGCGGCCGGTATCGCCCGTCCGGTCATCGACACGGTGATCGGCCTCGACGATATCGACGCGGCGCTCGCCCGCCTCGAATCGCGCAACGTCTTCGGCAAGATCATCGTAACGCTTTGACCACCAACGGAACCGAGCCGCAAAAGAGGAGCCCGCGGCTGAAGCGGGCCAAGCGCTATCGCGGCGGTTCCTGGCTTCGCCGTTTCGTGCGCTCCGATGGCGTCGAGCGTCTGGTGGCCTTCATCGCCCGCCATCTCATTCGCTTCGTGCGCTGGATCGGCCGCCGCCGCGCGACCGAAATCGTGTCGTTCCTTGTTCGCGTCGCCGGCCCGCTCTTGCCCGAGCACAAGACAGCGGCGAACAACCTCGCAAAGGCATTCCCGGAGAAGTCGGCGGCGGAGCGCGCGGCGATCCTCAAAGGCTGCTGGGAGAATTTCGCCTCGGTCGCCGTCGAATTCCTCTTCCTGGAGGAGATGACCGCGCCCTTCGATCCGGCCAGACCCGACGAGGGGCCGATCACGGTCACCGGCATCGACCAGTTCGTGGCACTGCGCGACGACGGTATGACCGCCGTCATCTTCACCGCCCACCTCGCCAACTGGGAGGTGCTCGGCGCCATCGCCACCAAGTTCGGCCTCAAGACGGTGCTGCCCTATCGCGCCCCGTCCAATGCCCATTTCGCCGAGGATGTGCTCTCCGAGCGCGAAGCACTGATGGGTACGCTGGTGCCCAACAGCCGCGGCGCCGCCTTCGAGATCGCCACCGCCATGGAGGCCGGTGCCCATCTCGGCATGCTGGTCGACCAGAAGCTCTTTGGCGGGTTGCGCGTGCCCTTCTTCGGTCATGCCGCGCCCACCAATCCACTGGCCGCCCGCTTCGCCCGCCAGTTCGACTGCCCGGTGCATGGCGCCCGCGCCATCCGGCTCCCCGGCGGCCGGCTACATCTGGAACTGACCCCGCCGGTCGAGTTGCCGCGCGATGGCGCGGGGCTGATCGATATCGAGGCCGCCACCGCCAGGATCACCTCAGTCGTCGAAGGCTGGGTGCGCGAGCACCCGGAACAATGGCTGTGGCTGCACGACCGCTGGATGTTCCCCAAGCCGTAGCGCCTCTTCCCTTTGGACGCCTTCCGTGCCACTTTTGTTCTCATGCTGATGGACCTCTCCGCCATCGATCCGCCCGCAGACGGGCGCCAGTCCGCCCATGCCGCGGCCGTCTGCCGCGGGGTGGGCCGCCTGCTGCGCCAACGCGGTTTCGCCCATGTGACCGAGTTGCCGTTGGCGACCGGCCGTCGCGCCGATGTGGTGGCGCTCGGACCGGACGGCGAATTGTGGATCGTCGAGATCAAGTCGTCGGTTGAGGATTTCCGCGCCGACCATAAATGGCCGGACTATCGCCTGTCCTGCGACCGGCTGTTCTTTGCCAGCCATGCCGGCGTGCCGCTCGACCTGTTTCCAGAGGATGCCGGTCTGATCCTGGCCGACCAATTCGGAGCCGAAATGATACGTGAAGCGCCCGAACACCGCCTCGCCGGTGCCACCCGCAAGGCCATGCTTGTCCGCTTTGCCCAGGCCGCGGCCGTCCGGCTGCATGGTCTGGTCGATCCGCAGGCCGGCGCTACCGGCGCGATCGGGTGAGCCGGCCGATGGCACCGCAGGGACACTGGGACCAGCGTTACGCCTCGGAGGCGTATCATTACGGCACCGAACCGAACGCCTTTCTGGTGCGCGAGGCCCATCGCATCGCCCCCGGCGCCCGTGTCCTCGCCGTTGCCGACGGCGAAGGCCGCAACGGCGTCTGGCTCGCCGGGCAGGGCGCCCGCGTGCATGCGGTCGATGCCTCGGCAGTCGGCATCGCAAAGGCGAAACGCCTGGCGGCCGAACGCGGCGTCACCCTCGACCATGAGCGTCTCGACCTGCTCACCTGGGATTGGCCGGTGGCGACTTATGACGCCGTGGTGGCGATCTTCGTCCAGTTCGTTGACCCTGCGGACCGGCCAGCCTTCTTCGCCAACATGGCGCGCGCCCTGAAGCCCGGCGGCGTGCTGCTCATCGAGGGCTATGGCCCCGGCCAGCTTGCTTACGGCACCGGCGGCCCGCGCTACGAGGCGCAGCTCTATACGGAGGAGCTGCTCGCCACCGCCTTTGCCGACATGGAGATCGTGTCGCTCAAGTCCTACGATGCGGTCGTCGATGAAGGGCCGGCCCATTCCGGCATGTCGGCGCTGGTCGATCTGGTGGCGGTCAAGCGCGCCTAAATCGCTTCTGCCTTCAGCTCTGCCTTCCAGAAGGCGAGGCGCTCCTTCAGCGCCTTGTCGCGTTCGTAGTCCTTGAGATCGTCCTTGAGCACCTCGACGCGCGCGAAGCTGAAGCTCGTTTCGCCGTGGGTGCGCCACGCCTCCTGCAGGTCGCGATGCGGATGACCGCCCTGCCGCAGGCCGAACCAGTGGCGGTTTTCGATGGTGCCGAGATCGCGCGCGCTGCCGACCCAGCACTGACCGGTCGCAGCACAGCGGATGGCATAGACGCCCGCCGGCGCCTTGCGTTCCTTGTAGGCCGCGATCGCGGCCCGCCTGTCCTCGCGCTTCATGGTTGGGCTCATATGCGCTTTATACCCGGGTGTTATTGACCGCGCAATATTATCCGGATAAAAAGCGCCGAGAGTAATGCCCATGGTCGATTTCCTGTCCAGACCCAGCGCCGCATTCGCCGGCACGCGCCTGATCGCCCGTGGCGCGCTCGCCGATGTCGCCATGGCGGTGAGAGAGGCCGCCGCCGACGGTGGCAGCGACCCGATCCTGGTCTTCGACGAAGAGGCCGCCGAGGTCATCGATTTCGACCTCAGCGGCGACACGGCTGCATTCAAGCGGCGCCTCGCCGAACAGGCCAGAAGGAACGACGCGGAGGAGCAAGAGAAAGCGGAGCGGCCGCGGCAGGGCAGGGGCCGCCCGCGGCTGGGCGTCGTCGCGCGCGAAGTGACCCTGCTGCCGCGTCATTGGCAGTGGCTGGCGGCGCAGCCCGGCGGCGCCTCGCAGGCGTTGCGGCGGCTGGTGGATGGGGCCCGCCGTGCCGACGCCGGCAAGACCGAGGCGCGCGCCCGGCGGGAGTCGGCCTACGGTTTCATGGCGGCGCTGGCCGGCGACATGCCGGGTTTCGAGGAAGCGACGCGCGCTTTGTTCGCATCCGACCGTGCCCGCTTCGCTGAATGCATCGCGGACTGGCCAGCGGATGTGCACGCCTATGCGCTGGCCCTCGCCTTCGGTCCGGAAAGCTAGCCCAGTCGCTCGCGTAGGTGCTGCCCGACCCTCAGCGCATTGGCGACGATAGTCAGCGTCGGGTTCACTGCCGAGGAAGAGACGAAGAAGCTCGCATCGACGGCGTAGAGATTGTCCAGCTCGTGCGCCTTGCAGAAAGGATCGAGCACCGAGGTCCCGGGATCGTTGCCGAAGCGTAGCGTGCCGCACTGATGCGCCGTGCCGACGATCGGAATGAGCTCGTCGACCGCGAAGTGATGGCCGGAAAGCACGTGATGGTGCGAGACGAAGCCGTCGAGGCCCCGGGTGAGCTTGTGGACCAGACGGTTGTGCGCGGTCATGTCGCCGAAGCGGTAGGTCAGGCGGATATGTCCGTCGGCATCGAGCGTGATGCGGTTGTCCGGATTAGGCAGGTCTTCCGACAGGACCAGGAAGGCGACCATGCGGTGGGCCACCGCATCGGAGAGAAAGTCGGGCACCAAAGCCGGCGGCAGCCAGTCGGCCACCTGCCCCTCGATGGTCTGGCCGCTCATATATTCCAGCATCTGGATCTGGCCCATGGGAAAGCCGAAGCCGTCCTCGCCGAAATAGAAGTCGTTGACGCAAAGCGTCTTGGGGAAGTCGCAGCCGAAGTGCTCGAGCGACAGCGCGATCACCGCCGAGCTGGCGTGGAACATGTAGTGCCGGCCGACCATGCCAGAGCCGTTGGCGAGGCCATCGGGATGGGCGTCGCTCGCCGAGCGTAGCCACAGTGCTGCCGAATTGGCGGCGCCGGCGGAGGTGACGATGATGTCGCCTTCGATCCGTTCTTCGCCGGCGACGCCATCGACCACGACCGCCGTGGCGCGCCGGCCGGCCGCGTCGGTCTCGATGCGGATGGCGCGCCGTCCGGTCAATAGCGTGACGTTGTCGTGGGTGAGCGCCTTGGCGAGCACCGCCGTGCGCGCATCGACCTTGGCCAGCAGCTTGCACGGAAATCCGCCGCAGGTCCGGCAGCGGACGCAGGGCGCGGCGGCGGGATTGGCATCGTTGCGGCGGATGCCGAGCGGCAGTGGCGAAGGATGCCAGCCGAGGGCCCGGAAATGCTCGGCCAGTGCCGCCACGCCGGGATCATCGACCAGCGGCGGAAACGGGAAGGGCGGGTCGTCCGGTTGATCCTGCGGGTCGACGTGGCGCTGCCCGTGCACCTCCCACAGCGCTTCCGCCTGCTGGTACCAGGGTGCCATCTCGGCATAGTCGACCGGCCAGGCCGGCGACAAACCGCCGTAATACTGCAGCCCATCGAAATCGCCCTTCTTCATGCGCATCAGCGCCGCGCCGTAGAAGGTGGTGTTGCCGCCGGCCCAGTAATGGGTGTGCGGGCTGAAGGCCTTGCCGTTGCCGTCGCGCCAGGTCTCGCGGGTCTGGTACTTGCAATCGACGAAGACCGCCTTGGGCGACCAGTTGTCCGCCTCGATCGGCAGCACGTCGCCGCGCTCGATAATCAGGATCGATTTGCCGGTGTCGGCGAGCGCATGCGCCAGCGTGCCGCCGCCCGCGCCGGAGCCGATGATGATCACGTCATATGTGCGCGCCAAGTTGCGTCTCCTACGCGATGCGCCTGCCGGCCCAGCGCAGCAGCGCGCCCGGTGCGATCTTCATCGCCAGCGCCGCCAGCCGGTTGTGCCAGCCAGGAATGACGATCAGCCGTCCGCGTGCATTGCCCTCGATGGCGGCGCGCGCCACTGCTTCGGACGATTGGCTGAACAGGTCGGAAAGGCCGCCGGCCTTCGCCGCGATGGCGTTGGCTTCGCGGAATTCGCTGGCCGTCGTGCCGGGCAGCACGCTGGTGCAGACGATGCCGTGCCGGCGCACCTCGGCGTCGAGCGACAGCATGAAGGTGTGCACGAAGGCCTTGGCGGCCGGATAGACGGTGTGACCCGGGCCGCCCTGCGACAAAGCGACGATCGAGGAGATGGTGATGATGCGCCCGGAACGCCGGGCGATCATGCCGGGCAGCACCGCATGCGTCATGCCCGCCACGGCCATCGTCAGCGTCATCAGGGCGTCGCGCTGGCGCTCCCACGGCGCCTGCCAGAACGGTCCCGGGATCGACAGGCCGGCATTGTTGACCAGCAGGTCGACCGGCCGTCCGGCGAGCGCCGCGATGATGGGCAGATGCGCATCGGGCAGCGACAGGTCGGCGACGATGGGCAGCGCCGTGCAGCCGTGGCGCTGGCTGAGTTCGCCGGCAAGCGCCGTCAACCGCTCCGCGCGCCGCGCGACCAGCGCCACGTCGTAGCCGCGTTCGGCCAGAAGCCGCGCCAGCGCCGCGCCGATGCCGGACGAGGCTCCGGTCACCAGAGCCAGTTGCTCAGCCATTTGACCGGCGTGTCACGCGAGACAGCCTCCGCCACACCCGTCGCCCTGCCTGCGATGCTACACGATTCCGTTTGAGCGCGCCCACCACCGCCGCAGGGTGGCTGGTGAAGATTTGCCTGCGCCCGGCCGCACAATTTGGCGAGAGTTGTAATCGAACGCTCCGCAGCACGTTTACGGGGATTTACCGCGGCACCGCTAAGGTCTTCTTCGGCAAAGGCGGCGGCCAATTCCCGGTCGATGCCGTCGCGAAAAGCGAAGCAGGGCGCGTATGCACCGTCATGGAATGAGGTCGGTCGGCCGTCGCCTGCTCGCCATGGCCATCGTCGCTCTGCCGCTTGTCGGCTGCAGTTCCAACGGCATGGACAGCTTCGGCGCCTTCGGCGGCGGCGTACTTCAGACCGCCGACCAGCCCGACGTCGCAAGCTATGATGCGGCGCACGCCCTCACCGACGCCAGGGCGCATTTCCTGATCAGCGACTTCGGCTATTCGGCCGCGCTCTACAAGCGCTATGTCGAACTCGTGCCGAACGATGTGGAGGGCTATGTCGGCCTTGCCGCATCCTATGACCGGCTGCGGCGCTTCGACCTTGCCGACGGCGTCTACGCCTCCCTCTTCCGGCTCACCGGTGGCACGGTCCAGTACTACAACAACCTCGGCTATTCCCACATGCTGCGCGGCGACACGGCGGCGGCACTGAGCGATCTGCGTAAGGCCTACAAGCTCGATCCGAAGAATGCGACCGTCGCCAACAATCTGCGATTGCTCGCTAATTCCGCCAAGGGCGCGCGCCGCTCCCAGGTCTGATGCCAGGAGAAGCTGCCGCGACGAATCGGCTTCGCCGCGCCAGCGTCGCCGAATTGCTAGGCCGGCGGCGGCTGGGGAGCCGTCGGCGGCTCGGCCGGTGGTGGCTGTGGAGCGGTGGTGGTGGTGGAGCCCTGGCTATTCTCCGGCGGGATGACCGCCCCGTTCCTGCCGAGACCGCTGGTGTCGTACATCGAGTGGCTCCACGGGGTGATCGTCTCACGCTCCAGGTTCGCTCTCACTGCCTCGCCGGCGCGGTAGCTGATGCGGTCGGTGCGCTGCATGTAGTCATAGCTGGCGCAGCCGGCGGTGAACGAGGCCGTCAGGATGACTGCGGCTGCGGCGATCAGAGGCGATCTCATCCGCCGGCTCCCGATCCGAGATTGATGATGTAGCCGAACGGTCCGCTGACCCCGGAACCCGACTGGAAGTCCCGGATGATCTTCGGCGTGACCTCCAGTTTGCCATGGACGAAGAAGTCGAGGTCGTTGGCCGGCAACGTGGCGTCGAGCGGTGAGGCCGCGACCTGGCCCGGCGTATCTGGACGCACGAGCCGCGGCGTGACGATGACCACCAGTTCCGTCTCGTTCTTCTGGTAGCCGGACGATTTGAACAGCGCCCCGAGGATCGGCACGTTGCCGGCCCAGGGAATCTGGTTCTGGCTGAGCTTGGTATCGTTCTGCAGGAGACCGGCGACCGAGAAGCTCTGTCCGTCCCTGAGCTCCACGGTCGCGTCGAGATTGCGCGTCGTGAAGATCGGGTCGCCAGCGTCGCTATAGCCGTTGAGGCCGCTGACCTCGGGCGTCAGGTGGATCTGGATGCGGCTGTCGTCGAGCACCTCCGGGGTGAAGATCAGCCGGACGCCGAAATCCTTGTAGTTGACCGTGGCGTTGCCGTTCTTGTCGGCGATGCGCACCGGGATCTGCCCGCCGGCGAGGAAGCTCGCCCTGACGCCGGTGAGCGTCGTCAGATTGGGCTCGGCCAACGTGCGCACGAGGCCCTTCTCCTCCAGTGCATTGATGGTCGCGGTGAGGCTGATGCCGCTCAGGCCGGACAGCACGTGCGCGGCGAACGAGGCGAACGAGCCGGCGCCGGCGGCCGGGTTCTTCTGCCCGCCGGATATCGTGCCGCTGACCGATCCGGCCGATCCGCTCCACTCGATGCCGAGCTTGCGGGCGGCGTCGCGCTGCGCTTCGAGGATGCGCACCTCGAGATTGACCTGCTGGCCGCCGGTCAGCGTCATGGTGTTGATCACCGGCTGGCTGCCGTACTGGCGGACGATGTCGAGCACCTTCTGCATGGAATTGTTGTCAGGGACGGTGCCGGAGAGCAGCACCCGGCCGTTGGCCGTGCCCACTCTGACGTGCGACTGCGGCACGGCGACGCTGAGCGAACGCGCGATCTCGGCGGTGTCGGCGCCCACCTCGACGGCAAGCAGCCCGACCGGCCGGCCGTCGGCGGTATAGAGGTTGACGGTCGTCAGGCCGAGCCCCTTGCCCGCCAGATAGAGCGAGCGATCGGTGATGAGTTGCGCCTCGGCAATGGCCGGATCGGCGGCCACCACCTTGCCGATCGGGGCGGATACGGTAACCGTCAGGGCCTGTGACACCGGCAGCTTGACGCGCAGCACCGAGGTGGTGGTGAAGTCATAGGTGACGTTGTTGGCCGCGGCGGCTCCGCCGGCCAGCGTCATCAGGGCCGCGAACAGCAGCGCGGCGACCGCCGTCAGGCGATGGGGCAGGAATCGCGGTAGCCGGGACGAAGGCGCGTGAACGGTCATTGGGTTCCCTGGGTGCATGAGGGGTTCTCCGCCGGCGCGCATCATTTCTGCCAGAACGGGCTCGACAAGCGGATCGCCTGGTTGAGGCTGTCCGCCGCCTCCGTCGTCCTGGCGGCATCGGACGCCTCCATCGGACGCAGCAGCAGCGAAAGCTTGCCCGTGGCCGCGGCGCTGACCAGGAGGTCGGCCGCGGTCGGGGTGAGGGCCAGCGTGGCGATCGCCTGGCCGGAGAAGGTGTGGCCGTGTTGCTCGTCGGGGGCCGGGCCGCCACTGCCCGGATTGGCGGCGTTGGAGTTGATCGCCAGCATGCGCACATTGCGCAGGATGGTCTCGGTGCGTGGGGTGCTGTCCGCGAGTCCGCCCGTCGGCGTGCGGGTCAGCACGACGTCGACGCGATCGTTCGGGCCGATGAAGCCGCCCGAGGCGGATTCGGCGGTAACCATCACCGAAACGCCACGCATGCCCTGGCCGAGAGTGGCGGAGAGGAATCCGCCGGCCGCGTCGGTCAGCTTCTCCTTGCGGATGGGATCGCCGGGAAGGAATTCCGAGCGGGCCAGCTGACCGGCCATGTCATCCACGGCGGCA
Organism: uncultured Alphaproteobacteria bacterium; assembly: GCA_963785065.1. Classification (GTDB taxonomy): domain Bacteria; phylum Pseudomonadota; class Alphaproteobacteria; order Rhizobiales; family Kaistiaceae; genus CAVSRC01. The sequence goes on from CAWATX010000002.1 coordinate 1,511,540, forward strand.
GGGGTGGCGGCCGCTGTGATGTAGTCGGGCTGCAACGCCGGTCCGGGCCACGGGGCCCAGGCCAGTGCCGCCGACGACAGGCGCTCGCCGGCGGCGATATGGCGGCTGGCAATGAGCACCCGGCTGGTGGCGACCGGCGCGGCGGCGACGGCGACCGGCGCCTGGGGGCGACCGACCTGACTGGCCAGAAAGGCTGCAAATCCGCCGGCAACCATGGCGATGCCGAGGACGACGATGCGCTGCCGTTTGAGGCGAAGGCGCGGGCTGCCGCCGGAGCGGTTGCCGCGATCGGCGGCAACGGTCCAGCCGACATTGTCGCGCAGGCTGCCTGCCGCCCGGCGGTCGCCGTTCTGCCGGCGATCGACGGCGCGGATGGCGCTGGCGGCCGTCTCGGCGTCCGACCCGTCCACCCGTATGCGCGGATGCCGGCGGCGCTCGATTCCGTCGGCTTTCGCCTCGCCGGCCGTAGCATCGGGGGCGCCGCCGGGACTGGCGGGCTGCTGCTGGCGGGGGAGTGGGCTTCTCACGGCTGATGCGACCTGTCACGGCCCGTCTGCGGCACAATTCACCGGGCCGCTCAGCCTAGCGGAACAAGGTTTACTGCCCCGTTCAGAAATCGGTAACAGCTTGATCGATCGTCTAAACGCGGCGTTTGCGATAGGCTGCAACGGACACGACCTGACGTTGTACTCGCGGAACATTTCTAGGTCCGCCGCTTGATCCGAAGGGCCCCTGAGCCGGCTATAGTGGAACGCTCCGGGGCCGGCGGATCGGTTTTTTGCGGCCGGCCGCTTCGCGGTGTGGGGAGGTGCCGGTGACCAAGGCAGATCCGTTGGCCAGTTGGGCCGATCTGGTTCAGCAGTTCGACAATCTGCTGGCGCACGTCTCCGGCTGGCTGCAATTGCTGCTCGAGCCCTGGGGCCTGCTGCAGCTTCTCCTGGTCGCCGTCCTGGCGGCTGCCGCCTGGTTCGGCGGGCGCGCGCTGGAGCCGCCGATCGAGCAGTGGGTGCGCGGCCGCGACACCACGCTGCGCCGCATGCGTCTCTACGCCCTCGTCCTGCGTCGCATCCGCCCCATCCTGTTCGTCCTGCTGGCGCTCGTCGCCGTGGCGGTCCTGCGCCAGACGACGCCGCAGGACAGGTCGCATCTGGTCCTGATCGCGGCCAATCTCGTCGCGGTGTGGATCGTCGTGTCGATCACCTCGCGCTTCATCCGCAATCGCCTCGTCGCGCGCGTGGTGGCGGTCGGCGCCTGGCTGATCGCGGCGCTGAACATCCTCAACCTGGCACAGACGGCGACAGCGGTCCTCGATGCCGCCGCGCTGAACATCGGCGACACCCGCGTCTCCCTGCTTCTCATCCTCAAGGCGGCGCTGGTCCTCACCTTCCTCTTCTGGCTGGCATCGGCGATCAGCACCGCCAGCGAGCGGCGGCTCGAAGTGCTGGAGGACATGTCGCCCTCCATGCGCGTGCTGACCGGCAAGCTGCTGCGCATCGGCCTGTTCACGCTCGCCGTTTTCGTCGGCCTGCAATCGATCGGCCTCGATCTCACCGGCCTCACCGTTTTCTCCGGTGCCGTCGGCCTTGGTCTCGGCTTCGGCCTTCAGAAGGTCGTGTCCAACCTGGTGTCCGGCATCATTCTCCTGATCGACCGGTCGATCAAACCGGGAGACGTCATCTCGCTCGGCGAGACCTTCGGCTGGATCAAGCAGCTCAACGCCCGCTATGTCTCCGTCATCACGCGCGACGGCCGCGAATATCTGATCCCCAACGAGGATCTCGTCACCGGTCAGGTGATCAACTGGTCCTATTCGGACAAGAACATCCGGCTGGAGGTGCCCTTCGGCGTCAGCTACGGCGCCGACCCGCATGTGGTGCGCAAGGTCGCCATGGAGGCGGCCAAACGGGCCACAAGAGTGATGAGCGTGCCGGCGCCGCTCTGCCACCTCACCGCCTTCGGCGATTCGTCGATCAACTTCGTCCTGCGGTTCTGGATATCCGACCCGGCCGGCGGCGTGGTCAACGTCAAGAGCGACGTCCTCCTGGCGCTGTGGGACGCGCTCAAGGCGAACGCCATCGAGATCCCCTATCCGCAGCGCGACGTGCACGTGAAGTCGATTGTCGACTTGCCGAGGAACCTTGCCGCTTCAAGCGACGGGCCGCCGTCGTGATGCACATGGCCGGGCCGCGCCGCCGGCCCGGCCCGCAGATCGCGCGCCCCGCGAGGCGCGAAACCCTCAGCTCCCCAGCGCCTCGATCATCCTGACCATGGCGAGCTGGCCGGGGTCGTAGCGGCCGATGCTGGCATCGCCGAACATGCGGGCCCGGCCGAGCTTGTTGGGCTTGCCCTTGTAGTCTTCCAGCGTGGCCCGCGCCGTTTCGAGAGCCCGCTGATAGGCCGTCCCTTCCGGCGCGCCGCGCATCGCCTCGGCGATCGCATGCAGGACGTCGAGCACGGTCTTGTCGCCGAGCGCTCCCTTGCCGCGCGCCATCATGGCGGCAACCGCGCCGTCGATCAGCGCAGGGGCCTCGGAGAGGTCGGCCTCGGTGCGCCCCTTCAGCGCCTTGGCGGCCGACATGGCGGCAGTCGCCAGCAGCGTGCCGTAGGACGAAGAGGAGACGCGCTGCATGGCCTTGGCGCACTCCATGAAGGCAAGGCCGAGATCGTCGGGGAGCGTCGCCCCGGCCGCCTCGGCAAGGCCGCGCGACACCGTGATGCCGATATCGCCGTCACCCAGCGCTGCGTCCGCCTCGTTGAGTTCTGCCGCGGCAGCATTCATGGCGTCGGCTACCCGCGCCAGCGCCGCATGGAGGTCTTTCGACGTGATCATCACGACCCGTCCGTTTCCTTCTGTTGATGGTCCCGCCCGTCACTTCTTCCAATAGGGGCAATCGCAGGGCGCCGCCAGCAGCCGTTCGATCTCGCTGTCGAGCCGGCAGATGGTGAGCGTCACACCGGCCATCTCCATCGAGGTTGCGTAGCGCCCGACCAGCGGGTCGACGATCGCGATACCGGCATCGGAAAGGCGCTGATTGAGGCGCCGATAGACGATGTAGAGCTCCTCGAGCGGAGTTGCCCCCAGCGAATTGACCAGCACCGAGATGCGCTCGCCACGGCCGATATCGACATCGGCCAGGATGCGGTCGAGCATCTCGTCGGTGACCGCATCGGCAGGTTTCAACGTGTCGCGCCAGATGCCGGGCTCGCCGTGGATGCCCATGCCCATCTCCATCTCGTCCTCGCCGATCTCGAAGGTCGGCTTGCCTGCCTGCGGCACGATGCAAGGGGTGAGTGCGAAGCCGATCGAGCGGCAGGCATCGGCGGTCTTCTGAGCCGCCGCGGTGACCGCATCGAGATCGGCCATTTCCTCGGCGCGGGCGCCGGCAGCCTTGAAGGCGAATACCATGCCGGCAACGCCGCGCCGTTTTTCCGCCTCTGCCGGCGGCGCCGAGGCGACATCGTCGGCGAGCAGGACCGTGGTCGAGCGGATGTCCTCCATCTCCAGCATCTCGCCGGCCATGTCGAAGTTCATGACGTCGCCGCCGTAATTGCCGTAGAGGCGCAGCACGCCGGCACCGCCGTTGGCCAGCCGCATGGCGCTGGCCATCTGCTCCGCCGAGGGCGAGGCGAAGACGTTGCCGATGGCGCAGGCGTCGAGCAGCCCCGGGCCGATATAGCCGGTGAAGATGGGCAGGTGGCCGGAGCCGCCGCCGGTGACGATGCCGACCTTGCCGGCGACCGCCCCGCCGGCGCGCGTGATCACGCGCCGCTCGGGCTTGGCGAAATATTGCGGATGGGCCGCGCACAGGCCGTCGAGCATCTCGTCGACATACGTGTCGGCCGAATTCATGACTTTCTTCATCGTTCCTCCTCATGCGCGCGTTGCGTTCGAACCCACGCGTCCTTTGTCTCGGCGTGCTCTTGGGCGCGCCCGAAGAGCGCGCGCCTCTTGCGAATCTTCTCGGGGGATAGGCGGCCGCTCCGGCCCGAACGATAGCACGGCACGGCAGCGAGCGCGTCCATATCGGGGCGAGGTCGTGCGCCCCGCTCTCTGGCGCATTGTGAACTGCTCTGTGACGCTTTCACCTTTGACTAGTCAACCAATCGGACTTACCGTTGGTCATACCACCGATTAAACCAATAACCAATTGATCAGGGAGAAACGAACGATGGACGAGGCCAGGTCACCGCTGAATATCGCGGTCCCGCGACGCGGCACGATCGTTCTCGCCAACGACCATTGCGGCTATCCGCTGAAGGGCTTCGTCAAGGCGCTGCTCGAGGAATATTGCGACCGGGTCATCGATGTCGGCGCCCAGTCCGAGGAGCCCGTCGATTTTCCCGACGTGACGCGCAAGGCGATGGCGCTGATCAGCGACGGCACCGCCGAGCGCGCCGTGCTTGTCTGCGGCACCGGCGCCGGTGCCTGCATCGCCGCCAACAAGACGCCGGGCATCCGCGCCGCCGTCGCCACCGAACCCTATGTGGCGCGCCAGGCGGTCGAACATGACAACGTCAACGTGATGTGCATGGGGGCCTGGGTCATCGGCCAGCAGGTCGCTGCCGACGTGGTGCGGGCGTTCCTCGCCGCCGAATTCAGCACCGACGAGCATTTCCGCCGGCGCGTCGCCAAGCTCGACGACATGGACCGCCAGATTGCCGCCGGCCAGACGGCAGGAAAGTGACCGCCATGGACGCCACGCGACGCAAGGAGATTCTCGATACGGTCGCCAAGCTCAGGGTGACCGACATCCGCGACGGCATGGACTGGGTGGGCTTGCACGCGCGCGGCACGGTGTCGCCGGAGATCCGGCCGTTGTGGCGCACCAAGGCCGCCGGCTTCGCCCGCACCTGCCGGCACATCCCGACCCAGCAGGCGGTGCCCAAGATGTCGCCCGACGACTACACCAAGTGGGCCTACGAGTACTGGTACGGCCGCATCTTCGCCATGGGCGATTTTCCCAACAGCGTCGAGGATGGCGACTTCCTGGTCGTCGACACCTGCGGCACGCAGACGCCGGCAACCGGCTCGCTCGATTCGATGTTCTGGGCGGCGCGCGGCATGCGCGGTGCGCTCACCAATGGCGGCACGCGCGACACCGACGAGGCGATCTACCAGAAGGCCCTGCCGGTGTGGAGCCGCTGGATCGTGCAGCCGATGTATCAGGGCCGCGTCGAATGGGGCGGCCACGACATGCCGGTTGAGATCGGCGGCGCGCTGGTGCGCCCGGGAGATCTGGTGGTCGCCGATGGCGACGGGGCGATCGTGGTTCCGATCGAGGTGGTCGACGACGTGCTCAAGTATGCCATCCAGGAATCGGAGAACGACAAGGTCGCCCGCAAGATGCTGTTCGACCATCTGGGGATCGCGCACGACGACTCGGTCAAGTCGGTGTTCGATGTACCGCCCCATCCCTATGCCATGACTGCGGAATCGTTGGCCAAACGATTGCCGAAACGATGAGGTTAGCCGGCAGCGGCAACGCTATAGCCGCTTCCTATATGGCACGTCGCGAGACGCTAGTTGTCCCATGCGAAGCGCGCGTGTCACAGGTCCATATGGAGGAGGCGTGTCAGCTGCGCGCCGCTTCTTGAGGTGCGGATCGCGAGGTCCGCGAAGCATGCAGCAAAACAAGAGGTGGGAGCGGCGCATGCGCGTCCGGTCCGACCCTCCGCAGAATCCCGGTCATGGGCGCGCTCATGGCGGAAAGCCGGCGATGGGCCGGTGCGGTTGATGCCTCGGGCCAAGTGCCGAGGCAGAGAAGGGGAGGAATTCAATGCTTCAGAAAACGAAACTCATGAAGGCGATCAGTGCCGTCGCACTTGTCGCCATGGTCGGGACGGTCGCCTCGTTCGCCGCATCCGCGGCCAGCGCCGACACGACCATCCGCTTCAGCTGGTGGGGTGGTCAGTCGCGCAACGAGAAGACCGACAAGATCCTGCAGCTCTACGAGAAGGAAAATCCCGGCGTCCATGTCATCCGCGAGCAGTCGGACTGGCAGCCGCACTGGGACAAGTTGAAGATTCAGGCTGCCGCCGGCAACCAGCCCTGCACCATCCAGATGCAGACCCGCTGGCTGTCGACCTATGCCGATCCGCACATCCTCATGCCTCTCGACGACCTGGTGGCCAGCGGCAAGCTGAATATCGCCGGCATCTCCAAGGCGACGATCGATTCCAGCCGCGGTGACGACGGCAATCTCTACATGATCCCGTCGGGCGTGTTCTATTTCGCCCTGATGTACAACAAGTCCCTGCTCGACGCCGCCGGCGTTGCGGTGCCGCCCGAGACCTGGACGTGGACCGACTTCGCCAACTGGCTCCGCGCGGTCAAGAAGGGGCTGCCCGAGGGCGTCAACGCCGCCCACAACATGGGCGTGGAAAACGACACGTTCGTCACCTGGGTGCAGTCGCAGGGCTACAAGGTGTTCAACAAGACGCACCTGGCGTTCCCGGAAAAGGTGACCGCCGACTACTTCCGCTACTGGGAGACCCTCAGGAAGGAAGGCCTCACCGACTCGCCCGAGGAAATGCTCACCGACAACGGCAGCCTGATCGAGGAGTCGAACATCTCCAACGGCCGCACCTTCGTGACCAACCGGCCGCCGAACCGGTTCGATTCGCACCAGAAGGTGCTGACGGCGGTGAAGGGCCAGGAGCTCGCGATCATTCCGTATCCGCGCGGTGAGGACGGCACGACCGGCATGGACCTGGGCGCCAACGGCATCGCCATCGGCGCTCCGTGCACCGATCCGGCCAAGCTCGATGCGTCGGTGAAGTGGATCAACTTCTTCACCGAGGATCCGCGGGCCGCTGCCATCTACGAGTCGGACAACGGCGCCGTTACGGTCAAGAGTTTGCAGGACGAGCAGGTCAACAATCCCAAGACCAGCCGCGGACAGCGCGAGTTCATCCAGCTCTATCAGCGGATCGCCGATACGGCCAAACCGATCAACTATCCGTCTGGTGGCACCGGTGCGATGCAGGACGCCCTGACGCGTGCCTACGAGGCCGTTGCCTTCGGGCAGCTCAGCCCCGATGACGCGGCGACCCAGTTCCATTCGGACGTCGAGGACGTTCTGAACTAGTGCGGTAAAGCGGCCGCGCTAGAGCGTTCCCCGTTCTTGCGCGGCCGTCGTTTCACTGATCTGCTGATCTCCGGGATCAGCGCATGCGCGAACGGCCCTTGATCACATGACCAGCCGGACCGACACGATTGCCGACACCGCTCCCGCTCCCGGCGTGCCGCCGATCCGGCACCGGCCGGTTCCTCCGGGGCGCGGCGGGTCGCCGTTCCGCAAGGCCGAGAACCGGGCCGCCTATGCGTTCTTGATACCGTGGTTCATCGGCCTGTTCGGCATCACGATCATTCCGATCATCGCCTCGCTCTACCTGTCGTTCACCGATTACGACATCCTCAGGTCACCGAAATGGATCGGCCTGGCCAACTACGCCAAGCTTTTCACGCACGACCGCCGGTTCGACAGCGCTGTCCGCGTGACCATCACCTATGTCGGCTGGTCGGTACCGCTGATCCTTGCCTTTTCGCTGACCATCGCAATCGCGCTCAATCGTGGCCTCAAGGGCCTGGCGGTCTATCGCTCGCTCTTCTACGTGCCCTCGCTCATCGGCGCGAGCGTCGGCATCGGCATCCTGTGGCGCGAGGTCTTCGGCGAGCGCGGCATATTCAACGCCTTCCTTGCCCTGTTCGGAATCCAGGGCATCGGCTGGATGACGAACCCCCATTCGGCGCTGAACGTGGTCATCGCGCTGCACGTGTGGACGTTCGGCGCCTCGATGGTCATCTTCCTGGCGGCGCTTCGCCAGATTCCGCAGTCCTACTACGAGGCCGCCTCGATCGACGGCGCCAGCAAGCTGCAGCAGTTCCGGCGGATCACGCTGCCCCTGCTGACGCCTGTCATCTTCTTCAACATGGTGTTGCTGACGATCGGCTCGTTCCAGTCGTTCACCCAAGCCTTCGTCGTGTCGCGTGGCACAGGCGGGCCGGCCGATTCAACCCTGCTCTATACGCTCTACCTCTATCAGCGCGCCTTCGTGAATCTCAGCATGGGATACGCGTCGGCCATGGCCTGGATCCTGCTGATCTCAATTGCCGCTCTGACCGGCTTCATCTTCTGGACGACACGATTCTGGGTGTTCTATGGCGATCGTTAGCCCGGACAGCAGCGGCCCCGTCGGGGCGATACGGAAGTACGATCTCGAAGCGGTGCGCCGCTCGCGCCGGCGCCGGGCGCGGGAACGCACGCTTCGCCACTTCTCGCTCCACCTGCTGCTCATCGGCCTGCTGATCGTGATGCTCTATCCGGTCATCTGGATGGCGCTGTCTTCGCTTCGCCCGGAAGAAGAGATATTCGGCGGCCTCGGCCTCATCCCGAAAACCTGGACGCTGAAGAACTACTTCACAGGCTGGTTCCTGTTCGGCGGCAAGACGTTCGGCGACTTCTTCATCAACTCGTTCATCATCGCCGGCCTGGCCGTGGTCGGCAACCTGGTCGCCTGCTCGATGGCCGCCTATGCCTTCGCCCGCCTGCATTTCCGGGGAAAATGGCTGTGGTTCTCGCTGATGCTCGGCTCGATCATGCTGCCGATCCATGCCCAGCTCATCCCGCAATACATCTTCTTCCTCAAGGTCGGCTGGGTGAACACCATCCTGCCGCTGGTGGTGCCGAAGTTCCTCGCCACGGACGCATTCTACGTCTTCCTGATGGTCCAGTTCATGCGCTCGCTGCCTCCCGAACTCGAGCAGGCGGCCATGATCGACGGGGCGAGCTACTGGCAGCGCTACTGGAAGATCATCATGCCGTTGTCGATGCCCGCTCTGGTAACGACCGCGGTCTTCACCTTCATCAACACCTACAACGACTTCTTCTCGCAGCTCATCTACCTGACCAATACCGATCAGATGACGGTGCCGGTGGCACTCCGCCTGTTCCTCGATCCGAGCGGCGGCACGTCGTCCTTTGGCGGCCTGTTCGCCATGGTCTTCGTGTCGATCGGTCCGGTGCTGGGCTTCTTTCTGGCGTCACAGCGCCTGCTCGTGCGTGGCATTGCCACGCAAGGGTTCAAATAACGGGCGGAGACAGGGGCACCATGGCCAGCGTCACACTCGACAACCTGACCAAGAACTATGGCGGCGGAGCCTTGAACGCCGTGCAGGCCGTCAGTCTGGAGATCGAGGACGGCGAGTTCCTCGTGCTGGTCGGGCCGTCTGGCTGCGGCAAGTCCACCGCGCTGAGGATGATCGCCGGCCTGGAGGAGATCACAGACGGGGCGGTGTGGATCGGCGAGGAGTTCGTCAACGACATCCATCCCAAGGACCGTGACATCGCCATGGTCTTCCAGAACTACGCCCTCTACCCGCACATGTCGGTTTACGACAACATCGCCTTTGCCCTGCAGATCCAGAAGCGGCCGAAGGCCGAGATCGACGAGCGCGTGCGCGAAGCCGCGCGCATCCTCGAACTGGAGGAACTGCTCAAGCGCCGCCCGGGTCAGCTCTCCGGCGGCCAGCGCCAGCGCGTCGCCATGGGCCGCGCCATCGTGCGCAAGCCGGCGGTCTTCCTGATGGACGAGCCGCTGTCCAACCTCGACGCCAAGCTGCGCGTGCAGATGCGCGCCGAGATCGCCCAGATCCAGCACCGGCTCGGCGTCACCACGGTCTATGTCACCCACGACCAGACCGAGGCGATGACCATGGGCGACCGCGTCGCCCTGCTGCGCGACGGCATCCTGCAGCAGGTCGATACGCCCGACCTCATATACAACCGGCCGATGAATACCTTCGTGGCCACCTTCATCGGCTCGCCGACCATGAACCTCTATTACGCCGAGGCCGGTGCGGTGGGCGCCGACGGCCTGCTGGTCAAGTTCGGATCCAACCACCTCACCGTCCCGCAGACGACGCTGGCAGCCCGGCCGGGGCTCGCCAGGCACGCCGGAAAACGCATCATCGTCGGCGTGCGCCCGGAGGACCTCTCCGACGCCACCCTCCACCCGAATCCGCCCGACAGCACCATCACCATCGACGTCGACCTCGTCGAGGCGCTCGGCTCGGACATCATCGTGCATTTCGGGCTGGACGCGGAGGGCGTCGCCATCCGCTCGTCCGATGCCCTGCAGGAGCTCAAGGGCGAGCAGACCAATGCCGGCCGCGGTATCGCCCGCCTGACGCCCAAGAGTCACGTCGACGTGGGGCATTCTGTCACGCTCGCCGTCGATCTCGAGCGGCTGCACTTCTTCGACGCCGACACCAACGCGGCGATCTGGGACTAGCCGCGCCCGCATCCCAACGGGACGCGCCGCGCCGATCCCGCATTTGCCATCAAGCTATAGAGTGGCGCTATAGAGAAGGTCGCCAGACGCTAGTTGTTGGCTGCGTCGCGGTTATGCGATCTGTGGATCGGTCATTGCGGGATCATGCTCCCCGCGCAACAGCGTGAAACACCATGGGTTTCCAGCAGATATTGGTCGAGGGCGAATGGGTTGCGGCGGCAGGCGGCGACACGATTTCCCTCTACGGTCCCTCCGACGGCAAGGAGATCGCGCAGCTCGCGCGCGGCGGCCGTGAAGACATTGACCGGGCGGTCAAGGCCGCGCGCCACGCCTTCGAAGGCATTTGGGGCGGCACCGCGGCGGTCGACCGCGGCCGGCTCCTGTCCAGGCTCGGACGCCTGATCCTCGACCATTTCGACGAGCTTGCCGAGATCGAGGCCAGGGACACCGGCAAGCCGATGAAGCAGGCGAGGAACGACATCACCGCCTGCGCCCGCTATTTCGAGTTCTATGGCGGCGCCGCCGACAAGATCCACGGCGACACCATCCCCTTCCTCAACGGCTATCAGGTGATGATCCTGCGCGAGCCGCGCGGCGTCGTCGGCCACATCATCCCGTGGAACTACCCGGCGCAGATGTTCGGGCGCACGCTCGGCGCCTCGCTCGCCGCCGGCAATGCCGCCATCCTCAAGCCGGCCGAAGAGGCCTGCCTGTCGGTGCTCCGGCTGGCCGAGCTGGCGCAGGAGGTCGGCTTTCCGCCGGGCGCCATCAACATCGTCACCGGCCTCGGCGAAGAGGCCGGCGCGGCGCTCTCGGCCCATCCCGACATCGACCTCATCTCGTTCACCGGTTCGCCCGAGGTCGGCACGCTGGTGCAGCAGGCCGCCGCCGTCCACCACGTGCCTTGTGTGCTCGAGCTCGGCGGCAAGAGCCCGCAGATCGTCTTCGACGACGCCAATCAGGAGAAGGCGGCGGAAGTCATCACCAATGCCATCGTGCAGAACGCCGGCCAGACGTGCTCGGCCGGCAGCCGCGTTCTGGTCCAGCGCTCGATCTACGATGCCTTCATGGCGCGTCTGGCGGAGCGCTTCAGCAAGCTCAAGGTGGGTCCGCACGATCTCGACCTCGATTGCGGGCCGGTGATCACCGCCAAGCAGAAGGCGCGGGTGGAAGGCTTCCTGAAGACCGCCAGGTCCGATCATATCGCCTCGGTCGCCACCGGCACCATCGACCCGCGGGCGCCGAGCGACGGCTATTACGTGCCGCCCACCCTCTACACGCTGGTGCCAGAGGCGAACGCTCTGGCGCAGGAGGAGGTGTTCGGCCCGGTTCTGGCGGCGATTCCCTTCGATGACGAGAGCGACGCCATCCGCATCGCCAACGGCACCGATTATGGCCTGGTTTCCGGCATCTGGACGGAGAACGGCGGCCGCCAGATGCGCATGGCCAAGGGCGTGCGCACCGGCCAGGTCTTCGTCAACGGCTACGGTGCCGGCGGCGGCATCGAGCTTCCCTTCGGCGGCTTCCGCCGCTCCGGCCACGGCCGCGAGAAGGGGTTGGAGGCGCTGCGCGAGTTTACCGTCGCCAAGACCGTGGTCTTCAACCACGGGTGAGCGGAGCCGGCGGTGCGGGTGCCCCCCCGTTCCCGCCCGCCGGATCCACCAAGAATAGCTTGAGGGGAAGGCTTTCCATGACCGCCCTGCCAGACCATTCCCGAGCCGCGGTGCTCCGACATTTCGGCGAGGCGCTGAAGATCGAGGCGGTCCCCGTCCCGCGTGAGATCGAGCCTGGCGCGCTGCTGGTGCGCACCGAGGCCTGCTCGATCTGCGGCACCGACGTGCATCTGTGGCAGGGGTCGCTGGCGCTCAAGGTCGACCTTCCGGTCATCCTCGGCCACGAGATGGTCGGGCGCATCGTCGCCATGGGAGCCGGCACCGGGCGCGACAGCGTTGGACAGAAGCTGCGTGAAGGCGATCGCATCGTGTGGACCCACACCGCCTGCGGCCATTGTTATTACTGCACGGTCGCCCGCCAGCCGACGCTCTGCGAGAACCGCCGCGCCTACATGTACGAGAACATGGAGAAGCCGCCCTATCTGCTCGGAGGGTTCTCCGAATACGGCTACGTGCTGCCCGAGTCCGGCCGCATCCGCGTTCCCGACAACGTCCCCAACGAGCTTGCCAGCCTGTCGAGCTGCGCCTTCCGTTCGGTGATGAACGCCTTCGACAATCTCGGCGGCATCACGCCCGACGAGACGGTGGCGATCCAGGGCGCCGGGCCGCTCGGGCTGCTTGCCACGGCACTGGCCGCGACCGCCGGTGCCCGCCGCGTCATCGTCGTCGGCGCGCCGGACGAGCGCCTGGCGATCGCCGACCGCTTCGGCGCCAGCCAGACCATCTCCATCGAGAAGCACGACGCTGCGGCGCGGCTCGCCGCCATACGCGATGCCACCGACGGCCGCGGCGCTGACGTGGTCATGGAGTTCACGGGCCATCCGGCGGCCTTCGGCGAGGGCCTCGAGATCGTCCGCAAGGGTGGCCGCTACCTCATCGTCGGCCAGCTCGGCGAGGGCGTCACCGAGATCAAGCCGTCGACCATCGTCAAGAAGAATGTCCGCGTCATCGGCTCGTTCTCCGGCGACGCGCGCAGCTACTGGAAGGCCCTCACCTTTGTCTCCCGCCATATCGACGACATTCCCTTCGCCGAGATGATCTCCAACCGCTATCGCCTCGATCAGGTCAACGAGGCGCTCGCCCGGATGCAGCGGTTCGAGGAAATCAAGCCGGTCATCGAGCTGGTGTGAGGCATCATGGGGGCGACACGACGCTACAATCCTGACCATCGCGGGCCGCTCGACGGCATGCGCGTACTCGACCTGTCGCGGCTGGTCGCCGGCAACATGAGCACGCTGCTCCTCGCCGACTACGGCGCCGACGTCATCAAGATCGAGCATCCCAAGAACGGCGACGATCTGCGCAAATGGCGGGCGGACGGCATCGAGACCTTCTGGAAGGTCTATGGCCGCAACAAGCGTTCCATGGCGCTCGACATCCGCAAGGACGAGGCCGGCGTCTTCCGCGCGCTGGTTGCCGGCGCGCAGGTGCTGGTCGAGAACTTCATTCCGGGCACGCTGGAAAAGTGGGGCTACGGCCCCGAGGCGCTGCACGCCATCAACCCGAAGCTGGTTATCCTGCGCATCTCCGGCTGGGGACAGGACGGGCCGTGGCGCGACCATCCCGGCTTCGGCACGCTGGTCGAGGCGATGTCGGGCTATGCCCATCTCAACGGCTTCGCCGATCGCCCACCGCTGCTGCCGCCTTTGGCGCTGGCCGACATGGTCGCCGGCATCTATGGCAGCTTCGCCGCAATGACGGCGCTGCGCGTGGTGGAGCAGGGCGGACCCGGTCAGGTCATCGACCTGTCGCTGTTCGAGCCGATGCTGTCGCTGGTGGCGAGCGAGGCGATCAAGCACCGGGCGACCGGCGAGGTCACCATACGCTCGGGCAACCAGGCGCCGCACACGGCACCGCGCAACGTCTATGTCTGCGCCGACGGCGGCTATCTCGCCATGTCCGGCTCGATGCAATCGATGGCCGAGCGCATCATGGACACCATCGGGCGGCCGGAGTTGAAGACCGATCCCCGCTTCCGCACCAATGACGACCGCGTCGCCCATCGCGACGCGCTCGACGCCATCATCAACGCCCATGTCGGTCAGAAGAGCCTGGCGGAAAACCTGGCCGTCTTCTCCGCCGCCGGGGTGCCGGTCGCCCCGGTGGTCTCCATGGCCGATCTGGTGACCCACCCCTATGTGACCGGCCGCGGCGCTCTCACCGAGGTCGAGGATGCCGATCTCGGCTCGGTGCCCATGCACGAAATCGTGCCGCGCCTCAGTCGCACCCCCGGCACCTTCCGTCGGCCGGCGCCCAAGCTCGGCGAGCACACCCAGGAAATCCTGGCGGAACTCGACCTCGGCCGGGCGCGCAAGGAATCGGTGGCGTGAGCGCTCGCCTGCTGCCGCTGTGGCGGTCGATGCTGTTCGTGCCGGTGTTGAACGAGAAGTTCATCGCCGGCGCCGCGGCGCGCGGTGCCGACTGCATCCAGCTCGATCTCGAGGACGCCATTGCGCCTGCCCGCAAGGACGAGGCGCGCGCAGCCGTGGCCGCCGCCGCCGAGCGGCTTGCCGGCGAGGGCGTCGAGGTCGTGGTGCGCATCAACCGGCCGTGGCGCATGGCGGTGCGCGACATCGAGGCCGCCGTCGGGCCCGCGGTCACGGCGCTGAACCTGCCCAAGGTACCGGACGCGTCGCATGTCCGCGCCGTCGGCGAGATCCTCGACGAGCTCGAAGCCGAACGCGGTCTTGCCGTCGGTCATACGCGCCTCGTCGTCATGGTCGAGACCGCCGAGGGCCTCGTCAACATGGCCGATATCGCCAGGGCGTCAGAGCGCGTGGTGGCGCTCACCGTCGGCGCCGAGGACCTGGCGCTCGACATGGGCATGCAGCCGGTGGCCGACGCCCTCTACGTTCCCAACGTCCAGGCGGTTGCCGCCGCGCGGGCGGCCGGCATCCTGCCGATCGGCTATATCGGCAGCGTCGCCGACTATCAGGATGAGGCGCGTTATCGTGAGACGGCGGAGCGTGCGCGTCGCCTCGGCTTTGCCGGCGGCTTCTGCATCCATCCGAAACAGGTGCCCATCCTCAACGCCGCCTTCAGCCCTTCGGCGGAGGAGATCGCGGACGCCCGCGCCGTCGTTGCCGCCTACGAAGCTGCCGAACAGGCCGGCCGCGGCGCCGTCAGCCACCAGGGCCGCATGATCGACCGGCCGGTCGTCGAGCGCGCCCGCGCCCTCATCGCGCGCCACGCCGCGATCGCCTCCCGCGGCTAGCCGCGGGCGCCCGGCCACCGAGCCCCGGCCAGCGCGATTCCCCGCTGGCCGCTTATCTGCCCCTTTCGACGCGCTCGGGAAAGCCGTAGACAGACGGGATCATGTTGAACCTGCGCGACCTCCGCTATTTCGTCGCCGTGGCCGAGAGCGGTTCCATCCTGGCCGCCTCGGAAAAGCTGCATGTTGCCCAACCGTCGATCAGCGTGCGCATCCGCACGCTCGAAGGCGATCTCGGCGTGGCATTGTTCGAGCGGCGGCCGCGCGGCGTCGTGCTGACCGAGGAGGGCGAGGAGCTTCTCGTCCATGCGCGGCTCATCCTCAATTCGGAGGAGACGGCGCGCGAATCGCTGCGCCGCCATGCCGCCAGTCCGGTCGGCACGGTGACCTTCGGCGTCCCCACCTCGCTGTCTTCGCTGCTGTCGGTGCCGCTGGTCGAGGAGGCGCTGAACAAGCTCCCCAATGTGCGCCTGCGCATCGTCGAGAGCATGACGGGCTACATCATCGAGTGGCTGCGCAGCGGCCAGCTCGATCTCGGTCTGGTGTTCATCGAGAGCCCGATTTCGGGGGTGCAGACCGAAAAGCTGCTGAGCGAGGACCTGCATGTTGCCGCGGCGGCGGAGGACGAGCTCGCCCCGCTCAGGAATTCGCGCGGCGAGGTCCCCATGGACAAGCTCGCCGGCATCCCGCTGATCCTGCCGACCGCGCGCCACGGCCTGCGCTCGCTCATCGACCACCATCTCCGCCGCCATGGCGTAACCTCGCGCGTCACCATCGAGACCGACGCCTTTCTGCAGATCCAGAAGCTGGTCCAGCGCGGCCACGGCATGACCATCCTGTCACTGGCCGCGCTCCGCGACGGTCTGCTGACGCCGCCTCTGGTGACCGCGCGCATCGTCCGGCCGACCATCGAGCGCTCGGTGTCGCTCGCCCATGCCGACGACCGGCCGCTGACCAAGGCGGCACGGGAAATTGCGCGTCTGGCGGCGAGCCAGCTGCGCTCGGAAGCCGCTGCACCCTGGTGGCACGCACGGCCCACGGCCTCATAGAGCGCGAGCTATAGACCTCAGTTATAGCGCCGCTCCGCAAACGCTAGTGTCCCCCGGCGGCGGCGCGTGCGAACCTCGCTTTCCTTCCGGAAACGCCAGGGGACAACAAAAATGGCCGTCAGCAAGCAGACCCTTGAGATTCTGCGCCGCGTACGCACGTCAGACGTCACCGATGCGCTCGATTCGCTCGGCTACATGAACACATTCGAGATGGATCCGCGGCTGCGCCCGCTGTTTCCGGGGATCTTCTTTGCCGGGATTGCCGCCACCGCCGAATACCGTGTCGTCAACCATCCGATCCCGCGCCTGAGCTACGAGGCGTTCGACGAGCGCCAGTACAAGAGGGGACCGGACGGCAAGGCTGCGCCCGACGCCCTGTGGACGGGCGGCAACGCCATGGGCGCCCCGGACGAGGTGCAGGTCATCGACACCCAGCTTTCGCGCTGCGGCCTGCTTGGCTCCAACAACGTGCTCGACGCCAAGCTCAAGGGCACCGTCGGCTTTATCATCGACGGCGCCTGTCGCGATTCGAACGAATGCATCAACCAGAAATCGCCGGTCTTCTGCGCCGTCCGCTCCATGCGCCACATGGCCGGGCGGCTCGAGCTGGCGAGCGTCAACCAGCCGGTCAACTGCGGTGGCGTTCTGGTGCGCCCCGGCGACGGCATCATCGCCGACGATGACGGCATCGTCGTCGTGCCCATGGAGGACGCCGACGAGATCGCCAAGCGCGCCTGGATGGTCCAGGACAAGGACCGCCGCATGCGCCGTGCCTTCTACGAGAAGCTGGGCATGCCTTACGACAAGACCGTGGAGTTGGAAGAACGGCCCTGGTAGGGCCCGACGAGTCCCTCCCTCCGCTCCACGGCATGGAGGCGCGTGCGCAGCGCGCCTCCGTCCTTTTTGATCTGCCGCACGGTGCAGGTCGGCCGACAAGAACAATTCGGCAAGCGACAGGAAACGCCCCATGGATCGCCCTCACGTCTGGACGAAAGTCGACATCCCGCTCCGCGCCAGCGGCGCCTACGCGAACCCCTATACCGAGGTCGAGGTCTGGGTCGATCTTGAAGGTCCGGGCTTTGCCAGGCGCGTCTATGGCTTCTGGGACGGCGGCGACGCATTCGTCGTGCGCGTCATGGCGACCGCGCCGGGGACCTGGCGCTGGCGCTCGGGCAGCGCGCCGGATGATGCCGGGCTTGCCGGCAAGAGCGGCAGCTTCGAGGCGGTGGCGTGGAGCGAGGCCGAACTCGCCGCAAATCCCAACCGGCACGGCATGGTCGGCGCCACGCCCGACGGGCGTGGTCTGCAATATGCCGACGGCACGCCGTTCTTCCTTCTCGGCGATACCTGGTGGTCGGTGCCGAGCTTCCGTTTCCCGCTTGCCGAGACCGACGATCCGAAGCCGCTGGCCAAGGGCGCGACGCTCAACGACTACGCCCACTACCGCAAGGCTCAAGGGTTCAACTCCGTCGCCATCATGGCGATCCAGCCGGCCTGGGCCAACGACGGCAAGCCGCGCGCCCTGCAGATGGAAGACGGCACCTGGGTGCGCGCCGCCTGGGGCCAGCCGGGCACTAACAGCGCCAAGGACATGCACAATGAGGGCGGCCGCCCCTTCGCTTTCCCCGGCAAGGTGCCCGGCTTCGAGGACGTCTTCCCCGACGTCGACCGCATCAACCCGGACTATTTCAAGGTCCTCGACCGCAAGATCGACTATCTCAACGGCCTCGGCTTCGTCCCCTTCATCGAGGCGTCACGGCGCGACAGCGGCCAGGCCTGGAAGAAGTTCTACGACTGGCCGATCTCTTATTCCCGCTACGTCCACTACCTGTTCACGCGCCTGCAGGCGAACATCACCATCCTGTCGCCCATCCATTACGACTATTACGGCCAGACCATCACCGCGCGCGAATATAACGAGGCCTGCAACCTGGTCGTCGACCGCTGGGGCAAGCTGCCCTTCGGCACCATGCTGTCGGCCAATCCCAACCCGTCGACGCTGGAAAATTTCGGCGGCCCCGACGAGTGCCACTGGCTCGACCTGCACCAGATGGGCAATGTGCGCGAGCACCACACCTACTGGTATCTGACCGAGATCCACCACTCCGAGCCTAAGAAGCCGGCGCTCAACGGCGAGCCCTATTATTCCGGCCTGCATCAGCTCGGCGAGCCCTATCCGCTGCGCGTCCCGGCCGACAGCGAGGACGACCGCACCTATGTCCGCTCGGCGCTTTACGGCAGCTTCCTGTCGGGTGGATTCGCCGGCTTCATCTACGGCTGCGAGGGCATCTGGCAGTCGGACACCGAGGACGAGTCGATCCACAAGATGTGGGACGCCTTCCAGTGGAAGACGGCCGATCAGGTGCGCCACCTGAAGACCTTCGCCTTCGTACGCGGCACGCGCTTCCGCGCGCTCGAGCCCGACTCGGAGCTGGTGGTTCCCAACAAGACCGGCGAGACGGTCGCTCTCAAGGGCTGGTCCTATTGCGCCCGCTCGCCCGAGCGCGACTGGTTCCTGCTCTATTTCGAGGAGGGTGGCGAGAGGAAGGCGCTGGTGCGCGGCGCCCTGCCGGCGGCGACCTACCGGCCGACCTGGTTCGACCCGCGCGAGGGCGTCTGGCAGGCGCCGGGCGAGCCGATCACGGTCGCCACCAGCGCGCTCCTCCACCTTCCCGAGCGGCCGGACGGTCGCGACTGGGGCCTGATGCTCGAACTGGTGACATAGACCGCGCTCAGGCGGGCCCGGCCGAGCGGCCGGCGCTCACCGATGGTTCCAGCCCGTTGCTGAAGTGCTCGCGAATGAGCTTCGACAGCAGCGGCCCGTCCCGCCTGGCCAGTGCGGCGAAGATGCGGGCGTGCTCGTAGACCGCCTCCATCCAGCGCTCCGGCCTGAGATTGGCGAGCGCCCGGGCCCGCTCGACCCGCGGCAGCAGCGCCTCCCAGGTGGAGGTCAGTACCGGGTTTCCGGCCGCCTCGACGATCAACCTATGGATGGCATGGTTGGCCGCCAGGTAGCGGGCGCGTTCGCCGCGCTGGTGCAGGTCGACCATCTCGTGGTGCAGTGCCGCGATCTCGGCGATCTGTCCTTCGCTGATGCGCTGGCAGGCAAGCTCGCCGGCCAGCCCCTCGAGCGCACCGAAGACCTCGTAGATGTCGGCGATCTCGCTGTCGTCGAGATCGGCAACCACGACGCTGCGATTGGGCAGGAGCCTGATCAGCCCCTCGGCGGCGAGCGTGCGGAACGCCTCGCGCACCGGCGTGCGTGAGACGCCGAGCCGGGTGCACAGTGCCACCTCGCGCAGCCTTTCGCCCGGTGCCAGCTCGCCGGTGAGGATCATACGGCGCAGCGTCGAGACGGCGTTGCCGTGGCGCTCGCCGCGGCGCGGCGCGCGTGCCGGTGCGGCCCGCACCCGCTTGGCGGCTTTCGGCCGTTTGGCGGTCCTGACAGGGGCGGCGCGGTCCATCTGCTCCGACATGCCTTCGTCTTCCGCTCCAGCGGGCGACCACAGCCTAATCTTGCATACAAGATAGAACGCCGTATGGTGGCCCTGCGCGGATCGGTTTTGCGACATTCCGCGGCCAAAGACAATCGAGCGCCGGAGGCTCTGCCGGCCGGGACGACAGGAAGATGGCTTGGAAACGCAATCGCAAGGGCTCGATCCGGCGGCGACCGGGCTGCCGCTCGAAGGGGTCAGGGTCCTCGATCTCAGCCAGGTGATGGCCGGGCCCTATTGCTGCATGCTGCTCGGCGACATGGGCGCCGACGTCATCAAGGTCGAGCCGCCGGGCGCCGGCGACCAGGCGCGCAAGTCGATGGAATACCGGCTCAAGGGCGACGACAGCCCCGGATTCCTCGCCCTCAACCGCAACAAGCGGTCGATCGCGCTCAACCTGAAATCGCCGGCCGGGCAGGGCGTGCTCCGCCAACTGGTCAAGACGGCGGACGTGCTGGTCGAGAACGGCCGGCCTGGCGTCGCCGCGCGCCTCGGCATCGACTACCCGACGCTTGCCGCCATCAACCCCCGGCTCATCTATGCCAGCATCTCCGGCTTCGGCCAGACCGGCCCGTGGGCCGGCCGTCCGGGCTTCGATCTCATCGCCCAGGCGATGTCCGGCGCTCTCAGCGCTACCGGCCTGCCCGGAGCGGAGCCGGTCAAATCCGACGTCCCCTTTGCCGATCTCGGTGCCGGCCTGTTCGCGCTCTATGGCATCCTGAGCGCGCTCATCGGCCGCGAGCGCAACGGCGCCGGGCAATATATCGACGCCTCCCTGTTCGAGGCGGCGCTCGGCCTGTCGATCTGGGAGACCACCGAATACTGGGCGACCGGCCGGCCGCCGATGCCGCTCGGCACCGCCAACCGCATGAGCGCGCCCTATCAGGCGGTGAAGGCGTCCGACGGCTATTTCGTCTTCGGGGCGGCGAACGACAAGCTGTGGCAGCGCCTGTGCGACCTGCTCGGCCGCGACGATCTGCGCGCCGATCCGCGCTTCGCCACCAACGGCGCCCGCATGCAGAACCGCCCGGCGCTGATCGCCGATCTCGGCCAAACCTTCGGCGCCGGCACCGTCCATGAATGGGTCGAGAAGCTGCTCGGCGTCGGCATCCCGGCGGCGCCGATCTACGACTATGGCGAGACACTCAATGCGGAGCATACGGCCGCCCGCGAGATGGTCATGCAGGTTCCCCATCCGGTCGAAGGCAGCTATCCGAGCCTCGGCTTTCCGGTGAAGCTCAGTGGCACGCCGCAGCGGCTGCGTCGCCCCCCGCCGCTGCTCGGCGAACACACGGCGGAGCTTCTCGCCGAACTCGGCCTTGCCGAGGCGCGGGCCGCACTGGAACGCGACGGAGCCTTCGCGCCGTGAGCGAGGGCACCGTCCAGTTTCGCCAGGATGGCGCGGTCGCCCGCATCACCTTCGACCGGCCGGCGGCGCTGAATGCCATGACCTGGGCGATGTACGCGGAACTCGGCGACATCTGCGCCCGTCTGGCGGCCGAACGCTCGGCCCGTGTCGTGGTCTTCCGCGGCGCCGGCGGCAAGGCTTTCGTCGCCGGCACCGACATTGCCGGCTTTGCCGACTTCACCTCGGGTGCGGACGGCATCGCCTATGAGAACGCCATGGACGGCCATATCGGCGCGGTCGAGGCGCTGCCCATGCCGACCATTGCCGCGGTCGAAGGCTTCGCCGTCGGCGGGGGGCTCGCCATCGCGGCCGCCTGCGACTTCCGCATCGCGACGCCGGACGCCCGCTTCGGCGCGCCGATCGCGCGCACCCTGGGCAACTGCCTTTCGGCCAAGGGCTTTGCCAGGATCGCCGCCGTCCTCGGCATTGCACGGGCAAAGCGGGTGCTGCTGCTCGGCGAGCTGATCGGCGCCGAAGAGGCGAAGTCCGCTGGCTTTGTCTATGACGTGGTTGCGCCGGAAGCCCTCGATCAGGCGGTCGACGATCTCTCAGCCAAGCTCGCCAGGAACGCGCCGCTCACCCAGGAGGCCAGCAAGGAAGCGCTCCGCCGGTTGATCGACGCCAACGTGCCGGCGATGGACGATCTCATCGGCCGGGTCTACGGCAGCGAGGATTTCCGCCGCGGCGTGCGCGCCTTCCTCGATAAGATGCCGCCGCAATGGACCGGCAAATAGCCTACCGTTTCCTTTTGCGCGGATAGAGACGCGACACCGAGGCGCTGTCGGCCATGTCGTTGCCGGTCTTGGTATATTCGGCATAGCGCGCGATCGCGGTGCGGATCACCGGCAGGTCGATGCCGTGGGATTTCGCAAATGCGCCCAGCGCCTGCAGGTCCTTGTTGAGCTGGCGGGCGAAACCGAACGGCTGCGAGAAGTCCTCCGCCTGCATCAGCGGATAGATGCGTTGCAGGATGGTGCTGTCGGCAAGCCCGCCGGAGAGCGCCTTGGGCAAGAGCGCCGGATCAACGTCAGTGGTCTCGGCCAGCGCCAGCACCTCGCTCATCATCAGATAGCTGACGCCGACCAGCGCCTGGTTGAGCACCTTGGTCGTCTGCCCGGCGCCGACCGGTCCGAGATGGGTAACGTTGCCGGCAACGTCGGCCAGCACCGGCATCACCCGCGCGACGGCGTCGTCGGCGCCGCCGACCATGATGGCGAGCTTGCCTTCGCGCGCCACCGGCGGGCCGCCGGAGACCGGCGCATCAATCCAGTCGGCGCCCGTTGCCGCCTTCAGCCGGGCAGCGAGTGCGACGGTCAGCTCCGGCGGGATGGTGGAGAAATCGACCAGCGTCCGGGCTCGGTCCTTTGCCTCGGCGACGCCGCCGGGCCCGAAACAGACCTCTTCCACGGCGGCGCCGTCGAGCACGCAGAGCATGGCGATGTCGCTTTCGGCCGCCACCGCCGCCGGCGTCTCCGCCGCCACTGCGCCCAGTGCCGTAACGCCGGCAAGCCGCGCCGGTGTTCGGTTCCACACGCTCACGCGGTAGCCCCGCGCCAGCAGGCGGTCGACCATCGCCGCGCCCAGCACGCCGATGCCGATGAAACCGAGGCGCGGTCGCTCGCTCGCCATTGCCCTCTCCGCCGTTCTAGACAGTCAGACGATAGAACCGGACGGCATTGCCATGGAACAGCCGCCGCCGCTCGTCGTCCGCCAGGCCGGCCGTGATCGTCAGGAAGCCGTTGAAGATGGTGTCGAACGAGGCGACCAGACTGTCCACCGGAAAGTTGCTGGCGAACATGCAGCGGTCGATGCCGAACGTGTCGATCGTGTCGAGGACGATGCGGCGGTTGCCCTCCGCCGTCCACGGCTTGCCCGCCTGGCCGAGCCCAGAAATCTTGATGGCGACGTTGGGCGCCTGGGCGAGCACCGTCAGCGCCGCCTTCCAGCCGGCCAGCCCTTCGGCGCTGCGGTCGGCGGGAAGCCCGGTATGGTTCACGATGATCTGGGTCTCCGGATAGGCGCCGGCGAGGTCGCGCGCCTCGGCGAAATGCCACCATGGCGTCTGCAGGTCGAAGGAGAGGCCGTAGCGCTGGAGCAGGGCATAGCCGCGCCGCCAGAGCGGGTCGGTCATCGAGCCTGGCAGGTCACCGGTGACGGTGGACGGCGAGGCGGCGGCGCGCGGCTTGTGGCGGATGCCGCGCACCAGCGGGAAGGCGCTCTGCGTTGCCACCACCGCCTCGATGTCGCCGCGATCGAGCCACGCCTGGCACACCATGGCCGAGGGAAGCCCCGTGCGCTCGGCCAGCGCGTGGACCCAGCGGGTCTCCCCGATCGGATCTTTCGGGTTCCATTCGGTTTCGACGAAGACCGAGCCGGCGAGTTCAAATCCCGCGGCATCGCGCCGGTAGTCCGCCGGCAGGTAGTTGCGCTTCAGGGCCGAATAGTCGCCGTAGCGGAAGCCGATCGGCGGCTCGTCGCAGAGCCAGGGCAGGTAGTTCGCCTGGATGTCCCAGAAGTGCTGATGGGCATCGATGATCGGCAGGGCGGTCATGGGACGTGAACTCCCTCGGCTTCGGAACGCCGAATAAACCAACGGCGCCGGACGGGCCGGCGCCGTTGCAAAGGTGCGGGTGTTGCCCCGCTCAGCTCTCTTTGCCGGCCTTCTTGTCGAGGTCCTTGAAGTATTTTTCCATGGCGTCGGCGTCCACCGTCTCGTCATAGGTGCGGCCGAGGCGTTCGTAGTGGCGGCGGCGGGCGCGCATGTCGGCGAGCATGACCGCACGGGCGTGTACCGCGACCTCCGCCGCGACCTCGATCGGCACCACGACGGCGCCATCGGCATCGCAACCGACGATGTCGCCGGGGCGCACCTGGGCGCCGCCGAAACCGATGATCCCCTGCTTCTCCACCGCCTGGATGCGTCCCGGAATGATCGTCCGTCCACGCTTGCGGCAGACCATCGGCGTTTTCTGCATCTCGACCTCGGCGGTGTCACGGCAGTCGCCGTTGGTCATGATGCCGACCACGCCACGGTGCATGGCGCCAAGCGTGTTCTCCGAGCCCCAGACGCCGACCTGCGGGGTGCTGCCGACATCCATGACGATGACGTGGCCGGGCTTGAGATCGTCGCCATAGTCGAAGGCGCCGCGCCCGACCTCGTCGAACCAGATGGCGTGATCACGGACGATCTCTTCGGTGGTGTCCAGCTTCCACATCGGCCGGTTGGCCGGCACGCAACGGATGGTGAAGGCGACGCCCCAAAACTTGACGCCGGCCCACAGCGGGCGGATCTCCGGGTCCACCAGGCCGATATTGAAATAGCCGATGCCGTCGAGCGCATCGCACACGTCGACGACGCGCAGCGGCTCGTAATACGGGCGCAGCGCAAACGAATCTGCCGTGGCCGCCGATGCGGACGGCGAAGCGGTCTTAGCCATTGCAAATTTCCTCCCCAGGACACACCCGCTACCGTGCGACAGGCGCCCTCCGGCCGGTCGTCCAGCGCAATCTTGTATGCAACTTTCTTCTGTTGTCAAATGGGCAGAACCCATCAGCCGCACCATTCATCGAGGAGTTGCAAGCCATGACCGCAGACGTCCAGGCAATCGGCAAGGTGGCGTTCATAGGCACCGGGGCAATGGGCCTGCCGATGGTGCGCAACCTCAAGCGCGCCGGCATAGAGGTCGTCGCCTACGATGCGCGTCAGGAGACGCGCTCCGCGCTTGCCGCGGAAGGATTCGCCACTGCCGCGAGCACCGCCGAAGCGGCGGCGGAAGCGGCCGTAACCATCACGATGCTGCCCGATACACCGGATGTGCGGTCGGTCTATCTCGGCGACGGCGGCCTGGCGGCGGCCCTGCCGGCGGGGTCGCTCGCCATCGACATGAGCACCATCGCGCCGGCCGCCTCGATCGAGATCGCTGCGCTGCTCGCCGCGCGCGACGTCGCCCTCCTCGATGCGCCGGTGAGTGGTGGCGTCGTCGGCGCCGAGAAGGGAACGCTGTCGATCATGGTCGGGGGCGATGCGGCGGCGTTCGCCCGAGCCGAGCCGCTGCTCGGCTGCATGGGCAAGACGATCTTGCATGCAGGAAGCAGTGGTGCCGGCCAGGTGTTCAAGGCGTGCAACCAGCTGATGGTGGCCAGCCATATCCAGGCAATGTGCGAGGCCCTGGCGCTCGGCCGCACTCACGGCGTCGATCTTGAGCGGCTGGTGGCGGCGCTCAAGCCCGGCGCGGCCGGCTCATGGATGCTGGAAAATCTGGCGCCGAAAATCCTGGCGGGCGACGCCAGGCCCGGTTTTCGCATCGACCTGATGCTGAAAGACCTGAAGCTCGCCAACGACGCTGCTTTTGCCAAGGGCGTGCCGCTTCCCGGCCTGGCGCTGGTAACGGCGCTCTACCTCGAAACCCGGGCCCATGGCGAGGGCAGCGATGGTCACCAGGCGCTGTTCAGGACCTACGACCGCCTGACCGGCCGGTCGGCCTGACGAACCCTGGCGCGCGCCGGCTTCGCCGCGCGGGCAGCCGCCAGATCGTCCGTGCCGTTGACCACCTGGCGCACCGCGCCCTGCAGGCTGGCGCGGCGGCGGAACGCGGCGCCAAGGTCGAAATGCTCGAGCAGCAGCCGGTCGGCGCGCGGCGCATCGCGGTCGGCCACCGCCGCCAGGATGCGGCCGTGGTGGTCGATCAGAAAGTCGGTGATGCCGTCCACCTTCATGATCTGCTCACGACGTTCCATGTGCGAGCGGCGCAGCAGGTCGGATATGGCCGCGTAGATGATCGACAGCGTCGGCGAATGGGCGGCGGTGACCAGCGCCGAATGGAAGGCATAGTCGGCCTTGCCGCCACGCACCGGGTCGGTGATCGTCTCGACGATCCGCTTGAAGGCGCGGCCAAGCCCGTCGAGGTCGGATGGCGTGGCCGTGTCGCAGGCGAGCCGCACGGCCTGACGCTCGATGGCGATGCGCGCCTGCATGACGTCGTCGATGGCATTGGTTTCCTGCGCCAGCGCCAGGGTGAAGAACTCGCCGAGCATGGTGAAATCGGGACGCCGCACGACGGTGCCGTGGCCGCGGCGCACCTCGACCGCGCCGATCGCGGCAAGCGCGCGCAGCGCCTCGCGCACCACCGGCCGGCTGACGCCGAGGGCGGCGGCGAGATCGCGTTCGGACAGCAGGCGGTCGCCTTCCCTCAGCTTCTCAGCGATGAGCTGATCGCGAACGAAGGCGACGACCCGTTCGTAGCCGGTCTTCCCCGGCTCCGCGAGACGTGCGACCGAGATGCCTTTTGCCATGCGGGATTATCGCGTCCCTGGAGTGAGCGCGGCACCCGGACAAGTCGGGCGTGCGCCGGGCAATCATAAGGAATCGAGGCGAGAAAACGCCTCTGACGAGATTGGTCTTACCACAGATCAGACCGGTTGCTCCAGCGCCGCCGCGGTCGCAGTGTCTATTGCGGCATGGCGATCTGCATCTTGACGTCGCCCTTCGGCGCCGAGGCGGCGGTTTCGAAGGCGTGCACGCTGTCGTCAAACGCGAAGGTGCGGGTGATCAGCGGCTTCACGTCGATGGCGCCGGAAGACAGCATCGCCACGCAGCGCGGGAAGACGTGGGCGTAGCGGAAGATGTTCTCCACCCGCGCCTCGCGCACCATGGCCGCGCCGGCATCATAGGCGATGGGCTCCGACTGCCCGCCGATCAGCACGACGCGCCCGCCGGGGCAAAGCGCCTCGAAGATCGTGGCGGCGGCCTTGGGACTGCCGGTCGCCTCGAAAACCACCTCGACGCCCCAGCCATCGGTCTCGGCAAGGATCACGCTCGCCGGGCTCTGCTTGGTCGCGTTGATCGGGGTGATCGGCCCGAGGCTGGCGGCGATCTCGAGCTTGGCCTCGTCGATGTCGGAGACATAGACGCGGGCGCAGCCGGCGGCGAGCGCGGCCAGCGCGGTGACGAGCCCGATCGGCCCGGCGCCCATGATCAGGGCCACGTCGCCGGGCCTGATCTGCGCCTTGGTGGCGGCATGCACGCCGACCGCCAGCGGCTCCACCATCGCGCCTTCGGCAAAGGACACGTTGTCGGGCAGCTTGAAGGTGAAGCCCTCCGGGTGGACCACGGTCGGACGCAGGATGCCGTGCACCGGCGGCGTCGCCCAGAACCGCACCGCCGGGTCGATATTGTACATGCCGAGCCGGGTGGCGCGGCTGTTGGGATCGGGAATGCCGGGCTCCATGCACACCCGGTCGCCGACCTTGAGGGTAGTGACCGCGTCACCCACCTCGATCACCGTGCCGGCGCCCTCATGGCCAAGGATCATCGGTGCCTTGACGACGAAGGGACCGATGCTGCCATGGACGTAGTAGTGGACGTCGGAGCCGCAGATGCCGACGGTGTGCAGCTGGATGCGCACGTCGCGTGGGCCCACGCTCTCCTCCCGCTCGATCGGGAAGTCGCGCAGCGAAAGGCGCTTAACCTCCTCAAGAACCAGAGATTTCATGTCCATTCTCCCCTTGTTTGTCTTGCCCAGGGGCCCATGCAGCGATCCCGGTTCCGGTCAATAGGCGCCCGTCACGAGATTGGTAGGCTTTCCCTTCACGAAGTTCTCGATGTTGTCGATCAGCTGGTTGGCCAGCGTCTGCTGTGCCTCGTCGGCCGCCCAGGCGATGTGGGGTGTAACTATCACATTCGGGCGCGCCGCGATGCGCATGAGCGGGTCGTCGGCGGGTGGCGGCTCGCTGCTGGCGACGTCGAAGGCGGCTCCGCCGATCAGCCCTTCGTCGAGCGCCCGCTCCAGATCTTCCACGACGACGAGGCCGCCGCGCGCGGTGTTGATGATGAGCGGCCGGCGCTTCATCTGCCTGAATTCGGCAAGCCCGATCATGCCCCTGGTCTCGGGCAGCAGCGGGCTGTGCAGCGTGATGATGTCGCTCGTCTCCAGCACCTCGTCCCACGGCGTGTAGAGCGGCCCGAGGCCGCTCTTGCCCTTGTGCGCGGCGAACATGGGCGTCATGCCGAACGCCTTGGCGATCTCCGCCACCCGCTGGCCGAGCACGCCCTCGCCGATGATACCGAGGCGGGCGCCGGCAAGGGTGTGGATGGGATGGTCGAAGAAGCAGAACTGCCCGGCCCGCTGCCACGCCCCGTCGATGACGTCGGCGCGATAGGCAAGGATGGAGCGGCTGAGCGCCAGGATCAGGGCGAAGGCGTGCTCGGGCACGGTCGCCTGCGCATAGCCACGCACATTGCTGACCGCAATGTCATGCGCTTGGCACCAGGCCTTATCGACGCAGTCGGTGCCGGTCGCGGCGACCGCGATCAGCTTGAGGTCGGGCAGGCTCTCCATGATCGCGGCCGTGATCGGCGCCTTGTTGGTGATGGCGATGGTGGCTCCGGCCAGCCGTTCGGCGACCTCCTCCGGCGCGGTCCGCTGGTGCTCCACCAGGGTATGGCGGAAGCTTGGGACCGGCAGGCGGATCTGCGGTGCGATGGTTCCGCGATCGAGAAACACGATGTGGTGCATAGGTCCCTCCTGAAGCGCAGACGCCGGCAGTGGGGGGAGGGTGGCGCCGCTCCGCATTCGGCCGCCGCCGGCGGTTCCGGACGTCTTCCCGGAACCCTCCCATGGGTGCCCCCGGACCATTGCATTATCCGGCGGCATTGCCACGCCGACCACGAGCTTCCTGCTTGAGGTGCGATAGGTCCAGCCAATACCGGGCCGCGGGCCGCGCGCCGCCGCCGCCAGGCAGGAAGACCTCAGGGCTGAAAGAAGACGGATTCCATGTCGGCCCAGCGCCGGGCCCCGTCGCTCTGCAAAATCGGCACCTGGCACGGCCGGCAGAGTTTCCACCATTCCTGCATCGCCGGGCTCTCCGCCATCCGGCGGGCATCGGCAGCACGGTCCGTCCCGCGGTATTCGCTGTAGGAGAAGAGCAGGTTGCGCTCGCGCAGCAGGAATATCGAATAGTTCGAGATTCCCGCCCGGGCGATTTCCGCGGTGACCTCCGGCCATGGATTGGCGTGGAGCCGGCAATAGAGGTCAACGGATTCCTCGCGCAATGCCACGACCGAGCCGAGGCGCATGACGCCATCCTTTGGTGATGACACGGCTCACCCTCCTCCTATTCGCGATCCTCGAAATGCCGGGTCATGTTGGCGAGTGCCTTCTTCACGTGATACTGCGCCGCCACGATCGCGCCCGATACGTCGCGCGCCCGAACCGCGTTGATGATCTGCCAGTGCTCGTCGGATATTTCGTGCAGGCGCGGGGCGTTGTAGCCGAACACGTCCCTCAGCGAGCTCGTCAGGTTGGCGTATTTGGCGATCAGCACGATGACCTCGTGGTTCTTGCAGCGGGCCTCGATCGTCGCGTGCAGGATGCGGTTCTGGGCGGCGCAGCCTGCCCGGTCGCCCTCCTTGAGCATCCGGTCGAAGGTTTCCTGAATTGCCACCAGCTCCTCGTCGAGCGCGGCGTCGGCGGCGGCAATCAGGTCCCGGTAGACGATGGTGTAGAGCGCCCCGCGCACGTCGTAGATGTCGGCGATGAAGCTGCGGTCGATGGTGCGGACGCTGGCGCCCTTGTTGGGTTCGATGACCACGATGCCTTCGCCCTGGAGCTGCTGCAGCGCCTCGCGGATCGGCATCGGGCTGAGGCCGTAGCGCCGGCACAGATCCGCGATCTTGAGGCGCGCCCCCGGCGCAAACGTACCGCTGACGATGTCCGACAGGATGGCGTTGTGCACCCGGTCATAGGTCGTCCCGCCCAATCCCCGAAGCGGGCCGTTGGCCGTCCTGTCAATGTCTCCCAGCATGGGTACCCCCGAGCCCAGTTGAACCGCGCCGGCCTGTCCCGCCGGATGCCCCACACGCGCCGACCGGCATCGGCCTACGCGTCCACGGCAAGGTTATAGAGGAAAACCGCATTGCCGCCGAACACGGCGGCGCACTCCTCCTTCTCGAAAAGCCCTGTCATGTGGCCGAAGGCGGCGGCATATCCGCCCTCGCGATTGACCACCGGCCAGTCGCTGCCCCAGGCGAGGCGGCCGACGCCGAACCATTGCTTGAGGGCCTCGACGATGTGGCCGGGATGGCTGTGCGGATCGCGGGACCTGGCGGCGAAGGGGAAGCCGGAAACCTTGACCCAGCAGTTCGGCGCCAGCGCCAGCGCCTGCATGGTCTCGGTCCACTCGGCGAACAGGTCCGGCCGCCGCCACGGCTTGCCGACGTGGTTGATGGCGACCTTGAGCGACGGCACGCGCCCGCACAGCAGGCGGATGGTCTCCAGGTGGCGGGGGTCGACGAGGGCGTCGAACACCAGTCCCGCATCGGCGATTCGCTCGAGATCCGCCAGGGCCGGCGCGTCGAGCAGCCAGGAGACGTCGTCCCATTGCTGGAGCATGGGCCGGACGCCGACCAGCCGGTTGCGGCCGGGGAGCGCCAGCAGACGATCGAGCAGGCCCACTTCGCGCGGGTCCCACCAGCCGACGACGCCGGCAACGAACGCCGTCTCGCCGGCCAGGGCGAGCAGGAAGGCCGTCTCTTCCAGCGTGTCGGTCGCCTGCACCAGGACCGTGGCGTCGACAGCGGAGGCCGCGACCAGCGGCGCCAGATCGGAGGGCATGAAGTCGCGATAGAGCACCGTATTGTCGGGCGCCGGGAAACGGTAGTCGCCGCGCGCGAGCTGCCAGAAATGCTGGTGGGCGTCGACGATCATGCCTGCACCGTTTCCGGATGCGGGGTGGGCCGCACGAACCCGTCGGCCGCGAGGTCGCTCCAGAACGCGTCCGAGATCGGCGTCCTCAGGAAACCGACATTCTGGCGGACCTCGTCGGCCGTGCGCATGCCGACGACGACCGATGCGACCGCCGGGTGGCGTAAGGGAAACTGCAAGGCGGCGGCTTCGAGCGGAATGTCGTGGCGGGCACAAAGCTGGCGCAGCTGGGTGAGATCGCCGGCCACGTCGGTGGGGATGGGGCGGTAGCGCCAGCGCGTGCCGCCGGCCAGCGCGCCGGACATGTAGGGGCCGCCGACGAGCACCGACACGCCATCGCGCGCGCAGCGATCAAGCAGCCCCTCGTCGTACTGGCGCAGCACCGAATAGGTGCTGGCGAGCAGGAAGCAGTCCCATTGCCCGACCTCGAGCGCCATGCGGCAGGGTTCGGGCGCGTTCACGCCGATGCCGATGGCGGCAACGCTGCCTTCCTCGCGCAACGCCGCCAGCGTGCGATACGCTTCGGCCATCAGGCGGGAGAGCTCCGGCCCGCTGGCGTAGCGGTTGGGGTCGTGCAGAAACAGCATGTCCGGCTTGCGGCCGCCGAGGCGCGTGATGCTGTCGCTGAGCGAGCGGCGAATGCCCTCGGGCGTGACGTCGTAGCGCATGTCATAGGACAGCGCCTCGGGCCAGTTCGCCAGGGCTTTACGCTCCTGGTTCGGCACCAGCAGGCGCCCGACCTTGCTCGACAGCAACAGTTCGCGCGGCGCCAGCGCGGCGAGGCTCGCGCCGACCCGCATCTCCGCCAGCCCCAGGCCATATTGCGGCGCCACGTCGATATGGTTGATCCCTGCCGCGAGGGCCGCTTCGACCGTCTCGGCCGCATCCTCCGTGGACGATGCCCGGAAGAGCCCGCCCAGCGGCGCCCCGCCGAGGCCCATGACGCTGACCGCGAGGCCGGTACGGCCGATGGGCCGCCTCTCGATCGGCGGCGAAAGCGAATCTTGGCCTTTCATTGCCGTCTCAGCCCTTGACCGATCCCACCGTAATGCCGCTCAGGATCTTGCGCTGGAAGATCAGGAAGACGGCGATCACCGGCGCCGCGCCGATGACCACGCAGGCGGCGATGAGCGGGATATCGGCTCCGTATTCTCCGCGCAGCGAGGCGATGCCGACCATCAGCGTGCGATTGTCCTGGAGCACGAGGATCGACAGCAGAATGTCGTTCCAGCAGCTCAGCGTCGTCAGGATACCCAGCGTAATCAGCGCCGGTCGGCCGAGCGGCAGCATGATCAGCCGGTAGATCTGCCAGGGGCTGGCGCCGTCCACCCGCGCCGCCTCGGTCAGCTCGCCCGGGATCGAGGCGTAGTAGGAGGTCATCAGATAGACGCCGAAGGGCGAGAAGAACGCACCATAGAGGATGCCGAGGCCGATGCGCGAATTCACCATCCCGAGCTCGAGGATGATCCTGAACAGCGGCACCATGATCACCTGCACCGGGATCATCAGGCCGGTGAGCAGCAGGTAGAAGATGGCGCGGCGGAAGCGGAAGTTGAGATGCGCCAGGGCGTAGCCGGCCATCGAGGAGACGGTGAGGACCAGCGTCACGCCGAGAATGGTGGTGACGGTCGAATTGAAGAAGTAGGCGTCGAGCTGGATCGTGTTCCAGGCGGTGATGTACTTCTCGAAGGTGGGTACCCGGGGCAGCGAAAAGCCGTAGCGGATGAACTCGCGGGTCGATTTCAGCGACGTCTCGAAGGTGAAGAAGATCGGATAGATCGTCGTCAGAGCCAGCGCCATCATCACGGCGCTGACGCCCCACAGCAGCTTCCGCTCGCGACTGTTCAGCAGCTGGTTCATCGGTCGTTCCCGGTGCCGCGCATCATGCGGATCTGCATGACGCCAATGAAGCCGACGACGACGAACAGAACGACGCTCATCGCCGAGGCATAGCCCAGCCGGTTGGAATCGCCCTGCATCATCCAGATGAGGAATTCGGGCATGTAGGTCGCCGTACCCGGTCCGCCGCCGGTCATCACGTAGATCAGGCCGAACATCGAGGTCAGCATCGTGATCGTCGTGATGACGGCGACGAATTCGATCGTCGAGCGCAGCATCGGAATGATGACCAGGAAGATGATCTGGCGCAGGTTGGCGCCATCGACGCGCGCCGCCTCGATGACCTCCGTCGGCAGCGTCGTCAGGCCCGACATGAAGATGAGTACGGCCATGCCGAAATGCGCCCAGATCGCCACCGTGACGACCGCGAACAGCGCGTAGCGCTGGTTGCCGAGCCAGTCGAGCGGCTCCAGGTGCATCGCCTGCATGAGCGCGTTCAGCGTCCCGTCATAGCGCATGATGATGCTGAACATCGTGCCGATGATGATCGAAGAGAGGACGATCGGGAAGAAGTACGCCGCCCGGTAGAAGCGGGCGCCAGGCACGCCGAGATGGATGAAGATCGCCAGCAGCAGCGGCAGCGCCACCCACAACGGCAGCGACAGGAGGACGCGCACCGTGTTGAGCATGGTGTTCTGGAAGACGGGGTCGGCGGCCAGCTCGAAATAGTTGCCGAGGCCGATCCAGCGTGGCGGGGTAATGCCGTTCCAGTCGGCGAAGGAGAAGATCGAGCCACCGATCAGCGGACCCAGGCGGAACAGCAGGAACAGGCCGAGAGCCGGGAGGATGAACAGGTAGGCGAGGTATTGCTCGCGTTTCATTCCAAGTGTGCCTGCCTACCGAGGCTGCCGACGGGCAGCGGAAGAGAGGCGGAGAGTGACCGGATCGGGCCACTCTCCGCAAGGTCACGAAGTGGTGGTCTACTTCGTCCGCGCACGCTCTTTCTGGCGTACTGCTTCAATCGAGTTCAAAGCGTCATCGACCGAGATGTCGCCGGTGACGAGGAGCTGGCCGACGCGCTGCAGCTCCTGACGCTCTGCCGTCACATAGTTGGACTTGATGCGCGGGGTGTCCGTGCAGCAGCCGAGCAGGCGCACGACCTCCTTGCCGGATTCGTTCTGCAGGCCGCTGAGGTCAACCTTGGTGTTGCTCGGCAGACCGCCGGCCGACTGCATCAGCGCGGCGCCGGCCTTCGGCGACACCGAGGTCTTGACGTAGTCGAGCGCGAGGTCCTGGTTCGGGCTCCAGCTGGTGATGGCAAACCCGATGCCGCCGTCGACTTCCAGCCGGTTGGGTTTGTCGTTGGCGATCGCCAGCGGAATGATCACGCCGACGCCGCCTGGTCCCGTCAGGTCCTCAAGGTTCTTCCAGGAATTCGGCGCGTCCGAAATGAGGCCGAGCAGGTGGCCGGTGCGCGCCCCGGCGAAGATGTTCACCGCATCGGTGTAGGGCGAGTAGGAGTTGACGCCCTTCTCGATCCACCCCTTGTCGATCATCTCCTTGACCTTGTCGAAGACCGCATGCATCTCCGGGCTGGTCCAGGCGAGGTCGTGCGCGATGAACTTGGCGCGGGTCTCGTTCGACCAAATGCCTTCGGCAGTCGAGGCCACGATATTGATCATATCGGTGCCGTCCTTGTTGCCGAAGGTCAGGCAGGACGCCTTCGTCTTGGTCTTGATCGCTTCGCAGTTGGCGCTGAAGTCCGCCCAGGTGACCGGCGCCTTGTTGGGGTCGAGGCCGGCGTCCTTGTAGACCTCCTTGTTGTAGTACCAGATGCTGCCCTGAACGGTGAGCGGCAGGGCGATATAGGTGCCGTCGGGCTTGGTGAAGGCCGACATGCCGGCGAGGTTCGGCAGGATGTCGGCGGTCTTGTCGTTCAGCGGCACCAGCGCGTCGGCACGGTCGAGCGCCAGATTGCCGCCGTTCAGCAGCACCACGTCGGGGCCCTGCTTGGCGTTGATCGCGGTTCCGAGCACCGTGTAGTACTTGTCGGCCGGCTGCGCGATCTCCTGGATCACGACACCGGGGTGCTCCGCTTCGAACGTCTTCTTGACGTAGTCGAAATACGGCTTCATCAGCGGCTCTGAGGACTTGAAGTCCCAGACCACCAGCGTCTTGTCTGCCGCATGGGCTGCGCCACACGCGATCAACGCGAGGCCGGCGGCTGCCAGCCCGAGACGGGTACCGATTTTCATCTCATTCCTCCCCTTGCGGTTGTGCCAAGGTCACGCCTGCCTCCGCCGTCATTGGAAAGCGAAGGAGTTGGTCGCGTTCTTGCGGATGAAGTCCCAGTCGTACTGGACGCCGAGACCGACGCCGGTTGGCACCGGGACCTGGCCATCCTCGCCTACGGCTTCGAGCGAATCCGCATAGCCGCATGTGTAGACTTTTGGCTTGGACGACCCGGACTTGGGACCGACGAGCCCGAGTTCGTAGAAGTTGGTGTTGCGGAAGGCGGCGGCGCAATGGCGCTGGGCCGGCCCGGCGGAATGTACTTCCACGTCGAGGCCGAGGGCCTCGGCCATGAAACCGACCTTGAGCGCCCCGGTGATGCCCATGTCGTAGTCGGGATTGACGCGGATGAAATCGCTGGCTCCGGAGACAGCGAAGTCTGCTTTGTGCTCCAG
This sequence comes from uncultured Alphaproteobacteria bacterium, assembly GCA_963785065.1. Classification (GTDB taxonomy): domain Bacteria; phylum Pseudomonadota; class Alphaproteobacteria; order Rhizobiales; family Kaistiaceae; genus CAVSRC01. The sequence goes on from CAWATX010000002.1 coordinate 1,546,895, forward strand.
GCCGCGGACATGCTCGCCGATGAGCAGCGGCGTCCTGATGCGCTCGCGCAGCAGGCGATGCGCCGACTGCGAAACGCCGGTGTCGCGGAACGGATCCTCCAGCCAGAAGAAGTTCGCCTCGTCGCAGGCGCGGCCGACGGCAACCGTGTCGGCGAAGGTGCGCAGATGCGACGCCGGATCGAGCATGAGCTTGATCTTCGGCCCGAGCCGCTCACGCAGCAGCAGGATCGACGCCACCTCCTCCTCGACATTGCCCTCGCCCCAGCCGTGCATCTTGAAGGCGCGGTATCCGAGGCTCACGCAATGCTCGGCGAAGTCGGCGAAATCCTCCGGGCTCGACAGCCCGCCATTGCGGTCGCCGTGATACGTGCTGGCATAGGCCGGAATGCGCTGGCGGCTGGAGCCGATGAGATTGGCGACCGAGGTCTCCAGGCGCTTGCCTGCCCAGTCCCACAGGGCGATGTCCAGAATGCCGACGCCCATCTTGTCGAACTTGCGTAGCGCCCGCTTCGACTCCTCGTAGAAGTCCAGCCTGTTGAAGGCGTTGCGGCCGATGAGATGCGGCGCCAGATAGGTCGACTGGCGCAGAGCCAGGGCCATGCCGCCGACATATTCACCGACGACCCCGTCCGTTGTCTCGATGCGCGTAGCCAGCGACGACAGCCTCCCGGTCGTGTTCGCGACGTAGACCGTGTCGAAGCCGTTCTCTGCCGGACCGACATTCTCGACCGGGTACGAGAATTCCAGAATTTCTATTTTCTTGATGGTCGACAACAGCGCCTCCCTGCGTCGCGATATTTGATATAATATCAACACCCGTTTTGGGCCGGGCTGTCAATGGCCTTTGCGCGCGTGCTCGGGACCACCTTGCCGCACCGGCTGTGCGGTTGGCGCGGGCAATCGCTTCGCAGCGCTTGGCGGGCCCGAGCGATTGGCGACGGCGCAAAGACGCGCGCATTCAGGAAAAGCCGCATGCGCCAACATCATACGTAATATGTCCGGCAATAAACATAATATGTTCTTGACCTGAAGCCCTCGCGCTGATTTCCTTCCGCCTGCAGCGAAACAAGGCTGGCGTGGGATCGGGCGCCGGAGAACAGCATTTCGCCTGCAAATGAAGGAGGAAACGATGCTCTCTAAGTTGGGCCTCGCGGCCGCAATGCTCATCACCGCGGCCGCCAATGCGTGGGCGCTCGACCTGACGGTCTGGGTTCCCGCGGGCTACTCTCCCGCCTCCGGCTACGTGCCGGGCGCGGATATCCACAAGAAACTCTACGACCAGTTCCAGGCCGCCAATCCAGACATCACCATCAAGTACGAGATCATCGACGGCGGACCGGCCGGCCTGCAGAAGCTGCTGACCTCGGCCTCGTCGAACACGCTGCCGGACGTTTCGATCGTCGACGGGCAGTGGATCCCGCGGCTGGTCCAGTCCAGCGTGCTGCAGCCCCTCGACAAGCTGTGGCCGAAATCGGACCAGGCCGATTTCCACCCCGCCGTGCTCGCCGCCGAAACCGTCGACGGCAAGCCTTATGGCATCATGTTCCAGACCGGCATGCGCGGGCTGCTCTACCGCCCGAGCGTGATGAAGTCGGTCGGCCTCACGGAATTCCCCAAGACCTTCGACGAGCTGCTGGCGGCGGGCAAGAAGCTGAAGGCGAAGAACATCACGGCCGAGCTGGTCCCCGGCAAGGCGACCTACGAGCCGACGACGATGCACATGCTCAGCATCTTCTGGGGTCTCGGCGGCGAACTGGTTGACGACACCGGCAAGCCGGTCTTCTTCGAGGGCGACAATGGCAAGGCCCTGGCGGAAGTCTACAAGTGGTATCACGACATGGTCGCCGACGGCGCCATGCTGCCCGGTATCACCACCATGGACGAGGCGGCGCTCAGGCCCTTCCTCTACGACGGTGAGGCCTTCGCCGTCGCTGGCAGCTCCTCCGGCGTCAAGCAGATGTGGAGCGACATGCCCGACCTCCAGAACGATCTGGCGGTCGCCCCCTATCCGATGCCTGCCGGCAAGTCGCCGGTCACCATCCTCGGCGGCTTCGCCTACGGCCTGACGGCCACCGACCCGGCCAAGGCCGCGGCCGGTTGGAAGTTCATCCAGTTCATGAACTCGCCCGAAAACATGGGCAAGCTCAACGAGGTCCTCGGCCAGTTGCCGGTGCGCAACTCGATCTGGTCGACCAACGAGTTCTTCTCCACCAACTCGCTGATGAAGAGCTACAAGAAGATGTACGACGGGACATGAAGACGCGCCCCGCCGTGCCGATCTACACCAACATCTCCTCAGCCATCTCCGAGCAGCTGGCCGCAGTGATCAGCGGGCAGACCACGCCCGAGGCCGCCGTGGCGGCAGCGCGTGATGCCGTCATGCCCGAGTATGAGCGGCAGAAGAGCCGCTAGACCCTCGTGACTGACGGGCGGGGACGGGCAAACATGTCCGTCCCCGTCAACAGGAGATCCACGGTGACCACCGACGGCCGCACCATGACCGTGCACTCGGCGCCCGTCGCGCCAAGACGGCGGTTGCGCATTAACGGCTACGTCTTCTTCATCCTGCCCGGCGTGCCGATCGTACTGTCGTTGACGCTCTTTCCCGCGCTCTACGGCATCTATCTCAGCCTCACCAACCTCAACCTCGGCTATGTCGGGTCGAAATTCATCGGCCTGGCCAACTACGCCCACTTCTTCACCTGGACCGACCTCGGCCTGGTCGTGCGCAACACGGCGACCTTCGTCGGCTCGGTGCTCGTGCTGCAGGCGTGCATCGCGCTCGCGGTCGCCATCGTCCTCGACCAGCGCCTGCCCGGCCACCAGCTCCTGCGCTCGATCAGCATCCTGCCCTGGGTCCTGCCCGCCGTGGTCATCGGTCTGGTCTTCGCCCAGGTCTTCGGCGGCAGCCGGCTCGGCATCGCCAATTACGTGCTGTCCTTCTTCGGCATCCACCAGATGGCGTGGTTCTCCGACCCGGCGCTGGCGATGGTCATCCTCATCGCCGTGTCGACCTGGCGCGGCATTCCCTTCTCGGTGATGATGATGCTCGGCGGCCTGCAGACCGTGCCGCGCGACCTCTACGAGGCGGCCGCCATTGACGGCGCCACCGCCTGGCAGCGCTTCCGCTTCATCACCCTGCCGCTGCTCAGGCCGATCATCCTCATCACGCTCATCATGAGCACCGGCGGCCAGCTCAACAGCCTCGACATCCCGCTGGCGCTGACCGGCGGCGGACCGGGCAACGCCACCGAGATCATCTCGCTGGCGCTCTACAAGGAATCGTTCTTCCACCTCGACATCGCCTATGGCGCCACCATCGGCACCATGATGCTGATCGCCAACCTCGTCCTGATCGTGCTCTACATCGCCGTGCTCAGGCCACGCCGGAAGGTCGGGTCATGAGCGACACGGCGCCCACCACCCGCATCCGTCTCCGCCGCCCGCTGGAGCCCAATCCGGCCGCCTATATCTTCTATCCGGTGCTCGCCGCCGCGGTGCTGCTGCCCTTGAGCTGGGCTCTCTTCGGCGGGTTCAAGCGGTCGAACGAGATCTTCGCCTATCCACCGACCATTCTGCCGCGTTCGCCGACCCTGCAGAACTTCATCGATCTGTTCACCCGTCTCGAGTTCGGCGGCTATATCTGGAACTCGGTCGTCGTCGCCTTCTGGACGGTGGTGCTGACCCTCTTCTTCGGCGGCCTTGCCGGCTATGCGCTGTCGCGCATGGAATTCCGCTACAAGGATGCCTTCCTGGTCATGCTGCTTGGGCTGCAGCTCATCCCGAGCACGGTCAACATCGTCCCCTACTACATGATCATGACCAAGCTCGGCCTGCTCAATACGCTCACCGCGCTGGTCATGATCTACACCGCCACCCACATCCCGATCACCATCTGGGTGCTCAAGGGATTCTTCGACACCGTGCCGCGCTCGGTCGACGAGGCGGCGGCGATCGACGGCTGCTCGAAGTGGCGCACCTTCTGGAACATCATCGTTCCCTTGAGCCTGCCGGGGCTGTCGGTCGCCGGCTTCCTGGTCTTCGTCTCCGCCTGGTCCGAGTTCCTCGTGCCGCTGGTCATCGCCAGCAACAAGGACGTGGCCGTCGCCAGCGTGGGGCTGTTCACCTTCTTCGGGCCGGATTCACAGACGGCCTACACCTCGCTCTTCGCTGCCACCCTGGTGACCGTCACCCCGGTGGTCATCGCCTATTTCTTCGCGCAGCGTTTCCTCGTCTCGGGCCTGACGGCCTTTGCGGAGAAATGAACGGGGCGTCGCCCGCGCTGAACGAACCATGCAAGGATGGAGACATGCACGGTGATTGACCTCAAGGGAACCGCAGCCCTGGTGACCGGCGGAACGTCCGGCATCGGCCTGGCGACGGCCCGGACGCTCATCGCGCGCGGCGTCAATGTCGTGGTCAATGCGCGCCATGCCCGCCCCAATGTGCTCGCCGTGCTCAACCAGCAGGGGGCGGCGCACGGTGCCCGCTGCCTGTTTGCCGCCGGCGATGTCGCCCACGCCGAGACCGCGCCGGCGCTTGCCGCCGCCGCCCTGGAGGCGTTCGGCCGGCTCGACACGGTGGTCCATTCCGCCGGCGGTCCGGCGCCGGGCACGGCGCTTGGCATCAGTCCGGAAGACTGGATGGAAGCCTTCGCGGTGCATGTCCATTCCGCCTTCCACCTGTTCCGCGCCGTGCATCCGGCGCTCGCCGCGCGCGGCGGTTCGGTGGTCTTCCTGTCCTCGGCAGCGGCGCTCCGCGGCTGCCCGGGCACGGTCGCCTATCAGGTGGTCAAGGCGTCGCTCATCCAGATGGCCCGCGCGCTGGCGCGCGATCACGCCGCCGAGGGCATCCGGGTCAATTGCGTGGCCCCGGGAATCGTGCGTACGCCCTTCCAGGACGGCATGAGCGAGGAGGCGCGCACCAACAATCTTGCCAACCGCATTCCGCTGCAGCGCGAGGGTAGTCCGGACGACGTCGCCTCGCTCATCGTCGAGCTCGCTTCCAACAGCTTCATCACCGGCGAGACCATGGTGATCGACGGCGGCATGTCGATGCGCATGGTCTAGCGAAAATTGAACGGAGCGGCCGTCGGCCGCAGAATGGAGAACCACACGTGACTGACATCAAGCTAGGCGTCTTTACCAAGCCCTGGGCGGATTCCATCGAAGCCGTGGCCGACCGCATGGCCGGGCTCGGCGTGGAGGCGATCGAGCTGCCCATCCGACCCGGCTATCAGGTGACGCCCGAAACCGTGAAGACCGCGCTCCCGGCAGTGGTCCGCACCCTGGCGGACAGGGGGCTTTCGATCTGCAGCGTGGCGGCGCCGCTCGATGAGACCATCATCGCCGCCTGCGGCGACAGCGGCATCCCGATCCTGCGCACCATGGTCCACTTCCATGTCGCCAGGCAGGGTGTGGCGGCGGCCGTCGCTGCCGAGCGCGCCCGCTATGACGCGCTCATCCCGCTGCTCGACAAGACCGGCGTCGCCATCGGCGTGCAGAACCATTCCGGCGACGCCATCGGCAGCGCCTTCGGCGTCTACCATCTGATCGAGCGCTACGACCCCAAGCATGTCTGCGCCGTCCTCGACATGGCGCATTCGGCGGTCGCCGGCGAGCCCATGGAGATCTGCCTCGACCTCCTGTGGGAGCGCATGCCAAACCTGGTGAACTTCAAGAGCGCCTATCGCGAGCGCATCAACGGGCCGGAGGAGGCCGAGGCGGTCTTCCGTACCCACTGGACGACGGCGCGTCATGGCGCCTTCTCCTGGTCGGCCCTGGTCAAGGAGCTGCACCGCCGGGGCTTCACCGGCACCTTCGTCCTGCCCGGCGAATATACCGACCCCGCCGGCGAGCCGCAGCGCATGGGCGACGACGTCCTGCCCTTCCTGTCGCAGGACGCCACCTATCTGCGCTCCCTCGTCGACGCCGCCTGGGCGGCGTGAGCCGACAGCGGAGACAAGAGATGATCAAAGACCGCAAGATCCGCATCTGCATCATTGGCGCCGGCAACATGGCGAACAATGTGCATTACCCCTCGCTCGCCTCCTTCGACGATGTCGAGATCGTCGGCGTCGTCGAGAGCCGCGCCGATCGCCTCAAGGCGACCTGCGACAAGTTCGCCGTCCCCGAGACGGCGCGCTTCCTGACCGGGCTCGACACCGACTACCAGAAGGTCCTCACCGACCTGAAGCCCGATGGCGTCTATGTCATCGGCCAGCCCGAAATCATGTACCCGATCTGGCACTGGTGCCTCACCCAGGGCTTCAATCTCTACATCGAGAAGCCGATGGGGCTGACCACGCACCAGGCCGAATCGCTCGCCCATCTCGCCGAGGCCGGCAAGCTCGTCACCCAGGTCAGCCACCAGCGGCGCACTGCCCCGATCCTGCAGCAGGTGAAGGCGCGGTTGCTCGAGAAGGGGCCGATCGTCCACGGCGTCGTCGAGTTCTTCAAGTGCGACATCACGCCGATGCTGGGCGCCCGCGACCGCATGATGGACGACGGCACCCATGCCGTCGACACGGCGCGCTGGATCTGCGGCGGCGAGGTCGTCCGCGTCGAGAGTGAATGCCGGCGCATCGGCGTGCCCGACATCAACTGGTTCGCGGCAACGCTGCATTTCGACAACGGCTCGACCTGCTACGTGGTGTGCAACTGGGCGTCGGGCCGCCGCGTCTTCCGGGCGCAGATGCACGTGCCGCGCGGCTATGCCGATGTCGAGGTCGAAGCCGAGGCGAAGATCTACCTCGACAACAACTACCAGGGCGAGACGCTCACCACCCAGCAAGCGGCGGGCAGCGACAAGAACTACGTCTTCGGCGGCTTCGCGGCCAAGAACCGGGAATTCATCGATTCATTGAAGACCGGGGTCGATGTGTGTTCTTCTCCGTTTAGCGATACCGTGAAGACAATGCGTGTCTGCGAGACGATTCTCGCACAAGCCTATGCGGCCGGTGTCTAGGGACGGCGGCTGCATCAATACAGAAAGCCTGATGGCGCATGGACGTGAGAGTGCAGGAAGCCAAAGCCCCCAAGCAACGCAAGAACCTCCATCTCAAGGTGGCTGCCGAAATCGGCGCCGAGATCGTCTCGGGACGCCTTGCCGTGGGCAGCCTGCTGCCCGCCGAACCGGAGCTTTGCGCCCGGTTCGGCGTCAGCCGGACGGTTGTGCGCGAGGCCATCAAGCTGGTGGGCTCGAAGGGATTGCTGCGCACAGGCTCGGGCACCGGAACCTGGGTGCTACCGACCGACGAGTGGAATTTCCTCGATCCGATGGTCTTCGCCTGGGTCCGCGACGGCAGCGATTCGGAACGGGCGATCGATAATCTCTTCGCCTTCCGCAACGCCATCGAGCCGGCGGCCGCTGCCGAGGCCGCCCGCAAGGCCAGCCTCGAGCAGCTCTATGCGCTCGAATCGGCGCTGGAGCTGATGAGCCAGGCCAAGGACGATTTCGCCAAATGGATCGAGGCCGACATTGCCTTCCACACGGCCCTCTATATCGCATCGAACAACGTGTTCATGGCGCCGCTGGCGAGCCTCTTCCGGCAGTATTTCCAGATGAGCTTCCGGGTTTCGAGCTCCAACCAGCATCATCAGCACTGCCTGCAGGAGCACCGCGACGTGTTCGATGCCATCCGCAGCCGCGACCCTGAGAAGGCGCATGCGGCGGTGCGCATCCTGCTCGAGCAGGCCGGCGAGGACGTGCGCACGGTGCTTGCCAAGTAGGCGCGGCGCCTACGTTCCGACAGCCATGCGCGGCGCGGCCACGTCCGCTTCGATGAGGTCGGTTGCGGCTGCAAGGTCGGCGACCGCGTCCAGAATCAGCGCGACCTGCTCGTCGGAGTGCATGTAGCTGAGGTTCAGCCGCACCCAGCCGGGCTTGGCGGCAGCCGGATCGGCCAGGATGCGTGCGAACATCGCCTCGGATTGCTGCCGGTCGATGCCGAGCAGATCGTGTCCGTAAGGCCCCGCACACGAGCAGCCGCCACGCGCCTGGATGCCGTAGCGGTCGCTGAGGGCGCGGGTGAAGCGCGGCGGGTCGATGATCTGCCCGGCGCCGTCCCTGACGAGGAACGAGAAGATCGGCAGGGCCTCGACCTCGGCACGCTGCCCGAGCAGTTCGAGGTTGGGATGATCGCTCCAGCGGTTAAGCGCCATCCGGCGCAGCGCCTTGTCGCGGGCGAGAATCGTGGTGGTTCCGATCGCCTCCTTGACCAGCATCGCCAGCCCGGCGCGGATATCGCCGACGATGTTCGGGGTGCCGCCTTCCTCGCGCTCCTCGACGTGGCGGCTGTAGGCATGCCGCCAGGGCGAGACGAAGCTGACGGTGCCGCCGCCGGGCGCCGTCGGCGTATGGCGCTCAACGATCGTGTCGCGGATCACCATGACACCGGAGGCGCCCGGTCCGCCGGGGAACTTGTGGGCCGAGAAGACGATAGCGTCCTTGGCGCAATCGGCGGCCGGCGTCATGTCCATGTCGAGATAGGGGGCTCCCCCCGCATAGTCCCAGACCGCCAGGGCACCGTGGCGCTTCAAAATGCGCGTCACCGGGTCAGGGTCGGTGAGAATGCCGCTGACGTTGGAGGCGGCGGAAAAGCTGCCGACGACGAGATCGGCGCCGGCGTGACGGGCAAGCGCAGCTTCGAGCGCGTCGAGATCGACGCCGCCACGGGCAGCCTCCGGCATCACCACCACCTCGGCATGGCTCTCGCGCCAGGGAAGGATGTTGGAATGATGCTCATAGGGTCCGATCAGCACGACGATCCGCTCGCCGGCGGCGACCCGCTCGCTGATGCGCAGCAGGTTGACGATGCGATTGAGGCCGGTGGTCGCCCCCTGGCCGGCGAAGACGACATGGCATTGCCGGTCGGCATGGACCAGCCGCGCGATCGCCGCGCGCGCTTCCTCGCGCAGATGCGTCGTCACCGCGCCGCAATGAGACGATTCGGAGTGGGTGTTGGCGTAGAACGGCAGCACCACCTCGGCGACGAAATCCTCCACCTGGCGGAGCGCGCGGCCGGAAGCGACATAGTCGGCATAAATCAGGCGTTGACGCCCATAGGGCGTGTCGAATGCCGCGCCATTGCCGATCAGCCCCTTGCGGATGACGTCGAGGATATCGGGGCGGTCGAGGCTGGCGCGGAAATCTGCGAGCGTCCTCATGATGATATGACCCGGAATCGCGATCGTTTTCAGATCGTATCCGTGTTCAGGAGAGGAGTTTTCGCTTATCCTCGCGTCAAATGAGCCAGATATTGCGAAAGCGATAGAATTATGGACGCAAATCTAGATCAAATTGATGTCCGGTTGCTGAGGGAGCTGCAGAAGGGGGAGGGCATCAGCCAGCGCGAGCTCGCCGATCGCGTCGGCCTCTCCCAGAACGCTTGCTGGCGGCGCCTGAAAGCGCTGGAGGACCGCGGCATCATCACCGGCCGGACCGTCCGCCTCGACCGTGCGGCGCTTGGCATGGACCTGGTGGTGTTCACCATGCTGAGGACGCGCAGCCATTCCAAGGAATGGCTCGAGCGCTTCCGCTCGCACATCGCCACCATTCCCGAGGTCATCGACTTCTTCAGGATCGGCGGCAATTACGACTACATGCTCAAGATCGTCACCCGCGACATGCAGAGTTACGACCGCGTCTATCAGCGCCTGATCGAGAAGATCGAGCTTGACGCGGTCACCTCCTATTTCGCCATGGAGGCGATTATCGAGGGCCGGCCGCTTCCCCTGTGAAGCGGCCGGTGCAGCGGCGGCGCCGTCGCCGCTCACATCTCGCCGTGGATCGCCTTGCGGTAGAGCACCTCATAGTCCTTCGCCGTCACCGGCCGCGGATTGCCGCCGGTGGACGGATCGAGTTCGGCCATGGGCGCGGCTTGAGCGATCATGTCGTCGTCGACGCCGATCTCCTTCAGCGTGTGTGGGATGCCGATCTCCTTGCGGAGATTGAGCACCCATTCGATGACGCCGTCGGTGCCCGGCTTGGGCAGGTCGAGATAGCGCGCCAGCGCCGCCATGCGCTCGCCGATGACCGGCGCGTTGTAGGTGAGCACATAAGGCATGACGACGGCGTTGGTGAGGCCGTGCTGGGTGCCGCGCAGGCTCGAGCACGGGTGGCTCATCGAATGCATGGCACCGAGGCCCTTCTGGAAGGCGACGGCACCCATCGAGGACGCGGCGAGCATGAAGGCGCGCGCTTCGATGTTCTTGCCGTCGCTGACGGCGACCGGCAGCCACTCCTTGGCGAGCCGCATGCCTTCCAGCGCGATGCCCTCGCCGAGTGGATGGAAGAAGGGGCTGCAATAGGCTTCCAGGCAGTGCGACAGCGCGTCCATGCCGGTCCACGCCGTGATCTTGGGCGGCAGGCCGACGGTCAGCTCGGGATCGGAGATCACCACCTTGGGCAGCATCAGCGGGTGGAAGATAATCTTCTTGGTATGGTCGCTCGGATCGGTGATGACCCCGGCGCGGCCGACTTCCGACCCGGTGCCGGCGGTGGTGGGCACGGCCACGATCGGCGCGATCGCCGCGGCGTTCGCCCGCGTCCACCAGTCTTCGCGGTCTTCGAAATCGAACACCGGCCGCGTCTGGCCGGCCTGGAAGGCGATCAGCTTGGCGACGTCCATGGCCGAGCCGCCGCCGAAGGCGATGACGCCGTCGTGGCCGCCGGCCGTGTAGGCGGCAACGCCGTCCTCGAGGTTCTTGAGCGTCGGATTGCCGTCGACCTTGGAGAAGACCGCGACGGAAACCTTGGCCTTGGCGAGGACGTCGCGTGCGGTGGCGACGATCGGCAGATCGACGAGGCCGGGATCGGTGACGAGCAGCGGCTTGGTGATGCCCGCGACGGCAAGCGCTTCCGCCAGTTCGCCGATGCGGCCCGGCCCGAAACGGACGGCCGTCGGGTAGGACCAGTTGGTGCGCAACGACGCGTATTGGTCGATCATGGTGACTCCGTGGGAGTTGATTGTTGGGCCGGCTGCGAAATCATGGGCGTTTGCCCGCCGCGCTAGCTGGTCTTCGTCCTCAGATGGAAGCTCTTTGGCCGGGTCAGGTGTTCGTAGCCGACCTTGGACAGCGTGACGCCGCGGCCGGTCTGCTTGACGCCCACCCAGGCGAGTGCCGGATCGAGATAGTCGGCGCGATTCATGTAGACCGTGCCGGTCTCGATCAGGTCGCCGATGCGCTCGGCCGCGTCCACATCCTCCGTCCAGATCGACGCGGTGAGGCCGAAGGGCGAATCGTTCATCAGCCGGATGGCTTCGTCGTCCGACTTCACCTTCATCACGCCATGGGCCGGGCCGAAGGTCTCCTCGATCATGATCGCCATGGAATGATCGACGTTCACGAGAAGCTGCGGCGCGATGTAGGGCGTGCCGGCCGCCGCCTTGGCGAAGCGGCTCTCGTCGATCAGCGGCTTGGCGCCCTGGCGCTTGGCCGCTTCCACCTGGCCGCGCACGAAATCGGCCGCCTTGGCGCGCACCACCGGACCCAGCGTGGTGTCCTGGTCGACGGGCGAGCCCAGCGCATAGCCGTTGATGAGCGCGACCGCCGCCTCGAGGAATTCGTCGAAGACGTCCTCGTGGACATAGATGCGCTCAGCCGCGCAGCACGACTGGCCCGAATTGAAGTAGCCGGCGTCGACCACGTTCTCGGCGGCGAAGGCGATGTTAGCGTCGGCCCGCACATAGGCCGGGTCCTTGCCGCCAAGCTCCAGGCAGGTCGCGGGGAAGTTGGCGGCGCCGGCGACGTCGGCCATGATCTTGCGCCCGCCGGCGGTCGAGCCGGTGAAGCCGACCTGATCGACCAGGCCCGAGCGGATCGCCTTCTCCGTGTTGTCGTGGGACATGTGCAGGAACTGGAACACGCCCTCTGGCAGCCCCGCCTTGGCGAAGCAGTCGGCGAAGTGCTCGGCGGTGAGCGCGGTCTGGCTGGAATGCTTCATCACCACCGTGTTGCCGGCAAGGATCGCCGGCAGCACCGCGTTGAGCGCAGTCATGTAGGGGAAGTTCCAGGCCGGCAGGTTGAGCACGACGCCCAGCGGCTCCCGGCGGATATACCGCTTGAATCCCTCCTTCGGCCCGACGTCGATGTCGGCGAGCATCCCGGGCGCCACCTGGAGCATGTAGCGGGCGCGCTCCTCGAATCCGCGCACCTCGCCCGGCCCGTAGCGGATGGGCCGGCCCATCTGCCAGGCAAGCAGCTCGGATACGCGCGCCTTGTCGGCGACCATGGCGTCGGTGAAGGCGGTGCCGATTTTCACGCGCTCGGCAATCGGCACATGACGCCACGCGCGCTGCGCCGCGCGGGCGCGTTCGAGCGTGGCCTGGATGGTCTTGTCGTCGGCCAGTGGTCGCTCGGCATAGACCGAGCCGTCAACGGGGGAAATGATCTTGAAGGTGGTGTTCATGGGTGTACTCGACCGCGCTGTTGCGCTTCCCCATCGTGCCTGGGACGACGGGGAACTCTTGTTAGTATCTCTCGAAGCCGCGCATCAGTTCCCAGTCGGTGATGCGCCGGTCATATTCGAACTGCTCCCATTCGGCGGTGTGGACATAGTGATCGATGACGTCGTCGCCGAAGGCGGCGCGAAGCATCTTCGACTTCGCCATCAGCGTCGTCGCCTCGCGCAGCGTCTTGGGCACCTCACGCAGCCGCTTGCCGAGATAGGCATCGCCGACATAGGGCGCTTCCAGCTCCAGCTTTTCGTCGATGCCGGCCAGACCCGCCGCGATGAGAGCGGCGAAGGCAAGATACGGGTTGAGGTCGGAGCCGCCAATGCGGCATTCGATCCTGAGCGACTTGGTGTGCGGCCCGCACAGGCGGAAGCCGGCGGTGCGGTTGTCGATTGACCAGATCGCCTTGGTCGGCGCGAAGGTGCCGGCCTGGAAGCGCTTGTAGGAATTGATGTAGGGCGCCAGGAACCAGGTGATCTCGCGGGCATAGGCGAGCTGCCCGGCGACGTAGTGGCGCATGAGCTCAGACATGCCGTGTTCGGCTTTGTCGTCGGCGAACAGGGGCTGCTTGCCGGCAAGGTCCCACAGCGAATTGTGGATGTGCGACGACGAGCCGGCCAGGTCGTAGCGCCACTTGGCCATGAAGGTGACCGCCTTGCCGGCGAGGAGCGCGATCTCCTTGATGCCGTTCTTGAGGATGACGTGGTTGTCCGCCATGGTGAGCGCGTCGGCGTAGCGCACGTTGATCTCTTCCTGGCCCGGCCCCCACTCGCCCTTGGAGTTCTCCACCGGGATGCCTGCGGCGTGCAATCCGTTGCGGATCGCCCGCATCACGCCCTCCTCCTTGGTGGTCTGGAAGATGTGATAGTCCTCGATGTAGCGCGCCGCCGTCTTGAGGTCGTGGTAGCGCTTGTCGGCGGCGCTGTCGTAGGTCTCGTCGAACAGGTAGAACTCGAGTTCGGAGGCGAAGAAGGCGCTCATCTTCTCCGCCGCCAGCCGTGCGATCTGCTTCTTGAGGATCGACCGCGGCGCGTGCGCCAGGTCTTCGTGGTGGTGATGGTCGAGGACGTCGGCGATCACCAGCGCCGTTCCCGGCAGCCACGGCAGGCGGCGCAGGGTCGCCAGGTCGGGTTTCATGACGAAATCGCCGTAGCCCTTTTCCCAATTGGCCGCCGCGTAGCCCGGCACCGGCTCCATGTCGATGTCGTTGGCCAGCAGATAGTCGCAGCCGTGGGTCTCCTTGTGGGCACCTTCGAGGAAGAATTCCACGTGCATGCGCTTGCCGATGAGGCGGCCCTGCATGTCGGGAAAGGCGACGATGACCGTGTCGATCTCGCCGTTGCCGGCGAAAGCCTGAAGCTCCTCCATGGTCATCATGCCCGGCATTGCCGCACTCCATTCACAGGATCAACCGCTCTTGCAACAGAACCCCGCGCGGGCCGGGGCCCGCGCGGATTGGCCATGATAGCAGAACCGCCGGCGGCTAGCTGTAGCGGTAGGGCTTGCCGGCTTTCGCCATGGTGTCATTGTAGTCCCGGAAGATCTTGACGACCTTCGCCTTGAGCTCGCTTTCGGCCGCGATCTCATCCCAGAACTTGTGGGCCTCCGTCTCGACGGTCGCCCATTCCTCCTCGGGGATCGTGGTCGTCTCGAGCTTGTGCTCGTTGATGCGCAGCGACGCCTCGCCGTTCCAGTACCAGTGCTGGCGATGATAGTGGGACGAGTTGAAGCACACCTCCATCAGCGTCTTCAGGTGGTCCGGCACCTCGTTCCAGCGATCCATGTTGGCGAAGAAGTGACCGATCCACGCGCCCGAGATGTTGTTGGTCAGGAAGTACTTGGTCACGTTGGCCCAGCCCGAGGTGTAGTCCTCGGTGATGCCCGACCAGGCGATGCCGTCGAGTTCGCCGGTCTGCAGCGCCACTTCGGCGTCTTCCCACGGCAGCGTTACCGGCACCACGCCGAAGCGCGCCAGGAAGCGGCCGGCCGTCGGGAAGGTGAAGACGCGCAGGCCCTCAAGGTCCTTGAGCGACTTGATCGGCTTCTGGGTGGCGAAGTTGCACGGGTCCCACGAGCCGGCGGAGATGTGCTTGACGCCGACCTTGGCGTATTCCTCCTTCCAGATCGCGTCGAGGCCCCAGTGGTTGAACAGCGCCGGCACGTCCAGCGAGTAGCGCAGGCCGAGCGGAAAATACCCGCCGAACACCGTCACCTCGGTCGGCGAGGCCATGGAATCGTCGTCGGACTGGACCGCGTCGATGGTGCCCTTCTGCAGCGCGCGGAACAGCTCGCCGGTCGGCACCAGCTGATCGGCGTGATAGAGCTCGATCTCCATCTGCCCCTTGGCGATCTCGTTGAACTGCTTGATGCAGGTGTCGATCACCTCGACCGCCAAAGCAGGCCCGGCATAGGTCTGCATCCGCCACTTGATCGGCGCCTGCTGGGCGAGCACTGCGGGAGCAGCGAGCGTCACAGGCACCGCCGCCGCGCCGGCGGCGAGGAACTTACGTCTTGTCGTCGTCATCACGTCTCTCCTCTTTGGTTGGTCAGGTGGTGCCCGTGAGCCGGGTTCTTGTCATCTTGCGTTGAGCTGCTTGGGTAGCCACAGCGCGATCTCGGGAAAGGCGAGCACCAAGATCAGCGCCAGGATCATCACGCCGACGAACGGCACGATGGAGCGGTAGATGTCGATGATGTTGATCTCGGGCGGAGCCATCGCCCGCATGAGGAACAGGTTGTAGCCGAAGGGCGGCGTCATGTACGCGACCTGGCAGGTGATGGTGTAGAGCACGCCGTACCAGATCAGCACGTAGTGCTTGTCGATGCCGAGATCGAGCGTGGCCACCAGCGGCACGTAGAGCGGCGCCACGATGACCAGCATCGCGGTGTCGTCGAGGAACGTGCCCATCACCAGATAGCTCAGCTGCATCAGGATCAGGATCATCCACGGCGAAAGCCCCAGCTTGTCGATGAAGAACCCCTCGATGGCCTTGACCGCCCCCAGCCCGTCGAAGACCGAGCCGAAGGCAAGCGCCGCCAGGATGATCCACATGAACATGCAGGAGACGGCGAGCGTCTCGCGGGTGCAGGTGTCGAAGACCTTGCGGGTGAAACGGCCCTTGATCACTGCGGCGACGACGGAGGTCAGCGCGCCCAGCACCGAGGCCTCGACCAGCGAGGTGTATCCGGTGACGAAGGGCACCATCATCACCAGGAAGATCACCAGCGGCAGCACGCCGGCGGAGAGCAGCCGCAGCTTTTCGGAGCGCGGGATCTGTGCGCGCTCTTCGACATCGAGCACCGGGCCGAGTTCGGGGTTCAGCTTGCAGCGCAGCCAGATGTAGATGATGAACATCGCCGCCATCATCAGCCCCGGCACGACGCCGGCGAGCCACAACAGGCTGACCGGCTGGCGCGCGATCATGGCGTAGAGAACCAGCACCACCGATGGCGGAATCAGGATGCCGAGCGACGATCCTGCCTGGATCACGCCGGTCACCATCTGCTTGTCGTACTTGCGTTTGAGCAACTCCGGCAGCGCTATAGTGGCGCCGATGGCCATGCCGGCGACCGACAGGCCGTTCATCGCTGAGATGACGACCATCAGGAAGATCGTGCCGATGGCCAGCCCCCCCGGCACCGGACCGAACCAGACGTGGAACATGCGATAGAGGTCGTCGGCCAGCCGGCTTTCCGACAGCACGTAGCCCATGAAGATGAACATCGGCAGCGTCAGCAGCGGATACCACTTCATCAGCTTCATCGCCGCGGCGAAGCCGAGGTCCGACCCACCGATCCCCCACAGCGGCAGGGCCGCCGCTACGGCGACGAAGCCGATCGCGCCGAAGACGCGCTGGCCGGTGGCCATCATCACCATCATGGTGGTGAACATGAGGATGGCGATCATGTCGTAGGACATCAGATCTCCTCCCCGCGGATCTTCGCCACGTCACGGAAGAAGAAGGCGATGGCCTGCAGAATCATCAGGAAGACGGCGACGCACATCACGATCTTGATCGGCGCGATGTAGGGTCGCCAGGCGGTCGGGCTGCGCTCGGCGTATTGCAGCGAATAGGCGGTCGATTCGACCGCGCCATAGAGCAGGACGCCGAGGTAGAAGATGAGCGCGAAGACGCTGAACGCATCGACCCAGGCGCGCGTCTTCGGCGACCAGCGGTGATACAGCAGGTCCATGCGCACGTTCGAATCGAGCTGCAGCGAATAGGGGCCGCCAAGCATGTAGTAGGCGACCATCGTGAACTGGGCCATCTCGAGGGTCCAGATCGAAGGCCATGGCGTGACCTTAGAGATCGTGGACCAGGCGAGGATCGCCATCATCACGTAGAGGAGGTACATCGCGATGCGCCCGACGCGGTAGTTCACCGCCTCGACCCATCGGACGTAGGTGATTATTGCTTTCGGCACCGGTTTGTCGCCCCGATCATCATTGCCTCTTGCTTCAGGTCAGGTAGGCAGTCCGCTCCTCCCATCAGTGGCGCGCCGGAGGCCCCCTCCGGCTGCCAATCTTGGATGCACGACATGTGCCGCGCTGACGGCGACATGCCTGGTCTGTCTGCGCGCCCGCCGCCGTGAGGGCGCGGGCGAATGCATTCCGGCGATGATGCAAGTCAGGCCGCGGGACATGATCGCGATGAGGATCGTGTCCGCGCCGAGGCCGGGGCTCCCCCTCCGTGCCTCGTCATTTCAGCCATGTCGCACCCCCGTCTCGCTGGTCGCCAAAAAGCGCCCTTATCCCCGCGCATTTCGATGCAAATGCCGGGCCGTACACCATTCGCTGAGGGGCGCTAAATGTCGCGCCCGTGCTGCGCCATTTCCGGCGTGAGTTCCAGGGCCGCGGCGCTGTCGCGCAGCGCGCCGGCCAGCCGTTCCGTCCATGCCGCGACGTCCTGCGCCGCGCGAATGCCGTCGTTGCGGATTTCGATCATGACGTGGGGCAGGCCGCGGTCGCGGCCGTGCCGGCGGATCGTGTAGTCGACATTGTCCCTGGCCGAATACGGCTGGTTGTCGCCGACCACGAGCGTGCTGTCGCGGCGGAGTTCGGCCAGCAGCGCATCGGCCAGCGCGCGCTGGTCGGTCGAGATGACGCCGACATGCCACGGCCGCGCGATGCCGCGATAGACCGGGGTGAAGCTGTGGATGGTGACCAGCGTTGTCGGCCGCCGCTCGCGCCGCCGCCGGTCGAGAAGCCCTTCCAGGGCCGCATGAAACGGCGCCCACAACGCCGCCACACGCTCGGCGCGCGCCTCGGCGGTCAGCGCAAGGTTGCCGGGGATGGTCGTATCCTCGGAGCGCGTGGCGATGGCGTCCGCCATGTCCGGGGCGCGATTGCAGTCGATGGCCAGGCGCGAGAAACGCTGCTTGACGAGATCGCCACCGAGCCGCGCCGCCAGCCCATCGGCGACATCGGCTGCGCCCGGATCCCAGGCGATGTGACGCTCCAGCTCCTCTGGCGGCAGGCCAAGCGTGCCCAGGGACCGCGGCAGACGATTGGCGGCGTGCTCGCAGGCGAAGACGAAGGGACCATCGCCTTCACATATGTCGACGACCGGCCCTTCATCGGGACCGATGAGCGCGTCCATCGTCTCCCCCTTCGCTCAAGCCAAGATCGCATGCAGGCAGCGGCTGAAACATACGTTACAATAATCGCGCCAAACATCAATCTGAAACGACAGCATCGGACGGCGGACAATGAAGAAGGCCAGGCAAGCGGCCACGGCAGGGCACCGGCGGGCGTCGATCGCCGACCGGATTCGCCGTGATCTCGGGGCATTCACACCCAACGAACGGCACGCCGCGCACCGTCTGCTCGCCGATTATCCGATGGCCGGGCTGGATACCGTGGCCGGCCTGGGCAAGGCGGCCGGGGTCAGCGCGCCGACCGTGCTGCGCATGGTGAGCAAGCTCGGCTTTGCCAGCTACGGCGCCTTCCAGAAGGCGCTGCGTGCCGAGCTCACCGAGCGCATGGCGACGCCGCTGATGAAGGGCGGTGACGTCGTATTGGGCAAAGACCGGCTCGGCCGTTTCGCCGAGGCGGTCATCGCCAATATCCGCGAGACGGCTGCCAATGTCGCCCGCGGCGAGTTCGACGCGGTGGTCCGCCTGCTCACCGATGCGCGCCGGCCCGCCCATATTCTAGGCGGTCGCTTCACCGATCCGCTGGCCGACTATTTCGGCGCCCATCTGCGCGTGCTCAGGCCGAACGTGCGCAGCATCACCGGCGGGCGGGGGCGCTGGCTCGACCAGCTCCTCGACATCGGCAAGCGCGATGTCGTCGTCCTCTTCGACATCCGCCGCTACTCGACCGACCTCGCCGGCTTCGCCGAGAGCGCTGCCGGGCACGGCGCCACCATCGTGCTGATTACCGACCAGTGGCTGTCGCCGATCTCGCGTTCGGCGGCGCATGTCCTGCCCGCCTATGTCGCGGTGCCGTCGATCTGGGATTCCTCCGGCGGGCTGATCCTCATCGTCGAGGCGCTCCTGGCGGCGCTGGCGCGCGAACTGGGGCAGAAGGCACGCAGCCGGCTGGCGACGGTCGAAAAGCTGCGCCGCGACTAGCGCGCGATCAGGCCGTCTGCGGCTGCGAATTGCGCACGCGCCCGAGGTTGGCGAGGGTGTCCACGAACGCCGCCTCGATGAGCTGGCTCATCTCGCGCTGCGCACCGGTCGCGTTCTGGGCGACAAGGCTCTCGTAGACGCGCGCATGATCGGCGACCGGATCGTGCACGAGCTGCAGCGTCGGCAGCATCATCTGCAGCCTGACCGACCAGCGCAGCGTCGTGCTGATGGCGGGCCAGAGGTTCGCCAGAGCCTCGTTCTTGCTGGCGCCGAGCACGGTGCGGTGGAAGTCGGCGGTGGCATTGAGCCACGCGACGGTGTCCGGGGCGCTGCCGGCCATGCGGGCCAGCGCGTCGGAAAGCCGTGCCAGATCGGAATCGTCGCGCCGGGTCGCCGCCATCGACGCCGCCGTCGGCTCGACCGTGTTGCGCAACTCGAACAGGTCGCGGATGAACTGGTCGTTTGGTTCCGCCTCGAAGTTCCAGCCCAGCACATCGGGGTCGAGCAGGTTCCATTGCTCGCGCGGCGCAATCTTGGTCCCGACCTTGGGCAGCGAGGTCACCAGCCCCTTGGCTGCCAGCGTTCGCATCGCTTCGCGGTAGGCGGCCCGCGAAATCCCCATCGCGGCGCTTGCGTTCTGCTCGGTCGGCAGTGCCTGGCCGGGCTTGAGGTTGCCCCGGACGATGTCCATCGCGAGCTTGTGCGCGACCGAGCCATGCAGTCGCGAACGCGATGTCAGGAAAAGCGGTTCGACGTTCTTGAGGTTTTCGGGCGGCCTCGACGAGCGCGGCGGCGGGGCGGGCACCGGAACGACGGTCTCGATCGCGTGCGGCGCCGGGCGGTGCGTGTCCATGAAGCGGACGACGGAGTGGGCCGCGTTCGAGACGCTGTCGACAACCCCGACATAGTGCAGGCAGCCGTGCGGCAATCCGGGCCACAGCGACAGGGATACGTCCACCTGCGCGGCTGCCAGGCGGCTGTAGAACGCCAGCGTATCGTCGAGCAGGACGTCGCATTCGGCGCCGATGCACAGTGTCGCGGGAAAATCGGACAGGTCCATGCCGAGCGGGGTCAACGCGTCGCGTCGATCCGGGAAGAAGTGAGGCGCGTAGAGCGTCCAGCACCAGCGCATGCGTGGCTCGGACAGACCGAACCGGCCGTCGCCGTAAAGCCGGTGCGACGACAGATCCATGTCCGGTGCATAGGCGCCGTAGATCGAAACGAAGCCGTTGACCCGGGCGCGTTGTGGCGGGGTCAGGCGCAGCACCGCCATCGCGGCGATGTTGGCGCCGGCGGAATCGCCCATCACGAACAGCCGTCGCCCGGGCGCGATCTCACCGCCGATGGCGGCGATGGCAGCCGCGACCTCGATGACCGCCTGCGGAAACGGATGCTCCGGCGCCAGGCTGTAGCCGACCGACACCAGCATCGCGCCGGTCTCGTGCGCGAACCAGCGCGCCATGCTGTCGTGGCTCTGGATGCTGCCGGCGATCCAGCCACCGCCATGGATGAAGACGATGACCGGGCCGCTGCTCGCCGGATTGTAGGTGCGCAGCGTGATCCGCCTGTTGAGGACCGCCAACTGGCGTTCGCTGGTCTCGATCGGCGGCAGGCTCAGCCCGCGCGCCGCGAGTTCGGCGCGCAGCTCCAGCTGACTGCGCGAGCGGTCCAGATCGAAGGCCGCATCCTCCTCGGCCGCCACGTTCATGTCGCGCTGGACCACCTCCATCGCGGCGAACAGATCGCCGGAGATGGCGCCCTCGTGTCCATACGGGTGATTGTCGATGAGAAGAGCCATAGGGGTCCTTTAGTCAGACAACGTGGCGTTGCCAAGCCCGAATCGCGCGGTCACAATTGACATTGTCTGAGTATTTACCTATCAAATCCCTGAGGGTTCGTCCAATCCTCAGACTTTTGGCGCCGAGACGGACAAACGATCCGGCAGCCAAACGCGCAAAAACAGGAGGGGAGGAATACCATGAAGTTGAGCAATCGACTGAAGGTGTGGGCCATCGCGGCATCGTTCGCCGTGCTTGGGGCCAGCGCCGCCACAGCCCAGACGACGATCAAGATCACCACGCCCGAGAACAACAAGGGGATCGTCGGCGTCTGGAACGATATCATCTCGGCATACGAAGCGGCGCATCCCGACGTCAAGATCAACTACGACTACCTCGCCGCTCAGTCGATGCAGGAAAAGATGCCCACCATGCTCGCGTCGGACGCAGCGCCCGACACGTTCTACACCTGGGGCGGCGGCATCATGCAGGCGCTCGTCGATACTGGCCAGCTGGCCGACATCACGCCGGCGCTCATGGCCGACAACGGCGCCTGGTACAAGAGCTACATTCCGGCAGCGGTCGAAGCCTTCGCCATCGGCAAGAAGCACTACGCCGTGCCCTACAAGTTCTCGCTGATCAGCTTCTATTACAACAAGGCGCTGTTCCAGAAGGCCGGCGTCGACGCGACCACGATCAAGACCTGGCCGGAATTCATGGCGGCCGTCGCCAAGATCAAGGCTGCCGGCATCACGCCGATCGCCTTGGGCGGCAAGGACAAGTGGCCGATCCATTTCTATTTCGCCTATCTCGCCTTGCGCGAGGGCGGCGCCACCGTGTTCCAGGACGCCAAGGCGGGCAAGGACGGCGGCTTCAACAACCCGGCCTATGTCAAGGCCGGCCAGCTCCTGCAGGACCTCGCCCACGCCGACGCCTTCCAGCGTGGCTTCGAGGCGGCGCTGTGGGGCGAAGCGCTGAGCGATTTCGCCGATGGCAAGGCCGCGATGATCCTTGGCTTCTCAGGGCTCGCGCAGTCGCTGCCGGGCGCCGCCACCGACGGCAAGGGGCTGCCGGTCGCCGATATCGGGCTGATGAACTTCCCCACCGTGCCGGGCGGCAAGGGCCTGCCCAGCGAGACCTTCGGCGGCAATAATGGCTGGGTCGTCTCCGTCAAGGCACCGCCTCAGACGCTGGACTTCCTGAAGTTCGCCATGAACGCCGACAACCAGCGCAAGTTCGCCGCGCTCAACTCGATCATCCCGGTGGTTCCCGGCGCGGCCGATGCGATCACCGATCCGACGCTGAAGATCGCGGCCGAGGAGTTCTCGAAGTCGACCTTCCATCAGAACTATCTCGACCAGGATCTGGGGCCGGTCACCGGCTTCGGCGTCGTCAATCAGGAGGTCTTCGACCTCGTGACCGACAACGTCACGCCGGCGGATGCGGCGGCGGCGATCGAGACCTCCTGGGAACAGGAGCACTAGGCCGGCATCGGGTGGGCGCCGCCACAAACGGCGCCCACCCGGCCGGTCTCGTCTCCGATCTCGTCTCATGTCCGCCGACGCCGTTCCCATCAGCACTGCGCGCGCAGGGGCCCGTAGACATCCCGCCCTCGCCAACTGGGGCGAGGTGGCCGTCTTCGTGGTCCCGGCCCTGGCGCTGTTCCTGATCTTCGTCATCGTGCCGATGATCGAGGCCGTCTGGTACAGCTTCTACAAGTGGAACGGCTACGGCCCGATCACCAATTTCGTCGGACTCAAGAACTACATCCTGATCCTCAAGGATCCGGTGTTCCGCCGGGCGCTGTTCGACAACTTCCTGATCATTCTGGTCTCGATCTTCGTCCAGATTCCGCTCGCCATCTGGCTGGCGACGATAGTTGCCAAGCCGCTGCGCGGCATGGTGTTCTTCCGGGCGCTGTTCTTCCTTCCCTATGTGCTCGCCGACGTTGCCGCCGGCGTCATCTGGCACTTTGTCTATGATGGCAATTACGGCGTGATTGCCGGCGTCATGGGCCTGTTCGGGCAGCAGGCGCCATTCATCCTCGGCGACCGGACCTGGGCGATCTACGGCATCCTGCTGGTCATCGTGTGGAAGTTCTTCGGCTTCCACATGATGCTGTTTCTGGCTGCCCTCCAGGGCATGGACAAGACCCTGTTCGAGGCGGCGCAGATCGACGGCGCCACGCCCCGGCAAACATTCTGGATGGTGAAGCTGCCGCTGCTCCGCCCGACCATCGCGCTCTCGGTGTTCTTCTCGATCATCGGGTCGCTGCAGACATTCGACACCATCATGGCGCTGACCTCGGGCGGTCCCTCGAACAGCACGCAGACCATCGTCACGTACCTCTACATCTTCGGCGCGCAGCATCTGAAGGTGAGCTTCGGCAGCGCCGCCGGCGTCGTCCTGTTCCTGATGTGCGTCATCTTCGCCTTCGTCTATCGGCGGCTTGCCATGCGGGAGGACAGATGAGCCTGACCGACACCGTCCGCGTCGAAAGCGGCCAGCCGATCGACACCGCAACCCGCTTCTATGCCTATTCGTCGCTGATCGTCGTCGGCGTGCTGGTGGCGGTGCCGCTGCTCGGTGCCGCGCTCGGCGGCTTCAAGACGCTGGGCGAACTGCACGTCAACCCGATCGGCCTGCCGCGCAGATGGGTTCTGGAGAATTTCGTCTCGATCCTGACCGACGCCGGCTACTGGCGGATGATGGCCAATTCGCTGATCATCGCCGGCCTGACCGTGGTGCTGACGCTGGCCGTGTCGTCCGGCGCCGCGTTCTGCCTGGTTCAGATGCGCTTCTGGGGCCGCGACGCGCTGTTGAGCTTCTTCGTCATCGGGCTGCTGTTCCCGGCCGCCACCGCCATCATCCCGCTGTTCCTGCAGATTCGCGATCTCGGCCTGCTCGATTCCTACTGGGCCATCGTTCTGCCGCAGGTCGCCTTCGGGTTGGCCATGAGCGTCCTGCTGTTCCGCCGCTTCTTCAACGACATCCCGCAGGAGCTCTATGAATCGGCGGCGATCGACGGCGCCAACCATTTCCTCATGTACCGCTTCGTGACCCTGCCGCTCAGCCGGCCGATCCTGGCGACGGTGGCGATCATCTCGTTCGTGGGGAGCTGGAACAACTACCTGCTGCCGCTGGTCATGCTCAACAACAGCGCCGTCTATCCATGGCCGCTGGGACTGATGAACTACATGGGTGAATACACCACCGCCTGGCAGTTGATTCTGGCCTTCGTGACCTTGACCATCCTGCCCACCATCATTGTCTTCTCGCTGGCGCAACGGCACATCGTGACCGGTCTGACGGCCGGCGCCGTGAAGGGTTAGCCTCAAGCCATGGACGTGCATTCGCCTCTGCGCCCGGAACTCGCCGCCTATCTTGCCGAACTTGGCCGCACCGAGCGCCGCCGGCCGGACGCCAGCATCGAAGAAAACCGCGCCGCCGCCGATATCGAACTGGCCGAACGCTGGGGCGAAAGCGAGTCGGTGGCCGACGTCGACGACCTGTCGATCGCCGCCGATCCGCCGATCCCCGTCCGTCTCTATCGGCCTTCCGGCGCCCGTGGCACGATCGTGTTCATCCATGGCGGCTGCTGGGTCAACGGCAGCGTCGCTGCATTCGACGGACCGTGCCGCATGTTGGCGAACCGCGCCGGTGCGAACGTCGTTTCGGTCGAGTACCGCCGTGCGCCGGAGCACCCGTTCCCGGCCGGCCTGACCGACTGCCAGCGGGCCCTGGAATGGGTGATTGCCGAGGGCCATGCAGTCGGACTCGACAGCACGGCCGTCTTCGTGGCCGGCGAAAGCGCCGGCGGCAACCTCGCTGCGGTCGTAGCGCGGCGTTCGCGCGACGCCAATCTCGCCCTCGCCGGCCAGGCGCTGATCTATCCCGTAACCGATCTCGGCATGGGCAGCGATAGTTACCGCGACTTTGCCGAGGGCTTCATGCTCACCGCCGCCGGCATGCGCAACTGCGTGGCGTCCTATCTCGGAACCCGCGGCTCTGCCGACGATCCCGACGCCTCGCCGCTCAGGGTGGCGGACGCCGCCGGGCTTCCGCCAACCTTCCTCGCAACTGCCGAGTTCGATCCTCTACGCGATGAAGGCCGCGCCTATGCAGCCCGGCTGGTCCAGGCCGGCGTCGACGTGGAGTTCCGCGAATATCGCGGCGCCATTCACGGCATCTGGCTCATGAAGACGATCACGCCGCTGGCCGCGACCATGGTCGGCGACGTCGCCAACTGGGTCAAAGGACGCCTTCCCCCACGACCGTGAGGGAGCCCGACGCCCGCCGTCGAAATTGCGTTCGGCAACGAGCGCAGGGCTTCCCGGTCAGGCCGCAAAGACCTGATATTCCTCCACCGCCGCCTCGCTCAACTCGACACCGCTGCCCGGACCTTCGGGAACGGTAACGAAACCGTTCTCGTCCATCGAGATGTCCTTGACGCTGGCGAGATAGTTGCCGGTCATGAACTTGCGCGGATCTTCGACGTCGAGAACCAGTGGATATTCGATCCAGCCGGCATTGCGCGTCGCCGCGACCAGGTGCAGCGAGGTGGCGTTCTTCAGGCCGCTGCCCATGGCGTGCGGTATGAAGGTCTTGTTGAACACGTCGCACATCTCGGCAACCAGCTTCGATTGCGTGATGCCACCGCTCAGGCAGATCCGCGGCTGATAGATTTCGAGCGCGTTGAGGGCGAGATAGTCCTTCATGCGGGCCGCCGTGGTCTCGGTCTGGTAGCCGCTGACCGGCGTGCGATACTTGTTGTTGAGATAGGCGAGACCCGCAAGGTCGGAATGCATCAGCGGCTCTTCGAGCCAGAAGACGCCGACCTCGTCGCACACCTGGATAACCTCCTCGGCATCCAGATGGCTGGTGTAGAAGGCGTTGGCGTCAAACGCCACCTTGATCCTGCCCTCGGCCGCTTCCACGACCTTGCGGATCAGCTTCTTGTCTTCTTCGACGCCGCGCCCGATTCCGAGCTTCACGCCCTGGATGCCGAGCTCGATGTAGCGCTTGATGTCGGCAACGTGTTCGTCCGTGCTCTTCTTGATGGCGCTGGTGGCATAGGCCCTGATCTTGCTCCTGAACTTGCCGCCGAGGAGCTGATAGAGCGGCACGCCGAGCGCGCGCGCCTTGAGGTCCCAGAGCGCCTGGTCAAGCGCACTCATCGGACCGTAATAGCCGATGCTCTTGGTGTAGGACCACAGCTTCTCCCACAGGGGGAGCGTGTTCATGGGGTCTTCGCCGAGAAGCATCGGCTTGAAGCTTCTGGCGACGGCGCGTGCATTGGTCTCTTCGGGACCCTGTCCGCGCGCCAGCGTTGTCTCGCCGCGGCCGATGACGCCTTCATCCGACTCGATCTCGACGATCGTCGACGCGAGATCGAGATCGAATGAAACACCGCCGCCGACATGGAACTCCGGGACCGAGCTCTTCATGACACGGGCGCGAACATCGACGATCTTCATGCTGTTTCCTCTCGAATTGGCGGGAACCTCGTCCCGGCCATGCGCCAGTCGCCGCCTCGTGCGGCCGGCCTATGTGATCGCTTCGCTCATCGCGCCCAGTCTAGCGATCGGTGACGACAAGGGCTTGTTCCCAGGAAAAGCTCACCCGGACATTCTCCCCCGCCTTGAACTTCTGGGGCGTGAACGCCTGGGCACGGAGCGGCTGTTGCCCGCCATAGTCAAGCAGGTAGTCGACGATGCTGCCATTGAACGTTGCCTCGGTGACGCGCGCATCGAGGCAGTTCGTCCGAGGCAGCGGCCCGCTTGCCCTGTCGGTGATGGTGATGTGCTCGGGGCGAATCATCAACGCCGAGGCGCTTTCGTCACCGTTCCACCGCGACTCGAACACCAACGCGCCGGACCGGAAGCGAACCTTCTCGCCCTCGCGACCGACGACCGTGCCGTCGACCATATTCGCCAGGCCGATGAAGTTCGCCACGAACTTGGTCTTCGGCGCCGAATAGAGATCGTGCGGCGCGTTGCGCTCGATGATCTCGCCGTCGCGCATGACTGCTACCTCGTCCGACATGACCAGCGCCTCTTCCTGGCTGTGGGTGACGAAGATCGTGGTGATGCCGAGTTCCTGCTGGATGCGCCGCAGCTCGAAGCGCATCGACTCGCGCAGCTTGCTGTCGAGATTGCTCAGCGGTTCATCGAGCAGCAGGATGCGCGGCTCGGTGACCAGCGCGCGGGCAAGCGCGACGCGTTGCTGCTGGCCGCCGGAAAGCGCATTGGGATATTTGGTCGCCTGGCCGCCCAGCCCGACCAGTTCGACGACGGCATTGACGCGACGGTCGACGTCGGCGGACGGCGTCTTTCGCGCCCGCAGCCCATAGGCGATGTTGTCGAACACCGTCATGTGCGGCCACACGGCATAGCTCTGGAACACCATGCCCATGTTGCGCTTCTCCGGCGGCATCACGTACTGGGCGTCGGAGACCACCTCGCCGTCGACCGAGATCGATCCTTCGCTCGGGTCTATGAAGCCGGCGATCATCCTGAGGATCGTCGTCTTGCCGCAACCGCTCGGACCGAGCAGGGAGATCAGACTTCCCGGCTGAACGGCGAGATCGATGGCGCGCACCGCGGCGAACGTCGCGTAGCGCTTGGTCAGGCCCCTGATCTGAATGGCACTCGAATTCATGATCAGCCCTTCCTCAGTTGGCGCTGTAGATGCGCCGGCCGCCCACAGCCTGGGCAAGCGCCACCACGCTGATCATCAGGACGAACAGCACGATGGCGACGGCGCTTGCCCCCTGATAGCCGCCGCGGCCGTCCCAGATGTCGATGATAGCCGTCGACACTGTCTGGGTGCCGATATTGCGCAGCACGATCGATGCGCTGATTTCGGTGAGCGCGTGGAGAAACACGAGCACGAAGCCGACCGACACGCCCGGCATGATCAGCGGCAGCAGGATCGTGCGGACGGTCTTGAACCACCCCGCCCCCGACATGCGGGCGGCGTGCTCGAGGTCGGGCGACACCTGCGCCAGCGTGGTCTGCACCGGTCTGAGGGCGAGCGGGAAATTGCGGATCACATAGGCGATCAACAGCACCCAGAGCGTGCCGTAGAGCCCGAGCGAGCGCACCGGCGGATTGAGCACCATGCTGATGATGGCGACGCCGAGCGCCGTGCCGGCCAGACCCAGCGGCACGATGGAGATGTAGTCGAGAATGGCGGACTGGATGGTTTTGCGGCGCACGGTGATGTAGCCGATCACGATCGCCATGAGCGAGGTAATCACCGCGGCGCCGATCGCCAGCCTGATGCTGTTCCAGAACGCCTGCAAGGCGATCGAGTCCCAGGCGAGCATGGTGCGATAATGGTCGAGGGTGAAATTGCCCCAGCGCGGCCCGTCGCCCAGCCTGTGCAGCAGGGAGGTGATTGCCAGCCCCGCGATCGGCAGCACGACCGCCAGCAGCGCATAGGTCCACAAGAGAACGGTCGCGAAAGGCAGCCACTTGCCGATATCGAGCGTGCGCGGCTGGAACGACTTGCCCGATACCGTGGCGAAGTCGCCGTTCTTGACGCTGTAGCGGTAGAGCGCCAGGACCAGCACCGAAAGTCCGATGAGCAGAATGGAGGCGGACGCGGCTGCGCCGAACTGCGAATAGACCATCAGTTCGCGAATGCGCAGGGTGAGAACGGTGTAGCCCACCATGTGCGGCGTGCCGTAGTCGGCAAGCGACGTCAGCATCGAAATCAGTGCGCCCGAGAAGACGGCATTGCGCACCAGCGGCAAGGTGATGGTGCGCACCACGCGCAACTTTCCCGATCCGCTTATAGCCGCGGATTCCTCGAACTCGGGATTCATCTTGGATAGCGAGGCGGCGCAGATCAGGTAGATATAGGCGATCCCGCCATGCGACCCCAGCAACAGCACGCCGGCGATGCTGAATATGTTGAGCGGCCCGCGAGTGGTTTCGAGACCGAAGAGATCGCGGATGAGCAGATTGATCATCCCGGCGTTCGGGCCGAGCAGATTGACGTAGGACATCGCCGCCAGAAAGCCCGGTGTGATCACCGATGCGATCACCGTCAGACGCACGACCTGCTTGGTGAGCTTGCTGGTATTTGTGCGTTCGGTCAGGATCGCCAGAGGCACGGCGATCACCACGCTGATGATGGTGGTGCCGGTCGAATAGAAGATTGTGTTGATCAGGGCGCTGATCGTGCGCGGATTGCGCACCGTCGAGACGAAGGTATTGAGCGTCAGGCCCTTGTCGGATGCGAAGGCCTCGTAGATCAGATAGCCCGTCGGCACGACGATCATGCCGACGACGGCGACGGTCACGAACAGCCAGACCAGATGCGTCAGGTCGAAGTTGCGGAAGAGTGGCCGCATCATCTGGTTCAGGTTGCCGCCGGCATTCGACCTCGCGATGGAAGCGCTCATGATCAACTCTGTGGCAGGCGAAGAGGAGGCGCGCCCCATCCCGGAGAAGGGGCGCGCCAGAACTGCTAGAGGCCGAGAATCTTGACGATGCGGTCGAGATTGTCCTCACGCAGTTCCTTGGAAATCACCAGCCGCGTGCCGTCGAAGCCGTCCATGCTGGTGCCGTCGGGCAGGACCTGCTTCACGCCACGGTTGGCGACAAGCTTGCCGAGCTTCTCGTAGATCAGGCGTTGCCCGTCCTCCGAAGCGAGGAATTCGTGAAGCTTGATGGCATCCGCCATGTGCGGGGCGTTGGCGGCGACGGCGGCGCCGGTCACCTGCATCGGTGCGCCCTCCTTGGGCAGCGCGATGCCGAGCGGCTCGCCTGCCTTGATCGGCTTGATCACCGGGCCCATCATCAGCGGCGCAACGGCAATCTCTCCGGTGATCACCATGTCGGTCAGCTGCGTGTGGCCGTTGGAGAGCCGGGGATTGTTCTTTGCCAGGTCCTCAACGAACGACCAGCCGTATTGCGGCTCGCCGATCGTCTCGGCCAGGGTCTTGGTCCAGAAGGTGATCGGGAACTGGACCGCCGTCGACGTGCGCGGATCGGCCATGCCGACGAGATCCTTGAGGCTCGGATCGGTCATGTCGCGCCAGCTGGTCGGCACCTTGTCGCCTTTGAGCAGGTTGGTGTTGTAGACCATGAACATCGGGCTGTATTCGACCGCGAACCAGTAGCCGTCCGGGTCGATGGCTGCTGCCGGAAACTGGTCGGCATTGGCGACCGGATGCTTCAGCAGGTAGCCTTGCTCTTTGTAGACCTCGAGATAGTCGGGATCGATCATGATGTAGTCGACGCGGGCCAGGCCGGCCTGCTGTTCCTGCGTGAACAGCATGTTGAGCTCGACGCTTGCCGAGCGGTAGAACTCGAGCTGGATGTCCATCCCGCGATTGTCGAGGTCTTGCTGAATGAGCTTGACCGCCCACTCCTCGAACGGGGTGTAGATGGTGACCGTCCCGGCCTGAGCCGGAAGGGCAAACAGGACACTCGTCCCAAGAATCAGACTGGCAGCTAGTTTCTTCACCTCATCCTCCCTTATTGGGGGTTGCCGTGGCCGGTTTGTCCGCCCCGGAAAGTCGTGATGTGCACGCGTGGTGTTTCGGAAAAATCCGATGATGCCGTGATGCGGACCGTCACGGCCGCTTTGCCGGGCACCGCGAAGGGTGCCGGCTGGTCGTCAGGCTGGAAACGGGCAAGGCCACGGGGATCGTTGTCGAACATCGCCGTGATGGTCCTTGGACCTCCCATTTCGAAGAATGCCGCGGGTGTTCCTGACACCCGCGAGGCGGCATCGCACCGCCTGCATGCCTCCGTGCGTACCGGGTTATGTCCGAAATGACAATGATTATTATGTTATATTCGTAAGTGTCATAATGACACTATTGGCCATTGCCATTGAGCTTTCGCCACAGCGTGCTGCGGCCGATGCCCAGGCGTTGGGCCGCCCGGGCCTTGTTCCCCCGCTCGTCGGCCAGCACGGCTGCGATGATGCGTTGTTCCATCGCCTCGAGCGGCTGGTTCAGATCGACATGGAATCCCGCCTCACCCTGGTTCGCGTCGGCCAGGTCCGCTGGCGGCAGCGTGTTGACGACGTAGTCGCCGTCGGGGGCCTCTTCGACCAGCCGGTCGAGGAACTCGCTGAGTTCTTCGTAGTTGCGCGACCAATGTCGCCGTCGCAATTCGGCAAGCATCGCCGGGCTGAAGCCACGTACGGCCTTGCCGTGCGTGGCGTTGGCCTCCATCAGGTCGTAGAGGACCGTCGCCTCGAAGGACACCGGATCGTCAGCGATGCTGGGCAGGACGATCAGGCGGCCGGCACACAGGTCGGCCAGGCCGGGCGCCAGCGTGCCATGCCTTTGCAGCCGTTCCGGCGCGGCAGAGAACAGCAGCACCGCGCCACGGCCGGAGGTGGTCAGGTGCCGCGCCAGGTCTTCCTGATCAACCTGTTTCAGGTTTTCGGCCCCCGCCACGATTGCCAGGCGCCCGTCCGCAGCCGCCAGGAAGTCGAGGGTTCGCCGGTGTGCATCGCGCAGCGGCCCGGCGATGGTGATTTCGGCCAGCAGATCGGGCGTCTGGCCAAACCATTCGGTCTGAAGCGCGCGCAACATTGTCGTGCGCCCGGTACCGGACTCGCCCACCAGGGCAATCGGCCCGGGTGTCTTCACCAGCTCGGTGGCCCGCTGGGCCGCGGCACTGAGATGGTGCCGGGCGGTGATCAGCTGCGCCAGGCGCGCGGGTCCGGTGTGGATCAGGCGATAGGAGACCGGGCGCTGGCCGACGACGTCGCTGTCGTGGAATAGCAGAAAGCGACGCTCGGCAAGACACAGCGCCAGCACCGCCAGGTCGTTCCCCGCCGCCGACAGAACGCCGCCATGCAATCTGTACGGGCCCTCGGGCATTCCAGGGTTGGCGGCGAACAAGGCCATCAGCCGGTCGCGCCAGGCGCCCTGGTCGGGCGACAGCGGGGGCGATTGCATCAGGGCGATCTGGCTGCCATTGGGGTCGCAGAGCACCGGGTCGCCGGCGAGCAGCTTGAGACTGCGCTCCACCGCGTCCTGCCGGTCGCGCACGCGTTGCATGGCGCGCAGCAGGTTGAGCGCGGCATCCAGCGCCTGGCGCACGGACTCCGGCCCGGAGGTGATGAGCACGCTGCGCACGCCCGCCATATCCGCCTTGCGCGTCGTCACCGCGTCGCCAATCACCACCCGGCCTTCCTCCCGGGCGGCCGCGATCGCCCGGTCGACATCCCCGGCCTCGTCGACGACGGTGTAGGCGATGTCGACCTTCAGGTAGTCGGCAAAGACCGCGACCCCGGCGCAGACATTGGCGAATCCGATCAGGCTGACCCGGCTCGAATAGTCCTTGATGAAGGAAGTCAGGCGGAACAGGTCGTATCCGGAAACGGGGATCTCGACGATCGGAAGGGCGATTTCCTGCTCGAGCCGCAACGCCGTTCCACCGCGACTGACGACCAGGTCGAAGCCCTTGCGCCTGGCCCAGTCGAGCAACGGAACCGCGGCCTCGAGATCGGCGGTGCGCACGGCAATCTCAAGCTCGGGATATTCCCGCCCGATCCGACTGGTCAGCCTGGCGAGGCCCTCGTAGGGGGCAATGACAAGCACTTTGCCGAGCACTGGCGGACCCTTTCAGCGTTTCATATTGGCACTATACGCAGCAGTCGGGCGTATAAAACGGCTCGGCCATTGGAAGAACACAGGAGATTTGCGGCCGCCGCCTCCATCTCTGCCGGCGCCGGTTCGCCAGCGGCGAGGCGACCTACCGGGCCTCTTCTGGTGCTGGCGCGCCCGGCAGCAGGTCCACCGCAAAGCGGGCGGCGGCGAGCAGGCTCTCCGGATTTGCCAGGTTCTTCCCGGCGATATCGAATGCCGTGCCATGATCGACCGATGTGCGGATGATGCCGCCATTGAGGCCGACCGTGACGTTGATGCCCTCGTCGATCGACATCAGCTTGACCGGGATGTGCCCCTGATCGTGATAGCAGGCAACCACCAGGTCGAAGTCGCCGCGTGCGGCACGGTAGAACAGCGTATCGGCGGGCCATGGTCCGGACGCGTCGATCCCGTCGGCGACCGCACGTGCGATGCCCGGCACCAGCTTCTCGTCCTCTTCGCCGGCGCCGAACAGGCCATTTTCGCCGGCGTGCGGATTGATCCCGCAAACCGCGATGCGCGGCGCCTTCATGCCCGCACGGCTCAACGTCTCGTGCGCCAGGCGGATGACCTCGTAGGTGCGCTCCGGCGTGATCCGGCGCACCGCGTCGATCAGGCCGATATGCGTGGTGAGGTGGATCACCTTGAGCTTCGGCGTCACCAGCATCATCGCGTAGCTCTTGGTGCCGGTCAGGTCGGCAAGAATCTCGGTGTGACCGGGATAGGGATGACCACCCTTGTGCAGCGCCTCCTTGTTGAGGGGGGCCGTGACGATGGCCGCGACGCGGCCCGCCTTGGCGAGGTCGACGGCGGTTCGCACGAACTCGAAGGCGGCGTGGCCGGCGGCGGCATCGACCGCACCGAAGCGCAGATCGCCGACACCGGCCCCGGGGTCGATGCAGCATGCGTGCGATTGCGACGGGTCGGCGGCCGGCGCCTGCTCTGGCGCGATGGTTTCGACGTCGAAGGTCGCTCCGACAAGGGTTGCCGCCCGGCGCAGCATGGACGCATCGCCGACCACGATCGGCCGGCAATAGTCATAGAGCTCCGGACCGGCCAGGCTCTTGGCCACGATTTCCGGGCCAACCCCGCAGACATCCCCCATGGTGATCGCGATGACGGGCTTCATGGGTCGAGTCTCCCGAGGGTGAGAAAGGTTACGGCCCGCCTCAGCGCGTCGGGCCCACCGAACCCCCCCGCCTTGGTGACGATATGGCGGACCGGTCCGCTTGCGGCCCGCACCAGCGGAATGCCTGGCGCGAGCGCACCTTCTATGCTGATGGCGCTGATGCCGGCCAGGTCCATCACGGCACGGCTGGTGTCGCCCCCGCTGGTGACAAGCCGGTCGACGAGCCCGCGTTCGAGCAGGGCCGCGGCTGAGGCCGCCAGGCCTGTGGCTATCTGCTGCCCGGCCTGCCAGCGGGTCAGGCCGTATTGTTTGGCCAAGTTCAGAACCCGCTCGATGTCGGCGCGCTCGTGGGCGGCGGTCACCACCAGATAGGGACTGCCCGCGGCGATGCGCCGTTCGAGCGTCGCCAGACCGCGACTGATTTCCTGTGCCCGCTGGAGCGGGTCGAGCAGCCGCTCGGGGAGCAGCACCACCGGTTCATCGGCGCTGCCGTCGACCAGCATCTGAAGTTGCCCGATCGACACCGGATTGACGCTTCCGATCACCACCAATGGCGGCCGCGCGGCGGGCGTCAGCCGCGGCAGGACCGCCGGCGGCGCGGTAACGCCCCATATGGCAGGCAGGTGTGACGCCAGACCGGCCGACCCGGCCCACAGGATGCGATGCCCACCTTGCCCGGCCCAGTCGGCGCCAAAGCGCGCCACGCGGGCAAGATCCTCGTCGCTCTTCGCATCGAAGATTGCGCAGATGCGGCGGCGAGCGGCCTGCGCATCGGCCAGCCGCGTCGCCAGCACTGAAGCGTCGGACAATGCCTCCCGGGTCACTTCAATGATGGCAATGTCCGGCATGTGGGGCGCCAGCAATCGCACCAGGCTGGCGTCGGCGACGGGGGAGGTGGGATCGCGGGCAATTGCCGTGCGGTCGACGGGCACGCCGCCGACCAGCAGCAGCCCCTGTTCGACCGTCCGCTGCATGGCCGGAAAGGCCGGCGTCATGAATATGCTGTCGGCATCCACCGCGCGGGCGATCACGGCGATCTCCAGGCCGACATGGCCGCGCATCGTCGAGTCGATCTTCTTGTACAGCGGCCCGCTGGTTCCGACTGCGGGAAGGCAGTCGACCAGGCGGGCCAGCAGGGGAGGGATCGCATCCGGCTCGAGCGCGCGCGTTTCGGTGTCGACCACCACGACGGCGGCGCCGTCGATCTGCGCCATCGACGGATCACCCAGGCAGACGACCGTCGGCAGGCCGCGGCAGGCGAACTGAAGTCCGCTGTCATTGGCTCCGGTCAGATCGTCGGCGATGACCGTGATGGTCGTCACGCTGGGCAGGGGATGCGGACTGCCGCCAGCCGACTGGGGGAGATGTCGCATCGATCCCTGCATCATCCGGATGAGCGCGCCGCCGGGAGCTTGAGCGCGGCTAACAGGTTGCCGAAGATTCGATCGGGCATCGCTTCGATCATCATGGTGCTCCCCACCTCCGAAACATCCGGTCGATTCTCCGCGCGCGGATGCGATACCGCAGCAGCCCCGTCGATATTCTCTGGCGTAGCGGCCGCTGTCCGATTTGACAATATATATTTTCTGATATTCGTACGTGTCTTTCTGACACAATCAGGACTCTTGCCGCCCTGTTATGCCGGGTAATGCATGTTTGGCGCCGGGAGGCAGCTTCGTTCTGGCCCGTCGCCGGCACCGGCGATCCCCCTATCCGGTGCGCGAGCGAAGGGGGGCTGGCGCTGTCCCGGCACGGGTTGATCGCCCGCGCGGGTAGGCGCTTGTCGCACGGAAAGTGGTCGGGCTGGTGCCGAAATAGCGCTGGAAGACCTTGGCGAAGTAGTTCGGGTCGGCGAAGCCGGTCAGCGCCGATATCTGCTTGATCGGCAACACCGAATGCCCGGTGAGCAGGCGCACGGCGCGGCGCATGCGCTCCTGCAGCACGAAACCGCCGGGCGGCGTTCCCGTCTGGACCATGAACAGGCGCGAGAAATGCGAGCGGCTGAAGCCGGCGACTTCTGCCAGAACGTCCACGCTGAGGTCCTTGTCGATGTTGGCGCGGATATATTCGATGACCCGGTGAATGCTGGCGACCTCATTGTCCTCCATCAGCAGGGGCGAGCTGAACACGTCATCGTAGACAGCGGTGGCCGCTTCGTAGGCGATCGCTGAGGCGGCGCCGGCGGTTTCGCCCTCGCCGTCGATCAGGCGCAGGCAGCAGTCGGCGATATGCGCGATCGTCTCCTGCTTCAGGCGCAGCACAGGCCCGGTGGTTGCCTGGATCGCACGGTGGATCCGGATCGCCTCCTCGCCGCTCATCGACAACCAGAAAAACTCCCAGCTACCGCCGTCTTCCACCCAGTACCGATGGTTGTGCGGGACGATGACGAGCATCGTATCGCCGGCCCCGAGCCGATAGCGGCGGCGCTCATATTGCAGGTTGCCGGCGCCGGAGATCGTGTGCTGCAGCACGGTAAAAGGCGTGTTGCCGCGCAGGCGCCCGTTCCAGTCGTAGTTGGATTCCCGGCGGGTTTCGCAGCCCAGGGTCGTCGGCATGGCGTGCAGCCGATGGCGACCGCGCGGCAGCGATACTGTCTTCATGACGGGGGCCCGGTCCATCAGGCGGGCAAGCACAGAATTACCCATAGAAGCACGATTCCGCTCTAATTAGCCCTTTGGCCGACCGGATGATACACGGTATCAATTCAGTTGGAGGAGCTAAATTCACCCAACGGGGCAAGGGGAACGGCTACGCGGCCGTCCGCCTGTTTTCTCCTTGTAGTTCCTCCGATTCTGAAGCGCGCCTTCGCGCCATAATCGTACGGCACAGATGTGCCTCGCAGGAGGGGTCGGCAATTGAAGATCGCGATCATCGGTGCCGGTAGCATCGGTTTCACCCGCCGGCTGTTCGCCGACATCGTGTCGGTGCCCGAGCTGCAGGACATCGAGGTCGCCCTCACCGACATCGACGAGACGGGCCTGTCCAACATTGCCCAGATGCTTCGGCGGACCGTGGCGGCCAGCAAGCTGCCGACCCGGATCACCGCCACCACCGATCGGCGCCAGGCGATCGAGGGCGCCCGCTACGTGGTCAGCTGCGTGCGCGTCGGCGGTCTCGAAGCCTATGCCGACGATATCCGCATCCCGCTCAAATACGGCGTCGACCAGTGCGTCGGCGACACCATCTGCGCCGGCGGCATTCTCTACGGCCAGCGCAACGTTCCGGTGATCCTCGACTTCTGCCGCGATATCAAGGAACTGGCCGAGCCTGACGCGCTGTTCCTCAACTACGCCAACCCGATGGCGATCAACACCTGGGCGGCGATCGAATACGGCAAGGTGCGCACGGTCGGCCTCTGCCACGGCGTGCAGCATGGCGGCGAGCAGATCGCCGAGGTGCTTGGCGCCAAGGAAAAGGGCGAGTTGGAGTTCATCTGCTCCGGCATCAACCACCAGACCTGGTACGTCGACATCCGGCTGCGCGGCAGGAAGGTCGGCAAGGATGAGCTGATCGCCGCCTTCGAGCGCCATCCTGTCTTTTCGAAACAGGAGAAGGTGCGCATCGACGTTCTCAAGCGCTTCGGCGTCTATTCGACCGAATCCAACGGCCACCTGTCGGAATACCTGCCGTGGTACCGCAAGCGGCCCGACGAGACGCCCAATTGGGTCGACATGAGCGAGTGGATCCACGGCGAGACCGGCGGCTATCTCAGGCACTGCACCGAGCGCAATGAGGAATTTGCCGCCGAAATCGAGACCTTCTTCGCTGAAGCGGAAACGCCCGTCGATCCCGCGGCGCGTTCGACCGAGCACGCCAGCTACATCATCGAGGCACTCGAGACCGGGCGCCCCTATCGCGGGCACTTCAACGTCAAGAACAACGGCGTGATCGCCAACCTGCCGGCCGATGCGATCATCGAGTCGACCGGCTTCGTCGATCGTTTCGGCTTCAACATGTCGGCCGGCATCGCCTTGCCGGAGGCCTGCGCGGCGACCTGCATCTCGTCGATCAACGTTCAGCGCATGGCGGTCCACGCCGCCATCGAGGGCGACCTCGATCTGCTCAAGCTGGCTGTCCTCCACGATCCGCTCACCGGCGCCATCTGCACGCCGGAGGAGGTCTGGCAGATGGTCGACGAGATGGTCGTGGCCCAGGCGCAATGGTTGCCGCAATACGCCCATGCGATCGCCGGCGCCAAGGAGCGCCTCGCCCACGCGACGGTCAAGACGCGCGACTGGGCCGGCGCGGTGCCGAAGACGGCCAGGCCGGTGTGGCTCGCGGCGTCCACCGATCCGCTCTCGCGCAAGGGGGCCGCATAACGCATTCAAGGTTGTTCGCGGCGCAATTGAGGTGGTTGCGCCGCGGGCGAGGGCCTGAAAGGGAGGCTTTCAGGTGGAAGTGAGGCAATACATGTCTGGTGAAGCATCTGCCGTCTGAGAAGGCGGCAGCCGGAAACCGAAGGGAGGAACCATGAACAAGCGCGTACTGATCCTTGGCGGGGTCAGTGTCCTGTTGGGCGTATCCACGCTCGCCCTGCAGGCCCAGGCGATCGAGTCGACGACGCCGCCTGACCCGCCCAAGTTCTCTGCTCAGCAGTCGCCCAATCTCGTGAGCGTCAAGGACATTCTCGAATACAAGGCACTGCCGCAGTATCACGAGCCCGACTGGGTGACGAAGCAGTTCGTCGACACCGGCAAGCTGCCGCCGGTCAAGGACCGCCTGCCGAAGGAGCCGCTGGTCTACAAGACGGGCAACATGCCGGACGGTACCGGTGTCTACGGCGGCGTGCTGCGCCACGTCATCGGCGGCCGCCCGCAGGGTTGGAACTACGCCGCTGGCCAGGCACAGGGCTGGGGTGGCGTCGACATCGGCATGTACGAGTGTCTGACTCGCACCGGCCCGCTGTTCGAGGTCAAGGCATCCGAGCTCTCCAGCCGCTGCCCAACCTCGCCAAGAGCTGGGATTGGTCCAAGGATGGTCACACGCTGACCATGCACCTGATCGAAGGCGCCAAGTGGTCGGACGGCTATCCGTTCACGGCCGACGATGTGATGTTCTACTGGAAGGACAACATCGAAGACCCGAACGTGAAGCCGCTGAATTCCGGCGGTGCGGATTCCTTCGGCGTCGGCACGACGCTCGAGAAGGTCGACGACTACACCGTCAAGTGGACGTTCAAGGAGGCGTTCCCGAAGCAGTACCTCTACAATATGGCCTATGGCGGGTTCTGCCCCTTGCCGGAGCATATCCTCAAGCCGATGCACCCGCGTTACTCCAATCACACCTATCAGGAGTACCAGAACGCCTTCCCGCCGGATTATCTGAACTTCCCGGTGATGGGCGCCTGGGTGCCGGTGGCCTATCGGCCTGACGACATCATCGTGATGCGGCGCAATCCGTATTACTGGAAGGTCGACGAGAAGGGCAATCAGCTGCCCTATCTCGACGAGATGACCTACAAGCTCTCCACCTGGGCGGACCGCGACGTACAGGCCGTGGCCGGCACCGGCGACTTCTCGAACCTCGAACAGCCGGAAAGCTATGTCGAGGCGCTGAAGCGCTCTGCCGATCCCAAGGCTCCCGCCCGCCTTGCCTTCGGCGCCAGGACGATCGGCTATTCGATCTACCTGAATTACTCGGCCAATGGCTGGGGCACGCCCGACGCCAGGGCGCAAGCGGTGCGTGAGCTGAACCGCAACCTCGACTTCCGTCTGGCGGTCACCTCGGCCATCGACCGGGTGCATCTCGGCCAGTCGCTGGTCAAGGGGCCGTTCACGACGCCCTATGCCGGTGGCATCTATGCCGGCATGGCCTTCTACGACAAGGCGTCGACGGTCTACTATCCGTTCGACGACAAGGTCGCGAAGGACGAACTGGCCAAGGCCGGCCTGAAGGACACCGACGGTGACGGCATCGTCAACTTCCCGAAGGACACCCCCGGTGTCGGCGGCCAGGACGTGTCGGTCACCCTGCTCACCAATGCCGACTATCAGACCGACAAGAGCCTCGCCGAAGGTGTCGTCGCGTCCATGGCGAAGATCGGCATCCGCGTGATCGTCAACGCCATATCCGGCACGAGCCTGGCGGCGATCCAGAACAACGGTCAGTGGGATTGGCAGATCTTCCGCAACCAGCAGGAGCTGATCTCGGTCGTGCAGAACACGACTGCGTTGGCCCCGGTGGGTCCGCAGACGAGCTTCTTCCACCGCGCCGGAACCGACGGTACGCTTGACCTGCTGCCGTTCGAGAAGAACCTGGTGGACATCGTCAATACGTTCGTCAGCGAGCAGGATTCGGCCAAGCGTGTCGCGCTCATGAAGCAGTTCCAGGAGATCTACACGAAGAACGCTTATGCGATCGGTCTCACCCAGTATCCGGGTGCGCTGATCATCAACAAGCGCTTCGACAACATTCCTCATGGAACGCCCATCTTCATGTTCAACTGGGCAGAGGGGGCGGTCATGCGTGAGCGGCTCTACGTGCCCAAGGGCAAGCAGCCGGGCCTTGAGCTCTATGCCGATACCCTCCCGGGCAAGCCGGGCGTCGGCAACGGCCCCGTGAAGGACTGACGCGCTAAACAACGACGGGCAAGGGGGCCTTGGCTCCCTTGCCCCTTGCTTGAAGGCTTCGAGATGCTGAGATTCATCGCCACCCGCGTTCTGGCAGCCATACCGGTGCTGCTCATCCTGTCGGTGGTCACCTTCGGCATCATCAAGTCGCAGCCTGGCGACTACGCCGACTATCTGAAGTCGGTGCTGATGAGCCAGGGCAACATGTCCAGTGTGGACGCCCAGAAGCAGGCCGATGCCTATCGCGAGGCGCACGGGCTGAACGGGCCGCTGCCTTACCAGTACCTGCACTGGATCACCGGCATCGTCACGCGCTTCGATTTCGGCGACTCGTTCTATTACAACAAGCCAGTGGCAACGATCGTCCAGGAGCGATTGTCGCGAACCATATTGCTGGCGCTGACCTGCCACCTGCTGGCCTCGCTCATCGGCATAACGCTCGGCATCGTGGCCGCCACCCGACAATATAGCTGGGTCGACACCCTCTTCGGTTTCCTGTCCTTCCTGGGCATGACGATCCCGCGCTTCCTGCTGGCGATCATCATCATCTACATCCTCGCGTTCAAATTGAACGTTCAGGAAATCGGCAGCTTCTTCTCGGCTAAATATGGCGGTGCGCCATGGTCGTGGGACAAGTTCGTCGATCTCGTCCATCACATCTGGCCGGTGATCTTCATCGCCACCTTCGGCGGGCTCGCCTACAACATGCGCGTCATGCGCGGCAACCTGCTCGACGTGCTCAAGACGCAATATGTCGAGACGGCGCGCGCCAAGGGCCTGCGCGAATCGGCCGTGGTGATGCGCCACGCGGTGCCCAACGCGCTGCATCCGCTGGTCGCCTATCAGGGCGTCGTGCTGCCCTACATGCTGACCGGCGAGGTCGAGGTGGCCATCGTCTTCGGCCTGCCGACGGTGGGACCGGCAATCGTCGGCTCCCTCAATGTCGGCGACGTGTGGGTCACCGCCACGTTCATGCTGGTGCTTGCCGCCACGCTGATCGTTGGCAATATCATTTCCGACATCCTGCTCGCGCTGCTCGATCCGCGCATCCGGCTCGGGGGAGCTGCCGCGTGACCAACCATCCGGTCGATTCATCCCTGCCGCTGCCGCCCGACGTCGGGGCCGGCCCGATGCCGACGCCCGCCGCGGACGTTTCAAGCGAGGAAGGCGTCGCCCAGGGCCGCCTGATCGATCGCGACGAAGGCTATTACGCGCTGGTCTGGCGCCGTTTCCGGCGCTCCACAGTCGGCATGGTCGGCCTCGTTCTGGTGGCGATGCTGATCGTCATGACCTTGTTCGCCGATTTCTTCGCGCCGATGGATCCCAATCATCAGGACACCAACTTCTCGCCGCCCGACGCTCTCATGTTCGAGGCGCCGGATGGTTCGTTCTCGCTGATCCCCAAGGTCTATCCGATCGTCGACAGCGACCAGCTCGATCCGGTCACCTTCCAGCCGATCCAGGCCCCGGACATGAAGCACCCGATCGACCTCGGCTTCTTCGTCGGCGGCTACAGTTATCGGATCTTCTGGCTGATCCCCGCCTCCATCCATTTCTTCGGATCGGTCAATGGCGCGTCGGTCCACTTCCTCGGCACCGACAAGCTCGGCCGCGACATCCTTTCGCGCGGCATCATCGGCTCGCGCATCTCGCTCACCATCGCGCTGGTCGTCGTTTCGATCACCACGATCATCGGCGCCAGTCTCGGCATCACCTCGGGCTACATCGGCGGCCGCTTCGACGCCTGGTTCCAGCGTTTCGTCGAGATTGTGCTGGCCTTCCCCCAGCTTCCACTCTACCTCGCTCTGACCACGCTGATTCCGGTGACGGCGCCCTCCAACGTCTTTCTGGCCTTCGTCATCGCCGTCCTGGCGGCGCTCGGCTGGGCGCAGCTCAGCCGCGAGGTGCGTTCCAAGACGATGGCGCTGGCGCGCATCGAATATGTGCGCGCGGCGGTGGCCATCGGCGCCGGCGACGGACGCATCGTCTTCCGCCACATCCTGCCGAACGTCTTGAGCCACGTCATCGTTTCCGTGACGCTGGCCATTCCGACCATCGTGCTGCTCGAATCCTTCCTTGGCTTCCTCGGTTTCGCGGTCAAGCCGCCACTCATCTCCTGGGGTCTGATGTTGCAGGACACCAGCGCCTTCTCGGTGATCGGCTCCTATCCCTGGATCCTGTCTCCGGTCGTCTTCGTGCTCATCGCCGTGTTCGCATTCAACGCGCTCGGCGACGGGCTGCGCGACGCCGTCGACCCGTACTAGAGGAGGGCACCGTGGCCGACGCATCGCCCAATCCCTATGCCCCGCCCGAACGCCACGATCTCGGCGAGCACGGTCGCGAGCTCATCCTCGACGCGCGCAATATCGGCGTCTCCTTCAAGGTCGAAGGCGGCCAACTCCAGGCCGTGCGCGACGTTTCCTTCCAGCTCCACAAGGGCGAGACCATCGCTCTGGTCGGC
Organism: uncultured Alphaproteobacteria bacterium; assembly: GCA_963785065.1. GTDB lineage: Bacteria > Pseudomonadota > Alphaproteobacteria > Rhizobiales > Kaistiaceae > CAVSRC01. The sequence goes on from CAWATX010000002.1 coordinate 1,589,491, forward strand.
GAATCCGGCTCCGGCAAATCGGTGACGGCCCGCACCGTCATGGGCCTTCTGGGCAACCGCGCGACGGTGGCCAAGCGCACGCGCGTCACCTTCGACGGCGAGGATGTCATCCGCTACAGCGAGAAACAGAAGCGGGCGCTCAGGGGCAACCGGATCACGATGATCTTCCAGGAGCCGATGTCGTCGCTCAATCCGGTCTACACCGTCGGCCAGCAGATCTGCGAAATCCTCCATCTCCACAACAAGATCAGCCACAAGCAGGCGATGGAGCGGGCCCGCGCGCTGCTCGAAGAGGTGCAGATCCCCGAGCCGGCGGCGCGGCTGCGCTCGTTTCCCCATCAGCTGTCCGGCGGCCAACGCCAGCGCGTAATGATTGCCATGGCGCTGGCCAACCGTCCCGACCTGCTCATCGCCGACGAGCCAACGACGGCGCTCGATGTCACCGTGCAGGCGCAGATCCTGCAGCTCATCAAGGAGCTCAAGGCGCGCTACGGCATGGCGGTCATCATGATCACCCACGATCTGACGATCGTGCGCGCCTTCTCGCAGTACGTTTATGTGATGCGCGATGGGGAGGTGAAGGAGCACAACCGGACCGCGGAGATCTTCTCCAATCCGAAGCACGCCTACACCCAGCACCTGCTTGCCTCGGAGCCCAAGGGCGTCGCCAATCCGCTGGCCGAGAACACGCCGACCATCCTTGAGGGCCACGACGTCGCCGTCGTCTACAGGCTGAAGCGCGGCGGCATGTTCAAGCCGGACTTCTTCGACCTTACCGCCGTCGATCACCTCGACATCAACCTCAGACGTCACGAGACGCTGGGGCTGGTTGGCGAGTCCGGCTCGGGCAAGACCACGTTCGGTCAGGCGCTCATCCGGCTCGTCAGCAACGACAGCGGCACCATCCGCTTCGACGGCGAGCCTATTGAAGGCAAGAACCGCAAGGAGATGCGTCCGCTGCGCTCGCGCATGCAGATCGTCTTCCAGGACCCCTTCGCCTCGCTCAACCCGCGCATGTCGATCCGCCAGATCATCGAGGAAGGGCTGATCGTCAACCGCATCGGCGCCAACGGCAAAGAGCGCCTCCGGCGCGTCCGCCAGGCGCTTGCCGACGCCGGCATGCCGGACAACATCCTGTCGCGCTTCCCCCATGAGTTCTCCGGCGGCCAGCGCCAGCGCATCGCCATCGCCCGCGCCATCGCGCTCGACCCGGAGTTCATCCTGCTCGACGAACCGACCTCGGCCCTCGACCTGTCGGTCCAGGCGCAGATCATCGATCTGCTGCGCAAGTTGCAGGACGAGAAGGGGCTGAGCTACCTGTTCATCTCCCACGACCTCAAGGTGGTGCGGGCGCTTTGCCACCGCGTCATCGTCATGCAACACGGAAAGATCGTCGAGCAGGGCCCGGTTGCCGAGGTTCTGACGGACCCGCAGACCGACTACACGCGCCGCCTGGTGCGTGCCGCATTCGATATTGCCGCCTAGGCTCCCTTCCGAGGTTCATCCCCTGAGGTTCATCCCATGACTGCCAATCCGAAGATCACGTTCATCGGTGCCGGCTCGACGGTGTTCATGAAGAACATCATCGGCGACGTGCTGCAGCGCCCGGCGCTTTCCGGCGCGACCATCGCGCTGATGGACATCAGCGAGCAGCGGCTCGCCGAGTCGGCGCTGGTGGCGCGCAAGCTCATCGCAACGCTTGAGGTCGCAGCCACGGTCGAGACCTTTACCGACCGGCGCAAAGCGCTCGATGGCGCCGACTTCGTCGTCGTCGCCTTCCAGATCGGCGGTTACGAGCCCGCCACGGTGACCGATTTCGAGGTGCCGAAGAAATACGGCCTGCGCGCCACCATCGCCGATACGCTGGGCGTCGGCGGCATCATGCGGGCGCTACGCACGGTGCCGCATCTGTGGGCGCTCGCCGAGGACATGCTCGCCGTCTGCCCGCACGCCATCATGCTGCAATACGTCAACCCGATGGCGATCAACACCTGGGCGATCGCCGAGAAGTATCCGGCGATCAGGCAGGTCGGCCTCTGCCATTCGGTGCAGGGCACGGCGGAGGAACTCGCCAAGGACCTCGAGATACCGATCGAGCGCATCCGCTACCGTTCTGCCGGCATCAACCACATGGCCTTCTACCTCAACTTCGAGGAGGTGATGGCCGACGGCAGCTATCGCGACCTCTATCCCGACTTGCTCAGGGCCTATGCCGAGGGGCGCGCGCCGAGGCCGGGCTGGAACCCGCGCTGCCCCAACAAGGTGCGCTACGAGATGCTCACCCGGGTCGGTTATTTCGTCACCGAAAGCTCGGAGCACTTCGCCGAATACACGCCGTGGTTCATCAAGCGCGACCGGCCGGACCTGATCGAGAAATTCGGCATCCCGCTCGACGAATATCCCAAGCGCTGCGTCGAGCAGATCGGGCGGTGGAATGCGCAGGCCGAGGAGTACCGCAAGGCGGATCGCATAGAGGTGGCGCAGAGCCGCGAGTATGCCTCCTCGATCATGAATTCGGTGTGGACCGGCGAGCCGTCGGTGATCTACGGCAATGTCCAGAACCGCGGCTATATCACCTCGCTGCCCGAGGGCTGCGCCGTCGAGGTGCCCTGCCTGGTCGACCGCAACGGCATCCAGCCGACCCATATCGGCGCCCTGCCGCCGCAGCTCGCCGCCATGATGCGCACCAATGTCAACGTGCAGGAGCTGACCGTCGCCGCGCTGATGGAGGAGAGCCGCGAGCACATCTATCACGCCGCGATGATGGACCCGCACACCGCCGCTGAGCTCGACCTCGACCAGATCTGGAACCTGGTCGACGACCTCATCGCCGCCCATGGCGACTTCCTGCCGGCATGGGCCCGCACCGCGCCCAGGAAGCGCGTCGCCTGAGGGGCGGTCGGCGCGAGCCTTTCAGCGCACGGCATACGCCTCCCTCCACCGCGTGAGCGCGGGGAGGGGGGACCGCGCGCAAGCGTGGTGGGTGGGGGTGACCCGCCCGGTGGTTCGTCATGGCCGGACGTGTTCCGGCCATCCACGTCTTCCTTTCTCGGCAGCTCGGAAAGGCGTGGCGAATGCCGGCGAAGAAATACTTATCCCCGCTCGCCGGACTGCCCCCATATTGGTTGGCATCCTCGCTCGATGAGGGGCGCCGTCCGGAGGCGTTCGTTCGGTGGAGCGGGGTGCGGCGCCCCCGCGCACCGGATTCGCTTATCCGGCCCTCGGGGCGTTCCCGGCGGGACCGTCGGCACTACGACCGGCCGCCCCCAGGGCCTAAGCTCTTTTCTTCCGAGGAAAGGGTGCAGCGCTCGCCGGGAGACGCAAGAAAATCGCCGCGGCGGGCGCTCGGTGAGCGCCCCAGTTTTCGCGGAGTAACCGCACGGCATTCGCCGGGCGCCCGCCATCCCCTCGTCGCCAACAAGAGGCGACAGGGAAACAGGAAAGCTTCATAGCCCGGAGCGATCAGCCCGCGGGAACGGGAAGCCTTGTCGTCACGGCGAAGGCCGCGACCCGGCGGCCGCTGATGCCAGTGATTTGCCCTCGGGCGCCTGCGATTGCCGGGTGCCCTGCCGGGGCCGGGCATGGAAGGGGGAATCTGGCCCTATCCTTCGCCGCGCGCCAGCGCCAGGTATTCGGCGTGGCCGAGGGCCTTGAGCGAGGCCTGCTTGTATTCGCGGGTGAGGCTGTCGACCGACTTGCGCGCAAAGGCGCGCACCGCCGGCGTCTCGGCCATCTCCTTCTTCGCCAGGGACGGATCGAGCAGGCCGAGGCCGTCGAGCACGGGATAATGAAGCTGGGCCTCGACATGGGGCAGTCCGCCGAGGAAATGCGGGAAGTGCGCGTGGCGCGGCATTTCGTGGCGCCAGCGCTCGAGCCGCGCCGTGGTCTCCGGATGGATGCTCTCGGCGCGCACGAAGCGCCAGAACGGCGTGTCCTCGCGCTCGCTGACATAGTGCGTATTGATGAAGGTGCGGAAGTCGTCCACCTGGTGCGCCACCCGCGAATTGTAGTCTTCGCGCTCCTTGTCGGTCGCCTTTGCCGCCTGAGCGAGGAAGCCCGCGGCGAACATCATCATCTGCACGACGGTGCCGTGGATGGACGTTGCCTCCAGCGGCTCGAGGAAGCTCGAAGAGAGGCCCACCGCCAGGCAGTTGCCGATCCAGGCGCGCTCGAGCCGGCCGATATCGAAGCGGATGTCGTTGCGTGGCTCTATTCGGCGGCCGAGCGCCGCCTCGACCTCGGCTTTCGCCTCGTCCGGCGTCCTGAACGCATCGCAGTAGACGTAGCCGCAGCCGTAACGCTTCTGGGTCGGGATCGACCACAGCCAGCCAGCCTCGCGCGCCCAGGCGAGCGTATAGGGCGCGATCTCCTCGCCCGCCGCGATATCGAGCCAGAACGGCATGGCGCGATTGACCGGCAGCGCGTCACGATAGGAGTGCCACCTGCCGCCCATTTCCTGGCCGATGAGCCGCTTGCGGAATCCGGTGGCGTCGATGAAGAAGTCGCCGGCGACCTCCCCGCCTTCTTCCAGCTTGAGTGCGGTGATGTTGCCGGTCGTCGGGTCCTTCTCGACGCCGGCAACGGTGCCTTCGACCTGAGCGATCCCGCTCGACCTGTTCCTCAGGTAGCGGCCGACCAGGGCCTGGTCGAAATGGTAGGCGTAATGGAACGGCCCGATGGGGATCAGCGAGCCGTTGGAGGTGCGGCCATAAGGGCTTTTCCGCCGCTCCATGAGATGGGCGAACAAATGCATGTCGGACACCGGCCGGCCGGCGGCGACCGAGTAGACGTTCAGATATTCCGACGGCGCACCGGCGGGCGGCGACAGGATCTGATGCGGATCGTCGATGGGACCGTCATAGGTGACGCCGAGGCGCCGCCAGTCGCGATGGCGGATGCCGAACTTGATGGTCGCTTCGGTCTCGCGCAAGAATTCCAGCTCGTCGAAGCCGAAGCGCTGGAACAGCGCGCGAAAGACTGCGGTCGTTCCCTCGCCGACGCCGATCGTCGGGATCTTGGGCGATTCGACCACCGAGATGCGGAGGTCGCGCTGTTCACGCCGCGCCTGATCCTGGCAGATGAGTGCCGCCAGCCATCCCGCAGTCCCGCCGCCAACGACGGTGAGGTGCATGGCGCTCATGACTTGGGTTCCCAAGGGCAGCGCCGGTCGACCGGATCGTTGCGCAATCGCTCCGGCGCCTCGGCCCGCATCGCTGTTTGCCTTCTATTTCGGCGGTGTCGTGGTCCCGGCCATTCCGGAACGACCTGCCCGCCCTCCACGACCAGTGTCTGGCCGCTTATGTAGCGCGCCTCGGCGGACACAAGGAAGCGCATCGCCCATCCGGCATCGGAAAACATGAAGCGTTCAATATGATATGGTGGAGGAGGAGGAACATCCAGCCTGGCGCCCGGCGGGCGAATGCCCGCCGCGCGGCCAGCGCGCCCCCTCGTGGAAGGCCATGAGCGCAGCGAATTGGCCGTGCGCGAAACTGGCGGAGGGAGAGGCCGCCGTTTTGGAGTCCGAAGACGTCCGGTGACGCCCGCTAGCGGTCACCCCAGAGCGCCGCTTGCCGCGTCGACGATGCGATAGCGGCCGCCATAGATCTCGATGACGCAGTCGCCGACCGGCGAATAGATGCGTTCCTTGGGCTCCTTGGCGGCGAAGTCCTTGACGACGACCTCGGGCAGACCGGTTGCCTCGACGCGAATGTCGGCGGCGCCGCTGCCCTTGTCGGTATCGACCTTGCGGCAGCCGTCATGACCGACGACGGACCAGGAGACATGTAGCGGGCCGGCCCGGAGCGGGCGGACGATCACGATGCTGGCGTGACTTGTCTCCCGGCGATGGTCCTCCGCGTGTCGTCGACAAAGCAGATCAACCTGGTTCACTACCCCGCAGCGCTCCCCGTTCATTGGGCGTGCCAAGATACCGATCACATCGCTCCAGGTATTGGTTAATGGAAGCGGCAATACGCATGCGCTGCCGCTTCTTGGGAAGCGGCAGCGCGTCTTGTCAGATCATGCTAACGGGAGGGAGTGATGGTTACAGCGGCAGCTTGCCGTCGGCCATCTCTTTCATGATCTGATCGTAGGGCATGGTGACGCCCTGCGGCTTTTCGTTTTCGAGCTTTGGCCACGGAGCACCCGGCTGCTTGTACCAGTAGTCGGCCGTCTTCTCCTCGTTGAGCTTAGGTCCGCAGGCGCCCTGGATGCCCGACTTGCCGATGCGGTCCATGACCTTGTCCTGGGCCGCCGCCAGATTGTTGAGGGCGGTCTCAGGCGTCACTTCGCCGGCCACGGCTTCACCGATGTTCTGCCACCAGAGCTGCGCAAGCTTCGCGTAGTCCGGAACGTTCAGGCCGGTAGGCGTCCAGTACTTGATGCCCGGGCCGCGGAAGAACTGGATCAGCCCGCCGTACTTGGAGCCATCCGCATCGTCAAAGGACGGATCCATCACGGTGCTCTTGCGGACGAAGGTCCAGCCGACATGCGACTTCTTGAGGTCGACCGTCTTCGACGTGACGAACTGGGCAAACAGCCACGCGGCCTTGGTCCGATCGTCCGGGACGTTCTTGAGCAGCGTCCACGAACCCTCGTCGCGGTAGCCGGCCTTCATGCCGTCCTTCCAGTACGGCCCATGCGGGGTCGGAGCCATGCGCCACAGCGGCTTGTCGTTGGCGTCGACCGTAGCGTTGCCCTTGCTCTTGGGCGCCAGCATGTCGGACGCGAAAGCCGAGTACCAGAAGATCTGCTGGGCGACGTTACCCTTGGCCAGGCTCGGCAGCGACTGATAGAAGTCCATGCCGAGAGCGCCGGGCGGGGCGTATTCACGCAGCCAGTCCATGTACTTGCGCAGGGCGAACTGGGCGGCCGGACCGTTGGCGGAACCGCCGCGGGTCACGCTCGAGCCGACCGGGACGCAGCCGTCCATGCGGATGCCCCACTCGTCCACCGGATAGCCGTTGGGAACGCCGACGTCGCCGGCGCCGGCCATGCCGAGCCAGTCGTCGGTGAACCGCCAGCCGAGGTCCGGCGCCTTCTTGCCGTAGTCCATGTGGCCGAACACGGCCTTGCCGTCGATCTCCTTGACGTCGTCCTTGAAGAACTGGGCAATGTCCTCATAGGCCGACCAGTTCACCGGCACGCCGAGGTCATAGCCGTACTTCGCCTTGAACGCCTTCTGCAGGTCCGGACGATCGAACCAGTCCTTGCGGAACCAGTAGACGTTGATGAACGACTGGTCGGGCAACTGCATCAGGTCGCCGTTGAAGCCACGGTCCTTCAACGCCGTCGCATCGGCGAGCCCCAGGAAGTCGTTGAGATCGAAGTAGGGATCGGTGACGTCCTTGCCCTCGCCGGCCATCCACTGCGTCAGGCTCCGCGTGTAGGGATAGCGGGCGTGGAAGCCGATGAAGTCGTCATCGTTGACGAAGGCGTCGTAGATCGGCTGACCCGTCTGCACCTGGGTCTGCAACTTCTCGACGACATCGCCTTCCTGGATCACGTCATGAACGACATTGATGCCCGTGATCTCGGTGAAGGCCTTGGCCAGCGTCTCCAACTCGTAGGCGTGGGTCGGAATGCTCTCCGCCACCGTCTTGATCGACATGCCCTTGAAGGGCGCAGCCGCCTTGATGAACCATTCCATCTCCTTGAGCTGGTCCTCCTTGGACAGCACCGAGGGCTGGAACTCGTTGTCGATCCACTTCTTTGCAGCCGCCACCTGATCCGGTGGCAGGCTGTCATCGGCCGCGCTCACCGGCCCTGCATACGACAGCAGGGCAATAGCAGCGCAGCCGAGAAGGACAGCTTTCAGCGTCCGTCTGGTAGTACTCGTCACACCCCTCATTTGGGATCTCCTCCCTCTTTCGGCCTCCTTGTGAAGCCGGCGAGCCGGCTGACGTCGTTGGTGAGAAGGCCTAGAACACCAAACGACGCATTCCAGAATCGCTCTGCGCCCTCATCCCCAGCGCATCACGATGAACAGCCACACCAGCGCGATGGCGAGCGAAATCCACAGCGTGGCCTCGGTCAGCCCGATCCACGCCAGCTGGATGTACGCGCTGACCAGCAGACCGACGAACAGGCGGTCGCCGGGCGTGGTCGGGATCGGCAGGAAGCCGCGCCGCTCCGGGCTCGGCGCCACCACCTGCCACACCGTCATCGACACCAGCATCAGCGCGATGACCACGAAGAAGATCGCCGTCGGAACGGTCCAATCCATCCATTGCAACATCGTCACTCTCCCGTCCTAGACGCGCCCGAGGGCGAAGCCCTTGGCGATGTAGTTGCGCACGAAGTAGATGACCAAGGCGCCCGGCACGATGGTCAGGATGCCGGCCGCCGACAGCAGTCCCCAGTCGAGGCCCGAGGCGCTCACCGTGCGCGTCATCACCGCCGCAATCGGCTTGGCCGCCGTGATCGTCAGCGTGCGCGCGAACAAAAGCTCCACCCACGAGAACATGAAGCAGAAGAACGCCGCTACGCCGACGCCGGAGCGGATCAGCGGAATGAACACGGTGACGAAGAAGCGCGGCAGCGAATAGCCGTCGATGAACGCGGTCTCGTCGATCTCGCGCGGCACCCCGGACATGAAGCCTTCCAAGATCCACACCGCCAGCGGCACGTTGAACAGCGTGTGGGCAAGCGCCACCGCCCACCAGGTGTCGATCAGGCCGAGCGCCGAATAGAACTGGAACACTGGCAGCAGGAACACCGCCGACGGCGCCATCAGGTTGGTCAGCAGCCAGAAGAAGAGGTGCTTGTCGCCGAGGAAATGGTACCGCGAGAAGGCGTAGGCCGCCGGCAGCGCCACCGCCAGCGAGATGACCGTGTTGATGGCGACATAGGCGAACGAGTTGACGTAGCCCATGTACCAGGACGGGTTCGTGAGGATCTTCACGTAGTTGTCGATTGTCAGGTGGCGCGGGTAGAAGGCCAGCTGGCTCATGATGTCGTGGTTCTCACGCAACGACATGTTGAGCATCCAATAGATCGGCAGCATCAGGACCAGCAGGTAGACGATGAGGACCACGAGCCTGATCGGTATCCCGCGGCTCCGCTCCTTCCGTGCGGCACGCGCCGAAGCACCAGCCAGGGCGTTGGAAGACTGCGAAACCGTTGCAGTCTGCGTCAGCGAAGTCATCTCTTCTCTCCCGTGCCGACGCGCTGGAGGACTTGATAGAACAGGTAGCTGAAGGCCAGAACGATCAGGAAGTAGATGATCGAGAAGGCCCCGGCCCGTCCCACGTCGAACTCGCCGACGGCAATCTTGACCAGGTAGATCGACAGGAACGTCGTCGTGTCGCCGGGCCCGCCGCCGGTGAGCACGAACGGCTCCGTGTAGATCAGGAACGAAAACATGAAGCGCAGCAGGATGGCGATGGTCAGCACGCCGCGCATCTTTGGCAGCTGGATGTAGCGGAACACCGCCCAGGCCGACGCGCCGTCTATATGCGCCGCCTGATAGTAGGCATCGGGAATCGAGCGCAGGCCGGCATAGGCGAGCAGAATCACCAGCGGCGTCCAGTGCCATACCTCCATCATCAACACCGATATCCAGGCCTCGATCGGCACCGCTGGATAGTCGAAGTGGATGCCCAGCGTGTGGTCGATGAAGTGGCCGAGCAGGCCGATGTCGGGGCGCAGGAAGATGACCCAGATGGTCCCGATCACGTTCCACGGAATGAGCAGCGGCAGCGCCACCAGCACCAGAGTGAGCGAGGTGGCCCAGCCGCTCTTGCGCGGCATGGTGAGCGCGACCGCAACACCGAGCGGCACCTCGATGAGAAGCACCAGGCCGGAGAAGATGAGTTGCCGGAACAGGGCATCGTGCAGCCGCGTGGTGGTTAGCATTTCGCGGTACCACTCGGCGCCGACGAAACTGCGGTGGGCTGAATCGAAGACGTCCTGGACGGAGTAGTTGACCACCGTCATCAGCGGTATGAGTGCATTGAAGGCGACCAGCAGGAACACCGGCAGGACAAGGAGCCAGGCCCGGTTGTTTAAGGTCTTTTGCATTTTTGCCCGCTCCCCTATTCCAGGACGTTGCCGTCGACGTAGAGCCGGGTCCATTCCGGTGGGAAGGCAAACCACGCCTCTCCACTGTTGATCCGCACGGTGTCGCCGACCTTCGCTTTGACCAGATGACCGGCCATCTGCGCGGAGATGATCTTGTAGTCGCCGAGGTCCTCCACCGAGGTCACCTCGGCCGGCATGAACCCTTCGGCCGCGCTCGCCCGGTAGCGCACGAACTCGGGCCGGATCCCCAGCTCCAGCCTACCCGTCGCCCGCCGTGCCCGCTCCGCATAGGCCGGGTCGAGAGGCACCGTGTTGCCGTTGAGGCGTGCGCTCGATCCGTCGATCCGGCACGGCATGATGTTCATGCCCGGGCTGCCGATGAAGTGCCCGACGAAGGTATGCGCCGGGTGCTCGAACAGGTCGCTCGGGCTGCCCACCTGCACCGCCCGCCCTTCGTGCAGCGCCACCACCTTGTCGGCGAAGGTCAGCGCCTCGCCCTGGTCGTGCGTCACATAGATGAAGGTGAGCTTGAGCTCCTGATGGATCTCCTTGAGTTTGCGGCGCAGCGTCCACTTCAGTTGCGGGTCGATCACCGTCAACGGCTCGTCGAACAGGATCGCGGCAACGTCGCTGCGCACCAGTCCACGGCCGAGCGAAATCTTCTGCTTGGCATCGGCAGCCAGACCGCTGGCACGCTTCTTGAGATCGTGCTCGAGCCCCAGCATCTCGGCAACCTGGAGCACACGGCGGCGCACCTCTGGCTCGCCGACCTTGCGGTTGCGCAGGGGGAAGGCAAAGTTGTCGAACACCGTCATCGTGTCGTAGATGACCGGGAACTGGAACACCTGGGCGATGTTGCGCTGGGCGGTCGGCAGGCGCGTGACGTCGCGGCCATCGAGCATTACCTGTCCCTCGCTCGGGAACAGCAGTCCCGACACGATGTTGAGCAGCGTGGTCTTGCCCGACCCGGACGGTCCCAGCAGCGCGTAGGCGCCGCCATCGTCCCAGGTCATGTCCATCGGCTGCAGGGCGTAGTCCACCGCCGTCTTCGGCGTGCGCATGTAGCTGTGCGCGAGGTCCTTGAATTCGATCTGTGCCATCAGCGTGCCTCCTCGCCGGCAGCATGCGGTTCAGGCGCTGCGACGAGCTTGCCTGCTCCGTCGAAGACGAACAGGCGATTGGGATCGAGATAGAACTGGATCGCCTCGCCGATATCGAAGCTGTGGACGCCCCCCACGGAGGCGATCATCTTCAGCTCGCCGTGCTGGCCGTGGATGTAGGTCTCCGATCCGTTGACCTCGGAGAGCGCCACGGCCACCGGGATGGCGACCACGTCGTCCAGGCGATCAAGCCCGATATGATTGGGTCGCACCCCGACCTGGTAGTCCCCCGCGGCGAGCGCCTGCATGTAGGGCGCCCGCGGGAACACTGTCTCCGGTGACAGCCGGCAGCCATTGGCATCGATATGTGCGTTCACCAGATTGATCGGCGGATCGGAGAAGATCTCGCTCACCGTCGTCGACGCCGGGCGGCGATAGACCTCCGGCGCCGGGCCGAATTGCAGCAGGCGCCCCTGGTGCATGACCGCCGTGTTGCCGCCGAGCAGCAACGCCTCGCGCGGCTCCGTGGTGGCATAGACGACGGTGGTGCCGCCGCCGGCGAACATCTGCCGCATCTCTTCGCGCAGTTCCTCGCGCAGCTTGTAGTCGAGGTTGGCCAGCGGCTCGTCGAGGAACAGGTACGGTGCGCCCTTGACGATGGCGCGCGCCAGCGCGACGCGCTGCTGCTGGCCACCCGACAGCTCGGCGGGCAGCCGGTCGAGCAGTTCCTCGACGTGCAGGCGTTCGGCCTCGGCGCGCACGCGCCGGTCGATCTCAGCCCTGTCGACGCCGGCCTGCTTCAGCGGCGAAGCGATATTGTTGTAGCAGGTCATCGACGGATAGTTGATGAACTGCTGGTAGACCATGGCGACGTTGCGCTTGCGCACGCCGACGCCGGTCACGTCGACGCCGTCGACCAGCACGCGCCCCTCCGTCGGGCGCTCGAGGCCGGCCATCAGGCGCATCAGGGTTGTCTTGCCGGACAACGTCCGGCCGAGCAGCACGTTGAAGCTGCCCTCGACGAGCTCCAGCGAGACGCGATCGATGTGCGTCTCGGAGCCGACGATCTTGCTGACGTTGTCCAGCGCCAGTGTCATGCATAAGCTCCTTGCAGAGCGCGGACGGTCACCCGGTCGCGCAGCCATGCCGCCACGCGCTCCTTCTCAGCACCGTCCAGGCGCAATCCGAGTTTGGTTCGCCGCCACAGGACATCCTCGGCGGTCATCGCCCATTCCTTCTCGACCAGATGATCCATCTCGGCCGCGTAGAGATCGTGGCCAAAGCATTCGCCGAGATCGTCGAGGGAGGTCGCATCACCGAGGATCGCGTAGGCCACACGTCCGTAGAGGCGGAAGAGCCGCGCGGCGTGGCGGCTCGCGAGGAACGGGTAATCCTGCATCAGCCGGCGCAGTTGCGGGACGAAGTCCATGACCGGAAAATCCCCGCCCGGTAGCGGCGACGTCGCCGTCCACGGTGCTCCCTTGACCCCGATCAGGCGGCCGATGTGCTCGAGAATATGCTCGGAAAGCCTGCGATAGGTCGTCAGCTTGCCGCCGAAGACGTTGACCAGCGGCGCCTCGCCATCACCGCCGTCCGCCCTTAGGACGTAGTCACGCGTTGCCGCCTGCGCCTTCGAGGCGTGGTCGTCGAACAGCGGCCGCACGCCGGCATAGCTCGCCACTACGTCCGCGCGCTGCACCGGCTCGGCGAAGTACTCGCTCGCCGCCGCACACAGATAGTCGATCTCGTCATCGGCGATGGCGACCGCCGACGGGTCGCCACCAAAGTCGCGATCGGTCGTGCCGATCAGCGTGAACTCGGTCTCATAGGGAATGGCGAAGATGACCCGCCCGTCGCGGTTCTGGAAGAAGTAGGCGCGCGGATCGGCGAACTTGCTCTTGACGATGATGTGGCTGCCCTCGACCAGCCGCACATTGTGCGCCTGGCTGCGCCCGAGCACCTTGCGCAGAACCTCGTCGACCCACGGACCGCCGGCATTGACCAGGAGCCGCGCCTCGATCGCCGCCTCGACCGGCGTTCCGTCCGGCGCGGTACCGGCAAGCGTTATCTGCCACAGCCTATTGCGGCGCTCCGCCTTGATCACCCGCGTGCGCGTATGGATCCTGGCGCCGCGGTCGGCCGCGTCGCGCGCGTTGAGCACCACAAGGCGAGCATCGTCCACCCAGCAGTCGGAGAATTCGAACGCCTGCCGGAAGACCGGCTTCAGCGGCTTGCCGGCAGGATCGGTGCGCAGGTCCAGCGTCTTCCTGGGGGGGAGGAGTTCGCGGCCGCCCAGATGGTCGTAAAGGAAAAGGCCAAGGCGCAGCATCCATACCGGCCGCAGCCCGCGCACATGGAGGAGGACCAGACGCAGCGGGCTGATGATATGCGGCGCCATGCGCCACAACACCTCGCGCTCCTTGAGCGCCTCGCGCACGAGCCGAATCTCGTAGTATTCGAGATAACGCAACCCGCCGTGAATGAGCTTCGTCGCTTTCGACGACGTGCCGCTCGCCAGGTCATTCATCTCGGCGAGAAAGACTGAATATCCCCTGCCAGCGGCGTCGCGCGCGATGCCGCATCCGTTGATGCCGCCACCTATGACGAAAACGTCATATGCCGGTTGCCCGTGCATCGCCCCTCCCGAACTTTCGTATCGCAGCGTTGACCGCTGCCTATTCGAAAGCCAACGGAAGGTTTTCTGAAATTATCCCGAGTGTCAAACGAAATTACGATACCCCCGCAAACGTCAAGGTTGCCGGGCGGTTTCGACGAGTGCAACCTCGGATTCAATACAGATTTGCCGGATCGCCTCGCTGTCGCAGCGATCAGTCATGAAGGTATTGACCTGAGAAAGGTGACCGATCCTAACGGGAGCCGTGCGCTCGAATTTGGTGGAATCAGCAACCAGGATGACTCGGCGGGCGTTTGCCATGATCGCCTGCGCTACCTTCACTTCACGAAAATCAAAGTCCAGCAGTGCGCCGTCCTGGTCGATCGCCGAGGCGCCAATCACCGCGAAGTCGACCTTGAACTGCCTGATGAAATCGACGGCGGCTTCACCGACGATGCCCCCATCCGATCCCCTGACAACTCCACCCACAATCACCACCTCGATGGAGGGGTAAACACGCAAGCTATTGGCTACATTGATGTTATTTGTGATGACCATAAGACCATGGTGGTCAAGAAGCGCCTGCCCCACGGCCTCGGTCGTGGTGCCGATGTTGATGAACAGCGACGCGTTGTCCGGTATTATGCGGGCGGTTGCCCGACCGATCGCCGTCTTCTCCTGGGAAGCGATTTTTCGGCGCGCCTCGTACTCGACATTCTCGATACCGGAGGGAAACAGGGCGCCGCCGTGGATGCGCGTCAACAGGCGGCGGTCGCACAAGTCGTTGAGATCCTTTCGGATCGTCTGTGGCGTCACGCCGAAGCGGACCGCGAGGTCGTCGACGAGAACGCGGCCGTTCTCCCTGGCAAGTTCGACAATCTGTGAGGATCGCTCTGGCAGATACATTTGGGCCTCATTCGATTTCGAAAGACTTTCGTATAAGCCGAATACGAAAGCCCGTAAATGAGACATAGGCCCGGTACGGCTTGGGGCTGCCCTGATGTGCGCCTCCACACATGATGCTCTTTTTGAATCCAGTGTCGAGGAAACGAATTTTTCTTGTTGCCGGCCTGGTCTCGTGTGAAGGGAAGCGAGCGTTTGCGACCAACGCAAGTGGGCCGACGAAGCCAGCCGAAAATTCCTATGATTTCAAAACGAACTGGCGGAGGGAGAGATACTGGGTTCCAACATTCTCTCGCAGGATTTCGCCTTTGACCTGAGCCCCTTCTTTCATCCACGGCAGAGTCCGTTCATCATTTGAGCCGTTCAGGCTCGGTGGTGCAACGGGATGGGGCGCGGAGTGTAAACCGGCACCGAATTCGGCCCCTCGAACGAACGGCGGCAACGGCTTTTAGCGGTTGACTGAATCGGCGCTCGAACGGGGTCACGATCGGCGCCGATCGTGACCCCACTTCGGCGGAAGTTTGTTGATTGCCTAGAGGACGTTACGGTTGACACCTCTACGAGCGGTACCCCCACGCCGATTTACACTTGAACGTAGATAGTCGCCTGCAACCCGTTCCGCTGATGGCGCTCGATGAATTCCACTTCACACGAAATGCCGGAACCATCTCTCGCTCGATAGAACCTGCAGAGGCCATCCCTGAACTTAGCGATGTCCCCGGAGCTACGGCTGACCTGGAGGTCACAATCGGTGACGTAGTGGCGCCCCTGTTTGCGCTCGGAATAATGGTCGAAAAAAAGAAGTTCCTCAGCTTCGCGAAACAGCTCGGAGTGTGAAATCAGCATCCAGATGGAGCGGTCGGCGTCGTTCGCAAGATTCCCAAATGTGCCAGTGATGTCTTCACGGTGACCGGCAGCATTGATCAAAGCCGTACGTCCCCGCTCGCTTGCCATTTCATAAGCTCGCGCAAGTTCGGCGAGCGCATGCTCACAGGCGCGGTCGTTACTCGTCAGGAGGTATTCCGAGAGCCTCTTGGCCAGACGCAAACCCTCTTCAGACCACCACTTCGCCGGCACCTCTATGTTGCGTGCGACGAAATAAGTCTTGATCAACTCCGCCGGCAGTTGCCGAAGGAAACCGCGAACATTGAATGTCATGTGCGCCCCCAATGGAGTGGGCGTCGAACGGAAGACAGAAGGCCGCCGCCGCTCGGCGAATCATCTGCAGTTCAACTGGCGATGACCAATTGTGAACCGAGTCACTCAAAAAGCAGAGTCCGCGTCGTTCGCAGATTTTCGCGCGTCCTATTTCTTCTTGTAGAGATTTAGACGAAGCGCGGAATTTGCTGTTCACGTCGCCCGGGCGAGTTCAACTCTCAGTGCATGAGCGGACACAGAACAGCACAAGGAGTCGCGGAATCACCGCGCGAGCGCATCGCCGAAATCGGCGAAACCCTCGCGCTCGGTTTGGTTCGGCTGAGAGCCCGACAGTCAAGTCAAACCGAGGCCAGAACCGGAGAAAGTTCGCTGGACTGTGTCGCCCACCAGAGCGGTCATGCCAACCCGGAGAAACCGGAGAACAGGCGATGACCGACACTGTGCTTGCGCGACTGGCGGCGCTGAAGATGACGCCGATCGGAGAGTTGAAGCAGCAATGGCGCGACCTCTTCGAAAGGGAGCCACCGGTGTTCAACAGGCGCTACATCGAGAGCCGGCTGGCATACCGGATTCAGGAGTTGGCCTATGGCGGCCTGCCGGCCGAGACCGTCGCCTACCTCGAGGCGCTCGGCGAGGACCTGTCGAAGGCAAGGCGGGCGGGCCAGCGCAGGGATGATCCCCACCGACCAGTGGCCGGCACCCGGCTGATCCGAGAGTGGCAGGGGATTGAACACTGTGTGACCGTCCGCGACGACGACTTCGAGTACCAGGGCAGGCCCTACAAGAGCCTCTCGGCGGTCGCCCGGGCGATCACCGGCACGCGGTGGAACGGCTGGATATTCTTCGGTCTCAAGAACCAACGGAGCCGGGCATGAAGAAGCCGGTGGTCAGGCGTCTCCGTTGCGCGGTCTACACCCGGAAATCCACCGAGGAAGGCCTCGACATGGAGTTCAACAGCCTCGACGCGCAGCGGGAGGCTTGCGAAGCCTATGTCGCCAGCCAGAAGGCGGAGGGCTGGACCCTCGTCCCGGACTATTACGACGACGGCGGCTTCTCAGGCGGCACGCTCGAGCGCCCTGCGCTGAAGCGGCTGATCGCCGATGTGGAGGTCGATCGGGCCGACATCATCGTCGTCCACAAGATCGACCGCCTCAGCCGCTCGCTCATGGACTTCGCGAAGATGGTGGAGGTCTTCGACCGGAAGGGCGTCACCTTCGTCAGCGTCACCCAGCAGTTCAACACCACCACCTCCATGGGCAGGCTCACCCTTAACATCCTGCTCTCCTTCGCCCAGTTCGAACGCGAGGTGATCGGCGAGCGCATCAGGGACAAGTTTGCTGCCTCGCGCAAGAAGGGCATGTGGATGGGCGGCTGGGCACCGGTCGGCTACCGGGTCAAGGACCGCAAGCTGGTCATCGACAATGCCGAAGCGGCAAAGGTCCGACAAATCTTCGAGACCTTCGTTCGGACCCGCTCCACCGTGGCGATCGTCAGGGAACTGACGGAAGTGGGCTTCGTCAACCGCTACGGCCAGAGGCTCGACAAGGGCCGGATCTACAAGCTGCTTCACAACCGGGTCTACATCGGCGAGGCCGTGCACAAGGGGAAGGGCTATCCGGGGGAGCACAAGGCGATCATCCCGAAGGCCCTCTGGGACAAGGTTCAAGCGATCCTGGCAGAGGCACCACGGAGGCGAGCCAACAGTTCCCGGGCGCAAAGCCCCGCGTTACTCAAGGGGCTGATCTTCGGACCGACGGGGAGGGCGATGTCGCCGACCCACACCCGGCGGGGACAGAAGCTCTACCGCTACTACGTCAGCCAGTCGGTCATCAAAGGGGAGGGGAACCATAGCCCCATCAACCGAGTCCCGGCCGCGGAGATCGAGCGCGCGGTGGTGGACCAACTCCGCATCCTTCTCCGATCGCCCGAGATCATCGTTGCCACCTGGCGTGTCGCACGAGAGGACCACCCTGACATTACCGAGACGGAGGTGCGCGAGGCCCTTCTCGCCTTTGATCCGCTCTGGGATGAACTTTTCCCGGTCGAACAGGCACGGATCGTCGGCCTCCTCGTCGAGCGGGTGCAGGTCACCACCGCCGGCATCGACGTCAGCCTGCGCACCGATGGCCTCACCGCATTCCTCGGCGAGTTGCGGCAAGCAGACAGCGAGCGAGAGGCGGCCTGATGGTCGGGCGGACGCCTGTGGCAGCCCGCGTTCCAGGCGAGAGCGGGGCGACCGCCCCCAAAGACAACCGTAAGCGGGGTTCTCGACGCGGCGATAGCGCTCCGGTGAACGCTGATCTTTGCGATCCGGCCGAACCGCCGACGGTCACCGTCCACGTCCAAATGCACTTCCAGCGTCGCGGAGGACGCAAGGTGGTGCTCACGTCACAGTGTCAGGGCTCTGTCATCGATCAAAGGTCGACGAACGCCCGTGCCGATCCCCTACTCGCCGCCTTCGCCCGCGCCTTCTACTGGCGCAAGCTTATCGACACCGGCGTATGCTCATCCATTACCGAAATCGCGGTCACCGAGGGCGTCAGCGCAGCCTACATCAGCCGCATGATGCGGCTCACGCTGCTCAAGCCGGAGACCTTGCTGCGGCTGCTTCGCGACAGAACCGGGGGCGGCGGCGTACCGACCCTGGCCGAACTCACTCAACCGAACTCGGTCGCGTGGCAACGATAGGACTATCGATTTCACGTCGGCAATGCGCCAGAAGCAGCCATTGGATTCACGCCTATCAGCGGACCTTCACATCCAGCCGCGAGGGACATTGAGCGCTGGTCGACGTCAACCAACGGCATCGTTGTGACTGAATGACGTCAAGTTCCGCTTCCTCCTCGGCTGTCGTGATCCTCAGGCCTATGGGGAAGGCCATCTGGCTGGCTAGATGTAGAACCGGAAAGGCAGTGGGGCTGCCACCTCCGTCGGTCCGGCCGTCAGGATTTCGCCTGTCAGATCGGCGAACCTCAGCGTCACGGGCAGGCCGTCGGCGAACCCCGCGTTGTTGAAGTTCAGCTTGGTCAGAGACATCAGATCGGTCAGCACCTGACGTAGATCCGCCTCGCCATAGACGATGTCGACGGTCACCGGGTTCGGGACTTCCCGGCCGGGATAGGTGTTCAGACGCGGTATAAAGCCTGTCGTCCAAAGATAGGCCTTACGATCAGAGGCAATGATCGCGGTTCCCCGCAGCACTGGCTTCGATCCATAGCGGAAGAGTTTCAGCTCGTTCTGGCGCTTGATGCGGATCCCCACGAGCTTTGTGTCAGCCGGCACCGTAGATTGGAAGCCTTGCCACTCGTCCTTCTCGAACCAGGTCTTACCGTGGATGAAGAGTTCTGTTGGCGGCCGTCCATGCATTTCCTCGTAGGACGAGATCACCATCTGCATCAGATCACCCGCTCGCTCGCGGTTCAGATGGAAGCTGCCATCGGTCTCGGAATACCAAGGGCCAACTGCACCCTTGAACACGACGCCCTCGCCTGAGTTCAGGAACATCTGGGCCCCGCAGCAGGCGTTGTCGCGGCCCTTGGCGTTCTCGATCCTCTTGAACACCAAACCGACGTAACAAACGCCCTCGCGCACGTCGGCCAGGCGCCACGGCCGCCCGCCCGCTTTGTAGAAGCTGGTCGTGGCGAGATTCCAAGCGACCGAGGCCGGATCCTGCAGTGATCGCCGGGTCCCTTCCTCGAATTCGGTGGGAGTCAGGGTCGTCTCGCGCACCACCTGCAGCACCTGGCCGGAGTCAAGAAGGCGGGCTTTCAGCTGGTTGTGGAAATTGAGTTCATACTCGTATGGTGCCGCCGCCTCCATCTCCTCGATGAACATCGAGCCCTTGGAAAGGATCGACTTCGCGGCCTTGCGGCCGAGGGCCAACTTGGTCTTCACGCGCTGGTCTTTCGGTACTACCGATTTCGGCCGACCGTAGCGGAAAACCTCCTCGGGGATGATGGCGAACCAGAACTGGGGCCGCGCCTCCTGCTCACGCAGATACTTCCTCAGGGCGTCGCCGTAGGCGTCGACCGCCTTGAAGATCGCCTCGTGGCGATCTTCGGTTCTGATCCGACTACTGAGGACGTCGCCATCAATGGTGATGGTGGCGAATGGCTTCGCCGGCCACGCAATTCCAAAGGCGGCCTGAAAGCCAGGCCACATGGTCTTGTTCTCCTCCCGACCCGTCGCCGGAGCCGCGATGGTTCCCGACATCGCCTTGACCCAAGCTTCGTATCGCCGAATACCGTCAGATGTCCCGATGACGCCGACGTCCATCCGCGCTGGGTTCTGGTTGGAGGCCGGCGGTCCATAGAGGAACAACCCGTCCTTGGGGTGCTCCGTCTTTTGATTAAAGCCGAAGCTGAGCAGCGGCTCCTCAATGTGGGTCATCCGCCAGTCGGTCACTCGTCGCCATCCCCTTCCAGGTCGGCGTCAAAACCAACGTCCTCATCATCCTCGGGCTCCTCCGGCTCCTCGTCCTCGTCCTGGAATTGGAGATCGCCGACGATATGACGCTCTGCCGTCGGCTGGAGGAGCCTGCCGGCCAGCACCAGCTTCTGAGACCCGTCGAGTGGGATCGAGCATTCTGTTGCGTCATCCGCCAGCCAAACAGCAAAGGCTTCCTGAAGCTGCCGCCAGTGCTGGTTCCACCAGTTCTTGCAGAATCGGCGGCGGATCGGCGAGGTCCGCTTCGGATCGGTGATAGCCGTCTGACCGTCGTCCGAAAAAGCGACATAAGGCTTGAAACGCACGAATGGAGGCGGCCCCAGGACCACGCTTACCTTCATGGCCAAATGCCAGTTGACCTTATTCTGCTCGCTACGGCCGACGACGTTCTTGTTGGTCCGGCGCCCCGACGCGGCCGTGTACGGGACCTTGTTGTTGGCGACCAAGCCGTCCGGAAAATAGTAGGCGCTGCCCAAATGCTGCGGCAGCGCTTTCAGACCGCATGCGAGCAGGTGGCGTTCGACATGCTGGCGCAGCAGCGCCGTGGCGATGTTGTGGGCGTCACCGCGGCGGGGCGAGGTGACGTCGGGAACATCTCCGATGAGGAATTCCGCGAGGGACGCCACCGCCCGCGGCTTGGCGACCATGGGCGTCGGCAGGGCGGCGTTGATCGTGTCGATATCCGCAAAGGTGATGAGCAGCTGATAGAAGGAACTGAAGGGAACTCCGCTCGAACGCAGCGCCGTCGCGATCGCGGTGGAGTCAGCGTTATGCTCTAGATACCGCACTTCTGCCGGCAGTGAAGTCACTGGCGACAGGCTGGTAAGGACCGGCTCCTGCTCTACGCTGACCGAGGCGGCCGTTTTCACGGCGTCCTGCTGCCAACGCTCGAATTCCTGGGATTGATCGCTTTCTGACCGGCGAACGTTGGCGGTCTCCAGCGTATCCAGCAACTCGATCAGCTTCGCGCCCCAGCCCCCGCTGAAGTCGATAGCGTTCAGCTGGTGCACCAAGATCGGGAAGTCGCTAAAGGCCACGTCGTCGAGGCGGGGATGATGAAGGCCGGGTCCCCGAGCGCCTTGCGGACGGCGTCTGCAACGGAGAGCTCATTGCGCACACCCTGGCGCTTGGGATCGACGCTCGCTTTGGAGGCGACGAAAATGACCTTGCAGGCGTGCTCACGCAGCGCGTCCTCGATCGTGTTCCAGAATGGCGTGCCGCCCTTAAGGCCGAACATATCGGCCCATACCTTGTAGCCGTGGCCAGTCAGTCGGGCGCCCAGCCAACGAACGAAGTCGTTGTCATCAGGAGTTGCGTGGCAGATGAAAATCGTGTCACGGGCCATGGGCGTCAGCGAATCGATATGTGCCATTTTACCGGCAACCTGAGCTAGACGCCCACGACCGGCAGGCTAGGACGGCGCCGATGTAATTTGCCTAGAACCCGGACGTTCCGGATTTCCGAGAAGGTCACTGCCAGACGTTCGAGTCGGTGGAGTTGGTCGGGCGAGGTCAGCTCCAACAGGCGATGTCGTAGGTGCGTTCAAACTCGCAGAGATCGGCCATTCGCAACCTCTGAACTTCATAACCGAAGTTACGAGGTTTAGAGAATTCTGCCTCAAAAAGAGAATGGATTGCACCCGCTAGCTTAGTGCAGTTCAGAACTCAATCCGCAAAAAACGCCGCGGCCGTGCGGTCCACGGCGGCTCGCCCTTGGCCGGAGAGGGTTTGGCTGGGTTCAATTGGCGGAGGGAGAGATACTGGGTTCCAACGTTCTCTGAAGAAATGGCTTGTTCCCGCCATTCTTGGACTTTCGCGGGGTGACGCGCGGTGACATTGACGCCGGCTGGCCTCGCCGGATCGCAGCCGTCACGCGATAAGGCAGACCTTCCGACCTGCGCTTTCGCTGTCGCCGCGACGTACGTGAAGCGCCCGCTCCATCGGCGCTGGGGACCACAGAAAGGAGACAACCACTGAACAGCACGCGAACCGCGCCAAAAGGTCGGATTAGGCGGCGGATCAGGCAGTGTTGCTGAGCGGAAGGCGATGCTGCACTTGGCGAATCAGGAGCGCACGCTCATTCGCCGTAGAGGCGCCCGGCGTACCAGTCCTCGAAGCCGTTTTCGTGGAGGGCGATGAAGATATCTTCCTTGCGGATGCCGAGCTTCACCAGCCGGGTGACCATGGCACGGTGGAGGTTGCGCTTCTGGTCAACGGGATACTGATGCACCATGAGCGCCCGAATGATCATCAGGCTGTGGCGCTCGACCCCGCCAGATGTCGGATCGAAAACGATCTCGCCATCGCCGTGCGGGTGGAAGACCTGGAATTTGTCGTCCAGCGGAACGCTGGTCGTCTCGGCAAAAGCCGCCTGAACCTCTCGGCCGATGTCGGCGCCCTTCTGTTCAAACAACGCACGCGGCAGATCAATCTGGACGAGGGGCATGGTCGGTCTCCGGATTCTTCAGGAAGTGGGCAACGTCAGCGGGGCCAAAGGGTGCCGGGCGCTGCGGCATAAGCGTCAGTGAAACAGGCGTGCCGGTGCGCACCGAAGCGACCATGGCATCGGCGGCCTCCACGACGTGGGTCGCAAGCTCGGCAGGCGTGCGATGAGCCTGCTCGCGCTCCATCGCGTCGATCATCTCGGCAATGCCGATGCCGCGGTAGTTGGATTGGTGCGGCTTCTCCGGCGGCCAGTTGGGGCGTGCCAGGGGATTGTTTTCGAGCGGGACTATCTCCCAGTCCCCGTGGGCAGGGGCGAATTTCAGCGGCCCGCCGTGCCAGTTGGGATGCGGCAGGCTGAGCGAGCCGAGGGTGCCATGGACTTCGAGATCGGGTTGCGAATTCTTCCAGACGTCCCAGCTCGTCATCAGCGCGGCCTGGGCGCCCGAACGGAAGGTGGCGAGCGCGAGAACGCTGGTCATTACTTCGACGGGGACGGTCATTCCCTTCTGTGGTCCCTCGGCCGTGAACGTGCGTGTCTCGAAGCCGCGGAACCCACTCGCGTTGACTTGCGCGATTGGCCCGAGAAGGACAATGAGCGCCGCCAGGAAATAGGGGCCGACATCGTGGACCGGACCACCACCGGGCTCGCGGTAGAAGAAAGCCGGGTTCGGATGCCAGTCGTCGGCACCGTGATACATGATCGACGCGGTCGCCATCAGTGGACGGCCGATTGCACCCGCGTCGATCATCGCGCGCGCTTTCTGCAGTCCGGCGCCGAGAATCGTGTCGGGGGCGACGCCAAGCCTGAGACCGCGTTCGCCGGCGAGAGCGACAAGTTCTCTCGCCTCCTGCAGCTTGGTGCCCAACGTCTTCTCGCAGAAGACGTGCTTGCCCGCTTCGAGCGCCGTCTTTGTGGTGGCAAAATGGGCGGCCGGTGGGGTCAGGTTGAGGATGATGTCGATATCATCGCGCGCGATCAGCCGCTCCGGCGTCTCTGCCGGCAGGCCCCAAACGGCGGCTCGCGCGCTAGCGCGTTCCGCGTTCTGGTCCGCCACGGCGGCGATCCGGTAGTTGCGCATCATTGATGCATTGCGCACGTACACATCCGCGATGGACCCTGTGCCGAGCACGCCGACCGATTTCATGTCGTTCCCCCTTGTCGGTGTCGATGGATGGATGCCGGCGCCGCGCGGCGGCCCGCACCGAGCATGCACCCGTCACGCGCTCAACCTTTCAGCGCGCCGGCGGTTAGGCCGCTGATGAACTGCCGCTGCAAGATGAGGTAGATGGTCACGACCGGAATGAGAGCGATGATGAGGCCGGAACAGAGCGCCGTGTAATCGGTCGCATATTGTCCGACCGCCTGAAACACGGCCGACTGCACCGTCTTCCTGCCGGGCGATATGATGAAGGTGTTGGAGAACATGAACTCGTTCCACGTGTACAGCGACTGGATGATCACGACGGTTGCGATGCCGGGACGGGCCAGCGGCAGATAGATGTGCCAGAACACTTGGAAGTCGTTGCAGCCGTCGGTACGCGCCGAGTCGCCAAGCTCGCGCGGCAAGCTCAGAAAGAACGTCCGCATCAGGAACACCGCGAAAGCGGTGCCGCCGCCGACAAAGGACAGCGCAAGTCCGGTGAGCGAATTGAGCATGTGCAGCGACTTGAGGAACTGGAACATGGGGATGAGGATCGCCTGCGGCGGGATCATCATCGCGCCGATGAAAGCGTAGAAGACGAACTCACGCCCGGGAAAGCGGTAGCGTGCGAAGGCGTAGGCCGCCGGCGTCGCGAAGAGGACGATCAGGCTGACGGTCAAGGTGGTGACATAGAGCGAGTTGCCGAGATGAACCGGAAAGTTCATCGCGAACCACACGCGCGGGAAGTTCTGCCATTTGATCTCGCTCGGCAGGACCGTGTTGAAGACCTCACGGGAATCCTTGACCGAGGTGACGATCATCCACATCAGCGGAAATGCTTCCACGACCACGATCACGATGAGGATGACGTAGATGAGTGTGCGCGTAAGAATCAGCGGTAAGGTCTCGGAGGCGCTCCCGCCAGCCGGCTTGAGGAGCGACAGCATCGTCGGGCGGACGTTCATTGCTGGCCCCCTACACTTCAATCTGGGAATCGAGATCGCGACGCCGCCCGAGGCGGATCTGGATCATCGAAACGACGATGCTGAGCACCAGGATGACAATGGCGATGGCGGTGGCGTAACCGAGGCGCGAGTTCGAGGCACCCATGGCCCCGAAGGCGATGGAGTAGAGGTAGGTGCCGAGCGTCGCGCTGGCGTAATTGGGGCCGCCGGCGGTCATTACCCAGATTTGGTCGAAGACCTTGATGCCGTTGATGGTATTGAGGACGACCACGATCAGGATCACCGGCCGGATCGTCGGCACGGTGACGTTCATGAAGCGGGTCCAGGCATTGGCGCCGTCGAGTTCGGCGGCTTCATACAGCTCCTGCGGCACGCTCTGCAGCGCCGCGAAGAAGATGACCAGGTAGAAGCCGAGCGACTGCCACACTGACACGATGATGACGCTCGGCATGACGGTGTTGGTGCCAGCGAGCCACAACGGCGTGAACGCGCCCAGTCCGACGGCGCGCAGGACGCTGTTGATGGCGCCGAAATTGGGCTCGAACAGCATGGCCCAGAGCAGACCGCTGATGGCCAGCGAAATGATCACCGGCATGAAGTAGAGCGTGCGGAACACCGTGCTGCCGCGGATGCCGGAATTGAGAAGGCTGGCGATCAGCAATGGTAGGATGGTCTGTAGGGTCACCGTGCTGACGGTGAAATAGATGGTGTGCCACAGCGCCCGGAAGAACGTCGCGTCGTGAAGCAGCCTCTCATAGTTGGCCAGGCCCGCCCACTTGGGCGGGGTCATGCCGTTCCAGTGCTGCAGGCTGAGCAGGATGGCATCGGCCATCGGCACCGCCATGGTCAGGATCAGTGCCAGAGCGGCAGGCGCAATGAACAATGCCGGAGCAATGAACGGCTGCAGGCGAAGCGGTACGAACGGCGGACGGGCGGATGTGGCCATTTGCGGTTCTTCCGGATGTGCTGCGCCGCCTCACAGAGGCGGCGCAGCCGGGAGGAGACCCGAGTATGCGCTTCTTTTCTAGTTGCGCGCCGCCATGACGTCCGCCTCGATCTTCTTGGCACCGTCTTCCGGCGTCATCGAGCCGTCCAGCGTGGCTTGGCAAACGTTGGACACCGAATCCCAGCTACCGGGCCCGAAGAGGATGTGGTTCGCCGAGTCGGTCGAGATCCACGAGATCATCGTGCGGACCTTCGGATTGTCGATCTGGTCAACCGCGCTCTTCATCGACGGAAACGACTGCAGGCCTTTGGCGCGCCAATTGTAGACGTCGGGCCGGTAGATGTAGGCGATGAACTTCAGCGCGAGGTCCTTGTTCGGGCTGTCGGCGCTGACCGACCAGGCTTCGCCGGCGCCGTCGCCGGTATAGTGGACGCTGTCGGCCGTCAGCGCCGGCACCTTGTGGACGGAGTAGTTGTCGAGCCAGTCCTTGCTGCCGTTCTGCGCAAAGATGGCCGGGGTCCACGATCCGCCATAGTACATGGCCGCACGCCCCTGGTAGACCAGCTGGCGGCTCTGCGGGTCGTCGATGCCGTTGATGCCGGGCGGGAACACGCCCGACTTGGCAAGGCGCTGCAGCAGACCGAGGGCATCGATCACCGGCTTGGAGTCCCAGCTGACGCCGGGCTTGGTGTGATCGTCGAGCTCATAGGCGTCGCCGCCATACTGCGCGATGAGCGGCAGGAAGAAGTCTGGGCAGGTGTTGCGCGTCAGGTTGCCCCAGGAGAGCGGGATATAGCCCGCGGCCTTGAACTTCGGCACGTCGGCGATCAGTTCGTCCCAGGTGTTGGGCACCTCGAGGCCAACTTCCTTCATGATGCGGTCGTTGGCGAAGACGCCGAAGTCCTGGGCCATGTCGGGAAGGCCGTAGGGCTTGTCGTCGAAGGTGTACTGGCGCAGCGGGCCGCTGAAGAACTGGTCAAAGAACTTCTGGTCGAACACGTCCTTGAAGTTCACCAGGTGACCGGAACGGCCGAGCTCGCCGGTCTTGGTGCCGCCGTTGAACACGTCGGGAAGCTCGCCCGCCGCGATCATTGCGGTCAGGGTCGAAAGATACTGGCTGAACGCGACGAAGTTGCTCTCGACCTTGACCCCGGGGTTCTCCGCCTCGAAGCCGGCGACGGTCTTGTCCCAATAGTCGGTCCCGGCAACGTAGGCCGGCTGCCAGCTCATCACGTGAAGCGTGGTGTCAGCCAGTGCCGGGAAAGCGGCCGCCGCAAGCAAGGCAGCGGCGGTAGCGGCGATAAGTCTCTTCATGATTGCTTCTCCCTTGATGTCGCTCGTCAGTCCGTTTCGCCGAGCTGGCGAGCTTTTATTTGGCCAGAAGTGTGACGGCGGGTGCCGGGCTCCGCCCGCGAGCACCCGCCAAATCGCATCGGCACCCGAAGGGACGACCGGTTCCGCATCGTCAGCCCCCTTGGGCTCATTCTCCCGGCCCACCAAACGCGGCGCCGGCACGCGGCAAAGACATTTCCTCGCTGGCACGCAGGGAACCGTTGATCGCCCACATCGATTGCACCGCCCGATCCTCGTAGGGGTGGTCACGGACGACCGATTCGTTGAGTTCGATGCCGCCCAGTCCCGGGAGGGTGCTCACTCGATAACTGCCACCCACTGGCATGGGGCAGTTGGTCACGAGTTCGCGGCGCCAAGCGGCATCGAATTCGGAAAAGGATTCCTGCAGGACGACATTGGTTGTCGCCGCATAGAGCTGAACGACCGCAGCGGTCGCGATCGGGCCGAAAGGTGAGTGGAACGACACCGGCAGATAGGCGCTGTCGGCAAGCACAGCGATCTTCTTCGCCTCGAGCAGGCCGCCGACTTGGATCGGATCGGGCTGGACGATGTGCGGGCGTCCTTCCGCGAGAAGCTGCGGCACCTGGTAACGCGAGTAGCAGCGCTCGCCGGAAGCGATCTGCAGGCCGCGCGGGCGCTCTACCTGGCCCAGCGCAGCATAGTTCTCCGGGTCCACGGGCTCCTCAAACCAGTCGACGCCGGCTTCGGCGAGCTGATGGGCGAGCAGGCTGGCGGTGCCGACACTGAACCGTCCGTGGCCATCGACAAACACCTGGACGTCGGAACCAACCGCCGACCGCACCGCGACGACATCGTCCATGGCGCGCCGCAGGTCGGCGCGGCCGGGATCGCGTCCAAAGCCCCAGAACGGATCGAACTTGAGGCCGCGATAGCCAGCAGCAACGACCTTGCGTGCGGCCGCGGCGATATCGGCGGTCCCCCTCTCCGCGTCGTACCAGCCGTTGGCATAGGCCGGAATCGCCGAGTGAACGCGACCACCGAGGAGATTGTACACGGGTTGGCCCAGGGCCTTTCCGCAGATATCCCAGAGGGCGAATTCGATCGCCGCCATGGCGCTGTTGAGTACCGGACCGCCGCGCGCATATTCGTTGCGGTACATCGCCTGCACCAAGCGCTCGACGTCGAATGGCGAAACGCCAAGCACGTAACGGGTCGCCATGTGATCGATGGCAGTGGCGACGGTCCGCGCCTGCCACTGCATGGTGCCCTCGCCGAGACCTGTGAGGCCGGTGTCGGTGTGGACTCGGGTGATGACTAGATTGTTCCACCCGTGCCCTACCAGGAAGACCTCAACGCGGCTGACCTTCACGCTGCCTCCCAACGGCGCCTTGCTGGCGCTCTGTCGGGGAATAGGTACATAATCTTTCGTCAGAAATCTATAGAATTTTTTTGTCACTTGACAGAATCTGTGCGATGCAGCCTTTCAGTGCATCGGCAACGCTTCTCGACCGGACCCCATGGCAAAGAGCTCGAGCCTATCGCATCGCGTCACCAACGACCTCCGCCGCGACATCATCGCCGGCGTTCTCGAACCGGGTGCCTGGCTCAAGACGGAGGATCTGGCGCAACGATACGGCGTGAGCGCCAACCCGGTGCGCGAAGCGCTGTGGCGCCTGCAGGGCGAAGGCTACGTCGTAGCCAACCCCAACCAGGGTGCGCGTGTGCGGGTGGTCGACGACGACTTCGTGCGCAACATCTTCGAAATCCGCGAGGCGCTTGAGCCCATCATCATCCGCCGCTTCTGCAAACGGGTCACCCCATCCGAGATCGCGCGCCTGCGCGAGGCGGCGGCGGTGTTTGCCGAGATCGCGTCGCGGAAGACGCTGAATTTCGCCGCGCTGGACGCGGCCAACCGCGCGTTCCACGCGATCATAATGGAAGGCGAGTTCAACCTTCAGGCGATCGATGTGATGGACCGCTATGCCGGCCTCATCAACGCAACGCGCGCCAAGCTGCCGATAGCACCGGCGAGCCTGCGCCTGCGTGTGAACCAGCACGAGGAGCTGGTCGAGGCCATCGCATCAGGCAATGTGGATGAGGCTGCCGCCGTCGCCGCCGCCCACATTCGGGCGGCCTGCGAAGATATGCTGACTCAGATGCGCCAGGTGCGGATCGTCACGGCACGCGCTGCGGCGGCCGCCGGCACGGTGAGGACGCGCGTAGCGGCCGCGGCTACTCCGTCAGAAGGGCCGCCCTAGCCGGAGAGGTAGTCCCGCCAACTCCGCTTCGGCCGCCAGCCCAGCATTTCTGCGGCTTTGGCGAGGCTGACCGGGGTCTCGAACTCGCCCAAACCGGACGCAATCTCGATTCCCGGAAAATGCTCCACGAACAGAGTACGCGTCGGCACGTTCATGATGGTGTCGGCAGCAGCGACGTTGAATACCTCGGTGGACTGCAGTTCGGCTGTCAGGGCACACAGGACTGCGTCGGCAACGTCGCGCGAGTCGACATATTTCCACAGGGTCTCGCGCCGAATGGAGGAATCCGCCCAGTAGTCGGGCACACGGTCGTAGCTGGCATGATGGCCGGGGACGTCGAAGAGGATGTTGGAGATTCGCAGACCGACAAAGCGCGTTCCATACATGCGGTGTAGGTGGCCGGCGAGCAACTCCGCGGTCACCTTCGACAGGGCATAGGCGGTTTGCGGCATCGGTGCGTCACTCTCGAGGATCGGGATGCGCGACGGCCAGGAGGCAAGGAAGGGATTGCCCTGCACGGTCTCGCTCGAAGCGTAGACGACGCGCGGGATGGCGAGTTGGCACGCGGCCTGGAACACGTTGAAGGTGGCGCTGGTGTTATTGATATAGCGTGTGGCGCCCGTGAAGAAATCCGCGTCTGGCCATGGGTTGGATCCGAAATGAACCACCGCTTCGCAGCCGTGGAGGTTGGCGACGACATCGCCGTAGTTCGTCAGATTGACCACACGGCTCGGCTCGAAGAACGGATTCGACGGCGGCATCACATCGATCTTGACCACCTCGTAGCCGCTGTCCTCCAGTCGTTCCACGATGTGCCGGCCGGCATTGCCGAGTGCTCCGGTGACAGCAATCGTTTCCATCCCGTCCAAAATCCCCTTCCAAGAACGCCAATTTGCATATATATAATCGCACCGATAATCTATAGGATTTTCGGGCTCGTGCGGCACCTCAGTCTAGCTGCACCGGGTTCGACCATCGCAGATTTGGCATTGAAACGAGAGCATCACCGAGCGGATCGCGCAACTGGCGGCCGGGCAAACGATAACACCCGCCCCAGGGGCGGAAAGCGGCTCGCAAGGTCAGCGGTCACCACCCGTCCCGTCGACCGCGCCAGCTCTCGCAACACGAAGGACAGCTCACATGGCACTCAGCGTTCTCTATGTCGGCGGCACTGGCCAGATTTCTCTTCCCTGCGTGCAATCCTCGGTCGCGGCCGGCCACAAAGTCACCGTGCTCAATCGCGGCAAGACTTCCGAGCCCCTGCCGAAAGGCGTAGAGATGCTCGTCGGCGACATGAACAGCGACGCCTATGGCGCGCTCGGCGACCGCCATTTCGACGTCGTCGCCCAGTTTCGGCTCTACAAGCCAGAGCAGATGAAGCGCGATATCGCGACCTTCGCCGGCAAGACCGGACAATACGTCTTCATCTCGTCCGCGTCGGCCTACCAGAAGCCGGTGCAGGCCTTCATGATGACCGAGCGCACACCGCTGGATAATCCCTACTGGGAATACAGCCGGAACAAGATCGCCTGCGAGAAGCTGCTGCGCGACCAGAGTGCCTTGCCCTACACCATCGTGCGGCCGAGCCACACCGTACGGACGATGATGCCGATTGAAGTGGGCGACGCCGACAATGCCATCCGCCGCATGATCGCCGGCAAGCCGGTAATCGTCACTGGTGACGGCTCGTCGCTGTGGACGGTCACCCGCTCCGTCGATGTAGCGCGGCCCCTGGTCCGCCTGTTCGGCAATAGCAAGGCGCTCGGCGACGACTTCCACATCACCACCGACCGCCCCTTCACCTGGAACCAGATCCACGAGGCCATCGCGCGCGGCTTCGGTGTCGAGGCCAAACACGCCTATGTGCCGACCGATGTGCTGGTCTCCTACGAGAAGGAATGGGAGGGACCGCTGATGGGCGACAAGACGTGGTGCGCCATCTACGATAACTCCAAGATCAAGAGCGTCGCCGGTTCGTTCGAAGCGTCCGAGGACATCGACGAGATACTCCACGACTCGGTCGTGCACGCCAAGGAGCGCCTCGCCGGGCCAGCGCCCGCCGCGAGTGCCGAAGACCGTCTCATCGACAAGATCATCGCAGCGCAGGCCGCTGTGCGGGCCTGATAGGGGGCCGTGCCGGCAGTCGGGCGCCAACCTGTCTGTGGCTGAATTTCCCTGTTCTCAGCGAATTTCCAATGAAATTGGCCCTTTCGTGACTCCTCGCTTACCAGCCGCGTTTCCTCTGCCGCGTTCTTTCCGATTTCGAGCCTTGGCCACAGCCCCCTCTGCCCGAGGTCCTCGCTGGTCCATCGGTTGCGGAAGTGATCTGAGCACCATCTTTCATCCAGCCGGAGGTAGACCAAGACGGAAGCAGCCGGGGTCCTCGAACAGGCAGATGGATTTATATCCACGCGACTGCACAAGAGCTTGGACTCGTCGGCGCGGTTTCGGTTAGTCAACATCGCTGAGTGGTCAACGCCCCGGCACTTCCAAGCCGCCATGCAATCCGACATTTTCAAGTCATTCAGTGCAAAGTTGAGCTTCGCTGCCAATCCGAGCCTGTACCAAGTGGTCGTGGCAATCCCGGAGGAAGCCTGACTAGTGCCGTCGCTTAGCACAGCGAAGACGATGTTGCGGTGGCTCAATGTCGGCCTCAGGGGCATCATGGAAACGGGCATCGTGGTGGCGTTCGCCATCTGGGGCTACCACGCTGCCTCGGGTGTGATGGTGATTGCACTCGCTATCGTCGTGCCTGCACTGGGCTTCGGCTTCTGGGGAGCGGTGGATTTCCATCAAGCGGGAACGTTCAGTAAGCCCCTCCGCCTCGCTCAGGAACTGATCATCTCCATGCTGGCGGCTTTCGCTTTGCACCTCGTCGGCCAACCAATATGGGCATGGGCATTGGTGATCCTCTCAATCGTCCATCACGCGGCGGTGTACGCACTGGGCGGACGATTGCTGAAGAAGGAAACGAGGTGAGCGTGGTCGTGCTGGATTCGATCAAGATTGACGGTTGCGCGAGCCGACTTGGCGCTGTTTCGCGTGGCTGGCAAAAAAGAAGCGTCGGACCGGCGGGTTCCGGTACCGACGCCTCCCTTAACACCAAGCGGGACCTTCTCTCCCTAGGCCGCAAAAAGGCGCCCCAGCGGGCCACGTCTTGTTGCCGGTGCCAAAACCCCCGTCTCAACCGCTAACACGCCGGTCGGGAGGTTTTGTCTGCCAGCTGTTCACAGCTTATGTGGATAGCCGTTGCCCAACAAGTTCACCGACGAACTTTGTCCCCCGCCTGCTCGGCAGGTCGCACTTTTCGGTGGCCGAGACAGAAACTCGCTGAGAGCGGCATTCGCTCGTAGGACACTGACGGTCACGGAGATGCTCCATGCCGATCTTAACGCGAACCTCGGGCGGCCGGACACAACGCAGTAGGCGGAAGCTCAAGAACGTGATCCGGTGTCTGAAAAAGGGTTGGTCGAGCGGCCGAACACGCGGCACAAGCTGTCATTGGCAGAGCTAGGGCGTGGCTGTGATCGCCCAGAAGGATGCGCGATGCTCAGCCGCTCGTGTCGGAATTACAGCCCCCGATCCTTAACAGATCGTTAAGAACAGACACCCAGTGCTTCCGGGCACGGGCCGTTGAGACACGATCCGAGGTCAAACGGGCGCGACGCGACCCAGACTACCGACGGTGCAAATGTCCGTTAGGGGATGCGGTGCATCCGTACCACCACGTCGACCCGGCTGATGCCATAGCCAAGCGGAGGTTGCGGTACGTGTTCAACGCCCATCTTCCCGGATGGAATATCCACCAGCGCGTTGTCATCCTCGATGAAAAGATGATGGTGCTCGGCGGTGTTGGTGTCGAAGTAGGTCCTGGACCGGTCGACCGCCACCTCGCGCAGCAAACCGGCGCCGGTGAACTGGTGGAGCGTGTTGTAGATGGTCGCCAGCGACACCGGAACGTGGGCGAGCAGGGCTTCCTGCTGCAGGGTTTCCGCCGACAGGTGGCGATGGCCCCTGCCGAACAACAGCTTTGCCAAGGCCAGCCGCTGCCGTGTTGGACGGAGGCCAGCTTGCCGCAGCATGGCACGAATCTGCGTTTGGCTGATCGCCACCGCGTCGTGCCCCTCATGCGCATGCACGTAGCTGTTCATCTCTACCTCATTAATCTGCACTCATATTCAATTGGTTGTATGCGAAAAGAAGCCCGCCTCTTTTGAGCCAGATCAATTCAAAAGTGGACCTATAGAGGCGAACACAGAATCCGTATGACGAAGAGCCGCGCTCCGGCGCGTCGGCGAAATCGATGGACCGCTGAAAGTTGTCTGATCACACCGGCGGAAGCGGTCGCCACCGTCGGACGGCAGTTCATGGCCCGTCAGCTTACGTGCGGCTTGATGGGATCACGTGCCGAACTCAGCGGTGCGGTATCGTGGGCGAAACCCACGACCCCACATGGCCGAGCCGCTGTTACCCGGTTGGCAGCCCCATAACCAGCGATCCTCCGAGCAAGGACAACCAAGCAAGAGTACCAGGGCGGCGGCGGTGATCCCGGCTGCCTTGACGAGCTTTGCTGTCCTCGGCGAATCGACACCGGCAATGCAATGGGGACGCCGCGATCGTTGAGGGCACCGGCTAGGCCGCGCAGATCGGTCATCCCGGCGGCTTGCAGCGAATTGACAATCGACAGCAGATTGGCTGCGAACGGTTTCGCCTCTTCCGTCATCGCCCGGCGCCCCGCTGCGGCGGCCTCCGCCGCATTGCGCCGGTTGCCGAGCCTCGCACCGCGAGCCTCCTTCGCCGCCAGCGCTGCTTTTGTTCGCTCCGAGATAGGCGACGTTCCTTCTCGGCCAATGTAGCGTAGATGTGCAGCATGGACGATCGGCATCCCGCCCTACGGTGGCGATGAACAGCACACGCTGGATGATCAGGACTTATAGCGACGTCATACCGACCCGCGCGACCCAAGCAGCGACGCCGGCTCGGCTTACAGGCTGACGATGGAGAGCTCGACAGCCGCCGCCGTCGTGCCGTTGTTCAGCCAGAAGTGTGGCGTCGGTGGACCGAACAATCGAATTTCCGCCGTGCCGCGGAAATCCGACGCTGGGCTCCTCGTCCTGCCGGCATTTCGGCTGTGCGGGATAGCCCTCAATGGGCGGATTTGGCCATTATCCCCGCATAGCGTCAAGGTCGCCGCGCGGCCGGTACGCAGGGTGGCATGAAAGTCGGCGGTCTAGCCGCTTCCCGGTCTTGCACTATCGTCAGTTTTGCCCAGTTCGCGGCTTGGGCCACCAAGGTTAGAATTCGTTGCATTGCCGTTCCCAAATTCAGCGGCCGCGTAGGTGGAATCACTTGGCTATCTTAAGGAAATCCCGTGATGCGCAGCTGCAATCGTGCATCGACGCAATTGCCGCTCTCGTCAAACTCGGAAACGGGATTGCCGGGGACTTCGAAGAAACAAACGATCTCGAGAAGATGGCGGTACACGCGCCGCAATGGACCGAGGCAGTCACCGATTTCCTCGCCGAAAACCTAGGGAAAGAATGCGCGGCTCGCTTTAGGAACGCACCGGCTTATACCTATGCGCTGCCTAACCGCGGCTTCATCGGCAACAGTTACTGGCAACAAATCGAGGGCAAGCTGAGAACTCTCTCCCACATCCTCGCCCAACTCCGCCAACGGGAGCCTAGTTGACTGAGGCCGGCGACGGGCGCGGCACCGACGCTGCCCTAAACAGGGTCAGTATCGTCTTAGCGGCGTTTTGCTTTTCGAAGACAAGGCATTTTCAGCGCCAACAGGGCAAAAAGCCAATTTCCCGCCTATGAAAAGGTCGCCGACCGCCTGAGCAGATTGCGCACGTTCGAGACGTGCCAGCGTCCGCCGCGGGCGGTCCGGACACCGCGATCGTTGAGGGCACCGGCCAGGCCACGCAGATCGGTCACGCCGGTCACCCTCAGCGAATTGACCATCGGCAGGACGTTGGCCGCAAAGGCATCGGCCTCTTCCGTCAGCGTGCGGTGCCCTGCTGCAGCGGCTTCCGCCGGATTGCGCCGATTGCCGAGCTTGGCGCCCTGAGCCTTCCTCGCGGCCAAGGCCGCCTTGGTTCGTTCCGAGATCAGCCGGCGTTCCTTCTCGGCCAGTGCAGCGTAGAGGTGCAGCATGAAGGGATCGGCGTCTCGTCCCAGTTCGGCGACGATGAACGGCACATGTTGGGCCATCAGACCCGATATGAAGGCCACGTCGCGGGAGAGCCGATCGAGTTTGGCCACTATGACCGGGCATTTGTGTTGCCGCCCTGTGGTCAACGCTGCCGCAAGCTGGGGCCTTCGATCCAGGGCATCGCTCCCTTTGCCGGTCTCGACCTCGATGAACTCGGCGGTCAGATCGAACCCCTCGGCAGCGGCGAACCGGGTCACGGACTCCCGCTGGGCCTCGATGCCCAGCCCTGATCGGCCCTGGCGGGCGGTGGAAACGCGGTAATAGGCAATAGCTTGTTGCAATGCGACAAACTCAGTGGCCGTTTGTACAAAACGCATACCACCGTTTGCGTCTTGTACGTAGTCAACTATCTGGCGGAAAAGGGGAATTTCATTCCCTCGGCGGGGAAAGCCTACGCCTTATCCGAAGTCGAGCCACCATTTGCCCGTCGCTCACAGAAGCTTCATTGGCGGCAGGTGATGTCCGCAATTTGGGGAAAAGCAGAAAACCCCGCGGGCGGTTCAGACGTCAGAGATGCGCCACAAGCAGACTTCTATCGGCGCAATCTGGTCGCAGGTCGCCCGTGTAGTGACCGGGTTTGTCCTGCCGAGGCCATCTTGGCGACGCTGGCTATGCCGCCTTCCGTCCCAAAGCCGTTTCGATATTGCGCGCCGAACGGCGCACCTCATCGGCCAGCCTGTCGGTTTCCGCGCGCGCCCTTGTCTCGGGCAGGACGATCGAGATGGTCGCCACGCAGGTCCCGGTCTCATCGCAGATGGGTGCGGCGATACAGGCAACGGCGAATTCGGAGGCACTCATCTGGACAGCCAGCCGCTCATGGAACTCACGGCCCGACAGCTCGGCAAGTTTGACTGGATCGGTCTCGGCTTTTCCTGTGGTTGACGGCTTGGCGATCTGTCTGAATATGTGGATTCGTTCCTGCTCGTCGAGATGGCCGAGCAACAGGCGGCCTGATGCGGTCCAGTTGAGCGGAACGCGCGTGCCGACATCGGAGGCGACATTGAAATGGTCCTCGCCGCGCGACATACCGATCACCGTCATCATGTCTTCGTCGCGGGCACAGATCTGAACCGTTTCGCCCAGCCGTTCGGCCAGCGCCTCCATCTCACGCTTGGCCTCGTTGAACACATTCATGTGAGAGCGGTAGGTCAGCCCGTAGCGCATCAGCCGCGGGCCAAGCCATACCGAGCTCTCGCCGATGCGCGTGAGCATCGAGCGTTCGACCAGTTCGTCGACGATCTTGTAGATGGTCGAGGCAGGCGCGCCGGTCTTCTGCGCCAGGTCATAGGAACTCATCGGCTGCTGGCGCTCGGTCAAGACGTCAAGGATCTGTAGCGCTCGGTCGATGGCACCGACGCGTTTCCTCGTCTCGTTTGTCATCAGTCGCTCCCGCCCAAATGAATTCTATAACTATGGAAAGTGATCCGAAGGTCAATCCGGCGGTCGTGCTCCGGCGCCAATCTTGACGTGGATTAGGGATACAGGTACGCTGTTGTAGCATATAATGCATAGTAATGGAGGAATCCATGAAATTCAAGGCCCTCTTCAAGTCAACCCTGCTGGCCCCGCTGTTGGCGGCCAGCGCGCTTACTGTGCAGGTGCCGGCGACGCTTGCCGCCGGCACGGTGAACGTGGCCATCGTCGGCGAGGCGGACACGCTTGACCCGATGGTCTCGACCAAGGACGTGGTCTCGATCGTCACCCAGCACATCGTCGAGACGCTCTACACGTTCGACGGCAACTGGGCGGTGGCGCCGCTTCTGGCCAAGGACATGCCGACCATCTCGGATGGCGGCAAGGTCTATGACATTCCGCTCAGGCAGGGGATCACCTTCCAGGACGGCTCGACGATGGATTCGGCCGACGTGGTCGCCTCGCTCGATCGCTGGCTGAAGGTGGCCAGCCGCGGCAAGACCGTCGCCGACAAGGTGCAGAGCATCGAGGCCACCGGCCCCTATGCGGTTCGCATCACCATGACGCAACCCTATGCGCCGCTGATGTCGCTGCTCGCCTTCTCCAATTCGGCCGCGGCGATCTACCCGGAAGAGATCGTCAAGGGCGCCGGCGACACGCTCTCCAAGGTGGTCGGCACCGGCCCCTATAAGGTCGGCGCGCACGTCCCCGACCAGTATCTGCAGCTTGTCCGCTTCAAGGGCTTCGTGCCGCGCGACGACGCCGCCAGCGGCTGGGCCGGCAAACGCGGCCAGGTGCCGGACGAGATCCGCTTCATCCCGGTGCCCGATGCCAATACCCGCGTCGAAGGCCTGCTGTCCGGCCAGTTCGATTTTGCCGACGGCCTGCCGGCCGAGAGCTATGACCGCATCGCCAGCTCCGATGTCGCCAAGCCGCTGCTCCTGGCACCATTCGGCTGGCCGGTCTGGGCGATCAACCACAAGGCGGGTCTGCTGACCAACCTCAAGATCCGCCAGGCGCTGCTTGCCGCCCTGCCGTTCGACGACATGCTCTTTGCCGC
Source organism: uncultured Alphaproteobacteria bacterium (assembly GCA_963785065.1). Lineage (GTDB taxonomy): Bacteria > Pseudomonadota > Alphaproteobacteria > Rhizobiales > Kaistiaceae > CAVSRC01. Next base: position 1,627,490 of record CAWATX010000002.1, read on the forward strand.
CTTCGGCGACGACAAGTTCTTCAAGGTCGATGGGGCGATGTACCCGCAAGGCTGGTTCTGGAACACGGAGGCTGGTACCGACCTCTACAACCAGAATGACCCGAAGAAGGCAGGGGAGCTACTCAAGGAGGCCGGCTATGACGGCACGCCCTTGCGCATCCTCACCTCGCGCCAGTACGAGTTCCACTACAAGATGGCCGAGGTGGCCAAGCAGGCGCTCGAAGCGGCCGGCTTCAAGGTCCAGATGGACGTGGTCGACTGGGCGACGCTCGGCCAGCGCCGCAACGATCCGGCGCTGTGGGACGTCTACATCACCCACTCGCCCTTCCTGCCCGAGCCGGCTCTGACCGACATGTGGTTCCCGAGCTCGCGCATCGGATGGGACACGCCGGCGGAAGTCGCTCTGGCCGACCAGTTCGCCACCGAGACCGATCCGGCGAAGCGCAAGGAGATCTTCGCCAAGATGCAGACCGAGAATTTCGAGGACGTCGGCTTCATCAAGATCGGCAACTTCAATGCGCTGGAGGGTGCGTCCAAGAAGCTCGACGGTGTCACACCGTCGCCCTGGCCGTTCTTCTGGAATGCCTCGAAGGAGTAGAACGGGTACGAAAGCATGCGACGGGGCCGCTCCGGCGGGCCCCGTCGCGCGCACCCCATGATCGCCTTCGGAGACAGCCGGCATGCGTCTCTACATCGTCAAGCGCCTCTTCGGCATGGTGGTCGTCGTCTTCCTGGTGCTGACCATCGCCTTCATCATCGTCCGCCTGGCTCCCGGCGACCCGGCGGCGCTGATGCTGGGACCGGATGCGACGCCGGAGGATGCCGCCGCGCTGCGTGCCCGCCTCGGCCTCGACCAGCCGATCATCGTCCAGTACCTCGCCTTCATCGTCCACGCCGCCCAGGGCGACCTCGGCCAGTCGATCTTCTTCCATCGTCCGGTTCTCGAGGTTCTTGCCGGCCGCGCCGAACCCACGGTCTTCCTGACCCTGTTCTCGCTTGCCATCGCGCTCATCGTCGCCACGCCGATCGGCATCTATGCCGCCTATCGGCGCGGTTCGTGGCTCGACCAGAGCGCCATCAGCGTGGCCATGCTCGCCGCCTCGATCCCGAGTTTCTGGACGGGGCTCATGCTTCAGCGCTACCTGGCAACCGATCTCGGCTGGTTCCCGGCATCGGGCTTCGGCGGCCCGAACGCCAGCTTCTGGCAGCGCATGGGCTATCTCATCCTGCCCTCGATCGTGCTCGGCATCGTCAATTCCGCGCTGATCCTGCGCTTCACCCGCGCCTCCATGCTCGACATCCTGGGCGAGGACTACATCCGCACGGCCCGCTCCAAGGGCATGAGCGAGGCGCGCGTGGTGCTGCGCCATGCGCTCAAGAACGCTGCAATCCCGATCATCACCGTGATCGGGCTGACCTTCGCGCTCCTGATCTCGGGCGCGGTGGTCACCGAGCGGGTGTTCAACATCCCCGGCATGGGCAATCTGGTGGTCAGCGCGGTTCTCCGCCGCGACTATCCCATCATCCAGGGCGCGTTGATCGTCGTGGCGACGCTCTATGTGCTCATCAACCTGGCAACGGACCTCATCTACCTGATCGTCGACAAACGGGTCAGGTACTAGGGAGCGGCCGGGTGCCATGACCACTGCATCAGACGCCTTCGCGGAACCGAAATTCCTCACCCTGCTGTTCTCCCGCCGGGCGGTCCTGATCGCGCTCCTGGTCTTCCTGGTCATCGTGGCGCTGTGCGTCTTCGCTCCATTCGTCGCCTCCGCCGATCCGGCCAGGATGTCGGTGCGCGCCCGCCTGACCCCGCCCGGCGCGGCCTATCTGCTCGGGGCCGATGCCTTCGGGCGCGATGTCTTTTCGCGCCTGCTCTATGCCGGCCGCGTCTCGCTTTCGATCGGGCTTGGCGTTGCCGCAGTGGCGTCCGTCATCGGCATCACCATCGGGTTGATCGCCGGATTCTTCCGCCGGCTCGATGCGCCTATGTCGCGGCTGATCGATGCGATGATGGCCTTTCCGGACATCCTGCTCGCCATCGCCCTGGTGTCGATTCTCGGCGGTTCGATGATCAACGTCATCGTCGCGCTGTCGATCGTCTATGCGCCGCGCATCGCCCGCATCGTGCGCGCCTCGACGCTGGTCATCCGCGAGCTGCCCTATGTCGAGGCGGCGGTCGCGCTCGGCTCGTCGACCTTCACCATCATGACCACGCATGTGCTGCGCAACATCATGTCGCCGATCATCGTCCAGGCGACGTTCATCTTCGCCTACGCCATGCTGGCCGAGTCCGGACTGTCCTTCCTCGGCGTCGGCATCGATCCCTCGACGCCGAGCTGGGGCACGATGATCAACGAAGGGCGGCAATACATCGATCAGGCCGCCTTCCTCATTGTCTTTCCGGGTCTGGCGATCTCGATTTCGGTGCTGGCGCTGCAACTCATCGGCGACGGGCTGCGTGATGCGCTCGACCCGCGCCTAGCCAAGGACCTCTGACACATGTCCCTCAAGCTCACCAATTTCCGCCCCGTCGGTCTTGATGGCGCGCCGCAGTCGATAACGGTCGGCGACGACGGGCTGGTCGCCGCTGCCGAACTTCCCGGCGCCGAGGTCATCGACTGCAAGGGCGCCTATCTTTCGCCCGGCTGGTGCGATCTGCACGTCCATGTCTGGCACGGCGGCACCGACATTTCGGTGCGCGCCTCCGAGGCCGGCCGCGCCACCGGCGTCACCGCCATGGCCGATGCGGGGTCGGCCGGCGAGGCGGCGTTCCATGGCTTGCGCGAATACGTCATCGAGGCGCAGCAGGAGACGGTGCGCGCCTTCCTCAATATCGGCTCGATCGGCCTGGTCGCCTGCAACCGGATGTCCGAGCTGATCGACCTCAGGTCGATCGACGTCGACCGCACGATCAGGGTCGCGGAGGACAACCGCGACGTCATTTGCGGCATCAAGGTGCGCGCCAGCGGCGTCATCACCGACGCGTGGGGCATCACGCCGGCGAAGATCGCCAAGCGCGTCGCCGAGATCCTCAAGCTGCCGCTGATGGTCCATGTCGGCGAGCCTCCGCCGCTGCTCGACGAGGTGTTCGACATTCTCACCCCCGGCGACATCGTCACCCATTGCTTCAACGGCAAGAAGGCCGGCTCGATCCGCGACACCGAGATGCTGTTCGCGCAGGCCCGGCGCCTCGCCGATGCCGGCGTGCGCATGGACATCGGCCACGGCGCCGCTTCCTTCAGCTTCGATACCGCCCGCGCCGCGATCGGCGACGGGCTCCGGCCGTGGTCAATCTCCACCGACCTGCACCTGCACAATATCGGCGGTCCGGTCTACGACCTCGCCACCACCATGGCCAAGCTGATGGCCGTTGGGCTCACCTTCGACGAGGTGGTCACCGCGGTCACGGAGCGGCCGCGCTCCGTCCTGGGGCTGGGTGCACGTAATGGCGCGAAGCCCGGAGAGAGGGCCGATTTCACCGTCTTCGATCTGGTCGACGTCGATGCCGAAGCGATCGACAGCCTGGGCGCACGGCTCAAGCTCAGCCGGATGTTCGAACCGCGCCTGACGGTGATCGGCGCCTCGGCGATGGCGGCGGAGCGGAGGGGCCGGTGAGCCAGCCGGTGCTCGATGTCAGCAATCTCAGCGTCGCCTTCCGCTCGCGGCACACGGCGCTGGCGGCGGTGCGCGACGTCAGCTTCACCATCCATCCCGGCCGCACGCTGGCGGTGGTCGGCGAAAGCGGCTCGGGCAAATCGGTCTCGGCGCTGGCGATCATGGGCCTGCTGCCCAAGAACGGCGTGGTCGCCGGCGGCGCCATCCGCTACCGCCCGTCGCGCGGCGAGACGACCGAGCTGACGGCGCTGCCGGAAGCCGCCATGCGCGCGCTGCGCGGCGCCGAGATCGCCATGATCTTCCAGGAGCCGATGTCGTCGCTGAACCCGCTGTTCACCATCGGCGACCAGATCGGCGAGATGCTGCTCCTGCACAGCGGCCTCGATGCTGCGGCGCGCCGCAAGCGCGTGCTGGATATGCTGGAGCTGGTCGAGATCCCGGCGGCGGGGTCGCGCATCGACAACTATCCGCACGAGCTTTCCGGCGGCATGCGCCAGCGGGCGATGATCGCGCTCGCGCTGGTGTGCAATCCGGCGCTGCTCATCGCCGACGAGCCGACGACGGCGCTCGACGTCACCATCCAGGCCCAGATTCTCGACCTGATGCGCCGGCTCCAGAAGGAGCTCGGGATGTCGATCCTGTTCGTCACCCACAACATGGGCGTGGTTGCCGAAATGGCCGACGACGTGGCGGTGATGTATGCCGGGGCGATCGTCGAGCAGGCCGGCGTCAGGGAGCTGTTTGCGCGGCCGAGCCACCCCTATACCCAGGGCCTGCTCAATTCGATCCCGAGAGCCGACCGTGGCGAGAACGAGCGGATCGTGCCCATTCCCGGCACGGTGCCGCCGCTGCAAGCCATGCCGCCGGGCTGTGCCTTCGCGCCGCGCTGCGTGCGCGCCGATTCGGCGTGCGCGCAGCCTGTCGCGCTCGGCGATTTTGCCGCCAACCACCGGGTCGCCTGCTTCCATGCCGGGCAGGAGGTGGCCGCTGTCTGAGCCGTTGATCCAGATCCGCCATCTCTCGAAGCGCTTCGTCACGCCGCGCGGCACCGTGCATGCGGTGAGCGATGCCAGCTTCGACATTCCGAAAGGGTCGATCACCGGCCTGGTCGGCGAGAGCGGCTCCGGCAAGACGACCCTCGGGCGCGCGCTGCTCCGCCTGATCGAGCCGACGGAAGGCCAGACCATCTTCGATGGCCGCGACCTTAACACGCTCGATGCGGCCGGCCTGCGCGAGGCGCGCAAGCGCCTGCAGGTCATCTTCCAGGACCCGATCTCGTCGCTCAATCCGCGTCTGCGCGTCGGCGCCATCGTCGCCGAGGGGCTGCGCGCCCACCGCATCGGCACGCCGCGCTCGCGGCGCGACAAGGTCGCCGCTTTGCTCGAGGAGGTTGGCCTTCAGGCGGACCACATGGGCCGCTTTCCGCACGAGTTCTCCGGTGGCCAGCGTCAGCGCATCGGCATCGCCCGGGCGCTGGCGCTGGAGCCCGATTTCATCGTCGCCGACGAGAGCGTCTCCGCGCTCGACGTGTCGATCCAGGCGCAGGTGCTCAACCTGCTGCTCGACCTGCGCCAGCGGCGCAACCTGACCATGCTGTTCATCGCCCACGACCTGTCCGTGGTGGAGTACCTGTGCGACCAGATCGTCGTCATGTATCTCGGCCGGGTGGTGGAGATCGGCTCGGCACGGTCGCTCTATGCCGAGCCTGCCCACCCCTATACGCGCGCGCTGCTGTCGGCGATCCCGCTGCCCGACCCGACGCTCGACCGCAAGCGCACGATCCTCAAGGGCGACATTCCAAGCCCGCTCGACCCGCCTTCGGGCTGCGTCTTCCGCACCCGATGCCCGTACGCAGCCGATGTCTGCGCCGATGGAGTTCCCGAACCGGTGCCGGCCGGCCCCGCCCACGTGGCCTATTGCAAGAGAACAGAAGACCTACATGCCCTTGCCTGACCTGAAACATCGCGATGCCGTCGTCCTGCGGCTCGCCCGCCTGGGCATCGAACTGCCCGCCGTCGCGCCGACGCCGATCGGTGCCTTCTGCAACGTCCGCCAGACCGGCCAGCTTGCCTTCGTCTCCGGCCAGGGGCCGGTGCAGTCCGATGGCACCCTGCTGCGCGGCAAGGTCGGCGCCGAGGTCAGCGCCGAGGTCGCCCGCGACCACGCCCAGCTGGTGGCGGTCAACATCCTGGCGACCTTGCGCGACCACCTCGGCGGGCTCGACCGCATCGCCGGCGTGATCAAGCTGCTCGGGCTGGTCAATGCCGCGCCGGACTTCGAGCGCCATCCCTTCGTCATCGACGGAGCCTCGCAGCTCTTTGCCGACCTGTTCGGCGCCGACGGGGTCCATGCCCGTTCGGCCGTCGGTGTCGCTTCGCTTCCCAACAACATCACCGTGGAGATCGAAGCCGTCTTCGAACTCCGAGATCGAGAAAACACAAGATGACGACCAGACAGGACGAAACCGGAATGTGGACCTGGCACGATGCCAATGGCTGCCGCCGCCTGATCAATGTCTCGGGCACCATGACGAGCCTCGGCGGCTCGATCACCGGCGCGGAAGTGCGCCAGGCGACCGCGGCGGTCATGGGCGAATTCGTCGACATGCACGAGCTGCAGGCGCGGGCGAGCGCCGCGATCGCCGATCTTACCGGTGCGGAGGCCGGCTGCATGACCGCCTCGGCCAGCGCCGGCATCACGCTGTCGGTCGCCGCCTGCATGACCGGCACCGATCCGGGCCGCATCGAGGCCCTGCCGATGGACCCCGGCGAGAAGAACGAGGTGGTCGTCCAGCTCGGCCACATGTGCGGCTACGGCGCACCGGTGTCCCAGGCGATTGAGCTTGCCGGGGCGACGGTCCGTCCCATCGGCCAGTCGACCCACGTCGCCGACTACCAGCTCGAAAGCGCGTTGACGGCGAAGACCGCGGCGGCGCTCTACGTAGTCTCCCATCACGTGGTCGAGTACGGCCAGATCCCGCTCCGGCGTTTCGCCCAGATCTGCCGGCGCGCCAATGTGCCGGTGATCGTCGATGCGGCCTCGGAATACGATCTCACCGGCTTCATCGCCGATGGCGCAAGCCTCACCGTCTATTCCGGCCACAAGTTCCTGGGCGGGCCGACGTCGGGCATCATCGCCGGCAAGCACGAACTGGTGCGCGCCGCCTACATGCAGAACATGGGCATCGGTCGCGGCATGAAGATCGGCAAGGAGAGCATTGCCGGCGCCATCGCCGCGCTCAGGCAATGGCAGACGCGCGATCATGCCGGTATCCGCGCTGAGGAGCGGCGGGCGCTGGAGCTGTGGGTGGCGGCGCTCAAGCCGATCGCCGGCATCAACCCGGTGATCGTGCCCGATCCGACCGCCAATCCGCTGGAGCGCCTCCAGGTCAATATCGACGCTGCCAAACTCGGTGCCAGCCCGGCCACGGTCGCCCGCGCGCTTGGAGAGCAGGACCCCGCCATCATCGTGCGCAACCATGAGACGGAGCTCGGCTATTTCCAGCTCGACCCGTGCAATCTCAAGCCCGGCCAGGCCGAGATGGTCGCCGCGGTGCTGGCCAAGGTGTGCGGCAACGCAGCAAACATCGTCGCGAAGGATTCCGATGCCCATGCCGCCCGCAATGGCGGCGTCAACGCCTATCTCACCTGGCTGGGGAGACCGGCCTAACAGCGGCTGATCGAAACGATATCCTTCAAAAGTAACGGCTAGCCTGACGCTCGGCCACCGTCATTCCCGACCGCGGGAATTCACAAGAGACGGACAAGCTGATCCGGCCGGAGCAACGGCTGTGGCTTGTCAGAGCCGCTCGTCGCTGGACCATTCATGTCGGCTTGGGGTCAATCTCAGAAGTGAAGTTGCATAATGGCCACGTCCGGTTTCGGCAGGACTGCGGACATTCGACCTACGGCCGGTGGGCGGGCTCCAGAGTCAACGTCTTGCCCTCCTGCCTGGCGATCTCGTCCTGATAGAAGAGGATCATGCGCTCCAGGTCCTGGTCGGAAAGCTGGGTCACGTCGGTGACGGCGACCTTGTGCTCCTGCGGGGTCTCGCGCCAGCCGCCGCGGGTCTTCATCCAGAAGATGGCGGCGGTGACGCATTGCGGGCCCTCGGTGGTCGCCTTGCGGAACAGGAACTCGGCCACCTTGGCCGTGGCCTTGATCTGTCCGGTGTCGAGTTCCCCCCGATAGTGCCGGCGGAGCGTTTTCGGGTCGATGGCGAGTACCCGGGCAATGTCGCTCTCAGGGACGCCATAGCCGGCCATGGCCTCGACCTGCCGACGATGGAAGGGATCTGGTTTGTGCGCGCGTCGGCCCATGGTCAGCGCTGGTCCAGCAGCAGGCCACCATCCTGATAGCCGGTGTCGCTGAGTGTGGCAGTGCGCAGCACCGAGAGGACCGCCCTGGCAAGCTCCCGCGGGCTGGCGTCGACCACCTCGATGGGTTCGCCGTCCCGTCCACCGATCTCATGCGCAGTGGTCTCCTTCCAGCCGGCCCGGGTCTTCAGCCAGAAGATGGCGGCCGTGACAGCTTCGCGACCTTCTCCGGTGGCCTTCCGGTAGAGGTTTTCCGCCACCCGGGCATTGGCCTTGGTGTGGCCGTGGTCAAGCTCGTGGCGGTAGTGCTTCCTCAGCGTCTTGGCATCGATGCCGATGACGCCCGCGATCTCGGCCTCGGGAATGCCGTAGCCGGCAAGCGCCTCCACCTGGCGACGGCCGGCCTCGTCCGGCTTGTGCGCGCGCCGCCCCATCCTATGTCTCCGCCCCAAGCGTTCGCCCGTCGGCGAGGGCGGTTCGCTCGATCAGGTTGGTCAGCCGCTTCCGGGGCTCGCCCGGAACGAGTTCGATCGTCACCGGTCCGGAATGGTTCACCTCGTGGACGTCGGTCTCTTTCCAGTGGGCCCGGGTCTTCAACCAGAAGATGGCCGCAGTGACCGACTGGGCACCGTCACCCAGCGCTTTGCGGTAGAGGCTCTCCGCGATCCGGCTGTTGGCCTTGATGGCCCCGACGTCGAGTTCCTCGCGGTAGTGCTTGCGGAGCGTCTTGGGATCGATGCCAACGACCCTGGCAATATCCGCCTCGGGCACGCCGTAGGCGGCCATCGCTTCCACCTGGCGGCGGGAGGTCGGGTCGGGCTTGTGCGCGCGGCGGCCCATCAGTGCTGTCCTCCGTCAGGGACTGGGACAGCATCGGCGAGGCCGGAACCATCCTGCCGAAACGCCCGCTTGCCGGTTCCCTCCTGCCAGCGCCGTACGATCACGTCGCAATATCCCGCATCGAGCTCGACCAGCGCCGCCTGCCGTCCCGTCGCCTCGGCCGCCATCAGCGTCGTCCCCGACCCGCCAAACGGATCGAGCACCGTGTCGCGGCCTTTCGACGAGTTCCTGATTGCCCGCTCGACCAGCGCTATCGGCTTCATTGTCGGGTGCAGGTCGTTGGCCCTTGGCCTGTCGATCTGCCAGACATCGCCCTGGTCACGGGCTCCGCACCAGTAATGGTCCGTCGCTTGGGGCCATCCGTAAAGGATCGGCTCGTACTGGCGTTGATAATCCGAGCGGCCGAGCGTGAAGCGGTCCTTGCTCCAGATCACGAAGGTCGACCAGTGCCCGCCGGCCGCACCAAAGGCCGCCTTCAGCACGTCGATCTCGGCCCCGCTGATGCAGATGTAGATCGCGCCCTTGGTAACCGGCACCATGGCCCGACAAGCTTTCTCGAGGAAGGCGCCGAACTCGCTGCCAAGGTCGTCATTGGCGATGGCCTTGCTGACCTTCCCCTTACGGTAGGCGACGTTGTAGGGCGGATCGGTGAACACCATGTCGGCAAGGCGGCCATTCATGGCCAGTCGGATGGTCTCCGGTTTGGTGGCATCCCCGCATACCAGCCTGTGCGGGCCCAGCGTCCAGACATCCCCTGGGCGCGTGACCGGCTCCTCCGGTACCGTCGGCGCCTCGTCGGGAAAGGTGGGACCGTCCCCCGCGCGCAGGGCATCGATCTCGTCTTCCCCGAATCCGGTCAGCGACAAGTCGAAGCCGAGGGAGGCGAGGTCCCCCAGCTCCAATCCCAGCAGCTCCCGGTCCCAGCCGGCGTTCTCGGCCAGCTTGTTGTCGGCGAGGATATACGCCCGCTTCTCGGCCTCGCTCATGCCGGCCAGTTCGATCACCGGCACGGTGGCCATGCCGAGCTTCCTGGCCGCCAGCACGCGCCCGTGACCGGCGATGACGCCGTTCTCCCCATCCACCAGGATGGGGTTGGTGAAGCCGAACTCCCTGATCGACGCTGCGATCTGCGCCACCTGGGCGTCCGAATGGGTGCGGGCGTTCCTTGCGTAGGGGATGAGGCTCTCCAGCGGCCGGTAGGACACCGCCAGCTTGCGCGCCTTCCCCGGACCGAGATCGGTTGCAGCGGTCATGCGGGTTCTTCCTCGCCGTCGAGGATCGCCTCGCGCTCGACCGCGAGCCCACCTTCGGGCGAAAAATGCCCTCCAATTCCGGGGGGCATGTCATCATCGGCGATGGTTGCTCTCGCCGCTCTCCGGGCCAACCCTGGGCCCCGTTCGGCTACCGGGTCAAGGACCGCAAGCTGGTCATCGACAAGCCGGAAGCGGCAAAGGTCCGGCTTATCTTCGAGACCTTCGTCCGGACCCGATCCACCAAGGCCATCGTTCGGGAATTGGCGGAGGGGGGCTTCGTCAATCGCTATGGTCAGAGGCTCGACAAGGGTCGGATCTACAAGCTGCTTCACAATCGGGTCTACATCGGCGAGGCCGTCCACAAGGGGAAAGCCTATCCCGGAGAGCATCAGGCGATCATCCCGAAGGCGCTCTGGGACAAGGTGCACGCAATTCTGGCCGAGGCACCACGGAGGCGGGCCAACGCTTCCCGAGCGCAGGCCCCTGCGCTGCTCAAAGGCCTGATCTTCGGGCCGACCGGGAGGGCAATGTCGCCAACCCACACGCGGAGGGGACAGAAGCTCTACCGCTACTATGTGAGCCAATCGGTCATCAAAGGGGAGGGGGACGATAGCCCAATCAATCGGGTACCGGCGGCCGAGATCGAGCGCGCGGTGATTGACCAGCTTCGCATCCTCCTCCGATCGCCCGAGATCATCGTGGCAACGTGGCGGGCCGCCAGGACTGGTCTCTCGGATCTGACCGAGGCCGAAGTCCGCGACGCCCTCCTCTCCTTCGATCCGCTCTGGGACGAACTGTTCCCCGCAGAGCAGGTCCGCATCGTTCAGCTCCTCGTCCACCGCGCGCAGGTCACCCCTGACGGTATCGACATCAGCCTGCGCACGGATGGGCTGACCGCGTTCTTGGGCGAGTTGCGTTACGCCGATGCCGAGCGGGAGGTCGCATAGTGGCGAGGCCCGATCTCCCCTCTGGCGAGCCCGACACCGTCGTCGTCCATATCCCGATCGTGTTTACTCGTCGCGGCGGGCGCAAGGCCCTGATCGTCCCCGACGGTTCGCCGGCCCCGACTCGAGTATGCCCTCAGGCCAACAATGCTCTCATCATCGCGCTTGCCCGAGCGTTCCGGTGGCGGAAGCAGCTGGAAGCCGGCGTGTATGCCACGGTCGCCGAGATCGCCGCCGCCGAAGGGATCAACGACTCGTATGCCAGCCGGGTTCTGCGGCTGACGCTTCTGGCGCCCGATATCGTGGAAGGGATTCTCAATGACACGCGGGTCGGCGCAGCCGATCTGCAGCGAATGCTGCGGCCGTTTCCGGTCGAGTGGGCGAGCCAACGGTTCCCTTTGCGCATAACGACTAATTTTGCCCTGCAGCAGCAGGGCGCCGTTCAGGAGCGCTGCGGTCGCGCTCAGAGTAATCCTTTGCTCCAGGCGCGCCTTCGCACCGGACGTCGACCGGATCAAATAGTTGCACTCGCCAGTTTTCAGTCGTCTAGCAGGTTCGGCTCGCCTCGGAAGCCCGGGCTCCTGAAGTGATTTATCGTGCTCTCGATCTGCTCGAGTACAAACGACGCTCCGGTGTGTCCGCGTCCGAAGCCGGGATAGGCGGACGAGAGCTGGGCGTGTTGGTACCGGAGGTATCCGAGGAACATCTCGATGCACTGGACCTTTTGGTTGGGCGACAAACGGTCGAACTGATTCTCGCGGTTGATGTAGTCAGCGATCCTGGCCGCAGTGTTTGCGTCTGAAATCGGAGTGGTACTAAGTACGCCGTAAAGATATTCGACCCTTTCGCAAAGTATTCGTAGATGGATAAAGCCCGCGGCGGTTACTTTCACCGCGTCCGAGCGCGCCACACTCGCAGTGTTCATGTGATCGGCCTGGATCATCCCTCGCTTTAGGAGCCATGTGCATGCTGCCTCGACATCCTGGCCGATGTAGCCACGGAGCTGCATTACGTCGGCAAGCTGCTGGACCGAGAAGTAACCTTCCAACCCTATAGGTCCCTGCCGCTTCCGGTTTTCACATAACCAGAAGAGTATATCGGCGATGAGGAAGTTGTTTGGTTGTTGCCACTGGTCGTCGCAGTGGAACAGGTTGCCGACGAAGCCACTCTGGTCGCTGAAGAAACGGTATTCGGTCCGCATCAGAATCTTGAGCACCGTGTACTCGGGGATTCCGATGCCGCCGGCCCCCTTTGCGATCGAAGTGATCGCCTCCTCGCTGAGGTGTCCCGATGTCAGGATCGCAACGAACATCTCCAGCGCTCGCCTCACATCCAGACCGGCGATACCTTGCAGGATTCGCGAGACGTTGTGCTTCCGCTCGAAGAGCTCGAGGTAGATGCTCTTGAGGAACTCACCCAGCATCGAGTTTGGGTAGACGATCCTCGCGCCGCTCGCCAAGTGATACTCGAGGCGGTCGTCCGTGTGCCGCGCTAGATATTCCAAACTGAGCTCAAGGCGGCGCTTCACCACGTCCAGGAAGCGGGGCGGCGTTATGTGGAAGGTGATGCCGGTCCGAAAAGTGTCCAGCGGCGGGCGGCCTCTAAATCTCTCGTAGGTCTCGTCTCGCATCTGGAGGATGACGAACGACTTCGTGCGATCCAGGAACCAGAGGGCAAGCTGGAACGCCGCCAGTTGGTTGGTTAGGTCTAGCCGGTCGACGTTGTCCATCACGACAACGACCGTGTCCTTTCTGTCGCCGCGGTCCCCCAAGAAGTAGCGGCAGATTCCAAATGCCAGCAGCTGTGGGTCCGCTTGCCACTTGCTGAGGTCATCGGCCCTGGCCCTCGCCTCGTCTTCCGCTGACGCCTTTTGCAATCCGGCGTAGATGGCCCGGCGCCGCTGTATGTCATGCGAGAAGATGCGTGGAAGGTTCTCGCCATCGTAGGGGTCGAAGGAGGGATTCTCTTTGGCGAAGCTCTCGACGAAGCGCTCGCAGAGCCAGTTCTCCGCGTGCTCCAGTGACGGCGGCGCCGAGTTGAAATCGATGAACGCCCAGCGGTTTGACTCCGCCTGTTCGGCGGGCTGGAGAAGCTCCTTGTACCTCCGAGCGAAGAGGGACTTGCCCGTGCCGACACCACCGGTGATCAGCTGCAACTGCCCATCAGGCGGATGTTCTTCCTTAAATCGGTCGATCGCCGAGGCGAGTTTAGGCTCGCCGGTCCGGGTCGGCTCCAAGTTTTGCGAGAGCGAACCCCGGCGGGTCGCGATGCGCTCCTTAAGCAAGGACTCCAAAATCCGGTCGTACTCGGTGACATCGTCGGCCGCTACGTAACCGCGCTCATATATCTCCGGGTCGTTGTTCTGGGATGTCGAAGTGAAATACCGCCGAAGGATGGGGGAGAGGTCAGCGGCGAACGAGTTAAAGGGCTTCTTCGAGTTTATCAGCGGCTGCCCGCCGGCCCGGCTGTAGGGCATCGCGAAAGCCGGGGGGCGGAGTTCGGCCAACGCCTCAGCGGCGGACGCGACCAGCACGCGGTGGTGGCAGAACTCGCGCAGCTCCTCGGTGGCTCGGCTCCCGGGTCGGAGGTCGTCCACGCTCACGGCCACTACGGGCGGGCTGTCCCAGTAGCCGGCAAGCAGTCGCCGACCGTTGGTCGACACAATGTACCGCGAAGGGTTCAGCTTCGTGCGGTACGCCTGGTTGAGGTGCCGGGCGTACAGCGAAGCTTCGCGGTACCCAATCTCGACTTCGACATCCGGCCCCTTGACCTCCACGATCAGAACCGGAAACGCCTTTTCCCAGACCGAGTAATCCGGGAAATACCCGCCGGTCTTGCCGGCCGCTTTATCGAGCGGCGCCGGGGCGAGATAGTCCTTGGCCTTCACCGAGGATGAAGGAATCTCAAGGTAGTTCGCCCCGGTCAGAAGCGGCGTCACCACTTTCAGTTCGACATCTGCCTCGGTGCGCAACCCGTCGCCGGCCTGGACTAGGCCCTCGGGGAAAGATTCCTTCCTTTCGCCACTGCTCATCAGCTTCTGCCAAGAAAGCGAGGGCTGGGCGACAGGCGGCGTCGCCGCGACTCATCCGGCTCCCTCTCTCTGCCACATTGTAGCAGCTCGGATCGACCTGTTTGATGCCGTGACCCCGACGACGCCTTACCGATGCCTCCATACCCCAAAAAGACCATTCATCGCAGCCTCGGATGCTCTCGATCCGTACGCTTGATTGCTTGTTGGACTTCAGGCCTTCAGCAGTTGGGCGTGGATCGGTCGGGACCGACCAGTTGCTCTATTCCTGCATCGCTCAGGCGAGCGGGGGATTCAACTTTCGATCATCTCGTTGGAGAGGAACCGCAGAAATACGCGCTTCAGAAGCTCCGGACCATTTTGAGGGAGTCACGAGGCTTGGAGAATTCGGGCCGAACAGAGAACGGGAAACACGGAATCGACCGCCGGAGGTCCGGAGGTATTTTGCGGAAACGACACGGAACCGCGCGATCTTGGCGGTGGTCGGTTGGCTCGGAGAACCTTCGGACGCGGCTTGTTGGCGGAGGGAGAGATACTGGGGTCCAACATTCTCTGGAGAAATGGCTTAATCCCGCCATTCCTTGAGCCGGCGTCCGGCGACCCAGTAGGCCCGCGAGTGCTCCAAGACGTTCGACGCTCGCGGGGCGCGGCCGCCGTGGCGGTGAACTTTGGTCGCTTTCGGGGCGAAGCGGGCATGCAATGCCAGGCCGACGCGGCGGATTCCGTCGTACCCGATGCGGACCTTTGCGGCTACGGCTTGCAGTGCGTTTTTACGACGGGCAGTCATCACAAATGCGAGCCGGACAACTCGGCAACGCAATCAGACCCAGGTTCGATCCACACATGGCCAAGACGCTGAGCCGCCTGAAAATGTACGCCGGATTCAACGAAGCGCGGCGCTACTTGCACTCTTTGGCGACCGCTTTGAGCGCGGCAGTGACGCCAGCCAGCGAGTAGTTGTCGGTGACGGCGGTACCACGCCTAGAGGTGCTGCTGATCCTCATTTTCAAGCCCTTCTTCATGGCCGCGACGAGCATCGGCTCGGTGTCTGGAACCGACCACGCGGTTTCGCCCTTGGCATCGTTGAAGAACATCTTGTACGTCGTGCCATCGACATTGACGAACACGCGGCTGCCGACTTTGAAGGGAAAGCCGATGATCGTGCTTACCTGGTTCTTGATGTCCTTCGATGGAAAAGTGGTGATCATGAAGAAGGCGCTGCCACGACCCGAGATCGACTGAGAATATTTCGATTTCTGCGGTTGCGTTGCTGCGAAGCAGACTTTCCCGTTGGCATCGGTCGCCATAAAGGCGCTCCACGCTTTGAACGTGCCAATCGAGGTCGGCGCCGGCTTTGCTGAAGCAACCCCGCTTATAGACACAATGAGAGCGCCGGTGAGGAGCAAAACGGGTGTGAGGAAGCGGACGCCAAGAAGGCCACCACGCCAATGGGGACGATCATAGATCGTGGATAGGTCGATCTTGCAGGTGTCTTCGAGATCGAAATCGGTCAAAGCGAACATGGTCATCTAGTGCATGTGAGAGGCGCGATTGGCGGGGCGCGCGATAGCCTCCAAGTGTGGGTGATGCGGCAGTATTATGACTCGAAGCAGCGCGATGACCAAGTTCTGCGTATTTTTGATCCGTCGGCATTTCACCTTGGCCAATGGTCAGGTGTTGTCCAATCCGGCACATGCAGCCAACCTGCCAACATAGTAATCCGAGAGCGGTAAACACCATAGCCATTGAGCGCGGACCACCCGCAGTGCGCCTTCTGCGGCTGAAGCAGATCGCTGATGTCCGGAAGCCGTCAATTGTCGTAGGCGCTTCCGGCCGATTGACAGGAGTTTAGCGACGGCCAAATCGTCCGGGACTCGTATCGGACGTAGCGAAAGTGAAGCGAACGCCGATCGAATTGCCCGAGATCCACTGCGTTGAGCAGTGCCGGGGCGGGGTTCCGTCATCGAAGCGCAAGTCGAACGTGCCCGGAATGTCGGCGGCCGAGTTGACGACGAGCTTGGCGCCGCCATCGGAAAGGTCGCGGATGGTGCAATTGATTGACGAAGATCCGTGATTGAAGATGATGCGCGCGCCTTTCAGCGCGTGCTTGCGCCGCACCGAGCGACGCTCACTGACCCCTACAGTTTGCGGGTTGGTGCGAACGTTTTCCATGCAGAAGACATGGGGGCAATTTATCCGGCAACTCCGAAATCACGCGAACATGATGAACAAGAGACAAACAGCCGCCGTTAGCCGACGCTTCTTTTGGATTTGCCCAGAGCGGACGGCGATCTGACACCAATGTATGGTCCGGCCGTGCGTCGCAAGAGATTTTGCCGCGGTGGCGGTGAGTTTACCACTCCGGCCTCGCCAATGGTCGTCCATGACGACAATCTCAATTCAACAAGCCAGGGATCGGGCCGATGCCGGGTTAACCAAACGTTACCGCCATGCCCCGTACTCTAGGCAGGGCGCTTCAGGGGTTAGTAATGCTTCCCTGCCAAGCTGTTAGCTGACCGCGGGCATACGGGACCGCGGGTATACGGGAAAGCCTGTTCCTGCATCCCCGAACGAAACCCGGCGCCGCAATGAAGTTCGACACGACCACTGTGATGATGGCCGGCAGCGTCACGACGGCACTCGCCGGCGAGCTGCATTTCGCCATGTGGACTCACCTTCGCCAAGCAGCAGCGGCTCTGTAACGGTTTGCCGCAAGCATCCTCTTTAGAATCAGTCATCGAGGATGGGCCGCCAAGAGTCCCCAAAATCGCGAGCTTCTCCGTCTGGTGAAGTCCGAACTCGCGAAAAATCAGGTCGGCGCCATGATGCGGATCGACACGGGTTTGAATGCCGTCGGGCTCCGCCTGGCGCCGCGTGAGGCTGTGCGCTGCTCCGGCAAGACGCGAAGGCACGAAACAATGACCCGGTTGGTGAAGTGGATCGCGCTGACGCTCCTGGTTCTGGTGCCGGCTTTGGCCGCGGCAGATCCGGTCACATTGAAGTTCTCGTTCATCACCTCAGACCGTTCCAACATCTATCAGTGTTATGTCAAACCATTCGTCGACGCAGTCAACGCCGACGGTGCGGGGATTGTTCAAATCAAGGTCTATTTTAGCGGCGCGATCAGTCCGGAAATGACCGAGCAGGCGCGGCTGGCTCTCGATGGTGTAGCCGATTTGGCCTACGTCGTGCCGGGCTATACGCCAAAGCAATTTCCCGATGTCTCGGTCTTGGAATTGCCCGGCCTGTTCCGGAATGAACGCGAGGCGAGCCTCGTCTTCGCGCGGCTGGCCGCCGCCGGGGCTTTCGAAGGGTACCGACAGTTTCTTGTGGTCGGCGCCTTTGTGACCATCGGCGAAAGCATCGACAGTCGCAAGCCGATCGCCACGCTTGCCGAGTTGAAGGGGCAAAGAATCCGCGTGAACAATTCGATCACAGGCAGCGTTATACGCACGCTTGGTGCCGTACCCACATTGATGCCGGTTAATCAGGCCATGGACGCCCTCAGTCAGGGCAAGCTCGATGGCGTGACAGTGCCGCCGAGCTTGCTTTTTGAATTCGGATTCGGGCGGCTTGCCACTCACCACTATTTACTTGAGCTCGGCGGCGCGACCGTCTCTTTGGTGATGAGCCGCGAGAAATTCGCCAGCCTGCCGCCGGGTGTGCAGGAAATCATCCGCAAATACAGCGGCGACTGGCTGTCGGAGCGCGCCGCGGCCTGCTTCGACGCGAAAAACCGGGAAACGGTTGCGCAATTGAAGGCCGACGGGCGGCGAACGGTTGTCGAGCCGTCGTCGACCGATTTGGCTGCTGCCGGAAGAGTCTTCGCTTCAGTGGTCGAAGAATGGTCGGCGCAACGTTCTCATAACCGGGACCTCTTGGCGCTGGTCAAAGCCGAGATTGCAAAATTGCATTCGCCAACCGAGGTGCGACCATGAGCGCAATCAAAGCGGTCCTTGTGACTGCAAACACGTCGGTCTCATGGTTCGTCAAAGCGCTGGTGCGGGCCTGCGTCCTGGCGATTGCGTTGTTGGTGCCACTGACGGCGGCCGCCGAGCCGATCGAACTCAAGCTGGCTTTCTTCACCGCCGAAAACAGCGATACTTTCCGATACGGGATCAAACCGTTTGTCGATGCCGTCAATGCCGAAGGCAAGGGGCTGGTCGCGGTCAAGGTCTACCCCGGCGGGGCACTCGGCAAGCCGTTGGCCGAGCAGCCAGGGCTGGTGCTAGAGGGGGGCGCCGACATTGCATGGGTTGTCCCCGGCCAGACGCCCTATCGGTTTCCCGACAACGACCTGCTCGAGTTGCCCGGCCTGTTTCACGACGTGCTGGAAGGCACGCTCACCTATACGCGCATGATCGCCGCTAAAGCGCTGGGTGGATATGAGAGCTTCTTCGTGATTGGAGCTTACACGGCCGCCCCTACCATCATTCACAGCCACAAACCGATCGGCAGTCTTGCATATCTCAGGGGACAGAAGATTCGCAGCAACAATCCAATCGGAGCGGAGGCGCTAGAACGCTTCGGCGCCATCCCAACCGTCATGCCGGCATCGAGGATCGCCGACGCGATCGCCGGGGGTGCCATCGACGGTGCCACCTTGGACCCGACTGGCCTGTTCGACTTCGGTGTCGGGCGGGTGGCGACGAACCATTACCTTCTGAGCGGCGGCGGCGCCCCGCTGGCGCTGTTGATGAACCGCAAGAAGTTCGACAGCTTGCCCGAAGCCGCGAAAGCTATCATTCGCAAACATAGTGGCGAATGGGCAGCGGCGAGGTGGATCGAATTGTACGGAGCCAGCGTAGAGCAGTCTCTCAAGAAGATAAAATCGGATCGTGGCCGCGAGGTGGTAGAGCCATCACAGGCTGATCGCGAAACCGCGCGGCGGATCTACCTGTCCCAGACCGAAGCCTGGGCTGCAAGCGAGCCCCACAATCGCGAGCTGTTGAAACGGGCTGAGGCGGAGCTGGCAACAATCCGCGCAACCAACCGATAGGCGCCATGGAAAGCCTCGAAAACATACCGCTCTGGCGCTATCTCGCCCTCTCGGTCGTGGTCCTAGTCGCGCTGGTCGGCGGCACCTGGTTCACGGTCAAGGTCACAACCGAACATCTCTTGTACGAGAACGCGACCCGCACCGCGCAGAACTGGGCGCAATATCTGGCTGCCAATATGAGCGATCTCGAGCAGATCGCCGCCGGCGAGACGCCGTCATCGGAGAGCATCGCCTTCTTGGGAGCGACGCACAAGTCGGGCGAGGTCTTTCGCTATACGATCTATAATCGCTACGGCTACTCCATCCTGGTTGCCGACCACAACAAGGTCGCTCCGGTCGACTTGTCCGAATACAATGTCGTTGCCGCCAACGCGCTCAAGGAAGATCACCCCATCGTCGCTGCCGACGAGGCGCTGGCACCCGATCAGCACGCGTATCATTCCGAGGCCTATGTTCCAGTTCTGGTCGATGGCCGGCGGGTCGCCGTTGTCGCGGCCCATTTGGACCAGACTGCCGAGCACGACAGCTACTACCAGACCTTCCTGCTGGCGGCGATTGCGCTCTGCGGCTTGACGGCGCTTTCCTTCGGCGTGCCCGCGATGGCCTGGTATCGGCGAACGCGCGAAAAGCAGCAAGCCGACCGACGCATTCATTTCCTGGCCCATCACGACACCTTGACCGGGCTTGCCAACCGCACGCGCGTCGTCGAACGGCTGGAAGGGGCATTGGCGGTGTTGCCGTCGACCGGCGGCCTTGTTGCCCTCCATTTCATCGACATCGACCATTTCAAGCAGGTCAACGACACGCTCGGCCATGACGGCGGCGATTTCCTGCTCAGCACCATCGGGGAGCGCCTACGTGCCGTAGTGCGCATCGAGGATATGGTGGCGCGGCTCGGCGGCGATGAATTTGTCGTAGTGCAGACCGGCGTCGCCGATAAGCAACAGGCGGAGGCATTCGCAATCCGCATCACTCAGGAGCTGAGCGCGCCGAGCTATTTCAAGGAGCAAGAAGTTTGCGCGAGCTTCACCATCGGCGTGGCGCTGGCGCCGCAAGACGGCGTCACTGCCGAACGCCTGCTCAAGAGCGCCGATCTCGCACTCTATGAAGGCAAGGGCGCCGGCCGCGACTGCATCCGCTTTTTCGCGCCGGACATGGACGAGGCGCTGCAGAAGCGCATCAAGCTCGAAAAGACCATCCGCGACGCGGTCGCGCATGATGCAATGGTGGTGCATTACCAACCTGTGTTCGAAATGACCAACAAGCACCTGGTCGGCTTCGAGGCCCTGGTGCGCCTGCCGACGCCGGACGGCACGCTGATCCCGCCGGACGACT
Source organism: uncultured Alphaproteobacteria bacterium (assembly GCA_963785065.1). Taxonomy (GTDB): domain Bacteria; phylum Pseudomonadota; class Alphaproteobacteria; order Rhizobiales; family Kaistiaceae; genus CAVSRC01. The sequence continues at coordinate 1,647,822 of CAWATX010000002.1, forward strand.
TCCTTCCATTCGCCGAAGAAATGCACCTCATCGACAAAATCGGGACCTGGGTGCTGCGCGAAGCATGCCGCACCGCTGCCGCATGGCCGAAAGAGTTGACAATCGCGATCAACTTGTCACCCGCCCAATTTGAATCCGAAACCATCGTCGAGGTCGTTACCGGCACGTTGATGGCGTCGGGGCTGGATGCCAATCGGCTCGAGTTGGAGATCACCGAAGTGCTTCTGCTTGACAACAGCGAAAGCACGATGAAACAACTGCGCGAACTCAAGGATCTTGGCGTCTCGATCGTAATGGATGATTTCGGTACTGGCTATTCGAGCCTCAGTTATCTCTGGAAATTTCCCTTCGACAAGATCAAGATAGACCGCAGCTTCATGCAAGACTTCGATAAGTCGGGCCGTGACGTTGAGACGGTAGTCAAGAGCATCATTGCGCTCGGGCGGGAATTGCGTATGGCCGTGACAGTCGAGGGTGTCGAGACCTCGAAACAGGCCGAATTTCTCGCCGGCGCCGATGCGGAACAAGTGCAGGGTTTCTATTTCGGCCGGCCGGTTCCGGCCTCCGAGCTTGGCGCCATTCTGCTTGCGGACTTCCGCAATTCGCTACCGACGGTCTCGCCACCCGGCAAGGCAAGACTCCGGCTGCAAAAGACGTAGGCTGAAACGGCGACTTCACGGTGCAGCGCCGTGCTCGATATCACAACGATTATGCCGTGCGCTTGAAGCGGCCTTTGGCCCACTTCTATCGGCTCGAACAAAAAATCGCGCTTTCATTTGCGCCTGGAAACACCGCCCTCATGCAACGGGTGCATCCATGAGAGCAGCGACGATGGCCAGGTTGCGTGCGGCTGTCTGGTGCTTTAGCGACATGCGGCGTTGCCACCACGAACCGAGCAAGTGACCGGAAGCGGAAGTGCCATCTCGTACGTGCCCGCCGCGCTTCTTGACCAAACGTCCCGCCTTGCCGAACCGGAGCTGATCGGACGGCAACGGCGCGTGGTCGAGCGGCGGGTCAAGGAGGTCAGGTTCAGAGCTTCTCGGTGACAAGCCAAGCGCGCCGCTGGCCGTTCTCTTCCTCGACGCCGACGACGCCACGGGCAGCGAGCCCATCGACGGCGCGCTTGTCGGCTCGCGCCCCGCTTGTGAAGCCCCACGGGCGTGACTGACGGCTCGAGCCCTGGCGGGGGACAGTGACCGGGCCGACGAGCCGATCGCCGGCGTGGAGCCGTCGCATGATGAAATCCATGTCCGGGACGAGGCGGTATGGTCTCATGCGCAGCGCGCCACCCGCGTAGTGCGATACCTATTCTTGCGCATTCCCCGACGCGATCGATATCTCGAATTGAACAGTCCAATCGGCATTTGTACGCCACGCGCCGATCCCGCCCAGGCGCGTTACTTCGCCAAGCTGGTTGAACAAGCTATGCGGCTGGCTGCGGCTACGAGTCGGCGGCCCGGCGTTCTGTGGTAGAGGGGTCCGGTATGCCGGTCTTGAGCAGGCTCGCGAATTGCTCCGCCGGCACCGGCCGGCTGAAATAGTACCCCTGCACCTCGTCGCATTGATGAGCCCGAAGAAACGCGAGCTGCTCCAGCGTTTCAACCCCCTCCGCCACGACCCGCAGATTAAGGCTGTGGGCCATAACGATAATTGCCGCTACGATGGCGGAATATCCATCGTCAACGGCACCTAATTGGCCGATGAATGACCGGTCGATCTTGAGAACGTCGACGGGGAATTTCCGGAGATAGCTCAGGCTGGAGTAACCGGTGCCGAAGTCATCCAGAGCGACGCTAATCTTCATTTCCCTCAGCCGCCGCAGGGCGGACGCTGCGGGGCCGCCAATCTTGACAAGAACGCTCTCGGTCAACTCCAACTCAAGAAATCTCGTGTCCAACCCCGTTTCATTGATGGTTTCCAGCAAGCGATCCAAAAAGTCCTCTTGCCGAAACTCGAGCGCTGAAACGTTTACCGCTACGGTCGTCTCAGGCAGCCCGGCTGCTGCCCAGGCTTGGGCTTGTTCGCACGCTTGGCGAAGTACCCAGGTGCCAATTGGCAAGATCAGGCCACAGTCTTCTGCCACGGGAATGAACTGCGCGGGAGGCACTGGTCCCCGCGTTGGATGGGTCCAGCGCAGCAAAGCTTCTGCCCCGACAATCTTTCCGGTTCTCAGATTGATCTTCGGCTGGTAGTGCAAAGCCAATTCGCCACCGTCCACGGCGCGCGACAAACCCTCTTCGAGGAATTGACGCTCCACGGCCATGGCGTTCATGAATGGCTTGAAGAACTGATAATTCTTACGGCCGTTCGCCTTTGCCTGGTACATCGCGGTGTCCGCGTTCTTGACGAGCGTTTCCGCATCGCGTCCGTCGTCCGGATAGATGCTCACGCCAATGCTGGCACTCACGTCGAGAGCGTGATCCCCGATCGAACGGATCGTTGTCACGGCCTTCAGCATTCTTCTCGCCGTAATTGCCGCATCTTCCGAATGCTGCAATTCCGAAAGCAGGGCGATGAACTCATCGCCTCCCAGCCGGCTGACCGTGTCTGAGCCGCGCACGCAATCCACGAGCAGTTGCGCGACGGATTGAAGAAGTTTGTCGCCTATTGGATGACCCAGAGCATCGTTGACGAATTTGAAATGGTCGAGATCGAAGAACAGCACGGCGACCTTGTTCCCTTGTCGCTCAGCCCTGGCAATCTCCTGATCAATACGGTCATTCAGCAGCAGGCGATTGGGCAAACCGGTCAGGGCGTCGTGCTCGGCCGTATAGGCCAACTGCAAAGTCAGTGCATGTGCCGCACTCACATCGCGGAAAACGATGACCGCTCCAGTGACCTGGCCTTCGCGATCATGAATGCGAGCGACCGAGTCTTCGATCGGAATTGGACCTCCGTCGCGGCGGATCAGGCTCACGTTCTTTGGCAAGCACAGCGGCTGGCCGGTTGCGGCAGGAATATCCATCGGATGCTGGATGGGTTCGCCGCTGGTGGTATCGACAATTCGGAGAATTTCCGCCATTGGCCTGCCGACTGCTTCTTGCTGCGACCACCCGCTCATCTCTTCTGCAGCCCGATTGAGCAGAGTGATATTGCCCGAGATGTCGGTACAAGCCACGGCGTCGCCGATGCTTTCGAGTGTGGCTTGGGCGCGCTCCTTTTCCACGAACAACGCGTCTTCCACCGTCTTCATGCGCGCCAGGCGCTTTTCCGCATCCTTGCGCGGGCTGATATCGCGGATGGCCGCTGTTGCCAGGATCCCTTCGGCGTCTTCGCGCCGGCTCAGCGCGAGTGCGATCGGAAAAGCGCTTCCATCCTTTCGCCGCCCGCTGATTTCGATCTCCGCTCGGAAATGCGGCATCACCGCATCCTCTCCGGATCGCGGACCGTCATCAACCTGCGGCTCAACGAGTTCCCCCGGAATGATGCTCGTCACGTTTTGGCCGAGGAGTTCGTCGTGGCGGTATCCGAACAGCTCCTCTGCCAGTAGGTTCAGAAGAACAATTTCTGCGCCCTGGCTCGCCACCACGATGGCAACCGGAACTGCCTCGAGCAGCTCGCGGTCCTTGCCGTCAATCTGAGGCGGATGCTCTTTGGCTTCCCTGTGCAGGGTGACGTCGAGGGGCACCATTGTTGGCAACGGAAGAGTCCGGCCTGAGTCCATATTCTTCCTTTCACGCTTCACGACTCAGGTCCGCCGAGATCAGAGGCTGACGGTTGCGATCTCGTCCCGCATCATTTTTCGGCTGAGAACTCCAGCCCTATGCTCTGACCGTGCTGCCATCGCCGGATCGCGTCAAAGACACGGCCAGTGTCGAGGATCACCAACGAAAATGCCCGTGGCGGGACCGCTTGGCCCTCCACCGTCACGCGGGCGCCGTGGGGCGACAGATCGCGGATGATGCAGTCTATCGTGGAGAGGCCGTCGTGCAGGATGATCCTGCCGCGAAACAGCACACGGTCGCGGCGCTCGTGACGTCGGTTCTCGACACGTTCGTCGGCGATTGCAGCATCCGCACCCACGGCTGCCGCGACAGCGCCCGGGTCTTTCGTCTCGGGATCGGCGACCGCCGCCGTGGTCTGGCCTGTGTCCGCCGGCACTTCTTGCGCCTGGTGCGGCAAATAATGTCCGCTGGCGTTGGCCTTCGCGGTATTCAGCGCCTGCCTGGCGGCGTTCAGCAGCTCGTCACTGGTCTTGCCGTCGGACGGGAAGACGGCACCGCCGATGCTGGCTGACAGCGCCACTCTGACACTATCCAGCTCGACGCAGAACGACAACGCTTCGGAGAGCCGCATGCAGGCTTGTCCCGCCTTCGCATACGACACATTGCGATCCATGAGATAGAGAAACTCGGCGCCGCCAAACCGGCCGATCGTGTCGGAAGCGCGCGAGGCGGACATCAGCTTCTGAGCGAAGGCCTTGAGAACCTGATCGCCGATCGCTTGGCCGTGAATGCCAAGAATCTCTTCGAATCGATTGATATCAACCAGCAACACGGCAAACTGGTCGGTGTGCCTCTTTGCGCTGGAGTGCAAAGTAGCCAGACGCTCCTCAAGGAAACTGCGGTCGGGGAGACCGGTCAGCCGGTCATAGCGCGCGAGCATCGACAGGTGCTCGTTCTCGTCGATCAGAACCTGCGTCCTGCGATTGCGCTCGACCGAGCGGCGCACCGCCTGGAGCAGTTCTCGGCCAAACGCGTGATCCATTGTAACAAAGTCGCTGAAGCCGCTTCGGAATGCCTTGAGGATGACGTTTTGGTTGGCGACATCGGTCAGCATGATCATGGCTGAGCGATTTGGAACACGCTGTTCGATCAGACCTCGAAGCTCGATGCTGTTGCGGCCGCAGGCGGTCTGACCGGCGATGACACAGTCATACTCTTCGCGTTGCAGCTTCTCGAAGAGCTCGTCTTCTGTCGCCGCGTGATCGATCAGAGTAATCTCCGCCGCAGCGAGGGCATCGACGACCCTCTTGTAGTAGTCGTTCTCGCCGGCGACGAGCACATGCACCGACCGTTCACTGCGGCGCGCCTCGACAGGCTGGATACGGTCAGTTCCGTCGCGTCCGTTTGGCTTCACACTTGCTACATTCTCGCGTTGTGCTTCTGTCGACATGGTGTGAACCCTCACTAGCTCCGCGACGCGCCGAAATAGGTTGCAAACTCCTCGGGCGGAAGCGGATGGCAGAAGTGGAAACCCTGACCCTCCGTGCAGTTCAATTCGCGCAGTATGTTGAGCTGACTCTCGGTCTCGATTCCCTCGGCGACCACGGCCAGTTCCAGGCTCTTGCCCATGTTGATGATCGCCCCGACCAGCGACCTGTCCCGTGCCTCCTCCGGAAGCCTCTCCACGAAAGAGCGATCGATCTTCAGGGTACTTATGGCGAAACGTTGGAGATAACTCAGGCTCGAAAAGCCAGTGCCAAAATCATCGAGCGCCAGCCTGATACCCAGATCCGACAGCGCTTTCAGTGTCGTGCCGGCGGTTTGCTGGTCCTGCACAAGCGTGCGCTCGGTAAGTTCCAGTTCGAGGACACTGGGTTCAACGAGCCCGTCGGCAAGCAGATCGTTGATGCCGTCCAGATAAGCGGAGCTGCGGAATTCGACAGGAGAGACGTTGACCGCCAAGGTGCCTATCGGCAGCCCGGCGTCCCGCCAGCTCATTGCCTGGCGGCACGCCTCGCGGATGACCCACCGTCCGAGCGGTACGATCAGTCCAGAATCCTCGGCGAGTGGAATGAAATCCTGCGGGGAGACAATGCCGCGCTCGGGATCGCGCCAGCGAACGAGCGCTTCGGCGCCGGTGACCGCGCCGGTCTGTAGATTCATGCGCGGCTGGTAGTGCAGAAGAAACTCTTTCTTCTCCAGCGCGTTCAGAAGACCGGCTTCAGCCGATTGACGTTCGATCGCACGGGCGTTCATGTCCGGGCGGAAGCGTTTATGCGTGTTGCGGCCGCTTTCCTTGGCTTCATAAAGCGCGAGGTCGGCGTTGTGGACCAGAGTGTCGGCATTGCGGCCATCAGCCGGATACATGGCGATGCCGATGCTCGCCGTCAGGTGAAGCTCGTGCTCACCGATGAGATGCGGCTTAGCGACTTCATTGAGAATCTTTGTCGCGTATGTTTCGGCATCCTCGACCGTTTTCACCTCGGGGAGAAGGATGATGAATTCGTCGCCGCCCTGGCGGCTGACCGTGTCGGAACTGCGTCCAGCGGAGGCGATCCGCTTTGCCAACGACTGCAGCAGAAAGTCGCCCATCATGTGGCCCAGCGAGTCGTTGATATTCTTGAAGTTGTCGCAATCGAGGAACAGAACGGCGATATGCCGCTGGTGGCGCTGCGCCAAGCTGATTGCTTGATTTAGCCGGTCGTCGAAGAGGACCCGATTGGGCAAGTCGGTGAGAAAGTCGTGATGCGCCAGATGGGAAATCTTGAGCGCGGCAGCGCGTGCTTCGCTGACATCCTGGAAGACGACAACGGCGCCCGTCACTGTTCCATTGCGCTGGTGAATCGGGGCGATGGTGTCCGCGATGGTCAATTCGCTTCCATCCCGGCGGACCAGGATGGCGTTGCTCTTCAACACCATCAGCTCGTTCTTGATCATGCTGAGCTGCAGCGGATCGCGGATCGGTTCGCGCGTGACGCCGTCGACGATGCGGAAGACATCGTTCGCCAAGCGGCCGATGGCTTCTTCACGGAACCATCCGGTGGCTTTTTCCGCGGCGCGGTTAAGATACGTCACGCGGCCGAAAGTGTCGGTGGACAGCACCGCATCGCCGATCGACTCCAGAGTGGTTCCGGCCTGAGCCTCGTCAGTAGAGATGGCTTCGTCCTCGCCAATCGCCTTTCCCTCGATCACGCTTCGCAGGCCTGGTGAAAGCGGCCGAACCTCGAGTAAACCGGCAACAAGTGCGTCCCGAGCCTGACGTCTTGCGGCCGATCCCGTCAGCGCCTGGTCTGTCGCGGCTACGATCATGACGCAGGCGTCGGGTGCAGCTTTTTGGATAGCTTCCAGAGTCTGAGGTCCGCCGTCGGGCAGATACAGGTCGACGAGGACGCCCTCAAAACTCCCGCTCTCCAGCGCCGTCAAGGCCGATGCGAGCCTCTTTTCCCAATGCATCCGTATTGGGCGACGCTTGTCTCGCGGCAGACTATTCCTGACGTGCAGAAGACAGTTTTCGACGTCGACGCGGTCGGCGTGATCGGGGCCGACGAAAAGAAAGCTCCGAGTTCGGTTGCGGCGGCGATGCGTGATGCCGAGCATCTATCCTGACCTTGCCCGAATCGAGGGAATTTCTGGCTATCGTCAGATAGTCACGTGGCAAGTGCTGGTGATGTTCAATTTTGCACACCACACAAGGGTTTTTGCTTTTCAGGATAAACAGAAAGTTGTAGGAAATTCACATTCGTTAACCTGTCGAGGCGTTATGCGAGACCCCAAGCGGAGCGGGCAGGCCGAAAGATCAAGGGTCGCCGAAGTGGCGCACTTTGACCCGTCAATTGTTACTGCTGGTTTTGCTGGCTTCACGTCCGATCCGGAGTTGAATGCGAGGGATGTCGTCTTCAGCCAGGGCGACGTAGCTGACGCAGTCTACTATCTCGAGACCGGCAGCGTTCAACTCACCATCGTCTCCGATCAGGGCAAGGAGGGTATCATCGCGCTCCTCGGACCCGGTGATTTCTTCGGGGAGGGATGTCTTTCCGGTCAGCCGCGCCGGTTGGCCTCTGCCATTGCCACGACGGCATCGAGGCTGATCCGGATCGAGAAGGCCGCGATGGTCCGGCGGCTCCACGAAGACAAGGACTTCTCCGAGAAGTTCATGGCGTTCTTGATGACACGCAATATCCAGATCGAAGCGGATCTTGTCGACCAGCTTTTCAATTCGAGCGAAAAGCGGCTGGCGCGGATCCTCCTCCTGCTTGCCAACTTCGGCGACGAAGGGGGTTTGCGCCCGATCGTTCCAAAGATCAGCCAGGATATTCTGGCGGCGCGCGTCGGCACGACCCGCTCGCGCGTCAATCAATTCATGAACAAGTTCCGAAAGCTCGGCCTGATCGAATACAATGGCGAAATCACAGTGCATGCCGGGCTCCTCAACGTCATCGTTCACGACTAGCCGAGAGCAAGGTCACTGAGCGCAGTGTCGGGTTTAGAGTGCCCGTCGTCAAAACGAATGGGACGGTGAACTTTCCCGGGATTGGAGGACTGGGCTCATCGAGGTTTGAGGTAGGTGCCGTTCGAAGTCGCCTGGCAGGAAGTAGTTTTCGAGCAGGATGCGCTTCTTGAGCGACTGTGACCTGCCACTGAGTATTTCCTCCACGGAGATTTAGAGTCCGGCCCTTGATGCTCCGCATCCATTCTCTGGACCGCCGGAGGTCCGGCGCCGGAACCATGGCGTCCGCGGACAGACGCGCCTTTAGTTCCCGCCTATGAAAAGGCCACAGACCGCCTGAGCAGGTTGCGCACGTTCGAGACATGCCAGCGGCCGCCACGGGCGGTGTGAACGCCGCGGTCGTTGAGGGCACCGGCCAGTCCGCGGAGATCGGTCACGCCCGTTGCCCGCAGCGAATTGATGATCGGCAGCACGTTCGCTGCGAACGCATCCGCCTCTTCCGTCATCGCGCGGTGCCCTGCTGCAGCGGCTTCCGCCGCATTGCGCCGGTTGCCGAGCCGGGCGCCTTGGGCCTTCCTCGCTGCCAGCGCGGCTCTGGTGCGCTCCGAAATCAGCCGGCGTTCCTTCTCGGCCAGTGCAGCGTAGAGGTGCAGCATGAAGGGATCGGCGTCTCGGCCCAGTTCGGCAACGATGAAAGGCACCCGTTGGGCCATCAGACCCGATATGAAGGCCACGTCGCGGGAGAGCCGATCGAGCTTGGCCACTATGACCGGGCATTTGTGTTGCCGCCCTGTGGCCAACGCTGCCGCAAGCTGGGGCCTTCGATCCAGGGCATCGCTCCCTTTGCCGGTCTCGACCTCGATGAACTCGGCGGTCAGATCGAACCCCTCGGCAGCGGCGAACCGGGTCACGGACTTCCGGCACTTGAGGCCGCACACATCCGGCCGTACAGCGACGGCGGCGAACATGAGGCCCGGAATGGCCTTCTGTTTCGGCGCGACATCCACAGCCTGTTCGATGCAGGCTACGTAACGGTGACGCCGGACCTTCACTTCGAAGCGAGCCGCAAGATCAAGGAGGAGTTCGAGAACGGTAGGCATTACTACGAACTGCACGGGAAGCCTATCCACCCACCCGAAGACGCCCTGAGACGACCCGATCCCGAGCAGCTGCGCTGGCACAACGAACATGCGTTTCGAGGGTGAGCGCGCGATGCACGAAGACGCAAAAGACACTTCGATGCGCATGGCGGCTTTCGAACATGTGCGAAGGCTGAACGAGGTCCATGATCACCTGACCGCGGCCGAACTGAAGCCGGGCTTCGTATTCGACGGCGAGCGCATCCCGCTCATCAATCCTCAGCGCGGCATCTTTAGGCCACAACAAATGCGGTTCTTGCTTTCGATCAAGACCGTGTTCCCGAAGCCGGGCAGCAAGGTCTGGTACGACGACCAACGTGAGGTGCATCGCCAGATTTTCGAGAGCGACGAAACGATCGACTATGCGTTCATGGGACAGGACCCGGCCGCGGCCGACAACCGGTGGCTTCGTGACGCTTTCGAGAACCAGGTACCGATCATCTATTTCCTCGGCATCGCTCCCGGCCGATATCAGGCGATGGTTCCGACATTCGTAGCGGGTTGGGACGCGGGGGCTTTGAAGGCGCAAATAGCGTTCGGTGTGCCGGAGCAAGAGGCCTTTGTACCACCTGAGAATGTTCTAGAGCGGCGCTATGCCTTGCGCGCAGTCAAGCAACGGTTGCATCAGGCGTCGTTCCGCGAAGCGGTCATTACCGCCTACAATGGCCGCTGCGCGCTCTCGGGGTTACCGGAATCATTGCTTCTCGACGCCGCTCATATCGTCGCGGACAAGGATGAGCAATTCGGTCAGCCGGTTGTTCCGAACGGTATCCCGCTCTCGAAGATTCATCATGCGGCGTTCGATGCACATCTGATCGGCATCGATCCAGACTATCGGCTGCATGTGTCCGAACGGCTGCTTGGGCAGCATGACGGCCCGATGCTTGAGTCGTTGAAGCGACTGAGCGGCGGCACAATCCATCTTCCAAACCGTGACCAGGACCGGCCCGATCGGGATCGCCTTGCCCTGCGTTTCGAACGCTTCAGGGCGGCGGCCTGAATGCCTGCGTTCGCCCGCACCATCGGCATCGACTATTCCGGCGCGCAGACGCCAACCGCGAGTTTGCCGGGCTTGCGCGTCTATCTGGCGGCTGGCGACGAGCTTCCTGTGGAAATACTGCCGCCACCGAGCCCGCGCAAATATTGGACTCGCAAGGGCATCGCCGAATGGCTGGTGGAGCGGCTTGCCGAGGACGCGCCGACGCTGGTCGGCATCGACCATGGCTTTTCCTTTCCGCTGCGCTATTTCGAGGCGCACGGCCTCAAGCCCGATTGGCCGAGATTTCTCGACGATTTCCAGCGCCACTGGCCGACCGACGACGACGACACCTATGTCGATTTTGTACGAGACGGCGTCGCCGGCAACGGCGCGGCGCGCACCGGCAACTCGCGCTGGCGGCGCCTCACCGAGGAGCGCGCCGGCAGCGCCAAGTCGGTGTTTCATTTCGAAGTGCAGGGCTCGGTAGCGAAATCAACCCACGCCGGCATTCCGTGGCTGCGTTTCATCCGCCGGCGGCTTGGGCAGCCCGCGCATTTCTGGCCGTTCAACGGCTGGGACATTCCGGCGGGGCGATCGGCGCTCGCCGAGGTCTATCCGGCGCTGTGGTCGCGTGGCTTCGCGAATGAGGGCCGAACCGGCGACCAGCACGACGCATTCAGCGTTGCCGCCTGGCTTTCGCGCGCCGACCGTGATGGCACGCTCAGTGTCTCGCTAAAGCCGGGCCTGTCGCCGGCCGAGCGGGCTGTGGCGCAGGTGGAGGGTTGGATTCTGGGCGTGCCGGGCCTGATCCGCACGCCAGGCTAAAGCGAGAAGCTCTGGACGCGCTTTCTTTCGATCAAGCATTTGGCGCAGCGAAGGGGATTCCAACATTACGGGATAGCTGTATGCGGAATATCGTTGAAAACCAATGCGTTAAGGATCCGTAGTTGCGCCGGTTTAGTCCAGAGGTCGGGAGACAAACGGCGGAGAGAGAACCGAAACCAACCGATGCATGGTGACCGCAGTCCATAGGTCGGTTGCCGAATCGCGCGGTTCCTTGGGGTTTCAGCCATGCTCCTGGGAACGGAGAACGTTCGATAGAGTGAGAATGGCGGAGGGAGGGTCTTCCTTTGGGCATTGATTTCGCTGATGAATCGTCGGATCAGGTTGCCAGAACCCCCAAATCAACCCGCACGGTGTGGCACACTGACCGCCGCGCCAGGCTCCTCGCCAGTGTCGCGGGGAGGCCGGGATTAAGAGGGGCGGTCGACTAATGCGAGCCGAGCCGATGCCGAAAAGAAAAGGCCCCGGCACTGAGGCCGGGGCCGAAGGTGTCCAATCGGATTTGTCATCGCCTAGATGAATTCGTCCTCCATTGTGGCCCAAAGCCAAAAATAGTCGCCGAAGCCGCCGCGACCGTGCAGCGCTGTTGCATCACGGACCCGCTCAACCGCCTGCGCGACCGTCATCACTTCCGCGACTGTCATCTCAGACGGCCGCTCAAAGTCGCCCCGCGCCAGCATGATGAAAGCATGCCTTACCCACGACGCCGGATCGGCTAAGCGGCTCGGCAAGAACGCCAGTGCGTCCGCCGACACGGCGTAGTCTTCGCCCGACCGCGATTTCGGGCAGACCAAGACGACCGTGTTGCGTTCCCGGTCCATGTACAGCCGATTAGGCCGAAACGGCCGGGTCTGAGGTGTCGCCAACAACTTCCACGGCTCACGCTCTTCGAAGGGGCGCTGCTGGGCGATGGTTTCGATAGTGATGTTTGTACTCTTTTCGCTTGCCATCTGAATGTCTCCTTTCGTGTGCTGACATTCAGCTTGTGCCAGTGGCCGCGCGACAAATGTGGCGCAATTCGCGACCCGGATTTCGCGAATCGGCGGATCATGACCGTCGTTCTGTCTCTTCCACGGCGAAAACAGGGGTTCGAGTCCCCTTGGGACCGCCATAAAGTACCATAACCTAAATGGAGAGGTCTGACTTTGCGCGGCGTCGTACGGCAAATATATGGCATGCATGTCCACAAACGCAGGTGAACATTTGGGGGCGTTGGCACTACCAACCGGCGCCGTGATGTGACGTCTCATAGAGGGAAGGCCAGCCTTCATCAGGCTCATAACCTGAAGGTCATAGGTTCAAATCCCCCCCCAAATTCGCCCGCCATGTCTCTGACTAGGCGGGCGTCCTGTTTCTAGGCAAGACAGACACCGTTGCGGTGTCAACACCCTGTCAACGAAACCGATGCGCCGCGTGGCGGTCAGTGTCAGATACGTCGCTGCCGCCGTCTGGGACAAGGATGGCCTCCTTCGAGCAGCAGGTGGGAAGGGTTGATACGCCGCGATTTGAGCCAGTTACGCTCGCTCACTCTCAATCAGCGGGTCCACGGTTCGAGTCCGTGTACACCCACCAAAAAACCCTGAATTTACAAATATTTGTGAGGAAGGGCTTGTCGGCGTGATGGTGTCCCCGAGATTGTGTCCGCGAGGTGTTCGAACAGCAGCCCTGCTGGACGCGTGGCACGCGGGACGTGCGCTGCATGGTCGCCATGTCACGAATGCCTCATATCGATAGGGCACTTTTGATTGCATGTGTCGGCTGGCTGAACGTACTGTTTGCAAGGGAGGCGGATTCTCTTGTCTTTTTTCGACCAGCCGATTCTCAATTCGCCTTATGAGGTTCCCTCGCGTCACCACGCGCTAGACGATGAGGGCCAACCGCTTGATGTTCCGCCGGTCGAGGGGCGGCGCGAATCGAAGCTGATCACGCCGGTCCCCAAGCCACGGAAGCGCCGACGTCAAAGCGCGCAGGAGAGCCTGGTATTCGGCGATGAGACCGGCCTTTCCGGCGAAGGGCAGGAATACAACCCAACGCCGGTTATCAATGAGATACGGCAGCACGTCGCCTCGTGGCGCGCCTTGCCAAATCCTGCCGATTGGGGCGTGACGCCGATCACGCAGCGGCTATTGACCCACTGGCGTCACCACAACTTCGAAAGCGTGCGCCCGTTCTTCTGCCAGGTCGAGGCCGTGGAGACGATCATCTGGCTTACCGAGGTCGTCGGCCAGCCATCGCGATCGACGATCGCTCGCGGCGCTAAAGTCGCTGGCCGTTACGGCAAGTTCTGGGAGCACGTGCTCGGCGCGAACGAGCAGTCCAATCCGGAACTGCTGCGCATCGCCATGAAGATGGCGACCGGCAGCGGCAAGACCACCGTTATGGCGATGCTGATCGCGTGGCAGGCAATCAATGCCGTCCGGTCACCCTCGAGCCGCCTGTTCAGCCGTGGCTTCCTGATCGTCACCCCTGGTATCACCATCCGCGATCGGCTGAGGGTCCTCCTGCCGGAAGACCCCGACAGCTACTACCGAACGCGAGAGCTGCTGCCCGCCGACATGGTCGGTGATATCGGCAAAGCCAAGATTGTCATCACCAACTACCACGCGTTCAAGCGTCGCGAGACGATGGACCTTTCAAAGGTAGGTCGGGCCTTGCTGCAGGGGCGAGGTGATGCACCCGTCACCATCGAGACCGAGGGGCAGATGCTGCAGCGGGCCTGCGGCGATCTACTCGCACTCAAGAATGTCGTCGTCATCAACGATGAGGCGCACCATTGTTATCGGCATAAGGTCGGCGATGACGATGAGCCCGACTTGAAGGGCGAGGACAAGGACGAGGCGAAGAAGAACGAGGAAGCGGCCAGACTCTGGGTCAACGGCCTTGAGGCGCTGGGCCGCAAGGTGGGCGTGCGGGCCGTCTATGACCTGTCGGCGACGCCGTTCTTCCTGCGCGGATCTGGCTATGCCGAGGGCACCCTGTTCCCATGGACCGCGAGCGATTTTTCGCTCATGGACGCCATCGAGTCAGGCATCGTGAAGCTGCCGCGCGTCCCTGTTTCGGATAATCTGCCCGTCGGTGACATGCCGATGTATCGCGACCTCTGGCGCTACATCGGCAAAGACATGCCGAAGAAGGGCAGGGGCAAATCCGGCGCGCTGGACCCGCTTTCGTTGCCGTCCGAACTGCAGACGGCGTTGAACGCCCTCTACAGCCACTACGCCAAGGTCCACGAACTGTGGCGGCGCGAGCAGATCAGCGTACCGCCGGTCTTCATCGTGGTGTGCAACAACACCTCAACATCGCAGCTCGTCTACGAGTGGATTTCCGGTTGGGATCGGCCAAACGAGGATGGCGATCCGGTCACCGTTCATCAAGGTCACCTGGATCTCTTTCGGAACTACGACGAAAACGGCATCCGTCTGCCTCGACCCAACACACTTTTGATCGACAGCGAGCAGCTTGAATCCGGCGAGGCGCTTGACGCGAATTTTCGCGACTTGGCCAGCGCTGAAATCGAGCAGTTCAAACGCGAGTTGATCGAGCGCACCGGCGATCCGACCGCCGGCGACAAGATCACCGACCAGGACCTGCTGCGCGAAGTCATGAATACGGTGGGGAAGCTCGGCCGCCTCGGCGAGCAAATCCGATGCGTGGTGTCGGTGTCGATGCTGACCGAGGGGTGGGACACCAACACGGTCACCCACATTCTAGGCGTCCGCGCTTTCGGAACGCAGCTTTTGTGCGAACAGGTCGTTGGCCGCGGTCTGCGACGGCAGTCGTACGAACTTAATGAAGATGGCCTGTTCAACGTCGAGTATGCCGACATCCTCGGTATCCCCTTCGACTTCACCGCCAAGCCTGTCGTCGTTTCACCAAAGCCCCCGAAGCACACCGTCAGGGTTCAGGCGATAAAGGAACGGGCAGCATTGGAAATCACCTTCCCGCGCGTCGAGGGCTATCGGGTCGAATTGCCCGAAGAACGCCTGCAAGCCACGTTCTCGGAGGATTCGCGCCTGTTCCTGACGCCCGCCGAGGTCGGACCATGTACCGTTCTGCTGGAAGGCATCGTCGGCGAGGGGGTCGAGATTCGGCCCGAGGTGCTGAATGACATGCGCACCAGCTCGATCACCTATCACCTCGCCAAGCACCTCATGTACACGCGGTTCCGCGATCATGGCGAAGAGCCGCCCTTGTACCTGTTCGGCCAGATCAAGCGGATCGTCAGGGATTGGATCGACGGCGACTATCTCGTGTGCAGTGGCGGCACCGTCCCTGCTATGGTCACCTACCGCGAGATGGCGGAGAAGGCGGCCGATCGCATTTATCTCGCCTGCCAGCGCCAGGAGCAGGGCGAAAAGCGCATCAAGGCGATCCTCGACGCATACAATCCCACGGGCTCGACGCGCTTCGTCAATTTCGCGACCAGTAAGCCGCTCTACAAAACCTCACCGCAGCGCTGCCAGATCAACTACGTGGTCTGCGACAGCGAATGGGAGGCGGAGCTGGCGCGCGTTCTGGAGAGCCACCCGCGCGTGCGCGCCTATGCCAAGAACCAGGGCCTTCAGTTTGAAGTTCCCTATCGCGATGGCGGCGTGCCGCGGAAGTACATCCCTGACTTCATCGTGCAGGTGGACGACGGGCACGACGACCCGCTGAACCTCGTCCTTGAGACCAAAGGCTATCGCGGCGGCGATGCGCAGGTGAAGGCCGAGACGATGCGCACGCTCTGGGTTCCGGGCGTCAACAATCTCGGCTCATTCGGCCGCTGGAAATTCGAGGAGTTCACAGACGTGTTCGAGATCGAAGCAGCCTTCGGGCGGCTGATGGATGGGCTGACAACTTTGCAGGAGGCGTGAGGCCCATGGCGTCTTCATTCAAGACCAATCCGGTTTCTCTCGAAGACCTGCTGAAGGAATGCAGGTCCGGCAAGCTCCAGCTGCCGGATTTTCAGCGCAGCTGGGTGTGGGATGAGGATCGCATCAAGAGCCTGATCGCATCGGTGTCGAGGGCCTTCCCGATAGGCGCTCTCATGACGCTGGAATCCGGCGATACCTCGATGTTCAAGCCGCGCGTGATCGAAGGCGCTCCCGATGAGGCAAAGCGCGTCAAACCGACAGCGTTGCTTCTCGACGGGCAGCAACGCATGACCTCGCTCTACCATGTGGCGTTGCGCGGCGAAGTGGTCGAGACGGTCACGCCGAGGAAGAAGAAGGTCAAACGCTGGTTCTACATCGACATCATGAAGGCAAGGGACCCATCAGTGGACCGGGAGGACGTGATCTTCACGCTGCCGGAAAACAAGATCCTGGCGACGGATTTCAACCGAAATGTCCAGTTGGACCTCAGCACTCAGGAGCACGAATTCGAGCACCTAATGTTCCCCGTCGCTTCCGTCTTCGATTGGGATAACTGGCAGCTCGGCTTCTTTGGCTATTGGAGTGAGAAGGGTAGCATCGCCGAGAAGCTCAAGATCATTCGCGAGTTCAAGGACAACATACTCGACAATTTCACGAAGTATCAGGTGCCGGTCATTGCCTTGGGGGCGGACACGTCAAAGGAAGCGGTGTGCGTCGTCTTCGAGAAAGTGAACACCGGCGGCAAAGCGCTTGACGCCTTTGAACTGGTGACCGCCGTATATGCTGCCGAGGGCCACGAGCTGCGGCGCGATTGGTACGGCAAGGATGGCGAGATCGGTCGGCATCAGCGGTTCGTCCAGGCGCTGCGGCCGGCGGATAGCGACCGCGGCATCATCGCAGAAGTGGCCAGCACGGATTTCCTTCACGCCGTCTCGCTGTTCCATACACGAGATCGGCGTCGTGCGGCCGTGGCCGAAGGAAAGCAGGGCAGGGACCTGCCGCAAGTCACCGGAAACAGGGCGGCGTTGCTCAATCTGCCGCTGACCGCCTACCTCGAACACCAGGATCAAGTAGAGCGTGGCTTCGTTGAGGCGGCGAAATTCCTTTACACGCAGCACATTTTCCGCGTCTTCGACTTGCCTTACCAGACGCAGGTCATCGCGTTGGCAGCGGTGCTGTCGGACCTTGGCGACAGGTGGCAGAACGACACGGTGCGCCTGAGGCTCGCGCAATGGTACTGGGATGGCGTGTTCGGCGAGCTCTACGGCTCGGCGGTCGAGTCGCGCATCGGGAATGATTTCCGCGAATTGCCCGATTGGCTGTTAGGTGGGAGCGACACGCCCACTACCATCCGTGACGCCACGTTTCGCACCGAACGCCTTCTGACCCTGCGTATAAGGATCTCGGCCGCTTACAAGGGCGTCAACGCGCTGTTGATGAAGGAAGGTGCGCTGGATTTCCGTTCGGGCCAGAAGTTCAACGACGCCGTCTTCTTCGGCGAGAATGTCGACATCCACCATATCTTCCCGAAGAAATGGTGCGAGGATCACGGCATCAAACCCGCGATCTACAATTCGATCATCAACAAGACACCGCTGAGCTATCGCACCAACCGCATCATCGGTGGCGTGGCGCCGTCCGAGTATCTCGCCAAACTGCAGGTCGGCAGTCCGGCAACGCCGCCCATCGAACCCGATAGGTTGGATGACTTCCTGCGCTCGCACCTCATCGATCCTGAATTGCTGCGGGCCAATGATTTCGAGGGCTTCATGCGCGATCGCCAGAAGCGGCTGCTTGCGCTCATCGAGTCCGCGACCGGCAAGGCTGCCTATCGCGGCGAGGAGCGCGAGGAGGGCGCGGATGTCGAAAGCGACGAAGACACTGCCGAAGCGCAGCTAACGGTTGCGGCATAGCTCATGAGCCTCATCTACGTCCCCACCAATGGTCCTGAGGACTGGCGGCATTTGCTGGCCGATCCGGTGAAGCATTGGCGCGCCGGCTATTCAGCCATGGCGCTGGCGTGCTGTTGGGAGGCCGCCGCTGGGCTTCCACCGGAAATCTCCGCCATGTTCGCCCCCCTTGGCGAACCCGCTGAACTACTGTTGGGCTTACCGGAACACAAGGTGCCGTTGCCCGGCTCGACGAGAGGTTCCAGCCAGAACGATCTCTTCGCGCTCGTCCGGGCAGCCGACGCCACGTTCGCCGTCGCGGTGGAGGGAAAGGTCGATGAGCCGTTCGACAAATCGCTCGACGACTGGCTGGTGGACGCATCGCCCGGCAAGCGCGAGCGGCTGGCCTTCATCGCGGATGCGCTGGGACTGACTGAGCCGCTACCCGGGGATGTCCACTATCAACTGCTGCACCGGACCGCTTCTGCTGTCATCGAGGCACGCCGCTTCAAGACAGACGCGGCCGCGATGATCGTCCATTCCTTTTCGCCGACCGGCAAGTGGTTCGACGCCTTCGCGCGCTTTCTAGCCCTGTTCGAACTTCAGGCGGAGCGGGGGCGCCTGCATCGCCTTCCTCTGAACGAAGCGAAGCCGCTTTATGTCGGATGGGCCGCCGGCGATCGACAATTCCTGCAAACCGCACGGGTTCCGGAATGAAGGTTCCCATCAATGATCTGTCAACGACCACCATTCTCAGGTTCTGGAAGCATATGATGGCGCGATACCCGGATGAGTGGCGCGATGGGAAGCCGAAGCCCGAGGGCATGCGGTGGCATGAGTTGGATGAGATCGATTTGGTGGTCAGTCTGACGACGGGGATCGATTTCATCCGCGTGTTCGTTCGTGGCCCTCGAAGTGCAAAGGCCGCGAACGTCCGAAAGAAGTTGGTGATGAAGGAGGAGAACCTTGTCGCGGACCTGGGGTGCCCGCTTTCGGGCAGCGAAAGGGACCGGTTCTTCTCCTCCCGGCTCGACCTCGACATGACCAATGAAGCGAACTGGGATCGAGCAGCCGATTGGCTTTGGGAGCGCTCGCAGACCTACGAGGCAATTCTTCGTGCAGCATTCCCAAGAAGCCGGGCGGGGGAGGCGTAGGTTGCCAAGAGTTCCTTTAGCGTTGCGGAGGTAGCCGATGGCACGACGTACCACCCGCGGTCCCAAGCAGGTCGAGGCGCTGACGCACGAGGAGGCGAAGCGTCGGAACATTCCGACCGCCGAGCTTCAGTCCTTTGCCGAGCAGATGGAGGAGGTGGAGCCGGTCAAGCCTGTGCGCTATTCGCGCGCCCGTCCGCTGCCGAAGGGCGCGGCGCGCGAACGCGACGAAGACCTTGACCCGCAGATCGTGTGGAACGGCGCGCGCATCCGCCTGTCGCCGGGCCAGGTGCGCCAGCTGCAGGAGACGGGCGAGGTCGAGATCGGCGACGCGCAGCTTGTCTGGCGCGGCAAGGACCGGCAGGACTGGTTGGACCTCGTGGTCCAGGCGCCGCCGCTCTACATCCAGGAGAAGGTCCACCCCAAGGCGATCATCGACGATCTCGTCCGCCGCTCCAAGAAGAAGGCCGAGAAGGAAAGCGACGCGCCCGACCTATTCGCGGATTTCAACGGCCTCGATCCGGAGGCGCGCACCGAATTCTACCTGCATGACCAGCACTGGTCGAACCGGATGATCCTCGGCGACTCGCTGCATGTGATGGCGAGCCTCGCCACGCGCGAGGGGCTGAAGGGCAAGGTCCAGTGCATCTATATCGACCCGCCCTACGGCATCAAATTCAATTCCAATTGGCAGGTCTCCACCGCCAGCCGCGACGTGAAGGACGGCAAGCGCGAGGACATCAGCCGCGAGCCGGAGCAGGTGAAGGCCTTCCGCGACACCTGGAAGGACGGCATTCACTCCTACCTCACCTACCTTCGCGACCGCCTCAGCGTCGCGCGCGAACTGCTCACCGACTCCGGCTCGATCTTCGTCCAGATCGGCGACGAGAACGTGCACCGCGTGCGGGCACTGATGGATGAGGTGTTTGGGGAGGAGAATCTCCTTTCCGAGATAGCCTTCCGAACAACAAGCTCGTTTACAAGCAAGACCCTGTCGAGATCAGTTGATCACGTCATCTGGTATGGGAAGGACGCTGCGCTTTCTAAATTTCGCCCCGTCTATGAAGTCAAGACACTCGCGCAAGACCGCGGCGCTCGCTTCACCAGGGTGCAAGACATCGGTGGGCAGAGGCGTTTCATGACTGCGGCGGAGCGTGATGATGAGGCGGCTGTGCCGAGGGACGCGCGAGTTTATCGTCACGACAACGCATACTCTCAGGGCAGGGCTTCGACTATGCAGCCCTTCGAGTTCCATGGACATACCTTCGATCCGTGGGAGAAGAATTCGCACTGGAAATGCCAGTTCCCTGACGGTGTGAAACGTTTGTCGCGTGCAGATCGCCTTGCACTACCAACTGTCAGATCCATCTCATATGTCCGCTACTTGGATGACTTTGAGGTTCAGAGCATCGCCAACGTCTGGCTCGATACACAGACAGGGGCTTTCACTGACGAGAAGGTCTACGTCGTCCAAACAAATACCAAGGTCATTGAACGCTGTCTGTTGATGGTCACCGATCCCGGCGACCTGGTGCTCGACCCCACCTGCGGCTCAGGAACAGCGGCATACGTCGCCGAGCAGTGGGGACGGCGCTGGATCACCATCGATACATCGCGCGTGGCGCTGGCGCTCGCCCGCACGCGGATCATGGCTGCGCGCTATCCCTATTACTATCTCGCCGATACGCCCGACGGCCGCACGAAGGAAGCCGAGGTGACCGGCAGGCCGCCGCACTCCGCACCGACACAAGGCGACATCCGCCAGGGCTTTGTCTATGAGCGCGCGCCACACGTCACGCTGAAATCCATTGCCAACAATGCCGAGATCGACGTCATCTGGGAGGGGTACCAGGCGAAGCTTGAGCCCCTGCGCGCCGCGCTGAACGCGGCGCTCGGCGAAAACTGGGAGGAGTGGGAGATTCCGCGCGAAGCAGGCGAGGGCTGGCCGGAGGCGGCAAGACAAGCCCACGCAGACTGGTGGGAAAACCGCATCGCCCGGCAGAAGGCCATCGATACTTCCATCGCCAAGGCCGCCGATGTCGAGCTGCTCTACGACCGGCCCTATGTGGACAATTCCAAGGTCCGGGTCGCCGGGCCGTTTACCGTCGAGAGCCTGTCGCCACATCGCGTCGTGCCGGCCGACGAGGAGGAACTGGCCGACACGCTGAAGGCGAGCGAAGGCAGGCGCCGCCGCTCAAAGCTGGCGACGCCGCCGACCGATTTCGCCGAGATGGTTCTCGAGAACCTGCGCGCCGCCGGCGTGCAGAGCACGGCGAAGCAGGACGCGATCAGGTTCACGTCGCTGCAAGGCTGGCCCGGCGAATATATTGGCGCCGAAGGCACCTTCATGGAGGGGAACTTGTCGCGGCGCGCAGCGATCTTCTTCGGTCCGGAGTTCGGTACCGTCTCGCGGCTCGATCTTGTCGCCGCCGCACGCGAGGCGAGCGAGGCGCGCTTTGACGTGCTCATTGCCTGCGCCTTCAATTTCGACGCCCATGCCTCGGAGCTGACGCGCCTCGGGCCCCTGCCGATCCTCAAGGCCAAGATGAACCCCGACCTCCACATGGCCGATGAGCTGAAGAACACCGGCAAGGGCAATCTCTTCGTCGTCTTCGGCGAGCCGGACATCGACATCGAGGATGTCGGCGACGGCGACATCCGCGTGCGCGTCAAGGGCATCGACGTGTTCGATCCCAACACCGGCGAAATCCGCTCCGGCGATACCGACAGCATCGCCGCCTGGTTCATCGACACGGACTACAACGAGGAGAGCTTCTTCGTCCGCCACGCCTACTTTCTCGGCGCCGACCGTCCGGGAGGCAGCGATCCATACAAGAGCCTCAAGACCGCGCTGAAGGCAGAGATCGATAGGGACGTATGGGAGACGCTCTACCGTGATGTCTCGCGCCCGTTCGCGCGGCCGGAGAACGGCCGCATCGCGGTCAAGGTGATCAACCACTTCGGCGACGAAGTGATGAAGGTGTTTGGGGTGTAGGGGATGGGACACCGATCGTATCGGGACTGTCAGAAATTCTGTGCTCGAGGCCATGATGATGGAAAAGGGAGAATCATCAGATGGCTATCGAGAAAGAACTTTTGGACCAACTGCTTGCCGGGCGTGATCCGAATGATGTGTTTGCCAGGGACGGATTGCTCGACGATCTGAAGAAGGCGCTTTCGGAACGGATTCTGAACGCCGAACTGGACGAGCATCTGGTTGAGGATCGCGCCGACGGCGGCGTCAATCGCCGCAACGGCCATTCAAGAAAATCGGTCCTGACCGGCACCTCGAAGATGACGCTGACGATCCCCCGCGACCGGGCCGGGAGTTTCGATCCGAAGCTGATCGCCAAATATCAGCGGCGATTTCCCGATTTCGACGACAAGATCATCTCCATGTACGCCCGTGGCATGAGCGTGCGCGAGATCCGCGGTCATCTGGAGGACCTTTACGGCATCGACGTGTCGCCGGACCTGATCTCGGCCATCACCGATGCCGTCCTGGAGGAGGTCGCCGAGTGGCAAAACCGGCCGCTGGACGCCTGCTATGCCCTCGTCTTCTTCGACGCCATCCGCGTGAAGATCAGGGACGAGGGCTTCGTGCGCAACAAGGCGGTCTACATCGCACTCGGCATCCTGCCCGACGGCACCAAGGAGATTCTCGGCATTTGGATCGAGCAGACCGAGGGGGCGAAGTTCTGGCTGCGGGTCATGAATGAGTTGAAGGCCCGGGGCATCGGCGACATCCTGATCGCCGTTGTCGACGGCCTCAAGGGCTTCCCCGACGCGATCAACGCCGTCTTCCCGCAGACCGTCGTCCAGACCTGCGTCGTGCATCTGATCCGCCACTCGCTGGAGTTCGTGTCATGGAAGGACCGCAAGCCGGTCGTACCGGCGCTGCGCGCGATCTACCGGGCGACGGACGCCGAAGCCGGCATGAAGGCCCTGGAGGAGTTCGAGGCCGGCTTCTGGGGCCAGCGCTATCCGGCGATCACCCAGAGCTGGCGGCGCAACTGGGAGCACGTGGTGCCGTTCTTCGCCTTCCCGGAGAGTGTGCGCCGGATCATTTACACCACCAATCAAATCGAGGCGCTGAACTCGAAGCTGCGTCGCGCCGTTCGAACGCGCGGGCACTTCCCCAACGACGACGCAGCCATGAAGCTGCTATATCTGGTTCTCAATCACGCGGCCCAGGAATGGAAACGGCCACCACGTGAATGGTGCGAGGCCAAGACCCAGTTCGCTGTCGTCTTCGGCGACAGGTTCGTCAGCAAGTGACCAAAACCGCCTCGCGCACAAAATATCCGACAGTCCCATCGTATCTCGGCGGACACACGGTGATCGGGCCCGGGTCGGGTTGGTTTTCGCGCGTCAAGCCAAAATCCAAGAAGACCAAGCAACACCGCGAAGGTGCAATTCGGCGACAGAAAGAGGCGCGAGCCGCTGCTGCCGCCCGCCGAGCCTCTAAGCGAGAGGCGAATCGAATAGCAGCCACCCAAATAGCAGTGGAAAAGCAGCGTTCGAAGGAAGCGCGGGAAGCTGATCCTGTTTACCAAGCACACCGTGCAGAAGAACGCGCCCGACAACGCGCCAGAGCAGAGGCATCGAGGAAGCGCATCGAGGCCCGCATGGTTTCCATCGTCATTGAAAGGAAGTCACGTCACCGCGCTGACGTTGATGCGACCACGCAATCGCGAGCACCCACGGTTGCTCACCCTCCCCTTGCCCAATCCGGTGGCCGCAGGTCGCTCAATCGGCCTTCCCGCAAGCGGGTTAAGCTGGCGATGACTAGGTCGGATGAACCACATTTCGAGTTTGGTAGTGTGACGAGGAACATTCTTCTGGATCGCCTGGCTCCGCACGTTCGCGTCTACGGAAGGGGCGGCGGTCCCTTAACCGTCGCGCGATTGCTTAATGACGCACATATTAGAACGGCGTGCGGAGGCCTCTGGACAGAGAGGCTGGTGAAGTTGTTGTTTGGGCTATTGGCGGAAAGGAGCGAGAGATGAGGCAACAGGAAGCTTGATCGTGCGCTCATGACGAACAACTACAACGAGCTCAGTGTTAAATGACTTCCGGGTTGGATGAGTTGGTGAAGGTGTCTTCGGTTTAGGTGGCGATGCTTGGTCCATGCGGAACGGTTGTCTGCCCGTTGCCCTCGACATGGGCAGAGATTCACAGGCGCCTTAAGCAGGCTGCTGGGGCGAATCCGAACATTCCTTCGCCGCCGGCGCCGCTCATTCTGGCGGGGTGGGCTTACAGCAACGACACTCAGAAGCGAGATCGGTGGCAGCAGACTGTGGCGTGGGCAAATCGGTATGGACTCCAGGCGCTTGTTGCCGACCTGCCGCACAACTCGATGTACGCGGTTTTTGGTGAGCTGACCGACTACCAGATCGGCCCCCTCGGTGGCCCGATGTACCTAGAATGGAATCATGATCCGAAGCCCCGGATCGAAGTTGCTGAGCGAGCAGAAGCGGTTGAAGTCCTGCGATCGAACTGGGTTGCCGTAGTCGGCGATGACTTGGGCAGCATTACATCCCCAGTGAGCCTGACAGGAGCGAAAGGCCGTCGCTTGCTGGTCGCCGTAAATTCGGAACGCAAACCACCTTGGGGTAGTTGGACAACCCTTGCTCCCGATGAGCGACGACGGTTCTTCACTGCGTTCAGAGCAGCCGTAAACCGGGCCATCAGCCCGCTTGAAGTCGATCACATAGATTTCGTTCGATCAGCCGACGACTGAGATGGACTTCCGCGTCGCCGACACCTTCACCGACTCCCTCGCGCGCCTGAACGCGCGGGAGCAGAGGCGGCGAAAATCACAGCCCTCGATGTTCTTCAGGGCGATCCGTCGTTGGCAGCGTTCAGTTGCATCGGATCGGCAAGTCCAGGGACCCGAATTTGCGGTCGCGCGGGTCAATCGTGACCCGCTAAACAGGAGCGAACGTCATGCTGGTGTCGCCTGCCTTTGACGAAGCCCTCGTTTACGCCTCGCAACTGCATCGCGATCAGGTGCGCAAAGGCACCGACATTCCGTACATCGCTCACCTTCTCAGCGTCTGCAGCCGCGTGCTGAGCCACGGGGGCAGCGAGGTTCAGGCCATAGCAGCTCTGCTACACGATGCAGCGGAGGATCAGGGCGGAGCGGCCACGCTCGATGAAATCCGCCGCCGGTTCGGTGATGGCGTCGCGCAAATCGTGGCCGATTGCACGGATTCGTGGGTCGAGCCGAAGCCAGATTGGCGGCCGCGAAAAGAGGCCTACCTGACGGCGCTGCCCTCGAAGCCGGCTGCCTCATTGCTTGTCTCGCTCGCTGACAAGACCGACAACGCCGAGGCGATCTTTGCCGACTACCGGATCATCGGCGACGCTCTGTGGGTGCGCTTCACCGGCGGACGTGATGGCACGCTGTGGTACTACAATGAACTTAGCAGGATCTTCAACGAGGCGCTGCCGGGGCCACTTGCGGACCAGCTTCGGCGTGTGGTTGGGGAGCTTCCAAAGCCATGAGCGCCCGGCACAAGAGTGAGTGTACCTTGCACCTAACGCTCCATCGAGAATTCTTCGCCCAGATCGCCGAAGGGAAGAAGCGAACGGAATACCGGAAAGCCAAGCCGTATTGGCGGAAGCGGCTCGAAGGCCGCGAATATGATGTGATCCTATTCCGCAACGGCTATGCGAAGGATGCGCCGGAGATGCTCGTGGAGTTTCGTGGCCTTCGGCGGGAAGGTTCTGGCGCGCGCAATATGCGATCAGATTGGGAAATGTGTTGAAGATCAGGCGCTGGCGCAGGCGAAAGGCGGAGCCATAGCCGATGGACATCATCATCGCCGACAGTTTCACCGACTCGCTCGCTCGCCTGAACGGGCAGGAACAGAAGGCGGCAAAGATCACGGCGTTCGATCTCCAGGCCGACCCGTCTTCGCCGGGCCTGCAATTTCATCGGATCGACCAGTCGAAGGACCCGAACTTCTGGTCGCTGCGGGTCAATCGCGATCTGCGCATCGTCGTTCATCGCACCACCGGCAGCCTGCTCATCTGCTACGTCGATCACCACGACAGGGCTTATGCGTGGGCGGAACGGAGGCGCATCGAGGCGCACCCGCGTACCGGCACAATCCAGATCGTCGAAGTGCGTGAGCGCGTGGAGGAGATCGCGCCGCCGGCGTCCATCTTGCCCGAACCTGTGCAAGCGGCGGCAAGGGCGGCGCCGGAACTTCCGTTTGCCACGGTCTCGGCGGACGAGATGCTGCGCATCGGCGTGCCGGAGGACTGGATTAAGACCATCCGCTCAGCATCGGAGGACGACTTCCTCGATACGGCGGATCATCTTCCGCCCGAGGCCGCCGAAGCGCTTCTCGAATATGCTGCGTCAGGCATCATGCCGGCACCGGCGCTGCCCGTTACCACGGCCGCGGCTGCGGAACTGGGCACGCAGCCACGTCTCGATTTCTCGGTCAGCCCGGACACATCCCGTCGCTTCCGCGTGGTCGAGAACGTCGAAGAGCTGGAGAAGGCGCTCGCCTATCCGTGGGACAAGTGGACCGTATTCCTCCACCCGTCGCAGCGGGTGGTCGTGGACCAGGTATTCACCGGACCGGCAAAGGTAGCCGGCTCGGCGGGAACGGGGAAGACCGTGGTGGCGTTGCACCGGGCGGCGCGGCTTGTGGCGGACCCGAACAGCCGCGTTTTGCTGACGACGTTCTCGCAGCCGCTTGCCAATGCGCTCTGGTCCAAGCTGGCGATGCTTGTCGGCGATCGGTCTCCGGCCATGTCGCGCATCACCATTGCGCCGTTTCGAGGGATTGCGGAGGAACTCTACGAACTGGCGTTCGGGCGGCGGCCTCAGATCGCTTCGGAGGAGCAGATCGCCGCATTGCTGGCCAAGGTGGCCGGTCCCGAAAGCGGCTTCACAGATCGGTTCCTTTCGTCCGAGTGGACGCACGTCTTCGACGCCTGGCAGATCGACGCGGCCGAGGCTTATGCGGAGGTGCCGCGGCTGGGGCGGAAGAACCGTCTCGGCGCAAAGCAGCGCGCCCGGCTCTGGCCTATTTTCGACGACCTGCGCAGGTCGCTTGCCGAGCGGCATCTACGCACCTGGCCGCAGGTGTTTGGCGAGGTCGCGCGGTTCCACGCCTCGCGCGCCGAGAAGCCATTCACGAGCATCGTCGTCGATGAGGCGCAGGACCTCGGCGTGCCCGAATTACGTTTCCTTGCGGCAATTGGAAGGGAGGGGCCAGACGCCCTGTTCTTCGCAGGCGACCTTGGCCAGCGCATCTTCCAGCAGCCATTTTCGTGGAAGGCGCTGGGCGTTGATGTCCGCGGCCGCTCGCGCGTTTTGAACGTGAATTATCGCACGTCTCACCAGATCAGACGGGCGGCCGATGGCCTGCTGCCGAAAAGCGTTCGCGATGTGGACGGCCTTGTCGAAACGCGCAGCGACACGGTTTCCGTGTTCAATGGGCCGGAGCCGATCATTTCTCTTTTCGACACCGAAGAAGCAGAAGCTGCAGGCGTCGGCGCATTCATCAAGCAGGCGATATCCGACGGCATTCTGCCATCAGAGATCGGCGTCTTCGTGCGGTCGCGTGAGCAGCTGAAGCGCGCACGCGCCGTTGTGCGCGAAGCCGGTCTCGAAAGCTTCGAGATTTCGGAGTCCGGCGCCGACAGCCTTGGCCGCGTGTCGATTGGCACCATGCATCTGGCCAAAGGATTGGAGTTCAGAGCCGTGGCCGTGACGGCCTGCGACGACGAACTGCTGCCACTGGCTGCCCGCATCGAAACGGCAGCGGACGAAATCGAACTCGACGAGGTCTACGAGACGGAACGGCAGCTGCTCTACGTCGCTTGCACCCGCGCCCGCGACCGGCTGCTGGTCTCGGCAGTTGCGCCAGGTTCTGAATTTCTCGGTGATTTTCGGCGATAGGGGCGCCGTTGCCCAGGATGGGAGGCGCCGAGTTCTGCTGAATGGCGCAAGATAGACCCCACTTCCAACGACACAGTGCGGACACAAGACGCCATGCCGGCGGGCAAAGTGGCTGGTGCCGTGCGGGGCGTTGATGTGATGACGCTGATTATTAATCACATGCAAACAGAAAGCACCGGTGACTTGCCACCGAGTTTTCCGTGCAACGCTCAAAGACACCATGGCGCGTTACATGGTGACAGCCGTCCCCGTTTCACGACGGCGAATGCCGCGGCTCGCTCAGGCGGTTCTCGGGCACGTTTTTGAGACTGATGTGCGGACGATAGCATGTGATCGGCCTCATCATCGGAGTCGCCGTCCATGCCCCGATTGTCGTCTATGCTGTTCGCCGCCGATCCCTGCTGGCGGCTCCCGGCGAATGGGCGAGGTGCGGTGGTGGGCGCGACTGGGCCGGTGATGCCCTTCCCTTCTGTTCGGGCCTCTCGCCGTCGACACGGCGGCTCAGAGCGAGGGGGCGTTGGCTCAGGCCCGATGCGGCTCGCCGTCGCCCGCGCGGCGACGCTTGCCCACCAAGGCATGCTTTTCGTTGGCGATCCGGAATACTACGAGCGGTTCGGGTTTTAGCGCCGACCGCACCGGCGGCTTGATCATGCCGGCGGCTGTCGAGCGTCGCCGGCTCCTCGGGGGGAGCTTGCGCCGCGTTCGCTGCGGCAAGCGTCCGGCGTCATGGTGGCGACGGGCCATCAGCTCACTGCATCGGATCAACTGGTCGCCTGATCGCCCACCGTCGCGCCTTCCGCCAGCCAGCCGCGCGGGCGGCTTCTTCCGAACGGATCCAGGGTTCGCCTTTAGACAAGTCGATGCTTATGGCGCGAACCTGTCGGACCATCGGCGGGCGATAACCTTACCCGCAAGACCTTCTTTTCGCCGCGCTCGAACCCGCATTAAATCTGCCTGCCGTCGAGCACCAACCGATCCCGATGCCCACGGTCATCGACCAGCAACGGACGATGCATGGCGCGGTTAGGCATAGCTCGGTATTTGGCAGGGGAAAGCGCGAGCAGGATCGGACGCTACCGCTCGCCATCGAAACAGCAACCGATGGAGAAAGCAGAGAAAGCTAAATGCCAAGTGTTGAAGACGCGCGCGAAAATCGTGTTCGGAGCCGAGCGGCTAGGCATGGCTATCGCGTGCGTAAGTCGCGGCAGTGGAAGCATGTTCCGAACCTCGACAACTTCGGGGACTACATGCTGGCTGATGCCGAGACTGGCATCGTGGTCATCGGACCGCGCTTCGATGCCTCGCTTGATGAGATCGAAGCGTTCTTGACCAACGGCTAAGAGCAAATGGAGGGCGGCCTGTCATGCGGCCGCCTTCTTTCGTCGGGCTTGAACTTGCGCCGAGTGCGCTGGCCGACGATCATGCGGAGCGCTCTTGATAAGCGAGCCCAAACAGCTCCTTCAATAGTTCGCGATGTTTGGCAACCCCATCTCGGTTCGCGCTGAGTCGATATCGACCCCATCGGGCCGAGTAGTCCCAGCTTTCGATGCCCGTCGCTTCGATCCGAGCATCGACATCGTCGCTTTTCGGCAGGCTAATCTCAATGTTCAGGCTCTTCTTTCGAGGCCGGAAGATCACAAAATTGTAAGGTTGGCCGTCACGTGAAAGACCGACGTAAAACTTGTTGAATTTGAGATCGAGCGTCGGATCGAACTCGCGGACAATGCCCAGCATTTCGTCCGCCAACTGGACGGTCTCCCTAGTTCCTCGGCTTTCCCAATATCCGCGATCCGTCGGGGTGGCTTCGGCATCCTCGTCTTCATCAACCACTCCCCTCGTAAGCTCGTCCATCACCTTCGTGAACACCAACGTCAGGCTGCCACCGACCCTCAAGGCCTGCATCTGGATGGCAATCAGAGGGATGGCGCCATTGAACAGCGAGATGACGCTGAGGAACCGGGACGTGATGTCCTCAGCAACCAAGACGGCGCAATGGTCGTATTGCGGATAGCGTTTGCGCTCGATGTCCCAATATTCGACGGTTCGGATCATGTGCGCTTCGTCAGTTGCTCCGAGCTGTAGCTCGACCTCATATCGCCGCTTGGTCTCGGGGTCTTGGAGCAGGAGATCGAGTCGGCCGGCGCGTGGCTGGATGCGTTCTTTATCACGCAGCACGAGGTCGCCGAGACCCAGGATCGACGGATCGTCGGCAATCAGCTGTTGGACCCATCGCTCAGTGAGGTCAGGATGCAGCTTCAGTGATATGCGCTCAGGGCGAACAAATTCGGGTGGCATGGCACTCCCATAGCGGCCGAGTTTTCGCATGCAAATCGTTGCAGCCGGCGAAGATCGTTGTGCCCCAGATTGTTTACAGACAGCGCCATCGAACAATGCCTCACGACGGCGCTTTGCGGAAGGTCATAACGACCTCGCGTCTCATTCGCACATCGAACTGAACAGGACTTCCCTCACGGTTTGACGGGGGCGGGAGATATCGTCGGTTCGCCGGCAATACACGATCAGTCCGACGACGGAGAACCAATCCTGCTTCCTTTGCAAGAGCACTGACGATGGCCGCGTTTGGTACAAAGGTGCCTCGTATGGTGTTCTCCCCCACCACGTAGACAGCCTCTCCGCCATCCACCAGAACCCTAGCAACCTCGGCGATAGCTTGGCGCATGTCGCTGACATAACGTTCCAGCATGGCTTGATGCCGAGTGGAAAGCGCGGGCCGGAGGCGCAGCTTATTGACGATGGCTTTCGAGCTGTCATCCAACCTTCCGGCCTCGGTCCCGACGCTCTCTGCCCGAAGAACTCGAAGTGTTCGTATCGAATGTCCCATCCACACCAGTGAGAATTTGCTGCATCGAAAATAGTCGATTGCGTTGAGGTATGGCGGTGAGGTCAACACAAGATCGACGGACTTCTCTTTTATGGGCAGACAGCGAGCATCGCCCCAATGCGCCGAAGCCGGGGGAACAGAACATTGCGCCGAGATATTGGGGCAGTTGTTGAGCACCCGGCCGACAGCGTCGGTGAATTTGTCGAAAGGCTGAATGGGCGCAGCCTTAAACGATCGATGAGGGCGGCTGTGAGATAGGTCCATGGCACGAGAAGCGCCAGCTTGTTTGGCAATGATCAGCCGCGAGAAACCACACCAAAGAACATTGCGAATGTGCGAATTGCGAACGCGCGATATCGCGCCAGCCAAAGCGGTTAGTTGCTTGCGTGCCCGCCCGTCGAACCAATAGCGGACAAATTGCTTTGTCTCGTTGTCGGCCTTTTGCGGATAGGCATCTCGGAGCGGCAGTGACGCAGCTGCGGTGCGAGCCCTGGCCAAGACCACTGTCGCTCTTGCTAGCACGGCTTGGTGATCCACTGGCGTGGTCCACACCCGTGAAATCAGAACGGAAAGCGGATCAATGTCTGTCCCCATGGCATGATACCCGTTGGCCTGAGCCAAGGCCAACACCGTGCCTGATCCCATCATTGGATCCAAAATGCGTGCGTTAGGCTTTACGCTTGAGATTGCCTTCAGAGCGATACTAGGCGCCATGCGCGCGGGGAATGTATGAACCGGATCGCGGCCCAGAACATCAAAGATCGTTTCTCGGTTTGACACTTTTGCTTTCGAAGTCATTCGCGCAACGCGGCCATGATCGGCGCAACACCCCGCGGAATCTTATTCTTCAACTCTGCGCGATTGCCAGCGAGG
The DNA here is from genome assembly GCA_963785065.1 of uncultured Alphaproteobacteria bacterium. GTDB lineage: Bacteria > Pseudomonadota > Alphaproteobacteria > Rhizobiales > Kaistiaceae > CAVSRC01. Next base: position 1,679,432 of record CAWATX010000002.1, read on the forward strand.
GAATAAAGTGTTCGAGGCTTTCTATCGATACGGACCCATGCCTGCTCGCTCGTCCTAAACGTAACCAGCTCGTGCAGGGTCGCCATGTCCAGAGTGACCAATCCATCAACGCCGCAGACAAAGACGACGAACGCCATCTCATACTCGATCTCGAGATCGAGCAGTTCTGACACCTGCTCAATATGAAAGGTGAAACGCCACGGCGTGAGACGCATGGCGGAATACTTGATGAAAACGCCCACCTTGCCGTCAAACACGAAGGCGTCCAATCTACCGTGCCGGTTGAATGGTTCAACCGATATCGGTGGAGATGCGTTAACGAGAATGGCTCTCAGAACGAGGCCCTGGCTCGCCTCGAAGTCAATTGACATTCTTCAGGTTCTTGATGAACGAGATATTCCCGACAAACGAATAGATGATACGCGCAGCACCGCCGCGGTTGAAGAAGATCAGAAAATGGTGAATGGCTTGGGGAAATCGCAGGCGCTGTGACTTGCCGACCAAGCCTCTCCGCCGCTCAATCTTCTCGTGATCCGCGTCCTTATAGCCCTCGATTGGTGCCGGCGGGTGAATGGCGATTGAGGTGTCGCCCGACGGCATCGTCCGCGAAACATAGGTCAAGAGATAATCCGGCAAGGCTTCGGTCCCAATCCGCGCTTGCAGTTTCTTCAACACGCTCATGCGTGGCTCGTTGCTGGCGATCAAGCCTACAATGTCTGCCTCGTAGCTAAACGGCGGGAACGACATCTCTCCGCGATCAAGCGAAACATTGGCCCTGTCGATGCTGGTGCCTGACACCGCCGCGATACGGCTGTCGCTGAGCCAGACTGGCGAACCGAGGCCCGCGTGAATCGCCTCCAGGGCAAGCTTGTGAAAAACGAAGCAGCGATGCCAGTCGGTATAAAGGCTGCGCGGTATCGTCAGCTCAAAGTGCCGGAGATAAGGTTTTCGCGACCCAAACATTCGAGCGCGCTGAATGTAGGTATCCTGCTGTATTTTGTGCTTGGCATCTCGCGAAAAGTACATCGAGACCAGATTATCAAATGTCACACCGCGGGATACGATGTTGCCGCCGATGATGATCGTGAACAATGCCGAGGGCGACGTCGCGGATTTGAAATCAACGTTCTTGTCTCGCTCGCTGTTCATAACAATGACGTTGTATTGTGTGCGATTCTTCACAATGTAATTTAGGATCGCTTCAGATTGCTCAGTTCCATACAGCTTCACCGCCTCGGTTTGGATTGCCGAAGCGTACTCCGCGAACTTCTTCGCGTTCACATCTGAGAGTGCCTGAAAAACGTCATCGATGGGCTTCTTGTCCAGTTTGTGATCGACCTTCTTGCCGCTCGTGTGGATCAGCATCGAGTAGTTCTCATGCCGCCGACTGGTGAGGTTAATGAACGCAACGGTCACCATAAACCGAAACAATGCTTCGCGGATGAAGCGAGGACTGTCGCCCTCATCCGGTAACAGTTGAAGGCGATATGGCACTTGTGAGTCGATCGGGAAGAAATCGTTCTGGCCTGTGTATTCAGTATGTGGTGGAAAATCGACCCACCGTTCATTGTTGTTGTCAAATGTGTTGTTCAAATCGAGCCGCGCTGGCGTCGCCGTGACGCCGATGTACGTGCCTGTCGCGCCTATCAGCTGACCCACAAGATCATTTATCTTTGTCACCTCTCCTTTGTTGATCTTGGCGTTGGGTGTCGCGAAGTCAGCCTCATCGTCAATAACGACGATATCTTTCACCGACTGCGTCTTATCGCAAAGCCGCTCCAAATCTTTCGCATTCTTTTTGCAGAAAATCACATGCTGTCCATGTGCGAGATTTACACTCGGATCAAGAAAATCAGAGAAATTCTTTGCGGCGGGCGCAAGTCCAGAACGCTGAAATCTATCAAGGTTCTGTTGGAGAAGCTGAACACTGTCATTTAGCAAATGAATAATAACTCTATAGCCATTATCAAGCAATTTTGCCGTGAGGCAAATCATCATCTCGGTTTTGCCACTTTGCGGTTCGCCATATATAACAAAAGACCTTGCCTCACCCGACAAAACGTTGAGAGCGGCTCTGGTAACGGCTGTTTCTATACAATCAGTTTGTTTTTGATCTTGCGATAGACGATTTAGTTGTTGCTCATACCGGTCATTCGCCGCAGCGATGGCACGAAGCTGATCCAGATCGATTTCTAGCATCCCAGCCGCCCCACGTTCGGGTGGAGAAACACAATCTCCGCGCGCAGAGTGGCGCCCAAAGTCAATCCTGGTCAAGAAATACGTTGAGGGGGCCAAACGAACCGCAAGGCGGCAGCCTAGTTGGGTGCCAACCCTTGGAGCAACGCCTCAGCAATCGCCTGCCGCGCTCGAAACTCGACCGACACGACGACATCGTGATCATCGGCGAACGCGAGCACGGCGGCTTGCGTGTCTGGATCGTCGGGCAGCAAGTCGCCCCACCCGCCGGCGATGATGACCATCGCCCGTCGCGCAGGTGCCAAGAACACCTCGCCGGCCGGCACCATGTTGCCGAAACCATCGCCGACCCGTTCGGTGGCGCGCATCTGGATCAACACGTCGCGTTCGCCGGCGATCATTGAACTGGCCCCTTGCCCCGCGTCAGCTTCGCGACAAACGCCTCGGTGTTGACGTCGGCGGCCATCGACCGGAGCAGGTCGCGGACGTGCCGGTCAAGAGTGACCTCCAAGAGGTGCGCATTGACGCCAAGCTCGGCAGACATGAGGGCAGCGACACGCGATGGCCACCCCTGAAGCCGGTCCCGGAACTGACGAGCGAACGCAAATGCGGCATCGGCGGCTAACCGGGAGGATAGCAACTCGCCCTGCTTCTCTTTCACCCGCAGTTCCGCCATCGCTGCCTTCGCCAATTCGCTTCGCGTGCGGGCGTCGGTGAAGGTGCTGGGGGCACCGCCGCGCTTGCTGCTGAGCGTCGTCTCGCCGGGTTTCATGCCGGGGCGCTTGCCGCTCGCCGGGTTTGTGTTGGCCGCCCAAGCGGCATCGGCCTTCGCCGGATCGATATAACCGTCGGCTTCAAGGGCGATACGACCGGACTTGAGCGCTCGCCGGATTTCACGCGGATCGCAGCCGCGATGCCTGCTATAGGCGGCCTGTGTCATGTGGCCGGGAGGCGAGACCGGGCGCTTCATCGGCCTGCTCCAAAGAGGCCGGGCACCGGCTCCACGGAACCCTGCCCCAGCCCCGAAGGCCGGCGAAGGCCGTGACGGGCGCGGGCGGGCCGTTTCCGGCCGTTCGGCGCAGGTTCCGGGGTGTGAGCGAGGGGTTGGATTTCCCCGCCTAACGCTGGCGGGCCATTGGGCACCGCCCGCCCGCTTCCGTTTGATGGCCGGAAAGAACCTGGGCTGAGCTTCCCCGCCAGCCAGTCGGCGGTGCGGTCGCGGCCGGCGACGATGGCTGGATCGGTCGCGCCGCGCGCCGCTTCGACGGCCCAATGGAGGAAGGCGATGCTAATGTCGAAATTCGCTCGATCTGCCATCTTCTGATCCCCTGATCCGCCGCGCGACGAACAACGGACCAAAAGTCCTCCGTCGCCCAAAACGCAGGAAACGCTGGCCTTTGGGGGAGGCGACGGAGGACGACGGACGGTCTGCCTATAGAAGGCGCCTAGAGCCCCTAGAGCCTTCTGTACCCCCGCCTACTTCCCATTCTCCGACCCCTCCTAAAGAAAAAGTCCTCCGTCGCCTCCGTCGTTCAGACCGAAACCACAGGCCGTCTCTGGGTTTCGAGCGACGGAGGACTACTGAAAAGTCGTCCGTCTTTTCCTCCGTCGTCCTCCGTCGTCTTCGATCACCCCGGTCACATCGCGGCATCGTCCGATCCCACCAACTTCAGTCTCGGCTGGGTAGCCTTACCCCCAGCGGCGCCGGTTTCGTCCGCGTCATCGTCCGGTGGGTCGGTCCATCCTGGCCCTGGCCGATAGGGGAAAAGCCCGCGCCGATCCTTCTTCTGATCCCGCACCCACTTGAGGCGCTGCAAGACCTTCTTTATGCGGATGTGATCGGTCGTGCCGATTTGGCCATCGCTATGAAAGCCGAGCGCGTTCTTGGCGACCTCGTTGACCAGCACGGCACGCCGTTTCGCCTTCACCTGCAAATTCAGGTATTGGAGGATCGGCACTTCCCAAGCGTCGGCGTCATAGCGGGCATCCTGCTCCTTCCGCGCATAGTCACGTTCAAAGTCGCGTGTCGGCCACCACCACACGCCAACCAGGTAAAGCTCCACCGCCTCGGCAAACAGCTGGTCGCGGTCGCGTCGGATCGCCGCCAAGTCGATCTTGTGCGCTTTGAAGGGCCAGAAGCGGCGGCCACCGGTAACGTCGCCGAGATACTGATCGCTATTAGAAGAGCCGATGAACACCGTCTGGCGCGGCTCTACGACCTCACGTCGGCCGTAGGACGGGCGATACCGTTCAACCCGGCGAGCGAGGTAGCCCTTCAGCAAGTTGACCTCAGTCCGCTTGAAGGTGTGCAGTTCGGCGATCTCGATCAGCCACTTGCCGCGCAGGTGTTGCGATGAGTCCTTGTGCGACAGGTCCGGCAGCTGGTCAGAGAACCATTGCCCAGCCAACGCCTCGCAGGCAGACGATTTCAGCTTGCCCTGATCGCCCTCGATGATGAGCATGTAGTCGGCCTTGCAGCCCGGCTCGTAGATGCGCGCCACCATCTGGATCAGAAACAGCCGGCCGATAGTGCGCGTGTAGAAGGTGTTCTCCGCGCCGAAGTACGTCGGCAGGAAGTCATAGAGCCGGCGCTTCCTGTCCCAGCGCAGCCCGTCGAGCCGATCGCGAACCGGATGAAACGATTGCTCACCCGCTCGGAGGTTGATCGCTTCATGAACCACATCGCGGCCGACGTTCCTGAGACCATAGCCCTGCAGCCAGTGCTGCAACGCCGACGTGTCTTCATCAATTGCCGGACGCGGATAGCTTCCAATCGCCACTTGCCCTGGCAGCGGTCGTTGAACAATGACGGCGCGTTCCATTTCGTCAAAAGCGAAGCTGTCGCGCACAGCGTCGTCGCTCCGCAAAGTCACCATGACGTTGAACAAGTTCATCAACGGGACGCCGGTCGCGGTCCTCTGGTACTCAGTGGACGCGCCGGGTTGCCCATATGAGGGGGCTGCCTTCTCGCGATAACGAAACCACTTGGCGATCTGCTTGACGGTGTCCTCACCGAAATACTCGGCTAGCGCCGGCATCCCGAAGCTCGCCTCGCCGCGAGCATGAGCTTCCGCCGCATCACCGGCGGCCCGGCGGCGGTCGGTGACCTCCGCGTCCTTCGCCGCCTCGGCAAGCGTCTCGACAAAGTCCATGATGGTTTCGGCGTCCCAGCTGACGCGGGCAAGGAAGCCGCCGAGCCGGAGCGCGGCTTCATGCCGGGCGCCGATACCTTCCTTCGGATACCCCCGCAGCAGCATGATCGCTACCGCGAGCTTCATCACCGCCGCCTTGAGCAGCGCATAGGGCATCTCGGCAGGGGCACTATCGCTGTCCCAACGAACCGCCTCGCCACTAGGATGGACGGAACCGGGTGCCATTGTCTGAGCGGCCTTTTCGCCGCCGCCGATACGAAACTCGACCAGCATCCCGCCTTGAGCGTCCTTGAACTGGATCGCAGCCTTGGGCTCGATGTCGCCTGTGCCGGTGTACAGGTAGTGCGACCGGGGCTTCGACTGACGGCCGAAGATCGCGCCGGTCTCAGGCAGAAGCGACGGCGCCAGCAGCATCGCCTCGGGGCAGTCCAGATCAACATCCGCCAAGCCGCCGGAGCAACGGCCCATTTGAATGCCGATGTTCGATCCGGCAGGAAAGTGCTTCTTGACGGTCGCCTCGCTAATTTCGAGATGCGGCCAGTCCTTGTTGCGTGGTCCCTTGGAGCCCTGCGGGATCGCCACCGGCGTCCAGCCGCGTCCGACGTATTCAAGTGCCACGTCTGCCGGGCTGCGCTCGCCGGAGCGTTTCTTGGCGGTCATGACACCACCTCCCATGTCCGGCGGCGCTGCCAAATGGTGGACTTCTCATCGGTCGCGTCGAACATCGTCCAATTGCGACCGCGCGGCGGCACCGGCGAGATGACGAGTTCGGCGCCGCGATAGCTTTCGGCGTTAACAGTGGTAGTGCGCTCGACAACGGTGGTGTCGGAGACCAGCGCGACCAACACTGTCAGCGCGCCGCCGATCCAGTACCAGGTCACAGGTTCGGTTTGACGGACGCCGCGCGTCCACATCGTTGACCGCCAGTGCCGCGGAACTTGAGGGCCGACATCCTGCTCCAGACCATCTTCCCAGACGTGCAAGAGATATTCGCCGCCCGGCGCGACGATCAGCGGGCGCGGATCGGCCGGGCGCACAAGCGCCTGCGTCGGGCGCGCGGCGGTCGCGGCCGTCACATCCCACCACGACACCCAAATGGTGCCGGGCGCGCCACGCGGCGGCGTCGGCTCGCGTTTTCGATGTGGAGGCATTTCGCCGTCCTCGCATTTCGCCCGCACCAACGGTGGCGCCCTTTTCTTTTTCGCGACGATGGCGTCTAGGAAGGACGCGCGACGCCCGTCGCCGCAGCAGTCGTCAAAAATCTCATCTCCGCGCTCCACCTCCGGTCGTTGCCAAGCTTCCGGGGGTGGACTGCATTCGAAGGCCCGGCGAGTTCGAGGACGGCGTGAGGCCGCTCGCCGGGGCACAGCTGTTTGTCTTCAGACCCGTTCCTCGGCCTGTGCCTGAATTTTCAAAAGGGTGCGGCCGTAGTACCCACGCGCGCTGCTCCCCTCACAGGGCGCGACCGGCTTGGGCAGGTGGCCGGCGTTGATGTGCTCCCAGGTCTGGGTGGCCCCGAGCCCGAGAAACGCCCGCGCCTCAGCCAATGGATAGTAAATGTCAGGAAAGATGCGCCCTCCGGTCGCGATGCGACGCTCCTTGCGCTCACCCTTGCGGCGCTGCGACTTCTCGACGGACTGCCGATGTGCCTCTCGCCTCTGCTGGCTAACCTGAGCCTTGCTCATTGGCGGTTCGCTCCATCCAGATCGGCCCGAATGTGGCCGGTTCGGAGCGAATAGGACGCCAATGTTCGCGAGATAAGCGGAACTATTTTGATCCCGGTTTCTTCGCGGCCTTCGCCTTGGGACGCAGCCGTTCGATCACGGCTTCCCACAGAGGATCAACGGGAGACGCATGATCAGCGTTCGGCGAAAGAGCCAGGGTCGGTGATCCGCGTCGATGCCGATTGATTGCTTTCCAGCAATACCGCCGTAAATCTGCATCGGCATATCCGTAAATGACAGCCGCGAGCTTGAGCAAAGGGTTTGATCCCTCAACAGCCCGGATCGGCCATTGTAGACGCGGCGTCCACAACAGCAGTCGGAGCGCTTCCTCGGCCGCCCATTGCTGCTTGTTTGAATTCCTTTTCGGTCGGCCGGGCGTCAGCAGATCATCGGTAGCAAGGAGAAGGCGTTGAGTGATGTCTTCGATGGCGGCGACATCGGCGTCTGGAAATGCGCCTTGCATCTTCCGAATGGCAATTTGGACGCGCCGCAACGATCCTCGAAAGCGGTTAACACGTTTGTTCCTTTCGCCTACGGGCAGGCCGTACCAGTCGTCGCCGAAATGCGTCAGCACATCCTCGATCTCTTCCTTCACCACCTGACGTAGCTCAGGGCGAGGATTGATGATGCTGAGCGCGCGACGTACCTGTTCGTCAGGTGTCAGCGGCAGACGGTTCTTGGGAGGGCGCGGCTGCGTCTGCTTCTCTTCCAATTCATCGACACGACGGCGTCGTGTCGGTTTCTTCTTGATGGTCACCACTTTCCGCGCCGCAGACCGCACACCCGGGCGACGCGGTCGCCGCGTCGGTTTTTTCTTGATGGTCATGACTTTTCGCCCCTCTTCCGCGGCATCGGCACAACGCTGCCGCCGGTCGTTCGCGACAGGAAGTCAGTCCACGCGTCCATCAGCACCCGCCGTCGCTGGAACAAGTCGCCACGCGCATATGATCGCTCGGTCGCGTCGCCGATGACATGACCTAACGCCGCTTCCGCGAGTTCACGCGGATGGCCGGCCTCGGTCGCCCAAGTCCTGAAGCCGGAGCGGGCGGTGCCGTGGACCGTGACGCCGCGCCCTCGCATCCCGCGCAGAAGCTCCAGCATCGCCATGTTGGACAGCCCGTGCTTGTAGCGGCTGCCGACGAAGGCATGCGGGTTGTCGGCTTCGCGGGGGAGAGAGCGGAGGATTTCGACAGCGCGATCCGAGAGCGGCACCCGATGCTCGCGGCCCTGCTTGGTCCTACCCTCCGGAATGAGCCAGGTCGCCGCCTCAAGATCGAATTCATCCCATGTCGCCTCGGTGACCTCGGCAGTGCGCGCCGACGTCAGGATGACGAATTGGAGCGCCTTGGCCGAGATGCTGTTGCGTTCGCGCAGCTCTCCCATCAGCGTCGGAATTTCGGTGAACGGCAGGGAGCCGTGATGCTTGACCCGCTTGACCTTCGATTGCGCCGGCAAGAGGTGCTTGAGCGCACCGCGCCATTGCGCCGGATTGTCGCCCGAGCGGAACTGGCGCGCCTTGGCGGCGTCGAGGATTTGCGCGATGCGCGTCCTCACCCGGTCAGCGGTTTCAGACTTGGTCGCCCAGATTGGTTCCACGATCTTCATGACGTGGTCGGTCGTGATCACGTCCACCGGCAAATCGCCGATGACCGGGTACGCGTAGGTCGCCAGTGACGAGCGCCACTGCGCCTTGTGCTTGTCGTTGCGCCACCCCGGCTCTTGGGCGGTGATCCACTCGTCGGCGAACACGGCGAAGGTGGGCACGATTGGTCGGGCTCGCGCGGCCTTGCGCTCGTCGATTGGGTCAATGCCTTCGAGCTTGAGCCGGCGGCGCAGGGCGAATGCCTTGTCGCGCGCTTCCTGAAGCGTCAGGAGCTTGGCCGACCCCAGCCCCATCGCGCGGGAACGGCCGTTGAGCATGTAGGCAAAGAGCCACGACTTATTGCCGTTCGGCCCCACCTGAAGCACCAAATTGTCGCCGTCGTGATAGCGGCCCTTCTCGCTCAACGAGGCGACCATCCGCGCGGTCAGCTTTCCCATAACGCAAGCCCTCGACCGGTTGTCGACCGCCGAGCGAATCATCGGGTTCGAAAAACCCGACCCCTAAACGCCCATCGGCCCTCGACCCCTGATTTAACCCCCGAATTGGCGCCGGGTCGAGCCGAATTCGACCGAATTGCTCCGGACGGTTAACCTCATTCAACTATCGGTGATTATTGATGAATTCCGGTCTAGACCGAACTGAGCCGAACAGTGTGGTGGCGGAGGGAGGGGGATTCGAACCCCCGTTACGGTTGCCCGTAAACACGCTTTCCAAGCGTGCGCCTTCAGCCACTCGGCCACCCCTCCGGGAGGGCGCCGGACAAGGGCGCCTGTCAGCTTGGGCGCGCACTATAGTCGCGACGAGCCGCCGTGCAAGGCATCTCGGTGAAGGCCGTCGGGCGAGCGCAAGGCGGCCATGGCCGGACGCTGCAATGGCCGTTCCGGGCGAGGTTTGCCGCCTTTGCCGCGATCACGCCCTTGTCGCCGGGAGTTGACCCCGCTAACGGTTGCAGGGCTCACTTCGCGTCCCTAACTATCCGGCGTCGTTCTGAACAAGGCGCCGTTCCTCTCAAGGCGGCCGGCGGCATGATCGGTTTCTTCTCGCGTTTCGTCGGCCTGTGGCTGATTGCCGGCGCCCTTGTGGCGCTGGTGGTCGATGCCACCAAGAGCATTGCCGCATCGAGTCTGACCGTCACGCCCCTCGGCCTCGCATGGGCCAGCATCAGTCCGACGTCGCTGATGTCGGTGCAGCAGTTCGTTCAGCGCACCATCGAGGCCTATGTCGGCCACTGGCTTTGGGATCCGGTGATCCAGTGGCTCCTGTTGCTGCCGACCTGGGTGATCCTGGGAGTTCTGGGCTTTCTGTTCACCTTTCTCGGCCGGCAGCGGCGGCGGAAAGCCGTCTACGGCTAACCGGAACGGGCGACGAGCCACCAGCACCGGCCAGAAGCGCCGGCAAAGGAGGAAGAGCCATGAACATTCTCGACCTGTTGGGTCACAACAAGACCTCCATGCCGCAGGCGGCGGAGGCGCTGCCTGGCCGCGATCAGCCGCTTCCGACCGCGGATGAGCATTTTGTCAATCACCGGCCGCTCAAGGGGCCCTATCCTGCGGGTAGCCAGATGGCGCTCTTCGGCCTCGGCTGCTTCTGGGGGGCGGAGCGCGTCTTCTGGAAGATCCCGGGCGTATGGGTCACGGCGGTGGGCTATGCCGGCGGCACGACCCCCAACCCGACCTATCAGGAGGTCTGCACCGGCCGCACCGGCCATGCGGAAGTCGTTCAGGTGGTCTTCGACCCGGCCGCGGTGAGCTATGAGGCGCTGGTCAAGGCCTTCTTCGAGGCCCACGACCCGACCCAGGGCATGCGCCAGGGCAACGACATCGGCACGCAGTACCGCTCGGCCATCTATGTTGCCGATGAGGACCAGCGGCGCGCCGCCGAAGCGGTCAAATTGACCTATGGCAAGGCCCTCAAGGCCAAGGGCTATAGACCGGTGACCACCGAGATCGCCGAGCGGCCGGAGTTCTATTTTGCCGAAGACTACCACCAGCAATATCTCGCCAAGAATCCCAACGGATATTGCGGCCTTGGCGGCACCGGCGTGGCCTGCCCCACGGGCCTCTGACACGCGGCACATTGACCCCCCGCCTGCGGCTCGACCCATGGATGCGCCTGTGCATAATGCGCCGCCGGCGGAAGGGCTCCACGTGCCGCATCACATCGCAAAGGACGAGGACATCGCGGCCGCGCTCAAGCGTCTGGCCGGCGACGATCTTGCCGCGGCACGGCGCGCGCTGTCCGGGGGCAGGGCGCGCGAGGCGCGCATCCACGGCGTTCGTCAGCACCTGAAGCGCGCCCGCACGCTTCTGCGCGTGCTCGAGGCGGCCCCGAGCGATGGCGCCCAGGCGGCGCGCCGGTCGCTGACGACGATCGCGCGCATGCTTGCCGGCGCCCGCGACGCCGATGTCGCCGTGGCCAGCGCGCGCGAACTTGCCTCCGCAACGCCGCGTGCCGCTGAGCTCGGTTTCGACCGCATCGTGGCGACGCTCGAGCAGGAGGCCGCCCGCGCCCATGAGGAGAAAGCCGCGCCGGCCGAGGTCGACCGGCTGCTGGCCAAGCTTGCCGCCGAGGTGGCGGCGCTCGCCGACAATACCGGCGACGCCCGCGCACTGCTCGTCCGCGGCCTGGAGCGCATCTATCGCCGTGGGCGCCGGGGAATGCGCCGGGCGCGCCAGAGCCTGGCGACGCCCGAGCTGCACGACTGGCGCAAGAGCGTGAAGGATCTCTGGCACCTGCTGTCGCTGGCCGAGGAGCGTGTCAGCCGCAAGGCCCAGAAGCTGACGCCGGCGCTGCAGCGGCTGAGCGACCTGCTCGGTCTCGACCACGACCATGCAGTGCTCGCCGAGCGGCTCGCCTTGTCACCGACCGGCGACATCTCGCTGATGGCGCAACTGGCGCTGATCGCCGACCGGCGGCGCGAACTCGAGGCGGAAACCTTCGAGCTCGGCGAGACGATCTATGACGAATCGCCGAATACCTTCGTCCGTGGCTTGCAGCTCAGCTGACGGAAGTCCTGCCGGGTAGAAATCGCTCAGTTGGCCATCGCCGGCCGCTCTGCCGGGACAGGAATGCCGGCCGTCAGCGCCACACCGCCCGGCCCCTCGGTCAAAACCTGGGTGCAGGCCGCCGGCAGATTGGCCAGCGTCTTTTCCGGCGGCGGCGGCTTCGGCTTGGGCGGATGTTTGGGCGGCGGCGGTGGCGGCTTGAACCACGAGGCCAGCTCTCTGCCGCAGCCGTCGCCTTCCGGCGGCGGTGCCTGGTCGACGCAGCCGGATATGCCCGGCGGGCAAGCGAGGCGGATGTGCATGTGGTCGTCGTGGCCGTACCACGGGCGGATCTTCCTGAGCCAGGCGCGATCCGTGCCGGCGGTCTCGCAGAGCTGTTGCTTGATCGCTGGGCTGGCGAAGATGCGCACCACCTCGGGATAGGATGCCGCCTGCTTGTAGAGCCGCAAGTCGACGTCCGACCATTTGCGCGTGTCGAGCACCAGCCGCTTGCCCCTGACCAGGAGCGATTGAGCCGCCTTCGTCTCGCGCTCCTGTCGGGTCATCGCGTGGTCGGGCATCTGCGTCAGCCAGATGTCGACGTCGAGCCCGATCTGGTGACTGGCGTGGCCGGTGATCATCGGCCCGCCGCGCGGCTGCGACATGTCGCCGATCAGCAGGCCGGGCCAGCCCTGTTTGGCGACATCGGCCGAGAATTTCTCGATGAACTGGACGAGCTCCGGCTGGCCCCAGTTGCGGTTGCGCGACAGGCGCATCACCTGCCAGTGCGGTCCGTCGATGGGCAGCGCCTCGCCGCCGGCCATGCAGCCGTTGGCGTAGGAACCGATCGGCCGCGGCTGGCCGGGCGCCGGCACTTCCGCCTTGGAAAACAGCACCTTGGCCGGCGTGCTGGCGGACAGCGGGGCCGCACCGGCAGCCGTGGCCGAGACGGCGGCAGCGGCAACAATCAGGGCAAGCGTGACGGCGCGCATCGGCATGGCTTCCGCGAGGCTCGGCCAAAGGCGTTAACGGAGAGCTAACCCTCCTCAGGCCCCCGCATCCTTGTCCCGGCCGATTATGGCGCCGGTGCGGCGGCCAGCAAGCGGTCGAAGCGGGCAGACGCTCACTTTTCCTTGCGCGCAGCAAGCCTGTCCAGGACCGTGCACTTCGTCCGGGCTAGGGCGGGTCGAACGGCAGGCCGACATAGTTCTCGGCGAGCGAGGCCATGGCGGCCTCCGAGCTGGTCACATAGTCGAGCTCGGCCACCTGCCGTCGGCGGTCGAACGCGAGCGCCTGCGGGTCGACATGGAGCAGCGTCGTCATCCACCAGGAGAAGCGCTGCGCCTTCCACACCCGGCGCAGGCAGCGCGCCGAATAGGCGGCAAGCAGGTGCTCGTCGCCTGTCGCATAGAAGGCGGTCAACGCCTCATACAGATAGCGCACGTCGGCGACGGCGAGATTCATGCCCTTGGCGCCGGTCGGCGGGACGATGTGAGCGGAATCGCCGGCAAGATACAGCCGGCCATGCTGCATCGGCTCGGTGACGAACGAGCGCATGGGCGTGATGCCCTTCTGCAGGATCGGCCCCTCGGCGATGCGGAAGCCGCCGTCGGCAAGCGCCGTGCGCGTCTGCAGCGTCTCCCAGATGCGCGCGTCCGACCAGTCCTCGATGTCCTCGTCGGGCGCCACCTGCAGGTAGTAGCGCTGCAGGGTCGGCGAACGCGTTGAGAGCAGCGCGAAGCCTTCGTCGGTGTGGGTGTAGATCAGCTCCGGCGAGGCCGGTTCCGATTCCGCCAATATGCCGAGCCAGGCAAAGGGATAGACCCGGTCGAAGAAGGACAGCACCCCGTCGGGTACCGACGGGCGGCAGATACCGTGGAAGCCGTCGCAGCCGGCGATGAAGTCGCTGTGGATCTCCTCGGCCTTGCCGTCACGGGTGAAGGTGATGCGCGGGCTGCCGCCCTCCAGGTCGTGGATGGCGACGTCGCTCACCTCGAAGTGGATGATCCCGCCAGCAGCCAGACGCGCGGCGATGATGTCCTTCACCGCCTCCTGCTGGCCGTAGACCGTGATCTGCTTGCCGCCGGTGAGCGAGGGGAAGTCGATGCGATGGCCGCGGCCCTGAAAGCGGATCTCGACGCCGGCGTGGATCTGCCCTTCCGCCCGCATCCGCTCGCCGAGCCCCGCTTCATTGAGCATGTCGACGCTGCCCTGTTCGAGCACGCCGGCGCGCACGCGGTTCTCGACATAGTCGCGGCTGCGGTTCTCTAGCACGATCAACTCGATCCCGGCTTGCGCCAGGAGATGGGAAAGGAGCAGGCCCGCCGGGCCCGCTCCAATGATGCCGACCTGAGTGCGCATTGCCATCAGAACGGATAGTGCATCGGCTCGGTCTGGATGGTGATCCAGCGCAGCTCGGTGAATTCGTCGATGGCCGCCTTGCCGCCGAAGCGGCCGTAGCCGCTCGCCTTGGTGCCGCCGAAGGGCATCTGCGCCTCGTCGTGCACGGTCGGGCCGTTGATGTGGCAGATGCCCGATTCGATGCGCTTGGCGACCTTGAGCGCGCGGGCGATATCCTTGGAATAGACCGCGGCGGAGAGGCCATATTCGGTGTCGTTGGCGACCTTGATCGCCTCCTCGTCGCCGTTGACGCGGATGACGCTGACCACCGGGCCGAAGGACTCCTCCTCATAAAGGCGCATGGCCGGCGTGACCCCGTCGACCACCGTCGCCTGCATGATCGCCGTGTCGCTGGGGCCGCCGGAGAGCACCTTCGCGCCCTTGGCGACGGCGTCCCGGATGAGATCGCCGACGCGGGCAGCCGCTTCCGCCGTAATGCAGGAACCCAGCACCACGTGGCCGCGCGGATCGCCGGCCGGCAGCGCGCTCGCCTTGGCGGCGAACTTGGCGAGGAAGGCGTCGGCGACGCGGTTGTCGACGACGATCTTCTCCGTCGACATGCAGATCTGGCCGGCATTGGCGAAGGCGCCGAAGGCGGCGGCATTGACCGCCTCATCGATATCGGCGTCGTCGAGGATGACGAGCGGCGCCTTGCCGCCGAGCTCGAGCAGCACCGGCTTGAGATAGCGCCCGGCGGTCTCGGCGATGATGCGGCCGATGCGGGTGGCGCCGGTGAAGTTGACGCGGCGCACCTGAGGATGGGCGATGAGCGCCTCGACCACCTGGCCGGCGTCGGCCGGTGCGTTCGACACCAGGTTGATGGTGCCCTTGGGCAGACCCGCCTCGCGGAAGGCTTCGACGATCAGCGCGTGGGTGCGTGGGCAGCGCTCGGACGATTTGAACACCACCGTGTTGCCGCAGGCGAGCGGCATCGCCACCGAGCGCACGCCAAGGATGATCGGTGCGTTCCACGGCGCGATCGCCAGGCAGACGCCGACCGGCTGGCGGATGGCAAAGGCCATCGACCCCGGCCGGTTGGAGGGGATGACCTCGCCGGTGATCTGGGTGGTCATCGCGGCCGCCTCGCGGATCATGTCGGAGGCGAGCGCGACGTTGAAATGCGACCAGTGCGCCGGGCTGCCGGTCTCGGCGACCACGGCGGCGGCGAAATCGTCGGCCTTCGACATCAATATGTCGGCGGCCTTCATCAGGACGGCCCGGCGCTCGCCGGGCAGCATCGCCGACCATGCCGGAAAGGCGGCGGCGGCAGCGTCGGCGGCGTGGGTGGCGTCGCTGACGGTGGCTGCAGCGGCGCGGGTGGCGATGTCGCCGGTGACCGGATCGATCCGGTCGAAGGTGCGGTCGCCGCCGGCGGCGACTTCGCGGTCGGCGATGATCAGTCTGGTCTGAAACATGGGATTCCCCTCCAATCTTGCGGGCCTCGACGGCGGCAGGGCCGCCACGGGAGCCGACATCGTTACCCTTGCGGGCGCTGGCGTGGTCGTCGCCTCGATTTCTGCGTCCTGCTCGGCGTCCTTGGCGTTCGGCGGCGACAGGCGATGGTCCGTGTCTTCAATCAGGATCGGCTCGTGAATGCCGCCGACGCCGAGATAGGCCTCGCGCACGGCCGGGTCGGCGGAAAGGTCGCTGGCAATGCCGTGGCCGACGATGCGGCCGGTCTCGATCAGATAGCCGCGATCGGCAATGCGCAGGCTCTGCTTGGCGTTCTGCTCGACCAGCAGGATGCCGACGCCGGTCTTGCGCACGGCCAGAAGGGATTCGAACAACTCGTGCGCCAGAAGCGGCGACAGGCCGAGCGAGGGCTCGTCGAGCAACAGAAACTCCGGTGCCGACATCATGGCGCGGCCGATCGCAACCATCTGCTGCTCGCCGCCGCTCATGGTGCGCGCCGGCTGGGCAAAGCGCTCGCGCAGACGCGGGAAAAGCTCGATCACGCGCTCCAGGTTGCGCTTGGCGCTGTGGCGGGCGCGGCGGGCATAGGCACCCAGCTGCAGGTTCTCGCGCACGGTGAGGTCGGCGAAGATGCCGCGCCCCTCCGGCACCAGAGCGACACCCGCCTCGACGATCTCGTGCGGCGGCAGCACGGCAAGCTCGCGGCTGCCCAGCGTCACCGAACCGCCGGGCAAGAGCGGCACGAGGCCGGCGATGACGCGCAGCAGCGTGCTTTTTCCCGCGCCGTTGGCGCCGAGGATGACCACGATCTCGCCGCCGTCGATCTCGATTTCGACGTCGGCAAGCGCGGTGTGCTTGCCATAGGCGGCGGCGGCGTTGGAGACACTAAGCAACGGCATCTCCGATATAGGCGGCGATCACCTCGCGGTCGGAGAGCACGGTCTCCGGCGTGCCGTCGGCGATCTTCTGGCCGGCATTCATCACCACGCAGCGGTCGCAGAGCGAACGGATCGCGTCCATGACGTGCTCCACCAGAATGACGGTGAGGCCTTCCGCGCGCAACGAGCGGATGAGTTCCACGCCGATCTTGAGCTCGCGCAGGTTCAAGCCCGCCAGCCACTCATCGAGCAGCAGGATCTGCGGGTCGAGCGCCAGCGCGCGGGCAAGCTCCAGCCGCTTCTGGTCGATATAGGTCAGTTGCCCGGCGGGGACATCGACCCGGTTTGCCAGGCCGACGCGCTCGAGCAGCGCCTCGGCGCGCTTCTTCGCGACCTGCCCCCACAGCGGATTGTGGCGGAAGGCGAGGCCTGCGACGACGTTGTCGCGGCAGGAGAGCGATTCCAGCACGCGCACGAGCTGGAAGGTGCGGGCGATGCCGAGACGGGCGATCTGGTTGGCCGGCAGCTTGGCGATGTTGTGGCCGTTGAGACGGATCTCGCCGGCGTCGGGCTTGAGCGCACCGGAGATCAGGTTGAGCGCCGTCGTCTTGCCCGAGCCGTTCGGCCCGATGAGGCCGACGATCTCGCCCTCCTCGACGCTCATGGTGAGGTTGCTGACGGCGATGAGGCCGCCGAAGGTCTTGGTCAGCTGCTCGATTTCGAGCAGCGCCCCCTTGCCCAAGGCCTGCGGGCGCATGGCGCTACGGATGGGCACCAGCGCCCGCAGGCCTCCCCCCCGCCAACGGTCGGCCAGGCCGATGACGCCATTGGGCAGGAAATAGACGATGACGATGAAGACGATACCGAGGACGATGTTGAAGTGGTTGGGGAAGTTGACCGCGATCGTCTCCAGGAGGACGGCCAGCGGCACCACCCCGAAGAGCGGGCCGTAGAGGCGCCCGGTGCCGCCGAGCAGGGCCATGATGACCACCTGGAAGGAGAGCATCGGATTGAAGGCGAGCGCCGGGTCGATATAGGTGTAGCGCGGCGCCATGATCGCGCCGGTGACGCTCATGAAGGCGGCGCTGACGGCGAACAGCACCAGCTTGGCGGCGGTGGTGTTGATGGCGACGTGGCGGGCGACCGTCTCGTCATTACCGATGACGTTCAAGGCCAGTCCCAGGCGCGAGCGGCCGATGAGCCAGCCGACGAGGAAGACCAGCACGGTCAGCGCCAGCAGTTCCCAGAAGATCTGCTCCTGGCCGATGTCGAGGAAGATGTAGCGGCCGACCGTGTGCGAGACCTTGATCTCGTACCAGGCGACAACCTGGCGGATGAGCTCCGCCAGTCCGAAGGTGAAGATGACGAAGAAGATGCCGCGCAGGCGCAACGTTGCCAGGCCGACGATAAGCGCCACGGCGACGCCAACCAGGGCAGCGACGACGATGACGGCATAGAGCGGCAAGGCGTCAGCGAGCACCGCCATGGTGTAGGCGCCGATGCCGAAGAAGGCGGCGGTGGCCAGCGAGATGTAGCGCGTCGGGCCGGAGAACAGCGTCCACGCCGTCGCCAGCACCACGAACTGCATGAGGTTGATGCCGAAGGAGATGTAGTAGCCGTTGCCGACGAGCGGGAAGGCGGCCAGCAGGGCGACCAGAACGACGAGCGAGGGTACCTGCCAGAGACGCTGCGCGCTCACGCCGAATGTCCGAACAGCCCTGTCGGCCGGATAAGCAGCACGGCCAGGAAGATGGCGAAATTGGCGGCCAGCGTCAGACCGGGATCGACCAGCCGCGCCACGGCGATCTCGGCAAGTCCGAGGATCAGGCCGGCAAGCAGCGTCCCGAGCAGATTGCCGGCGCCGCCGAGGATGACCACGACCAGCGCCTTCATGGTGAAGATGACGCCGCCGGAAACGGAGAAGGTGAGGAACATCGAGACCAGCGCTCCGCCGGCCGCGCACAGCGCCCCGCCGGCGGCGAAGGCGAGTCCCGAGACGCGGGTAACGTCGATGGCCACCAGCCGCGCCGAGCGCGGATCGACGGCGACTGCCCGCACCGCGCTGCCGAAGCGGGTGTGGGTCAGGAAGACGTAGAGGCCGATGCCGATGACCAGCGCGAAGGCGGCGGCGACCAGCCGGTTGGCCGGCACCGTCAGGCCGAAGATGTCGGCGGGGATGGAGAGGTAGGCGTAGCTGTAGAGCTGGTTGCCGAAGACGGCCAGCCCGATGCCCTGGAGCACGAAGAGCAGGCCGAAGGTGAACAGGATCGAATCGGCCTCGAGCTGTTCGCGGTGCTTGGCCCGGCGGACCAGCGGCATCAGGAGCAGCTCGTAGATCAGCCAGTTCGCCACGAAGGCAACCGGCACGATGACGATGAGCCCGACGAGCGGGCTCACCGCATGGGCGGCATAGAGCCACCAGGCACCGAAGGCACCGGCGGTGAGGAATTCTCCGTAGGCGAGGTTCATGATGCGCGCGACGCCGTACTGGAGCGTGAGCCCCAGTGCGACCATCGCGTACATGCCTCCGAGAATGAATCCGGAGACGATGATGTCTACGGCGATCATGCCGCGTCCCCGCCCGTCAGGCCGCTACTGTGCCGTCTTCCAGGCCGGCTTGGGTGCGATCGGCTCGTGCGTCGGGTTCATCGAGGCCGGCGCCAGGCCGTAGAACTCGCCGTTCTGCCACTGACCGGCCCACCAGACATGGGTGTTGACGTTGTGGTCGAGCTTGATGGTTCCGGCCACGGTGTCGAAGGTCCCCGTCTGCAGCTCCTTGATGATCGCCGGGCGGTCGATCTTGCCGACCCGCTCGATCGCCTGCTGCAGCATCTGCAGGCTGGCATAGGTCACCGGGCTCGCCCAGCGATCGGGCTCCTGTCCGGTCACTTCCATGTGGCGCTTGGCGTATTCCTGGTACTTCGGATCGTCGGGATTGACGCCGCCGATGCCGAGCACGCCCTCTTCATTGCCCTTCATGATCTGGTCGCGATAGACCGGGAAGGCGGTGCCGACGGCAGTGTAGAAGGCCGGCGGATTGTATTGCAGCGCCACGGCCGTGCCCGACAGGCCGAAGGTGTCCGGCGGATAGGAGAAGGCGACGAAGGTGTCGGCGCCCGAGCCCTTGGCCTGGTTGATGAGCTGCGAGAAGTCCTGCGTGGTGATCGGGTAGCTCTCGTCCATCACCAGCTGGAATCCGGCCTTGGCGAGCACTGGGCGCGAGGCATTGGCGAGCTCGATGCCGAAGGCGTCGGCGACGCTGACCATGGCGACCTTGTCGTTGATCTTGCCGGCCTTGTGCAGCTTGTCGAGAACCTCGACCAGCGAGTTGGCGCCCATGGTGGAGGTGCCGAGCATCCAGAACGAATTCGGCCAGCGCTTGGTCAGTTCATAGGCGTGGTCGGTGGCGCAGGTCGCGCAGATGTGCGGATAGCCGTATTTGGCGAAGGTCGGGCCGACGGCGAGGTTCATGCCGGTGCCCCACGGCGCCAGCAGGATGTCGACCTTGTCCTGGTTGACCAGGCGCTCGATCGCCTTGATCAGCTCTTCGTTGCTGGACTGGTCGTCATAGGCGACGACCTCGATGGGCACGCGCTTGTCGCCGAGCTTGATGCCGCCGGCGGCGTCGATGTCGTGGAACCACAGCTTGTAATTGGGAATGGTGGTGATGGCGGCGCCGGCCGCGTTGGGGCCGGACATCGAGACGGCATAGCCGATCTTGATCTTGTCCTGGGCCTGCGCGCCGCTGGCGATGAGCAGACCGGCGAAGAGGCCAGCCGCAATCGTCCCTGCGAGTCTCTGCATGGCGTTTCCCTCCCTTTGGCCGCTGTCGGCGCAAGCGTCAGGTTCCTCCCGGACGGCCGCAGCGTGCTCGAAATGTGCCTGACGGGATGGTCTCCCGGCGAGCTTTTCTGTTTGGCTCCAAACCAAATGAAGCAGGAACCAGCGGAACGGATGTTCGAAAAGCGAACTTCTGTTCGTTATTCGACCATTTTCTGCGAATGGACCGCGGGTGTCAACGAGAAGCGGCGTGGTGAAGAGCGAATAGAGAGGAGCGAACGGGGAGTGGCGGATGGCGAAGCCGAGCGCAGAGAACAGGGAGTAGCGATCCAGGGGAGGGCACGCGTCCCCGGTTGGCGGTGCGCGCTTCGCCGCCGCACGCCTTGTTGTTCGCTCCTCCCTGCCCGCTACCTGAGCAGATGCGGCAAGGTCAGCGAGATCGCCGGAAAGGCGACGAGCAGGGCGACGCGGACGATCTCCGACAGAAAGAAGGGGATGACGCCTTTGAAGGTCTCGCGCATGGGCACGTCCGGCGCCAGCGAATTGATGATGAACACGTTAAGGCCCACCGGCGGCGTGATCAGGCCAAGTTCGACCACGACCAGCGCGATGATGCCGAACCAGATCTTCAGATCGTCCGGCTGCAGGCCAAAATCGAGGCCGGAGACCATCGGCCAGAAGAAGGGAATGGCCAGGATGATCATCGACAGGCTGTCCATCAGCATGCCGAGGACGATGAAGATCAGGATGATGGCCACCATGATCATGAGCGGCGGCAGACCGCTGTTCTGCAACAGCTCGGCTGCCGCCTGGGGCACCCCGGCGCGCGCCATGAAGATGGAAAGCAGCGCCGCGCCGAGCAGGATCAGATAGATCATGCCGGTGGTGCGCGCCGTCTCGAGCAGCGCCTCCACCGTCGTGCGGCGGGTCAGGCGCCGCCGGGCGACGCCGTAGACGGCGACCAGGAACACGCCGATGGCGCCGGCCGGCGTCGGATTGTAGAGCCCGCCATAGATGCCGCCGATGACCACCACGAAGATCAGGAGGATCGGCACCATGCCGAGCGTGGCCGAGATGAACTCGTCGCGCGACACCGCCTCGCCTTGCGGGCCGGCGTTGGGAAACAGGCGGACATAGATCGCCACCGTGATCAGGAACATCCCCACGGCCAGCAGGCCGGGGATCAGCGCCGCCTCGAACAGCGTGACGATGTTGGTCTCGACGATGATGGCGTAGACGATGAGGACGACCGAGGGCGGGATGAGGATGCCGAGCGTGCCGCCGGCGGCGATCGTGCCAGTGGCCAGCGACGGCGCGTATTTGTAGCGCCTGAGTTCGGGCAGGGCGACGATGCCCATGGTCGAGGCGGTGGCCGTCGACGAGCCGCACACGGCGCCGAAGCCGCCGCAGGCGGCAATCGCCGCCATGGCCACGCCGCCACGGAAACGGCCGAGCCAGGCATCGGCGCCGCGGAAGAGGTCGCGGCTGAGGCCGACGCGCGCCGCCAGGCTGCCCATCAGGATGAACATGGGCAGCACCGACAGGTCGTAATTGGAGAATTGCGAGTAGGCGAGGTCCTTGAGCTGGTAGAGGACGACATCCGGCCCGGACTCGATGGCCGCACCGATGCTGCCGACCAGGATCATGGTGTAGGCGATCGGCACGCGCACGACGACCAGCGCCAGAAGCGCGATCAGGCCGGCAAGACCGATGAGAAAGCTGGCCTCCATCGTCCGCCCCCGTCGCCGGCTAGTTTGCCGTTGCCGGATGGAGGAAGCCGCGCACGCCCTGGATCAGCGTGATGACGGCGGCGATCAGCAGCAACGCCAACGACAGGAGCGCCGGCGGAAAGGCCGTCCACAGGGGAATGTGCAGCGTCGCCGTGGTCTCGGGATATTCCACGTAGGAGGCGAGGCCCTGCGACATCTGGCGCAGCATCACGGCGGCGAAGATGATGGCGAAGAGCGAGGAGAAGGCGAGCATCGCCGCCTTGGTGCGCTCGCTGGCGCCTTCGGTGAAGATGTCGACGGTGACGTTGGCGCCGGTCAGCTGGCAGTAGGGCAGGAAGGTGAAGACCGCGATGGCGACGAAGTGCTGCGTCACCTCGTAGTCGCCTTCGAACGGCTTGTTGAAGAACAGGCTGGAGAGCGCGCTCGCCGCCGTCATCAGCATGATGGCGGCCAGGATGACGCCGCCGAGCAGGGCCCAGTACCGGATGATCGTCGCCAGCAGGCGAAGCCAGCCGGGTTGCCAGGGCTGAGATGGGCGGGACCCCGAGGCCCCGCCCTTGTCTTCGGTATAGGCGAAGCTCATGCGCTGTGTTTGGTGATGGCCGCCTTGGCCGCGTCAACCAGCGCCTTGGCGTCGATCGGCCCCTGGCGCTGCGCCACCCAGTGGTCGACCACCGGGGCCAGCGCCGTCTTGAAGGCGTCGGTCTCGGCCTGGGTCAGCTCGACATATTCGTTGCCGGCGTCGATCAGCACCTTGATGGCGCCGTCGTCGTCGCGCCGCCAGATGTCGCCGACTTCCTTGGTCCACATGTCGGTGGCAGCCGTATCGAACACCTTCTTCAGGTCGTCGGGCAGCTTGCCGTAGCTCTTCTGGTTCATCGACACCTGGAAGGTGGTGGTGCCCAGGCGCCACTTGTTGGCGCCCTCGATGTCGTACTTGGTGACGTCCTGCAGCTTCAGTGCCGGGGCGATCTCCCAGGGGATCAGCGCACCGTCGACAACATGCGTGGTGAGCGCCTGCGGCAGGCTCGGCACCGGCATGTCGACCGGGGTGGCGCCGAGCGTCTTGATCACGTCGGTCCCGGTCGGGCCGGGCACGCGGATCTTGAGGCCGTTGAAGTCCTCCGGCTTGCGCACCAGCTTGTCGGCCATCTGGATCGCTTGGCCGGCATGGACATGCAGCCACAGGACGTGGACGTTCTTGTACTCGTCGGCCAGGTACTGGTCGAACATGTCATGCATGGCGAGGTTGGTCGCCGAGATGTCGCCGGTGAAGATGCCCGGCAGTTCGAATACCTCCGAGCGCGGGAAGAGGCCCGGCGTATAGCCGTTGACCGTCCAGATGATGTCGACGACGCCGTCGGCGACCTGGCGGACGAGCTGCGGCGGGGCGCCGCCGAGCGACATCGACGGGTAGATGTCGATCTTCACCCGGCCGTCCGAGTCCTTGAAGATGCGGTCGGCAAAAGGCTGCAGCATCATCACTTGGGCGGGCGATTTCGGGCCGAGCAGGTGATGCAGTCTGAGTGTGAATTCCGGGTTGGCCGCCCATGCGCGGCGCAAGACGAAGGGCGAAGCCACGGCCACGGTTGCGGCCCCGGTCAGAAACTTTCTGCGATCGATCATGCGCGTTCCTCCCAATTGAGGCCCGTGGTCGGGCCCGCTCCACTCAGCCGGTCGACGGACGCGAAATGCCGGCCATGTCCCCCCCTTGCCTTCTTGCGCCGTTTTCGCCCGTCTCCCGCGGGCGAAGCACATGAGAAGTTCGGATATCGAACCATTGTTCGTTATTCGACCATCTTCCGCAAGGAAGGCGCTGCTGTCAATGCAAGGTTCAGCATCTGGCGCGCCCCGCCGCCCTAGAGATGTTGCACCGTGACATCGAGCACCGCCGCCCGCTTCTCGTCAGTGATCGCGTTGAGCGCCGCCGCGATGGCCTCGTCGACCTCCTGCGGACGCTGAACGCGTCGGCTGAAGGCGCCGCCGGCGGCCGTGGCAATGCCGCCATAGTCGGGCGACGGGGCGAAATCGACACCGATGTCGGCGGCGCGGCTCGCATAGCCATCGGGATGGACGGCCAGTGCCGAGAACTTCGGCGCCCGCCAGCCGCCATTGTTGTAGACCACGGTCAGGAAGGGCGTGCGATAGCGCCGCGCCATCCAGTGAACCGTCGAGGGAACCGAGAACAGGTAGGAGCCGTCGCCGGTGAGCGACACCACCATGCGCTCCGGTGCCGCCAGCTTGGCGCCGATCGCCGCGCCGCCATGCCAGCCCAGTGACGAGCCGCCGCTGGCGAAGATCGTTCCGGGCTTGCCGCGCGCCATCTGGTCGAAGATGACGTCGTAATTGGTGATGCCCTCGTTGAGGACGATGGCGTCCTCGCCGATGGCATTGCGCAAGGCCCCCGTCAGGAAGTCCGCCGTGATTGCTCCGTCGCTGGCGTGGGCGCGGGCAAGTCGCGCCGTGGCAATGGCTGCGTGGCGCCTGGCGTAGTGGCGGCGGCGCGCGTCCGCCGCCTCGCGGTCTATGGTGATGCCGTCGATGAAGGCGTTCATCTGGCTGAGCGCCGTCAGCGCGTCGGCCGCATAGGCGGCGTGCGCGCCGATGGACCACAGCGGCATCGATGGTTTCAGCGGGTCGGTGTCGATGTGGAAGACCTCGGCTTGTCGCCCCGGTCGGTTGACGGTGGGCACCCACGGCACGTCGCTGTCCAGCACGAGCACCACGTCCGCCTCGGCGAGTGCCGCGTTCTGCACCGGCTGGTTCCATTGGCTGCCCTGGTGGAGCGGGTCGGCGGGCGGAAAGTTCATGGTGCTCGGCACCGATTCGAGCACGCCGACGCCAAGCCGCGTGCACAGTTTCACCAGTTCCTCGACCGCCGTCGGTTGGCGTCCGAGATAGGATGTCACCACCAGCGGCCGGTGGGCGCCGGCAAGCTTGGCCACCAGCACCTCCACCGCGTCCGGCGACAGCGCCGCCGCACCAGTCGGTTGCCAGCGGGGACGCTCGCTGGCGCCCTCCGGCGCTTCCGCCTCCATGAGCTCGCGCGTGGCGGTCAGGTAGACCGGACCCTTGGGTTCGCTCATCGCGATCTGCAGGGCGCGGTGGACGATCGTCTTGATATTGGCCGGGCTGCGGATCTCGTTCTCGTACTTGACGTATTGGCGCACGATCCCGCGCTGGTCGGGAACGTCCTGCAGCCAGTGAATGAACTCGTTGCGGCTGCCGGTCGCCTCGCCCTCCTGGGTGGCCGGCGACAGGCCGGCGAATATGAAGACGGGCACGCGGCCGCGCGCCGCATTGTGGAGAGCGCCGGCCAGCGCCTGCGTGCCGCAATCGACATGGACGAGGACCGCCTGCGCCCGGCCGCTGACTTGCGCGAATCCGTGGGCGCATGACAGCGCCACCATCTCGTTGGGGCAGGTGATGACCGTCGGGAGAATGCGCCCGGTCGCCTGCGCTTCGGCGACCGCTTCGATCAGCGCCGGATGGTCGCTGCCGAAATTCGCGAATATGTGCGAAACGCCCGCTTCCGCCAGCGCGTCGAGAAGCGCCATGCCTGCTGTGACCATCGCTGCTGTTCTCTCCCCGGCGTTGCCGTCCTATGTCAGCTCGTCGGCAATCTTCTTGAGCAGTCCGATGAATTCGGGCTTCTGCTGGCCGACGATCTCGTCGAGCCTGCGGTCGTGCTCGACGGCGTGGGTCATGAGCCGGGCGAGGGTTTCTTCGCCGGTTGCGGTCAGCGACAGCGCGATCGAGCGCCGGTCGGCCGGCGAGCGCCGGCGGCTGACCAGCCCGCGGCGCTCCAGCTCCTGGATCAGCGGCGTCACCGAAGACTTGTCGCGGGCGATGGCGCGGCCAAGCGCAGCCTGGGTGATCCCGGGATTGTTGGAGATGACCGTCATCGCCGCAAAGCGGCCGGGCTTCAGGTCGCGCACCCCGGCATGGCGAGCGAAAGCGCGAAACGAGGCATCCTGGGCCATGCGCAGGTGGAAGCCGATATAGTCGGCAAGCGCACCGAGACGGATGCCGTTGGCCGCGGTGTCCGCCGCCTTGGCCCGAGGACCGGACTTCTGCCCGGAACGAGGCTTCCGCGGGTCGGTCATGCCTGCCATGCTTCTTTCTCCCGCTTCACCGTCCGTCTCGTGGTCAGCCACGCATGCCGCCCCTCGGTCGGCATGGATACCGTTTGGGCTCAAACTATATCGCAGGATTGCCAGGGCCACAAACCAAAGGATTGAGGACATTTGCGCTGCATCAAAGCGCTCCCGGCCAAGGCGCGCGATAAACAGTTCGCGAGCATTGCGCCGAAGCAGTCGATCTGCTCCTTCCCCCCCTTGATCGATTGCCTCCGACACGCAAGGGCCGGTCACCTCAGGGTGGCCGGCCTTTGATTTTTCGTGGGGCTTGATCGCAAGGCGCCGCTGGCCGATATCCAATTCCCATGCGCGCGATGGTTCTTGAGCGGCCCGGCCAGCCCTTGCGGCTGGTTGACCGGCCTCAGCCCGAGGCGGGTGCCGGCCAGGTCCTGATTCGTGTTCTGGCCTGTGGCGTCTGCCGCACCGACCTGCACGTCGCAGATGGCGAATTGCCGCAGGCGCGCTATCCGATCGTGCCCGGCCATGAGATCGTTGGCCGGGTCGTGACGCTCGGGCCGGGCGTCGGCGACCTGACGGTGGGCGAGCGCATCGGTGTGCCCTGGCTCGGCTGGACCTGCGGCCACTGCCGCTACTGCCTGTCGGGCATGGAGAATCTCTGCGACACGGCGCACTTCACCGGCTGCGACATCGACGGCGGTTATGCCGAATACGTCGTTGCCGACCGGCGCTACTGCTTCCGCCTGCCGGAGAAATACGGCGATGCGGAAGCCGCCCCGCTGCTCTGCGCCGGCCTCATCGGCCACCGTGCCCACCGTATGGCCGGCGACGGCAAGGCCCTCGGCCTCTTCGGCTTCGGCGCTGCCGCCCACATCATCGCCCAGGTCGCCCGCCATCAGGGCAAGCGCGTCCATGCCTTCACCCGTTCCGGCGACAGGCAGGCGCAGGACTTCGCCTTGCAGCTCGGCGCGGTCTGGGCCGGCGGCTCCGATGAGGCGCCGCCGGAAGAGCTTGATGCGGCGATCCTCTTCGCGCCCGTCGGGGCTCTCGTCCCGGCGGGGCTGAGAGCCGTGCGCAAGGGCGGCATCGTGGTCGCCGCCGGCATCCACATGAGCGACATCCCGTCCTTCCCCTATGACATATTGTGGAACGAGAAGGTGGTGCGCTCGGTTGCCAATCTGACCCGTGCGGACGGCGAGGAATTCATGCAGCTTGCGGCCGAAGCGCCGATCGAAACGCGCGTCACGCCGTTTCCGCTGGAGCAGGCGAACGCGGCGCTCAGCGCGCTGCGCGAGGGCCGTCTCGTCGGTGCGGCGGTTCTGATGCCGTGAGACTGGAGGAGGGGAGAAGATGTTCCGACCGATTTTCGATCTGCCGCCGGGGGTCATCGGCTATGCGGCCGTCGGCAAGATTACCGCCGATGACTACGGCAAGGTTCTCATCCCGGAGATGGAGGCGAAGATTGCCGAAGGCGGCAAGCTGCGTTTCCTCTATGTGCTCGGGCCGGACTTCGAGGGCTTCGAGATCGGTGCCATGGTCGACGATGCGACTTTCGGCTTCCGCCACTTCTTCGATTTCGAGAAGATCGCCTTCGTCACCGACCACGCCGCTTATCGCCAGATGGTCGAAGGTTTCGGCATCATGATGCCGGCCGAGGTGCGCGGCTTCACCATGGCGGAAATGGATCAGGCGAAGGCGTGGCTGGCCGGGTAGCGCGTTAACCCCTCGGCCACAAAAAAATCACGGCGCAGCCAACAATCCATCGCATGCCTCCTTTATTCGAATTCGTCAGGGCCATGAATTCGAGGAGGGGAATATGTTCACGTGGATCGACAATCTGCCGGCGGGCTGCGTCGGCGTGGTGGCGAGCGGCCGGATCACGGCAGACGACCGCGGGCAGATCCTCGAACCGTCCATCGCCGGGGCGGTTGAAACGGCGGGGCGCGTGCGCCTGCTCTATGTCGCCGGCGCCGATTTCGCCGGCTACGACCGTGGCGGTCTCTACGATGATGCGGTCTTCGGCACGCGCCACTTCAACCACTTCGACAGGATCGCCTTCGTCGCCAATGACGGGCCATATCAGCGCGCCGTGCTGGCCATGAACGGCTTGATGCCGGCACGCCTGCGCGTTTTCGGCCTGAACGAGATCGCCGCAGCCCAGGAATGGCTGAAGACGGGCGGCTAAGGTCGCCGCCTGCGGGCGAAGGATCAGCTCGCCGCCTTCAGGGCGGCGGCGTCCGCCGGCTTCTCCTCCAGTGCCTCGAGGAACCCGTCGGCCCAGCTCGAGACGTCGTTCTTCAGGAGCCGATCGAACATGTCGCGCCAGCGTGCCACGCGGTCCTCGCGTGGCATCGACAGCGCCCGGGCAATCGCATTGCCGGTGCTCTCCAGATCATAAGGGTTGACGATGAGCGCGCCGGAAAGCTCCGGCGCGGCGCCGGCAAAGCGCGACAGCACCAGCACGCCCGGATCGTCGCCGTCCTGCGCGGCGACGAATTCCTTGGCGACCAGGTTCATGCCGTCGCGCAGCGGCGTCACCAGCCCGACGTTGCTCATGCGATAGAGGCCGGCCAGCGTCGGCCGCTTGATCGTGCGGTTGATGTAGCGGATCGGCGTCCAGTCGAGATGGCCGAAGGCGCCGTTGATGCGCCCTGCCGTGCCGGCGACCTCGGCCTGCATCTGGGCGTATTCGGGAACGTCGGAGCGCGATTTCGGCGTGACCTGCAGATAGGTCACCTTGTTGTGGTAGGCGGGGTTGTTCTTCAGGAAGCGCTCATAGGCGAGCATGCGGTGGTCGATGCCCTTGGAATAGTCCAGGCGGTCGACGCCGATGATGAGGAACCGGTCGCGCAGACTGGTGACCATGCGCTTGACCAGCGGATTGCTGCGGGCGCCGCGCGCCAGATCGGCGAACTCCTGGGTCTCGATGCCGATCGGAAAGGCGCCGATGGAAAATTCGCGTGAGCCGGCGCGGAAGCGGCCGGGCGCGATCTCCTTGGCGAGATCCTCGCGCTTCAGGCAGTTGGCGAAGTTCTCCGCGTCCCATGCGGTCTGGAAGCCGATCAGGTCATAGGCGGTGAAGGCCTCCAGCAGCCGGTAGTGCGCCGGCATGGCGTACCACACGTCGGGCGGCGGCCACGGGATGTGCAGGAAGAAGCCGATGCGGTTCTTGGCGCCACGGGCGCGCAGCTCGGCGGCGAGCGGGATCAGGTGATAGTCCTGCACCCAGACGGTGTCGTCCGGCTCCAGCCGCTCGGCGAGCACCTTGGCGAAGAAGGCGTTGACCCGCATGTAGCCCGACAGGTCCTGCCGGTCGAAATCGGCAAGGTCGAGCCGGTAGTGCAGGAGCGGCCATAGCGCGCGATTGGCGAAGCCGTTGTAGTACTCGTCGAGATCGCGCCGTGTCAGATCGAGAAGCGCGAACAGGATGTTACCTTCCTCGCGAAAATGGACCTTGACCCTTTCCGGCTCGTCCTCTTCCGCCGTCTGTCCCGACCAGCCGAGCCACAGGCCGCCGCGCGCACCAAGCACGGCCTTCAGCGCCACCGCGAGCCCGCCCGCCTCGGCGCCCGATCCGCCGGGCGGCGGCACGCGGTTGGAGACCACAACCAGGCGGCTCATTTCGCCTCCGGAGGTTTTATAGGAATATCTGAATCTCCCCGTTTCTCATGCGACGCAGGACGCGCTCACATCCTATGCAACGTTTGTGACCGTTTGCGGTTGCATGGCGGCGCTCCCGTGGGGCGCAGAAACTCATGCCACGCACCAGCCGCCAGAAACGCTGGATGCCCCCTCTATTTGGGGGTTCCGGCGAGGTTTGACAACCATGCACGGACCGACTGCGGATCGTCGAAACGGGCCTTTGCCGCCGTTTCCCGGCTGTTGGGGCCGACGCGCGCGGCCAATCCGCCCATCTCGACGGCGACCTGAAACATGTGCTCGTCGGTGAGATCGTCGCCTATCGCCAGCGGCCGCCGCCCGGCAAAGGGCGGCACCGCCATGAAGTGCGTCAGCGCGCGTCCCTTGTCGGCGCCGGCCGGGCGCACTTCGAGCATCATCTTGCCCGGCTGCAGGGCGAGGTCCGGGTTGCGGGAAACGATCAGGCTCAGCGCCGCGGCGATTTTCGGCCCAAGCTCGGGCCGCGCGCGGTAGTGGATGGTGGCCGAGACGCTCTTTTCCTCGATCAGCAGCTCTGGATATTCGGCTGCGAAAGCGCGCATCCTGGTCAATACCGCCTCCAGCTCGGCGCCGGCGGACGTCTCGACGCGGCCGTCGGGAAAGCGCATTTCGGCGCCGTGGATGCCGGCCACAGGCAGCCGCGCCGGCGCGAAGAAGCGGTCGAGCGATTCCATCGGCCGGCCCGAGACCAGCGCCAGCGCGCCCTCCGTGCGTGCCGAAAGCCGCGTCAGCATGTCGGGAAGCTCCGGCGGGATGACCACGGCCTCCGGCGTCGGGGCGATGTCGATCAGCGTGCCGTCGACATCGAGGAAGAAGGCCCAGCCGTCGGGCGTGGCGGGAAGATCGCTCGTCAGAATCATGCCGCGATTAAAGACTGCCAGCCGGCGAAGCGATACCCGGCGCGTCGCATTTCTTCGCCATGGCGGGAAAGACAATCTTCGCTTAACCATCGCCTGAGATGGCGTCAATTCGTGCAAGAGCCGGCTCGGTATGCAAGGCGGCCATGAGCCCTGTCATTTCTCGCGGGGCGAGGGTGGTCTCCGCCAGTCAGGTTGCACTGCGTTGCATCATTGTGACGCGGATTGCCCAAGGCAACGGCAAGCACGAGCGGCGCCGGAACGACGACGTCGACTTGGACTGATTCCAACGCTTATCCGGCCTTAACGCGCGCGCGCTACCACAGACCCGCATCGACAGGCATGGGGCAGAATTCCGATGGCGTGTAGCGACAGCGGGGACAATCAATCAAACGACGGGACGATACGCGACGCGCAGGCAGCCGAGCGTCGCCTGCGCGAGGCGATCGACATTCTTCCCGAGGGCATCGTCTTCCTCGATGCCGAGGGGCGCTACATCCTGTGGAACCAGCGATACGCCGATATCTACAAGCGCAGTGCCGACCTCTTCGAAGTCGGCGTCAAACTTGAGGACACGCTACGCGTCGGCGTGGCGCGCGGCGACTATCCGGCCGCATGTGGCCGTGCGGAGGCGTGGATCGCCGAGCGGCTCGATCTCATGCGCAACCCCGGGCCACCGCACGAGCAGGTGCTCTCCGACGGGCGGGTGGTGTTGATCGAGGAGCGCAAGACCAGCGATGGCGGCACCATCGGCCTGCGCGTCGACATCACCGAGATGAAACAGCGCGCGGCTTCGTTCCGCCTGCTGTTCGATGAGAACCCGTTGCCGATGTTCGTCTGCGGCGTCGACGGCGAGCGCATCCTGGCGGCCAACGACGCTGCGGTCGCCCATTACGGCTACGACCGCGCCGTGCTCACTGCCGGCACCCTTGCCGATCTCCACGACCCCTCGCAGCGCTATGACATCGCCGACATCGCCGATGCGCCGGAGGATTGGCAGGCCGGCCGCACCTGGCGCCATCGCACGGCCGATGGCGGCATCATCGACGTGGCGGTCTTCGCCCGCCGGCTGACCTACGAGCGCCAGCCAGCAGTGCTGATGGCGGTGGTCGACATCACCGAGCGCAAGCGGGCCGAGGCGCGCATCACCTTCATGGCCCACCACGACGCGCTCACCGAGCTGCCCAATCGGCTGCTGCTGCACGAGCGCATGGACGAGATGCTCGCGCGCGCGAAGCGCAGCGGCGCCGGGCTGGCGGTCCACTGCATCGACATCGACAACTTCAAGACGGTCAACGATACCCTCGGCCATCCGGTCGGTGACCGGCTGCTGCAGGCGGTCGCCGGTCGCCTGCGCGACGTGCTCCGCCACGAGGATCTCGTCGCACGGCTCGGCGGCGACGAGTTCGCCATCCTGCAGACCGACATTGCCGAGGCGTCGGAGGTCGCCAGCCTCGCCGCCCGCGTCCTGGCGGTGCTTGGTGAGCCCCTCGACCTCGATGGCAACATCGTCACCACCGGCGCCAGCATCGGCATCGCCATCGCGCCCGGCGACGGCGATGAGGCGGACCAGCTCCTCAAGAACGCCGACATGGCGCTCTACCGCGCCAAGGGCGACGGCAAGGGCACCTTCCGCTTCTTCGAGGCGGAGATGGACGCCCGCGCCCGCACCCGCCGGCAGCTCGAGCTGGATCTGCGCGCCGCGCTTCAAGCGGGCGACCTCAAGGTGCACTACCAGCCGCTCATCCAGCTCGCCACCGGCGTGATCACCGGCTGCGAGGCGCTGGTGCGCTGGCACCACAAGGAGCACGGCATGGTGCCGCCGTCGCAATTCGTCGCCGTGGCCGAGGAAACCGGCCTCATCGGCACGCTCGGCGCCTTCGTGCTCAAGCAGGCCTGTGCCGATGCGGCGCGCTGGCCGGAGCCGATCAAGGTGGCGGTCAACCTGTCGCCGCTCCAGTTCCGCAGCGGCAATCTGCTCGCCATCGTCTCGGAGGCGCTTGAGGAATCCGGCCTGCCGCCGAACCGGCTGGAGCTGGAGATCACCGAGACGCTGCTGCTCGACACCTCGGGGCCGGTGCTGGCGACGCTGCACGCGCTGCGCGCGCTCGGCGTCCACATCTCCATGGACGATTTCGGCACCGGCTATTCGTCGCTGAGCTACCTGCGCTCCTTCCCCTTCGACAAGATCAAGATCGACCGCTCCTTCATCCACGACATGGGCGAGAGCGTCGATTCGCAGGCGATTGTCAGGGCGATCATCGGGCTCGGCGCCTCGCTCGGCATCACCATCACGGCGGAGGGCATCGAGAACGTCGGCGATCTGGAGCGGCTGCGCGAGGAAGGCTGCGACGAGGGCCAGGGTTACCTGTTCTCCAAGGCGCGGCCGAATGCGGAGATCGTGGCGGCGCTGATGCGGGAAGAGCGGGAGGTGGCGTAAAATGACGTTGGCGCGGGCCGCGGCTCGGCGCCAACTGACTTGCTATCGCGGCCGGCGAGGGACGCTCCACTCTCCGCCGATCAGGCCGTTTGTGGCTCTGCCGCGCGTTCCTTGGGAAACGGCTTGAACAGCATGGCGACGAAGAATGCGCCGATGCCCATTCCCCACGAGCCGAAATAGAGCCAGCTGTAGCTGCCGACCGCATCGTAGATCAGCCCGCCTGCCAATGGCCCGAGCGCCATGCCGAGGCTGCCCGCCATGGCGCTGCCACCGATGACGGTGCCCATCATGCGCAGGGGGAAGTTCTCGCGCGCCAGCACCGCGTAGAGGGGCATGACGTCGGCGTAGACAAAGCCGAACAGCGCGGCGACGGCGTAAAACTCGCCGAGCCGGTGGGCAAAGCCATAGGCGAGGGCACCGAACGCCTGGAGCAACAGGCCAGAGACCAGAACCCGCTTGGCGCCAAGCCGGTCGCCGAGGAGGCCGAAGACCACGCGGCCGCCCATGCCGGCGAGCCCTTCGAAACTGTAGATCGAGACCGCGGCCACCGTCGGAATGCCGCAGGTCACCGCATAGCTGACGGTGTGGAAGATCGGGCCCGAATGGGTGGCGCAGCAGAAGAAGTTGGTCAGCAGCAAGATGATGAACTGGGGCGAGCGCACCACCTCCCCGACGGAGAGGGTCGACTGCGGTTCGTCCCCGTTGGCCGCATGGCGCCCCTCAAGGGCGGGCGGCCGGCGCACCAGCAGCGAAGCCGGGATCATGACCGCCGCGGCAACGCCCGCCACGATCATGAGCGAGGTGCGCCAGTCATATTTCGTGACCAGCCAGGCCACGAACGGGGACATCACGATCGGCGCCATGCCCATGCCGGCGGAGACCAGGGAGACGGCGAGGCTGCGGTGCGTGTCGAACCAGCCCGTCACGCAGGCCATCATCGGCGCGAACATGGCGGCCGTCGCCGCGCCAGCCACCAGGCCGAAGAGGAGCTGGAACGCGATGAGCGACGGCGCGCGGCTGGCGAGCGCCAGGCTCGCCGCTAGCAGCAGCGAACCGATGATGACGACCGGCCGGGGACCGATTCGGTCCGAAAGAGCGCCCCAGCCGATGCTGGCGCCGGCCATGGCAATGAAGCTGATGGTCATCGCGCTCGATATGCCGGCGACGGACCATCCCGTCTCATGCGAAATCGGCAACAGAAAGACCGGCAGCGAGAATGCGGAGCCGATGGCCATGCAGCCCAGCAATCCCCCCGCCGCCACAATCACCCAGCGATAGTGCGAACCGATCATCTTCCCCTCCTTCGCGCGACATCAGCGAGGCCCGAAGAGACGTCGGGTGTCGGCGCGTTATGGGGAAGACGAACGAGGTCGCCGACTTTCGACAGGGCGACACGAAATTTCTCGATCTGGCAACGGAATCACGTCGGGGCGGAAAAGGAGGCAAAAAGCCGGGCCTGCGGCCCCCTAATCCTCCATCTTCAGCGCGGCGATGAAGGCCTCCTGCGGGATGTCGACCTTGCCGAACTGGCGCATCTTCTTCTTGCCCTCCTTCTGCTTCTCGAGAAGCTTGCGCTTGCGGGTGACGTCGCCGCCATAGCACTTGGCCAGCACGTCCTTCCTGAGCGCCCGGATGGTCTCACGCGCGATGATGCGCCCGCCGAGCGCCGCCTGGATGGGGATCTGGAACATGTGCTGGGGGATCAGGTCCTTGAGCTTCTCGCACATGGCCCGCCCGCGCCGTTCGGCATTGGAGCGGTGGACCATGACCGAGAGCGCGTCGACCGGCTCGCCGTTCACCAGGATCTGCATCTTCACCAGATCGCCCGGCCGATAGTCGGTGAGATGGTAGTCGAAGGAGGCATAGCCCTTCGACAGCGATTTCAACCGGTCGTAGAAATCGAACACCACCTCGTTGAGCGGCAGGTCGTACTGCACCATGGCGCGGTTGCCGGCGTAGGAGAGGTCGACCTGCACGCCGCGCCGCTCTTGGCACAGCTTCAGGATGGCGCCGAGATAATCGTCGGGGGTGAGGATGGTCGCCCGCAACCACGGTTCGGAAATCTCGCGGATGCGCGCGGGATCCGGCATGTCGGCCGGGTTGTGCAGTTCCAGCACGCCGCCGTCGGTGAGTTCGATGCGGTAGACCACCGAGGGCGCCGTGGCGATGAGGTCGAGGTCGAACTCGCGCGCCAGCCGCTCCTGCACGATCTCGAGATGCAACAGGCCGAGGAAGCCGCAGCGGAAACCGAAGCCGAGAGCCGCCGAGGTTTCCGTCTCGTAGCTGAAGGCCGCGTCGTTGAGGCGGAGCTTGCCGATCGCGGCCCTGAGGTTCTCGAAATCCGCCGCATCCACCGGAAAGATGCCGCAGAACACCACCGGCACCGCCGGGCGGAAGCCGGGCAGCGGCGCCGCGGTCGGCCGCCGGTCCTCGGTGATGGTGTCGCCCACCGCCGTGTCGGCGACCTCCTTGATCGAGCCGGTGAAGAAGCCGAGCTCGCCCGGCTTGAGCTCGCCCCAGTTGACCAGCTTGGGGGTGAAGATGCCCACCGTATCCACCTCGTGGACGGCGGCGGTCCGCATCATGCGGATCTTCATGCCCTTCTTCAGGTGCCCATCGATGATGCGCACCAGCACGACGACGCCGAGATAGGCGTCGTACCAGGAGTCGACGAGCAGTGCCTTGAGCGGCGCCTCGGCGTCGCCGATGGGCGCCGGCAGCCGCGTCACGATGGCTTCCAGCACCGCGTCGACGCCTTCGCCGGTCTTGGCTGAGATGGGCAGCGCCTGCGACGCATCGATGCCGATCACGTCCTCGATCTGCTGCTTCACGCGATCCGGCTCGGCCGCCGGCAGGTCGACCTTGTTGAGGACGGGCACGATCTCGTGGTCGTTCTCGATCGCCTGATAGACATTGGCCAGCGTCTGCGCCTCGACGCCCTGGGAGGCATCGACCACCAGCAACGAGCCCTCGCAGGCGGCCAGCGACCGGTTCACCTCATAGGCAAAATCGACGTGGCCGGGCGTGTCGATCAGGTTGAGGACGTAGTCCTTGCCGTCCTTCGCCCGGTAGTTGAGGCGCACGGTCTGCGCCTTGATGGTGATGCCGCGCTCGCGCTCGATGTCCATGGAATCGAGCACCTGCGCCTTCATCTCCCGCTGCGTCAGACCCCCGGTCATCTGGATGAGCCGGTCGGCGAGCGTCGACTTGCCGTGGTCGATATGGGCGATGATGGCGAAGTTGCGGATATTGCTCTGCGGAATTGGGCTCATGGTGCGGGCTCATAGCAGGAAGGGAGAGACGCCGGAAGCCAAGAGTCCGGGGCGTTGTGGCGCGGCCGGCGGAGGGCGCTTGTCTTCCCTCGGACGGCAGGATATTCGGCTTCCCGTCGATCCTGCGGTAGGCGCCTCCCATGACCACGATCATCCGCCCGGCGGCCGAAGCCGACCTGCCTGCGATCCTGGCGATCTATAACGACGCCGTCGCCAAGACCACCGCGATCTGGAACGACCAGCCGGTCGATCTCGCCAACCGGCGGGCCTGGTTCCATGCCCGCACGGCCCAGGGCTTTCCGATCCTGGTGGCCGAAGAGGACGCCGACGTCGTCGGTTACGGCGCGTTTGCGGATTTTCGCCCGTTCGATGGCTATCGCTTCACGGTCGAGCACTCGGTCTATGTTGCCGAGGGCGTGCGCCGGCGGGGCATCGCCTCGGCCCTCCTGGCGGCGCTCGAGGAGCGGGCGCGCGACATGGGCAAGCACGTCATGGTCGGCGGCATCGCGGCGGACAACGTCGCCTCGATCAAGCTGCACGAGCGCGCCGGCTTCGTCGAGACCGGGCGCATGCCCGAAGTCGGCTTCAAGTTCGGCCGCCGGCTCGATCTGGTGCTGATGCAGAAGACGCTGTAGAGGCGCCGGCGGGCTATTCCGCCGCTTCGGTGGCGGTCTCTTCGCCGTTTTCACCGGTGTCAGCGGCTTTCAGCGCGTCGAGCCGGGGCATGGCGGTGATGTTGTAGCCGGCATCGACGAAATGCACCTCGCCGGTCACCGCCGTGCCGAGGTCGGAGAGCAGGTAGACGGCGGTGTTGCCGATCTCCTCGATCGCGACGCTGCGGCGCAGCGGCGCGTTGTTCTTCTGGTGCGTGAACATGATGCGCGCGTCGGTGATGCCGGCGCCGGCCAGCGTGCGCACCGGCCCGGCCGAGATGGCGTTGACGCGGATGGCGCTCGGCCCGAAGTCGACGGCCAGATAGCGCACCGAGGCCTCCAGCGCCGCCTTGGCCACGCCCATGACGTTGTAATTGGGCATCACCCGGGTCGAGCCGCCGAAGGTCAGCGTCACCATGGCGCCGCCGTCGCTCATCAGGGCGGCGGCGCGGCGCGCCACCTCCGTGAAGGAGAAGCACGACACCAGCATGGTGTTGATGAAGTTGGTGCGGCTGGTATCGGCATAGCGCCCGCGCAGCTCGTGCTTGTCGGAGAAGGCGACGGCATGGACGAGGAAATCGATCTTCGGCCAGCGCTTGGCCAGCGCCGCAAAGGTCGAATCGAGCGAATTCGGCTCGTCGGCATCGGGCGCCAGCCCCACGTCGCAGGGCAGCACGAAGTCCGAGCCCAGCGACTTGGCCAGCGGCAGCACGCGCTTGCCCAGCGCCGGCGTCTGATAGGTGAAGGCGATTTCGGCGCCGTGATCGGCCAGCCGCTTGGCGATCCCCCAGGCGATCGAATGATCGTTGGCAACGCCCATCACCAGGCCGCGCTTGCCGCTCATCATGCCGGTCGCCATGCGTCTTCCCCCTGCCGTTGCGGTCATCGTCAGCCGTTGAAGCGCTGCAGAACAAGCGTCGCGTTGGTGCCGCCGAAGCCGAAGGAATTGGACAGCACCGTGTTGATCTCGACATTGTCGAGGCGCTTGCGCACGATCGGCATGTCGGCGAATGCCGGATCGATCTCGTCGATATGGGCGGATTCGCAGATGAAGCCGTTGTTCATCATCAGCAGCGAGTAGATCGCCTCGTGCACGCCGGTCGCGCCCAGCGAATGGCCGGTCAGCGACTTGGTCGATGCGATCGGCGGGCTGTTGTCGGCGCCGCCAAAAACCTCGCGGATCGCCGCGATCTCCGGTCCGTCGCCGGCCGGCGTCGAGGTGGCGTGGGGATTGATGTAGTCGACCTTGTCGCCGACACTGGCCAGCGCCAGCTTCATGCAGCGCACGGCGCCTTCGCCGGAGGGCTGCACCATGTCGTAGCCGTCAGACGTGGCGCCATAGCCGGTGATCTCGCCGTAGATGCGCGCGCCGCGCGCCTTGGCATGCTCCAGCTCCTCCAGCACCAACACCCCGGCGCCGCCGGAGATGACGAAGCCATCGCGGTTCTTGTCATAGGCGCGCGAGGCGATCTCCGGGGAGTCGTTGTAGCGCGAGGACAGCGCCCCCATGGCGTCGAACAGCACCGTCATTGTCCAGTCGAGGTCCTCGCAGCCGCCGGCGAAGACGATGTCCTGCTTGCCCATCTGGATGAGTTCGCTGCCATTGCCGATGCAGTGCGCCGAGGTCGAGCAGGCCGAAGAGATGGAGTAGCTGAGGCCCTTGATCTTGAACCAGGTGGACAGCGTCGCCGAGGCGGTGGAGGACATTGCCTTGGGCACGACGAACGGGCCGACCCGTTTCGGCCCCTTGGTCCGGGTCGTATCGGCGGCCTCGACGATGGCCCGCGTCGATGGGCCGCCGGAGCCCATCACCATGCCGGTGCGTTCATGCGAGACCTCGTCCGGCGTCAGACCGGAATCGAGGATCGCCTGGTCCATGGCGACGTGGTTCCAGGCGGTTCCGCGCCCGTGAAAGCGCATCGCCCGGCGGTCGAGTATCTCGGCCGGGTTGAGGCTCGGCGCTCCGTGCACATGGCAGCGGAAGCCCAGATCGGCATATTCCTGGACGTGCGAAATCCCCGACTTCGCATCATGCAGGCTGGCCACCACCTCCTGGGTCGAATTCCCAATAGGGGAAACGATGCCCATGCCCGTGACAACGACACGTTTCATTGCGGATTTCCTCGTTGCATGCCCCGCCCGCCGGCCGGTTCCTCGCTGCGGCCGTGGCGCGGGTCCGTTCGCGTGCCGCGGCCCTAGCCGGCCGCCGGCTCCGCCTCGCTCTGGAAGAGGCCGACCCTCAGGTCGAGTGCCTTGAAGATCGGGACGCCATCGGCCTTCAGCCATCCCTCGCCGATGCCGAGCACCAGACGCGACTTCATAACCCGCTTGAGGTCGACGCCGAACTCAACCAGCTTCACGGCGGGCGTCACCATGCCGGAGAACTTCACTTCGCCGACCGAGAGCGCCCGGCCGCGACCGGGCAGGTCGAGCCAGCCCAGGAAGAAGCCCAGCATCTGCCACAGCGCGTCGAGGCCGAGGCAGCCGGGCATGACCGGATCGCCCTTGAAATGGCACCCGAAGAACCAGAGGTCCGGCTTCACGTCCAGTTCGGCGCGGATCATTCCCTTGCCGTGCTCGCCGCCCTGATCGCTGATGTCGGTGATACGGTCGAACATGAGCATGGGCGGCAGCGGCAACTGGGCATTGCCCGGTCCGAAAAGCTCGCCGCGGCCGCAAGCGAGCAGGTCCTGGTAATCGTAGCTCGACGGGCGGTCGTCGGTAGTTGCAGGCATGGCTGACGTCATGGCTTTTCCGTCTTGTGACTGGCCGCATTTTCCCCGGCCGCTATGGCCCCGCACCGGGACACGCCGTCTTAACATAGCATTGCCGCCGTCGCCACAAAGCACCTCCAGGCCCCGCGGCAACTTGTGGCAGGTGCACAGGGGCCTGCGGCGTGAAGTTGCATTGCAGCAACACCAAGGACGACTTATATTAAGTCCAATTGGACTGCAGCAAGAAATATGGCGACGTGAGAAAGAAGATGACCCCCCACGAACACACGCATGAAGGGCACGAAGAGACGGTCATGAGCCGTCCGAGAATTCGTACCATGTTGCGACAAGCCGGCCTCCGCCCGACACGGCAGCGACTGGCCCTGGCAGAGCTCCTGTTCGGTAGAGGACACCGCCATTTGTCGGCAGAAACCCTGCAGCAGGAGGCCCTGCTCGCCCGGGTTCCGGTATCACTGGCGACGATTTACAACACGCTCCATCAATTCACCGGCGCAGGGCTACTGCGCGAGGTGGCGGTCGATGGCTCGCGCACCTATTTCGACACCAACATCACCGAGCACCACCACTTCTTCATCGAAGACGACAACGAAGTGATGGACATTCCGTCGGGTTCGATCGGTGTCGGCCGAGTGCCGGAGCCGCCACCCGGCTATGCCATCAGCCGGGTGGATGTGGTGGTGCGGCTGCGCCGCCTGAGCTAGCCGGCCCGACGGCACGACCGGCGGTAGAAATACGGGCCTGTTGACAACGGCGCCGTTCTCGGATGCACTAGGTACCTGCGGCGGACCGCATAGGGTCCGGAATGTACTTGTGTATTGCGTCGTCTGGGCTAGCAGAACCCGCCTTGGCCTCTGAGCCGGGGGAGGTGGGGTGTTTCTCTTCCCGCCCCGCGCCGCAAATACCTCTTCAGCGATTTTCATGCCGCCGGTTCCCGGATTACCGGGATGCTGTTTTGCAGCCCCGAAGGAACCGTCGGTGGCCCGAGACGCTTATGGCCGGGCAGACGAGGCAGGACCTTTTTAGGGAGGGCAGGGGACTGTTTACGTCCTGCCAGCTTGCCGAACTGTCTGTCAGTGCCGCCGTCGCGACGACGGTGTACGGCCGCGTCCGGGTGAAAGAGGCCCGGCGCGTCGGGGTTTAGCGCGCCGGGCTTTTTCCTCTTGTTTGCTGTCACGAGCGCGGAATGCGCAGGACCGCCGTGTCGCGCAGCAGGCGCCGGTAGGACTGGCCGGCGGCGGCCTCGGTATCCTGCGTCCAGTCGGCGTCCAGCCCGTAGACCGTGTGGGTTGCCGAAAGCCCGTTCATGGCGATGAACCGTTCGGCATCGGCAACCGTCTGCCACACCCAGCCGCCGGCATAATCGGCGGCGCCGCCCCGTTTGACCGGAGCGACAGGGCCGGCAAGCGCCGCCTCGTAGCGCACCGTAAGACCGATGCAATAGATCATGGTGCCATGCTAGGACGGCCGGGCGCGTTAGTCGACGTCCTCGTTGGGATAGACGCCCCACAGGCGGTCCTGCTGGATCCAGCCGTCGAAACCCTTGCCGCGGATGCGGCACCAGCTGCCGGTGCAGCGCTCGACCGTCCCCATGACACTCGGCTCGAGATAGGCGGTAATCGCCGCCTCCGGCGCCGCGCCGGCGCGGATCGGCTGCGCCTCGCCCTTGGCCCAGGGGGTCACCACGGCGGTGCGCTTGCCCGAGAGCAGGCTATTGAACACCCAGCCGACGGCACCGTCGGAATCGCGGATGCGCCGCCAGGTGTCGTATTCCTGGATGACCTCGATCGGCAGGCCGACGCGGGTGAACACCCAGGCGATCTTGTAGTCCTCGCCGGGGCCGACACGGACGTTGACGCGGCCGGCCTTGAGGCTGACGAAGCGCGGCACCTGAAGGCCGCTATTGCCCACGGCGTCGGCGTGCAGCGGCGCGGAAGCAACGATTGCACCCGCAGCAACGAGAACAAGGCCGAATCCGCCGAGCGCCAGAAGTCGGGAGAAGAATCGAAAGGCCCTGGTCCCGGTCCACCAGGGCATGCGCATTGGCATGGTCGCTACCCCAAACGCCTTGATGTCGTGCCCGCCGCTGACCTTGCCGGATCAGGGTTAAGGAGCCCTCAACGCGACGACCGCCGGTGCCGGGCATTTTGCCCAAATGCGGACAGAGGCCTGTGGCAAAGCACGCCTGCGCCGGGCTCGTGGCGGGGCCGCCGGGCGCTGTCGGCACATGTGGACGCGCGACCGATTTCTGACTAAACAGCCGATGGTAGCGGCAGGAAGGTTCATTTGATGGCGACACGGACCGGGACGATTCTTCGGCTTGGCACGCTGTCTATGTTGGCTGCTTTGATCGCCGCCTGCGCCCCGGTCGAGGCGCCGCGTCTCGGCAGCGGTCCGCCGGTGCTCTCGCCGACGGCCATGACCACGCTGACCAAGCCGGCTGCCACCAGCGAGGTGGTCACCTTCACGCTCGACCCGGTAACCAATGTGCCGGGCGAGATGGCCTACGCCTTCGAGGACGCGATGAAGGCGAAGGCACCGACCCGCCAGCTGAAGATCGTCGACAACGGGCCGGCCGACTACCGGCTCAAGGCCTACCTGTCCGCAGTCGGTGATTACAGCTCCGGATTCATCTTGTATGCCGTGGATGTGTTCGACAGCAGTGGCAAACGTGTCCACCGCGCATCCGGCCGTATTCGTTCAGGGGGCAGCAAGGTTGACGTATGGGCGAACTTCAAGGGCCCCGCAGTCGCTGGGACCGTCGCCCAGGAGGTGGTCGACGATCTCGGCAACTGGGCGCATACCTAGAGCGTTCTACGGCCTCAGCCTCATATCGAAACGCCAATAGGCGCGCAGGACCTCGCGGCGGATGCGCCCCATCAGAGGCAGGCGGGGCGCCGGCAGGATCGTCTGTGGTTCTGCCAGCCGCGGCGTCGCGTCCGGGTGGGCGGCGATCACCCGCACGATCATCGGGCATAGCCGTTCGTCGTCGAGGACCCGCCGGCGCGCTTCGACGATCGCCGGCAAGCGATCGGCATAGATGTCGTTGTCGATCGCGGATACGACCGTTTCGATCGCT
This sequence comes from uncultured Alphaproteobacteria bacterium, assembly GCA_963785065.1. Classification (GTDB taxonomy): domain Bacteria; phylum Pseudomonadota; class Alphaproteobacteria; order Rhizobiales; family Kaistiaceae; genus CAVSRC01. The sequence continues at coordinate 1,722,100 of CAWATX010000002.1, forward strand.
TTGGCCGTATCAGCGAGGTCGATCGGCACGAAGCTGTCCTCGGGAAACCAGCGGGAGAGGTCGGGCGGCCCTGAGACCAGCGGCAGGGCGAAACCCAGAAAGGCATCGGCTACCTTCTCCGTCCAGTAGGACGGCATGACCGTGTTCTCCAGCGCCAGATGATACTTGTAGGGCAGGATGGCATCGGCCTTCACGGGGAGCTGACGTATTCCGGTGCCAAAGATCTCGACGCGATCGCCAAGCGCTTCTTTGAGCATCTTGAGAAAACGCAGGCGGCGACGATGGCCAGGTAGCAGCGATTTCCGGGAGACGACTGCCGCGATGGCGTCACGCTTTTGCGGCGGCTGCAGAGCTACGAGTTCCGCATGGGTGTAGACCATCGGAAAACCCGGCTTCGCAGTGTCGCGCGCGAAAGCTGCTGGCAGCGCACCGTGTCCTTGGTGCCAGATGCCCGTGAACCCCGCGATGAACTGCGGTGCGACCAGGATACCGTACTGGTTGACATAGTCGGGCGCCAGCTTGGTGTCCGGCTCGGTGTGGATCAAGACGCGCCGCGTGCGTGGCACTTGCGTCAAGATGGCGTGCTTGATGTCGTAGGTCGTGACAAGCCAGTCGGCACCGAGCATGTCGTCGTTGACGAAGCGTAGCCCGCCGATCTCCAAGGGAAAACGGCCGTGCTCCAGCCGGTAGTCGTCGGCCGTGAGACCGGTTTCCAGATGCACGGTCCTCACGCCACCCCACGTGCTCTCGGACCGGGTCAGGCGAACAGCCTCCGTTTGGAGTGGTTGTGCAGTGAGGCGAGGTGGATCCTCGCCCCGTTATAGTCAAGAAGCGGCACGGGATCTCTAAGGTCGAGCCGGTCGAAGCCGAAGTCGGTGGCCCGCACGCAGGACTGCGGATTGACCATGCCGACGGTCCCCTCGGCTTCATGATGATTGGGGTCGAGGCCATAGAGGTACTGGCCGAACGCCGCCCCGTCGAAGATCATGTGGAGCGCGTCAAAGCCCTCGCTGTAGGGGAGCCCGCAATCCATCAGCTTGCCCGTCCTGTAGCCAGGAGGCACCATGGGCAACATGCGCAGCCGGTCGGCTGAGCTCAGCCTCCTGAAATCGGCAAGAAGGTTCATGTCGTGCAACTTGATGCCCATGCGTACGCGCGCCAGGAAAGGCGGCCGATACCATCGGCGCATCCCTGCCGCCTCTTCGGCGACGCGGTGTGCAATATAGTTGTTAAGATCGGCAAGGACCGAGCAGTTGCCAACATAGAATACCCCCGGCACGCACAGGTCATCATTCAAGAACGGGGCAGCGAGGCCCGGATAAAGCCGCTTTAGGGTCGCCGCGATTGTCTCCACGTCGAAGAAGATGACGTTGTCCGATTCTAAGTGCAAGACGGCCGGCATGTTAAAAGCGGCCATGCACTCCTCGATCAGGAAGAAGCGCTCGGTGGTGAACCGCCAGAAGCCGCGCTTCTTGCCGAGGCGGCGGCGTATACTGCCGATATAGGTGTCATGCGCCTCGGTTTCCGGCAGCGTGTCGGCATAGACGATTGTTGTATTCGGCGCGGCGATCTCTGCCGCCATTGCCGTGTCACGGCTGAGGATCACGAAGATCGGCGTCGTCGGAGATACCCGGCGCGTCTGCCCGATCGATTCGGTGAGATGTGGCGCCGGCTTGGTGCCGATGTGGACATAGACGACGGGAAGCATAGGTCAGGGTTGGGGCGGCTTGGTGATCGACGCGGCTCCCTCGCACGTATCCCCATTCCGGCGGTGGAGGCAAGATGGGAAATGCTACGCGTGGGGCTGCGCACGAATGTGCCGCGCGCCCGGACCGGTCTTTGGACCGCCGCCGGCGACGCCTGCGCGCGAAGGTAGAGGACCGGCCGCGCTCCCGCTGTCGCTACCACGCGAACGCGATGGCGAAGGCGATCGGGGTGCCGACGGCGCACAAGGTACCGAAGACGCCCAGGCGCGGTTTGCGCGGCGGGTACCAGGCGACCATGGCGATGGCCGCAAAAACGCAGCCAACCAACAGACTCGCTTGCTCTAGGGGCATGGCACTTGGCCCTTCAGCTAGGGGTAGCTAAGGGACCAACGTGAGCGCTTAACGTTAATCCTTCGTTACCGGCGCACGAGGTCGCGAAACGCAGGCCCCGGCCGGCAGCACACGACGGGGTTCAGGCATAGCGACCGGTGACGGCGTAGCGCAGCTTGCGCAATTGCATCTTGGCGGCGATACGCAAGGATTTCCCTAGCGATATGCCAAACACGTCCCGATCGATAATGGTATCCGCCTCAGTTTGCATCCTTACCTCTGTGGGATGGCGCAGCGGGAATGTGATGGATTGCAGCGAACTACGCAGCATCCAATTCGGCTTGCCGACTTCAGGATGCGTCGCGCCGACACCGAAGCCGTCATTGTCGATCAAGTTCACCCTTGGGGCCACGCTGAACATTCCATGTCGCCAGAGCGCATAGCAGACCTGATAGTCCCATACGTCGGTGCGGTGACGATTGACGGTATTGTCGAAATGGCGTTCCCATACCTGTCGCGTCGCCCAAGACGCTCCGTAGAGGCTGGAAATGAAAGCGGCACTGCGGCTATCGTTCCAGTCGCTCATGTCGAGGTCGACGAGCTGCCATACCCGCCGCCATGTTGCCCAACCCAACATATGCAGATTGCGGAGAAAGAAATAGCTTTCGGCCGGCCGTATCCTTCCAGAGGTGGAGTTACATCCACTGATAATGCCGATACGCTCGTCGTCGCGGTAGCGCTCCAGCAGGTCGGTGCAAAATGGAAAGAAGCTCGAATCGGCGACGATGTCGTCTTCCAGGATGATGCCCGACTCCTCATGCTCGAAGAGCCAGCCAATGCCACCACCAACTGCCATCTTGCAGCCGACGTTCCGTTCATGGAAACGCGTCTGCACCGCGCTGGGCCAGTCGATGTCCAAGACGATCTTGCGCACGTCGGCGCAGCGCTCCGCATCGGTCGGATGATCGGGCCGTGGCCCGTCCGCTGTGATGTAGAGCTTGCGCGGCCGAATGGCCCGTAGGCGATCCATCGCCCCCATCGCCTGTTTTGGACGGTTGAAGACGCAAAGGAGAACTGGCGTTTCCATCTCTTCGGAGATTTCTGTCGTTGATGATTGCCGTTCGCCACCGACATGTTCCCAAGGGCGAACAGTGTGGGTAATACCATGCGTTCCGCCGTCGGTTCTAGTCAAACGGCGTGTGCGCGCGGCAGTTGCACGTTTGTCGGTTCCTGCCGTATATGCGGCTTTGTTTGGCCGTCGCGGCGATGCCCGTCATGATTTGCGTTACCGCACCAGTCAGGATCTAGACGAGTGGCCTTCCTCACGCCAGCAAGACACATCGTCCACCTTGCGTCAGTGTTGACGGGACCCACTACTGACTGGTTCCGGCAGACGCCTGGGCGTGATGGTCGCTGGCACGATCTCCAATTCGTCTTGCGCGGGGAAGGAGCCGATTGGCTGGTCGTTTTCGACGACCTGCCGGCGACGCTGCCAACTTCGGTGCCTTGGTCTCGCCGCATCGTCTTTTTGTCCGAGCCGCCAACTATGAAATGCTATGCGCGGCGCTATCTTGCCCAATTTGGGACCATCGTCGGCCCCGTCCCGGTCGGTCACACATACCAAGGTCGAGTCGTGACGCAGCATCCGGCGCTGCCTTGGTTCTATGGGGTTAGCTCGAAAGACTCCCGCGCATCGGGCTGGGACGAATTGTGGCGCTGCTCGACGAAGACTCGACACATATCGATCGTCGTGTCCGACAAGAACTGGAGACCCCGCTACCGAGCACGATTGGATTTTGTCAAACAGCTCCGAGAAGCCCTGGGCGCCGACCTCGATGTCCTCGGGCGTGGTGTTCAGCCGGTCGATGACAAAGCGGAAGTCATATCGCCCTACCGCTACCACGTTGTTCTCGAGAATAACTTGGTCGACCACTTCTGGACTGAGAAACTGGCTGATGCATATCTGGGTGAGGCGTTCCCAATCTATTCCGGTGGCGGCCAGCTGGATCAGTACTTCGATCCCAAGAGCTTCGCCACAATCGATCTGACAGACACGACGAAAGCGGTTGCTGAGGTCCAGAAGATCCTGGAAGCCGATCCGGCGGCGCGAGTCCAGCCCCTCCTGCGGAAAATGCACGAACGGGTAATGACGGAGCACAATTTCTTCGCCGTCTGCGAACGCATTATTCAGGCCAACACCAGCCAGGACAAGCCATTGCTGTCGGAGCCGGTGTTCATTCGTCCGTCTATCAGCTACAGCCTCAAGCGGTCGCTTCACCGAGCCTGGCGCAACGCTCGCACCAGTCTCGGATTGCGCCGAATGCGCTGAACCGCTGCGCGCACTCGACTGATCCGCCAAAACGTGGCAATTGAGACCACGTCACCAAAGTGCGAACACCCGAACTGATGTGCGAGAACCGAAACGGAGACACAAGAAGCCGTTCACTGGCCGTATTGGGGCCGGGGAGCATAACCAACTGCTCGTTGAGGCCCTGATAGCGATGCGGCGTCAACATGCAGGACCGTCTGCGCCATGCGGCGCAGGTGAAGCCGTGTCCTGCTGCATGGGGCATACAGGGACGGCCGGATCATGACAGCCAAGGAAGGTGGATCGCTCCCGGGCGCTACCCGTCGTTGGCTGGAAATCGGTGCGATCGGCAGCCTTGCGGGAATGTTTGCGATCATCCCGATCTATTCGCCGCAAGGCATAGATTTCTTCGCCGTTGCTTTCTTCCTTCTTGGCTCCTTGCTCATTGAGCAGCGCGACATCGACGTCGCCGGCTGGACGGAACGTCGGCCGTTCGTGTTTGCCTGCACCGCCTTCGTCTTGCTGGTCCCCTTTGTAGGCGGTGTTTGTTCCCTCAATGGCTTCAAGTCGGAGATCGGAACTGGCGTCTACATGGTCGCCGCCCCGCCGGCGCTGTTTCTAGCGGCCTCTAGAGCGCGATTCTACCTCGTTAGGCCCGATGATGTCGGACGGCTTCTACTGGCAGGCGTGTTCGTCGGACTGGTACCGGCGACCATCTATGGGCTAATCGTGAGCGGCGCGCCAGCGGAGCGGTTTTTTCTCCCCGGTCAGCCGGCGCTTAATTTCACTGCCGTCTACCTTGGGGTCGTGTGCACGATCACCCTGCAGTTGACCGCCGACCTCGGCAGGCGCGCGCGCGCCATCGGCTATGTGGCGGTTCTTGCTCTGCTGTTTCTCGGGCTGCTGACGGCGAGTCGGACGTTTATCGTCACCGCGGCGCTCGGCCTATTCTTCTATGCCATCTCGGTCCGCCGTCGGAAGGTAATGCGGCGAGAAATGGCGGTGGTCGCAGGCGCGGTGGCGGCCGTTCTGGCGGCTTCGTTGTTCGCGTTTCGGAATGGTCTCTCGCGGTTCTTCGAGCAGCAGCCGCTGGGCTTCTTTGACGGTCGTTTGCGCCCATGGGCCGATGGCCTGGAACTGTTCCGCCGATATCCGCTCTGTGGAATCGGGCCTCACACTTTCATGAATCAACAGCTCAATCCGATATACGCCGAACGCGATCATCTCGGCATCTCCTACATTCCGTACTACGGCGCCCACAGCGCCTACCTAAACACACTTGCCGAAGGTGGAGTGATTCTCGGCGCCCTGCTGCTGATTCTGATCGCGGCTGCGGTGCGCGGGTGCTACGTGGACTTGAAGAACTACCCCAGGAACCAGTTCGGATGGATCGCCGCCTGCCTGCTGGCGACATTCCTCATCGTCGGCCTGATCGAGGATACGATCATCCGCCAATTGGTCTTCCCCCTGGCGATCTTCCTGGGGCTCGGCATGAACGTTACCTGGAGGCGGCCTGGACTGGCGCAAACGGCAGAGCCGACGGCTTCGCAGGAGGACAGCTGAAGCCAGTTGTCTTAAGCGTTGCCGGATTGCGCACCAGATGCGCGTAGCTGATCGGATGGGGCGTGAGGTGTTCGCCCGCTCGCCTTGGGCTTCGGGATCTCCCGATCCGTCGCTGTGCCCGGCCCTTCCGGGGCGAATTCGGGGACTATTTCGCACAGGCAATCGAGAGCCGAAGAGACGTCGCCGGAGGCAACGGCAACCTCCATTCGCTCCACGAGCTTGAGGAGCGCATCCAGCGCTACAAAGCGTGGTCTTGCCACAATGAGTCCCTCAACCGACGCCGCTTCGCTCGGCTCGTCGGGGGCGAGGAGTTCCTCGAATAGCTTCTCGCCCGGCCGCATGCCGGTGAACGAGATCGGAATATCGATGTCAGGGCGCCTGCCCGATATCGCGATCATAGTACGGGCGAGATGAGTGATCTTGACCGGTTCGCCCATATCGAGGACGAGGATGCCGCCTGCCTGCTTCGGTTCCGCCAAGCCGAAGACGGATGCCTGGAGGACGAGTTCTGTCGCCTCTCGGATCGACATGAAATAGCGCTTCATGTCCGGGTGGGTCACGGTCACCGGCCCGCCAGCCCTAATCTGCTGCTCGAACAGCGGGACAACCGAACCGGTCGAGCCCAGTACGTTGCCGAAGCGCACCGTGATGAAGCGGGTGCCGTCTTGGGAATTGTCGAGCGCCTGACAATATGCCTCGGCCGCGCGTTTGCTAGCCCCCATGACGCTGCTTGGCTTGACTGCCTTATCGGTCGATATCATCACCAGCGCCTTGGCAAAGAAGCGCACCGAGGCTTCGGCGACATTGCGAGTGCCGATCAGATTCGTCCTCACCCCCTCGCAGATATTTGCCTCGACAAGTGGCACATGCTTAAGAGCAGCGGCATGGAAAACGAGGTCGGGGGTGTAGGTCGAGACGACCCGAAAGATGGTATCGCGGTCGCAGACGGAGCCGAGAATGCAGTCACGGTCGATATCAGGATGGGCGCGGCCCAACTCCGTGTCGATCTTGTATAGGTTAAATTCGCTGTTATCGAAAAGCACCAGCTTACGCGGTTTGTGGGCCGCGACCTGACGGCAGATCTCCGATCCGATGCTGCCGCCCGCGCCGGTGACCAGCACCGTGCTGTCGCGGAGCAGGGCCCGGATGCGCTCGATCTCAAGCCGCACCGGTGGGCGACCGAGCAGGTCTTCAAGGTCAATGGGCTTTGCCTGCAGTTCGCCGCCCGCAAAGATATCTTCGTTCCGCTCTGCGCGAACGACCGGAATGCTCCGACTCGACGCGGCTGCTATGATCGGTTCCATAAGGTCTGCGCGTTGCCGGGGCGCCGCTATGAGAATGGCGTCCGCCATCAGACCTTTACTTTCCAGATGCAACAGAACGTCTTCCATGGTCATCGCGTCGCCGATCACGTCGGCGCCGCGGATGCGCAAGCCGACCGATCGGCGCGAGAAAGCGACGATACCGACCACCTCATAGCGGCCGCTCTGCTCCAGGCCAAAGCGGCGAATGACCGACTCCGCGTCTGATGTACTGCCGACGATGATCAGGCGCTTCTTCGAGCGAAGATCATTCCTGTTGTTGAGTGTCTTGAAGCTGCGGAATGCCGCCCGCGATCCCGACAACCAGACGATCATGATAAGTCCCGCAATAACCGGGACGGATCGCGGCAGTCCCTCGAGGCGGCTGAAGAGAAAACTACCGACGACGAAGAGGAGAATGGTCACCGCCGAGCCGAGGACGATGCGCCGAAAATCGTGCAGCGACGCGAACCGCCAATGCCCCTTGTCGACGCCGAAGGCCAGGAAGACGACACCGGCAGTGGCTGCAAAGGTGAGACTATAGAGCAGAGTGGCTCGGGGATAGGGCAGTTCGTCGAAATTGTAGCGCACGTAGTACGCCAGCCAGAGGCTCAAGCCGCTAGCCACCGCGTCATAGGCTAGCGCCAGCAACCGGTGCAACAATGGTCGCATTCTATGCAATGCTTTCAACTCCAAGCTAACTAGCCGTCAAATTCCTGCCCCGGACGAGCCGTGCTACCGCAGATAGCACAGTGATAGAACAATAACACCGTTAGCATTCAGCTCAAGCCACCGCTAGTGGCCAGACGCAGCTGACGATCAAGCATGTCGATCTCTCGCTTCGGACCTCTCGCCGGTCATCGAGGCAGCCACGACCGTAGCCGAAGTCGCTTCACATCTCTCGGCCTGCCGGCGTTGGCCTGTCCGTGGCGTCCGCACGCCGGCTTCGCTTGGACGCTTGTGCAAAAAGCCCCAGCCGGCCATACAATGCCGCCAATTCCTTGGCGGGTGGTTCCGGCAGACCGCATGGAATCCTTTGGTGTCATTGCATTGTGGATTACCGGACCGAAAGTCTGCCACTCTACACAGTCGCCTTTGAGGTTGTTCATGAAGTTATTGTTCGTCACACAATATTTTTGGCCGGAATCATTTAAGATAAACGATCTTGCCTTGCTTGCGAAGGAGAGAGGTTGCGAGATTACGGTTCTTACCGGCCAGCCCAACTACCCGAATGGCGCCGTCTACAAGGGATACAGCGCGTTCAGCGTCCGCCGGGAGCGCCACGCGGACGGCTATGACATCGTCCGCGTACCCCTGCTGCCGCGTGGCCGCAGCACCTCGCTGCGGCTGGCGCTCAACTACCTCTCTTTTGTGTTCTTCGCGAGCCTGCTTGGCCCGTTTCTGCTCCGCGAAAAGACGTTCGAACGGGATTCTGGTGTTCGGGGTCTCGCCGATAATCCAGGCCGTTCCGGCCATCCTGATCGGCCGGCGGAGGCGTGCGCCGGTTGCACTGTGGGTGCAGGACCTGTGGCCGGACAGCCTCGTGGCCACCGGCCATGTCAGGAACCGGCGCCTGCTCGGGGTTGTGGCGAATGCCGTGAGTTGGATCTATCGGCGGTGCGATCTGCTGCTGGTCTCTTCGCCGGGGTTTGTCGAGCCGGTGCGGGCGCTGGCGAAGGGGGCGAGGATCGAGTTGCTGCTCAATCCCGGCGATCCGGAAGCGGGTGAGGCTCCATCGAGCGCAGTGAACAAACTGCCGCCGGGATTCACCGTCGTCTACGCCGGCAATGTGGGCCAGGCGCAAAGTCCGGAGACGCTGGTCGAGGCGGCTGAGCGGCTGAAGGACCATGGCAATATCGCCCTGGTCGTCTTCGGCAGCGGCAGCCGCTGGGAGTGGCTCCGGCAAGAGGTGGAGAGGCGCAGGCTCCGCAACCTGCACCTCATGGGCCGGCTGCCGCGCGACGATATCGCCATTGTGCTTCGCCGCGCTTCGCTTCTGGTCACGCTGCTGTCGCGCGACCCGGCCCTCGCTCGGACGATCCCCAGCCGCATTTCGAGCTACATGGCGGCGGCGCGGCCGCTCGTGGTCAGCATGGACGGCGAAGGCGCGCGGCTGGTGGAGGACGCCGGAGCCGGTGTCGCCTGCCCGGCCGAGGATCCCGACGCGCTGGCGCGGGCGATCTTGGAACTCAGCACCCGGCCGCCGGCGGAGCTTGAAGGCATCGGTCGCGCCGCGCGCGCATTCTACGATGCCAATTTCGTGCCCGGCATGGTAGGCGACAGGTTCCGGGCCCTAATGAAGTCGATGAAGCGGTCGGGCTCCGCGGGCAACACGGTGGGATAGAGCATGGAGACAAGGCAAGGCGTGCTGGTCCTCGGAGCATCGGGAATGCTCGGCCACGCGGTCTACCGGCTGTTCGCCCAGTCGGACGGATTCGCGGTGCACGGCACGCTCCGTTCGGGCGCCGCGCTCGGCCGAATCGATCCGTCGCTCCACGCCAATCTGCACATCGGCATCGACGTCGAAAACGTCGACGCCCTTGCCGCCATCCTCGCCAGCCTGCGGCCGGCAGTGGTCATCAACTGTGTCGGGCTGGTCAAGCAGCTCGCCGATGCCTCCGATCCGCTCCAGGCGATCCCGATCAACGCGATCCTGCCGCATCGGCTGGCTCGGCTTTGCGGGCTGGTCGGCGCACGCCTGATTCACGTTTCGACTGATTGCGTGTTCAGCGGAGCAAGGGGCGACTACACCGAGGCGGACCAGCCCGACGCCCGCGATCTCTACGGCCGCTCCAAGCTGCTCGGCGAGGTTGACGATGCCAATGCCGTCACCCTGCGCACGTCGATCATCGGGCCGGAACTGTCGGGCGCGCACGGGCTGATCGGCTGGTTCCTGTCCCAGTCCGGCCCGGTCAAGGGCTTCTCCAGGGCGATCTTCTCCGGTCTGCCGACGGTTGAGCTCGCCCGCGTGATCCGCGATTTCGTCCTGCCGAGGCCCGAATTGCGCGGCGTCTACCATGTGTCGGCAGCGTCCATCGACAAGCTCACCCTGCTGCGCCTGGTCGCGGCGGAGTACGGACACGGCATTACCATCGCGCCCGACGACAAGGTGAAGATCGATCGTTCGCTCGATTCGACGCGCTTCCGCGAGGCAACCGGCTACACGCCGGCGGAATGGCCGCAGCTTGTCGCCGAGATGCACAGATTCGGGTGAGAGGCAAACGTGGCGGACGCCGAAGCACCCTATAGGGAGGAAGCCGTGCCCGAGGGCCGCATTCTTGTCACCGGAAGCACCGGGTTCGTCGGGCGCCATGCGGTCGGGCACCTTCTCGCGCTGGGCCGGCCGCTCACGCTGATCGTACGCGGCTAGGCGCTGCTGCCGCCGTCGAGGCGGAACGCCAGACAGGTCCGCGCGGTCGTCGCCGATCTCGCCCAAGCGGACCTGGAGCCGGCCGCCGCCGATGCCACGACCGTCGTGCACATCGCCGGCCTGCCCGGTCTCCCGCGCTGCGATGACGCCGAGCGGCGGCTGGAGGAGGCCAACATCGTCGCGACCGACCGCCTGGCGGCTGCCGCCGCGGCAGCGGGCGCTCGGCGGTTCATCCATGTCAGCAGCATCAGGGCGCTCGTCGGCAATTCTGCTGGGGGCGTGGTCACCGACGCCAGCGTTCCGCATCCCGACGGCCTTTATGGCCGCTCCAAGCGCGCCGCCGAGGCGCGGGTGGCCGAGTTGGCGGGCGCCGGCTGCCTTGCCGTATCGCTGCGCCCAACCTTGGTCATCGCGCCGGACGCATCCGGCAACTGGCGCGCGCTGCAACGGCTCGCCGCGACAGGGCTGCCGCTCCCCTTTGCCTCGGTGAAGGCGAGACGCAGCTACATTGCCGTCGACACGCTGGCCGCGGCGATCGCCCATCTCTGTAGCGGCGATTGGACGGCCGAACTGCCGGGGACCTACTGGCTGTCCGATGCAGAACGCCCGTCTCTGGTCGAAGTCCTGACCGAGCTGCGCCGCGGCATGGGCCTGCCGCCGCGCCTCGTGCCATTCCCGATGGCGGCGTTTAGGGCAATTGGCCGGATGACGGGTCGCCAAAGGGAGGTCGCCAGCCTCGTCGGTCCGCTTGAGGTGGATGGCTCGCTTCTTCGAAGCCTTCGGCTTCGAGGTGCCGCGGCCGCTGCCTGCCGCCATCCGTCAATCAGGCGCCGAATACCTCGCCGCATCCCGCCCCGCGGCAGCACGCTGACTCCGCGCGGGCCTAGAGCCTTTCACGGTCAGATGGAGCCATTCCGACGGAGCGATTTTGCGACAGGATCAAGCCGGCGGGTGAAGGACGTACCCGGGGTACGGCCGAGACCGACGGCGAAGATAATGGCGCAAAAGCGCCCGTCCCTCCGGGTTTCTTAACCGGCGGGCGCCCAGAGCCGACCCCGGCTTGCCCGATGCCGAACATCGCTCTTCGCCGGGCTCAACGCTGGATCGCCGCGCCGGTCGAGAAACGGAATCGATCCCATCTGGCCGTGAAAGGCTCTAGTCTAGCTGTGGAGCCTCAATAGGTTGTTCTCGGACAGACCGAGCCTGCTGATTGGCGGTCTGGAGTTTAGGCTGCCGTGGGGACGGTGCCAATTGTAGCGATGCAGCCAGCGCGGCAGCTCTTCGCCGCGACGGTCGGAAGTCGGATAAGCCTGAGCATAGGCCCATTCTCTCAGAGCGGTCTGGATGAAGCGCTCGGCTTAGCCGTTGGTCTTGGGCGTGTAGGGCCTGGTGCGGATATGCCGAAGGCCGAGATCGCGGCAGGCATCGCGGAAGGCGTGGGCTTTGTAGCAGGCACCATTGTCGGTCATGACACGGGCGACTGTGACGCCGAGGCTTTCGTAGTAGGCGACGACGGCACGCAAGAAGGCGACAGCGCTCTCCTTCTTCTCGTTGGGCAGGATCTGCGAGAAGGCCAGGCGCGAGGCGTCGTCGATCGCCACATGGACGAACTCCCAGCCGGCGCCCCAGGTCTTGCCCCGCCGGATGCCGCGTCGTGAACTCTGCCGCCGACGATCGCCGGTGATGCGATGGCCGATCTCATCGAAGCGGCCAAGCTTCTTGATGTCGATGTGGATGAGCTCGCCGGGATGGGCCCGCTCGTAGCGGCGCACCGGCTCGGCCGGCTCCAGCGCCTGGATGCGGTTCAGGCCGAGGCGCCTGAGGATGCGGCTGACGGTGGCCGGCGAGATGCCGAGTTCGGCCGCGATCTGCTTGCCGGTAAAGCGCTGGCGACGCAACCGCTCGACTTCGCCGACGACCATCTCCGGGGTCGGCCGGTAGAGACGATGCGGGCGTGATGAGCGATCCCGCAAGCCTTCGATACCTTCGGCTTTGAACCGGGCAACCCATTTGCGGACAGTGCGGATCGATACGCCAAACGCCGCGGCCACGGTTGCTATTGGCTGCCCCGCCTCTACCCGTCGCACCAGATCGGCTCGACTATGCCGTGTCAGACGGGCATTCTTGTGGATGTTCATCCGGTCCTCCTCCGAGGGCTTGCTGAAGCGTCGCAACTCCAGCTTCCTCGCTCAGGACCGGATGGACAACCTATTGAAAACTCACATCTAGATCTGTTGGCGCCAGACGGTGCGCATCACGTAGTCGCGATAGCTGAGGATGATGCGCACAACCTTTTCCGAGACGTTGGGCATGGAATAATCGGCGACCGGCCGTAGCGTGCGCACTTCTCCGCGGCTCTGGGTCTCAAGAATGTCCAGCCCCTGGAGCACGCGATCGAGGTCTAGCCCGGTCATGATGACCGCCGCCTCCTCCATCCCCTCGAGGCGCTCGTGCGCCTCGCGGATGTTGAGCGCCGGGAAATTGAGGATTGACGACTCCTCGGTGATCGTGCCACTGTCCGAGAGCACGACGCGCGCGTGCATCTGGAGATGCACGTAGTCGCTGAAGCCGAGCGGCTTCATCAGCCGCACGCCCGGGTGGAAGCGGGCGCCGGTGGCATCGATCTGCTTCTGGGTCCGCGGATGAGTGGAGACGACCACCGGCACCGCGAGCCGCGCCGCGACCTCGTTGAGGAGCGTGGTGAGTTTTGCGAAATTGCTCTCAGAATCGATGTTTTCCTCGCGATGGGCACTGACCACGACGTAGCCGCCGGATGCGACACCGAGACGCGCGAGCACATCGGACGATCCGATCGCCGGGCGGTGGTGGGTGAGGATCTCCAGCATCGGCGAGCCGGTCTTGATCACCCGGTCGGCGGGCAGGCCCTCGCGCAGCAGGTTCTCGCGCGCGATGTCGGAATAGGTGAGGTTGATGTCGGACGTATGGTCGACGATGCGCCGGTTGACCTCCTCCGGCACGCGCTGGTCGAAGCTGCGGTTGCCGGCTTCCATGTGGAAGATCGGCACCTTGCGGCGCTTGGCCGGGATGGCGCCGAGGCTGCTGTTGGTGTCGCCGAGGATCAGCAGGGCGTCGGGCCGGTGCTCGGCGAGGACCCGGTCGAAGCTGATGATGACGTTGCCGATCGTCTCGGCGGCGCTGCCGCCGGCCGCTTCGAGAAACTGGTCGGGCTGGCGGATGCCGAGATCGGCGAAGAAGATTCTGGTTGAGCTCGTAGTCGTAGTTCTGCCCTGTGTGGACCAGCAGGTGGTCGCAATGCTGGTCAAGCTTCGCGATGACCCGCGACAGCCGGATCAGCTCGGGTCGGGTGCCGACAAGGGTGATCACCTTCAGCCGCTTCATGGGTGCCGATTTGCCGGGAGCGGCCTTTTCGACAATCGGCATCAGGCCTCCGCCAGCGCCGGTCGGCCCGCGACCAGGTCCTGGATGAACTCCAGCTGCATGAGCAGGGCGCTCATCGCCTCGACGTCAAGGCGCTCGGTGTTGTGCGAATTGTAGTCCTCGGCAGTCGAGATGACCGTCTCGCCCAACTCGAAGTATTTGGCGTAGTTGAGATCGCGCAGATCGGGCGGAATTCGGTAATACGCACCTAGATCCTTGGCAGCTGCCATCTCCTCCCGGCTGAGCAGCGTCTCGTAGAGCTTCTCGCCGTGCCGTGTGCCGATCACGCGCACCGGGTGGTCGGGGACCTTAAGTGCCCGGCGCAGCGCCTCGGCGAGCACTTCGATGGTCGCGGCCGGTGCCTTCTGCACGAAGATGTCTCCGTTGCCACCCTGGTTGAAGGCATAGAGCACCAGCTCGACCGCATCCGACAGGCTCATCATGAAGCGGGTCATGTTCGGATCGGTGACGGTCATTGGCACGCCGGCCTGGATCTGCTCGGCGAACAGCGGAATGACCGAGCCGCGCGAAGCCATGACGTTGCCGTAGCGCGTGCCGCAAATGACGATGTCGGCGCCGGAGAGTTCCCGCGACTTGGCCACCATCACCTTTTCCATCAACGCCTTGGAGATGCCCATGGCATTGATCGGATAGACGGCCTTGTCGGTCGAAAGGCAGACCACCCGCGCGACGCCGTTGGCGATGGCGGCCTCGAGCACGTTCTCGGTGCCGAGCACGTTGGTCTTCACCGCCTCGAGCGGATGGAACTCGCAGGACGGCACCTGCTTGAGTGCGGCGGCATGGAAGATGTAATCGACGCCGCGCGTCGCGCTGTGCACGCTCTGCGGGTCGCGCACGTCGCCGATGTAGAACTTGAGCTTGTCAGACCTATACAGCTTGCGCTGGTCGTCCTGTTTCTTCTCGTCGCGGCTGAAGATGCGGATTTCCTTGAGCGGGCTGTCGAGGAAGCGGCGCAACACGGCATTGCCAAATGAGCCAGTGCCGCCAGTGATCAGAAGCGTCTTGCCCTCGAACATTCCGTCCCGCCCCTTTTCACACACCCCCAGTCGATCGAACGGCGCGATCCCGGCGGCAACTCCTCACGCCCACCCGTTAAGCTGTTGCTGATCCCCAGCTTTGCAGAGGACCGAGCCGTTGGAGCGAGCCCAGCCGGCGGTCTTGTTATCATCGCTTGAATTCGATTGGAAGCCATGGGCTGTGCACCACCTCCCCCAATGCGTGACAGCCGCGATACCCGGAGGATAGCACGATGGCACCGGCGGCAAGGCCGGCAAACGGCCGGCTTGGCTGCGGTGCCCGGCGATTGTCGCCGTTTCCTCGACCAGCCGCTACACCGGGGCTCCTCCGCCGATCCGGGAGAACAGGCATGCCGCGCTCACGCCAGCCCGGCTTTGGTGGCAAGATCACTCACCCGGCGCGGCTGCCAGGTGCGGGCGAGGAGATTTCTCGGCCCATCGGATGTCCACAAACAGCGCCAGCACAAATATCAGGAGGTACCCGGCCGAAAGCATCGTTGCAATGAAGCTGGCTTGCAGGACGTAATAGGCAAACAGCGGCGACATGGCCCTTAACGCTTCGTCGTTCGTTTTCTGAAATATGCGGAAGCATTGCCCCACGAGGAGCGACATTGCGATTACACCCAACCAGCCAAAATCGACGAAACCCTCGAGGAAATAGGCGGCGTTGGATCTGCCATAGCCAAGTCCGCCCCATTCGTACTTGTAGACCGCGGCATCATAGTTGACTCGGTGCAGGCCAAGAACCTTGGCAAAAACACTGCTGGTCGCGCCGAGGAGTTGTCTTCCTCCATAGAACTTGTCGAAGACAACGAGGGCATCTCGCGCAGTGAAGACAGGCACGGCAACCGCGCGCCACACGAGCATTCCCAGACTGCTTCGCGGCATATAGCGGGCATCAAACCAGTCACCAAATGAAAATGGAGTGCCAAGCGCTAATTGCTGATTGGTGTCCTGCTGAGTGGCATCCTGCGTCCCCGCGGGGCCGTTGCCTGAGCTCCCGCTTGGACCGTTTGACGGGGTCGGAATCCCCGGGATCTGGCCCAGATGCGGCAACGATATGTCAGGCATGCCCGGCATGGCCGAGTTCTGTACGAGGCGGGCATTGCCGTAGAGCAGCAGCGCCGCCAGCAGCAGCAGGGCCACGAATCCCAGAAGATTCCACAGCTTTCGCCGGGCAATGAGATAGAAGATCGGGAGCAGCACCTCCAGAAAGAGGGCCTTTTGCAGGAAGCTCTCGGCGTAGAGGATGTAGGCACCCAAGGCACCGTATCCACCGAGGGTGCGGCGACGCAGCAGCGTGGCTACGCTATAGGGAAGCAACGCTCCGGCAAACGTCGCGCCAAAGTAGCGCAAGGAGCCTTGCCACCCCTCGCGCAGCTTGAGGAAGTCCGCGCGCTCCTGATTGAGGCCCGCCTGGTCCACGCCACCGCGAAGTGCCGTGAGAAATGGAATGCTCTCGGCAGTGGCGAAGACGACAATGCAATAGACCAGGAAAGCCGACCACACGACTATGTGGAATGTTCGGCCGTCGACCGCGATAGCCCAACGACGGGCGCCGAACTGGGCATCGATGACCGAAACGTGAAAGCCTATGACGACGAACACGGCGGCGACACCCGCCATGCCGGCTAGTTTGATCATGTAGGGGCTCTGGTAACCGAGCCCGAGCCAAAGCGGAATAACGCAATAAGCAATTAGCAGGGCAGCGACCAACAATATGACGAGGCGGCTAGGCTCGGTGAGCCACACGATGCCGTCCGGAATTCGAAATCGAGCACGCATCCTTCACCCTTACCGTCTTGCCATGCGTACCGGTAGCCGCAGGCCGGTCAAATATCTATACAGCCGTTGTCGGATTGCATAAAAAAGAGCATTGGACAACGATATGGCGCGAAGCATGTCCTGTAAATCGTCGCCAGACAGTATGATGCCCAGTAGATTTCCGCGTTTTCGCGCGTCTTCGCACCTCACTCTCCCGATTAGGCGGGCTCTGCCGTCGTTGTTAAGCTTTTCACCGTTCCGATCGAGAAAAAGCTTGTACGCCGCCCTGCGTATCGTCAGCCGTTGATTGAACAGCGTGAACGGAACGTTCATGCTGGCGCTGTTGCCAGCATGGACCCGCCAATTGCAGCCGATCACGCCGGAATGGACGAGCTCCATGTCCATGAATTGCGCCGCCGCCTCCAGCCACGTGTCCTCGTTGGGCAGCTCCTCGGGTACGGGGAACATGACTGAGATCGCGCGTCTGTCCATCAGGTAAGATGTTCCTGTGAGACCCCCCCTATTCGGGTCCTTGGGCACCACCACGCCGTTGAAGCGCTTGTCCTCCGAGAAACTGACCAAGCGGCTGAGACCGACGATTGGCCGTTCGGACCTTACGTCCTTGATGGCCCGCCAGCGTGCGGCGAGACTTCCCTCCGGCATGATGTCGTCACCGGCGAAGAGGGCCACGAACTGCCCGTTGGACAGTGAGACGCCATAGCTGAAAGCCGAGCTCTTGCCGCGCCGCGGATTTCGAAAGATTCGAATGTTCGGCAGCTCCCCAGCGAGGGAAGACACGATCTCGTACGTTCGATCCGTCGAGGAATCGTCCACAAAAACGAGTTCAACCGAAAGGCCTCGCTGAAGCGCAACGCTTCTCACCGCCTCTTCCACGTACCGTTCCTCATCCTTCGCTGCAATAACGACAGTCACGTCGACAGTCACGTGCTCACCCTAAGTTCAGTGCATGAGAAAACAGCTGCAGTAAGGCATACACTGTTCCCCCCAGTGCTGCCCAGCCGAGCCAGATCGGCGCCGCCCTGGTGGCGCTGGCGATGACCGGCCGCATGGAAGTCTCGGTTGCCCGCAGGATCATCACCAGATAGCAAGCATAAAACACCAGGCCCGAGAGCGCGTAGGCCTCGGACAAGGGGCGGCCCGGGAGGAGTGTCGCGAGATATACCGCGCCAGGGCGCAATATGAGCCCGAATACTTGCAGCAGCATCGCCGTGGCGAGACGGTTGGAGATGTGGAGCGCAAGTGACATCGGCGAGGAGAGGAACTGAAAGATGAACGACGGCGTCATCCAGGCAACCAGCACGCCGGCCCGTATCCAGTTGTGCCCGAAGACGAGGTCGAAAAGTTGCGGTGCAGCGATGCCGAGGCAGATCAGCGGCCCGACACCCGTCTTCATCAGACCGCTGAGTGTCTGCGCCGTGAATGTCCCCATGCGCCCGGCCCGGCGCTCTTCGGGACCGCGCGACATGTAGACCTGGGCCATCGCCCTCCCGACGAGGCTGATGGGTAGCTGCAGGGCGTATATTCCCAGCATTAGGTAGCCAGCCTCGGACTTTTCCGCCCAGGCGCCAAGCATGATGATGGGCAAGTAGGTGGCGCCGCTGTTGGCTAGCGCTTCGAATGTCGAATAGGCAGGGAAGCGCCGAAAGACCGACGCCATGCGCCAGATGCGCCCCGGGTCGCGGCTGACGCGGCCGTATCCGTCGCGCAGGAACACGTAGCTGAGCCGGAGCCCTCCCGCCCCGCTGTTCAGCGTCTGGCCCAGAAGCAGGCCGATCGGCGCGATGTGGGCCAGCCCGAATCCGATCTGGGTGGCCGAACTCGCCAGCGCCTGCGCCACACGGTTGCGGGCAATCGAACCAAAGGCCTCGTTGCGCACGAACCAGAACTGCATGGTGCTATACAGCCCGGCGAGGAAGGTCGCTACGGGCACCAACCAAAGGAAATGGACGATCCTCGGCTGGCCGATCAGCCGTCCGACCCACTCGGGCGCCAGAAAAGCCGGCACGGCGATGACGATGGACAAGCTCGCCGCCAGTCCGGCCGCCAGCACAACGACAGCGGCACCATCCTCGGCATCCTTGGGCAACGCAACGGCGATGTCGTAGCGCAGGCAGATCGACACCGAGAGGATCGAGACGATGCCGGCAAACACCGCAAGCACCGAGAAATCCGCCGGCAAATAGAGACGCGTCGTGATCGGCAAGGTCAGTCCAAGGATGACCTGC
This sequence comes from uncultured Alphaproteobacteria bacterium, assembly GCA_963785065.1. Classification (GTDB taxonomy): domain Bacteria; phylum Pseudomonadota; class Alphaproteobacteria; order Rhizobiales; family Kaistiaceae; genus CAVSRC01. The sequence goes on from CAWATX010000002.1 coordinate 1,741,124, forward strand.
GCGAGCGCCGTGCCGCCGACTAGGATCCCTACCGCACGCAGGAACGAGTCTTCGGCAATGCTCCGCAGCCGCTCAAACACCCAGAGCTCCAGGCCGCGGCCGATGAGGATGCCGGCAGCGCCATCCGGGAGCCAGCGGAAGCGCCCGGCCAAGCGGCCCCGCGCCCCAACCGCCCCCAAGATCGAGCCCCTCGCCGTCGTTGGTCGTTGCAATGTCCCCGATAGTCACGCGGTTGTCTTTGAACATTCTGCCGATCCGAACACCTCCTATTCCCCGGGCAACCGCGCATCTTCGCACACCGACGATGGCATCGACGAGCGCGTGATCCTCATGCAGAGGCGACCTCCATGACCGTCTTGACGATCATCGCCTGCACCTCCTCTTCGAGGTAGGGGTGCATCGGCAGGCTCAACACTTCCATACTCGCCCTGTCGGAGACCGGCAGGCCATTTCCGGCGACAGGAAAATCCTGATAGGCCGGCTGCCGATGGAGCGGCTTTGGGTAGTACACGGCCGTTGGCACGCCACGTTCCTTGAGCCGCTTGGCGATCGTGTTCCGATCGAGGCCAGGGAAGCGCACTGTGTATTGCGCCCATACCGAGGTGCCACCAGCAACGACGTCGGGAACAGTGCATACCGAACCAAGACCTGCGGCATAGCGGTCCGCAACCCGTTGGCGCGCCTCGATCTCCTCGGGGAATATCTTCAGCTTTTCGAGGAGGACAGCGGCCTGCACCGTGTCGAGCCGCGCATTCCGACCGATGATCACATTGTCATACTTCTCGCTGCCGCGTCCGTGGGCGCGCAGCGAGCGTATGGTCGCAGCGAGTTCTGCATCGTCGGTGAAGATGGCACCGCCGTCGCCGTAGCAGCCGAGCGGTTTGGCGGGAAAGAAGCTGACCGCGGTCGCCAGCCCGATCGTCCCGACCGCCTGCCCGCGATAGGTCGCGCCGAAGGCCTGCGCGGCATCGCACATGACCCAGAGATCTTCCTCCTCCGCTATCGACAGGATCGGATCGTAGTCCGCAGGCTGACCAAACAGATCTACCGGAATGATGCCAACGGGCCTCAACCCGGCGCTCCTCGCCACGGCCAGGCCGGGGCGAATGCCTTCCGGATCGAGGTTGAAGGTATCTTCGCGGATATCGACGAGAATCGGAGTGGCCCCGACCGCAGCCACCACTTCTGCCGTTGCCGCGAACGTGAAGCTCGGGCAGATCACGGAATCGCCGGGGCCGACATTCTTAGCCAGCAAAACGAGCATCAGGGCGTCGGTGCCGTTTGAGCACGTGACGACCTCGGCAGCGCCGCTGAATGCCTTCAGGTCGGCTTCAAGCTGAGCGACTTCCGGCCCCAGGATGTATGCACCGTGGTCCAGAACGCGGCGAATGGCCTTGTCGATTCGATCACCGAGCCGCGCCTGCTGCGCGGCGAGGTCGATCAGGGCAATCTTCGGTATTGTGGTGTCCACTACTTTACTCTTTCGGGTGGGTTGATCTAGATGATTTGAGCGGTGAAAACGGTCGATTGGGACAGTCGGTCAGGGAGTGTGAGCATGGTTGAGCTTTCCACGCGGAGGCCGGCCGTAGCGGTCGTGGGCGCCGGCTACTGGGGAAAGAACCTGATCCGCAATTTCGGCGAACTTGGCGCACTCGCTGCGGTTGTCGACGCCGATGTCTCCCTTTCCCGGACCCTGGCCTCCGCCCATGGCGCTAAGTCCTCCTCGCTGCAGGATGTTCTTTCGGATCCGTCGATTGACGGCATCGTGATCGCTGCGCCCGCCGCCCTGCACTTCGAACTGGCGCGTGCCGCTCTGTCCGCGCGCAAGCACACATACGTCGAAAAGCCAATCTCCCTGAAGAAAACCGACGCTCGCGCCCTCATCCAGTTTGCCGGTCAGAACGATCGGCTTTTGATGGTCGGACACCTCCTACAATACCATCCGGCGTTTCTCGCGCTGAAGAGCGCGGTTGCATCTGGCCTATTGGGCAAGCTGCGTTACGTCTACTCAAATCGTGTTTCACTCGGCAAAATTCGGAGCGAGGAAGACGTCCTGTGGTCGTTCGCGCCGCACGACGTCTCCATGATCCTTGCCCTCGCCGGCGAAATGCCTGATTCGGTCACGGCCTCGGGCGCCGATTGCCTGCAGCCGGGGATCAGTGATTTCGCCCAGATCCAGCTCAGTTTCCCGAGCGGGCTGCGCGGCCACATCTTCGTTTCGTGGCTCCATCCATTCAAGGAGCAGCGTCTAGTCGCCGTCGGCGACAGGGCAATGGCGGTGTTCGAGGATTCGGCAGCCGCAGAGCGCAAGCTGATGCTTTATGAGCAAACCGTCTCCGTAAGCGCAGGCGTCCCCACCACGGCCAAAGGCCGCGAGGCGCCGATTCCTTACGAAACCTCGGAGCCGCTGAAAGCGGAGTGCGAACATTTCCTCGACTGCATCGCGAGCGGCGCACGCCCGCGCACCGACGGCGAGGAAGGATTGCGCGTGTTGGATGTGCTGGAGCGCGCCAGCGCCCAGCTTGGGGAAGGGAAAGGCCGGCATGACTGAACAGGCACGCGTCGTAGGTCACTTCCCAGACGTCAAAATCCACGAGTCTGCCTATGTCGATGCCGATGTCGAGATCGGCCCCGGCACCCGCATTTGGCACTTCAGCCACATCCTCGGCAACGTGCGCATTGGAAGCAATGTTGCCATTGGCCAGAACGTGGTGATCGGACCGAAGGTGATAGTCGGCGACAATTGCAAGATCCAGAACAATGTCTCGCTCTATGACGGCGTGACACTGGAGGAGGGTGTCTTCTGCGGCCCGTCCTGCGTCTTCACCAACGTCAACAACCCGCGCGCTGAGATCGAACGCAAGAGCGAATTCCGGGCGACCCTGGTCAGGCGGGGGGCCACGATCGGCGCCAACGCCACGATCGTGTGTGGGCATACGCTCGGGGCGTATTGCTTCATCGCCGCGGGTGCGGTGGTGGCGACAGACGTGCCGGCATACGCCCTGATGGCGGGTGTGCCGGCCCGCCGCATTGGCTGGATGAGCAAGGCCGGCTACAAGCTCGGCCCTGATCTGCTCTGCCCGGCCACCGGTACGCGCTATCGCGCGGACGGCCCGGATCGGATCGAAGAAATCGCCTGATCGGTGCCAGCCTGAGGCTCAGGCCTTGATGACGTTGTCTCCGCTGGTACCGGCCCGGGCGCAGGCGTTGCGGGTATCGACGACAAGCCGGGCATTCGCCTGGATCATGGCGTAGTCGACGTTGTCATGGTCGGTCGTGATCAACACGGCGTCATAGCCCGCAATCGCTTCCGGAGAGAGTGGCACCGACCGCCAGCCGGAGAATTCGGCATGCTCGCGCGTGGTCGGGATGACCGGCACATACGGATCGCTATAGTCGATGCGAGCGCCCCGGCGGGCCAGCAGTTCCATGATGGTGAGCGCGGGACTCTCGCGCAGGTCGTCGACATTCTTCTTGTAGGCGATGCCGAGCAACAAGATGCGGGCGCCGTTCAGCCCCTTGGCAGAACGTGTATTCAGTGCCTCTGCCAGTTCAAGAACGACATGGCGGGGCATGGCGGTATTGATCTCGCCGGCCAATTCGATGAATCGCGTCGGCATCTCGTATTCCCGTGCCTTCCAGGTGAGATAGAAGGGATCGATCGGGATGCAGTGACCGCCGAGCCCCGGACCCGGATAGAACGCCATGAAGCCGAACGGCTTGGACTTGGCCGCGTCGATGACCTCCCACACATCGATTCCCATCGCTCCGTAGATCAACTTCAGTTCGTTGACCAGGGCGATATTGACGGCGCGAAACACGTTCTCGGTTATCTTGACGGCCTCGGCAGCGCGAATGGTCGATACCGCCACGACCTGGACGACGATCTGGCCATAAAGCGCGACCGCCATCCGCTGCGCATCAGGGCCGTCTCCGCCAACGACCTTGGGAATCTCACGCGTGTGGAATTGAGGATTGCCGGGGTCTTCCCGCTCGGGGCTGTAGGCTAGGAAGAAGTCGCGGCCGCTCTTCATCCCTCCCGCCTCAAGGATGGGCTTAACTTCCTCGTCAGTTGTGCCGGGGTATGTGGTCGACTCGAAGGCAATCAACTGGCCACGGCGGAGATGCGGCTGCATCGAGGTGGCGGTTCCTTTGACGTAGCTGAGATCCGGTTCGCGCTGGCGCGTCAACGGCGTCGGAACGCACACGATCACCGCGTCGCACTCGGTCAGTTGAGCGAAATCCACGGTCGGACGAAACTTGCCGCTGGCGATCAGTGGTGAAAAATCCTCTGCCGGCAGATGGCGTATATAGCTTCGGCCGTTGCGCAAGGCGTCGATCTTGTCAGGGTCGATATCGACACCGATAACGTTGAAGCCCACGCTTCCGGCCGCCAGGACGAGAGGCAGGCCGACATATCCCAGACCAACGATGCCGATCGTGGCGCTGCGGCTGTCAAACTTGTGCACAAGTCCGTCGACATCGACTTTCGAACTTGGTGTGTTGAGCAATTTACTTCTCCTTGATGGAGCTAGACCGGTGAGCGTTTGCAGCCTTTGCGCCGCGATGACTGGCAGCCCTGCCCAGCCAAGAACTGGTAGGCCGAGTTGCAGCGAGGTTCATCCTTGGTTGCATCCGGCGTCAAACCTTGGCGTGCTCACTCATTGAGACCGTCTTTTGCAGGCGCTCACCAAATTGAACGCGCTCTTTTACGCGTATGCCGTGCACAAAGGGAAGGGGCGGTCCGCATTCGCTTTGCCGCAGGTGGGGTATGGTCGAGGCGGCCCGGCAAATGGCCGGCTCCGTTGCCGCCGGCGCGCGCCCGAACCACGCAATTGCTCCTGCGCCTCAGCGCGCTCTATCGAGCCGGTCGCCTTGCCCGGCGCCCAGGAACGTCGCCAGGATCAGTTGCAGATCACGCCGCAGCGACATGTTCTCAAGATAGGTGGCGTCGAGCGCGGCGAGCCGCTGCGGATCAGACATGTCGACCCCGGCGATCTGCGACACCCCGGTGACACCGGGGCGGATCGCCGACAGGCCATACGACCGACGGGCCTCGATCAGCGCCGTCTGCGTCGGCAGGCACGGGCGCGGCCCCACGAAGCTCATCTCGGCCATGAGGATGTTCCACAGCTGTGGCAGTTCATCGAGTTTGGTGCGGCGCAGGAGGCGGCCCACACCGGTCACCGCGGACGCGCCCACATCGTGGCTGGGCGCGTTGGGTGTGTCGATGCGCATGGTGCGCAGCTTCAGGCAGGTGAACGGCCGTTCTTTCCGACCCATGCGCTCCTGGCGGAAGATTGCCGGCCCCGGCGAAGTCGCGCGAATGACGACGGCCAGCGCGGCGATGATCACCGCAGCGAACGGCAGCAGGAGCAAAGCAAGGACAATATCGAACGTGCGCTTCATGGAGCTTCCCCAGCTCGACAACACTCATTCGCGTGGCGCCGTCCAATGGCACTAGCGCGGCTGCCGCGAGTCTCGGCCTTCTGGAGCTCTTCCTTCGACAAAGAAGTGCGGTACTTGGCTACTGTCTCGCCTTTATTCATTCTCAATTCAGGATGCTCGCGTGTTGCTCGTCTGGTCTTCATTCGTGCTCTGGCGCGCGCGCCGACAGTTGCTTTCCACTTGTTCTGAGCCACGCGCTGGACGCAACAGAAATTGTGTCCGGGGCCTCTTGTAGCCGCCGGCATACGTGGCTGTCTGGAAGGAGCCGACGGAAGCATAATCGGTGAGCGCCATACCGATGGACTGCAACACAAGGTCAATCGACAGGCTGCGCGGCCCTCCGGGCTCCACCAGCAACCACGCCCCGGCAATGGCATGACAATCCACAGATCCCAGCGTCGCCTCGGCGAGTCGGTCGCTCCCTGGATAACCGCCGATGACCCAGGCCCCGCCGAGACTACGAGCACCGATCGCATAGAGGATGCCCGGCGACTGGCCGGTGAGGTCGATCGCCGCCATGCCGGGACGAAAGCCGGCCGCCTTGGCGGTGTTCACCGCTTCGGCCAGATAGTCGCGGAAACTGTCGGCGAGAACCATACGGCTGCTGCCCCGCAGATCGAAGACGGCGGCATAGTCGTCCACACCTGGCGGCTGTCGGTAGGGCGACTGGAATGCGGCAAGAAGCGCGTTCAGGGTGAAAAGCTGCACCACCAGGGCAACCGGAAGCAGGACGCGGTCACCTTGCGGAACGCGCGATAGGGACGCCGTCAGGACAAGCCCGCCGAGCACCCAGAACAGGCTCACCGGCCAACTCTGCCACCAATAGTCGTTGTTCGTGCCGAGAACATAGACATAGGGCATGACGAGCAGCAGGGTTCCCATCAGGAAACGGTTATGCGGCGCCTCAGAGAAGAAGCTGCGGCCGGAGAAAGCAGCAACGATCACTGTCGCAACGAGGGTCGCAAGAAGAAGGATCGTCCCGTCGGGCGGCCCGAAAAAGACATGGGACCAGACGATGTATATCGCGGCCGCCACAGCTGCCACGCACGCCAGCAGGGCCGGCAGATGGAGCATAGGTTTGCCGGAGACGAGGCCGCGACCGACCAGCAGCACGAACCCCGCCAGGATTGCCAAATAGGCATAGTCCGGGCCGCTCAGATGCATCCGGTTGATGCGTAGCATCGCCGACAGGCTATGGCCGCTCTGCAAACCCTGCTGCAATGCAACACCGCGCCGCAGATGGTCGACCAGGGCCGCCGGCGAACCGTCGATCGCCAGAGACATGGCGAGCATCAGGCCGAGCGCCACAGCGGCGGCGATGAGCAGCGGCCGCCAGTGGCTGCGGCCTGCCAGGAGGCCATAGAGAACGGTGACCACGGCAAGACCGGCCGCCGAGCTCGGCTTGCCGATGAAGACCATCCACCCGCCGAGGCCGATGAGCGCCGCGCCGATGGTGGCGCTGCCCGCGCTTGGCCGCCTGATCGTCAGCAGGCCGATAAGCACGACCATCAGGCCCTGCAAGACCAAAGTATTGTAGTTGGGCGTCAACACCCAGTGATTGGCGGTAAGCAGAAAGCCCGAGGCCAGGGCCGCAGCGGGGATTAGCAGGCGATAGGACGATGTTGACGGATCGCGCCAATAGCGGTCGAGCAGGAGGTAAACGAGAAAGAAACCGAGAATGACGGTTGCCGTGGTGACGACGGCACGAAGGGCCCCGATATCTCCGCCCAGCATGGCATAGAGCGGATGATAGAAGAAGCCGAATCGGGTCGTTATGCCCAAGGTCTCGTAGGCGGATGGGTCGGCAATATTGTAAAGATAGAAGCTTTCGTCAGTAAAATCGAAGCCATGATTCGAATATCTCAGAACAAGTCCAAGATTGACTGGCGCTACAACCACCAAGAGCGGTCCAGCCGCGGCCGCAAACAATATCGCGCTTCCGCCACCACGGAGGCTGATGTTCCGGATCAACAGGACATCCAATCTGCTTCCTCAATCGAGCGACAGAATAAAGGCCCCGCTCCATGGCGCAATCTGCCCCAGACGTTGATGCGGGCGTTTACTGCCGCGGCCGCTCGCACGCAAGACCTCGCGACGCTCAAGCGGCTCCGCTAGTTTGGAGCATTCTCCGATCATGTTGCATCATGGCCGGCGGATGTGGCGTAGTTTTCGCATTCGGTGGGATTGAAGAGGCCGCGACGATCTTCGGGATCGTCTCAGCATGCCGCTCGATGCCGCGGGAGCGCGTGCCGCCGCCGAGTGCCCCGGGGCGAAGGATCACCTTGCTCGCGTTCCCGCTTGCGCCAGCGGCTGATGCACGCCGCCCCACGCCAAACCGGTCTCCAGCCTGGCGATGCGTCAGACCAGCCGCCACGGCTGCAGGAACTCGGACACAAAGATCCACCGACAGAGCTTTCGACATGCCTGCCGGCCTCCGACCCGGCAGACAGTCTGAATCAGCTTCGAACTGATTTGGAATCCCCAGCGATTCAATCAGCTCGAAATCCGCTCTAGTAACGTGCGCTTTAATGGACTTACCCCAAAATCGGACTTGGACAGGTCGACTGTTTCCGGCGGGCGACGGCGGCATTTGGCAGGGGGCAGGACAATTCTTGCATCTATCTCCTTGGAAAAGCTCCAGAAATTGAGTCGGGAAAATAACCTAAACCCATGGGTGTATTTTTTCTTGCCGATCTTTTGCGGCCAATGCTAGCATTAAAAAAATTAAACCTCTGCTCATACGTCGTCGGGGCGGTGTTGCGCCCCAATGGTAGCTTTGACACGAACCGGTCATCTAGATGAAGGAGACCAGCGTTATGGCGTTGACGCTCGCGGTGGATAGTGCATCCGACGATGTCGGCCCCGCCGATCATGGGGACAGGCAGTCGATCGCGCCGATGGGCGGTCCCGTCCTGGCGCCGTCGGATCCCACGCGGCTGGTCGATGGCGATTGGGCATATGCCAGTGATGGTGGTGGCCAGACGCGCCACGGCAATGGCGCGACGATCGCCGGCGCTGAACAGTCATTGGTTTTCGCTGCGCGGAACATGTGGACGGTCGATGGTTCGCAGGCTCCCGAATATGCCGGCGATTCCCAGGACGTTGCACATGATCAGGGCGGCGGAGCCGCCACTTACCTACGCGACACGGGCAGCCTGCTCAGCATTGCGAACCAGGATCTTCAGGGCGATATCGGCAATCCCCTGGCGGATGATGGCGGCACCGGGTCGAATGGACTGCCAGTCACCTACAGCTACCAGGTTCAGAGCTACTTCCACGAATCGGCTTTTGCGCTGGGCTTGGGCCTTGCCGGGCCTTTCGATGTCCACGCCGCGAACGCTGACGGCGCGCGCCCTGTCGGGCAGGAGTCCGATAACAGCTTTGGCGCCGCCTTTGATGACGTCGTCCTAAGTGGGCGGTTCTCCGCGGCTTCGACGACTGCGGGCAACGGTATTGGGTCCCTTTCGCTTGCACCCAGCCCGCTCCCTCAGGCTTACAGCGCGACGGTGGCGGCGGATTGGGCCGGTCCACACACCGGGATTGGCGCGCCTGCCGGGGCTGATGCGCCGTTGGCGGACATTGCCGTGGCATACGATCCCGTTTCAGCGCCGTCGACTCACAGGACGATCAGCCAAGCGGGCGTCCAGATCACGCGCGACAACTATCATTGGGGGACGACGCTGGGAGCTGGCACCACCATCTCGTTCGGGTTCGCGACCTCGGCTGCCGGCTATTCCGTAACAGGCCACAACATCAGTGGCTTCTCGGCGTTCACGGCGTCCGAGCAGGCTGCGGCGCGCGCTGCCTTGGGGTTCTGGTCCAGCATCTCGGGGATAAGCTTCACAGATCAGGGCAACTCGAACAACGCGACGATTCTGTTCCGGAACTACAATGACTCCGGTGATGGCTCTCAAGCTTTCGCGTTTTCCCCGACCAGCAACGACCAATCTTCCGGCGGATATCAGGGCGATGTGTTCATGAACCTCGCCTTTGCCAACGCCAATGCAGTCAATCCCGGCACCTACGATTGGGAGACGATGATCCACGAGATCGGCCATGCGCTCGGTCTGGAGCACCCTGGCTCATACAATGCTGCCCCCGGGGTGACGATCACCTATAATGGCTATGCTGAGTATATCGAAGACACTCGGCAATACACATTGATGAGCTATTTCAGCCAAACGAACACGGGCGGATCGTTTTCGGTCGATAATGAGACGCCCGGGCTGGACGATATTGCTGCCATTCAACGTCTCTACGGCGCCAATAATTCGACGCGGACCGGCAATAATACCTACGGGTTCAATTCGAACGTCGGCGGCGTATATGCCATAACCTCGTCAAGCCAGCACGTAGTCTTCAGCGTGTGGGACGCCGGCGGTTCGGATACGTTCAATTTTTCCGGCTATTCGGCGACCCAGACGATCGATCTGCGAGTCAACCTCCCGACCGACATCGGCCATTTCTCCAGCGTTGGCGGCAACACCTATAACGTCGCTATTGGCGCCGGGGTCGTCATCGAAAACGCCTACGGCGGTTCCGGAAGTGATACGTTCTACGGTAACAGTGCAAATAACACCTTGAGCGGAAATAACGGATTCGACACGGTCGTATTTAACGGCAACCGCTTGTTCTTTGCCTTTACCGAAGGTGACTCTCACAATTATACGGTTTCCGGAAATTCTCAGGGAACCGACGCGCTCAACAGCATTGAGCGATTTATTTTCAACGATGTCACGGTCACGGACGATCATGTGGGGGGCACGTCGACCGCGAGCGTGATCGGTCTCGCCCCGGCCGGTTCAGTTACGGGCGACAGGCAGTTCTATGGCGATCATGACTGGTTCAGGGCGACGTTGCTCGCCGGGCACAACTATGTGATCGACGAGCGCGGCTCGCCCTCCGGGGGGGGCACGTTGGCGGACGCTTATGTCTATTTGCACAATTCCGCCGGAACTCAGGTGGCCTTCAATGATGATGGTGGGATCGGCTTCGACTCTCAGTTGGCAGTCCATGTGGCGACGCCCGGCACTTACTATCTCGACGCTAGTGCTTTTAGTAACGCTCTGGGTACCTATACGCTCGAGCTCGAAGACCTCGGCATGGTCAACACCCGCTTTCAAGGGTCCCACGTCGAACTGAACTCGTTTGGCCCGCACGCCGGTGGATGGATGAGCCAGGACGCCACGCCGCGCATGCTCGGCCAGGCCAACACCGATTTTGGGGATTCTTCGGGCTTGAGCGACATCTTCGGCTTCGGCTCCGGTGGGGTTTACGTCGCCCTGGCGCACAACGGGGGGTTCAGCAATCCAGGGTTTGTGCTTCCCTCCTTTGGCTCCTCTGCGGCGGGCGGTGGGTGGACGAGCCAGGATCTCTATCCACGAGAGGTTGCCCGTATTGATAACACCTTCCACGATGACATCGTGGGGTTTGGCAGCGGAGGCGTCTATGTTGCTTTGGGCAATGGGGAGAACTCATGGGCGCTGCCCACGCTCACTCTGCACTCGTTCGGTGCTTCGGCAGGAGGCTGGACCAGCCAGGACCACCTTCCGCGGCTGCTTGCCGATGTGAACGCTGACGGGCAGGCTGACATCGTCGGTTTTGGCAGTGGCGGCGTGTACGTCGCCCTGAACACGGGAGCAGGGACCTTCGCCAATCCGTTCTTGTCCATACACTCGTTTGGTTCATCCGCGGCTGCGGGCGGCTGGTCGAGCCAGAACGTGGCTCCGCGGGCCCTGGCCGACGTGAACGACGATGGCTACAATGACATTGTCGGCTTTGGCACCAACGCAACATATGTCGCGCTGGGCACCGGTAACGGCCATTTCGGGCCGGCATTCGTCGCGCTGCAATCGTTCGGGTCATCCCCGGCGGGAGGTGGCTGGACCGATAACAACACCTATCCGCGCGAATTGGCGGACATAAATTACGACGGCAGGGCGGATATCGTCGGGTTCGGAGGCGGTTATGTGTATTACGCCCTGGGCCAGTCGGACGGCACGTTCTCACTGCCGGTGCGCGACATTCACAGCTTCGGCCCTCAGTCCGGCGGGTGGTCGAGCCAGGATCTCTATCCACGCCTTTTGGGCGACGTGACGGGCGACCAACATCCAGACATCATCGCTTTCGGCGACAGCGGCGTCTACGTCTCGCGCGATTTCGATTTCGTTACGGTGTGAAGCGAGGGCGCAGGAGCGCCGATGAAATGACAGACAGCGCGGCTGTCTGTCATTTTGCCTGGTAGAGTGGTCCCGCGGCGCTCGCATACGTCGGCGAACGATGGGCTGTGTTTGACCACGCCTCCGAGGCGGCAGACAAAGACCGGGAATTTCCGAAACAGTGAGGGGGCGCTCCACCTTTGGGTACAAAGCTTGCGTAGCGCGAGTTCGGTGAACCAGTTGAGTGCAAATGCACGTTAGGCAAATGGCAGCGTTTTGAGGCGGGAGTCATGAAAAGCCGCAACCTCTCGGCGCCGCTGAGCGACCTAAAACGCAGTTTCCGCGGCGTAGCGGTCCTGTCGGCCGGGGTAAACCTGCTGATGCTCACAGGCCCCCTCTACATGTTGCAGATCTACGACCGGGTATTGTCGTCGCATAGTGTGCCGACCCTGGTGGCGCTGTCAGTGCTCTTGGTCGGTGCCTATGCCTTTCAGGCGGCCCTCGATGTGATCCGCTCGCGGATCGTGGTGCGTGCGGGCTCGGTGCTCGATCATCACTTGGCGACAACCGTGCATGGCCTGGTGGTTCGCCTTGGGCTGTGGACGCGCCATGCCGGCGAAGCGCAGCAGCCGCTGCGTGATCTGGATCAGATCCGGAGCTTCCTGACCGGAACCGGGCCGATCGCGATCGTCGACCTGCCGTGGACCCCGGTATTCCTTGTCTTCTGTTACATCATCCATCCGTGGCTCGGCATCTTGGCCCTCGCAGGCGCCATGGTGCTGTTTGCACTGGCGTTGCTGACCGAGCGGTCGAGCCGCGCGCCGGCGCGCGCCCTGGCCCAACAAGCCGGCGTGCGGTCGGGCCTGATCGAGACCGACCGGCGCAATTCCGAAACCGCCATCGCCATGGACATGGGCGAGGCACTTTCCGACCGGTGGGCCAAAAGCAACCGCCAGTTTCTGGCAGCGGCGCGGCGTTCGGCCGACATCGTGGGCTCCTATGGGAGCCTGTCGCGGGTGCTCCGGCTTTTACTTCAATCCTCCATTCTAGGCCTCGGCGCCTACCTCGTGATCCAGCAGCAGCTCTCGGCTGGCGCCATGATCGCGGCGTCGATCATGATGGGTCGAGCGCTCGCGCCGATCGAGACGGTGATCGCCAACTGGCGGGGCTTCATTTCGGCGCGCGACAGCCTGCGCCGGCTTGATACGGTGCTCGGGCAATTCAAGAACGATCGCGCGCTGACGGATCTGCCGTCGCCGCACGCTTCGCTGGAGGTGTTGGATCTCGCCCTGGCGCCGCCTGGCACGCAGACGATCACCGTGCGCAATGTCTCGTTCAAGCTCTCCGCTGGCGAAGCTCTCGGCATCGTTGGCCCGAGCGGTGCGGGCAAGAGTTCGCTGGTGCGCGGCCTGGCCGGCGTGTGGAAACCAGTGCGCGGGACGGTGCTGCTCGACGGCGCGACGCTCCTCCAGTGGAGCCGCGCGTCCCTGGCCGGCAGCGTTGGATTCCTCGGCCAGAGCGTGGAATTGTTCGACGGCAGCGTGGCCGCGAACATCGCGCGGATGGCGGCTGCCCCCGACTCGGAAGCGGTGATCGCGGCGGCGCAGGCAGCCGGCGCGCATGAAATGATCCTGGGCCTGCCGGCGGGCTACGACACTGAAGTTGGCGACGGGGGTGTGAATCTGTCCGCCGGGCAGCGCCAGCGCATCGCGCTTGCCCGAGCGCTCTATCGCGATCCGTTCCTCATCATTCTCGACGAGCCGAACTCGAACCTCGACGTTGATGGCGACATAGCACTGCAACGCGCGATCGAAGGGGCCAAGGCGCGCGGCGCCATTGTCGTGATGATAGCCCATCGGCCGAACGCGCTGGTGGCCTGCGACAGCGTCCTCGTGATGTCGAACGGCACCCAGCACGCGTTCGGACCGCGCGACGAGGTCATCCGCGGGCTGCTGGCGCCGGTTCGCCCTGCGGCCGCCAATGTCGGTGGGGTGACGAACATGCGCGTGGTCACGCCGGGGGAGGTCGTCTCGTGAAGAGCGTCGACGACAACCCGATGAAGGCAGTGCGCCGGCTCGAGATAACCGGTTACGGGCTGATCGCCCTTCTATTCGGCGGCTTCGGGGTCTGGGCCGCGACCAGCGACATAGCCGGGGCGGTGATTGCCGGGGGCACGTTGGTCGTTCAGTCCGATGTTAAGAAGGTTCAGCATCCGACCGGCGGTGTTATCGCCGCGATCAACGTCCGCGAGGGCGATCACGTGAAGGAAGGCGAAGTCCTTATCCAACTCGACGACACGGTCGCCCGCGCCACGGTCGGCGTCGTCCGCGTGCAACTCGACGAAATGAGTGCGAAGCTCGCGCGCTTGACCGCCGAGCGCGATGGGATGGATCATATCGACTTCCCGTCGTCCTTGCTCGCCCGCCGCGACGAGCCGCAGGTTGCGGCTTCAATACTTGGCGAACAGAAGCTATTCGAGTCCCGGCGCACTGCACTGGCGGGGCAGCGGGCCCAGCTCGAGCAGCGGGTTGCCCAGGCCGGGGAGGAGGTCCGGGGCCTGGAGGCGCAGCAGACCGGGAAGGAGCAGGAAATCTCCTTCATCGACAAGGAATACGTGGCCGTCGCCGATCTCTGGCACAAGAACCTAGTCGGCCTCAACGTCCTTATGCAGTTGAATCGCGACAAGGCGCGGCTGTCCGGCGACCGCGGCCAAGACATTGCCGAGATCGCCCGCGCGCAAGGCAAGATCAGCGAGACCAAGCTTCAGATCCTTCAGCTCGGAACCGATTTCCGCACGGAAGTCCTGAAAGAAATCGGGACGACGCAAAGCAAGATCGGGGAGCTGACTGAACGTCTGGTCGCTGCTCAGGATCAGCTGAAGCGTGTCGACATCCGGGCGCCGCGTGACGGGGTGGTCAACCAGCTCGAAGTTCACACGGTCGGCGGCGTCATCTCGAATGGCGAGACGCTTATGGAGATCGTGCCGGGCAACGACGATCTGATCATCGAGGCCAAGATTCTGCCGCGCGATATCGACCAGGTCCACGTCGGCGAGGACGCCATCATTCGCCTGCTGGCCGGCGAGGAGCGGGCCAATCCCGACCTCACCGGCAAGGTTGAATTTGTATCGGCAGATCTGGTTCGCGAGGCGCCGCAACCGGGAGTCGCCCAGCGCGCCTATTATTCCGTCCGCGTATCGCTGTCGAAGAAAGAAGTTGAGCGTCTCGGCAGTCTCAAGCTCCTTCCAGGCATGCAGGCAGAGGTCTTCGTCAAGACCTACCAGCGCACGGCGATCAGCTATCTCATCAAGCCGCTGAAGGACCAGATGGAGCGGGCTTTCCGCGAGCGCTAGCTGCCGCGCCTGCCCCGGTTTGCCGATAGCGCGTTGGCACGGCCAGGGCCGGATTGGCGGCGCGCCCTTGCGAAGGCTGTCGGGCTGCCCGTACAGTCTGTCCGCACGTCGCGCCGCTTTCGAAGAACAATGCCGGTGAACCAGAAGACCATCGCTTTCACGCGGCCCGATCTGAGCGGTCGCGAACTCGAATATCTCGCGGGCTGCCTGGCCGGCGGCGAACTCGCCGGAGATGCCAGCTACACCCGGCGCTGCCACGAGCTGCTGGCGGCACACTACGGCGCGCCTGTCCTGCTGACGCATTCCTGCACGGCTGCGCTCGACATGGCGGCGATGCTGCTGGTCGAGCCCGGCGACGAAGTCATCATGCCGTCCTACACCTTTGTCTCGACCGCCAACGCCTTCGTGCTGCGCGGTGCCATGCCGGTCTTCGTCGACATCCGCGCCGACACGCTCAATCTCGACGAGGGTCTGCTCGAATCGGCCATCACGCCGCGTACCCGGGTGATCGTGCCGGTCCATTACGCCGGCGTCGGCTGCCAGATGAACACGATCATGGCGGTCGCCGGCAAGCACGAGCTGGCGGTCGTTGAGGATGCGGCGCAGTGCCACCTGGCCCGGTGGCGCGGCAAGTCGCTCGGCACCTTCGGCGCTCTCGGCGCACTGAGCTTTCACCAGACCAAGAATATCGTTTCCGGCGAGGGCGGCGCCCTGATCGTCAATGACCAGTCGCTGCTCGAGCGCGCCCACATCATCCGCGAGAAGGGGACCAACCGGACGCAGTTCCTGCGCGGCGAGGTCGACAAGTACGAGTGGCTGGACGTCGGCTCGTCTTTCCTGCCCAGCGATCTGATCGCGGCGGTGCTGCTGGCGCAGCTTGAGGCCGCCGAGGCGATCACCGCCAGGCGGTTCGCGCTTTGGCGCCGCTACCACGAAGCGCTTCAGCCGCTCGAGCAGGCCGGAATCCTGCGCCGCCCGGTCATTCCCGCCGACGCGGAGCACAATGGCCACATCTATCAGGTGCTGTTCGACGACCCGCGCCGCCGCGATGCCGTCCGCGACCGGTTGCGGGCTGAGGACATAGGGGGCGTCACCCACTACGTGCCGTTGCATTCGTCGCCCGCCGGCCGTCGCTTCGGCCGGGTGGTCGGCCCGATGACGGTGACGGACCGCACCGCCGCCACCCTGCTGCGGCTGCCGCTGCACGGAAGGATGACGGCCGATGACGTCGACCGCGTCGTCGCGCGGTTGGCGCAGGCGACGCTCGATCGCGTGGCGGAGTCGTCCAGGCAATGAAGCTGTGTCTGGCCTGCGGCGCCACCTTCGACTTGGTCGACTGGACGTGCCCGGCCTGTGGCAAGAGCCCGGAAAATATCGACGGTTTCGTTTCCTTTGCCCCGGCGCTCGCTGCTGAAAACGACGGCATGGATCCGGAAGACCACCATCGGCTCGACCGGGCGCAGGAGGCGAGTTTCTGGTTCCGCGCGCGCAACCGCCTGATCGTGGATCTGTTCGACCGGCATTTTCCGCAAGCCCGCTCGGTGATGGAGGTCGGCTGCGGCAGCGGCTACGTCCTTTCGGGGCTCAAGGCGGCGCACCCTTCGCTTGCGCTCACGGGCAGCGAGATCTTCACGACCGGATTGGTCTATGCGCGCCAGCGCCTGGGACCGGACGTTGCGCTGTTGCAGATGGACGCGCGGGCGATCCCGTTCGTCGGATCCTTCGATCTGATCTGCGCATTCGATGTGCTGGAGCACATAGAGGAAGATGCGACGGTGCTCGCCAGCATGGGGCAGGCCCTGCGCCCCGGCGGCGGCGTTCTGTTATCGGTTCCGCAGCACCCTTGGCTGTGGAGCCAGACCGATGAGATGGCCTTCCACAAGCGGCGCTATCGCCGTGGTGAACTGGAGAAGAAGTGCCGCGTGGCCGGGTTCGAGATCCTGCGCTCGACGTCGTTCGTCTCGACGCTTCTGCCGGTGATGCT
This sequence comes from uncultured Alphaproteobacteria bacterium, assembly GCA_963785065.1. Taxonomy (GTDB): domain Bacteria; phylum Pseudomonadota; class Alphaproteobacteria; order Rhizobiales; family Kaistiaceae; genus CAVSRC01. Next base: position 1,758,066 of record CAWATX010000002.1, read on the forward strand.
GGCGCAGCGTATCACCCAGGGGCGGCGCCGAGGTTACGACGTCCACCGGGAGCTGACGCCGCCGCCGGCGATCAACCGGGCGCTCGAGACCGTCCTGGATGTCGAGCGTAGCGCGATAGGTGCCGGATTGTCGTTCCCGGTCGGAGGCTCGCGCTTCGTCGCAGCGCGCAAGCAGTAGCCCGGCTCCGATGCTCCGATCGCTGGCGAGGGCTGGGTGATCAGGCAGTGCGGGCGATCAGGAACACGCCAAGCGAAATGCAGACGATCCCGGCGATCCGCAGGGGCGGCAGCGTCTCGCCCAGGAACACGCTCGCCGCCAGGGGCACGAGCACGAAGATCAACGCCATGATCGGCTGCGCCACGCTCAACTCGACCCGCCGGATCACCAGCAGCCACAGCACCGTCGCCGAGACGAAGGCGACCACCGCCGTCCACACCATGGGATCGAAGGCCATGGAGAGGAAATAGGAGATGATGTCCTGCTTGTTCGGGCCGCCGCCGAGCACCGTCGCCCGCATCTTGATGACGATGTTGGAATAGCAGGCCAGCAGGATGGCGGCGGCGAGAAAAAGGGCGCTGGTCATGTCATCCCGTACCACGTTCGACTGGGTTCTGTAATCGGCCTTGCACGACTTACATGGAGACGGAACGTCGGGGTCCGCGCGTCAGCAGGTCGGATTGCTGGTGAGCCACGAACCCTCGTGATTGACGCACTTGTTGCCGTGCGTGCCTCGTTTACGCAGGTTTGTTCACAACAATCGCCTGCTGTACTCCGAAGCCCCCACCCGAATATTGCCGCTCGATATCAAAGAATATATTGTTGATTGGGTTCTCATAACCCGGATAATCCGACGGCTCGGTTACCAGCTCGCGTAAAAAGCGCGATCCAAGATAGTAGACGGACGAATAGTCGTTGAATTGGTATGGCAAGTTCGCCTCACGTAGATGCTGTTCCGTCTTGGATTTCTTTAGGTAACGGTTGAAGTCATGTTCGGCCAATGGCGGAAGGTTCACCAGCTGCCGCATGGCGTTCAGCAGCATCAGAGGCTCCCAGAAAGCTTCGGAAAATATGACTTTCCCGCCAGGCTTCGTAACACGCACGCATTCGTCAAGGGCCCCCCGCTGCTCCTCCCATGACGGCAGATTTATGAGCACACGGGTAGTGTAGACGACGTCAAAGGTGTCGTCGGGAAAATTCAGGTTGCGCACGTCCCCGACCTCAAAGGATATGCTTCCCGGTGCTTTTTCCCGCGTGCGCGCATCCCGAGCGGCGGCGATCATCTTCGGCGAATAATCGATGCCAACAATTGAAGCAGGTTGTCTCTCGGAAAGCTGTCGGAAGGCTCCGTAGCCGTTCGCACAACCGACGTCGAGCACGTCGGTGCCCCTGTCGATATGGCCTCCGATCATCTCGATCTCGAGATCGATCATCCAATGATCACCCCACGACGCCCAGTGGGAACTGCCGAACGTCGAGGCCTGCGATTCCCAATAGTCCAGAATGAAGTCGGTGCTCACGTGTCCCCCTCGCGGCGATTTGGTGTCGTCATGATCTGACCTGCAATTGTTGAATCCGCAATCAGGTAGGGCGGACGTCCCATCGATCCGAGGTGCATTCGCGCCAGGTATTCGCCGAAAATGCCAAGCAGGAACATGGTGGCGCCAAAGAAAATAGCCAGCAGCGAAGCGAGGAAGGTGAAGCCGGGAACCTCGCTGCCCTGCAACACGTAGCGGCCGAGTACAAAGGCCAGGATGACGACTCCGAGACTCGCGAACAAGAGGCCGACGAGGCTGCCGATCTGCAACGGGAGGGTTGTGAAACCGGTGATCATGTTGAAGGTGTGGCTGAACAGCTTGCGGAAGGAGTAGCCCGAGCGTCCCGTCGCGCGCCTTTGGTGGATGACGGTGACCGCGCCGAACCGGGTGGTTCCCCAGGTGAGCAGCACGTCGATGTTCACTGTCGGCCCGCGATAGTCCGCAAAGGCCTCGCGAAGGCGCGTACGGAAAGCACGGAAGGCGCTGACGTTGCGCGCCGTCTCCGCACCCATCGCCAGCGACAAGGCGTATTTGGTGATACGCGATGCCATGTTGCGCAGGAAGCCGTGCGTTTCCTGGTCGGGCTTCCCGTAGACAACATCCATCTCCTGTTCCAGCTTCGCCAGCAGCTTGCTGATTTCCTCGGGTGGGTTCTGCAGGTCGTCATCGAGCGTGACGATGATTTCGCCGCGCGCAGCGCGGATACCGGCAAGGACGGCGTTGTGCTGGCCGAAATTGCGCGCCATGCGAAAACCCCGGACACGGCCGTCTGCTCGCGCCAGTTTCTCGATCTCAAGCCAGGATGGATCCGCACTGCCGTCGTCGACGAACAGGCACTCGAAGTGGCTGTCGATCGCGGCCATTGCCGCACTGATCCGTCGATACAGCTCGGGCAGCAGATCGGCAGAATTGTAGACCGGGACGACCAGCGACAAACGTGGTGCCGCCGCTCGATCACGCGTCTGCTGCTCGCCCATGGACCCGCTCGATGTTGTCACGCACACTTGCGCCAAGAATGGCCTGGCATCAAACCGTAGATTAGCCTACAAATCGAGAGAAACGTGGGCACCGGACTCCAGATTCTTCGGTCTGCCTTCCGGGCGTTGCTGTCCGGATCACATGATCTTTGCACGAATTCGAGCAGGCGCGATGTCCGGCGAAAAGGTCTCTCCGCCCGCGGACCCCAGTGAGCATGAACTCCCGGCGGCAGAGACGACGTTCCGCCTGTCGGCGTTGTTGACGGCTGTCGTGTTGGTCTGCGGGGTGATGTTTCTCGGCCTCGGCCTAGCCTATCCGATCGCGCTCGACGCCGCGGCATTTACGCTGTTCGTTCTGGCGTTCGCGATCGTGCCGGGACTCGTCGCAACCGAGTACCTCTTTGGCAACGCGACTCTCGCAGATGGTCTTCTTGCATACGTCCTGGCGACGGGCCTCATCGTAGACCTTCTATTCCTGGTCCCCTTGTGGGCCCTTGGCCTTCTGTGGCTGTTCTGGCTGCTCCCGCCCCTGGCATTGGGGATTCTTCTTGTCCGCTGGCGGAAGCCGTCATCCATCCTGCCGCTTGGCTTGGCCCTCGGGAACAATCTGACATGGGTCGCCGCCTATCTCTTCTGCTGGCTGGTCGCGGAGATCCAGCTCGGACACCTGTTGGGCGGTCCGGCAAAGGCCTCTGCTCTGTTCCACCATGCTTTCCAGGGAGTGATCGCGGCTTCCGTCGCCCAGGGCTGGCCCCCACCGAACCTGACGCTGCCGGACGTGCCGCTGTCCTATCACTATGCCGTCCATCTGTGGGTCGTCGCCGCCAAGATGGTCACGGGCGTGAGCATCGACGTTCTGGTCGGTCGGTACGGGCCCGTATTCATGGTCTCGACTGTCATCTTCACGATGTTCGGCTTCTGCCGCCACGTCTTAAAGCTGCCCTGGTGGGCAATCTACTTGGCGACGTCTTCGGTGTTCTGGATCTTCGGTGTGCCGGTGTTGTCCGGGCAGGTGTTCGGCACCTTCACGCCCTATGCGTCGATTCTGATCATGTCGCCTGCCGGAGGTTTCCTCGTCTTCTTCGTCAGTGCTGCACTCGTCGTCCGGCTTTTGGAATCCGAGCAGGCGGTGCCTTGGCACGCCTATGTCGTGCTGGCGGCTCTCGCTTTCGTCGGCGTCGGTGCCCGCGCAGTTGTCGCACCGATCCTGTTTTGCAGTCTGGGCTTGCTGATCCTGGTCGGCCTTGGTCGCGGCGCCACATTCCTTCGTCGCATTGTCTTGATGGAAATGGCCGTGGCCGTCGGTGCGGTCGGCGGCCTCTTCTTCTTCTTCACCCTGGGCGGCGACTTCAGCGGTACGGGGTTCGTTACCTTCAGCGGTCAGCCATTCAGCTACCTCACGTCTCCATACCAAACCATGCTGTTCCTGCCGCACACCCTCATGTCTTTGGGGGTCAATTGGCTATTAGCCGGCATGGTCACGTTCGCCGTGATCGCCCTCTTTCAGCCGGGATTCCTGACACCGGTCTTCTTCTTCGATCTGAAACACCTGTTCAAGGAACATCGAGACGCAAACATTTTGCTGGCGGGAGCCAGCATAGCGGGGATTTGCGCTGTCTTTCTGACGAATGCGGAGGGCTACAGCCAGTTCACGTTTCTTCAGTATTCGAACATCGCGATGAGCATCATCGGAGCCGAGGGGGCCGTGAAGCTCACAAGCCGCGTAAGAGCGGGCTGGAATTGGCGGCTCATTGCGTTTGCGTCGGCGACGGCGGGGCTGTTCCTGCTGCAGGTCATCCAGACACCTACCTGGGCCGTCACCGCGGCATGGGCAAACCTGTTGGCCAAGCACCCAGCAGATGTTGTGCCGGGTGTGGCGCAGGCCGTGCATCCGGACATCTCGACCTGTGTGCGTCCGGCGGATGTGGAGATGTTTCAGGCCATTCGACAGATCGACCGGAAGTCGATCGTGATCATTCCAGGGATCGATATAGGTTGCGCGGCGATGTGGTGGACCGCCTATGTCCCCTTGCAGACGATCCAGACATATGGAGTGACGTACGAACCCGGAACCGCCAGCCCGGCGTTTGCTGATCGCCTTGCCAAACGCACCGCGGCGTTTCTCGGGTTACAGGACAATGCCGCAAAGGGGGAGGTCGAGGTCACCGCGCTGGTCAAGCTGGCCGCGCTTCTCGATACCGAGCGGCCCATCTTCGTCGTCCTGAAAAAGGAGGTTCACGTCACCGGCGGACCACCCTTGACCAAGGCTTTCGAGAACGACCGTTTCGTGGTGCTGCGAATCCCGACCTCTGAGTAGTCTCCTCTCTTCTTCACGAGCGGAACCAGGCGAGCCTCTGGTCGTAGCGCCAGCCATTGCCGCTCGGCGCAAAGCCTGCGGTACCGGGATGAACGAAAGATGTCCGAAGAAGGTATCAAGGCACAAGCGACGGCGGGGCCGTCGCAAGCACGCTTTCGAGATAGTTGCGGTAGTCACACGGTCGGCACTGCGAGACAAGCGCTGCCATCCCTTCCGCGTCGATGAATCCCATGCGGAAGGCCACCTCTTCCGGGCAACCGATTTTCAGGCCGGTCCGCTCCTCAAGCACGCGGACGAATTGCGTGGCGCCGTACAGCTGGTCCGGCGTGCCGCCGTCGAGCCAGGCGCTGCCGCGCCCGAGCTGCTCGACGTAGAGCTCGCCGCGCTCCAGGTAGATGCGGTTGAGATCGGTGATTTCCAGTTCGCCGCGCGCCGATGGCTTCAGCGCGCGGGCAAAGTCGAGCGCCCGCTCGTCGAAAAAATAGAGACCGGTTGCTGCCAGGTTGCTGCGCGGCTGGGCCGGCTTCTCTTCCAGCGAAATAGGCCGCCCCTCGCCATCGAGGACGACCACGCCGAATTGCTGCGGCCTCTGCACTGGATAGGTGAAGATGGTAGCGCCGACCGTGCGCTCCGCCGAGCGCAGGAGCTGTGTCGGCAGGCCGGAGCGGTAGAAGATGTTATCGCCGAGAATCAGCGTGACCGGTGCGCCGGCGATGTAGTCCTCCGCCATCAGCAAGGCGTGGGCGATTCCGTCGGGCGAGGGCTGCGTCGCATAGTAAAACGTCAGTCCCCAGCGCGCCCCGTCGCCGAGCACCGCCTCGAATTGCGGCAGGGCGGCCGGACTGGAGACGATGACGATCTCGCGGATGCCCGCCAGCATCAGCGTCGTCAGCGGATAGTAGATCATTGGCTTGTCGTAGACGGGCAGCAGCTGTTTGTTGACCGCCACTGTGATCGGATAGAGCCGCGAGCCGCTGCCACCGGCGAGGATGACGCCCTTGCGGGTCGCCTTGGCGCTTCCCGAAACCATCAGCACCGCACCGCCGATGCGGGCAGTTGGGCACCCGGCGCGCCCGGGCCGCGCCGCGCTCCCCGTCTTGGCATGGGCGACGGCGCTCGGCAGTCCGACAGGGCGAGGAAGAGCAAGGTCGGGCGCAAGTGCTTCGAAGACCTCAAGTTTTTGGACCGTGCGTTGTTAACCCGTTTGGCACTGCGGAGGCAAGGGGCGGCAGCCCTCGCGGCGCGGGCCAACGCGGTCGATATGAACCGTCGTTGCGGCTAGGATGAGGTGTGACGGTGGCAGATGGAAGAGACGGCCGCATGAACATCCTAGTGACCGGAGGTGCGGGCTTCATCGGCTCGGCCGTCTGCCGCCACCTGATCGCGGCGACGGACCATCGCCTCGTCAATCTCGACAAGCTGACCTACGCAGCCAATCTTTCGTCGCTCGCCCCGATCGACAACAGCCCGCGCTATCATTTCGTTCAGGGCGACATCTGCGATCGGGCCCTGGTGTCCTCCCTGCTTCGCGAGCACGCCATCGACGTGATCATGCATCTCGCTGCCGAGAGCCATGTCGACCGTTCGATTGACGGTCCGGCGGCCTTCATCGAGACCAATATCGTTGGCACCTATACGCTGCTCGATGCCGCGGCGCTGTACTGGGCCGACGTCCGCGGCAGGGACCCCGAGGGATTCCGCTTCCACCATGTCTCGACCGACGAGGTGTTCGGCGACCTTCCCTTCGACGGGACGAAGTTCACCGAGGCGACGCCCTACCGGCCGCACTCCCCCTATTCGGCCTCGAAGGCCTCGGCCGACCATCTGGTGCGCGCCTGGCATGCGACTTACGGCCTGCCTGTCGTCCTCTCCAACTGCTCCAACAATTACGGGCCCTATCATTTCCCGGAAAAACTGATCCCGCTTACCATCCTCAACGCGCTCGAAGGCAAGCCGGTCGCCCTCTATGGCAAGGGCGAGAATGTGCGCGACTGGCTGCATGTCGAGGACCACGCCGAGGCCCTCGTCGCGGTTGTTGAACGCGGCCGCGTCGGCCAGTCCTACAATGTCGGCGGCAATGCAGAGCGCGCCAATCTTGCGGTCGTGGAGATGATCTGCGACCTGCTCGATGCTCGACAGCCATTGCCCGGCGGGGCCTCGCGGCGCAGTCTTGTCACCTTCGTCACGGACCGCCCGGGTCATGACCGCCGCTACGCGATCGATACGGCCAAGATAGCCGGCGAACTCGCCTGGAGCCCGAAGCACAGTTTCGAGGTGGGCATTGCGGCCACCGTCGACTGGTATCTTGCCAACGAGGCTTGGTGGCGGCCGATCCGCGCCGGCCGCTACGCCGGCGAACGCCTGGGCGCCGGGTGAACCGGCCGACTTCCGGAACCGGCGTGCCCCGATTTCCGGTGACATCCCCATGCCGATGCGATAGTCGGCCGTGGGCTCCGCGCCTTGCCCGTGGGGCGGTGATGTGGGGCGGAATTCTCTACAGAGGTGTTCCATGTCCGACCCCATCCTCGTCACCGGCGCCGCGGGCTTCATCGGCTACAGCTTCGCCCGTCGCCTGCTTGAGTCCGGCCGGAGCGTGGTCGGCGTCGACAGCCTCAACGCCTATTACGATCCGGCGCTCAAGGCGGCCCGGCTGGCGATCCTCAAGCCGTTCAAGGGCTTCACGTTCCGCCACCTCGATCTATCCAACCGGGCGGCGGCGGAGAAGCTGTTTCGCACCGGCACCTTCGGTGCGGTCGTGCATCTGGCCGCGCAGGCCGGCGTGCGCTATTCGCTGGAGCGCCCACACGCCTATCTCGACGCCAACCTTGCCGGCTTCCTGAACGTCCTGGAGGGCTGCCGGCACCGGCAGACGCCGCACCTCGTCTTCGCCTCGTCGAGCTCGGTCTATGGCGCCAACACCAACATTCCCTTCTCTGAGCACCATCTCGCCGACCATCCGATCAGTCTCTACGCCGCCACCAAGCGCGCCAACGAGCTGATGGCCCATGCCTATGCCTGGCTCTACAAGGTGCCGATGACGGGCCTACGCTTCTTCACCGTCTACGGGCCATGGGGGCGCCCCGACATGGCGCCGGGCATCTTCGCCAAGGCAATCACCGCTGGCGAGCCGATCCGGCTGTTCAACGAAGGGCGCATGCGGCGCGACTTCACCTATATCGACGACGTGGTGACGGCCATGGTGCGGCTGATCGAGCTGGTGCCGGCTCCCGATCCCGCCTGGAGTGGCAACGCCCCGGACGCCGCGACCAGTCCCGCACCCTGGCGCATCTACAATATCGGTGGCAGCCGCGCGATCGAAGTCACCCATTTCTTGGAGCTGTTGGAACAGGCCTTCGGCCGCACAGCGATCCGCGAATATCTGCCCATGCAGCCCGGCGACGTGCGCGAGACCCGCGCCGATGCCGCCGACCTCGCCGCCGCCGTCGGCATGCAGCCGGCGATCCCGATCGAGGACGGCGTGCGCCGCTTCGCTGCCTGGTACCGGGAGTACCACAGCCTCGGTTAGGAGAGATCAGCCACGGACTACTCGTCCGGCCACGCTCTTGAGTTCGCCACCGAAGCCTGCTATCTGGCGCCAAGCGCGACCGCCCGAACGCACCTCCGCGCCCTGTCCGAAAGCCGCCTGAATGGCATTGGGCCAGCGTACCCTGAGGTTTTGAACAAGGTGCCGCGCCGCCAGGCCCCTGGCAGGCTTGAAGCGGCCCGGAAACGGCCGCTTCCATTCTCTCAACGTCGCAGCGACCAACCATTTCGGAGCGCCCTGAGCGCCGCGGTCTTTCGGCACGCCGGTGGTGTCGCAGCCGAGCAGCCTCTCCGCCAGCGCGATGACTGCCAAAATCCAGCGGGCGGTCGTGGGATCGTCGCTGAGGCAGGCGTCCCAGTCGAAACCGGCCGGCAGGCCTTCCACCATCGCGGCCACGTCGCAGAGCCAAAGCGGCCGCCAGGCGCCGTGGATCAGCAGATGGACAACGACGATCCTCAGATGGTCCTCCGGCGCCGGAACGCAGCAGTTGCCCTCAACCAAGTGCGCCGGCCCGGCGCGCGCCAACAGCGCGCCGGTGTCGATGCCGAACTTCGACACCGATTCGTGGAGATCGATCTGGCACGCCTTTCCGGGCACGCCGTAGTCCAGGAAATACTTGTCCTCCCGCGGCCGGCTTGTCCGTGGATCGGCATGGCGATCGAGCAGTGCACGCGCCGCTAGTATCTGGTCAGGGCGCACCAGGAGATCGAAATCGCCGTAGGGGCGCAGATAGGTCTCCGCATAGAAGGGGGCGACGGCCGCACCCTTGAGCAGCGTTGGCGTGACCCCCACCGCATTGAACAATGCAAGAATGTGCCGCAGCGCGATCTTCTGCATCGTCTCCCGTAGCGCCTGGTGGCGGGCGGCATCGCGCAGCGTCGCAAGAGCCCCGGCATCGGCCGCGGAATCCGGGCCAAGCCGGCGCCAGGCCAAGCCGGCCGCGCCTGAGCCGACGAGCTGGCACAGGACAGAGCGAAGATCAGGCGGCGGTGCGGCGACAGGCGGCGGGTTCCGCCGCCAAGAGCCCGCGAGAATCGAGGCAATGCATGCGCCCGCTCGCGACATTCACGGGTTTACGCAACCGCCGTTGTGGCAGAGGCCGCTGCAACAGTCGGTGTCGTTCGTGCACGGCGATTCAACGGGAAGGCACGAAGCAGCCTGGGCCGGCGTGGGACTGACTATCGTCGTCACGGCCGCCAGCGCCAAGGCACCGGTGCCGATCCATCGCACGATGTCGCGGCGGCCCTGGTCGGTCTGCTCGAAGCCGAGCACCAGTGCGGAATCGTCCAGCTTGTCGAGTGCAGACAATACCGCCGTCCTTGCCTCGAATTCCGAACAGCCGGAAAGCTGCGCGTCCTCCTGCCTGACTCGCGCGACGATCTCTGCCACAGAGCTGCGGCCGTCGCAGGCACGCCAGACGCGGGCGGCAAGCGGGTTGAGCGCCGTGGCGCGGTCACTGGCCGTGTCATAGATCAGCAATTCGTCGCCGACCTCACGGACGATCAGTCCATTGCTGCGGGTTGAAGGAAGGCCTCCGTTAGGCATTGTGACGTCTCCCTATCCTGTCGTCCCCGGCCTCCGCCAACGCTACAATTTGCGGCAGCACGTCCCCGGAATCAGGTCGATCGGTGACGACAAAGCGCGCTTTCGTTGCGACCGCGGCCACCGCTTGGGTGACGCGCGCCGGCTCCATACGCGCCGCTATGCTGTGCGACAGAAGCTCCAGGGCGCCGCTCGCGGCCGAAATGCGTTTCGGCTGCCAGCGAGCATTCTCACTGAAGTTGGTGATCAACACCAGTCCAACCGGAAGTGGCTCACGTGCGGCACTTCCCCCCAGCTCCTCGGCCGAGATGTCATGCTGACGCGATGTCGGCGTTTCGCGCAACGACAACGCCTTCGCGAACGGATGCACGAGGCCGGCCGCGTCCAGAACGGCATATTCGTCGGAAAGATAGGTGGCGCCGGCCTTGACCAGTTCGGCGACGAGGTGGGTCTTGCCGCTCAGCGTCCTGCCGGGAATCAGGATCGCGCGCCCCTTCCAGCCAACCGCGCCGCAATGAACGAACACCGCCTGGCGGGAGAACTGCGCGAGCCCCAGCCGCAGATGCGTGTCGTAGATGTCGAGGCAGACATCCAGATCGTGCGAGCGGCCCACCCGCAGGTGATCCGCATAGACCAGATTGAAAGCCCTTACGCCCTTGCGGGCCGTCGCGCCGCCGCGGATGACCGACAGCATCCGATCCACGCGGCCGAACCCAGAAAGCTGCGCTCCGGGGGCAAGACGTCTTGCCAGTTGCGGAATGAGGGCGGGGTCGCTGACGCGAACGCCGATGCGGGCACCGTAGCCGCCGACCGAGAATGCATCGATCCACGGCAGTGCATCGAGTTTCTCCATGCACGGCGTATACCAGCGATCATCGAGCTTGTGTTGGGCGCCGTCTAGAGCGACATCGACCGGCTGCCTGGATATATTCGACATCCCACACCCCAACAATTGCAAAGCCAGCCAAAATTGCCACCATTCACGTACGGGAAAGGTCAAATCTCGAACAACGCTGGCAGGCCGTTGACACAAGATTGGCCGGCGATTCACTTCGATCATAGTGTAGCGCAGAAATCGTCCGAGGTGCATACGATCAGATCGGTAGCGAGGAACGCGAGTTCACACCGCTCTATGCGCAGATCGGGTGCCGGCATTGCGACTGACTTGCCTGTTGAACGGCGGACGCATGCGCCGCGACTTCACGTATGTCGATGATGTTGTCTCCCTCATGGGGCGCAAAACCGCCATCCAGCGATCCGGACTGGAAGGGCGACGCACCGAGACCGGCGACGAGCCCGGCGCCCTTGCCGCCGCGGTCGGTATCGAACCGGCGATCCCCATCGAGGAGGGCGTGCGCCGCTTCGTCGCCTGGTATCGGGAGTTCCACGGGCTCGGCTAGCAGAAATCACCTGAGAGCGGCCCGGCGCAGCGACTGCACCTTCACGAACTCTGCCGCGAGCGGCTCTCAGCCCAGAGCTGCCCGGCAATCTCAATCGGATCAAGCCCCATGTCGTGCCACCAGGCGAATTCATTTCCGTACTGGTGAAGCTCGCCGTGATGGGCCCGACAAAGCGGCACCGTGAAATCGTCGCCGACCTTCCGCCCCATGGCGCGGGGTTGCGCAAAGCGCACATGGTGCGCATCCGATGGAGACGCGCTGCATATCAGGCAAGGCTGCCCGGCGACATAGCGCAGATGGTCCTTGTCACGGACCCGACGAGGTTCGTCGAGAACCAGGGCACTCTTGTCGATCCGGCCTTCGACCAATGGCGGTGATCCGTTCGCGCGATCGGGCTTCGACGCAGCTGCGCCGTTTGCCGTGCCGCCTCTTTCGCGCGTTGTTTCGATGCCAGCCGTCTCTTCAGCTGCCGGCTGCGCGATCGAAATGTCGGCCACGGGAGGGGGGACCGTGCGCTCGGAGGCGTCGCCGTGCTTGGAACGTATGGGTTGGGTTGGTGCGTATAGCGCTAGCCCAAACGCTTTGCCGAACGTTGCTAACGCGCGTTTGGTGGCATCGGTTTCGGCTGCCTTGAGCGCGCGGTCGTGCACCTCGCCAACCGATTGGCCGGTCGCTTCGCCGGTGCCGTGCCCATCACGAACGATCACCCGACCGTCGACATGAACCGTGATCCGAACCCGCGCCGAATAGACGGCCGTGGACGTGCCGCGCGCATCACGGCCCATGATGCATTTGGTCTCGACCGTTTCGCGGTCCCAGCCGTCGAATCCGAATATGCGGTTGGCCTGGGCCAGGACGTACCAGCCCTCGACATAGGATAGCGCTTTCCCCTCCCGGACTCTGGATCGGACGTAGCGCGCGGGCACCGCACGACAGAGGGCCCGTGTTTGTCGATTTGAGAAGCTCACTATTTGACCCTCACGCTGAGCACCGGCTCCGGATTCGAGAGGGTGGCACCGCTGACCGCGATGCCCCGTTTGAGGTCGTTGGTCAGCTGGATCCGATCGAGCTTTGGCGTCTGCTGAACCCAATAAGGCCCAGGGATGGCTTGTTCATCCAGCACAACAAGGGAAGGCGTTCCAGGACGCACCGACAACGTTAAGTCGGCCGCGGCGACCTTGCGAAGGTGGATCTCGACCATCGCGTCGCGGACCATAAGCCGCCGGGCCTTGGCTCGCTCTTTTAGTCGATGCAGACGCTCCTGCAGTCGATCGATATACTGGCTCAATCCATCGGCCATCGCTTGGTCGAGCAATGCCGATCGGACGACGGCGGCCGCGATCTCATTGAAATCGCTGAGCCCCTCAAGAGTATCTGCCAGGGTTGTCTCGTCGATGTCGTTGCCTGCCAGGGCAACGACTCGTTCGCGAATGGTCCGGTACGCTGCAACGGAACGCTCGATCGGAGTCATTTCTCTCACTCGGTTGATGAACACGATTCTGATCAATTGCTCGGCCTTGTGGTGGTGATGGAGCTTCAGTCAACCATCGCCCGATGGGTTGGACATGGCGGTTGAGGATGCGGACGTGTTGATGAAGTGCTTCACGTCGTAGAGCAGCGGTTCGACCTCAAGGGCGAGGCGGATGCCGGTGGGCAGGTTTGTTGCCCGCAGTTCCGCGGCGCGGGCGATGCCGACGGCTCTAGGCAGATGTCTGCATGCCTGGTGGAGAAGGAGCCGGATGGTCTCACCAGCGTTGTCGATCTCGACCGATGGTCCTGCCGCCCGACTGCCCTCCGCATCGTCCTGTCGATCTGAATCCTCGCCGGACGCTTGCCGGGCGGCTTCGCCAAGAAGTCGCTCCAGGTCCGTGATCAGCGCGCCATTGGCGATTTCGACAGCACGGCCGGCCTGGCCGACGCGCGCACACGTGGCGACGCCATAGGTCTCCTGGAGGCGCATTCGCAGGTCTGTCAGGAGGCTGGACATGCAGTCATCTCTCCAAACACTTCACGACGACCAGGGATGCTCTGGTTGCGGCGGCAGGGAAGTCCTTTCTGAGCACTCCGTTTGCGAAGATTTGGCCGATTGGGGGACAGGTTTGCTCGATTGGCCGCCAAAGGCTCGGAACGAGCAAATCAAACGATTTGGCGAATTTCTTGAGGTCGAAAACGCCCCCTGGAACGTCCTTGGGCCAACTAAGTGTTCATCCCTCTGCGGGCGCAATGGCGGGGCGCCTGCACCCCATCACCGCCACCAGCGACGGCAAGGCCTAGACCGGAGCACGGCGCCGATGTCGGCCGATGGCTGATCGCGAGCAGCTACGCAACACCGCAAGCCCGATACCTTCTTCCTACAGGGCGCGGACGCGCACCCGTTCGGCTGAGGGCTCATGGAAGCCTCCACAAACGGCTTGACTAGGCACGTCGGTGGATCGAACGACTGCTGCCAAGGCGCCCGACGCGTCTCAGGATGGGTCGATGCGCCCTGCCGACGATGGACATCATCGAAGGGGGAGAATATCCCTAATTGAGGACCAGGGCGTGCTCCAGACCGGTGACACCCCAGGTTAGCCGCCGATCGAAGGCCCAAGCGAGCAACTGCGTAAGCGCGTCGACCTGGTCATCGTTGCGCCCGTTCGGGAAGGCGAGGACTTCGTCGAGGAACTCATCAAGCCAGGGCGCGGATTTGGGCAGATGGACGTGGCCAGCCTCGATCTTGACCGATTGGCCGGCCACGCGCTCCTCCTTGCTGCCGACGGGTTTTCTGCCGATCGGTCGGATCATGTCCGCAGGACGATTGGCCACCAAATCCTGGATCAATTGCATGCCCGCACCCGCGTCTTCGATGAGGACGGCGTCCGCCCTGTATTCCTGGGCGAGCCCGATCACCTTGCGGCGGAGATCGGGAAAGGCCAGCCGACCACGCCAGACATGTGCAATGTGGTAGTCGCCACGCACGACGAAAGCCGTGATGCACGTGCTGTAATCGTTGGCATCACCAGTACCGATGGCAATATCCCAACTTTGAATGACGCGGACGCCTGCTGCCCTTTCCGGCAGGCGATCGACCAGTTTGAACCAACTGCGCAACAGCGTGTTGCCTTCCGCCGGCAAGGGCTCCTGCTGGTAGTGGGCGGAGAATCGCGTGCTACCTATCGCCCGTTTGACCTGGGCGAGCACCTCGAGGCTTTCTCGCGCCCCATGCAGAGGTTCCCCGGGGTTGCGAATATGTGTCCGGCCGTTGCCGAGGGCCACGACCTCCCGGTTCGGCACGATGGCCGGCAGCGACAAGACGCGTCAGTCGCCCGTTTCCGATAGAACACCGGACGGGTCAAGTTGGTGAAGGCGCTGCTGGACAAGCGCGATCGGGTTAGTGGCCTTGTCGTTGAGCCGGTTAAGGAAGGTCGTGCGAATCCAGTCGTTGACGGCGTCGCGGATGGATTTCGAGTAGGCGTCGGATTCAGAGATCGGGTCGTCGATGATGCCGAAATGCATTCCGAGGCCAGTCAGGGTGCTGCCGATAGAGACAGCCCGACGGCCGCCGCCCTTGCTGGTGATCACCTCATCGTCCGTCTGCTTGTCAAAGTCGACGTGGGGAAACGCCCTCCTGTACCAGTCGGCGTTAATTATCTTGCGAAATTGGCGATGAAGCTCCTTGGCAAGGTCCAAGGAGTAACTCGCGACGACGAATTGTCTGCTGGGATCCTGCCCCAATGCCCACGCCACGAAGGCGACCGATGTACAAATCGACTTGAGTCCGCGAGGCGGCAGATTGAGGATCAGCCGCCGGTTATTGCCTCGCCAGAGCGCCATAAGCTCATGAATGATGGCGTCGATGTGCCAGTTGTGCTGGTAGGTGTCGGAGGGATGGAGGGTCGCGAAGGCCCTGTGCAGGAAGAGTGCAGGGTCGCTGCGCAGGAGCGCATCAAGCACGCGTTCGTCGTCGTTCATGGGCCTACGCCTTCAGGGGGCATAAGTACGTCGGGGCCACCAGGTAAGTGACAATCCGACGTCGCAGTGTCGACGGCGGGCGTGATGTCCCGCCGCCGACAATGCAGATTGAAACCTGGCAATAGCGACCGCCTATTTTGGTTGAGCCTTTGTGGCGGTGTCTGCTGGCGGCTCTTGCGTGTCCTCGGGGCTGATGCCGTGCTTGGCTAGGAAGGCATGGATAACCTCCAAGTCTTCTTTGGGCAGCGGAGCGTTGGGCTTCGCCGTCGGCATCTGGTCCTCGTGACGTTGGATGAGTTGCATAAATAGCGCCATCGCGCGGAGATCGCCCTTCACGGTCTTGTCAAGAAGCCTGAGACCGATGGCACGGCGTGCAGGCATGCGCTGCTTCTTGCCGTCCACCTGGACGACCAGGGTCTTGTCGAGCAGGGCGTGCAATTCGGTCAAAATGTTGCGCGAGCCCTTTTCCCGACCTCTTGGATTACCGGATTGCCCGGGCTGGAATTTGGAGTGAACAGGCGGCTTCCCATACCCAACCGCATATGTCGGCTTAGGTGCAGATTTCGTAGACATCGTGGTTTGTCCTTTTGGATAATGCTTGGAGGAAACGGTTGTTACGCACTGCAATGCGGGCTCGAGTCTCGGAGACCTCGGGCAAGGGATGCCGGCCTACCTTGGCGGGTCGGCACGCGGTTTTGGGTTAGCGGCGGAAGGGTTTGCCGGTCTTGGCGTTGGTCGCGGTCTTACCGGTCAGCCGTTGCCACCGTTCGACGGTGACGTCGACATATTTGGGCTCGATCTCGATCAGGCATGCCCTGCGACCCGTCCTCTCGGCGGCGATGAGCGTGGTGCCGGCGCCGCCGAACGGATCGAGGATGATGTCGCCTCGGTTCGAGCAATCGCGGATAGCATCCGCGACCAATGCCACTGGTTTTACTGTCGGGTGGAGGGACAGCTTGCTCTTCCCAGCGCCCGCCATTGCCGATTGGGAGGGGTAGTCCCAAGAATTTGTCCGATTCCGCCCGAATTTCCCGAGCTGGACGTTATTGACGTGGGGCGCCTTACCCTTCTTGAAGACGTAGATCAGCTCATAGGCTGATCGGTAGAGCGACCCCATGCCGGCATTGCTTTTGGTCCACACGACGACGTTCTTGAGCTCGTCGTAGACAGCGTTGCCAGCCGTCAGGATCTCTTGCATGTGGCGCCAGTCCATGAACCAGTAATGGATGGAGCCATCGGTTGAGAAGCGGGCGGCGAGACCGGTCGAGGTTTTCAGGAACTCGGTGAACGTCGCCACCGACATCTCGCCTGACGCCATTTGGAAGTTGTCGTGCTTGGTGGCACCGAGCCCCGACGCGTGGCGTGCGATCGGGACGTTATAGGGCGCATCCGCGATCACCTGCTGTGCCCGCTCTTCGCCGAGGAGCTTTGCGAAGGTTTCCTCGACCAATGCGCTGCCGCAGATCACGCGATGATCACCGGTGATCCACATGTCGCCGAGCTTGGTGATCGGCACGACGGTCTCGTCGACTTCCGGCAGGCCATCCTCCTCGTCGATGGCATCAGCACCGAGGAAAAGGTCGATTTCGCCCATCTGGAAGCCGGTGAGCGTCAGATCGAATTCCGGGTCGAGCCGCAGCAAGTCACCGAGTTCGAGGCTGACCTCCTGCGGGTCCCAATCGGCATCTTGACTGACCCGGTTCAGGGCCTGCCGGAGTGCCCGAAGCTCGGCCTCGGGCAAGTCGCCGATGATGACTGCAGGAACCGCGGTCAACTCCAGCTTCTTGGCGGCTTCGACGAGCGCCCATCCATCGATTACCCGACCAGCCTTGTCGATCACAATCGGCAGGACGAAGCCCCACCGATCGATAAATCGGCCGAGCTTTTTGATCTGAGCGGGCGGGTGTTTGCGGGTATCCCGCCCCAAACGACTGAGGCCCATCACTGGGACGAGCTTCGGAATCAGGTCGCGGGATACGGCAAAGCCGTTCCCGCGACGAGGGATCTCCTCGTGCATTTCAAAGTCTCCTGACGATGAGAAACAACGGATCGCCAGCTGCGATCCAAGGGCTGTCGATAGACACCCTTTTAAGGGTTTCAATTCTGAGCCATTCCAAGCGAGTGTCTATCGACTTGAGGGTTTATGAAACCCGAAGTGGGGTGTCAATACCTATTGGCGGCCGCGCTTGATCTCAGGGGCCCTTTCGAGATTGCGCCGGATGTTCTCCGCCAGCTGCGCAATCTCCAGCACCATCGCTTTGCGGAAATGCAAAGGCATGCGTTCCGCCGCTTCCGCCAGCGCGTCGTATCCTTGGCAAAAGATGGGCTCCAGAAAATGAGGAGCGGTCTTGTCGTCGGACTGGCCCCTTGGGCTGAAGATCTCCGTGATCTCGATCTTGCGAATGACCAAAAAGACGTAGCAGTCGGCGAATTCAAAATTGTTGTATCTGAAAGTCGGGCCGGCCGGGCGATCCTCTGGGCCAATCCGTTGTCGACCTGCGGGCGGGCGATCCAAGATGATAGGAAGCCACCCGGACAAGCTTGGGCGCAGGTAGCGCATGAGGAAGGTAACTTCCTTCTGCTTGAACCCCATATCGATCAAGTCAAGTGCGATTCCAAGGCACCAAGCGTCCAGGATGCCAAACGCGGCGTCGATACCAGTGCCCTCGGGGCCGGACTCGGAGAAGGCGAAGGGGGCTTGCGGCGGCACTTGCGCATCGAACAATTCGCCGGATCGGTCGAGTTCGAGGAGTCGCTTGATCCGCGTTTGGAAGACGGGTGGCACATCTTTTGAAACGTGAAGAATGTTGGCAACGAAGCCACGCCACAGCGCCCACTCAACTTGGCCGCGTTTGTAGGTCGGGAGGTCTGCGGTACTCATGAAACCCATATTGGGGTTTCCAATCGTGGCAGTCAATCGCGTTCGCCAACCGACAATGCATTGCGAGATCAGGGTTTTTCATCACAGGGGATCCCCGCAAGGCGTGACGCGACGAAGAGGTGCTCCACGTCATGGCCTCAGCGCGCACGACGGCAGCCTTCAAGCCGCAACCGGCTGAAATCCATTCACCGCAAGGAACTTGTGAGGATTGCGCCGCTCTGCGGACGTTTGCGCAGGAATCGCGCTTTCTTGGGCCAACTTCCTTGCCCGATCGTACTCGAGGCTCGGGAATTCTTGGACGCCAGCCCGGGCCCAAGCTACCGCTCAGTTGGTGTTCTTCTTTCCTGCCCATCTTCTGCACACTCCGCCATTTGAGCGCGCGCCTCTTCCTCGGCGACCGCGATCAGAAAGGCCAACATCGACAGATGCGCCTTGCCGGCGATGTCGCGTGCCTCCGCTAGATCCTCAATCATTGCGGCGAGGATGCCTTGCTTTGTGTCCCCCATGTTCAACTCTACGGTCGGCCGCTACCATCACATGCAATTACCGCAAGCGATCACTCTACCCGCGTTTGCGTGCTCGAAGAGGACCTATCGCCCATCCCCGACCGACGCCAAAGACTGGCAAGCGCAGTTTCGACCTCGGCAATGGGACGGCCATGGTGCCATTCCAGCAGTTCGACGCCATTGACCTGGAGGAGTCTGCGCTTCAAAGCGTCTCGCGCTCGCGCAGCGGCAAACCCCTCCTCTCCGCCGAATATCGCGACCGGACGATAGTGCTGCTCCCCTTGGTACTCGATGGCGAGCCTCATCGAGGGGACATAGACGTCGACCGATAGGGAGCCGAGGAACCTAGGTCGCCATTGGTGGATGGCGTCCGGGCAGATCGATCGAACAACCTCAACGAACGCAGCCTCAGAAGCCCAGCCGCGCCCGATCTCGGGAATAGTTCTGGCACGGCGAAACGCGTTCTCGGCCGCCACCATCTCTGGCTCGAACATGCGTTGCAACCAACGCAGTGATCCCGACGCGATGTCCGGATGCCAAACAAAGATGCGTCCACGAGGTTGAACCGGGTAACCATAAGCCGCCAGCTGGCGAGCGTAGTGCGCCCGCGTGGCGGCCCAATCGATCAGCGGCGGCCTGCTACGGTTGAGTGGGTCCGGGTCGCGTTGCAGGATATCCGCGTCAAATCCGAAGACGTCATCGAGATTGAGCGGAGATTCCGCAAGGGCCTGATCGAGACAATCGAGAAAGGCTTCGAACGCCTCCTCGATCAACAATCTGATGGTCGAGCCGGCGGCATATTTCCGAGCAAGATTGCGGATGTCGTCCGCACGCGGTGTCTGACCAACGAGGTAGCGAAGATAGATCACCTCGTCGAAAAGGATCTCCCGTTCAGAGGGGGGAATCTTCTCAACCAAGGCCAGCGCCTCGGCTAGGCGGTCCGTTTGTGTGAGGCTGAGGATTTCAGCGAAGCGCGGATCGGGATCCCAGGGCACCGGCATTGAAGACCGGTTTACGGGAATTGGCGGATCGACGTGCGCGAGACTCCAGTGGTAGAGGCGTGCTTGGGCGTTGTCGTCTCGGATCTGTCGCCACGGCGATTGCGAATCATCCCAACCGGAACCAGGTACATGGCATCCGTCCGTCCTAAGGTATCCGTCAAATCCGCGAGATGGATATAGGCCGATCTGACCGATGGACTCGATCAAGCGCTCGAAGAATTGGCCCTGATCCGGTGCGACCGCCACCGAAAGGACGCTATCGCCGTTTGAAGCGGTCTGGCGAGAAACAGCGTCGGCATGGACCGCGATTGCAGCCGATCGCTCGCGCCGCAACGACCCGCGCTCGAAGAAGTGAACACGAAGCGAAAGCTCTTGCGCGAAGTTGGGGTAGGAAAGCGGCACCGACGCCCTTCGTGGCCGCCGCCTCGGCGCAGGCTCAGGGCCGAACGCGTCGAGTTCCTTCCAATGAAGAAGCGCCAATGCGTCGAAATGCCGGGCAGCGTTGCCGTCCGGTTCGCTCCGCTCTCGCAAGCTGCCATACAGCTTGGCGCGACTGGCGAGGCCTTTGCGATAGAATTCCCGATCCACCCGGTTGCGCAGCGAGGCCGCACGATCGTGAAGGCGGGCGCGGTAGGCCTCGATCCCTTCTTGACCCGAAGATCTCTTCGGTGCTTTCGGTAGCATCTCAGCTCATCGGCAGGGTTGAATCCGCGTGAATGACCATCTGAGCCAGCTTGGGCTGACCAACTGGAGCCCGATTGTTGCATTCGGTTGGCACAAGGACGCCAAATGCAACTTGCGATGTGCGTGCCTGTTAAAATTGTGGAAAAGACTCAAGGTTTCGCCCAACCGAGCCGTTTCAGGGTTATTTGAGCTTGTGGATAAATGGCCTCTGCTTCGCCGGGCACGCAGCTGGGACCTGCCCGCGTCCGCTGATGGACCACCGACAACAAGACCGCTTTCGCCCCTCTCCCCGTGGGCGACGGCAAAGCCGGTCTTCCGCCAACCGCGAATTTACCCTGATCCGAGAAATCGGGAATTCGATTCGCAATCTATTGAAATGGCACCATAATTCGTTGAAATTCCCGCGCGGATTTCCCTTTTCGTCGGGGAATTCTCCAGCTTGGCCGACTATCCGAGACCATCAAGGCAGGCGCTCTGTCGGTTGTATTGGATTGAATACCTGTCACTTACGGTTCTGAGTTGTAGAACGCCATCCCGGCTTCCCGCCGGTCGCGAGATAGGAGAGGCATGGCCAAGACCGCATTGATCACCGGCGTCACCGGCCAGGACGGCGCCTATCTCGCCGAGTTCCTGATCGCCAAGGGCTACCAGGTCCACGGCATCAAGCGGCGCACGTCGCTGTTCAACACCGACCGCGTCGACCATCTCTTCCACGAGATGCACGAGCACGGCCTGCCGTTTCAGCTCCATCACGGCGACATGACCGATTCGTCGAGCCTGCTCAGCGTCATCGGCGAGGTGAAGCCGGACGAGGTCTACAACCTGGCCGCTCAGAGCCACGTCCAGGTCTCCTTCGAGGAGCCGGAATACACCGCCAATGCCGACGGCATCGGCACGCTCCGCCTGCTCGAGGCGATCCGCATCTTGGGCTTGAGTGAAAAGACGCGCTTCTATCAGGCCTCGACCTCGGAGCTCTACGGCAAGGTCGTCGAGACCCCGCAGTCGGAGACGACGCCCTTCCACCCGCGCTCGCCCTATGGCGTCGCCAAGCTCTACGCGCACTGGATCACGGTCAACTATCGCGAGGCCTATAGCCTCTATGCCTGCAACGGCATCCTGTTCAACCATGAGAGCCCGATCCGCGGTGAGACCTTCGTCACCCGCAAGATTACCCGCGCTCTCGCCCATATTTCACTGGGCACCCAATCCTGCCTCTTCCTCGGCAACATGAACGCCAAGCGCGACTGGGGCCACAGCCGCGACTATGTCGAGGCACAATGGCTGATGCTCCAGCAAGACGCGCCCAAGGACTATGTCATCGCCACCGGCGAGCAGCACAGTGTGCGCGAGTTCGTGGAACTGGCCGCCGGCAATCTCGGCATTGGCATCGCATGGTCGGGCGAGGGCGTCGACGAGGTTGGCACCGTCGCCGGCCTCGACCAGCGGGCGGCGGAGAGCCCGTTAAAGGTGGGCGACGTGATCATCCGCGTCGATCCGGTCTATTTTCGCCCGACCGAGGTGGAGACGCTGTTGGGTGACGCCAGCCGTGCGCGCAAGGCACTTGGCTGGCAGCCGAAGGTCAGCTTCCCCGACCTGGTGGAGGAGATGGTCCAGGCCGATCTGGTGCTCGCCCGCCGCGAGAAGGCCTCGCTCGGCCGTGGCCTCAAGGTCTATCGTCCCGATCTCGAAGGAGGCTGAGCACCGTGGTTGCACCAATCTTCGTCACCGGCGGCACCGGCATGGTCGGCCACAATCTGCGCGACCTCGCCGCGGCTCGCAGGCGTGAGGTGGTGGCGCCCGACCACAAGGACCTCGACCTGCTCGACGGTGAAGCGGTGGTGGCCTTCCTGCGCAAGGCGAGACCGGCGGTCGTCGTCCATGCCGCTGGCCGTGTCGGCGGCATCGAGGCCAACATGTGCGAGCCGGTGCGCTTCCTCACCGAGAACTGGGAGATGGGCAGGAACGTCGTGCTCGGCGCTCGCGAAGCTGGCGTGACACGCCTCATCAATCTCGGCTCGTCGTGCATGTATCCCAAGGACAGCCCGCGCACCTTGCGCGAGGACGACATCCTCTCCGGCCCGCTGGAGCCGACCAACGAGGCCTATGCCATCGCCAAAAGCGCGGTGCAGCGGCTCTGCGCCTATATCGGCAGCGAGACCCCGGCGTTCCAGTACAAGACGCTGATCCCCTGCAATCTCTACGGCCGCTACGACACCTTCGATCCGAAGCGCTCCCATCTCGCGCCCGCTGTCATCCACAAGCTGCATCGGGCCAAGGTCGAGGGCCGTGACACCGTCGACATCTGGGGCAATGGCTCCGCCCGCCGCGAGTTCCTCTATGCGGGCGACCTCGCCGACGCGATCCTCGCGGCAATAGACCGTTTCGACAGCCTGCCTTCGGTGATGAACGTCGGCGCCGGCGTCGATCACACGGTCAACGAATATTACGAGGCCGCGGCGGAGGTCATCGGCTTCACCGGCCGCTTCGTCCACGATCTCGACAGGCCGGTCGGCATGATGCGCAAGCTCATGGATATCAGCCGCGCCACCGAGTGGGGCTGGACCGCGAAAACCTCGCTCAAGGACGGCCTCGCCCTGGCTTACGATTTCTACAAGGCCGAGATCGCCGACAAGGTCCTCGCCTGATACCCGGCGGCCGGCTAACCTTTCCGTCCGTAATCATCCTCGAGGCGGACGATGTCATCCTCGCCGAGATAGTCGCCGACCTGCACCTCGATCACCGTGACCGGTGTCTTGCCCAGATTGGCCATTCGGTGGATGGCGCCCTTTGGGATGAAGGCGCTCTCGTTCTCCCGCACCGTCAGAACCTGCAGCGCGTCGGGCTCCATGCCGACGGTGACCTCGGCGACGCCCTCGACCACCGTCCAGTGTTCGTCGCGGTGGGCGTGCTTCTGCAGCGACAGGCGGGCGCCAGGATTGACGACGATACGCTTGACCTGATGGCGGCGGCCCTGATCCAGCGACTGATAGTGGCCCCAGGGCCGGTAATGGCGGATGAAATCGCCATAGACCGCCTCCGGCGCCGCAGCGACGGCGGTTACCAGATCCTTGACCCGGTCGGCCTGCTCGCGCGCGGCGACCAGGACCGCATCGTCGGTAGCGACCACCACAACATCATTCAGGCCGACGATGCCCACCTTGGGCCGGGTGGAGCTGACATAGCTGCCCGTGGTCTCGACCAGCACGGTGTCGCCGACCGCGACATTGCCGGCGGCGTCATGGCTGTCGGCATCCCAGACCGCGGCCCAGGTACCGAGATCGGACCAGTCGAAATTGGCATCGATGACAGCAGCGTTCGCCGTCTTCTCCATGACGGCGTGGTCGAAGGAGATCTTGGGCGCGGCGGCGAAGGCTTCCTTGTCGAGATGGAGAACCGCGTCGCCATTGCTTGCCTTGCCGGCGACGATGGCGGCACCGGCCGCCTCAGCGATGGCGGGCGCATGGGTGCCGATCTCGGCGAGCGCGGTCTCGGCGGCGAGCAGGAAGATGCCGCTGTTCCACAGATAGCCGTCGGCGATGTATTGGCGGGCGCGCTCGGCGTCGGGCTTCTCGACGAAGCGGGCGACGGCGCGCACGCCTTTGGCGGGCAGCGGCGCGCCTGGATGGATGTAGCCGTAGCCTGTCGCGGGCCAGGCCGGCGGGATGCCGAAGACGACGATCTTGCCGGCTTCCGCGGCGGGGAGCGCCGCTGCAACGGTGGCATGGAAGCCGGCGTGATCGCGGATGACGTGGTCGGCGGCCAGCACCAGGAGGGTAGCCTCGGGATGGCTGTCGGCGACGAAAGCGGCGGCAGCGGCGATCGCTGCGGCGGTGTCGCGCCCCTCCGGCTCGAGCAGCGTTACCGCGGTGACGCCGGCTTCGGCCAGGGCGGCGACGGCGAGATGGCCGTGATCGGCGCCGGCAATCACCAGCGCCGGACCAAACAGGGTAGGCTCGGCAATGCGTTTCAGCGTCAGGGCAAAGGTGGAGGTGCCATCGACCAGCGGCAGGAAGGGCTTGGGATTGTCGCTGCGCGAGGCCGGCCAAAGACGCTTACCGGCGCCGCCGCACATAATGACTGGAATGATCATATTTCCCATATCCCCGGATTGCGTCGGAATCGTCGTAGTCGTTGCGCGCCCAATTGCAAGGAGCATTCAGCCCTCGAAAAGCTGGCACGCTGCCCGGCCAATTCGTAACGCCTGACGTTGCCTTACAGCCTAAACCAAGCCATGGGTTGAGCGGTGTTGTTGGCGACAACATCGTTAAGGCATGGATGGGCCAAAGGGGTGAGATCGCCGCTCGCCCCGGCACGAATTAGCCCCCTTGACGTCCTTGAGGCACCTGCTGGGCCGCCTCACACCATCGGACGGAAATAGTCGATGGTCGCCTTGAGGCCCTCGTCGAGCATGATCTTGGGCTCCCAGCCCAGCTTCGTCTGCGCGAGCGTGATGTCGGGCTGGCGCTGGCGCGGATCGTCCGCCGGCAGCGGCTGTGTCACCAGGCCGACCATGCTGCCGGTCATGGCGATCACCTTCTCCGCCAGCTCGCGGATGGTGAACGCGTTGGGATTGCCGATGTTCACCGGCCCGGTGAAGGCCGGCTCACTCGCCATCAGCCGGACAAGCCCGTCGATGAGGTCGTCGACGTAGCAGAAAGAGCGCGTCTGGCGGCCGTCGCCATAGATGGTAATCGGCTCCCCCTTCAGCGCCTGCACGATGAAGTTCGACACCACCCGCCCGTCGGAGGGATGCATGCGCGGCCCGTAGGTGTTGAAGATGCGCGCCACCTTGATCTCCAGCCCGTTCTGCCGGTGATAGTCGAAGAACAGCGTCTCCGCGCAGCGCTTGCCCTCGTCGTAGCACGAGCGGATGCCGATCGGGTTCACCCTTCCCCAGTAGTCCTCCGTCTGCGGATGGACTTCCGGATCGCCGTAGACCTCGCTGGTCGATGCCTGAAGGATGCGACATTGCAGCCGCTTGGCCAGCCCCAGCATGTTGATCGCGCCGTGCACCGAGGTCTTGGTCGTCTGCACCGGGTCGTGCTGGTAGTGCACCGGCGAGGCCGGACAGGCGAGATTGTAGATCTCGTCCGCCTCCAAATAGAGCGGGAATGTGACGTCATGGCGCATGAACTCGAAGCGCGGATTGCCGCCAAGGTGCTCGATGTTGCGCTTCGAGCCGGTGAACAGGTTGTCGACGCAGAGCACCTCGTGTCCCTCGCCGAGGAGCCGGTCGATCAGGTGTGAACCGAGGAAACCGGCGCCGCCGGTCACCACGATGCGCTTGCGGCTGTCGTAGAGGCGCGCCACGTCTACTCAGCCCCTGCTTGCAGGGCGGCCGGCCGGCCCGCGATGCCGCGTCCGGCGGCGTCATGGCTGTCGGCATCCCAGACCGCCGCCCAGGTGCCGAGATCGGACCAATCGAAGTTCGCGTCGACGACGGCGGCACGGGCCGCCTCAGCGATGGCGCTGCCATCGACCAGCGGTAGGAACGGTTTGGGATTGTCGCTGCGCGAGGCCGGCCAAAGACGCGTACCGGCGCCGCCGCACATAATAACTGGAGTGATCATATTCCCCGGTTCCCCCGGATTGCGTCGGAACCGTCCTAGTGGTTCCGCGCCCAATTGCAAAGAGCACTTAACCCGCGAAAAGCCAGCATGCCGCCCGGCCAATTCGTAGCGCCTGACGTTGCCTCCCAGCCTAATCCAAGCCAACGGTTGGGCGGTGTTGTTGGCGACAACATCGTTAAGGCATGGGCGGACCAAAGGGTGAGATCGGGCTTTGCCGCTCGCCCCGGAGCGAATGAGCCCCCTTGACGTCCTTGAGGCACCCACAGCGCACGACCCTCGCCATTACGGGGCTGCAACGGTTTGCTCATGGATTGCGCAGGCCGCTCGGCGCCCGACAAAGGAACCGAATTCGCCCCGTCTCCCGCGGATCGTTCCGCCACGCCAAAGCGGGCTTTTCCCGAGCAGGACCGGGCCCCGCGTCGCCGCGGCTATTTTCCGTGATTTTGCCTGATGGCGTGACGCCATTCCCTGCTAGCGCGGAGAAGAATCCCTGCTCCGTGAAGCAGGGAATTCGATCCCTAATCTATTGAAATCGCTACACAATTAGCGGGGATTTCCGGCCGAATCGACCGATAATCAGGAAATTTCCGTGCAGATTCGCTGTTCATGAGGGAATTTCGTCAGGAAGATGCGATGTTGCAAACCTCGCACTAGGTCCAGCGCCAGACACCACGGAATCCCCCATGTTTCCACGTCCCGTCCCCGTTCTCGCTCCCAACAGCTTCGACTTTGAGACCACGCCGCTGGTCAAGCCGACCGGCTTTCGCGAATACGATGCCCGCTGGTGGTATGGCGTTGCCGGTGATCCCCGCCCGCCCGAGCTGAACCTGATGGGGGTGACGGCGCTCGGCCTCGGGCTCGGCACGCTGCTCCACGAGCTTGGCGCCGGCCCGGACGTGGTCACCGGCCACGATTACCGGTCCTATTCGGCCGCCATCAAGGCGGCGCTCGCCAATGGCCTGGTCGCCGCCGGCTGCCGCGTCCACGATGTCGGCCTTGCCGTCACTCCGATGGCCTATTTCGCCCAGTTCGCCCTTGACGTTCCAGCGATCGCCCAGGTCACCGCCTCTCACAACGAGAACGGCTGGACCGGCATCAAGATGGGCGCCGCCCGTCCGCTCACCTTCGGTCCGGACGAGATGGCGCGCTTCAGGGAGATCGTGCTCTCGGCCGCCTTCGTTCCGCGCGAGGGCGGCAGCTACGCCTACGTGCCGGACATGCGCGCCCGCTATATCGCGTCGCTGACCGACCGGCCGAAGATCGCGCGGCCGATCAAGGCGGTCGTCGCCTGCGGCAACGGCACCGCCGGCGCCTTCGCCCCCGAGATGCTGGCAGCGCTGGGTGTTGATGTCGTGCCGCTCGACACCGAACTCGACTGGACTTTCCCGCGCTACAATCCCAACCCCGAAGACCTCGAGATGCTGCACGCCATCGCCGAGGCGGTGCGCGCGGCAGGCGCCGATCTCGGTTTCGGCTTCGATGGCGACGGCGACCGCTGTGGCGTCATCGACGAAAACGGCGAAGCGATCTTCGCCGACAAGGTCGGCGTGCTGATTGCCCGCGATCTGTCGGCGCGCCATGAGGCTGCGACCTTCGTCGTCGACGTCAAATCGACCGGCCTCTACGCCAGCGACCCGGTGCTTGCCGAAAACGGCGCCACCACCGATTACTGGAAGACCGGCCACTCCTACATCAAGCGGCGCGTGCGCGACCTTGATGCGCTCGCCGGCTTCGAGAAGTCCGGCCATTATTTCTTCAATCCGCCGATCGGTCGCGGCTACGACGACGCCCTCATCTCGGCGTGCGCCATTCTCGACCTGCTTGACCGCAATCCGCAGATGTCGCTGTCGGCGCTGGCCGCCGGGCTGGAGCGCACCTGGTCATCGCCCACCATGTCGGCCGAATGTCCGGACGAGCAGAAGTACGGGGTCGCCGAAGCCGTGACCCGGCGTTTCCGCCAATTGCAGGAATCCGGTGAGACGATCGGTGGCCACAGGATCGTCGACCTCGTCACCGTCAACGGCGTGCGCGCGGTCACCGAGGACGGCACCTGGGGCCTTGTAAGGGGTTCGTCCAACAAACCGGAGCTGGTCGTCGTCGTCGAGAGCCCGGTGTCGGAAGCGCGCATGCGTGAGATGTTCGACGTCGTTGACGGCTTCATGCGCGAACATCCCGGCGTCGGCCGCTACAACCAGACGCTCTAGCTGGGCCGCGTTCGGGCTGCCCTCACATATTGGCGTAATTAGGCCCGCCGCCGCCCTCCGGCGGCACCCAGTCGATGTTCTGGTTGGGGTCCTTGATGTCGCAGGTCTTGCAGTGGACGCAGTTGCCCGCGTTGATCTGGAAGCGCGGTGGCGCACCCTCCGCCTCGATCCACTCATAGACGCCGGCCGGGCAATAGCGCGCCGAGGGGCCGGCATAGACATCGTGCTCTGAAGTTCTCTGCCTCTCCATGTCGCGCACATGCAGATGCACCGGCTGGTCCTCTTCGTGGGCGGTGCCCGACAGGTAGACCGATGAAATGCGGTCGAAGCTGACGATCCCGTCCGGTTTCGGATAGGCGATTGGCCGGCCGCCGGCCGCCGGCAGCAGCGTTTCGTGGTCGGTCTTGCCGTGGCCAAGCGTGCCGAACAGCGAAAAGCCCAGCGTGTTGGTCCACAGTTCCAGGCCCGCGGCGAGGATGCCGGCGAGCGTGCCAAGCTTGGACCACAGCGGCTTGACGTTGCGCACCGGCTTCAGGTCGCGGCCGATGGCGGAGGTTCGCCACGCCGCCTCATAGGCGGCGAGCTCGTTGTTGCCGCGGCCGGCGGCAATCGCGTCGGCCACATGCTCCGCCGCCAGGATGCCGGAGAGCATGGCATTGTGGCTGCCCTTGATGCGCGGAACGTTGACGAAGCCGGCCGCGCAGCCGATCAGCGCGCCGCCGGGAAAGGCGAGCTTCGGCACCGACTGCCAGCCGCCCTCCGTAATTGCCCGCGCGCCATAGGAAAGGCGCGTGCCGCCCTCGAGCAGCGGCCGGATCGACGGATGCGTCTTGAAGCGCTGGAATTCCTCGAAGGGTGACAGATAGGGGTTGGCATAGTTCAGGTGAACGACGAAGCCGATCGACACCAGATTGTCACCGAAGTGATAGAGGAACGAGCCGCCGCCGGTGCGGTTGTCGAGCGGCCAGCCGAAGGAATGCTGCACCAGGCCGGGGTGGTGCTTCTCCGGCGCGACCTGCCACAGCTCCTTCAGGCCGATGCCGAATTTCTGCGGTTCGCGGCCGTCGCTGAGGTCGAAACGGGCGATCAGCGATTTCGCCAGGGAACCACGGGCGCCTTCGCCGATCAGCGTGTATTTGGCGCGCAACTCCATGCCGCGCTGGAAGCTCGCCTTTGGTTTGCCGTCGCGGCCGAGCCCCATGTCGCCGGTGGCAACCCCGGTGACCGCGCCGCTGTCATCGAAGAGCGTCTCCACCGCGGCGAAACCGGGAAAGATCTCGACCCCCAGCGCCTCGGCCTTGCCAGCGAGCCACCGGCAGACGTCGGCCAGCGAGACGACGTAATTGCCGTGATTGCGCATCAGTGGCGGCAGCAGGAAACCGGGCAGGGCGGCTTCCCCGGCCGGCCCCAGCCACAGCAGGCGGTCCCTGGTGACCAGCGTCCTCACCGGGCAGTCGGGGTCGTCCCGCCAGTCGGGCAACAGCCGGTCGAGACCGGAGGGATCGAGCACCGCGCCGGAGAGGATATGGGCACCGACTTCCGAGCCCTTCTCCAGAACCACCACGGAAAGCCCAGGCGCGCGCTGTTTCAACCGGATCGCCGCCGCCAGCCCCGCCGGGCCGGCGCCGACGATCACGACGTCGAAATCCATCGATTCGCGATCGGGCAGTGTCTCCATGGCCTTGGCTTATAGCAGCCATGCCCCCCGGTTGATCATGCTAAGGAACGCCCAATAATCGGGTCCGGTTGATGGCCGGCATCAGGCGAGGCGCGGGAAATGACAGGTGAGGCGCAGTTTCGTTGGCAGGATCCATTCCTGTTCAGCGATCAGCTCTTGGAAGAAGAGCGGATGGTCTCGGCGTCGGCGGCGGAATTCGCCGCCCGCTCGCTCGCTCCCCGGGTCGAGGCAGCCTATCTCGACGAGGTGACTGATCCGGCAATCATCCGCGAAATGGGCGAGGCCGGGCTGCTCGGCGTCACCATTCCCGAGACCTATGGCGGGCTGGGGCTGAGCTACGTCGCCTACGGCCTCATCGCCCGCGAGATCGAGCGCATCGATTCCGGCTATCGCTCGCTGCTCAGCGTGCAATCCTCGCTGGTCATGTATCCGATCCACGCCTATGGCTCGGAGGACCAGAAGCGGCGCTACTTGCCGCGGCTCGCAACCGGCGAGCTCATCGGCTGCTTCGGCCTGACCGAGCCCGAGGCCGGATCCGACCCCGCCGCCATGACCGCACGAGCGGAGAAGACGGCGCACGGCTATCGCCTCAACGGCGCCAAGACCTGGATCTCCAATTCGCCCATCGCCGATGTCTTCGTCGTCTGGGCGCGCTCGCAAGCCCATGACGGCAAGGTGCGCGGCTTCATCCTGGAAAAGGGGACGAAGGGACTCACAGCGCCGAAGATCGCCGGCAAGCTGTCGCTCAGAACATCGGTCACCGGCGAGATCGTCATGCAGGACGTGGAGGTCGGCGCAGACGCGCTGCTGCCCGAGGCTTCCGGCCTTGCGGCCGCCTTCAGTTGCCTCAACCGCGCTCGCTACGGCATTGCCTGGGGGGTGATGGGCGCCGCCGAGGACTGCTGGCTCAGCGCCCGCCAATACGGCCTCGACCGCCGCCAGTTCGAACGGCCGCTCGCCGCCACCCAACTCTACCAGAAGAAGCTCGCCGACATGCAGAGCGAGATCGCCCTCGGCCTGCAGGCGGCGCTGCGTGTCGGCCGCCTGTTCGACGAGGGGCGCATGGCGCCCGAGATGATCTCGCTCATCAAACGCAACAATGCCGGCAAGGCGCTCGATATCGCCCGGACCGCGCGCGACATGCACGGCGGCAACGGCATCCAGATCGGCTACCGCGTCATGCGCCACGCCCAGAACCTGGAGACGGTCAACACCTATGAGGGCACGCACGACGTCCACGCGCTGATCCTCGGCCGCGCCATCACCGGCCTGCCGGCGTTCTCCTGAAGCGCCGGCATCCCGGCCAAACCACCCCTTAACCGCGCTGAAAGCCGGGAGAGTGTAGACCGGCGGGACGTCCGGAGACCGCCCATGGCCGACGCCGTTGCCGACCACCCCCGCAAGACAGAAAGCGATGCAGCGCCGCAGGCCGACGGTGCCATCGAATTGACTGTTGTGGTGCCGACCTTCAACGAGGCCGGCAACGTTCCGATCCTGGTCGAGCGCCTGGCCGCGGTGTTGGCCGATGTCGCCTGGGAGGTGGTGTTCGTCGACGACGATTCGCCCGACGGCACCTCCGCCGTCGCCCGCGACCTGGCGCGTCGCAACCGCCGGGTGCGCGTCATCCGCCGGCTCGGCCGGCGCGGCCTGTCGACCGCCTGCGTCGAAGGCGTGATGTCCTCGGCCGCCCCCTATTTCGCCGTCATGGATGGCGACCTGCAGCATGACGACACCATGCTTGCCGCCATGTTCGCTACCCTGAAAGCGGAGAATCTCGATATTGTCGTCGGCAGCCGCTACGTCGACGGCGGCGACAGCGGCGGCCTCGCCAATCCATGGCGCAAGGCCGTCAGCCGCGCCGGCACGCGCATCGCACAGACGCTGCTTCATGCCGAGCTGACCGATCCGATGAGCGGCTTCTTCGTCATGTCGCGCGCCGCCTTCGATGCGGAAGTGCGTGCCCTGTCGCAGCGTGGCTTCAAGATCCTCCTGGACGTCTTCGCGTCAGCCCCCCGCCCGCTGCGCTATCGCGAGTTGCCCTGCCGCTTCAACCCGCGGCAGATCGGCGAGAGCAAGCTCGACACCATGGTGGCGTGGGAGTTCGGCGTGCTCCTCATCGACAAGCTCGTCGGCCGCTACGTGCCGGTGCATTTCGTCGTCTTTGCCGCGGTCGGGTTCACGGGCATCGCCGTCCACCTCCTGACCCTCGGCCTCTTCGCGCTCACCGGCGCCTCGTTCGGTGTGGCGCAGACCGCGGCCGTCGTCGTGGCGATGACCTGGAACTACATCCTCAACAACTTCATCACCTATCGCGACCAGCGCCTGCGCGGCGCCGCCTTCGCGCGCGGCCTGCTGTCGTTCTGGGCGATTGGTGCGGTCGGCGCCGTCGCCAATATCGGCGTCATCGGCGCGCTGTTCAGCGAAGGCAGCGGCTGGTGGCTGGCGGGGATCGCCGGCGCTCTGGTTGGCGTGGTGTGGAACTACACCATGTCGAGCCTGTTCACCTGGCGGCGGCGTACGCTCACCTGAGACGACGAGCCTCGCCCGGCCTCGCGGTTACGGCTGGCCATAGCCGGGCGGAAGGTCTGCACAATAGGGAAACGGCATCCGGCTGAGATAGCCGGACAGCCAGCGGCAGGCGAATTGCGGATCGTGGGTCGAGAAGAGCAACTGCCGCACCGGCAGATGGTTGCCCCACAATATGCAGAACACCACGACGAAGACGCTCGCCTTCTTGCGCTATGCCCATGCCAGCCACTCGGGAAAGCGTGCCGCGGTCAGGGCGGCGGCGAGGATGAGCAGCGGATCGGTGTAGATGAAATACTCCGTCTTGATCGATCTCAGCGAGAAGGCGGCATCGAGCCCCAGGACCACGACCACCAGGCTCAGCACCTGTAGCGGCAATTGCCGGTCGCCACGGCGCCAGGCGATGATCGCGCCGAACACGGCGAAGATCTGCAGGAGGAAGACCGGCTCATGGTCGTGCGCCAGCATGGCGCGGGGCAGCCCGCGGGCAAGGGTGTCGAAGAGCGATGTGGTGAGGACCTGTGTCTGCTGCTCCAGCCACGGTTTCCGCCAGGTGGCGAAATAGAACATGTGCTCGATCGGATGGGTGAGCGCGATCAGGTTCTCCGGGTGGTATCGGATATTGAGCGTTAGCAACCCAAGCGACATGCCGAGCACCACGGCCCCCATGCCGGCGGCGCATGCGCGCGCCGGGACCTTCCACAGCCGGCAATAGACTGCCATGGCGGCGATGAACCAAAGGGCGATGCCGACTTGATAGGTGCCGTCCGGAAAGAAGCCGAGACGGCGATACGGGAAAATCGTGCCGGGAAAATCGGTAAAGCCGGTGAGCACGAGGCCGGCCGCGGGAATGGCTGCCAGCAGGCCGGCCGCGACCCAGGCGGCAGTGATCCATAGGGAAAGGCGCACTTGCCCGCCGTCTTCCGCCGGTCGCCGCCCGAAGGCGATGACGATGACCGGCAGGGTCACCAACACCAGGACGGCCTGCACCTTGGTGATGATCGCCAGCGTCGCCAGCAGGGCGGCCAACCCGAGGAGCACCGGCTGCAGCCACTGGCGGCGGCTTTCGCGCGCGGCGAAGATCAGCAGGAAGAGGGCGATGACCGTGAGCCCGCCCGACAGGAGTTCGGTGCGCATCATGCGCATGTGCATGATGAGAGCGCTGGACAGGGCCAGAGCCATGCCGGCGAGCACCGCGATCTTCCAGTCGCCGATGAGCCGGCGCACCAGCGTTGCGTAGAGCCACATGAAGCCGCCGCAGAGCAGCAGCGACAGCACCCGCCCGGCGACGATGAGCTGCTGCCAGGCGGCGTCGAAGGCGGGCACGTCCTTCGCCGAAGGCATTTCGGTCAATGCATGCACCGGCAGCAGGCCGACCCAGTGCAACAGGCTATACCAGCTGGCGAGTACCAGGTCGTAGAGATAGCCGGTGTGGTCGAAATATTCCTGCGGCAGCCCGGCGTTGAGCAGCAGGCCCTGATAGCCGAGGATCAGGTCCTGATCGGACCACCACCAGAAAGGATAGAACAGGCCGAACAGGACGAAGGAGATCACCATGTCGCCGAAAATGGCGGCGAGCGACGCCGCCCAGCCGGGGAACAGGTACCTGTCGAAGGAAAAACCTGTGGTGTCGGCCTCGTGGGCGGCAGCCGCGGCCGGTTGTGCACTCGTCATGTCGTTCCCACGAGGGAGCGTCGCCTGCCGTCTTTCATAGCGCCTTGATCCGCAGGATGGCGAGGCCGACTATCTTCAGCAACATCAGCCCCGCGGTCCCGTCGTTGCGCTTCCCGAGCGCCGCAGCCGAGGGCCGTCGAAGGCGGTCACCGCCCGGCCGCCTGCCGGTCTATTCCGCCGCCTTGAGGCTGCTGGCAGGCTTGGCCGCCGCGCCACGTCCGATGCCGAGATAGCCGAGGCCCGCGGCTTCCACCTCGTCTCCCCGGTAGACGTTGCGCAGGTCGACGATCATGTCGCCCTTCATCAGGCCCTTGATGCGCTCCAGGTCGAGCGCCCGGTAGATGTCCCATTCGGTCAGGATCACCACCGCATCCGAGCCCTCGGCGACGTGATACGGCCCGTCGCACCACAACACGTCCTTGAGCTGCGGGCGGGCCATCTGCATCCCTTCCGGATCATGGGCGCGCACCCTGGCGCCGGCCGCCTGCAGCGCCGGGATGATGGTCAGCGCCGGGGCGTCGCGCATGTCGTCGGTGTTGGGCTTGAAGGTGACCCCGAGAATGCCCACCGTCTTGCCCTTCACGTCACCGTCGAGCGTCGCGATGATGCGCTCCGCCATCGCCTTCTTGCGATTGTCGTTGGCATCGACCGTCGCCTGCACGATCGACAGCGGTGCTCCCACCGCGCGTCCCGTCTCCAAGAGCGCCAGCGTGTCCTTGGGGAAGCACGAGCCGCCATAACCCGGCCCGGCATGCAGGAACTTCGGCCCGATCCGCCGGTCGAGCCCGATCCCCCGCGCCACCTCCTGGACGTCGGCCCCGACCCGCTCGCACAGGTCGGCGATCTCGTTGATGAAGGTGATCTTGGTCGCCAGGAACGCATTGCTGGCATATTTGATCAGTTCCGCCGTCTCCAGACCGGCGATCAGCATCGACACCTGGTTGAGCGACAGCGGCCGGTAGATCGCCTGCATCGTCTCGCGCGCGTGGTCCGTCTCCGCCCCGACGATCACCCGGTCCGGCCGCTTGAAGTCGTCGATCGCCGAGCCCTCGCGCAGGAACTCCGGATTGGAGGCGACCTCGACCAGGTCGTGGCCCGAGGCCTTGTGGATGCGCTCCAGCACCTTGCGGCTGGTGCCCACCGGCACCGTCGACTTGCACACCACCACGGTGCGGTGCCTGACCGCCGCCGCGATCGTGTCGGCCGCCGCAAAGACGAACGAGAGGTCGGCAAAGCCGTCGCCGCGCCGGGTCGGCGTGCCCACCGCGATGAAGATCGCATCGGCGCCGTCCACCGCCCCCGCCAGGTCGCCGGCAAAGGACAGCCGCTTCGCCGCCTCGTTGCGCTTGACCAGCTCCGCCAGTCCCGGCTCGTAGATCGGCATCACCCCCTGGGCCAGCCGCTCCAGCTTGCCCGCGTCGTTGTCGACCACAACCACCTCGTGGCCGAAGTCCGACAGGCAGGCGCCGCTCACCAGACCGACATAGCCTGCCCCTATCATCGTGATCTTCATCAAACCCACCCGCCTAGAACCGAATGCATTCCACAACCTGACATCGCGACGATGATGCTTGTGTCCAGGTTGCCACCATTCTGACGCACTTCCCGCGCGCCGGCCCGGGCATTCTCCGGGTGACATCGGTGAACCAATGCGATAGTCGGCTGGTGTCGTACGCGCTCAACAAAATGTCGTAAAGGCCTTCCATGTTTCACCCCGCCTGCATTACCGGTGCCGCAGGCTTCATCACGTGCGATGTGGACAGCGTGCGTCACATCACCATCTGGGAATGTGTCGGGCTCGGCTAGCTGGAGACGTTATGTCGGGGACCGGAACAGGGGCGTTACGGCGCACGCCCACCGCGCTCGATCGCACGATGGTCGTCTTTCTGGCGATCATCGCGGCGCTCACGCTGTTTCGCTTCGTCGCCCAGCATTTCTCGATCGTCGATCTGGACGTCGAGGAGGCCCAGTACTGGGACTGGTCGCGCCATCTCGCCTTTGGCTATTTCTCCAAGCCGCCGCTGATCGCCTGGGTCAATGCGCTGTCGGGCCTTGTCTGCGGGTCCTCGGCGGAGTGCATTCGCTCGCCGGCGCCGCTGTTCTATTTCGGCACCAGCCTGCTGGTCTTCCTGACGACAAAGGAACTCTATGGCGGCCGGGCTGCGCTGTGGGCCGGGCTGATCTGCATCCTGGCGCCGGGGGCTTCGTTCTCCGCCCGCATCATGACCACCGACGTGCCGCTGCTCTTCTTCTGGGCGCTGGCGCTGCTTGCCTATGTCAAGCTGATGCGGGGGCGAAGCTGGCGTTGGGGCGTCGTGCTCGCCATCGCCTTTGGGCTCGGGCTCCTTGTCAAATATGCGATGGCCTATTTCGTCGCTGGCGTGCTGGTCGCCGGCATCGTCAGTCAGGATGCACGGCAGCTTCTTCGGAAGCCGGTGCTCTGGCTGGCGCTCGTCGGCGGCGCTCTCATGCTCGCGCCGAACATCCTGTGGAACGTCGAGAACCACTTTGCCACCGCCAATGCCACGGCCGCATACGTGCACTTGTCGCTGTCCCTGGCCGTGCCGCTGGGCTTCGTCGCCGCCCAGTTCGGCGTCGCCGGGCCGATTACCTTCGGCGCGTTGCTGGTCCTGTTCGCCTATTTCGGCTCGCGCAACCTCAATGGCGACGATCGCGCCATGCTTGCCTTCGCCGTGCCGCCGCTCCTCATCATCGTGCTCAACGGCATCTGGTCGGGCGCCGCCAACGCCAACTGGGCAGCCCCGGCGCTGATCTCGGCCTTCGTCGTCACCACGGGCGTTCTTGTCCGTGCCAGAATGTGGCGCACGCTCGCCGCCAGCCTCGCCATCGGCGCCATCGCGCAGGGTGTCCTTTTTGCCGGCGACACGGTTGCCGACGATCTCACCCTGCCGCTCCTTGGCAAGAATGCCGACGTCTATGAGCGCGTCACCGGATGGGACGATCTGGCCGACAAGGTCCGGGACCTGGCGTCGTCGTCGAAGGCTGCCTCGGTCGCCGTCGACAGCCGCTGGGAGGCGTCGACCCTCAACTACTACCTGCGCGACGACCTGCCGGTACTCGTCTGGGAGGGCGCCCCCTGGCCGAGAAACCATTTCGAGAAAACCTATCCGCTCACCGCCGACGCGGCTGAGCCGGTTCTCTTCATCACCCGTTGCACCTGGACCGGGCGCTACGACGGTGGGTTCGATTCGGTGGAGGTTCTCGGCAACTTCTCGGTCGACACCGGGCCGACCTCATCGCACACCTACGACGCCTTCCTGCTATCGGGGGCGCACGACCCGCTCGTACCGCTGCCGTCCTGCCGGAAAGGCTAGAGCAATTCCAGGAAAAGTGGACACCACTCTTCCGTCCGGAATTGCGTGAAAACAAGGAGATAGAGTGGATCGTCGATTCCGTGAAACGATGATCCGCTCTAGCCGGTCGACGCAGCCCCGTCCCCGCGCTTCTCGCGCCAGACGAAGAAGATGTTGCGGCCGTAGATGAACAGTCCGGCTGCCTGGCCGACGATGAACACCGGATCCTGCCGGTAAATCGCATAGGTGAGCAGGGTGGCGCCGCCGCCCAAGGAAAACAGCCAGAAGGCGGCGGGGATGATGCTGCGCCGGGCGCGCTCGCTGGCGATCCACTGCACCAGGAAGCGGGCGGAAAAGAACGCCTGGCCGAGAAAGCCGACAATGAGCCAGAAGGTTGCGCTGCTGATCATCGAGCCTGATGCTCCGCTCTCTGTGGATTCCTGCGCCGCCGCCTGATCAGCCACCAGACCCCGAACAGGTCCGGGATGCCGACCAGAAGCCGGTCAAGATTGCCGTAATTGGAGGCGCCGTGCTGGCGGGCGCGGTCGGTGACGTCGACATGCATCACGCGCCAGCCGTCGGCAAGGAACAGCGCCGGCAGAAAGCGGTGCATGGTCTGGAAATAGGGCAGCGCGAGATAGGCATCGCGGCGGAAGGCCTTGATGCCGCAGCCGGTGTCGCGGGTCTTGTCCTTGAGCAGCGCGCCGCGCACCGCATTGGCCAGGCGCGAGCCGAGGCTCTTGGCCAACGTCGCCTTGCGCCCGACGCGCTGGCCGGCGACCAGCCCGACCAAAGCATCGCCGAACGGGACGAGGAACTGCGGGATCGGCTTGGGGTCGTTCTGGCCGTCACCGTCGAGGGTGACGATGATCGCTCCGCGCGCCGCGAGCACGCCCGACCACAGCGCCGCGCTCTGGCCGAGCGATTGGCCATGGGCGATACGGCGGGCGGGCAGGCCGGACCCGGCCAGACGCTCGATGGTGGCGGCGGTGTCGTCGGTGCTGCCGTCGTCGACGATGACGACTTCATAGGCGGTCTCGCCGACGGCGGCGGCGATCTCGGGAATGAGTTCCGCCAGGTTCTCCGCCTCGTTCAGCGCAGGAATGACCACCGAAAGCGACGGCTCACCGGTATCCGTCATCAAGCCCAAGTCCCGTCGCGGCCGGCCCGCATCGCGGCCGCATGTGTCGCCAACCTGCCCGTCAGGGCAGGCCCGCCGGCCCTCCCGGCCGGGGCGGGGGCTTCCTAGCACACTTGGCCCGGCGACCAGCCAGAGATTTCGGGGGAAGGGTGGAGCGGGTGGGGGCACCCCGAATCGCGGGTGAGGGGGCCCGCGAAGATCGATCGCGGTGAGGGCCGGCCTGCGGTGCTAGCATCGGCGCATGCCGATCCGATGCGGTGTTTTTCGGCGGAGCCTGGCGCTGCCGTCAGCGCGGATAGCAGGTTGCGATTGCGTGGTTCCCGATGCCTATGGCTCATCTTCTCTCGGTCTGCCGATGACAGATTTGGCGCGCCTGATGCCAGAATGGCAAAAACGTGCTGTCGCGCTGCGCGCCGCACCCGGCGGCACAGGCATGATTTCGTCCGTTGACGCGATGAGCGCCAAGGGGCTTGACGGCCAGTCCTAGGAATAATTCACACCAGGCCGAGTACCCACGAAAGGAATCGGCGGAGCGGCGACGTATGGCCGGAGCCGTACGCATGAAGCCTGCGGCGTTCACGGGCAGTCAACGTGGGAGGCAAGGCGGTGGCTGACGTAACTACATGGGATCGAAACACAGCGAAACAATCTCCCTCTGCCGGCTGTTAGGGCGCAGCAAAGGCTGATGGTCTCACAAACCAATTTTGGCTCTGTTCATGATTTCCCTAAACTTAGGTGCTTGGCTTTAGGCGTTGGGAAAGAGATCGGCAGCCGGCGTCGGCGGCCTTCCCACACGAATCGTTCAACGCCGGCTCCAGGACCTTGCCATACGGAACAGGCTCATGTTGGCGGCGCGGCTTTGCTCGCTGCGGTCAAAAGCGCGTTGCTTCGCCTCGCAATTGCGCTTCTCCGATTCAAGCAGGCGGTAGATCGAAGCATAGCCGCTCCCCTCGGCGCTACCCGCGCCTATTCACCTGACCTGGGGAAGGATGGTGGAGCCAGACGGAATCGAACCGACGACCTCTTGAATGCCATTCAAGCGCTCTCCCAACTGAGCTATGGCCCCATCCTGGTATTCCTGCCGGCGCCGCCCTGAGCGGCCTGCCGGGCCCTGCCTGCGGCGGGTTGGG
Source organism: uncultured Alphaproteobacteria bacterium (assembly GCA_963785065.1). GTDB lineage: Bacteria > Pseudomonadota > Alphaproteobacteria > Rhizobiales > Kaistiaceae > CAVSRC01. The sequence goes on from CAWATX010000002.1 coordinate 1,797,642, forward strand.
ACCCGCCACCTCCGCAAGGCGCGCGGACATTAGGCCGCGATTGCCTTCCGGATCAAGACCGCGCTGCGCGCGGCCTCACGTTTCCTCTTCATCGACGTCGCCGATGATGTCGCCGACGTCCTCCTCGTCGTCTTCTTCGTCGTCGGCGAGGAAGGTATCGTCCTCGTCATCGTCGTCTTCGACGTCCGCGTCATCGTCGGGGACCTTGACGGCGCCGCTCTCCGCGGCCTCCTCGTCGGCTTCCTCCAGCGACACCAGTTCGGCCGCGGCCGCTTCTTCCGTCTCGTCTTCGACCACTGCCTTGGGTGGCTTGCTGACAGCCGCCTGCGGGCGCACACGGCCCACCGCCACCTCGAATTCGGTGCCGCAGCGCGGGCACACGATCGGGTCGCGGTTGAGGTCGTAATATCTTGCGCCGCAGTTCGGACAGAGCCGCTTGGTTCCGAGCTCAGCTTTCGTCACGGTCTATGCCTCGTCCCGACGTTAAGCGGCCCCCCCATAATGCGCGCGCCGGGCAGTGTCAAAAGCATTTCGCGGGGTCCGCGCACGAATGATGACCTGCCTCCCCGGCTATGCTATCCGGACGGCGGGCCGAGAGGGGCCGCACGCCAACCTGTGAGGAGCACATGGTCCGGCCGTTGGCAAGGCCCCCGGAGCCACAGGCGGCATCAAACGGAGCAAAGGGCTGATATGTCGGGCGACAACACTGCAGCGCCGCTGACGGTGCGGGCGTCGGGGTCGCTTGCCGGAACCATCCGGCCGCCGGGCGACAAGTCGATTTCCCATCGCGCCATCATGCTGGGGGCGCTCGCCGTCGGCGACACGGTGGTCGATGGCCTGCTGGAAGGCGATGACATCCTCGCCACGGTTGCCGCCATGCGCGCCTTCGGGGCGACGGTCGGTCGCACCGATACCGGCGCCTGGCGGATTTCCGGGCTTGGCGTTGGTGGCCTGCTCGAGCCGGAGGGGGTGATCGACTACGGCAATGCCGGCACCGGCGTGCGTCTGGCGCTGGGCATTGCCGGCAGCCATGGATTCGCCACCACCTTCACCGGTGACGCCTCTCTGGTGAAGCGGCCGATGGGCCGCGTCCTCGACCCGCTGCGCCGCATGGGCGTCCAGGTCATCGCCCGCTCGGGCGACCGGCTGCCGGCCACCGTTCATGGGCCGGAGACGCTGGTGCCGATCGAATACCGCGTTCCGGTGCCTTCGGCGCAGGTCAAATCGGCCGTGCTCCTGGCGGCGTTGAACAGCGGCGGCGTCACCACCGTCATCGAGCCGGTCGCCACCCGCGACCATACCGAGCGCATGCTGGCGGCCTTCGGCGCGGCGATCGAGGTCGAGGAGGCCAATGACGGCAGCCGCACCATCCGTCTGGAGGGCCGGCGCAATCTGAAGCCGCAGACGATCGCCGTCCCCGGCGATCCCAGCTCCGCCGCCTTTCCGCTGGTCGCCGCGCTGATCGTCCCGGGCTCCGACGTCGTCATCGAGAACGTGCTGCAAAACCCGACGCGCACCGGGCTGATCGAGACGCTTCTCGAAATGGGCGCCGATATCGCCATTTCCAAAAGACGCAAGGTCGGCGGCGAGGAGGTCGGCGACCTCCGCGTCAAGGCGAGCCGGCTCAAGGGGGTCACCGTGCCTGCCGCTCGCGCGCCTTTCATGATCGACGAATATCCGGTGCTGGCCGTCGCCGCCGCCTTCGCCGAGGGGCAGACGCTGATGGAAGGCATCGGCGAAATGCGGGTCAAGGAATCGGACCGCATCGCCTCGGTCGTCGCCGGCTTGCGCGCGAACGGCGTCGTCGTCGAAGACACGCCGGATTCCATGGCTGTCACCGGTGCGGCGAAGGTGGCCGGCGGCGCCACGGTCGCCACCCAGCTCGACCACCGCGTCGCCATGAGTTTCGTCGTCCTCGGCCTTGCCACCGAGGCGCCGGTGACCATCGACGATGCCCGGCCGATCGCCACCAGCTTCCCCGACTTCCGCGCGCTGATGGCCGGCCTTGGCGCTCAATTCGAGGATGTCGGTGCCTGACACTGCGTTGAGCCGGATCGGCAAGCGGCGGTTGGGAGTCCATCTCCCCCGCAAGGGGGGAGAAGGGCGCCCGTCGAACCGCATGGCGCATACGGCGCTGGTGCGTCCATGATCATCGCCATCGATGGACCGGCGGCCGCCGGCAAGGGAACGCTGGCCCAGCGCCTGTCGGTGCACTACCGCCTGCCGTACCTCGACACCGGGCTGCTCTACCGGCTCACCGGCCGGCTGATGGTCGAGCAGGGCCTCGACCCGGACGACGGGCAGGCAGCCGAGCGTGTCGCCCGCGCGCTCGACCCGGCGGATTTGGCGGACCCCACCCTGCGCGGCCACGAGGCCGGCGAGCTTGCCTCGCGGGTCGCCGTCCATGCCGGGGTGCGGGCGGCGCTGCTTGATTTCCAGCGTGCCTTTGCCGCCCGCCGCGAGGGCGCCGTGCTCGACGGCCGTGACATTGGCACTGCCGTCTGCCCGAACGCCGACATCAAGATCTTCGTCACCGCCTCGCCCGAGGTGCGGGCCCGCCGGCGCACCGACGAACTCAACGCCAAGGGCAGGGCGGTCGACTACGCGACCATCCTGGCCGAGATCGCCGGCCGCGACGCCCGCGATTCGGGCCGCGCCGCCGCCCCGCTGAAAGCGGCGGAAGATGCTTACTTGCTCGATACCAGCGACAAGGATATAGAAGCCGCGTTCCGCGCGGCCGTCGATATTGTCGATCGGGCCCGGGCAGGACGCGACTGACGGGAACGGCGCTCCGGATCGGAGCACGTTGCCCGGTTTTCGTGTTGTCCGCCCCGAGACGGTGGTGAAACCCGCTTAATTTGCGGACGGAACAGGTACTGCCGACTTCATGACCCTCGTGCGCCACGCCGCCGAACGGGCGGGTGTCCTTGTCTGACAGGGTCGTGGAGGAGGTCCGATCAACGCCAACCGCCGGCAGGCGCCACCGGTGAAGCAGGAGTTTAGATGCCAGTAGCTGCCACCCCCACGAAGGAAGATTTCGCCGCCCTCCTCGACGAGACGTTCAACTCCGATCAGGTGATGGAAGGGGCGGTCATCAAGGGGAAGATCGTCGCGATCGAGAAGGATCTCGCCGTCATCGATGTCGGCCTCAAGACCGAGGGCCGCGTTCCGCTCAAGGAATTCACCGTGCCCGGCCGTGAGCCGGACCTCAAGGTCGGCGATGAGGTGGAGGTCTATCTTGAGCGCATCGAGAATGCGCTCGGCGAGGCCGTGCTCAGCCGCGAGAAGGCCCGCCGCGAAGAGAGCTGGGTCAAGCTCGAGGTGAGCTTCAACAAGAACGAGAAGGTGACCGGGGTCATCTTCAACCAGGTCAAGGGCGGCTTCACCGTCGATCTCGACGGCGCCGTGGCCTTCCTGCCGCGCAGCCAGGTCGACATCCGCCCGGTGCGCGACGTCTCGCCGCTCATGCACACGCCGCAGCCCTTCCAGATCCTCAAGATGGACAAGCGCCGCGGCAACATCGTCGTTTCGCGCCGCACCGTCCTGGAAGAGACCCGCGCCGAGCAGCGCTCCGAGCTGGTTCAGAGCCTCGAGGAAGGTCAGGTCATCGACGGCGTGGTCAAGAACATCACCGACTACGGTGCCTTCGTCGATCTCGGCGGCATCGACGGCCTGTTGCACGTCACCGACATCGCCTGGCGGCGCATCAACCACCCGTCCGAGGTTCTGTCGATCGGCCAGACCGTCAAGGTGCAGATCATCCGGGTCAACCACGAGACCCACCGCATCTCGCTCGGCATGAAGCAGCTCGAGGCCGACCCCTGGCAGGGCATCGAGGCGAAATATCCGGTCAACGTGAAGTTCACCGGCCGGGTGACCAACATCACCGACTACGGCGCCTTCGTCGAGCTCGAGCCCGGCATCGAGGGCCTGATCCACGTCTCCGAGATGAGCTGGACCAAGAAGAACGTCCACCCCGGCAAGATCGTTTCGACCAGCCAGGAAGTTGAGGTGATGATCCTCGAGGTCGATCCGGTGAAGCGGCGCATCTCGCTTGGTCTCAAGCAGACGCTGGCCAATCCGTGGGAGACCTTCGCCGAGAAGTACCCGCAGGGCACGATCGTCGAGGGCGAGGTCAAGAACAAGACCGAGTTCGGCCTGTTCATCGGCCTCGACGGCGATGTCGACGGCATGGTCCACCTGTCCGATCTCGACTGGAACCGGCCGGGCGAACAGGCGATCGAGGACTACAATCGCGGCGACACGGTGCGCGCCCAGGTGCTCGACGTCGATGTCGACAAGGAGCGCATCTCGCTCGGCATCAAGCAGGTCGGCGGCGATCCCTTCGCCGATGCCGCTGCCTCCGGCGAGGTCCGCAAGGGCGCGGTGGTCACCTGCGAGGTCATCGACGTCAAGGATGCCGGCATCGACGTGAAGATCGCCGATACCGACCTCACCGCCTTCATCCGTCGTTCCGACTTGTCGCGCGACCGCTCCGAGCAGCGGCCGGAGCGTTTCGCCAAGGGCGAGAAGGTTGATGCGCGGGTGACCAACTTCGACAAGAAGAGCCGCAAGATCTCGCTGTCGATCAAGGCGCTGGAGATCGCCGAGGAGAAGGAAGCCGTCGCTCAGTACGGCTCCTCCGATTCCGGCGCTTCGCTCGGCGATATCCTCGGTGCTGCGCTGAAGGCGCGCGAGGAAGGTCACGAGGAAGAGGAAGACGACGCCTGAGCCGGCGGGCGGCGCCAGCCGCCCTCAGGTTCAAGCCAGATCACGGCCCGCGCTGGCAACGGCGCGGGCCGTTTCGTCTTCGCCGCGCTCTCCGCCCCTTGCCGGCATGGCGCGAAGGCGCTAACCCACCGGGGCCGGGGGAACGTGAGAGGCCTGACCCATGTCCATGACCGCCGACCAGATCGTCGATCGTCGCCGGCTGCGCCGTAAGCTGTCGTTCTGGCGCGTCGTCGGCTTCCTGGCGATCCTCGTCATCATTGCCGGTGGCGTCATCAGCCTTGCCGGGCGTGACGCCTTTCCACTCGTCGCCGAGCCGCAGATCGCTCGCATCACTGTTTCGGGTTTCATCGCCAACGACACCAGGCGCGACCGGATGCTGGCCAACCTCGCCCGCAACGACGCGGTCAAGGGTGTCATCGTTGCCATCGATTCGACCGGCGGCTCCACCGCCGGCGGCGAGGCGCTCTACGAGGGCATCCGCAAGCTGGCGGAGAAGAAGCCGACGGTCGCCACCATCGCCACCTTCGGCGCGTCGGCGGCCTATATGACGGCGATTGCCACCGACCACATCATCGCGCGGCGGACCTCGCTCACCGGCTCGATCGGCGTGCTGTTCATGTATCCCAAGGTCAGCGACCTGCTCAAAAACCTCGGCGTCGGCGTCGAGGACATCAAGAGCGCCCCGCTCAAGGCCCAGCCCAATCCCTTCGAGCCGACGACCGAGGAGGCGCGCAAGGTCATGCAGGGCGTCGTCGACGACAGCTTCAACTGGTTCGTCGACATTGTCGCCAAGCGTCGTGGGCTCGCCCGCGCCGATGCGCTGTCGCTCGCCGACGGCCGCGTCTACACCGGCCAGCAGGCGCTGGCGGTGAGCTTGATCGACGAAATCGGCGGCGAGCAGGCGGCGATCGCCTGGCTTGCCAGCAAGGGCGTCAACGCGAAATTGCCGGTGCGCGATTGGCAGCCGTCGTCAATCGGCGGTAGCCTGTTTTCCTTCGCCGATGCAGCAGCGCTGTGGCTTGCTCAAAAGACAGGGATTGCGCCCGAATTGCTGCGCGGCAGTGTCCTGGACCGAATTCTTCCGCAAAGTCTGAAGCTTGACGGTCTCATGTCGGTTTGGCAGGGTTCAGCCGGCGCTGGTGCAGGGCCTGCCGAGGGGGCGGTTCAATGATCAAGTCGGAACTGGTTCAGAAGCTTTCCGAACAGAATCCGCATCTCTATCAGCGTGACGTCGAGAACATCGTCAACGCCATCCTCAGCGAGATCACCAATGCGCTGTCGCGTGGTGACCGTGTCGAGCTGCGCGGCTTCGGCGCCTTCTCCGTCAAGAACCGCCCGGCGCGCACCGGGCGCAACCCGCGCACCGGCACCAGGGTGGCGGTGACCGAGAAATACGTGCCCTTCTTCAAAACCGGCAAGGAGATGCGCGAGCGTCTCAATACGTGAGGCTCCGCGTCGGCCGCATGAGGGACATTCCGGCTCCAGGACTGAGATGCGCCGTTTCCTGATCCTGTTCGTGGCATTGCCGATCGCCATCGTCGCGGTGGCGCTGTCGGTGGCCAATCGCGCCGGCGTCGTGCTGTCACTCGATCCGTTCGGCGGCGCTGCACCGCGCTGGTCGATCGACCTGCCGCTGTTCGTCCTCCTCTTCGCCACGCTGGGCTTGGGCGTCCTCATCGGCGGCATCGCCACCTGGATCGGCCAGGGTAAGTGGCGGCGGGCGGCGCGCGCCGAGCGCGCCAATGTCGAGCGCCTGCGCCAGGATGTCGAACGCCTGCGCGAGCGCATCACCAGCGGGCCGGCGCTCGCTCCGCCCGTCGGCGACCGCGACGCCGCCTGAGCCGCCGATGCGCTTCGTCGGCGCGGCCGAGATCGATTCCCTGCTCGACTATCCGGCGCTGGTGGAGGCGCTCGCCAGGGCCTTCCGCGCCGGTGTCGTGGCACCGGTGCGCCACCACCACACGATCGAGCGGCAGGGTGAGACCGCCACGCTCCTCCTCATGCCGGCGTGGAGCGCGGCGAGCGGCGGCTTCATCGGCGTCAAGGTCGCCTCGGTCTTTCCGCTGAATGCGACGCGGGCCAGGCCGAGCGTCATGGGCACCTACCTGCTGCTGGCCGGCGACAGCGGCGAGCCGCTGGTCGGCTTCGACGGCATGGCGCTGACGCTCTGGCGCACGGCCGCCGCCTCGGCGCTGGCCGCCGGCCATCTCGTCCGCCCCGATGCCAGCCGCATGGCCATGATCGGCGCCGGCGCGCTCGCCCCCCGCCTCATCGCCGCCCACGCCGCCGTCCGCCCCATCACCCATGTGACCATCTGGAACCGCACGCCGGAGACCGCCGAACGCCTCGCCGCCGCCCTCGACCGCCCCGGCCTCACGGTGACCGCCACGCGCGACCGCGAGAGGGCAGTCGCCGAGGCCGACCTCGTCTCGGTCGCCACCATGAGCAGGACGCCGCTGGTCGAAGGCGCCTGGCTGAAGCCCGGCGCCCATCTCGACCTCGTCGGCGCCTATACGCCAGCGATGCGCGAGGCCGACGACGCGGCGATCAGCCGCGCGCGCCTCTATGTCGACACGCGCGGCGGGGCGCTCAAGGAGGCCGGCGACATCGTCCAGCCCATCGCTGCCGGGCTGATCGGCGAAGCCGACATTGCCGGCGACCTGTTCGACCTCTGCCGCGGCACCGTCCCCGGCCGCCGCTCGGACGGCGAGATCAGCCTGTTCAAGTCGGTCGGCTCGGCCATCGAGGACCTCGCCGCAGCGGTCCTCGTCTGGCGGCGGCTTGCGGCCGCCTGAGCGCGGTTTTCCGCGGTTTCCTGCCGGCGTTGGACTCCTTCCCCGTTTCGTGCCAAATGCACCCCCCATGAGCCTGATCGTGAAGATATGCGGCCTCTCGACGGAGGAAACGCTGGACGCTGCGCTTGGCGCCGGCGCCGACATGGTCGGCTTCAACTTCTTTGCCAAAAGCCCGCGTTTCGTGACACCGGCGCGCGCCGCCGAACTGGCCGAGCGCGTCGCCGGCCGCGCCGAGATCGTCGCGGTGACGGTCGACATGGACGATGCCGGCCTCGCCGAGATCGTCGAAGCGGTGAGCCCCGACGGGCTGCAACTTCATGGCGCCGAGACGCCGGACCGGGTTGCCGAGGTGCGCCGGCGCTTCGGCCGTCAGGTGATCAAGGCACTGCCGATCGCCGCCACCGACGACTTGGCGCGTGCCGAAGCCCATGCCGCCGTCGCCGACCGGCTGCTGCTCGACGCCAAGCCGCCGAAAGACGCCACGCGCCCCGGCGGCCTCGGGGTCCCCTTCGACTGGTCGCTGCTCGCCGGCTTCGACCCGGATATTCCCTGGCTGCTCTCCGGCGGTCTCCGGCCGGGCAATGTCGCTCAAGCCGTTGCCCTCACCGGTGCCCCCGGCGTCGACGTGTCTTCGGGCGTCGAAAGCGCCCCCGGCCGCAAGGAGGTCGACCTGATCCGCGCCTTCATCGCCAATGCCCGCGGCGCCGGCGCCGCCTCGCTCGCTCAGAGAGCCGCCTCATGACCGTCACGCCCAACACCTATCGCGCCGGTCCCGACGAGCGCGGTTTCTTCGGCCTGTTCGGCGGTCGTTTCGTCGCCGAAACGCTGATGCCGCTCATCCTCGAGCTGGAGGAAGCCTACACGGCGGCCAAGGACGATCCCGAATTCCGCGCCGAGCTCACGGCGCTCAACACCTTCTATGCCGGCCGGCCCTCGCCGCTCTATTTCGCCGAGCGGCTGACCGAGCACTTTCGTGACATTTCTGCGGCCTCCGGCCGCGGGGGCGGCGCCAAGATCTATCTGAAGCGCGAGGAGCTCAACCACACCGGCTCGCACAAGATCAACAACTGCCTCGGCCAGATCCTGCTCGCCAAGCGCATGGGCAAGACGCGCATCATCGCCGAGACCGGCGCCGGCCAGCACGGCGTCGCGGCGGCCACCGTCTCGGCCCGCTTCGGCCTGCCCTGCGTCGTCTATATGGGCGCCACCGACGTCGCGCGGCAGCGGCCCAACGTCTTCCGCATGCACATGCTGGGCGCCGAGGTCCATCCGGTCACCGCCGGCAACGGCACGCTGAAAGACGCCATGAACGAGGCGCTGCGCGACTGGGTGACCAATGTCGAGAACACCTATTACCTGATCGGCACCGCCGCCGGCCCGCACCCCTATCCGGATCTGGTGCGCGATTTCCAGTCGGTGATCGGCACCGAGACGCGCGAGCAGATAATGGCGCAGGAAGGCCGACTGCCGGACGCCATCGTCGCCTGCATCGGCGGCGGCTCCAACGCCATCGGCATCTTCCATCCCTTCCTCGACGACCCGGACGTCAAGATCTACGGCGTCGAGGCCGGCGGCTACGGGCTCGACGTGCCCGACGGCCATGCCGCCTCGATGAACGGCGGCCGGCCGGGGGTGCTCCACGGCAACCGCACCTATCTGCTGCAGGACGGCGACGGACAGATTCTCGAGGGCCATTCGATCTCCGCCGGCCTCGATTATCCCGGCGTCGGACCCGAGCATTCCTGGCTGCGCGACTCGGGCCGCGTCTCCTACGTGCCGGCGACCGACAAGGAGGCGCTGGCCGCCTTCCAGCTCTTGACCAAGGTCGAGGGCATCATCCCGGCGCTGGAGTCGGCCCACGCGCTCGCCTATGTCGCCAAGCTGGCGCCGACCATGGCCAAGGACGAGATCATCGTGGTCAACCTCTCCGGCCGCGGCGACAAGGACGTCGAGACCGTCGCCAAGCATCTGGGCATGGAGATCTGAGCGATGACCTCCACCCGCATCGATCGCCGTTTTGCCGCGTTGAAGGAGGCGGGCCGCCCGGCCCTGGTCACCTTCGTCATGGCCGGCGATCCGCACTACGACGCCTCGCTCGAAATCATCAAGGCGCTGCCCAAGGCCGGCGCCGACGTGATCGAGATGGGCATGCCCTTCTCCGATCCCATGGCCGACGGCCCGGCGATCCAGGCCGCCGGCCTGCGCGCGCTTCACGGCGGCCAGACGCTCGCCAAGACGCTGGCCATGGTCAGCGCCTTCCGCGCCGACGATCAGGACACGCCCATCGTGCTCATGGGCTACTACAATCCGATCTATGCCTACGGCAATGAGCGCTTCCTGGAGGACGCCAAGGCCGCCGGCGTCGACGGGCTGATCCTCGTCGACCTGCCGCCCGAGGCCGACGACGAGCTCTGCCTGCCGGCTATTCGCCACGGCATCAACTTCATCCGCCTGGCGACACCGACCACCGACGACCACCGCCTGCCCGCGGTCCTCGCCAATTCGTCGGGCTTCGTCTACTACGTCTCCATGCTCGGCATCACCGGCATGGCGCTGCCCGACACCAGCCGCATCGCCGGGGCGGTGGAAAGGATCAAGCGGCACACCATATTGCCGGTTGCCGTCGGTTTCGGGGTGAAGACTGCCGATCAGGCGCGCGAGATCGGCAAGGCCGCCGACGGCGTCGTGGTCGGCACGGCCATCGTCGAGGCGGTGCGCACCTCGCTCGACGGCGAGGGAAAGGCCAGCGAAGGCACGGTTGCCGCCGTATCGGCGCTGGTTGCCGACCTCGCCTCGGGCGTGCGCAGCGCCCGCATGCAGGCAGCGGAATAGGCCCCGAAGCGGGGAAGAAACGAGATGAGCTGGATCAACAACGTCGTTCGCCCGAAGATTCGCAACCTCCTCAACAAGCGGGAGGTCTCGCCCAATCTCTGGATCAAGTGTCCGGAGACCGGCGAGATGGTCTTCCACCGCGACCTGGAGCTGAACCAGCACGTCATTCCCGGCTCCGGCTACCACATGCGCATGAACTCGACCCAGCGCCTGCAGCATTTCTTCGACAACGGCGCCTACGAGTCGCTGCCGCTGCCCGAGGTGCCGACCGACCCGCTGAAGTTCCGTGACGAGCGCCGCTATACCGAGCGGCTGCGCGACGCCCGCGCCAAGACAACGCTCGCCGACGCGGTCCAGCTCGGCGCCGGCACGGTCGAGCAGCTGCCGATGGTCGTCGCCGTGCAAGACTTCGATTTCATGGGTGGCTCGCTCGGCATGGCCGCCGGCGAGGCGATCGTCAGCGGCATGATGACGGCGGTGGAGCGCAAGCGCCCCTTCGTCATGTTCGCCGCCTCCGGCGGTGCGCGCATGCAGGAGGGCGTGCTGTCGCTGATGCAGTTGCCACGCACCACCATCGCGGTGCAGGCGCTGCGCGAGGAGAAGCTGCCCTATATCGTCGTCCTCACCAATCCGACCACCGGCGGCGTCACCGCCTCCTATGCCATGCTCGGCGACATCCACATTGCCGAGCCGGGTGCGCTGATCGGCTTCGCCGGCCCGCGCGTCATCGAGCAGACCATCCGCGAGAAGCTGCCCGACGGCTTCCAGCGCTCCGAGTTCCTGCGCGAGCACGGCATGGTCGACATGGTCGTCCACCGCCACAAGCTGCGCTCCACCATCAGCCGCATCTGCCGCCTGCTCGGCGCCGAGGTGCTCTCCGATGCCCCCTCTTTGCCGCCGCCGGCCGCCGCCGAGCCAGCCGGCGAGCCGGCCCCCGCGACCGCCTGAAGACCGGATCTTCCGCCAGAATGGACCGCTCCTCCGCCATCCTTGAGCGATTCCGTGCGCTCTATCCGCGCGAGATCGACCTGTCGCTGGACCGCATGACGGTCCTCATGGACAAGCTCGGCCGTCCCGACCTGCGCCTGCCGCCGGTCGTCCACATCGCCGGCACCAACGGCAAAGGCTCGACCACCGCCTTCCTGCGCGCCATGCTGGAGGCGGCCGGCAAGTCGGTCCACGTCTACACCTCGCCCCATCTCGTGCGCTTCCACGAGCGCATGCGCATCGGCGCCCCCGGCGGCGGCCGTTTCGTCGACGAGGACGAGCTGATCGAGGTGCTGATCGCGGTCGAGCGTGCCAATGCCGGTGCGCCCATCCCGCAATTCGAGATCACCACCGCCGCCGCCTTCCAGCTCTTCGCCGACCACCCGGCCGATTATCTGCTGCTCGAGGTGGGCTTGGGCGGCCGCTACGACGCCACCAACATCGTCGCCGACCCGCTGGTTTCGGTCATCACCCAGATCGCCCTCGATCACGAGAAGTTCCTCGGCAACACGGTCGAGCAGATCGCCGGCGAAAAGGCCGGCATCATCAAGCGCAATCGTCCGGTGGTGGTGGCGCCGGAGCGCGACCCGGTCATCGACGTGATCGAGACCGAGGCGGCGCGTCTCAATGCCCCGGTCTATCTCGCCAATCGCGACTGGATCGCCCATGCCGAGCATGGCCGTCTGGTCTATCAGGACGAGGGTGGCCTGCTCGACCTGCCGGCGCCGCGCCTTGTCGGCCGTCACCAGTTCACCAATGCCGGGGTGGCCATCGCGGCGCTCCGCCGTTTTGCGCCGGAGATTGCGACGTCGGCGATCGAGACCGGCCTCACCAGTGTCGAGTGGCCGGCGCGCATGCAGCGGCTGACCGCCGGCCGGCTGGTCGCGCGCACCCGCGGCGACGCCGAGATCTGGCTCGACGGCGGCCACAATCCGGCCGCCGGACAGGTGATCGCCGAGGCCGTCGCCGACCTCGAAGAGCGCGTGCCGCGGCCGCTCTTCATGATCTGTGGCATGCTCGTCACCAAGGACCCGGTGGGCTTCTTCCAGCCCTTCGCCGGCCTTGCCCGCAAGGCCTACACCGTGCCGGTGCCTTCATCGGCCGCCGGGCGCGACCCGGCCGAACTGGCCGAAGCCGCCAGGAGCGCCGGCATCGAGGCCGTGCCGGTCGCCGACGTCGAGACCGCGCTCGACATGATCTCGGCGGAAACCGGCCTGCCGATGCCGCCGCGCATCCTCATCTGCGGCTCGCTCTATCTCGCCGGCTCGGTGCTGGAGGCCAACGGCACCCCGCCGGGCTGAAGGCTGACTGCGACCCCGGCCGTCAAAGGCCGGCCGCAGTGCCCACGGCCAAAAAGCGCACAACAAAAAGGGCTGCCGAAGCAGCCCTGTTCGTACATGGCGATGATCGGCTCAGGAGTCAGATGCCCGCCTTGATCCAGTCCGACAGCCGGCCCTTCGGCACGGCTCCGACCTGCATCGAGGTCGGCTCGCCGTTCTTGAACATGATCAGCGTCGGGATCGAGCGCACGCCATAGCGGATGGTTATGTCGGGGTTCTCGTCGACGTTGAGCTTGGCGATCTTCACCTGGCCTTCCATCTCGGTGGCGATTTCTTCCAGAGCCGGCGAGATCATGCGGCAGGGGCCGCACCATTCTGCCCAGAAATCGACGACGACGGGCTCGGAAGCGCCAAGGACTTCGCTGTCGAAGCTGGCATCAGTCACGTGCGCAGGCATATTGCACCTCAAGAGCGTGAAAGGGGTTTTGCCCAAGGTAGGGAGGAGCCGGCCAATGTCAAGGTTACCGGTGGTAACCGGCCACCGGCCTGATCGTCGCAGGGGTCGGGACGCGTCCCTCAACCCGCAAGCACCGCTGATTCGGCCGAATCAAGCAGCGCCGGGGGGATTTCCATGAGTGCCGGCCGGTCGGTCCACAGCAGCGCGGCGGTCACCACGCGGCCGGGATAGAGCCGGCGCAGGATCGTCCGGTAGAGCGCCAGCTGGCGGATATATTCGGGTGGCACGTCTTCCAGCTTTTCTGGTGCCGGCCGGTTGGTCTTGTAGTCGACGATGAGCACCTCGCTCGGTGTCACCGCCAGCCGGTCGACGCGCCCGGAAACCGCTGCTTCGCCGCTGGCGCGGGCGATGCGGCCGACGATCTCCACCTCGGCGCGGCTGTCCTCGGCAAACACCGGCGCAAAGGCCGGCTCGGCCATCACCGCCATCACTTCGCCGAGCAGCGCGGCGCGCTCGTCCTCGTCCAATTTACCGGCGAAGGCGGCGAGATAGGCGGCGCCGGCGCTCTCGCGAGCGCTTGCCGCGATTGCCGGCAGCGATTCGAGCAGTCGGTGGATGAGCCGGCCGCGGACGAGCGCCGCCTCGACCGTGGTGCTGCCGGCGCCGACGGCAAAGGTCGTCGCCGCACCGTCCTCATCGAAGAGCGAGGACGGCGTCACGTGCGGCAGGGCAGGGGGCGGCGGCGGAGCGGGGCGCGCGAACCAGTCCGGCCGATATGGCCCGAGCGGCAGGCCCGGCTGCGGCGGCCTGGTCTTGTGGGTCGGGCGCGGTTCGGGGCGCCATTCCAGCTCGTCGTTGCCGTCGGCATCCTGGCCGGGCACGCAGTCCGCTTCCAGCGCACCGGTCACCAGGCCATGCCAGCCATTGGCTGCGTCGGTGCGCTCCTTCCGCGTGCCGCAGATGACCAGTCGGTCCTTGGCGCGGGTCATCGCCACATAGAGCAGGCGCAGGTATTCCTGGTTGGCCGCGGCGCGCAGCGCCTTGACGCGCGCCTGCACCGCCTGGGGCATCGCCTTGAAGCGGCGCATCCACACCAGCGGCGACACCGTCCCGTCGCGGTCGTCGTCGAGAGCGATCACTCTCGGATCGTGGTTGGGGTGGGTCGGCGCCGAGCCATTGTCGACGACGAAGACGATGTCGGCCTCCAGCCCCTTGGCGCCGTGCACGGTCATCACCCGCACCTCGTCGCGCCGCGTCTCGGTATCGCGCTTGATCTCGCTGGTGCCGGCTTCGAGCCAGGCGAGGAAGCCTTGCAGCGTCGGCGCTTCCAGGCGTTCATAGGCGAGCGCCTGGGTGAGGAACTCGTCGAGCACGTCCTCGGCTTCGGCACCGAGCCGTTTCAGAAAGCGCCGGCGGCCGCCCTCCGGTCCGAGGATGCGGGCGAAGAAGCCATAGGGCTCGCGCCTGTCGGCGCCGGCGCGCCAGCGCTGGATGCTCTCGCGCGCCCCGGCGAAGTCGTCGCGGTCCTGCGCCTTGCGCCCGAGCGCATCCCACAGCGAGCCCCCGCGGCCATGCGCGAGGTCGAAGAGCGCCTCTTCGCTGAGCCCGATGAGCGGGCTCTTGAGCAGGGCCGCCAGCGACAGGTCGTCCTCCGGCAACAGCACCACGCGGGCCAGCGCCAACAGGTCCATGACGGCGATGTGCTCGGTCAGGTGCATGCGGTCGGCGCCGGCGATCGGAATGCCGTGGCTTTTCAGCGCCCGGTTGATGGCGTCGGTCTGGGCGCCGCGCGTGCGGCACAGGATGAGGATTTCGCCGGCGGTGATCGGTTCGCCGCTGTCGAGCCGTTCGCCGCCATGCAGCCAGCGGCCGATGGTGCGCGCCAGCCGCTTGGCGAGCTTCACCTCGGGGCTCGATTCGCCGAGATGGTCGAGCGGCGTTGCCCAGTCCTCGGGCTCGATCTTCTCGGCCGGTTCGATCATCGGCCACAGGATGACGCGGCCAGGCACGCCGTGGCGCGCAGCACTGTGGGCCGGTGCCTCGTCGACGTCGGAAAGGGCGCGATAGGCCTGCGCCTCGGCGAAGACGGCGTCGACCGCCGAAAGCACTGGCTGCACCGACCGGAAGGAGAGATACAGCGCCGGATCGGACCAGCGGGCATTGGCGGCGCGGGCGCGCGCCCCCAGTTCGCGCCGCATCAGCGAGAACCAGGCCGGCACCGCGCCCTGGAAGGAGAAGATCGACTGCTTCTGGTCGCCGACGGCAAACAGCGTACGCGTCGTCTGGCTGGCGCCTTCGCCGGCGAAGAAGTCTTCGACCAGCGCCTTGACCACCTGCCACTGGCGCGGACTGGTGTCCTGCGCCTCGTCGACCAGGATGTGCTCGATGCCGCGGTCGAGCTTGTACTGCACCCAGTGCGCCGCGTCCGAGCGCGCGAGCAGGTTGGTCGTCTTGATGATGAGATCGTCGAAATCGAGCGCGCCGCGCGCCGTCTTCAGCCGCTGATACGCGGCGATGGTCGCATCGGCGAGCCGTAGCATGGCGGCGGTCGACTGATAGCATTCGGCTGCTGCGAGGCGGTCGAGAAGTCCCGCCAGACGCGCCAGTTCCGCTTCGATGGTTTCGGCCAATCCCTGCCAGCGATCCTTGACCGCCTTGGTGATGATGCTGGAGGCGGCGCGCAGCTTGCCGTCCGCGGTCGTGCAGAAATCGAGATAGGCGGAGGCACGGGCCTCCTCATCCACCGCATCGAGATAGGGGCCGAGCCGCTCGGCCGCCGCCTTGTCGGTCTTGTTGCCCTCGCGCAGCAGGCCGATCAGGCGCACAAAATCGTCGTGCGCCAGCGCGCTTTCGGTGATGATGGCGCGGTGCAGGCTTTCGGGCGTGTTCTCCGCGCCGAGG
Source organism: uncultured Alphaproteobacteria bacterium (assembly GCA_963785065.1). GTDB lineage: Bacteria > Pseudomonadota > Alphaproteobacteria > Rhizobiales > Kaistiaceae > CAVSRC01. The sequence goes on from CAWATX010000002.1 coordinate 1,813,625, forward strand.
CCCAGACGGTCGCGCAGCTGCCTGAGAGCGTCCGCCTCGCTGTCGGCGGCGGCGATCCACGCCTGGACGCGCGCGCGCTCGGCGACGAATTCCTTGATCGCCGTCTCATGCGCCAGGTCGCTGCCGGCGCCGAGCACGGTGTCGAGCGCCTCGCCGAGCGCGCCGCCCCGGGCCGCTTCGGCAAGCACGCTCTTCCGGGCCGCCTCGGTCAGATCGGTCGCTGCGCGTTCGTCAAGCACCTCGAAATGGCCGGCGACATTGGCCTCGAAGGGGAACTGCTGCAGCAGGCGCTCGCAGAAGGCGTGGATGGTCTGGATCTTCAGCCCGCCCGGCGTCTCCAGGGCACGGGCGAAGAGCCGGCGGGCGCGGGCGAGCGCCTCCCTTGCCGGGCGGCGCCCGTCGACCTCGGCGATGGCGCCGGCAAGCTTCTTGTCGGGGAGCACCGCCCATTCGCCGAGGCGCTCGAAGACCCGGGCCTCCATTTCCGCCGCCGCCGCCTTGGTGAAGGTCAGGCAGAGGATGCGCCCCGGTTCGGTGCCCGCGAGCAGCAGTCGGACGACGCGCTGGGCGAGCACGTAGGTCTTGCCGGCGCCGGCATTGGCCGACACCCAGGCTGAGGCCCGCGGGTCCGACGCCTCGGCCTGGGCCCGGCGCGTCGCTTCGTCGATCACGGGTGCGGCGGGCCGAACCATTCCTGGTCCTCCTCGCTTTCCACCAGACCCCATTCGCGCACCCGCGCCAGATGGTCGTAGGGGCTCTCGTAGCGCGTCTCGAACATCGGCCGCGCCCGCGAGACATAGGCGCGCTCGGGATCGGCGAAGGCGGCAAGCAGCGCCGTCAAGCGCTTCATCACCTCGGCGGCGACGCCGTCGGTCGTCCAGCCCTTCTCCACCGCTGATTTCAGCGGCTCGTCGCGGCCGACCTTGCTGAGGCCAATCCAGGCGAGCGTTGCGATTGTCGCGCCGCGGAAGGCCTCGTCGAAACCGCCGTTGCGGACCATGGCTGCTTCCAGCCCCATCTGCGGTGCGAAACCGAGAAGCACCTGCTTGGCGGTTGGCGGCGAGCCGGTCTTGAAGTCGAGAATGTCGACCGACCCGTCGCGGCGCCGGTCGATGCGGTCGGCCCGCCCACGCAGGCGGAAGATGCCGCCCGGCGGGGCGACGGGGATTTCGAGGACGCCGGAGATTTCCGCGCGGCGCTCGGCGATGTCCGCGTCGCGGGCCGTCTCCCATTGCACCAGCCACCTGGCCATCGCCGCGAAGCGGAACGACCAGATGGCGTGGACGTCCGGGTATCCCTCGATCTCTTTCAGCACCCGGTCGCCGACCGCGAGCAGTTCGTTGGTCGCCGCTTCGTCGAAGGGGCGATCCCAGGTCTTGATGAAGTCGCCGAGCGCCTTGTGGATGAGCGTGCCGCGCAGCGCATAGTCCGGCGCCCGGCCAAGCGGCTCCAGCTCGTCCAGCCTGAGCACGTGCTTGGCGTAGATGGCATAGGGGTCGCGCACCAGCGTCTCGATCTCGGTGACGGAAAGGCTTTGCGGGCGCGCCGCCAGCGGCGGCTTCGGCTCTGGCGCCTTGACCGGGCGCACTTCGCCGGAGGACACCCGGTCGATGTCGCGGGCAAGGTCGACATAGACGTCGCCGCGCCCGCCCGCCGCTTGCATCGCCGCCTTGCCGGCGACCGCTTCCAGCCTTTGCAGCCAGCGCGATTCCACCGTGGGCGTGCCGCCGCGCTTCTCGGCGCGGGTGACGATCACCCGCTGCGCCAGCGCGCCCTGCACGAAGTCGTGGGCCGCCTGGCCGAGGCGGCGTTCCGGCGGCGGCAGGCCGACCTCGCTGCGCATGGCACGCGACAGGAACGGGTCGGTGCGCGTATCGGCCGGCCACACGCCCTCGTCGAGGCCGCCGAGCACCATCAGGTCGACCGATTGCAGGCGGGCCTCCAGCGCGCCCCAGATCGATATGCGCGGGTCGCGACCGGCCGGAGGGGCGAGGGCAGCGTCGGCCATCAGCGCGCGCAGGAATTCCGGGTAATCGCTGCCGCGTAGAGTGAGCGTGCTGCCGCCTTCGCCGAGGCCGTCGAGGATAGCTCTCAGTGCGCGCCCCGCCGGCGTGTCGAGGCCGTCGGCGCCGCTGTCGTCGGTCGCAGCGGCGGTCAGTGCCGTCTGCAACCGAGCCGTGGCGTCGGCGACGGTGATTGTGTCTGCGCCGGAGAGCGCCTGCTCGAGTGGTCCCAGAATTTCGGCGAGCGTCGCGGCGAGCCCTTCCGTCGCGTGCCAGTCTTCGTCGCGCATGCGCCGACGGGCGGCCGGCGGATGCGTGCCTTCTTCATCGAGCGCAGCGCGCGACCTGGCCAGCGCTGGGGCGAGGGCGGCGATGCCGCCAGTGACGCGATGGCCGCGGAAGAGGGCGATCTCCAGCATGCGCGCCGCCCGGCGGCATTCCGGCCGGCTCATGCCAAAGGCAGCGAGCGGATGCTTGGCCAGCGCCAGCAGGAGCACCGGATCGGCCTCCGACAGCGCCGCCTCGGCCAGCAGCCGGGCGAAGACGCCTTCGCCGAGGCGGTCGAGCGCCACGCCGGCGGAATCGTCGATGTCGAGGCCCCAGCGGCCGAGCTCGGCCGCCACCCGGCGGGCGACGGTGCGGTCGGGCGTCACCAGTGCCGCGGTCGCGCCCGGCATCTCCACCGCTTCGCGCAGCGCCAGCGCGATGGCCGTCGCCTCCTCCTGCTCGTTGCGCGCCTTGAGCAGGGTGACGCCGGCCATGGCCGCCTCGGCGTCGGCGATCGCGCCGTCGGCCCAGCGGTCGGTGGTCTCGGCTGGGCGCAGGGCTTCGGCGACAAGCCTGCGGCGGGCGGCGAGGTCGTCCGCGGCCGGCGCCAATGGCTCGACATCGCCGCGCAGGATGCCGATCTCGCCGATCAGCGCCTTCAGGCCGAACTGAGGATGGCCGAAGGCGCTGGGCGCGGCCTCCTTGGTGCTGCCGATCGCCTCCCAGGCCTCGGCGTCGAGATCCTGGTCGAGGCCGGGCAGTACGACCGCGCCGTGGGCGTGGCGTGCGATCGCCTTGAGCAGATGGGCGGTGGCGGGGATCGAGCCGGTCGACCCGGCGGCGACCACCGGCCCGGCAAGCCGTCCCGCGGCGGCGCGGATCAGCATGTCCCGGCGCACCGCCGGGTCGGTCAGGCCGATCTCGGCGAGATGGGCCGGCCACTGCTCGACGACGATCTTCAGGAAGTCGAGGGTGATCTGGTAGTAGCGGGCGTGTTCCTCCGGCACCAGCGCGCTGAGGCGCTGCCAGGGGATGCCGGCGGTCTCCATGTCGTCGAGGAGGCGGGCGAGATCGCCGGCCAGCCGCGCCGCATCGGCCGCCGATGCCGGCACCAGCAGGGGCTCGTCCGGCCCCAGCATCAGCAGTTCGCGGCGCACGGCCCGGGCCCAGGCGAGGATCAGCCGGGTGAGCGCCAGCCGGCGCGCCAGCGGCGACACCGCGGCCGGCAGGACAATGCGCTCGGCCGCCGGTTCGCTCGACGGCGCCAGCAGGTGCTCCTCCTCGTCGACATCGCCGATCGGCCTGATGGCGGGCAGGATGGCGGCCTCGCCGTCAAGCTGGGCCACCAGCACGGCGCGGAAGGCACGCACGGCGCGGCGGGTGGGCAGCAACACCGTGACGCCGGCAAGGGCCAGCGGGTCGCCGCGGTCGAAGTCGACCAGCCGGCCGGCGAGCAGCGCCTCGGCCAGCGTATCGAGAAAGGGCACGCCGGGGGGGATGGTGAAGACGCGGGGCACCCGGGTCGCGTCAACCATCGCGGCTAGACCGCGCTGTCGGCGATCGAATGCTCGGCCTCGCCGATGGCCTCCGGGGTGCCGACATGCAGCCACAGCCCGTCCATGCGCATGCCGAACAGGCGGCCGGCATCGAGCGCTGCGTCGAACAGCTCGTTGAGCGAGAAAGGCTCGGCCTTGCGGTCGGCGAACAGGCGCGGATGCAGAATCGCCGTGCCGGCATAGGCGAAGGGCACCACCTCGCGCTCCGGCCGACGGGTAAGGCGGCCGGCTGGGTCCATCTTGAAATCGCCGCGGCCGCTATAGCCGACCGCGTGCGCGGTCGAGGCCAGCATCAGCAGCGCGTCCATGGTCTCGTCGCGCCAGGCGTCGGCCAGCCATTCGAGGTTCGGCCGGGCGCCTTCCAGCCAGAAGGAATCGGAATTGAGCACGTAGAAGGGCGCCTCGCCGAGATGGGGCAGCGCCTTGACGATGCCGCCGCCGGTATCGAGCAGGCGCTCGCTCTCGTCGGAGATGACGATTTCGGGCGCGCTGCGCTTGCCGACATGAACGCGGATGAGTTCGCCGAGATAGTGGACGTTGATCACGGCGCGCTCGACGCCGGCACGCTCCAGCCGGTCGAGCGCCCGATCGATGAGTGCTCGGCCGCGGACCTCGATCAGCGCCTTGGGTGTGGTCACGGTGATCGGCCGCATGCGCTTGCCCAGACCGGCGGCCAGGATCATCGCCCGCTTGGGGCGGATCGGTGCGGTCTTCCAGCTGAAATCGGGGCGCGAGGAGTCGGGCGCGGCGGTCATTGGCGGGCCTGGCGGAGCGGCGGCAGGTGCCTCTCATACCAGACGGCAAGATCGGATAGAACCGCATGCTTGAGATTGCGGGCGAGATAATCGTCCATGCGCGGAAGGTGCTGAAGGTACTGGGTTTTTCCGAGGTGGTCGGCGAGTTGGGCGAACACCCCCATGTTCTTCAGCGTGCGTGCGGCGCCGAGAATCGCGTAGGCCTCGCCGAACGATTCCGCATCGAACGATTGGCCGCCGGCGCGCCTCAGCGCGACATAGCGATCGCGGAACGCCGCCTCCATCTCCTCCGGGATGGTGATACGGGCGTCTTGGCACAGCGAGGCCACGTCATAGGCGGCCGGGCCGACGAACATGTCCTGAAAATCGATCAGGCCGATCCGCTGGACGCCGGTACGCTCCGGCCGCCAGAACAGGTTCGGCGACTGCATGTCGAAGAGCACCCAGCTCGCCTCGGCGCTGGCGAGCCGGTCGAAGAGGGCGGCCCAGACGCGCGCAAACGATTCGGCGGCGGAACGGTCGAGCGCCTTGCCGGTCGCAGGGGGCACGTACCAGTCGATGAACATCGCAAGATCCGCCATCAACACCGCACCCGAGAGCGGCAGCGGGCGGTGTTCGCCGCCGCCGGGCACCGGCAACGCGGCCGCTCGCGGCGCGGCATGGATGGCCGCCAGCACGTCGATGGCCACGGCATAGCGCTCCGGGTCAGGCGCGCCGCCGCGGATGATGCCTTGGGTGCCGAAGTCCTCCATCAGAAGGAGGCCAGCCTCGCGGTCAGCGGCGATGATCTCCGGTGCCGAAAGGCCGATCGAGCGCAGCGCCATATCGACGGCGAGGAATGCGTCGACCGTCTGCGCGCGGTACGCGGCGCGGCGGTCGCGCGGCGGTACGGCGGGCTTTGGCCAATCCATCAGCACGGCGCTGCCCGCGCTTGCGCGCACGCGCTCGAAGCGGCGGATGGAGGCGTCGCCCTGAAGATAGCGGCGGGATGCGCCGCCGAGGCCGCCGCGCTCGATCAGCGCCCGGGCGGCGCGCGTGCGTGCGATACGCGCCTGCCAGGCCGCACCTCCCGAGAGCTCCGCCAGGCGTCCACTGCCCGCGATCTCCAGGCTTATGTCGAGCCGCTCGGCCGGCAGGCGGCCCTCGCCACGGTCCGGCCATTCGACCAGGACGGCGCCCTCGGCAACGGCGTCGGCGAGGCCGATCTCGTCAAGCTCGCTGGCCGTGCCCAGGCGATAGAGGTCGAAATGACCGATGGTGAGTCGGCCGGCGGCATAGCTCTGCACCAAAGTGAAAGTCGGGCTCGGCACCTCCAGGCCGTCATCGTCGGCAACGGCGCGGATGAGGGCGCGGGCAAAGGCGGTCTTGCCGGCGCCGAGGCCCCCGGAAAGCGCGACCACGTCGCCGGGGCCAAGGATCGCCGCCACATCTTCGGCGAGCGCCGCGGTGGCGGCTTCATCGGAAAGCGTCAGGGTCAGAAAGGGCGTTGCCATCGGGCCGGCAAACTACCCCAAAATCACTCCGCCGCGACGGCGGATATGGCGGGCCGCATCGGCAGGCGCACCTTGACGGTGGAGCCTACGTTCTCTTCCGACTCGATCTCGACCGTGCCGCCATGCAGCAGCACGAACGAACGCACGATCGACAGGCCGAGGCCGACGCCGCCGCGCGTCGTGCCGCGCGGCATGGCGGCGAAGCGCTCGAAGACATTGCCGATGAAATCGCGCGGGATACCGGGACCCTGATCGGTGATGGCGAATTCGATCATGTCGTTGGCCCGGCTCGCCGAGATCGTCACCAGGCCGTTGCGGTGGGAGAAGCCGACGGCGTTGGCGATGAGGTTGTAGAGGATGCGGCGGACGCGCTTCTCATCGGCGATGAAATGGCCGGCGTCGGGAGCAACGCGGGTCTCGACGAGCACACGCGCCTCGTTGATGCGCTCCTGCAGGCTGTCGACCGCCGTGGTGATGATCGCCTTGGTGTCCACCTCGCTGAGATCGAGCTCCATGATGCCGGCGTCGATGGTGGTGAGGTCGAGAATATCGTTGACGATGGCGAGCAGCGACTGCGACGAGGCGGTGATGTAGCCGGCATATTCGCGCTGCTTGTTGTTGAGCGCGCCGATGTTCTCGTCGACGAGCAGCTGGGCGAAGCCGATGATGTTGGTAAGCGGCGAGCGCAGCTCGTAGGAGACGTGGTGGATGAAGGCGTTCTTCAGCGTGTTGGCCGCCTCCAGCGCCTCGTTGCGCTCGACCAGGGCGCGTTCCACCTTCACCGAATCGGTCACGTCGACGAAGGTCACCATGGTCTGGCCGTCGGGCAGCGGCACCGTGGCATAATCGATGATGCGGCCGTCCTCGCGCTCCATGCGCCCGGAGATCGAAGCACGGTTCTCGTCGACGCCGGCGACGCTGGCGGTGAAGCGGCGCCACATGGCCTCGTCGTCGTGCGGCCGGCGGCAGGCGGCGACCACGGCGGAAACGTGCGGGCTGTCGGCGAACAGTGCCGGGTCGAGCGACCAGACGCCGGCGAAGGACGGGTTGTAGAGCCTGAGCCGCCCGTCGGAGCCGAACACCGCAACGCCTTCGCTGAGGTGGTCCAGCGTCTCGCCCTGCACGCTGACCAGCGCGTTGTAGCGGCTTTCCAGGTCGAGACGCTCGGTGACGTTCTCGTAGATCCAGGTCATGCCGCCCTGCGGGTGGGGATTGGCGATGACGCGCAGCGTCTGTCCGTCGGGCAGGTGCCACCAGTGCTCCCGCGATTCCGGCGAGCGGTAGGCGGCCAGCAGCTCGTCGCGCCAGCGGCGGAAATCCGCCTGTTCGGGCAGCTTGCGCCCGGCCCGCAACTGGTCGAGCACGGTCATCTCGTCGGGGGCCGAATCGAGGAAGGCGGCATCAAGGCCGAACAGCGCGCGATAGGCGGCGTTGGAGAATTTCAGCCGCCGCTCGGGACCGAAGACGGCGACCGCCGTCTGCAACTGGTCGAGCGTACGGGCGTTGAACTCAACTTCGCGACGGAGCGCCGCCTGGGCGGCCTCCACCTCGGTCACATCGACCGCGATTGCCGCACTGCCGCCTTCCGAGGCGATGTCGGCGACGTCGAAGATGCGCCGCGCGCCGGTGACGATCGCCGGCAGGCGGCGGGTGAAGACGGCGCTTTCGGCATGCGCCGTGGCGATCATCTGCCGCGCGGTGGTGTCGAGAAGTTCCAGGCCATGCGCCACCGCCTCGCCGGCATCGTTGGCCTCGACGGCGGAGGCGTAGGCGGCGTTGACCCAGACCAGCTGGCCGGTCTCGTCACGCAGCCAGATGGGCATCGGCGCCACCGACAGCATGGCGCGCATGGTCTCGACTTCCGCGGCGAGCGCGTCGTGGCTCGCCTGCATCCTGTTCAGCGCCAGCCGGTCGCCGGTGAGGTCGCGGAAGCGCGCCACGGCCGAGCCGCCGACCGTCGAGCCGTGCACGTCAATCAGCCGGCCGTTGGCGCCGGTCACCACCAGGGTGAAGGGTTCGCCGCGCTCGCGCATGCGCGCGATGCGCTCGTCGAGCGCTGCCGCCGAATCGGCCGCCAGCCAACGGCCGAAGGCGAGGAACTCGCTGCGCCCGGCCGGCGCGCCGGTCGTCGCCGGCAGGCTGCCGGCAACCAGCGGCGGCTCGCCCGGCGCCGTCCATGCGACCAGGCGCTGGTCTTCCTCGTTGACCAGCGCCTCGGCGCGGTCGAGCCATGCCTTGAGCTTGCCGACCTCGGCGGAGAGCGACGCGTTCTCGCTTTCGGCGCGGAAGCGCGCCCGATAGAGCGCCACCACCGAGAACACGGCGAAGAACACCGTGCCGACCACCGCCACCAGGGTGACGACCTGCGCCGGGCTGAGTTCGATGGCGGGAAGGCCGGTTGCGGCGAAGGCAGGCTGCGGCGACAGGGGAGCGAGGAGGGCAGCGCTTGCCGCTGCAAGAATCCCAGCCCTTTTCCTGCCATGCCGACGCATGCAGTGAACCCCCTGGCGTCGCCGCATCCCGAAACTCGAGGGGTTTGGCATTCAACGGCGGTGGCACGGGCCCCCGTGTGTCCACATGCCGCTATGCACGCGAATCAACTGCAATCTAGACCTTCGACGGAGGGTCGTGAATCCTTCGACGCCGAGAAAACGCGGGAATTGCATTTCGCGATTGCTTTGGACTCGGTCTGTTCTCACCGGAATGCAAAAAAGGCCGGCAGAGCCGGCCTTTCTATCGTCTCGTCGGTATGGTCCGCGCGGGCCGCTCGCCTCAATAGCGGTAGTGGTCGGCCTTGTAGGGGCCGTTGACCGTGACGCCGATATATTTGGCCTGTTTCTCGCTCATCTCGGTCAGGTTGACGCCGATCTTGGCGAGGTGCAGCCGCGCCACCTTCTCGTCGAGCTCCTTGGGCAGCGTATAGACCTTGCGCTCGTACTTCTCCGGCTCGGTGAAGAGCGCGATCTGCGCCAGCGTCTGGTTGGTAAAGCTCGCCGACATGACGAAGCTCGGATGGCCGGTGGCATTGCCGAGGTTCACCAGGCGGCCTTCCGACAGCAGGATGATGCGCTTGCCGTCGGGGAACTCGATCTCGTCGACCTGCGGCTTGACGTTGTCCCATTTGAGGTTGCGCAGGGCGCCGACCTGAATCTCGGAATCGAAGTGGCCGATGTTGCACACGATAGCCCGGTGCTTCATGGCGCGCATGTGGTCGATGGTGATGACGTCGATATTGCCGGTGCAGGTGACGAAGATGTCGGCGCGCCGCGCCGCATCCTCCATGGTCACCACCTCATAGCCCTCCATCGCCGCCTGCAGGGCGCAGATCGGGTCGACCTCGGACACCATGACGCGGCAGCCGGCATTGCGCAGCGAAGCCGCCGAGCCCTTGCCAACGTCGCCGAAGCCGGCGACCATCGCCGTTTTGCCCGACATCATCACGTCAGTGCCGCGGCGGATGCCGTCGACCAGTGACTCGCGGCAGCCATAGAGATTGTCGAACTTCGACTTGGTGACCGAATCGTTGACGTTGATCGCCGGGAAGAGCAGGCGGCCTTCCTTGGCCATCTGGTAGAGGCGGTGCACGCCCGTGGTGGTCTCCTCGGTGACGCCGCGGATCTCCTTGGCGATGGTCGAGTACCAGTTGGGCGAGGTCGCCAGCCGCGCCTTGATCGCGGCGAAGAGGACCTCCTCTTCCTCGTTGGTCGGCTGGGCGATGACCGAGGCATTGGTCTCCGCCTGCATGCCGAGATGGAGCAGCAGGGTGGCGTCGCCGCCGTCATCGAGGATCATGTTGGGCCAGCCGCCGTCGCCCCATTCGAAGATCCTGTGGGTGTACTGCCAGTAGTCCGTGAGGCTCTCGCCCTTGACGGCGAACACCGGCGTGCCGGCGGCGGCGATGGCGGCCGCGGCGTGGTCCTGGGTCGAATAGATGTTGCACGAGGCCCAGCGCACGTCGGCGCCGAGCGCCTTCAGTGTCTCGATGAGCACCGCCGTCTGGATGGTCATGTGCAGCGAGCCGGCGATGCGGGCGCCGCGCAGCGGCTGCTCGGGCCCATATTCCTCGCGGGTCGCCATCAGGCCGGGCATCTCCGATTCGGCCATCGAGATTTCCTTGCGGCCCCAATCGGCCAGCCCAATGTCCTTCACCACATAATCGGCAGTCTTCGGCATTCCGGTCTCCTCGGGCTACGGCAAAAATGGCGGATTTGTCTGCTTGGCGAGCGTTATAGCGGGCCAATTCGGCAAGGGCAATAAGGATATAAAGATTTCTTTATGCCGATTATTCTTCTTCGCCGAAGCGGTCGGCGACCAGTTCGGCCAGCGCCGCCAGAGCCACCGCAGCGTCCGGGCCTTCGGCGCTGACATTGATCTCCGAGCCTGGCCCGGCAGCGAGCATCATCAGCCCCATGATCGACGTGCCGCCGACCGTCGTCTGGTCCTTCGACACGGTGATGGTGGCGTCGAACTTCTCGGCGCACTGCACGAAGCGGGCGGCAGCGCGGGCGTGGAAGCCACGCTTGTTGACGATGAGAAGATTGCCCGAGATGGGCCTGGCCGCGCCGTCAGCGCCCGTCATTTGCCGGTCAGGACCTGGCTGGCGACGTTGATGTATTTGCGGCCGGCGTCCTGGGCGTCGGCGATCGCGTCGGCCAGCGGCTTTTCGGCGCGCACGCTGGCCAGCTTGATCAGCATCGGCAGGTTGACCCCGGCGATCACCTCGATCTTGCCCGCCTCCATCACCGAAATGGCGAGATTCGACGGGGTGCCGCCGAACATGTCGGTGAGCACGATGACGCCGGCCGAGGTGTTCACCTTCTTGACCGCGTCGAGGATGTCCTGTCGTCGTCGTTCGATGTCGTCGTCGGGACCAATCGAGATTGTCTCGATGTCGGTCTGCGCGCCAACCACGTGTTCCAACGCCGCCCGGAACTCCACGGCAAGCTTGCCGTGGGTGACGAGCACGAGTCCTATCATACGCTTCCCGATCCCGGCGTGAGCCTGGCCCTTTTCGAAGGGCGCATCCTTGCCGGATCACTATTGCAACGCAAGAGGCGAGCGGCGCCTGATTTCAGTGGGGATTGCGGCCAAGGCGCTGTTCGATCGCGGTCAGAACCCGGAGCGCGCCATCGCCTGTGCCCACCGGCAGCACCAGGCGGGGCAGCGCAATCCCGGCGATCTCGCTCCCCTCGTCGGGCGCCGGCATGCGCGGCGCGTCGGCCGCCGCCACCAGGTCGACCACCAGGTCGACCACCGCCGGCGAAACATGCGGGCGCTCGAGGATGCCCTGTCCGCGCACCTCGATGCGGCCGGCGATCGCCGCCGGGACGCTTGCCACCAGCCGGCCGTGATGGGCGGTCAGCGCCACACGGTCATCGGCAACAAGCACGTTGCGCTGCGGGTCCACCATGATGAGGGCGAGCAGCAGCGCGGACTTACCGCTGCCCGAGGCGCCGCGGATGAGCACGCCGCGTGTCGCCACCAGCGCCACGCTGGCATGGACCGTTTCGCCGGCACTCATGCCAGCGGCAGGCGCACCGTGAAGCGGGCGCCGAGCACCGCGGGCGCGTCGCCGGAATTGGCCCCGGCCTTGGTGCGGTTCTCCGCCCAGATGCGCCCGTTATGCGCCTCGACGATCTGCCGCGAGATCGACAGGCCGAGGCCGGAGTTCTGGCCGAAGGTTTCCTCGCCGCCCTCGCGGTCGGTATAGAAGCGCTCGAAGATGCGCTCGAACTGGTCGGCGCGGATGCCCGGCCCGTCATCTTCGACAACGACCTCGACCTGCTTGTCCACGCGGCGCACGGCAATATGCACGCTGCCGTCCTTGCGACAGAAGGAGCGGGCATTGTCGATCAGGTTGTTGAACACCTGGCCGAGCCGGCTGTCGTGGCCGAAGACGAGATAGGCGCCCGCCGCGTGGTCGGCGAATTCGAGCCGGATCGTCGGTCCGTCGCTTTTGGACATGTCGCGGGCCAGGCCGACCACCGTGGTCAGGAGCCGGCGCATGTCGACCGGCGTAGCGTCCTGGCGGGCGAGTTCGGCGTCCAGCCGCGAGGCATCCGAGATGTCGCTGATCAGCCGGTCGAGGCGTCTGATGTCGTGCTGGATGATGCCGGCAAGGCGTGCCTTGGACTCCTCGGTCTTGGCCAGCGGCAGCGTCTCGACGGCGCTTCTGAGCGAGGTCAGCGGGTTCTTCAACTCGTGCGCCACGTCGGCGGCGAAGCTCTCGATGGCGTCGATGCGGTCATAGAGCGCTCCGGTCATGTCGCGCAGCGCCTGGCTGAGATGGCCGATCTCGTCGCGCCTCCGGCTGAAATCGGGGATTTCCGGCCGCGACTTGACGCGATGGCGCACCAGATCGGCGGCGTCGGCAAGCCGGCGCAGCGGTGCCGCAATGGTGCCGGCGAGCAGGATCGACAGCACCACGGTGACCCCGGCCGCCACCAGGAAGACGCGCACGATCGCCAGCCGCTCGGCATGAACGATGTTGTCGATGTCGCCGCCCTGGGTGGAGAGCAGGAGGGCGCCGTGGACCGAGCGGTAGCGCTGGATGGGCACGGCGACCGAGACGATCAGCTCGCCGAGATCGTTGATGCGCACGATCTTCTCAGGCTGGCCGCTGAGCGCGGCGACCACTTCCTTGTAGCCGCGGCCGTTGGCGCCGCCGAGCTCCTTGTACATCGGCAGATCGCGGCTGGAGAGCCACAGGTTGAAGCGCCGCCAGATGGTCTGCAGCCAGGATTCGTTTCCCGTGTTCGGCGGCGGCAGGTCGAAGGCGAGAATTTGCCCGCCGGGATAGAGATGGCGCGAATCGACGATCAGCGTGCCGTCGCGATCGTAGATGCGGGCGCGGGTGCGCGTCGGCGAGATCAGCCTGAGCAGGACCGGCGCCACCTTCTCCGGATTGATGGAGAAGTCGAGGTCCTCATAGGTCTGGTCGAGCGGCGAGATGCTCTGGCCGGTCTGCAGGTCGAGATATTTCTCCGGGTCGATATAGACGTTCTCGCTGTCGACGGTCGCCTGCGCGGCGATGGCGCCGGCGATGATCTCGCCCTGGGTGAGCAGCGAGGAGACGCGTGCGTCGATCAGCCCGGCGCGGAACTGGTTGAGGAACAGGATGCCCGAGACCAGCACGATCAGCGCCGCCAGATTGAGGACGACGATGCGCCGGGTCAGGCTGGTGAACAGCGGCAGGGCAGAGAAGCGCGATAGCCAGGCGGGGGCACGGCGCAGCAGTGCCCACCGGGGCGCGCGCGCCGCCAGATCAGCCAGCTTGCGATCCTCTATCCCTGCCGTCATCGCGGCACCCGAGCGGTGTTGCCGCTCAGGTCTCCTTGAAGCGGTAGCCGACCCCGTAAAGGGTCTCGATCATCTCGAATTCCGCGTCAACCGCCTTGAACTTCTTGCGCAGCCGCTTGATGTGGCTGTCGATGGTGCGGTCGTCGACATAGACCTGATCGTCATAGGCGGCGTCCATCAGCGCATTGCGGCTCTTGACCACGCCCGGACGATTGGCCAGCGCGAACAGGATCAGGAACTCGGTGACCGTCAGCGTGACCGGCTTGCCGCCCCAGGTGCAGGTATGGCGCTCCTGGTCCATCGACAAGGCCCCGCGGTCGAGCACGCGGGCGGCCTCTTCCTGCTTCTTCTCGGCGGTATCACGCGGCTGGAAGCGGCGCAGCACCGCCTTCACCCGCTCGACCAGCAGGCGTTGCGAGAACGGCTTCTTGATGAAATCGTCGGCGCCCATCTTGAGGCCGAACAGTTCATCGATCTCGTCGTCCTTCGAGGTGAGGAAGATGACCGGCAGATCGGTCTTCTGGCGCAGGCGGCGCAACAGCTCCATGCCGTCCATGCGTGGCATCTTGATGTCGAGAATGGCAAGGTCGGGCAGCGTCGCCTGGAAGCCGTCCAGCGCCGAGGCGCCGTCGGTATAGGTCTGGACGCGATAACCTTCGGACTCGAGCGCAATGGACACGGAAGCCAGAATGTTGCGATCGTCGTCAACAAGGGCGATCGTTGGCATTCAGTTGTCTCCAGATTTTTGGGCGGCCCGAAACGTATGACGGAACCGCTTTTGGCGTCAGGATTGCGCAGAAAATGTGGCATGAACTTAGCGGATTCCAAGGGAATGCGCCAATTCAGCTGTGACATATCTAACAAGGTCATGCGGCTTGTCCTGCCGGGGGCCGCCGCTGTCAAGCGCGCTCGCCCGGACGGGCCGGCTGCGCCATGAGCGCTGAGGCCTTTTCGCCGCCGCGTGTCGCGCGCCGGGTCCTCAGGCTGGCGGCGGCCGGATCGCTGGCCACATTGACCGCAGAAGGCAGCCCTTTCGCCTCCCTGGTCACGGTTGCCACCACGTCCGCCGGCGAGCCCATCCTGCTGCTCTCCGCCCTTGCCCGCCACACCCAGAACCTTGCCAGCGACTGTCGTGCCGCGCTGCTTCTGGTGGCGCCGGGCGGGGAGGGTGGCGACCCGCTTGCCGGCGCCCGGCTGACGCTCTCCGGCACCGTCGGCCCGCGCGATCCCGACCCGGCGCTCCGCCGGCGCTTCCTCGCCCGCCACGAAGAAGCCGCCTGTTATGCCGGTTTCGCCGATTTCGGCTTCCACCGCTTTGCCGTGAAAGACGGCCATCTGGTGGCCGGTTTCGGCCGCATCGTTGCCCTCTTGGCGGCCGACCTGCTGGTCGATATCGGCGCTGCCGGCGACCTGATCGGGGCCGAGGCAAGCGCGCTCGCCGAGATCAACGCCGATCATGGCGAAGCCTTGAATTTGATGGCCATCCGGCTGCTCGGTTTGGCCGGAACCGGCTGGCGGGTGACCGGAATCGATCCCGAAGGGCTCGATTTCGCCGCCGGCCAATCGCGCGGGCGGCTTGATTTCCCTCATTCCGTTAATGACCCAACCACGCTAGGCCGGGTGATGGCCGATCTGGCGCGCCAGGCGCGCGCCGGCGCGGCAACGGAAAGCTGACATGCCCGACCGTGTGCCCGCCACCACCGAGTTCGCCAGCCGCAGCCTGCGTCTCGATACGTTGGTGCGGCTGCGCTGGCTCGCCGTGGTTGGTCAGGCGACGGCGGTTGTGGTGGTCGCCTGGGGCCTCGATTTTCCGCTGCCGATCGCCGGCTGTCTGGCGCTCATCGGCCTGTCGGCTCTGGTCAACATCGCGCTCCGGCTGCGCTTCTCGCCGACACTGCGCATCGGCCAGTGGCCCGCCTCGATGCTGCTCGCCTACGACCTCGCCCAGCTCAGCGCGCTGCTCTTCCTCACCGGCGGCCTCGACAATCCCTTCGCCTTCCTGCTGCTGGTGCCGGTGATCGTGTCGGCGACCACGCTTCCGCCCCGCGCTACGGTGATCCTCGGCGCAATGGTGGTGGCGACGGCGAGCCTGCTGGCGCTCGTCCACCTGCCGCTCCCCTGGCACCCGGGCGGGACCCTGACCATCCCGCTCACCTATACGGCCGGCGTGTGGGTGGCGCTGGTGCTCGCCTGCGCCTTCACCGGCATCTACACCTTCCGTGTGGCGGAGGAGGCGCGCCAGCTCGCGCGTGCGCTGACCGCCACCGAGATGGTGCTCGCCCGCGAGCATCATCTCTCGGCGCTCGATGGCCTGGCCGCCGCAGCCGCCCATGAACTCGGCACGCCGCTGGCGACCATCGCGCTGGTTGCCAAGGAGATGGTGCGCGAGCTTCCCGACGACGATCAACGCCGCGAGGACCTGGGGCTGATCATGAGTCAGTCGCAGCGCTGCCGCGACATCCTCGGGCGGCTGACGACGCTCTCCTGGCAGGCCGACGATCATCTCGCCCGCGTGCCGCTTTCCCACCTGATCGAGGACGTGGTGGCGCCCTATCGCGCCTTCGCCACCGAGATCGTCGTCGAGCCGGCGCGCGGCGAGGGACCGGAGCCGGTCGGCCGGCGCAATCCCGCCGTCATTCAGGGTCTCGCCAATCTGGTCGAGAATGCCGTCGATTTCGCCCTTCGCCAAGTGACCATCGCCACCGCGTGGAACGCCGCCGACGTTATCGTAACCATCGCCGACGACGGTCCGGGCTTCGCCGCCGGCATCATGGAGCGTATCGGCGAGCCCTACGTCACCACCCGCGGCCCGCGTAGCGCGCCCACCGATCCCGAGGCGGGCGGCCTCGGCCTTGGCTTCTTCATCGCCAAGACCCTGCTTGAGCGCTCCGGCGCACGACTCACCCTCGGCAACCGCGAGCCGCCGGCCCGCGGTGCCGTCGTCAAGGTTGCCTGGCCGCGCGCGCTCATGGACCGCGAAACCCATGCAATCGTCGAAAATCAAGAAAATGGAGGAGAGGGAATGACTTGGCGCCGACCCGTCGAATCCTTAATCTCCGGAGGAACGGAGACCTTTGATGATGGCTGAAAACGGAAGCGACAACTCAGGCCAACTGGATATGTCGCTGCTTCTCGTCGACGACGACCGACCCTTTCTGCAACGCCTGGCGCGGGCCATGGAAGCCCGTGGCTACCTCGTTGATGTGGCCGACAATGTTGCCGAGGGCCTGAAGAAGGCGGAGGCTGCGCCGCCGGCCTATGCCGTGGTCGATATGCGGCTGGAGGACGGCAATGGCCTCGACGTGATCGAGCTTCTGCGCCGCCGCCGGCCGGATTCGCGCATGGTGGTGCTCACCGGCTACGGCAATATCGCCACGGCGGTGACCGCAGTGAAGCTCGGCGCCGTCGATTATCTGGCCAAGCCCGCCGATGCCGACGAGATCCACGCGGCATTGACGCGCGAGCCGGGGGAGAAGCCGACGCCGCCGGAAAATCCCATGTCGGCCGACCGGGTGCGCTGGGAGCACATCCAGAGGGTCTACGAGCTCTGCGAGCGCAACGTCTCCGAGACCGCCCGTCGCCTCAACATGCACCGGCGCACTTTGCAGCGCATCCTGGCCAAGCGGGCGCCGCGCTAGGCCCAGCCGGTTTGTGGCCAGTAGCGAGCGGCGACCGGCGCTCGCCTTGGCGATCCGCGCGGTGTTTCTTGGCCATCGCTCTTCCCTGGTCGCGACCCGCTTCCTCTTTTGCTCTTCCTTGCCTTTCACGGCCTGCCGGATGGCGCACGCGTGGGCGTCGCGCGTCGACAATCGTGTGCCGGCTTTTGATTCTGACCAGGGTCTCTGGCTAGGATGGCCTGTCTGATATGTGAACGTCGCTCAGGGGCATGTGGATATATGGCAGGGCCACTCGCCGGGCTGAAGGTCCTGGAACTGGCACGCGTTCTTGCCGGGCCGTGGGCGGGGCAGGTGCTTGCCGATCTCGGCGCCGAGGTGATCAAGGTCGAAAGCCCCTCCGGCGACGATACAAGGCGCTGGGGCCCGCCGTCGATCGACAATGGCGACGGCACCAGCGACGCCGCCTATTTCCACGCCTGCAACCGCGGCAAGCGCTCCATCGTGGTCGATTTCCGCAAGGAGGAGGGGCGCGGGATCGTCCGCCGGCTTGCCGCCCGCGCCGATGTCCTCATCGAGAACTTCAAGGTCGGCGGGCTGAAGAAGTTCGGTCTCGACTACGACAGCCTCAAGCCCACCAATCCGGCGCTCGTCTATTGCTCGATCACCGGCTTCGGCCAGGACGGCCCCTACGCGCAACGCCCCGGCTACGATTTCATCATCCAGGCCATGGGCGGCATCATGGATCTGACCGGGGAGCCCGATGGCGAGCCGCAGAAGGTCGGCGTCGCCACGGTCGACCTCTTCACCGGCCTCTATGCGGTCGTCGCCATCCAGGCGGCGCTCGCCGAGCGCCAGCGCACCGGCGCCGGCCAGTTGATCGACATGGCGCTGCTCGACACCCAGGTCGGCGTGCTCGCCAATCAGGCGATGAACTATCTCGCCACCGGCACCGTGCCCCGCCGCCTCGGCAACGCCCATCCCAACATCGTGCCCTATCAGGCCTTCGCCGCCGCCGACGGCCACATCATCATCGCCGTCGGCAATGACGGCCAGTTCCGACAGCTGGTCGGCGTACTCGGTTCGCCGGGGCTGGCTGACAACCCGCTTTCCGCCACCAACGAGGCGCGCGTTGCCAACCGTGTCGTGCTGGTCGCCGAGCTGGCGCGCCTGATCGCGACGTTCTCCCGCGCCGACCTTCTTGCCCGCCTGGAAGACGCCAACGTCCCGGCCGGGCCGATCAACACTCTCGGCGAGGTCTTTGCCGACCCGCAGGTCGTCCACCGCGCCATGCGCATCGATCTGCCGCATGGCAGCGGCGCCCGGCTGCCTTCCGTGCGCACGCCGGTGGTGATGGCGGGTAGCGCACCGGTCAGCGATCGCGCCGCCCCGCTGCTCGGCGAACATACCGCCGCCGTTCTTGCCGAACTCGGCTACGCTGCCGCCGACATCGACCGACTTGCCGGTGAAGGCGTGGTAAGCCGCCGATGACCGGCTGCCACGAGCCGACGCGCTGTCGTCGCATAGCGCGCGCAAAGCGGGACTTTTTGGGCGCACGATGCAATGATCACAAGAAACACTGACCCAGGGAGAGACACTATGGCCAAGCTAACCCAGAATCCGCGTCTGGCACGGGAATCGATGGCCTATGTCCTCGCTGGTGGTCGTGGCAGCCGATTGATGGAGCTGACCGACAAGCGCGCCAAGCCCGCCGTGTTCTTCGGCGGCAAGACCCGGATCATCGATTTCGCCCTGTCCAACGCGCTCAACTCGGGCATCCGCCGCATTGCGGTCGCCACCCAGTACAAGGCCCACAGCCTCATCCGCCACCTGCAGCGCGGTTGGGCCTTCTTGCGGCCGGAGCGCAACGAGAGCTTTGATATCCTTCCGGCCAGCCAGCGCACGGCGGAGGATCAGTGGTATTCGGGTACCGCTGACGCCGTCTATCAGAACATCGACATCATCGGCAGTTACGCCCCGCGCTACATCGTCGTTCTGGCCGGTGACCACATCTACAAGATGGACTACGAGGTGATGTTCGAGCAGCACGTCAACACGGGCGCCGACGTCACCATCGGCTGCCTCGAGGTGCCACGCATGGAGGCGACCGGCTTCGGCGTTATGCACGTCGACGCCGAAGATCGCATCATCTCCTTCTTGGAGAAGCCGAAGGACCCGCCCGGCATGCCCGACAAGCCGGACACGGCGCTGGCCTCCATGGGCATCTACGTCTTCGAGCGCGAGTTCCTGTTCGAAGAGCTTCGCCGCGACGCCGCCGACCCCACCTCCAGCCACGACTTCGGCAATAACCTCATCCCCCACCTGGTCGCCAACGGCAAGGCCATGGCCCACCGCTTCGGCAGCTCGTGCGTGCGCAGCAACACCGAGGAGGAAGCCTATTGGCGCGACGTCGGCACGGTCGACGCCTATTGGGAGGCCAACATCGACCTCACCGACGTCATTCCGGCCCTCGATCTCTACGACAACAGCTGGCCGATCTGGACCAATGTCGAGCTCACCGCGCCGGCCAAATTCGTCCACGATTTCGACGGCCGCCGCGGCATGGCGATCAACTCGATGGTCTCCGGCGGCTGCATCGTGTCCGGGTCGAGCGTCCGCCGCTCGCTGCTGTTCACCGGCGTACGGACGGATTCCTATTCCGAGGTCGAGGGGGCGGTCATCCTGCCTTATGCCCGCGTCCATCGCGGTGCGCGTATCAAGAACGTGGTCATCGACCGCGGTGTCCAGGTCCCCGAGGGCCTGGTCATTGGCGAGGATCCGGCCCTCGACGCCCAGCGCTTCCGCCGTAGCGAAAAGGGGATCTGCCTCGTCACGCAGAACATGATCGACCGCATCGCATGATCAAGGTCCTGGCCGTCGCCTCCGAGGTATTTCCGCTGGTCAAGACCGGTGGCCTTGCCGACGTGGTGGGGGCGCTGCCGGCCGCGCTCAAGCCCCATCACGTCGAGATGCGCGTGCTGGTGCCCGGCTATCCGGCGATCATGGCGGCGCTCATGAAGAGCGTGCCGCTGCACCACTACGCCAGGCTCTTCGACGGCAAGGCGACGCTGCTTGCCGGCACCGCCGCCGGGCTCGACCTCATCGTGCTCGACGCGCCGCATCTTTTCGACCGTCAGGGCAATCCTTATCTCGCGCCCGGCGGTGGCGACTGGCCCGACAACTGGAAGCGCTTCGCCGCGCTCGGCCAGGTCGCGGCTGACATCGGCACCGGCAAGCTTGCCGTCTTCCATCCCGACGTCGTCCATTGCCACGACTGGCACGCCGGCCTCGCGCCGGTGCTCCTGCATTTCGCCAAGGGGTTGGCGGCGAAGTCGGTGATGACCATCCACAACCTCGCCTTCCAGGGTAATTTTCCGGCGGACGTCTTCCCCGAACTTGGCCTGCCCGATGCCGCCTTCACCGTCGATGGCCTCGAATATTACGGCGGCGTCTCCTTCATGAAGGGCGGCCTGCAGCTCGCCGACGCCATCACCACTGTCAGCCCCTCCTATGCCGCCGAGATCTGCACGCCGGGCGGCGGCATGGGCTTCGACGGTCTGTTGCGCGCCCGCCGCGAGGCGCTCTCCGGCATCCTCAACGGCATCGATACCGGCGTATGGAATCCGGCGAGCGACGGCGCCCTGCCGGCGCCCTATACCGCCGCCTCGCTCGGCCGCCGCGCCATCAATCGCCGCGCCCTGGAGGAGGCCTTCGGGCTGGAGCCGGCGGACGGCATGATCTTCGCGGTGGTCAGCCGGCTCACCTGGCAGAAGGGTATGGACGTGCTCGGCGACTGCATCGACGGCCTGGTTGCCCGCGGTGCCCGCCTCGCCGTGCTCGGCACCGGCGACTCGTCGCTGGAAGGCATGTTCCACGCCGCCGCCTCGCGCCACCGCGGCCGCGTCGGCGTCATCGCCGGCTATGACGAGCGCCTGTCGCACCTCTCCCAGGGCGGCGCCGACGCCATCCTCGTGCCGTCGCGCTTCGAGCCCTGCGGCCTCACCCAGTTCTGTGGGCTGCGTTATGGCTGCGTGCCGGTGGTGGCGCGCGTCGGCGGGCTCGCCGATTCCATCGTCGACGCCAACGATGCGGCGATTGCCGCGGAGGTCGCCACTGGCATCCAGTTCATGCCGGTCGATCGTTCCGGCCTCGATGCGGCGATCGCCCGCGCCGTCGCCCTGCATCGCGACCGCGCCGTCTGGACGCGCATGCAGAAGCGCGGCATGAAGACCGATGTATCCTGGACCGTGAGCGCCGGCCGCTATGCAGCGCTCTACCGCAGCCTGCTGGAGGGGACGGCACCATGATCCGCACGATTGCAACCACCCCCTATGACGACCAGAAGCCGGGCACCTCCGGCCTACGCAAGAAGGTGCCGCATTTCCAGCAGCCGCATTATGTCGAGAACTTCATCCAGTCGATCCTCGACGCCAATGGCGGCCTTGCCGGCAAGACCCTGGTGATCGGTGGCGACGGCCGCTTCTTCAACCGCGAGGCCATCCAGCGCGCGCTCAAGATCGCCGCCGGCAACGGCGTTGCGAAAGTCATCGTCGGCCGCGGCGGCCTGCTCTCCACCCCGGCCGCTTCCAACCTCATCCGCAAGAACGCCACCGCCGGCGGCATCATCCTTTCGGCAAGCCACAACGCCGGCGGCCCCAAGGAAGATTTCGGCATCAAGTTCAACACCGCCAACGGCGGCCCGGCGCCGGAGAAGGTGACCGAGGCGATCTTTGCCAAGACCAAGGTGATCGACCGCATCCTGATGTCCGATGCGCCCGACGCCGATATCGATACCCTCGGCACCGCCCGCCTCGAGGAGATGGTGGTGGAGGTGGTCGATCCGGTCGCCGACTATCAGGCGCTGATGGAGACCTTGTTCGATTTCGAGGCCATTCGCGGCCTGTTCGCCTCAGGCTTCACCATGCGTTTCGACGCCATGAACGCGGTCACCGGGCCCTATGCCAAGGCGATCTTCGAAGGCGCGCTCGGCGCTCCCGCCGGCACCGTGGTCAACGGCACGCCGCTGGAGGATTTCGGCGGCAATCACCCCGACCCCAATCCGGTCCATGCCCGCGACCTCTTCCAGGTGATGATGAGCGACAATGGGCCGGATTTCGGCGCCGCCTCAGACGGCGACGGCGACCGCAACCTGATCCTCGGCCGCCATCAATACGTCACACCGTCGGATTCGCTCGCCGTGCTTGCCGCCAACGCCCATCTGGCGCCGGGCTACGCCAAGGGCCTCGCCGGCATCGCCCGCTCGATGCCGACCAGCGCGGCCGCCGACCGGGTTGCCGAGGCGCTCGGCATCAAGTGCTACGAGACGCCGACCGGCTGGAAGTTCTTCGGCAATCTGCTCGATGCGGGGCTGGCCACCATCTGCGGCGAGGAGAGCGCCGGCACCGGCTCCAACCACGTGCGCGAGAAGGACGGCGTGTGGGCGGTGCTTCTGTGGCTCAACATCCTGGTCCACCGCAGAGAGAGCGTTGCCGAGATCATGCGCGACCATTGGCGCGCGCACGGCCGCAACTTCTATTCGCGCCACGATTACGAGGCGATCGAGACCGAGCGCGCCAATGCGGTGATGGCGCACCTGCGTGCGCAGTTGCCGCAGCTTGCCGGTGGCACGCTCGGCGGTATGGACGTCGCTGCCGCCGACGAATTCGCCTATGACGATCCGGTTGACGGGTCCCACACTGCCGCGCAGGGGGTGCGCATCCTCTTCGCCGACGGCGCGCGCATTGTCTTCCGCCTCTCCGGCACCGGCACGGCAGGCGCCACGCTGCGCATCTATATCGAGCGTGTCGAACCTGACCCCGGCCGCCACGGCCACGATCCCCAGCTCGTGCTGGCGCCGCTCATCGACGCGGCTGCCGAGGTCAGCAACCTTGAGGTGCTCACCGGTCGCACCGCGCCCGACGTGATCACCTGAGACCGGGCACCCCTGCCAATCGCAAGCTCCTCCAGCCGGGCCGATCCGCGTGACCACGGAATACATCGTCATCTTCGTGACGCTGGCCCTTGGCGGCCTGGTCAAGGGGGCGCTTGGCGCCGGCCTGCCGGTGGTGGCGGTGCCGGTGCTGGCCTCGTTCTTCGGCGTTCCCTTCGCCATCGCCATGTTGGTGGTGCCCACCGTCATCACCAACATCTGGCAGCTCTGGCAGTTCCGCCACCATCGCACCGGCCTTGGCTGGCTCACCGGCCTCTGCATTGCCGCCGGTGCCGGCATCGTGGTCGGCACCTGGTTGCTCGCCAACCTCCCCAGCCACGTCCTCGGGCTCATCCTGGCGGTCGTCGTGGCCGCCTATGTCGCTCTGCGGCTCACAAGGCCCCACTGGAGCATTCCGCTGCCGGTTGCCGCCCGCATCGCCCCCCTGGTCGGCCTCGTCTCCGGCTTTCTGCAGGGCGCCACCGGCATTTCGGCGCCTGTCAGCCTGACCTTCATGTCCGCGCTCGGGTTCAGCCGACCGCAGTTTGTCTTCGCCGTCTCCGCCCTTTTCGTCAGCTTTTCCGTGGTACAGGTGCCCTCACTGGCCCTGACCGGCATCCTTACCGGCCGCCTCCTGCTGCTGGGAGCCCTTGCCTTTCTGCCCGTTCTGGTGGCTATGCCGGTCGGCAACTGGCTGGCGGGGCGGCTGAGCCGGGCTGCCTTTGACCGCCTGCTGCTCGGCCTGCTGGCGGTGATTGCGGCCAAACTCATCTATGACTCGGTCCTTTGATGGCTGAGATTCCTTGTCCAAACCGCTTTGACCCCCTTGATTGCGGACAGCAGATGGAGTGAGCATCACATCAATGGATGCCGTGTCAGCCACCCCGCCGCGCAAGGCGACCTCCCGCAACGGCGAGGACAAGATCGACCGGTCTGAGACCGATTGGTATCGGGACGCCATCGTCTACCAGCTGCACATCAAGGCGTACTTCGATTCGGACGGCAACGGCATGGGCGACTTCGCCGGTCTCATCGGCCGGCTCGATTACATCGCCAGCCTTGGCGTGACGGCGATCTGGCTGTTGCCCTTCTACCCCTCGCCGCTGCGCGACGACGGCTACGACATCGCCGACTACCGCTCGGTCAATCCGACCTACGGCACCATGCGCGATTTTCGGCGTTTCGTCGCCGAGGCGCACAAGCGCGGCATCCGCGTCGTCACCGAGCTGGTCATCAACCACACCTCGGACCAGCATCACTGGTTCCAGAAGGCGCGCCGCGCCAAGCCGGGCTCCGCCGCGCGCGACTTCTACGTCTGGAGTGACGACGACAAGCGCTACAGCGGCACCCGCATCATCTTCATCGATACGGAGAAATCGAACTGGACCTGGGACCCGGTGGCCAATGCCTATTACTGGCACCGTTTCTATTCCCACCAGCCGGATCTCAACTTCGACAACCCGCGCGTCATGGAGGAGGTCAAGCGCCTCCTGCATTTCTGGCTCGACACCGGGGTCGACGGTTTGCGCCTCGACGCCATCCCCTATCTCGTCGAGCGCGACGGCACCAACAACGAGAACCTGCCCGAGACCCATGCGGTGCTGAAGGAACTCAGGCGCGAACTCGACGCCAGCTATCCCGACCGCATGTTCCTCGCCGAAGCCAACCAGTGGCCGGAGGACACACGCCCCTATTTCGGCGAGGGTGACGAATGCCACATGGCGTTCCACTTCCCGCTGATGCCGCGCATGTACATGGCGCTGGCCCAGGAGGACCGCCATCCGATTACCGACATCATCCGCCAGACGCCGGACATTCCCGACGGCTGCCAGTGGGCGATCTTCTTGCGCAACCACGACGAGCTGACGCTGGAAATGGTGACGGCGGAGGAGCGTGATTATCTGTGGCGCACCTATGCCTCGGACTCGCGCGCCCGCATCAATCTCGGCATTCGCCGCCGCCTGGCGCCGTTGCTCGACAATGACCGCCGCAAGATCGAGCTGATGAACGGGCTGCTTCTGTCGATGCCCGGCACGCCGATCATCTATTACGGCGACGAGCTCGGCATGGGCGACAACTACTTCCTCGGCGACCGCGACGGCGTGCGCACGCCCATGCAATGGTCGGCCGACCGCAACGGCGGCTTCTCGCGCGCCAATCCCCAGCAGCTCTATCTGCCGCCGATCATGGACCCGGTCTACGGCTTCCAGGCGGTTAACGTCGAGGCGCAGAACAGCGAGGCCTCCTCGCTGTTGAACTGGATGCGGCGCATGATCTCGGTGCGCAAGCAGCATCCCGCCTTCGGCCGCGGTACGCTCACCGTGCTCCTGCCGCAGAACCGCAAGATCCTGGCCTATGTGCGCGAATATGGAGGCGAGCGCATTCTCTGCGTCGTCAACCTGTCACGCGCCGCCCAGGCGGTCGAACTCGACCTGTCGGATTATCGCGGCGCCGTGCCGGTCGAGCTTGCCGGCAACGCCGCCTTCCCGCCGGTCGGCACGCTGCCCTACATGCTCACTTTGCCGGCCTATGGCTTCTACTGGTTCCTGCTGGCGCCGGAGGCCGATGCGCCGAGCTGGCATACCCAGATGCCCGACCCGCTGCCCGAATTCGTCACCCTGACGACGGTCGGCGGCAAGCTTGCCAGCGTGTTCGAAGGCCGCGAGCTCATTCAACTCCAGCGCGACGTGCTGCCCCCATTCCTCGGCCATCAGAACTGGTTCCGCGGCGGCGCCCAGCGGGTCAAGCGGGTCACGGTCACCTCCATCGGCGCCCTGCCGGGCACGCCCAACCAGTTGCTCTATGTCGACCTGGAGCCGACCGACGACAAGCCCCGCCGCTATTTCCTGCCGGTGACGGCGCTGTGGGGCGAGGAGAACCTGCATCTCGGCGCGCCTAAGCTCTCCTACACGCTGGCGCGTCTGCGCCACGGTCCCACCCTCGGCGCGCTGATCGACGCCTCCTTCGACGAGCGCTTCCACTGGGATCTGGTCAAGGCCATGCGCGACGGCGTTGTCGTGCCCGGCCAGGGCGGCAGCCTGGTCTTCGAATCGAACCCCACCTTCCGCGATGTCGAATTGACCGACTCGATCCGCCCGGTCGGCATCGAGGAGCGTGACGCCGCCTTCATCGTCGGCTCCAACGTGATGATGAAGGTCTATCGCCGCCTGCGCCCGGGCGAGCACCCCGAGGTCTCCATCGGCCGCTTCCTCACCGAGGTCGCCGGCTTCGCGCATACGCCGGGCTTCTACGGCAGCCTCCAGTTCAAGCCCGACGAGGGCGAGCCGGTCATGCTCGCCGCCGCCTTCACCTATATCCGCAACCAGGGCGACGCCTGGAGCGCGATTGCAGAGGCGCTAGACCGCGATCTCGAAGCCTTCGCGCTCCTGCCGCGCGACGCCAACGGCGTGCTGGTCGATCCGGCGCCGGCTTTCGACTACCCGCTCGACATCGCCACCACCCTCGGCCAGCGCGTTGCCGAGCTGCATCTCGCCTTCGCCACGCCGACCCGCGATCGCGCCTTCGCCGCCGAGCCGGTCAGGCCCGCCGATCTCAAGCGCTGGATGAGCGCCGCCACCCGCCGGCTGCACGAGGCCTGCGCGGTCGCCGCCAAGGTCGCCGAACAGTCGCCCCAGGCGCTCGACATCCATGCCGCGACGCTGCGCCGCGCGCGCACGGCGCTCACTGCCCGCGTCAAGGCGGCCGCCGGGCTCGCCGACATGGGGCTCAAGACCCGCGTCCACGGCAGCCTCACCCTCGTCCCGGTGCTCATCGTCAAGGACGACGTCGCCTTCATCGATTTCGAGGGCGAATCGCACCGCGCCACCGCCGAGCGCCATCGCAAGGTTTCGCCGCTGCGCGACATCGCCAGCGTCCTGCGCTCCTTCGACTACGCCGCCCGCTCGGCCATCCGCCGCATGGAGGAGCGCGACGGCACCACGCCGCCCGAGCGCGACCGCGCGATGGCCTGGCGCAACGCCGCCACGCAACAGTTTCTCGATGCCTACTGGCCGGTTGCCATCGAAGCCGGCATCGTCCCCGCCGACGCGGCGACCCGCAGCCGGCTCCTCGATCTCTTCCTTGTCAACAGGATCGCCGAGGAGATCGCCTATGAGGCGGTCAGGCGGCCGACCTGGCTGTGGCTGCCGGTGCACGGCCTTCTGTCGATGGCCGTCGAAGAGGAGGCCCACCCATGAGCCCGACGACGCCGAAGCCGACGCCAAAGCCGAAACGGCCGGCCTGGCAGCCCGACGATACGGCGATCGATGCCATCGTCGCCGGCGCCCATGGCGACCCGTTCGCGGTGCTCGGGCCGCACGGCGGCGACGGCAAACCGCTCTCGCTGCGCGTATTCTGGCCAGGTGCCGACAGCGTCGAGATGATCGACAGCGCCGACGGCAGCACCGTCGCCGTCCTTGACCGCCTGCATCCGGATGGCTTCTTCGCCGGGCTGGTCGACGGCCGCGACACGCCGTTCGCCTATCGCCTGCGCGTCTCGCGCGGCGGCGATACCTGGGAGGCGGAGGACCCTTATCGCTTTCCCATGATCCTCGGCGAGATGGATGTCTATCTCATCGGCGAAGGCAGCCACCGCCGCCTGTTCGAGCATCTCGGCGCGCACCCGAAAACCGTTGACGGCGTCGACGGCGTCGCCTTTGCCGTCTGGGCGCCCAATGCCTCGCGGGTCAGCGTGGTCGGCGACTTCAACCAGTGGGATGGCCGCCGCCATCCCATGCGCAAGCGCGTCGAGGCCGGCGTCTGGGAGCTGTTCGTGCCCGGCGTCGCCAAGGGCATGATCTACAAGTTCGAGCTGCTTGCCGCCGACGGCCGGCTGTTGCCGCTCAAGGCCGATCCCTTCGGCTTCTATCACGAGCAGCCGCCGGCCACCGGCTCGCGCGTCCACGGCCTGCCGCACTATACCTGGGCCGACCATGAGTGGATGGCCGGCCGCAAGACGCGCCAGGCGCTCGATGCGCCCATGGCGGTCTACGAGGTGCACCTCGGCTCTTGGCGGCGCAAGGCGGGCGACGCGCCGCTCACCTATGACGAGCTCGGCGACGAGCTCATTGCCTATGTCCGCGACATGGGCTTCACCCATATCGAATGCCTGCCGGTCTCCGAGCATCCCTTCTCCGGCTCCTGGGGCTATCAGCCCATCGGTCTGTTCGCCCCGACCAGCCGCTTCGGCAGCCCGGAGGATTTTGCCCATTTCGTCGACAAGGCCCACGCCGCCGGCATCGGCGTCATCATCGACTGGGTGCCGGCGCATTTCCCCACTGACGTTCACGGTCTCGCCCGCTTCGACGGCACCGCGCTCTATGAGCACGAGGACCCGCGGCTCGGCTTCCACCGCGACTGGAACACCCTGATCTACAATTTCGGGCGCACCGAAGTGCGCAACATCCTTATCTCCAACGCCTTGTTCTGGCTGGACTATTTCCATATCGACGGGCTTCGCGTCGATGCCGTTGCCTCCATGCTCTACCTCGATTATTCGCGCAATCCCGGCGAATGGATCCCCAATGTCCATGGCGGCCGCGAGAACCTGGAGGCGGTCGCCTTCATCCGCGAGATGAACACCCGCGTCTTTGGCGATTATCCCGGCGCCACCACCATCGCCGAGGAATCGACCGCCTGGCCGGCGGTGTCGCGGCCGGTCGATACCGGCGGCCTCGGCTTCGGCTACAAGTGGAACATGGGCTGGATGCACGACACCCTCGACTATATGAGCCACGAGCCGATCCACCGGAAATACCATCACCACGAGATGACCTTCGGCATCCATTACGGCTTCACCGAGAATTTTGTCCTGCCGCTCAGCCACGACGAGGTCGTCCACGGCAAGGGCTCGCTGTTCGGCCGCATGTCCGGCGACCGTTGGCAGAAGTTCGCCAATCTGCGCGCCTACTTCGCCTTCATGTGGACCCACCCCGGCAAGAAGCTGCTCTTCATGGGCGGCGAGTTCGCCCAGGAAGCCGAATGGAACCACGACCGTTCGCTCGACTGGTACATTCTCGAATACGAGGATCACCTCGGCGTCCAGAGCCTCGTGCGCGATCTCAACCGCCTCTACCGCGAAACGCCGGCGCTCCATGTCAAGGATTCCGACCGCTCCGGCTTCGACTGGCTCGACTGGCAGGATGCCGACGACTCGATCTTCGCCTACGTCCGCTATGGCAACGACGGCGACCCGCCGGTGGTGGTCGTCTCCAACATGACGCCGGTGGTGCGCGAGAGCTACCGTCTGGGCGTGCCGCGCGAAGGCTGGTGGCGCGAGCGGCTCAATACCGACGCGGCCGCCTATGGCGGCTCCAATGTCGGCAATGCCGGCGGCGTCGGCTCGGAGCCGGTCGAAGCGCATGGCCACCCGGCCTCCATCGTGCTTCGCCTGCCACCGCTGGCCACCGTGGTCTTTGAACTGGCGACCTAGCGACGGGTCGCGCAAGGGGATCTCTCTATCATGTCAAAGCTGCGGGTCGGGCCCGGCTTGCCGCATCCGCTCGGCGCCACCTGGGACGGGGCAGGGGTGAATTTCGCCCTGTTCTCCGCCCATGCCACCAAGGTCGAAGTCTGCCTGTTCGACCGCAAGGGCCGGCGCGAGGTGGAGCGCGTGGCGCTGCCCGAATTCACCCACGAGGTCTGGCACGGCTATCTGCCCGACATTCGCCCCGGCCAGCTCTACGGCTACCGTGTCCACGGCCCCTACGACCCGGCCAACGGCCACCGCTTCAATCCCCACAAGCTGCTCATCGACCCCTATGCCCGCGCGCTTTACGGCGATGTCGTCTGGCACGACGCCTGCTACGGCTACCGCGTTGGCTCGCCGCGCGGCGACCTGGTCATGGACCGCCGCGATTCGGCGTTCGTCATGCCGAAATGCCTGGTCATCGATAGCGCCGTCACCTGGGGTGCCGACCGCCACCCGCGCCGCCCCTGGGCCGACACGATCGTCTATGAGGCGCACGTCAAGGGCATGACCGCGGTGCGCGAGGACATCGCCCAGCCGCTGCGCGGCACCTTCGCCGGTTTGTGCGACCCGCGCATCGTCGAGCACCTGCAGAAGCTTGGCGTCACGGCCATCGAGCTGATGCCGGTCCAGGCCTTCTTCGACGACCGCGAATTCGCCCAGCGCGGTCTCACCAACTACTGGGGCTACAACACCGCCAACTTCTTCGCGCCCGCCGCGCGCTACATCTCGCCCGGCGCCGACATCCACGAGTTCAAGCTGATGGTCCGCCGGCTGCACGAGGCCGGCATCGAGGTCATCCTCGACGTGGTCTACAACCACACCGCCGAGGGCAACCATATGGGGCCGACGCTGTCCTTCCGCGGCATCGACAATGCCAGCTACTACATGCTGGGCGAGGACAAGCGCTACTATTTCGACACCACCGGCTGCGGCAACACGGTGCGCCTGCGCCATCCGCGCGTACTGCAGATGGTGATGGATTCGCTGCGCTACTGGGTCGAGGAGTGCCACGTCGACGGCTTCCGCTTCGACCTGACCACGGCGCTCGGCCGCGAGTATGACCGCTTCGACCCGAGCGCCATCTTCTTCGATGCCGTCCACCAGGACCCGGTGCTGCAACGCACCAAGCTCATCGCCGAGCCGTGGGACCTCGGCCCCAACGGCTATCAGGTCGGCAATTTCCCGCCCGGCTGGGGCGAGTGGAACGGCCGCTACCGCGACACCGTGCGCTCCTTCTGGAAGAGCGACGAGGGCCAGATGCCGGCCTTCGCGGGAAGCCTTCTCGGCTCCGCCGACCTCTATGATCATCGCGGCCGCAAGCCGTGGGCGAGCCTCAATTTCGTCACCGCCCACGACGGCTTCACCCTCACCGATCTGTGGTCCTACAACGACAAGCACAACGAGGCCAACGGCGAGGGCAACCGCGACGGCCACAGCGACAACCGCAGTTGGAACTGCGGCGTCGAGGGGCCGACCGACAATTCCAACGTGCGCAGCTTGCGCGAGCGCATGCGCCGCAACACCGTCGCCACCCTGTTGCTCTCCCAGGGCACGCCGATGGTCCTGATGGGCGACGAGATCGGCCGCACCCAGAGCGGCAACAACAACGCCTATTGCCAGGACAACGAGACCACCTGGATGCGCTGGCGCCAGATGACCGGGCGCGACTTCGCCTTCATGGAGTTCGTGCGCGGGGTCATCGCCGTGCGCAAGCGTTATCCGATCCTGCACTGGCCGCATTTCCTGCACGGCACCAAGATCCACGGCGACGGCACCCGCGACGTCATCTGGCTGAGGCCCGACGGCAAGGAGATGGACAACGCCTCGTGGGCCGACAAATCGGCGAGGAGCATCGGCGTGATGCTCGGCGACATTCCCCAGCGCGTGCTCATCCTGATCAACGCCTATCACGAGGCGCTCACCTTCCGCCTGCCCAATGGCGGGCGGCCCTATTGGCGCGTGCGCGTCGATGCCGGCAGCGGCGAGATCGACCCGCCCGATCGCGCCTATGCCGCCGATTCGATTCTCCAGCTTGAAGGCCGTACCCTGATGCTGCTTGCGGGCGATACGGTGATGCGCAACAGCAGGAACGGAGCGAAATGAGCGACGACCTCAACCGTCTGGCAGAACGCGCCGGCATCGAGCGCAGCTATCTCTCCCTCATGGGGCCGATGGTCGACGCGGCCGAGGCGCCGCTGCGCGCCACGCTTGCCGCACTCGGCATTTCCGCCGGCGACGATGCCGCGGTTGCTTCGAGCCTCGCCAGCGTGCCGGCCGCAGATCCCGGGCCGATGCAGGCGCCGGAGGGGGTCACCTGCCATGTGCCCGGCTGGCTGCGCGACACGCGCTGCTGGGGGATCGCCTGCCAGATCTACAGCCTGCGCTCCAGGCGCAACTGGGGCATGGGCGATTTCGAAGACCTCGCCCGTTTTGCCGAGATCGCGGCGGCGGCCGGCGCCGACTTCATCGGCGTCAACCCGCTGCACGCCCTGTTCATGGCCGATGCCAGCAAATTCAGTCCGTTCTCGCCGTCGAGCCGCCACTTCCTCAATCCGCTCTACATCGCGCTGGACAAGGTGCCGGGTGCCGACAAGGTGCTGGCCGAGGTCGCGATCCCCGACGAGGTCCGCAACGCCAAATTCGTCGACTACGCCCATGTCGGCCCGCTCAAGCTGAAGGCGCTCACCTTCCTGTTCCGGGCCTTCCGCGAGGCCGGTGATCCGCAGGCCGCCCACGACTTCGCCGATTACGTTGCTGCCGGCGGCCGGCCGCTCTACCTGCACGCTCTGTTCGAGGCTCTGTCGCAGGCCATGGTCGACCAGGGCCGTGCCGCCGCATGGCACGGCTGGCCGGAGGAATACCGCCATCCGGCGAGCCGCGCCGTCACCAATTTCGCCGCGTCCCATGCCGAGGCGATCGCCTTTCATTCCTGGCTGCAATGGACCGCCGACCGCCAGCTTGGGGCAGCCCAGGCCCGCGCCAAGGCCGCCGGCATGCGCATCGGCCTCTATCTCGACATGGCCGTCGGCGTCGCCCCCGACGGCTCGGCCACCTGGTCGGACCGCGAGCTGACCGTGCCCTCGGTGCGCATCGGCGCGCCGCCCGACTATTACAACGCCGACGGCCAGGACTGGGGTGTGGCGCCGCTGTCGCCGGCGGTGCTGAAGGCGCGCGCCTATCAGCCCTATCGCGAGGTCATCGATACGGTGCTGCGCCACGCCGGCGCGCTACGCATCGACCACGCCATGAGCCTCTACCGGCTGTTCTGGATCTCCGAAGGTTTCACCGCCGCCGACGGCGTCTATGTGCGCTATCCGCTGGCCGACATGCTGCGCACGCTGGCCGAGGTTTCCCAGAAGCAGGAAGCCATCGTCATCGGCGAGGCGCTGGGCGTCGTGCCCAAGGGCTTCCCCGAGGTGCTCAGCGCCACCGAGATCCAGGCCTATGTCGTCTATTTCTTCGAGAAGCGCGGCGAGGATTTCATCCCCGTCGCCGAATATCCACGCGAGGCGCTGGCCTGCATCACCACCCACGACCTGCATTCGCTGGCCGGCTGGTGGAGTGCCCACGACCTCACCACCCGCCGCGGCTTCGGCTATCTGAAGGAGGAGGACGCCGAGGCGGCCTATGCCGAGCGTGCCAGCGAGCGGCTGCATCTGCTCTATACGCTCGCCGATCACGAGCTCCTGCCGCACGACGTCTGGGCGGTGCGCGACGGCCACGAGCCGGCGCCGGAGACGATCCCCCTGTCGGTCGCCGTCGAACTGCACCGTCTGGTCGCCCGCTCGCCCTCGCGCCTGTTCGTTCTCGCCATCGAGGACCTCACCGGCGACCCCGAGCAGGTCAACATCCCCGGCACCGTCGACGAGCACCCCAACTGGCGGCGCAAGATCGTGTGCGACATCGAGGATCTGCCCGAGCATCCCTTCTTCAAGGCGATCACCGCAGCGCTGCGCGAAGAGCGGCCACGCTAGATCGGCCTCATGGTGAGGTGCGCGCGAAGCGCGCCTCGAACCATGGGGCGCCATCCTTCGAGGCTCGCCTTCGGCCAGCACCTCAGGATGAGGCTTCGGGCGTCTGCGCCCCTTGCCTAAATCTACGCCCGATAGCTGGTCAGGATGTCGATGTACTGGCTGCGCACCAGGCCTTCGCGATTGTGCAGGAAGGCGGCGGCCAGCCGCCCGCGCACCCGGTCGATATCGTCGAAGCCGCGCCCCTCCATCCAGCTCTCCAGCGCCCGGCGCAGCGCCCCGATATGGCCCGGCCCGTGGCGCAGCAGCGCCGAGGCGGACATCACCACGTCGGCGCCGGCGAGCAGATATTTTACCACCTCGCTGCCGGTCTCCACGCCGCTGGTCGCGCCCAGCGACATGGTGGTGCGCCCGCAGAGCAGCGAAATCCACAGCAGCGCCTGCCGGATCTCGTAGGGGTTGGAAAGCTCCAGGCTCGGCTTCGGCGTCAGCGTCTGCAGGTCGATGTCGGGCTGGTAGAAGCGGTTGAACATGACCAGGCCCTTGGCCCCGGCCTTGGCGATTTCAGCGGCGTGGTGCGCCGGCGCCGACAGCCACGGCCCGAGCTTGACCGCCACCGGGATCGACACCGCCAGGCACACCGCCCGGACCGTCTCGACCCAGCGCCGCTCGACGTCGGCCGCGCTTTCGCGCGGGTCGGTCGGCACGCGATAAAGGTTGAGCTCGATCGCCGCGGCGCCCGCCTGCTCCAGGTCGTGGGCGAACTCGGTCCAGCCCTCTGCGGTCGAGCCGTTGAGGCTCGCGATGATCGGGATGGAGCAGGAATCGACCGCCCGCCTGAGCGTCTCCAGGCGCGCCTCGAGGCCGCCGACGCGAAACGCCGTCACCTCGGGGAAGTAGCCGCCGGCCGCCTCCGGCTGGGTGGCGGTGCCCTGTTCGACCAGCTCGACAAAGGCGGTGTCCTCGGCGATGACCTCCTCCTCATAGACCGAGGGCATCACCACGGCGGCAGCGCCCGCGTCCTCCAGCCGGCGGATGCCGTCGAACTCGCGCGTCATCGGCGAGGACGAAGCGACGATCGGGTGCTCGAGTTGCAGGTTGAGATAGGTTGTGGCCAGGTTCATTTTTTTGGTGCCTCAGGCGTTTTCCCAGTTGGGCAGGAAACGGCTGCCGTCGCGCGCCGCCAGGTCCTCGTAGGAACGGTAGCGTTCGTCGACGGCCGCCTGCGCCTGCCGCATCATCTGCGCCGCTGCCTCACGGTCGCCCTGGGTGAGCACGCTGTAGCGCAGCTCGTTATAGGCGAATTCCTCGAGTCTCAGTCGCGGCCGCGTCGAATCGAGGCGGAACGGGTTGGCGCCGCTGCTTCTCAGCGACGGGTCGTAGCGGAACAGCGGCCAGAAGCCGGAAGCGGTGGCCCGCGCCTGCTGCTTCATGCCCTGGCGCAGGTCGAATCCGTGGGCGATGCAGTGCGAATAGGCGAGCACCAGCGACGGGCCGGGATAGGCCTCCGCCTCGCGCAGCGCCACCAGCGCCTGCTCGGCATTCGCCCCCATGGCGATCTGCGCCACATAGACATAGCCGTAGCCGATCGCCTGCATGGCCAGGTCCTTGCGGGGTATCCGCTTGCCGGCCGCGGCGAACTTGGCCGAGGCGCCGAGCGGTGTCGCCTTTGAGGATTGCCCGCCGGTGTTGGAGTAGACGCCGGTGTCGAGCACCAGCATGTTGACGTCGCGCGATTGCGCCAGCACATGGTCGAGGCCGCCATAGCCGATGTCGTAGGCCCAGCCGTCGCCGCCGACGATCCACACGCTG
Source organism: uncultured Alphaproteobacteria bacterium (assembly GCA_963785065.1). GTDB lineage: Bacteria > Pseudomonadota > Alphaproteobacteria > Rhizobiales > Kaistiaceae > CAVSRC01. The sequence continues at coordinate 1,848,793 of CAWATX010000002.1, forward strand.
CGCCGGACGAGGAAATCGGCGAGCAGCTTGAGGTTGACCGAATCGTCGTCGCTGCGCCCGTCCAGCTTGGTGGTCAGCGCCGCAACGCGCTCGCGCTGGGCGACGAAGTCGCTCTCCGTCACCTGGCGTGAGTCGAGGATCGTCCTGGCGAGGTCCTCGCCGACCACCGGGGCAAGCTTCTCGAGAAGCTGCCGCGCCGCGGCGGTCTGCTGGTCGACCGCCAGCCGATAGCCGAGGCCGAACTCGGCATTGTCCTCGAACAGCGAGTTGTTCCACGTCGGCCCGCGCCCCTGGGCATTGGTCGTCCATGGATGCGCCGGCAGGTTGCCGCCATAGATCGACGAGCAGCCGGTGGCGTTGGCGACCTGCAGGCGGTCGCCGAAGAGCTGGCTCAGCAGCTTGACATAGGGCGTCTCGCCGCAGCCGGCGCAGGCGCCGGAAAAGGCGAACAGCGGCTCGAGGAACTGCACGCCGCGCACATTGGAGAAGTTCACGCGCGACCGGTCAGGCAGCGGCAGCGTCTCGAAGAAGGCGAGGTTCTGCTTCTCGCCCTCCATCAGGCGGGTCTTGTCAGTCATGTCGATGGCTTTGTGGCCGGCCTCGGTCGGGCTCAGCGCCGGGCAGTTCTCGACGCAGATGCCGCAGCCGGTGCAGTCCTCGACATGGATCTGCAGGGTGAAGCGGCTGCCGGGGAAACCGCGCGCATTGACCGGTGCCGAGGGGAAGCCCTCCGGCGCCCCCTCCAGCGCCTCCTCCGGGTAATATTTGGCGCGGATCACGCTGTGCGGACAGACGATCGAGCATTGCCCGCACTGGATGCACAGCTCGGCATCCCACTTCGGCACCTCGACGGCGATGTTGCGCTTCTCAAAGGCCGTCGTTCCGGGCGGGAAGCTGCCGTCGACAGGCATCGCGCTCACCGGAATCTCGTCGCCGCGTCCGGCCATCATCATGGCCGTCACCTTGCGCACGAATTCCGGCGCGTCATCGGGCACCAGCGACGGTGGCTCGGCGCCGGTCAGCGTGCCCGGCACCTTGGCCTCGTGCAGGTGTTCGAGCGCCGCATCGACGGCGGCGAAGTTCTTTTCCACCACCGCGCCGCCCTTGCGGCCGTAGGCCTTCTGGATGGCGTGCTTGATCGCCACGATCGCCTCGTCGCGCGGCAGCACGCCGGAAATGGCGAAGAAGCAGGTCTGCAGGATGGTATTGACGCGCGGCCCGAGGCCGAGGTCCTGCGCCACCTTGGTGGCGTCGATGACGTAGAGCTTGAGCTTGCGGTCGACGATGCGCCTCTGGATCGGTCGCGGCAGGTGGTCCCACACTTCGTCCGGCCCGAAGGGGGCGTTGAGCAGGAAGGTGGCGCCCTCGCGCGCCGCGCTGAGCACGTCCAGCCGCTTCAGGAAATCGAACTTGTGGCAGGCGACGAAATCGGCGTGGCGGATGAGATAGGGGCTGTTGATCGGCCGCGTGCCGAAGCGCAGATGCGAGATCGTCTCGGCGCCCGACTTGTGCGAATCGTAAACGAAATAGCCCTGGGCATAGCGGCCTTCCCGCTCGGCCAGGATCTTCACGCTGTTCTTGTTGGCGCCCACCGTGCCGTCGGCGCCGAGCCCGTAGAACACGGCGCGGGTGATGCCTTCCGGCTCGATGTCGTAGTCGCGGTCGTAGTCCAGGCTCAAATGCGATACGTCGTCGTCGATGCCGACGGTGAAGCCGTTCGTCGCGGCCTTCTTGGTCAGTTCGTCGAACACCGCCTTGGCCATGCCGGGGTGGAATTCCTTGGACGACAGGCCGTAGCGCCCGCCGATGACGCGCGGCATGGTGCGCTCGCCGTTGCCGGCGGCCGTCGCCAGCGCGGTGACCACGTCCTGATAGAGCGGCTCGCCGGTGCCGCCGGGCTCCTTGCAGCGGTCGAGCACGGCGATCGATTTCACGCTTGCCGGCAGCGCGGCGAGGAAATGCTCCACCGAGAAGGGCCGGTAGAGCAGCACCTGCAAGGCGCCGACCTTCTCGCCCTTTTCGGCGAGCGCCAGCGCGGTCTCGCGCACCACTTCGGCGCCCGAGCCCATGGAGATGACCACGCGCTCCGCCTGCGGATCGCCGTCATAGCGGAAGAGTTGGTACTGGCGGCCGCACAGCGTGGCGAGCTTGTCCATCTCGGCCTGCACGATTGCCGCGGTGGCAGCATAGAACGGATTTGCCGTCTCGCGTGCCTGGAAGAAGGTATCGGGATTGTGCGCCGTGCCGCGCACCACCGGGTGCGCCGGGGAGAGCGCCCGCTCGCGGTGAGCCCTGACGAGCTTCTCGTCGATCATCGCCCTCAGCATTGCGTCGGAGAGCAGCGTCAGGCTGTTGACCTCGTGCGAGGTGCGGAAGCCGTCCATGAAATGGATGAACGGGATGCGCGATTTCAGCGTCGCCGCCTGGGCGACCACGGCCAGGTCGTGCGCCTCCTGCACCGAGGCCGCCGACAGCATGGCATAGCCGGTCGAGCGCGCCGCCATCACGTCCTGATGGTCGCCGAAGATCGACAGCGCCTGGGTGGCCAGCGAGCGCGCCGCCACATACATCACCGAGGCGGTCAGCTCGCCGGCGATCTTGAACATGTTGGGCAGCATCAGCATGAGGCCCTGCGAGGCCGTGAAGGTCGTCGCCACGGCACCGCTTTGCAGCGCGCCGTGCAGCGCGCCGGCGGCGCCGCCTTCCGACTGCATCTCCTGCACCACCGGAATCGTGCCGAAGATGTTGGCGATGCCCTTCGCCGCCCATTCGTCGGCAAGCTCGGCCATCGGCGAGGAGGGCGTGATCGGAAAGATCGCGCAGACCTCGTTCAGCCGGTAGGCGACATGGGCGACGGCCGTGTTGCCGTCCATCGTGTCAGTGGCGTCGGCCATTATGCGGTAACTCCTGGGGCTCAGGCGCGTAGTCGGAATTTGTGGGGCACCAGCGGTTCGCCGAGACTGCCCACCCGGGCCCCCTCGGTCGCCGGCTCCGCCACCATCTCGATGGCGTGGCAGGGGCACTGGTCGTAGCAGGTCGCGCAGCCCGTGCAGAGATCGAGATTGACGATGTATTTCTGCCCCTCGCCGAGCTTGACGATGGCCTGTTCGGGGCAGGCGGCTAGGCAATTGTCGCATTCGAAGCAGTTGCCGCAGGAGAGGCACCGATCGGCCTCGTAGCGCGCCTGCTTCTGGGTAATGCCGGCGACCACCTCGGCGAAACCGGTGCGCGCCTCGACCGGCAGCTCGCTCATGTGGGTGCGGCCGGCGTCGAGATAGAGCGGCAGGTCGAGCTGGCCGAAATGGACCGCCGGGTTCTTGGCCGGCGGCTGATAGGTCTCGCCCCTCAGATAGGCGTCGATGGCGCGCGCCGCCTTCTTGCCGTGGCCGGTCGCCGCCGTCATGGTGCGCGGGCCGCCGATCACGTCGCCGCCGGCGAAGATGCCGGGATGCCCGGTCATCAGCCGCTCGTCGACCACGATGGTGTCGTCACGTCCGATCTCGATGCCGGAAATCTTGCGCAGGAAATCGACGTCGGCGCTCTGGCCCAGCGCCAGCACCAGCGAATCGACCGGCAGCGTCTCGAATTCGCCGGTCGGGTGCAGCGCGCCGTCGGCGTCCATCGCGATGCGCTCGATGGTCACGCCCTCCTTGCCGAAGCGCGTCGGGTTGGTCAGCCATTTCGCCTGGACCCCCTCGAGCATCGCCTGGTCGGCCTCGTAGGGTTCGGCGCGCATGTGCGCCCGGTCGCGGCGATAGACGAGGATCGCCTCCTCGACGCCGAGGCGCCGGGCGACGCGCGCGGCGTCCATGGCGGTGTTGCCGCCGCCGACGATTGCCGTCACGCGGCCGAGATTGGGCGCCATGCCCTTCTCGACGTGCTCGAGCATCGAGATCGCGTCGATCATCTGCTTGCCGTCGGCGGCGGGGATGTCGAGGTGGTTGCCGTCATGGGTGCCGACGGCGACGAAGCAGGCGTCGAAGCCGCCCGCCTTCATCTCGCCGACGACGTCGTCGACGCGCGTGTTCATCGTCATGCGCACGCCCGTCGCCTCGATGCGCTTGATCTCGGCCAGCATTTCGGCGCGCGGCAGCCGGTAGGCGGGGATGCCGTAATGCATCATGCCGCCGGGCTCGGCCTCGGCGTCGCGAATCTCCACCTCGTGGCCCATCAGGCGCAGGTGCCAGGCGCAGGAGAGGCCGCCCGGTCCGGCGCCGACCACCAGCACCTTCTTGCCGGTCGGCTTGCCGGGCGCGATTGTCCAGCCCTGCTCGACGGCAAGGTCGCCGAGGAAGCGCTCGACCGCGTGGATCGACACCGCTTCGTCGAGGTCCTTGCGGCTGCAGGCGCCCTCGCACGGGTGGTAGCAGGCGCGGCCGTGGATGCCGGGCAGCGGGTTGTCGCGCACCAGCGTGCGCCACGCCGCCTCGCAGCGGCCTTCGCGCGCGTGCTCCAGCCATGCCTGGATGTTTTCGCCGGCAGGGCAGGCGCGGTTGCAGGGCGGCAGGTGATCGATCCAAGAAGGATGCTGCCAGCGCTGCGGACCGGCGCCCTTCTGGATGGTGGCCCGCAGAACCGGTGTCAGGTCTTCGAGGACAAAGCTCATGCTGAATCGGCCCCTTGTTTGAAGTCGCCGGCAACCTGCCTGCGACGCATTAACTGGACATTGACGTGGCTCAGGCCGATTGAAATCGGGCGCCTGCAACGAGTGTCAAGAAAACCCTTAGCAGGTCAACCGGCACAGCGGCAGATCATGGGGCGGCAGATCAGGCGCCGCCGAGACGCTCCGGTGGCAGCGGCGGCAGACGGCCCGGATCAAACGGCGCGAGATCGACCGTGGCGGCGCCGTCGAGGATCAGCTCGGCCATCGCCTCGCCGGTTGCCGGCGCATTGAGGATGCCCCAGACGTTGTGGCCGGTTGCGAGATACGCGCCGGCAACCCCCGGCACCTGCCCGATCAGCGGCACGCCGTCCTGCGTCACCGGCCGGTAGCAGGCCTGGCGGGCGCGGATCGGGGCATCACGCAGCACCGGCGATATGTCGCGGCAGAGCGCCTCGAAGATTGCGCTCTCGTCCTCCTCCGGGATCACCTCGGCCGGGTCGACCGGGATCGGCGCCTGGCTGCGATAGCCGCAAACATAGGTGGTGCCGTCGCTGCGCGGGAAGACCTCCGGATGTGCCGCGCCATCGGGGGTTTCGAGAAACAGCGCATCGGCCGGCAGCGCGTCGCCAGTCTCGAAGACCAAGCTGTGGCCCTTGAGCCCATAGACCGGCGGCAGCGGCAGCCAGCGCGCCGCCAGCACCGACCACGGCCCAAGCGCGATCACCATGGCATCGGCGGCAAGCGTCTCTCCATCGACCTCGACGCCGCTGACCTGTCCGTCCGCCTGCGCGATGCCGGTGACCGTGCCGGCGACGAGCTTGGCGCCATTGTCCTCGGCCGCCCGCATCATGGCGCGCGTGAAGCTGCCGGGATGCACCTGCGCCGTCGTCTCCGGGGAGCCGAGAAACTGACGGATTGCCACCGAATCCGAAACCCACCCAAGGGGAGCCGCGTCCGAGCCGGCGCCATAGCCGGCAAGGCCGCCATAGGTGGTCATGCGGCGATAGTTCCATGCCGCATCGCCGCCAAGCGCCTCGGCCAGTTCAGCATGGAGGGCGAAGCTCCGCCGGGCGAGGCGCTGCAGCGATCCGCCGTCGCACCAGTCGAGCGCCAGGAACCCGCCCGACTTGCCCGAGGCGGCGTTGGCGACGCCCGTGCGCTCGACCAACGTCACTCCAGCGCCGCGTCGGCTGAGGAAATAGGCGATCGAGCAGCCGATCGCGCCACCGCCGCAGATCAACACATGCATCGCTCTCAGCCCCTGTTGCGTGATCGCCCTATGCGATGGCAATCCTGCCGCATAAGGGCGGAAAAGGCTTCAGCCAATTTCCGCTTCAGCGCCGCCTGGTTGTTCTGGGGGCCGTGTGGACCTAGAAGTCTCGCACAGCCGGGGGAGGGACCGCTTGTGGGCATTGTTGCAATCGATCACATCCAGCTTGCCATGCCGGCAGGCGAAGAGGACAGGGCGCGTGCTTTCTACCAGGGCGTGCTTGGCCTCGCAGAGCAGCCGAAGCCGAAGAATCTGGCCAGGCGCGGCGGCGCCTGGTTCGCCAAGGGCGACGTCAAGATCCATCTCGGCGTCGAGGCCGGGTTTCGACCGGCGAAGAAGGCCCATCCCGCCTTGCGGGTGGAGAACCTCGCCGAACTGAGGGCGCACTGCGAGGCAGCCGGCTATCCGACCGTCGATGACGAGCCGCTGCCCGGCTACGCGCGCTTCTACGTCTACGATCCCTTCGGCAACCGCATCGAGTGCCTGGAGTCGAACCAGGCATAAGGAAATCCGGCAAGCCTGGGGGAGGGCTCAGGAGACCTTTTCGGGGAAGGTGCCGAGCGAGCCGGAGCGCAACTCGTCGTAGATGCGCTTCACGTCGGTGGTCCGGCAGAGTCGCGTACCGGCGGTGAGCACGCTCGCCGCGCCCGCCGCGATGGCGAAGGTCAGCGCGTCCTCGATGCTGCGCTGTTCCGACAGCGCCAGCGCCATGGCGCCGACGAAACTGTCACCGGCGCCGACCGCCGAATGCGCCTGCACCCGCGGCGAGCGCATGCGCAGCACCCCGTCGCGGGTGGCGACCATGGCGCCCGAAGCGCCCATCGTGACCGCCACGATCTCGGCGCGGCCGCGCTGCACCAGATCGACCGCCGCATCGCGCGCCGCCTCGTCGTCGAGGCGTCTGCCTTTGAGCGCCTCCAGCTCGTTGATCGAGGGCTTGACCATGTAGACCGGCACGCGTTCGAGCGTGACGGAGAGGCCGGCACCGGAGGAATCGAGGATGAACTTGCCGCCCTTGTCGCGCACGATCTCGGCAACCTGGGCGAGCACATTGGTCGGCGCCCCCAAAGGCACGCTGCCGCTGGCGACGAAATAGTCGAACTTGGCCCGGCGCACCGCCTCCAGGCAGGCCTCCATCTCCTCCGGCGAAAGCTTCGGGCCGTTGGGGGTGAAGCGGTATTCGGAGCCGGTCTTGCGCTCATAGACCGTGAAGGAGATGCGCGTATTGCCCTTGATCGGCACGATGGTGCGGCGGATTCCGGCGTCGCCGAGCAGCTGGTCGAGCAGCGCGCCGGAAAACCCGCCGGCCGGGCAGATGACCTCCGCCTCGCCGCCAAGCTCGGTGATCACCCGCGCCACGTTCACGCCGCCGCCGCCGGGATCGTAGGTTTCGTTCGAGGTACGCACTTTGTGGACGGGGCGGACCAGGTCCGCCTCGCTCGCCACGTCGATGGTCGGGTTCAGCGACATCGTGACGATTCTCATCAGTTACTCCCGGCAAATCACCAATTTTACCATGTTCGCAGCCATTACACTGTCACAGGCAGGATGGCGAGCGGTTGCGCTATCGCAATGACCTCGTATTTACCTTTTGCGGCGCATGTTGCCAGCCACAAGGCCGGTTTTTTCAGCCGTTCCTGGGCAGGAGCGTCACATGGACGTCGATGCGCACGACCTCGGTCGCATCGTCACAGTTAACGGTTCGGGAGCGGACGCCCGGCTGTTCAAGTCGACGGCCGCCATGGTCGCCGACGAAGGCGGGCTGACCATCGGCCGCCTGGTCGGGATTCGCGTCGATCATTCGCTGGTCGTCGGCGTCGTCGTGTCGATGACCGTCTCCATGCCCGATACGCAGGACGAGGACAGCGGCCATCTGGTCGCCACCGTCGACTTCATGGGAGAGATCCGGCGCTACGGCAGCGACAGCGCCAGCTTCCAGCGCGGCGTCACCACCTATCCGACCATCGGCAACGTCATCCGCCGGCTGACCACCGCCGACGTCGCCGTCATCCACCGCATCGACAGCGGCGACACCATCGAGGTCGGCCGCCTGCGCCTCGATTCCTCAGTCCCTGCCCTGATCAATTTCGAGGACCTGCTGCGCAAGCACTTCGCCGTGCTCGGCACCACCGGCGTCGGCAAGTCCACCGCGGTGGCGCTCATCCTCCAGGAAATCCTCAAGAAGAAGGCCAATCTCCGGATCTTCCTGGTCGATCCGCACAACGAATATGCCCATTGCTTCGGCGAGCTGGCGCATGTCATCAACCCGAAGACGCTGCTGCTGCCCTACTGGCTGTTCAACTTCGAGGAGATCGTCGACGTCTTCTTCCGTGGCCGTCCCGGCGTCGAGGAGGAAACCGAGATCCTCGCCGAGCTGATCCCGGTCGCCAAGGCGCGCTACGCCGCCAATGCCCGCGGCGAGCACGTGCAGTTGCGCAAGAGCTCGGCCGTCGGCTTCACCGCCGACACGCCGGTGCCCTACCGCATCTCCGAGCTGGTCAATCTCATCAATGACGCCATGGGCAAGCTCGAGAATCGCACCCAGTGGACCAAGTACCATCGCCTGGTCACGCGCATCGAGACGCTCGGCAACAATTCGCGCTACGCCTTCATGTTCAACAACCTCTTCGTCGAGGACATGATGGTGCAGGTGCTGGAGGACCTCTTCCGCCTGCCGATCAACGGCAAGCCGATCACCGTGCTGCAGCTCGCCGGCCTGCCGGCGGAGGTGGTCGATTCGGTGGTCTCCGTGGTCACCCGCATGGGCTTCGAGTTCGGCGTGTGGAGCGAGGGCGCGGCGCCGCTCCTGGTGTGCTGCGAGGAGGCCCACCGTTACGCCCCCGCCGACCGCAAGCTCGGCTTCGGGCCGACCCGCAAGGCGCTGTCGCGCATTGCCAAGGAAGGCCGCAAATACAGCGTTTTCCTCGGCGCCATCACCCAGCGCCCGACCGAACTCGACGCCACCATCCTGTCGCAGTGCTCGACCGTCTTCGCCATGCGCATGGCCAACGATCGCGACCAGGAGATCGTTCGTTCGGCGGTGCCTGATGCCGCCGCCAGCCTGATCGCCTTCCTGCCCTCGCTCGGCACGCGCGAGGCCATTGCCTTCGGCGAGGGCGTGCCGTTGCCCACCCGCTTCACCTTCAAGGATGTTTCCGAGAACCGCCTGCCGCGCAGCCAGTCCGGCCGCCTCGGCCGGTTGGAGGATGGTGGCCGCCTCGACGACGACTTCATCCATGCGGTGGTCGACCGCTGGCGCGAATCCTCCACCGTCAACACGGCGCCGCGCGTCGGCCTGTCGATCCTGGAGGAACCCAGGCTCGCCGACGAGGGTCTCGGCGCGCCACTGATCCCGCGCCGCATCGGCTGAACGCGGCGCGCCGGCTGCCGGCTCAGTCCTCCGCCGCCGGACCCCGATAGGCGGCCAGGAACATGTCCACGGCGGAGTCCACCACGGCGTCGATCTGTTCCTCGCTCGGCCGTTCCCGCGCGCCGAACATCAGCGGCCGCGACAGGGTCGTCTGGGTGAGGTCGAGGAACTGGGCAGCGGCGAGGTAGGTGTCGTCGATAGCCAGCCTGCCGGCCGCGATCTGGGCCGTGAAATAGTCCACCAGCTGCCCGGCGCACAGGCGCGGGCCCTCTTCGAAGAATTCGTTGGCGATGTCCGGCATTCGTTCGGCCATGGCGATGACCGTGCGCGTTGCCATCACCACGTGGCTCGCCGTGATGAAGCGGGCGAACTGCCGGCCGACGCGCGTCAGCACGGCGCGCACGTCCGCCTCGTCCGGGTCGATGGTGAAGATGGCCGGAAACTGCCGCGCCTTTTCCTCGCGGATCAGCTCCTGGAACAGCCGCTCCTTGCTTTCGAAATAGACGTAGAGCGTGCCCTTCGAGACACCGGCTTCCCTGGCAATGTCGCCCATGCTGGTGGCGTCGAAGCCCTGACCCATGAACATGCGATAGGCGCCGTCGAGGATCTGGCGGCGCTTGCGATTGTCCTGGCCGGCGGCGGCGCGGCCGTGGCCCGCTTCCCCCGTCGGCTCAACGATTGTCATGAGATTCGTCTCCATTCTCCGACCCGGTCGGCCTAGCACGCGGGGTGCAACAGGCCCTCGAAAAAAAATGACCGAACCGTTCAGTTCGATCTTGAAATAGGCTTTCGAGGGGCGTATGTCAAGTCCATCGAACCGAACGGTTCGGTCAATATCAAGGCGCCGATGGTGCATAACCCTTTGAAAGAGCCTGCATTCAGGCTCCAGTCAGGATTGAGCAATGGCCAAGATCATGGAAGATGCCGGCGGCGCTGGACAAGCCCTGGCCCTTGAAATCGAACCGGCGGCGGCCCGCCATGTGCCGACCGCCGATGCCGAGATCGAATCGGCCGCGCCGGCCCTCGCCCCGGACGAATTGCCGCCGGCAGGCCCCCCGCCGGCGCGCAAGCGCAGCCTGCGTCCGCTGGTCTTCGCCGTCGTCGGCCTCGCCCTTGTCGGGGCCGCCGGCTATTTCGGCTATGGCTGGTGGACCAATGGCCGCTTCTTCGTCTCCACCGACGATGCCTATGTCGCCGCCGACACTTCCACGGTGACTGCCAAGATCGCCGGCATCGTCGCCGCGGTGCCGGCGCCGGACAACACCCACGTCAAGGCCGGCGACCCGCTGGTCGTCCTCGACGACGCCGACTACCGCAATGCGCTCGCCCGCGCCGAGGCGCAGATCGCCACCGGCGAGGCGACCGTTGCCCGCATCGGCGAGCAGATCGCCGCCGGCGAGGCTTCGGTCAAGTCGGCTGCGGCCCAGCTCGCTTCGGCACAAGCCGCCGCCGACAATGCTCTCGCCCAGTACGACCGGGTGAACGCCCTTGCTGGCAAGGGATTTGCCTCCACTGCGGCGCTCGACGCGGCGCGCACCACCCGCGACCAGGCCGGGCAGGCGGTCGCCGCCGGCGAGGCCGCGCTCGCCGCGGCACGCGCCAATGTCGGCGTCGTCAGCGCCGAAAAGAGCGAGGCCGAGCGCACGCTTGACCAGTACCGGCTCGCCCGCGATCAGGCCAAGCTCAACCTCGACCACACCGTCATCCGCGCGCCCTTCGACGGCGTCGTCGGCAACGGCGCCGCCCAGCCCGGCGAATATGTCCAGCCCGGCCAGCGGCTGCTGGCTCTGGTGCCGCTCAATGCCGTCTATGTCGACGCCAACTTCAAGGAGACCCAGCTCGCCGATCTCAAGCCGGGCCAGAGCGTCACCGTCACCGTCGATGCCTATCCCGACCTCGCCGTCGAGGGTACGGTCGCCAGCATCGCCCCGGCCTCGGGGTCAGAGTTCAGCCTGCTGCCGCCCGACAACGCCACCGGCAACTTCACCAAGATCGTGCAGCGCGTGCCCGTGCGCATCCGCCTGCCGGCCAATATCGCTGCCGAAGGTCTGATCCGCCCCGGCATGTCGGTGGTCGCCGCCGTCGACACCCGCACCGGCGGCACCAGGCTCGCCGCCAACTGATCGAGGCCCGCGCGAGGATCGCCCGTCATGTCCGTTGCCGATGTTGCCATCGATGCCGCCCCCGCGGCGCCGCCGGCCGAGCCGGTCGTCACCCCCAGGCTGATCGCCGCCTTCATGGCGCTGTCGACGGGCATGTTCATGGCGATCCTCGACATCCAGATCGTCGCCTCGTCGCTGGCCGAGATCCAGGCCGGCCTGTCGGCGTCCTCCTCCGAGATCGCCTGGGTGCAGACCGCCTATCTGGTGGCCGAGATCGTCATGATCCCGCTCACCGGCTTTCTCAGCCGGGCGCTGTCGACGCGCTATCTCTTCGCCATCGCCGCCGCCGGCTTCACGCTCTTCTCGGTGCTGTGCGCCAGCGCCACATCGATCGGCGAAATGATCGTCTGGCGCGCCGCTCAAGGCTTCATCGGCGGTGCCATGATCCCGGTGGTCTTCTCGGCCGCCTTCACCGCCTTCCCCAAGAGCCGCACGGCCATGGTCGCGGCGATTGTCGGCCTCATCGCCACCCTGGCGCCGACCATCGGTCCGACCGTCGGCGGCTATCTCACCAGCACCTTTTCCTGGCACTGGCTGTTCCTCATCAACGTCGTGCCCGGGCTGGCGGTCACCGTCGCCGTTCTTCTTCTGGTCGATTTCGACAAGCCCGATCTGGCGTTGCTGCGCCGGGTCGACTGGACCGGCCTGGTGACGCTCGCGGTCTTCCTCGGCAGCCTCGAATACGTGCTCGAGGAAGGCGCCGGCAAGGACTGGTTCAACAGCCAGATCATCGTCACCTTCTCGGTCGTCGCCGCCGTCTCCGCAGTCGCCTTCTTCTGGCGGGCGCTCACCGCCGTCGAGCCGATCGTCGATATCCGCGCCTTCGCCGACCGCAATTTCTGGACCGGCTCGCTGTTCTCCTTCGTCCTCGGCATCGGCCTCTACGGCCTCGTCTTCCTGGTGCCAATCTTTCTGGCCAGTGTGCGCGGCTACGATGCGCAGGAGATTGGCGACACCGTCTTCGTCGTCGGTGCCTTCATGATGCTGGCGGCGCCGGTCGCCGGCTCTCTCTCCGCCCGGCTCGACCCGCGCTGGATGATCGGCGTCGGGCTGGCGCTGTTCGCGCTCTCCTGCTTCCAGCTTGTGCCGGTGACCAAGGATTGGGCCTATTGGGAGCTGTTCGCGTCCCAGGCCGTGCGCGGCGTCGGCCTGATGATGTGCATGGTCTCGGTCAGCATGCTGGCGCTCGGCACGCTGCCGCCGGAGCGCGTCAAGAACGCTTCCGGCCTGTTCAACCTGACGCGCAATCTTGGCGGTGCATTCGGCCTGGCGATCCTCACCACCCTCCTCGACAAGCGCTGGGACTTCCACATCGAGCGCCTGCACGAGGCGGTCAACTGGGCGCGCAGCGCCGCCACCGAGCAGCTCGCCATGCTCACTCAGGGCTTCTCCGCCACGCTCGGCAGCGATGCCGGCCGTCAGGCCCTGGACGTGATGCAGAACACGGTGCGCCGCGAGGCGCTGGTCATGGCCTTCTCCGACGTCTTCCTGCTGCTGGCCGTTCTCTTCGCCGCTGTTCTGTTGCTGCTACCGCTTGCCCGCAGGCCGCTCGCCGACCCCGGCGCCGGTGCCGGCGGGCATTGAGCTACTCGTTCAGGCGGAAGGCGCGCACCCGGTCGAACAGGATATTGGCGTGCCCGTGCGGCGCGCCCGATGAGGGCCAGAGCCCGACGTGAGGGAACTGGAGGCGCCCGCCGGCGCCTCCTTTTTTCTTGCGCTGCGGCCGTTTCGCCGTGGCCGCAATCGACTATGGTGTGAGCCCCTATTCGCTGCCCGCCGGCGCCGGCGGGATTTGGTATGCCTGGGAGGAATGATGACGCATCCGAAGACCGTGCTCTGCTACGGCAATTCCAACACCTTTGGCCACGCCACCGTCGACCGTCCGGACGGGCGCTACGGGCCGGGCGAGCGCTGGACGGGCGTTCTCGCCGCCGCCCTCGGCCCCGAATGGCTGGTCATTTCCGAAGGGCTCGGTGGGCGCACCACCGTCAGCGACGATCCCGTCGAGGGCGCCGAGCGCAACGGCAAGACCTATCTCTACCCCTGTCTGATGAGCCACCGGCCGCTCGACGTGGTGGTCATCATGCTCGGCACCAACGATCTCAAGGCGCGCTTCAACAAGACCGCCTGGGAGATCGCCGCCGGCGTCGGCGTGCTGGTCGATCTCGTCAAGGCGGCCAAAGCCGGGCGCAGCGAGGGCGTGCCCGAGATCCTGGTGGTCAGCCCGCCGCCAACCTGCGACAGCTTCGACGAATATGCCGAGATGTTCATCGGCGCGCCGGCGAAGTCGCATCGGCTGGCGGCCGAGTACAAGCGCATGGCCGCCGAACGCGGCGTCCGCTTCTTCGACGCCGGCTCGGTCATCAAGTCGGACCCGGTCGACGGCATCCATTTCGATCTCGCCTCCCACGCCACGCTCGGCAAGGCGATCGCCGCCGAAATCGGCAAGATCCCGGTTGCCGTGCCCTAGGCGCCGCTTAATCGACAGGACCGCGGCGGAGTGGTCTAATGCGCGGCCTGTCGGCAGCGATGGCGGAAGTTGAGATGCAAGGCAAAGCGGGGGCCAGAACCCTTGATTGACCGCTCCGATCCGGGCGCCGCATGACCAGCGTCGCGGTCATCGGCGCCGGCATAGTCGGTTCCGCCACGGCGACTTGGCTCGCCGCCGACGGTTTCGACGTGACCGTCTTCGAGCGCGATCTCGAGGCGCGTCCGGCCTCGACCGGCAATGCCGGCGTCATCATGCTGTCGGCGATCTCGCCCATGGCGCGCCCGGGCATTCTCGCCTCGGTGCCGGGCTGGATGCTCGATCCGCTCGGACCCCTGTCGCTCCGCCTGGTCGACGTTCCGGGGCTGACGCCGTTTCTCGCGCGCTTCGTCGCCGCGGCGCGGCCGAGCCAGGTCGAACAGTCGACCGCGGCGCTCGGCTTCCTGATGAAGACGGCGCTCGCCGACCACCAGGAGCTTGCCCGCCGCGGGCGCCTCTCCGGCCACATGCGCCGCACCGGGGCGCTGCACGTCTTCGACAGCGACGGCAGCTTCCGCAACGCGACCGCCGAGTGGAAGGAGAAGGCGCGCCACGGCGTCGACTATCGCGTGCTGAGCGTGACCGAGGCGCGCCGCATGGCGCCGGCGCTCACCGGCCCCTTTGCCCGCGCGCTTTTCGCGCCCGAGAACTGGACCGTGTCGAGCCCGAACGGCATCCTGCAGGCCCTGCGCAAGGGCTTGGGCGAAGCCCAGCGCCTGCGCACCGCCGGGATCAAGGCCGTGCGCCCGGAGACCGGCGGCGTTCAGGTGGTTTCCGAGGATGGCAGCGAGACGCGCTTCGATGCGGTGGTCATTGCCGGCGGCGTGTGGTCGCGCGAATTGGTCAAGGGCCTCGGCCTCGGCGTCGTGCTCGAGGCGGAACGCGGCTACAACACGACCTGGGCGAAGCCGCCGATCGATCTCGACCTGCCGGTCTTCTTCGACGATCACGGCTTCTGCGCCACCCCGCTGGAAGAGGGCCTGCGCGTCGGCGGGGCCGTGGAGATTGCGGCCATCGACGCGCCGCCGACCTTTGCCCGCGCCGCCGCCATGCGCAAGAAGATGCGCCGCTATGTGCCCGGCCTGCCCGACGAGGGCGGCGAGGAATGGATGGGTCGCCGCCCGGCGACGCCCGATTCGCTCCCCGTCATCGGCACCCACCCGACCGATCCGCGCATCGTCTTCGCCTTCGGCCACGGCCATCTCGGCCTGACGCTCTCGGCGGTCACCGCCCGCCATGTCACCGATCTCATTGCCCAGCGCGTCGACCGCAACCTCGCCGCCTTCGGCATCGAACGCTTCCAGTGAGAGCCATACAGGCCGACGACCCCCTCCCGGCCTCCCCCTTTCAGGGGGAGGAGACCGCGGGGGACTGTTCTTGCAGGAATCGCAGGCGCCGGTTTGGGGCGCAGGCTGAGCTCCAGGTTCTTCCTCCCCCTGAAAGGGGGAGGATAGGTGGGGGTTCAGCAATGCTGAGGGTTGCGCGATGAGCCGTCGCACTTTCTTCTGCATCGATGCCCACACCGCCGGCAACCCGGTGCGCGTCGTGGCCGGCGGCGGCCCGCCGCTTCATGGCGCCACAATGAGCGACAAGCGCCAGGATTTCATGGAGCGCTACGACTGGATCCGCACCGGCCTGATGTTCGAGCCGCGCGGCCACGACGTCATGTCTGGCTCGATCCTCTACGAGCCGCTCGCCGAGGACAGCGACGCGGCGCTCATCTTCATCGAGACGAGCGGCTGCCTGCCCATGTGCGGCCACGGCACCATCGGCACGGTCACCGTGCTCATCGAGGAAGGGCTGGTGACGCCCAAGCGGGAAGGGCACCTGCGCCTCGAGGTGCCGGCCGGCATCGTCGAGGCGACCTATGCGCGCGACGCGCTCGGCCACGTCGTAGAAGTGCGCATCGTCAACGTGCCCTCCTTCCTGCATTCGACCGGCCTCTCGGTCGATGTGCCGGAGCTCGGCCGCCTCACCTTCGACGTCGCCTATGGCGGCAATTTCTACGTCATCATCGAGGCGCAGGAGCGCTATCGCGATCTCGCCGACATCTCCGCCTTCGATATCCAGCGCCTGTCGCCGGTCGTCCGCAATCTGGTCAACGCGAAGTATTCCTTCGTCCACCCCGAGGACCCGACGATTGCCGGCGTCCGCCACGTCATGTGGACGGGCAAGCCGAAGCACCCGGATGCTCATGCCCGCAACGCCGTCTTCTACGGCGAGAAGGCCATCGACCGCTCGCCCTGCGGCACCGGCACCTCGGCGCGGATCGCCCAGCTTGCCGCCCGTGGTGATCTCAAGGTCGGCGACGACTTCGTCCACGAATCGATCATCGGCAGCCTATTCCGCGGCCGCGTCGAGAAGGCGGTGAAGGTCGGCGACTACGACGCCATCGTCCCCTCGGTCGCCGGCCAGGCCTGGATCACCGGCCACAACACGATATTACTCGACGACCGCGATCCCTTCGTGAAGGGCTTCAGCGTGCTATAGGCGGCGAATTGAGCCTCCCCGATCGCCCACATTCGCTATTGTTTGCGCGGCGGAGCAAGATCGCGCTGCCGGCTAAAGACCGCTGTTGGGCGCGCGCGTCGGATAGGTGGCAATCATGAACAATCGGGCCACATCCATGCTCGATCGAGAGATCGTCATCCTTGCCTCCATTTGGGACCTCATCGGGTCGATGGTGCACTACGCGCATTTCGAGAAAGGCCATCGCACGCAAGAAGCAACGCTCATGTTTAGGAATGGTGAGGCAAGCAAGCTCTTCCTCATCATTCTCGCCGACTTCCTCTCGTTGCCTAGGTCTGGCACGCTCGGTCTTCCAACGCCCACGGGCGAAGGGAGCCTCGCGTCGACGTATCTCGGTCTGCTTGACGTCGTGGCAGCCGAGCCGCAACTCGGAGGTGATCCCGTCCTTTTGGCAGAGCCGCTGGGCGCGTTTGCCGCCTGGCTGGATGCGTATGCCGTGGTTGACGAGGTTTGGCTGCCGTCGATCGACCGAAATGCGCCAATCAAGGTGCGGCGCATGACCTTCCTCAAAATCTGCGGGACGATCTCAAAACACGGCATCACCCGACTCGGAGATGTTGTCGGGAAAATCCAGAAACTGCTCGCCGAAAACGGAACCGATATCGATGAAGGCCAAGCATATCTCGTAGTGCCTGAATTCCAAGAGTGGTTTCAAGACCACGTATTTGCCTATCACACCACGTCAATAGCGTGTTTCCTAAACAACATCCGCTGGGGTATTTTCGATTACTTAAGACCAGAGTTCCGCCGCTCCTACCGACCAACTCGGCATCCTCTGGGTGTTCAAATGTATACATATGACGTTCCACAGAAGATCACCGATACGTTAATCAGGTCGATGTACTGGGACCTCATGAACAACGTGCGAGCGGAGCCGTATTTTCCGCGCTTTACGGTTAGCCCTTACTTAGTCCAGCGCTACTAAGAAGACGACGCTAGCTGAGGATAATATTGGCCCTAAAGCCCATATTCCGCCAGGTCCGGCCGCGTCTTCAGCGCCGCGGCGACCGCCGCTTCGACCGCCGCCTTCTCCTCGCCGGCAAGCTCCAGCCGTGGTGCGCGCACCGTCGTGGCGGTGCCACGCACCAGATGCTCGGCGAGCTTGATGTTCTGGACGAAGCGCGCCGACACGTCGAGGTGGAGGAGCGGCATGAACCAGCGATAGATGTCGCGCGCCTCGGCCATGCGCCCGGCTCGCGCCAGTTCGTAGATCGCCACAGTCTCGCGCGGGAAGGCGCAGACCAGCCCCGCCACCCAGCCGACGGCGCCGAGCATCAGGCTCTCCAGGGCCAGGTCGTCGACGCCGGTGAAGAGCTGGTAGCGCTCGCCGAGGAGATTGTGGATGTCGGTCAGCCGGCGCACGTCGCCCGAGGATTCCTTGACCGCGACGAATTTCTTCTCGTCGGCCATCTCGGCGAGCATCGCCGGCGTCACGTCGACCCCGTAGGCGATGGGGTTGTTGTAGACCATGATGTCGCGGTCGCTCGCCGCCGCCACGGCGCGAAAATGGGCGATCGTCTCGCGCGGCGTCGAAAGGTAGCGCATGGCCGGCAGCACCATCAGCCCATCGATGCCGGCCTCAGCAGCGCGTTCGGCAAGCGTCGCCGCGGCACGGGTCGAATCCTCGGCGATGGTCAGCACCACCGGCGCGCGGCCGTCGCTCGCCTCTTTCGCGGTTGCGGCAATGGCAAGCTTCTCGTCGGCCGTCAGCGTCGAGGCTTCGCCCAGCGAGCCGCAGCACACGATCCCGTGCACGCGGGCGTCGAGCTGGAAGGTGACGTCAGCCGCCACCGCGGCGAGATCGACGCTCTCGTCGGGGGCAAGCTTGGTGGTGATCGCCGAATAGACGCCGTGCCAGTCGTTACGCTGCATGATGCCGCTCAGCCCCTGTTTCTGGACACCGAAAATAAACGACCCCTCCGCCCCGGCAAAGGGGAGGAGGGGTCGGACAATCTCAGGCGCTGACGCGCGTGCGCTCTACACCGCTTCCTGATCGGCGGCGAAGAGGTGGGCATGCGAGGAATCGAAGATCACGCCGACGTTCTCGCCGGTGCGCACCTTGGTCTCGCCGTCGTCCTGAACGACGATCTGGCCGGCCTTGGTATCGACATACATGATCGTCGAGTTGCCGAGGTGCTCGAGAATCTGCACCGTGCCGCCGATATTGGCGCGCGGGTCGTCCGGCGTGGACAGCTTGATGTGCTCCGGACGGACGCCGAGTTCCAGCGCGCTGCGCGGCTTGTCGCCGAGCGTGCCGCGCGTCTTGAGCTTCATCTCGCCGCCGCCGCGCAGGTTGATCACCGCGTCGAGCCCGTCGCTCGAGCTTGCCTCGGCCGAGACGAAGTTCATCGTCGGCGAGCCGATGAAGGCGGCGACGAATTTGTTGGCCGGCGACCGGTAGAGATCCATCGGCGTGCCGATCTGGCGGATGACGCCCGACTCCAGCACCACGATCTTGTCGGCCAGCGTCATCGCCTCGACCTGGTCGTGGGTGACGTAGATCATCGTCGCCTTGAGGTCCTGGTGCAGCTTGGCGATCTCGACGCGCATCTGCACGCGCAGCATGGCGTCGAGGTTGGAGAGTGGCTCGTCGAACAGGAAGACCTGCGGCTCGCGCACCAGCGCCCGGCCGATGGCGACGCGCTGGCGCTGACCACCGGAGAGCTGCGCCGGCCGGCGATCGAGCAATTCCTCGAGCTGCAGCATGCGCGCCACTTCCTGCGTGCGCCTGTCCATGACTTCCTTCGGCACCTTGGCGACGCGCAGGCTGAAACCGATGTTCTGGCGCACCGTCATGTGCGGATATAGCGCGTAGGACTGGAACACCATGGCGATGCGCCGCTTGGCCGGCGGCACGTTGGTGACGTCGGCGCCGTCGATCCAGATCGACCCCTGGGTCACCACCTCGAGGCCGGCGATCATCCTGAGCAGCGTGGACTTGCCACAGCCGGAAGGACCGAGAAGGGCGCAGAACTCCCCTTTTTCAACGCCGAGGTCGAGCATCTTGATCGCCTCGACCGCACCGTAGAGTTTCTTAACGCCCCTGAGTTCGACTTCGCTCATTAATTCCTCCCAGCCTGTCGCTGCAGGCAAACCATATCCAGGCGGCACGGTGCGTTCGGCGGCCCCGCACTCCTTCCCCTCCTATTCCATAGCCAAATGTGGCGTCGGGTCAATTGTGCTGTCGCTTTTTCTGCCGCCGAGCGCCCTCAACGCGTTGAGAATCACCGCCACGTCGATGACCTCCTGCAGCAGCGCTCCCTCAACCGGCGGCAGGTAGCCGAAGGCCGCCACCACCATGGCCGCCAGCGACAGGCCGAGGCCCGCGACCACGCTCTGCATGGCGATCAGGCGCGAGCGCCGGGCGATCGCCATCGCCTCGGCGATGCGGTCGAGCCGGTCGACCAGCAGCACTGCGTCGGCCGCTTCCGACGAGGCAGCCGCGCCGCGGGCGCCGATCGCCACGCCGATATCGGCGGCGGCCAGCGCCGGCGCGTCGTTGACGCCGTCGCCGACCATCATCACCGTGCCATTGCCGCGTTCGCTGGCGACTGCCAGCAGCTTGCGCTCCGGCGTCATCTCGGAGAGCGCCTCGTCGATGCCGAGCCGCGCCGCCACCGCCTCGGTCACTGCGCGGACGTCGCCGGAAGCGAGCACGATGCGCTTGACGCCGTTGGCGCGGAAGCCGGCCAGCGCCCGGGGCACATCGTCGCGGA
Organism: uncultured Alphaproteobacteria bacterium; assembly: GCA_963785065.1. Classification (GTDB taxonomy): domain Bacteria; phylum Pseudomonadota; class Alphaproteobacteria; order Rhizobiales; family Kaistiaceae; genus CAVSRC01. The sequence continues at coordinate 1,868,970 of CAWATX010000002.1, forward strand.
TGCGGTCGGCCAGCACGATCAGGCCGCAGAGCACCCCGTCGACGGCCACGGCCACGGCGATCTCGCCTTCGCGCTCGGGCCGCACGTCGCTCAGGGCGCGGCCATCGCGCGAGCGCTCGCGCACATAGGCCAGCCCGCCGACGACAACGCGGCGGCCCTCGACGGTGCCTTCCAGGCCGCTGCCGGCGGTCTCGTGCACGTCGATCGGCGGCGTCAGGCCGAGCCCCTGGGCGCGCGCGGCCGCCACCAGGGCGCTCGCCACCACGTGGTTCGACGCCTGGTCGAGCGAGGCCGCAAGACGCAGGATCTCCGATTCCGGCAGGCCGTCGAGCGGGTGGATGGCGGACAGCGACGCCTGTCCATGGGTCAGTGTGCCGGTCTTGTCGATGATCAGCGTCGTAACGCTGGCCAGCACCTCCAGCCCGCCGCCGCCCTTGATCAGCACGCCGATGCGCGCCGCCCGCGACACCCCCGCGATGATCGCCACCGGCACCGCCAGGATCAGCGGGCAGGGGGTCGCCACCACCATCACCGCCAGCCAGCGCACCGGGTCGCCGGAGGCGAGCCAGGCCCCCCCGGCAATGGCCAGCGTCACCACCAGGAAGAAGAGCGCGAAACGGTCGGCAAGCCGCACCATCGGTGCACGGGCGCGCGCCGCTTCCTCGACCAACCGCACGATGCCGGCATAGGTACTCTCCGCCGCCGGCCGGCTCACCATCAGATCGAACGCCCCGCCGGCATTGGTGGCGCCGCTCATCGCCTCGGCGCCAGCCTCGAGCCGCACCGGCAGCGCCTCGCCGGTCAGCGCCGACTGGTCGAGAACCGCGTTGGCGCCATCGGCCACCGTGCCGTCGGCCGGCACCACCTCGCCATGGCGCACCAGAATCCGGTCGCCGGGCACCAGCGCTTCGATCGGCACCTGCTTGAGATCGCCGTTCTCGTGGCGCAGCGCGAATTTCGGGGCACGTTCGAGCAGCGCCGTCATTTCGCGGCGCGCCCGGCGTGAGGCGTAACCTTCCAGGAACTGGCCGCCGGAATACATCAGCGCGACGACGACGCCGGCTAGCGGCTCCTCCAGCGCCAATGCCCCGGCCATCGACAGAAGCGCGACGATGTCGAGCCCGACCTGGCCGTGGCGCAGCGACACCACGATCTCGGCGGACAGCACCAGCACCACTGGAATGGTCGCCGCCGCCCAGATGATGTCGGCAGTGATGTGATGGCCTAGGGCCCACGCCGCCAGTCCGGCGGCCAGACCGATCGCCGGAATGGCGACGGAGACATGTCGGGTTTTGTCGATGAGGTCACGTACATCCATTGTGCGAGTGTCGCGCTATGCCGCGCCCGCCGGATTGATCCGCGTCATCTTGGAAAAGGCACTAGTTTGCAATCGCATCCAGGTAGCGGATCGGGCGTCCGGGCGCGATGGCCTCGGCGGCCTGCACGATCGCGTTGGCGTCGATGCCGTAATGCGCATAGAGATCGGCGATGGTGCCGGTCTGGCCGAAATGCTCCACACCGAGCGAGCGCACCCGGTGCCCGGCCACCGAGCCCAGCCAGGCCAGCGTCGCCGGATGGCCGTCAAGCACCGTCACCAGTCCGCAATGACGCGGCAGGTCGCCGAGCAGCCGTTCGATATGGCAGCGCGCATGTCTGAGACCGCGCTCGCGCGCCCGTGCCGCCGCGGTCCAGCCGGCATTGAGCCGGTCGGAGGAGGTCACTGCCAGCAGCCCGACATCGCGGCGGTCCTCGGCCATCAGGCCGACCGCGGCGATCGCTTCGCTCGCCACCGCGCCGGTGAAGGCGACCACCACCTCGGCGTTCGGCCCGGGCGGCCTTAGCCAATAGGCGCCGTCGACGATGTCGCGCGCCATCGCCGCGTCGATGGCCCGCGTCGGCTGCTCCACCGGACGCGTCGACAGGCGCAGATAGACCGAGCCGCCGGTCTCGTCGCGCAGCCAGTTGCGCTCCGAGGGCTGGCCCTCGCCGTCGCGCTGCACATAGGCGAAGGCCCAGTCGAGGATCACCGCCAGCTCGTCGACGAAGGCCGGCTCGAAGGCCGCCAGCCCGTCCTGGGCGAGGCCGATCAGCGGCGTTGCGACCGACTGGTGGGCGCCGCCTTCCGGCGCCAGCGTCACGCCCGAGGGCGTGCCGACGAGAATGAAGCGAGCGTCCTGGTAGCAGGCATAGTTGAGCGCATCGAGGCCACGCTCGATGAACGGATCGTAGAGCGTGCCGATGGGGATCAGCCGCTCGCCGAACAGCGCATGCGACAGGCCGAAGGCGGCCAGCGACAGGAACAGGTTCATCTCGGCAATGCCGAGTTCCAGATGCTGGCCTTCGGGCCCAAATTCCCAGCGCTGGGTCGAGGCGATGCGCTCCTCGCGGAAGGTGTCGGCGAGTGCAGCGCGAGCGAACAGGCCGCGCCGGTTCACCCAGGGTCCGAGATTGGTCGACACCGTCACGTCCGGCGACATGGAGACGATGCGCGCCGCCAGGTCGCTGTCGCCGCGTGCCACCTCGTTGAGGATCAGGCCGAAGCCCTGCTGGGTCGACATCACCGGCTGCGCCGGCGCGGCCAGCGCTGGCGGCGCAATCGCCTCCGCCCGATAGCGCCGCCGCCCGGCGCGGTTGAACGGCACGTCGCGCAGGAAGGCGTCGAGCGCGTCGGTCGAGGCGTCGAGTCCCTCGAAGCGGTCCCACTCATGGCCATCGCGGATGGCCATGGCCGTGTGCAGGGCAGCCATCTGCTCGACGGTCATCAGCCCGGCATGGTTGTCCTTGTGGCCCTGCAGCGGCAGGCCGAAGCCCTTGATCGTGTAGGTGACGAAGCACACCGGCCGGTCATGGTCGATGGAGGAAAAGGCATCGATCAGCGTCGGCAGGTCGTGACCGGCGAGGTTGGTCATCAGCCGCGCCAGTTCCTCGTCCGAGCGCCGGTCGATCAGCGCCGTGGCCGGTCCCTGGTCGCCGATCTCGTCGGTGAGGCGCTTGCGCCATGCCGCCCCGCCCTGAAAGGCCAGCACCGAATAGAGCTGGTTGGGGCAGCGGTCGATCCAGTCGCGCAGGCGCTCGCCGCCGGGCTCGCGGAAAGCCTCCTCCAGCAGCGTGCCGTATTTCAGCACGCGCACCTCCCAGCCCATCGCCTCGAACAGCGCCGTGATGCGCTCGTAGAGGCCCTCGCGCACAACCGCGTCGAGGCTCTGGCGGTTGTAGTCGATCACCCACCAGCAGTTCCTCAAGCCCTGCTTCCAGCCTTCCAGCAGGCACTCGAAGATGTTGCCCTCGTCGAGCTCGGCGTCGCCGACCAGCGCCACCATGCGTCCTTCCGGCCGCCCGCCGGCAAGATGGTGCGCCTCAAGATAGTCCTGCACCAGGCTGGCGAAGACGGTGACCGCGGCGCCCAAGCCCACCGAGCCGGTCGAGAAGTCGACGTCGTCGGTGTCCTTGGTGCGCGACGGATAGGATTGCGCGCCACCGAAGGAGCGGAAGGCGGCGAGCTTCTCCCGGGTCTGGTTGCCGAAGAGATACTGGATGGCGTGGAACACCGGGCTCGCATGCGGCTTCACCGCGACGCGGTCCTCAGGGCGGAGCACGGCGAAATAGAGCGCCGTCATGATCGAGACGAGCGAGGCCGAAGAAGCCTGGTGACCGCCGACCTTCAGTCCATCGCTGTTTTCGCGCAGGTGGTTGGCGTTGTGGATCATCCATGAGGACAGCCACAGCACCTTCCGCTCAAGCTGGCGGATGAGGTCCAGATCGGTGGGATTGGTCATGGCGTACCTTCCGCCTCCAGCATAGCACGCGCGCGCTGCCGGCGACCAAAGTCACGCGTCTTTCTTCGCCGGCCACAGATAGACGACCAGCAGCAGCGCCGGCCCCAGCGTCAGCGCCGCATCGGCGAGGTTGAAGACGAACAGCGTCCAGTCGCCGAAGTGGAGCAGCAGAAAATCGGTGACATAGCCGAGGCGCAGCCGGTCGATCAGGTTGCCGATGGCGCCGCCGAGGATCAGCGCGAAAGCCGTTGCCGCCAGCCGGCCGCCCTCGCGGTTGTGGGACCAGAAGGCGAGCACGACTGCGGTCACCGCCAGCGGCAGCGCGACCAGCGAAACGCCGGAATTGGCCAGCAACGAGAACGCGATGCCGGTGTTGTGGACATGCAGCAAAGCGAGGATGGGCATCACGTCGACCGCCGGGTGATCCACCGGCAGCCGCGCCACCACGATCATCTTGGCGATCTGGTCGACGATCACCACGGCCGCAACGATGCCGAGCCCGAAGGCGGAGAGGGGGCCCGGCGGGCGCTCATGCGAATGAATCTCAGCCATCGAGTTTCAGGACTCCGCGGCGGATTTCAAACAGCATGACGGCAGTGGCAATCGCCAGGTTGAGCGAGTCGGCCTTGCCCGCCATCGGGATCTTGACCAGCGTCTTGCACAGCGCCGCCGCGTCCGCCGTCAGCCCGGCCTGCTCGCCGCCCATCACCAAGAGCGCCGGCCCGCGATAGTCGGCCTGGCGGTAATCGACCGTGCCGGAAAGATGCGTGCCCACCACCGGCCCCGGCCAGCGCCGCGCCAGCCGGGCGAATTCGGCGAGCCCCATGCGCGCCAGCGGCACCGCGAAGATCGAACCCATGGTGGCGCGCACGGCTTCGACAGAGAACGGGTCGACGGTGTTGCCGACGAGAATCACGCCCTTGGCGCCGACCGCGTCGGCCGTGCGCACGATGGTGCCGAGATTGCCGGGGTCGCGCACGGCTTCGAGCGCCACCCAGACGTCGTTGCCGGCTGGCCGGATGGCGTCGGGCGCCGTCAGCCTTTGCGCGAAGACGCCGAGCACGGTCTGCGGATTGTCGCGCCGGCTGATCTTTTCCAGCACCGCCTCGCTCACCGCGATCACCCGGCCGCCCTGGCCGTGAGCGCTCGCCGAGAGCCGCCGCACCAGCGGTTGGTTCGCCGCGGCACTGGCATGGACCAGCGTGGCGAGCCGCCAGCCGGCCTCGACCGCGTCGGCCACCAGTTTCAGCCCCTCGGCGAGGAACAGGCCGGATTCCTTGCGGTTCTTGGCGAGCGCCAAGCCACGGATGTCTTTGACGATCGGGTTGGTCAGGCTGGTGATCTGCTTGGCCGCAACCGGTCCATTGCGCTCAACCATGTCCGGCCTCGCTTGGGGCACCCTCTCCCCCCTTGCGGGCGGGGCCATCGCACAGGGCACGGGGCCATACCCTCTCCCCTTGCGGGAGAGGGTGGACCGCGTAGCGGTCCGGGTGAGGGGTGTGGGCACGGCCGTGCCAGTACCCCTCACCCTGTCCCTCTCCCACAAGGGGAGAGGGGACGAATACGGCAGATGCCGCCTTCATCAAGCCGGGCGAGAAGACATCACCAGATGCGATGGCTCTCCCCTCAAGGGGGAGGTTCAGCGGAGCGTGCGGCGCGTTCATGCCGACCACCGGCTGAACAGCGACGTCGAGAGCGCCCGCCCGCCACCCTCCTCGCGCAGAATCAGCTCGCCCGATTCGAGCAGGCCGCCCATGCCGGCCATCGCCTCGGCGCTCACCTCGTCGATCGAATAGAACGAGGCGCGGATCGAATAGGCGGTGAGGATGAGGAACAGCGGGTCGTCGGAGAGGAGGCCACGGCATGCCGTCACCATCGGCATGAGATGGGTGAAGATGTCCCACACCTCGCCTTTCGGCCCGCGGCCGAATTTCGGCGGGTCGAGGATGATGCCGTCATAGCGGTTGCCGCGCCGGCCCTCGCGCTCGACGAATTTGACCGCGTCCTCGCAGATCCAGCGGATCTTCAGTGCCTCGAGCCCACCGAGCGCCTGGTTCTCGCGCGCCCAGCCGATCGCCTTCTTCGAGGCGTCGATATGGGTCACCTCGGCGCCGGCTCTGGCCGCCACCAGCGAGGCGACGCCGGTATAGCCGAACAGGTTCAGCACCTTCACCGGCCGGCTGGCCCCGACAATCCTGTCCTTGATCCACTGCCAGTGGGTCGCCTGCTCGGGAAACACGCCGACATGGCGGAAGTTGGTAAAGCGGCCGAGGAAGGGGATGCCGTCCCACGCCAACGGCCAGGTCTCGGCGAGCGGCTTTCGATAGCGCCAGCGCCCGTCCGCCTCCTCGTCGCCGATGCCGACGAATTTCACGTCGGCGCGCTCCCACGCCGCCGCCGGCCGGCGCGGCGTCCACAGCGCCTGCGCCTCCGGTCGCACGATCGTGTATGGCCCGTAGCGCTCCAGCTTCTCGCCGTGCCCCGAATCGAGCAGGGCATAGTCGGCCCAGCCTTCGGTTTCCAGCATCACCGGCGCCTGGCGGGCGAGGGGGCTGGCGGCGCGGGCCGGTTGATTGTTGGTAGGGGCGTCGACGGTCACCCGCGCCTTTTACCCGAAATTCCGGGCCGATGTCGCCATCTGAGAACATCCAAACGCGCTTGCCGCCCCCACCGTGCCACGCTAGGCTCGCGGCAAATGCGAGCGCGCGATTGCCGCGTGTGGGCCGCCGGTTCCGGCTGCGGTCCCGAACCAGCGAACAAGACGAGCGGAATCGCCTGCCGCGACCTTCCGGGAGGAGGCAACATCCATGGAAATGTCCGGCAGCTATCGCATCCCCGTGCCGCGGGAAAAGGTCTGGGCCGCGCTCAACGATCCGGTCGTTCTCAGGAAGTGCATTCCCGGATGCGAGGAGCTGGAGAAGCTCTCCGATACGGAGATGACGGCAACCGTCAAGGCCAAGGTCGGCCCGGTCGCGGCCACCTTCAAGGGCAAGGTCACGCTGTCCGACCTCGATCCGCCCAACGGCTACACGATCACCGGCGAGGGCAAGGGCGGGCCTGCCGGCTTCGCCAAGGGCGGCGCCGATGTGAAGCTCGCCGACGATGACGGCGCCACGCTGCTCGCCTACACCGTCAAGGCCCAGGTCGGCGGCAAGCTCGCCCAGGTTGGCGCCCGCCTGATCGACGCCACCGCCAAGCAGATGGCCGACCAGTTCTTCGCCACTTTCGCCGAGGAAGTCGGAACCGGAGACGGCTTTGCCGCGGTCGAGCACGAGGTCGAGGAGGTCATCAAGATCGCCGAGGAACGCGCCGAAGGCGCCGCCGCCCGCGGCTTCCTCGGTGGCCCGCAGATGTGGGGCCTGATCGCGCTCGCCGTCCTCATCGTCATCCTGTTGATCTTCTACATCTGAGGAAACGTCCGGTGTCCCATGTCGCAATGACCGTCAACGGCAGAGACGTCGAAGCCGACGTCGAGGACCGCACGCTGCTCTCCGAATATCTGCGCGAGCACATCGGGCTGACCGGCACCCATGTCGGCTGCGACACCTCGCAATGCGGCGCCTGCCTGGTGCTGGTCGACGGCGTTGCGGTGAAGTCGTGCACGATGTTGGCCGCCCGTGCCGCCGGCGCCCGCCTCACCACCGTCGAGGGTCTGGCCTCCGGCACCGCGCTGCATCCCATGCAGCAGGCGTTTCACGAGAACCACGGCCTGCAATGCGGCTTCTGCACGCCAGGCATGATCATCAGCGCCATCGACATGGTCGGCCGCCTCGGCACCCAGCTCGACGAAGCCACCATCCGCCGCGAGCTGGAAGGCAACATCTGCCGCTGCACCGGCTATCAGAACATCGTCAAAGCGATCGCCGCCGGCGCGGCTGCGATGGCCGGCACGCGCTAGGGCGGCGGGGAGGGCAGCCTGAGATGTACGAGACCCGTTACCACAAGCCGGCAAGCCTGGCGGAAGCCGCCGCCCTTTTCGCCGAGGCGTCGGACGGCCGCTATCTCGCCGGCGGGCAGACGCTGATTCCGACCATGAAACAGCGGCTGGCGGCGCCCAGCGACGTCATCGACATCTCCGCCATCGCCGAGCTCAAGGGGATCGAGGCCAGCGGCGAAGCGGTCGCGATCGGCGCCGCGGTGACCCATGCCGAGGTTCATGCCTCGGCGGCGGTGAAGCAAGCCATCCCGGCTCTCGCCGCGCTTGCCGGCTTGATTGGCGATCCGGCGGTGCGCGCCATGGGCACCATCGGCGGGTCGATCGCCAACAACGATCCCGCCGCCGACTATCCGGCCGCCGTGCTGGCTCTCGGCGCCACCATCCAGACGACCAAGCGCACGCTCGCCGCGGAGGATTTCTTCGCCGGCCTCTTCACCACCGCGCTGGAGGAGGGCGAGATCGTCACCCGCGTCACCTTCCCGGTCCCGGCCAAGGCGGCGTACGGCAAGTTCCCCAATCCGGCCTCGCGCTATGCGCTCGCCGGCGTCTTCATAGCCCGCATGCAGGACGGCGCGGTGCGCGTCGGCGTCACCGGCGCCGGCACCGGCGGCGTCTTCCGCGCCGAGGGCATCGAGCAGGCGCTGGCCGCCTCCTGGTCGCCCGAAGTGGTCGAGACCGTCGCCATCGATCCCGCCAACCTGCTGTCGGACATCCACGCCTCGGCCGCCTACCGCGCCAACCTGGTCAAGGTGATGGCCAAGCGCACGGTCGTTGCCGCCGGCTAGCCGCGCGGCGCAATTTCCGGGTTGCCGCGGCGCCCGGCCCGGCGCAAGGATCGTCGGCGACGGCTATCCGATACGGCAGCAAACGCCATGCGTCCGGAATTCCTCATCACCTCGTTCATCGTCGTTGCCGCGCCCGGCACCGGCGTGCTCTACACGCTCGCCGCCGGGCTGACGCGCGGGAGCCGCGCCAGCGTCATCGCCGCCTTCGGCTGCACGCTCGGCATCGTGCCCCACATGGCCGCCGCCATCCTCGGGCTTGCCGCGCTGCTCCATGCCAGCGCCGTCGCCTTCCAGATCTTCAAGTATGTCGGCGTCGCCTATCTGCTCTATCTCGCCTGGATGACGCTCAAGGAGCACGGCACGCTTCAGGTCGAGCAACAGCCGGGCAAGCGCTCCGCGCTGCAGGTGATCGTCACCGCCGTCCTCATCAACGTCCTCAATCCCAAGCTGTCGATCTTCTTCATGGCCTTCCTGCCGCAGTTCATCAATGCCGGCGAGGCCCATCCGGTGCTGCGCATGGGCGAGCTCAGCGCCGTGTTCATGGTGATGACCTTCGTCGTCTTCGTCGGCTACGGCCTGTTCGCTTCCCTCGTGCGCGACCACGTCATCTCGCGTCCGCGCGTGCTCACCTGGATGCGCCGCACCTTCGCCGCCGCCTTCCTCGCGCTCGGTGCCAAGCTCGCCTTCGCCCAGCGCTGAAGAAGGCTGGGGCTCGCCGCCGACCGGACGCGGTTTGACGCTCAGTCCGCCGCGCCCTTTAATCGCCTGTGAATATCGAGGGAGAGCATTGCAATGAAGGGCGACCCGAAGGTCATCGATCATCTCAACCAGGCGCTGCGCATGGAGCTGACGGCGGTCAACCAGTACTGGCTGCACTTCCGCCTCACCGAAGACTGGGGCTACGTCAAGCTTGCCCGGAAGGAGCGGGCCGAATCGATCGAGGAGATGCACCACGCCGACAAGCTGATCGCGCGCATCGTCTTCCTCGAAGGTTTCCCCAATGTGCAGAACCTGAGCCCGCTCAAGATCGGCCGCACCATCAAGGAGGTGCTGGAGGCTGACCTCGAGGGCGAATACGAGGCCCGGGCCTATTATTCCAAGGCCCGCGACGGCTGCCACAAGGCCGGCGACTACATCTCGATGAAGCTGTTCGAGGAGCTGCTTGCCGACGAGGAAGGCCACATCGACTTCCTCGAGACCCAGATTCGGCTTCTCGAATCGATCGGCCCGGAGCGATACGGCCAGCTCAACGCCGAGCCCGTCGACGGCGAGGAATAGGCGTCAGCCGCGCCACCGCCGGCCGCTGAGCGACACGGCGAAGCTTGTCGGCGCGCGCGCGAAGGCGGCGATGCCGGAAAGCGCCGCGTCCTCCCTGGTGACGATCGACGTCGCCATGCGCTCGAGCAGCCGCGTGTGCGGCCATTTGGCCAGAAACGCCTCGCGGAAGCCGCCCGATTGCAGCACCGGGGCAATCTTTGCGCTGATGCCGCCGGCCAGGAACACGCCGCCGGTCGGCATGAAGATCAGCGCCAGATTGCCGGCGACGCGGCCGAGATGGGTGGCGAACAGCGACAGCGTCTCCGCCGCCTGCGGGCTCTCGCCGGCAAGCCCGGCATCGGTCACCGCCTTCGGCGTCGAGAGCTCCGGCGAAACGCCGTCGGTGGCGCACACCGCCCGGTAGAGGCGCACCATGCCGGAGCCGCAGAGCAGCGTCTCGGCGCCGATGCGCCCGCCGGTACGCTCCACATGCGGCCAGATGGCGAAATCGCGCTGGCTCACCGGGCCGAGATCGATATGGCCGCCTTCGCCCGGCACCGGCACCCACATGTCGCGCGCCTTGACCAGCGCACCGGCGCCGAGCCCGGTGCCGGGCCCAAGCACCACGCGGGCGCCGTCGGGCGACATCTCGCCGCTGCCGATCGGCTCGATGTCATCGTGGCCGAGGCGGGGGAGCGCCAGCGACTGCGCCTCGAAATCGTTGAGCAGCACCATCTCGCTGAGGCCGAAGCGCGCGACCGTCTTCTTCGGCTCCACCACCCACGGGCAGTTGGTCAGCGGCACCCGGTCGCCGGCGATCGGCCCGGCCAGCGCCAGCATGGCCGACTTCGGCTGGGCACCACCCTTTTCGATCACCACCGCCGCGATGGCGTCGTCGATCGAGGCGAAGTCGGCGGTATGCACGTTGGGGAAGCGGTGGACCTCGCCGGTCTCGTCGGGGACCAGCGAGAAGCGCGCATTGGTGCCGCCGATGTCGCCGATCAGCACCGGGAAGGGCAGATGGTCGAGGTGCCGGCCGAGGGTGTCGTCAGCTTGGCTCATGCCGTCTCCGCTTGCTGCATCAGCTTCTTCAGATAGTGCACGAAAATGTCCGCCGTGTGCCGATTGAGCGCCATGGGAATATCATAGACCACCGCCAGTCGGGTCAGCGCCTTGACGTCGACGTCGTGGGGCAGCGGCGACAGCGCGTCGATGAAGAAGATGAGCGCGCCGATCTTGCCGTCGGCGATCAGCGCGCCGATCTGCTGGTCGCCGCCCACCGGCCCGCTCTTCATCCGCGTCAGGTTGAGTTCGGGGCAGGCCTCCAGGATGCGCCCGCCGGTGGTGCCGGTGGCATAGAGCGGAAAGGCCTTCAGCACCGCCATGTTGTCGCGGGCGAAGGCGACCATCTCGTCCTTCTTCTGGTCGTGCGCGATCAGCGCAATGGCCGGCAGGCCGGAAGGTCCCAGCGCGGCCATGCCTACTCCTTGATGTAGGGCTTGCCGTCGGCGGCCGGCGGCCGCGCCTTGCCGACGATACCGGCAACCAGCACGATGGTGGCGATATAGGGCGCCATCGCCAGGAATTCGGAGGGGATCGGCGTCTGCAGGATCGCCAGCTTCTGCTGCAGCGAATCGGCAAAGCCGAAGACCAGCGCCGCCATCAGCGCGCCGACCGGGTGCCAGCGGCCGAAGATCATGGCGGCGAGGCCGATGAAGCCGCGCCCGTTGGTCATGTTGATGTCGAAGCGGCCGACCGAGCCGAGCGTGAACCAGGCACCGGCGAAGCCCGCCACCATGCCGCCGATGGTCAGGTTGATGAAGCGCACGCGATAGACGTTGATGCCGAGCGTATCGGCGGCCTCCGGGTGCTCGCCGACGGCGCGGGCGCGCAGGCCGGAGCGCGTGTGGAACAGATAATAGGTTGCGCCTGCGATCAGGATGGCGGCGCCATAGACGAAGATGTTCTGCTGGAAGAAGACGCGGCCGATGATCGGCAGGTTGGCGAGGAACGGAATGTCGATGCCATGGAAGATCGGCGCGTTGTTGAGCTCGCGGTGCACGGTCAGCACCTGCGAGGTGACGTAGGAGGTGAGACCGAGCGCAAACAGGTTCACCGCCACGCCGGCGATGATCTGGTCGACGCGGTAGGTGATGACCAGCACGCCGAGGGCCAGCCCCATCAGCCCGCCGACGAGGATCGCCGCGATGAGCCCGATCCATCCGCCGGCGAGCGAGCCGACGATGGCGCCGGTGAAGGCGCCGGAAAGCAGCATGCCCTCGATGCCGATATTGACCACGGCGACCCGCTCCGACAGCGTGCCGACCAGCCCGCCGAGCGCGATCGGCACGGCGCGCACCACGGTCGCTTCCAGCATGCCGGTGAGGTTGAACTCCTTGCCCGCCGTCGCCCACACCAGGAAGGTCGTCACCGCCAGAAAGAGGCCGATGCCGAGGAACAGGCTGGAGCGTCGGGCGGCGCCGCGCACAAACTGGCGGGCGCCGAGAAAGGCCAGGATCGCCGCCACCACATAGCTGTAGGGCGATGCCGGCACCACCAGGTTGGGGAGCGCGAAGAGGTCGCCCCTCAGCGCCAGGCGGAAGGTCGCATCGCCAGAGGATTCGGCACCGAAGACCGCCGCCACGAACACCGCCAGCGCCAGCAGGAGCCAGCCGATGATCAGTGTCTGGCGACGCTTGACGATATCGAGGTCGGCGCGACTGACCGCCGTGTCGGTCACAGCCATGGCCCTATGTCCCCGCCGTCTTGCGTTTGCGGAACGCCCACGGGAACGCCGATTTCATCAGCAGCGGCGCCGCCACGAAGACGATGATCAGCGCCTGGATGATGGCGATCAGGTCGATGCGCACGCCGGCCATCACCTGCATCTGCCGTCCGCCGGCATCGAGCGCGCCGAACAATATGCCGGCGAGCAGCACGCCCACCGGGTGCGAGCGTCCGAGCAGGGCGACGGCGATCGAGTTGAAGCCGACACCGCCGGAGAAGCCGGGTGTCGCCCGGCCGAGCACGCCGAGCACCTGATTGGCGCCGGCCAGCCCTGCCAGTCCGCCGGAGATCGCCATGACGATGACGATGATAAGGCCGGAGCGCATGCCGGCATAGCGCGCTGCCAGGGGGTTGAGCCCGCTGGCGCGAAACTCGAAGCCAAGCGTCGTGCGGAACAAGAGCCAGTAGACCACGATCACCATGATGATGGTGATGATGATGCCGGCATTGAGCCTGAGATTGGGGTCGAGCCAGGTGAGCAGCTTGGGCAACTCCGCGCTTTGCAGCACCGAGGCGGAGACCGGATCGTGGCGGCCGGGCTTCTGCATCGGCGGATTGCGCAGGAGATAGTAGGTAAGCTGCAGCGCGCTCAGATTGAGCATGATGGTGGTGATGACTTCGTGCGCCCCGGTCGCCGCCTTCAGCCAGCCGGGTATCGCCGCCCAGATGGCGCCGGCCAGGATGCCGGCGAGAAGCGCCAGCGGCAGGTGGATGTAGATCGGCAGTCCGGCGAAGGAGAAGCCGACCGCCACCGCCGCCATGCCACCGGCGATCATCTGGCCCTCGGCGCCGATGTTGAACAGGCCGGCGCGGAAGCCGAGGGCCACGCCGAGCGCCGCAAGCGTCACCGGCGCGGCCGCCGTCAGCGTCTCCGACACCGCCTGGAGCGAGCCGAACGAGCCCATGAATAGCGCTTCGTAGGCCTTGCCGACGGTCGGGAAGTTGACGCCGGTGAGCAGCATCACGATGCCGCCGATCACCATTGCCACCACGACTGCCAGCACCGGCACGATGATGAGCTGCTCGACGTCGAAGCCCGCCGCCGTGGCGCGCCTGAGCGCCTCCTCCGACTGCGTCTCCTGGCGCATATAGTCGCTCATGCCGCCACCCTCGCGCCGGCCATGGCCAGGCCGATCTGGGCGATGTCCGCCTCCGCCGCCGGGAATTCGGCGACCACCCGGCCGCGGAACATCACCAGGATACGGTCGGAGAGCGCCATGATTTCGTCGAGCTCGGTCGACACGATCAGCACGCCGACGCCCTTGTCGCGCGCCTCGATGATGCGCCCGTGGATATATTCGATCGAGCCGACGTCGAGGCCGCGCGTCGGCTGCGAGGCGATCATCAGCTTGACGTCGCGCGACAGTTCGCGCGCCACCACCAGCTTCTGCTGGTTGCCGCCCGAGAGGTGGTCGGCGAGGCTGTAGATCGACGGCGTGCGCACGTCGAAATCGATGACGTTCTTGACGCACACTTTGTGCACCGCGGTCCAGTCCATGGCGACGCCATGCGAGTAGGGTGCGGCATAGTAGCTGTCGAGCACCATGTTCTCGGCGATGTCGAACTCGCCGATCATGCCGTCGCGCTGCCGGTCCTCGGGCACATGGGAAATGCCGGCCTGGTGGCGCTGGCGCGCCGAAGCGCGGGTGATGTCCTTGCCGAGAAACGTGACCGTGCCGCGCATCGGCATCCTGAGGCCGGTCAGCGCCTCGACCAGCTCGGTCTGGCCGTTGCCCTGCACACCGGCGATGCCGACCACCTCGCCCGCGCGGACCGTCAGGTCGATGCCGTCGATGGCGAGCTCCTGGCGCTCGTTCATGGCGGTGAGCCCGGACACCTCGAGCAAGGCACGGCCGGGCTTGGCCGGCTGCTTGTCCACTGCGAAGGTGACGGCGCGGCCGACCATCATCTCGGCCAGCTCCGCCTCGGTCGCCGTCTTCGGGTCGCTTTCGCCGACCACCTTGCCGCCACGCAGCACGTTGATGCGATCGGCGACCTCGATTACCTCGTGCAGCTTGTGGGTGATGAACACCAGCGCCTTGCCGGCGTCGCGCAGCGACCGCACGATGCCGAAGAATTCCGTCACTTCCTGCGGGGTGAGCACCGCCGTTGGCTCGTCGAAGATGAGCACGCTGGCGGAGCGGAACAGCACCTTGATGATCTCGACGCGCTGTTGGATGCCGACCGGGATCTCCTCGATGATGGCGTTGGGGTCGACATTGAGCCCGTGCTGGGCGCTGATCCGGGTCACCTGCGCGCGCGCCTTGGCGATGTCGAGGCGGTCGAAGGCGCCCACCGGCTCGACGCCGAGCACGACGTTTTCCGCGACGGAGAACACCGGCACCAGCATGAAATGCTGATGCACCATGCCGATGCCCGCACGGATGGCGTCGCCGGCGCCGTTGAAGCGTGTGGGCGTGCCGTCGATGAGGATTTCGCCCTCGTCCGGCCGGTAGAGGCCGGAGAGCACGTTCATCAGGGTCGTCTTGCCGGCGCCGTTTTCGCCAAGCAGGCCAAGCACCTCGCCGGCGCGGATGGAAAGGTTGATGGAGTCGTTGGCGACCAGATCACCGAAGCGCTTGGTGATGCCGCGTAGTTCGATGTCCAAGCTTCAGCACCCCCGCATCTCAGTGGTCCGGCGCGCCCACAGGCCACTGACTTGCTTGTGCACCCGCCGCGTCCTTGCTCGGGCGCGGCGGGCAGTGGTGACAGTACGGCAGGGCTTTCGCCTACATGCCGCCGACCTTGATCGAACCGTCGACGATGCCGGCCTTGATCTTGGCGAGCTCGTCCTTCAGTTCGGCCGGAACCGCCGAATCGAAGTCGTGGAACGGAGCCAGATCGACGCCGCCGCCCTTCAGGTCGCCGACGATGACGCCGCCCTTGAAGGTGCCCTTGAAGGCCTCGGTGACGGCTTCCTTGGTGGTCGAGTCAACCTTCTTCAGCACCGACGACAGGAACACGCCCTTGTGGTCCGGATCGGTGGCGTACTGATCGGTATCGACGCCGATGATCTTCAGCTTGTCGGTGCCGATCTCCTGGGCGAGCGCTGCCGGGCCCTGGCCGACCTTGCCGGCCACCGGCAGGATGATGTCGGCGCCTTCGTCGACCATGCTCTTGGCGATGTCCTTGCCCTTGTCGATCGAGTTGAAGTCACCGACGAACACGCCGTCCTTCTTGGCCGGATCCCAGCCGAGCACCTTCACCTTGGTGCCCTTCACCTTGTTGTAGTAGTCGGCGCCCCACACGAAGCCGTCCATGAAGTCGGTCACCGGCCCGCCGATATTGATGCCGCCGAAGGTGCCGAGCACGCCGGTCTTGGTCATGCCGGCGGCGAGGTAGCCGGCGAGGAACGCCGCCTGGTTGGTCGCATAGACCTGGCCGAGCACGTTCGGGATCGTCGGGTCATAGGCGTAGTCGACGATGGTGTATTTGATGTTCGGATTGGCCTCGGCCGACGCCTTGGTGGCATCGCCGAGCAGGAAGCCGACGGTGACGATCACGTCGCACTTGGCCTGCACGAACGACTGCAGGTTGGGCACGTAGTCGGTCTCGGCCTTGGACTCGAGCAGCTTGGTCTCGAAGCCGCCTTCCTTGGCGGCGTCCTGGACGCCCTGCCAGGTGTACTGATTGAAGCCCTTGTCGTCGACGCCGCCCGTATCGGTGACGGCGCAGGCGAGAAATGCAAAGGCCGGCGCGCTCATGGCACCCATCCACGCGACGGTGGCGAGAGCGGCAAGGCTGGTGGTAACGATCCTGCGGTTCAAGTGACCCTCCTTCAGCTTGACTAAAGCCAGTTCGGCGAGAAAACGCCGCTTCCCTCCGGGCCGCCGGCTCGATACCGGACCCCTTCCCAGCAAGGGCTTGGGGCAACTCTCGCATTTTCATCTGCCCGCGCCAAGACGGTCCAGTGACGTGACGCACCGTGGCAAAGGCGGTAGAAAACCTACATCCAAACCGGTTTAGGCAGGCGAAGGAGGCCAGCCGATGGACAAGGAGCTGTTTGCCGCCGCCCGCGCCGTGCGCGACCGCGCCCACGCGCCCTATTCCCGCTTCCATGTCGGCGCTGCGCTGCGCACCGAGGCTGGCACCGTCCACGCCGGCGCCAATGTGGAAAACGCCTCCTATCCGGAAGGCTGGTGTGCCGAGACCTCGGCCATCTCCCAGATGATTGCGGCCGGCGGAGCGGCAGCGGCGCGGCGCATCGTCGCCGTTTCGGTGGTCGCCGAGCGCATCGAGGGACGGCTGACGACGCCCTGCGGCGGCTGTCGCCAGCGCCTGGCGGAGTTCGCCGGTCCCGACACGCCGATCGACGTCATCGACCCCTCCGGCGAAGGCCGGACCTTCACCATGCGCGATCTGCTGCCTTCGGCTTTCGACATGGAAGGCAGGTGAGACGATATGGCCAACTATCTTCCACAGGAAATCATTCGCAGGAAGCGCGACGGCGAGGCGCTGTCGGCGCAAGAGATCGCCTTCATGGTCAAGGGGCTGACCGATCGCACCATCAGTGACGGTCAGGTCGCCGCATTCGCCATGGCGGTCTTCTTCCGCGGGATGACCCGCGATGAGGCGGTGGCGCTGACCATCGCCATGCGCGATTCCGGCACGGTGCTCGATTGGTCCGATCTGCCCGGACCGGCGCTCGACAAGCATTCGACGGGCGGCGTCGGCGACAACGTCTCGCTGATGCTGTCGCCGGCACTCGCCGCCTGCGGCGCCTGCGTGCCGATGGTCTCCGGCCGCGGGTTGGGGCACACCGGCGGCACGCTCGACAAGCTCGATTCCATCCCCGGCTACCACAGCCAGCCGGACCTCGCTTTGTTTAGCAAGGTCGTCGCCGAGGTCGGTTGCGCGATCATCGGCCAGACTCTCGACCTGGCGCCGGCCGACAGGCGCCTCTATGCCATCCGCGACGTCACCGCGACGGTTGAATCGATCCCGCTGATCACCGCTTCGATCCTCTCCAAGAAGCTTGCCGCGGTCCGTAGCGGCGTCGTCCTCGACGTGAAGACCGGCAACGGCGCCTTCATGCAGAAGCGGGAGGATGCCCAGGGGCTCGCCGAAAGCCTGGTGAGCGTCGCCAATGGCGCCGGCCTCAAGGCAAGCGCGCTCATCACCGACATGAACCAGCCGTTGGCTTCGGCCGCCGGCAATGCGGTCGAGGTGACGAACGCGGTCGATTTCCTGAAAGGCAAGGCAGATCGCCGCCTCTACGACGTAACCTTGGCGCTGGGCGGCGAACTGCTCACACTGGGTGGCCTTGCCAGCGATGACGCCGACGGTCGCGCCAGGATCGAGGCTGCCTTCTCCTCGGGCCGCGCCGCGGAGATTTTCGGGCGCATGGTCACCGCCCTCGGCGGCCCGTCGGACTTCATGGAGAAACCGGAGAAATACCTGAAGGCGGCGCCCGTCGTCCGTCCGGTCATCGCGGAGCGCGCCGGCGTGGTCACGGAGATCGACACCCGCGCCGTCGGCGTTGCCGTGCTGTCGCTCGGCGGCGGCCGCACGAGGCCTGAGGATTCGGTCGACCATTCGGTCGGCCTCACCCGGCTTGCCGGCCTCGGCGCCGAGGTTGGCCCGGACGCGCCGCTGGCCCTGGTCCATGCCCGCGACGAGGCGTCCGCCATGCAGGCCGAGGCGGTGCTGAGGCGGGCCTATGCGCTGGGCGAGGAGGCGCCGGCGGCGGCCCCGACCGTCTACCAGCGCATCGGGCCCTAAAACGGCGGAAACACTTCGGTCAACGCCGGTACCCAGACATTAAGCTTGATTCAAGGGAAGCCCTTCGGCCGGGCCACCGCTGCGCTATGTTCCCGGCGGCAACAGCCATCGGGAGGTTCGCATGGCACGCGAGCACGACGAGGCCCTTGAGGCATTTCTCGCCGCCATCGACAGGCGGCTGGAGACTGCGCCGGTCGTCGAGCGGCGCGGCGAGGACAGGCGTGCCCAGCCCGACGACAAGCCGGTGGACGGACGCCGCGCCAAAGGCCCGGTGAAGGACGCCTTCGCCTACTGGGATTCGAAGCGCCGCTAGAGAAAACTGGTCCCGTGTTTCCCCGGCTCGAGGCCGAGATGCGCGGCAATCGTCTCGCCGATATCGGCGAACGCCCGCCGGCCGATATCCTTGCCCTTCTGCCCGTGGCGCAATCCGACGATCGGCACATGCTCGCGCGTATGGTCGGTGCCGATCCAGGTCGGGTCGTTGCCGTGGTCGGCGACGAAGAGCATCAGGTCGCCTTGCCGCATCACCGAGAGCAGCTCCGGCACCCGCGCGTCGAAGGCTTCGAGCGCCGCCGCATAGCCGGCGACTTCGCGGCGATGGCCGTAGAGCGTGTCGAAATCGACATAGTTGGCGAACACGAAGGCGCCGTCGCCGGCCAGTGATGCCGCCTCCAGCGTGCGGTCGACCAGAGCCATGTCGTCGGGTGCTTTCAGGATGGTGCCGGTGCCGCGATGGGCGAAGATGTCGCCGATCTTGCCGACCGTGAGCACCTGCCGTCCGGCCTCTTCGAGGCGATCGAGCAGCGTCGGCTCCGGCGGCGGCACCGCATAGTCGCGCCGGTTGGCGGTGCGCTTGAATGTTTCCGCCGTCTCGCCAACGAAGGGCCGCGCGATCACCCGGCCGATATTCAGCCGGTCGCACAGCCGCCGCGCGACCGCGCAGACCTCGTAGAGCCGTTCGAGACCGAAATGGCTCTCGTGCGCCGCGATCTGGAAGACCGAGTTGGCCGACGTGTAGCAGATCGGCTTGCCCGTCTTGATATGCTCCTCGCCCAGTTCCTGCAGGATCGGCATGCCCGAGGCGTGCTTGTTGCCGAGGATGCCGGGGAGTTTCGCCTGCGCGACGAGGGCGTCGGTCAGCGTCGGCGGGAAGGCCGGGATCGTCTCCGGAAAATAGGTCCAGGCGAAGGAGACCGGCACGCCGGCGATCTCCCAGTGGCCCGAGGGCGTGTCCTTGCCGGTCGAGCTTTCCACGCCATAGCCATGGATCGCCTCGGGACCCGGCGTCCCTTCAAGCCCCGGCGGCGGGGCGCCGGTCGACGCCTGCGCCGCGGCGCTCAAGCCCAGCCGCGTCAGGTTAGGGAGTTTCAGCGGCCCGGAGCGCAGGCCCTCCCGGTCGCCACGTCCCTCGGCACAGGCCGCGGCGATGTGGCCGAGCGTGTCGGACCCTTGATCGCCGAAGGCGCTAGCGTCCTCGGCGCCGCCGATCCCGAAGGAATCCATCACCAGCAGGAAAGCGCGTTTGGTCATCCGGCAGGGGTAAGCGCAATAGAAGGCCAATTCAATGGGGGAAAACCGGTGGATGGCTGCCGTTTCGTTGCCGGTGGCGGCGCTGCGGAGCTAAGACAGGGGCTGTCAGCGGCCGCACGCGAGAAGGAATTTCCGCCATGGAAGGTGTCATCATCGTCAACCACCCCCTCGTGCAGCACAAACTGACGCTGATGCGCGACAAGACCACGCCGACGGCGAGCTTCCGCCAGTTGCTGCGCGAGATCGCGCTGCTCCTGACCTACGAGGTGACGCGCGACCTGCCGCTCACCACCAAGATCATCGAGACGCCGCTGGCCGAGATGAAGGCCCCGATCCTGGAGGGCAAGAAGCCGGTCTTCGCCTCGATTCTTCGGGCCGGCAACGGCCTGCTCGAAGGCATGCTCGACCTGGTGCCCTCGGCCCGCGTCGCCCATATCGGCATCTACCGCAAGCCCGACACGCTGGAGGCGGTGGAGTACTACTTCAAGGCGCCGGAGGACATCGCCGAGCGGCTGACCATCGTCGTCGACCCGATGCTCGCCACCTCCCATTCGGCCTCGGCCGCGATCGATCGGCTGAAGGCGCGCGGGGCGAAGGACATCCGCTTCGTCTGCCTGCTCGCCGCGCCCGAGGGCATCGCCCGCTTCCAGAAGGCCCAGCCCGGCATCCCCATCTACACCGCGGCCATCGACGAATATCTCAACGACCACGGCTACATCGTGCCGGGCCTCGGCGACGCCGGCGACCGGTTGTACGGGACGAAGTGAGGCCTTCCGCCGGAACAGCGGTCGGTCGAGCCCCATGGTCTTGTGGATAGCAGGTGTGGCCGGACTGGCGATCGCGTATCTCGTCGGCTCTACGCCCACCGGCTATCTGGCGGGCAAGTTGCTCAAGGGCATCGATCTCCGGGAACACGGCTCTCGGTCCACCGGGGCAACCAACGTGTTGCGGACCCTCGGGGCATGGCCGGCTCTGGTCGTCCTTCTGCTGGACATCCTGAAGGGCGCGGCAGCGATCGCATTTGCTGGCTGGTTCTATTCCTGGTTTGTTGCGTTGCCGTCCGTCACGCTACCGACCGTGCTTGATCGACAAGCCTGGGTGCCTTGGGCTGTGTGCCTGGCCGGGCTTGCCGTGTTGTTCGGGCATAGCCGTTCGATTTGGCTGAATTTCGCCGGTGGCAAATCCGCTGCGACCGGGCTCGGCGTGCTGCTTGCGATTTCCTGGCCAGTCGGTCTGGGCGCCGCGGCCGTGTTCGGCGTGGTGCTGGCTATCGTTCGGATTGTTTCCCTGAGTTCGATGCTGGCGGCGCTCGCGGCGGTCGCACTCATTTGCGCCTTGGCGCAACCGTTGCCCTATCGGTTACTGGTGATTGCCGGTGGCATCTACGTGATTGCGCGCCATCGTGCCAACATTCGGCGGATGCTGGCCGGGACGGAGCCACGCCTGGGGCAACGCAGCCCGTGAGACGGACCGGATGATGGTGCCTGCCGCTTGTCAGGCAGGACCGCAGGTCAGCCGGCGACGCCGGCTGCCGTCCCTACGGGATGAAGGAGGCAAGCCCCCAATTCGACAGCGCCCGGTTGTGGTGGCATAGACCGGGCTTGAGCCGCGGATCGAGGTGGAGTGCTCATGCCACCGGAAACGACAACCGACGGCGCCGTCGGCGCCTCTGCGGAGGCGATCCGGGCGCACTACGACACCCCCACCGAGTTCTTCTGCCTGTGGCTCGGCGACGATCTGGTCTATTCCGCCGCGCTTTTTGGCGAGGGCGACGATCTCGTCGCGGCGCAGAACCGCAAGCTCGACCATCATATTGCTGCCGCCGGCGTCACCCCCGGCGATCGCGTGCTCGACGTCGGCTGCGGCTGGGGCGCCATGCTCCGCCGCCTGACCGGCCGGGCCGGTGCCGGCAGCGCCGTCGGCCTCACGCTCAGCACGGCACAGGCGGAGTGGATCCGCGCCCTGCGCCTGCCCAATGTCGAGGTCCGCGAAGAGAACTGGCGCGACCACCAGCCCGATGCGCCCTACGACGCCATCGTCTCGATCGGCGCCTTCGAGCATTTCGCCCATCCCGGCATGGCGCCGGAGGCGAAGCTTGCCGCCTATCGCGCCTTCTTCACCTGGTGCCGGTCGCATTTGAAGCCGGGTGGCCGCCTGTCGTTGCAGACCATCGCTTTTGTCGACAGCATCGACACCGTGCCGTCCTTCATTGCCTCCGAGATCTTTCCGGAGTCGGAACTACCGCGCATCTGGGAGCCGTTGGCTGCCGCCGAAGACGCCTTCGAACTGCTGGCGCTACGCAATGACCGCGACCACTACGAGCGCACGCTGCGTATCTGGCAGCGCACGCTGACCGAACGCCACGCCGAGGCGGTCGCGCTCGTCGGCGAGGAAGGCGTGGCCCGCTTCCAGCGCTACCTCAAGGTCTCGGCGATGGCCTTCCGCATCGGCAGCATCTGCCTGTTGCGCATGAGCTTCCTGCGCCGCGACTGACGCGACAGCTTCACACCGCGCTGTCGGGCGGCTCGCTGAATCAGGCCGGAACGTAGGTCAGCCGGATCACGTCCTCGCCGATCCGATCGCTGGCCATGAAGTGGAGCGGCGGCCGCGGGCCGGCGAAGAACGGCTTTCCGCGACCCACCACGACGGGGCAAAGGTAGAGCCGATATTCGTCAATGAGGCCAAGGTCGGTCAGGCTCCGCGCCAGGTCAGGCCCGGCGACGTCGATCTCCCCGGCGTGCTCGGCCTTCAGTCTGCGCACCGCCGCCTCGAGGTCGTCCTCCACAAGGCTGGCATTGGGGCCGACCGACTTCAGCGAGCGCGACACCACCCATTTCGGCTGGTTCCGCCACGCCACCGCGAAGTCGCGTTCAGCCGCGTCCCACTCGGGGCGGTCGTCGTCCCAATAGCGCATCACCTCGTAGATGCGCCGACCGTAGAGGCTGCCCGTCAGGCCGCCCACTGCCTCGATGAAGTGACGGAAGAGCACCGGGCCGGGTGCAAATTCCGTATGGTCGACATAGCCGTCCAGGGACTGCATCATTCCAAAGACGAGCTTCGCCATGGGGTCAAATCTCCGCCTGGGAGAGCACCGCCTCACCCGCCGCTGATCGCGGTCAGCACGAAGACTTGCGCGCCGTCCTTGAGCGGTGTGTCGAGCGCCGCCCGTTGCCCGTCGACGAAGACGTTCATGTGGCGGCGGATGGCCGGGGTCGAATCGATGATGCGATCACCCATGCCCGGCCAGTCCCGATCGAGCGCCTCGACCATCTCGCCCACGCTGCCCGCCGCGACGGTCAGCCGCCGCGGCACGCCGGGAAACAGATAGGTCAGCGCCCCGGCCAGCGTCACCGTCACGCTGGTCGTGGCGCCCTCGGTCGCCGCATTGGCGTTCGGCGCATCCATCGCGCCTACTCCACCACCATCGTCTCGACCGAGAGGATGGTCGGCAGATGCTCGGCCACCGCCGTCCAGCTCTCGCCCTCGTCGGCGCTGACATAGAGCTCGCCCGAGGAGGTGCCGAAATAGACGCCCGCCGGGTCGAGCCGGTCGGTCGCCATCGCCTGGCGCAGCACGCCGAAAAAGGCGTTCTCCTGCGGCAGGCCGGCGCGCAGGTCCTGCCATGTGGCGCCGCCGTCGCGCGTCCGCCATACCGCCGCCTTGGCGTCCGGCACATAGCGGCCACGGATGTCGCCGTTGAGCGGCAGCAGGAACAGGGTCTCTGGATCGCGCGGATGCGCCGCCGCCGGAAAGCCGAAGGTGGAGGGCAGGCCCGCCTCGATGCTCTGCCAGCTCACGCCCGCATCGTCGCTGCGATACATGCCGCAATGGTTCTGCTGGTAGAGCCGGTCGCTTGATGCCGGCGCCTTGACGACGCAGTGCACGCACTGGCCGAATTCGGGATAGCGCTGGTCCTCCGGCATGAAATCGGCGCGGGTGCCCTTGTTGCGCGGCTCCCATGTCTTGCCACCATCAGCCGAATGGAAGACGCCGGCCGCCGAGATGCCCACCCACATGCGATCGTGATTGTCCGGGTCGATCACCAGCGAATGCAGGATCAGCCCGGCGCCGCCCGGGTTCCAGTTCGGCCGTGTCGGATGGTCTCTGAGGCCCTTGACCTGCTCCCAGGTCTCCCCGGCGTCGCCGGAGAGGAACAGCCCGGCCGGCTGCACGCCGGCATAGACGAAGCCGTTGGCGAGCCCCAGGCTCCATCCCGAGACGATCGGCTCCTCGCCTTCGGCATAGGCCAGCCCCGCGCTGGAATGGCTCCAGGTGGCGCCGAGATCGGTCGATTTCCACACCGCCGGACCGAACCAGGCATTGCCGCCGGCGCCATAGATGGTGCCGGTCGCCTCGTCGCCGACCACGTGGTTCATCGGCCAGGTCTCGCAGAACGGCCCTCTCAGCGCCCACGAGCGCCGTCCCTCGTCGCTTTCCGCGATGAAGACGCCCTTCTTCGTTCCAAGCAGAATCAACACTTTTCCTGCCATGTCCGGCTCCCTCCCCTGTGTTGACGGTCTGGTCGTCACCAAAGTGACGACGAACGGCCACACGCACTTTCGACATGGATTTGTTCTTTTTTAGCATGGCCTCCGCAAGAGGCCATCGGGCAGTGCCCGTTGCCGGCGCCGGCGATTTTCCCCTGCCGGTCTCTTGATCGGGCGCCATCCGGCGTGGAAAGGGTAGGCGCGCAGGCGACAAACGCATCCCTGGGGGGAACATCAATGAAGTACGGCGCCATCTATCCGAGCCTCAAGGGCCGCACCGTCCTGGTCACGGGCGGCGGCTCGGGCATTGGCGAATCGATCGTCGAGCATTTCGCCGCCCAGGGCTCGAAGGTCGCCTTCATCGACATCCAGGAGAAGCCGTCGAAAGCTCTGGTCGCGCGGCTCAAGCGCAAGCGCCAGAAGGTCCACTTCGAGCTTTGCGACCTCACCGACATCGCGGCCTTGCGCAAGGCCATCGCCAATGTCCGCAAGGTCTTCGGGCCGATCACCATCCTGGTCAACAACGCCGCCCATGACGAGCGCCACACGCTCGAAGAGGTCACGCCGGAATATTTCGACGACCGCATCGCGGTAAATCTGAAACATCAGTTCTTCACCATCCAGGCCGTGGCGCCCGACATGAAGAAGGCCAGGAACGGGTCGATCGTGAATATCGGTTCCAATTCCTGGATGATCGCCCACGGCGACCTGCCGGTCTACACCACCGCCAAGGCGGGCGTTCTCGGACTGACGCGCGGCCTGGCCCGCAAGCTCGGCAAGTACAATGTGCGCATCAACCACGTCTCCCCCGGCTGGATTCTGACCCCGCGCCAGCTCAAGCTGTGGGCGACACCGGAATCGCTCGCCAAGCTCATGCAGGACCAATGCCTGCAGCGCCAGTTGAAGGGTGACGACATCGCCCGCGCCGTGCTCTTCTTCGCCTCCGACGAAAGCTCCGCGGCGACCAACCAGACCTTCGTCTTTGACGGCGGCTGGCTGTAGGAACGGAGCCTCGTCCTGATCCCTGCGGTGGCGGCCTCATCCTGAGGTGCCCGCCGCAGGCGGGTCGCGAAGGATCGCGGTTGCTGCTCCACGCCGCCGCGCATTTCGTGGCCATTTTCGTCAAATCTGGCGAAGAACGCGCCGCACCCGCGGGCGCTTTGTTAAGCGTTGGGCGTCATCATCGATCGATCCAGATCGCAACGGAACCCCTGCGCCCCACAGTGTTGGCTCGTCTCGTCACCTTCGCCGCAGTCCTGTCGGTCGTTGCCGTCTCGGCGCCCGCTCTGGCGCCGGGGCTGCTCTCGGCCGTTCTCCACCGGGGCGCCGCCAGCGGGCCGTCGGCCTCGGCGATGCAGCAACTGCCGGCCGCGCCCGACCTCCGCGACCGCGGCGCCTCCCGCCAGGTGGCGCTCAGCGCCAACGGCGCCGGCCATTTCATGGCCCGGGCCGCCATCAACGGCCGCCAGGTCGAGGTCATGATCGACACCGGCGCCACCATGGTCGCCCTCACCGATGTGACCGCGCGCCGCCTCGGGCTCCATCCGCCGATGAGCGCCTATCGCGATGCGCTGTCGACGGCCAACGGCGTCGTCATGGCGGCGCGCGTGACCCTTGATGAAATCCGCCTGGGCAGCGTCACCCTCCACGATGTCTCTGCCGTGGTCGTCCCCGGCACGGCCCTGCCGGTCGATCTTCTCGGCATGAGCTTCCTCTCCCGCCTGTCGAAATTCGAGATCGCCGGCGGCCAGCTCGTCCTCTCGCAATAGCCGGCACGATAGCCGGCGGAGCTTGGCTGGCTCGGCGCTCGGGCGATGCGTGAGCCGTTCGACGTCGTCGCTTCGTGCGCGAACCCCCTCGTCACCGGCCGCTACAACCAGTCGGTCGGCCGCGTCGGTGCGCGTCCCGCTAAGAGTGCGTATCCTTCGGCATGGCGAATTGTATAGTCTGACATGTCGCTAATCATCTGATGATTGGCTATGATGCGCGCCGCAAGACGGGGAGCGGATTGGACAATGGCAGCCTATGTTTTCGGAATGACACCGGACGGCGAGGAGATTCGCGAGGTTGCGATCGCCGCAGGAGAACTGAGCGTCCGCGTCATCACCCTCGGCGCCGTGATCCGCGACATGCGGCTGGCCGGCATCGACCATCCGCTGGTGCTCGGCTTCGACCAGCTTGACGACTATCTCGAGCATTCGCCCTTTTTCGGCGCCGTCGTCGGCCGTTCGGCCAACCGCATCGGCCGCGGGCGTTTCTCGATCGACGGCCACCCCTATCAGGTGACGCTGAACGAGAAGGGCCGCACGCATTTGCATGGCGGGTTCCGCGGTTTCGGCAAGCGCGCCTGGCGGCTGCTCGATCACGCGGCCGACAGCGTTAAGCTCGGCCTCGACAGCCCGCACGGCGAGGAAGGCTATCCCGGCACGGTCGCGGTCGAACTCACCTACACCGTCGAGGCGCCGGCGACGCTGCGCATGGACATACGGGCGACCACCGACGCGCCGACGCTGGTCAACCTCGCCCAGCACTCCTATTTCAACCTCGACAATTCGCCGACCATCCTCGATCATCAGGTGCGCATCATCGCCGATGCCTATACGCCGACCGATGCCTACGACATCCCCACCGGCGAGATCGTTGCCGTCGCCGGCTCGGTCTTCGATTTCCGCGCCCAGCGCCCCATCCGCCAGATGCGCAGCGGCGAGCGGGTGGCCTTCGACAAGAACTTCGTCATCGATCGCGCCCGCGCGGAAACCCCGCGTCCGCATGCGCGGCTCCAGTCGCTCAAGAATGGCATCGCCCTCGACATCGCCTCGACCGAGCCCGGGCTGCAGTTCTACGACGGCTACATGATGGTGGTTCCGGTCCCCGGCCTTGGGGGGCGCACCTATCTGGTCAACGGCGGCTGCTGCTTCGAGCCGCAGGTCTTCCCCGACGCGCCCAATCACCCCGGTTTCCCGAGCTCGATCCTCAGACCCGGCGAGACCTATCACCAGGCGACGGTCTACGCCTTCTCGCGCGGCTAGCCGCGCCTGCAACGCCAGCCTTTCCGCCTGCCGCCCGATCGGGCAGGATGGGGCCGGGGCCGTGCATGAGGCAGGCGATGGCGAGGATGCGGTGGATCTTGCGGGCGGCGGTGGTCGCCCTGGCGCTTGCCGCGATGGCGACGGCGCCGGTGTGTGCCGGCTGGCGCGACGATCTCAAGGTCCTGCGTGTCGGCACGGTGGCGCCGCACGGTGCCGCCTACGACATCGCCCGGCTGGAACCGTTCCGTGCCTATCTGCAGGATCGCCTCGGCCTGCCGGTCGAGATTGTCGCCACCGCCGACTATGACGCGCTCATCGACGCCCAGGCCTCGGCGCGGGTCCAGTACGCCATCCACAGCGCATCGAGCTATGCCACCGCCGCGGCGCTGTGCGCCTGCGTCGAGCCGATCGCCCTGCCCGCCGCCTTCGACGGCTCGCACGGCTTCCATTCGGTACTGGTCGCCCATGCCAGCAGCGCCATCGCGAGCCTAGACGAGGCCCGCGGCAAGCGCCTGGTGCTGACCGGAACCGATTCGGTCGCCGGCCGCCTGGTGCCGCTTAAGGCGCTCGCCGATAAGGGCATCGACCCCAAGACCTATTTCGCCTCCGTCGGCACCGCCGCCAATCCGGAACAGGCCGTCACCATGCTGTTCACCGATGAAGCCGACCTTGCCTCCGGCTGGTCGAGCCTCGCCGGCGATGCCGCCTCCGGCTACAGCTTCGGCGTCTTCACCCGCATGGTGCGGGCAGGGGCGCTGTCGATGGACCACCTGAAGATCGTGTGGCAATCGCCGCTCATCCCCTTCGGGCCGCATGTCGTGCGCCGCGACCTGCCGGAGGAGGCGAAGAACCTGATCGCCTCCGCCCTCATGGCGATGGCCCAGGAGGCGCCCGCCGCGCTCGACGCGGTCGACGCCTCCAGCATCGGCGGCGGCGGCTTCGTCCCGGCAACCGCCGCTGACTATTCGGTGATCGACGGGCTGGTCGCCGCCGATACCATCGGCGGCGGCTGAGCGCGAAAGGGCGCCGGGCTGTCTGGCTGAAAAGGGGTCTAGCTTGCCGTGCGCTTGATGGAGTCGCTGAGGCGCGGCTTGAGGTAGTAGGTGCTGCTCAGGTCGAAGGACCCGGTCAGCACATAGCCGATCGACGGCGTGTAGGGGTAGTGTGCCACCGCGAGGACCACATAGGAATCGGCCACCGCCACCGCCGCGGGCAGCGTCACCGTCGAACCCTTGGCTGGCGCCGTCGCGTTGCGCGCGTCGCTCCACTGCACGGTCGCCTTGCCGTCCTTGTCGATATAGATCTCCGAAACCGTGATCTGCAGCGAGGTCACCGAATAGGGCGCCATCACCGACGACGAGGCGTCGAAGATGTTGGAGATGTCGGAATTGGTCAGCGACTTCGACTGGGTCACCAGGTCGGCCAGCGTGCTGGTGACATGCGACACCTTGCGGTTGATGCTGAGCGCTTCGCTGACCTGGATGCCGCCGATATAGAGTGCCAGCATCAGTGGCAGGATGAGCGCGAACTCGACTGCCGAGACACCCGAGCGGTCAACGACGAGCCTGACGAAGGGCAGGCGGCGGATCAGGCGGCGCCAGGGCGTCTCGTTTCTCACCATGAGAAGGGCTCGTTGCGGAAGGCCGCCGTGGCGACCAGCAGGTGGCTGCCATCCGGCATGTCGGCCAGATTGCTACCGAGCATGCCGACGATCACCGGCCATTCGTAATAGGCGCGCACCACCACGATGTCGCCGCCATGGCCGGTATTGTAGTTCTCGGTCACGTCGAGGTTGCCGTTGCTGTCGACCGGGGTGCCGAGGTCGATCGAATCGAAGTTGGTATATTTGCTCACGTCGACCTTGAGGCCGCCCGAGCAGTCGAGCAGCCCCACCATCTTGCTGCAGATGACACTCTTGAAGGCGGAGGCGCTCATGCCCTGTTCCTGCGCCTGTCCGGTGCGGATCAGGCGCGCGGCGCTCGAAACGGCGGTGTCGAGCGTCTGGTCGGCGAAGAACAGCAGCGCCGTCTCGATGATGGCGAACATGAGCGCGAAGAAGGGCAGTGCGACCAGGGCGAACTCGACCACGGTGGCGCCGTCCTGGTCGTCGCGAAAGCGCCCGAGCCCGCGGGTTCCCCGCCGGGCTAATGCGATCGTTCTTGCGAAGAGTGATGCCATGAACAAGCGACCCCGCCGGAGCGGACGGTGCACAAGGGGCCTGCGTCCTTGAGGCAGACTTGTAGCCGGTAACGATTGAGAAACGGTTGCGGGCCTTGCAGAAAAACTGAGAAGCTGCAGCAGGCTTTCGTTAACCGTTCGCGCCGGAGGCTGCCGGCGCTAGTCCTTCGCCGCGGAGTTGGCCAGCGTGCGCACCGCCTGAATCTGCGCATTGGCCGATTCGAACACGTTCGGCGTGTCGCCGAGCGACAGGATCGGCGAGCATTCCGGCGTGCATGACAGCGTCTGGCGGGAATCGCGCCGGTAGACCGTCACCACCTTGTCGTTGGACGGCTCCACCGTGATCACGTTGTCGGCGATCGATTGGCCCTGCTTGTCGAGCACGATCAGATTGGTGGTGCCGTAGCTGCGTCCGGTGATGATCAGCGTCTGGCTGTCCTGGATGGTCGCGTCGGCGATCGCCGGATTGCCGATGATGACCACGTCTGCCGGCTGCGAGATGTGCAACACCTTGGCGCGGTCGACGATGACCGAAATCGGCTCAGCGGCTGCAGCGGTGGCCGCAAGGCTCGCCAGTCCGGCGAAGGTCAGAGCGGCAATTCGCGTGATTGGCGCTGCTGTGAAGGGGAACGCAAGCATGGGACCTCCGCGGGAAACGCGCTTCAGCCAACCTACGTCCTATATGGTGAACGAAGGTTTAAGGCTGGCCCCCAGTGCCGAGGAGACCATGATCCGCCGTCGGGCAGGGCCGCAAACGCTTTCTGCGTCGATGGTGAACGGTTCGCTATCAAAAAACGCGTAAGAACTTGTAAACCACAAGGTCCCCGGGGAATTTTCGGCGAAAAGCAAGCAATTGTTCCCATAAACCAAATCTTATGCTTACCTATTAGTTATAAAACCCCGTTATAAGCCACGTGATTATTAACTCGCTTGCAGGGTTTCGGTTCTACATTGCGGACCTGGCCACGCCGCCGGCCAATGCCGGGCTGAGCCGACACAAAGAAACCCGGAGTGAGGAGTCCCTCATGAACACGTTGATTTCCCGTTTCGCCAAGGATGAGTCCGGCGCGACCGCCATCGAGTATGGCCTTATTGCCACCCTGATCGGCGTTGCCATCATCGCCGGCGCCACCACCCTCGGCACCAAGCTGAACACGACGTTCACCACGATCGCCGGCAAGCTCACCGCACAGTGAGCCCGCTGGGCTCGCGCTGCGACGTCGTGCGAGCTACACGAACACGCGCGGCCCCAGGGCCGCGCGTCAATCCCCGAGGCCGAAGAGCGCCGCTGGCGCGGCCCGGGACCTTCGGACGGTGACACCATGCGGGTCGCGCTTGCGCGCTTTCTTCATGACTGCTCGGGTGCCACGGCTCTCGAATATGCCCTCATCGGCTCGCTCATCAGCGTCGCCATGGCGCTCGCGGCAGCCTCCGTCGGCAGCGGGCTCAACGGCCTGATCAGTGCCATCTCACCGCATTTCGATTAGCGCTGGGCGTCGCGGCGTCGCTGCCGCGCCGGATTCGGTGGCATTTGAGCGGCCCGCTAAAGCCCCTCTTAATCATCGACCTCTAATTTCCTGGTGAGAATTGAAGCGGAGACGGCAATGGCCGCAATTGTCCAGCACATCCTGTTTGCTGTGTTCCCCCTGGCCATGGCCTATGCCGCCATCTCCGATCTCATGACCATGACCATCTCCAACCGCCTGACGCTCGCTTTGGCGGCGTCGTTCGTGGTGCTGTCGCCGTTCACCGGCATGGACATCAACACCTTCGGACTTCATTGGGCGGCGGGCGGCGCGGTGCTGGCGGTTGCCTTCGCCTGCTTTGCCTTCGGATGGATCGGCGGCGGCGACGCCAAGCTCGCCTCCGCCACGGCGCTGTGGCTGGGCTGGAACAGCACCATCGAGTTCATTGCCATCGCCTCGATCTTCGGCGGTGCTCTCACACTGCTTGTGCTTACTTTCCGGTGGTCGGTCCTGCCTGCCTTCATCATTCGCCAGCCCTGGATTCAGCGGCTGCACGATGAGAGGGCGGGTGTGCCATATGGGGTCGCGCTGGCCGCCGCCGGTCTCGTCACGTATCCGCATACGGTGTGGATGCACATGGCGATCGGCTGAGGCTGGCGCTCGCCCCGGCCGTGTCCTCACGCGCCGGTCCGCAGGGTCCTCCTAGCCGAGCTTAACCCCCAGCGCGATCCCATGGGACCGCCGAGCTCGCAAGCTTTCGTTAATCAAGAATCCACACCCCTGATTAACCATAAGTACACGATTGCTGCGCGACACTGGCGGGCAATCGGTCGGGATCGGCCTTCTAAGGGTTGCGTGATATGAAGCTCTCCCGTGTAGCAGTTCTAGGTATCGCAGCCGCCGCTGGCCTGATCGCCATGGTGCTTGCGCTCAACCTGACCGCCCCTGCGCCCGCCCCGGCACCCACCCCGACGCAGCAACAGGCCGACATCAATACTCAGAAGGTGCTCGTGGCCACCCAGGACGTGGCCATGGGCAAGACCATCGCCAGCGGCGACGTCGCCTGGCGCGATTGGCCAAAGGACAGCATCTCCTCCCAATTCATCACCGGCGGCACGCAGAAATCCGAGTCTGAGGTCGTCGGCGCCATCGCCCGCGCCGGCTTCTATGCCGGCGAGCCGATCAGCGACGCCAAGCTGATCCGCTCCGACCGCGGCTTCATGTCGGCCATCCTGCCGGAAGGCAAGCGCGCCGTCGCCATCAGGATCGCGGCCGACACCAGCGCCGGCGGCTTCATCCTGCCCAACGACCACGTCGACGTCATCATGACACGGCGGGTCGACCAGGGTTCGTCAGGCGGCAACGGTCCGCAGTTCATGACCGAGACCATCCTCAACAATGTGCGCGTGCTGGCCATCGACCAGACGGTCGAGAAGGCCCCCGCCAAGGACGGCAGCAACAACAACGGCACCGACACCGTCGTCGGCCAGACCGCCACGCTCGAGCTGACGCCGCAGCAGGCGCAGATCATCACCGTCGCCCAGCAGATGAGCGACCGGCTGAACCTCGCTTTGCGCAGTGTTTCCGATTCGGCGTCGAAGCCATCCGACGCCGCCAATGACGCCGTGCATCTGATCGGCGGCCCCAACGGTGAAGGTACCGTGACGCTGGTCAGGGACGGCATCGCCAAACAGGTGACGGGCATTCGTTAGTCGATGGCAAGCGCGAGCCACAATCAGGGAACTGCGAAGATGGTGCAAGCAATCCTCCGTCGGGTCGCGCTGGCCGCGCTGGCGCTTTTCGCCGTCGCCGTGGCCCCTGTCTGGCTCTCGCCTGCGCATGCGCAGACCGCGATCGTCAACGGTGCCCTGCAGGGCGCCGTCAAGGTCGGCCTCAACAAGTCGGTCATCGTCAACCTGCCTCGCGACGCCCGCGACATCCTGGTCTCCAACCCCGCCATCGCCGACGCCGTCATCCGCACCTCGCGCCGCATCTACATCACCGGCGTCGCCGTCGGTCAGTCCAACGTCATTGTCTTCGACCGCGCCGGCGAGAAGGTCGCCGACCTCGACCTTGAGGTTGAGCGCGATACCGCCGGACTGTCGGAGATGCTGCGTCGCCTGATCCCCAATTCCGACATCAAGGTGGAGATCATCAGCGACAACATCGTGCTCTCCGGTACCGTGCGCAACGCCGCCGATGCCCGGCGGGCGCAGGACATCGCCAACATCTTCGCCAATGGCGGCGCCAGCACCGGCGGCGGTGGCTCGCAGTCCTCGTCCTCCTCATCCTCGTCCGGCGGCTCCCCCGCCTCCGCCGGCGGCATCAATGTCAGCCTGACGACATCCTCTGCCGGCAGCAGCGCCCCGACCTCGCAGGTGATCAACCTGCTCACCATCGAGGGGGAGGACCAGGTTCACCTCAAGGTCACCGTCGCCGAGGTCGAGCGCAACATCGCCAAGCAGCTCGGCATCGAGATGAGCGGCGACATCAATGTCGGCCATTTCTCGACCTGCGCGATCACCGGCACGTGCAGCTCCACCGGCAATCCCTGGGGCATCAACGGCAAGTCGCTGTCCGACAACTCGCTCACCGTCGGCTACAGCGACGGCGTCAGCAGCCTGTCGGCGACGCTGAAGGCGCTCGAGCAGACCGGCATGATCCGCACCCTGGCCGAGCCGACGCTCACCGCCATCTCGGGCGAGACGGCCTCCTTCCTCGCCGGCGGCGAGTTTCCGGTTCCCACCGGCAAGGACGCCTCCGGCAACGTCACCGTCGAGTTCAAGCCTTTCGGCGTTGCTCTCGGCTTCACCCCGGTCGTCCTCTCCGAGGGCCGCATCAGCCTGCGCGTCAAGACCGAGGTGTCGGAGCTGACCTCCGACGGCTCCTTCACCCTCAACAACCTGACCATCCCCGGCCTCAAGGTGCGCCGCGCCGAGAGCACGCTCGAGCTTCCCTCCGGCGGCTCGCTGGTCATGGGCGGCATGCTGCAGGACAACGTCCGCCAGTCGGTCGCCAAGTTCCCAGGCCTCGGCGACCTGCCGATCCTCGGCCCGCTCTTCCGCAGTCGCGATTTTCAGCGCAACGAGACCGAGCTGGTGATCATCATCACGCCCTATCTGGTCAAGCCCGTGGCGCGCTCGGCGCTGGCCACGCCCGGCGACGGCTACAGCACTTCCAGCGACGCGCAGTCGAACCTGCTCGGCGACATCAACCGGGTCTACGGCGCAAAGGGCGCCAAGGCGCCGGCCGGGACCTATCAGGGCAACTACGGTTTCATCATCGAATGAGCGCCAGCAGGCAGCAACGGAGCGCCACCCAAATGACCACCGCCACACTCCACCGTCGCCGGGCGCCGTTCACCGCGCCGGCTCTGGTTCTCGCCGGTGGCCTCATCGCCGCGCTCGCCGGCTGCACCTCGTCCTCGACCGACAAGACGCTCGTCACCGGCGGCATTCCCGACGACTACCGCCACAACCACCCGATCGCGGTGGAGGAGATGCTGGAGACCATGGACGTGCCGGTCGGCCAGGACAGCGCCCGGCTGCCCAAGGCGGTCGCCGCCACGGTTGCCGGCTTCGGCAAGTCGTTTGCCGACAGCGGCGCCTCGCTCATCGCCGTCGTGGCGCCCTCCGGCTCGCCCAATCAGGTTGCCGCCGCCGGCATCGCCGTCCAGGTCGAGCAGGTGCTGCGCAACGCCGGCGTCAGCTCGCGTTCCATCGAATACCGCGTCTATCGCGCCGGTCCGGAGGAGCGCAACGCGCCCGTCCGCCTCGCCTACAACCGCGTCGCCGCCCACACCGCCCCCTGCGGCCCGTGGCCCGATCAGGTCGCCGATACCGGACAGAACCGGCACTACGCCGCCTTTGGCTGCGCCACCCAGCAGAACCTCGCCGCCATGGTGGCGAGCCCGCTTGACCTCATCTATCCGCGCGGCCTCACGCCGGCCGACGCCCAGCGCCGCGCCACCGTGCTCGAGCACTACCGCAAGGGCGAGGCGTTCGGCTCCGACCATTCGCAGGAGACCGGCGGCACCGTTGCATCGGGAATTGGCCAATGAGCGACCTAGCCCTCCAGAATCAAGAGCTTGAGACGTCCGCCGAGCCGGCGCCGGCCACCCTCGGCGCCGACGTCCGGCCGGTACCGCGCATCTCCATGCAGGCGTTCTGCGAATCGCCGGACGTCGCCGCGGCCGTCGAGTCGGCGGCTGGCGATCGCCGCATGGCCCGGGCCCACGTCAAGGTCCACACCGGCGGTCTCAGCGCCGCCGCCGAGTTCTATCAGGCCGCTGCCACGCCCAACCTGATCATCGTCGAATCGAAGTTGCCGCGCGGCCGCCTGGAGGCCGACCTCGACCGTCTCGCCGAGGTCTGCGATCCCGGCACCAAGGTCGTGGTCATCGGCCAGACCAACGATGTCGAACTCTACCGCGGCCTCATCCAGCGCGGCGTCAGCGAATATCTGGTCGCCCCGATCGACAAGATGGGCATCATCCGCGCCATCTCCGATCTCTATGTCGAGCGTTCCGCCCAGCCCCTCGGCCGCACCATCGCCTTCGTCGGCGGCAAGGGCGGCGTCGGTTCCTCCACCGTCGCCCACAATGTCGGCTGGGCGATCGCGCGCTCGTTCGAAAGCGACGTCGTCATCGCCGATTTCGATCTTGCCTTCGGCACCGCCGGGCTCGATTTCAACCAGGACCCGACCCAGGGCATCGCCGAGGCCGTCAATGCCCCCGACCGGCTCGACGACAACTTCCTCGAGCGCCTGCTCGCCAAGGCGTCCGACCACGTCTCCCTGCTCGCCGCACCCGCCACCCTCGACCGCACCTACGACTACGGCGAGACCGCCTTCGAGCAGATGGTCGACGTCGCCCAGGCCAGCGTCCCCGGCGTCATCCTCGATCTGCCGCATGTGTGGACCGGGTGGATGCGCCGCACCCTGCTTGCCGCCGACGAGATCGTGCTCACCGTCGAGCCCGACCTCGCCAATCTGCGCAATGCCAAGAACTTGGTCGATCTCCTGCGCGCCAACCGCACCACCGATGCCGCGCCGCGCCTGATCGTCAACAAGTCGGGGCTGGCCAAGCGCCCCGAGATCAAGGTCGAGGACTTCGCCGCGGCGCTGGAACTGACGCCGACGGCGGTCATCCCGTTCGATGCGCAGTTGTTCGGCAATGCCGCCAACAACGGCCTGATGATCGCCGAGGCCGACCCCAAGAACCCGGTTGCCGGCATGTTCGAGCTGGTCGCGCGCACCGTCACCGGGCGCGCCGAGCAGCGCCGCCAGAAGCGCAGCGCGCTGGCGCCGCTGATCGCCAAGTTTCGCGGCAAGAAGAGCGCCTGACGAGGAGCCATCATGTTCGGCAAGCGCGGGACAGGAACGCCGGAAGCACCGCCGCTGACCACGCCGGCCGCGGCTCCGCGTCCGTCTGCCGGCGAGGCAGTGGCCGAGGTGGAGACGGTCAAGGCTGCGCCGCCGCCGCCGCCCCCGCCGCCGCGCGCCGCGGCGCCTGAGCCGGCGCGCGGACGGACCTCCAGCGACGGCGTGCGCCGCTCGGAGAACTTCTACGATATCAAGTCGACGGTGTTCGCCGCCCTCATCGACACCATCGACCTGTCGCAGCTAGCCCGCCTCGACGTCGAATCGGCGCGCGAGGAAATCCGCGACATCGTCAACGACATCATCGCGCTCAAGAACATCGTGATGTCGATCGCCGAGCAGGAAGACCTGCTCGAGGACATCTGCAACGACGTTCTCGGCCTCGGGCCGCTGGAGCCGCTGCTCGCCCGCGACGACATCTCCGACATCATGGTCAACGGCGCCTTCAACACCTACATCGAAGTCGCCGGCAAGGTGCAGGTCACCAACGTTCGCTTCCGCGACAATGCGCAGCTCATGAACATCTGCCAGCGCATCGTCAGCCAGGTCGGCCGCCGCGTCGACGAATCGAGCCCGATCTGCGACGCGCGGCTGCCCGACGGCAGCCGCGTCAACGTCATCGCTCCGCCGCTGTCGATCGACGGGCCGACGCTCACCATCCGCAAGTTCAAGAAGGAGAAGCTCACCCTCGACCAGCTGGTCAAGTACGGCACCATCACCCGCGACGGCGCCACCATCCTCGAGGTCATTGCCCGCTCGCGCTGCAACGTGCTGGTCTCCGGCGGCACCGGCTCGGGCAAAACGACGCTTCTCAACTGCCTCACCCGCTACATCGAAACCGACGAGCGCATCATCACCTGCGAGGACGCCGCCGAACTGCAGCTCCAGCAGCCGCACGTCGTGCGTCTCGAGACCCGGCCGCCCAACATCGAGGGCGAGGGCGAGATCACTATGCGCGACCTGGTCAAGAACTGCCTGCGCATGCGTCCCGAGCGCATCATCGTCGGCGAGGTGCGCGGGCCCGAGGCGTTCGACCTGTTGCAGGCGATGAACACCGGCCACGACGGCTCGATGGGCACGCTCCACTCCAACAGCCCGCGCGAGGCCCTGTCGCGCCTCGAATCGATGATCACCATGGGCGGCTTCGCGCTGCCCGCCAAGACCATCCGCGAAATGATCGCCGCCTCGATCGACGTCGTCCTGCAGGTGGAGCGCCTGCGCGACGGCACCCGGCGCATCACCAACATCACCGAGGTGATCGGCACCGAAGGCGAGGTCATTACCACCCAGGACATCTTTGTCTTCGACATCATCGGCGAGGACCAGAACGGTCGCATCAACGGAATCCATCGCTCGACCGGCATCGGCCGGCCCAAGTTCTGGGAGCGCGCCCACTACTTCAACGAGGACGTCCGCCTCGCCAACGCGCTCGATGCCGCCAACGCCGCTGCGTCCGACGCGGCGGTCGGCCAGGTGCGCTGATGTCCCCTCTCATGCTCATCGCCGTCGGCGGCCTGGCGACATTGAGCGCCGGCGGGCTCACCTATGCGCTGCTTTACGAGCGCATCCAGAAGGAGAACACCACCGCCCGCCGCATCGGCGCCATTCAGGGGACCGGGCGCATCGAGGCGCCGGCCGCCGCCGACCCGGCCAAGCGCCGCAAGTCGATCCAGGAGACGCTGAAGGAGGTCGAGGAGCGCGAGAAGGCCAAGGCCAAGCACGGCAAGGCGCCGCCGCTGGCGCTGCGCATGCAGCAGGCCGGGCTGCACTGGACGCGGCGGACCTTCATTCTCATTAGCGTGGGCGTCGGCGCGCTCGCCTATATCG
Source organism: uncultured Alphaproteobacteria bacterium (assembly GCA_963785065.1). Classification (GTDB taxonomy): domain Bacteria; phylum Pseudomonadota; class Alphaproteobacteria; order Rhizobiales; family Kaistiaceae; genus CAVSRC01. The sequence goes on from CAWATX010000002.1 coordinate 1,907,129, forward strand.
TCGCCTGGATCATGGGCGCACCGATCTATATCGCCGCGGCCGTCGCCGTTGCCGGGCTGCTCGGCCTGCCGCGCTGGGCGGTGAACTTCCTGCGCAAGCGCCGCATGACCAAGTTCATCGACGAGTTCGCCAACGCCATGGACGTCATCGTTCGTGGCGTCAAGGCGGGCCTGCCGCTCAACGACTGCATCAAGATCATCGCCGCCGAGGCAAGCGAGCCGGTCAAGTCGGAGTTCCGCATCATCTCAGAGACCCAGGCGCTCGGCCTCACGCTTGCCGACGCCGTCGGCAAGCTGACCGAGCGGGTGCCGGCCCAGGAGGCCAACTTCTTCGCCATCGTCGTCGCCATCCAGCAGCGCGCCGGCGGCAACCTCGCCGAGGCGCTCGGCAACCTGTCGCGCGTGCTGCGCGAGCGGCGCAAGATGAAGGGCAAGATCCAAGCCATGAGCATGGAGGCCAAGGCCTCGGCGGTGATCATCGGCGCCCTGCCGTTCGTCGTCATGGGCCTAGTCTACCTGACCAGCCCAAATTACATCATCCTTCTGTTCACTGACCCGATCGGCCACGTCATTCTCGGCTGTTCGGGCGCGTGGATGTTCATCGGCATCATGGTCATGCGCAAGATGATCAACTTCGATTTCTAGGGAGAGGTGCCGATGCTGCAACTCGTCTACGACACCTTCACCACCCCGCAGACGCTGGTCGCCGTCCTTGCGGCGCTGGCCGTCTTCGCCACCGCCTATACGCTCGTCCAGCCGATGTTCGAGCGCGACAAGCTCGCCAGCCGCATCAAGAGCGTGGCGATCGAGCGCGAGCAGATCCGCGCCCGCGAGCGCGCTCGTCTGGCCGCCGAGGCCAGCCGCGCCAATCTGCGCCATGAAGCGCGGCCCTACATGCAGCGCATCGTCGACCGCTTCAACCTGCGCAAGGCGCTGGCCGACGACAAGACCGAGGCCAGGCTGCGCATGGCCGGATTCCGCGGCCAGGCGCCACTGGTCGTCTTCCTGTTTGCCCGCGTCACGCTGCCGTTGCTCTTCTTCGCCGTCGCCTTCTTCTACGTCTTCGTCCTCGGCGCCATCGACCAGCCGACCGGGATCAAGATCGTCATCGTCATCGGCGCCGCCTATGCCGGCTTCTACGCGCCCAACCTCTACATCTCCAACACCGTCTCCAAGCGACAGCTCTCCATCAGGCGTGCCTGGCCGGACGCGCTCGACCTGATGCTCATCTGTGTCGAGGCCGGCATGTCGCTCGAGGCCGCTTTCCGCAAGGTCGCCGAGGAGATCGGCCAGCAGTCGGTCGAGCTCGCCGAGGAACTGGCGCTGTCAACCGCCGAACTCTCCTACCTGCCGGAGCGCCGCCAGGCCTTCGAGAATCTCAGCCTGCGCACCGGTCTTGAGGCCGTGCGCTCGGTGATGACCAGCCTCATCCAGGCGGAGCGCTACGGCACGCCGCTGGGCAATGCGCTGCGCGTCCTCGCTCAGGAGAACCGCGACCAGCGCATGAACGACGCCGAGAAGAAGGCCGCCGCCCTGCCGCCCAAGCTCACCGTGCCCATGATCCTCTTCTTCCTGCCGGTGCTGATGGCGGTCATTCTCGGTCCGGCTGCGATCCAGATCGTCCACACCTCGATCCCCACTCCCTGAGGGTAGGGCAGGGGCGGCGGCGCTTGCCGGCACATCACTCCAAGGAAAGGCGTCGAAGATCGTGAAACGCCCGCGCCTCGGCCTTGCGCTCGGCAGCGGCTCGGCGCGCGGCTGGTCGCATATCGGCGTCATCGAGGCGCTCACCGCGGCCGGCATCGAGCCTGACATCGTCTGCGGCACCTCGATCGGGGCGCTGGTCGGCGCGGCCTATCTTGCCGGCCGGCTCGACGCGCTGCGTCAATGGGCCGAAGCCACCACCTGGCGAAAGTTCATCGGCATGATGGATGTCGGCCTTTCCGGTGGCGGGCTGATCGACGGCAAGGAGGTGGTCAAGTTCCTGCGCGGCATCGGCGTCACCGGCGCGATTGAGGACCTCGCCAGGCCCTATGCGGCGGTCGCCACGGATCTCGCCTCCGGCCGCGAGGTCTGGTTCCAGTCCGGCCCGGTGCTCGACGCCGTGCGCGCCTCGATCGCCATACCCGGCATCTTGAGCCCGGTGCGCCACAAGGGCCAGTGGCTGCTCGACGGCGGCCTGGTCAATCCGGTGCCGGTGTCGCTGTGCCGTGCGCTCGGCGCCGACGTCATCATCGCCGTCAACCTCAACGGCGACCAGCTTGGCCGCTGGAAGAAGCAGGAGAAGCCGGTTGCCGCGGCCCCTGCACCGGAGCGCGCCTCGCCCGAATCCTTCACCCGCATGCTGGCGCAACTGCCGGCGGCCCTCGGCGATCAGCTCACGCAGATCGCTCCCCGGCTGCTCGCCCAGGGCGGCGCGCCCGGCTATTTCGACGTGCTCACCGGCGCCATCGACATCATGCAGGACCAGATTACCCGCTCGCGGCTGGCCGGCGAGCCGCCGCACGTCATGTTGATGCCGCGCCTGCGCGGGGTCGGTCTGATGGATTATCACCGCGGCAGCGAAGCGATTGCCGCGGGGCGCGCCGCCGTTGCCGACGCCCTGCCGGCCATTCGCCGCTGCCTTTAGGCCAATCGACCGCTCCGTCCGGTGGGTTTGGATATGAAACGGAATTGTGTCGGTTGCCGTGCCTTCGCAGCCAAACCCGCGGCTGCCCGGAAGACGACGAGGAGGGCGCCGCCGCCTCAGCCGCTGGACGCGCCGCTCGGCCCCTTGCTCTTCAACGCCTGCCAGGTGTTGCGCTGGGAGAGCATCTGGCGGAGATAGGCGACGTTCGCCTGCGCCTGACCCGGCGAGATATCGGCACTGGCGATTTTCTCGGCCTCGCCGAAGCGGCCCTGCAGGCCGACGACCAGAGCCAGGTTCTGGCGCACGCGGCTGTCCGCATTGGGCGCGGCCATCGCCTGGCGCAGCAGCGTCTCGGCCTGCTTGAGTTCGCCGGTCAGCACGTAGCTCATGCCGTAATTGGACAGCACCGACGGCTGGTTGGGCGCGATCTTGAGCGCCTTGGCGTAGAGCGTGCGGGCCTGGTCGTGGTTGCCCATCTGGTCAAGGATGGCCGCCTCGGCCGAGGTCAGCTGCCAGCTCGGATTGTCCGGCGTCTCGGCCCGGCGGATGGCGTCGAGCGCCTGGTCGTAGCTGCCCGCCGCGGCCAGCGCCTTGCCGTATTCGGCCAGCACCTCGCGGTCGTCAGGGGAATAGATCGCTGCCTTGCGCAGCACCGCCACCGCCTGGTCGGCGCGCCCGGTACGGCGTAGCGCCGTGGCGTAGTTGAGGGCGACGTCGCGGTTCTTCTCGTTGGCGGCGTATTTCTGGCCCCAGTAGCTCACCGCCTGGCGGAAATCGGCCTCCGTCTTCGGCTGGGCGATCGAGCCGGTGGTGGTCGTGTCGATCTTCTTGGTCGAGGCGCAGCCGGTAAGCGCCAGCGTCAGGCAGACCGGCGCCACCATCGCGGCATGGATCAGGCGACGCTTGAGGGAGGGCAGGGAACGCGCTGTCGCAATCATCGAGACCAGGCTCCACGAACTCTGGCCCAGCAATATTCTGTTAACCCTAATGCTTGGTTAATGGCGGCTGCCAGCGCGCCGCGCGCGGGCAATCGCACGACGTTGCCCATGGCCCGGCGGGCGAGGAAGGCGACCGCCAATCGTGACTTGAACTCGGCGCCTGGACGGCGTCAAATGAAGCAAGCCATCCACGTCCGATCGATCAGCCGGCAAACCCTTGAATTCTAACGAAGCAGCGGGGCCGCAGAGCGACTCGCTGAAGCACGTCCAGGCCGCCCAATGGGGCCGCGGCTTCAGCGCGCTCATGCGCATCACCCGCATGACATTGCGCCACCCCTGGCAGGTGACGGCGGCCATCGGCGCGACTTTCGTCGCGGCGGGCCTGCAGCTTGCCATCCCCCGCCTCCTCGGCCGGGCGGTGGATCAGACCCAGGGCGTCCTCACCGACGCCGTCGGCGCCGAAAATGCGCTGTTCCAGACCGCGCTGATCCTGCTCGCCGTCAGCGTCTTCCGCGGCCTCTTCACGATGTTGCAGAACTACTTTGGCGAGAGTGTCGGCCACAACGTCGGCTACGAGTTGCGCCTGGCCTATTACGAGAAGCTGCAGCGCCTGTCGTTCGGCTTTCACGATGGCGTCCACACCGGCGACCTGATCACCCTGGGCATTCTCGATATCGACGGCGTGCGCATGCTCTTCTCCACCGGTCTGGTGCGGCTGGTGCTCCTGGTGGTTCTGATCGGCGTCGGCGCCTACATCCTGATCAGCACCGATATGCTCCTCGGCCTTGTCAGCCTGAGCTTCGTGCCGTTTGTGGCATGGCGGTCGTCGGTGACCCAGCTTCGCCTGCGGGCCACATGGCTTGCCCTGCAGGAGCGACTGGCCGTGGTCAGCCGCATCATGGACGAGAATCTCGGCGGCATCCGCGTCGTCCGTGCCTTCGCCGCGCAGGAACACGAACTGGGCAAGTTCGACCAGGCCTCGGAGAACGCGCTGGAACTCGCCCACAGCCGCACCCGGATTCGCGTCTTCAATACCAGCGCGATGAATTTCTCCTTCTTCCTGGCGATGGGGCTGGTGCTGTGGGCGGGTGGCACCCAGGTCATCGAAGGCAAGATCAGCATCGGCACGCTCGCCTCGTTTCTCACCTTCATGACCATCCTGCAGATGCCGGTGCGTCAGCTCGGCCTTCTGGTCAATTCCTTCGCGCGCGCCTCGACCTGCGGCACGCGCCTGTTCGAACTGCTCGATCTCGATGTGGCGGTGCGCGACAAGCCGGGCTCCGCGCCGCTGGCCATCACCGATGGCACGCTGCGCTTCGAGCATGTCGATTTTCACTATCCTGGCATGCCCGACCACGACGTGCTCAGCGACGTCTCGCTGGAAGCCAAGCGCGGCGAGACCATTGGCATCGTCGGTCCGCCCGGCAGCGGAAAGTCGACGCTGGCCCACCTGATTCCGCGCTTCTACGACGTCAGCGGCGGCCGCATCACCATCGACGGTCAGGACATCCGCGAGGTGACGGTGGAATCGCTGCGCCAGACCGTCGCCATCGTGCAGCAGGATTCGTTCCTGTTCACCACCACCATCGAGAACAACATCGTCTACGGCGATCCCTGGGCGAAGGAGCAGCGCATTGAGCGGGCGAGCGAATACGCCCAGCTGCACAATTACGTCCTCAGCCTGCCGATGGGCTATGACACCGTCGTCGGCGAGCGCGGCGTGTCGCTTTCCGGCGGCCAGCGCCAGCGCCTGTCGATCGCGCGCATCCTCATGTTGCGCCCCTCGGTGATGATCTTCGACAATTCGACCGCGGCGATCGACGCCGGCACCGAGCGGCGCATCCGCAGCGCCATCCGCCGCTTCGCCAGCGATCGTGTCACCATCGTCATCTCGCACCGGCTGAGTTCGCTGATGCACGCCGACAAGATCATCTTCCTCGAGGGCGGGCGCATCGTCGAGCGCGGCACCCATGACGAGCTGCTTGCGCTCGGCGGGCGCTACCGGGCCCTCTACGATCTTCAGGTCAATCCCGGCGACGACGTCATCCGCACCGGGAGCGACGTCGCATGACCGACCACCAGATGGACCAGCACGACACCGAGGACCGCACGCGGCGGCCGCCGCGCGCCGTCGTCGGCTCGTATCGGTCGGAAGAGGAGATCTTCGGCAAGGTCTTCGACGGGCGCGTGATCCGTCGCATCTGGCGGTTCGTGCGGCCCTACCGGACGCAGATATTCATCGCCGTCGTCGCGGTGCTGACCTTCACCCTGTCGCAGATCGCCCTGCCGCTGACCATCCGCTACGCCATCGACCACGGCATGGCGGTCGGCGGCGCTGACCGTCATGTGCTGACCCTGGCGGTTGCCGGTTTCGGCCTCACCATCCTGGTCAACTACGCCGCCAGCTACGTCCAGGAGATGGTCGTCGGCCGCGTCGCCGAGGGCGTGCTCTTCGATATGCGCCGCGCCATGTTCTCCCACCTGCAGCGCGTCTCGCTGTCCTTCATGGACAAGACTGAGGTCGGTCGGCTGATGTCGCGTCTGCAGGGCGACGTGAATTCCATGCAGGAATTCCTCGAGACGTCGGTGCTCTCGGTCGGGGACATCGTCCTCCTCTTCGGCATCATCTCGGTGCTGCTCTGGCTCGACCCGCTTCTCGGCGCGCTCACCCTGTCGGTGATGCCGGTGCTGTTCCTGGTGCGCATCTGGTGGCTGCCGCGGGCGCGGACCGCCTTCATGAGCGCGCACGAGACCAATTCCGCCACCAACGGCGCGCTGGCCGAGGGCATCCACGGCGTGCGCACCGTGCAGAGCATGAACCGCCAGCGGGTGAACTTCGATCTCTACGACGAGAAGGCGCACGCCAATCTGTTGAGCCACCTGCGTGCGGCCCGCTATGCCCAGGTCATGGTGCCCATCGTCGATACGTTGAGCGGTTCCGCCATGGCGGTGGTCATCACCGTCGGCGGCAGTCTGGTCGTCAAGCACACGCTCGATGTCGGCGTGATGGTCGCCTACCTCTTCTATATCCAGCGCTTCTTCGACCCGATCCGCTCGCTCACCATGCAATACAGCGTCATGCAGCGGGCCATGGCCTCCGGTCAGCGCATCTCCGAGGTGCTCGACGTCCCCATCGACGTCAAGGACAAGGACGATGCAGCGCCGCTGCCGGCCGACATGGACGGCTCGGTCGAGTTCCGCAATGTCACCTTCGGCTACCGGCGCGACCAGCCGGTGCTGAAGAACGTCAGCTTTCGGGTGAACCCCGGCGAGACGGTGGCGCTGGTCGGGCCGACCGGCTCGGGCAAGAGCAGCGCCATGGCCCTCGTCCACCGCTTCTACGACGTATGGCAGGGCGCGGTGCTGCTCGGCGGTCACGACGTGCGCGACCTGACCCAGGATTCCATCGGCGAGAATGTCGCCATGGTGCTGCAGGAGCCGTTCCTGTTCTCGGGCACGGTCTTCGAGAACATCCGCTACCGGACCGCCTCGGCCACGCGCGAGGATGTCATCCGCGCCGCCAAGGCGGTGGGCGCGCACGACTTCATCTTGCGCCTGCCGCAGGGCTACGATACCGAGCTCGAGCAGCGCGGCGGCAACCTGTCGCTTGGCCAGCGGCAGCTCGTCAGCTTCGCTCGGGCGCTGGTCGCCGATGCCAAGATCCTCGTGCTCGACGAGGCGACCGCCAACATCGACAGTTACACCGAAATGCTGATCCAGAAGGCGCTGGCGCGGCTCCTGCAAGGTCGCACCGGGCTGGTCATCGCCCACCGCCTGGCCACCATCCGCAATGCGGACCGCATCTTCGTGCTGCAGAACGGCGAGATCATCGAAAAGGGCAGCCACAACGAGCTGATGACCGCCGACGGCCTCTATGCGCGCCTCTACACGATGAACTACGCCTCCTTCGACGACCTCACCGGCGACGAGCTCTTGTCCGCGCCGGCGGTCGGTGTCGCCACCTGACCGCCCGCCATCCTCGCCATTGCCGCGACGGCGAGGCGCCGCCATGATGCGCTCCGCCTTCTTGTCCAGGAGACGTTCCCCGTGCCCGAATGCTTGCTTCCCGCCGACAGCGCCGAACCGGCAGTTCCCGTCCATGCTCTGACCAGCGCCGAACTCGGCGCGGAACTGCCCGTCCCCGGCGCGGCCGCATGGGCCGCGGCCGCCGGCTTCAGGGCCGCCGAGGGCGAGGTCTGCCTGGTGCCTGGTGGTGACGGCGCCCCGGCCGCCGTCCTCTTCGGTCTCGGCGCGGGCGGGAGCGCGCCGTCGCTCATCGCCGGCAAGCTGCCGGCCAGCCTGCCCGCCGGCACCTATCGCCTCGCCTCGGGCTTCGCCGATCCGGCGCTGGCCAGCCTTGCCTGGGCGCTCGGCGCCTACCGCTTCACCCGCTATCGCAAGGCAGCGTCGGCGCCGCGCTGCCTGGTCCTGCCGGCCGACATCGACGCGGCGCACGTGACGCGCATCGCCGACGGTGTCATCATGGCGCGCGATCTGGTCAACACGGCGCCCAACGATCTCGGGCCGGCGGAGCTTGCCGAGGCCGCCCGCGGCCTGTGCCAGCGCCATGGCGCCGTCTTCTCCGAGATCGTCGGCGAGGGCCTGCTTGCCGACAACTTCCCGCTGATCCACGCCGTCGGCGCCGCCGCGACGCCCGAGCGCGCGCCGCGCCTGATCGATCTCTCCTGGGGCGACCCAGCGGCGCCCTCGCTGACGCTGGTCGGCAAGGGCGTCTGCTTCGATACCGGCGGCCTCGACATCAAGCCGGCGTCGGGCATGCTTTTGATGAAGAAGGACATGGGCGGCGCCGCCAATGTGCTGGGCCTCGCCCACATGATCATGGACGCGGGGCTGCCCGTCCGCCTGCGCGTCCTCATCCCGGCGGTGGAAAACGCCATTGCCGGCGCGGCCTTCCGCCCCGGCGACGTCTTCACGGCGCGCAACGGCTTGACCGTCGAGATCGGCAACACCGACGCCGAGGGCCGCCTGGTGCTCGCCGACGCTCTGGCGCTGGCCAGCGAAGAGGCGCCCGACCTCATCGTCGACCTCGCCACCTTGACCGGCGCCGCCCGCGTCGCCCTTGGTCCCGAGGTCGTACCCTTCTACACGCACGACGATGGGCTCGCCGCTTCGCTGGCCGTCCACGCCGCGGCGACCGCCGATCCGCTCTGGCGCATGCCGTTGTGGGCGCCCTACCTCAAGATGCTCGATTCCAGGGTCGCCGACATCAACAACGCCGGCGCCGACGGCCATGCCGGCTCGATCACTGCCGCCCTCTTCCTCTCCCGCTTCGTGCCGCAGGGCCAGCGCTGGCTCCATGGCGACATCTTCGCCTGGAACCCGTCGGCGAAACCCGGCAAGCCCGAGGGCGGCGAAGCGCAGCTCATCCGCGCCCTTTTTGCCCATCTTGAGGAGCACGGCCCGCGTCCGGCGTGAGCCTGACATCACCGACCGTGGCGCTTCTTGCGGTTCTGGCGAGGCCCTTGCCCCACGGTCTCCTCCCCTTGAAAAGGGGAGGCCGGGAGGGGATCGGGCGCTGTCCACCGCCCGCCCCTTAAGCATGCGGCTTAACCGCGTTGGCAAGTGCCTGCTTGAATCTCGTCGCCCACCCCGGCAAGGTTAGTACGGGTCCGTAACGATCTTGGTCGCGACGGGGGAGTGGGCAGCATGCCAGCCGAGTTCCGGCCGAGTCAGGCACTGCATCTTTGGCACGACGTGATCTTCGATCTGGTTCGCGATGGCGAGCAGGATCTGACCACGCGCCAGATGGCGGTGCTCTTGACCGTCTATCTCGAGCCGCCGCCGCACACGGTGCGTGCGCTTGCTGCCAAGCTTGGCGTCACCAAGCCGGTCGTCACCCGGGCGCTCGACACCATGGGCCGCCTCGGCCTGGTCAGCCGCCGGCGCGACGAGGCCGACCGCCGCAACGTTCTGATCCAGCGCACGCTGGAAGGGGCACTCGCCGTCGAGCGCCTCGGCGACGCCATCATCGCCCGCTATCGCCACCTGCCGCCATGATACTTGTGCCAACTGACAGAATATCATAATATAACTGCCAATTGACATACGTGGGAGCGGCCATGCCGCGCACTGCCAGGGTACCGACGCCGCAACCGGCTGGCGCTGCCGACCTCACCCAGGCCGAGGCGGCCGCCATGTTGCGCGCCGTGTTCAATCTCTTTCGGTTGTGGCAGGTGGGCGACGCCGAGGCGCGCGTCCTGCTCGGCCAGCCGAGCGCCTCGACCTACTACCGCTGGAAGCGCGGCGAGATCGGCACCGTGCCGCATGACACCGCCTGGCGCCTTGGCGACCTAATGGGCATCCACAAGGCGCTCCGGCACATGTTCACCGATCCCGAGCGCGGCTATGCTTGGGTGGCGAAGCCCAATGCCGCCTTTGCCGGCCGTTCGGCGCTGGATCGCATGCTCGCCGGCGCACCCAGCGATCTGACGGCCGTGCGCAACTATCTAGATGCGGAGCGCGGCGGCTGGTGATGCCTGCGCCGCCGCTGGCCAAGGTGGATTGGCCGAGCAGTCATCGCATCATCCGCACCATCTACCCGCCCGTCTGGCTGTTCGAGGACATCGCCGATCCCGCCGACTGGGACCTGATCGCCTCGGCCGAGGCCAAGACCAATCCGCGCATGCGCGATGCGATCGGCACTCTCGCGCTGGTGCCGCCCGATCGACGCGTCTCCGGACCGACGGCAAGCCTGGTCATGGGCGCCTTCACCCATGTATCGCCGGATCGTCCCGGCCGCTTCTCAGGCGGCGGCTATGGCGTGTGGTATTGCGGCGACCGTTTCGAGGTGGCGCTCATGGAGACCGCCCATCACTTCGAGCGCTTCATGGCTCGCACCGCGGAGCCGCCGGCCGATGCCCAATATCGCGAGCTCGTCGCCGGCATCGCCGGAACGCTCCATGATCTCCGCGGCACGGGATACGACGATTGCCTGGCACCCGACGACTGGAGCGCCGCGCAGCGGCTTGCCGCCTCCCTGCGCGCTGCCGGCAGCGATGGCATCGTCTATCCGAGCGTGCGCTTTCCGGCCGGTCAGGCGGCGGCGCTCTTCTGGCCCGACCAGGTTCGTCTGCCGGTCGTGCAGGGCCGTACGCTGCAGTATCATTGGGATGGCCGGCGCATGTCGCGCTACTTCATCATCGGCGAGGACGAGTGGCGGCTGTTGCCGTAGCGAAGGCTCCTCGGAGATCACCTCAAATGACCACCCCGGACCCCCGTCTTCACGCCTTTCGCCCGGACCTCGCCGACATCCGGCTCAAAGGTTCGGTCGAGGCGGCGCACTTCGTCGAAGGCCAGCCACGCCGGGTCGTCGCCGCGGCGGCGCCGATCAGGCGGACCCCGCGGCCTGATGCGGGTCTGGAGAGCGAGGCGCTTTTCGGCGAGACCGTCATTGTCTTCGAGGATGCCGCCGAGGGCTGGTCGTGGGGCCAGCTCGAAACCAATTCCTATGTCGGCTATGTGCCGACCGACGCGCTGTCAGACACCGCGCCTGAGCCGACCCACCGGGTGACGGCGCTCAGGACCTTCCTCTATCCCGGCCCCGACCTGAAGCTGCCGGCCCGCGCCTGCTTCTCGCTCGGCGCTCGCCTGGCGCTTGCCGACACGGCGGAGACGCGCGGCACGGCCTACCGCCTGCTTGCCGGCGGGCAGGGCGCCGTCGTCGAGGCCCACGTCGCGCCGCTCGCCGCCCCGCCGGAAGGCGACTTCGTCACCGTCGCCGAGCGCTTCCTCGGCACGCCCTATCTCTGGGGCGGGCGCACTTCGATCGGGCTGGATTGTTCCGGTCTCGTGCAGCTTTCCCTGATGGCCGCCGGCCACACGGCGCCGCGCGATACCGACTTGCAGGCGGCGATGATCGGCCACGCAGTCGAAGAGGGCGCGCCCCTCCGCCGCGGCGATCTCGTCTTCTGGCCCGGCCATGTCGGCATCATGATCGACGGCGAATACATGGTCCACGCCAGCGGCCATCAGATGGCGGTGGTCATCGAGCCGCTCGCCGACGCGGTCGCCCGCATCGGGGTTCCCCGCACCGTCCGCCGGCTGTGATCCCGTCTCGCTACGGGGCCTGAAATTCCATCCCGCAGTCGCGGGCGACCGCCACCAGCTCCTCAAGGTCCGGCGGCCCGCTCGGCTGCGGCGGGTTGCGCGGATCGTCGATCGGCTCGCCCAGCCTCTCGAAGAAGCGGACATGCTGGCTGCCCGGGGAAACCCAGGTCAGCGCCCGCACCCACGCGCGTCCGGCATTCTTGAGGGAATGCAGGACGCCCGGCCGGATGCTGAGAAAGTCGCCGGGGCCCAGATCATAGGGCTTGCCGTCGGCCGTGACCTCCAGGCTGCCCTCGAGCACATAGAAGGCTTCGTGGTTGTGTTCGCTGTGCGGCGGCACGCCGTTCCCCGGCGGCATGCGCATCTCGAACAGAAGCAGCGCGTCGCCGTTCTCGGCCGGCTCGTCCTTGAAACTGACTGCCGTTCCGAGATGCGCGAACGTTCGGCCGGCATCCGCCGGAAGGTGTTTGATTCCTGCTGTCGTCGTCGAAGGCATCACCTGATTCCAATCCGGTTGAGCGGTCGCCCCGAATATCGTATGGATATCGTACGAATAAAAAGTATGGAAAGCGTACGACCATGTCAACTCCCGCTGTGCCCAAGCCGCCGCCCTTGCCGATTGGCGCCTTGTTCCGGTTCGGCCTCGGCGAGATCCGCGACAGGATATATGCGGGCGTCATGGCCGCGGGCTTCGGCGATCTTCGCCCCTCGCACGTGACGCTTTTCCGGTGGCCCGGCCCCGATGGCCGGCGCCCCGGCGAGATCGCGGCGGACGTTCAGATCAGCAAGCAGCGCGTCAACGACCTGCTGCGCGAACTCGAACAGCTCAGATACCTCCATCTTGAGGTCGACCCGCTCGACAGTCGGGCGCGCATTGTCAGGCTGACCGCGCCCGGCAGACGGCTTCACCGGGTTGCGGTCGGGGTCCACGCCGACATTGAGAAGGAATGGGCGGCCAAGGTCGGCGAGCGGCGTTATCGCCAGCTCTGCGAGGCGCTGAAGGCGATCGTGACCTTGCCTGCAGGCACGAAACCGCCTTAGTAGCCTGCCTTGCGGTCGACGACATTGGTCAGCGGCGCACCCGCCTCGAAGGCCGCGATCTGCTTGAGCATGGCGGGAATCAGCGCGTCCGCCGCGCTCGCCGCCGCGCAGTGCGGCGTGATCACCACATTGTCCATGCCCCAGAGCGGACTGGCCGCGTCGAGCGGTTCCGTCTCGAACACGTCGAGGCTGGCGCCGACGAGGGTGCCGCTGTCCAGCGCCGCGACGATGTCCGCCTCCACCTGCAGCCCGCCGCGTCCGGCATTGATCACCACAGGCATGCCCGGCGCGCCGTCATGCGCCAATTTCTCGAACAGCGAGCCCGAGAGGATGCCGCGGGTTTCCGCGGTGAGCGGCAGCAGGCAGACGAGAATGTCGGTGCGCTTGAGGAAGGCGTCGAGCTGATCCATCCCGGCGTAGCGCTCGACCTCGGGCAGCGGGGCCGGACGCCGGCTCCAGCCGGCGACCTGGAAGCCCAAGGCCGCCAGCGCCCTGGCCGACGCCGCCCCGAGCACGCCCATCCCCATGATGCCGACGCGCACCTCATGCGCTGCCGGCTGCCGTCGGTCCCGCCACACCCGCTGGCGCTGCTGGCGATCGTAGAGACGCTGGCGGCGATGGTGGATGAGTACCTGCAGCACCACCCACTCGGTCATGCGCCCGGTGAGATCCGGATCGACCACGCGCACGATCGGAACGTCCGGCAGGCCGCTCTGAAAGATCAGGTGATCGACTCCGGCGCCAAGTGAGAAGATCGCCTTGAGGTTGGGCAGGCCCGTAAGCGCGTCCACCGCCGGCTTCCACGCCAGCGCATAGGCGATCTCTTCCGGTTGGGGATTGTCGGGCCAAAGGAAGACTGGCCGCGTCGGGTCGCCAGCCCTGACCGCCGCCACCCAGGGCGCCGGGTCCCACACGGTGATGGCGGTGAGGATGGCCGGCTTGGTCATGGCGTTGCGCGACTCGCCGTGCGGGGAAATTGATCGATCCGCGCCCTTGGACGCGACGCCCGCCGTATTCGTCCCCTCTCCCCTTGCGGGAGAGGGACAGGGAGAGGGGGCATGGCACGGCCCAGCCTGCGCCCCCAAATTCGGGAGAAGCGAAGCATCGGCTTGCTACTGCGCCACCACGCCTTCCGGCGCCGCGGCGATGTCGAAAGCGGCGGCCATCAGCGCCCTGGTATAGTCGGTCTTGGGATTGTCGAAGACGTGCTGGGCGTGGCCCTGCTCCACCACCACGCCGTTGCGCATCACGATGATATCGTTGGCGAGCGCCCGCACCACTTTCAGGTCGTGGCTGATGAACAGATAGGCGAGGTCGCGCCGGCGCTGCAGTTCGCGCAAGAGGTCGACCACCTGCGCCTGCACGCTCATGTCGAGCGCCGAGGTCGGCTCGTCGAGCATGACGAATTCCGGCTCCAGCACCATGGCGCGGGCGACCGCGATGCGCTGGCGCTGGCCGCCGGAGAACTCGTGCGGATAGCGGTTGCGTGTTGCCGCGTCGAGGCCGACCTCCTCCAGCGCTGCGGCCACGCGCTTGTCGCGCTCCGCCGGCGAGAGATTGGCGGCGTGCAGCTTCAGCCCCTCGCCGACAATGTCGGCGATCGACATGCGCGGGGAGAGCGAGCCGTAGGGGTCCTGGAAGACGATCTGCATGGCCCGTCGCAGCGGCCGCATCTGCTTGAAATTGTGACCGTTAATCGGCTGGCCGAGGAAGGCGATGCGCCCCTCCGACGAGATCAGCCGCATGAGCGCCAGGCCAAGCGTCGTCTTGCCCGAGCCGCTCTCGCCAACCACGCCCAGCGTCTGCCCGCGCCTGACCGTCACGTCGATGCCGTCCACCGCCTTGATGTGGCCGACGGTCTTGCGCAGGAAGCCGCTCCGGATCGGGAACCATACCTTCAGCTTGTCCGCCTCCATCACCACCGGCGCCCGGGCGTCCGGCAGCGGCGGGTCGCCCTTCGGCTCGGCCGCCAGCAGGTGGCGGGTATAGGTGTGCTGGGGATGGCTGAAGATGTCCTCGGTCGGCCCCTGCTCGACGATGTGACCGCCGGTCATCACGCACACCTTGGTGGCGAAGCGCCTGACGATCCCGAGGTCGTGGGTGATGAACAGCATCGCCATGCCGGTCTGCTTCTGCAGGTCGGCGAGGAGCTTCAGGATCTGCGCCTGCACGGTCACGTCGAGCGCCGTGGTCGGCTCGTCGGCGATCAGCAGGTCCGGCTCGTTGGCAAGCGCCATGGCGATCATCACGCGCTGGCGCTGCCCGCCGGAGAGCTGGTGCGGATAGGCGGAAAGCCGGCTCTCGGCGTCGCGGATGCCGACCTGCTGGAGCAGCTCCAGCGTGCGCGCCCGGGCGGCGGTCTCATGCAGGCCGCGATGCACCTTCATCACCTCGCCGACCTGCCGCTCGATCGTGTGCAGCGGGTTGAGCGAGGTCATCGGCTCCTGGAAGATGATGCCGATCTCGCCGCCGCGCACCTGGCGCAGCTCCTTGTCGGACGCGGTCAGCAGCTCCTTGCCCTTGAAGTGGATTTCGCCGGCCGGGTGGCTCGCCGAGCCCGGCAGCAGGCGCATGACGGAGAGCGCCGTCACCGACTTGCCCGAGCCGCTCTCGCCGACCAGCGCCATGGTCTCGCCCTTGGCGATGTCGAAGGTGGCACCCTCGACCGCCATGGTCGTGTGGCCGCCCTGGCTGAAGGCGACGCCGAGATTCTTGACCGAGAGGAGGGGGGCGTCGCTCACAATCCCGTCCCCGAGCGTTCGCATTTTCCCCCGGTCTGAACCATCCTGGCGTCGAAATAGTCGAAGCAGCGGGCGAAGTCGCCAAGCTGGTTCACCCACATCGTCACCACCGCCTGGCGTCCGTCGGGCCACGACATGGTCGACAGCGCGAGGAACTTCCAGCCGTCGCGCGCCAGCGCCGCCGACGAGGCCTCGACGTCGAGCCCCCACACGCCCGACCAGTTTTCCGGCGGCGTGCCGACGTCGCGGTCGTCTGCGGCCAGCGCCGGCGCGGCCGACAAAATCACCAGGGCAGCGACAGTCGCGAAAACGGTCCTCATGTGAACGTCTTCCGTGGATCGAATGCGTCGCGCACCGCCTCGCCGACGAAGATCAGGAGCGACAGCATCAGCGAGATGACGAAGAAGCCGGTCAGCCCCAGCCACGGCGCGTGGATGTTGTCCTTGCCCTGCGCCAGGAGTTCACCCAGCGACGGCGAGCCCGGCGGCAGGCCGAAGCCGAGGAAGTCAAGCGAGGTCAGCGTCGTGATCGAGCCGTTGAGGATGAAGGGCAGGAAGGTCAGCGTCGCCACCATGGCGTTGGGCAAGAGGTGGCGGAACATGATGGTGAGGTTGCCGACGCCGAGTGCCCGCGCCGCGTTGACATATTCGAAGTTGCGCCCGCGCAGGAACTCGGCCCTGACCACGCCGACCAGCGCCACCCAGGAGAACAGGAGCAGGATGCCGAGCAGCACCCAGAAGCTCGGCGCGATTACCGAGGAGATGATGAGCAGCAGATAGAGTGAGGGGATCGCCGTCCAGATTTCGATGAAGCGCTGGAAGCCGAGGTCGATCCAGCCGCCGAAATAGCCCTGCACAGCGCCCGCGCAGACCCCGATAAACGACGATATGATCGCCAGCGTCAGCCCGAACTCGACCGAGATGCGGAAGCCGTAGATGAGGCGGGCGACCACGTCGCGCGCCTGGTCGTCGGTGCCCAGCCAGTTCCAGTTGCCGATCGTGCAGTTGGCATCGTGGACCTTGTCGGGATAGGCCGCACAACGCTGCTCCAGCGACATCGTCCACCACGGCGGCGCCGGCGCCGGCGTCGGGATCTCGTTGTTGACCGTGCCGTAGGAGTAGCGGATCGGCGGCCACACCATCCAGCCGTTGGAATTGATCTCGCCCTGGACGAAGGGGTCGCGATAGTCGGTGGTCGCCAGGAACCCGCCGAATTTCGATTCCGGATAATTGACCAGGACGGGAAAGAGGATTTCGCCCTTGTAGGAGACGATCAACGGCCGGTCGTTGGCGATGACATTGGCGGCGAGCGACAGGCCGAACAGCACGATGAAGATCCAGAACGACCAGTAGCCGCGCCTGTTGCGCTTGAAGTTCTCCAGCCGGCGGCGGTTGATCGGCGACAGTGTGAACAGCCGCTTCGGCGGCGGCTGCTCCTCGCCGGGCAGCGGCTCGATGGTCTCATAGCCGGCCTCTTCCAGCCTGTGCTCGAGCTTGCTGTCCAATCACACCTCGCGCGTCTCGAAATCGATCCGTGGATCGATCCAGGTGTAGGTGAGATCGGAGATCAGGTTCACCGCCAGCCCCATCAGCGAGAAGATGTAGAGAGAGGCGAAGACGACGGGATAGTCGCGGTTCAAGACCGATTCGAAGGAGAGCAGACCGAGCCCGTCGAGCGAGAAGATCGTCTCGATCAAGAGCGCGCCGGTGAAGAAGGCGCTGATGAAGGCGCCGGGGAAGCCGGCAATGACGATCAGCATGGCGTTGCGGAAGACGTGGCCGTAGAGCACCTGGCGCTCGTTCAGGCCCTTGGCTCGCGCCGTCATGACGTATTGCTTGCGGATCTCGTCGAGGAACGAGTTCTTGGTCAACAGCGTCGTGGTGGCGAAGGCCGACAGCGCCATGGCGGTCAGCGGCAGGGCCAGGTGCCAGAAATAGTCGAGAATCTTCTCCGGCCAGGGCAGGCTCGCCCAATAGTCGGAGGTCAGGCCGCGCAGCGGGAACAGGTCGAGGAAGGAGCCGCCGGCGAACAGGATGATCAAGAGGATCGCGAACAGGAAGCCGGGGATGGCGTAGCCGACCACGATCACCGCGCTTGTCCAGACGTCGAAGCGCGATCCGTCCTTGACCGCCTTGCGGATGCCGAGCGGGATCGAGATGGCGTAGGAGAGCAGCGTCATCCACAGGCCGAGCGAGATCGACACCGGCAGCTTCGAGGCGATCAGCTTGAGCACGCTGATGTCGCGGAAATAGCTCTGGCCGAAGTCGAAGCGGGAATAGTTCCACAGCATCAGGCCGAAGCGTTCCAGCGGCGGCTTGTCGAAGCCGAACTGCTTCTCCAGCGACTTGATGAATTCCGGGTCGAGCCCTTGGGCGCCGCGATATTTGGAAGTCACGTCGTCGCCGCCGCCGCCGCCCTGCTGGTTGCCGGTGCCGGCGAAATCGCCGCCGCCGGTGATGCGCGAGGTGGCCGAAACGTCGGTGCCCTGCAATTGCGCGATGATGCGCTCGATCGGCCCGCCCGGCGCGAACTGCACCACGGCGAAGCTGATCGCCATGATGCCGATCATCGTCGGGATGATCAGCAGGATGCGGCGGAGGATATAGGCGCCCATCGCGCGTCCTAGCCGTTGTAGCCGATCGCCGCGGCCTTCTTGGCGTCGAACCACCAGGTCGTCTCCGGCGTGAAGGCATAGTCCGGCTTCTTCGCCGGCCAGCCGAAGATGTCCCAATGGGCGACCCGGTGATTGGCCTGATACCAGCTCGGCGTGCCGTATTGCCCGGTGCGCAGGAGGCGGTCGACCGCCTTCAGCAGCGTCACCAGCTCGGCGCGGCTCTCGACGGCGGGAAGCCGGCCGAGCAGCCCGTCGACCGCCTGCGACTTGATGCCGGCATAGTTGTGCGAGCCCGGCTTGTCGGCGGCCTTGGAGCCGAAGAACTGGTTGAGGCCGTCAAGCGGCGTCGCGCCGAGCGTGAAGCGCGCCAGGATGGCATCGAACTCATAATCGTTGAGGCGTGACTGATATTGTGCCGAATCGACCTGGCGGATCGTTGCGCTCACGCCGATGCGCTTCAGGTTCGCCACCCAGGGCGTCAGCACCCGCTCGAATACCGAGGCATTGATCAGGAACTCGAAAGCGAGCGCTTCGCCCTTGTCGTTGACCAGTTGTCCATTCTTCTGCGTCCAGCCCGCCGCCTTGAGCAGGTCGAAGGCCTGTCTCAGCACCGTGCGGTCATTGCCCGAACCGTCGGTCTTCGGCGGCACAGTGACCTCGCCGAACACCTCCGCCGGCAGGCTGGCCTTGTACGGCTCGAGCAGCTTCAGCTCGTCCGCGTCCGGCCTGCCCGTCGCCATGAAGTCCGAGCTCTGGAAATAGGAAACCTCGCGGTCATAGGCGTTGAAGAACAGGTTCTTGTTCGACCACTCGAAATCGAAGGCCAAGCCGATCGCCAGCCGCGTGCGCGGGTCGGCGAACTTTCCGCTCCGCGTATTGTAGAAGAAGTACTGGAAGTCCGCGATGGTCTCTGCCGGAAAAAGCGTCTTCTTGACCCTGCCCTCGGTCACCGCGGGGAAGCCGTAGCCGGTTGCCCAGGTGAGCGAGGTGAATTCCTCGCGGTAGGTGATCAGGCCTTTCTGGAAGGCCTGGAAGGCAGCCTCGCGCTCCTGGAAGAAATCGATGCGGATCACGTCGAAATTGCCCTGGCCGACATTCACCGGCAGGTCGGCGCCCCAGTAGTCCTTGACCCGCTCATATTCGATGAAGCGCCCCGCCGACACCGTGCCGACCTTGTAGGCGCCGGACCCCAGCGGCGCGTCGAGCGAGGACGAATCGAACGGCCGGTTGGCGTAGTACGCGTTGGAGAAGATCGGCAGCCCGGCGATGGTGAAGATCGTCTCGCGGGTCTGCTTGCCGTCGAGCGTCACCACGACGGTGCGCGCGTCGCTCGCCTCCGCCTTCACCATCGGCAGGATCACCTGCGAGATGTCGGGGTGGCCCTTCTCCTTCAGCAGCATCAGTGAGAAAGCCACGTCCTCGGCCGTCAGCGGCGAACCGTCGTGGAAGCGCGCCGCCGGGCGCAGATGGAAGGTGTAGACGTTGGTGTCGGCGGAGACGTCCACCGTCTCGGCGAGCAGCCCGTAATAGGAATTCGGCTCGTCCTCGGCGCCCGCCATCAGCGTATCGAAGGTTATCTCCATGCGCGGCGGCGCGTCGCCTCTCAGCACGAATGAATTGAGTGTGTTGAAGGTCTGCGGCGACTGATTGAAGACCCAGTAGGACGGCTGGAAGTTCATCCGCCCGCCCTTCGGCGCGTCCGCGTTGACGTAGTCGAACTGCTTGAAACCCGCAGGATATTTGAGCTCGCCGAAGACCGAAAGGCCGTGTAGCCCGGTCTTGCCGGCAGCCCAGGCGAAGGGCGGCAGCAACGGCGAAGCCAGCGCCGCACCGCCCGCGGCAAGCACGCCGCGGCGGGTCAGCTCGCCGGGGCGCTTCACTGGCTGCCTCCCGTCTTGGCGGCCTTGGCGGCGTCCCACCACCATGTGGTCGGGATGCCGAGATCGAACTTCAGCTTCGTGAAGTCGGGATGGCCGAAGCGGTTCCAATAGGCGATGCGGTCGGTGAGGCCGGCATAGCTCGGGATGACGTATTGCTCGGCCATCATCACCCGGTCGAGCGCGTGCACCGCCGCCACTTGGTCCTCGCGGTTCTTGGCAAGGATGATGTCGTTGATGATCGTGTCGACCGCCGGGTCCTTGATGCCGGCGTAGTTGCGCGAGGCCGCGCTGTCGGCGGCCTCGGAGCCCCAGTAGGAGAGTTGCTCGTTGCCGGGCGAGTTGCTCTCCGCCCAGCCGGTATAGACCATGTCGAAGTCGCGCGAGCGCAGGCGCGTAATGAACTGGCTGGAATCGACCGAGCGGATGTTGAGCGTGATGCCGATGCGCGCCAGCGCCTGCTTGTAGGGCAGCGCCACGCGCTCGATGGTCGAGCCGTTGAGCAGCAGCTCGATCACGACCGGCTGGCCGTCCTTGCCGACCAGATGGTTGCCCTTCAGCGCGTAGCCCGCCTGCTGCAGGAGGTCGAGTGCGCGGCGCAGGTTGGTGCGGTCCTTCTCCGGCGTGCCGCCCACCGGGTTCTCATAGGGCGCGGTGAAGACGTCGGCCGGCACCTTGTCCTTCAACGTGTTGAGGATGTCCAGCTCTTTGCCGGCGGGCAGGCCGCTGGCCGCCAGCGGCAGGCCGTAGAAGAACGAGTTGATGCGCTCGTACTGGCCATAGAAGATCGTGCGGTTCAGCTCCTCGAAGTCGAAGGCGTAGTTGAGCGCCTGGCGCACCCGCCGGTCCTGGAAGAACGGCCGGCGCAGATTGGGAACGAAGCCGATCATCACGCCCGACACCTGGTCGAGCTTGACCTCTTCCTTGTGCACCTTGCCGTCCTTGAGCGCCGGAAAGTCGTAGGCGGTCGCCCAGCGCTTGGCCTCGTTCTCCCACCAGTAGTCGAAATCGTCGGCCTTGAACGCCTCGAACTCGACGTTCAGATCGCGGTAGTACTCGTAGCTGATCTTGTCGAAGTTGTTGCTGCCGACGTTGACGTTGAGGTCCTTGCCCCAGAAGTCCGGCACCCGCTCATAGGTGATCGAACGGCCGGCCTTGACGTCGGCGATGCGATAGGGGCCGGAGCCCAGCGTCGGCTCCAGCGTGCCCTTGGAAATGTCGCGTTTGTTGCCCTTGGCGTCGGTGCCTTCCCACCAGTGCTGGGGCAGGATCGTCAGCTGCCCGACGATGTTGGGCAGCTCGTGGTTGCCCTTCTGGTCGAAGATGAAGGTCACCTCGCCGGGCGCCGTCACCTCAACCTTCTTGACGTGCTGATAGTAGTAGCGCTGGTTCTGGTTGAGCTTCACCGTCTCATCGAACGACCACACCACGTCGTCCGCGGTGACCGGCTGGCCGTCCTGCCACTTGGCCTTGGGGTTGATGCGGTAGGTGACATAGGAGAAATCGGCCGGGAAGCGCACCGCGTCGGCGATCTCGCCGTATTCGGCCGAGATGTCGAGCTCGTCGAGAGCCGGCGCCATCAGCGGTTCGTAGATCAGCCCGAGCCCACTGGCGATGACCCCCCGGTCGAGGATCGGGTTGAGCGTGTCGAAAGTCTGGCTCGCCGCCGACAGGCGCAGCGTGCCGCCCTTGGGCGCGTCCGGATTGACGTAATTGAAGTGGGCGAAGCCTTCCGGATAGCCCGGTTTCCCGATCAGGCTGACCGCATAGTGCCATTCGCCCGGCGGCGGCAGCCCGTCCGGGCCCTGGGTCCCGGAGCTTTCAGCGGACGCGGCGACCGCGCTCGCCGCGAGGACGGCAAGCGCCGCGATGGTCGTCGGAATCCTCTTCATGCCGCAATGGCTCTCCGTGGCCCGGCCCCACTTCTGCACGCTATTAAGGCCGCAAGGCGCGATAAACACCAGCCCGCGGACCAATTTATGACCGAAATTTAACGCCGGCGCGCTCCTGGCCCCGGCCACCGGCGACCTGCCGCCGGTGCGAACCTCTTGGCGCGCCGCTACTTGGCCGTTGGCGTCAGCGGCGCCGGCGTGTCCGCCAGCGTCCTCAGATAGGCCACCACATCGGCCCGCTCCGGCTCCTTCGGGATGCCGGCGAAGGTCATCTTGGTGCCGGGGATGAATTCCCGCGGATTGGTCAGGAACTGGTTGAGGTTGTCATAGGTCCAGGTGAAGCCCGCCTTGCCCTTGTCCTGGAAAGCCTGGGAATAGCCGTAGCCGGTCTCCGGGCGGATGATCGGCGTGCCGACGACACCGTAGAGATTGGGACCGACCTTGTTCGGCTGGCCTTTCTCAAGCGTGTGGCAGGCGAGGCACTTCCGGGCCGCGGCCTCACCCTTCTTCACGTCGCCGTTCTTCACCTCGTCGAGGAACGAGACGGCCGTCGCCGCGGCGCCGCCATTGCCGCCAGCCGCCGGGGCAGCCGGTGTTTCGGCGGCCGCCGTGCTGGCGCCACCGCCGGCTGCCGGCGCCTCTGCCGCCTTGCTGCCGCCCGCCGGCGCCGGGGGCAGCGGCACCGGATTGTCGGCGAGCGTGCGCAGATAGGCGATCACGTCGGCGCGCTCGTCCGGCTTCTTGATGCCGGCGAACGACATTGCCGTGCCCTGGATATCCTTGCGCGGGTCGGTCAGGAAGGCGTCGAGGTGCTCGAAGGTCCAGGTGAAGCCCGACTTGCCCTTGTCTTCGAAGGCGGCGGAATATTTGAAGCCGGTTTCCGGCCGGATGATCGGCGTGCCGACGACACCGTAGAGGTTGGGGCCGACCTTGTTGGGCTGGCCTTTCTCAAGCGTGTGGCAGGCCAGGCACTTCTTGGCCGCGGCCTCGCCCTTCTTCGGGTCGGCCGTCTGCAGGCGCTCGGCGATCGAGGCGACCTGCTCGCCGCCACCGGTTCCCCCGGTCGCACCGCCCGTTCCGCCGCTCTCGCCGCCCGTGGCGATCACGTAGCCGGGTTTGGCTGCCTCCGTCGGCGCATAGATGGCCTCCGACATGATGCTGATGGCCATCACGCCGAGGCCGGTGGCCAGTACCGCGCCAGCGATCTTGTTGAGTTCGAAAGAATCCATCGTCCAACCCGCTCCGCAGCACGCCCCCATACGGCCGGCCGCGGGCTCGGGCGGCCAGGAACGTGCACACATCCCCCAAAGGTTAGGGCGTCTGGAATCGTTCCAAGAGCCCCGCCGGCGCGGAAACTACAAGCTTTCCGCCGCCCGAGGCAACACGTATAAGCCCTCCGGATTGAGACGAATTGTCGTCCTTGACCTGGCCGGCCTCGGCCGTTTTGGCGAGATTCCGCCCGTGACCGCGCGTGCCATCGTCCTTATTCCCGCCCGCATGGCGTCCACCCGCCTGCCGGGCAAGCCGCTGGCCGACATCCACGGCCACCCCATGATCGTCCATGTCTGGCGCCGGGCGATGGAGGCCCGGCTCGGCCGCGTGGTGGTCGCCACCGACGATCTATCCATCGCCAGCGCCATCGAGCTTGCCGGCGGCGAGGCAGTGATCACCCACTCCGATCATGTGAACGGCACCTCGCGCATCCACGAGGCGCTCCATATCCTCGGTTCCGACGAGGAGATCGTGGTCAACCTGCAGGGCGACCTGCCGACCGTCTCGCCGTCGACGGTTCAGGCGGCGCTGGCGCCGCTGGCGCTTTCCGAGGTCGATATCGGCACCATCTGCGCCGTCATCACGCGCCAGGAGGAGAAGACCGACCCCAACGTCGTCAAGGTGGTCGGCAGCCCGCTGACGCTCGCCGAGGAGGACGCCGGCATCCTGCGCGCGCTCTATTTCACCCGCGCCACGGCGCCGACCGGTCCGGGGCCGCTCTATCACCACATCGGCCTCTACGCCTATCGCCGCGCGGCGCTGGAGCGCTACGTCACCCTGTCGCCGACCCCGCTCGAACAGCGCGAGCGGCTGGAGCAGCTGCGCGCCCTCGAACATGGGCTGCGCATCGACGTCGCCATCGTCGACACGGTGCCGCTCGGAGTCGACACCCCCGCCGACCTCGAACGCGCCCGGGAACTCCTGAAGCCGTAGAGTTCCTGGAGCGTTTCACGGTCAAATAGAAGCAATTCCGTTTCTCGAGCGGCGGAGCGATCCGGCGTCGAGATCGGCGAAGAGCGATGCCGGGCATCGGGCGAGCCGGGATCGGCGTCAGGCGCCCGCCGCTCGGAAACCCGAAGGGACGGGCGCTTTTGCACCACTATCGGCGCCGTCGGTCTCGGCCGTATCCCGGGTACGTCCTTCACCCGCCGGCTTGCTCCTGTCGCAAAATCGCTCCGTCGGAATGGTTCTATCTGGCCGTGAAGCGCTCTAGACGCGGGATCATGTCTCGAAAGGCGGGTTCGCCGGTCCCGGGGTCATGCCCGGCGACGTTCGCCGGGCTCTACCGGCAGCTGGGATCCTGAACGTAGAAGACGCCCCACATGTTCAGGGCGCCGACGCCGCCCTTGTCCATGGCGATCGCGGATCCGCTGATGACGGTGCCGACCACGCCCACAGGCGGAAAGGCAATGCCCACCGCCCCGAGCACGGTGCCGGTGATGCCGACCGCGTCGACGACGCTTGCCTTCACGCAGGCCGTGGGGTGCGAGAAATTCTGGCCGTGAACCCTGGCCGGCATTTTCGAGCAGGCAACTTCCCAGCTTGCGCCCCAGGGAATGCCCCACAGGACTGACGAATAGACGTGGAACTTCCGGCCCTTGCCGGAGACGCATCCGTTGTCCTTGAAGCTCCCCCAATGCTGCGCCGCAAGCGCGGGCGTCGCAAAGACACAGATGGCCAAGACTGCGAGCAATTTCTTCATTACCAAATTCCTCCGATCGGTTTTCGCCCCCGCATTCAGCGCGGGGGACGATGCCCAAGCGAAGGTGGCTTCGATATCGGGTGATCACCTGAATTTACATTCGCCACCGCAGTGGTGATTAATAGCGGCTGTCGCCCGACCGCTCTGTCATACGTCGATCAGGCCGTCGCGGATTGCACGAACCAGAAGCGTGGCGGTGGAATGGACGTCCATCTTTCGCATCAGTGTCGTGCGGTGGCTGTCGACGGTCTTGGGACTGACGCCAAGCGATTCTGCGACCTGCACGTTGGACATGCCGCGGGCGATGCCGTGCAGGACCTCGATTTCCCGGGCGGTCAGCTCCGCCTTGCCGTGGGCAGGGTGGCCGCCAGCGCAGATTTCAGGCGGAATGACCCTGATGCCGCGCGCCACTGCGCTGAGACCGGCGCAGATTTCCTCCGCAGGGGCGCTTTTCAGGAAGATGCCGTCGACGCCGGCCCCGACGAGCTGCGCGAACATCGCGGCGGAGGGATTGCCGGTGACGATCGCCACGCGGGTCTGTGGCGACCAGCGCCTTGCCTCGACGAAGACCTCGAGGCCGTTTGCGCCCGGCATGGAGAGGTCGAGAATCGCAATGTCGGGGCGGTGCTTCTTGATGAGCACGATCGCCTCGATGCCGTCGCGGGCGGTCCCCACGATATCAAAGCCGACGGTCTCGGCGAGCGTTGCCGAAATGCCGGCGACGACGAAGGCATGGTCGTCGGCGACGACCGCTGTGATCGGCATGGAGCCAACCGTCTTCTGGCTGCGTTCGCATGGATTCCGCAACAGCCGCAATTCCTGATTGCGGCCTGTCTGGTCCTCATCCTCCATACAATCGCGGCGAGTGCAAGTCCGGGCATTGACCTTCGCGGTCCGGTCGCCATCGCCGGCATGCAGGGGCACATCGACTATTTACTGGATGCGAGCCGGAGGCTGGGGATCGAAGACGCGACCCGGCCGGACCTGTCGGTGCGTTTTCGGCCCGTTCAGGGGCCCACCGCCGATTTCGGCTATACCAAGTCGGTCGTCTGGCTGCGCTTCTCGGTGACCAATGACAGCCCGTCATCGGAGCACTGGCGGCTCCTGTTTCGCGAGAACTTCCTGCAACTCTTCACGGTCTATCTGGTCGGTGACGACGGTTCGATAGAAACGCTGGCCAACCAGGACGCCGACTCGCCCTTCTCTTCGCGTCCGCTGCGCTATCCGCAGCTTGCCGTGCCGATGACTCTGCCTGCTGGTGTCCACAAGACCGTCTACGTCCGTTACTGGTCCGGCGGATCCTCCGCGCTCGCCTTTTCCATCGAGTCGCTGGAGAGCTTCGAGGCGATCGGCGCGCAGTCGACGGCGAAGAACTTCGTCTACTACGGGATGATGCTGATCCTCATCCTTATCGCGCTGTTCGCCTTCGCGATCGTGCGGCGACCGGTATTTCTCGCCTATGCCGGCTATTCGGGCAGCGCGCTCCTGTTCATCATGCATGCCGACGGCAGCGCGTTCAAATTCCTTTGGCCGGACGCACCCCATTTCAACAGCAATGCATCCATCGTGCTCGGTTCCGGCATCATCCTGTGCGGCGCCGTCTATGCAATGCTTTTCCTGCAGACGCGCCGCTACCACCCGGTCATCGACAAGTTGCTGGCCGCGATCGTCGTGGTCACGCTCGCCATGCTGCTTGCCTCGGCCGTCGTCGACAGCCAGCAAAACCAGCAGATCAAGAAGGTGCTTGTTCTCGTCGCCTTCGCGGCGATCCTGCTCTTCGTCCTGTCGGGCCTGGTTGCCGCGCGGACGCGCTTCAAGCAGGTGCGGTTCTACGTGATCGCCTGGACCGGGGCGGTCATCTCAAGCGCGATCATGACGGCCCGCCACTGGCTGGGGATCGAGATCCCGGAACAGGTGCAGTTCGATTCCATGCGCATCGTGATGGTGCTGGACGCGGCGTTGATGGGGCTGGCGATCTGGGACCGCTTCAACCAGATGCGGCAGGCCCGGCACCAGGCGCTGAAGGAAAACCTCGAGACGACCCAGCACAGCCTGGAACTCAGCCAGCGGCTGCAGGATCTGGAGGAGCAATACGCCCTCGTCTCTCGCTTGGCCGACATGAAGGGGCGGCGGATCACCGACGCCATCCACGACCTGAACCAGCCGCTGCACGCGCTGCGTCTCGACCTGAGAGGGCTGGTGGCGGACCACGGCACCGACGCGGTACGTCGCAAGCGCATAGAGGGCACGTTCAGCTATCTCGAGACGCTTCTGACCGCGCATCTGGAGAGTGCAATTGCCGGGGAACCGACGCTGCCGGCAAGCGAGGAGGACGAGGGCGAGGAGAAGCTCGCGGTCGGCGACGTGCTCAAGGGCATCCACGAGATGTTCCTGTCGGATGCGGCCGAGAAGGCGCTCGACCTCCGCTATGTGCGGACCTCGGCACAGGCGGCGATCGAACCGCTCGTCCTGATGCGCATCGTCACCAATCTGGTCGCCAACGCGGTCAAATATACGCGGCAGGGCCGGGTCCTCCTCGGCTGCCGGCGGGACGGACGATCGCTCCGCATCGAGGTGCATGATACCGGGCCGGGCATGACGGCCGAAGACTTCGCCAGGGCGCGCGGGCGCGCGGTGCGCCTGGCCTCGGGCGGCGCCGCGCCTCAGGGGCACGGCCTCGGCCTGTCGATCGCCTGTTCCCTTGCGCGCGATCACGGCCTGTCCTTGCGAATCGTGCCGGAGCGCAAGAGCGGCACGAGTTTCCTGTTGACCGTTCCGCTCGCCCCGGGCGCGACCTGACCGGTCCGCCACCGGGAAGGCAACAAGAGGCGAGGAGCGCCGCAGGCGCGACCGGGAAAGCAACAAGAGGCGAGGAGCGCCGAAGAGACCGTGGAGGGCCGAAGGCCCGACAGGGATCGGAGACGAGGCGCCACCGGGAAAGCAAGGAATGCTTCCCGTTTTCGCGTCCTTGCGCTAAGCCACGGCGCGAAAAGGGGTGCGTCATGCCAAATCCGAAGTCGATCGTGTTCCAGGGCGAGCCCGGCGCCAATTCCGAGGTCGCCTGCCACCAGGTCTACCCCAAGGCCAAGGCGGTTCCCTGCCCGACCTTCGAGGACTGCTTCGTCGCGGTGGAGAAGGGCACGGCCGACCTCGCCATGATCCCGATCGAGAACTCGCTTGCCGGGCGCGTCGCCGACATCCACCATCTCTTGCCCAATTCGCGGCTGCACATCATCGGCGAGCACTTCCTGCCCATCCGCTTCCAGTTGATGGCGCCGAAGGGCGCCACGCTGAAGACGGTGAAGACCGTCCACAGCCACATCCACGCCCTCGGCCAGTGCCGCAACGTCATTCGCCAGCACCGCTGGAAGACCGTCGTCTCGGGCGATACGGCGGGTGCCGCGCGCGAGGTCGCCGAGGCCGGCGACATCACCCAGGCCGCCCTGGCGCCGGCCATGGCGGCGGAGATCTACGGCCTCGATATCCTCAGGGAGGACGTCGAGGACGCCGCTCACAACACCACCCGTTTCGTCATCCTGTCCAAGGACGATCAGCGCGCCCGCCGCGACCGCGGCAAGGTCATCACCACCTTCGTCTTCCGCGTGCGCAACGTCCCGGCCGCGCTCTACAAGGCGATGGGCGGCTTTGCCACCAACGGCGTCAACATGACCAAGCTGGAGAGCTACCAGCTCGACGGCAAGTTCTTCGCCACACAGTTCTATGCCGATGTCGAAGGCCACCCGGACGACCGCCCGCTGGCGCTCGCGCTGGAGGAGCTGGATTTCTTCTCCGCCCACGTCCGCATCCTCGGCGTCTATGCGGCCAGCCCGCTCAGGGAAGGGCTAGAGTAGGGTCAGTCTCTTTTGCTAGTCCGCACGGTTGTATTGCTCCATTTGGAAAACACAAGCTTGAAAATTGCATCCGTGCGGCTGCTTGCGTTGCCCAAATCTACAAGCCATCGAGACTTGGTCTGGTCAAGGCTAAAGGTCTCTAGATCAAGAATTGAACGCCTGATCGAGCGATAATCGTCGGGAGGGACGTCAACAAATACTTCATGGCCTACCATAAAATCATCCAGATTTATGCTCGCGGCACAGTCGGCCCCAACTTCGATTCCTATATAGGAATCTTTAGTAAATATCTGTAGGGTTGAACGATGCTCAATCGCGCCAATGACAACTGTAATTTCCCGAATCGGGAACAACACACGGCGCAACACGTCTGCCAAATACGGCTGAATTGGTACGGGAAGAGAGCTCCACTCGTCGATAATATCCAGAGTCGTGCGCGAGAAGCGCGAACAATATCTCGCAGAACGGATTGTAATGTCGAAAAATGTACGTGAAATTTCTTCGTTCCCTTAGATCTTGATACCACGCGCTGGGCTGTGCTCGTGATATCGTCGCGCTTTGCGGTAATGTTTAACTTTGGGGTTTGAGATAGCTCGGCGGTGCCTCCTGCCGCACTTGAACTGCTGGAAGCCAAAGAATCTTCGGTTTCGACCTCGATAATCTCTTCCACTCGGACTGCCGAAATAGCCTCTGCGAGCTTGTCGAGGTGGACGACGATGGAAAATAAATCCTCAGTACTGTTGGGCCGCGTGGCCTCATCTAGAAGCAATTCATGTACCGCACCAAAAAAGTCGGTAACTACCCGCGCAACTCGTGCTCCCAAGGGAATTGTGTCGTTAGCGTAAATGGAACCGTCTGAACCTAATTGCCGCAGATCGAGGAAGAGTGAGGTTTCTCTTTCGTGGGCTTTCTGTTGAAGAAAGCGTAGTGCATGCGTCTTCCCGGTGCCCCGTCTTCCCAAAATAATCTGGTTCTCGGGATTGAGAAGGATATTTTCAACTCCGCCAATGGACACAAACGTATCAACAAGCGAAACGTCGTCGGCACGGTCGGCACGACGCGTTATCAGCTGTAGCCGCTGGTTTATTTGTTGCGCGAGCGCACCCGCTTCGGTCATCTGGCAAACAATACCTTGCGAACGGGCACATCGTTGCGCGTGGTGAGGAGGAAATCAACCGTTGGCTGTCGACGGCGGCGAAAGGCGCCTTCTCGGCGACCCTACCCCCACCACCCCGCCATCGCCTTCTTGACCGCCGTCCGCTCGGCGCGGCCCAGCTTGCCGATGCGGCGCAGGATGCGGTCGGGCTCGACGGTGGCGATCTTGACCGTACGCACCATCGACGCCCCCGGCAGGCCGGCCCCCGCGAGATCGCGGATCGTCACGTCGCCATTGCGCCGTTCCTTGGCCGCGCCGGTGATCATCGCCAGCCACAGATAGCCTTCAGCGTGCAGCACATCGCTGGAGACGACCAGCGCCGGCCGCCGCTTCTCCGCCATCCGGTCCGAATAGGGAAACGGCACGACGACGACGTCAAAGGGGCGGAGCGCCGCCTCAGAGGCGGCCATAGAGCGCCTCGTCCTCGTCAGAGGTCCATTCGCTGAATGTGGCGAAGGGATCATCCTCCTGCGGCTTCACCTTGGCGAGCGTCACCGCGCCGGCTTCCGTGACACGGAAGCGGATCAGGTCGCCGGTCTTGAGGCCGAGCTTGTCGCGCACCGCCTTGGGGATCACCGTCTGGCCCTTGCTCGACAGGCGTGCTTGTACGTCCGGCATGGCTTGCCCTCCAAAGTAAGACGTTCTTACCGTCTTACATAGCAGCCGGTATGCGTGTTCTCAAGCGGTCACGGAATGTGCGGCGGCACGTTGACCTCCCCGCAAAGGGGGAGGTTGGGCTCCGTGCCAGCCGCTTGCTCCCTCCCTCCCCCGCGGAGCGCGGGGAGGGTGGCGAGACCGAAGGTCGAGCCGGGTGGGGGCGACAAGAGGCGCCCAATTGTCCCACCGCTCGGCCGACCGCGAATAAGAAAGAAGTTATCCCCGCCTCCCGAACCGCCCCCATATTGATCGGCATCCTCGCTCGGATAGAGGGGCGTCTACCGGTGGCGACCTTTAGGCGGAGCGGGGTGCGGTGTCCCTGTCGGCCGCCTCGCAAGCGGAAGGCAGTTGGAGCTCGGAAGCCCGTCAACGGAGAGGCCGCAAGGTCTGTCCGTGCGCCAACGCCCTGAAATGGTGCAGCGCTAAAGGCGGGCAGAGGTCAGCCGCCGGTGAGACCGGCCCGGGAAACCGAGGCCCCGGCACCGCGGTGGTCGAAGGCGGCCGATGTGCCAGCCTGCCTCTGCCAACCCAGGCGGGGCCTCGCATAAATCCCGCGGCGGGCGTCTGGTCGGCGCCCATTTCGGACTACCCGCAGGCGTTGACCAGACGCCCGCCACCCCCTCGCCACAAGAGGCGAGGAGCGCCGCAAGAGACCGAGGAGGGCCGAAGGCCCGACCGGGATCGGAAGAGCGGCGCGACAGGGAAGTAAGAAATGTTCATGGCTCGGAGCAAATCGCTCGCGAGAACGAGAGTTCGTGTCCCACCCCCCGTTCGCCCCCGCGAAAGCGGGAACCCAGGCAGGACTCGCCCAAGTGACACGTCCCACCTGGATGCCCGGCCGGGGCCGGGCATGAACGGAGTGTGTGGCGGGGCGTTGCCTCACGTCCTGGCGAAGACCAAGCCCGTCCTACGGCACCGAATGCCCGGCGGCGCGGAACAGGCGGTACCAGTCGCGGCGGGAGAGTGTCACGTCCGAGCCGGCGGCGGATTCGGCCACGCGCCCCGCATTGGTCGTGCCCAGCACCACCTGGATGTTGGCCGGATGGCGCACGATCCACGCCACCGCGATGCCGGTCGGCGTCACGCCATGAGCCGCGGCCAGTTCGTCGAGAACGTCGTTGAGTTCGCCGTAATTCTCGCGGTCGCCGATGAAGACGCCGTCGAAGAAACCCTTCTGGAAGGGCGACCACGCCTGCAGCATCATGCCCTTCAGCCGCGAATAGTCGAGCAGGCCGTTGTCGCGGTCGATCGACTGGTCGAGCCCGTTCATGTTGATCCCGATGCCTTGCGCGAACAGGTTGGCGTGGGTGATCGAGAGCTGCACCTGGTTGAAGAGCAGCGGCTGCTTGACCGCCGTCTTGAGCAGTTCGATCTGGCCGGGCCGCTGGTTGGAAACGCCGAAGTGGCGGACTTTTCCGGCTGCCTCCAGCTTGTCGAAGGCGGCGGCGACCTCTTCCGGCTCCATCAGCGTGTCGGGGCGGTGCAGCAGCAGCACGTCGAGATAGTCGGTCTTCAGCGCCTTCAGCGAGCCGTCGACGGCTTCCAGGATGTGCTCTGTGGAGAAGTCGAAATAGGTGGGCTGGTTGGTGATGTTGATGCCGGCCTTGCTCTGCAGCACGATGCCCTCGCGCTGGGCGGGCGTGAATTTCATCGCCTCGGCGAAGCGCTCCTCCGAGCGGTGCACCGCGCCGCCGTAGACGTCGGCGTGGTCGAAGAAGGTGATGCCGTTGTCGAGGGCGGTGCCGATCAGCGTCTGGATGTCGCTGTCGCTCATCTTGGCGATGCGCATCAGGCCGAGCACGACGCTCGGCACCGTCATGTCGGTGTGGGGGACGGTAAAGGTCTTCATGGTGTGGTCAGCCTTCGGTCAGGGCCTGTGTCTCGCGGGGGCAGGGGCACGCGGCCGCGCGGCCGCATCCCGGGCGAACCCACAGGCGTCTTGAGGTGGGATCACCAAGATTGGCCGAGCGGCCGCCTCGGCGCAAGCGCTGAAGGCCGGGAAAGGCCTGCGACTATTTGCGGATTTCCTCGCAGATGTTCATCTTGTGGGGATCGCCGTCGAGCGGGCAGTTGCGGCCGCACTCGTAGTCGCCGCCGCCGGGGCTGACCTCGATCGCCTTCATCCGTTGGATGGCCTGGTCGCGGCAATAGGAGAACGTCTGGAAGCGCGGCGTCACCTCGAAATGCGTGCGGTCGGTACGATCGGGATAGACGATCGCACTCCACTCGCCGGGCTTGTCGCACCCGGCGAGCAGAAGCAGGGCCAGCAACAGCGCCCCTTTCATGCCGCTCGTGCCCCTAGGGCTCGACCAGCTCCACCCGCCGGTTCAGCGCCCGGCCGGCTTCGGTCTGGTTGGAGCCGACCGGCGCCAGATAGCCGACGCCGGCGGTCGCCAGCCGCGCTGCCGGGATGCCGTAGCTCTGGGTCAGCAGCGCCGCCACGGCCGCGGCGCGGCGCTGCGAAAGGTCCATGTTGTAGGCCAGTTTGCCCTGGCTGTCGGTGTGGCCGACGATGATGACCTTGAGGTCGGGGGCACCGCTGAGCAGCTTGGCGATCTCGTCGAGGGTCGGCTTCGATTCCGCCTTCACCACCGCCTTGTCGGTGTCGAAGTAGATGCCGTAGAGCGCGATATGGCCCTTCTCGCCGAGGCCCTTGGCCATGGCGGCGGCGTCGATCATCTTGTTCTTCATGGCGCCGACCTCGGTCACCACCAGCTCGACGGTGATGACGTCGTTGTTCTGGCTGGTCAGCACCGTCGCCCAGGTCATGGCGCCGTTGTCGCCGGCCTTGCGGGCCACGAAATAGCGGTAGTTGAAGCCGTCCACCCACATCTGCGGGATCGGCAGCACGTCCAGCGCCTCGCTGAACGGGATGCCGCCGCAGGCGTCGGTGTCGCAGTTGAACACCGTCTCGTAGCCGCCGCCGGTCAGCTGCGTCTCGAAATTGCGCGAGACTTCGACCATCGAGGGGCCGGGGCCGGTGCGGTAGGCGATGCGGGTCACGCGGCCCTCGGGGCGCTCTTCGCCAGTCGCCTTGCCGTCCTTGAAGGCGGCGGTCTGCAGGCGTGTGGCGTCGAAGTCCTTGGCCTCGTAGCCGCTGATGACGCTGCCGGCGAACCGGCCGATGCCGGCAAAGTCGCGCGAGCCCGGCACGTCGCCGCCGGCCGCGTGGGCCGACAATGCGCCTGCCAGCGCCAGGAACGCCGCCAGCATCATGGAAATGGGGAGAGAAGTCGGTCGCCGCATCGTTTGGCCTCTCGTTGCGAGTGTCGCCCGGCAGGGACGCTACCACCCGTTGGCCCTGCCGCCTGTGGCGTCGGACACAGCGCAATCGCCCCCCGACTGCGGCGGACGCCCCGGCTGCCCGATACGGCAATTGCGTCGATTATCGTGTGGCGGCGACCTCGGTCACCACCAGCTGGGCGGTGACGAAATTGGCGTGGTGGCTGACCAGCACCGTTGCCCAGGTCTCGCCGCCCTCGTCGCTGCTCTTGCGGCCGACGATGTAACGATAGTTGACGCCGTTCACCCACATCTGCGGAATGTACAGAACGTCCAGGCCCTGGCTGAAGAAGGTGCCGCCACAGGCCTCCGACTCGCAGCTGAACACCGTCTCGTATCCGGCCTTGGCGAGTTCGCTCTCGAAGCTCTGCGTCACCTCCGGTATCGAGGGGCCGGGGCCGGTGCGGTAGGCGATGCGGGTCACGCGGCCCTCCGGTCGCTTGTCGCCGGTGGCATCGCCGTTCTCAAACGGTGCAGTCTGCAGGCGCGTCCTGGCGAAGTCCTTGGCGTCGTAGCCGGTGATGACGCTGCCAGCGAAGCGGGTAATACCGGGATAGTCGCGCGCCCCGGGGAGGTCGCCGTCGGCGGCCAGGGCCAGCGAAATGCCGGCAAGCGCCGCAAACATCAGGGAGAGCGGGAACAGGATCGGTCGGAGCATCGCGGGGCCTCTTCTCAAAAGGTCTCGTTGCCTGTTCCAGAGGCTACCATTGGATTGAGCCGGCACCTAGGGCGCCGCGTGGCGGCATTGTCCGGGCGAACGACGT
Source organism: uncultured Alphaproteobacteria bacterium (assembly GCA_963785065.1). GTDB lineage: Bacteria > Pseudomonadota > Alphaproteobacteria > Rhizobiales > Kaistiaceae > CAVSRC01. The sequence goes on from CAWATX010000002.1 coordinate 1,941,611, forward strand.
GCCTCAGCTGTAGGCCCAGCCACGAATCAGGTGGCTGGCGATGGCCATCGAGATCGGCACGGTGATGCCCTCCGGATGGTTGCCGGCGAGCATGCGGCGCACGTCCTCGCGTGAGAACCAGCGGCAGTCCTCGAGCTCGGCCGCGTCGCGCTGGATTGTCGTCGACAGCGCCTCGGCGTAGCAGCCGATCATCAGCGAGGAGGGGAACGGCCAGGGCTGGCTGGCGTGATAGCGCACCCGCCCGATCCTGATACCGCTTTCCTCCGCCGTCTCGCGCCGGACCGCGTCCTCGACCGTCTCGCCCGGCTCCATGAAGCCGGCCAGGCACGAATACATGCCCGGATTGAAGCGGGGCGAGCGGCCGAGCAGCGCGTGCTCGCCGCCGGAACTCCCGTCGATGGCGAGCATGATCACCACCGGGTCGGTGCGCGGAAAGTGCTGCGCCCCGCAGTTCGGGCAGTCGCGCCGGACACCGCCCTGCGTCATCCGCGTTGCCGTACCGCAAACCGCACAGAAACCGTGGCGTGCGTGCCAGTTGAGCAGCGCGCGCGCCTGGGCGAGCGCGCCGAGATGACCGGTGGCGAGCAGGCCGGCGCCGGCCAGCGCCCTCAGCGTCGCCGCCGCCACCTGCATCTCGTCGATTGGCGCTTCCTCGGCGAGCGTGGCAGCAAGCCGCGGCGCCTCCTCACTCCAGCCGAGCAACACCGCGTGTGTCAGGTCGGCGCCGAGCGCCGTGGCCTCCTCCGGTGTGAACAGCGGGTCGTCGCCGGTCTTGATCAGCGCCGGCTCCCCGCGGAAGAGATAGAACCGCGCCCGCCGGTCGGTGAGCGCCTTGGCGAGCGCGTCGTCGCCGCGCGCCTCACTCCGCCGGTCGATCCGGTTGTCGGCAAAGCCGGTCAGGCTGCTCGGCTCGACCGCAGGCAGGCCGTCAAAGAGGCTGGTCATTGCCGGGTCTCGCTTGCTTGTCGGTCAGGGGGAAAGCGCGCCGGAAAGGTCGGCGATCAGTCTATCTCGCGCCGCCGCGTCATAGGCAACCGCTGACCCGGCGCCCCACACCGGGCCCGGCCAGGCGGCATCGCCGGTGAAGCGGGCGATGACGTGGACATGGAGCTGGCGCACCTGGTTGCCGAGCGCTGCGACGTTGAGCTTGTCGCAGCCGGTTGCGGTCTTGAGCGCGCCCATCACCTTGACGATCTCCTCGAAGAGACGCGCCCGGTCCGGCTTCTCCATGTCGATGATCTCGGCCATGCCGGGACGCCGCGGCACGAGCAGCAGCCAGGCGAAGCGGGCGTCGTTCATCAGGCGCAAATCGCAGAGGCCGAGGGCAGCCACGGCAGTCGAATCGGCGGCAAGGCGCGGGTCGAGGGTAAAGGCTTCAGGCATGGCGTCGCGATCGTGGAAAGGGTGGATCGGCGGGGACCATACGCCGTGAGGCTCACAGATCACAGGGCAAAAGGGCGGGAAAAGCCACTTCTGCGGCCTTGCCCTGGCCGCCGGTCGATATGATATGGTGCTCTCGGGAGGCTGGCGGCGGACGTGTCGCTCGCCAACCGGGTCAGGTCCGGAAGGAAGCAGCCCTAACGAGTTTCGGCGCGGGTCGCCTGCCAGTCTCCCACCATTTCCCTTGAATTTTGGTGGCCCGCCGCGGGCCGGAGCGAACACGAAAAGCTTATGGACGGCACCGGACACGAGCAGGCGAGCGCCGGCCCCTATCGCGTGCTTGCCCGCAAGTACCGGCCGCTGAGCTTCGTCGATCTCATCGGCCAGGAGCCGATGGTTCGTACCCTCACCAACGCCTTCCATAGCGGCCGTATCGCCCAGGCCTACATGCTCACCGGCGTGCGCGGCGTCGGCAAGACCACCACTGCCCGCATCCTCGCCCGCGCCCTCAACTATTCGATTCCGGGCAAGGTCGACCGGCCGACCATCGACATGGACGAGATGGGCGAGCACTGCGCGGCCATCATGGAAGGCCGCCACGTCGACGTCATCGAGATGGACGCCGCCTCGCACACCGGCATCGACGATATCCGCGAGATCATCGAGGCGGTGCGCTACAAGCCGGCCATTGCCCGCTACAAGGTCTACATCATCGACGAAGTGCACATGCTGTCGAAGGCAGCCTTCAACGGGCTGTTGAAGACGCTCGAGGAGCCGCCGGAGCACGTCAAGTTCATCTTCGCCACGACCGAAGTGCGCAAGGTGCCGGTCACGGTGCTATCGCGCTGCCAGCGCTTCGACCTGCGCCGCATCGAGCCGGGGCCGCTGATCGGCCTGATCAAGGAGATCACGGCGAAGGAGGGCATCGCCATCGACGATGCGGCGCTCACCATGATTGCCCGCGCCGCCGAAGGCTCCGCCCGCGATGCGCTGTCGATCCTCGATCAGGCCATCGCCCATGCCGCCGGCACGGTCTCCGCCGAGGAGGTGCGCCAGATGCTGGGTCTCGCCGACCGGGCGCTGGTCATTGATCTCTTCGCCGAGGTCATGGGCGGTGATGTCGGCGCGGCGCTCGCCCGCCTCAAGCAGCTCTTCGACGTCGGCGCCGACCCGGCCGTGGTGCTGGAGGATCTCGCCGCCGTCACCCATCTGGTGACCCGGCTGAAGCTCGCCCCCAGCGCCGGCGAGGACGAGGCGCTGACGGCGGAAGAGCGCGACCGTGGCAAGGAATTCGCTGAGAAGCTGTCGCTGCGCGCGCTCGCCCGCGCCTGGCAGATGCTTCTCAAGGGCATCGCCGAGACGCGCGAGGCGTCGCGTCCGCTTGCCGCCGCCGACATGGTGATCGTGCGGCTTGCTCACGCCGCCGACCTGCCGACGCCGGACGAGGCGCTGCGGGCGCTGAAGGGCGATGGCGGGGCGATGCGCGATCCGGCGCCAGCGCCGGCCTCCGCGCCGTCGGGCGAGGGCGGCCGGGCGCGCATGGGCGCCACGGCTGCGGTTGCCCGCGCTCCGGCCCCGGCCGCGCTGCCAACGCCGCGAGCGGCGCCGATGGCGCAGATTGTCTCCTTCGCCGAGGTTGTGGCGCTTTGCGGCCAACATCGCGAGCTGAAGCTGAAGCACGAGCTTGAGACCTACGTGCGCCTCGTCCGCTTCGAGCAGGGCCGCATCGAGATCGCGCTCACCGAACATGCCTCGCCCGGCCTGGCCGGCATGCTGTCGAAGAAGCTCGAGGAGTGGACCGGCAGCCGCTGGATGGTCGCGGTCGCCCGCGAAGGCGGCGGGCCGACCATCGCCGAGGAGCGCCGCGACGCCGACAACCGGCTGCGCGACGATGCCCGTGCCGACCCGCTGGTCGCCGCCGTACTCGAGCGTTTCCCCGGCGCCGAGATCGTCGACGTGCGCGTGCTCGGCGGCGGTGGTGCGGGCCCGGTCGAGCCGAATGATGCGTTGCCGCCGGTCACCGAAGAAGGCGATGAGGTGGACGGGGACGACTGATGGCATTTGGTCATTCGACGAGCCCGGCCCCTCGCCACCTCCCCCCTTGTGGGGGAGGTCGGATTTCCCCGGTTTGCGTCAGCAAACCGGATTTGGAAATCCGGGAGAGGGGTACACCGCTGCGTTATGGTCGGGCGGTGAAGGCGCCGGCCGCGCCGGCGAAGACACCTCTCACTTGCCCTTACCCCTTACCCGGGTTGCCTAAGCTCGGCTTCGCCTCGCAAAGGCAATCCCCCCTCTCCCACAAGGGGAGAGGGGGAAACCACGAGACGGAGCACTAGCCGATGGCGCTTGGCGACCTGATGGGCATGATGAAGCAGGCCAAGGAACTGCAGGAGAAGATGCAGGCCCTGCAGGAGGAAGTGGCGGCCATGGAGGTCGAGGGCAGCGCCGGCGGCGGCCTGGTCACGGTCGTCATGACCGGCAAGAGCGAGATGAAGCGGCTTGCGATCGACCCGTCACTGATCAAGCCGGAGGAGGCGGAGATCCTGGAGGACCTCATCGCCGCCGCCGTCAACGACGCCCGCGCCAAGGCGGAAACGGTGCTCGCCGACAAGATGCGCGCGATGACCGGCGGCCTGCAGCTCCCGCCCGGCATGAGCCTGCCGTTCTGATGGCCGCGGACGAGACCGGCAAGCGCACGCCCTACCGGCTGCCGCAGCCGGCCGAAATGGCCGCCGATCTGGTCGTTGCGCCGGCTGTGCCCGAGGACGCACGCATCTGGGTGCCCCAGGCGGAAAACGTCTGGTTCCGCCCGCTCTGCCTGTCGGTATCGCAGGGCTATTGGGTCAACCTGCTCAAGGTCACCCGCTCCGGCGTGCTCTCCCGCCATCGCCACACCAATCCGGTCCATGGCTTCGTGCTCAAGGGCCGCTGGCACTATCTCGAGCACGACTGGACGGCGGAGGAGGGCGGCTATGTCTACGAACCGCCCGGCGAGACGCACACGCTGGTCGTCCCCGACGATTGCGCCGAGATGATCACCCTGTTCCAGGTCAACGGCATCATGCTCTACGTCGATCCGGACGGGAACGCGCTGGGCTACGAGGACGTCTTCTCCAAGATCGCCATGTGCCGCAAGCACTACGCCGCAGTCGGCCTCGGCGGCGACTATGTCGAGCAGTTCATTCGCTAGTTGCTGGCCTTCGTCAGCAGCGGCGCAATGAGCGCTTCCAGCGCCACGAAGTCCATCGCGCCGACGTGCCTCTCGCCGTTGACGAAGAAGGTCGGCGTGCCGCTGACGCCGAATTCCTGCTGCGCGGTCTGGGCGATCCGGTTGACGCCGTCGACGATGTCGCCGTTGTTGAGGCAGGCCTCGAACGAGTCCTTGGTGAAGCCGAAAGGTTCAAGCTCGGCGATCAGCGCCGGCGCCGGCTTGGGAACGAACGCCCACTTTGACTGATCGCGAAACAGCGCCTCGACGATCGGGAAGAACTGGTCCTGCGGCGCGCAGCGCGCCGACACGATCGCCGCCAGAGCGAGGGGGTCGATCGGATATTCCCTGAGGGCGAAATAGACCTTGCCCGTGTCAATGTATTTGGTCTTCAGGGTCTCGAAGGTGTCGGCGTGGAAATCGGCGCAATGCGAGCAGGTCATCGATACGTATTCGACGATGCTCACCGGCGCGGCGGGATCGCCAAGCGCCATCTCCGGCAGCGGTCCCGGCGCCATCAGGCGCACGATCGACACCGGATCGGCTGCGGCCGGCGCAGCCGGCATCCACAGGGCGAGAAGGAAGCAAAGGACGGGAAGCGTTCTGCGCATTGGAAACTCTCGAAGAAACGTCCCCTCCACGCTCATCTTTGGCCTTTCGCCGGTGGGCCGCAAGCGGCAAATTGGCGTCCAATTGACCCGCTCCGCCGGACATGCGGCGGCGTGGTCCCGCGGCGAGGATATTCGCTCCGCGCCGCGCATGGTCCGGGAACGGATTAGTTCTTCGCCAGCAGCGGGTCGAGGATCGCCTTCAGTCCCGCCACGTCGATCTCGCCGACATGGGCCTCGCCGTTGATGAACAGCGTCGGCGTGCCATTCACGCCGAATTCCTTCTTCGCGGCCGTGGCGGTATCGCTGATGCCCTGGGCGATGTCGTTCTTCTTCAGGCAGGCGGCGAAGGAATCCTCGGTGAAGCCGAAGGGCCTGAGCTCGGCGACCAGAGCCGGCTCGGGGTCCTTGACGAAGGCCCAGTTGTTCTGGTTGCGGAACAGCGTGTTGATGATCGTGAAGAACTGGTCCTTGGGTGCGCAGCGCGCCGCCATGGATGCGGCGAAGGCCAGAACGTCGAGCGGATACTCACGGAACACGAAATAGACCTTGCCGGTATCGACATAGTCGGTCTTCAGCGTGTCGAAGACGGTCTTGTCGAAATTGGCGCAGTGCGGGCAGGTCATCGAGGCGTATTCGACGATCGTCACCGGCGCCGTCGGCTGGCCGAGCGCCATGTCGGGGAGGGAACCCGGGGCCATCAGTTTCATGATGGAAACCGGCTCGGCATGGGCCGGAGCGGTGGCCGCCCAGGCGCCGAGGACGAGGCAAAGGAAGATTGGCAGCAGCTTTCGCACGGAACATCCTCAGGAAACATCGCCCGCCTCATTCTATCAGGCTTTTCTACATGGGGCGCCAGCACCAAGTTGACAGGCGCTGCGCCAGGCCGTTTGTGGCGAGGCCACATGTGAGGTTAACCAATTCATGGCCCGTTCCGTTGCCGGACCCGAGATCGAGCGCCTGATCCAGCTGCTCGCCAAGCTGCCGGGGCTGGGGCCGCGCTCGGCCCGCCGCGCCGCGCTCCATCTCATCAAGAAGAAGGATGAGCTGCTCGAGCCACTGTCCCAGGCGATGGAGGTGGCGCTCGAGAGCGTCGTGGTTTGCTCCACATGCGGCAATATCGATACCAGCGATCCCTGCACCATCTGCGCCGACCCGCGCCGCGAGGAGGGCCTGATCGTCGTGGTCGAGGACGTCGCCGACCTGTGGGCGCTGGAGCGCGCCGGCGCGCTCAACGCCCGCTACCATGTGCTCGGCGGCGCGCTGTCGCCGCTTGACGGCGTCGGCCCGGACGATCTCGGCATCGACAAGCTGGTCGCCCGCGTCGCCGCCGGCGGCGTGCGCGAGGTCATCCTGGCGGTCAACGCCACCGTCGAGGGCCAGACCACCGCACACTACATCATGGACCGGTTCGCCGGTCTCGAGGTCAAGGTCTCGCGGCTGGCCCACGGCGTCCCGGTCGGCGGCGAGCTCGACTATCTCGACGAGGGCACGCTTTCGGCCGCTATCCGCCAGCGCACGCCGTTCTAGCAAGACAAGGGGGAAGAAATGGATGTGACCATCCTGGATTCGGTCCATGCCTACTGGTTCGGCGATCTCAAGGCGTGGGACGACCAGCCGGACGAGGCGCGGCGCAAGGCCTGGTTCCGGCCGACCGCGGAGGACGACGCCCATATCCGCGACACCTGGGGGAAGCACATCGATGCCGCCCGCGATGCCGCCTGGGACCTTGCCGCGCTGACCCGGCCCCAGCAGGTGGCGCTCGTGGTCATGCTCGACCAGTTCCCCCGCCAGATTCACCGCGACAGCGGCGAGGCCTTCGCATGCGATCCGGCTGCGCTGGCCATCGCCCGCCAGCTCGTCGGTCTCTGGCGCCGTTTCTTCGTGGTCGAACAGACCTTCGTCATGCTGCCCTTCGAGCACAGCGAGGCGATCACCGATCAGGACATCTCGGTGAAGCTCTTTGCCGAGCGCGCGCTGGAGGCGCCCGCAGCCCTTGTGGAGAGCGGCCGCGACCAGCTCGACTACGCCACCAGGCACCGCGACCTCATCCGCAAGTTCGGCCGCTTCCCCCACCGCAACGCGCTTCTCGGCCGTGAATCGACGCCCGAGGAGATTGAATTCCTCAAGGGCGGCAGGGGGTTCTGATTGGGCGCCGGACACATCTTCGTATTCCCGCGAGCGATTTGCACCGGGCTTTGACCTTTCCTGCTTCCCTGTCGCGCCGCTCTTCCGATCCCGGTCGGGCCTTCGGCCCTCCTCGATCTCTTGCGGCGCTCCTCGCCTCTTGTTGGAGGCGAGGGGGTGGCGGGCGCCCGGCGATTGCCGTGCGGTTACTCCGCGAAAACTGGGGGCGCTCACCGAGCGCCCGCCGCGGCGATTTTTCTCCGTCTCCCGGCGAGCTCTGCACCCCGCTTTCCTTGATCCCTGTCGGGCTTCTTTGCGCGATCCCGGTCGGGCTTACAGCCCTCCTCGGTCTCTTGCGGCCCTCCACGGTCTCTTGGGTAGCGCGGCTTAGGCCCTGAGGGCGGCCGGTCGTAGTGCCGACGGTCCCGCCGGGAACGCCCCGAGGTCCGGACTGCGAATCCGGAGCGCGGGGGCACCGCACCCCGCCCCACGCACAGAACGCCTCATGAGCGCGCCCCTTCGCGGGCGGAGATGAGATCAATATGAGGGCGGTTGGGATAAGGAGGACAACTTCTTTGTTATCCCCGGTCGGCGAAACGGTGGGATAATCGGGCGCCTCCTGTCACCCCCCACCCGGCTCGGCCTTCGGCCTCGCCACCCTCCCCGCGCTTGCGCGGGGGAGGGATAGAGTGTGCCGACCCGCTCTGCATGCTCGCAACGCGTCCGCAAGATGCAGCGTTGAGTGGGTACGATGCCGCCGCCACTTGCTCTTCCTCCCCATGAAAGGGGGAGGACAGGTGGGGGTCATGGGGATCCGGATCGCTCGCCCCCCCCTGTCCCTCTCCCCAAAGGGGCGAGGGGACGACCAAACAAGGGCCGGAGGCACCCGGAGCATCGGGGGGGCGTCGAAGAAGCCCCGCATTGCACGTCGCCTATGCTGGCGACAGGTCGTTAGCGCGCGATCGCGACTTCGCTGAACTGAATCACCGGCTCGATGTCGGTGTAGTTCACCATGTCGCCCTGCAGGAATTCGGCATGGGCGCCGAAGGCAGCCATGAAGTCCTCGATCGTGTCGAAGAGATACTGGCACATGGCGACATAGGCCGGCGACGCCCCCGGCGCCGCGCCACCGATGCCGCGATCCACCGAAACGCCCTGAAAGCCCTTGCCGGCGGAGAGCCGCTCGATCGAGGCCGGCATGTGCGTTTCGAGGTAGTAGTCCATGTCGAAACGGCCGTCCGCCCTGTTCGGATAAAGGATGCTGATCCTGACCATGATGCCGCCGCCTAGACTTCCTCGAATGCGCTGAAGGGCAGCTGCGCCGGGCCGCGCGGGGACGACGGAGCAGGGCGTGCCGGCGCTTGCTGAGCCGGCGCCGGCTCGCCGTCTTCCACCTCGACGGCCTTGATCCTCTCGCCGCGCCCCGAAATCTTGCGGCTGGAGATGAGGATGTCCTCGATATCCTTGTTGGCCTGTTTGAAGTGGACGTCGAGCTTGCGCACCCGGTCGTCGAGCCGGCCGACATCGTCCATCAGGCGCACCACCTCCTGCTGGATGATGTGCGCCTGCTCGCGCATGCGCACGTCGCGCAAGAGCGACATCACCACCTGGATCGACAGCATCAGCAGCGAGGGCGAGACGATGACCACGCGCGCCCGGTGCGCCCGCTGGACGATGTCCTCATAGTGCTCGTGGATATCGAAGAAGATCGATTCCGACGGCACGAACATGAACGCGGTGTCCTGTGTTTCGCCGAGGACGAGATAGCGCTCGGCGATGTCCTGGACGTGCTTCAGCGTGTCGCGGCGGAACTGGCCTTCGGCGGCTTTCAGCGCCTCCGGCGTCTCGGCCGCGCGGATGGCGTTCCATGCCTCCAGCGGGAATTTCGCATCGATGACCAGGCTCGCCCCGCCATTGGGGAAAAGGACCAGGCAGTCCGGCCGGTTGCCGTTGGAAAGCGTCGCCTGGAACTGGTAGCCCGAGGCCGGCAGGCCGTCGCGCACGATCGCCTCCATGCGCGCCTGGCCGAAGGCGCCGCGCGTCTGCTTGTTGGCCAGGATGTGCTGCAACTCGACCACCTGGCTGGAAAGGTCGGTGATCGTGCGCTGCGCCTTGTCGATCACCGCCAGCCGCTCGCCGAGCTTGGCCAGGCTCTCATGCGTCCCGCGCGCGGTCTCGCTCACCGACTGGCCGACCCGGTGGCCGAAGCCGTCGAGCCGGTCTGACAGGCCGCGCACCTGGCCGGTGATCTCGCTCTGGTGGTGGCGGAGCTCCGCCAGGCCGGCGGCAATGCCGTCGTCGCGCGCCTCCTCCAGCGTCTCCACCCGCCGCGCCGCCCGGCGCCAGGCAATGAAGGTGATGACGAGGAGCACCAAGCACAGCACCGCCGCGCCGCCGGCAGCCAAAGTGGCGCCGGTGACGGTCACGTCACCGAACTGGTAGGCAGTCCCGAGCATCCGGACAGCATAGCGCGATTCGCCGGCCGGTACAAAACAGGAACAGGTGGTCAGTCGGCGTTCGGCGAGGCACTCGTCGTTCTTCCCCTCCCCCCTTGTGGGGGAGGGTCATTTCTCTTGGCGAGCCTTTAGGAGGCGCTGAGGAGCGAAGCTCCGACCGGGAGGGCATAAAGGCGAGCCTAGAGAAATGGGGAGAGGGGTAAATCGACGAGGGAAGGCGCGATCTCGACGGCGCGGGCCGCGCCCGCGTGAATTTGGCCCTGGCTTCGCCGGCGTGGCCGGCTCCATCGCTGTTCTGGCGTAACCGCGCTGGTTCACCCCTCTCCCGGATTTCCAAGTCCGGTTTGCTGGCACAAACCGGGGAAATCCGACCTCCCCCACAAGGGGGGAGGTGAGGATGACGCAGGCGCTCAGGGCGGACCAAACGTCGATTAGTCCTAGTCGCCGCTTTCCTCCTCCTCCTGCTCCAGCGGCTTCGGGTGTTTCGGCTTGCGCGCTGGCCGCCGCGGCCGTTCGGGCGGCTCCACCGCCTTCTCGCGGAAGAGCGGCGAGCGCAGTGCGCGGGCGACCGGATTGCGCTTCAGCCTTCGTGGCGCCGCCTTTCTGCGCCTGCTTGCCATGGCCGGTCCCTCGAAAGCGTTGACCCGGCGGGGTTCCTCTCATATCTGAAGCGCGTGTCAAAGCTCGATATCATCACCCTGCCGGACCGCAAGCTGCGCATGAAGAGCGACCCCGTCGAACGGGTCGACGACGATCTGCGCAAGTTCATGGATTCCATGCTGGAGACCATGTACGAGGCGCCCGGCATCGGGCTTGCCGCCATCCAGGTCGGCGTGCCGCGCCGCTTCCTCACCATCGACGTCGCCACCCGCGAATCGGAGGAGGAGGAGCCCAAGCGCGATCCGCTCTTCCTCATCAACCCCAAGATCCTGTGGCGCTCCGACGAGTTCGCCGCGGCGGAAGAGGGCTGCCTGTCGATTCCGGAATATTTCGCCGAGGTCGAGCGTCCGGCCCGCGTGCGCGTTGCCTATCTCGACCGCGACGGCAAGGCGCAGGAGATGGAAGGGGACGGCATGCTTGCCGTCGTCCTCCAGCACGAGATCGACCATCTCGATGGCAAGCTGTTCATCGACTACCTGTCCAAGCTGAAGCGCGACATGGTGATCAAGAAGTTCACCAAGCAGGCGAAGATCGCCGGCAAGCCGCCAGCCCTCTAGAACCCGCGCCGTCGGCCGGCTCCTCCCTTTCCACGTTTCGGCCACAAATGCAGCGCGCTTCTTTGGCGCTGGCCGGGGCGACCTGGCTTCGACGGAGGCAGGAAGACAGGGAGAGTTTCACATGAGGAAGACGTTCCTGGCCGTGGCGGCGGTTTCGGTCCTCGCTCTCGGCATGGCGGGCTGCAGCACCACCGAAGGCGCGCTCAGCGGTGGCGCCATTGGCGCGGCGCTCGGCGGCGTTGCCACCCATTCGGTCGGCGGCGCGATCGTCGGCGGTGGCATCGGCGCGCTGGCCGGCGCGGTTCTGGTCCAGCACCATAACGACGGCTGGTGCACCTACCGCTATCACGGCAGGCTCTACCGCGAACGCTGCCGCTAATCGTCGGGCCGAAGACAGCCGTCGCAACCGCGCGCCTTGCCGGCGTCTCATGGGGGCGCTATGCCCGCCCCCATGCGCATCGCCTTCTTCGGAACCCCGGATTTCGCCGTCCCCACGCTGACCGAGATCGTCGGCCAGGGATATGACGTGGCCGCCGTCTATACCCAGCCGCCGCGCGCCGCCGGCCGCGGCATGGCCGAGCGCAAGTCGCCGGTGCACGTGGCCGCCGAGCGCTTCGCTTTGCCGGTGCTGACGCCGACGCGCCTCAGGAACGAAGGCGAGGCGGAACGCTTCGCCGCGCTTGGCGTCGATGTCGGCGTCATCGTCGCCTATGGCCAGATCCTGCCGAAAGGCTTCCTCGACGCGCCTGACAACGGCTGCCTCAACCTGCATGGTTCGCTTCTGCCGCGCTGGCGAGGCGCCGCCCCGGTCGCCCGCGCCATCATGGCCGGCGATTCCGAGACCGGCGTCATGGTCATGCGCATGGAGGAGGGGCTCGACACCGGTCCGGTCGCCATGAGCGAGCGCATCGCGATTGCGCCGGATGCTACCGCCGGCGAGGTGGCGGAAACCCTGGCCGCGCTTGGCGCCGACCTGATGGTGCGCGCGCTCGCGGCGTTGTCGCGCGGCGATCTCGGCTTCACCCCGCAGGCGGAAGACGGCGTCACCTACGCCAGGAAGCTCGACAATGCCGAGACGCGCATCGACTGGTCGCGGCCGGCGGCAGACGTCCACAATCACATCCGCGGCCTGTCACCCTTTCCCGGCGCCTGGTGCCAGGCGGATTTCGGCAAGGGGCCGGAGCGGGTGAAGGTGCTGCGCTCGACTCGTGTCGACGGCGAAGGCGCGCCCGGCGCGCTGCTCGACGATCAGCTCACCGTCGCCTGCGGCGCCGGCGCCGTGCGCCTGACGCAAGTGCAGCGCGCCGGAAAAGGCGCCGTGACGGCGGCCGAGTTCCTGCGCGGCCTGCACGCGCCGCTCGCCACGCTCGGCTAGACATGCCGCGTTACAAGCTCACCATCGAATATGACGGCCGGCCCTATGTCGGCTGGCAGCGCCAGGAGAACGGCCGCTCGGTGCAGCGGGCGATCGAGGAGGCGGTCACCCGCTTCTCCGGCGAGGCGGTTACGATCAAGGGTGCCGGGCGCACCGATTCCGGCGTCCATGCGCTGGGCCAGGTGGCGCACGTCGATCTCACGCGCGATTGGCCGGCCGATACGGTGCGCGACGCCCTCAACGCCCATCTCAGGCAGGAGACCGTCACCATCCTGTCGGCGAAAGTCGTGGCGGCGGGTTTCGACGCCCGTTTCTCCGCGATGAAGCGGCATTATCTCTACCGCCTGCTCGACCGCCGCGCCCCGCCGGCGGTCGATCGCGGCCGCGTCTGGTGGGTCGGCCAGCGCCTCGACGAAGAGGCCATGCACGAGGCCGCGCAGGCGCTGGTCGGCCGGCACGACTTCACCACCTTCCGCTCCTCCGAATGCCAGGCGAAGTCGCCGGTGAAGACGCTCGACCGGCTCGACGTGTCGCGCGCCGGCGACGAGATCATGGTCGTCGCCGCGGCGCGCTCCTTCCTGCACAATCAGGTGCGCTCCATGGTCGGAACGCTGAAGAAGGTGGGCGACGGCAAATGGCCGGCTGCCCTCGTCGCAGATGCGCTCTACGCCACCGACCGCAGGCGTTGCGGCCCGGTGGCGCCGCCCGACGGCCTCTATCTGGTCGCTGTCGATTACGAGGAAAAGGCGCGGCGGGAGCAGGGAACAGCGAGCCGCGGGTAGACACGCGCCAGTCGCGCCGGCTCACGTCACCCCGTCGATGCCGAACAGCCGGTTGACGCTCATGACGAGCGCGAGACTCACCAGGAAGTCGAGCACGACGTAGGCGACGGCAACGTCCCCGCTGGCGCCCAGCGCCTTGCGCGCGATCACGTAGCTCATGCGGAAGGTGACGACCAGCGCCAGCAGCGAGGGCAGGATCAGCATACTGGTCGAGGTCAGGCCGCTGAGGTCGACAAGACCGATTGCGGCAAACGGCATGATCATCAGCACCGTCGCCCAGTTGCGCGCCACCACATAGCCGGTATAGCCGCGCCTGATGCCGATGAAGCCGGCGATGAGGCCGAGCAGGATGGGCAGCGTTACCCAGTCGAGGGCGAGCGTCAGCGACTTTGCCGCCCAGAACTGGACGTTGGTGAAATCGTCGGTCGGGTTGGCGTCGGTCAGCATGTCGTGCCGATCGGCCAGCGCCGTCAGCCCGTAGAGCGGCGCCACCAGGATGACGGCGCGAAACGAGCGCCAGAAGCCGTCGACGCTCAGGTCGAAAAAGCGCATGGCGTCCGGCCGGCCGAGGAACAGCCGCCAGGCGCCGGTCAGTGCCCGTGAAATCTCGGCGCGATCCATCAGGTGGCGACCCCGCCGGCGGCGAAGAAGCGGTCGAGGAAGGCGCGGTAGATCGCCGTCAGCTGTGCCAGGTCGATGAGCGGCACGCGCTCGTCGATCTGGTGCATGGTGTCGCCCACCAGGCCGAACTCGGCCACCGGGCACACCCCCTTGAAGAAGCGCGCGTCGGAGGTGCCGCCGCCGGTCGAGGGCGAGGGGAAGGTGCCGGTCACCGCGCCGATCGCCTGCGACAGGCTGTCGGTGAGCGGGCCTTGCTCGGTCAGGAAGGACTGGCTGCCGTGCGCGACCTTGAATTCGACCCGGGCCTTGCCGGCAGCCTCGGCCGCCGCCGCGTCGATCTCGGCCCTGAGATGGGCCTCCAGCGATTCCAGCGACCAGGTATCGTTGAAGCGCACATTGAGCTTGGCCTCCACCCTCGCCGGAATGACGTTGAAGGCCGGGTTGCCGGTGTCGATGCTGGTGATCTCGAGGTTCGAGGGCTCGAAGTCGCGGGTTCCCTTGTCGAGCGACATGCGCTCCAGCCGGTCGAGGATGCGGATCATCTTGTGCATCGGGTTGTCGGCGAGATGGGGATAGGCGGAGTGGCCCTGCCGGCCGGTAACCGTGATCGTCGCCGACAGGCCGCCGCGTCGACCGATCTTGATCGTATCGCCAAGCTTGACCCGCGAGGTCGGCTCGCCGACCAGCGCCGCGTCGAAGCGGTGGCCCTTTTCCAGCGCCCAGGCGAGCGCCTTCACCGTGCCGTTCACCGACGGGCCCTCCTCGTCGCCGGTAATCAGCAGCGACAGCGTGCCGCGCGGCATTCCACCCTCGCCAAGCCGGCCGAGCGCCGCCGCCATGAAGCAGGCGATGCCGCCCTTCATATCGACCGCACCGCGCCCGTAGAGCGCCCCGCCGGCGGTCTCGCCGGCAAAGGGCGGGTGGCTCCAGCGTCCCTCCTCGCCCGGCGGCACCACGTCCGTATGGCCGGCAAAGACCAGATGCGGCGCGCCGCTGCCGATGGTGGCGAACAGGTTGTCGACGTCCGGCGTGCCGGGCGCAGAGAAGGTCAGCCGCTCGACCGCAAAGCCGGCGCCAACGAGCACCTCGGCCATCCAGTCTTGGGCGCCGCCGTCGGCCGGGGTGACGGAGCGGCACGCGATCAGCGCCTTCAGCAAGGCGGCCGGGTCGAAGGTCTGGCTCATCTGGCTCGCGCCTGGGGGGAGGGGGGGCGTCAGCGCCTGCGGTTTAACGAGGCTTTCCTCCAGCCGTCAATCGTGGCGGCTAACTTGAATCGAAACGTGGCGGCGCAATTGTGCTCACGCACGATCAATCTGCGGCCAGCCTACAATCTGGCATGTGTGCGTTGAGCGCCAAAAAACGCCATTACAGCTCCCAATCCTGTGAGCAGCACACCCATTCCAAAGAACAAATCCAAGCCGTGCACCAAACCGAAAGCACGCAGCGCACCGGCGGCTACGATGCCGAGCACCATGATAATCCCGCCGGCGTTTGGGGCTGATTTGGCGATCAGGCCGCCCACCATGCTGGTTGCGAGCGGAGCGAAAATCAGCAGGAGCCAACTGATGCTCGTGAACAACTGGACAAGGAAGCCCAGTTCGCCGCGAAACGCATAGAGCAAGCTTAGGAGCGGAACGATTCCCCCCGCAATTCCGAAAAGCATCGCAGTGTTCAACACCCCGCGTGAAGCAGCGGCCAGATCGTCTGGAAGATAGTCACCGCCGAATTCATCGGAGGGGCGATTGCCTCTCAACAGTTCGGTCAGGGCACGCTCGGTCTTTCGCGTGCTTGTCGCGATTTCCGATAGATTGAACATCAGCGCCGCCCCGACTGCGGCAGGAAGGAACCCGATAGCGGCCCCCACGAGAAGGCCAAGTCCGGTTTGGTTCTCAGTGCTCCCCGGGAGCCGACTGATAGCGGCGCCTATCGCTGCGCCAACGAATGCGCCCGCGACAGTGGAAATAACGATCGTCGCGACTGCAATGAAGTCGGTAAGCCCGATGACAAGCCGACGAAAACCGCCCATGCACCTTCGACCCTAAACCTCTAGTAGATGCACTGTAGTGGATACAGCTTCGGCAAACCAGACCGGGCGCTGGGCCCACGAGTTTCTGGTCTCCAAGTCCAGCGGACCCAGGCCAACGACCGCAGGGATCAAAGCGGATCGAAAAGCGGCGGCGGGCCGTAGGCATTGGGGGCCGAATCGCCGGGCACCAGGCCGATGCCGATCAGCCAGAACAGGCCGACCAGCGGCACCACCAGCAGAAGCGCGAAGGTGCCGGCCAGCCCCATGTCGTGGCAGCGCTTGGCCGCCAGCACGAACATCGCCACGGTCGAGGGGAAGGCAGAGACCATGATCGCCAGGCCCAGCGCCAGGTCGCTGTTGGCCTGGTGCACGGCAAAGGCGATCAGCGCCGCGTTCGCCGCATAGACGAAAGCGACGCCGAGCGCATATTCCTGACGGCTGATGCGCCCGCCGGCATAGAAGAAGAAGCGCAGGAGTTCGTTGGTGCGAACCGGTTTCATCACGTGACCGGCAGGAGCGCCGCAGCGGACGCCCCTGCCTGCTCCCACTGGTGTTGCCGTGCCTAGCCGGCCAGCGGATCGGGACCGAAGCGGTTCGGCCCGGGCGTTCCCCGCATGACGAACCAGATGATCAGGATGATGATGCCGATCAGCGGGATGAGCGCCAGCAGGAGCCACCAGCCAGTCTTGTCGCGGTCGTGCAGCCGGCGGATGCCGATGGCGATGTTGGGCAGAAGCAGAGCCAGGGTGACGATGCCTCCGAACAGCCCGACCGACGACATCCCTCCGCCCAGCCCGGAATCGATGATTTTCGCCACGATGCCGATCAGGAACACGAAGAGGAACCAGTACCAGTATTCAGACCGCGCCGCCCGGCCGGTGAAACCGACATAATTCTTGAAGCCGGACTGAATTGCCTCGCCGAAACCCATGATGTCGCTCCCGTTTGATGGCGCAAGGCACTCACCGGACGATCCGGATCAGCGTCACGCCCCTGCCTGCTCCAGAAGAGTCCCGTCGCGCCTATCCCTGCAGCGGGTCAGGGCCATAGGCATTGTCGCCGACCGTTCCGCGCAGGATGCCGAGTTCGACCAGGATCCAGATGATGACCGCCAGCACAGCCATCTGAGGCACGTTCAGGGTCACCACTGGCTGTGAGATGTCGAACATGCCGCGCGTCTCGATTACACCGAACGCAGAGAGAAACGAGAACAGGATGTCGATGACGACGATCGCTGCCGCGAAGATTGCTGATCTGGCCCGGTCCTGGAAGCGCTTGGCCATCAAAGCATAGGCCGGATAGGCCAAGGCAAGCTGAACGATGAACCAGACAAGCAGCGCAGCAAAGCTTACCCAGCCGAAGATCAGTTCAATGATCACGTTGATCACAATGCCGATGACAGCCAGGGCGACCGCACCGATCCAGATGCTCTGGCGGCCGATACGGCCTTCCGTCGTCATGTAGAGATGACTGAGGTCGAAATTCATGCTGGTCCTCCCGTCCCCCTTGTGTCCGCCGACGGTGGACCGAGGTCCAACCGTCTGCGAACCCGACTGCCGCCCGGCCTGCTCTATTAGTGGTGCTCCTGCTGCAGCACTTCCTGGCGCGTATTGGCCGCAATCTCGGCAAGCAGGAAGAAGAAGGCCGCCAGAACCGCCGACAGGATGAAGCCGAGCACCGCGCCGATGATGAAAGCCAGGATCGCGGCCGCACTGCCATATTCCTGTGCCCCGACGGCGCTGCTGATCGCAAATGCGATCGTCAGCAGGACGACGAAAAGCACCATCATCACTTCTGCGGTCTTGATGATAAAACGCCGAAATCCACCCATAACAACATGCCCCTTTCGCTCAATGTCGGATGAGGCGGTCGAGACTACAGGCGGAAGCGAGTCGTATCTAGTCTCTGAGGAGGTCGTTCACCGAAGTCTTTGCGCGCGTCCTTTCGTCGACTTTCTTGACGATGACGGCGCAGTAGAGCGACGGGCCATAGTTCTCGCCCGGCAGGTTCCTGCCGGGCAGCGAACCCGACACCACCACCGAATAGGGCGGCACGGCCCCCATGTGGATCTCGCCGGTCGCCCGGTCGACGATCTTGGTCGAGGCGCCGAGATAGACGCCCATCGACAGCACCGAGCCCTCGCCGACGATGACCCCTTCGGCCACCTCGGCGCGGGCGCCGATGAAGCAGTTGTCCTCGATGATCACCGGCCCCGCCTGCAGGGGCTCGAGCACGCCGCCGATGCCGGCGCCGCCGGAAATGTGGACGTTCTTGCCGATCTGGGCGCACGAGCCGACCGTCGCCCAGGTGTCGACCATGGTGCCGGAATCGACATGGGCGCCGAGATTGACGAAGGAGGGCATCAGCACCACGCCCGGCGCGATATAGGCGGAATGGCGCACGATGCAGTTGGGCACGGCGCGGAAACCCGCCTTGGTGAAGTCGTCCGCTCCCCAGCCGGCGAACTTGGATGGCACCTTGTCCCACCAGCTTGCCTCCCCCGGGCCGCCGGGAATCAATCCCATCGGGTTGAGGCGGAAGGAGAGGAGCACTGCCTTCTTCAGCCACTGGTTCACCGTCCAGCCGGCGTCCGTCCTCTCGGCGACGCGCACGGCGCCCTTGTCGAGCAGGTCGAGCGTGGCGTCCACCGCCTCGCGCACCTCACCGGTCGTCTGCGGGCCGATGGTGTCGCGGTCTTCGTAGGCAGCCTCGACAAGGGCTTGCAGGGCGGCAGTGTCGGTTGTCATCGCAAACGTTCCTCGCCAAAGATCGGCGCGGACCTTAGTGGCGCGTGGAGGGAAGTCAACGCGGGGCGCGCGTCTCAGCCCGCCTGCCGCGCGTCGAGCACCGCCTCGATGAAGCCGGCGAGGTCGTCGGTGACGAAGGCGACATGCGGCGCGTCGCGGCCCTCCATCTCCCAGTCCTCGGTCAGCACCGTCCGCGTGCCGTGCGGCACCACGAGAACGGTCGCCATGCCGAGGGCGCTCGGCACTTCCAGATTGCGCGCCAGGTCCTCGAACATCGCCGCCCGCTTCGGGTCGACGCCAGTGGCGTCGAGAAAACGCTCATAGGTGGCGCGATTGGGCTTGGGCAGAAGCTCGGAGGAGACGATGTCGAAGATCTCCTCGAAATGGTCGGGGATACCGAGCCGCTCCGCCACCTTCTCGGCATGCGCTCTGGAGCCGTTGGTGAAGATGAACTTGCGCCCCGCCAGCCGTTCGATGGCGGCCGCCAGCCGCGGGTCGGGCTCGACCACCGAATGGTCGATGTCGTGGACATATTCGAGGAAGTCGTCGGGCTGGATGCCGTGCTCCTCCATCAGCCCGCGCAGCGTCGTGCCATAGCGCTGGTAATAATCCTTCTGCACCCGGTGGGCCTCGTCCGGGCCGATGTCGAGCAGCCGCCCGACATAGTCGCGGATGCGCTTGTCGACCTGGCTGAACAGGTCCGTGTGGCGCGGGTAGAGCGTGTTGTCGAGGTCGAAGACCCAGGCGTCGACGCCGGCGAACCGGTCAAGCGCCGGCCCCGTACTCATGGCAGGATGAGCGTGCCGGCGCCGTGGTCGGTGTAGAGCTCGAGCAGCACCGCATGGGGCGTCTTGCCGTTGAGGATGACGACGCCCTCGACACCGCGCGACAGTGCCTCGATGCAGGTCTCGACCTTGGGGATCATGCCGCCGGTGATGGTGCCGTCGGCGATCAGCTTCTTCACCTCGGCGACGGTAAGCTGCTTGATCAGCGTGCCGGCCTTGTCGAGCACGCCGGGCACGTCGGTGAGGAAGAGCAGGCGGGTCGCGCCCAGCGCTCCGGCCACCGCGCCGGCAAAGGTGTCGGCATTGACGTTGTAGGTCTCGCCGTCGAGCCCCGGCGCCACCGGCGCGATCACCGGGATCAGCCCGGCCGAGAGCACCATGTCGATCACCGCCCGGTCGACCCGCTTGGGTTCTCCGACGAAGCCGAGATCGACCACCTTCTCGATATTGGAATCGGGATCGACCTCGGTGCGCGTCACTTTCTCCGCAAACACCATGTTGCCGTCCTTGCCGGAGAGACCGACCGCCTTGCCGCCCTCGGCATTGATGGCCATCACGATTTCCTTGTTGATGGCGCCGGCAAGCACCATCTCGACCACTTCCACGGTCTTCTTGTCGGTGACCCTGAGGCCGGAGCGGAACTCGGACCGGATGTCGAGCCGCTTCAGCATGTCGCCGATCTGCGGGCCGCCGCCATGCACCACAACAGGGCGCGCCCCGGACGTTTCGAGCAGCGTGATGTCGCGGGCAAACGCCTTGGCGAGGTCTGCGTCGCCCATGGCGTGGCCGCCATATTTCACCACCACCACCTTGCCGTCATAGGCAAGCATGTAGGGCAGTGCCGCCGAGAGCAGCCGGGCGCGGGCGATCGCCTCGGCGGTGTCCTGGTCGGTGGTCTGGCTCATGGTCGTCGTCCGTCTGGTGAGGGCCGGTCTATACCGGGTTTGCGACAGGGGGACAAACGGGCGGTTAACGCAGTTCCGCGATCTCGGCCCTGAGCTCCGCGATCCCCGCGCCGGTCGTGGACGAGGTCGCCAGCACGTCCGGGTGGGCCGCCGGATGCTTGGCGAGCTGTGCCGCGCTCGCGGCAATGACGGCGGCGAGATCGCCGGCCTTCACCTTGTCCGCCTTGGTGAGCACGATCTGATAGGAGACCGCCGCCTTGTCGAGGGTGGCGAGCGCCTCCGCGTCATTGGGCTTCAGCCCGTGACGGGCATCGACCAGCACATAGACGCGACGTAGCCGCGGCCGCCCGCGCAGATAGTCGAAGACCGTGCGCGTCCACGCCGCCACTTCCTTTTTCGGCGCCCGCGCATAGCCGTAGCCCGGCATATCGACGATGGCCACGCCCGCCGCCGCCGAGAACAGGTTGAGTTCGCGCGTCCGCCCCGGCGTGTTGGAGGTGCGCGCCAGCGCGTTGCGGCCGGTGAGCGCGTTGATCAGCGACGACTTGCCGACATTCGAACGCCCGGCAAAGGCGACCTCGATAGCATCCGCCACCGGCAGGTCGCTGGCCTTGGGCGCGCCGGCGACGAAGTTCCAGGTCTGCGCGAACAGAAGCCGCCCAGCCTCGATACGCCGGGCCTCTTCGAGCGCGGTGTCGTCCTGCGGCTCTGCCACCAAAGGCTCTAGGTCTTGGCGTCGGCGGGCTTGGCCGCCTTGGACTTCGCCTTGGCTTTGGCCGCGGCGCGGCGCGACTTCACTGTCGACTTCGCCGGCTTGGACGGGTCGACCTTGGGCTGTGCCGAATCGTTGGCCGCCTTCGGCCTCACCGCCACATGGCTGGACGATGGCTCGGCGACGTGCACCGGCTTCTTCTTCTTCTGGTGCTTTATCCCGAAGGTCTCGAGGATGTTGCCGAACAGGTTCACCTCGGTGCCTGAGCGCCGCATGATGATGTACTGCTGGGTCACCGACAGCGTGTTGTTCCACGCCCAGTAGATCACCAGCCCCGCCGGGAACGAGGCCAGCATGAAGGTGAACAGCACCGGCATCCAGGTGAACAGCATCGCCTGCGTCGGGTCGGGCGGCGTCGGGTTCAGCTTCATCTGCACGAACATGGTGATGCCCATGATCACCGGCCAAATGCCGATCGCCAGGAAGTGGCCGATCACCGGCACCATCGCCGGGTCGTAGGGCAACAGTCCGAACAGGTTGAAGATATGGGTGGGGTCCGGCGCCGACAGGTCCTGGATCCAGCCGAAGAACGGCGCGTGGCGCATCTCGATGGTGACGAACAGCACCTTGTAGAGCGAAAAGAAGACCGGGATCTGGATCACCATCGGCCAGCATCCGGCCATCGGGTTGATCTTCTCGGTCTTGTAGAGCTGCATCAAGGCTTCTTGCTGTTTGACCTTGTCGTCCTTGTATTGCTCGCGCAGCGCGGTCATCTGCGGCTGCAGCTTCTTCATCTGGCTCATCGACTTGTAGGACTTGTTGGCCAGCGGGAAGAAGGCCGCCTTGACCATCACCGTCACCAGCAGGATGGCGACGCCGAAATTGCCGAACACCCGATAGAGCCAGTCGATCAGGATGAACATCGGCTTGGTGATGAAGAAGAACCAGCCCCAGTCGATCAGGAGGTCGAACTTCTCGATGCCGAGCGAGCTGCCGTAGGCAGAGAGCACGCTCACCCGCTTGGCGCCGGCGAACAGGCGCGTGGTCTGCTCGATGGTCGCGCCCGGCGCCAGCGTCTCCGCCCCGGCGGTGAAATCGGTCTGGTAGACCGGCGTCGTGCCGTCCTGCTTGCCGATGTAGCGTGCGGTGTAGGTCTGCGTCTGCTCGGGGATGAGGGTGGCCGCCCAGTACTTGTCGGTGATGCCGAGCCAGCCGCCGGTCTTGCCGGACCACGTCACCTCGTGGTCCTTCATGATGTCCTTGTACTTGTATTCCTGCAGGCTCTTGTCGCCGATCACGCCGACCAGGCCCTCGTGCAGGATGTAGTAGCCGGACGTCGGCGGCTCGCCAACACGGGTAATGCGGCCATAGGGCGAAAGCGCCACCGAGGCGCTGCCCTTGTTGGTGACGCTGTCGTCGACCGTCACCATGTACTTGTCGTCGATCGCGATCTTGCGGCTGAAGACAAGGCCCGCCCCGTTGTCATAGGTCAGCGTCACCGGCGTCGACGGCGTCAGCGTGGCGCCCGCCGGTGCCGCCCACACGGTGTCGGGGCCGGGCAGGGGGCCGGCACCGGCCGCGCCGGTCCAGCCGAAATCGGCGAAATAGGCGTCCGGCCCGCCGCTCGGGCTGAGCAGAATGATGGTCGGGCTCTTCTTGTCGACGGTCTCGTGATAGTCGTTCAGGCGGATGTCGTCGACACGGCCACCGGTCAGGTTGATCGAGCCGGTGACGCTGGCGGTCTCGATCGGCACCCGCTTGGACTGGGCGAGCGCCGCGTCGCGGGTCTCCACCGTCTGCTGCACCGAGGCTGCGCTCGGCGCCGAGCCGGCCACGGGTGCTGTTGCGGGCGTGCTGGTGCCGGCAGTGTCGCTGCCGGTCGCCGCCGTTTGCTGCTGCTGCTGCTGTTCGGCAGCCTGCTGCTGGGCGGCCTCCTGCTGCTTGCGCGCCTGCTCGATCTGCGGCCCGGCGATGAAGAACTGCCAGCCGAACAGCACGACCATCGACAGCACGATCGCCAGGATGAAATTGCGGTTGTTGTCCTTCATCGAACGGACCTGTCCGGCGCTTGTCGGTTGCGCGATATTGCGGCCAACCCGGTCTCTAGATCGGTGACCAGCCGCTGGAATTGAAGGGTCAAGGCGGCACGGCGACCGACAAGCACGTAATCCGTGGCGGTTTCAAGGTACCCGCCAGCCGCACTGACCGCCGCCCGAAGCCGCCGGCGGATGCGATTGCGCTCGACCGCGTTGCCGGTCTTGCGTGTCACCGTGAACCCGACCCGCGGGGGCTGCTCGCCCTCGCCGGCCCTCAGTGCCTGTAGCACGAAACCCGGACGCTGGACCCGCCTACCGCCGGCAACGGCCTTGAATTCGGCGCGGCGCCTCAGGCGCTCCATGCCGGCGGGGAGAGCCCCGATCCTCAGGCCGAGAGCCGCTTGCGGCCGCGAGACCGGCGGGCGGCAATGACCTTGCGGCCGCCGGTCGTCGCCATGCGCGCGCGGAAGCCATGGCGGCGCTTGCGGACCAGCTTGCTCGGTTGATAGGTACGTTTCATATCGTCTCGTCTCCGCGCGGACCGGCCGCGCT
Organism: uncultured Alphaproteobacteria bacterium; assembly: GCA_963785065.1. GTDB lineage: Bacteria > Pseudomonadota > Alphaproteobacteria > Rhizobiales > Kaistiaceae > CAVSRC01. The sequence goes on from CAWATX010000002.1 coordinate 1,965,148, forward strand.
GGGCTTATAAGGAGCGGGTTGAATCTAGTCAACGCGAACCACCTCCGGCCACGGCGGTCGTTCTCGTGCGGTGGCTTTTACCGGAAAGCGGCTATCATTGCCAAGGCTTGAGCCACAGGATTCGCTTGGATTCGAAGACGAGACATGCCGGAGACCCTGACCCCCGATATCTGCGTCATTGGCGGCGGCCCGGCCGGCCTGGCCGCGGCCTATGCGGCCGCCGGCGAGGGCGTTGCCGTGGTTCTGGTCGAAAAAGAGGCGCCGGGCGGGGCCGATCTGGCCATCGGCGGCATCCCGTCCAAGGCGCTCGTCGCCGCCGCAGAAGTTAACGAATTGCTGCGCCGCGGCCCCGCCATCGGGGTCACCGGGGCGCCGCTCCAGGTCAATTTTGCCAGGGTGCGCGATCATCTCGGCGCCGTCAGCGCGGCGATCGCCGCCAATGTCACGCCCGAGCGGCTGACCGCGCTCGGCATTCGCGTGATCACTGCCGCCGCCCGCTTCACCGACCGCGACACGGTCGAGGCCGGCGAGGTCGTGATCCGCGCCCGCCGCTTCATCCTGGCGGTCGGGGCGCGGCCGTCCCCGCCCGCGATTCCCGGCCTCGACGGCATCGAGACCCTGACGCTCTCCGGATTTTTCGATCTCACCCGCAAGCCGACCCACCTCATCGTGCTCGGCGCCGACCGCGCGGCGCTGGAGCTGGCCCAGGCCTTCAACCGGCTCGGCATCGACACCACCGTGCTCGACCGTGGTCAGGCGCTGCCCGAGGTCGATCCCGAGCTGTCGGCGATTGTCGTCGACCGGCTGCGTGCCGAGGGCATCCGCGTGCGCGTCGGCGTCGACATCGTTTCGGTCGGCCGCCGCCGCGGCGGCGTCCGCTTCACCGTCTCCGGCCCCGACGAGGACGCGGCCGCCATCGACGGCTCGCACCTGATGATCGCCACCGGCCGCCAGCCCAATGTCGAGGGCCTGGCGCTCGATATCGCCGGCATCCGCGCCGATGCCAACGGCATCGTCGTCGATCGCATGCTGCGCACCGGCAACCGGCGGGTCTACGCCATTGGCGATGCGGTGGCCGGCCGCGCCGACGGCGCCCGTGGCCAGAACCAGGCGGCGCAGGTGGTGAAGTCGATCCTCTTCCGCCGGCCGCTCGCCGACCGCTCCGAGGAAGCCCCGTTCGTCGTCTTCACCGACCCGGGACTGGCCACCGTCGGCCTCGACGAGGCCGCGGCGCGCCAACGCCACGGCAGTGCCGTGCGCGTGCTGCGCTTCCCCTTCGCCGAGAACGACCGCGCCCAGATCGAGCGCATGCCGGCCGGCATGATCAAGGTGGTGGTCGGCAGCGGCGGCCGCGTGCTTGGCGCCGGCATCGTCGGCCACGATGCCGGCGAAATGATCGCGCTGTGGTCGCTGGCGGTTCACCAGCGCCTGCCGGTGTCGGCGCTCGCCGCCATGCCGGCGCCCTATCCGACCCGCGCCGAGATTTCCCGCCGCGTCGCCGCCGGCTTCGCCGAGCGCGATGCCAGGCCCGGTCCGACCACCCCCTGGCGCCGCCGCCTCATCGCCCTTTTGAGCAAGTTTGGTTGAGCCGATGAGGGAGCACCCCGGCGAGGCCAACCCGACAGTCGAGACCGCACCCAGGGCCTCGGCGCGGCGCGGTTTCGGCCTGTCGTGGAAGCTGCTGGTGCTGACCGTGCTCTACGTCATGCTCAGCGAGGTGCTGATCTACGTTCCCTCGATCGCCAATTTCCGCATGAACTGGTTGCTCGACCACATGACCATGGCCGATGCCGCCAGCTCCGTTCTGGCCGAATCGCTCACCTCGGAAGTGCCGCGCGGCATCCAGGAGGACCTGCTCGCCGCCGTCGGTGCCAAGGCCATCGCCATCCGCACCGGCGCCGCCAGCCGCCTGATCGCCACCGTCGACATGCCGCCCAAGGTCGACCGCACCGCCGATCTCAGGGTCATGGAACCGGTCGGCGAGGTGGTCGATGCCTTCGACACGCTGTTTGCCCAACAGCCGCGCACGCTGCGCGTGATCGGCAACTCGCGTTCCGGCGCCGTGCTCGAACTCATCATCAGCGACCGGCCGCTGCGCGCCGCCATGCTCTCCTATTCGCTCAACATCGTCTGGCTGGCGGCGCTCATCTCGATCATCACCGCCGGCCTTCTCTATTTCACCATCGACCGGCTGCTGGTCAGGCCCGTGCGCCGGCTGACCGAGAACATCGTCTCCTTCTCCGAGTCGCCGGAAGACGCCACCCGTGTCATTGCGCCGAGCGGCCGGCGCGACGAGGTCGGCGTCGCCGAGGAGCGCCTGTCGGCCATGGAGCGCGACCTGCAGGGGACGCTGCGCGAGCAGCGCCATCTCGCCGAACTCGGCCTCGCCGTCTCCAAGATCAACCACGATCTCAGGAACATGCTGGCTTCGGCGCAGCTTTTCTCCGACCGCCTCGGCAGCCTGCCCGACCCCAACGTCCAGCGTTTTGCCCCCAAGCTGATCGACGCGCTCGATCGCGCCATCGCCTATTGCCAGTCGACGCTCACCTATGGCCGCGCCCGCGAGCCGGCGCCCGCCCGCCGGCTCATCGCCCTCGATCGGCTGGTCGACGACGTTGCCGACGCGCTGGGCCTCATCGAGAACTCCAAGATCACCTGGGAGAACGCCGTGCCGGCCGGCCTCGAGGTCGATGCCGATCCCGACCAGCTCTTCCGCGTTCTGGTCAATCTCGGGCGCAATTCGGTCCAGGCGATGATGGCCGATCCCAATCCGGCGGTGATCTGCCGGCTGACCGTATCGGCCGGGCGCGACGGCTCGGCGGTGACCGTGCGCGTCGCCGATACCGGACCTGGCCTGCCCGAGAAGGCGCGTGCCTCGCTCTTCCGCGCCTTTCAAGGCTCCGTCAGCCCAGGCGGCACCGGGCTGGGCCTGGCGATCGCTGCCGAACTGGTGCGCGCCCATGGCGGCGCCATCACCCTGGTCGATGGCGGCCCCGGCGCCGCCTTTGCCATCACCATTCCCGACCGGCCGCGGCGCAACGGCGGCCGCAACGGCGGCGCCTGAGACCGGCCGCCTTCATCCTTCGCCTGACCTGATGCTAATGCTTTGGCCGCCAGGTTTTCACCCGGCGCTCGACCTGCCGGATCTCTTCCCGGCTCATGCGTTCCGCAAAACGCGCGGCAAGCCACGCCGCCTGCGCGTCGCCCTGGCGCCCGGCCAGCCGGGCCCACAGCGAAGCCTCCACGAGGCTGCGCCTGAGGCCGACACCGTCGGCATAAAGCTGCGCCAGCCGCGCCTGCGCGATTGTGTTTCCCTGGTCGGCCGCCTTGCGATACCAGCGCGCGGCCTCTTCCGGGTCGCGCTCAACCGCCCAGCCGACCAGATACATGAGGCCAAGCTTGGCCTCGGCGACGTCGTAGCCGCCTTCGGCCGCCCGGCGGAACCACATCAGCGCCTTCGGAAAATCGTGCGGCACCCCGTCGCCGGTGTCGTACATGATGGCCAGAGCGAACTGGGCCCGCGGGTCGCCGGCCGCGGCCGCCGCCACCTGGCCGGGATAGGGCGCGGCGGCCGCCGGCCCGCTGAGCCATGCCGCGACCAGCCCCGCCGCGAGCAGCGAAAGCATGCGCATGCGGTCGTCTCCCCAAGCCTTGCCCGGGGAACCGTAGTGGAACCGCGCCCGGCGGGAAAGGCCTCCCACCCGCGACAGGCCGCCGCCGGCTCTTGCAATCGGCGAGGCCATTCAGTAGCTAAGGCGCGCCGTGCCCCGCTGCTCGTTCAGGCGGTGGCAATCGGCCAGGCGCCCGTAGCTCAGCTGGATAGAGCACCAGACTACGAATCTGGGGGTCAGGAGTTCGAATCTCTTCGGGCGCGCCAATCTTTTCAAGAGCTTAGGCCATTCCCCGCCCTCGGCCCGTCGGCCCGAGCACCGCATAAGCACCGTGCGGCGACGCGGGTCCGCGCGGTCGTCGGCGTTTACCCTGAGATGAAATGAGGGTCGACCCCAGCTTGACACGCGCGCGATCGTCACTGCGCGCCCGAGCCGGGACAAAGACGCCCGGCCGCTCTGCAAAGCGAACCGGGCGCAGGGGAGTGATGGACCATGGATACGAAGGAAGACGGCGGCGGCGAGCCGTCGATGCCGCCGACCAGGGACGAGGCGTTCCTGATGCGCTGGAGCGGAGAGGGCCTGCCGGCCGTGAGGCGCGCCCTCCTGGAGGGGCGTTGGCTGGATGCGGTCAGGTCGGCCGACACCTTCGGCAAGGGGCCCGACGACACGCCCAGCCTCAACCGGCTCGCGGCGCTGCTGGCGGACGAGGGGGCGGAGATGACCTCCGACGCGCGGCGCGTTCTCGCGGACCTGCTTGAGAGACACCGGCTCCGGCTGCTGCGCGATCGCGAGCCGCTGTGGCGGTCCACGCCAGCCGGCAGGGCCGACCGGCCGTGGCTGGTCGCCATCGAGGAGGCCGACTGCTACGGGCGCGCCGAGGGCCGCGCCGTCGAGCCTAAGCGGATCGTCGCCATGCTGGCCGACCCCGACCTCGAAATCTCCTTCGCCGTCAGGCTCGCGCTCGCCGACCTGCTGATCCGCCACGAGCTCGCGCGCCTCCCTTGGAAGCCGCGGACGCCGATCTACGCCCACACCGAATATGACCGAGCTTTGGCTGAGGCGGTCGGCTGGCTCAGGCACTTCCAGCGCCGCCCGATCACCCGCCCGATGTCCTTCGACGCTGTGCTAGCGCGGCGGTTCCGCAGTGGGCGCGGTCGCCTCGACGTGACGCCCACGCCGGGCGGACAAGGGATCGTCCTCGAACCGTGGCCGTCGGGAACGCGCCCCTCCAAGGTCGGCGAACTCCCGACCACCAGGGAAGCGATCTGGGCCAGCCAGATGATGGAAGGCGCCGTGACGCCGAACCAGATCGACGAGGCCACCCGCAAGGGCGGGCCGGAGAAGACCTTCCGCCCGTTGATGAAGAGCCTCGCGCGAGCACACGAGCGCATGTGGAGGCGGGCCCGGCCCAGCGATCAGGGCTAGCTGGCTACCCAGCGTCGCCGCAATTGGTCCGACTTAGGACCGGTCCGCTCTGTCGGGGCGGACGCGCCATGGTCGCCTCCGCCACACGGAACGGCAAACGGAGAAGGACCATGACAGACACGACCGGCCCCGCCGCGACCCTCGGGCCGCGGGCCGAGGCGATGATGAACGCGAACCCCGAGCTCGCGCTCGCGATGGAGCGCCTCAGCGATGACGCCGACAGCGCGTGGCGCGAGCTGGACGCAACATGGCGCCGCGTCGAGGAGGCGCGGCAGGCCAAGCAGCGCACCGCCGCCATCCTGGCCGAGCTGGAGGACTACGACCGCCGCGGCCTGCTGCTCACCGAGGAGCGGGACGGCACCTACCACGACGCGGGCGGCGTGCAGGTGCAGACGGTCACGCGGAACCGGGACGGTGCGCGGCTGGAGGCCGCCCGCCAGGCCGCCGAGGCCGCGGCCGCGAGGCTCGGGCGCGCCACCGAGGCCCATCACGCGGCGAAGGAGGCCTGGGAGCAGGCGTCGCGGATATCCGAGCGCTGCGAGCGCTACCTCTCCGGCCTGGAGCGGTGCCGGAACGTGCCCCTGGAGGCCGCGATGCGGCGCGGCGACCCGCATAAACGCGCTGATCTGTTCCGGCAGCCAGATCGCGTCCGAACGATCTACGCGATACAGACGCTTGATGCCCACCAGATGGTTCTGCTCGATGAGTGCTCGGTCGCGTGCCCAAGTGAGCATTGCAGAAACCGCCGATATCCTGTGATCGGCTTCTCTCGCGCCTGAACTTCCGGCGATGGCGTCGCGCCATTCAATGAAATCTCGCCGCACCCGAGGGTCATTTAATGGGTCTGACGCACTTCTGGTGCAGCTGGGGGGTCATGCGGCGCCGATCAGCCGGGCCTCGAGTAGGTCGAGCTTGGCGCGGCCGTACATCTGGCGCTTGACCAGCTTGAGCCTCGTGACCTGGCCCTCTGTCTGGCCGTTGGACCAGGGCGAGAAGATCGCGGCGTGGACGGCGGCGACGTCCCTGCGGATGCCGTTGGCGAACGAACTGACGAGGCTGTTGGCGGCGCGGTCGATCCAGGCCGGCAGCTGCGCCTCGGCTCTGGCGCGGACCATGCCGTGGAAGTCGCTGATGATTTGGCGCGCTGCGACGAGGTCGGGCACGCCCTCCTCGACGGCGGCGATGGTGACCGATTCCGACTTGGACAGGTTGTCCCTGGACGTCGTCATAAGCCGCGCCAAGGTCCGGGCCGAGGGCGTGCGGGCCAAGCTCTGGGCGTCGGTTTTGTCTGCCTGCCGCCGGCGCGTCGCCCATTCCACGACCACCCTGGCCGAGCCCCTGAAGCCTTGAGCCCTTAGCTGACGCCAGAGCGCGGCGGCGTTGCGGGCGCCGGCTTCCCATTGTGCGTCCAGCCAGGGCAAATGCGCCTCCAACGAACTCTGCCGGGGCCTGAAGACGTCGGAACGTTCGCCCCGAATGATCCGGCGGATCGTCTGGCGATGGTGACCTGTGCGCTTGACGATCTGCTTGATCGAGACCCCGTCCTTCCACAGCGCCAGGATCGCGATGTTGGTCTCTTCACGGCGCAGGTAGCCCTCGTACTGAAGGCGTTCGGCGGAGGTGAGCAGGTCCGGGTTGATCGTCGCCGCGCCGATCACTCGGCGGATCTGCCGCATCGATTTGCGAACAGCGTCGAGGAACGCCTGGGAGGCGTTGTGCATGAGATGCCAGCGATCGGCGACCTGGATCGCGTTAGGCAGCGCCTTGGCGATGGCCTCGCCGTAGCCGCCGCCGCGATCGCGCGCAACGACCGCGATGTCCGGATGACTGCGGAGCCAATCCTCCGCCGTCGTCTGCTCGCGATCAACAAGGAGCGCAACAGGCCGTCGGCGCTCAAGATCGCAGATGATCGTGCCGTACCGATGGTTCCGACGCCAGGCGAAGTCGTCGATGCCGATCACGGCGAGCGGATCGGTCGGCGGCCGTGCTCGCCGCCGGACGACGCGCAAAAGAGTGTCATTGCTCACCGGGGTCATCAGCCGTGCGGCGAAGGCGGCGGCCGGGCGGCCGCCGAGGGCGAGGCCAAGATGATGGACAATATGGTCGAGACGTTCGGTTCGCCGGGCGAGCGGCGCCAGGGCACATTCCGCGAACCGCTCGGCGAATATCCGACGCGGGCAGAGGACGGCGTCACACTGAAAACGCCGAACCATCACCCGCAGCTCGACGCGCCGTCCACCGAGCGGCAGGTCCGCGGGGCGGCGCCAATAGCGGCTACGCACGCGTATCGATCGCGTGCCGCAGTCCGGGCAAGCGCAATCGTCCGCCTTCGCCCTTACCCAGATGACAACCCGATCGGGCTCGACCGCCGTACGCTCGACATTGAAGCCCGCCGGAACGAGGTCTGTGACCCGCTGAGCCAGCGCAATGATTCTCCCGTGAAAACCAGTGCAAGGACACGATCCGTCTGCATCAGAATTGAGTCAGACCCAATCTTCAACGCCGATTGACACCCGTCGCACCAGATCGGCTCGACTATGCCGTGTCAGACGGGCATTCTTGTGGATGTTCATCCGGTCCTTCTCCGAGGGCTTGCTGAAGCGTCGCAACTCCAGCTTCCTCGCTCAGGACCGGATGGACAACCTATTGAAAGCTCACAGCTAGCCGGCGTCCGCCGGCGGGGCTGTTGAGCCGCGGACGATCAGTTCGACCGGGCGCACGAGGTGCTGGGCGCGGCGCTGCTCAGGGCGCACTTCGAGAAGGCCAACTAGGACGCCTGCCGCCGCGAAGCCGACCTCATACTGCTGGATGCGGATCGTGGTCAGCGGCGGCGACAGACGATCGACCAGCGGCATGTCGTTGTAGCCGGTCACCGACACGTCGCGGGGCAACTCGCGGCCGTGGCGCCGGAGTGCCGCGATGGCGCCGATCGCCAGACGGTCGTTGGCGCAGACCAGCGCGGTGAAGTCCGGGCGCCGGGCGATCAGCGCCTCGACCCGCGCCTCGCCTTCCTCCTCGTTGAAGCCGTTGGCGAAGGCGACCAGCGCCGGGTCTTCGTCGAGGCCGAGGGCGGCACGATGGCGCTCGAAGGCGCGGTAGCGCTCGACGCCGGTAGACATCGCCTGCGGGCCGGCGACATTGGCGACGCGCCGGTGGCCGAGCTGCGCCAGGTGGCGGAGCACGTCGAGGATGCCGGCATCCTCGTCGTTGATGACCGAGGACACCGTATCGTCATCGACGCGCCGGTTGACGGTGACAATGGGCAGTCCGTCGGCAGAAAGCCGCGACACCGTCGCGTCCTCGCGCTCAACGCTGGCCAGGATCAAGCCATCGACGCCGCGGGCGCGCAGGAGGTCGGCGATCTCCGCCTCCTGGTCGAGGCCGCCATCGGTGTTGGCCAGGATCGCCAGGTAGTCGTGCCGCGCCAGCGCATCCTCGATGCCGCGGATGATCGGCGGGAACACCGGGTTGGTGATGTCGGGAACGACCACCCCGATCGAGCGGGTGCGGTTGGTCTTCAGCGACAAGGCGGCGGCGTTGGGACTGTAGTTGAGGCGCTTGCTGACGCGCAGGATGTCGGCGACCACCTCCGGCCGGATCAGGTGGCGCGTGCCCGGATTGAGCGCGCGCGAGACGGTGGAGATGTGGACGCCGGCCTGTTCTGCGACATCCTTCAGGGTGACGCGGCGTCTCATATTCATGTCGCTCCGTTGGGCATCTGCCAGGCGCGCGATTCTACCATTGACTCTGTGGATATGTGCGATCAGTATATGCAAACGTTTGCAAACCCAATCAGGCGAATGTGCAATCGTTTGCGTGGCAACGGAGCGCAGCAGCCTTAAGCTGCGGGGGAGGAGACTGCGATGAACGAAGTGCGGCTCGACCCGCGCACGGTCGAGGCCGAGGCGGTAACCGCCGAGGCCCTGGCGCCCCATTGGAACTGGGACCGGCAGATACCTGCGCCGGGGCACACCAACGTCGACTTCGAGGGCCGGGTCGATTTCCGTCGCCTGCAACGCTACCGCCTGGCGCGGGCCCGGGCGGCGCTCGATGCCTCCGAGTGCGGCGCGCTGCTCCTCTTCGACGTCAACAACATCCGCTACGTCACCTCGACCAAGATCGGCGAGTGGGAACGCGACAAGCTCTGCCGCTTCGCTCTCCTGATGCGCGGCGCCGACCTGATCGTCTGGGACTTCGGCTCGGCCGCCGTCCACCACCGCCTTTATTGCGACTGGCTGGCACCCGACCACGTCCGCGCCGGCATGCTCGGCATGCGCGGCACCGTGCCGCCTTCCGCCGGGCTGATGAAGCGCCACGCCGGCGAGATCATGTCGCTGCTCAAGGGCGCCGGCGTCGACAGGATGCCGGTCGGCGTCGACCTGGTCGAGACCGCCATGCTGTTCGAGCTGCAGGCCGCCGGCATGAACGTGGTCGATGGCCAGCAGGTCATGCTCGACGCCCGCGAGATCAAGAACATCGACGAGATCGTGCTCTTGAACCAAGCCGCCGCCATGGTCGACGGCACGTATCACATGATCTGGGAAGAGCTGAAGCCCGGCGTGCGCGAGAACGACATCGTCGCCATGGCCAACGAGATGCTCTACCGCATGGGCTCCGACGACGTCGAGGCGATCAACGCCATCTCCGGCGAACGCTGCAACCCGCACCCGCACAACTTCACCGACCGCATCCTGCGCCCTGGCGACCAGGCCTTCTTCGATATCCTCCAGTCCTATCAGGGCTATCGCACCTGCTACTACCGCACCTTCAACGTCGGCCGGGCGACGCCGGTGCAGAACGACGCCTACAAGCAGTGCCGCGAATGGCTGGACAGCGCCATCGCGCTGATCCGGCCGGGTGTCTCCACCGACACGGTCGCCAGCGTCTGGCCGGCGGCGCCGGAGTTCGGCTTCCCCGACGAGATGTCGGCCTTCGGCCTCCAGTTCGGCCACGGCCTCGGCCTGGCGCTGCACGAGCGGCCGATCATCTCGCGGCTGGTCTCGCTCGACCAGCCGATGGAGATCAAGACCGGCATGGTGTTCGCTCTGGAGACCTATTGCCCGGCCAAGGACGGCTACTCCGCCGCGCGCATCGAGGAGGAGGTGGTCGTCACCGACAAGGGCTGCCGCGTCATCACACTCTTCCCCGCCGAAGAGCTGCCAATCGCCAACGCCTACTAGAAGCCACGCATCGGATGAGGACGGCATGAGCGACGACAATACACACCGCATCGGCTGGATCGGTATCGGCCGCATGGGCTTCCCGATGGCCGAGCGGCTGCTCGATGCCGGCCATGAGCTACATGTCTGGAACCGCACCCGCGCCAAGGCGGATCCGCTGGCCGCCAAGGGCGCTGTCATCGTCGGGCAGCCGTCAGACATTCGCGACGTCGACATCCTCTTCACCATGGTTGCCACGGCGGCTGATGTTGACCAGGTGCTCTTTGCCGATGGTGGCGTCATCAACGGCGCGGCCGGCGTCGCCCCGCGCATCGTCATCGACTGCTCCTCGATCGGCGCCGACGAATCGGCCGTCATTCGTGAGCGCCTTGCCGATCATGGCTCGGTGCTTCTGGCTTCCCCGGTCAGCGGCAACGGCAAGACCGTCAAGGTCGGCAAGCTCAGCATGGTTGTTTCCGGCCCGCGCGATGCCTTCGACGCCGTCAGGCCCTATCTCGATCAGATCGCCGGTAACGGCGTCGCCTATGTCGGCGAGGGCGAACTGGCGCGCTTCTGCAAGATCGCCCACAACGTCATGCTCGGCGTGGTCATCCAGAACCTTTCGGAGATCACCGTGCTCGCCGAGAAGGCGGGCGTGCCGCGCCACGCCTTCCTCGAATTCATCAACAACAGCGTGCTCGGCTCGATCTTCACCCGCTACAAGTCGCCGGCGCTGGTCAACCTTGACTTCACCACCACCTTCACGCCGGCGCTGCTCAGGAAGGATCTCGACCTCGGTCTCGCCGCGGCGCGCGAGCTCGACGTCTCCATGCCGGTGACCGCGGCGACCCGCGAGGCGGTGCAGGCGCATTTCGGCGCCGCATCTCTCAAGCCGGACCCGGCTGCCTATCTGGAGAAGGATTTCGCCGCCTTGATCGAGACGGTGGCGCTCGCCGCGGGAATGACGTTGCGAAGCGAAAACAAGACCGTGTTGAGCGGCCTCGAACCGAAGAAGTGACGTCGGAGGCGGACTTGTCGCCTCGGGAGGAAACAGGGAGGAAAGGGCATGAATCGTCTGCTTAAGCTGCTCGCGACCGCGGTAGCTGCAACGCTGCTGGTCACGGGCATGGCGGCCGCCGCAGAGGCGCCGCTCAAGATCGGCATTTCGCTGTCGCTCACCGGCGATTTCGCCGACCCCGGCAAGGCCGCCCAGCGCGGTTACGAGTTGTGGGCCGACGAGGTCAACAAGGCTGGCGGCATTCTTGGCCGTCAGGTCGAGCTCAAGATCGTCAACGACGCCTCAAGCCCCGACCAGGTGGTCACCAACTACCAGAACCTGATCACCCAGGACAAAGTCGACATCGTCTTCGGGCCGTTCTCGAGCTTGCTGACGATCCCCTCGGCGCGCGTCGCCAAGCGTTTCGGCTACGCCTTCATCGAGCCCGCCGGCGGTGGCCCCAAGGTCTTCGACCAGCACCTCGACAACCTGTTCTTCGTCCAGCCGGCGCCGGTGGTGAAGGGCGGCGATGTCTTCGCCAAGTACATCCTGTCGCTGCCCAAGGACCAGCAGCCGAAGACCGCGGCTTACGCCAAGCTCGACGATCCCTTCGCCGCGCCGATCGCCGACTACGTCAAGAAGGAGTTCGAGGCGGCCGGCATCAAGACGGTCTACGACGAGACCTATCCGGCCGAATCGGCCGACCTGACGCCGATCGTCGCCGGCTATGCGGCCAAGAACCCCGACGTGGTCGTCGGCGGCACCCAGTCGCTGGACGCCTTCGCCCAGGTCAAGGCGATGATCCAGCTCAAGTTCAATCCCAAGTGGCTCTTCCTGTCGAACGGCGCCAATTCGCCGACCGAGTTCCCCGACAAGGTCGGCGCCAACAACGTCACCGGCGTCTTCTCCAGCGGTGACTGGTATCCGGATTCGCCGGTTGCCGGCTCCACGGAGTTCATCGCCGCCTATGTCGCCAAGTATGGCGGCGACGCTTACGGCATCGATTCGACCTCCGCCGAGGCCTACTCCGCTGGCCTGGTTCTGGAACAGGTCGCCAAGAAGACCGGCAAGGTCGACAATGCGACCATCATCAAGACGCTGCACGGCGGCACCTGGAAGACGCTGGTCGGCGATCTGAGCTGGGATGCCGATGGCGCGCCGCAGGGCGAATACCTGCTGGTCCAGTGGATCAACGGCAAGCTCACCACCGTCTTCCCGGCGGACACGGCGCAGCACGCACCGGTCGCGCCCAAGCCCGCCTGGGGCGGCTAGAAGAGACCGGCGCGACGCAGGCGAGTCGGTCTGCGTCGCGCCACCGATAGCGGTATCGAGCAGGAAGAGCGCAATGCACGCTTTGGTCCAGGCCGTCATCCTGGGAATGCTGACCGGTGGCGTCTATGCCCTCATGGCCAGCGGCCAGACGCTCATCTTCGGCATCATGAAGGTCGTCAATCTTGCCCAGGCGGCCTTCGTCATCCTGGCGGCCTATCTGTCGTTCAGCCTGTTCTCGCTGACCGGCCTCGATCCGTTCGTCTCGATCCTGATCACCACGCCCGTCCTATTCGCGCTCGGCGCCGGCGCCCAGTGGCTGCTGCTGCGGCCGCTGCGCGCCGACGAGGCACCGCAGCTGTCGCTGCTCGTCACATTCGCTATTGCGCTCGGCATCGAAGGCTTCCTGGCGCTCGCTTATGCCACCACCTTCCGCTCCATCCAGCCCGGCTATGAGAACTTCAGCTGGACGGTACTCGGCTACCAGGTGAACGCAGTGCGCTTCTATGCCTTCCTGCTGTCACTGGCGATGCTGGGCCTGCTCTACCTGATCATGCATCGCACCAAGGTCGGCTGGGCAATACGGGCGACGGTGCAGAACCCGATGTCGGCGCAGCTTTTGGGCGTCAACGCCAAGCTCGTCGCCGCTTGCGGCTTCGGGCTGGGCACGGCCACCGCCGCCGCCTCGGGTGCCGTCTTCGGCCTCATCTCGCCGTTCAACCCGGGCAGCCACTACGATCTCATCAGCCGCCTCCTGACCATCGTCGTCCTCGGCGGGCTGGGCAGCATCGGCGGGTCGGTGATCGCGGCCATGGTGATGGGCATCGGCTCCGCAGTCATCGCCATGCTGTTCTCGCCGGTGTGGTCGGATTTTTCCTTCTTCGTCGTCCTGCTCCTGGTCCTGCTCGTCCGCCCGACCGGGCTCTACGGTGCCAACCTGCGAGGCGCGATATGAGGAGCGCCGGCTTCATCCGTGCAGTCGTCTTCTTCGGCGCGTTCGCGCTGCTGCCGCTCGCCGTCGGCCCGCAGTGGGTGCTGAACATGCTGATCTTCACGCTGATGTATGCTGGGCTGGCGAGCGCCTGGAACCTGGTCGGCGGCTATGCCGGCTATCCATCCCTCGGCCACGCTGCCTTCTTCGGGGTGGGCGCCTATGCCATCGCCATCGTCTTCGAGAACGGCGTCGGCGACGGCTACGGACCTTTCCTGCTGCTGCCGCTGATCGGCATCGGCGCCGCGCTGGTCAGCGTGCCGATCGGCTGGATCGCCATGCGCACCCGCGCCGATGTCTTCGCCATCGTCACCATCACGCTTCTGTTCATCGCCCAGACGCTCGCCTTCAACCTGCGCGGCATCACCGACGGTGCGCAGGGCAAGGCGGTCGGCATCCCGCCATTCCCGACCGACACCTACGACCGGCCGTTCTACTACGCCATGCTGGCGCTGCTGGCGCTGGCCATGGGCATCTCCTTCTATTTCCGCCGCTCCAAGATCGGCCTGTCGCTTCTCGCCGTGCGCGCCGACGAGGACAAGGCTGAGGGCGTCGGCGTCCACGTCAACGGCGTCAAGCTCATCGCCTTTGCCGCCAGCGTCGGCATCACCGCGATGTTCGGGGGCGTCTGGGCCTATTACGTCGGCTTCGTCTATCCGCAGTTCGCCGTCGATCCGCTGGTCACCATCGGCATGGTGCTGATGACCTTCCTCGGCGGCCGCGCGACGCTGTGGGGTCCGGTCATCGGCGCCTTCATCCTCGTGCCGGCGCAGCAGACCTTCGCCTATCAGTTCGGGGCGAGCCAGGTCTATCTGCTCGCCTATGCCGCCATCTTCCTGGTCATCATGCTGCTCCTGCCGCGCGGCATCCTGCCCACCATCACCGATCGCCTGCGCCGCCCGCGCGCCCACCACACGCGCTCCTGCAACGGCGCCGCCGCCGAGGCCGGCACCATCAGCACATTGCAGGTGGCCAAGTGACGACCGCACTCCTCGAAGTCGACCGGCTGAGCAAGCACTTCGGCGGCGTGCGCGCCGTCGACGATTGCAGCTTCTCGGTCGCCCGGGGCTCGATCACGGCGCTCATCGGGCCGAACGGGTCGGGCAAGACCACCGCCTTCAACATCATCACCGGCTATCTCAAGGCCAATTCCGGCACCATCCGCTTCGATGGCGACCGCCTCGACAAGCCTGACCCTGGCCGCCTCTACCGCCAGGGGCTGTCGCGCACCTTCCAGCAGGCGCGCATCTTCCCCGAGCTCACCGTCGAGGAGAACCTGGTGGTCGCCGCCGGCCACTCCTGGCGCGACGTCTTCGGCGCCCGGCTGACCAACGGCGACCGCAAGCGCGCCCGCGAGATGCTGGAGGAGTTCCGCCTGGCCGGCCTTGCCGACCTGCCGGCGAGCGACCTCTCCTACGGCCAGCGCAAGCTGCTCGAGTTCGCCGCTGTGCTGATGAGCCGGCCCAAGCTGGTGCTGCTCGACGAGCCGACCGCCGGCGTCAACCCCGTGATGATCAACACGATGGAGTACCACATCCGCGCCCGCCACAAGGAAGGCGTCACCTTCCTCATCGTCGAGCACGACATGCAGCTCGTCATGCGCCTGTGCGATCCAGTGATCGTGCTCGATCGCGGAGCGCGGATCGCCATGGGCACGCCGGCCGAGGTGCAGGTCGATCCGCTCGTGCTCGATGCCTATCTCGGCGACTGAGGCTCGTGCCATGACGTCCAACCCGACCAAGCAACTTCAGGCACAAAGCGAGGGACATCCGATCATCCTCAGGCTCACCGGCGTCACCGCCGGCTATGGTGCCGGGCTCATTCTCAAGGGCATCGATCTCGCCGTCGAGAGCGGCCGGATCCTCTGCCTGATCGGGCCGAACGGCTCGGGCAAGTCGACCGTGCTCAAGACCATCAGCGGGCTCCTGCGGCCCGAGGACGGCCAGGTGATCTTCCGCGACGAGGACATCAGCCGCCTGTCGTCGCGCGAGCGACTGACCCGCGGGATCGTCCACGTTCCGCAGGACCGCAGCCTCTTCCCCGGCATGACGGTGTGGGAGAACGTGCTGATGGGTGCCTTCGTCCTCTCCGACAAGGCGCTGGTCAGGCGCCGGACGGAACGGGTCGCCGCGCTCTTCCCGATCGTTGCCGAGCGCCGCCATGACCATGCCGGGTCGCTCTCCGGCGGCGAGCAGAAACAGGTCGAGCTGGCGCGCTCGCTGATGCTCGATCCGGCGCTTGTCCTGCTCGACGAGCCGTCGATCGGCCTCGACCAGAAATCGCGGAAGTCGGTCTTCGGATCGATCGCGGCGCTCGCCAGGGACGGGCGCACCGTTCTGCTGGTGGAGCAGAACGCGCGCTCCGGCCTCGCCGTCGCCGACCAGGCCGCCGTGCTCGAAGGCGGCCGCATCGCGCTCACTGGAACGGGACCGGGCCTCCTCAACGATCCCGAAGTGGCCCGGCTCTATCTCGGCGCTGGTTCGGGCGGGACGACGGGTGCGGCGGTCGCCGCTCATCCCGTCGCCCATCCGGCCGTACACTGATGCTGCCGCGGCGCGGGGCCAGCACCGATGTTCTCGCTTGAGTCCTTCAGCCTCTTCGGGCGCCACGCCCTTGTCACCGGCGGCGCCGGCCATTTCGCTGGGCCGGAAGACATCGTCGGCGCCGCGGCCTTCCTGTGCTCGGGCGCCGCCGCCTACGTCAAGGGCTCGGTGGTGACCGTCGATGGCGGCTGGCTGGCGCGGTGAGGCTAGGTGTCCTGCCGGGGCGGCAGCGGCAGGGATGGGTTGTTGTGACAGCAGGGTTCCGGCGGCGGCATGGCGCGAGGGAGTGAGACGATGGACAAGGCGAGTGCGGAGGAGAAGGGCCGGCGCGCGACGCGGCGCGGGGGTCTTGCCAATGACGATCTCGGCGAGGTGCTGCGCCTTCAGCTCTACCGCACTCAGCTCGTCATCCGCCACGCCGAGCAGCGCGCCTACGACCTGTTCCTGCAAAACCTGGTCAAGGGCACCAGCCACCTGTCACTCGGCCAGGAGGCGATCGCCGCCGGCGTCGCCACGGCCATGCGCCCCGGCGATCTTTCCTTCTGCACCTATCGTGGCCACGCCCACACGCTTGCCCGCGGCGTGCCGGTCGAGAAGGTGCTGGGCGAGCTGATGCAGCGCGACAACGGCCTGATGCGCGGCAAGGGCGGTTCCATGCACCTGACCTCGGTCGAGCACGGCGTCATGGGCTCCTACGCCATCGTCGGCGCCCACCTGCCCATCGCCTGCGGCGCCGCGTGGCGGGCGCAATACAAGGGCGATGGCGACGTCTCGGTCTGCTTCTTCGGCGACGGCACCACCAATATCGGCGCCTTCCACGAGGCGCTGAATCTCGCCGCGGTGTGGAAGCTTCCCGTCGTCTTCGTCTGCGAGAACAATCTCTACATGGAATACACGCCGATCAGCCAGGTCACCGCCGTGCCGCAGCCGGCGGCGGACCGCGCCGCTGCCTATGGCCTGGAGCGCATCGTCATCGACGGCAATGACGCCGACACGGTTTACCGCACGGCAAGCGCCGCCTTCGCCAAGGCGCGGGCCGGCGAGGGGCCGTCGCTGATCGAATGCCTGACCTATCGCCATAGCGGCCATTCGCGCGCCGACCCGGGGAAATACCGTCCGCCCGGCGAGCTCGACGAATGGCTGAAGCGCGATCCCCTGCCGCTCTACCGCAACCGCCTGCGCGAATTCGACGTTCCCGAGGAGGCCATCGCGGCGATCGAGGCGGAGGTCATCCGCGAAGTCGATGCGGCGACCGAGACCTGCAAGGCGGCGCCGATGCCGACCGCCGAGATCCTCGCTACCGACGTCTTTGCCGATGGAGGCTCAGCATGGCGGAACTGACCTATCGCGACGCCGTCGCCCGCGCCATCACCCAGGAGATGGAGCGCGATGCCGATGTCGTCTTCCTGGGCGAGGACGTCGCCGGCGCCGGCGGCGTGTTCAAGGCGACCGTCGGCCTCCTGGAGAGGTTCGGGCCGCGCCGCGTGCGCGACACACCGATCTCCGAGCAGGCGATCCTCGGCGCCGCCATGGGCGCGGCGATGACCGGCCTGAAGCCAATCGCCGAGATCATGTTCTCGGACTTCCTCGCGGTCTGCTTCGACTTCATCGCCAACGAGTTCCCCAAGAGTCGCTACATGTCGAACGGCCAGGTCAAGGTGCCGCTGGTCGTGCGCACCGGCAACGGCGCCGGCTCGCGCTTCGGTGCCCAGCACTCACAGAGCGTCGAGAACTGGTGCATGATGATCCCCGGCCTCAAGGTGGTGGCGCCGTCGACGCCGAGCGACGTCATCGGCCTCATGGCCGCGGCGGTGCGCGATCCCGATCCGGTGATCTTCTTCGAGCACAAGTCGCTCTACCCGATGAAGGGCGAGGTGCCCGACGGCGAGATCGTCGACAGCCTCGGCACGGCCAGGATCGTCCGGCCGGGAAGGGACGCCACCATCCTGGCGCTGGCGCTGATGGTGCCACGGGCGTTGGCCGCCGCCGAGCGGCTCCAGGCGGAGCACGGCATCGACTGCGAAGTGATCGACGTGCGCTCGCTGGTCCCGCTCGACACCCAGACGATTCTCGGCTCGGTCGCCCGCACCGGCCGCCTGTTCACCGTCGAGGAGAATCCGCGCCTCTGCGGCTGGGGCGCCGAGATCGTCTCGATCGTCGCCGAAGAGGCCTTCTACGATCTCGACGGCCCGCCGGTCCGGATCACCACCCCACACGTGCCGCTGCCCGCCGCCGACGTACTGGAAGACATGATCCTGCCGACCGTCGACCGCATTGCCGAGAGGGTCCAGCGCAGCCTGGAGAGCTAGCATGTACGACTCTCTCATCGCCAACGTTCCGACTGACCTGTGGATCGGAGGCAAGTGGCGGAAGGCCTCCGACAATGGCCGCTTCGACGTAATCGACCCGGCGACCGAGAACGTCATCACCTCGGTCGCCAGCGCCACCGTCGATGACGCACGCGCCGCGCTCGATGCGGCCGAGGCCGCCTTCGCCGGCTGGGCGGCGCGAAGCCCACGCGATCGCGCCGAGGTGCTGCGCAAGGCCTTCGAGCTGATGATGGCCGATGCCGACCGCCTCGCCCGCCTGATCACGCTGGAGAACGGCAAGGCGCTGCCCGATTCCCGCGGCGAGGTCGCCTATGCCGCCGAGTTCTTCCGCTGGTACGCCGAGGAGGCGGTACGCAACATCGGCGAGGTGTCGCGGGCGCCTGCTTCCGGCGCTCGCATCCTGGTGCATCACCGGCCGGCGGGGATCGCCGTCCTGGTGACGCCGTGGAACTTCCCGGCGGCGATGGCCACCCGCAAGATTGGCCCGGCGCTCGCCGCCGGATGCCCAGTGATCCTCAAGCCTGCCTCCGACACGCCGCTCACCATGCTGGCGCTGATGCCAATCCTGGAGGCGGCCGGCGTTCCGCTGGGCGTGATCAACGTCATCCCCTCGCGCGCCTCTGGCAAGGTGGTCTCCGCCCTGCTGCATGACAGCCGTGTGCGCATTCTCTCCTTCACCGGCTCGACCGAGGTCGGCCGCAAGCTCCTCCGCGAGGCCGCCGACTGCATCGTCAACCCGGCGATGGAGCTCGGCGGCAATGCGCCCTTCATTGTCTTCGAGGACGCCGATATCGATGCGGCGGTCGATGGCGCCATGCTCGCCAAGATGCGCAACATGGGTGAGGCCTGCACCGCCGCCAACCGCTTCTATATTCACGAGGCGGTCGAGGAGGAATTTGCCGGGAAGCTCGCCGCCAGGATGGCGGCGCTCAAGATGGGCAACGGCCTCGACGAGGGCGTCACGCTGGGGCCGCTCGTCAACAAGGAGGGTCGTGACAAGGTCATCGCGCTGGTCGATGACGCGCTCGCCAAGGGGGCGAAGCTCCTGACTGGCGGCACACTGCCCAACGGCCCCGGCTTCTTCTACCCGGCGACCGTGCTCACCAACGTCTCCGACGATGCCCTCATGCACGACGACGAGATCTTCGGTCCGGTCGCCGCGATCCAAACCTTCACGAGCGAGGACGAGGTCATCGCCCGCGCCAACGACACCGAATACGGCCTGGTCACCTATCTCTACACGAGGGACCTCAGCCGCGGACTGAGGGTATCGGAGAAGCTCGACTACGGCATGGTCGGTCTCAACCGCGGCATCGTCTCCGATCCGGCGGCGGTCTTCGGCGGCACCAAGCAATCGGGACTGGGCCGCGAAGGCGGGCACGAAGGCCTGATGGAGTTCCTCGAGACCCAATACCTGTCGGTGAGCTGGTGATCGGGAAGCGAACCCGCATCGCGCTCCCTCGTCCTGAAAGCAGGAGGGTCGGGAAGGGGGTCTCGCACTGGAGGGAAGTTGAATGGACGTCCTGATGCCGCAACTCGGCGAGACCGTGTCGGAAGGCAAGATCATCAAGTGGCTGAAGGCTGTCGGTGACAGCGTCGCCGTCGGCGACAATCTCTGCGAGATCGAGACCGACAAGGTGACCGTCGAGGTGCCGGCGATCGCAGCGGGCGTCATCCAGGCGATCAACGTCGACGCCGGTACGGTCGCCCCTGTCGGCGCCGTCATCGCCGTCCTCGGCGATGGTTCCGATAGCGTGGCCGCCGAGGCCCGTGCGGCATTGAGTGAGGCCCTTGCCACCGTCTCCTCACCGCCGCCGGCGCACGCCAAGGGCGCCGATCCGGCCCTGCCGCCGCCGGTTCCGCCTGTCGCGCGGCCCCGCCGCGACCCGTTCGAGGAGGTGGTTACGCCACCGCGCAATTTCGGCCCGGCGCACCTGCCGAACGGTGTGAGCGTGACGCCGCTCGCCCGCCGGCTCGCCGCCGATGCGGCGATCGATCTTATCCACATCGTCGGCTCCGGCCCCCGCGGCCGCATCACCGGCCGGGACGTGCGCGCAGCGGTCGCCGCCTGGCCGCCGACGGCGCCATCGCTTGCCCGCGCCGTGACCTTCGCCGAGCTGATCGGCGAGGTCCACCGCAGCCGCCCGCACGAGATCGTGCCGGTCGACGGCATGCGCCGCACCATCGCCCGCCGCCTGACCGAGGCCAAGGCGGCGATCCCGCATTTCTATCTGTCGGCCGATGCGGCGATCGACCGCCTGACGCGCCTCCGCGAAGAGGTTAACGGCGATGCGCCCAAGGATGCCGCCGGCAATCCCCTCTACCGGCTGTCGCTCAACGACTTCATCATCAAGGCGATGGCGCTTGCCCTCCAGGCGGTGCCGCGTGCCAACGCCATCTGGTCGGGCGACGGCATCATGGCCTTCCGCCATTCCGACATCGCCGTTGCGGTCGCCGTCGACGGCGGGCTGCTGACGCCGGTCATCGCTGCGGCGGAGACCAAGTCGCTGTCGGCCATCTCCAGCGAAATGAAGGCGCTTGCCGCCCGCGCCCGCGACCGCGCCTTGGAGCCGCACGAATGCCAAGGCGGCGTCACCACCATCTCCAATCTCGGCATGCATGGCGTCCGCGAGTTCTCGGCGATCATCAACCCGCCGCAGTCGACGATCCTCGCCATCGGCGCTGCCCGCCGCGAGGCGGTCGAGACCGCCGACGGCGGCGTCGCCTTCGTCGGCCGCATCGCCGCGACGCTCTCCTGCGACCACCGTGTCATCGACGGGGTCCTCGGCGCCGAGCTGATCGAGAGCTTCCGCGCGCTCATCGAGAACCCGCTGCGGCTCATCGTGTGACCGGCAGCGCCGCCATCCATGCACCCTCCTTCGCCCGCGCTTGGGAGCACCGCGGCCGATTTTCCGTGGCGCCCGGCGGCGGAGCACGATATGCAGGCGCCTTGACGCGCTTTGGTCTGTGCAGCCAAGCTGAGCAGACAATCCGATACGGCAGACAGCATGCGCAAGACCTCCGGAAGCACAGCAACACCGAACAACAACGGGCTGCCGGTGGTCAAGAAGCGAGCGGCGCCGCTGCGCCGCGATGTGGTCGATGCCCTGCGCCAGGCGATCGTCGACGGCCGCCTGGCGCCGGGCGCACGCCTGATCGAGCGCGAGTTGATCGATATGACCGGCGTCTCGCGCACGGTGATTCGCGAGGCGCTACGCCAGCTCGAATCCGAATCGATCGTCGAGACGATCCCCAACAAGGGACCGATCGTTCGTCAGTTGACCCAGGCGGAAGCCGAGGATCTTTACCTCATCCGCTCGGTGCTCGAAGGCCTGGCGGCCCGCATGTTCGTCTCGAACGCCACGCCTGCCGACCTCGTCGCCCTCAAGGACGCGCTCGACCGCACGGCGGCGGCCTACAAGGACAACGTCCCCGAGGCGATCCTCGCGGTGAAGAACGAGTTCTACAACATCCTCTTCGCCGGTGCCGGCAGCGAGACCCTGTCGTCGATGATCGCGACGCTCTATGCCCGCATCTGGCGCTGGCGTGCCCTCGGTCTCGGCCACGCCAGACGGTCGCCCGGCCGTTCGAAGCAGAGTGTCGCAGCGCTGCGCGAACTCTATCAGGCGCTCAAGGGCAGGGACGGCGAACGCGCCGAGAAGATCGCCCGCCAGGAGGCGCTCAACGCCGCCGCCGAGATCAACCGCATCTTTGGCGAGACCGGCGCCAAGGTCCTCTAGCAGTTGAATTTTGGCTCGGCAGCCGTCCGCGTCGGTGCGCGGCGGCGCTTGCCGTGCGTCCTCGTTTTGCATAATATTACCGTAATACGGTAAGACGCCAAAAGGGGAGGAGCTGCCGCCGTCATGAGCCAGGATGTCCCGATCACCCAGGGCTTCAAGTTCCTTGCCCAGCACGAGCTCGCCGGCTTCGGCGGTCTCGGCGAGGGCATGGCGATCCAGATCGCGCCCGACGGCCGCCGCATCCTGTGGCTGGCGCACGAGAGCGCTCCCAAGAATTTCACCGCCGTCGACGTCAGCGACCCGCGCACGCCGAAGCTGGTGGTGCAGACCGACCTGCCGCGGCCCTTCATGCGCTCCAATTCGCTCGAGGTGGTCGGCAACCTGATGGCGGTCGCCTACCAGACCAGGCAGCCGGGCCAGCAGCCCGCCGGCATGGAGCTGTTCGACGTGTCGCGGCCGGAAGCGCCGCGCTCGGTCGGCTTCTTCGATGCCTCGGGCCCACATTCGCGCGGCGTCCACCAGCTCTGGTTCTGCGACGGCGAATATGTCCACATGTCGGCCGGCGCGCCGGATTTCCAGTCGCACCGCCCGGGCGACGACCAGTTCTACCGCATCGTCGACGTGCGCAATCCAGCGAAGCCGGTCGAGGTCGGCCGCTGGTGGCTGCCGGGCGTCCGCGTCGGCGACAGCGAGGACCCGCCGGTCCAGCCCAATCCGGGCGGCGCCGGCTTCCGCGTCCATAACACCAACGTCTATCCGCAGCGCCCCGACCGCGCCTATCTCGGCTGTGTCGATGGCGGCGTGGTGATCCTCGACATCGCCGACAGGAGCCGGCCCGGGATCGTCGCGCGCTGGAACAATGCGCCGCCCTATCTCGGCTTCACCCACACCGTGCTGCCGCTGTTCGCCCGCGGCCTCCTCGTCGTCACCAATGAATCGATCAAGGACGCCGCCGCCGACTGGCCCAAGTTGATGTGGCTGGTCGACGCGCGCGCCGAAGACAACCTGGTGCCGATCGCGACCCTGCCGCTGCCGTCGCCCGATGAATTCCGCCATCGCGGCGGACGCTTCGGTGCC
This sequence comes from uncultured Alphaproteobacteria bacterium, assembly GCA_963785065.1. GTDB lineage: Bacteria > Pseudomonadota > Alphaproteobacteria > Rhizobiales > Kaistiaceae > CAVSRC01. The sequence continues at coordinate 1,988,290 of CAWATX010000002.1, forward strand.
CACAACGTCCACGAGAACGTCCCCCTGCCGACCTCGTTCCAGTCCGAGGACATCATCCTCGGCACCTTCTTCAACGGCGGTTTGAGGGCTTTCGACATCTCCAATCAATACCAGCCGCGCGAAGTCGCCTGCTTCGTGCCGCCTGCGCCCAGGGGCTCGCCGGCCGGCGCCGCGCAGTTGAACGACGTCTTCGCCGACGAGCGCGGCATCGCCTACGCCGTCGACCGCTTCGCAGGCGGCCTCTACCTGCTCGAAATGGACTTTTAGGCCGCACACGAAATCGTCCGCGTGCGGGCCGCCTTTCCAGCATTGACTCTTATCATCATCCCGTAATACGGTATTACACGATGAGAGGGCATGAGGGAAAATGACCGCAGGCAAAGTCAAACTCGGAATTGTCGGCCTCGGCCGCTGGGCGCGGGTGCTGACCAGCGCCGCCAAGCTGTCCGACAAGCTTGAGATCGTCGCCGGCTTCAGCCGGTCCGAAGAAAAGCGCGATGCGTTCGCGCGCGACACCGGCGTGGAATCGGTGCCGACGCTCGAGGCGCTGCTTGCCCGCAAAGACATCGAGGGCGTCATCCTCACGGTCCCCAATGAGCAGCACCTGCCGGTCGCCGAACAGGTCGCCTGGGCGGGCAAGCATGTCTACACCGAGAAGCCGATCGCCAGCACGCTCGCCAATGGGCTGGCCATTGAGGCGCTGCAACAGACCCATGGCATCACGGTGACCGTTGGCCACAGCGCGCGCCTGATGGGCGGGATCCGCGCGATGCGCCGGGCGATCGATGCCGGCGAGCTCGGGCGCGTCGGCTTCATCGAGGCGAACTTCTCCAACGAGCGGGGACTCGAACTGACGCCACAGACCTGGCGCTGGTACAAGGATCGCGCGCCGGGCGGGCCGCTGTCGCAACTCGCCATCCACATGTTCGACGTCGTCCACTATCTCGGTGGCGAGGTCAACGAGGCGAGTTCGATCGCCTCAAAACTCTCTCCCGTGGGAGCCGAAGTCGACGATCAGTCGATGACGCTTCTGAAGTTCGCCGACGGCAAGGTCGCCTATGTCGGGTCATGTTGGACTTCACCCGGCGTCTTCGCTGTTCGCGTCTTCGGCTCCAAGGGCCTGATGCACTACGAGATCGACTTCGGCACCTGGGACACGCCGGAGAAGCTGCGCGCCAGTTCGCTCCTCTACATTCAGCGCGGCAAGGACGGCTATGCCGACCGCGAGGTGCTTGAAGAGCCCGAATCTAACATGTTCCGTGCCGAGCTCGAGCTTTTCGCCGAGAGCTGCCGCTCCGGAAACGCCAACGAGCTCAGTGCCGCCAACGGCAATGCTGCGGTTGCCTGCGTCTACGCAGCGCTGCGTTCGATCGAGCGCGATGGTGCGCTGGTGTCCCTCGATGAGGTCCGCCAGGCGGCCTCCTCGAAGCTGCTGGAGAGCGCCTGACATGCCGCCCTCCCGCATCTTTTCCAACCTCACCCAGCCGGAAATCGCCGAGCAGTTCCGGCGCAACCCGCTGGTTCTCATGCCGACGGGGAGCGTCGAGCAGCACGGCGCGCATTTGCCCACGGGGACAGATTCCTTTGCCGCGGGAATGATCGCCGAGGCGATCGCCCAGCGCATGGACGGCGTCGTTCTGCCCGCGCCCATGGTCGGCGTCACGCCGATGCATATGCCCTACGAGGGTACCGTCACCTTCACGCCCGACACCTATATCCGCGTCATCACCGAGATCTGCGAATCTTCGGCGAAGCACGGCGCCAAGATGCTGATGATCGTCAACTGGCACGAGGGCAACATCCCCTCGCTCGCCATCGCTGCCGAAGACCTGCATCGCCGCGTCGGCATGACGGTGCTGACCGTGCAGGCGTGCTACGTCGCCGAGGAAATGTTCGGCAAACAGTGCAACGGCCTCACCCACGGCGGCGAAATCGAGGCGCTGGCGGTGCTCGCCTGCCGGCCCGAGCTGGTTCACCTCGACCGCATCGACCACTCGTCCGACCACACGCGTGGCCGTCACATGGACAAGCTCCGCCGCACGCGCAGCTATCAGCCGGTGCTCACGGATATTCGCGATATCGCGCCGACCGGCTGGTACGGCAGCCCGGCAGGAGCGACGGAGGATCGCGGCCTCGACATGGTCGAGGCGATTGCCGACGCGATCACCGACGAAGCGACCACGCTGTTCGAGCAGCTCAACGCCGTGCTCGGCGGCACCGCCGAGGTCAAACGCCTCCGGGAGGTGACCTGATGGTCCGGGTCATTGCCCAGAAGGACGCAAGGGCAATGAACCTGCCGGGACGGCGGGCGCTGGAGATCGTCGGCCTGGGGACGGGCTCGGTCCATTCGACCATCCGTTTGGTGGAGATCGACCCCGACAAACCCGGCGCGAAGCGACGCGGGCCCCACGTCCATCACGGGTTCGAGGAGTGCATCCACGTCCTCGCCGGCGAAGGCGTGACGCGTACCGATGCCGGCGACTTTCCGGTCAGCGCCGGCGACACCGTTCTGGTTCCCGCCGGCGAGCGGCATGCCACCTACAACACGGCCACGGGGGTTCTTCGGCTGCTGTGCTTCTTCCCGATCAACGACATTCGTCCGGGAACCGAGGAATTCGTGTCCTGGGATTCGCACGAGCTGGTTCGCTGATGTCGGACGTTCTGTGCCTTCGCCCGGAAGCCGATTTCACCCGCGTCGGGGTCGCGCCGCCGGAGCGGATGAAGATCGCCTATATGGCGCCGACCGACGCCGCCATGCCGGCCGCGCTCAAGACGGCCAGCGCGCTGGTGATCCCGGCGGTCGGCGGCAAGCTGCCGCTCGATCTGTTCGCCGACAGCACGGTCCGCCTGGTGCAGGTCACCGGCGCCGGCGTCGACCGCGTCGATACGGGCGGGCTGAAGCGGCTCGGCATCCCCGTCGCCAACGTGCCTGGCGGCAGCAACGACGCTCTGGCCGAATATGCCGTGTCGTGCGCGACCGTGCTGCTCCGCCAGTTCACGCGGTCCACCGCCGCTATTCGCAGCGGCGACTATGCGGCCTTCCGCGGCCGCATGCTCGGCGAAGGTGTCAGCGGCCTCGATGGGCTGCTGGTTGGCATCATCGGCATCGGCACCATCGGGCGTGCGGTCGCCGAGCGCTTCAAGCAGGCCGGGGCGCGTATCGCCTTCTACGATCCGGCGCCGTCCAGCGCTTCCGCCGCGGCGGCGCTCGGCGCCGAGGCACTCGGGCTGGAGGCGTTGCTTGCCAGCGCCGACGTCGTGTCACTGCACGTGCCGCTGCTGCCCGCCACCACAGACCTCATCAATGCGGCGAGGTTGGCACTGATGAAGCCCGGCGCGATCCTGATCCAGGCCTCGCGCGGTGGCGTCGTCAATGAAGGCGCCCTTGCCGCGGCGCTTGAGTCCGGCCATTTCGGCGGTGCCGCCGTCGACGTCTATTCGAGCGAGCCGCCGACCGCAGACAATCCCCTGCTTGGCCTTTCCGCTTCTGCTGCCGAGCGCACCATCCTCACGCCGCACATCGCCGGCGTGACGCGCCAGGCCTGGGCCTATCTGTTCCGCACCGCGTGGCGGAACGTGACACGTGTGCTGATCGACAACCAACCGCCGGAGTACGTCGTGCCATGAGACCGTCTTGATTGCGCCGGCGCGGCCGACAGTGCGCAACCTTGAGGCAAGGCGGATTCGCGCCGGGGATGGTTGCGACCCGCATGCGCACAGTGAACGGTGCCTCGGGCACCCAAGAAGTAATCGTCTGGGAGGACGAAGACCGTGAGCAAGACGGGAACGAAGCCGCAAGAAGCGACGCCTGATCCGTCAGCACCAGAGACGCGACGGTCTAAGGTCGTCGCCAAGAACGTGTCGAAGTGGTACGGCGAGCTCGAGGTTCTGCATGACGTCAGCCTCGACATCCACGAGCGGGAGTTCGTGTGCCTGCTGGGCCCGAGTGGTTGCGGCAAAACCACGCTGCTGCGCATCCTCGACGGCCTTATTCGTGCTGACGAAGGCACCATTGCGCTCGATGGCCAGGTGATCAACGGGCCGCCGAAGCAGGCGGCGATGGTGTTCCAGCAGTTCGGCCTCTTCCCCTGGAAGACGGTCACCCAGAACGTCGCCTTTCCCATGGTCATCGCCCGCACGCCGCAGGCCGAGATCGACGAAAAGGTGAAGTGGGCGATCGAGCTGGTCGGCCTGAGGGGATTCGAGAAGGCCTTTCCCGACAGTCTGTCGGGCGGCATGCGCCAGCGTGTCGGCATCGCCCGGGCGCTGGCCTACGGCCCCGAAGTGCTCATGATGGACGAGCCCTTCGCTTCGGTCGACGCTTACACGCGCGAGCTGCTGCAGGGCGAGCTGCTGTCGATCTGGGAGCGCCTGCGGCAGACGGTCGTGTTCGTCACCCACTCGATCGACGAAGCACTTACGCTTGCCGACCGCATCGTGGTCATGAAGACCCGCCCCGGCGAGGTCTACAGCGTCTTCGATGTGCCGATCGACCGGCCGCGCACCATTGCGACCGTGCGGCAACATCCGGCCTACGAGCCTCTGCGCGAGCGCATCTGGGCAGACATGCTCAGCGGCAGCGGGAGGGCGGCGACATGAACGCCATGAACGCAGACGCGCAGACGCCACACATCCGCGCCGCGGTGCGCGAGCGCGTCAAGCTTCGCCGGCGCCAGAGCGAGCAACGCAAGCGCCACCGCTTCCTGCTGATCCGCATCCTGTCGTTCGTCGTCGTGCTGGGCGCCTGGCAGATCTATGGCCTCAACTCGCTGGAGATCATCTTCACGCCGTTCACCACGGTGATCGCGCATCTCTTTCAGATGCTCGTCAGCGGGCCGCTTTTGGATGCGCTGGTCTACAGCATATCGATGTTCCTCGGCGGTCTGGTCATCGGCAGCATCATCGGCATCGTGGTCGGCGTCGCTATGGGGCGCTTCGCCACCTTCGAGGCGGCCGTAGGCATGTATGTCTACGCCATCTACTCGACTCCGCTGGTGGCGCTCATTCCGCTCATCTCGCTGTGGTTCGGGTTCGGCATTGAGGCGCAGCTCATCATCATCTCGATGTTCGTCTTCTTTCCGGTCACCATTGCGGTCTACAACGGCGTGCGCAACGTCGATGCCGCGCTGATCGAGGTCGCCCGCTCCTTCCGCACCAGCGAGATGGAGATGTGGCGGCACGTCGTCATCCCAAGCATCGTCCCCTACATCGTCACCGGTCTCTCCCAGGGCGTCGCCATGGGTCTGGTGGGGATGTTCATTTCGGAGATCTACACGGCGCTCTCCGGCATGGGCGAGCTGCTGGCCTTCTCCGCCAACTCGTACAAGACAGCCGACATGCTGGCCGTCCTCCTCACGGTGATGATTCTCGGCGTCTTCTTCCGCACGGTCATCGAGCAACTCAGGAAACGCCTTGCCCCTTGGGCCAACAAGGACACCGGGCGCTGAGCGCGGCGCGTCCATTCGCAATCGGAGGAGCGGGACGGAATGGGTCCGACCCCGCACGATAAAGGGAGGGAAGAACATGAGCAGATCGACGCCAGGACGGCTAAGAAGCAGGCCCCTGGTTCTTGCGGCCGGGCTCGTCGCCTCTGGTCTGCTGGCCGGCATCGCCAGCGCTCAGGCCGCGGATGACTGGTCGACCGTGACCGATTCGACGCCATGGGGAGACATCGGCGCCACGGTGGCGGTGACGCCGCCCAAGGCGGTGTTCCTGGTCCCCTTCATCGCGCAGGCCGAAGGCTTCTTCGATAAGGAGCACCTTCACGTCAAACTCGTCGCCGAGGGCAGCGGCGTTCCGGCCTTCCTGAGTACGGTGGCCGGCTCGACCAAGTTTTCCTTCACCTCGGCCACCGACCCGATCATCGCCGCCTCGCACGGTCAGGCCGCGCATGTGATCTGGTCCTACGGCCTCAAGCTCGACACCGTGTGCATCGGTAACGGCGTCAGTTCGGCCAAGGAGCTGGTCGGAAAGAATGTCGGCGTCACCGACACCGGCGGCTTCGCCCAGACGCTGCTCCAGGCCTGTCTCAGCGCCGACAACGTGGACATCAAGACCGTCCACCAGATCAACATGCAGCGCTCGGGCTTCGTGCCGGCCATGGTCAGCGGACGCATCTCCGCCGCCGTCTTCCATGCCGACGGTGCCTATACGGTTCTCAAGAAAGCCCCGGGCGCCAAGGTGCTGGCCTATGAGTGGGATACGCTGCCGCAGTGGTGGTACGGGGCGCTTGCCGCCAACGACGCCTATTCCAAGGCGAACGCCGGCGAGGTCAAGCGCTTCCTCAGGGCGTTGGTACTCGCGAGCCGCTGGATGTACGACCCGGCGAACAAGGCCAAGGTCATCGCGGACGGCGCCAAGGCCAGCGGCGAAGACGCCGCGGCGATCGAATACGCCTACAACCTGATGATCAAGGGCAAGATCTGGCCGGTCAACGAAGGCCTGCCGAGCAAGGATTCCTACGACTTCACCGCCGGCAAGCTGAAGGACTTCGGCCAGATCGACAAGATCCCGGCCTACGACCAGACTATCGACGCGTCCTATGTCGACGACGTCCTCAAGAACATCGGCAAGGTCAGCGCCACGAACTAGTGACCTTGCGTGACAGCAACCGGTTGAGGCGCCGCCACGGCGGCGCCCCAGCTGCCGGAGAGCTCATGCCGACCGGCGATTGACGCCGTCTTGGAAAGGAATGCACATGGCAGCGCCCCAACTTCTGGTTCACGACCACAAGGACAATGTCGGCGTGGTCGTCGTCGAGGGACTGACCGCCGGCACCGACATGCTGTGCGTCGTCACCGCCGACAACTCGTCGTTCAACCTGACTGTCAATGCCGACGTGCCGATCGGCCACAAGGTCGCACTCATGGACCTCAAGACCGGCGACACCGCCATCAAGTATGGCGAGGACATCGGCCGGATCATCGCGGACGTTGAGAAGGGCGGCTACGTCCACGTCCACAATCTCAAGACCAAGCGCTGGTGAAGGGCACGATCATGGACAAGCGTGAAATCATGGCCTACCGGCGCGAGAACGGTCGCGTCGGCGTGCGCAACCACGTCGTCATCCTGCCGCTCGACGACATCTCCAACGCCGCGTGCGAGGCGGTGGCCAACAACATCAAGGGCACGCTGGCCATCCCCCACGCCTATGGACGCCTGCAGTTCGGCGAGGACCTCGACCTGTTCTTCCGCACCATCATCGGCACGGGCGCCAACCCGAACGTCGCCGCGGTGGTGGTCATCGGTATCGAGCCGGAATGGACGAAGGTCATCGTCGACGGCATCGCCAAGACCGGCAAGCCGGTGGAGGGCTTCTCGATCGAGCAGCGCGGCGACCTCGAAACGATCGCCGTTGCCTCGCGCAAGGCCAAGGAGTTCGTCCAGTGGACGAGCGAGCTGCAGCGCGTGGAATGCGATGTCTCCGAATTGTGGATCTCGACCAAGTGCGGCGAGAGCGACACCACCACTGGCCTCGGCTCCTGTCCGACGGTCGGCAACATGTACGACAAGCTCATCCCCGAGGGCATCTACGGCGTCTTCGGCGAGACATCGGAGATTACCGGCGGCGAGCACATCTGCAAGGCGCGCGCTGCGACCCCCGAGGTCGGCGAGAAGTTCATGAAGATCTTCCAGGCTTATCAGGACGAGGTGATCGAGCCCTTCAAGACCTCCGACCTCTCCGACAGCCAGCCGACCAAAGGCAACATTCTCGGCGGTCTCACCACCATCGAGGAGAAGGCGCTCGGCAATCTCGAGAAGATCGGCCGCACCTGCCGTTACATCGATGCCATGGGGCCGGCCGAGGCCCCGACAAAAGGGCCGGGCCTCTACTACATGGACACCTCGTCCGCCGCGGCGGAGTGCGTCACCCTGATGGCGGCGGCCGGCTATGTCATCCACACCTTCCCCACCGGCCAAGGCAACATCATCGGCAACCCGATCCTGCCGGTCATCAAGATCAGCGCCAATCCGCGTACGGTGCGCACCATGTCGGAGCACATCGACGTCGACGTCACCGGCATCCTTCGCCGCGACATGACCATCGACCAGGCCGGCGACGCGCTGATCGAGATGATTGTGCGCACCGCCAACGGCCGCAACACCGCTGCCGAAGCGCTCGGCCATCGCGAGTTCGTCCTGACCAAGCTCTACCGCAGCGCCTGAACAAGGGGGGAGCGCTCTCGCGAACCGTCCAAGGTCCGCATGGAGCGTCCCGGAGGCGCGCCGTTCGCCTGGCGCGCCTCCATTCTTCCCGCGGGCCTCCCGCGGTGTACAAGGCGGGTCGATAATCGCCCCGCCAGGCAATGCCGCCGCTAACCAAAGAAGACGCTCAGATGACCTACGTCCTTCCCCCGCCCCCGGTCACGGCCTTGCCAATCCGCGGTTTGGATTCGCTGTTCCCGGTGCATCGCATCTATTGCGTCGGTCGAAACTACGCCGCGCACGCCGTCGAGATGGGCCACGACCCGGACGAGGATCCGCCGTTCTTCTTTCAGAAGAACCCCGACAATCTGGTTACGTCCGGCAAATTCCCCTATCCGCCGGCAAGCGGCGACGTCCATCATGAGATCGAACTGGTGGTGGCGCTCGGCAAGGGCGGCAAGGACATCGCCCGCGATGCTGCGCTTGCGTGCGTCTACGGCTATGCCGTCGGCCTCGACATGACCCGCCGCGACCTGCAGCAGAAGGCCAGAGACATGGGCCGGCCGTGGGAGATCGGCAAGGCGTTCGAAGCCTCCGCTCCCTGTTCTGAGCTGGTGCCGGCAAGTGCCATCGGCCACCCGTCGGCGGGCGCCATTTGGCTCGATGTCAACGGCGTCAGGCGCCAGTCCGGCGACCTCAACCAGTTGATCTGGAAGATCCCCGAGATCATCAGCTACCTGTCCGGCCTGTTCACCCTGGCGGCGGGCGACCTGATCTTCACCGGCACGCCATCGGGAGTGGCGGCGGTCGCCCGCGGCGACAGCCTGTCCGGCCAAGTCGATGGTGTCGGCGGGCTGGACGTCACCGTCGTCTGACGCGCGGCAAGCGGCAAGCGCGGGGATGCGCCCGCCCGCACCTCACTTGAAGGACACGCCCGTGACCGCGTCGCATTCCTCGATCGGCGGCGGTAACGGCTGCCCGCCGGCTCCGGCAACCGACTGATCGAAGTCGACCGCCGCACCGGTCATCATTCCCGACTCGTCCGAGGCGAGGAAGGCGATCGCCTGCGCCGCTTCGCCCCGCTTGATCAGCCAACCGAAGGGCAAGCGGGCTTCTGCCGCCGCCAGCCAGCCGTCGCCGCCACCGTGGTAGCGCCGCTGGATGGCGTCCTCGCCGGACGTGTCCATCCAGCCGAGATTGATCGCGTTGACTTGGATGCGGTATGAGCCCTTTGATTTCAACAGAGATCAGTTGATCCCGGGGCGAGCGACGCGGCTTCGGAACATCAAGGGAGTCACTCGCCGTCAGGCCGCGGTCAAGTCCATGCACGGGCATGACGTCATCCTCTCGGATGGCGAACGCTTCCAGACGGATCGGGTTTGTCCGTCATCAAAACGAATGGGACTGGTGAGCGTTCCTGCGATTGGAGGATTGGGCTCATCGGGGTTTGAGGTTGTGCCGCCTGGCTATGATGGCGCAAACGGCGGTTTCGGATGGTAATTTCCTTGATGCGCTTTCTCCTTTCGATGACGGCCTGATCGTGGCCGAAGTAGACGACGGCCGCGGTCAGATTGCCGAGGCTCTCGTGGTAGCGGTGGTGGTTGTAGTGCTCGACGAACGCCTCGATCTGGCGCTCGAGGTCACCCGGCAGGAAGTAGTTCTCGAGCAAGATGCGGTTCTTGAGCGTCTGGTGCCAACGCTCGATCTTGCCCTGGGTCTGGGGATGAAGCGGTGCGCCGCGGACATGGTCCATGCTCCGCTCCGTGAGCCAGTCGGCCAGGTCGCCGGCGATGTAGGAGGAGCCGTTGTCGGAGAGCAGCCGTGGCTTGTGGATGACACGGGCCCGGTCACAGCCTGATGCCTGGAGCGCTAGGTTGAGCGTGTCGGTGACGTCCTCGGCCTTCATGGTCGTGCACAGCTTCCAGGCGACGATGTAGCGCGCGTAGTCGTCGAGGATCGTCGACAGATAGAACCAGCCCCAGCCGATGACCTTCAGGTAGGTGAAGTCGGTCTGCCAGAGCTGGTTGGGTGCCGTGGTCTTGTCCTTGGACTCATCTGCCGCCTTCACCACGATGTAGGCCGGGCTGGTGATCAGGTCGTGGGCCTTGAGCAGCCGGTAGACCGAGGCTTCCGACACGAAGTAGCCCTTGGTGTCGGTGAAGGTCACGGCCAGTTCCCGCGGCGATAGGTCCGGCTTCTCAAGCGCAAGGTCGACGATCTGCCGGCGCACGTCATCGGGAATGCGGTTCCAGACCCTGGCTGGCCCGCTGCTGCGGTCCTGAAGCCCGGCCATGCCGAAGACGTGATAGCGATCATACGACCTGTAGAACGTCGTCTCGGCGAAGCTGAGCTTCTGCGGGGTGCGACGCGCCGGTGATCTCCCGGGCAAGGAATCTCCCAAGTCAGGTCGGTTGTCCCTCGCTCAAGCGGGGTTGACGAACGCCTTCCGACAACGGCTCATGCGGCGTGCAAACAACAAGCTTCCTTGGCCTTGGATCGACCCGGACAAGGCCCTGCCGACATAGGTCGCAACAGGGATGGTGGCTGCCGCGACGGCTGCGAGCCTTGAGCAAGCACGTTTGGTGCTTGATCCCCGCCCTTGTCGGCAAGCGCAAATGTCGACCTGAGTTTGGCACTCGCGTTCTAAAGTATTGGGGAGCATAGAGACACTTCGGGGGCACTAGAGTGCCAAACCAACTGATTTCTCAGGCTTCTTCTATTCCCCTAGGGAGCGCCACCCCGGCACTTTTCCTCAACCATTTCAGTCGGTTTGACATTCTGGTGTGTCCGGTTTGACAGTTCTGTGTTCCTGGACTGTTTCGGCGGCGACGGCGGTCGAATAGTGGGCGTGCCGCCCACGTTTGATACCGATGGGCCGTGCGACCTGACGAATTCTCGTAGCAATTGCCGGGACGGTGCCTAAATAAGGCGAACCATGATTGGCCGCCCGCCCGAGCCTCACACAGTCCTCAATCCGACGCTTCAGTTTCTGCTGGAGAGCCAGGCCCTTCAAGAGGGGGTGCTTGGGGCCGATGATTATCTCTATGCCGATCTGAGACCGGTGCCATCGGGTTACGGAACCATTTCCAACGCCGGCGATATCCTGCCGTACGTTGCCCTTTATCCGGCATGATGTTGCCGGTGTCCGCGATCCTCGGAGCGGATGAGCTAAACTCGTCCGATCCGGGCCTCGGGGCACCGGGAGCACGCAAGTGCGGGCAGGCCGTCGCACTGACATGAACCGCGAGTTCGAGGTCGTTATCTGGCCGCCCCTGCGACTAGCCCGGATGCGCTGCGAGCGCGGATCCGTAATTGTCGTGTCGCCCGCTTGCTCCCCGTTGTGACCAACGATGGAGGGGATCGTGCGGATCATTGGCATGGACATTCACAGCGTGGCTGCCGAAGTCGTGTCTCTGCTGGATGGGAAGATCGTCAAGCTTGGACGGATTCCGATGCTACGCGAGAAGCTCGAGGCGTTCGCCCGGAAGGAACTCACTCATGACGACCACGTGGTCATCGAGGCGACCGGGAACGCGGCCGCGGTCGTCGACGTGCTCTCGCCTTTCGTGGACCGCGTGATCATCGCTAACCCCAAGCAGGTCCGCTTGATCGCGCACGCCAAGATCAAGACGGATGCAATCGACGCCGCCGTGCTGGCGAAGCTCTATGCGACAGGGTTCCTCCCTGAAGTTTGGGTGCCGGATCAGCGGACACTGGCGTGCCGCCGGCAGGTGACACGGCGGACGCAGTTGGTGCGGCAACGCGTGCGGCTGAAGAACCTGATCCAATCGATCTTGCACGCTCATCTGATCCCGCCATGCCCGCATGGCAATCTGGTCGGGATCAGTGGCCGTAGGTGGCTGGCCAGGCAGGTTCTGCCGCCAGACGAGCGTGCCGCCGTCGAGCGCCATCTCGCCCTGATCGACCACGTCGAAGAGGCGCTCAAGGATGTGGACGCTGACGTTGCCCGCCATGCCATGAACGATCCGCTCATCCGCCGGTTGATGACCCTGCCAGGGGTCGACATCCATGTGGCTTCCGGCGTGGCCGCCGCGATCGGCGACATCCACCGGTTCAGTGACCCGCAGAAGCTGGTCGCCTATCTCGGCTTGAACCCGAGCGTTCGTCAGTCCGGTGAAGGCCCCGCCTATCACGGACGGATCACGAAGCAGGGCCGAGGCCAGGCGCGCGGCATGCTGGTTGAGGCGGCGTGGGCCGCAGCCCGTTCACCAGGACCTCTGCGCGCGTTCTACCAGCGGCTCGCAGCCCGCAGGGGCAAGCACATCGCCGCCGTTGCGACAGCGAGGAAGCTCGCCATGATCATCTGGCACATGCTCAGCAAAGACACCGACTACATCTGGGTCCGGCCGGCTTTGCTGGCCCGCAAGTTCCGAACAATCGAGCTGCGCGCCGGCTTGCCGGCCGAACATGCTCGGCGGGGTGCCGCCTACGACTACAATATCTCTGCCAAACGTGCCGAAGAGCGATCGCGCGTGGAAAAGGCCGAAGCAGCTTATGCAGCCTTCACTTCCAGATGGCGAACCCGCCCGAGGGGACAGAAGCCTGTGGATAGAACCGCTTCGTAGGTCGAGGGGGCTTTCCTACAACATCCGTGTCGGTCGGCTTACCGGGCCGCGAGAAGTCGAGCGTGACGCCATACCGATAGGCCCACAGGTCCAGGTCGCGTGAGACGAACTCTGAGCCCTGATCGACCCGGATCGTCTTCGGATAGCCGAGACGCGAGCACACCCGCTCCAGGGTGGCGACCACGTCTTCGCCGCGGTAGCTGAACCTGGCATCGAGCGCCGGCGAGTAGCGGGAGAAGGTATCGACCACCGTCAGTACCCGTATCTTCCGGCCTGTCGCTAACTGGTCATGCACGAAGTCCATCGCCCAGACCTCGTTCGGTCCGACAGCCTCGACGCGGTCTTCGCGCAGCTTGGCCTTCACCCGCCGCCTCGGCGTCTTGTTCCTGAGCTGCATGCCCAACTCCCTGTAGATTCTGTAGGTTCTCTTCGGATTGATCTGCCAACCCTCCCGTCGCAGCAGGACGTGCACGCGCCGATACCCGAAGCGCATGCGGGTCTGGCAAATCTCCCTGATCCGCTGTTGCAGAGCGGCCTGACCAGATCGACGCGACTTGTATCGGTAGGTCGTCGGGTCGAACCGGATCGCCGCACAAGCGCGGCGGATCGAGATCGCCCATTCCGATCGCATCGTGTCGACCAGCGTTCTCTTCCGGCCAGGCCTCAGATTTTTCGTTTGATGACGTCCTGCAGCATCTCACGGTCGAGGGTGAGATCCGCCACGATCTTCTTCAGCCGGGCGTTCTCCTGCTCGAGCTCGCGAACCCGCTTCATCTCCGACGGCATCATGCCGGCCCACTTCTTCTTCCAATTGAAGTAGGTCGCCTGGCTGATGCCGGCCCTGCGGCAGATATCAGCCACCGGCACCCCGTCCTCGCCTTGCTTGATGATGAACGCCTTCTGTGCGTCCGTGAACTGCGACGCCTTCATAGCTCTCCGCTCCTTCTCCCAGCCAAGGAAATGGCGCGGAAAACTCTAACTCACTTCGAGGGCATTCCTGGGAGGCAGACCACATTTGAGCCGTTCAGGCTCGGTGGTGCAACGGGATGGGGCGCGGAGCCCCCAAGCAGCTCAAGCGCCCCGTCATGTGTGCCTTGAAGCCGGGCTGACAAACAACGGGTCTGTCCCGCAAAACCATCCAAACAAGTCGCCGTTGGGCTGCGGCACAACTACTATCTCGGGCCAATCCCGCATCGCCTGGTATCTCGACCCCTATCATCGGATCAGAATCTCCGATGCCGGGGCGCACCGCATCCTCAAGCGCAACGTCCGAATCGGTTGCCTGGAGGCACCCTTGTCCGAAAGATCCACACGCAGCGCCGCAACAAGCAGGTGCCTGGCCACCATATCCAGATGGATGTGAAAATTCCTGTCATCCAAAGGAAAAATGGCGACAAGGTCCGCCGCTTCCAGTTCACCGCCATCGACGATGCAACCCGCGTCCGCGCACTCAAGATCTACGATCGACACTGCCGCTCATGACTCAAGGCGGCTAGCTAGGTAGTTTCCGAGCCTCGCGTGGATCTTGTTTTAAGCGTTTGATGAACGAGTGGCGCTTATGGCCGCGAACTAGCGCCGCGTTTTACAGGAATTTTGGGCTGCGGGTCAGTGGCGACCTCTCTGGGTCTCCCGCGCGCAGAGCCGAGTTAAGGCTCCAGCCCCCGCTAAGGTTACGCTGAGAGAGGCCAGTTTAGGTGGAGACTTCCCCGACGGGAAGTTATGCGACCGACCCTCTCCAGCTCTCTCAAAAAGACTTCTCGCTGCAGTCACACCGCTAGCCTGATGCCGAATTCTTTGGCGTCAAAAGTGGCGGCTTAATGGTTCAGGAGATTGCCATGTCCGATCGAGTCCTGCGACCCCGCGAAGCGATGTCGATCGTTCACAGTCAATCGAACGGTCCCCGCTCGACCCCGCCTTCTTCGGCTTGCTTATACCTAACGGTGGGGCTGATTGCCTTGGGTGCAATTGGCTTTTCGTATTGGATGTTTGCTTCCTACCCTCGGCCGGCGTTCACGATGACATCAGCCATGTCGGCCCCAACCGCTGGCCCAGCGGCGACCTCTGGCGACGTGCCGTACCCGCTAGATCGCCCGGCATCCGACAATCGCCCTCGCGATTCCGCGCCAGCGCAGGCCTCGCAGGCGCCGTCCCCGGTCTCGATCCAGCCCTCGCAATAGGAGCAAAACATGTCAGTTCCATCACAGCTGAAGGCGGCGATGTTGGGGGCAATCGGCGGTGGAGTCAGTGCCGCCATCGTGGTCTTTGCGTTGGGCAGTTGGATCACGGGCAATGCGGCCGACACGGTCGCGGCGCCGTCGATTGATGCTGCGGCCCTCGGTGAGTTCGGTCCAACCTACGACACGCTTTTCGCACCGCCGGACTACCCAACACTCCTCTCTCCAAATCCTGCTCCGACGGGGCCGCCGTCTGCGCAGAGCAGTTCGCTGGCGGTCATAAGAACGTAACGCCGGCAATCTTGCGCCTGCGTTTTAACCTCTTGGGTTGGTGATGAAGGCTGCCATGCTCAAACGAGCTTTTCTGTTCGCCGCAATCAACCTAGTCGTGGGAAGGTTGCTGGCCGCCCCCTATTTCTTGATCCGATGAAAGGGATCAATTCGGCCTGTCGATGCCAGCCGGGCTCGGCTGTCAGCGTATTTGAACCCGTTTCAGGAGCTCCCACACGGGAACCGCGGTCACGCCGCCGACAACGCCGCTCAGGTAGCTGGGAATGTCGGTGTTAAAGAGCGAGCGCCACAGCAAACCGGCGAGAAGACTTGTCAACAGCATGGTCACGAGCGTGATCAGCAATCTCTGCCAGAGCGGCATGTCATCTCTCCCTGTCTTCACCATGAGCGTCGTCAACTGACCAGCTTTGCCTTGTATCGCTGCATGGTCGCCACCGTCAGATGACCGTGCCGAATAACTTCCCGATACCGGCGGTGAGCGCCATCGCCAAGGCGCCCCAGAATGTCACGCGGGCCGTGGCACGCAGAATGTTTGCACCACCGGCTCTTCCGCCGATCGCCCCCAGAAGCGCAAGGAAGCCCAAAGACGCCGCCGATACGATCGGGACAAGTGCATCCGCGGGTGACATGACAACCATGAGCAAAGGCATGGCTGCACCGGCGGAAAACGTCACGGCCGATGTCAGTGCCGCTTGCACCGGACGGGCGATGGTGACTTCCGAGATCCCAAGCTCGTCGCGGGCGTGGGCCGCCAGCGCATCTTTCGCCATCAGCTGCTGGGCAACCTGCCGCGCAAGCGCCTGATCGACTCCACGTTTGACGTAGATATCGGTAAGCTCATCAAGCTCGAACGCGGGATTCTCCATCAATTCCTTGCGCTCGCGTGCGAGATCCGCCCGTTCGGTATCAGATTGCGAGCTGACCGACACATATTCGCCGGCAGCCATCGACATGGCGCCGGCCACCAGGCCGGCGACGCCAGCGATCAAGACGGCATTTTGCGTCGCAGCCGCCGCGGCGACGCCGACAATCAGGCTTGCGGTCGAGATGATGCCGTCGTTTGCTCCAAGCACCGCAGCTCGTAGCCAGCCGATGCGGTCGACGAAGTGATTTTCCGGCTGCGGACGAAGGCGACTCATCTGGGGCGCCTCCTTCAGCTCAGATCCGCCCTATCAGCATCAGAACGACAACGATGATCAGGATGGTGCCGATGAGCCCGATCCCGCCATGACCAAATCCGTAGCCGTAGCCACCGAAGCGGCCACTGAAGCCACCGAGCAGGAAGATGACGAGAATGATGACGAGGATGAGGCCAATTGACATGCACGATCTCCGTTGTTGGCCGACCGAACCACCGCTCGGCCGGCGAGATGATATGCGACGTTATCCGTGCTCTCTCTGCAATTCCGTCGCCGATGGATGATCGGTCGCGGGACGACGGGGCTTTCACCTTTGCGGCCTTTCAAGCGCGCCTTCAGATCACGGACACTCATGGTCGTTCTCCATTGTCGCCCTTGTCCCGGAACGCCTGCGGCAGGTCCCAATGGTACACCGGCCCGGTCGGCACGGCGGCGCTCGCCTTGCCGCTCGTTGAGACCCGCATCAAGGCAGATCAATTCATCGCCGAGATGAAGAAGAAACGGGATCAATTCGAAAGTACTCAAGCCGAGGCCGCCGTCTGACCGTCATCGTCTCGTCGCCAGCCAGAATACGGCTACCTCCCCCGTGGGAGTCGGGCGACGCGTGCTGCGCGGATAGGAGACAAGCACCTTTCGCAAAGGCCAAGCTGCGCGAAGACCGCGTCGAAGTGGTCGGACCTAAAAGAGGTGTGGACCATGTCTCGCGCTCTTTTCGGGCGTCGACGAGAGTCGTGCCCGGCCCGACGGCTTCAGGCTCTTCGCACCAACCGGACGATGGCGAGCAGAATGATCGCGCCGATTGCCGAAGAGATGATGGCTGCGACAATCCCACTTCCGAGACTGACGCCAAGCATCGGAAACAGCCATCCCGCTATAATGGCACCCACGACGCCAACGATCAGGTCACCAACCAAGCCGAAGCCGCCGCCGCGCATCACCTGGCCCGCGAGCCAACCGGCAACGACGCCAACGATGACAAAAATGAACAGACTCTCGACGGTCATTACACCCTCCTCGCGTTGAAATACGACCAGTTCCGGGACATGTGCGTCCACAACGATCGGCGCAGATTGCCTTGAGGTCTTTCTGCATCTTCCGAGATCGTTGCCACGGGGAACCCCACCACGGGGGCACCCCCTGCTTTTCGATCATCATCGATGATCGTTGCCGGCGCGGCAGAACCCTCGCAACGCCGGCCTGTACTGTATCGCCAGCTCAGCGGCCAAAGCCGAAGAAGAACGAGAAGTTTGGCCGATCATGCCAGCGATCGTCACGATACCAGCGCCGGCCGTCATACCAGGCCCCATAGCGATCGTCCCACCGTGGACGCGCTACGTAACCGCTCCGCGGCGGTGCCTGCCGATACACGGTTGTCGGCGGGCGGTAGTAGGCGCCTGAACTGACATAGCGTGCGGAAACCCAGCCCACATGGCCCCGATAGTTCACGTTGCACCAACTCGCGCAGTGATAGATGTCAAGGGCAGCACCGGCGGGGATGACCAGGATCCTGCTATATTCGGTCCCGGGCCCCGTGCGCAGGTTGACACTGCCGGTGGCATTTCCGGAAGCGGCGCTTGCCGCACCCGGCAGCGCAGCCGCGGCAGCTGCGAATAATCCCGCGATCATCAGGCTTCGAAGATTGGTCATCAGTTCTCTCCTTGTCGGAAAGCCAATCTCGCGGCAGCTAACTCCTTTGCCTTGGCCAGTGTCAGGCTCGGAAACTACTCAGTCTGCCTTGAGCAACCCGATGTCATCGTCGGCAAGCATGAAGTCCGAAATCTATCGCACCCAAACTTGGTGTCCGTGAAACCGGCGGCAGCTCAATTCCGCCAACAGATTACCAACGATTGGTCGCAACGGTGCGTGTCGTGGCCCGATGATCAAGATTGCGATCCCATTCTCCAGCGCGCCCCCAAGGTTCAGCCCACGCCCCGGTGAAAGACACGCCGGGCAGCTGCGCCGCGACCTAGGTGTTTTCCGAACCTCCTCCGGGTCCGCGCTGATCGATATTGTTCATTCCAGCGTGTAGCCCGACCGGCTGTTGCGCGACGTGGCTTTCACACTAGCGGCCGTTCGAGTTCGTCTGGCCAAAAGCCGGGCGCGGCAGGCCGCCCAAGCACCTATGAACGTGCGAAGGATCTTATCGATGAATCTATTGAAAACCGTGCTTTACGCCGGTGCGGCGGTCGCCTTGCTAGCGCCGGCCGCGGCGAGTGCCGCGCCGAAAACGCCGGCGATCGCGCTGGCGCAGGCGCACACGGAAACCTCCGACGCCGTTGCCATCGCCAAGGCGAAGGTCGAGGCGGCGCGCAAGGCGTTGCGCGAAGCCGCGACCAGCGGACAGGGCGTCGCGGAAGCAAAGCAGGCGCTTGATTCGGCCATGAAGGAACTGGCTCAGGCCAAAGCTGCACAAAGGGCGGCTCCGCCTGTAGCCAACGCCACGCCGTCGCCCGATCAGAAGCCGCCGGCGAATGCAGCCGAGACTCTTCCGTTGCCGAAGAAACGCCCCGCCAACACCGCGGTTCAACCACCCGCGGCCGAAGCCCCTTCGGGCGATCAGCAAGCGCCCGCAGACGCCGCAGCGCCTGCTGCGATCGAGCCACCGGCGGCGAATGCCGCCGAGACTCCGCCGGCGCCGAAGAAACGCCCCACCAGCACCGCGGTTCAGCCACCTGCGGGTCAGAACCAGCCGTCCACCGCTGGCACGGCGCCAGCAATGGCAAATCCGCCGGCCCCGTTGGCCAGTGGCCAACCTGGTCCGCACGGACCGACATTCGACCCATCCATGCTCAAGAGACAGCACCCGAAATTTGGAGAGACGCCACCGGCCGATGCCAAGGTCAAGCTGCCGACGGATGAGGCTGCGATTCCCAAGGGCGGCGAAATCAATGCCGGCGCCGGCCGCACGATCGTGAAGGAAGCCGACGGCCAGGTCACGATACGTCACGACGATGCCAGCCGGTTTGTCCGGCCGGGCGGGAAGGTCGACCAGCAGAAGGACCCCAACGGCACCATTACGACGACGGTCAACCGCCCGGACGGCGCCCAAGTGGTGACCATCAAGGACGCGAGCGGCAACATCCTCCAGCGCTACCGGAAGGGCCGGGACGGCAGCGTCGAGGTGCTGATCGGTGCCGTGGAGCCACAGCGCGGCGCGCGTACACCACCACCAGCGCCGAAGCCGCAAGGGCCGTCGATCACCTTCGATTTCGGCAGTCGGTTGCCGCCGTTGCGGCTGACGATCCCACGCAACGACTACATCGTCGAAAGCAGCCGTGCGTCGCGCCGGCAGCTCGAGCAGACATTCGCAGCACCGCCCGTCGAACAGGTGGAACGGCCCTATACCTTGGAGGAGATCCGACGGAGCGACCGCATTCGCAACAAGGTGCGCCGTGTCGACTTTGACGCCGTGACCTTTGAGTTCGGCAGTGCCGTCCTGCCCGACGACCAGATCCCGCAGACGCAAAAGGTCGGCGAGGCGATGCGTGCCGTGCTCGACAAGGACCCGAACCAGGTATTCCTGATCGAGGGCTACACCGATGCGGTTGGCTCCGATCTCGCCAACCTGGCGCTCTCGGATCGGCGGGCGGAAACGGTCGCCGAAATTCTGACGTACTACTTCGGGATTCCGCCCGAGAATCTTATCACCCAGGGCTATGGCGAGCAGTTCCTGAAGATAGCGACGTCGGGGCCCGAGCGTCAGAACCGACGCGTAGCATTCCGCAACATCACCCCTCTGATGCGCGTCGGCTCGCAATAGCGGGCAGCCCTACTGCCGGCGAGAGGCGCGCCCGCAATGGCGCGTCTCTTGCCTCCAGGTCAGTGCGCATTCTGAAGGTCAGTGTGCATTCTGAACCGTCTAGGGATTCTTAGGAGGCCATTTGGTTTGAGTCACGCCGCCATGGCCGGATCTTCCAGCTTAACGCGCAACTCGGCTTCAGTTGGCGGGATGCCGCCGATGGGCTCCAGCAGCCGTCGACTGGGCCCAAGTATGCATTTTGGCAAAGGCCGCTTCGCCAAGAGGTGTCAACAATGACAGGAGCGCTTCTGGCCGGCGCGGTCTACTTCGTGATTGTCTTCGCAGCCGCCTTTGGGCTCGGTGTTGTGCGCGTCACTTTCCTCGTCCCTGCGGCCGGCAGCCTGTTGGCAACATTGCTCGAACTTCCCTTCACCCTCGCCGCTTCATGGATCGTTTGCAGCTGGCTCATACGCATTTTTGGCGCTCGGTCGCTGAGTCAGGCGATCGGAATGGGGACAAGCGCCTTCGCTCTGCTGATGGTCACTGAAGCCGCGGGATCGATCCTGTTGTTCAGCCGCAGCCTTGTGGATCACATCGGTTCATGGGCGACACTGGCCGGCGGTGTGGGCCTGGCGGGTCAAATTGCATTCGGCCTGTTCCCGGTCGTCCAATATCTGCGGAACACCACCGTGCCCACGCGCTCCCTGGCACCGCCAGGCGAATAGCCAACGGCCCGGCCAGTTCCTTAGGTCTTCCCCATATATTGTTCCGTACATGCCGACGGTCCCTTGAAGGCACTTTCCACAGACGGCGTTGAGCTCTGAACAACTTCCGGAGATCGATCGACCATGAGCAAGCTCTGGTCTGGCAGCACCCAAAGCAAACAGGACGGCGCTCACAAGGCTTAGTGACCTGCTGTTTTGGACTTCAAGCTTGCCGGCGATGGCATCGAGTTGCTCAAGGCGGGCTGAGTAGTTTCCGAGCCTGTTCCTGGCAATCGTTCGTCAGCTATGGTTCTGCATGGAGGAGATCCCTTCAGATCGCAGCACAGCCTCACGCCCCCGCCGGGTGCTACTGCGACCAGCCCGTGACCGGTCGTCAAAGCCCCCCCGCCTCCGACCGGTCACGGGGCTGGCGAGGTAGCGGGCAGGGAACGTGTCCATCACCAGACGGTCGGGGATGGTTCATCGTGTCACCGAATTCTGCTGCCTGAGCGTCCTGCGGTGCTTTGGGTCGCCCGCAAGCCCTGATCGAGAGCAGTCCGACAAGACCCAACGGTGCGGCATTCGCCGGAGCTAGAGGGAGTGTCCGATATGTTGCGGCGCTATTTGGGTATCTGGGTCGATCTGGGTGTTGTGGTCGGGATCGTTGCGATGTTCGCCATCGTTGCCCTGGTCCTTCTGGGTCATCTGACGGCGGCCGGTTAGGCCGCACCTGGAAGGTGTGGTTCTCCAGAGAGTGTGAACCCACCGAATCTTGAGAAATACAGATATGCTTTCTCACGCAACCATCGGTCTTGCCGTGCTCGCCGCTGCCAGCGTTCTGGCCATAGCGGCGGCCGCCTACTCGTCGTCGCCCACCAAGGCCGGCGACAGGTGCGGCGTCTACAGCTGGCCGTACTACCCGACCGAATGCCTGACGGAAATGGATGGCTCGGTGCCGGCGACGATGATTGCGCGGGTGATCGCGTCGAGTGACCGTTGACCGCTCAGCGTTCCTGTTGCTGCGTCCGAAGATGCGGGGATAGCGCTTCGCCCGGCGAAGAAGGCGGAGGATATCACCGCCATCTTCGAACCTGACACTGATAGTTCGTGGGTCGGTGCTCGGGCTTTCTCGATATCGTCAAGCCATATAGCTGAGCCCTTTTTGTCGTAAATGGGCGAAGTCAACACTCGTGAGCGAAGGAGGCCCGTCGATGATTTCAGCGACAGCCGTCGAGCACCTGATGCGACTAGGCCGGCAGCGTGGCGCCTTGGACATCGATGACATCCGACAAGTGCTGCAGGTCGATACAATGAGCATGGAGGACCTCGCCGGCACGGTGGCGCGGCTGGAAGACGCCGGTATCTCGGTCGAGATCGATCCCGCCTTGCTGGCGCGTCGTCGCGAGGGAACGTCCCCGCCGGAGGCGACACTTGCATCCGTGCCTTTGCGACGCGGCGAACAAGCGGCGGAGGTTGATGACAGGCTATCCAACCTCGGTTCTTCCATCACGACGGCCAGAGGGGGGGTGAGCCCCTCAGCTCGGCCAACAGGCAAACAGGCACAAGGCAACGCCGTCATCTTCGTCCTAGCGGCAGCACTTATCTTGCTTGTCTTGGTCGTGGGTATTTGGCACTTCGTTTGAGACGAGCCCTCGCGCGTTGGAGGGTACGGCGTTTCGTTTCGGATTCGATGGCGAACTAGAGCCGCCTTTTATGATGCCGGTAGAGATTCGACACACAACGATCTATCACTACCGTCGACCGGTCAGCCTCGGTCCGCATCGGCTCATGCTTCGTCCGCGCGAGAGCCGCGATCTCCGGTTGATCGCCATGGACATAGCCGTCACTCCCGCCGCGCTGGTGACCTGGGCGCACGATGTTTCGGGCAATGCTGTCGCCACGGCCACGTTTCGATCCATGACCGACGCGCTCCGGATTGATGCGGTGAGCGAACTGGAGCTTGACGCCGTCGCCTGGCCGGTTTTCGACATTGCAGCTTCAGCCATCTCCTACCCCTTCCAATATTCAAGCGACGAGTGGATCGACCTCGGCGCATTGGCAGTCCAGCAATACCCGGATCCGGCCGGCAGGTTGCGCAGCTGGGCACAATCGTTTGTCGGCGGCAATCCGACCAATACCCTGGCCCTGCTGAAAGACCTCAGCCTCGGCATTTCAGGGAACGTCGCCTACCAAAGCCGCGAACAGGAGGGCACGCAATCGCCTTTGCAGACGCTGGATCGCGGCTGGGGCGCCTGCCGGGACCTTGCCATTCTCCTGGTCGAAGCGGCGCGCTGCCTTGGCTTCGGCGCCAGGATCGTGTCGGGCTATCTGCACAATCGGAATGCTGGGGCCATGGGCTCGGCGGTGGCGGGGTCGACGCACGCCTGGGCAGAGGTCTATGTGCCAGGCGCTGGCTGGATCACTTTCGATCCGACCAACCGCAGCGTCGGCAACTTCAACCTGATCCCCGTTGCGGTCGGTCGCGACATTGGACAAGTCATTCCGGTCGCCGGAAGCTTCTCTGGCACCAACGACGCGCTGCTGGAGATGTCAGTCGCGGTCGAGGTGAGGTCGTCCTAGGCTGAATGGCTTCATCAGGCGCGGTCCCTGAGTGTGGATCGAGTTCCCCCTTTTCAACGCGATAGACGCTCCCATGTGGAACTTGCTGGAATATGTCGCCCTGCTTTTCACAGTTACGGCCGGATTTGCCTATGCCAACCATTACGTTCTGGGGCTGCCGCGAAACTCTGGTCTGCTGGTCATTGCGTTGGCGGCATCGCTTGGTCTGCGCCTGGTCCAGTTCGAGTTCCCGTCGATCGGGCTCTCCACATTGCTCCGTGACAACCTTGCCAGGGCAGATCTCAGCTCACTTCTGCTGAACGGATTCCTTGGATTTCTCCTGTTCGCCGGCGCGCTCAATGTCGATGTCAGGGAACTCCTCGACCGCAAGTGGACGATTCTCGCGCTTTCGACGGTCGGCGTGCTGTTGTCCACCTTCGCGATGGCTGCCGGCGTCTTCGGCATCTTTCGTCTCGTCGGAGTTGACGTCCCGCTCAGCTACTGTCTCGTTTTTGGTGCGCTGCTCTCGCCGACGGACCCGGTCACTGTCCTTAATATCCTGGGGCGATTGGGTGTCCCCACACAGTTGCGGGCGATCATCGGTGGAGAAAGCCTGTTCAACGATGGCATGGGCATCGTGCTCTACGCCATCTTCCTGCAGTATGCGACAAGTGGCGGCGAAGCGAGCCCCACCGTGCTGGGGGTATTTCTGGACGTCCTGCGCGAGGCGGGAGGTGGGGTTTTGCTCGGCCTCGTTGTCGGTGGCGCGGCGCTTGCCGTGATACGCAGTATCGACGAGTACAACACCGAACTGATGATCTCACTTGCACTCGTCACCGGCACGTTCGGACTGGCACAGAGCCTTGGCGTGTCGGGTCCGGTGGCGGTGGTCGTCGCTGGACTGCTAATGAGCAGCATCGGTGTCAGATATGCACTTAGCGGCTCGACTCACGACTATTTGCAGAAATTTTGGGCGCTGACGGACGAGGTGCTCAACTCTCTGCTGTTCCTGCTGATCGGCCTGGAATTCGCCGCTATTGATCTGCGGTGGACGTTCCTCATGGCTGCGGGGATGGCAATTCCGTTGTCACTCGCGGTCCGTGGCCTGAGCGTCACCATGGCCAGCCTGCCGCTGAATCTTGGTGCAACGCGCAAATTAAGCGCCGTCGCGTTGTTCACATGGAGCGGCTTGCGCGGCGGGATCTCGGTTGCCTTGGTGCTGTCGCTGCCGGTCAGTCCCTATCGGGATGCGTTAGTGACGGCCTGCTATGGCGTCGTCATCTTCACGATGATCGTTCAGGGGTTGAGTCTGCGACGCGTTGCCTCGTTGCTGTACCCGACGCGAGATCGCCCCATGGTCGAAGACACGGCCTGAATCCGGATCGTTTCTCAGCGGGTATCGTGCCTGCTTTGGTGAGCGCTGACGCGCAATTCCCCCGGCCGAACCGCGCGCCATGCCACCGTGGTGGCTGCGACCGAGTCGGGAGAAGGAAAGGGGAGGGCCGCGCCCTCTTCTGTTTGGAGGCACTCCGATCGTTCCCTGCCTGTGCGCAACGCGCTTACGCGCTCATTGGCGCTTCCTGGGTCATCGGAACACGCGTCGCGCCGTTGATGACACCCTGGCTCGGTATCCCGATCACCTGGATGCACAAATCCTCGCGAACCATCGTGCTGTTGCTGTGGACAAAGACGCAAAAGCGGCCATGTTGAAGGGCGGGCAACTGCCAGGACGGAGGATTCCGTCCTGACGTTCAGATTTTGATTTCTCGCCAGCCCCACAGAACCAGGGCCGCTCCGGCTGCTGCGCCGAGAAACAGCCCACCGAGTCCCGCGGTCAACAAAAACAGAGCGACAAGGTGGAAGCCAATGAACGCTCCCGCGATGCCGACGAGCGCGCTCGTGAGGTCGGCTCGCCGCCCGCCAACTATCTGCCGCGTCAGCCAGCCGGGTCGGGCGAATCTTTGTGCGATGATCCCGGCCGCAATTCCGATAGCCAGCACGATCAGGAAGACGAGTATCGGGTCCATCGGGTTCTGCGATCCTTTTTTTGGGCGAGCCAAATGCGAGATGATGACCCGTGACCAGTCGGGGGCGGGGGGCGCTGTTGAGCCGGTCACGGGTCGGTCGCAGCAGCCCTGGTGGGGTACGAGAGGGCAGCCGCGATCTGAATGGTGCCTCGATGTCGACTGTAGCTGAGACAAGGCCGCGAAGACGAGGCTCGGAATATACTCAGGTCGCTCCGGCGGCCGAGTGGCGATCGCAGCGCTGGATCGTCGAACACGCGCGATCAGCGATACGGTCCTTCCCCAGCCGCTGAGTGGCCGCACCGCGGATCAGAGGCGGCCCATGACCACCAACACGACGAGGAAGATAAGAACGACGCCCAAGACGCTCATGCCGCCGTGACCGAAGCCGTATCCGTAGCCGCCAAAGCGACCGCTAAAGCCGCCAAGCAAAAAGACTATGAGAACGATGACAAGTATGAGTCCGATGGACATATCCCGTCTCCTGTTGGGTTTCCTCGCGGGCCGTCGCTAAGGGGCCGCCCACGAAAAAAGGTCGGCTGACCTACTTCGTCTGGATGGAGATGCCGCTCGTGCCAACGTTGATGTCGATGCCGGCGGTTTGCTGACGTTCCTGATAGTACAGGTAGCCGACCACTCCCATGACGACGACAAGAGCGCCGATAATCAGGTAGAGACTGTTGCGATTCATCGGCTGGTCGCCTCATTTGCCCTTGAGCAAATCCTTGAGGCCACCGACAGCGTTCTGCACTTTGCCGGTTGCTTCATCAGCCCAGCCATCGGATTCCAGCTTGGCGTCGCCGACGGCTTTGCCGACCGCCACCTTGAACTTACCTTTGACGACTTTCGCCGAACCGGCAATGCGATCCTTGTCCACGTTCTCTCTCCTTGTTCATCAAGATTATCTCGCCAGACCACCACAGCGAGAGCCTTCGGATCGGCTGTTGTCGGTGACGGTCCGTCAATAGGAATGCCGCGACGGAATGGCGGCACTCCCGGCCCGGGTGGTCATGCACGACAGCGGTCGCGATAGAGCCGGCCGTGGTAGCGATAGGTACACCAGCCGTTGTTGGCGTGATCGACAAGCACCGCGCCGGCAAGCGCGCCGACCCCAGCGCCGACGACCGCACCAAGGACGGAATTGGTGGCGACGCCGCCAACAGCCGCGCCGACGACACCGCCGCTGATAGCGCCTTCCTGGGTCGTGCATGCGCCGAGACTGAGCATGGAGATCGCCGCAAGCGCGATCGAAATCTTCTTCATTTTGGGCTCCTGTTGGGACCAACGCGAATGTGCTGCATTCGCCGGTCTCCTCACTGAAACTTGCGCTGAAAGATCGTGCGCCAACAGGCTCGGAAACTACTTACGGCCTGGCCTTGAGGCGGCCTCTGCCTTGCGGCACAGGTGTTGCGCGGGCGGCCGATCGATCATTGCCGAGTGGCGGCAACCGCCAATCGGGCGAGCGCCGGAAGCGACTTGGAGCCGGTTCTTCTCATGATTTCGGCGCGATGGTTCTCGACCGTCCGTTGGCTGATGCCGAGATCCGCGGCAATGTTCTTGCTGGGGTGGCCGGCGAGAACCAGGTCCATGATCTGCCGCTGCCGCGCCGTAAGCTTGGCTATATGCTCCGCCGCTTCCTCCTGCCAGGCGGACAGCTTGGTGGCATCCCGCGCGTGGTCCAGAGCGCGCTCGATGCTGGCAAGCAGTTGTCTGCTGCCGATCGGCTTCTCGATGAAGTCGAAGGCGCCTGCCTTCATGGCCTGAACCGCTATTGGCACGTCGCTGTTGCCGGTCATCATGATGGCTGGCAGTCGATTGTCGACGTCCGGCAAGCGCTGGAGTAGCTCGATACCGCTCATCCCTGGCAGGTATGCATCGATCAGCAGACATCCTTCGCGGCCCGGACGGTAGGCTTCGAGGAATGCCTCGCATGTCGGGTAGTCCTCTACCGTTCGGTCGTCGTCTTCGAGCAGTGAACGCATCGCCTCGCGCAGCTGGTCGTCGTCATCGACGACGAAAATGGTCGATGAGCCTGGTTCGCCGGGCGCTTCGGCGATGGCTCGGGCTGCCGGCGGCGTCGCGGATTGAGACTGAAGGAGCGTCTGAATGGTTTCCGTCAGCTCGCGCAATTTCACCGGCTTGTTGAGGCGCACGCAATGCTGCCCACCGATTTCGCGGAGCGTGTGGGTCGAGATATCGCCAGTCAGAATGATGACTGGAATCTGGCTGCCACACCTTTCGCGCAGTTTTGCAGCGACCTGCAGTCCGTTCATGCCATGCGGCAGATTGTAGTCCGCGAGGATAAGGTCGGGCCGAGCGATTTGTCGCCCGACGCTGTCCAGCGCGGCGATGCCGTCAGGCGCCGTCACCACGCGATGGCCCTCGTCCTTGAGAAGATAATCGAGAAGGTCGCGCACTTCAGGATCGTCCTCAACGACCAGGATCGCGCCGGTGCGGATAGCTTTTTCAACGGTCGCCGGTCGATCGCCCTCAGGCGGCGCGGCAACTTCGTTTGGCAGTAGAGGCACTTCGATGGCAAAGGCCGAGCCCTTGCCAACCTGCGAACGGACGTGGACCTGGTGGCGGAGCAGATCCGCCAGGCGACGCACAATGGAGAGGCCAAGGCCGAGGCCACGCTTGCGCTCACGCGCGGCGTTATCAAGCTGATGATACTCCTCAAAGATTGCTTTCAGTTCCTCGGCCGGTATGCCATCGCCGGTATCACTAACCTCGATGGCGAGGCTGCCACCGTGCCGCCGGCAACCGAGCAGGACCTTGCCGCGACTGGTGTATTTCAATGCATTCGAAAGCAGATTCCGGACCATCTGCTCCAGCAGTCGCGGATCGCTGCCTATCGAAAGGCTGCAGGGAACCACACGCAAAGCAAGACCCTGCGCTTGCGCGTTGGGGGTGAACTCGTCCTGCATGCGCGCGAGCAAATCGTTGACAGGGAATCGGACCACTTCGGAGCGAATGGTGCCAGCCTCGATCTGGTTTATGTCGAGCAGTGCGTTCAGCATGCCCGACATGGCATTCATCGTATCATCGAGCCGCGCGACGAGATTCTGCGCCTTTTCGCCTTCGACGATCTTCGCCAGCTGCCCCTGAAGCAAAGCGAGCGTCTGCAGGGGTTGACGGAGGTCATGACTGGCGGCAGCGAGAAAGCGTGACTTTGCAGCGGTGGCCAATTGCGCTTGATGCTCGGCAGCTTCCAGCGCGTCCCTGACGCGTCTGCGCTCGGTGATGTCGGTAAAGGTGACGACGACGCCTTCGACTCCTCCAAGCTGGGTGCGATAGGGCAATATGCGACGGATGTACCATGCTCCCGTCTTTGCTTGGATCTCTCGATCGATAGGGGCAGAGGTCCGCAGCACCCTGCCGGCGTCCTCGGAGAGGGCCCCATCGCTGGTCTGTGAACTGAGATCCGCGAGCGGTCGGCCGATATCGCCGGGGAGAATATTGAAGAGCAGCCGGGTGGCCGGCGTGAAGAAGCGGATATTGAGGTCGGAGTCCAGAAAGAGCGTCGCGACATCAGTGCTATAGAGGACATTCTGCAGGTCGTTCGAGGTCGTGCGCTGCTTTTCCAGGGTTTCCTGGAGTTGACCGTTGAGGGCGGTGAGTTCCTCGTTGAGCGATTGCAGTTCCTCCTTGGACGTCAGCAGTTCCTCGTTGGTCGATTGAAATTCCTCGTTGACCGACAAGGCCTCTTCGTTGACTAGCTTCTGCTCCTCGTTCGAGGACTCCAGTTCGCGGATCGCGGCCTGCAGGTCGGCTCTGGCGGTTTCGAGTTCCTGCTCGAGTTTGGCGATCCGCGGGACATCCTGCGACGCGCTCTGGCGGCGCTGTCCCGGCTTCGGCTTGAGCACATCATCAACGAAGCCGATCAGCAGGAATTGTTCGCCTTCGTTGAGGATGGGCCGAACGTCTACGCTGAACGAGGCCGCGCCGCCGTCGTCGCTCGCCCGACCGCCCGCGACGACGATGCGCAAGTTCTCCTGAACGGCCCGCTCTATTGCCGACCTGAGCTTGTTGCGAATACCGGGACGCACCATGGCCAGCAGATCGAATATGGGGCTTCCCGGCGCCACGCGCAGGTAGCGATCGATCGGTCCCAGGGAAAAGAGGCATTCGTGCTTGCTGTTGATCAGCACCGCCGCCGGCGCGTAGGCCTCCAGGACCAGCCGTCGACACAAGTCGGCGAGAGCGACCTGATGCGACGCCGCCGCACTTTGCCCGGGGCGCGCCGGGACACGCACGCCGTCACCGCCGCTCATCGAAAAGCCGAGCTCACCTGGCCGGCTGCGGCCGACATGCCGGAAGATCCGTCCCGCCTTCGAAATCACCTCGAAGCGGCCATCAGACGTGTCTACCGTCTCTGAACTGCCGAGCAGCAGAATGCCACCCTCGTGCAGCGCAAAATGGAACGCCGAGAGCACCCTCGCTTGCGCTTCCGGCGCCAGATAGATCAGGAGATTGCGGCACGACACCAGATCCAGGCGGGAGAACGGGGGATCGGTCAGAACATCTTGGGCCGTGAAGACCACGCTTGCGCGCAACTCCGGCAACACGCGATATCCGTACTCTTCCCTTGTAAAGAAACGGGCAAGCCGCTCTGGTGAAACCTCTGCCTCGATGGCTTCCGGATAGAAGCCCTCTCGGGCGTTGGCGACCGCATCCGAATCGATATCGGAGGCAAAGACCTGAAGCTTGACGTTGCTCTTTGCCGCACTGATGGCTTCGCGGAACAGCATTGCTAGGGAGTACGTCTCCTCGCCGGTGCTGCACCCGGCGACCCAGATGCGCAGCGGCTGGTCGGATGGCTGCCGGCGGACGAGATCAGGAATGATCCTCTCCGCCAGGACATCAAATACCTGTCGATCGCGGAAGAAGCTCGTGACATTGATGAGCAGGTCACTTGCGAGAAGGTCGAGTTCGTCCGGGGTGCTGCGCAGAGCCTCGAGATAACGCTCTATCCCGTCGGTCTCGATCGCGGCCATCGCCATGCGCCGCTCGATCCGGCGCTGCAGGGTTCCCGACTTGTACAGCCTGAAATCGTGCCCTGTCGTCGTGTGCAGGAGTTCGATTATCCCGGGCAACCACTCAGGCGCCCCGTCCTTCGGGCGTGATCCGATCTGCGTCCGCGTGAGAGTCATCCGCCGGTCGTAGGTGACCAGCGCATTGGGGATGTTCGCAACCGGCAGGACGAGATCCACAGCACCCGTCGCGATCGCGTTGCGCGGCATGCCGTCAAAGCCGGCCTCACCGGGATCCTGTGCGATGACCAGGCCGCCATTCTCCTTGATCGCCTTCAGCCCGAGTGTGCCGTCCGCACCGGTTCCCGAAAGGATCACCGCGACCGCTCGCGGGCCGTACTCCTCCGCCAGGGAATGCAGGAGGAAGTCGAAAGGCAGGCGTGCACCATGAGGTGCCTTAGGTAGCGACAATCGCAGGGCGCCGTCGCTCATGGACAGATAAGTTCCCGGTGGAATGACATAGAGATGGTCCGGCTCGAGCGGCATTCCCTCGTTCGCTTGGCACACAGTCATCGATGTGTGCCCGGCCAGCAGGTCCACCATCATGCTCTCGTGGGTCGGGTCGAGATGCTGGACCAGAATGAAGGCTATGCCGTTGCCGGCAGGCATTCCGTCCATAAGCCTTCTGCAGGCTTCCAGGCCGCCGGCCGAGGCACCTATCCCGACAACCGCGAAGTCGCTGGCGGCGCGGTGGGCTGCGGGCGTACGCCGGCTCGACTTGGGTCGTGCTACCCTGGTCTGTGTCGAACGGTGCTGCGGCATTTCGCAAAGGCCTTCAAAGCACTGAATATCAGCGCGGCTTCGGTCGAAGCTATAGTGGCTTGCCCTTAGGTCTATCACGATTTGCTCATGACGGAGACGCGGAGTCCGTTGATTAGGGCCAACCCATCGTCGCGCGCCGCAGACGCTGCTCTGCCGTCATGCTTTTGAGTATTTTCCGATCCTGTCTTTGTTGATCTTCGTTCGGCTACGCTCAGGTTCGCTGAACAAACACGATTTACGGAGGATTCACATGGGCCTCCTTTTGCTCCATGTTGCCGGCACGGCGGCACTGCTTGCCCTGGATGCCGGCTGTTACTTCTGGCTGCGAGCGAACGAGGCGGGCCGCATCGTGCCGGTTCGGCCCTTCGCGGCCATCGCAATCCTTGGGCTGGCTCGGCAGAAATGGCTTCCCGGCAGTCGGTAATGCGTCCATCAAATCGACTGCGAATTTTGGCGACCTTTGAATATATCTCGTTGTTTGTAGGAATATTATTGAAGCGACCGCGGCGCTGGAGAGTTATTTATTGGCTTCGTGCTGAGTATTTTCCGATCCTTTCGTTACATGATTACATGGGTCTAAATTGCACACGACTGATAACCAATGACGAAAATCGTTTTGGTCAAGCAAGTTCCCAATTATAAGGACAATTTTGTATGAAGAAAATGATCTTGACTGTCTCGGCCGCTGCGGTGATGGCTCTGAGTTCGCTGGCGGGGATCACGCCGGCTACAGCGGCTCCCTGGCAGCGAAACTACCAGCAGCAGGACCGCTACGTCGGGAATTACTGCGACAGGAACCCGCATGCAGCGCAGTGCGACGATTGGCGCTCGAACCGCAGCCGTTGGGGCAACAGCCAGTACGAGGGCTTCTATCGGACTCATCGGAACGACAACCGCTTCGGTGGCAACCTCGCGGCCGGCCTGTTCGGCTTCGCGGTCGGTGCTGCACTGACCGGCAGCCCCGGCTATATGAGCGACCATGTCCGCGCCTGCGAAAGCCGGTATCGCTCGTACAGCCTGCGCAGCGACACCTTCCTTGGTTACGACGGCTTCCGTCATGCCTGCCGGCTCTAGGCTGCGCTGCATCATGCCTCCCGAATAGTGGGAAGAGCCGACGAGGCCATTGCCCCGCCGGCTCCGTTCATTGGACGGCGACCAAGTGGGTGGTCGAAAAGCAACGCGGATGACGGGTGCCCCGCACGCTCCGGACTTGGCCGACAACCGGCAGCGGCCGGTTGGCGTGCCCCTTGGGTAGTTTCCGAGTCTGACGCAGCCCGACGCCGAGCAATATGTTTATCGCCGTAGTGCCGACGTCGGCCGTTGCGATCGATTGAGGTGCAGAAAATCGGTGATTGAAATGCCCCGTACCGCTTCAATTTCCTATCTTGGCTCTGAATTCGACGACTTTCTGTTCGCGCCGATCGGCGAGGAACGAAACGGCATGCCGCTGAGTGTCGTCTCAGCTCTGGCACGATCGGACGTCGACCCATGGCAGGAGGCCGCTCAATTGGCCCGCTTGCCTGTCGAGGTAGCGACCCAGAGACTGGCCTCGTTGATCGCCGCCCTTCCCGAAGCGTCGGGGCCGCGACGGGACCCGGGGACGATTGCCACTCGCCTGATTGGGCTTCTGCCTCATCTGGCCGAGGTTGATGGATCGCCAGTTGCGCCTCCCGGCGCCAGCGCGACAAACAAGCCTTCTACGATGCTCGTCTGGACGATCGTCATGATGCTCATGTTGAGCGCCCAATGGATCGCAGCGAGCCATCAACAACCGGCGCAAGTCGGTGACGGGAATCCGCCAGCGTCCAGCACCCTCTCCACGAATACGCCAACACCACCCGCGCACCGGTGAAGATCGATCGGACAAGGCAGAAGAGATGTCATGACCGAGCAAGAGACGCAGTCGGATTTGAACCGCAAACCCAAGCCAGCGGAGCCAGAGCAGGCAACCTCACCGGAGCAGACGGGTCAACCGGAGCAGCGAGCGCCCGCAGGCGGGTCAGTCCAGCCTGTACCGCGTTCTGCCGGGAGGCGGCCGCTCTTCCGTGCGAACTGATCGGGCGAGCGGCTCTCGTGGCCGGGCTCTGAGTAATTTCCGAGTCTACTGCCCCCAGGTCACCCGCGCCTATCGTCTGCCCCATGAGCTGGATGACGCGCACCTTTTCCGGTGCGGCCGTGATCCGAGCGGCGTCGCGCGCATCGCGCAGCGGTATCCGAATGAGGACAGTCCGATATGGCACTTCACAAGCGAAACGAAATCCGCGACCAGATCGATGCAGACATCTACGGCACGGTGGCGGCCGACGTATCGGTGCCCAAATACCGGATGCCCACGGATGGGCTGAGAGCCGACGTGGCGCACGCGCTGGTCAGCGACGAACTCATCCTCGACGGCAACGCGCGGCAAAATCTCGCAACGTTCTGTTCGACCTACCTCGACGCCGAGGTTCACCAGTTGATGGACGTGTCGATCGACAAGAACATGATCGACAAGGACGAATACCCAGCCACGGCGGAACTCGAAAAGCGTTGCGTCCACATTCTCGCCGATCTGTGGAATGCGCCGAAATCGACCAATGCGACGGGCTGTTCGACCACCGGCTCGAGCGAGGCTGCCATGCTGGGCGGCCTGGCGCTGAAGCACAGATGGCGCGAACGAATGAAAACGGCGGGAAAACCGACCGACAAGCCCAATCTGGTCACCGGTCCGGTGCAGGTGTGCTGGCACAAGTTCGCCCGCTATTTCGACGTCGAACTGCGCGAGATACCGCTGGAGCACGGCCGGCTGGGCATGACGCCGGAAGAGGCGCTCAAGCGCGTCGATGAAAACACCATCGGCGTGATGCCGACCTTTGGTGTGACCTTCACCTGCCAATACGAGCCGGTGGCGGAAATCGCCGAGGCCCTGGACCGACTGGCGCGCGAGACGCAACTGGATGTCCCGATCCATGTCGACGCCGCCTCGGGCGGCTTTGTCGCGCCCTTCGTTGAGCCCGGCCTCGTCTGGGATTTTCGGATTCCGCGGGTGCGTTCGATCAACAGTTCCGGCCACAAGTTCGGGTTGGCCCCGCTCGGCGTCGGTTGGGTGTTGTGGCGCGAAGAGGCCGACCTGCCGGAAGACCTGATCTTCTACGTGAACTACCTGGGCGGCAACATGCCGACGTTCGCGCTGAACTTCTCGCGTCCCGGCGGCCAGATCGTCTCCCAGTACTATCTGTTCCTGCGGCTCGGGCGCGAGGGCTACCGGCGCATCCAGCAGAACGCCTACGACACCGCCCAATACATCGGCCGGGAAATCCAGAAGATCGGTCCGTTCGATCTGTTCTTCGACGGCTCCAGCGCCAAGGGCATTCCGGCCGTCTCGTGGGTGATCAAGGACGGCGCCAAGCCGGGCTACACGCTGTTCGATCTCTCCGAGCGACTGCGCATGCGCGGCTGGCAAGCCGCGGCATACACGATGCTGCCGAACATTGCCGACGTGGTGGTGATGCGGCTGCTCATCCGGCACGGTTTCAGCCGCGACACGGCCGACATGCTGCTCGAGGATTTCCGGCGCGCCGTCGACCATTTGCAGAAGCATCCCCAGACCAAGCCGACGTCGGCGGCCGAGGGGGCGACTTTTACCCATCATGCTCTGCCGAAGGAAAGGCTGCCGGTGTGAGGCTCCTGACCTGAACGGGACGAGGGCGACTTCACGCATAATCGAGAATTGGAGGCCGTATCATGGCACCGGCTAAGGACAGCAAAAGAACTCTGGGTGTATTTTCGATCGGCCTCATGACGGCGGCTGCCGTCGTGACCAGCTTGCGCGGCCTGCCGCTGCTCGCCAAGGAGGAGATGACGATGTTCGCCTATCTGGCGTTCACCGTTGTCTTCTACCTGATCCCGGCATCCCTGGTCTCAGCCGAACTCGGCGGTGCGTTTGCCGAGAAGAAGGGCGGCATTTACGCCTGGGTCGGCAAGGCATTCGGCACCCGCTGGGGTTTCCTCGCGATTTGGCTGCAGTGGATTCAAAACGTGGTTTGGTATCCCATCACGCTGACCTTCGGCGCCGTCGCCCTTGCCTACACCATCGGCCTCCCTGATCTGGCGAAAAACGGACTCTATGTCGGGCTGTTCTGCATCGTCGTCTATTGGCTTGCGACGTTCGTGGTTCTCCAGGGTGTTGAGGCGCTCGCCAAGATCGCTAACTGGACATTTCTGATCGGAACGGTCCTTCCGGGCGCGGTTCTTCTCCTGCTCTTTGGCTACTGGGTCGTGTCCGGGCACGCCATCGGATGGCAACATCTCACCGACCCCGCCGTGTCGGACAATGGACAGGCGCGCTTCTGGCCGTCGATCAACGGATTGGGCACGGTCGCATTCCTAGCGGGAATCGTGCTGCTGTTCGCCGGCGTCGAAGTGCAGGCGGTTCATGTCGTCGACATGAAGAATCCGAAGACGGGATTTCCGGCGGCGATCGGGCTGGCCGCGCTCGTGTCCCTGCTTCTCTATGCGATCGGCGCCGTTCCCGTAGCGGCAATCCTGCCCTACGCCAAGATCTCCTTGCAATCGGGAGTGTTCGACACCTTCAATGCGGTGATCACCGACGTCTGGCACATCGGATGGCTCGCCCAGTTCCTGGCGCTGCTGGTCGGAATCGGTGCCATCGCCGGTGTGTTCGCCTGGCTCGGCAGTCCGAGCAAGGGGCTGCTCGCCACCGCGCATGACGGCAACTTGCCGCGCGTCCTGCACGCGACGAACGACCACGGCATGCCGACGCATATTCTGATCGTGCAGGGCGTTGTCGTCACGCTCATGTCCAGCCTGTATTTTGTCATCAAGGACGTCTCGGTCGTCTTCTTCCTGGTCTCGGCGATGACGGTTGCGCTTTATCTTGTCGCCTACATGCTGATGTACGCTGCCGGTATTCGCCTCCGCTACAGCGAGTCGAAGCTTGCGCGGCCATTCAAGGTGCCTGGCGGAACGGTCGGCATGTGGCTGGCCGCCGGCATTGGCTTCCTCGGCGTTCTCTTCAGCTTCCTGGTGGCGTTCTTCCCGCCCGCTCAGTTGCCGGTGGGTTCGCCCGTTCTCTACGTCACGCTGGTGGTCCTCGGCACCGTGGTGTTCTGCGGCGTGCCGCTTGTTCTCCATGCGATGCGCCGGCCGGACTGGGTGAAGGACGTGGCCGTGCAGCCGGCTGAGTAATTCTCGCACCCATGCTTGCTGTCGGGCCTTGTCGCCGAAGGCGAGCAACGGTTCATGACGCCCTCGTTGGCCACGCAAATCCCGCGCACGTTCGAAATGAGCGGCCGCATCGTGGCCAACCTGAATACGGCGCTCAGCTCTGAGTAGTTTCCGAGTCTCCCGCCTGGGCCGGGCCAGTTGTTACCGTTGGGAGCATCTATTCGCCTCCACAAGCTGACCAACCTGACGAAAGGTGATAGCCAATGAACGTGACGACGATGCCGAGCTCGGCAGCTCTCCTTCGAGCTGTTGCACAAACGACTGCAACCATGCGTGCTCCGGTCTACCGCGGTCCAGGCAAGAAGGCGCTGGAGGATCGTGCGCAACCGCGCGTCCTCGCGACCACGGACCCGATCGTCAAGCCACGAGGACGACGGCTTGCGGAACCGACCTGCACATCCTCGAGGGCGACGTTCCGACCTGTGAGCCGGTGTCCGGCCGGCCGGTGAGGCCGTTGCCGTTGAAAACGATCGAGGTGGCGCGGCTGGGGCTGTCGGCTGCGGCCCGAACCGGGCTTGGCAAACGCATAGGAGGAGAAGTCATGCAGATCCAGGTAAGCACAGACCACAATATCGACGGCAATGAGAAGTTCATGCGTCACGTCGAGGCAGCGTTAAGGACCGCCCTCAGCGGGTTCAACGGTCATATCACGAGGGTCGAAGTCCACTTCAGCGACGAGAATGGCGCCGAGGCGGGCGGCGTCGACAAGCGATGCCTACTGGAAGTCAGGACTGCCCACCACCAGCCTGTGGCTTTGGGCCACACCGGCGAAACCCTTGAAAGGGCGCTGGGCGGCGCCGCGAAGAAGATGCAGCGGTTGCTCGAATCCGCGCTCGGGCGTTCGCATGATCACAAGGGCGGCGACTCGATCCGGAAGGAAGAGACGTCCTGAATTGCCTCCCGTGGGCGATCGAACGCCACCGGGCCATGACGCGACGATCCACCTACCTTCGAGTCAAGGCTGCGCCCGCCGGACAATGAGTAGTTTCCGAGCCTACCACCGCGCAAACGCGGCTGCTTATGCTTGGGGTCATGAAAAGCGCGACGAGAGCGACGCCGCCAACGGGGGCAATTCGCGGAACCGTTTGCAGCGGCGCCTGTGCCCAACGCGAACTGGCCCTCGGCGGATGAATTGGCCTTCTACCCTGGATCAGGATGGCGTTCCACGCCGTGTCGACGCGACGGAGAAGGCATGACGGACCTGAGTAACGCCGCCGACGGGACCGCGCTCGGCTCAGCAAAGGCCGCCCTTCGGTCTGCATCGCCGCGCCGCGATGCTGGACCATCATCCGGCGGGTTGGTGCATCCTGGTGACGGCGCCGGCAGCCACCGTCGGGCAAGCGCCTCTATCGACCAGCTGTGCATCAACACCATTCGTGCCCTGTCGATGGAACCCGCGCAACAGGCCGATTCCGGTCAACCGGGCACGCCGATGGCCCTTGCGCCGGTGATCTTCACGCTATGGCAGCGCTTCCTGCGCTTCGACCCGGCCGATCCGATCTGGCCGAATCGCGATCGCTTCGTACTGTCGAACGGCCACGCCTCGATGCTGCTCTACGCAATGCTGCATCTCACCGGCACGAGGGCGGTTGACGCCGACTACAAGCGCCTCGACCTGCTATCGGTCAGTTTGGATGACATCAAGCACTTCCGCGAGTTGAGCAGCCATTGTCCGGGACATGCCGAATATCATCTGAAGACCGGCGTCGAGACGACGACTGGGCCGCTCGGACAGGGCTGCGCGACCAGCGTCGGCATGGCCATCGCGGAACGGTCGCTAGCCAAGCACTTCAATCGATCTGGGTTTGCGGTGTTTGACTATGACGTTTACGCGATGTGCGGCGACGGTGACATGATGGAGGGCGTCAGCAGCGAGGCCGCCTCGCTCGCCGGTCACCTGATGCTCGGGAATCTCTGTTGGATCTACGACAGCAACCGCATTACGATCGAAGGCCATACCGATCTGGCATTCAGTGATGATGTTGCGGCCCGCTTCCTCGCTTATGGCTGGAACGTGCAGCGGGTCGGCGACGCCAATGACACTCGGCGGATCGCGCAGGCCATCGAGGCATTCGGGCGGGTCCATGACGTTCCCACGCTCATCATTGTCGAGT
This sequence comes from uncultured Alphaproteobacteria bacterium, assembly GCA_963785065.1. Taxonomy (GTDB): domain Bacteria; phylum Pseudomonadota; class Alphaproteobacteria; order Rhizobiales; family Kaistiaceae; genus CAVSRC01. The sequence goes on from CAWATX010000002.1 coordinate 2,026,786, forward strand.
ACGGCGCTGCTCACAAGCAGGACACCAGCGCCACATACGGCGCGCCACTTGGCGAGGAGGAGGTTCGCCTCGCCAAGCGCAGCTATGGATGGCCGGAGGACGCCAGGTTCCTCGTGCCGGAGGGTGTGCGTGAGCATTTCCATACCGGCATCGGTCAGCGTGGCAAGCGGCTCCAGGCGGCATGGGCAATTCGTCTTGAGGCATATCGCGCAAAGTACCCGGCTCTCGCCGACCAGATCGATCGCATGCCGGCACGCGAGCTCCCAGACCGCTGCGACCTCGGGCGTCTGCAGCCATGAGGCAGCAAGACCAGTTTAGGATAGGACCGCAATCACACGTTGATAGAGCAGTCAGAAGAAGCTCATCAACCCGTCGAGCTTTCTGTCGTAGAAGCCTTCAGAGGAGAGTGCCCTGTGGCATCCGAAAACTTCAAAGATACCAGCCCTGCCTCCAGTGCGGACTCGGAAGAGATGGCGAAGTATGGCATCGACCGAGTTCCAGTTGACAATTTCCACTACCGACAGTTTCGTTACACGAACTTGAAGGATGCGATTGCTCAAGCGAAACGTGACCAGCAGCGCATGCCCGAGCCAACGCGAATAGAGCGCGGTTTGACACTTGCGCCGCAAAGCATTGGAAAACATGGAGACGGTTTGCGAGCGCCGAACTGTCAAACCCATTGATCTCGCAGGCTTCCTCTAGTCCCCTAGGGAGCGCCAACCCCAGTTCGGTGGGGCACTGCCTAGCGCCGGATTTGGTTTGCGAAATTGGCGCAAGCTATTGAGCAATAAAGCCCCGAATTCGGCTATGTTTGCAGAATAACGTAACGATATCAATTGCCTGGACCAGACTACGAATCTGGGGGTCAGGAGTTCGAATCTCTTCGGGCGCGCCATTATCTCGCTCACGCCAGGTTCGCTGCGCTCACCGGCTCCGCGGGGGCGGGCGAAAGCCCGGGCCGCGCTTGCGGCCTTTGGCGCGTTCGAAGTCTCTCCTTCGAAGCGCGCTAATCTTTTCAACGGCTTATGTAGCGTTGAGCCGGTGGCGTATCGGCCGGTTTGCACCTGGTTTGCAGCTTTGGTTCGTGACGCGTTCTCCAGCGTGCTGATTGCAGCGTCTGCCAACTGGCGCGTTCGAGACAGATATCGTTCCAGGATAGAGTCCACGGTTTTCAGCGAGTGGCCCGTGATTGTCGCGATCTCCGGGACCGTGCAGCCCTGAGCGCATCCCCGAAATTCGGACAGTGACGGAAGCTGCGATCTGACATGGCAGAAAGGCGTGAAGCCTCCGCACGCGCAAAGAATGCCATGTTGGAGCAATTTCGCGCACGCCCGACAGCGTCCCGGCCCGCCGGCGTGGAACGGCATGCCGAGCAACCTGCCGTGATCGAGGTGCGCAAGGCTACATGGAGACCAGAAGACTGTGGGTCTGCCCGTCTAGTGGCAGGCGCACCTGCCCGGCGAGACCTTGGATCGGCACGCCGTCGAAGGTGGCATGGGTTACGCCGCCGCATCGATGTGACGACTTCTCGACGCGAATGTCGTACCGGGTCGCGCCCAGTTTGATCCTCGCCTCAAATCCTGGCCATGCGGCGGGAATGCATGGATCGATGAGAATCGACGCTCCCTCCCGGCGAATGCCGAGAATGCCTTCAATGCCGGCCCGATACATCCAGGCGGCCGAGCCCGTGTACCAGGTCCATCCGCCCCGTCCGACATGCGGTGGCACCGAATAGACATCGGCCGCCACGACATAGGGCTCGACCTTGTAGCGCGATGTCTGCTCCGGCGTGCGCGCGTGGTTGATCGGATTGACCAGGGCGAACAGCGCGCCGGCACGATCGCCTTCGCCGAGCTTGGCCAATGCCAGGATGGCCCACATTGCGGCGTGGCTGTATTGCCCGCCGTTCTCGCGCAGGCCCGGCGGATAGCCCTTGATGTAGCCCGGATCGAGCGGCGTCTTGTCGAAAGGCGGCCAGAACAGAAGGGCAAGGGCATCGCCACGACGAATGAGTTGATCCTGCAGAGAGGCCATCGCCATTGCCGCGTGTGCCGGATCGGCGCCCCCCGCCAGCACCGCCCATGACTGGGCGATCGAATCGATCCGACATTCCTCACTGTCCTCCGCGCCGAGCCAGGTGCCGTCGTCGAAGGTCGCGCGGCGATACCATCGGCCGTCCCAGGCCTCGCGATCCAGCGCTTCCCGCACCGAGGCCGCGTGCGCGCGCCAGCGCTCGGCACGAACGGGATCCCGGCCTTCGGCCATCGGCGCGAACATGTCGATGGTCCTGACCAGCATCCAGCCGAGCCAGACGCTCTCGCCCCTGCCGCCGTCGCCGACCCGGTTCATGCCGTCGTTCCAGTCGCCCCCTCCGATGAGCGGCAGGCCATGAACACCAGTCTGTTGGACGTATTGGTCGACAGCACGCGCGCAGTGCTCGAACAGGGAGGTCGATTCGCCCGCATCGGACGGCACGAAGAAGGCGTCGCTTTCGCCGTCGTGCAATGCCGGGCCATCGAGAAACGGCACCGTCACGTCGAGAACCGCGACGTCGCCGGAGGTGGAGACATATTCGGCGGTTGCAAAGGCCAGCCAGGCGCGATCGTCGGAGATGCGGGTCCGCACGCCCTGTCCGGAATGGGGCAGCCACCAATGCTGGACATCGCCTTCGACGAACTGCCGTCCGGCGGCGCGCAGAAGATGGCGCCGAGTCTCCTCAGGGTCCGCAAAAGCCAATGCCGAGCCATCCTGAAGCTGATCGCGGAAGCCGTAGGCGCCGCTAGCCTGATAGAAGGCGGAGCGCGCCAGGATGCGGCAGGCCAGCGTCTGATAGAGCAGCCAACCATTCAGCAGGATGTCCATGGCGCGATCAGGCGTCTTGACCTGGACCGCGCCGAGCAATGTTCCCCAGTGCTGCGTCACCTCGTCCAGAACGGCGTCGAGATCGGCCGCCCGGTAACGGTTGATGAGGGCCGAAGCGTCTTCGCCTGTGCCACATTGTCCGAGGAACCAGACGACCTCGGTCGACTCTCCCGGGGCAAGGTCCAAGACGCATTGCAGGGCGGCACAAGGGTCGAGGCCAGCGCCGGTCACACCGGACAATGCGCTCCCTCCAGCGGGTCCCGCCGGCACCGCATGCGTGCCGTTGCGACCGAGGAACTCGCGTCGATCGGCGGTCCACGCCGTCTGCCGTCCGCCGAGATCGGCAAAGGCAACGCGGCCGGAAAATGCCATGCTCCACGGGTTACGGGCCAGGATCGCCCCGGTCCCGCGGTCGAGGTTGGTCACGATGAACGGTCCCGAAGCGCCGCGGGACGTGCCGAGGACCCATTCGGCATAGCCCGTCACCGACAGGTTGCGCCGCTGTCCGGAGACGTTGCGCAGCGTCAGCCGCGAAATCTTGATCGGATCGGCAAGCGGGACGTATTGCAGCAATTCGACCGCTATGCCGTTCGCCTCGTGCTCGAACCGGCTGTAGCCGAAGCCGTGGCGCGCGACATAGGCCCCGTCATCGCGGACCGGCGACGCGGTCGCGCTCCACAGAACGCCGGTCACTTCGTCGCGAATGTAGAGGGCTTCCCCTGTCGGGTCGACGACAGGGTCGTTCGACCAGGGCGTCAGCCGGTTCTCGCGGCTGTTGTCGGCCCAGGTGCAGCCACTTCCCTCGGCGGACACCTGAAAGCCAAAGCCGGCGTTGGCGATGACGTTGATCCACGGTGCCGGCGTCGTGGCGCCGGCCTCGAGGCGCGTCACATACTCGCGGCCATCCTTGTCGAAGCCACCGAGGCCGTTGAAGAATTCGAGGGACGGCAATGGCGACGGTGTTGATTGCGATGGGCTCGGTTGCTCCGGCAGTTTGACCGGCAGCGGTTGGTCCGGCTGCTCGGCTCTGGTCAGCCAGGCGATCTGGTCGGCGATCGGCCCCCGGCGGGCAATAAGGACAATCCGGGCCGCCGACTGAAGCAGGGCGCGTGCCTCACCGCTCATCAGATCGGCTCGTAGTGTGAAGACTGCGCCTTGCGCATGCTCGTCGCCAAGACGCGGCCCGGACTGGCGACTGCGGACCGCAGTCTCGATGGCGATCTGAAGATCCTGGACGTAAGACGCCGCCCGCTCGTTGACGATAACCAGGTCGACGCCCAGGCGTTTCATCCGCCAGTATTCGTGGGCGCGCAACAACTGGCGGACCTGGGCCAAATCCTCGACCTCATCGATACGCAGGAGAACAATCGGCAGGTCGCCGGATATGGCGTGCGGCCACAGGCCGGATTGCGGCCCTGCCCCCCGGACGATGGCGTCCGAGGATGCCCGGAAGCGCGGGTCGCAATAGAGGATCGGAGCCGCCAGACGCTGGAAGTCCGCCGCCTCCTTCGCCTCGACGTCGAGATGGCGCAACTGCACCTGGGCCTGGGTCCAGGCAAGCGTTTTCGCCCGCTCGAACGCGCTGCGATCGTTGTGCCGGTCGACGAGGTCCAGCAGTTCGGCACGAGACGACGCAACGACGGTCCAGAAGGCGATCCGGGCGATCTGCCCCGGGGGAACCCTGATCCGGTGCTGAAGCGAAAAGACCGGGTCGAGGACAGTCCCGACTGTGTTGGTCAGCGGCCGGCCGGCAACGATGGCCTCGGCAGTTGCGATGGTGCGGCCGCGGCCGATGAAACGCGATCGGTCGCTCTCATATTGCGGATCGGTGAGGATCTCGCCTTCAACCACGGCAAAGTGCGCCGCCCACACCTCAGCCTCGTCGCGCGAGCGGGTCCGGCGTGTGGCGATCAGCGCACCGAATTCGGCAACGTATTCCGTCTCGACGAACATCTTGGCAAAAGCGGGGTGGGCGTCATCGGCGGCAGGCGCCGCGAGCACCAATTCGGCGTAGGAGGTGAGTTCGATCTCGCGCGCATGGCGACCGCTGTTGGTCAGCGACACACGCCTGACCTCGCTATCGTCCTCGCCCGAAACCAGCACTTCCGTCGTAGTCATCAACGTGCCGTCGGTATGGACAAATTCCGCGCGATCCTCCCCGAAGACGACATCATCGTCCGTGCCGGCAGCCGCGAACGGCTGTGCTCCGGCTGACCACACATCCCCACGCAGGGTATCGCGCAGGAAGATGAAGGATCCCCAACCGTCGAGGGTCGTATCCTCGCGCCATCGCGTCACTGCAACGTCCCGCCAGCGGCTGAAGCCTGCTCCCGCCGTGGTCAGCATGACCGTGTAGCGACCGTTTGACAGCAAATGGGTTATCGGGGCGCGCCCGACGGATGCCTTGAGACGGCGCACCGTCGGCGCAATGCCATTCGTCCCGACCGGCGTCGCCCGCGCCTCTGCTGCCTGCGGTTGCGCGACGGCGACATCCCGGGGCATGCGTTCCTGAAGCAGCAGTTCGGTTGCCTGGATCATCGGTTCGCGATGAAAGCGGCGGCGCATCCGTCCGTCGAGCAGGGTGTTGGCGATGGCGACGACGCTCATGCCCTGGTGATGCGCCATGAAGCTGCGAACGATCGCAAAGCGCTCATCGTCGGGCAGGCGGGCGCGTGTGAAATCGACCGCCTCGTAGAAGCCGTAGCGGCCACGTGCCCCCATGTCGGCAAGACGGGCGAAGTTCTTCATTGCGCCACGCACGTCGATCATGGTCGCCAGACCGGTGGCGTAAGGTGCGATGACGATGTCATCGGAGAGGCCCCGCTTCAAGCCGAGACCAGGCACACCGAAGTTTGAATATTGGTAGGTGAATTCGAGGTCGCGGGCGTTGAACGCCGACTCTGAAATACCCCAGGGAACGTCAAGCGACCGTCCGTAGGATTGCTGGCGCTCGACCACCAGCCGATTGGTCTGCTCGAGCAGGCTGCCCACCGGGGCGCGCATCACCAGCGAGGGCATCAGATATTCGAACATGGATCCCGACCACGAGATCAGCGCCGATCCGCTGCCGAGCGGCGTCGCCGCGCGACCAAGACGAAACCAGTGTCGTGTCGTCACGTCGCCCTTGGCGATTGCAAACAGGCTGGCGAGGCGCGCTTCCGATGCGAGCAGATCGTAGCAGCTCGGGTCGAGGAGGTTGTCGGCGAGCGAATAGCCGATCGACAACAGCTTCCGCTCTGGATCGAGGAGGAACGCAAAATCCATCGCTAACGCCATCTCGCGGGCGGTATGCGCGAGAGCCATCAGCCGAGCCGCAAGACTAGGCGGCAAGCTGACACTCCGCAGACGGTCGCCTTCGTGTTCGGCGACCGCTCCCCGCAATACTTCGGTCCAGAACACGTGATCCGGGACCCCCTCGTCGGGGAGTGCCGGCAGAATGGCGCGGGCCGCTTTGGCGGCCTTCTCGGTCAGCCGCTTGAGGATCGGTGAAATCGCCTCGATCGTCTGGACACCCGTCAAGTGTCCTTCAATCTCGTCAAGGATCGCGACAAGCTGCTCCCCGTTCTGGCCGCTCGTGGCGAGCAAACTGCTCGCGGCATCACGCGCCAGCGCGAGGTTGTCGGCCATGCCACGTCGAGCCTCTGGCGCGATGGGTTCGCTGATCCACTCCTCGCATGCGTTGGCGACCGCAATCAGATGACCGGCCAGATTGCCGCTGTCGACGGATGACACGTAGGCCGGATTGAGCGGGCGCAGATCAAGTGTGTCGTACCAGTTGAGAAAATGGCCCTTGAACCGCCGGAGCTTCCGCATCGATGCGAAGGTCGCCTCCAAACGCTCAACGGTCTCCCTGGTTCCTGCCCAGCCGAAGTCGCGCGCAGCGACGGCGGAGAGCAGGTAGAGACCGATGTTGGTCGGCGATGTCCGATGGGCGACGACCGGCTTTGGCGCCACCTGGAAATTGTCCGGTGGCAGCATGTTGTCCGCGGCGGTGACGAACGTCTCGAAGAAGCGCCAGGTACGCCGGGCGATGAGGCGCAGGTCGCGCCCCTCGGATGCGGACACCACGTGGCTCGCCGCGACGGTCGGCGACCGGCTCGTACGCAAGGCCAGCAGCGGCGCCGTCAGCCAGAGGAATGCGACCGGAAGGGCTATTGGCCAAGAGGACGGCGCCAACGCCAGCGCGCCGGCCGTCACCAGCAGCCCGAGCACCGTCCCACGTGCCATGCCGCGATAGAAGCCAAGCAAGTCCAGCCGCGGGCTCGCTGCAGATTGTGCCGCCGTCGTCCATTCGAGAAGATGACGGCGGGTCAGGAACAGCCGCACCATCGTTCGCGCGATCGCATCGCCCATTCGCCAGGCCTGGTCGGGCAGGAATGCGATGGAGAGAAAAGTCTGGGCGCCCGCCAGCCGCAAGTCGCCGCCAAGGGCACGGACATGACTGGCCAGGCGAACACCTGCACGACGCGGGACGATGGCAAACAGGATCGGAAAGAACGCCGGTATCGCAATCGCCGCCAGGGCGAACAGCGTCCCCCAGATGGCCAAGGATAGCGGCAGCAGCCAACTGACGGCGACCGTTGCCAATGCAAAAGGCGCAAACAGCGATCGTCGAAGGTTGTCGACTATCTTGCCGCGGCCGACCGCGGGAACGGCCTGCCGTCCGGTCACCCGCCCGAGAGCCCAGGGAAGGAGCTGCCAGTCCCCCCGCGTCCAGCGATGCTGCCGTCGGGCGGCGACGTCGTAGCGGGACGGGAACTCCTCAACCACCTCGACATCCGAGGCAAGGCCGGCGCGTGCGAAGATTCCTTCCAGGAGATCGTGGCTGAGGACGGCGTTCTCCGGCATCCGCCCGGCAAGGGCCGATTCGAAAGCATCGACGTCGTAGATTCCTTTGCCGGTGTAGGACCCCTCGCCAAAGAGGTCCTGATAGACATCCGAAACGGCTGCTGCGTAAGGATCCATGCCCCCCGGGCCGGAAAAGATCCGCTGAAACAGAGAGCCTTCGCGGCCAATCGACAGCGAGGGTGTGACGCGCGGCTGAAGGATGCCGTAGCCATCGACGACGCGCTGCTCAACGCTGTCGAATTTCGGCCGGTTCAGCGGGTGCGCCATCTTGCCGACCAGCCGAGGGACTGCGTCGCGCGGCAGCCTGGTGTCAGCATCGAGCGTGATGACGTAGCGCACGCCGCTCGGAACTCGCGGCGGTCGACCGTTGACCGGGATGAACGTGGTGTCGGTGGCGCCGCGGAGAAGGCGGTTGAGTTCGCAAATCTTGCCACGTTTGCGCTCCCAACCCATCCACTTCTTTTCACCCGCATTGAAGACGCGGCGGCGGTGCAGCAGGAGAAAGCGATTGCCATCGGTGCCAGGCCCATGCCGATGATTCAGGCGTTCGACCGCCTCGGCGGCGATGGTGAGCAGATGCGCGTCGCTTTCCAGGGACTCCTCGTCGGCGTCGACGCCGTCTGACAGCAGCGCAAAGATGAGGTCGCCGGTGGCGCTGCCGAGGTAGTGGACCTCCAGGCGTTCAACCTGTTCGAGAAGATCGGCCGCATTGGTCAGCAGCGTCGGCACGACGACAAGGGTGCGCGACGAGGAGGGGACGCCCGCCTTGAGGTCGAGCCCCGGCAGGGTGATGGCGCCGAAGGTCCATGTGATGCCGCGATTGACCAGGGTCGTCGCGATCTCGGTCGCCGGGAGGAAGGCAACAAGAGCAAAGAGCGCCAGCCACCCGAATCCGACACCGGCGAGGGCCCACAATGCCAGCGCTATCACGATCACCGTGACGCCGAGGATCGTACCGATATAGCCGCCAATGCCCAGCCGAATGCTGAGGCGACTGATCGCCAGTCTGGCGGGTGCCTTGAATCCGATCGATCGTTCGAGGGCGCGCCGCCCCCCGGCGATCAGGTGATATCCCGGATCGCCGACGCGATCGGCTTCGGCGGGGTCGGTTGCCTGTCCTGCCGCGGCGTGTGCCGCCTTCAGGGCCTCATCGGCGATATCGAGTTCCGAAAGGGACGAACCACGGGACAATTCCTCGATCGCACCCCGATAAATGTCACGCGTCGGGAAATCCATCGCCGCAAAGGCGCTTGCCGCGCACAGCCGTTGATCGACGAGGCTGACGCTTTCGACCAGCTCCGCCCAATCGACGTTCGACATCAGCCGCATGCTGGTAATGATGTTGCGCACGCTGACGTTCGATGCGCCTTGCCGCCGCTGGACGTGCTGCACCATCTCCTCGATCGAGCCGCCTTGGCGTGACAGCCGCTCCTCGAGCCAACCGAGGGCGGGTGTCGTTGTCGGATCGAGATCTCTCAGGCGTTTCGCCAATTGTCCGGCAAAGGGTTCCGACAGCGGCTCCGATGCGTGCGCAGCAGTGTCGGCTTGTAGGTCGGCCTGGGCGCTGCCATGCGCCAGCAGAAGGTCAGCCAATGCGTCGGCGTCTCTGCGCGCCTTCCTCCCGGCCGTCATCTGATCGGCGAGCCGCCGCAGATTTTCGACCAGCACGATGCGCAGCGTGACGATCATCGCCCACAGTTCGCCGATGGTCAGCGGCTGGATTCGCTGATAGGCGACGATGAATCGACGCAAGGATTCAGGGTCGACGCGGCTGTCGGTATGGGCGACCAGCGCCCAGGAAAGGCCGAAGACGCGCGGATATCCGGCAAACGGCCCGTCGGTCAGTTTCGGCAATTGGCGATAATAGCCGGGTGGCAGATCGTCCCGAATCTCGCGAATCTGCTCCTGCACGAGGTGATAGTTGTCGAGGAGCCACTCGGCCGCCGGCACGACGCTTCGCCCGTTCTCCAGCTCCGCGGCGCTCGCACGATAGGTTGCAAGCAGGACCGTTGCGTTGTCGTTGAAGCGTTTGTGGAGAGACGGAACGCGTGGCGGTGTCGGTGTGACCGACTGCGCCGCGGCGAGGCTTTCCGCGTGGCGCTCGAGCCGTTCGAGACCGAAAAGTTCTTCCCTTACCGGCGCGGTGTCGTTCCAGGGCGGTGCACCAGCACCGTGCTCGCGGACATATCGAAAGATCGCGTTCATCAACGCCTTTCTCTGCGGCGTCGACCGGCAATTGCCTCCAAAGGCACCGCGCGACCGCCGCCATGCGACAGCCATCTTCTTCGCAATCGGTCGCTGAGCCCCCGTACAGGAAGACCTGGCGGGCGATCTCGGCGCTTCAGGCCCTGCCGTGGGATACCCGCGCTTGAGGAGCCGGCGACCGGCCGCTTGTCGTCGTCTCTCGCGCGTCGGCAGGCCTTTTGCGGTTGGTAGCGGCCAAGGGATTGGCGCTTGAGCGGGTCAGTGGAAGCTACCGTTGTCTCCGCTGCCCGAACGTCCCGCTCTGGGGCCTAACCGTTCTTTTTCGACTTTCCGATGGAGATCGGTATGCCCCTGGTCATCGCAGTCGGTGCTGCCGCGGGCTCTACCTTCTTCTTCGGCTTGCGGATTTCGCGGTTGCTGCGCTTCTGTCCCTTGGCCATCACGATCTCCTGGGCAAGCCGGCGCCGCGGCTGCGGGCGGCAAGAATAAGCGCCCAGGCCATCTCGGAGAGGGGCAGGGCCGAACCGTCGAAATCACGTTTTCAAGCAAATTTCCTGGTGGTACGGCGTTCGCCGGACCGGGGGCGAAAGGCCGCCTGGGCGGCCTTTCGCATGTCGCATTGGGGCGCGGACTAGAAGTCCATGCCGCCCATGCCGCCGCCGCCCGGCATGGCGGGAGCCGCTTCCTTCCTCGGGTGTTCGGCGACCATCGCTTCGGTGGTCACCAGCAGACCCGCCACCGAAGCGGCATCCTGCAGCGCGGTGCGCACGACCTTGGTCGGGTCGACGATGCCGGCGGAGACCATGTCAACATAGGTCTCGCTCTGGGCATCGAAGCCATAGGACTCGGATTTCGACTCCATCACCTTGCTGACGACAATCGAGCCCTCCACACCAGCATTGTCGGCGATCTGACGGATCGGTGATTCCAGGGCGCGCAGCACGATATTGATGCCGGCCTGAACGTCCGGGGTATCCGACTTCAGCTTGTCGACCGCCTTCCTGGCGCGCAGCAGGGCGACGCCGCCGCCCGGGACAATGCCTTCCTCGACCGCCGCACGGGTGGCATGGAGCGCGTCGTCGACGCGGTCCTTCTTTTCCTTCACCTCGATCTCGGTTGCACCGCCGACGCGGATGATAGCGACGCCGCCGGCGAGCTTGGCCAGCCGCTCCTGCAGCTTCTCGCGGTCGTAGTCGGAAGTGGTCTCCTCGATCTGCGCCTTGATCTGGCCGATGCGGCCCTCGATCTCCTTCTTCTTGCCGGCGCCATCGACGATGGTGGTGTTCTCCTTGGAGATCGTCACCTTCTTGGCATGGCCCAGCATCTGCAGGTTGACGTTCTCGAGCTTGATGCCGAGATCCTCGGAAACCACCTGGCCGCCGGTGAGGACGGCGATGTCCTCAAGCATGGCCTTGCGGCGATCGCCGAAGCCCGGCGCCTTCACCGCCGCGACCTTGAGGCCGCCGCGCAGCTTGTTGACGACGAGCGTGGCAAGAGCCTCGCCCTCGACGTCCTCGGCCACGATCAGAAGCGGGCGCGCCGACTGGACTACGGCTTCCAACAGCGGCAAGAGGGCCTGAAGGTTGGAGAGCTTCTTCTCGTGGAGGAGGATGTAGGGGTCCTCGAGGTCCACCATCATCTTCTCGGCATTGGTGATGAAGTACGGCGACAGGTAGCCGCGGTCGAACTGCATGCCCTCGACGGTCTCGAGCTCGAACTCGAGGGCCTTCGATTCTTCGACCGTGATGACGCCCTCATTGCCGACCTTCTGCATCGCCTCGGCAATCTTGTCGCCGATCATCTTCTCGCCGTTGGCGGCAATGGCACCGACCTGGGCGATCTCCTCGGTCGTCTTGATCTTCTTCGAGCGGCGCTTGAGGTCCGCAACCGCCTCGGCAACGGCCATGTCGATGCCGCGCTTGAGGTCCATCGGGTTCATGCCGGCGGCAACGAGTTTGGCGCCTTCGCGGATAATGGATTGGGCAAGCACCGTCGCCGTCGTGGTGCCATCGCCGGCGATGTCGCTGGTCTTCGAGGCGACTTCGCGCACCATCTGGGCGCCCATGTTCTCGAACTTGTCCTCAAGCTCGATCTCCTTGGCGACAGAGACGCCGTCCTTGGTGATGCGTGGGGCGCCGTAGCTCTTGTCGAGAATGACATTGCGGCCCTTGGGGCCGAGCGTCACCTTGACGGCGTTGGCGAGGATGTCGACGCCGCGCAGCATCTTGTCGCGCGCGTCGGTGGAGAATCTTACGTCTTTGGCGGCCATGACTGTTGTTCCTTCGAATTCGGGTGGGGACCTGAAGCGCGCTGGCGCCGTCAGGCAGCCTTGCGGCCCGCGGCCTTGCCTTCGATGATGCCCATGACGTCGGACTCCTTCATGATGAGGAGGTCTTCGCCGTCGATCTTCACTTCGGTGCCGGACCACTTGCCGAACAGGATGCGGTCGCCGACCTTGACGTCGAGGGCGACAAGCTTGCCGTTCTCGTCGCGGGCGCCGGGTCCGGCGGCGATGATCTCGCCTTCCTGCGGCTTCTCCTTGGCGGTGTCCGGAATGATGATGCCGCCGGCGGTCTTCTCTTCGGCTTTGATTCTGCGAACCACGACGCGGTCGTGGAGGGGTCGGAACTTCATCGGTGTCTTCCTTCTTGGGGCGCGCCCGACATCGGGATTTGTCCAGGGATGCCCATTGGCACTCTACGCCTAAGAGTGCCAAGTTCCCGCCTGAGTTATGAATTTTGCATGGCGTTGTCAAGGAATTTTGGAAATATTCATAGTATCCGCCACCTGGACCTCGCAAAAAAACTCGCAGAATTCAAATCACTCATTTCGGGCTTGTAAATAAAAATCGCGCTATTACATGCCGAAAAGCATTGCTGGCCACGTGCTGCGTCCAAATATTCAAGAGCCTTTTGCAATGACACGGCTCCCCTGGCTGACATCGCTGACGCCCGAGCGGCAGAAGGTCGATGCGCCGGCAGGCGGGTAACTTGCGACACGTTCAGGGAGCGCCGCGTCTCCCTCTGGCCGCCAACGGGACACAAAGAAATGAGCCTCGCCTTCCCAAATCCAAGCCGCAGCTACGACCCCGTTTCGCGGCGCATCCGCTTCTGGGGTCATGACAGCGCCATGGAAGTGCGTTTCTTCCTGGAGGAGAACGCGATCTTCGTCCTCTATCCGACGACGAAGAACACCGAGGAAGCGATCCTGGCGGCTTTCGACGCGGCGCGGGAACACATCTTCGCCGCCGCGGCCAAGGTCTACGCGCCCGAGCAGCATCGCAGCTTCTACACGCTGGCCAGCGATCAATTTTCGCGGGTCGCAACAGCATGACGGTCCGGGCAACGGTCAAGACCGTGCGATTCACGCAACCGTTCTGTCTCGGTGGCATTGGCGGTGTCATGCAGCCAGGCGACTATGACGTCACCACCGACGAAGAGCAGGTCGGCGGCATGAACGTACTGGGGTGGCGAAGGCTTGCCACCACGATCCAGGTCTTTCGCGGCGGCGTCACACAGAGCTACCCCATCGACCCGGTCGACCTCGAGGCGAGCCTGATGCGCGACGCCGGTTCGACAGTGGCGGCTGCTACCGGAGTCTGATGTGGCAAGGCCGACGGTCTCTGCAGACCGGCCGCTGGGCCTGCGGCAGGAGCCGGTGATCTTCACCGAGTCGGTTTGATACCAAGGAGAAGTGACGTGGACAGACAACTCTATGCGATCGGACAAATTGTCGGTGTCACGCTCCGCTCGCTGTCCGGCCCCCGGACGCAGGATCATTTCCGGATCGTCCGTCGCTACATGGCGCGGAATCAGGGGCCCATGTATCACGTCCGCAGCATCGTCGATCGCAGCCAAAGAATGGTGCCGGAGGACGAGCTTTCAATCGTCATGCCGAATTTCTTCGATCGTTCGAACCGCCCCAGCAAGGTGTTGCAGCTCTTTCCGCAGATCGTGCGCTTTGATCGCGCGGTGACGCCATGACAGCGTCGACGACCGTCAGGCAGTGACCTCCACCCGGCGCTTCCCTCCCGGATCTGCGAGATCGAGATCGATCGGAAGTGAATTGTTGACGTCCCAAATGCAACGGAGAGCCTGTTGAAGAACCCCGACCACGACGCCAGGAGGACGGTCATCCGCGAATGGATGGCACTCCCCAAGGGTAAACGCCGGACAAGAGACGATGCTCTTGCGTTTGCGACCGTGGCCGCAGGGCATCACACCCTGAAGGGCCCGGGAGATTCGCCGGAGCGGATCCTCGGTTGGCTGCTACCGCGTATCGGCCGCGGCTGATCGAGTCCGCGCGTGCACCACGCCCGCTGCCGATCTCGCGAGGCGTTTGCGCGGCCTATTTGTCATGGCTGCCTGTGTGACGCTTTTCCAGCCAGACAGCAGCTTCGTGCTTGATCCATTGCTTGGCGTCAGCTTCGTTGGCGAAATTGGGCACGTCCGCCGTGCGGCCATTGTCCCAGGTTACCCTTACGTACCATCCGTCCCCGACCTTGACCGGACGGGCCTCGAAATTCGCTCGTGAGGGACCTAGCGCCATATCAGCAATATGAGGCGCGTTGGAGCAGAGCGCCAGCGCCGAGATCGGCTGGCCTCATTCCGCCTGGGATAACGTCACCTCGGCCGCGACTGACATCGCCGGCTGGCATCTTCGCACTCGCCGACCGTAGCCCAGGTTCAACAGTGCAGCGCTGACCGTGGTGCCGATTGCTGCGATGCGTGCTGGGCTGCTCACGCCAGGTTCGCTGCGCTCACCGGCTCCGCGGGGGCGGGCGAAAGCCCGGGCCGCGCTTGCGGCCTTTGGCGCGTTCGAAGTCTCTCCTTCGAAGCACGCCAATCTCTTCAATGAATTGGTTGCTTCCCAATGCCAGAGACAAGTCCGGGGTGATCCTCGGATATTCCGATGATGGCGGTGGCCGCAATCCGATAGGTGCCGGCCTCGGCCCGTCCGGCACTGCACACACCGAAGTGGTGCGCGAGCCTGTAGGCGACGGTGTCGATGACCTCCTCGGCGTGGAGATCGATGCCGCGCAGCAGCACGATCGGCAGAAGCGGCAGAATCAGCATCCACGGGCGCAGAGCCACCTTGCGGCTCGGACCGCGCGCGGCCGTGGCGAGGATGGTTGGCGCGGCGAGGCCGATCGCGCTGCCCAGGATGACTTCGGGGATGGTGTGGACGCCGATGACCACCCGCGAGACAGCGACCGCCAATACCAGGATCGTTGTCGCGATCAGGACGAGGAACACCGTTGTCCGCCGCGAGGCCGTCATCCGCGCCACGAGAACGGCTGCCCCGCCATAGACCGCCGCGGCGCTCGCTGAGTGCCCGCTCGGGCTGTGGATGCCGAGTACCGGGAGCACGTCGCCGCAGGGGATGAAGTAGAGCTTGGCGACGAGTATGAGGCCCAGCGAGACGGAGACTGCGAGAGCCCACAGGAAGGAGGACCGCCAGTCGCCTGCCGCCGCCACCACCAGCGCCACCATCACCGCAACCGGCAATATCACCCCGAGATTGCCGAAGGCGGTGATGAACTGCGCCAATTCGGCGGGATGCATTTGCGGCGAGCACCTTTGATGACGATCGCGGCAGGATGCATCCCCTGCCGCCCGGTGCAAGCGGAAATCGCCCCGTCGGCGCGACGAGCGTGAGGATTTCCTGTAGTCTTGCCATAGGTTTCCATGAAGGAGGGCGACACCATGCTGAGGTCACTGACCGTCGCGGCACTGGCGCTGCTGGCGAGCGCGCCGGCGCTGGCCAATGATTCGACCGCCGAGATCAAGACCGGCGGGCTGGTCCTCACCCGCACCGACGCCATCAGCATGGACAGCGAGGAGCTGTTCATCTCGCCCGACCAGATCCAGGTAGCCTATCGCTTCCGCAACCAGACCGAGGAGGACGTCGACACCATCGTCGCCTTCCCCATGCCCGACATCCAATACAACCCCTATGGCGACACCGCGCTGCCCGATATCCAGTCGGACAACTTCCTCGGCTTCAGCGCCACCGTCGAGGGCCAGCCGGTAACCGTCCAGCTCGAGCAGCGGGCCTTCGCCGGCACGCTCGACGTCACCGACACGCTGAAGCAAGCCGGCGTACCGCTGTTCCCGTTCGGCGAGGCCGCCTTCGATGCTTTGAAAGCGCTCACGCCGGACACGCTGAAGGACTGGCAGAGCCGCGGCATCGTCTTCATCGACCGCTACGACGTCGGCAAGGGCATGGAGGATCACCCGACGCCCTACTGGGTGCTGAAGTCCACCTATTGGTGGCGCATGACCTTCCCCGCCGGCCGCACGATCATGGTCGAGCATCGCTACCAGCCAAGCGTCGGCGCCTCGGTCGGCGTCAACTTCTTCATCGACGGGCACTTCGCCGGCCCCACCTATGACGACTATCGCCAGCGCTATTGCCTCGACAAGTCCTTCGAGAATGCCGTCCTGCGCGCCACGCGGCAGGCGGGGGCCGACTATCCGCCCTTCATGGAAAACCGCATCTCCTACATCCTCACCACCGGCAACAACTGGGCCGGCGCGATCGGTTCGTTCACCCTGACCGTCGACAAGGGCAGCACCGACAATCTGGTGAGCTTCTGCGGCACCGGCGTGCGCAAGATCGCACCCACCCAATTCCAGATGAAGGTGCAGGATTTTGCCCCGGAGCACGACTTCAACGTGCTCATCCTCAAGCCGTCTGGGAATTGACCAGCCCGAAGAAGGCCTCGCCCGGCTGTAGCCGCACGCTCGAGCCGTCGGCCTCCGGCCGCACGGTGAACCCGGTGCCGTCGAGCGCTGTCACCGGCGCCGGAACGCTCACGCGCGCTTCCGTCTCGCCGAGATTGAACAGACAGGCGATGTCTTCGCCATCGCTGGAGCGCACGAAGGCGAGGACGTCTTCCGGTGCATCGAGGAAGCGGATCGTGCCGGCGACGAGCGCCGGGTGAGCCCGGCGGAAGGCGAGGAGCCGCTTGTAGTGCGCCAGCACCGAGCTGTCGTCGCCGCTCTCCGCGCTAACCGTCATCCGCAGATGGTCTTCCGGCACCGGCAGCCAGGGTTTCGCGCTTGAGAACCCACCATGGGGCGCCGTCGCGTCCCATACCATCGGCGTGCGGCAGCCGTCGCGGCCCTTGTATTCGGGCCAGAAGGTGATGCCGTAGGGATCGACCAGGTCCTCGAAGCGGAGGTTCGCCTCGGTCAGGCCCAGCTCCTCGCCCTGATAGAGGCTGACCGAACCGCGCAGCGCGATCAGGATGGCGATGGCAAGCCGTGCCAGCCGGTCGTGGTCCCGACCTTCGCCCCAGCGGCTGACATGGCGGACGACGTCGTGATTGGAGAAGGCCCAGCACGCCCAGCCGTCCTTGACGATCGCCTCGAACGCCTCGATCTGCCGGCGGAAGAAGGCCGCCGAAAAGTTCGGCCCGAGGAAGTCGAAGGTGTAGCACATGTGCAGCTTATCGCCGCCGGCGGTGTAGGTCGCCATCGTCTTCAGCCCGCGTGCGCCGTCGGCAACCTCGCCGACCGAGGTGGTGGCGCCGTAGCGGTCGAGCAGCGCGCGGAAGCGCTTCAGGAACGCCAGGTTCTCCGGCTGGCTCTTGTCGTAGAGATGATCCTGCATGCCATAGGGATTGGCGCTGAAGACCTCCGTTTCCGTGTCGCGTGGCGCCGGCGGGTTCGATTTCAACGTCTGCGAATGGAAATAGAAGTTCGCCGTGTCGAGGCGGAAGCCGTCGACGCCGCGCCTCAGCCAGAACTCCACGGTGGCCAACAGCGCGTCCTGGACGGCCATGTTGTGGAAGTTGAGGTCGGGCTGCTCAGTCAGGTAGTTGTGCAAGTAGTACTGCCGCCGACGCGTGTCCCACTGCCACGCTGGCCCGCCGAAATTCGACAGCCAGTTGTTGGGCGGCGAGCCGTCCGCCTGCGGGTCGGCCCAGACATACCAGTCGGCTTTGGGGTTGGTCCGGTTGGCGCGGCTCTCCTTGAACCATGCGTGCTGGTCGGATGTGTGCGACAGCACCTGGTCGATCATCACCTTGAGGCCAAGCCGGTGCGCTTCGGCCACCAGCGCGTCGAAATCGGCGAGCGTCCCGAAGATCGGATCGACGTCGACATAATTTGAAACGTCGTAACCAAAGTCCTTCATCGGCGAGACGAAGAAAGGCGAGATCCAGATCGCATCGACCCCGAGATCGGCGACATGGCCGAGCCGGTGGGTGATGCCGGCGAGATCGCCGATGCCGTCGCCGCTCGAGTCCTGAAATGAGCGCGGATAGATCTGGTAGATGACGGCGCCGCGCCACCAGTCCTTGTTGTTCTTTCGGGGGGGCATGTTCAGAAGGCCGATTGGATGGAAATGGTCGGGCGCCACGTTGCCGAGCGCCCCGCATTCGTCAAGCTGACATGGTCGCGCAGCCGCTGGTTTTTGCCGCCGGAGAGCCACATATAGGGGGATAGTGAAGGCCGGAAAGGCGATGACGATGAAGACGCAGCAACAGGCGCGGTCGCCGGTACGATCGGCGCTGCTTTCCGATCTGCTGGAGGTGATCTCCGCTCGCGGCCGGGCGCTCTTCCGGGTGGACGAGTTCGGTGCGCTCGGCAGCCGCGGCGGCGCCGGTCTCATCGACCTCGGCGAGCAGCTGCTCTCGCGCCGCGGCGAGGCCTCGGGCATGGCGCTGGCCGAGCGCCTGCTGGCCGAATTCGAAGCCGCCGAACCCGACGCCAAGCTTGCCTTCCTGCAGGCGCTCGCCAGTCATTTCGGCGCCGACGCAGACGCGATTGAGGCGGCGATCGACGCCTGGCGGTCGGCCCCCGAGCCGAAGCCGCTGGCGCGCCTGCAGCGCGCCAGCGAGCCCCGCCGCCAGGAACTCATCCGCCGCCTGAACTATGCGCCGGGCGGCACCGCCTCGCTCATCAGCATGCGCGAGGTGCTGATGGATGCCTGCAAGGACGATACGGCCCTGGCGCCGGTCGACGCCGATTTCGTCCATCTTTTCTCGTCCTGGTTCAATCGCGGCTTTCTCATCCTCAGGCCCATCGACTGGGATACGCCGGCAAGCGTGCTCGAAAAGCTGGTCCGCTACGAGGCGGTGCACGCCATCCACAACTGGCAGGATCTCAAGAACCGGCTGGGCTCGCCCGACCGGCGCTGCTACGGCTTTTTCCATCCGCGCCTGCCCGAAGACCCGCTGATCTTCGTCGAGGTGGCGCTCACCCGCGACATGCCGGGACAGATCGCGCCGATCCTCGATACCAGGCGCGTGCCGATCACGCCGCAGGAGGCAACCACCGCGGTCTTCTATTCGATTTCCAACACCCAGCGCGGGCTCTCCGGTGTCAGCTTCGGCAGCTTCCTCATCAAGCAGGTGGTCGAGGATCTGCGCCGCGAACTGCCCGGCCTCACCACCTTCGTCACGCTCTCGCCGGCGCCCCGCTTCGCCCGCTGGCTCGACGGCGAGCGCAAGTCGAGCCAAGCGGGCCTACTCGGCCCCGAGACGCGCGCCGCGCTCGCCGCCCTCGATACGCCTGGCTGGCACAAGAATACCGAGCTGGTCGAGAACCTGCGTGCCCCGCTGCTTGCCGCCGCCTCGGCCTATTTCCTCGAAGCCCGCGACAACAAGGGCCGCGTCGCCGATGCCATCGCCCGCTTCCATCTCGGCAACGGCGCCCGCCTGGAGCGGCTCGACATGCTTGGCGACACCTCCAGGAAGGGGCTCGAACAGTCCTACGGGCTGATGGTCAACTATCTCTACGATCCGCGCCTGATCGAGCGCAATCACGAGGCCTATGCCGAACGCGAAGAGGTGATCGCGTCGGCCGCTGTGCGCCGCCTGCTGCCTGCCGGCCGGCCCAAACCGCAGCGCGAGAAGGCAACGCCGTCCAGGCGCCGCGCCGCCGCGCAATTGATCGCTGCGGCGCGCACCCACGAGCCGCAATAACCGATCTCCAGGAGAAGCCGCCGCGCAGCGCGCCGTGCGCGGCGTCATGTCGGCGTCTACGCCCACCGCAGCACGGTAGTGTGTTGCCGCGATCTCGGCCCATCGGTCGGATCGGTGCATGCGGCGGCCAGGGCTACGGCGGCATGTGAGTCCCGTCGGAGTGGAACGCATCCCGACTGCGATCGGCGACACCGAACGCCGAACCTGAATTTTCGTCCATCATAATCCAGATCAGGGCGGCGCGCCGCGCTGCCGACTACGGTCTTCGTGGACGGCGCGGGAAGCCTCCCCCTTTCCCGCCGTCCGCCGCGCCGGCTCTCAGCCGGCATCCCCGAAGCTTGGGCAGACAGGACGTCGGTTCGGCGCGGAATCAGTTGCCGGTTTTTGGGCATGGCAAGGGGAAGGCCCGGCAGCGCCGGGTTCTTTTGAAGGAGCAATGGAAATGAAGAAATTCCTGTTACCCGCCTTGGCGGTGCTGACGCTGTCTGTCTCTTCGGCAGCCTTCGCGCAGAGCGGTTCCTGGTACGTCGTCTACCACGACCGCTCGAACACCTGCGTCGCCGAGCACAGCGTCGGCTCTGGTGGTGAGCAGCAGACGGTGGGCGGTCCGTATGGCAGCCAGGCTGCCGCCCTCTCGGCCATCAACCACCTCGGCTCCTGCGGCGGCCGCTAGGCAGGCTCAGGGCGGACCGATCGTTCGCCCCGGAAACGGAGGAGGCGGCCCGACGAGGCCGTCTCCTCCCGTCCGTCGGTCCCGTCGTCCCGATTCTTAAATCCCTGTCATCATAACAAAGATTAGCGCGGGCCGGTTTGCCGGCGCCTAAGCCTTGGTGCGGGACGACAGGCGGGGGCCCGGCCTTTGATCCGCGGGTCCCGATGAAGGAGCAAACCGATGAAGAAGATCGTCCTCCCCATGCTGGCGGCTGCCGCCCTTCTCGCGGCTCCGGCGGCCTATGCCCGCACGATGCACGATTCCGACATGTCCGGCTCGTGGCGCGTGCTCGCCGATGCCAATACCGACACCTGCTACACGTCGAACCAGCGGGCGGCCAGCGGCGAGACGCAGGTTGCCGGTCCCTTTGCCAGCCAGTCGCAGGCTGCTTCGGCCATGAGCGCCGCCATCGCGTGCGGTGGCTACAACAACCGGAACTGACCTCCGGCCGCGCCAACAAGGCGGCCGCCACAGGCGGCTGCCTTGTTGCGCCGGCCGTCGTCGGATGCCTGCAGTCGTGACCGGCAACAGCGCCGGCAATCCGATCTCGAAAAGTTGAAGCTGGAAGCGCGCCGGAGATAGGCCATCTGCCCCGTTCAATGACGTCCTGGGGGACGTAACCGGAGCAGGGAATGGCCTATCAGTCTGCGTCTTTCGCGCGTGCTGCCGCGTCCGGGGCACGCGATCCCCAACCGATCGATCCGCTCCTTGCACGGTTGCGCTCGGTCAGTCCCCTGACCGCGGTCCAGGCTGAGATCGTCGCCACCTTGCAGGGGCCGCCGCTCGCGCTGGATGCCCGGGAGCAGATCGGGCACGTCCGTGATCCCGACCACGCTTATGTCATCCACGAAGGCTGGGCCTTTGCCTACACGCTGCTTGCCAACGGCGAACGCCAGGTGCTCGGCTTCCTGCTGCCCGGCGACATCGTCGGCCTCGGCAGTCTGTTCCGCTCCAATACCGAGCGGGGCATCGAGACGATCACCGACGCCGTCGTCAGCCAGATATCGATGGACGCCGTGCGCCGTGCGTCGCGCCAGTGGCCCGAGATCTTCGAGCTCTTCCTGCGTCTCCAGTCGGGCATCCAGTCGGCGCTGATCGAACAGCTGATCGATCTCGGCCGGCGCGACAGCCGCGCCCGCCTCGCCCATCTCCTGCTCAAGCTGGAGCGCCGCCTCATCGCGATCGGCCGCGCCGCGCCCGATGGCTACGATTGCCCGCTCAGCCAGTATCTGATCGCCGACGCCCTCGGCATGACCGCCATCCACGTCAACCGCACGCTCCGCGGCCTGCGCGAGAAGGGCATCCTCACCATGCGCAACAATCGCGTCACCATCCACGATCGCACGCGCCTGATGGAGATCGCCGGCTTCGACGAGGCCGACGGCGGCGACACCGCCATCATCGCCTTGGCGGACCGCCGCCGCGGCGACAGCTGCCGGCCATAGCGGCGGGGTCGTACGCCCCGTGGCCGTCTGCCCACAGGGCCGATGCGGCGATCCGGCAAACCAGAAAAATCGTCCGCATCATAATCAGTGTTAGGGCGGGCCGACCGGTCGCTGGCTAGCCTGCATGAGTGAAGGCCACGACCTTGAACCGTGGTCGCAATCATGGAGCAGATCGATGAAGAAGATCCTCTTTCCCGCCGTGGCAGCCTTGCTGACCCTTGCGTCGCCAGCAGCCTTTGCCGGCTCCGGTTCGTGGTACGTCCTGGCCGATGCCAACACCCACGCCTGCTACGCTGCCGACCGCTCCGCGGCCACCGGCGAAGAGACCATGAGCGGGCCCTTCGCCACCCAGACACAGGCAATGTCCGCCATGGGCGGCATCCTGGCGTGTGGCAGCCAGTGGCAGCCGTAAGCCGCAGGCGATAGACCCTCCCTATGAGGGCGGCTGCGGCAGCAGCCGCCCTCATGCACGAGCCGAGGAACCATCACAGAGACGCCGTTTCGAACGGCGCAATCGATGAATTCGCCAAGGCCGTTTCCCGATTCGGGACATCAGCGCTGGGGGTCTTCCCGGCGCGTGAAGTCGTGCGTCCGACGCACTCATGCAGCCGTGTCAGGAGTGTGACGGCGGAAACGGAAATCTCGAAAAGTCAACCATGGAAATGCTTCGACGACGCACCACCTCTTGCCGGCGGGGGATGACCGCCATCGTCATCGGAGCATTGCATGACCTACCAGTTCACGTCCTTCCGTCGCGCGGCCTCCCGCGATGGAGCTGCGACCCGGCCGGCCGATCCGTTTGTGGCGCGCTTGTCGAAGACAGGCGACATCACGCCGGACCAGGCCCGCATCATCACCGAGATGCAGGCGTCGCCGCGTCGCATCCCCGCCCGCTCGCAGATCACCCGTCCCGACAATTCGACGGCGGCGGTCTTTCTGATCCGCGAAGGCTGGGCCTTCGCCTATACGCTGTTGGCCAATGGCGAACGCCAGGTGGTTGGATTCATCCTGCCGGGAGAGGTGCTTCACCTCGGCTGTTCGACCGGTGGCGACACCGAGCTCGGCGTTGAGACGATCACCGATGTGGTCATCACCGAAATATCGCGGGCCTCGGTGTCCACCGCTTCGCGGGAATGGCCGGGTGTCTTCAAGCTCTTCTTTCGCATCCAGTCCCAGATTCTCCTCGGCCTGATCGGACAACTGACCGACGTCGGCCGTCGCGACGCCCGCGCCCGCGTCGCCCAGCTGCTGCTGAAGCTCAAGCGTCGCCTTGAGCCCGTCGGCCTCACCGAGTTCGACGGCTACGATTGCCCGGTCAGCCAGTACCTGATCGCCGACGCCCTCGGCCTGACCGCCATTCACGTCAACCGCGTGCTGCGGGGGCTGCGCGAGGAAGGCGTGGTCACGCTGCGCAAGGATCGCGTCACCATCCACGACCACGCGCGCCTGATGGAGATTGCTGGCGACAGCGACGGCGACGTCGACGCGGCCGGCATCGTCGTCATGGCGGAGCAAAACCGCCAGCTTGCCGCGCGCCGGTCCGGCGCCTGAGGCTGCCATTGTCCCTCGGCGGCGCTAGAGTGCCGCCGAGGGAACAGACGGGCGGACCATCATGACAGGCGACGGGCAGGCGCGTTCCGCCAGCATCGCCAGGGTGCTGAGCGACGAAGACATCGCTGCGGCGTCGCGGCTCGTCTGGGAATTCTTCGACGTGGTGCGTGGCCGCTATCCCGACATGCTCGCCGAGCACGACCGCTACATCGCCGAGACCGACGTTGCCGGCGAGCTCGAGAACTTCCGCAATGTCTTCCTGCCGCCGGTCGGTGCCTGCTTCCTTGCCAGGGTCGCGGACGAGCCGGTCGGCATGGTGTTTCTGAAGGCCCATGGCGAAGGCACCGGCGAACTCAATCGCATGTATGTGCGCGAGTCGGCGCGCGGCCGCGGGCTGGGGCGGGCGCTGTGCACGGCGCTCATCGACGAGGCCCGCCGGCTTGGGCTCCGCCGCATTGTTCTCGATGCGCTCTATCGCCATTACGAGGCGCTGCCGCTCTACGAATCAGTTGGTTTCCGCCGTGCCTTCGACCCGCAGTCCTTCGGCAGCGGCGACGAGCGCATCATCCACATGCAGCTCGATCTGGCTTGATACCGGTCAATGACCGGCGGCTTGAAGGCGCCTTGACTGGTCGACAGCCCGGGGGCGGCGCGGCCGTTCCCGCTCATGCATACGAACACCGCCCGAAATCCAGTCGAACGGAGGTCGAGATGGATGATCGGATGTTCATCATCCTGTTCTTTCCGAGCCTGTTCGTGAGCCTCGGTATCTTCTTCGCCGGCGTCGGCATCCTCTGGTGGATCGCCATCCAGGACCGCGAGCTGAAGCGCAAGGCCGGTGCCTGAACCGCTGCCGGCCCGGTTCAGGCGGGGGAGCGTTCCCGGAAACTGTAGGTCGCGTCGAGCCGTTCGCGCAGATAGTCGGCGCCGGTTACCGGCGGATAGCGTGCCGGCCGCGTCTCCGACACGCAGGTCGGCAGGCAGGCGATCAGCGCGTCCGGATTGGGATCCATGAAGAAGGCGACCGAATAGCGGTGGCGCTCGCCGCGATTGATCACGCGATGCGGCGTCGAGGCGTAGACATCGTTGGTCCAGCGCATCAGGCAGTCGCCGACATTGCAGATGAAGGCGCCGGGAATGGTCGGCGCCGGAATCCAGCCGCCGTCGCGCCGCTTGACCTCCAGCCCGCCGGCCGAGTCGGTGAGAAGCAGCGTGATGTCGCCGTAGTCGGTGTGCTCGCCGGCGCCGATCTGTCCGGCCTTGGCCGTCGGCGGCTGCGGCGGATAGTGCAGCAGGCGCAGCGTCGCCATCGGCTGGTCGAGCTTCTTGTCGAAGAAATCCGGGCCAAGGCCGAGATCGACGGCGACCGCCCTGTGCAGATCGCGCCCCACCGACCACGCCGCATTGAAGTAATTGAGCATGATCTCGCGCCAGCCGGCGAGGTCCGGCCACACATTGACGCCGCGGAACGGCTCGCCGGCGATGACCCGCGGGTCCTTCGGCGACAGTTCCAGGCCGATATTGAAGGCTTCCTTGAGATCGCCCGCCTTGCTCGGGTCGAGCCGCTCCGCCTTCATCGCCACATAGCCGCGATTGTGCGGCGAGTGGACGATCGAATACTTGCTCTTGTCGGCCTCGGGCAGGTCGAAGAAGCGCCCCGCCTCGCGGAAGACGGCACTGACCAGCGACGGGTCGATACCGTGGCCGACGAGATAGAAAAAGCCGGCGCCGCGCGCCGCGCTGCCTATTGCTTCGGCAACCGCCGCCAGGGCGTGCCGCCCGCCGGTGGCAAGCGGGCTCATATCGACGACCGGCAGGGCCTGGGTCATGGGGCTGCTCTCCGACAAGAGCGGCGATGGATGCCGCATTTGAACGCCTCCGCGCTGAGCGTTGCCCCGACAGGGAGAGCAAATAGCGCGCCAACCGGCGCCAGCGAGGGGCGGGCGCTTCGGCGATGGTGGACAGGACGTTGATCTGCCGCGGCGACGGTTGACCCGTGCCTTCAGTCGATGGGGGTGAGCCTCAGCCCGGCAAGCGCCGCCGGGTCGGCGACGGCGTCCATCGCGGCAATCCTGTCCCCCGCGAAGCTCAGGCGCACAACCAGCAGCAGGCGTCCCCGCGGCGCCACCAAAATGCCCATGGCGCCGTCGATGAGGGCCAGTCGCGCCGCCTGCGCCCGTCCCATGAAGCGCTCTGCCACCGCCGCCGCGCCGCTCACCTCCGCCTCGGCGCCGATCCGCATGGCCGTCGCGTCGGCGCGCGCCACCACGTCGGGGTCGAGCACGGCCAGCAGCCCCTCGAAATTGCCTTGGCGCGATGCCGCCAGGAACGCTTGGACCACCGCGCGCTGGCGGTCGAGATCACGCCCGGCCGCCGCGGGCGTGCCGCGAACGCGCCGGCGGGCGCGGCTGGCAAGCTGGCGCGCCGCCGCCGGCGTCCGGTCGATGATCGGCGCGATCTCGTCGAAGGGCAGGTCGAACATGTCGTGCAGCACGAAGGCGATGCGCTCGGCCGGCGCCAGTGCGTCGAGCACCACCAGCATGGCCAGGCCGATCGAATCGGCGAGCAGCATCTCCCGGTCCGGCGCCGCGTCCGGGGCGGCCGGCTCGGGCGCCGCCTCGCCGAAGGCGAGCGGCTCCTCGCGGCGCGATTTGCGCTGGCGCAGCATGTCGAGAGCGATGCGCGCCACCACCGTGGTCAGCCAGCCGCCGAGATTGTCGACCGCGCTGGTGTCGCTGCGGCTGAGGCGCAGCCACGCCTCCTGCACCGCGTCTTCCGCCTCGCTGGCGGAGCCCAGCATGCGATAGGCGACCGCCTTCAGGCGGCTCCGATTGGCCTCGAACTCGGCCGCCGGGAAATTTCCCTCGCTCATCGGTCACATCTCCCGCTCGTCACTCGTCAGCAAGGTGACGATTGAGCACCGGCCAATGTGACAGGGGCAGCGCCTCGCGTCGCCCCCGGCCGCCCGCCGTCAATGAACCGCCAACTTCTCGCGAAGGAGATCCGCCATGTCGGCTCGCATGAATCACCCCGTCACTGTCGTTCCCGAGGCCCTGCAGGCCCTGCAGGCGCTCAACAAGGCGATCGAGAACGATGATCTGCCCCATGTCACCCGCGAGCTTGTCCATCTCAGGGCAAGCCAGATCAACGGCTGCAGCGTCTGCGTGCAGATGCACGCCAAGGCGCTCAAGGACGCCGGCCAGTCCGACGACCGCATCTTCACCGCGGCTGCCTGGCGCGACACGCCCTATTTCAGCGATGCCGAGCGGGCGGCGCTGGCGCTTACCGAGGAGCTCACCCGCATCGCCGACCGCGGCGATCCGGTCTCGGACGAGGTCTGGGAGGAGGTCGCCCGCCACTATGACGAGAAGGCTCGGGCCGCTCTTCTGCTCGATATTGCCTCGATCAATGTCTGGAACCGCCTCAACGCCGCGGTCCGCCAACATCCCGTCACGCACTGAGGCGGCCAAAGCAAGCCGCCGCGGCGCGACCTCCGGCCGCGGCGGCTGCATTGGTGCCGGCGGCGCGGTAGGCTATCGTCCTTGCTGGAGAAAGGCTTGGGCATGGCGACTTTCGGCCTCATCCACGGCGCCTGGCATGGCGCCTGGTGCTGGACCCGTGTGACGGCGGAGCTTGAGGCGTGCGGCCATCAGGCGCGCGCCGTCGATTTGCCGATCGACCGGCCCGACGCCAGCACCGCCGTCTATGCCGATGCGGTGGCGGAAGCCTTTCGCGGTGCCGACGGCCTGATCGTGGTTGCCCATTCCATGGCCGGGCTGGTGGCGCCGCTGGTGGCCGCCCGGCTCCCCCTCGCTGGCCTGGTCTATCTGGCGGCCGTGCTCCGCCGTCCGGGCAGCAGCCTCGCCGAAGATCGCAAGGACGGCTTGAACGCCGACATCAGCCCGCCGGATTTCGGCAAGGAGCTGAAGCGCGACGCCGCGGGCCTGACCTATTGGCCGGATGCGGCGTCGGCGGCCCGCCATCTCTATCAGGATGCGAGCCCCGAGGACGCCGCCTGGGCGTATGCCCGGCTGCGCCACCAGAAGGGCTATTGGAGCGACCGTTCGCCTGCCTCCGACTGGCCCGCCGTTGCGGCCGTCTCCATCGTCTGTGACGCGGACCACGCCATCACGCCGGCCTGGTCGCGGCGGGTGGCGCGCGACTGGCTGAACCTCGAGCCGATCGAGCTGCCCGGTGCCCACTCGCCCCACCTGACGCGCCCACACGAACTGGCAATGCTGCTCGACCGGCTGGCGCGCACGACATTCGCATGACCATCGCGGGCCGTCTTCCGGCGCGTCCGCACCGCAAAAAGGGGCCGGCCAACCGCTGTCGGCGGCTCGGTCCTTCTCCTCGTTGAAATTCGATTGCGGGACCGGGGATGTCCTCACGGCCCGCTGATGCGGCCGAGCTTGGCACCGCGTGTCACCACCATGCGCGCGTCGTAGCAGTGCGTGCCGAACAGCGTCAGGCACACCTGGCAGGCCATGCCGTTGCCGCCGTCGAGCGGGCTGCAATTGTGCACCGAACGCAACCGCCAGGTCTTCAGCTGGCAGCGCATGCCGCGATAGTCGAAGCGCAGCGGCGTCTTGTTGTCCGGCAGCCAGCGCCCCAACTCGCGGACATAGGCCGAGACCACGAAGGGGACGCGCACCTGGCCGGAGACGTAGCTACCCTCGCAGCTTCCGAACATCTCTCGCTTGGCCGGGTTCTCGCCACCGGCGCAACGGGTGACCGACATGGCCGTTACCGATCGCGACAGCGCGACGCAACTGACCACGCCGGAGCGAAAGAGTTCCTTCGCCGGTGCCGGTCCCGCCTGGACGAGAGCCCCCACCAGGACCAGGAAAACGATCAGTTTCGCGTGCATCGTTGCCTCGATAAATCGACGGAACTGCCAGTCTGCTCCATGCATAGCCTGTGACCCGCCGCCTGTCACTGGCGCCGGAGCTTTTCGCCATGTGCTTCCTTGGCAGCTTGACGCTTGTTCGCAAATTTGTCCAAATGATCAAAGACCGAAGCCCAAGCCCTTGTCGGGCGTGAGCCGGAAGAGAAAGGGGTGACGAATGGCGGCCGCCAGGATTCCCGACATTGCCGCCGGTCGTTTGAAACCGGAAGAATACCGCACCAATTTCAGCGACCTGCATCCCCCGCTCGCCCGTCACGAGGCGTTCGTCGAGGCCGACCGCTGCTACTTCTGCCACGACGCTCCCTGCGTCGCCGCCTGTCCCACCGGCATCGACATCCCGCTCTTCATCCGCGAGATCCTCACCGACAATCCCGCCGGCGCCGCGCGCACCATCTTCCAGCAGAACATCTTCGGTGGCATGTGCGCCCGCGTCTGCCCGACCGAGACGCTGTGCGAGGAGGTCTGCGTGCGCGAGGTCGCCGAGGGCAAGCCGGTCAGGATCGGCGAACTGCAGCGCTACGCCACCGACGTGGTGATCGATGCCGGCGGCCCCCCGTTCCAGCGCGCCCCGCTCACCGGGAAACGCGTCGCCGTCGTCGGCGGCGGGCCGGCGGGCATGGCCTGTGCCCATCGCCTCTCCCTCTACGGCCACGACGTCGTCATCTTCGACGCCAGACCGAAGATCGGCGGCCTCAACGAATACGGCATCGCCGCCTACAAGACGGTGGAAGGCTTCGCTGCCCGCGAGGTCGCGTTCATCCTTTCCATCGGCGGCATCCAGGTCGAGACCGGCAAGGTGCTCGGCCGCGAGTTCACGCTCGGCGAATTGCGCGAGGATTTCGACGCCGTCTTCCTCGCCATCGGCCTTGGCGGGGTCAACGCGCTCGGCCTTTCCGGCGAGGAAATGGCCGGCGTCGAGGACGCGGTCGACTATATCGCCGGGCTGCGCCAGACCAAGGACCTCGCCACGCTGCCAGTCGGCCGCCGCGTCGTCGTGGTCGGCGGCGGCATGACCGCCATCGACATCGCCACCCAGTCCAAGCGGCTCGGCGCCGAGCAGGTCACCATCGCCTACCGCCGCTCGGCGGAGCGCATGGGCGCCAGCCGTTACGAACGTGAGCTGGCCCAGACCGACGGCGTCACCATTGTGTTCAACGCCCGCCCGACCGGCCTGACCGATGTCGGCGGCCGCGTGGTCGGGGTGGCGTTCGAGTACACCCGCGAAGAGGGCGATCGCCTTGTCGGCACCGGCGAGACCTTCACGCTGGAGGCCGACATGGTCTTTAAGGCGATCGGCCAGACCTTCGACGGCGAGGTACTGAACGGCGCCATCGCCGGCGTCGCGCTGGAGGGTGGCCGCATCAAGGTCGACAGCGAGCGTCGCACCAACCTGCCCCGCGTCTGGGCGGGTGGGGACTGTGTCGCCGGCGGCAACGACCTGACCGTGGTCGCGGTTGCCGATGGCCGCGATGCCGCCGAATCGATCCACCGCGCCCTTACCGGCAGCGCCACGGAAGCGGCATAGGCCAATGGCGCCAACGATCGGTTTGCCCCGGTGGTTGCCGCGAGTCATCTCCCCCCTTGAGGGGGAGAATGGATCGTCCCGACGTGCGCGCGTGGGCGCGAGCAAGTCGTTGGCGATCCAAGAGGGGGGTACGGGCGCCATAGGCTCACCCCCTCCCGAAATCCGTTGCGCGCTTCGCTCGCCGGATTTCGACCTCCCCTCAAGGGGGAGGTTCACCACGTCACAGCCGCTCGTGCGGGCATAGGAGGATTCTGATGGCCGATCTGCGCAGCGAATTCGTCGGCATCAAGTCGCCGAACCCGTTCTGGCTCGCCTCGGCGCCGCCGACCGACAAGGAATACAATGTCGTGCGCGCCTTCAAGGCGGGCTGGGGCGGCGTCGTGTGGAAGACGCTCGGCGAAGACCCGCCGGTGGTCAATGTCGCCGGCCCGCGCTATGGCGCCATCCACTCCGGCGACCGCCGCCTGATCGGCTTCAACAATATCGAGCTCATCACCGACCGCTCGCTTGAGGTCAATCTCCAGGAGATCAAGCGGGTCAAGCGCGACTGGCCCGACCGCGCGCTCGTCGTCTCGCTGATGGTCCCCTGCGAGCAGCACAACTGGGAAGCCATCCTCAAGGCGGTCGAGGACACCGGCGCCGACGGCGTCGAATTGAATTTCGGCTGCCCGCACGGCATGAGCGAGCGCGGCATGGGTTCGGCCGTCGGCCAGGTGCCGGAATACATCGAGATGGTCGTGCGCTGGTGCAAGGCGGCGACCCGCATGCCGGTCATCGTCAAGCTGACGCCAAACATCACCGACATCCGCTATCCGGCGCGCGCCGCCAAGAAGGGCGGCGGCGATGGGGTGTCGCTGATCAACACCATCAACTCGATCACCAATGTCGACCTCGACAATTTCGCGCCGATGCCCACCATCGACGGCAAGGGCTCGCATGGCGGCTATTGCGGCCCGGCGGTGAAGCCGATCGCGCTGTCGATGGTCTCCGAGATCGCCCGCGACCCGGAGTGCAAGGGCCTGCCGATCTCGGGCGTCGGTGGCATCACCACCTGGCGCGACGCTGCCGAGTTCCTGGCGCTCGGCGCCACCAATGTGCAGGTGTGCACGGCGGTGATGACCTACGGCTTCAAGATCGTCTCTGAGATGATTTCCGGCCTCTCCGGCTATCTCGACGAGAAGGGCATGAGCCTTTCCGATCTCGTCGGCCGCGCCGTGCCCAACGTCTCGGACTGGCAGTACCTCAACCTCAACTACGTCACCAAGGCGCGCATCAACCAGGACCTCTGCATCAAGTGCGGTCGCTGCCACATCGTCTGCGAGGACACCTCGCATCAGGCGATCACGGCGACCAAGAACGGCGAGCGCCATTTCGAGGTGGTCGATGCCGAGTGCGTCGGCTGCAATCTCTGCGTCAATATCTGCCCGGTCGAGGACTGCATCACCATGGAGCAGCTCACCGAGGGGGTTGACCCGCATACCGGCGCGGCGGCCACCGGCTACCTCGCCTGGACCGACCACCCCAACAACCCCGCCTGCTTCGTCAAGCCGCGGGAGTAGGGCGGGGCCGCGCATGGGAAGGGCTGGCGGAGGCGCTGCAACTCGCCCCTCCCGGCCAAGTCTGGTGTGCACGGCTGTGACAGTGCTGCCGGCCACCGGGGATTGGCGGCGAACTTGTTCCCCCTCTTTCAATCCATGAGATGATGCGTTCATTCTCGCTCGGATAGAGGGGCGCCGTCCGGAGGCGTTCGTTCGGTGGAGCGGGGTGCGGTGCCCCCGCGCAGCGGATTCGCTTATCCGTTTCTCGGGGCGTTCCCGGCGGGACCGTCGGCACTACGACCGGCCGCCCTCAGGGCCTAAGCTCTTTTCTCCCGAGGAAAGGGTGCAGAGCTCGCCGGGAGACGGAAGAAAATCGCCGCGGCGGGCGCTCGGTGAGCGCCCTCAATTCTTGCGGAGTAACCGCACGGCATTCGCCGGGCGCCCGCCATCCCCTCGTGGTTCAGGCCATGAGGATGCTCTTTGAACGGTTCATAGCCCGGTGCGGATCGCTCGCGGGAATGCGGCGAGAGCACCACGATTGCCCACGCTCCCATCTTGACCCGGCGCCCGTCATTGGGTTGTCTGCCGCGCGCTTCAGCGAGACAGGGTGAATCGGGAATGGGACCTGGAAGGATTGCGGCGTCCGCCGCCATTGTGGGCGCGGCTGTGATGTTGGGAGCGTGCGTGTCGCAATCGTCCGCACCGGTCTCGGAGGTCTCTCCGGCCATCGCCACCAGCGGTCCCCAACCGGCCCCCGCCAACTGGCAGTGGAGCGATGCCGGCCCCGCCGTCTATCTCAACGCCGCCGACGTCACCGCGACCGGCAATCCCACGGCATCGCTCTCGTTGGTCTGCAACAATGCGGTACCATCCATCATGATCACCTGGGATGCGCCGGCCGCCACTGCCGTGTCGTCCGACTTGACCTATCGCTTCGACGGCCAGGCGCCACGGGACGTGCGCACCAGCACGGCGGGGCCGAAGATCCAGATGCTCAGCGATCCGATCGTGGTCTCGCGCTTCATCGACGAAGCGGCCGCCAGCCGGCAGCTCGTCGTGCGCGCCGCCGCGGTGCAGGCTACCTTCTCGGTCACCGACGATGCCGGCAACCTTCGCCGCTTCCGCACCGCCTGCCCGGACGGCACGAACTAGCAAAGGACCTTTGATGAGCGATCGCTCGCCGGCGCGTATCCTGTCCGAGGAAATCCTGTCTTCCGGCTGGGGCCGGCTCACCCGCTACACCATCGCCTATACCCGCCGTGACGGCCGCACCGAGACCCAGGTCCGCGAGGTCTACGACCATGGCAACGGAGCCGCCGTGCTGCCTCTCGACGAAGCCCGCGGCACCGTCCTACTCATCCGCCAGTTCCGCCTGTCAGCCTATCTCCAGGACGGCTCCGGCCTTCTGGTCGAAGTCTGTGCCGGGCTGAACGACGATCTCACGCCCGATCAGACCGCCCGCAAGGAGGCCGGGGAGGAGCTCGGCTACCATGTGCACGATCTCCGGCACGTCACCGACATCTACACGAGCGCCGGCAGCCTGACGGAGCGCATCAGCCTGTTCATGGCGCGCTACGCGCCGACCGACCGATTTTCCGAGGGCGGCGGCGCCGAAGGCGAGGGCGAGGACATCGAGGTCCTCGAAATGCCCCTCGACGAGGCCCTTGCCATGGTCGCAAATGGCGGGATTGTCGACGCCAAGACGATCATCCTGCTGCTCGAGGCGGACCGCCGCCGGCGCGCCGGCGCCTGAACCGGCCCGCCTGTGAGCTCGTTCACCATCGGGCAATCTGATTCGGACCATATTTGTGTGGTCAACTGGCCACTCGACGATCGGCAGGGAAGGCAGCCCAGGGCACGATGCATCGCTTGAAGCTGTTCGGGATCATTGCTGCCGGCCTCGCCGCCCTCGTGGCGACGGGCCCCATCGCCTATGCCCAGTACCGGGTCGAGTTCAACTATTGCGACCGCCTGATGGCGCAATATCAGAGCGCGCTGAGCCAGTCCGGCGGCGGCACGACCGGTCGGCAGATGGTCCAGATCGACCAGCTCAGAGGCCAGCTCGCCCAGGCCCAGCAGGCCGCCCGGCGCTATGGCTGCACCGGCGGCTTCCTGTTCTTCGGCCCCCGTCCAAGCCCGCAATGCCCGGCGATCATGGGCCAGGTGAACCGGCTGAGCCAGCAACTCAGGCAGTTGCGCGGCAATGATTTCTACTTCTTCGGCAGCTCGCCGGAGGCCGACGCCGCCCGTCTGCGCGACGCCCTCATCAGCAACGGCTGCGGCATGCCGACGACCGGCGGCACGCGGACGCTCTGCGTGCGCGTCTGCGACGGCTATTATTTCCCCATCGAGATCAATGTCTCGAGCAACCGCTTCGACACCGATGCTGCGGTCTGCCAGTCCATGTATGCCCAGGATGGCCAGGCCGAGCTGTTCGTGCAGTCGGGCGGCGACGACGTCACCGACGCCACCTCGCTCTCCGGCCAGCGCTACGCCGACCAGCCCTACGCCTTCTTCTACCGCCAGAACTACGTTCCGTCCTGCGTCGCCCAGCTGCATGCCGGCATGTCGGCGCTGGCCAAGCGCTATTTCTCCGCCCTTCCGCCTCGGCGCAACGTTGCCGCCGCGCGGCCGCTGAAGCCCGTGCCGATGCCGCAGATGCGCGCGCCGCAGGCGGAAGACCCCGAGACGCTGGCCAATGCCGCCGGCCATTTCACCGTCAAGCCGGTGGCGCCCAAGGTGGCGCTGGCCGATGCGCCGGCCAAGCATGTGCGCATGGTCGGCCCCGCCTATTATGCGGACATGTTCGACCTGTCGAAGGAGCGCAAGAAGCAGGAGTCGCTGCGCCCGAGCTTCTCGATCGTCACGCCCGCGGCGGCGGCGGAAGCCAAGCTCGACAAGCCCGCCGGTCAGCCTGCGCCCGACAGTGCCAACTAGGCCGCGCCGCTCAGCCACTTGCCCCAGAACGAGAAGCTGCTCCTCGGCGTGATGACATGCGCCCGGCAGGCCGCCATCAGGCGCAGGTCCTCGTGCGGCGCCTGCATGTTGTGGTCGACGAATTGGCCCTCCGCCAGGTTGGCCCGGCACCAGTCGATGTCGTCGGAGAAGATGAAGAAGCGCGCTCCGCGCTCGGCAAGCGGGCGCATGGCATCCTGAAAATAGGCGGCCGGTTCCTGCCAGCCGCTGTCGGCAAAGTCGCCGCGGCGCACATGGACCGAGACCGGGAAGGAGGCCTCAGCGATCCGCGCCAGCCAGGCGGCATTGGCCGCATCCGGCGGGTCGCGAAACGTCAGCTCGGCCCGGATGGCCTTGGCATGCCCGGTGAAATAGCGCTCGTCCTGGAAGTAGCCTTGCAGGTAGCTCCAGTCCGGCAGCCGCAGGATGCGCGGATCGAACGGGGTGCGGCGCTCCCGCCGCGTCCACATGGTTCCGGGGCGGCTTTTCAGGATGCGCATCACCCAGGTCTTGTCGGTCGGCGGCAGGCGATCGCGCAGCGGTGGCACGGTGACGATGTTGAACACGTCGAGGGCGCAGGGGCCGCGATCCTCGTAGACGCGGTTATCGAGCGCCAGATCGACGCCGCGGCTGAGCGCCAGCGCCCGCCCGGCGGCGTATTGAAACATCTGGTTGCCGAGGCGGCCCTTCAGCCGAACCACGATCACGGGGGAAGCTCCATCCACGACAGGCGCCGGCGCGGCCGCGCTGCGCGTTGCCTTGCGTCCGCAACTAATATTTTAGTGCCGCGAATGAAAGGGCGATCAGCCTGGTACCGGCTGAACCGGTGAGGTCGGTGGATCAGCCGCGCGGCATCACGCCGGCGAGGAACACCTGCTCCAGCGTCGCCCTGACCCGGGCGAAATGCTCCGGCCGGTCGACGGCGTCGCCGAGCAGCGCGCGGATCTGCACCTCGAAGTCGGCGTAGTGCTGGGTGGTTGCCCAGATCATGAAGATGAAATGGTGCGGATCGACCGGCGCCAGCCGTCCTTCCGCGATCCAGCGGCGGATGACCGCCGTCTTCTCGTCGACCAGCTTCCTCAGCCGGTTGTCGAGCACGTCGGAAAGCATCGGCGCGCCCTGGATGATCTCGATGGCAAACAGGCGCAACTCCTTCGGATTGTCGCGCGACATTTCCACCTTGCGGTCGATATAGGACGTGATCTCGGTCGCCGGGTCGCCGTCGCCGGAAAGCTCCTCCAGCGGCGTCAGCCACATTTCCAGCGTCCGGTTGAGCACCGCCCGGTAGATGTCCTGCTTGCGTCGGAAATAGTAGAGCAGGTTGGGCTTGGTCATCTTCGCCAGTGTCGCGATCTGGTCGACCGTGGCGCCGCGAAAGCCGTAGGTGGAGAACACCTCCAACGCTGCGTTGAGGATGCGCTCCTCGTTCTCTTCCTGGATGCGGGTGCGCTTGCGCGTGCGCCGCGCCCGGGCGCCGTCGGCGGGGTTCATGGGCGCACTGCGCGATGGCAGGAGATGACGGGACGGGTCACGGTCTGCACGTGGTACGTCTTGTTGCCGGAGCGGTCGTGGCGACCAACTGCCCCCTTGAGCGGCCTCGGGAAACTGACTAACGTTCCCTTGACCAATTGGTCAGGAAATCACGCCGACTTCTCCTAGAGGAAAAGGCCCACCGGCGCAATCTGCGCGGGGTTTCAGTCAGGCCTGACCGGCGCCGCTTTGCCAAGGCGCCAGGAGAGGGAGCGGTGCCGGAGGGGTAAGGTCGTGGCGCAAACACAGTTGTCTACAAACAATCTCGAAGCCTTCTGGATGCCGTTCACCGCGAACCGGCAGTTCAAGAAGGCGCCGCGCATGCTGGTCGGCGCGGAAGGCATGTATTACCGCGCCGCCGACGGGCGCAAGGTGATGGACGGCACGGCGGGCCTGTGGTGCGTCAATGCCGGCCATGGCCGGCCCAAGATCGTCGAGGCGGTCGCCAATCAGGTGCGCGAGCTCGACTACGCCCCGGCCTTCCAGATGGGCCACCCCAAGGTCTTCGAGCTGGCGGCGCGCCTGGTCACCTACATGCCGCCCGGCATCGACCACGTCTTCTTCACCAATTCCGGCTCCGAATCGGTCGAGACCGGCCTCAAGATCGCGCTCGCCTATCAGCGCGCCATCGGCCAGGGCTCGCGCTTCCGCCTGATCGGCCGCGAGCGCGGCTATCATGGCGTCAATTTCGGCGGCATCTCGGTCGGCGGCATCGTCGGCAACCGCAAGATGTTCGGCACGCTGCTGACCGGTGTCGACCACATCCGCCACACCCACGATCTGGCGCGCAACGCCTTCTCGCGCGGCCAGCCCGAGCATGGCGCCGAGTTCGCCGACGAGCTGGAGCGGCTGGTTGCCCTGCACGACGCCTCGACCATCGCCGCGGTCATCGTCGAGCCGGTCGCCGGCTCCACCGGTGTGCTCGTGCCGCCCAAGGGATACCTCGAGAAGCTTCGCGCCATCTGCGACAAGCACGGCATCCTGCTCATCTTCGACGAGGTGATCACCGGCTTCGGCCGTCTCGGCGCACCCTTTGCGGTCGACTATTTCGGCGTCGTGCCTGACATCGTGCTCACCGCCAAGGGCGTCACCAACGGCACCATCCCGATGGGCGCGGTCTTCGTGAAGAAGGAGATCTACGACGCCTTCATGAACGGCCCGGAGCATCTCATCGAGTTCCTCCACGGCTACACCTATTCCGGCAATCCGGTGGCCAGCGCCGCCGGCATCGCCACGCTGGAAACCTATGAGGAGGAGGGGCTGCTCACCCGCGGCGCCGCGCTGGCCGGCCACTGGGCCGACCGCCTGCACGCGCTCAAGGGCTTGCCGCACGTCATCGATATCCGCAATTGCGGCCTGGTCGGCGCCATCGAGCTGGAATCGATCCCCGGTTCGCCCACCAAACGCGCCTTCACCGCCTTCATCGAAGCCTTCGAGAAGGGCCTGCTGATCCGCACCACCGGCGACATCATCGCCCTGTCGCCGCCGCTGATCATCTCGGATGCGGAGATCGACCAGCTCTTCGACACCCTGGAGGGCATCCTCAAGGGCCTGGATTAGGCGGGATATTTGATTAGCCTGCTCATTTTTGCTTCAGTCTGACCGACCTGGAGGGAAGCCCGTCATGGAGACGATCTCGAACATCATCGGCGGGCAGAGGACGCGCTCCACCAGTCCGCGCACCGCGCCCGTCTTCAACCCGGCGACCGGCGAGCAGACGGCGGTCCTGCCGCTGTCGACGGCGGCCGAGCTTGACGCCGCTGTCGCTGCCGCACGACAGGCGCTGCCCGCCTGGGCCGACATGCCGCCGCTCAAGCGCGCCCGCTTCATGTTCCGCTTCAAGGAGCTGCTCGACGCCAATGTCGACCGCATCGCCGAGGCGATCTCCGCCGAGCACGGCAAGACCCACGCCGACGCCGTCGGCGAAGTCCAGCGCGGGGTCGAGGTGGTCGAGTTCTGCTGCGGCATCCCGCATCTGTTGAAGGGCGAGTTCTCCCGCCATGTCGGCCCGGCCATCGACACCCATACCGACCGCCAGCCGCTCGGCGTCGTCGCCGGCATCACGCCGTTCAACTTCCCGGCGATGGTGCCCATGTGGATGTATCCGGTGGCGATCGCTTGCGGCAACACCTTCA
The DNA here is from genome assembly GCA_963785065.1 of uncultured Alphaproteobacteria bacterium. Lineage (GTDB taxonomy): Bacteria > Pseudomonadota > Alphaproteobacteria > Rhizobiales > Kaistiaceae > CAVSRC01. The sequence continues at coordinate 2,064,935 of CAWATX010000002.1, forward strand.
TCCTGAAGCCGTCGGAGAAGGATCCCGGCGCCTCGATGGTGGCCTATGAGCTGTTCCGCGAGGCCGGCTTCCCCGATGGCGTGCTCAACATCGTCCACGGCGACAAGGAAGTGGTCGACGCCATCCTCGCCCATCCCGACATCAGGGCGGTGTCGTTCGTCGGCTCCACGCCGATCGCCGAATATGTCTACCGTACCGGCACGGCGCACGGAAAACGGGTGCAGGCGCTGGGCGGCGCCAAGAACCACATGATCGTCATGCCCGACGCCGACATGGACAAGGCCGCCGACGCGCTGATGGGCGCCGGCTATGGCTCGGCCGGCGAGCGCTGCATGGCGGTGTCGGTGGCCGTGCCCGTGGGTGAGGAGACCGCCGACCGGCTGGTCGCCTCCCTGGCGCCGCGCGTGCGGGCGCTGAAGATCGGCCCCGCCACCGACCCGGAGGCCGAGATGGGCCCGCTGGTCACCAAGGAGCACCTGCACAAGGTCACCGGCTACATCGATCTCGGCGTCAAGGAAGGCGCCGAGCTGGTCGTCGATGGGCGCGACTTTAGGCTGCAGGGTTACGAGAGCGGATACTTCGTCGGTGGCACGCTTCTTGATCGCGTTACGCCGAACATGCGCGTCTACAAGGAAGAGATTTTCGGTCCCGTGCTGTCTGTTGTGCGTTCGCCGGACTACGATCACGCCGTCGGCCTGATCAATGCCCACGAATTCGGCAACGGGGCCGCTATTTTCACCCGCGACGGCGATGCAGCCCGCTCCTTTGCCGACAAGGTCGAGGCCGGCATGGTTGGCGTCAACGTGCCGATCCCGGTGCCGGTTGCCTATCATTCCTTCGGCGGCTGGAAGCGCTCGCTGTTCGGCGACCACGCCATCTACGGGCCCGAGGGCGTGCACTTCTACACGCGCTTGAAGACGGTCACCACGCGCTGGCCGGAAGGCATCAAATCCGGGGCGGTCTTCACCTTCCCGACGATGAACTGACGGGGAATTGGCAATGGTTCTGACGCAACAGCTCGTTCGCCCTCATCCTGAGGAGGCCGCACAGCGGCCCTCGAAGGACGAGGGCGGCGCATGGCACTTGTCGCCCATCCTTCGAGGCTTCGCTTCGCGAAGCACCTCAGGATGAGGATCGCGATTGTGGCCGGCTGGCTGAATGCAGCGGGACTGGCAAGGAGGACGAGGGCGAGATGACCAAACTCAAGGGCGGTTTGATCCAGATGTCTCTGAAGGGCGACACCTCGATGTCGCCGGGAGAGATCAAGGAGAAGATGATCGCGGCCCACCTGCCGCTGATCGAAGAGGCGGGCAAGCAGGGCGTCCAGGTCCTCTGCTTCCAGGAGGTGTTCAACCAGCCCTATTTCTGTCCGAGCCAGGACGCCAAGTGGTACGCCGCCACCGAGCCGGTGCCCGACGGCCCCACCGTCAAGCTCATGCAGGAGCTGGCGAAGAAGCACTCCATGGTGATCGTCGTGCCGATCTACGAGGAGGAGATCACCGGCGTCTATTACAACTGCGCCGCCGTCATCGACGCCGACGGCTCCTATCTCGGCAAGTACCGCAAGACCCACATTCCCCATGTCGGCGGCTTCTGGGAGAAGTTCTTCTTCAAGCCCGGCAGCTCGGGCTGGCCGGTCTTCCAGACCGCCTATTGCAAGCTCGGCGTCTATATCTGCTACGACCGCCACTTCCCGGAAGGCTGGCGGGCGCTGGCGCTGAACGGCGCCGAATACATCGTCAACCCGTCGGCGACCGTGGCCGGGCTTTCCGAATATCTGTGGAAGCTGGAGCAGCCGGCGAGCGCGGTTGCCAACGGCGTCTATATCGGCGCCATCAACCGGGTCGGCACCGAGGCCCCGTGGAACATCGGCGAGTTCTACGGCCAGAGCTATTTCGTCAATCCGCGAGGGCAGATAGAGGCGATCGCCAGCCGCGACAAGGACCAGCTTCTGGTCCACGAAATGGACTTCGACATGATCCGCGAAGTGCGCAACACTTGGCAGTTCTTCAGGGACCGCCGGCCGGAGACCTATGGCCGGCTGACGGACATCTGAGACGAGAGGACGATGGCCGGACCCACCGATAACCTCAAGGTCAATGGCACCCGCCTGTGGGGGACCATCCACGAGATGGCCGAGATCGGCCCGGGCGTGGCCGGCGGCAACAACCGCCAGACGCTGACCGACGACGACGCCAGGGGCCGCGCCCTCTTCAAGACGTGGTGCGACGAGGCCGGCCTCACCATGGGCCTCGACAAGATGGGCACCATGTTCATGCGCCGCGAGGGCACCGACCCCGACGCCCTGCCGGTCTATGTCGGCTCCCATCTCGACACCCAGCCGACCGGCGGCCGTTATGACGGCGTGCTCGGCGTGCTCTCGGCGCTGGAGCTGGTGCGCACCCTCAACGACCTCGACATCAAGACCAGGCACCCGATCGTCGTCACCAACTGGACCAACGAGGAGGGCGCGCGCTTCGCCCCGGCGATGCTTGCCTCCGGCGTCTTCGCCGGCGTCCACACGCTCGACTATGCCTATGGCCGCAAGGACCCGGAGGGAAAGACCTTCGGCGACGAACTGAAGCGCATCGGCTGGCTCGGCGATGAGGAAGTCGGCGCACGCAAGATGCACGCCTATTTCGAATATCACATCGAGCAGGGGCCAATCCTCGAGGCCGAGAACAAGCAGATCGGCGTCGTCACCCACGGCCAGGGCCTGTGGTGGCTGGAGTTCACGCTGACCGGCAAGGAGGCGCATACCGGCTCGACGCCGATGGCCATGCGCGTCAACGCCGGGCTCGCCATGGCGCGCATCCTCGAAATGGTGCAGGCGGTGGCCATGGACAACCAGCCGAACGCGGTCGGCGGCGTCGGCCAGTCGTTCTTCTCGCCCAATTCGCGCAATGTCCTTCCCGGCAAGGTCGTCTTCACCGTCGATATCCGCACGGTCGACCAGGCCAAGCTCGACCGCATGCGCGCCCGCATCGAGGCGGAAGCGCAGACGATCTGCGCAGCGCTGGGCGTCGGCTGCTCGGTCGAGGCCGTCGGCCATTTCGATCCGGTCACCTTCGATTCCGCTCTGGTCGCCCGTGTGCGCCAGGCCGCCGAGCGGCTCGGCTACACCCATCTCGACATCGTCTCGGGCGCCGGCCACGATGCCTGCTGGGCGGCCAAGGTGGCGCCCGCCACCATGGTCATGTGCCCCTGCGTCGACGGCCTGTCGCACAATGAGGCCGAGTCGATTTCCAAGGAATGGGCGGCCGCCGGTGCCGACGTCCTGCTCCATGCCGTGCTGGAAACCGCGGAGATCGTTGCCTGATGGCGGAGGCCTTCGACCACGACCAGCGAACCGCGATGCTCGAGGAGCTCTATCGCGCCCTCAACGGGCGCGATGTCGATGCCTTCCTCGGGCATCTGGCGCCCGGCGTCGATTGGTCGGACGAGGTGACCGGCGGCCGGGTTCACGGCCGCGATGCGGTGCGTGCCTACCTGCGCAAGCAGTGGCAGGAGATCGACCCGACGGACGGGCCGATGCGCATCAACATCGCCCGCGACGGCAGCGCCCATGTGCTCGTTGACCGGCTCGTGCGTTCGCGCGAGGGCGAGGTTATCCAGAACCTCAAGGTCGAGCACGTCTTCGAATTCGACGGCGCCTTCGTCAGCCGCATGACCGTCATCGGTCTCGCCGAGGGCGAGTTCGGCACCCCCGATGAACGGGGTGAAGATGAGGGCAACGGCGAAGACGGTGGGGGCGGCGGGAGTGAAGGTGGCGAGTAAGGCAACGCGCGGCCATGTCCGCGCGCAAGGCATGAGGAGTAGCCAATGACGACCGTGATCAAGGGCGGCACCATCGTTACCGCCGATATGACCTATGCCTCCGACGTTCTCATCGACAACGGCGTGATCACCGCCATCGGCAAGGACCTGAAGGGCGACACCGTGCTCGACGCCTCGGGCTGCTACGTCATGCCCGGCGGCATCGACCCGCACACCCATCTCGAAATGCCCTTCATGGGCACCACCTCGACCGACGACTTCTCCTCCGGCACCCGCGCCGGGCTCACCGGCGGCACCACCATGGTCGTCGATTTCGTCCTCCCCAACCCGAACGAGTCGCTGATCGACGCCTTCCAGGCCTGGCAGCAGAAGGCCGGCAAGGCGGCCAGCGACTATTCCTTCCACATGGCCATCACCTGGTGGGGCGAGCAGGTGTGGAAGGAGATGGAGGAAGTGGTCAATCGCGGCGTCAACACCTTCAAGCACTTCATGGCCTACAAGGGCTCGCTGATGGTCAACGACGACGAGATGTACCAGTCGTTCCTGCGCTGCGCCGAGCTTGGCGCCCTGCCGCTGGTCCATGCCGAGAACGGCGATGTCGTCGCCCGCCTGCAGCAGAAGTACATGAGCGAGGGCACCACCGGGCCGGAGGGCCACGCCTATTCGCGGCCGCCCGAGGTCGAGGGCGAGGCGACCAACCGCGCCATCATGATCGCCGATGCCGCCGGCGTGCCGCTCTATGTGGTGCATGTGTCCAGCGAGGACGCCCATGAGGCCATCCGCCGGGCGCGCATGCTCGGCCGCCGTGTCTTCGGCGAGCCGCTCATCCAGCATCTGACCCTCGACGAGAGCGAATACTTCAACCCGAACTGGGATCATGCCGCCCGCCGGGTGATGTCGCCGCCCTTCCGCAACAAGAAGAACCAGGATTCGCTTTGGGCCGGGCTGGCCTCGGGTTCGCTGCAGGTGGTCGCCACCGACCATTGCGCCTTCACCTCCGAGCAGAAGCGCATGGGGCTCGGCGATTTCACCAGGATCCCCAACGGCACCGGCGGTCTCGAGGACCGCATGCCGGTCCTGTGGACCCGTGGCGTGCGCACCGGCCGGCTGACCATGAACGAGTTCGTCGCCGTCACCTCGACCAATAGCGCCAAAATCCTCAACGTCTATCCGCGCAAGGGCGCCGTCGTCGTCGGGGCCGACGCCGACCTCGTCGTGTGGGACCCCAACAAGTCGAAGACCATCACCGCCGCCAGCCAGGCCTCGGCCATCGACTACAACGTCTTCGAGGGCTTCGAGGTCACCGGCCTGCCGCGTTACACCCTGTCGCGTGGCGCCGTCGTCTTTACCGACGGCAAGCTCACCGTCGAGGATGGCCATGGCCGCTTCGTCGAGCGGCCGCCCAATGCCCCGGTCAATCAGGCATTGTCGTCGTGGAAGGCATTGACCACCCCGCAGCCCGTGGAACGCTCGGCCAAGAACATGCCGGCCGGCGTCTGAGCGAGGACCCATGTCCGACAAGGATACGCAGGAATCGGTCTCCCTTGCCGATCTGCTGAGGCGGACGACTCCCGGGCAATCGGCGGCCAAGGCGCCGCCACCCCAGGCCGACCCGCCGCGGCCGCGTGCCGCGGCCGAGGTTGTCGCCGAGGCGGAACCGGAGGCGGAGCCCGAGCCCGAGCCGGAGCTGGAAGAGGCCCCGCCGCATCGCCTCGAGGTCGAAGTGGTCGATCTCGAGCCCGACGCGGAGCCGGCTGCCGTGGAAGAGGAGGTGACGGCTGCGCCTGACATGGCGGAGCCCGTCGGCGAGACGGAACCGGTGGCGGAGGAAGTCGCACCCGAAGCGCCCGACGCCGCGAGCGATCCGGTTGACGTCGCCGGGACCGAGGCATCGCCTGCCGCTGAAGAGGCCGAGGCACCGGCCATCGCTGAAGAGGATCAGGCGCAGCCTGTCGCTGAAGAGACCGAGGTGCCGGCCGCCGCTGAAGACGCCGAGGCACCGGCCATTGCTGAAGAGACCGAGGTGCCCGCCGCCGCTGAAGAGACCGAGGCACCGGCCATCGCTGAAGAGGCCGAGGCGTCGCCTGTCGCTGAAGAGGCCGAAGCACCGGCCGCCGCTGAAGAGGCCGAGACAGCGGCCATCGCTGAAGAGGCCGAGGTGCCGGCCCCCGCTGAAGAGGCCGAGACCGAGGCACCGGCCATCGCCGAAGAGAGCGAGGCGCTGGTCGCTGCTGCGGCGCTGGCTGCCAAGCATCCGCCGCTCATCAAGCCGCGCGTGCCCTTTGCCGATCGCAAGCCCGGCTGGCTCGCCGAATCGGCCGGCGTCAAGTCGCCGGTCTCGGCCGAGACCGCCCATGAGGCGTTCACCAAGGCGCTTGCCGGGGACGAACCGGAGGAGGAGGAACCCGTCGAGGAGACGCCCGCCGTCGTCGACAAGCCGGTCATCGACATCAGCCGGCTGGAGCTCACCTTCATCACCAATGACGGTCCGGTCGAAGCGCTCGCCGACATCAACCTCAAGGTCGGGCGCGGCGAGTTCGTTTCGCTGATCGGCCCGTCGGGCTGCGGCAAGACCACGCTGTTACGGGTTATCGCCGACCTCGAGCGCGCCACCTCCGGCACGGTGCTGGTCAACGGCGTGACGCCGGAACAGGCGCGGCAGTCGCGCGCCTATGGCTATGTCTTCCAGGCCCCGGCGCTCTATCCCTGGCGCACTATCGCCAAGAACGTCGCCCTGCCGCTGGAGATCATGGGGCTCGGCGTCATCGAGCGCGAGGGTCGCATCGCTCGCAATCTCGAGCTGGTTAACCTGACCGGCTTCGAGAAGAAATATCCCTGGCAGCTTTCCGGCGGCATGCAGCAGCGCGCCTCAATCGCGCGGGCGCTCGCCGTCGAGCCCGACCTTCTGCTCATGGACGAGCCCTTCGGTGCGCTTGACGAGATCGTCCGCGATCATCTCAACCAGCAGCTTCTTGAGTTGTGGGCGCAGACCAACAAGACCGTCGTCTTCGTCACCCACTCGATACCGGAGGCCGTCTTCCTCTCCACCCGCATCGTCGTCATGACGCCGCGGCCGGGCAAGATCCACGACATCATCGAGTCGACCTTGCCACGCGATCGCAACCTCGACATCCGCGAGACACCGGAGTTCCTCAGAATAGCGCACCGTGTCCGCCTGGGCCTGCGCGCCGGTCACAGCTATGACGATTGAGCCGGCCACGGTCCGCCGCCTCGGAGGCTGCGCATGAGCGCGGCAAGCGCCACATACACGCGCGCTCCGCCGCGGCGCGGCATCGTCGCGCGCTTCTTCGGCAGCCGCTTCGTTGCCGTCAGCGTGGTGGTCCTTCTCATCATCGCCATCTGGTATCTCGGCGCCTTCCTGCTCAACGCGCCCTTCCAGCGCGATCTCGATGAACGCGCCGGCGTCACCCGCACGCCGATCGAATTCATCGTCGCCACCTACAGCCAGCCCAAGCCCACCCTGCCGGCGCCCCACCAGGTCGCTGTCGATACCTACAAGTCCGTGGTGCTCGCCAATCCGACGAAGCCGTCGAGCCTGCTCTATCACGCCTGGGTGACGCTCACCTCGACCCTTGCCGGCTTCGTCTCCGGCACGCTGTTCGGCATCCTGCTCGCCGCCGGCATCGTCCACGTCAGGAGCCTCGACCGCAGTCTGATGCCCTGGGTGATCTCGTCGCAGACCATCCCCATCCTGGCGCTGGCGCCGATCCTGGTCGTGGTCGCCTTCAACCTCTTGACCGGGCAGATGCACCTGCCCACCGATTTCAGCCGCTTCATCGCCAAGGCGCTGATCTCCACCTATCTGTCTTTCTTCCCCGTCACCGTCGGCATGGTGAAGGGCCTGCGCTCGCCCGACCCGTTCCATCTCGATCTCATGCGCACCTACAGCGCCAACCGCTGGCAGGTGTTCTGGAAGCTGCGCTGGCCGTCGTCACTGCCCTTCCTGTTCGTGTCGATGAAGATCGCGGTCGCTGCCGCGCTGGTCGGCGCCATCGTCGCCGAACTGCCCACTGGCGCGGTCGCCGGCATCGGCGCCAAGCTGCTCGTCGGCTCCTATTACAGCCAGTCGATCCAGATGTGGTCGGCGCTGGTCGTCGGCTCGCTGCTTGCCGCGCTGCTGGTCACCGCGGTGGGCATTGCCGAGCGCCTGGTCATTTGGCGCATGGGCGGGGGGCGCCGGTGAACTCGACCGTGAACCCTGGCGCCAACTGGCAGGGCTGGATCGCGCTCGTCGCCGTGGTCGCGGCGCTCGCCTTTCCGCTGGTCACCGTCGGCCTCCGCCCGGACTATCTGCTCGCCGACGGTTCCATGAGCATTCTCGTCGCGCTCATGATCGTGGTCGCGGTCCTTGCCGGCTTGGTGCGCCGGGCCTCGGCGGTCGGCAATCTCATCATGTTCGTCGGCGGCCTCATCGCCGCCGGCGCCGCCGCCAGTGTGCTCGGCAGCGTCGCCGCGCTCGCCAAGAGTGGTGATTTCGGCGGTCTTGCCAGGCTGGCGGCCGCCGGCGGTTTCTGGGCGCTGGTTCTGGTCGCCTGGATGCTCGCCTGGATCGCGGTCAGGCGACTGAGCGTGACCACGCCCGTCCGTCCGTTCGGCGGCGTCATGCTCAAGATCTTCGTTCCGGTGGTCTTCGGTGCCACCATCATCTTCCTGTGGGAGGTGCTGGTGCGCGGCCTCGCCGTGCCCTTCGTCATCCTGCCGCCGCCGAGCGCGGTGTGGGCGAAGCTGGTGACCTCGCTGCCCACCCTGTGGGTCGATTTCCGCCAGACCTTCCTCAAGTCGGTGCTCGCCGGCTACGCCATCGGCTGCCTGTCGGGCTTCGCCGTCGCTGTCATCGCCGACCGTGTGCCGTTCCTCGGCCGCGGCCTGCTACCGATCGGCAATCTCGTCTCGGCGCTGCCGATCATCGGCGTCGCGCCGATCATGGTCATGTGGTTCGGCTTCGACTGGCAGTCCAAGGCGGCGGTGGTCGTCGCCATGACCTTCTTCCCGATGCTGGTCAACACGCTTGCCGGTCTCAATGCCGCCGAGCAGACCCAGCGCGACCTGATGCATACCTACGCCGCCGATCATCGCCAGCAGCTTTCCATGCTGCGCCTGCCGGTAGCGCTTCCCTTCATCTTCAATGCCCTCAAGATCAACTCCACTCTTGCGATGATCGGAGCCATCGTGGCCGAATTCTTCGGCACGCCGATCGTCGGCATGGGTTTCCGCATCTCCACCGAAGTCGGGCGCATGAACACCGACATGGTGTGGGCGGAAATTGCGGTCGCGGCCGTGGCCGGCTCCGCGTTCTACGGCATCGTCTCGCTCATCGAGCGTGCCGCAACGTTCTGGCATCCATCGTTCCGTCAAACCTGAATGGAGAGGCGCATGAAGAAGTTAGCGTTGGGAGTATTCGCTGCTGCCGTCGTACTGGCGACCGGACCGGCCTTTTCCGCCGACTCGGTGACGCTGCAGCTGAAATGGGTGACCCAGGCCCAGTTCGGCGGCTACTACGTCGCCAAGGACAAGGGCTTCTACTCGGATGAAGGTCTCGACGTCACCATCAAGCCGGGCGGCCCGGACATCGCGCCGGAGACGGTGATTGCCGGCGGCGGCGCCGATGTCATCGTCGACTGGATGGGCGGCGCGCTGGCGGCGCGCGAGAAGGGCACCATGCTGGTCAATATCGCCCAGCCCTTCACCAAGGCCGGCATGGAGCTGGTCTGCCCGAAATATACCGGCATCAAGACGCCCGCCGACTTCAAGGGCAAGACACTCGGCGTCTGGTTCTTCGGCAACGAGTATCCGTTCTATGCCTGGATGCACAAGCTCGGCCTGTCCACCGATGGCGGCCCCGATGGCGTCACCGTGTTGAAGCAGAGCTTCGACGTGCAGCCGCTCATCCAGAAGCAGGCAGACTGCATCTCGGTCATGACCTACAACGAATACGGCCAGGTTCTCGACGCCGGCTTCAAGCCGGAAGACCTGACCGTCTTCAACTACTCGGCCATGGGCGTCGATCTGCTCGAGGACGGCCTTTACGTTCTCCAGGACCAGCTTGCCGACAAGGCCTTCTTCGACAAGATGGTCCGCTTCGTGAAGGCGTCGATGAAGGGCTGGGACTACGCTCTGGCCCACCCGGAAGAGTCGGCCCAGATCGTCGTCGACAATGGCGGCCAGGACCTCAACCACCAGATCTACATGATGGGTGAGGTCGCCAAGCTGACCGCCGGCGGCAACGGCGTGCTCAACGAGGCCGCCTATCAGCGCACCGAGCAGGCGCTGCTCGACCAGAAGATCATCTCCAAGAAGCCGGAAGGCGCCTGGACCCACGCGGTCACCGACGCCGCCGGCCTGAAGGCCCAGTAGCCGAACCGGTTTCCGGGATCACAAGCATGCCAGCGGGCGCCTTCGGGCGCCCGCTTCGTTTCAGGGCATCCGAACGCGATCCCGGCAGCGGGACCACGGTTGCGATTCAAGGTCTACAGGACATCGCGTGCCCCGCCCCCGTGAATCACGGGACGATCGCGACCTCGCCGAGAGCGACGCGCCTGAAGAAGGTTTCCACGCCATTGTGGTGAATATCCGGCAACCGGCCCTGCCTTACCATGGCGATGGCGATGTCCCGGAAATGCGACAGCAGGAATTGCGCCTTGGCGCGCTCCCGTTTGGGCAGGGCCGCCATCATGCAGTCGGCCGCCGGGAAGGCGAAGCTCGTGCCCTGCCGCCGCATTCTCAGCGTCACCCTGTTGATGGTTATCTCGGTCTTGTAAGCGCCGCGCTTCAGATTGTCATACTCGACGCCGCAAGCGCCGAGGGACCTCTCCACGTTCCGGTTGAGCTTGAGGTCCAGCAGGAGTTCCAGCCGCGCGGCGTCTTGCTTGGTGAGCAGCCCCTTCACGCCAAAATGGAGCGGCGCGTTCACCCCCTTGCCGCTGACGCGAATATACGATTCCGCATTGATGTCGGCGCCTCGCCGCACGGATTGTATTTCGTTGATCAGAACCGCGACACCTGCCTTCGGCACGTCAATTCCGCCCTTGGGCAGATCGGCGACACCCGCCCCATCATAGGCATCAAGAAAGGCTTTCACCGTTTCGACGGTCAATTTGCCGGGCAGAACCCCGTCCGGGAATTTCCGGCAGGACAAGGCCGTTTCTCTCGTCTGCTGACGGGCCACGCCGTCGGCCGGCCCCGGATCGCAGCCGAGCTCGGTCAGCCTTTGCTGAAGCCGCTGCATGACCGATCTTTCGGCCGGTACGTACAGTTCGGCCTTGCTGGATATCGAGATGTTGCGGAATCGAACCGTGATTCCATCTTTCTGGATCGCGGTGAAAGGCGATGGTTTGCCGTATTTCTTCCATTCGTAGCCAAACCCGGCCATCACCGGGCCCAAGACGAGGTGGATGCTCTTGGGGTGTTTGACGATGTCCGGCTCGCAGACGTTGGTGATGAAGCAATGCGGCGACTGGTCGGTGGCCACGCCCTCGTCCGCGTACACGATCCGGTCGTTGCAGGTCACCTTGATCCAGCCGGTGTTGTCGGCCGCCCACCGGATCTTCATTGAGAACGTGACCCAGCTCCCGAAATGATCGGGCGTCTGGCATGGCCTGGCGAGGAAGCTGATGCCGTTCTTGGCGTCGGCCTTGATCATGTAGAGGAAGTTGTGAAGCAGGGGGCCTTCCCAGCTGGCAATGCGCAGTCGGCTATCCCATTGGTTCGGATAGAAACCGGCGGCGTGATCGTTGCTATAGCCCTGATAGGCGAAATCGGATTCGACCTGGATGTCGAAGCGATAATCCAGTGTCTGTCCAATCCTCGCGTCGGGCGCGTAGTCGGCCGCCGAGCGAATGTTCCCGTTGGTGCAATCGCTCTCGCCGCGGTTGTCGTCATAGTTCCGGTGGCCGCACTGCTGATCGAAAATCTGAAATGTAACCACGCCATCCTTCACGACCGGCTTGCCCGAGCCATTGAATTGGCTCGGCGAAAAGCCACGCGGCAGCGATGCGGCGCCTGAGACCGCGCTCAAGAGAAGAAGAAGCACCAGAACGGAACTAAATCGCACGAACATGATTCCCCCTATGGTGCGAACGGCCTCCACGCCCGTTCGCGCCGCCCGACCGGCAGTCTCGCCGCAAAGGCCTCGCATGGACGGCAAAATTGTACGGTGTCGAGGCGGTGAAGCAAGTTGCGGTGTGCCTACACCACGTTCTCCTCGGTGAGCGGCCGGCCCTCGCTGATCCGGGTGAAGCCGAGCGGCGTCAGGTCGAGGCTCTGGTAGCGGCCGTGGACGATCAGCTCGGCGAGCCCGTGCCCGACCGCCGGCGCCTGTTGCAGGCCGTGGCCGGAAAAGCCCGTCGCCACGAAGAGATTGGCGAAGCCGGGCAGGGCGCCGACGATGCCGTTCTGGTCGAAGGTGTTGAAATCGTAATGGCCTGCCCAGGCGCGCCCGGGCTTGATCGCCTCGAAGGCCGGCACGCGGGCGGCAAGAATCGGCCAGATCGTTTCCTCGAAGAAGGCATGGTCGACGGCAAAATCAGTTGCCGGCGGGTCGTCCTCCTCCGGCGGCGCCATGCCTGAGAGATAGACGCCGCCTTCCGGCCGCACATAGGCGCCGGAGGGGTCGATGAGGAGCGGAAAGTCCGGCAGTGGTTCACGGCAGGCGAAGGTGAAGACGAGGCGCTTGCGCGCCTCGACCGGCAGCGCCACACCGGCCCGTGCAGCGAGATGCGGCGTGCCGGTGCCGGCCGCGAGCACCACCGCACCGGCCGCGATGAACCTGCCGTCGACCAGTCGCACGCCGGTCGCCCGTCCGCCCGCGGGCTCGACCGTCGCCACCTCGCCGGTCAGCATGTGGGCTCCGAGCGCCCGCGCCTTGCGCCGCAGCGCCTGCATCAGCGTATAGCCGTCGAACCAGCCTTCGCCGCTCCGCCCCCAGGTGCCGGCGGCGATGTCCGTCGTGTCGAGATAGGGGAAGCGCGCCGTGAGCGCCCCCGGATCGAGGTGGACAATGTCGGCGCCCATTTCGGTTTGCAGGGCGTGATTGCGCTTGGGCGTTGCCGCGCCGGCTTCGGTGGCGAGGAACAGATAGCCACCTTCCGCCAGCCCGATGTCTGGCCGCTCGCCGTCCACCTCCAGCCGGTCGCCGACCGTGCGCAGGAAGTCGATGCCATGGAGCGAGATGGCGATGTTGACGGCCGACGAGAACTGCTGGCGGATCGAGCCGGCCGAGAGCGTGGTCGCCGCGAAGGTGAAGCTCGGGTCCTTTTCGATGAGGAGCACGCTGCCGTCGAACGCAGCATCGGCCGCCAGGTGATAGGCGAGCGAGGCGCCGTGCACCGCCCCGCCGACGATGATGACGTCATAGGTCTTCATCGGGAAGGCCGGATCATCCGATCGGCACCAGCGGCCGGTCGATCGCTTCGCGCAGCGCGAACTTCGATTCGATACGCGCCACGCCCGGCAGGTGGCCGAACACCGTCGAATGCAGGTGCTCGAAATCGGAGAGGTCGCGTGCCGCCACGCGGATGAGATAGTCGCTGGCGCCCGACATCAGGTGGCAGGAGAGCACGTTGGGGCATTCCGCCAGCACCCGCTCGAAGTCGCGCAGCGCCTCGTCGTTCTGCCGGTCGAGCGTGATCTCGACGAAGGCGGTGATGCCGAGCCCGACGGCTGCCGCGTCGACGATGGCACGATAGCCGGCGATCACGCCGGCCGCCTCCAGCGCCTGCAGGCGGCGCGTGCAGGCCGATGGCGACAGGCCCACCCGTGCGGCCAGTTGCACCGTCGTCATGCGCCCGTCGGCGGCCAGCACCGAGACGATCTTGCGGTCGAAACCATCGAGTTGCACGAAATCACCTGTCTATACGTTGAATTCCGCGATTATGTGCACATTACCGGCCTCAGCAAGCAAGAATGCACGGAAAACGCGATAAATTTGCAGTATATAACTTGAATAGCTCTCATTGGAGGGGGATCCCACCATGCTCGTAGGCGTCACCAGGGAAATCAAGCCGAGCGAATTCCGCGTCGGCCTCACGCCGGCCGCGGTCGGCGAATATGTTGCCCATGGCCATCGCGTCCTGATCGAGACCGGCGCCGGGGCCGGCATCAGCGCCAGCGACGCCGACTATCGCAGCGCCGGTGCCGATATCGCGCCCGATGCGGCGGCGGTCTTCGCCAAGTCCGAGATGGTGGTCAAGGTCAAGGAGCCGCAGCCCAGCGAATGGGTTCAACTGCGCCCCGGCCAGATCCTCTTCACCTATCTGCATCTGGCCGCCGACACCGCCCAGACCAAGGGGCTGATCGATTCCGGCGTCACGGCCATCGCCTATGAGACGGTTACCGACGCCCACGGCCACCTGCCGCTGCTCGCCCCGATGAGCGAGGTCGCCGGCCGCCTGTCGATCCAGGCCGCCGCCACCGCGCTGCAGAAGCCCAATGGCGGCCGCGGCATCCTGCTCGGCGGCGTTCCCGGCGTTGCCCCCGCCAAGGTCGTCGTCCTCGGCGGCGGTGTTGTCGGCACCCATGCCGCACGCATGGCCACCGGCCTCGGCGCTGCCGTTTCGATCCTCGACAGGTCGCTGCCCCGCCTGCGCGAACTTGACGACCTCTTCGCCGGCCGCATCGTCACCCGCTATTCCACCCGCGAGGCGGTGGCCGAGGAGATCGCCTCGGCCGATGCGGTCATCGGCGCCGTTCTGGTGCCCGGCGCCGCCGCGCCCAAGCTCGTCACCCGCAAGATGCTTGGCCTGATGAAGCCCGGTGCCGTGCTCGTCGACGTTGCCATCGACCAGGGCGGCTGCTTCGAGACCTCGCGTCCAACCACCCACGAGCATCCCACCTTCGTCGTCGACGGCGTTGTGCATTACTGCGTCGCCAACATGCCGGGCGCCGTGCCGCTGACCTCCAGCCACGCGCTCAACCATGCCACGCTGCCCTTCGGCCTGGCGCTTGCCGACCACGGTCTGGCGGCGCTCGCCCGCGACCCGCATCTCAGAGACGGCCTCAATGTCCACCGCGGCCGCATCACCCATCGCGCCGTGGCCGAGAGCCTGTCGCTCGACTTCACCGATCCGGGAGAGATGATGGCGGCCTGAACCGCCACATGAGCAGACCGACTGGGGCCCGCCACAGGCGGGCCCCGCACTTTTTCCGGCACCGCTTTTCTGGCACCGCTCCTCGGCGCACTTGCCCCGTCGCGACATTCGTCTAGACAGGGCCCATGAGCCCGCGCCCCGATCTTCCCGTCGATATCGAACTCGCCGAAGCCCTGCTGCCGGTCGCCATTGAAGCCGGCGCAGCGATCCTTGCGGTCCGCCGTGCCGGCACCAAGGTCGAATGGAAGGCCGATGCTTCTCCCGTTACCGAGGCCGATCGGGCCGCCGAAGCGGTGATCTCCGCCGCGCTTGGCGAACTCGCCCCCGGTGTGCCGGTGATCGCCGAGGAGGCCGCCTACGAGGGTCGCCTGCCGGAAACCGGCGACGCCTTCTTCCTGGTCGACCCGCTCGACGGCACCAAGGAATTCGTCAAGGGCGGCAACGATTTCACCGTCAATATCGGCCTGATCCGCGATGCATCACCGGCCCTCGGTGTCATCCTGCTGCCGGAGACCGGCAAGCTCTTCTGGGGTGTGGTCGGCGCCGGCGCCTGGCGCGCTCTGGTGGTGGACGGCGCCGTGACGGAACGCCGGCCGATCGGCGTGCGCCCCGCCCCCGACGGCGGCATTGCCGTGGTCGCCAGCCGCTCGCACCGCACGGCCGAGACCGATGCCTATATCCGCCGCTACGCGGTCGACAAGCTGGTCTCGGCGGGTTCCTCCATGAAATTCTGCGTGGTCGCCAGCGGCAAGGCCGACCTATACCCGCGCATGGGCACCACCATGCAGTGGGATACGGCCGCTGGGGACGCCATCCTGCGCGCTGCCGGGGGCACCATGGTCACCCTCGACGGCAAGCCGTTCACCTACGGGCCGAAGGACGCGGCAGGGGCGGACGCCTACAAGAATCCCTGGTTCATAGCCGCCGGCAGCATCACGCCGTTGCCCGAATCCGGCTAAGCCGCCGCGCTCCAATCCCTCCCCCGCGCGAGCGCGGGGAGGGGGGACCATGCGAGCCGCAGGCGAAGCATGGTGGGTGGGGGGCGATCCAAGCGCCGGCAAACCCATTCCGCGATGGCGCAGTTTCGCGCCAAATCACCCGGCCCTTGCGCTAAAGATTGGCTGCTTCATGCTTGGCGGCGCCCCCTGCCGATGGCTAGGGTCCGCGCATCCAGGAGCCAGGAAGCCGCAACGCAATGAGTGCCCGCCAGTCCCACCTGAAACGCCTCGAGGCCGAAGCGATCTTCATCATGCGCGAGGTGGTCGCCACCTTCGAGCGGCCGGTCATGCTCTATTCGATCGGCAAGGATTCCTCGGTGATGCTGCATCTGGCGCTGAAGGCGTTCTACCCGGCGCCGCCGCCGTTCCCGCTGCTCCATATCGACACCACCTGGAAGTTCCGCGACATGATCGCCTTCCGCGATCGCACCGCCAGGAAGTACGGCCTCGACCTCCGTGTCCACACCAACCAGGAGGGCAAGGCGGCCGGCATCAACCCCTTCGACCACGGCTCGCAGCACTACACCCAGGTGATGAAGACCGAGGCGCTCAAGCAGGCGCTGACCGCCGGCCGCTTCGATGCCGCCTTCGGCGGTGCCCGCCGCGACGAGGAGAAGAGCCGCGCCAAGGAGCGCATCTTCTCCTTCCGCTCGGTGAGTCACGCCTGGGACCCCAAGAACCAGCGCCCCGAACTCTGGTCTCTCTACAACACGCGGGTGAAGGCCGGTGAATCGATCCGCGTCTTCCCGCTGTCGAACTGGACCGAGCTCGACGTCTGGCAATACATCATGACCGAGCAGATCGAGATCGTGCCGCTCTATTTCGCAGCACCCCGGCCGGTGGTCAGCCGCTCGGGTCAGTGGATCATGGTCGACGACGAGCGCATGCGCCTGGAGCCGGGCGAGGTGCCCGAGACGCGCAAGGTCCGCTTCCGCACGCTCGGCTGCTACCCGCTGACCGCCGCCATCGAATCGGAGGCCGAGACGCTTGAGGCGATCGTCGCCGAGATGCTGGTCGCGCGCACCTCCGAGCGCCAGGGCCGGCTGATCGATTTCGACCAGTCCGCCGCCATGGAGCAGAAGAAGCGCGAGGGCTATTTCTGATGGACAAGCCCGCCGAGAGCGCCGCGCTCGCCGCGTTCCTTGCCGCCGATGGCGACAAGGGCCTGTTGCGCTTCCTCACCTGCGGCAGCGTCGATGATGGCAAATCGACGCTTATCGGCCGTCTGCTGCACGATTCCAAGCTGCTCTTCGAGGACCAGCTGGCGGCACTGGTTGCCGATTCGGAGCGCTTCGGCACCACCGGCGATGAGATCGACTACGCCCTCATCGTCGACGGCCTGGCCGCCGAGCGCGAGCAGGGCATCACCATCGACGTTGCCTATCGCTATTTCGCCACCGAGCAGCGCCGCTTCATCGTTGCCGACACCCCCGGCCACGTCCAGTACACCCGCAACATGGCGACCGGCGCCTCGACATCGGACCTCGCCGTCCTCCTGGTCGATGCCAAGAACGGCATCCTCACCCAGACCCGCCGCCATGCCTACATCGCCTCGCTGCTCGGCATCCGCCATGTCGTCCTGGCCGTGAACAAGATCGACCTCATCGATTTCGACGAGGAGCGCTTCGTCGATATCCGCAATGAATTCGCCGAGTTCGCCCAGCCGCTCGGCTTCGCGACGCTGGTGACGATCCCGCTCTCGGCCCGCCATGGCGACAACGTGATTGCGCCGAGCCCGCGCACGCCATGGTACGGCGGGCCGACTCTGCTCGCCCATCTCGAGCAGATCGAGGTGTCCGAGGGCGCCGCCGAACGGCCCTTCCGCCTGCCGGTGCAATGGGTCAACCGGCCGAACGCCGGCTTCCGCGGCTATGCCGGCACGGTCGCCTCCGGCACCGTCCGCCCCGGCGACCCGATCGTGGTCGCGCGCACCGGCCAGGCCGCCAAGATCGCCCGCCTGGTCACCATGGACGGCGATCGCGGCGAGGCCGCCGCCGGCGATGCGCTCACCGTCACCACCGACATCGAGATCGACATCAGCCGCGGCGACGTCCTGTCGGCGCCCGAACATCGGCCGGAGATGTCCGACCAGATTTCCGCCCATCTCATCTGGATGGCCGAGGAGCCGCTGCTGCCCGGCCGTTCCTATCTGCTCAAGGCCGGGGCGCGTACGGTCGGCGCCTCGGTGAGCGAACTCAAGCACCGGGTCGACGTCGACAGCTTCAAGCCGCTTGCCGCCAAGACGCTGACCCTCAACGACATCGGCCTCGCCAACCTGTCGCTGTCCGAGCCGATCGCCTTCGATCGCTATGAGGACAACCGCCTGACCGGCTCGTTCATCCTCATCGACCGCTATTCCAATGCCACGGTCGCTGCCGGCATGATCCACTTCGGGCTCCGCCGCGCCACCAATGTCCATTGGCAGGCGCTCGACGTGAACAAGCAGGTGCGCGCCGAGGGGCTCGGCCAGAAGCCGGTGATTCTGTGGTTCACCGGCCTCTCCGGCGCCGGCAAGTCGACGATCGCCAATCTGGTCGAGAAGAAGCTGACGCTCGCCGGCCGCCACACCTATCTGCTCGACGGCGACAACATCCGCCACGGCCTCAACCGCGACCTCGGCTTCACCGACGCCGACCGCGTCGAGAACATCCGCCGCGTCGCCGAGACGGCGAAACTGTTCGTCGATGCCGGGCTGATCGTGCTGGTCTCGTTCATCTCGCCCTTCCGCTCGGAGCGGCGCATGGCGCGCGAGCTGGTCGGCGCCGACGAGTTCCTCGAGATCCATGTCGATGCGCCGCTGGAGGTGGTCGAGGCCCGCGACACCAAGGGCCTCTACGCCAAGGCGCGCGCCGGCCAGATCCAGCATTTCACCGGCATCGATTCGCCCTACGAGCCGCCGCTATCCCCCGATCTGCATCTCGACACCACCAGTGACAGCGCCGAGGCGCTCGCCGACCGCATCATCGCCCGCCTCACCGCCGGCGGCTATCTCGGCAAGCACTAGGCGGCGAAAGAAACGGCGACGGCCACGCGCTTGGGTCCGAGTGCGATTCCCTCACGTGTCGAGACTTGAGAAGAGGGCTCGATACTGAGGCAGAGCGAGATTGGGCAGCAAAGCGGCTTCGCTCGGATCGAACCAGCGGAGTTCTGTGTGCTCCTCGTTCGCCAGCGAAGGCGCCCCAAGCCATTGTTCGACCAGGAAGAGATGAAGTCGCGACCGGCCATCGGCGGCATCATCGAAATCCAAAACCTCTATTGGTCTTGGTACGATTGACGCGACATCGATCTCTTCTTTCAGTTCGCGAGCCAATGCATCGATCGGTGTTTCGCCTGGCCTGACATGACCGCCGATCACATCCCAGCAGTTTGCACAGGATCGGCGGTGGCTGGCGCGCAAGCCGAGCAAGATCCGGCCTCGCGCACGGACAACTGCGCCAACGACTTCAGTCAACTGGTCTCCGGACATCGCGAGAAGCCGCGTGAGTCAGACAGTGGGCGCAAGGAGGCACCACGGCTGGGGGTATCAAGTGTCAGGTTCAATTCACTAGCCCGCCAGGATGTCGATCTTGATCGACTTGATGTCGGCGCCGGTGCCGTCGCCGGGCACGCCCGGCTGGATCAGGAGCAGGTCACCGGTGCGGCTGGTCTGCATGGACGGCACCCGCCAGGTCAGCGCTACCGCCTGGAAATCCGGGCCAAGGTTGGCGGTCTGCCAGTGGCTGATGGCCACGCCGCTCTGATAGGCGAAGCGCATGCTGGCGGCGCCGGCGTCCTTGGCCGAGCGGGCCACGATGGTGACGCGCACCTGCTGCCCTGCCAGCCGCGTCGCCAGGCCCGGGCCGATCAGTGCCTTCACTCCCGCCGATCCCGTCGACGAGGAGATGCGCACCGTCCCCGCGGCGGCGTCGAAATGGACCGGATTGTCCGGCGAGGTCTCGAAGACGGTCGGGTCGCTCCCGTCGAAGAGCATGTAGGTCTGGTCGATCTTCATTGCCGCGGAGGCCAGCCGCACGGCCGTTGCCGCGTCGCTCACCTCACGTTGCTTGTCGATGTCGACCGTCGCGCCGCTGTTCTGCGGCGCCAGCAGGTAGACGCCGATTCCGCCGAGCACCAGCACACAGACGCCGATGGCGCCGAGCAGCATGAAGATCTTGTCGCGCTCGCGCAGCGGCGGTCGCTGTCTTTCCCGCTGCCGCTTGCGCTGCCGCGGCGCCTCGTCGTCCGGCCCGACACGCTTCTTCGAGGATACTTTCGGCGCCGGCCGCGGCTCCGGTCGGTCGCGTGGCTCGCGGCGCGGGCTGTCCTCGCCCCAGCGCTCGTTTCGCTGGCGTTGCCGGCGCAGCGCCGCCGGTTCGCCATAACCCGGCTCGTCTTCATAGGGATCGACAGGCGGTTCGGGCAGCCGGCGGCGTTCCGGCGTGCGCCCCCGCCGCCCCCGCGGCGGTTCGTCGACCTCGGGCTCGACATAGGGCGCGTCATCATAGTCGGGATCGTAGGGCGGCTCCTCGCGTGCGCGATCGAGCCGCCGTGCCTCCTCGTGATAACGGACCAGCCCGGCTTCGCGCACCTGCCGGCCAAAGGCGACCGGATCGATCAGCGCCGGCAGCCGCCGCGAATAGGCGGGCGGGGGCGCCTCCGGTTCGCGACGGGGCGGTTCGCGATGGGCCGGCTCGTGATAATCGGGCTCGCTGTAATCCGGCTCGCGGTAGCGCGGCTCCCGGTAGTCCGGGTCGCGATCGTCGGGGTCGCGATCGTCGGCCTCGTAGCCGTCTTCGGCATAGGGGGGCGCAGGGTGGTCGTCCTCGGCATCCGCCGGGTAGAGGTCCTGGGCATAGGGGTCCGCCGGATGGCGATCCTCTCCATAAGGATCCGCCGGGTAGAGATCTTCCTCCTCGTCATAATCTGCCGCCCGCTCGTCGGCGGCGTAGCGGGGCTCAACCCGCGCGTCGGGGGCATAGCGCGGCTCTCTCCGCTGATCGGCGACGGTGCGAGACTCCGCCCGCGGATCGGGGGGATAGCGCGGCTCGGCCCGCGGCGCGGGCGGATAGCGCGGCTCGCCCCGCGGCTCAGGCGGATAGCGGGGCTCGACCCGCGGCGCGGCGGCACGGCGGGGCTCCGCCCGCGGCGCGGGGGCACGGCGAGGCTCCACCCGCGGCGGTGCATAGTCGTCCGCAGCCGCCGGCACGTCGGCGGGATCGGAGAAGGCGGCCATGACGTCCGCCTCGATGTCGCTCACCGCCACGTCGAACGCCGCGACCCGCCGCTCCACCTCGTCCTCGTCGAGCGGCGGGTCGAAGGTCCACAGCCGCCGGATCATGGCGCGCCGCGCCTGGGCGTAGATCGCATTGCGCTCGCGGCTATCGACGATGCCGCGGTCGAGGATCGACTTTCTGAGAATGGAGTAGAAGTCGCTCATTGCGCTCCGCGGCTCAGTCCGTGATCAGCTCGGGCCCGCCCAGGATCAGCGGGTCGGTCTTGCGCACCAGGCTGTCGACCCGGCCGGGATAGCGGAAGGCGGAGAGCACGTGGCCGATGACGGCCAGCCGCGCCCGCTTCTTGTCGTTGGCGTGGACCACCGTCCACGGCGTCGCCTTGTTGTGCGTTGCTGCCAGAATCGCATCGCGCGCCTTGCTGTAGTCGCCCCATTTTTCCAGTGCGGCATAGTCCACCGGCGACAGTTTCCAGATCTTGAGCGGATTGTGCCGCCGCTCGTGGAAACGCTTGAGCTGCATCTCCCGGCCAATATTGAGCCAGAACTTGAAAAGAACAATGCCACCGTTGATCAGCATCTTCTCGAACGCCGGCGCTTGTTTCAGGAATTCCGCCGTCTCCTCGCCAGTGCAGAATCCCATGACCTTCTCGACACCCGCCCGGTTGTACCAGGACCGGTCGAAGAGCACCAACTCGCCGGCCGTCGGGAGGTGCTCCGTATAGCGCTGAAAATACCATTGGCCGACTTCTTTTTCCGTTGGCTTGGGGAGCGCCACGACGCGGGCGGTGCGCGGGTTCATGTATTGCCGCATGGTGAAGATCGAGCCCCCTTTGCCTGCGGCGTCGCGTCCCTCGAAGACGACCACCAGGCGGGCACCGGTTTCGTTGATATGGCGTTGCAGCTTGACCAGCTCGATCTGCAGAAGGGTCAGTTTCTCCTCGTAATGCTTGTCCTTGATTGTGTCGTCATAAGGGAAGCCGCCGGAGGCGAGCGCCCGCTCCTCGACCCAGTCGGGCAGCACCGGATTCTCCAGGTCGAAGCTGCCGTGGCTGGTGGTAAGGACTTTCGCATCCATGTCGGGGACGATGACCGAGGGAATTTCGTCGGTTTTCTTCTCTTTTGCCTTTCTTCCTTTGCCGGCTTTGTGGTTCTTCGCCATCGCTCAGGTTCCCGATCTTGCTGCGGCTTGCCGCTGTGCCCCTGAAGACCTTATATCGCTCACTGTCGGCCGGACGCCACGGCCGCGATTCGCTGCTGATTCATGGGGCCTGACGCGGGCCTTGAGCAAACAGGATCGCCGGAAATGGTTGCCGCCAATCCGCAGGGCAGGGCCTCGGACCAGGTCTTGACCGGGATCGTCGGCCGGCTGTCGGAAGGCCGCTGGCTGATTGCGGCGGTTGGCATCCTGCTTCTCGTGCTGGTTGTGGCCACCGTCGTGGCACCATTGCCCGCCGGGGTGATCTTTGCCGCGCTGCTCGTGTTCGTCGCCATCATGCCGCGTGCCCGCCGGGCAGAGCGCCGTCCCGCAGCAAGCCGCTCGGCCGTGCCCATCGCGCTCGAAGGCGGCGTCCAGGCCTTCGCCGATGCGCTCCCCACGCCCTGCTTCGTCCTCGACCGGCGCGGCATCGTCCGCTACGCCAACGAGCGCGCCGTCGAAGCCTTCGCCGTCCGCTCCGGCCAGTCGCTGACCTTCCGCATGCGCAATCCGGATCTGGTCGCCGCCTTTCACCGGGTAGCCGACGGCGGTCCGCCGGAGCGGGTCGAGTTCGCCGAGCGCATCCCCACCGAGCGCTGGTTCGCCGCCTGGTTCGCCGACCTTTCCGCGCCGCACCAGCCGGGCGGTGAGTTCATCGTCCTCATCCTCGACGATCTCAGCGAGCGCCGCCGCACCGACCGCATCCGCGTCGATTTCGTCGCCAACGCTTCGCACGAGCTGCGCACGCCGCTGGCCTCGCTCACCGGCTTCATCGAAACCCTGCAGGGTCCGGCTCGCGACGACCCGGCGGCGCGCGAACGCTTCCTTCAGATCATGCACGATCAGGCGGGCCGCATGAGCCGCCTGATCGATGACCTCATGTCGCTCAGCCGCATCGAGATGAAGGCGCATGTCCGCCCGGTCAACCATGTCGACCTCGCCGCCGTGATCCGCCACGTCAGCGACGCGCTCGAGCCGCTCGCCCAGGAGCTCGGCGTTACCATCGAGACGGTGCTGCCCGATGCGCCGGTGGCGCTTGTCGCCGACCGCGACGAACTCATCCAGGTCTTCGAGAACCTCATCGAGAACGCCTGCAAATACGGCCAGTCGGGCAAGCGGGTGCTGGTCACCCTGGCGCCGGCGGAGACGGGGCTGGGGCCCAGCGTCGTCGTGCGCGATTTCGGCGCCGGCATTCCCGAGGAGCACGTTCCGCGGCTGACCGAGCGCTTCTACCGCGTCAATGTCGAGGACAGCCGGCGCCATCGTGGCACCGGCCTGGGGCTGGCCATCGTCAAGCATATCCTCGCCCGCCACCGGGCCCGCATGACCATCGACAGCAAGCTCGGCGAAGGCGCCAGTTTCACTGTTACCTTCCCTCCCGCCGCCTCTTCGGCGGACGTCGATGGCGACCAGAAAACGCAATAAAGACAGACACATAGCCTGTCGTAAAAGCGTCACACAAACGTCATAGGACATTCGTGGGGTCTGACTAGGGTCCGCCGCACACGGGCCGCAAATGGCTAGCCCGTGTTTACGTTCGTCCCCCCAAACCTCCAACAGGGAGAGGCCAGGTGAAACACGTCAACCTCGCCATCGCGGCCGGCTTCGTTGCCGCCGCGCTTTCGGCGTCCGTCGCCAGCGCTGCCGACATCTCGGGCGCCGGCGCTACGTTCCCCTATCCGATTTACGCCAAGTGGGCCGATGCCTATAAGGCCGAGACCGGCATCGGGCTGAACTATCAGTCCATCGGCTCCGGCGGCGGCATCAAGCAGATCGAAGCCAAGACGGTGACCTTCGGCGCCTCCGACGCGCCGCTGGGTGCCGACGTGCTCGACAAGTACGGTCTGGCCCAGTGGCCGATGGTCATGGGCGGCATCGTCCCGGTCGTCAATCTCGAAGGCATCAAGCCGGGCGAGCTCTACATCGACGGCACCACCCTGGCCGACATCTTCATGGGCAAGATCACCAAGTGGGATGACCCGGCGCTTGCCAAGCTCAACCCCGGCGTCAAGCTGCCGTCCTCGGCGATTGCCGTCGTCCATCGTTCGGACGGGTCGGGCACCACCTTCAACTTCAGCTACTATCTTGCCGACGTCAGCGCCGACTGGAAGTCGAATATCGGCGTGGCGACCTCGGTCGAGTGGCCGGTCGGCATCGGCGCCAAGGGCAACGAGGGTGTGGCCAACAACGTCCAGAACACCAAGGGTTCGATCGGCTACGTCGAATATGCCTATGCCATGCAGAACAAGATGACCTACACCGGCATGGTCAACAAGGACGGCAAGCAGGTTGAGCCGACCGCCGACGCTTTTGCTGCTGCGGCCGCCAACGCCGATTGGAACAGCAAGCCCGGCTACGGCGTGATCCTGGCCAATCAGCCCGGCGCCACCTCTTGGCCGATGACCGCCGCCACCTTCATCCTCATGTACAAGAAGCCGGCCGATGATACCGCTTCCGCCGCGGCTCTGAAGTTCTTCAGCTGGGCCTATGCCAAGGGCGACGACATGGCCAAGGAGCTCATCTACATCCCGATGCCCGAAAGCGTCGTGAAGAGCGTCGAGGCGATGTGGGCCAAGGACATCGTCGGCTCCGACGGCAAGGCCATCTACGCGGCAATGTAGTCGCCTGCTCGTGCGCGCCGCCTTTCCCGGGTGGCGTGCACGGTCGCCGCAGGTCCTTGTGGGAAAACCCGATGTTTCGGCCCGATTTGCCATTTCCCGCGTCTAGACTATGAACCCGCCGGAGATTCGAATGGTCGAGGTGGCGTTGAGCAGCCCAAACGCAGTCAGCGGTATTGATGAAAACCGCCTTCGGGCTCTGCGCCGCTTCAAGATCGGCGAAAGCACGTTCCGGACGGCGACGTTCGTTGCCGCGATTCTTGTCCTGGTCTTGCTCGGCGGCGTCATTCTGTCGCTGGTTATCGGTTCGATGCCGGCCTTCGAGAAGTTCGGCCTCGGCTTCCTCACCACTCAGTCGTGGAATCCGGTCACCGAAAAGTTTGGCGCCATCGCGCCGATGTACGGCACCATCGTCACCTCGATCATTGCCATGGTGATCGGCATCCCGGTCTCGTTTGGCATCGCCATTTTCCTGACCGAGCTCTGCCCCTATCCGCTGCGCCGGCCGATCGGCATCGCCATCGAGCTGCTCGCCGGCATCCCGTCGATCATCTACGGCATCTGGGGCCTGTTCGTCTTTGCCCCCTTCCTGCAGCAGACCCTGCAGCCGTTCCTCATCGACACGATCGGCACCGTGCCGGTGATCGGCGCGCTCTTCGCCGGCCCGCCCTACGGCATCGGCGTGTTCACCGCCGGGCTGATCCTGGCGATCATGGTGCTGCCCTTCATCACCGCCATCACCCGTGACGTGTTCCTCACCGTCCCGCCGGTGCTCAAGGAGGCCGCCTACGGCGTCGGCTGCACGACCTGGGAGGTCGTCCGCAAGGTGGTGCTGCCCTACACCCGCGTCGGCGTCATCGGCGGCGTCATGCTCGGCCTCGGCCGCGCCCTCGGCGAGACCATGGCGGTCACCTTCGTCATCGGCAACGCCCACCGCGTCTCGGCCTCGATCCTGGCGCCGGGCACCACCATTTCGGCTTCGATCGCCAACGAATTCACCGAGGCGGTCGGCGACATCTATACGTCGTCGCTGATCGCCATAGCGCTCATCCTGTTCGTCATCACATTCGTCGTCCTGGCGGCCGCCCGCATCATGCTCATGCGGATCGAGAGGAGCCTCGGCACATGAAGTCGATGGCCCGCTATAATCGCCGCCGCCGGCGCAACACCCTGACCATGACGCTGTCGATATTTGCCACCCTGTTCGGCGCCATGTGGCTGGTCATCATCCTGGCGACCCTCTTGTGGAACGGCGTCGCCGGATTGTCCTTCGAAGTCTTCACCGCCAGCACGCCGCCGCCAGGTGGTTCCGGCGGTGTCGCAGGTGCCGGCGGTCTCGCCAATGCCATCGTCGGTAGCCTGATCCTCACCGTCATGGGCGTCGTCATCGGCACGCCGATCGGCATCCTCGCCGGTACCTACATGGCCGAATACGGCCGCCATTCGCGCCTCACCTCGGTCGTGCGCTTCGTCAACGACATCCTGCTCTCGGCGCCGTCGATCGTCATCGGCCTGTTCGTCTATGAGATCACGGTGGCGCGCGTCGGCCATTTCTCGGCCTGGGCTGGCGGCATTGCGCTCGCCATCCTGGTGCTGCCGGTGGTCATCCGCACCACCGAGGACATGCTGCTGCTGGTGCCCGACTCCCTGCGCGAGGCCGCCTCCGGCCTCGGCTCGCCGCGCTGGAAGCTGATCGCCGACGTCTCCTATCGCGCCGCCCGCGCCGGCATCGTCACCGGCGTACTGCTGGCGATTGCGCGCATCACCGGCGAGACCGCGCCGCTGCTGTTCACGGCGCTCAACAACCAGTTCTGGAGCCTCGACGTCAACGCGCCGATGGCCAGCCTGCCGGTGACCATCTTCCAGTTTGCGCTTTCGCCCTATGACGACTGGCAGCAGCTTGCCTGGACCGGCGCCCTGATCGTCACCTTCGCCGTGCTGGCGCTCAATATCGTCGCGCGGGCCCTCTCGAGCATGGGAAAGCAGTCATGAGCGACGCCACCCTGACGACCAGCGGTTCGACCAACGGCCCGACGGCCGCGCCCGAGGTGCGCGCGCCGGACGCGGCTCTCGTCGGCGTGCCGAAGACCGAGAAGATGGTGGTGCGCGACCTGAGCTTCTATTACGGCAAGAACCAGGCGCTGAAGTCGATCAGCCTGCCGCTCTACGAGAACCACGTGACCGCCTTTATCGGCCCGTCCGGTTGCGGCAAGTCGACGCTGCTGCGCGTGCTCAACCGCATGTACGACCTCTACCCCAACCAGCGGGCGGAGGGCGAGGTCATCCTCGACGGCGAAAACATCCTCGATCCGCATCAGGACGTAAACCTGCTGCGCTCCAAGGTCGGCATGGTGTTCCAGAAGCCGACGCCCTTTCCGATGACCATCTTCGACAACATCGCCTTCGGCATCCAGCTCTACGAGCGCCCGTCGCGCTCCGAGCTCAGCGACCGCGTCGAGGCGGCACTCACCAAGGCGGCGCTGTGGGACGAGGTCAAGGACAAGCTCCGTGCGAGCGGCCTCAGCCTCTCCGGTGGTCAGCAGCAGCGCCTGTGCATCGCCCGCACCGTCGCCGTCCAGCCCGAGGTCGTTCTGCTTGACGAGCCGGCCTCGGCGCTCGATCCCATCTCGACGGCCAAGATCGAAGAGCTGATCGACGAGCTGAAGAACGAGTACACGATCGCCATCGTCACCCATAATATGCAGCAGGCGGCGCGCGTCTCGGACTACACTGCCTTCATGTATCTCGGCGAGCTGGTCGAATACGACGAGACCAACAAGATGTTCACGGCGCCGAGCGACCGGCGTACCCAGGACTACATCACCGGCCGCTTCGGCTGATTGAGACGCGGAGAGCGCGACCATGGCGGAACAACACACCGTTGCCTCGTTCGACGAGGAATTGGGTGACCTGGCCCGCAAGATCGCCGAGATGGGCGGCCTTGCCGAGCAGTATGTCGCCGATTCCGTGGCGGCCCTGGTCAATCGCGACGCCGGGCTCGCCCAGCGCGTCATCGCCGGCGACGAGCGCATCGACAAGCTGCAGCAGCAGATCGAGGAAGCCGCCATCCAGATGATCGCCCGGCGCCAGCCGATGGCGCGCGATCTGCGCGAGATCATGGCGGCGATCCACATCGCCAACGATCTCGAGCGCGTCGGCGATCTCGCCAAGAACACGGCCAAGCGGGTCATCGCCATCGAGACCAATTTCGGCCAGCAGCGCCTGGTCGCCGGTGTCGAGCACATTGCCGAGATGGCGCTCGCCCAGCTCAAGGCGATCCTCGATGCCTTCGCCGCCCGCGATCTTTCCTCGGCGCTGGCGGTGTGGGAGCGCGACAACGAGATCGATGCGATCTACACCTCGCTCTTCCGCGAGCTCCTCACCTACATGATGGAGGACCCGCGCAACATCACCATGTGCACGCATCTCCTGTTCTGCGCCAAGAACCTCGAGCGCATCGGCGATCACGCCACCAATATCGCCGAGACGCTGCATTACCTGATCACCGGCGTGGTGCTGGCCGACGAACGCCCCAAGCAGGACACGTCGAGCCTCACCTCGGTTGAGTACAACGACACTTGATCCGGCCAACAACCAGCTATCCCGGAGCCGCGGCGATGACCCCCAAGGTGATGATCGTCGAAGATGAAGAGCCGCTGTCGCTGATGCTCCGCTACAATCTCGAAGCGGAAGGCTATGCGGTCGATACGGTGGAGCGCGGCGACGACGCCGAGACGCGGCTGCGCGAGACGGTGCCCGACCTCCTGCTGCTCGACTGGATGTTGCCGGGCATCTCGGGCATCGAGCTGTGCCGCCGCCTGCGCACCCGCGACGCCACCCGCGCCCTGCCGATCATCATGCTGACGGCGCGCGGCGAGGAACAGGAGCGCGTCCGCGGGCTGGCCACCGGCGCCGACGACTACGTCGTCAAGCCGTTCTCGGTGCCCGAGCTGATGGCGCGCGTGCGCGCCATCCTGCGCCGTTCCAAGCCGGAGCTGGTCGCCGCGGTGCTCAAGGGCGGCGACATCGAGCTCGACCGCGACACCCATCGCGTCCGCCGCAACGGCCACGAGCTGCATCTCGGCCCCACCGAATTCCGCCTGCTCGAGTTCCTCATGCAGAGCCCCGGCCGGGTGTTCTCGCGGGCCCAGCTTCTCGACAGCGTCTGGGGGCGCGATGTTTTCGTCGACGAGCGCACCGTCGATGTTCATGTCGGGCGCCTCAGGAAGGCGCTCGGTCGCGGCCGTGATCCGATCCGCACCGTGCGGGGCTCGGGCTATTCCTTCGACGAGAGCTTCACCGCCACGGTCTGACCGACCGTCGTCCGCCGATGTGTTAATCTCACGCTGAGGGCGTGCTTGCCCTTGGGCTACGGTTTGCTAGCCTGTGCTTGCCGCTTGGGTGTCGTGCGTAGCGGAGGGTGAGATGCGACGTATTGTGTTCGGCCTGCTGGCTGTGCTGATGCTGGCCGGCCTGGAACGTCCGGCCATGGCGGCCGATCCCTGGATCGTCCCCACCGACGCCGGCCTCGCCGCCCGCAATCCCGACCGTTTCGCCTGGAGCCTGTTGGTGGCCCTCACCTGGCCGGCCGACGAGGCGAGCCGCATGCCGGCGAGCGACCGTCCCTACGGCGATCCCGGCCCGGTGATGTTCGAGACCTGGGCCCAATCCGACCAGGTATTCCTCAAGAAGGGCGCCGAGCCGCCGGCCTGGGACGAGATCGCCTGGTCGGGCGTCCGCACCCTCAACAGCCGTTCGGTGCCGCGCCAGATCGCCATGTTCCGCGACGTCTCGTCGGTCAAATCGGGCGATATCAGCGACGAGCAGGAGGAGGTCTGGCTCAATCGCGCCACCTTCGATTATATCCGCGAGAACGGCCTCTATTCCGTCGAGGGCCAGCAGTGGTTCTTCTATAACGGTCGGCCGATTTCCTTTCCGCCCGGCTCCATCCAGGTTCAGGCGGTGTGGCGGCCGATCGGCGAGGAGGACAAGGCGCGCTATCAGTGGGTTGAGTTCACGGATGGCAACAAAAAGCGCAAGCGCACCTACGTCTACGGGCTGACGGCACTGCACATCGCCTCGAAAGTCCTGCCCCACTGGTTGTGGGCGACCTTCGAGCATGTCGACAATCCCTATCGTCCCGGCCTCTTCGACGAGGGCTGGCTCAACGCCTCGCGCGACAGCGCTGCCTGTCCGGCAACCCAGCTCGACTGCAACCGCGTGCCCGCCGGTTTCGGCCTGGAAGGCACCCGCTGGGAGAACTACCGCTTGCGCGGCACCCAGATCGATTATGTCGATGGCGACGGCAACCCGGTGATCCTCGCCAATTCCGAGCTGGAGACCGGCTTCCAGCAGACGGCCTCCTGCATGTCGTGCCATGTACGCTCGACCATCGGCCCCAATCGCAACGCGGCGGCGAGCTTCGTGCTTGGCGACGGCAAGGCGCACCCGCCGGAGAAGCCGACGGCCATGCGCCTGCCGGTCTTCAAGATCGACGCCGACGGGCGGGTGGCCAGCTATAACGGCGAGCCCCAGACCGGCGAATTTCTGCTGCCCGGCCAGCTTGCCAGCGGCGGCGAGCGGTTCCTGTCGCTTGATTTCGTCTATGCGCTGATCGAGGCCGAAAGCGTCAGCGCCAACGGCAAGTAGGCGTCGCGCCACACCTGCAGCATCTCGCGCCCCGTGCCCACCCGGAGGCGGGCATCGACGGCGCGCAAGACCGCGACCTCATTCTCCGACCGCGACCTAGTAGCTGCTGCTGCGCCGATCGCGGTCGCGCCGCCGGTCGACCGGCTGATAGGCGAGGCGGCTGTGATATTCGCAATAGGGCAGGCTGTTCCACGCGCGATGGCCGCAGAAGTGGAAGCCCTCTGTTCCGGGATCGCCCTCCGGCCACTTGCACATGGTGTCGTTAAGCGCCAGCAGCGACACCTTGAGGCTGATCGGCACCACCACGTCCTCCAGCGCCACCGGCGCCGGCAGGCGCCGTGGCGCCGGATTGGCGTGGGTCTTCAGCGCCGTATTGCCCGACACGTAGTGGCGTATCGGCCGGCCCGGCGGTGCCGACCGCACCTTGCGCGGGCGCGGGCTCGAAGAAGCCGGTTTGGCGCGTCCCGAAAGGGAAAGGCGATGCACCTTTCCGATCACCGCATTGCGGGTCACCCCGCCGAGCTGTGCGGCGATTTGACTCGCGCTCAGCCCTTCACCCCACAGCCTTTTGAGCAACTCGACGCGTTCATCCGTCCAGCTCATACCGCATCATCCTGTTGGCTGCGGCAGACTCGGAATCCCTCTCTACGCGCCGTCCGCTCCGCTGGACAACGCCAAACGCTTAACAATGGATACTGGAGACCGCCGCAAATTCTTGTTCGTCGTACCCGACAGAGGCCAAGCTACAATAGCCGTTGACTCGCTGACAAGAGTCCGGGCGAATCGATAGGTGGATTACTTTTGTTTTCCCCAGTTCGCTGAATAGCGCGGGCGCGCCGCGCACCTGCTTTCCGGCCCGGCATTGATTGACACATCAACGGCTTGGGTCGATAAGGACGGGCAAGGATCAGGTGCTGCCCTCCGGCGGCACTTTTTAGTTTTGGCCTCTGGAAAATGGATGCGGCCATCGGGCCGCAGGCGGCAGAAATGGACCGCTCATCGCTCTATAACACCTATGCGCGCGCGCCGATTGCCTTCGTGCGCGGCGAAGGCGCGTGGGTCGAGACGACCGACGGCAGGAAGCTGCTCGATTTCGGCGGCGGCATTGCCGTCAATGCTCTTGGCCATGCCCATCCGGCTCTGGTCAAGGCGCTGACCGAGCAGGCCGGCCGCCTGTGGCACGTCTCCAACCTCTACCGCATCCCCGAGCAGGAGGCGCTCGCCGAAAAGCTCACCGCGCTCTCCTTCGCTGACAAGGTCTTCTTCGGCAATTCCGGCGTGGAAGCGGTGGAATGCGCCATCAAGACGGCGCGCCGCTATCAATTCGTTTCCGGCCATCCCGAGAAGAGCACGATCATCAGCTTCGCTGGCGCCTTTCACGGGCGCACGCTGGCCGCGCTCGCCGCCACCGGCAATCCCAAGTACCAGGAAGGCTATGCCCCGCTGCCCGGCGGCTTCGTGCAGCTGCCGGTCGGCGACATCAAGGCGGTGGAAGCTGCGGTCGGCCCCGAGACGGCAGCGATCCTGATCGAGCCGGTCCAGGGCGAGGGCGGTGTCCGCACCGTCGATCCGCAGTTCCTGCGCGATCTCAGGGCACTGTGCGACAAGCACGGCCTGCTCCTCATCTTCGATGAGGTGCAGACCGGCATCGGCCGCACCGGCAAGCTGTTCGCCTATGAATGGTCGGGCGTCGCGCCGGACATCATGGCGCTGGCCAAGGGCATCGGCGGCGGTTTTCCGCTCGGCGCCTGCCTGGCCACCGCCGAGGCCGCCAAGGGCATGACGCCCGGTGCACACGCATCTACCTTCGGCGGCAATCCGCTGGCCATGGCGGTCGGCAACGCCGTCATCGACATCGTCGCCGAGCCGGCTTTCCTCGAGGAGGTGCGCCGCAAGGGCCTCTATTTCAAGCAGCGGCTGGCGGGGGTGGTCGATGCCCATCCCGGCACGGTCGCCGAGATCCGCGGCGAGGGCCTGCTCATCGGCCTGCGTTGCGTCGTGCCGGCCCCGGACGTCGTGGCGGCGTTGCGCGACCATGGCATGCTTGCCGTCGGCGCCGGCGACAACGTCGTGCGCCTGCTGCCGCCGCTCAATGTCAGCGAGGCGGAAATCGACGGCGCCATCGACCGTCTCGACGCGGCTCTTTCGGCGCTGGCGCCGGCCAAGGCCGCGCTAGAGTAGGCCGCGGTGGAGTAGGGAGTGCGTCGATGGTTCGCCATTTTCTCGATCTTGCCGATTACGACACGGCGACGCTGAGGGCCATTCTCGACGAAGCCAGCCGGCTGAAGGCCCTGCGCCGCACGCCGGCGCAGCCGAAGCCCTTCGCCGGGCGGACGTTGGCCATGATCTTCGACAAGCAGTCGACCCGCACCCGCGTCTCCTTCGACGTCGCCATGCGCGAGCTTGGCGGCGAGACGATCATGCTGACCGGCAAGGAGATGCAGCTCTCGCGCGAGGAGACCGTCGCCGATACCGCCCGCGTGCTGTCGCGCTATGTCGATGCCATCATGATCCGCACGCTCGACCATACGCTGGTCGCCGAGCTTGCCGACAACGCCACGATCCCCGTCATCAACGGGCTCACCCGCCTGTCGCATCCCTGCCAGGTGATGGCCGACGTGATGACCTTCGAGGAGCATCGCGGGCCGATCGCCGGCAGCGCCGTCGCCTGGCTCGGCGACGCCAACAACGTGCTGGCCTCATGGGTGCATGCCGCAGCGCGCTTCGACTTTTCGCTGGCCATCGCCGCGCCGCCGGAGCTCGCGCCGCGGCCCGACCTCGTCAATTGGGCCAAGGCCAACGGCGCCCGGGTCAGCGTCACCACCGACCCTGAGGAGGCCGCACGGGGCGTCGATTGCGTCGTCACCGACACCTGGGTGTCGATGGGCGACGAGGAGCGCGAGCGCCGCCACAATCTTCTCGGCCCCTATCAGGTCAATGCCCGGCTGATGGCCAAGGCCGGCACCGACGCGCTCTTCATGCATTGCCTGCCGGCTCACCGCGGCGAGGAGGTCACCGACGAGGTGATCGACGGGCCGGCCTCCGTGGTCTTCGACGAGGCGGAGAACCGCCTGCACGCCCAGAAGGGCATCCTCGCCTTCTGCCTCGGCGGGATGACGGCATGACGGTGACCATCGAGCAGACCGGCGAGCCTCTCGGCCCGGCGGGTGACGACGCCGTGCGTCCGTTCGAGGTCGCGGCCATCGATGTGCGCGGCCGCGTCATCCAGATGGGGCCGGTGATCGACGCCATCCTTGCCCGCCACGCCTATCCCACGGCAGTCGCCCGGTTGCTCGCCGAGGCGACCGTGCTCGCCGTCCTGCTCGGCTCCTCGCTCAAGTTCGACGGCAAGTTCATCCTGCAGACGCGCACCGACGGCCCGGTCGACATGCTGGTCGTCGATTACCGCACCGGCGGCGGTGTGCGCGCCTATGCCCGCTTCGACGATGCCGCCGTGGCTGCGGCCGCGGCCGCCGGCGCCGCCTCACCCGGCGCTCTGCTCGGCCACGGGACGCTGGCCATGACCGTCGATCAGGGCAGCCACATGAACCGCTATCAGGGCGTCGTGCCGCTCGAGGGCGAGAGCCTGGAGGAGGTCGCCCACACCTATTTCCGCCAGTCGGAGCAGATCCCCACCCGCGTCCGCCTCGCTGCCGCCGAGATCCACGTGCGCGAGGGCGACCATGTGCATCAGCGCTGGCGCGCTGGCGGCCTGCTCGTGCAGTTCCTGCCCGATGCGCCGGAGCGCATGCGCCCGGCCGATCTGCCGGCGGGCGACCGCCCCAAGGATGCCGGACCCGCGCACGAACCGGCGCAGGACGATGCCTGGGTCGAAGCGCAGTCCCTCGTCGGCACGGTTCAGGACGACGAGTTGACCGACCCGACGGTCCCGGTCGAGACGTTGCTCTTCCGCCTGTTCCACGAGCGCGGCGTGCGCGTCTATCGCGCCGCGGAAGTCCGCCAGGAGTGCTCCTGTTCGCGCGAGCGCGTCGCCGGCCTGCTGGCAACCTTCACCGCGCAAGAGATCGCCGAGAGCATCGAGAACGGCGCCATCTCGGTCACCTGCGAATTCTGCTCCAAGCAATACCGCTTCGACCCGGCCGATTTCGCTTCCGGCACAACTCCTTCAAGACACTGAGGGATTTGCTCCCGCTTGAATCGAAATGTGAGCTCCGCTTCAACCTGAAGCGGAGGATGGAGTTGTTCAACCTGATTCAGAGGATGAAGACACGGGGGATGCTTCTGTCCACCTCATCCTGAGGTGCCTGTCCGCGAGGACGGGCCTCGAAGGATGGGCGGCCCATGGTTCGAGACCCGGCCCACGCCGGGCACCTCACCATGAGGCCGCATTTCGCCGCCTCGCTCGGAACGCCAGCGTCCCCACCGCCAGCGCCCCGGGCCATCTGGTCGAAAAAGGCCCTATGACACCGGATTGACGAGCATCGTATAGGCGACCAGGCAGAGGATGAAAGCGACGAGCAGCGCTGCAAGGGCGAGCGGCACGCGGCTGAGCCGGCGCGCCGCCGAGCGGGGCAGCAGCGACCGGCCGACCGCCCAGATGACCACCGCAAGAACACCCGCCGCCAGTTGCCAGCCGAAGAGCGTCGTCACTCGGTCGAGGCCGCGTGTGAAGCCGCTTCCGGTCGGCACGGTCGTCAGGAACGAGGCGCCGGACCAAAGAAACAGTGCTGCCCACAAGGCGAGCAGAATCCAGACCAGGGGACGAGCCGCCATCGCACAACTCCGGCGGCGGATCAGGAGCGCCGCTCGACCAGTTCCACCCGCCGATTGCGATCCCGCCCGGCATCCGTGCCGTTGGAGAACACCGGCACCAGCGGCCCGACACCATGGGCCTCGAGTCGTCCCGCCGCGACGCCGTAGTTTGCCGTAAGCGCGTCGACCACGGCCTTGGCGCGGTCGGCGGAAAGCCGCTGGTTATAGTGAAAGCGCCCGACGCCGTCGGTGTGTCCGACGACAAAGAAGCCCTTGGTCGGATTGGCCTTGAGATATTGGGCGATTGCCTCCAGCGCCGTATTGGACTCGGCCTT
The DNA here is from genome assembly GCA_963785065.1 of uncultured Alphaproteobacteria bacterium. Lineage (GTDB taxonomy): Bacteria > Pseudomonadota > Alphaproteobacteria > Rhizobiales > Kaistiaceae > CAVSRC01. The sequence continues at coordinate 2,100,537 of CAWATX010000002.1, forward strand.
CAGCGTCGCCTTGTCGAACTCGAACAGGATGCCGTCGAGCACGACCCGGCCCTTCTCGGTCAGGTCCCGTCCGATGGCCTCGGCATTGACCGCAACGAGCCCGGACTCAACCGCTGCCACCTCGACGATGTCGACGAGCGTGCCGACATAGTCGGCCGAGTGCTGCTCGACGTTGATGACCACATAGGCAGTGCCGGCCGCGCGTTCCTTGCGCGCGACGATCGCGCCCGCTCCGCCCTGCGAGGATGTCCCGGAGGTCATCGTCGTGATCTCGCCGGGCTTGCCGGGGGGATTCTCGGCAAGATAGACACCGGTCCAGTTGGTCGACCCGACATCGTTGCCGCGACGGTTGTCGGACTTGCCTTGGGCAAGAATCTCGAAGGCCTCGCCTTTCAGCGCGTCGAGATAGTTTTGGTAGATTTCCGAGTAGGTCCGCTCGGCGCCCCTCAACACGTAGAGCGTTCGCGTGACCCGTCCCTGCGTGTCGATCCACGCGTCGATCTCTCTGAAACCGGTCACCGGGCCAACCGGGATACGGTAGGGCAGGTGGTTCTCGATCTGCTGCCAGCGGATGTCCTGACCGGGATACCGCTCGATCATCGGGTGTTCCTGAACACCCTTGATGTCGGCTGCCATCGACACCGTGGCGGCAAGGCAGGTCATCGCGACCCCGGCAGCAATCGCTCTCCAAGACATGATCTCGCTCCGCCCTCTGAATCGTTCGCCGGTTATCGGCGGATCGTCACTGGCCCTGGCAGGCCGGTCCGCTTGTGGCCATGAACAGGGCCGCGCGCTGCATCTGCGGGATCGACATCTGCGCGCGGACTTCGACGATCTTGGCCTGATCCTCGTTGAGCATGGCGGCAAGGAACAGCTGTTCGATCTGATCCAGGTCGCCGGCTTTGGCGGCGATGCAGGCGCAGGCGCCCGGGGTCCAGTTAGTGCTCTTCTGGCAGCCGGCCGCGATGGACTCGACCTCGGCCGGTCCCGCCAGGGCGGCGCCGGTCAAAAGAAGACCCGCAACGAAGCCGGAAGCTCCGCCGAATATATTCGTCGTCTGTTTCATCGTCGCCCCCCAAGGTACTTGACAATGCTCAGTCTAGTAGATCGATATCCTCCAGCATGGCGAGTTATTCGTGGAAAGATTGACGTCAGAACCAGGAATTGGCAAGTCTGAATCTCGCGGTGAGCAGCCTTATGGCCCGGGAGCCGGCAAAATCGACCTGACGCGCGCCGGTAGCTGCGGTATTGACGTCGCCAAGACGTGTCTTTGCCGAGGTTTTTGAGTGGACTATGCCGCCGGCCTGCTCGCGCAGGTGCGCAGGCGTGCGATCGTGCCCACCACGCAATCCGCGCTAGAAGTCCAGCGTTCCCGCTGTCAGCGCCCTGAGGTTCTCCACGCTCCAGGCGTAGAGCCGCGGATAGGGCGGCGCCGCATTGGCCGGATCGGCCATCAGGATTGCCGCATAGGCGCGGTAGAAGCGGCCGGCGCCGAGGATCGCCTCACCATGGCGCTCGACCACCAGATGCCGGGCAAGCGCCACGTCGTCGGCCTCGGCCTCCTCGATCATCTCCAGAAACAGCGCCGCGGTGATCGTGTCATAGAGCGGATCGCCGGCAAGCGTGAAGACGCTGAAATCGACCAGGCCGCTCGGCGTCAGCGTTTCGTCGAGGAGGACGTTGCCGGGAAAGTAGTCGCCATGGGCGAGTGCCTTCTGCGGCCGTTCGGGCAGCGCGGCGAGCAGCGCCATGGCGTTGGTGGCGACCCGCTCGACGCTGCCGGTTGCCGCCGCGATCGCCGCGCCGTTCCGCGCCAGCCAGTGGTCGAGGCTCAAGCGGAAGAAGCCCGGCCAGGTCTCGGCAGCGATCGGCGCGGACCCAAGAATCCGCCCATAGGGACGCTCGGGCAGGGCAAGCCGGCCGGTCGCCTCGGCGCCTTCGACATAGGCGGTGATCGCTGTCCGCCGTTCGCCGCCGCCGAGCCGGGTCAGCAGGGCAAGCAGCGACGTCCCCTCGAGCCGCCGCTCGATGGTGAAGCGGCATCCGGGATCGATCGCCTCGATCGCCGAGGTGGGGATGGCAAGCCGCCCGTCGATCTCGGCCAGGAAAGCCTGCTGGCGCTCGAGCGTTTGGCGCGCGCCCGGTCTCTTCAGGATGCGCAGGATGCGCCTCTCGTCGAGGGCGTAGACCCACGACTGCCCGCCCTGGCCGATGAGGGCGTCCGCGGCGATGCCGTGCTCCGCCAGGATCGTCAGCCGTGGATCGCTTTCGGTGCTCAAGGGACGGTGCCGGTCAGCCGGCGCACCAGTCATGCGCCTGCGCCGCAACTTGGTCGCTGCTTTCGAGATCGCCGACCGGCCCGATCTCCTTCGTCCCCGTCGGGTCGTAGAGCCAGTACCAGTCATAGCTGCCGCCAAAGACGAAGTAGCGATGCTGCTCGACGGCGAGCGCATCGCGATTGTCGTCGGTGCAGAAGGCGAGCACGACAAGGTCGTTGGCGGGCAGCAGGTAATGCTCCTTGCCCGTGCCGAAATCGTAGGCGTGCAGAGCACCGGACGTCGCCCACGCGGTGGAGAGGAAATAGAGCCGGCTGCCGCTTGAGGAGAACTGCTTGGCTTGGAAGCCGCAGAGCTGCGCCTCCGGCTGGTCTGCCGCATGGCCCGCGACGATCGGGCGATCGCCCGATCCGTCGACCTTGATCATGCGGATGGCATCGCTCGTCGCCGGCGCGCTGCAATCGACGTCCGCCGTGTCCGTGCCTGGCGGCTGCGGCAGGCGCGTATAGACCACGAGGCCACCGTCGGGAGAGAGCACCGGCTCGACGTCGCGTCCCGATGTCGTCAGCTGAACCGACTTGCCGTCCTGTTCGAGCACGACGTTGCCGGCCACCGAACGGACGCTGGTGGCGGCCGCCACCGCGCTGCTGGCGATGAGCAGCGCAAGCCACCCGACGATTGCCACGGAGAATTTCATCGCCATGCTCAGTGCACCACGCGCTCCGCCTCGGGCATGTCGAGCGAGAAGGGCGGAATGGCGACCGAGAACAGCTCGCCCTTCTCGGTCTGCATCTGATAGGTGCCGACCATGATGCCCGACGGCGTCGTCAGCGGGCAGCCGCTGGTATAGGCGAAGGTCTCGCCGGGCTTGAGCAGCGGCTGCTTGCCGACCACGCCGGCGCCGCGCACCTCCTCGGTGCGCCCGTTGGCGTCGGTGATCTGCCAGTGGCGCGATTTCAGCCGCACCACCTCCTCGCCGAGATTGGATATCTCGATGCGATAGGCCCAGAAATAGTGGCCGTCCTCGGGCGCCGATTCGTCCTCGACGAAACGCGGCTCGACGGTCACCTGAATGGCGCGGGTGGTCTCCCGGTACATGAAACAACTCCACAAGGCCCGACCTGCCCGGATTATGCGGGCCGGCGGAGCCGCGTCAATCGGGGGGCGTTCCGGGTCCCGGCGCTTCTCCCTCCCCTGAAAGGGGCGGGTCCGAACCGAAGGTCAAGGGAGGGTCTTTTCTCTTGAACAGGGCACATGACCCCCACCCGGTCGGGTGCGCCAACCGACCGCCCCTTTCATGCAGGGCAATCGCTGTGGGCCGAATGCACTTGGCAACGCCGTGCCTTTACCCTCACCCGCCCGGCTTCGCCGGGCGACCTCTTCCGCAAGGGGAGAGGTGTTGCGCCGTGCCACATGCGATCGCCCTGCCTGAAAGGGCAGCGACAATGCCCTTACAGCCCGTCCAGCGCCGCGATCAGGTCGTCGGCAAGGTCCTCCACGTCCTCCAGCCCGACGGAGAGCCGCAGGAGCCCCTGGGTGATGCCGAGCTCCAGCCGCGCCTCCTCCGAAAGCCGCTGGTGCGTGGTGGTCGAGGGATGGGTGATCAGGCTCTTAGCATCGCCGAGATTGTTGGAGATGCGGATCACCTTCAGCGCATTCTCGAGCGCGAAGGCGGCCTTGCGCCCACCCTTGACCTCGAAGGAGACCATGGTCGAGCCGCCGGTCATCTGCCGCCTGGCGATCTCGGCCTGGGGATGGTCGGCGCGGCCCGGATAGAGCACCTTGGCAATCTTCCTGTGCCCGGCCAGCCGGTCGGCGAGGTCCGCCGCATTCTCCGTCTGCCGCGCGACGCGGACCGGCAGTGTCTCCAGCCCCTTGAGCAGCAGCCAGGCATTGAACGGGCTGATCGACGGGCCGGTCTGGCGCAGGAAGGTGTGCAGATTATCGGCGACGAATTTCTCGTCGGCGAGGATCACCCCGCCGAGCGATCGCCCCTGGCCGTCGATGTGCTTGGTCGCCGAATAGACCACCACGTCGGCGCCGAGCGCGAGGGGCTGCTGGTAGAGCGGTGTGGCGAAGACATTGTCGACCACCAGCTTCGCCCCCGCATGTCGCGCGATCTCGGCGACCGCGGCGATATCGATCACCTCGAGCGTCGGGTTGGTCGGGCTCTCCAGGAAGAACGCTTTTGTGTTCTTGCGCGCCGCCCGCTTCCACGCCTTGAGGTCGTTGCCGTCGATGAGCGTCGACTTGATGCCGTAGCGCGGCAGCAGGTCCTCGATGACGTAGCGGTTCGAGCCGAACAGCGCCTTGGCGGCCACCACATGGTCGCCGGATTTCAGCCAGGAGAGGAAGACCGAGGTGACCGCGGCCATGCCGCTGGCCGTCGACCGCGCGGCCTCGGCGCCTTCCATCAGGCGCATGCGCTCCTCGAACATGGCGACGGTGGGGTTGGCGTAGCGCGAATAGATGAAGCCCGGCTCTTCGCCCTTGAAGCGTCGCTCGGCCTGTTCGGCGCTGTCATAGACATAGCTCTGGGTCATGAACAGCGCTTCGGCGGTCTCGCCGAACTGCGAACGCAGCGTGCCGCCGTGGACGAGTTGGGTCGCGGGCCTCAGACCCGGCTTGCCTGTTTTCCCCGCCATTTCCGTCTCCTTCTCTTGCCAACAAAAAAACCCGGACCGAGCGTGTCGGACCGGGCTGGCAATCCCCTCCGACCTTTTAGCGACTTGTTTAACGTGGCTGCAAGCCGGCCGGCTCAAATGACCACGAACAGGAAATGTCATACGGTCCCACGGCCTTGGCGTCAATCGCGACTTCGGTTAAGCCAGAGCCTCGGCCGCGTGGGCGGCGAGGAGTGTGTGAAGCGTCATGGCCGAGGAACTGGCGGTCGGTATCCTTCCGGTGCAGATCATCGACAGGATGGTCGAGGCCGGGGCCATCGGGGCCGGCAAGCGGCTCGACCCCGACCAGATCCAGCCGGCGAGCCTCGATCTCAGGCTCGGCGAGGTTGCCTATCGTGTGCGCGCCAGCTTCCTGCCCGGCCCGCAATCGCTGGTCTCCGACCGGCTGAAGAAGCTCAAGCTGCACGAGTTCAGCCTCATCCACGGCGCCGTTCTGGAGACCGGCTGCGTCTATATCATTCCGCTGATGGAGTATCTCCGGCTGCCGCGCGATGTCAGCGCCGCGACCAATCCGAAATCCTCCACCGGCCGCCTCGATGTCTTCACCCGCATCATCACCGACCGTACGCGTGAGTTCGATACCATCCCCGCCGGCTATGCCGGACCGCTCTACATCGAGGTCAGCCCGCGCACCTTCCCCATTCTGGTGCGCTCCGGCTCGCGCCTGTCGCAGATCCGTTTCCGCACCGGCGATGCGCGCCTCGACGACAAGGCGCTGATGGCGCTGCATCGCCAGGACAAGCTGGTCGACGGCGTCCCCCATATCGAGAACGGCCTGACGCTGTCGATCGACCTCGCCGGCACGTCCGAGGGCATCGTCGGCTATCGCGCCAAGCGCCACAGCAGCGTCATCGACGTGGACAAACGCGGCCAGTACGCCCCGCTCGATTTCTGGGAGCCGATCCCGCGCCACTGGTCGTCCGAGCTGATCCTCGATCCCGACCAGTTCTACATCCTGATGTCGCGCGAGGCGGTGCATGTGCCGCCCGATTATGCCGCCGAGATGGTGCCCTTCGACCCGCTGGTCGGCGAGTTCCGCGTCCATTATGCCGGCTTCTTCGATCCCGGCTTCGGCCATAGCGGTTCTGGCGGCGCCGGCAGCCGCGCGGTGCTCGAGGTCAGGAGCCACGAAGTGCCCTTCATCCTCGAGCACGGCCAGACCATCGGCCGCCTGGTCTACGAGCCGATGACCCAGCGCCCGGCCAAGCTCTACGGCATGGATATCGCCTCCAACTACCAGGCCCAGGGCCTGAAGCTGTCGAAGCACTTCCGCACCAGCCTGATCCCGCTGATCAATCCCGAGCTGCTGCCGGAAAAGCCGGCGCCTTAGCGTTGGCGCCGCCCGGCCGCTTACGCCCTGACCAGTTTCTCCAGGGTCTCCAGCCGGTCAGCCTCGCCCGGCGGCTTGTCCCATCTGAGCCGCGCGATGCGGGGGAAGCGCATGGCGAGCCCCGAACGGTGGCGGGTGGAGCGTTGCAGGCCCTCGAAGGCGACCTCCAGCACCAGCCCCTTCTCCGCCTGGTGCACCACCTCGCGCACCGGGCCGAAACGGTTGATGGTGTTGTTGCGCACAAAGCGGTCGATCTCGGCGAGCTCCTGATCGGTGAATCCGAAATAGGCCTTGCCCACCGGCACCAGTTCCTCGCCCGTCTCGCCGGAGTGCCAGACGCCGAAGGTGTAGTCGGAATAATAGGACGAGCGCTTGCCGTGGCCGCGCTGGGCATACATCAGCACGGCGTCGACGGTGTGCGGGTCGCGCTTCCATTTGAACCACGGCCCCTTCGGCCGGCCGGGCTCATAGACCGAGTCCCAGCGCTTGAGCATCACGCCTTCGATCACCGCCTCCGGCGGTGCTGCGCGCAGACGCGCCAGTTCCTCCGTGTCGGCGTAGTCGAGCAGCGGCGAGATATCCATGCGGCCCGACAGCGAGCCTGCCACGATCGCTTCCAGACGCTGCCGCCTTTCGCGGAAGGGGAGCGCGCGGATGTCCTCGCTTCCGTCGACCAGACAGTCATAGACGCGCAGATACGCCGGGTGGCTGGCGAGGCGCTTCGCCGTCACCGTCTTGCGGTTCAGCCGCTGCTGCAGATCGGAGAAGCTGCGCACGACGAAGCCATCGGCATCGGGATGACCGACCAGCAGCTCGCCGTCGAGCGCCGCCTCCACGTCGAGCCCGGCGACGATGTCGGGAAACGTGTGCGAGATGTCGTCGCCGGTGCGGGTATAGAGGCGCGTGACGCCGTCCTCGCGCACGGCCTGGATGCGGATGCCGTCCCATTTCCACTCGGCGGCATAGGTCTCCGGCGCGATCGTCTCGAGGTCGGCCTCGTCGATCGCCTGCGCCAGCATCACCGGGCGGAAGGGCGCCTTCACCGTCGATTGCGGCGCGCCCGCGCGTCCTTCCAGCCAGGCGAAGAGGTCGCCGTAGGGCGGCTTGAGGCCGTGCCACACCTCCTCGATGTCGTTGACCGGCCTGCCGGCGAGGTCGGCCACCGCCTGCTTGGCGAGCCGCGCCGAAACGCCGATCCTCAGGCCCCCGGTGACGAGCTTGATCAGCGCCCAGCGGCCGGAAGCGTCGAGTTGATCGAGCCAGCCCTCGACCAGCCGCGGGCCTTCGCTGCGCGACGCCGCTTGCAGCCGCTCGACGATCTCTGCGAGCCGCAGCGTGGGGTAATGGAGCGCAACAGCGTCGGTTGGTTTATTTCGCCTTCCCCCTTGCGGGGGAGGGCCGAGGAGGGGGGTACTGGCAGACCCGTCGCCCTCATCCTTCGGGGCTCGCTCCGCTCGCACCTCAGGATGAGGGTCCGCTCCAGCCTCATCCTGAGGCGGCCGCGCAGCGGCCCTCGAAGGATCAGGCTGGTCCCGTTCCGGCCAGATCAGCGCGATCGTCTCGGCGAGGTCGCCGACATAATCGTAGGAATAGGCGAAGAGCACCTCGTCGACTCGCGCCGTCGCCAGCGCCCGCAGCATCGCCGGCTTGACGCTGGGAATGTCGAGCCCGCCGGAGAGCGCGGCCAGTGCATAGCCACGGTCGGGATCCGGGACACCGCGGAAATAGTCGGTCATCAGGCGCAGCTTGACGGTGCGCTGGGGCGTCAGGACGAGCCGGTCGAGAAGGGCGGCGAAGGCGTGCATTGGCGAAGGTTAGGCGTCGCCGGCCCGCCGGAAAAGCCGGTCTGGCGTGCGCCCGCCTCGCGCGCCATTGCATCGGCCGCCGCCACCGCCTAAATCAGTCGCGCCCGGCGGGGTTCGCCGGGTCTCGTTCTCAGGGCGGGGTGAAACTCCCCACCGGCGGTATGCGGAGCATCTTTCCGCGAGCCCGCGAGCGCCCTGGCCGCCCGGCCAGGGGTCAGCAGATTCGGTGAGACGCCGAAGCCGACGGTCACAGTCCGGATGGAAGAGAACAGCGGCAGAGATGCCTCGCAGGGGGAAGCCCCGCGCGCGGCGCCATCTTTTTCCGCCTGCCCTGATTTCGTGTTGCCTCGTTTTGGAGACCAACATGGATCAGATCCTCATGTTTCCCTTGACTGCCGGAGGCCGGCCATGAGCGCCGCGCCCCGCCTTCTCCCGTCTCGCGCGCCGCTTGCCGGTGCCTTCTGGATGGTTGCCGCCGGTGTCGCCTTCGCCGGCGTCAACACGCTCGAACAGATCGTGACGACCCGCGTCGGCCTGTCGGCGCCGACTGCCGCCTTCTTCCAGTATTTCGTCGCCCTTCTGGTGATCCTGCCCTGGTCCGGCCGCCGCGGCATCGCGGCACTGAAGACCCGACATCCCTGGCTGCAGGCATTGCGCGTCGTCTTCGCCGCGCTCGGCGTCCAGTTCTGGGTTGCCGGGCTTGCCCATGGCGTGCCGATCGGCGTGGCGGTCGCGCTGGTCATGACCTCGCCGTTCTTCGTTACCCTCGGCGCGGGGCTTGTGCTCGGCGAGCGGGTGACGGCCGAGCGCTGGATCGCGGTGACCGCCGGTTTCGTCGGCGCACTCGTCATCCTCGATCCGTTCTCCGGTCTGTTCACGCCGGCGAGCCTGCTGCCGCTGGCGGCCTCGGTGCTGTGGGCTGCCACTTCGCTCTGCCAGAAGCGCCTGCTTGCCGATGAGAGCCCCGAGACCAACACGGCCTGGCTGCTCTTCCTGCTCGCGCCGGTCAATCTGGTTCTGGCCCTGCCTTCGGGCATCGAACTGCCGGTCGGCCATGCGCTGCCGTTGATCGTCGCGGTCGGCGTCTTCACCGCGCTCGCACAGGGCTTCCTGGCGCTCGCCTATGCGCGCGCCGACGCCGCCTATGTGCAGCCCTTCGACCACGTCAAGCTGCCGCTCAACATCATCGCGAGCTGGCTTGTCTTCGGCTGGGCCCCGCCCGGCACGCTGTGGCTCGGCGCAGCGCTCATCATCGGCGCCTCGCTGTTCCTGATGGTGCGCGAGAGCCGCAAGACGGGCAACGCGGACAGGGACGCGGAGAGACGGTTTCCCGCCCCGGTCACGAACCCCACATCCGCCTGACCTTCGCCCCGACATCCACGCGCACCCTCGCCGGTGCGCGTGGTGCGTCCGCTACCGCCGGCGGCCACAGCGTGGCGCGGAAATAGGGCAGGATCGCCTCGGGGATGAAGCGCGTGCGCCGGGTGAAGAGGTGGCGGTCGCCGCCGCGCCGCTGCTGCAACACGTAGCAGCGCTGCGGCACCATGATGTCGAGCTCGTCCTTCGCCCGCGTCATGGCGACATAGAGCAGCCGCCGCTCCTCCTCGATCTCGTCGCGGCTGCCCACACCGAGGTCGGAGGGGATGCAGCCGTCGATGCCGTTGAGCACGAAGACCGACTTCCACTCCTGTCCCTTGGCCGAATGGATGGTGGAGAGAATGAGATAATCTTCGTCGAGCAAAGGCGGCCCGGCCTCGTCGCTGGTGGCGTCGGGCGGGTCGAGCGTCAGCTCGGTAAGGAAGCGCTCGCGGCTCGGATAGCCGGCGGCGATCTGCTCGAGCTGCAACAGATCGTTGCGGCGGATGACGGCATCCTCGTGGATGCGATCCAGATGCGGCTCATACCACAGCCGCACCCGTTCCATCTCCGCCGGCCAGCCGGCCTGCCCTGAACGTAAGCCGCTGGCAAGACTTGCGAATTCCGGCCAGTCCGCCGCCGCGCGGGCCGGCGGCCGATAGCTGGAAAGCGCCGTCCCGGTTTCATCCGCTGCCGCCAGCCGCTCGAGCACCTCCGCCGCTGTCGATGGGCCGACGCCGGGCAGGAGCTGCAGCACGCGGAAGCCGGCGATGCGGTCGCGCGGGTTCTCGGCGAAGCGCAGCAGCGCCAGAACGTCTTTCACATGGGCGGAATCGAGGAACTTGAGCCCGCCATATTTGACGAAGGGGATATTGCGCCGCGTCAGCTCGATTTCGAGCTGGCCGGAATGATGCGCGGCCCGGAAGAGCACCGCCTGCGTCTTGAGCGCCATGCCGCCTTCGCGATTGGCAAGCACCCGCTCGACCACGTAGCGCGCCTGGTCGGCCTCGTCCGCGGTGACCACCAGCGCCGGCTTGTCGCCGGAGACGCGCTCCGACCATAATTCCTTGGCATAGCGCTCCTCCGCCTCGCCGATGACCGCATTGGACGCGGCAAGGATCGCCTGGGTCGAGCGGTAGTTGCGCTGCAGCGTCACCACCGCCGCCGGCGGGTCGAATGCCTTGGGGAAGTCGAGGATGTTGCGCACCGTCGCCGCGCGGAAGGAATAGATCGATTGGGCGTCGTCGCCGACCACCACCACGCCGCGCCCGTCCGGGCGGAGCGCCTTGAGGATCGAGGCCTGCAGCCGGTTGGTGTCCTGATATTCGTCGACCAGGATATGGTCGAAGCGGGTGCCGATGTCCTCGGCGATCGCCCGCTCCTCCAGCATCCCCGCGAGATAGAGCAGCAGATCGTCGTAATCGAGCACGTTCTGGCTCTGCTTGGCTTCCACATAGGCCGCGAACAGCCGGGTCAGCTCCTGCTGCCAGCCGGCGCACCACGGGAAGGCCTGCTGGAGGACCTCGTCGAGCGCCGCCTCCTGGTTGACCGTGCGCGAGTAGATGGCAAGGCACGTCGCCTTGGTGGGGAAGCGCTTCTCGGTGTGCGACAGGCCGAGGTCGTGGCGCACGAGGTTCATCAGGTCGGCCGAATCCTCGCGGTCGTGGATGGTGAAGGCCGCGTCGAGCCCGATCGTGACGGCATATTCACGAATGAGCCGAGCCCCGATGCCGTGGAAGGTGCCCGACCAGGCAAGCGCCGGCGGCACGCTGGCGGCAGGCAGCGCGCGGGCAACGATGCGCTCCACCCGCCGGGTCATTTCGCCGGCCGCCCGGCGCGAAAAGGTCATCAGCAGGATGCGGCTGGGGTCTGCCCCATTGACCACCAGATGGGCGACGCGGTGGGCGAGCGTATTGGTCTTGCCCGAGCCGGCGCCGGCGATGATGAGCAGCGGCCCGGGCGCCGCCGCCCCGCCGACGCCATGCACCACCGCGCGGCGCTGGTCGGGATTGAGCGTGTCGAGGAAGGCGGCGGCGGTCATCGCGCTTGCGAATCAAAAAGGTTGCTCAGATGGTCGAGCAAATCCGATTCACGCTTTGTTCGCAATCGCCAAGGCGCTCCACCCCCCGGACATTCGTTAAGCCTGTCGAGCGTTTGCGCGCCAGCGTCAATACGAACGGTTAACCTTTTTGGTGAAGCTGCCTATAATCGAAGCTCCGGGCGGGTAGATGGCCATGCGTGATCAGAGTTTGTCCCTGCGTATTCTGGTGCTCGCGGTCCTGCTGCTGGCTGCAACGGCGCTTTGCGTCTTTGCACTGGTGGTGATCGGCGCTCTTCATCCGCGCGTCACCTATATGGTGGCCGCCGGTGGGGTCATCCTCATCGTTGCGATCCTGGCTTCGGCGATCTCCGCACTCGGTCCCAAATATCGCCCGACGCCGCTGCTGACGCCGCTCTTCGCCGGCGTCTTCGCCGCGATGCTGACCAGCACCGTGATCTATGCCGTCCAGGCCCATGTCGCGACCAAGCGCAGTGCCGTTGCCGCGGTGGCGCCCGGTCCCGCCAAGACCACCCAGGTCGACAAGCCGAACAAGGTCGCCAAGGCCGTGGCCGAGCCGACGGCGACGGCGCCGATTCTCGACAAGACTGCCGCCGCACCCACGCCCCCTGCCGCGCCGCAGGCTCCGGCGCCGGCCGCGGTGCCGCGCTTCGATGCGGCAGATTTCGCGCCGGCCCCCTTCCCGAGCGCGGATCAGTTACTGCCAGCTACGCAGCCGGCGGCGGCCACGGATGGTCAGCCAGCCACCATGAACGCGACCGACACGCCGATGGTCGACCCGACCAAGGCTGCCGCAACCGACGCGCCGACGCCTGACACGGCGGGCGGAGCCGAGAAGACCAAGCTCATCGACGTCGCCGATGTCGCCGCTTCGCCGGCCAAGGCCGCCGAGAAGCCTGCCGCCGGCGGCAAGAAGGCGGTGGTCGGCGAGATTCCGGTTCCCGCGGCGGCGCCCCAAGCCAAGAAGAAGTCGGCTCAGCCGGTCAACCTGTCGGGCGGCTTCGACACTTCAGGGCCGGTGGCGCCACAGGCTGCCGGGCCGCCGATGGCGCTCGATGCCGCCGACGCCGCCCTGCCGCACCACGTGGCTATTCCGCCTCTTCCTCGTATCCGACCATGTGGAGGGGCCGGGCCGGCGTGCCCCTGAGGGCGCACCAGCGCACCAGCGCCTCCTCGCGGCCGTGGGTGACCCACACCTCGCCCGGGTCGAGTTCGGCGATCGTCGCGGTCAGTTCATCCCAGTCGGCGTGATCCGACAGCACCAGTGGCAGTTCGACGCCGCCCTGTTTGGCGCGCTGGCGGATGCCCATCCAGCCTGAGGCGACGGCAATCACCGGATCGGGAAAGCGCCGCGCCCAGCGTTCGGCGGTCTCGCTTGGCGGGCAGATGACGACCGCTCCGGCAAAGTCGCCGCGCTTGCCCTCGGCCAGCGTCGCCGGTGCCAGCGGCCCCAGCGCCACGCCGAATTCCTCATAGAGACGACAGAGCCGCTCCATGGCGCCGTGCAGATAGATCGTGCGCTGGTAGCCGCAATCGCGGAGCATGCGGATGACGCGCTGCGCCTTGCCGAACGAATAGGCACCAACCAGATGAGCGCGCTCCGGAAACTGCTCGACCGAGCCGAGGAGCTTGGCGATCTCGCCCTCCGGCGGCGGATGACGAAAGACCGGCAGCGCGAAGGTCGCCTCGCTGATGAACACGTCGCAGGCGACCGGCTCAAAGGGCGCGCAGGTCGGATCGGCCTGGCGCTTGTAGTCGCCGGACGCAACGATCCTCAGGCCCCGCGCTTCAACGGCGATCTGCGCCGAACCCAGAACATGGCCCGCCGGGTGGAAGCCGACGGTTACACCGCCGAGCGTCAGCCGCTCGCCATAGGCCACCGCCTGGGTCGCTCCGGCGAAGCCCGCGCCATAGCGCACCTCCATGATCGCCAGCGTCTCGCGGGTCGCCAGCACCCGCCCGTGGCCGGGGCGGGCATGGTCGGCATGGCCGTGGGTGATAAGCGCGCGCTCCACCGGCCGGGTGGGGTCGATGTGGAAGTCGCCGTCCGGGCACCAGAGACCGGCAGGCGAGGGGGTGAGCAGGTCTTGCGGACGCATCATGGCCGGATATAGGCGCTTGCCCGCGCTGGATCAGTGGATTGCTGCCTGCGGGGCATTTGCATAGTCCGGCGGCGGGCATAGTGTCGGCGCCACACAAAGGGAGGGAGGTTCACCCATGACATCCTTGATCATCTTCATCATCGTTGGCGTGGTCGCCGGCTGGATTGCCGGTCAGGTCGTCCGTGGCGGCGGCTTCGGCCTGGTCGGCGACCTGGTCGTCGGCGTCGTCGGTGCGCTCATCGCCGGATGGTTGTTTCCGACCATCGGCATCAGCCTGGGCGGTGGGATCATTGGTGCGATCATCTCGTCGGCCATCGGTGCCATCATCCTGCTGTTCGTCATTCGGCTGATCAAGCGGGCCTGACGCTCGCCTCGAAACGGGCCATCGAAGATCCCGCGCCGCTTGGGTCACTCAGTCTGGCCCACGCGGCGGCCTGATCCTGTCAGGAGGATCGCGCGAGCGGTCCCCGCACGGATTCCTCTTGCCTTTCCCGCGCCGCCCGCTATGCCCACGCGGCCCTCCATCTTCGGCGCGTGACCTCCAGGCGTGTCGTCCCCCTTTTCGACCTCTTCCGGCGATCTCATCGCAGACCGACGCTTCAACCATGCCGCTGCTCTCGCAGCAGTCGGCGACCTTGCGGCGGCGTGCGAAGTTCTTGAGCAGGCGCTCGACCACGCGCCCGGCTGGGCGGCAGGCTGGCTCGCGCTCGGCGCATGGCGCGAACGCCTCCGCGACCGGGAAGCGGCGATCGCCGCCTACACCCACGCGGCGGCCCTGGACCGCGCCAGCCGCCTTGGCGCCGACCTGCGTCTGGCGGCGCTCGGCCATTCGCCCCGACCCGATTCCATGCGCGCCGACTATGTCCGCAGCCTCTTCGACGATTACGCCCCGCGTTTCGATAGGGCGCTGGTCGACCATCTCGGCTACGAAGCGCCGCAGCGCCTGGCGGCCGCACTCGCCGCTTTCGGCGAGCGCCGCTTCGCCCATGGGCTCGACCTCGGCTGCGGCACGGGGCTGATGGGCGCCGCCATCCGCGAGCGCGTCGATGATCTGGTGGGCTTCGACCTGTCCGAGGGCATGCTCGGGCGGTCCGCCCGGCGCGGCCTCTATGATCGCCTGGCGGCCGGCGATGTCGTCGACCTGATGGCGGCCGAGCCCGACAACGCCTTCGATCTCGTGCTCGCCGCCGATCTGCTTCCCTATGTCGGCGCGCTGGCAGTGCTCTTTGCAGGCGTCGCGCGCGTGCTGGCGCCGGGCGGCGTCTTCGCTTTTTCCGCTGAGCGCCACGATGGCGAGGGCTTCGTGCTGGGCGAGGCACTGCGCTACCGCCATGCACCGGCCTTCGTTTCGGCGGCCACCGAGGCGGCCGGCCTGACCCTGGTAGGCATCGAGCCGCTATCGCTTCGCCGCGAGCGCGGGCTGCCGGTTCCGGGGCTGATCGCGCTTCTGGTGCGTCCGGCCGATATTGTCCCGCTCGAGCCCCGGCCAGCCGGTCCCGGCCGGCTCCCCCGCGCTGCGTGAATTCAGGCGCGCCGCCGCCGCTGCATCACCAGGAAGCCGAGGCCGACGAAGATCAGCACCATGCCGCCGAGCCTGAGCGGCCCGAAGCGCTCGCCGAGGATCAGCGCCGAGGACAGCGTGCCGGAGACCGGCACCAGCAGCGAGAAGGGCGCCGCCGTCGCTGCGGGGTAGCGCTTCAGCAGATGGCCCCAGGCGACATAGCCGAACAGCGTCGAGACGACGGCGATGTAGAGCAGCGAGCCGACCGATAGCCAGCTGGCGCCCGTCAGGCCCGCGGCGATCCGCGCCGGCCCTTCCACCGTGAGCGACAGTGCCAGCAGCGGCAGAACCGGCACCAGGCTCAACCACGACACCATCGGCAGCATGTCGACCGGGCCGGCGCCGCGCAGCATCACATTGCCGATCGACCAGCACGTCGCCGCACCAAGCAGCAGCAGGAATCCGGCGACCGTCACCCCGTTGGTGCCGACCGTGGAGCCGACCAGCACCAGCCCGGCGAAGGCAACCGCCGCCCCGGCGAGTTGCCGCAAACTCGGCCGTTCCTTCAGCACCACCACGGCAATGGCGATGGTGATGAAGGCCTGCACCTGCAGCGCGATGGAAGCGAGGCCTGGCGGCATGCCGACCGCCATCGACGGGAACAGCAGAGCGAACTGGCCGAAAAAGAGCACGCTACCGATGGTGATCAGCGTGCCCCAGGAGACTGGTGGCTTCGGCAGGAAGAGCACCGGCAGCGAGGCGATGGCGAAGCGCAGGGCGGCGAGCAGCAGCGGCGGGAAATCGGTCAGCGCCAGCCGGACGAAGACGAAATTGACCCCCCAGACGATGGAGAGCAGGACGGCAAGGGCAATGTGGCGGGGCTGCACGGACGTGTCACGCAGGCGGAGGGCGCGCCTTTATGCACCAGCCCGCACCGATTGCACAGAGCGGAAGGGTCACCGTCATCCCGAGGCGCCCGTCCTTCAGCGAATGCGGCCGGCGAATGGCTCCGCCGGCCGCGCCTCGGCTCAAAAATAAAGGCGCTTCCTAGCGCCTGTCGGTAGCCAAATGCTGCTCATAGGTCTTGGCGCGCTCGTCGCGCCGGCTGACCATCTCCTCGTAGGCTTTCTTCGCCTCCTCCGAGAGCGTGATCCGCCGCACCGGGGCGGTCTTCTTGGTTCGGCTCGACGGCTTCTTGTAGGTGTTGTTGGCGGTGTTCATCGGGTTCCCTGCGGCTGACTGGGCAGATGTATAGGGGAAGGCGGCGCGAAGTGCGAGCCGTGGCAATGGACGGAATGCCGCGCCCGCGTTACCTCTTGCCGGGTGACCGCCCGCGCCGAGATCATCGACCCGGCGGGCTTGCTGCCCGCGCCATTCGCTGCCTGGTTCGCCGCGCGTGGATGGGCGCCGCGACCGCACCAGCTCGATCTGCTGGCCCGCGCCCGCGCCGGCCGCTCGACGCTGCTGATCGCGCCGACCGGCGCCGGCAAGACGCTCGCCGGCTTCCTGCCGAGCCTGGTGGCGCTGCATGCGCGCCCGCCGTCGAATGCGCCCGCCGGCCGCGGCATCCACACCCTCTACGTCTCGCCGCTGAAGGCGCTCGCCGTCGATATCGCCCGCAACCTCGCCGAGCCGGTCGCCGAGATCGGCCTTGCCGTGCGTCTCGAAACCCGCACCGGCGACACCTCGCTCCACAAGCGCCAGCGCCAGAAGCTGAAGCCGCCCGATATCCTGCTGACCACGCCCGAGCAGGCGGCCCTGCTCCTGTCGGCGCCCGACGCCGACCGCTTCTTTGCCGATCTCGACACCGTCATCCTCGACGAGCTGCATGCGCTGGTCACCAACAAGCGCGGCGATCTCCTCTCGCTCGGCCTTGCCCGGCTGCGTTCGCTCGCACCGGGTCTGAAGACGATCGGCCTCTCGGCCACCGTCGCCGAACCCGACGACCTTCGTGGCTGGCTGGTGGGGCAGCATCCCTCCCCGGAACGGGGAGGGGGAACCGCGCGAAGCGCGGTGGGTGGGGAGGAACTGTCGCGAGCCAGTGGCACTGACTCCCCCCCTCTCCCCGCTGAACACGGGTTTACCCGTGTTCAGCAATCAATATCGGCGAAGTCGGATATATCCGACTTCGCTTGGGACAGGGCTTTGAGCCTTAGCGAACCGCAGGTGAGCTTAGGCGAAAAGGGTGAGGGGTACCGGCAAAAGCCCCAGACCCCTCTCCCTCCTTCGCTAGGTTCGGCTTCGCCTCGCCAAGCGAACGAGCCCTCTCCCACAAGGGGAGAGGGGAAAGCGCGGCGGGGACAGAGAAACCAAGCGGCGCCCCTCAATCTCGCCGACCTGGTCACCGTCGCCGGCGGCGCCAGGCCCGAGATCGCCATCCTCGCGTCGGAGGAGCGCGTGCCCTGGGCCGGCCACTCGGCCCGCTATGCGCTCGCCGACATCTATGCCGCCATCCGCGCCCACAGGATGGCGCTGCTCTTCGTCAACACGCGCAGCCAGGCGGAGCTGGTCTTTCAGGAGCTGTGGCGCATCAATGTGGACGGCCTGGCGATCGCCCTCCACCACGGCTCGCTCGATGCCACCCAGCGGCGCAAGGTGGAGGCCGCGATGGCGGCGGGCAAGCTCCGCGCTGTGGTCTGCACCTCCACCCTCGATCTCGGCATCGACTGGGGCGACGTCGATCTGGTCGTCCATATCGGCGCACCCAAGGGCGCCAGCCGCCTGGCGCAGCGCATCGGGCGCGCCAACCATCGCATGGACGAGCCCTCCAATGCGCTGCTGGTGCCGGCCAACCGCTTCGAGGTGATGGAGTGCCGGGCGGCGCTCGACGCGAATTATCTCGGCGCCCAGGACACGCCGCCGATCCGCCCCGGCGCCCTCGACGTGCTTGCCCAGCATGTGCTCGGCATGGCCTGCTCGGCGCCGTTCTCGGCAGACGCGCTCTATGCCGAGGTCACCTCGGCCTATCCCTACCGCGCGCTTCCCCGCGCCACCTTCGACCGCATCGTCGAATTCGTCGCCACCGGCGGCTATGCACTGAAGACCTATGAGCGCTTCGCCAAGATCCGCCGCGGGCCGGACGGGCTGTGGCGCGTCAGCCACCCGCGCTTCGCCCGGCAATATCGTCTGAACGTCGGCACCATCGTCGAGACGGCGCTGCTCAATGTGCGGGTCGCGCGCAATCGCGGCGCCGGCTTTGCCGGGCGGGGCGGCCGCGTGCTGGGGAAAATCGAGGAATATTTCATCGAGACGCTGTCGCCCGGCGACACCTTCCTCTTCGCCGGCCTCATCCTCAGCTTCCAGGGCATCCACGAGAACGAGGTGATCGCCACCCGCACCGCCGACGACACGCCGAAAATTCCCGTTTATGCCGGCGGCAAGTTTCCGCTCTCCACCTATCTGGCGGCCGAGGTGCGCGCCATCCTCGCCGATCCCGAGCGGTGGAAGGCGCTGCCCGACCAGGTTTCCGACTGGCTCCGTATCCAGCGCGACAAGTCGGTGCTGCCGCGCAAGGACCAGTTGCTGGTCGAGACCTTCCCGCGTGGCAACCGCTTCTATCTGGTCGCCTACCCCTTCGAAGGCCGTCTCGCCCACCAGACGCTCGGCATGCTGCTCACCCGCAGGCTCGACCGGGCCAAGCTCAGGCCCACCGGCTTCGTCGCCACCGACTATTCGTTGGCCGTCTGGGGGTTGGGCGATCTCGGCGGCGCCTTCTCGATGCATGAGCCGAGCCTCGCCGAACTCTTCGACGAGGATATGCTCGGCGACGACCTCGAGGCCTGGATGGCGGAGAGCTATCTCCTCAAGCGCCTCTTCCGCAATTGCGCCCTCATCTCCGGCCTGATCGAGAAGCGCCATCCCGGCAAGGAGAAGACCGGCCGCCAGGTCACCATCTCCACCGACCTGGTCTATGACGTGCTCCTCAAGCACGAGCCCGATCACGTCCTCATGCAGGCCGCCTGGGCCGACGCCGCCACCGGCCTGCTCGACATCGCCCGCCTCGGCGATATGCTCAAGCGAATCAAGGGCCGCATCCTGCACAAGGCGCTGGACCGCATCTCGCCGCTGGCCGTGCCGGTGATGCTGGAAATCGGCAAGGAGGCGGTGGCCGGCGGTGAGGCCGACGAGCATGTGCTGCGCGAGGCGGCGGAAGACCTGATCAGGGATGCGATGGGCGATGGCTGAGGCGTTGCGCGAGGCGACAGGGCAGGGGCCGCAGGCGCCCAGGCCGGCGCTCGTCGGCGTCATGGGCGTCGTGCTCGAGGCCTTTCGCGAGGGCGCCCTGTGGTGGGCCGACGAGCGCCTGCTTGCCGTCGCCGACCTCCATTTCGAGAAGGGCTCCGCCTTCGCCCGCCGCGGCCAGATGCTGCCGCCCTACGACACTGGCGAGACGCTCGCCAGACTTGCCGCGCTGGTCGAGGCCTTGAAACCGAAGACGCTGGTGGCGCTCGGCGACTCTTTCCATGACGATGACGGCGCCCACCGCCTGGCGCCAGGGGACCGCGCCGCGCTTGCCGCCCTCCAGGCCGGCCGCGACTGGATCTGGATCGCCGGCAATCACGATTCCGCCCTGCCGGCGACGCTCGATGGCCAGCACCTCGACGCGCTCTCGCTCGGCCCGCTCACCTTCCGCCACGAGCCTGCTGCCGGCGAGGCCGATGGCGAGATCGCCGGCCATCTCCATCCCGCTGCCCGCGTCGTCGGGCGCGGCCGCTCGGTGCGCCGCCGCTGCTTTGCCGGCGACGGCTATCGCCTGATCCTGCCGGCCTTCGGCGCCTATGCCGGCGGGCTCGACGTGCGCGACCCGGCCTTTGCCGGCCTCTTCCGCGCGGCGAGCTTCCGTGCCTTCGTGCTCGGCGATGACGGCGTCTATCCGGTCGGCCGAAGGGCGCTCAGGGCCGGGTCTACGCGCTCGCCGATGGACTGGTGCGCGACCTCGACGTGACGGTGCGGAAGCCGGAGGACCTGGAGCGGTTAGTCGGGTAATTGCGCCGGCGTCAGGTTCCCTCCTTCCCCCGCGAGAGCGCGGGGAGGGTGGCCGGCGATAGCCAGCCGGGTGAGGGCTCGAAAAGAAATCTATCCCCGCGCCCCGAACCGCCCTCATATTGATCGGCATCCTCGTTCCAATGAGGGGCGTCTCCGGAGGCGTCTTGAGATGGGAGCGGGGTGCGGTGTCCCTGTAGGCCGCCTCGCAAGCGGAAGGCAGTTGGAGCTCGGAAGCCCGTCGACGGAGGCACTTCGGTTCCTCCGTGCGCCAACGCCCTGAAATGGTGCAGCGCTAAAGGCGGGCAGGGGTCAGCCGCCGGTGAGACCGGCCCGGGAAACCGAGGCCCCGGCACCGCGGTGGTCCAAGGCGGCCGACGTGCCAGCCTGCCTCTGCCAGCCCAGGCGGGGCCTCGCATAAATCCCGCGGCGGGCGTCCGGTCGACGCCCATTTCGGACTACCCGCAGGCGTTGACCAGACGCCCGCCACCCCCTCGCCACAAGAGGCGAGGAGCGCCGCAAGAGACCGAGGAGGGCCGAAGGCCCGACCGGGATCGGCAGAGCGGCGCGACAGGGAAGCAAGAAATGTTCAAAACCCGGAGCCGATCGCCCGCGGGAACGCGAAGCCGCGCCACGAATGCCCGAACCTCTCCTTGAAGGGAGGTCGAAACTGCATGAGCAGTTTCGCCAGCGGTGGCGAACCGCCCTCAATCCCTTCTGAAGATGACGCCGCCGAGCCAGCCGGTAACCAGCGCCAGCGCCACGCAGATCAGCCCGTAAAGCAGCGACTGGTTGTGGGCGAAGGTGGTCATGGTGTCCTCCAGCCCCGTCTTGCTGATGCGCAGCGTGTCGTCGGCGCGAGCGATCAGGAGCCGGTCGGAGAAGAGATAGGCGTCGGCCGTATAGGTGCCGACCGGGACGTTCGCCGGCAGATAGAAGGTCGTGCGGAAGATCAGGTTGCCGATGAAGCGAACGCCGACCTGCTCGTGATAGAGGCTGGCGCGGTCCTTCAACCGGATGAAGGCGTCGCGGAAGGCGCCGGCTGCCGGATCGTTGGCATCGGTGCGGCCGGCATAACGGAAGGCGATGTTCTCGAAGCCGAGCTGCAGCCGCTCGAGCACGGGCGGGGTCGCCAGGTCGTCGACGTTGATCGAAGTCGACAGCGAATAGAAGGACGGCGCCGCCTGGAAGGTCTCGGAAGCGGCATTCGCCCAGATGCCGAGGATGCGCTCCTTGCGCCGCGCCACGACCGTCTCCCGGGGCCCGATAAGCACGACCGCGATGTCGTAGCCGCCCGTCCCGGAGACCGATCGCGCGTCGCGGTCGATGACGCCGAATACCGTCACCGTCGTCCCGGCAAAGTTGGAGCTGATGGTGATCTCCGGCGTCGACAGCGCCACGGTGAGCTTTTCCGCCTCGGCCGATCCGGCCGCGGCAAGCACAAGGCTGACGGTGAGCGCTGCCAGTTGCCTCACGGCACCATCTCCACCAGCCGCGCCAGCGTATAGGGCTCGACCGGGGTCGCCACCAGCCCGGTGAGAAAGCGCGCCGCCACCGCCAGGACCAGCAGGGCGAGCAGGGCACGCAGCTGGTCGCCGCGCAGATTCTGGCCGATACGCGCGCCGAATTGCGCACCGATGACGCCGCCGACCATGAGGATGATGGCGAGGAATATGTCGACCGACTGGTCGGCGGCGGCGTGCAGAACGGTGGCCACCGCCATCGTCGCCAGAATCTGGATCAGCGACGTGCCGATCACGACGTTGGTCGGCACCCGCAACAGATAGATCAGAGCCGGCACCATGATGAAGCCGCCGCCGATGCCGAGCAGCGCCCCGAGGAAGCCGATGCCCGAGCCGAGCACGATGATCGGGATGACGCTGACATAGAGCCGCGACTTCTTGAATCGCATCTTGAAGGGCAGGCCGTGCACCCAGTTGTGCTGGCCCGGGCGGCGCAGCGGCGTCGGGCGGCCGCGCCGGGCGTTCACTATCGCCCGCACGCTCTCGTTCAGCATCAGGCCGCCGACCAGCCCGAGGAAGGTGACATAGGCGAGCGACACGATGAGGTCGAGCTGGCCGCCGGCCCTCAGCATGTTGAACACCAGCACGCCAAGGCCGCTGCCCAGGATGCCGGCCAGCAGCAGCACGGTGGCGAGCTTGAGGTCGATCAGCCGCCGCCGCCAGTAGCTGAGCACCGCAGAAGCCGACGAGGCGACGATCTGCGGCGCCACGGTGGCGACCGAGACCACCGGCGGAATGCCCGAAAAGATCAGGAGCGGCGTGAGCAGGAAGCCGCCGCCGACGCCAAACATGCCCGACAGGAAGCCGACGGCGCCGCCCATGCCGAGGACGATCAGCATGTTCACCGGCATCTCGGCTATGGGCAGATAGATCAGCACGGCGACAGCGGGTGAGGCGGAGTCGGATGCGCGGAGAAACCGGCCGCACAGGCGTGCGGCGGATAAAGCGCCGCTCCGAGGGGACTGTCAACTTGCCCGCGGCGGCCGCGCTCCGGGCAGGAGCGGGACGCGGACATTGGTCCGCGTCCCCGCATGATCAGATCCGCTGATCGGTCAGAGCAGCCACCAGCGTGCCGTCGATCTTGCCGGTCACCGCGATGCCGTTCTGGTGCTGATAGGCCTTCACCGCGTCGCGGGTGCGCGATCCGGCGACGCCGTCGGCCGGGCCGGGATCGAAGCCCTGCTCGGCGAGCAGGGTCTGGATCTTCTTGACCAGCGCCGCGCGGTCGGCCTCGCCCAGCGTATTGCCGGGGGAGTCCCAGCCGCCTTCCGGCGTGCTGACGCCGTTGGCGTCGGCCAGCGGCGGCTTGGCGTGCCATGCCTGCACGGCGGCGCGCGCCTTGGCCAGATCGTTACCGGACAGCAGCTTGGCCACCTCGTCGCGGCGGGCGCCCGCGTCGCTGTCGCCCTGGGCGGCGGCGATCGCGAACCACTTGTACGAGGCGACCAGGTCCTGCTGCGTCCCCAGGCCACGCGCGTAGATGACGCCGAGATTGTACTGGCTGTCGCGCACGCCATAGTCGGCGGCTGCCAGGAACCATTGCAGCGCCTTCTCCTGGTCGGGCTTGCCGCTCACGCCCTCGCTCATGAGGACGGCGAGGTTGTGCATGGCGTTGACGTTGCCCTGGTCGGCAGCCCGCTGATACCAGTCGACCGCCTTCACCAGGTCCTTGGTCACGCCCTGGCCGCGCTCGTAGAGGCTGCCGAGGCGATACTGGGCGACCGCGACGCCGCCCTCCGCGGCCCGCTGATACCATTCGGCCGCCTTGGCGAGGTCCTTGGAGACATGATCGCCGGCGGCATAGCGCGCCGCCACTTCGAAAGCGGCGGCGGGGTCGCCGGCACCTGCCGCGTTGACCAGCTTGGGCGAACCGATCTGGGGATCCGGCGCATTCGCACCGGTGACGGCCGCCTGCGTGGCCGGCAGAGCCGGTGCCGAGGCGAGCGAGACCGGTGCCGCCGCCTGGTCCGTCGGCGTATCGGTGGCGGTGGCGGGCTGCTGCTGGGTGAAGCCGTTGGCCGAGGGGGCGGCATCGCCGCCGCCGAACTGGCTGTCGACCGGGCCGGGCGCGGAGAAGGCGATATTGGCGTCGGGGGTGGCGGCCGGCGCCACCAGCGCGGCCATCTGCTTGCCGCCGGCCGGCTTGGCCGTTGCGGCCGCCGCCAACGTGTCGCTGGCCACCGGCTTCGATGCATCGGCGCTCGCCACCGGTCCGGGCGAGAACAGGTGGCTGGGGATGCCGCCGACGGTGCCGTAGACCTTGACGGCGCCGATGGCCAGAATGACGGCCGCGGCCGCAAGCAGCAGCGGCCGCTTGCGGTTGCGGATCGCCTGGCTGATGCGGGAGAAGGCGCCGGCCTTGGGCTCACCCTCCTCGGCGGGCGCCTCGTCCGCCGGCGTCTCTGCGCGGTGCGCCTCGGCGGCCGCTGCCTGCGCCGCGCGCCGCGCCGCGGCAATGAAATCGACCCGGCGGTCGCCACCTGCCGCCTTCTGCGGCGGGGCGACGGCGGGAATCGCGCCTTTCGTCGGCGCCCCTGCGGAGGCTTCGATGCCGTCTGTGCCGGTGGCGCGTCTTTCGACCACGGCCGCGCGTTCCAGCTGGTCGAGCCGGTCGACAACCTGGGTCAGCGTCTGATCGACCGCCTTGGATTCGCTGTCGTCCTGGGGCCCGTGCTCTTCGGTCGCGGCCCTGAGATTGTCGAGGTCCTGGCGCAGTGCGCGGATGAGGTCGGCATTGACGCCCCTGTCGTCGAGCGAGGCGGACAGCTCGTTGACCGCCGCCCGCGCTTCGGTGCGGGCCGCCTCAATCGATTCGCGATGGCTCTCGGAAAGGCGCGCCTGCAAGGTCTCCAGGCTTTCCTCGACGTGACGCAGTACCGCGGCGCGCGGCTGGTCGTCATCGAGCTGGCCGGCAAGCCGCGCGACCTGCGCTTCCAGCTCGGCAAGTCCGCTCCCTTCTGAATCGGCCGAGGCGCTGGTTACCGCTTCCAGCCGTGTCGCCAGCTCCCTGATCTGCCGTTCCAGCTGGTCGGTGTCGGTGGCGCCACGTCCAGCGATCTCGCGGCGAATGGCGGCGATCTCCGACTTGATCTCGTCGAGCGCCGCCGCCGGCTCGTGCTGCGAGGCACTCAGGCCCTCGATCAATTCGATCAGGCTCTGCATGCGGGCATGCATGGTGGCGATGGAGGCAACCGCCGGTGTGCGGTCGAGCAGGTCGTCGATGCGTGTGGCGATCTCGTCGAGGCGCCCGACGATGGAGGGGGCGCTGCGCTCGGACAGCGTCGCCACGATGTTGCGGCTCAGTGCATCGAGCCGCTGTTCCAGGCGCTCGACCGCCTCCTGCGAGGCCGTCGCCGCGTTGCGGTTGGCAACCGCCACCTTGAGTTCTTCGCCAAGCACGCTGAGCTGGCCTTCCAGCCGCTCGATGGCATGGTCGGTGGCGCCGCCATTTTGGGTGAACAGGCCCGCCTTCAGTTCGGTGCTGAGCGCCTCCATGCGCTTCTCGAGGCGTTCCACCGCCGGGCTGACTGACGGTTCCTTGCGCCCGTTGAGCGCCGCTTCGACGCCACGGCCGAGCTCGGCGATGCGCATTTCGAGCCTCTGGATGGCGCGCGGGCTGTCGTCGGCCTCGAGCGCCTGCCTGAGCGCGGCGACTTCCTCGCCGATTGCGTCGAGGCGGGCCCGGTCAGGGCTGGCATGGGCAAGATCTTCCAGTCGGTTCGAGATCGCCTCGGTGCGCGCCTCGATCTGCTCCAGCGACGGCTGGGCGGCGTTGTGCTCCACCACGTCGCGCAGTGCGGAGAGGTCGCCGCGGATGGCGGTGAGCAGCGAACGGTCGATCGGCGTTTCGGCCGACAGGGCCTCGATGCGGCGGGCGAGGTCGAAGGTGGCGCCGGAATCCTGGGCGCCGGTACGGGTCAGCGTGCTGACCTGCTCGGTCAGTGCGGCCAGGTCCGTGCGCAGCGCCGCCATCGACGCCGACAGCGCCTTCTGGTCGCGACGCATGGCCAGCGTCTCGGCGCGCTCGTCGAGCAGGCGCTGGTGCGCCGAAATCTCGGCGATCGCCGCGGCGAGATCGTTGCGCTTGCCGCCCTCGCTGCTGGTACTGGCACTGACACCGGCACTGACACCGGCACTGGCACTGGCTGGCGCCGGCTGCGCCGCCGCCTCGCGGCTTCCGGCAAGCCGGCTGCTGATGTCGCTCAGCCGCTGTTCGAGGCGGCCGATCTGGTCGTCCTCGCGGACCGGGGCGGGGGGGGCTTCGCGCGGGTGGATGAGGCGTGCCTTGGCTTCGTCGATCCGCGCTTCCAGGCCGCGCAGTGCCGCGTCGATGGTCGCCGTGCGTTCGCCGGCGCCGGCGGCACGGTGCTTCGGCCGCTCGGCGAGCAGTGCGCTCAGCCGCGAGCCGATGTCGTCGAGTGCCGGCTCCTCGCGCTGAGGCACCACCCGCTCGCCAATCCTGGCGATGCGCTGATCGAGGTCGCGGATCGCCTCGGTCACGCGGGCCACATCGGCGGCCGGAGCGACCGGGCCGGCGGCGCGCTGTCCTTCGATCATCGTACGGGCGCGTTCGTCGGCATCCTCGATGTCGCGGGCGAGTTTCTCGACCATTGCGGAAACCCCCTTCAGGGAGCCGTCGGTCCGCCCACCTTCAGACTGACGGGCGAGGCGCCGCTCGATCTCGTCGAGGCGCCGGATGAGGTTGGGAACCGTGGCGCGCGACCTGTCGTCCATGGAGCGCAGGCGCGTGGTCAGGCGGTCGAGTGCGGCGGCAATCGCGGAGGGATGGTCGCTGTCGCTGTCCGGCGCTCTGCCGGGTTCCCCTTCGCCGACGGTGTTGTTGAGCCATTCATTGACTGTGAGGCCGGCGCGTCGTGCTGCCTTGTAAATGGCGTCGCGCGTCTCTTCGTCGATTTCCCGGAGGCTCCACGGCATGCCCGATTTCATTATTCGACCCCTCGCCGCGGCGCAGGTGGTCGACAGCATCCCGCCGGAAACTGCCAATTGCGGACGCGCCGAAAGGAATCGGGCGTGCCTGCGCCTTTGTCGAAGAGTTCGTCGAACATGGTAAACAAGCCGTTAACCCACGGCCCTTATTGGAATCTTCTGGTAACAAGCCTTAACAATTCCTGTCCGGGCTGCCGGTCTGCCGGCCGCCGCAGGAGGCTCAGGGTTCGCCCCGCGGGGTCTGGACCTCGCGGCGCTCAGGCGTTAAGAAAGTCAGGTATTTATTCCTGTCCCGAATCGGGATCAGGTACCCGGCGGCACGGAGGGGCTCTATTGTGTTGTCCCATGCGCGCATCTGGTCGGCCATCGACCGGCTTGCCGAGCGCAAGCATCTGAGCGCGTCCGGCCTGGCGCGCCTCGCCGGGCTTGATCCGACCACCTTCAACAAGTCCAAGCGCATTGCCGGCGACGGGCGCCCGCGCTGGCCTTCGACCGAGAGCATCGCCAAGATCCTCGAGGCGACCAGCACCGACATCGCCGTCTTTCTCGGGCTTGCCGCTGCCACCGCCCGTCGCCAGCCGACGCCCCGGCCAGTGCCGCTCCTCGGCTTCGCCCAGGCCGGCGCCGGCGGCTTTTTCGACGATGCCGGATTTCCCGCGGGCAGCGGCTGGGACGAGGTCGATTTTCCCGCCAATGTCCCCGACAACGTCTTCGCCCTTCAGGTCGCCGGCAATTCCATGATGCCGCTCTATCGCGACGGCGACCGCCTGATCGTGGCACGCGACGCCACCTGCCGGAAGGGCGACCGCGTCGTCGTCAAGACCGGCGACGGCGAGGTCATGGCGAAGATCCTGGTGAAGAAGACGGCGCGGACGGTCGAGCTTGCCTCGCTCAATCCAGCCCATCCCAACCGGTCGTTCGGCCTCGGCGAGGTTGAGTGGATCGCGCGTATCATCTGGGCCAGCCAGTGAAGCGGCTCGGCCTGCTGGTGCTGCTCTGCCTGTTGGCGGCCCCGGCCTCCGCCCAGGTCATCATCCTGCCGCCCGTGCGCAACGTCACCCCGCCCGACATGACGCCGGGGCCCGCGGTCGACGGTCCGCTGGAGCGTGTGGCGCCGCCCGCGGCCCCGCCGGCGAAGCCGCGCTGGTGGCGCTTCTTCCTGCCTGAGACGACCGACGCGGCGACATTCAAGGCCGGCGACAAGACCATCCACGTCGCCGGCGTCGAGCCGCCGCCGGTCGACGCCACCTGTCCGCTGGCCGACGGCACATCCTGGCCCTGCGGGCATACCTCGCTCTATTCGCTGCGCATGTTCCTGCACGGCCGCGCCATCGAGTGCTATTTCCCGGACGGCGGCGACGTCACCGAGATCACCGCGCCCTGCCGGGTGGGCACCAGTGACATCGGCCTGTGGCTGCTCTCCGAGGGCTGGGCGCGGCCGAGCGACCTTGCCACCGACGCCTATCGCCAGGCGGCAACCGAGGCACTCTGCGCCCGGCGCGGCGTCTGGCGCGCCGAGACGCCGCCCGCCGACTGTCCGCTGCCTGCCAAGACGAATTAGACGACCAGCTCTCCGGCAAGCGCCTTGCCGATCAGCGCCCGCGTCTCCTGAATGCCGTAGATCGAGACGAAGGAGCCGAAGCGAGGCCCGCGCTCCTGGCCGAGCAGGATCTGATAGAGCGTCGAGAACCAGGCGACCGACACGCCCGGGCCGCCGTCGGGTCCCTTGCGGTCCGGGTCCTGGTAGCGCGGCACGGCGCGCGCCACGTCGAGCACGGCATGCTGGATCGCTTCCGCTTCGGCATCCCCGGCAAGCGTGGCGAGCTTCTCGTCGAGCGCGGCAAGCGCGGCGCGCTCGACCTCGTCCGGCTGGCGGAAGACCTTCTTGGGCGCGACGAAGTCTTGATAGTAGCGCACCGCATAGCCGACCAGCTCGTCGAGCTTGGCATGGCTCTCCGCCGTCACCCCCTTCACATGGCGCATGATGAAGCCCCACAGCACGTCCTTGTCGTGGGCGTTGGAGGCGCTGGCCAGGTTGAGCAGCATGGAGAAGGCGATCGGCATGTCGATCGCGGGCGGATTGCCGGAGTGGATGTGCCACACCGGGTTGCCCAGCCGCTGATCGTCCACCTGCCGCGGATAGGCGTCGAGGAACGAGAAATATTCGTCGACTGCCTTGGGGATGACGTCGAAATAGAGCCGCTTGGCGGCGCGCGGCTTCTGGAACATGAACAGCGACAGGCTCTCCGGCGAGGCATAAGCGAGCCATTCGTCGATGGTCAGCCCATTGCCTCTCGACTTGGATATCTTCTGCCCGTTCTCGTCGAGGAAGAGCTCGTAGTTGAACCCGTCCGGCGGCGCGGCGCCGAGCACGCTGCAGATGCGGCTCGACAGCTTGACCGAATCGATCAGGTCCTTGCCCGACATCTCGTAGTCGATGCCGAGCGCCGCCCAGCGCAGCGCCCAGTCTGCCTTCCACTGGCACTTGACGGCGCCGCCGGTGACCGGCAGCTCGGTCAGCCTGTCGTCATTGTCGGGATCGCGGAAGACGATGGTTCCGGCATCAACGTTGCGCTCCGCGATCGGCACCTGAAGAACGGCGCCACTCTTGGGCGAGAGCGGCAGGAAGGGCGAATAGGATTGCTGACGCTCCTCGCCGAGCGAGGGCAGCATGATCGCCATCACCTCGTCGTAGACCGCCAGCATCCTGAGCAGCATCGCGTCGAAGCGCCCGGCCTTGTAATAGTCGGTCGAGCTGGCGAACTCGTAGGCGAAACCGAAGCGGTCGAGGAAGGCGCGCAGGCGCGCATTGTTGGCGGCGCCGAAGCTCGGATACTCGTTCGAGAACGGGTCGGGCACGGCGGTCAGCGGCTGGTTGAGATGGGCCCGCATCATCTCCTGGTTGGGGACGTTGCCGGGCACCTTCCTGAGGCCGTCCATGTCGTCTGAGAAGCAGACGAGCCGGGTCGGCACCTTGTCCTCGGTGATGAGGCGGAAGGCGGTCCTCACCATGGTCGTGCGGGCGACCTCGCCGAAGGTGCCGATATGGGGCAGCCCCGAGGGGCCGTAGCCCGTCTCGAAGACGATCTCCTTCGCCGGCTCCTTGCGGCGTTGCAGCCGTTCCACCAGCTTGCGCGCCTCCTCGAACGGCCATGCTTTCGACCGCTGTGCGGCGGCGACGAGATCGGCGGACAGGTCGAGCGGCGGCGGGCTTGCGGTCGGCACGGAACGGTTCCTGGATGGAGGCGCGCCGGACCCTAAGGAGACCGGCCCCTGCCGTCAACAATCGCGCCTTGCGGACCGGTCGGCGAGGCCATAGGTTCCGGCCCGCGAGGTACCCGATCCAGGACGAAAGACGCGATGAGCAAGACGGTCAATCCGGTCTCCCACCAGGAGGCGCTGATCTACACCATGGTGACGCTTTCGGCCGCCGACCGCAGCATGACCGACGGCGAGCTGATGAAGATCGGCGACATCGTGAAAACCCTGCCGATCTTCCGCGATTTCAATCGCGACGGCCTGGTGGCGGTGGCCGAGGCGTGCGGGACGCTGCTCCAGGAGGCGGACGGCCTCGACACGGTGCTCAAGGTGATCTCCACCTCGCTGCCGCAGCGGCTTCACGACACTGCCTATGCGCTGGCCGTCGAGGTGGCCGCCGCCGACCTGCATGTCGAGCAGGAGGAACTGCGCTTCCTGCAGATCCTGCGCGACGCCCTCAACCTCGACCCGCTGGTCGTCGCGGCGATCGAGCGCGGCGCCCGCGCCCGCTACCGCACGCCCTAGGGCCTAGAAGAACCCCACCGGGAAATAGCGGAGATAGAGCTCCGCATAGATGCCCTTCTCGTAGACCGCCTGCAGCGCGGCATTGATGGCGTGCTTGAGGTCGGTCGAGCCCTTGGCAAAGGCGATGGCGTAGCCCTGGCCGAAGAAGCGCGTCTCGTAATAGGGCCCGCCGGCGAAGACGCAGCAATCGTTGGCGCCGGAGCTGGCCAGCCAGAATGATAGTTGCAGCCCGTCGCCGAAATGGGCGTCGGCCGCGCCGGACTTGACGGCGTCGCGCGCCGCCTCCGCCGTCGGATAGAGCTTGCGGCCGATCTCCGGGAACATCGAGGCGAGATAGGCTTCGTGCGCCGTGCCGGTCACCACGGCCAGGGTGTGGCCGCGCAGGCCCTCCGGCGAGATGTCGAGCTTGGCCTCGTTGCGCCGGACGACGAAGCGCGCCGGCAGGCGCAGATAGACATCGGAGAAGTCGAGCGCCGCCCGGTTCTCGGCGGTGATGGCAATGCCGGCGATGATCGCATCGGCGCTCTTGTCGGCGAGATGGTTGACGAGGTCGTCCCACTGCCGCGCCTGGATCGTGCACGGCACGGCGAGTTCGGCGCAGATCGCCCGCGCCAGATCGACGTTGAATCCGGTCAGATGACCGTTGGTGTCGAGGAAGTTGAAGGGCGGGAAGTCATCGGTGGTGAGGAATCGGATGGCCTGCACCGTGCCCGCCGCCGGGCGCTCGATGCGCTCTCTCGGGTCCCAGAAATCGGGGACGACCGAATCGTGTCCGAGCGCGGAAAACGGTCCCGAGACGACCGGTGCTGGTGGCGGTTTCGGCTTGCTTGCCTGTGCTGGTGCGGCTGCCGGGGGCGCCTCTTGGCTTGGCAGCAGCACCGAGGGAGGAACGATGGAGAGCGGCTGGTCCTGCGCCGCCGCCAGCGCCAGCCCTGCGCCGGCCACAACCGCTACAACCGCAACGGCCAGGGCAGCCCGGCGCGAAATCGCAGAAAGAAGCATGATTTTCTTCAACGAAAGATTGCGTCTTCACGAACAGCACGATTCCTGATCACAATAGCACGGTAGAGATGCGGCGCACGTTCGGGGAGCCAGCGCCGGGGGGCAGATGGCAATATACGAACCAGGCAGACGCCCGGTCGCGTTGGCGCGTGCCGACGACAGGGTGGACGGCACCTATGCCGAGCGGGCGCACCGGCTGGGACTGCCGTTCGCGCAGGAGGTCAGGCTCGATGCCGGGTCTGCCGTCGACATGGCGGCGATTGAGCGTGGCACCTTCGCCAAGTCGCCCGGGGCCGGCGGCATCGCTTTCGCCGCTCGGCGCTTATCGAGGTCGGCGGCTGGGACCCGTTCAACGTCACCGAAGACGCCGATCTCGGACTGCGCCTGGCGCGCTTCGGCTATCGCTCGGCAACCCTCAACCTGCCGACGCTGGAGGAGGCGCCGGCGACGCTTCTGCCCTGGATGCGCCAGCGCACCCGGTGGTTCAAAGGCTGGATGCAGACCTGGCTGGTGCACACCCGCCGGCCGCTGCGCCTGATGCACGAGCTCGGCTGGCACCGCTTTCTCGGGTTCAATCTGATTGGCACTGGCCTCATCGTCTCCGCCCTGATCCACCCGCTCTATCTGGCGACGCTGGTCGCCATGGCGACCGACCCGCTCGGCCTGTGGGGCGATGGTGGCGCCTTCGCCGCGATGATCATCGGCGTCAACCTGTTCAACCTCTTCGCCGGCTACACCGCCATGGCGGTGCTGGCCAAGCGCACGCTGGCGCTACGCGGCCAGGGTCGTGACGCCTGGGCGCTGGTGCTTCTGCCTTTCTATTGGCTATTGATGTCGGTGGCGAGCTACCGCGCGCTTATCCAGCTCGTCGTCAGGCCGCATAAATGGGAGAAGACGCCGCATCGCGGGCGCCACCATGCGGCCGAACCGCGTTCGGTCGGATGACGACTGGACATTCCATCAAACCAAAGCCCGAATTGGCCCCTATCCCCGCCCCACACGAGGGACGATGACGCCATATGTCAGGGGCGCGCCTATGACGAGGCCCATTCCGACAGCCCGCCGGACTCGCAGCCGCGGCAGGTCATCATGGAGATGCGCGAGATCCTCGTGGCCGCACAGGCGAAAGACCGGAGGTAAACTGGAGCGGGTGAAGGGAATCGAACCCTCGTGTGCAGCTTGGGAAGCTGCCGTTCTGCCATTGAACTACACCCGCCTGCGGCCGGAGATATAAGGCCATCCGGCGGCCGAAGGCAATCGCCGCCGGGCGTCCCGGCATCCACCCATGCGCCCGAGGCTTGCTCCGCTTCGCCACATGATTGAGAGTGGCTGCACGAGGATCGCGGCATTTGGGGCGGGGGTGAGGGATGTCCGACAGCGATCTGCTGGAGCAAATCGAGGAAGCCATCGACGCTGTGGCGCCGCCGGCGGAACTGCGCACGCGGCTGGAGCCGCTCGCCCATCTTGCCGGCGGGTCGGGCGAAGACGCCGTGCGCTATCTGACCGCCCGTGGCATCGTCGAGAATCGCAGCGAGTTGCCCCAGTCGGCTCTGGCGACGTTTCAGGCGGCCCGCGACGTCGCCCTGCGCGACGGCGTCGTCGGCCAGTTGGCGCGCATCTCGCGCGAGATCGCCCGCGTGCATTCGTGGAGCGGCGATATTGCCGGCGCCTCGATGGAGCTGTTGCGCTCGGTTGCCGAGATCGAACAGTCGGATGCCTCGCTCGCCCGCGAGCGGGCGGGCAGCGGCGGGGCGATGGGTGAGCGCCCGACGCGCGAATCGGTGGCCCGCCGTGGCCGCCAGGAAGTGCGCATCCGCGCCGACCGTGCCGCGACCATTGCCGAGATCGGCCGCCTCGACATCGAAGCCGGGCGCTACGAGGCGGCGCTGGCCGCGCTCGACGAGGCGGCGCGGCAGGCGGCCAACCTGCCGCGGCGCGAAGCGGGGCGCATCGCCTATAACCGCTGCGAATCCTGGTTCGGGCTGGGCCGCACCGACCGCTGCCTCCAGCTCATCGCCGAGACGGCGCCGCTGTTCTCCAGGGACTATCCCCGCGATCTTTTTCGCCTGCACCTGCTCTTGGCGCGTTGCCTGCTGCACGAGGGCAAGCGCGATCAGGCCGTCGAGATCGCCGGCCAGGCAGCGGCAGCTCTGGGCGCCGACGACGATTCCTACGAGAAGGGCGCTGAGTGGCAGGTCTTCGACGGCCTCGTCAAGGAACGCGATGACCCGGAGGCAGCGATCGCTGCGTTGCGCACCGCGCGCTTGCGCTTCGCCGACGACAACCTGCCGCGACATGAGGTCGAGACCAGCATCCATCTCGCCCGGATCCTCGCCAAGCACAGCCGCATGGCGGAGGCGGAGACGACCATCGCCGAGGCGCTCGCCCGCGCCGCCTCGCTGCCAGCGCTCGCCGATCAGGTGCGCACCGCCGCCTACAGCTTCTGGGCGCCGGAGAAGATCGCCGACCTTGCCGGCGAGAACGCAGTTCGGGCCGGTGCGGCGGGCCAGGGCATGCGCTTCCTGGTTCTCGCCACGCTGGGTAGCGGCGGCTTCGGCACGGTCGAGCGCGCCATCGACATGGCCACCGGCGAGCAGGTCGCCATCAAGCGGCTGAGAGCCGACCGCGGCCGCTCGAGCGCCGCCCGCGCGCTGATCGATACCACGGTGCGCAGCGAGGTCGAGATCGCGCGCCAGGTGCCGGCACGCTTCGCCGCGCGCACGCGCTACCTCAATATCGATGGCAATGGCGACTTGATCCTGGTCCAGGATTTCGTCGACGGCCCGACGCTGCGCAAGGTGCTGAAGGATGGCGCCGCCGACCGCGCCAAGCGCCTCGCTATTGCCGCGCAGCTCACCCGCGGTGTCGCCGCACTGCACGCCCACCAGGTCGCCCACCGCGACCTCAAGCCGGAGAACGTCATCGTCAGGGGCGGCCGCGACCCGGTGCTTATCGATCTCGGCCTGGCGGTGTTGATGGGCTCGTCCGACGTGTTCTCGGGCATGGGCACGCCCGGCTATGCGCCGCCGGAGCAGTGGAAGGCCGGCACCGCGCCGAAAATCTTCGGCAGCGAGGACGTCTATGCCCTCGGCCGCGTCATTGCGGAACTCGGCGGCGCTCCGCCGCCCGACAACAATCGCTGGCGCTCGCGATTGGCAGCGCGCTTCCACCGCGGCGCGGCCCGCAGCATCGATATGGACAATACCTTGCGCAAGCTGGTGGAACGCATGACCGACACCGACCCGGCGAAACGCGGCGTCGATCTCGGCGAGCTTGCCGGCGCGCTCGACGAGGCCGCCGCCAACGCGGGCAACAAGCCCTAGTTCACGGCGGGTGCCGCCGCCGCCACCGTCTTGTCGCCGGTGAGCGTGATGAGGTCGTAGTCGATCTTGTGTTTCGCCTGGCCGAGCACCCTCAGCGTCAGCGTCTCGTCGCGATCGGCGGTGAAGGTCAGCGTCGCGAACCAGCTCGCGCCGCGGGTGCGCGCCACGCCCTTGCCGTCGCGCAGCAGCATGAGGTCGAGCGTGCCGCTGTATTCGCCATAGGCGACGAAGGTGTAGCTGTGGCCGGCAGTAACCGGCACCTGATGCTCGCGATAGCTCAAGGTGCCGACGGTCACCGCCTCGCTGGTCTTGAGTGAAGCAGGGACGCGTGCCGTCTCCTCGACCGTGCCGCCGGTCTGCTGCTTGAGCGCTGCCTCAGCGTCGGCGACCACCCGCTTCTCGTGGCCGTCGAACAGGTCGAGCGTCTTCTGCCACTCGGCCTTCGCCGCTTCCAGGTCGAAGCTTGCCGGGTTGAGCACCCCGTCGATCAGGTCGGCGCGCTGGGCATAGTTCAGCATCACCGCGCTCGGCGCCCGCCCGCCCTCGCGGATGTCGACCGTGCCGCCGGAGAGGATCGCCACCACCTTGCCACTGGCATCGACGATCGGGCTGCCGCTGGCGCCGCCGGTCGCCGGCAGGCTGTTCTCGACAAGCAGCGCGTTGGCCGTGTCGGCATGGAAAAGGAAATAGTCGGACAGTGCCGTCACCCGCCCGAACTGCACGATCGGGTTGGGGCTGATCTGGGCGAGCTTCTGGGCGCCGGTGCCCTCGATCGGGTAGCCGGCGAAGGCCAGCGCCGTCCCGGCCGTCAGCGTCGCCGGGTCTGTGGCGCGCTGGAGAAAGCCGCCGAGATCGGCGGTTGGATCGACGTTGAGAATCGCCACGTCATAGGCCGAAGGCATTGCCGCGCCGGCGGTCAGCGACTTGAAGCCCTTGCTGCCGGCGATCGCCTGATCGACGAATTCGTTGAATGCGTCATAGCCGGGGTGGACGTGCTTGCCGGTCACCTCCAAGGTCTCGTCGCTGTCCGGCCTGCGCACGAAGAGCTGATCGCCCGGCTTGAGGCCGACCTCGGCGACATGGGCATTGGTTACCAGCATCCCGGCCTGCAACGGCCAGGCGGTGCCGATGACCTTGGAGAGGCCGTCACTGCCCTTGAGGATGACGGCGAATGCCGCCGCCCTCAGGCTCTTGACCTCGGTCGAGGCGAAGCCGGCGCCGGCCTTCGCCGCCATGGTCTCGTTCATGTCGGCCATCTGCTGGGTGAAGCGGGCATTGGCCTGATATTGCAGCCACCATCCGACGCCGACCGCGACCACCACCACTGCGGCAAGCGCCGCCACCGCCACCTTGAGCTGGGCGGCGACCTTGCTCATCGGCGTCACCGTCGCCTGGGTGAGCGTGCTCAGCAGCCCGTCGGTGCGGGCCCCGCGCTTCATCTTCACCTGGATCATGGGCCCTTTGGCGCTGCCGAAGCGGATGGTCGAATCGCCAGTGATCGGCTGGCCCTGTTCGGGCCGGTAGCCGTTCACTTCGAAATAGTGATCGCCGAAGGCTTCGATGGCGTAGTCGCCGGATTCCTGGCGAAAGAGCCGGCCGTGGCGGCCGCCGACCATGCGCGCTTCCGGCGGGAAGACGACGTCGCAATTGGTCTCGCGGCCAAAGACGATCTCTTCCTTGCCGATTTCGAAGCTTTTCGCCTCGGGCAGGTCATGGGCGGCCTTTTCGGATTTGCCTTTGACCGGTTCGATGGTGACCTGCCAATCCATGCGCGCTCGCCTAAAACTGTCGACCAAAGTTGAGGAGACAGACTAACAAGGACAAAACGGCGAAAAAAGGCTGGATTCGGCACGGTAATGGGACACTATCTGGCCCTCATTGCGAGCATAGTGAGCGCATGAATCGCGAAAATATTGCCGAGGTGCTTGCGGCGGTGCGCCTCTTCCGCGGGGCCGACCCGGCGATCATCGCGCGCATTGCGCAACAGCCGCGTGCCCGGCGGCGGACCGGGCCGGACGAGCCGGTCTACGAGGCCGGCGATCCCGCCGACGCCATCTTCCTCGCCTTTCCCGCCGATGCCGGCGCGGTCGGCCCGCGCGGCATCGTCGAACTGGTGCTGCCGGCCGGCGAGGCCGGGCTCCCCGGCCACGTCGAGCATGTCGTCGCCGGCGACGCCTTCGGCGAGTTCGAATTCGTCGCCGCCGGTCTCATCGATGGCCGGTATGTCCGCCGCTCCGCGGCGCGCACGCTTCTCGCCTGCGATCTCTACCGCATTCCCTTCTCACTGCTCGCCCCGGTGCTGGCCGAGGCCGAGGCCATTCGCGGCCGCCTCATCCGCCTGTCGATGGAACGGCTGCTCTCGGCGCTCGCCATCAAGTCGACCCACTTCCTTGGCGACCGCGACATCCAGCTCGCCAACTGGCTCATCGATGCCGCCGACAATGTCGGCATCGCCGAGGGCCGCCACGTTCGTTTCTCCCGCGCGATCAACCAGCGCGAGATTGCCGAAGCACTTGGCGTCAGCCGCGAGACGATCAGCCTGCGCCTCAACGAGTGGGAGCGGGCAGGGCTGCTCAACACCGGCGGCCAGTCGCAGCGTTTCGAGATCCTCGACTATCCGCGGGTGGCGCTGCGCGCCAGCGTCCGCAAGAGCGACGCGCCGGCGGCGATCGAGGCCGCGCTCGACGAGATCGACGGCGACCTCAACCGTGGCGATCTGGTGCGCGCCCGCAACGTCGCCCTCGACATGCTCACCTTCTTTCCGGCGAGCCCGGACCTCCGCCATCGCGTGGCGCTCGCCGCCATGCGCGCCGGCGCCGTGCGCGAGGCGGTCGACGTTCTGGCACAGAGCGGCTACGCCACCGGCGGCGACGTCGACCTGCTTGGTGAGCGGGTACGGGTGGGCCTTGCCCGTCCGGCGGTCGCCCCGGCGCGCCTGTTCTTCGGCGACGCCGAGCCCGGCGACGAAGCGGACCTCGACGACGAGGCCGAGGCGCGCCTGCCCACGCTGGTCGAGGATATCGCGGCGATCGAGGCGCGCGCCCGCAAGGAGATGGCCTTTGCCGCCGGCGGCTCCGGCAGTCGCCAGAAGTACGCCGCGGTCTCTGCGCACCTCTATGAGACGGTGTTTGCCGCCACCGGCGGCACCTATGCCGGCATCAACGCGGCGATGATGGCGTCGATCGCGGGCAACGGCAAACGCTCCGCCGCGCTCGCCCGCAAGGTCCTTGCCGCCCTCGGCAAGGCGCCCGAGGGCTACTGGGCCAAGGCCACGCTCGGCGAGGCCAATCTGCTGCTCGGCGAGGACAAGGCGGCGCTTGCCGCCTTTGCCGCCGCAGCGCATGAGGCCGACGCCTCCGACGGCAAATTGTCCTCCACCCGCCTGCAGCTCCGCCGCATCGGCGCCCATGCCGGCATCCCAGTCACGCCCATTCTCGATCGCCTGCCGGTCGGCAATGTCGCCGTCTATTGCGGCCGTCCGTTTGACGATGGGGGCGCCGCCGCCGCCGACGTCGAGGAAAGACTGCAGGACGAGATCGCCTCGGCCCTTGCCGCGGCGGGCATCCGTTACGTCTACGGCAGTCTCGCTTCGGGTGCCGACATCCTGTTCGCGGAAGGCGCGCTCGCCGCCGGCTGCGACCTCAGCGTCGTCCTGCCGTTTCCGGTGGAAAGTTTCTTCGCGGCTGCGGTCACCGAGCAATGGGGCGAGCGCTTCCGCACCTGCCTCAACCACTCGACCGCGCTCATCACCGCCGTTGATTTCCCCGCGCCGAAACGCGCGCTCGCCACCCATCTCCATCACGGCTTCCGGCTTGCCGCCGGCCTTGCCCTCATGCATGCCGACACGCTGACCGCCGATGCCGTCATGCTGGCGGCATCCAACGGCGACACGGCGAGCAACCGCACCGGCATCGCCCAGGCCATGCGCGAATGGACCGCTGCCGGACTGAGGCTCATTACCATCCCGGCCGGCATTGGAGGGGGCGAGATCGGCGAGGCGGAGCCGGCGGTGTTCGCGCCGGTCGTCTTCCTCTGGCCGCTCGATCCGGCGGCCGACGTGGCCGCGCTCTGCCAGGCGGCAGCGGCAGAGACGGGTCACGAGCTGGCACTTTTTCCGCGCACCTCGCGCGACCGCCGCACCGGCGCGGCAATTCCCGTCTTCGACGTCAAGACGGCGCTCGACGTGCTGGCGGCGCTCGCCGACCTCTGCCGCCGGAGCAAGGCGCCGGTCAGGATCGTCGCCGATTTCGGACCGGTGCTCGACGCCCGCGGTCGGTCGAGCGAAACGGCGACCGCGCGCCTGTCGGGCGCCTCCGACCTCATCGGCTTTCCGCCGGCCGTGCCTATCGCCACGGTGGCGTTTGCGGCCGAGGCGCGGCTTGCGGCCGAGGGGCGCGTCGCCCTGATCCCCATCGGCCGCACCACGGCAGGACCGCCCCCCGAGGGCCGTCCCCTTGCCGCCCGCGCCGTCTATGCCCTGTCCTTTGCCGGCAGCAACGCGCTGCCGACATTGGCGGTGCCCTGAGGCGCAAAGAAGAACGGCCGGTCCCTGAGGGCCGGCCGCTGGATCGCGAGCAATGCAAAAAGCGCGCTGTCAGTTCTTCGCCATCGTGTCCTTGATCCACTGGGCGAACGGCGCCACGCGGCCATAGACTCCGGGCAGGGCGGGATTGCCGCACTGGATGCCCCAGCTCACCACGCCGACCTGCAGATAGCCCTTGTCGTCGGCGAGCGGCGCCACCAGCGGCCCGCCGCTGTCGCCATAGCAGGAGTCCTTGGCGCCTTCCGGGCTGCCGGCGCAGATCTCGTTGGGCGTGACGGTGAGATCGTTGTTGGTGGCCGCGCCATAGGCGACGTAGGAGGCCTTGCACTCGTCGTTGGGGATCGCGTCGACGGTGACCTCACGCAGCTGGTCGGGGCTCGACAGCTCGTTGCGGGTGAGCAGCTTCTGCGGCGAGACCATTTCCAGGCCGTTGCGCAGGTATTTGGCCGCCTCGAAGCCCTTGAAATCCCACAGCGCGCCCCAGCCGGTCACCGTCAGCTTGGTCTTTGGCCCGATCACCTGTTTCTCGGTTTCGGGATCGGCATAGGCGATCGTCGTCACATCCTTGAGCGGCTCCTTGAGCTTGATCAGGGCGACGTCGCCCTTCTCCGAGGTGCCGTATTCGGGATTGGCGATGACCAGCGCGCTGTCGACCATCTTCAGCTTGCTCTGATAGACGCTGCCATAGCCGACGACCACTTTCTGCGTCGCCTTGCCGAAGGAGACGACGCAGTGGGCGGCGGTCAGCACCCACTGGTTCGAGATCAGCGATCCGCCGCAGAAGCCCGACTGCGAATCATGGCTGTCGAAGAGGCGCACCTGCCACGGCCAGGCGCCGTCGTCGGCCACCGGCTGGCCGCCCATGATGAAGTCACTGTTGATGCGTGCCTGCGCCGCGGTTGCAGTCACCCCCATGGCGACGACGACACCGACGGCAAGCTTCGAAATGATGTGCATTGCTGTCTCCTGATCCAAATTGAAACTCTGTCTCATTCGCTCGCGGGGTCGCCGGCATGACCGCTATGCCACGCGAGATTGCATCACGCACCGCGCTGCCTCAGCGCGGCGGAACCACGCTCTCGAAGTCCTTCAGCGCGGCGACGACCTCGGTGAAGGCGGCGGCGGTGGCTTTTGCCTTTTCCGGGTCCTTGGCGGAGCGGCCTGCGGCCTCCGCCTGCATCATCGTGTCGAGCTTGCCGAGGCTGGCACGCGCGGCGGCGACCGCCGAATCCGGCGCCGAGGCCGGAATCTCTCCCGCATCCCTGCGATGGGCGCCGGCGGAACCGACCGGCGCTCCGTAGAGCACCTGGATGCCGGCGATGTCCTTGGCCGACAGGTTGTCGATCGGCTGCTCGCGGTAGCAGGGGTTCTTCTTGCCCGGAATCTCGACGAACTCATCCTTGGCGAAGTTGTACTGCATGATCAATTCCTGATCGTAGCTGCCGACGACCTCCAGGTCGGCGACCTCCGAATCGGGGAACTTGCCGATCTGCGACTTGGCGAACTCGACGGTCCAGCCGGTCATCTTGGAGATCTTCTGGTAATCGAACCACGGGTCGCACAGCGCCCGCTGGTGCTCGTGCATCAGCGCCAGAGCATGGCCGAACTCGTGGCGGACGGCATGGATCGTCCACAGCGAGTCCTTGTCGCGCAGGCGCACCACATCCGGCAGGTTGATCGTCACCAGGAGCTTGGTGTTGAGCGCATAGCGGCCGATATACGACCAGTCGCCCTTGATGGCGTTCGGGTCATCGGGAAACAGCTCGGTCGCCTGGGGATCAAGGTTGATGCGCAGGAAAGCGCTGGTCGAGTCCTGGCAGATCCTGT
The DNA here is from genome assembly GCA_963785065.1 of uncultured Alphaproteobacteria bacterium. Taxonomy (GTDB): domain Bacteria; phylum Pseudomonadota; class Alphaproteobacteria; order Rhizobiales; family Kaistiaceae; genus CAVSRC01. The sequence continues at coordinate 2,141,581 of CAWATX010000002.1, forward strand.
TCTGCCCGTTGCTCTTGTAGTCGAACTTGAGGTCGGAAGCGTCGCTCCAGACGCTCGCCTTCTCCATGACGAAGTCCTGCAACTCGCTGGTGCCGTTCCAGAAGCACACAGTAATTCTATGCGTCGGCCAGGTGAGGTCGCTATAGGCCACGAAACGCGCCGTATTCAGTGCCTCGGCGGGCACGCCGGCGGCCTTGGCCGCAGCCAGTTTCTCGCGGAATGCATGGGCGGTGCGTTCGACCGTGGCGTCGGGCTCGAAGACCGTCAGTGGGTGGGCGGCGTCATGCGCGAATGCAGGTCCGGCAATGGAAAGAACGAGTGCTGCCGAAGCGAGAATCGTGAAACGGGCACGCTGCACAGGGCTATCTCCGGGTTCGAGCCACGCTGAAACGTCTATCCGACCCTGAAAGACATCGAATTGCAACCAAAACACGGCGCTAGACTTGCGTCACGCAAATAACAAGGTTTAGCCGCTCCCTTGCCGCGGGCTCTTGGACGATGCCACCGGCTCGCCATATAACGGGCGGACCATCCACTTTCGGCCGGACCCCGGAGACGTTCATGAACAGCACATCGCTCACCCGCTTCTTCGGCGGATCGCCCGGCCGGGTCCTGGTCCAGCTGGCAGTGATGTCCTTCGTGCTCGGCGTTATCCTGAGCGCGCTTGGCCTGTCGCCCTTCGACATCGTCCGGAGCGCGCAGCGGTTGCTGCTGCGCATCTACAACATGGGCTTCGATGCAGTGGTGTGGGGCTTCCGCTATTTCGTTCTGGGCGCCGTCATCGTCGTGCCGGTATGGCTGGTGATGCGCCTCTTCCGCCTTGGCCGGCGCAACGGCTCCAGCCTCTAGCCTGGAGCCAGCCTCTAGCCTAGACGCTCTCCCGCGCCCAACGGTCGGCCTGGCTACCGACGATCTCGGCGATGTTGGCGATCCGCTCCTTCTCGAGCCGCCTGCTCAAGCCGGCGGTGATCTCCGCCGCCAGGCCAAGTCCCTCGTAGATCATGCCGGTATAGACCTGGATGAGGTCGGCGCCGGCGGCCAGCTTCTGCCAGGCGGTCTCGGCCGAATCGATCCCGCCGACCCCGACGAGCACCAGCTTCCTGGCCGTCAGCTTGCGCAGCCTGGCCAGGATGGCGGTCGAGCGGCGAAACAGCGGCCGGCCGGAAAGTCCGCCGGCCTCCGCCGCCAGTCTTCCGTCGCCGATGCCGTCGCGGGCAATGGTCGTGTTGGTGACGATCAGTCCCTCGATGCCGTTGTCGATGGCCGCCGCGGCGATCGCCTCGAGAGCGGCTTCGTCGAGATCCGGCGCAAGCTTGAGCAGGATCGGCACCTGTCTTCCGGCATGCCGGCGCGCCTCGACGATGGCCCCGATCAGGCCGGTCACGGCGTCCCGCTCCTGCAGGTCGCGCAGGCCCGGCGTGTTGGGCGACGAGATATTGATGGCGAGATAATCCGCCAGCGGCGCGAAGCGCGTGACGCCGGCGACATAGTCGGCGATGCGGTCGGCGCTGTCGCGATTGGCGCCGATGTTGACGCCGACGACGCCGCGCCGCAGCCGCTTCTTCAGCCGGTGCTCGGCGGCATCGAAGCCTTCATTGTTGAAGCCCATGCGGTTGATGACGGCGCAGTCGGCAGGCAGGCGGAAGATGCGCGGCCGCGGATTGCCGGCCTGCGGCCTGGGCGTCAGCGTGCCGACCTCGGTGAAGCCGAAGCCGGCGGCAAGCGTCGCGTCGATCACCGTGGCGTTCTTGTCGAATCCCGCGGCAAGTCCCAGCGGATTGGCAAAGGCCAGCCCCAGCACCCGACAGGCAAGTCGCGCGTCGACCGTCGCGCCATGCGGCATCAGGGCGGCGGCCGCTACCCCACGCATCGCCAGCTTGTGCGCCATCTCCGGATCGATGGCGAAGACCAGCGGTCGGATCAGCCGGAAGGCGAGGCTCATGGCTGAAGGTCCGGGAAGATGTGATGCCCGTCTTCGTCGAGCGGCAGCGGCTCGACCCAAAGGACGGTGGCGGGATCGAGCCGGCCGTAGAGATGCGGAAACAGCGCCCCGCCGCGCGACGGCTCGTAGCGCAGCTCGGGCCCCAGGCCGAGATCGTCGAAGGCGATCAACACCAGATCGGCGACGCCGGCGAAATGGCGCGCGGCGGTCTCTTTCACCGTCTCGGCGGTGGAGAAATGGATGAAGCCGTCGGCGAGGTCGATGCCGACGCCGCGAAAGACGCCTTCGGCCTCGGCCTTGCGCCACAATTCAGCCGAGCAGATCTTGTAAACCGTGGTCATCTGAGCGGCGTGACAGTAGAGCGTTTTCGCCCGAGTCGGAACCGTCGCGCGCGACTTAACAACAGGATCGGGCGATCGCCGCCCACCGCCGGTGCGACCGGTCCGCCATCTGTGCTAGGTTTGCCGCAAAGAGCGGCGAAAGCCGCAGGGAGCGACACGTTGAGAGCCCGCGCCTCCATCATTCTGGCCATCATTGCCGCGACGGCGGTCGTCGTGCCCGCCGCGGCCCAGGATGGCGCGCCGGCGGCCCCGCCGGCCGGGCGCTATCAGCTCACCCCCGGTGCCGATTCGAGCTTCGTGCGCCTCGACACCAGAACTGGCGCCGTCTCCCATTGTCTCCCGCAGAAGAGCGGCGTGTGGCACTGCGATCCGATCATGGATTCCGGCCTCGCCGACCGAATCACGGCTCTTTCCGGCAAGGTCGATCGCCTCGCCACCGACCTCGGCGACCTTTCGCAGCGGGTTGACGGCCTGGCTGCCGGCGCCGGCGCGCCGGCACCCGCCGCCGCCAGCGAGCGGACCGCTGGCCGGCCGGAGGGCTTTGCGCAAACGGCCGTCTACCGCCTGCTCGAGATGATCCGCACCCTCAAGCACGGCCGCGCCGACCGCATTTGAACGCCCGCGTTTCCGCCGCTTCCCTGCCGGATCGGCCGCCGGCCGCTGCCAACGGCTGAAAATTGGTGCCGGTTCGGTTACAATCCCTGTTCCAATTACCAATATGGACGAGGGAGGATTCGCCGGGCTGCGTCTGCGTTCGCAAGGGCAGGGGGCGACGATCGGAGGGCCGATGAACATCCTGATGGTCACCAACACCTTCGCGCCAAACGTCTCTGGCGTGGCGCGTTCGGTGACCATGTTCACCGAGGCCTATCGCGGCCGCGGCCACCGCGTCATGGTCGTCGCACCGGAATTCGACGGCGCGCCCGAGCATGAGGTCGACGTCGTGCGCGTCGGTGCGGTGCGCAATTTCGCCGGCACCGAATATTCCGTCGTCATCGGCCCCTCGCTCAATCTCGCCCGCGCTGTCGATGCCTTCGCCCCCGATATCGTTCACTCGCACGGGCCCTTCCTGCTCGGCACCACCGCCGCTCGCCTGGCGCGCACGCGGCATGTGCCGCTGGTCTTCACCCACCATACCCTCTACGAGCACTACACCCACTATGTGCCCGGCGATTCCGGCCTGATGAAGCGCATCGCGCTCAACCGCGGCACCCGCTACGCCAATGCCTCCGACGCTGTGTTCGCGCCCTCGCGCAGCATTGTCGACCTGTTGCGGTCGCGCGGCGTGATGGTGCCGATCTACGAGGTGCCGACCGGCGTGCAGCTGGCGACCTTTGCCAGTGGCGATGGCGCCGGTTTCCGCGCCCGCTTTGGCATTCCCAAGGGGGCGATCGTCGTCGGCACCGTCGGGCGACTGGCGGAGGAAAAGAATCTCGGCTTCCTCAGCCGCGCGCTCGCCCGCTTCCTGGCCGCGACGCCTGAAGCCTATGCACTCCTCGTCGGCGATGGCCCATGGCACGAGCCGATGGCCGAAGTCTTCGCCACCGCCGGTCTTGGCGAGCGCGTGGTCTTCACCGGCGCGCTCAGCCCGCCGACGCTGATCGACGCCTATCACGCCATGGACGCCTTTGCCTTCGCCTCGCTCACCGAGACGCAGGGGCTGGTCCTGGCGGAAGCGATGGCGGCCGGCGTCGCCGTGGTTGCCGTCGATGCGCCCGGCGCTCGCGAAATCGTGCGCGACGGCGTCAACGGGCGCCTGCTGCCTGCAGCAGACGAAGCGGCCTTCCATGCCGCGCTTGACTGGGTGATCCGGCGCAATGACGGCGCCACCCGGGCGCTCAGTGCCGTCGCCAGACACGGCGCCCGCGACTTCTCGCTCGATGTCGTCGCCGAACGGGCGCTTGCCGCCTATGGCAAGATCATCGCCAGGGCGGCCGCGCAGCATGGCGCCGCGGCGCGGCGTCCTGGCCTCGGCTGGCGTTTTCCGAAGGACGCCAGCGACGCGCGCCAGTCGGCGCGCTGGCGCCCGGGCTCATGATCGCCGCGCCTTGAAGCTTTCCGTGGCGCTGACCAGTTCGCGCACGATGCCGGGCTCGGTCATGGCGTGGCCGCTGTCGTCGACCACGCGATAGGCCGCCCGCGGCCACGCTCGGTGCAGCAGCCACGCTGTCTCGATCGGCGTGCACAGGTCGTAGCGGCCATGCACTATGACACCGTCGATGTCCTTGAGCCGCCCGGCATCGGCAATGAGCTGGTCGTCGCGCTCCAGAAAGCCGCGGTTCTGGAAGTAGTGGCATTCGATGCGCGCGAAGGCCAAGGCATAGTGCGGCTGGCCAAACGCCGCCACGCGCCCCGCGTCGGGCAGCAGCGATAGCGAGGCGCCCTCCCACATCGCCCAGGCCCGCGCTGCGGCGAGCTGGACCTCCTTGTCGGGTCCGGTCAGCCGCTTGTAATAGGCCGCGACCATGTCGCTGCGTTCTGCTTCCGGTATGGGCTTCACGTAGTCCGCAAAGGCTTCCGGCAGCAGATAGGACGCGCCCTCCTGATAGAACCATTGGATCTCGCGCCAGCGCAACGTGAAGATGCCGCGCACGATGATCTCGCTCACCCTCTCCGGGTGGGTCTCGGCATAGGCGAGCGCCAGCGTCGAGCCCCACGAGCCGCCGAACACCTGCCAGCGTTCGATGTCGAGATGCTGGCGGATCGTCTCGATGTCGGCGACCAGATGCCAGGTCGTGTTCTCCTCAAGCTCCGCATAGGGCGTCGAGCGTCCGCAGCCGCGCTGGTCGAACAGGATCATGCGATAGGCTTCCGGGTCGTGATAGCGCGACATGGCCTGGCTGATGCCGGCGCCGGGGCCGCCGTGGAGCACCACGACCGGCTTGCCGTCGGGGTTGCCGTATTCGGCGACGTAGATCTCGTGCAACGCCGACACCTTCAGGCGGTGGGTAGCGTAGGGCGTGTTGGATGGGAAGAAGGAGCGACGGTTTTCGGCCATTTCGGGAGGTGCGGTTGGTGAGAGGCGGGGGCCCACTTTGCCAGCCGGGGAGGCCGGCTGCTAGAGACTATTGCGCAGAGCGCTAGGAAACGTCGGCCGTGACCAGCAGGTTGCCGGGCCGGCGTATGGCCTCGATCGCGGCTTCCTGCTCCGGCGAGGGCCCGCGCGTGGCAAGGCTGACGGCAATCGCCACGACAAAGCCGATGGGCAGGCCGAAGATGGCGGCGGTGAGCGCCGACAGATCGCTGCCCTGCGCATCGGCGGGCAGCAGACCGGGATAGCGCCCGCCGACGATGATTGCCGCGGTGACGGCGAAGCCGGCGATCATGCCGGCGATCGCCCCCGGTCCGTTGGCGCGCCGCCACCACACCGCCAGGAACAGCGCCGGAAACAGCCCGCCGGCCGAGAGCGAAAGCGTTGCCGCCGCCAGCGGGAAGATGTCGTTGGGGTGGCGCGCGCCGAGCCAGACGGCGACCAGCACGACGGCCACCAGGGCCAGGCGCGTGACGATCAGCCGGCGGCCGGCGGAAGATTTCGGGTCGATGAGATGAGCGTAAAGATCGTGGCCGAGCGCCTCTGCAATCGCCAGCGCCATGGCGTTGGCGGCGGCCAGCGCGGCGGCGAGCACGCCAACCGAAATCAGGGCCGTTACGACATAGGGCAGGTCGACGATATCGCCCCAGGACAGAACCACGATATCGCCGCTGACCGCGAGGTCGGGCGGCGCCACGTTGCCGGCGGTGCCGTGCAATGCGGTGCAGGCCTGCGCTGCCGCCGCCACTGAGCTGGCATCGCCGCCGCACAGCGTGACGAGGCCGCGCCGGCCGAGAGTGAACAGCCAGTCGGGCAGGCCGGTGATCGCCGCGCCGGCCACGTCGCGGAGCAGCATGAGCTTGGCGAAGGTGGCATAGGCCGGCACGGTCAGCGCGACGACGAGCACGAAGACCAGCGCCCAGCCGATCGAGCGGCGGCTCGCGCCGGCGTCGTCAACGGTGGCGCAGCGCATCAGCAGGTGCGGCAGCGCGGCGACGCCGGCGGCAAGCGCCACGGCGACGGCGACAAGCTGGAAGTTGCCCTCAGGCACCAGCGGCAGGAAGCGGCTCGCCAGCGGTCGGGCGAGATCGCCGGAGGCAGCGGCGAGGGCGGCGCCGTCGTGATAGGCAAGCCCCGCGGCGATCTGCGGCAGGGGCAGCGAATAGGCGAGCGTCGAGACGATCGCCACCGGCACGACGAAGGCGATCGCCAACACGATGTACTGGGCAAGCGCGGCAAGCGTGACCGAGCGCATGCCGCCAAGCACGGTGCCCGACAGAACGAGCAGCACGACCAGCACCGTTGCCGCGTGCGGCGAAAGCGCGAACAGCCGGGCGGTGACCAGAGTTGCGGTCGCAATCGCCGCGGCCAGCGCCGGAACCAGCGTCAGCACGACGATGACGGCGGCGGCGAGCCGCACCCCGCGATTGGCGAAGCGGAAGGCGAGGAAATCGGCCGCACCGAATGTGCCGGACTTGCGCAGGTAGGGGGCGATGAGAACGGCCAGCAGCAGGAAGCCGAGCGACCAGCCGAGCGTGATCGCGATGCCGGCGCGATAGTCCGAGAGGACGGCGACGGCCAGGCCCAGCACCCCGCCTGCCGAAAGGAAGGCGGCGGCGGTGGCGATGCCGTTGGCTGGAGCCGACAGGCCGCCGCCGGCGGTGTGGAACTCCGCCGGCTGCATGGTGCGCTCGCTGACCCCGGCTACGGCGAAGGCGACCACGACGCCGACGCCGAGCGTGGTGCCGATCACGGTATCGGGCAGGCCGTAATTGCCGAGCAGCGCGAGCACCACCAGCGCGCCGGCAAAGGCCAGCGTGAACAGGCCTGAAAGGCTGCGAAAGGTGGCGATTGATCTCCGCCCGGCCATGGCCTGCCGTCTACTTCTTCTGGTCGTCGAAGCGGCGGTCGATCCGGTCCTGGCTCTTGGCGAACCAGAAGATCGTCACCGCGATCAGCGGCGGCACGACGATGCCGGCGAGGAAGTAGCTCGTCGGCAGACCGAGCAGGGTCGACTGGTCGGTCATCGAGGCGAAGATCACCGGCGCCAGCGCAATCAACGTCGCCGCGACGATGACACCGACCGTCAAGGCCCAGTTCGCCTCCCAGCGCGGCGTCTCACGGCTGTCGGTCACGGGCACTCCTCGTCTGGCGGCCATCCGGCGAATCGAGACCGCGCGTGCGGATTTTATACTGCCGGGGGGGTGGAACGGCGACAAATCGCGGCTTTTTGACCAAGCCGGTAAGGGCCTTATAAGGCCAGTCGACGACTGAAAAGGGCAGGATCGAGAGATGCGCATCGGATTTCTGGGACTGGGCGACATGGGCGCTCCCATGGCTGCCAACCTGATCAAGGCCGGCTACCGGACGCGCGTGTGGAACCGCTCGCCGGCCGCGGCCGGGCCGCTCGCCGCGGTGGGCGCCGAGGTGGCGCCAAGCCCGGCGGAGGCGTTCGACACCGACATCGCCGTCACCATGTTCGCCGACGACCAGGCGCTGCGCGAGGTGCTCATCGACAGCCGGCTGATCGAGCGACTCGGCGCCCCGCTGACCATCGTCAACATGGCGACGATCTCGGTCGCCTTTGCCGAGGAGCTCGCGCGCCTTTCGGCGGCGCGCGGCGTTGCCTATGTCTCGGCGCCAGTGATGGGGCGGCCGGACGCCGCCGCTGGCGCCAGGCTCACCATCCTCGCCGCCGGACCGGACGCGGCGGTCGAAGCGGCCGAACCGCTCTTCCAGGCGATGGGCCAGAAGACCTGGCGCCTCGGCGCAAGCGCGCCAATGGCCAATGCGCTGAAGCTCGCGGTGAACTTCATGCTGGCTTCGGCCGTCGAGACGCTGGGCGAGGCGATGGCCCTCGCGGGGGGCTACGGCATCGCCGCCGACCAGCTTCTGGCGCTCATCTCCAGCACCGCGTTTCCCGGGCCGGTCTATCAGGGCTACGGCGCCACGATGGCAGGCGAGCGCTTCGAGCCGGCCGGCTTCAAGGCTGCGCTCGGCCTGAAGGACCTGCGCCTGGTGCTTGCCGCTGCGGAGGCCGTCTCGGTGCCTCTGCCGGTTGCCAGCGCCGTCCGCGACAGCCTGATTGACGCGGTTGCCCATGGCGAGGGCGCGATGGATTTGGCCGTCCTCGGCAGGGTCGCGGCGCGCCGGGCGGGGCGCTGATCGCCGCCTGCCAAGCCGGGCGCTGCGGCATTGCTATGCCGAGTGATTGTTCTTGGGCTATCCTCAGCGTTGTGAGTCTCGGGGAGAGACGGAGGGAATGGGAATGCTCAAGGAATTCCGCGAATTCGCGCTCAAGGGCAACATGGTCGATCTCGCCATCGGCGTGATCATCGGCGCCGCCTTCGGCGGGCTGGTGCAGTCGATCGTCAACGACCTCTTGATGCCGGTCATCGGACTGATCACCGGCGGTCTCGATTTCTCGCAGATCTACTGGCAGTTGACTGGAGCGTCTGCGGCCACCCTCGATGAGGCCCGCAAGGCCGGCGCCACCATCGCCTACGGCCATTTCATCACGCTGGCGATCAACTTCCTGATCGTCGCCTGGGTGCTGTTCCTGGTGGTCAAGGGCATGAACCGGTTGAAGCGCAAGGAAGAGGAAAAGCCGGCCGCGCCGGCCGCGCCGCCGGCCGATGTGGCGCTCTTGACCGAGATTCGCGACCTGCTCGCCAAGAAATAAAGTGCCGCGGCGATCGGGCTTGCCGATTGCCGCCTGACATGGAATCACGGTGTCTGCCCGGCGGCCGCGCCGGGCAGGCTGAACTGTTTTTCGAAAGACCACACCCCGTGTCAGATGATCTTGTTGCCGCCCTGCGCCGCGAGGCCCGCGAAGCGCCGGAAAGCGGCATTGTCGAAGTGTTCAATCATGGCCGCGGGCGCGACGGGCTGATCCCGCTCTATGTCGGCGAGGGCGACCTGCCGACGCCCGCCTTCATCTCCGACGCGGCGACCAAGTCGCTCGCCGCCGGCGAGACGTTCTACACCCATCAGCGTGGCATCCCGGAACTGCGCGCAGCACTCGCGCGCTATCATGAGCGCACGTACGGCAGGCCGTTCGCGGCGGAGCGCTTCTTCGTCACCGGCGGCGGCATGCAGGCCATCCAGATCGCCAGCCGCATGGTGGCGGGCACCGACGACGAGGTCCTGGTCCCGCAGCCGGCCTGGCCCAACATCCCGGCCGCCATCGGCATTGCCGGCGCCACGCCGGTCTCCGTGCCGATGACGCTGGGCAATGACGGCTGGACGCTCGACCTCGACCGGCTGTTTGCCAGTGCGACGCCGCGCACCACCGCGATCTTTCTCAACTCGCCGACCAACCCGACCGGCTGGACCGCCTCGCAGGATGATCTCCGCGCCATCCGCGATTTCGCCCGCTCGCGCGGCCTGTGGATCGTCGCCGACGAGGTCTATCACCGCTTCTTCTATGCCGGCGAGCGCGCACCCTCCTTCTACGACGTCGCCGAGCCCGACGAGCGCATCCTCTACGTCAACACCTTCTCCAAGAACTGGGCGATGACCGGCTGGCGCATCGGCTGGCTGTCGGCGCCGCCGGCGCTTGGCGGCACGATCGAGAACCTCGTCCAGTATTCGACCTCGGGCGTCGCCACCTTCATGCAGCGGGCGGCTACCGTGGCTCTCGACGATGGCGACGCCTTCCTGCGTTTCCAGGTGGAGCGCGCCCATCGCGGCCGCGATATCGTCTGCAACGGGCTTGCGGCGACCGGCCGCGTGCGCTTTGCCGAGCCGGCGGGCGCCTTCTACCTCTATTTCGCGGTGGAGGGCGAAAGCGACACGCGCCGCCTGGCACTGAGGCTGGTGGACGAAGCCAATGTCGGGGTCGCGCCCGGCGTTGCCTTCGGTGATGCCGGTGCCGGTTATCTGCGCCTGTGCTTCGCCCGCGATGCCGGCCAGTTGCGCGAGGCGACCGAGCGGTTGGCGGACTGGATCAAAGCGCAATGACGGGCGAGCCGTGGGACGCCGGGCCGGGGCAGGGCGCCGGGTGATCGTCGACCGCCGGCAGATCCAGCGCACGCTCCTCACGCTCGCCATCGGCGCAGTCGGCGGCTCGCTCTTCGGACTTGTCGGTCTGCCCGCCGGCTGGCTCACCGGCGCCATGGTCGCCGTCGCGCTTGCCGCGATCGCCGGGACCGCGGTCGAGATCCCCGTGAGCCTGCGCAACGTCGCCTTCGTCGTCACCGGCTCGTTCCTCGGCACCAGCGTCTCGCCGGATCTGGTCGGCGAGCTGCCGCGCTGGCCGATCAGCCTCGGTGTGCTCATCGTCAACCTCATGGTCCTGCAATGGGCGGCGCAGACCTTCCTGCACCGTGTCTGCAACTGGGACCGCCAGACGGCGTTCTTCGCCGCCATTCCCGGGCTGACCAGCTACGTTATCGCGCTTGCCCTGCCAACGCGCGCCGACACCGCCCGCATCGCCGTGTCGCAGACCATTCGCATCTTCCTGCTGGTGGTGTTCCTGCCCAAGGCGGTGTCGCTGATCAGCGCGGCCCCGCCGGACATTACGCCGGTGGCCGTGACGCTCGTCGGCGTCGCGGTGACGTTGGCCGGCGGAACGCTCGGCGGCCTGGTGTTTTCCTTCATTGGCGTTCCCGCCGCCCCGCTGCTCGGCGCCCTGCTGGTCAGCGGCATCCTGCACGGCAGCGGTCTGGTCAGCGGCGGTCTGGCGCAGCCGTTGATGATTGCCGCCTATTTCGTCCTTGGCAGCCTGGTCGGCAGTCGCTTCGCCGGAACCAGGCTGAAGATGCTGTGGGAGACGGCCGGCGCCTCGCTCGGCGCCTTCGCCGTGTCGATGGGGATCGCGGTGCTTGGCGCGATGCTCGCTGGTTGGCTCACCGGCCAGCCCACCAGCCAGATGATTCTCGCCTTCTCGCCGGGCGGCATCGACGTCATGACCATCATGGCCTTCGCGCTTCACCTCGACGCGGCCTTCGTCGCCGCGCACCAGCTGGCGCGATTCCTGGTCATCGCCGTCTATGCGCCGCTGCTCATGAAGCGCGCGGCCAGCAACCGCGAAAAGGCGGAAGAGGCGTAGGCGTCAGCCGCCGGCCGGCGGGAACACGCCAAGCAGCGCGTTGCCGGTGGTCGCCGGCCTGGTGAGCGCCTGCCCCTCCTTGCTGTCGTAGCGCGGCAGGCCGAGCTTGCTCCACACGCTTACCAGCGCGACCGACAATTCGTTGATCAGGTGCTCGTCGTGCAGGGGCGTCGGCGTGATGCGCAGCCGCTCCTGGCCGCGCGGCACCGTCGGATAGTTGATCGGCTGGATATAGATGCCGTGCTCGTGTAGCAGCAGGTCGCTGGCCTGCTTGCAGCGCTCGGCGTCGCCCACCATCACCGGTACGATGTGCGTCTCCGACGGCATCACCGGCAGGCCGGCGGCCAGCAGCTTGGTCTTGGTCATCTGGGCGTTGCGCTGCTGCGCTTCGCGTTCGGCCGAGGACCTCTTGAGATGGCGGATCGAGGTGAGGGCGGCTGAGGCGATCGCCGGGGGCAGCGCCGTGGTGAAGATGAAGCCCGGCGCATAGGAGCGCACCGCGTCGACCACCGCCCGGCTGGCGGTGACATAACCGCCGAGTGCGCCGAAGGCCTTGGCCAGCGTCCCCTCGATCACGTCGATGCGGTCCATGACGCCGTCGCGTTCGGCGATGCCGCCGCCGCGCGGTCCGTACATGCCGACCGCGTGCACCTCGTCGAGATAGGTCAAGGCGCCGTACTTCTCGGCGAGATCGGCGATGCGTCCGATCGGCGCGATGTCGCCGTCCATCGAATAGACCGACTCGAAGACGATCAGCTTCGGCCGGTCCGCCGCCGCTTCCTCGAGCAGGCTTTCCAGATGGTCGAGGTCGTTGTGGCGGAAGATCAGCTTCTGTGCGCCCGAGCGCCGGATGCCCTCGATCATCGAGGCATGGTTGAGTTCGTCGGAGAAGATGACGCAGCCAGGCAGCAGCTTGGCGATGGTCGAGATCGCTGCCTCGTTGGAGATGAAGCCTGAGGTGAAGACCAACCCCGCTTCCTTGCCGTGCAGATCGGCGAGTTCGGCCTCGAGCTGGACCAGAGGATGGTTGGTGCCCGAGATGTTGCGCGTGCCGCCGGCGCCGGCACCCATCGTGCGCGCCGCCTCGACCATGGCGTCGACCACAGCCTGGTTCTGGCCCATGCCGAGATAGTCGTTGGAGCACCACACGACGATCTCGCGGGCGCCTTCCTCGGAGCGCCAGATGGCGTACGGAAAGCGGCCGGCGATCCGCTCCAGGTCGGCGAAGACGCGGTAGCGGTTTTCGGCATGCAGCGCGGAAATCGCCTCACCGAAGATCGATTGATAGTCCATCAGTCGGCCTTGCTGTTTGGAATGGTGTGAAAGTAGAGGCGAATAACAGCCGAGTCCACTGGCACTTTGCCGCTCCCCCCGCCTTCCGGCCCTTGCGCCACCCCACATGCCACGTCAGGCGACCCGATGTCCCTACGTAATGTCCCGGAGCCGTTGACAAACGGTTGCAGCGGGCCGGAAAGCACCACGAAAACATGCATTTCCGGCTGGTCCGGGCGTCCATGGAGCCGCCAGGATCAGCTCAGCCGGCGGCCGGCAGCGTCGAAGGGGTGGAGCCCGGCAAGCTGCAGGTGGGCCGTCACCGCCTCGCCCTCGCGGATCGGTGGGCGCCCACGCACGGCGGCAACCAGGGATTTGTCCTGCCAGGTGAGATGGACATGGCTCTCCGTGCCGATCGGCTCGATCAGCGTGACGGTCATGGGCAGCGGTAGTGACGGGCCCTCCGGCACCAGCGTCAGCTGGTCGGGGCGGATGCCGACGGTTGTCGTGCCAGCGGGCAGGCTGCCGTTGAGGCTGTCATGGCTGGCGGCGAGTTCCTGGTGGGTGATGAAGTTCATCGGCGGCGAGCCGATGAAGCCGGCGACGAACTGGGTCTGCGGCCGCTCGAACAGTTCCTCCGGCGTGCCCACCTGCTCGATCTCCCCGGCATTCATCACCACCAGCCGGTCGGCCAGCGTCATGGCTTCGAGCTGGTCGTGAGTGACATAGACGCTGGTGGTCTTGAGGCGCCTCTGCAGGTGGCGGATCTCGACCCGCATCTGGCCGCGCAGCTTGGCGTCGAGATTGGACAGCGGCTCGTCGAACAGGAAGGCCTCGGGCTCGCGCACGATCGCCCGCCCCATGGCGACGCGCTGTCGCTGGCCGCCGGAAAGCTGGCGCGGCTTGCGGTCGAGGAACTGGCTGATCTCGAGAATCTGGGCGGCCTCGGCGACGCGCCTCTCGATCTCGGCCTTGGGCGTGCGCCGGTTCCTCAGTCCATAGGCGAGGTTCTGGCGCACCGTCATGTGCGGATAGAGCGCGTAGTTCTGGAACACCATGGCGATGTCGCGCTCGGCCGGCTCGATATCGTTGACCTCTCTGTCGCCGATCCTGATCGTGCCCTCGGTGACCGTCTCCAGCCCCGCAATCATCCTCAGCATCGTCGACTTGCCGCAGCCCGACGGCCCGACCAGCACCAGGAATTCGCCGTCGTTGATCGACAGGCTGATGCCTTTCACCGCCTCGTGTCCGCCGGGATAGACCTTGCGGATAGCGGAGAGCTCGATCGAGGCCATGGCTACTTCTCCGTTTCCATCAGTCCCTTGATGAACAACTTCTGCATGCCGATCACCACCAGCACCGGCGGCAGCAACGCCATCACCGCAACCGCCATCACCGTATTCCATTGCGGGACGGCGTCGGTGACGTCCGCCATGCGCTTGATGTCCATGACGATCGTATAATAGCGCGGGTCGGTCACCACCATCAGCGGCCACAGATACTGGTTCCAGCCGTAGATGAAGAGGATGACGAACAGCGCCGCAATGTTGGTGCGGCTGAGCGGCAAGAGCATGTCCCAAAAGAACTTCAGCGGCCCGGCGCCGTCGACGCGCGCCGCCTCCATCAGTTCGTCGGGCACGGTGAGGAAGACCTGGCGGAACAGGAAGGTGGCCGTCGCCGAGGCGATCAGCGGGATCGACAGGCCGGCATAACTGTTGAGAAGACCGAGATCGGCGACCACCTTGAAGGTCGGCACGATGCGCACCTCGACCGGCAGCATCAGCGTGATGAAGATCACCCAGAACGCTGCCGCCCGGAAGGGGAAGCGGAAATAGACGATGGCATAGGCCGAGATGATCGAGATGGCGATCTTACCGATGGCGATCGACAGCGCCATGATCAGCGAATTGAGCATCATCATGCTGATCGGCGGCACGCCCGACGACGAGATGCCGGTCGAGATCATTGCCCAGTAATTGGCGAAGGCGTGCGGGCCGGGGAGCAGCGGCACCACGCCGGACATGAAGTCGTCGGGGCCGCGGGTCGAGGCGATGATGGCGATGTAAACGGGGAAGGCGATCGCCACAACGCCAAGCATCAGCGTCAGGTGGGAGAGGAAGGCTAGGAACGGGCGATTTTCGACCATCGTGGCGCTTCCCCTAATAGGCCACCCGGCGCTCGATCCACTGGAACTGGATCACGGTGAGCGCGACGACGATGATCATCAGGATGACCGACTGGGCCGAGGACGAGCCGAGGTTCAGGCCGATGAAGCCGTCATTGTAGACCTTGAAGACGAGAATGTTGGTGGCGCGCGCCGGGTTGCCGCCGGTGGTGGCGTGGATCACCGGGAAGGTGTTGAACATCGCATAGACGAGGTTCACCACCACCAGGAAGAAGGTGGTCGGCGACAACAGCGGCAGCACGATGGTGAAAAAGCGTTTCACCGGCCCGGCGCCGTCGATGGCCGCGGCCTCGACCAGCGACTTCGGGATCGACTGCAGCCCGGCGAGGAAGAACAGGAAGTTGTAGGAGATCTGGTTCCAGCTCGCCGCGATCACGACCAGGATCATGGCGTCGGTGGCATTGAGCGAATGGTTCCAGTTGTAGCCGGCAAAGCGCAGCAGATAGGGCAGGATGCCGATGGTCGGGTTGAACAGGAACCACCACATCACGCCGCCGACCGCCGGGGCCACCGCATAGGGCCAGACCAGCAGCGTCGTATAGGCGCGAGCGCCCTTGATCACCCGGTCGACGGCCACGGCAAAGAGCAGCCCCAGTCCGAGCGACAGCACCAGCACGCCGATCGAAAAGACCAAGGTGACCCTGAGCGAGTTCATGTAGTCGGGGTCGCCGAAGAGCGCGGTGTAGTTCTTGAGGCCGACGAAGCTTGTCTTCAGCCCGAAGGCGTCTTCGCGCTGGAACGACTGGATGAAGGCTTGCCCTGCCGGCCAGATGAAAAAGATCAGCGTCACCGCAAGCTGCGGAAACAGCAGCCCATAGGGCAACACCTTGTTGCTGAAGATCGTGCGCTTGGTCTGCATGGCGGGACCCGCGCGGAGACGTTAGTCTCCCGCGCGGGCCTTCCTATCCGTCGGCCTCAGCCGCCGTTTGCCGCAGCGAAGTCGGCAATCAGCTTGTTGCCGCGCTCCACCACCGAATCGAGCGCCTGCTGGGCGGTCTTCTTGCCCGACAGGAGATTCTGGAACTCCTCGTCGATCACGTCGCGGGTCTGGACGTAATTGCCGAAGCGCAGACCCTTCGAATTGGGCGTCGGCGGGTTGAGGTTGATCTCCTTGATGCCGACGTCGGTGCCCGGGTTCTTGGCATAGTAGCCTTGGCTGATGCCGAGATCGTAGGCCGCCTTGGTGATTGGCAGGTAGCCGGAGAACTGGTGCCAGTCGGCCTGCACCTCGGCCGAGGACAGGTAGCGGAAGAAGTCGGCCACGCCCTTGTACTCTTCGGCCGAGTGACCCTGCAGCACCCACAGCGTGGCGCCGCCGATGATGGTGTTCTGCGGAGCGCCCTTGACGTCGGAGTAGTAGGGCAGCATGCCGTAGCCGACCTCGAAGCCCTTGGAATTGGCGACCACGCCGGCGCGCGAGGCCGACGAGTTCATGTACATGGCGCATTCCTGGCTATAGAACTTCGGCGGCGCGTCGTTGCCGCCCACTGGGCCGCCATATTCGAAGACGCCCGAGTCCTGCCACTTCTTCAGATTGGTCCAGTGACGCACCTGGAGGGGTCCGTTGACCGTCAGCTTGGAATCGATGCTGCCGAAGCCGTTCTCGTTGGTGCCGATCTGCTGGTTGTGCCAGGCCGAGAAGTTCTCGAGCTGGATCCACGAGATCCAGCCGCTGGTGAAGCCACATTTGGCCGCGCCGGAGTCCATGATCTTCTTGGAATAGGCCTCGAGGTCCTCCCAGGTCTTGGGCGGCGTCTCGGGATCGAGCCCGGCCTTCTTGAAGACGTCCTTGTTGTAATAGAGGATTGGCGTCGACGAATTGAACGGCATCGACAGCATGTTGCCGTCGGTGTCGGTGTAGTAGCCGACCACCGCCTGCAGGAAGCCCGCGGGATCGAACGGCGTGCCGGTGTCCTTCATCAGCTGATAGACGGGGTAGACCGCGCCCTTGGCGGCCATCATGGTGCCGGTGCCGACCTCGAAGACCTGCACGATGTCGGGCTGCTGATGGGCGCGGAACGCCGCGATCGCCGCCGTCATCGTCTCAGGATACGAACCCTTATAGGAGGCGGTGACGTGGTAGTTCGTCTGGCTGGCATTGTACTTGGCGACGATGTCGTCGAGCTTCTGGCCGAGTTCGCCACCCATTGCGTGCCACCAGCTGATCTCGGTGGCGGCATTGGCCACCGTGCCGTAGGCGAAAAGCAGTGTCGCCGCGGCGATGGCCCTGAGCATGGTCTTCGTCATATGGTTTCGCTCCCCTGAAACATAACTGACCGATTTCTCGCCCCTATCAGGGGCACGCAACGGTCCTGTGACGGCCAAACAGCATATTTGATTATCGTTTGACGGCTAAGCCTACTCCGGGGCCTGTGATCACCGCAACAGCGCTGATCGCGGGATCATTGCCGCAGTGCCGAAGACGGGCCTAACATGGTGCCGCAGAGAACGAGGTGTGTGATGCGCGCATTGACGGTGAGGGTGGCGGCGCTTTGCGCCGTTGTGTTCGTGTCCGCGTTGTCGGGACCGGCGCTTGCCGCCAAGTGTGGCGGCGACTTCGGTACCTGGCTCGCCGCCTTCAAGAAAGAGGCGCTCGCTGCCGGCATCTCGCAAGGCACCTTGAGTGCCGCTCTCAGCGGCGTCACGCCGAGTGCGGCCATCCTCAAGCTCGATCGCAATCAGCACTACTTCAAGCAGAGCTTCGAGACGTATCGCGCCAAGCGCGTCACCTCCGCCCATATCCGCATTGGCAAGGAGCGGCTCCAGCGCAACGCCGCCTTCTTCTCCAAGCTGGAGAAGCGCTTCGGCGTGCCGGCGCCCGTCGTGGTGGCGATCTGGGGGCTGGAGACAGGCTTCGGTGGCGGCACCGGCAACACGCCAGCCATCCGCTCTCTGGCCACACTTGCTCACGACTGCCGCCGCTCGGCTTTCTTCACCAACGAGCTGATAGCGGCGCTGAAGATCGTCCAGCGCGGCGATCTCTCGCCGGCGGCTATGCGCGGCGGCTGGGCCGGCGAGATTGGCCAGACCCAGTTCCTCCCCTCCTCCTACGTCAAGTTCGGCATCGACTATGATGGCAACGGCCGCGTCGACCTGATCCACTCCTGGCCCGACGCGCTGGCGTCGACCGCCAACTACCTGAGGGGCTACGGCTGGCACGCCGGTGCGCCCTGGGGCGAGGGCAGCGCCAACTTCCAGGTGCTCCACCAGTGGAACAAGGCCGACGTCTATTGCCGGACAATCGTCTGGTTCGCCCAGCACATCCAGTAGCGATGCAGCGGCCACGTCCGCTCGGTCGCAGCGCGGCGACTGCGACACATGCGGTGACTGATTCGGCGATGGCCGAGCCGGATTTCGGTGGGCGACAGCCCGACACATCACCTTCTGCCGTCCTGGGACGGCCGTGCGGCTTTGGTGCGTCCGGCGGGGCGTTGCCGCTGAACCGGCCTGCCTCAGCCGGCCTGATCGCCTGACCAGATATCGACGATCTCCGGTTCGTGCTCGGTGGCGCGGATGAAGGCAAGGAGGTCGGGGCTGGTCAGGCTCGTGGTCGCCGTGTTGACCAGCGGATGGAAATTCACCGTTTCGGCGGCGACCAGCTTGGCATCGAGGATCACCCGCACACTTGGTGGCCGATCGTTGATCAGCCCGAACGGCGTCACCGCGCCGGGCACGACGCCAAGCTTGTCGAGAAGGAGTTCCGCCTGGCCGAAGGACAGCCGGCCAGAGGCGCCGATGCGGGTGTGCAGGTGCTTGAGGTCGATCGCCGCATCCTCTTCGGCCACGACCAGGAAGAGGGCGCCCTTCTTGTCCTTGAGGAACAGGTTCTTGCTGTGCGCGCCGGCGATCGTACCGCGCAGCGCCTGCGACTCGTCGACCGTGAAGACCGCCGCGTGGTCGACCGTTGTCGCGGCGATGCCGAGGCTATCGAGAAAGCGCAGAAGGTCTTCACGGGTCGCCGGCATGCTTCTCTCTTTGATCCGCCTGTCTGTGGTCGGCTGTCGCCTTGTTCGTTGGCGCGACAACGCACGCCCGTCATGGCCTGAACTCTAGGGGGCGATCCGCCGCCTGCGAAGGCTCTTCTTCACCTCCGCGCCCAGGCAGGCCGGTTGCCATCTCTGCGACAAAGCGGCGCGGGGATCATCGCGTAGGTTCTCAGGAGCCCTGACGTATCTCAAATACATGCAACAATTTGCATGTAAAGATTCGAGCCGTGCACGGGCCCCCGGGGGGCCCTGCCGAGCCAGGAGAAAAGAATGTCGGGAGCATTGCGCATCCTCATGCGGGCCTTGGCGGTTGTGGTCCCGGTCGGCCTCGGCGCTCTGGCGATCGCCTATGCGGCCGAGCTGAAGCAGTTGCCGAGCGGTCAGGAAAAGACCCCGCAGGCGACGCCGGTGCGGGTCATGACGCTGCAGCCGATGCAGCTCAAGCCGCGGCTCGTCGGCCATGGCACCGCGCAGCCGGCGCGCGAATGGCGCGCTGTCGCCCGCATTGACGGCCAGGTGGTGATGACCGCCGAGCGGCTTGCCGCCGGCGAGATCGTCACCGGCGGCACTGAGCTCTTGCGCCTCGACGACACCGACCTCCAGCTGTCGCTTGCCCAAACCGAGGCGCAGCTTGCTGCGCTCGTCGTCAAGGACGAGACCCTGGCCGCGAGCCTCGAGATCGCCAGGGCCGACCTCGCCCTCAGCCAGGCCGAGCTGAAGCGACAGGAGGATCTGGCGGGCCGGGGTGTCACTACCCAGGCATCGCTCGACACGTCGCGCCGTCAGGAGCTGGCAGCCCGTTCCAAGGTTGTCGATCTGGAGAACCAGCTCTCGCTCAACGGTGCCGAGCGCAAGGTACTCGAAACCCAGCGCGCTTCGGCCAAGCGCAATCTGGAGTTCACCTCGGTTCTTGCGCCTTACGACGTTCGCCTCACCGATGTCTCCGCCGAGCTCGGCCAGGTGGTCAGCCGCGGACAGGTGATGATCACTGCCGAGGGCACCGAGGCGGTAGAGGTCGCGGCGCAGTTCCCCGTCGGCCAGGTCGGGCCGTTGGTGCGCCTCGTCCCGGGCGGCGCGGTCACCGACCTCAAGGCCAAGGTGCGGCTGCCTGCCGGCGACCACACCGTCTCCTGGGACGCCAAGGTGGTGCGCGCCGGCGAGGCGATTGACGCCCATACCCAGAGCACGCCGCTCGTCGTACGGGTCGAGAACCCGCTTGGCCAGGCCCAGGCCGGCGCGCGACCGCCGCTCAGGCGCAACACCTTCGTCGAGGTGGTGCTCAGCGCGCCGCCGCGTCAGGCGCTGGTTGTGCCGGCTGAAGCCGTGCGCGGCGGCAAGGCGCTGGTCGCCGCTGCCGACGACACCCTCGCCGAGCGCACCGTCACCGTCGGCTACACCGTCGACGGCATCTCGGTGGTCGAGGACGGACTTGTCGCCGGCGACCGGCTGGTGGTCACCGATCCGGCCATCGCCGTCCCCGGCATGAAGGTCAAGGCAGTCGAGGACAAGGCGACCGCCGCGCGCGTCGCCCAGGTCGCCAGCGGCGGTCAGAAGCCGGCCGGCGGCGGCTCAGGCGGTTCAGACAAGGCGACGAGTGCCTCAGACAAGGCCACGAGCGGCTCGGACAAAGCCGCGAGCGGCACAGACAAGGCCGCGAGCGGCACAGACAAGGCCACGAGCGGCACGGACCAGCCGGCGCCGGGCTCCGGCAAGGCGGGCGACGGTTCGGGCAAGTCGGGCGCCGGCAAGCCTGCCGGCGGCGGGGAGACAGCGCAATGATCCGTCTCTTCGCCGTCCACCCGACGGCCGCCAACATCCTGATGCTGGCCTTCATCGTGCTGGGACTTGCGGCGGCGCCGAACCTGCAGCGCGACACCTTTCCGCTGGTGGCGCCGACCCTGGTCGAGGTGCGCATCGCCTATCCCGGCGCGACCCCGGCCGAGGTCGAGGCCGGCATCTGCCGCGAGGTCGAGGACCCGATCCGCGCGGTCGACAATCTCGCCGAACTCACCTGCCTCGCCCGCGACAGCATGGCCATCGTCACCGCCGAGATCGTCGAGGGAGCGGACATGAGCCGCTTCTCCGACGACATCACCTCCGCGGTCAAAGGCGTGTCGACCTATCCTGACAAGGCCGAGGACCCGGTCGTGCGCGTGGTCGAGCGGGTGGCGACCGTCGCCTCCGTTGCGGTCACCGGCCCGGAGGATCCGGCGGTGCTGCTCGCCTACGCCGACGCGTTTGCCGAACGGCTCAAGGCCGATCCGGCGATCACCCAGGTCAACATCGGCGGCTTCTCCGACCGCGAGATTGCCATCGACGTGCCGGCCGTCGCCCTGCAGCGCTTCGGTCTGACCATCGGCGACGTCGCCGCGGCCCTCGCCCGCCAGTCGATCGACATGCCGGCCGGCACCATGCAGGGGCCCGAGGGCGACACCTCGATCCGCTTCCTCGGTGAGCGTCGCACCCCGGCCGAGCTCGCCGCGATTCCGGTGAGCGGCTCAACCAGCGGCGGCGAAGTGCTGCTTGGCGACATCGCCACCATCACCACCGCCTTCGCCGATCCCTCCGTGGCCTCCTATTTCAACGGCAAGCGCGCCGCGATCGTCGCGGTCAACAAGACCGACGCGCAGGATGCGCTCACCGTCATGGCGGCGCTCGAACGCCAGATGGCGGCAGCCCAGGCGCAAGCACCCGGCAACATCCAGCTGGCCGTGTCGCAGGATTCCACGTCCAACATCCGCGACCGGCTGCGCATCATCGCCGTCAACGGCCTCCAGGGCCTGGCGCTGGTCCTGGTCACCATGTGGCTGTTCTTCGGCCTGCGCGTCTCGTTCTGGGTGGCGATGGGCCTGCCGGTCTCCTTCCTGGCGGCGATCTTCGCCATGCAGCTCTTTGGCTACACCATCAACATGATGACCATGGTGGCGCTGCTCGTCGCCGTCGGACTGTTGATGGACGACGCCATCGTCATCTCGGAAAACATCGTGCGCCGCCGTCAGGCGGGCGAAAGCGTCGTCGATGCGGCGGTGAATGGCACGCGCCAGGTAGCACCCGGCGTCGTCGCCTCGTTCCTGACCACCGTGATGATCGTCGGTCCGTTGAGCTTCATGACCGGCAATGTCGGCGCGGTGCTGCGCTACATCCCCATCGTTCTGGTCCTGGTCCTGGTGGTGAGCCTGTTCGAGGCCTTCTTCATCCTGCCCCACCACATGCTGCATTCGCTCGAGCGTGATCTCACGCCCGGCCCCGTCGGCCGCGCCGTCAACGGCGGCTTCAACTGGCTGCGCGACCGCGTGGTGGTGCCCTTCGCCGGGCTCACTTTGCGCTTCCGCTACCTGACGCTCGGCATCGCCGCCTTCCTGGTGATGCTTTCGATCGCCCCCTTCACCGGCGGCCTCATCAAGTATCAGAGCTTCCCGACGCTGGAGAGCGACACGGTCGAGGCGCGCCTGCTGCTCGTCCAGGGTTCGCCGCTCGCCCGCACCGAACAACGGGTGGCCAAGGTGGTGGCGGCGCTCGACAAGATGAACGCCGATCTCACGCCTGCGCAGCCCGGCGGCCAGCCGCTGGTGCAGAGCTACACCATCTCCTATGGCGTCAATGCCGACACCCCCGAGATCGGTCCGCACATGGCTACCGTCAGCGCCAAGCTGCTGCCGGCCGGCACCCGCACCACCTCGGTGACCGACATCCTCGACACCTGGAAGAAGCTGACCGGGCAGATGCCCGACATGGCCGCATTCCGCATCACCGACAAGGAGCGTGGGGCCGGCGGCAAGCCCATCGACGTGCGCATCCAGGGCCCCGACCTCAAGGCGCTGGAGGCGACGGCCAAGGAGATGCGCAAGTTCTTCCGCGGCTTTGCCGGCGTGCGCGACGTCACCTACGACCTGCAGCCCGGCAAGCCGGAGTTCCTCGTCTCCGTCAGGCCGTCGGCCGCCACGGCGCTCGGCGTCACCGCGCAATCGATCGCCACCCAGCTCCGTTCCGCTTTCCGCGGCGATACCGGGCTGCAGGTGCGCGACGACCTCGGCGGGCTCGACATCGCCGCCCGGCTGAGCGGTGACGACCGCCGCTCGGCCGCCGACCTGGCGGCGATCGCCATCACCGGTCCCGACGGCGCGCTGGTGCCGCTCTCGGCCGTGGCCGATATCAGCGAGAGCCGCGGCTATGCCTCGGTGCAGCGCATCGACGGGGAGCGCACGGTCTCCGTCGGCGGCTCGATCAATCCCGCCGTGGCCAATTCGCGCGAGCTGATGGCGGCGCTGCGCAGCGACTTCCTGCCCCAGCTCCGCGACAAGCGGCCGGACGTCCACGTCACCATCGTCGGCGAGGCCAAGGACACCGCGACCACCGGCTCCTCGCTCGTCCGCAACCTCATCATCGGCCTGATCGGCGTCTATTTCATTCTCGCCTTCCAGTTCCGCAGCTTCATCCAGCCGATCGTCGTCTTCGCCACGATCCCGCTGTCACTGGTCGGCGTGATGTGGGGGCACATGGCGCTCGGATTGCAGATCTCGCTGCCGAGCCTGGTTGGCCTCGCCACCCTGGCCGGCGTCGTCGTCAACGGCGCGATCCTGCTCGTCGGCTTCATCAAGGACCGTCAGGCCGAAGGCGCCGATCTCACCGAGGCGGCGATCGAGGCGGTGCGCGACCGCTTCCGCGCCATCGTGCTCACCTCGCTGACCACCGTGGTCGGGCTCGGGCCGCTTCTCTTCGAGCCGAGCACCCAGGCGCAGTTCCTGCGTCCGATCGTCGCCAGCCTCGCCTTCGGCCTGACCAGTGCCACGGTGCTCTCGCTCTTCGTTACCCCGGCGCTCTTCCTGATCCTCGCCGACCTTAAGCTGGTGCGCTCGACGCCGCCGCGGACCGAGACCGCGGTACCTCGGACGCCCGCTCAAGCGGGAGCCTGAGTACGGACGGCGGCCGCAGAGATGCGGCCGCCGCGGTATCCGGGGTGAGGGGGGTGCCGGTGCCCTGACGCCCTACCAGCCGCCACCACCGCCGCCGCCGCCACCGCCACCCGAGCCGCCACCGCCGCCGCCCGAGAAGCCGGACGAGGAGGAGGAGGGTGCCGGGATGGAGCTGGCGAAGGAGCTTTCCGCCGACGACACGGCCGACGAGATGGACTGGGCGAAGCTGGTGCCGGCCCAGCCGCTGCCGGCGTGCCAGAGCGGGCTGTAGCCGGTCGCCATGTCCTGGCCCGGATTGGCGCGGGCGAATGCGGCGGAAAACGCCTCCGACCAGGGCTTCTCGGCGTTGAGCGCCACCGCATAGGGCAGGATCGCCTCGAACTGGCTGGCGTTCAGGTCCGGGGCGCCGGCGAGATTGAGCCGGTTGGTCTCGGAGGTGCGGATGTAGAGCTCCAGCCCCTCGATCTGGTCCATGACCGCCCGGCCGGCCGCCGTCGGGGCGCGCAAGAGATAGTAAAACAGGCCGTTCATCACCGCGAAGCCGCCGATCAGCGTCAGGGGGAAACCGTTGTTGACGAGGACGTCGAGGATCGTCCAGCCGAAACCGGTCGGCAGCGAACGAACGGCCGCGCCGAACACCGACGCGAAGTTGAAGCCGATGAAGGCGATCACCGCGATGGCGAAGCCGGCCCTGAAGATCGACCTGACGCTGCGGATGCTGGTCAGCGCGCGCACGATCGGGATGATGAACGCGCCGAGCCACACGCTGGCAAAGATCGTCCCGACCAGGAGTCCGATCTCGTTCTCGCCCAGCCCGCCCCAGACAAGTACGGCGGCGATCGTCGCCACCGTCAGCACCGCGCCGATAATGGAGTAGCCCAGATTGCGTCGGAAGAATCGGTTGCGGCTCTCGTTCTCGACGCTCGACTTGAAGGCGGTGAACTCGGTCTGCAGGCTCTTGCCGTTGTCCTTGTTGATGGTGATCGTGCCGCCCTTGTCCTCCACCCATTTGAGCAGCGAGTTCTCGCCCGGCGGCAGCTTCTCCTGCGGCCGCGCCCGCTTGGTTCTGGTGAGGACGATGTCGCCGCTGGAATCGTCGAAGACGAGCAAGCCCTTGACCGCGAGCGACAGGGCCGCGGCGGTGAACTTGCGCCAGCCGCCCTTCCAGCCGTAATCGCGGATATAGCCGGCAAGCGTCGGCGAAATCCCCGGCGGGGCGTGGAACAGCGGGATGATCGTCCCTTTCGGCGGGTCGCGGCCGACCGCGTGCCAGGCGAGCAGGTAGAAGATCAGTACACCGACGAGACCGGCGCCGCCGAGCACCAGGTGCCGGTTGTCTAGGAACCAGTAGGAGAACGCCTGTCCGCCGCTCGGCGGCTGAACCAGTCCCTTGGGGATCTCCAGCACCACCGACAGCCCTGCGCCCGGATCGAGCGTTGCCGTGGTTGCCACCTGGAGCCGGTTATCCGAGGTGACCGCGCCGTCGTAGGCTTTGCCGCGTTCGCCGTAGCGGCCGGTATAGGCCGTCCAGCGCGTCGGCGCCTGCTGATCGGGCAGGGTGAACTGCGCCGTGACTTTCTGGATCGGAAACGCCCAGTCGTTGCCGGTCACGTTCCAGAACAGCTCGGTGTGGTCCGGGAAGAATCGAATCTGGCGGCCGGTCTGGTAGTGAATGCGGTAGGTATAGGTGGCTGGCGCGAGCACGACGTTGCCGGCGCCGATATAGATGCGGACACCGTCCTGGTTGCTCGCCTTGTGCCAGGGCTCGGGCATGCCGTCGCGCGTGATCGCCACGATGGTGAAGCTGACCCTGTGGCTCTGGCCGTTGGCGTCGGTGAAGGTCAGCGGAAAGTCGCGATAGATCCCGTGGGTGATCCTGCCGCCTTCGGCAACGACGGTGATCGTCTCGACGACGTCGAGGACACCGTCGGGCTGCACGACCACCTCCGAGGTGTAATTGTTGATGGTCTCTTCTGCCTGCGCCGGGCCCGAGAAAAGGCCGGCGAGCAGAACAAGCGCGAGCGCCAGCCGCTTCATGAGGCGGCTCCCTTGAAAGCGACATCGGGCACTGCCCGGTCGGCATCTTCGATCTCGAAGAACGTCCGCTGATGAAAGCCGAACATATTGGCGACGAGGTTGCTGGGGAACGACTGGACCAGAACATTCAGATTGCGCGCGGCGCCGTTGTAGTAGCGGCGCGCCATCTGGATCTCGTCCTCGATCCCCGCCAGTTGCTTCTGCAGGTCGAGGAAGTTGTCGCTCGCCTTGAGGTCGGGATAGGCCTCGGCCAGCGCTATCAGCTTGCCGATCGCGGCAGTGAGCTTGCCCTCCGCCGCGGCGCGGGCGGCGACGTCGCCTTCGGGGACCTTGCCGGCCGCGGCCCTGAGCGCGGTCGCCTGTTCGAGAACCGTGCGTTCATGGGCGGCATAGCCCTGTACGGTGCTCACCAGATTGGGCACCAGATCGGCGCGGCGCTTCAACTGCACGTCGATGCCGCTCCAGCCCTCGGCCGCCATCTGCCGCGACCTGACGAGCTGGTTGAACAGGATGACGCCGTAGACAACGACGACCGCAACGAGGGCAAGCACGATCCAGGTTGTCATCGCCCGTCTCCCAGATGCGCCGAACGGCCGGGTCGGCCGGCCGGGGAAGCGGGGGATGATAGTGGATTCGGCCGCGCCCTCACAGCCGGGCGATGGTCAGCCCGCCATCGACATTGACGATCGTCCCGGTGGAGAAGGCGACATCGGCCCGCGCCAGCGCGCGGACGGCGGCGGTCACATCTGCGCCTTCGCCCCAGCGCCCGGCCGGGACCAGCCCGGATTCGATCAGCGCGTCGTATTTCGCCGCGACGCCAGCGGTCATGTCGGTGCGGATGACGCCGGGGCGCACCTCGAAGACGGCGATGCCCTCGGCCGCAAGCCGGGCGGCAAAGCCCTTGACCGCCATGGCCAGCCCCGCCTTCGACACGCAATAGTCGACCCGGTTGAGCGACACCATCTCGGCCGAGCAGGAGGTGACGAAGATCAGCGCCCGGCCCGTTTTCGGGCCCGCGGCGAGCATCCGCTTCGCAGCAGCCTGGGCGAGGAAGAAGGCGCCGCGCAGGTTGACGCCCATGACGGCGTCGAAGTTCTCCGGCGTGGTCTCCATGAGGTCGAGCCGCTGCGGCGGCGCAATGCCGGCATTGGAGACCAGCACGTCGACCGGCCCGAGCGCGGCCTCGACCGCATCGAGGACGCGGGCGTGGTCTTCGATCGCTTCGACCCGGCCGGCGACATAGACGGCGCGGGCGCCATGGGCGGTGAGCCGCGCCACCGCGGCGCGCGCCACTTCGTCCTCGGCCGCGGTGCCGGTGATCGCCACGTCGCAGCCATCGGCGGCGAGGCCTTCCGCGACGGCGAACCCGATGCCCCGCCGTCCGCCAGTGATGAGCGCCACCCGCCGCTCCCCTGTGTCCGCCATGGCATATCGCTCCCTAGATGGCGAAGAATGTCGGATAGGGCTCGCCTTTGGCCAGCCGCTGTACGATGAGCGCCAGCTCGCGCATGTGGTAGTCGCCCCACATGGTCGCCTCGCCGGAGGGGTTGCGCCGGCCCGGCTGCACATGGTCCCAGCCGTTGGGGCGGTGATACTGGCTGTGCAGCACCAACCCCTGATGGTCGGGGTCGGCCGAGAGATAAGTGGGCCCGAGCAGGGTCGAAAGCACAGTCAGGCCGGCTTGACTGTAGGTGCGGGCACCATCGCGTCCATGCGCGGCGAGCCAGCGCCCATAGCGGATGAGGCCCTGGGCGCCGATCGCGGCGGCGGACGAGTCGACCGGCTCGATGTCGTTCTCCGGCTCGGACGGGCGGTCGTAGACGTCGCCCAGCTCCTTCAGTCCCGGCGCGCCGGTGTCCCAATAGGGAATGCCGTCGCTGGCGCTATGGGCAATATAGAAGTCGCAAGTCGCCGCCGCGGCGCGGTCGAAAAGATCGATGACCTCCGCCTTTCCGCCATCGGGCGCAAAGTCCGCCTCCTCGCGCGTGTCGAGGAATTCGAGCAGTTCGGCATAGCCGGTCATCGCCCAGGCGAGGCCGCGCATCCAGGTGGTGTAGCCGGAATAGCCCTGCTGGGCGTTGACGCAGCGGAAGGCGCCGTTGACGACATTGAAGATCGCCTCGTGGGCAGTGCGCCCGCGCTCGTCCCAGATGTCGCGCCCTTCGGCCCAGAACAGGTTGTAGGTCGCCGTCGTCTGTGCGTGTGCGATGAGCCGGCCGAGCAGCGGGACAACGGCGTCGCCTTCGCCCTTCATGACATGGCCGAGCTGGTGACCCAGCGCCAGAACGCGCAGCGTGCGCATGGTGTCGATGAACAGCGAGTGCGGGCCGTTGAAGGAGCAGATATAGCCGTCGCCGTCGCCGAGGTCGGTCCAGCGCCGCGCCTGCACCGCCGCCGAGCACTTGATGGCGAGCTCGCAATACTCCCTTTGCCATTCGTTCGGCGCGATACGCCCCTCGGCCATCAGGCGGAGCAGATTGCCGTAGGTCGAGACCTGGTTGAAGCCGTGGTCGTGGACGCCGAAATGGGTGACATGCACCGGCATGTGCTGCCGCGTGCGCGCCAGGCCAAGCTCGAGGAAACGGTCCTCGCCGGTGGCGTCGAACTGCAGGATCGCCGAACCGAACTCGAAGCCCTGGGTCCAGTCGGTCCAGCCGCGCGGGCTGTAGCGCCCCGCGACCGTGTGCACCGGCGCCCCGGCGGCGCGGTCGAGCGTGGCGTCGATCGACAGGATCTTGCCCCCCGACATGTCCCACATGCGGCCGATCGCCGGCAACAGCTCTTCCGGGGTCAGCGTGTCGTCGATCTTCATGCAGCCTCTCCTCCCAGAGCAGCACTGGTCCTTCAGTGGGTCCCAAAAGTAACCCGCTGGTTACAAAATGCCACCATTTTCGACAGATCGGGCCGGCGCGTAACCTGAAAGCACTGGGTTGGGTTTGATGGTGCTGCCGGTAAGGATTGAACTTACGACCTCCCCCTTACCAAGGGGGTGCTCTACCACTGAGCTACGGCAGCCGAAACGCACGTGGCGCGGCGCTTAACTGCCATAGCGGCGGGGGCGGTTCAAGCGTCCACAACACTTTCGGCAACTCTGCCGCGGGTCTAGAAAGGCGATCATGGCCGGCCGCAAGCCCTCCGATGGCGAACCGAAGACGCGCGAGGAGCGCCTCGCCGAGGCGCTGCGCGCCAACCTGCGCCGCCGCAAAGCCGCCTCCCGTGCCCGCCGGGAGGGGGGCGCGGCGGACGAGCCCGCCCCGCAAGACGATGATTTGCCTAGGGAATCCGGGCCTTCCGGCCGCCGATCTTGAGTCAGCCGCATTCGTCCGCTAGACCCGCCCCAGTCGCCGGGGCCGCTGGGGCATCGGCCGCGTGATTCGAGAAAGAACGGGGGGGGCGCCACATGGATCGCATCCGCATCGTCGGCGGCAATCGCCTGAACGGCTCGATCGCCATATCCGGCGCCAAGAATGCGGCCCTTCCCCTGATGATCGCGAGCCTTCTGACCGACGAGACGCTGACACTGGAGAACGTCCCGCGGCTGGCCGACGTCGCAATGCTTAAGCGCATCCTCGGCAATCACGGCGTCGACTGCATGGTGCAGGGCAAGCGACCCGGCCAGAACGGCCAGGGAGAGACGCTGGAACTCTCCGCACGCCAAATCGTCGACACGGTCGCGCCCTACGATCTGGTCTCGCGCATGCGGGCGAGCTTCTGGGTGATCGGCCCGCTGTTAGCGCGCATGGGCGAGGCGCGCGTCTCGCTGCCCGGCGGCTGCGCCATCGGCACGCGCCCGGTTGATCTGTTCATCGACGCCCTGAGGGCGCTCGGCGCCGACATCGACATCGACGGCGGCTACGTCATCGCCCGGGCGCGCAAGGGCCTGACCGGGGCGCGGGTCACCTTCCCCAAGGTCACCGTCGGCGCCACCCACGTCACCCTGATGGCTGCTGCATTGGCCAAAGGCGAGACCGTCATCGAGAACGCCGCCCGCGAGCCCGAGATCGTCGACCTCGCCCAGTGCCTCACAGCCATGGGCGCCAAGATTGCCGGCGCTGGCTCCTCGACCATCCGCATCCAGGGCGTCGACCGGCTGGGCGCCGCCCGCCACGCGGTGATGCCCGACCGCATCGAGACCGGTACCTATGCCTTCGCCGTGGCGATGACCGGCGGCGACGTTCTGCTCGAAGGCGCCAGCGGGGCGCTGCTTGAAAAGCCGCTTGCGGTACTCTCCCAGATTGGGGCCGAGGTGACCGCTACCAACCAGGGCATCCGTATCACCCGCAACGGCCACGGCCTGTCGCCGGTCGAGGTCACCACGGAGCCGTTCCCCGGCTTCCCCACCGACCTGCAGGCCCAGCTCATGGCGCTGGTCAGCCGTGCCGACGGCACCTCGCACATCCGCGAGACCATCTTCGAGAACCGCTTCATGCACGTCCAGGAGCTCGCCCGTCTCGGCGCCGAGATCCATCTCGATGGCCAGGTCGCCACGGTCACCGGCGTCCCTCGCCTCAAGGGCGCCCAGGTCATGGCCACCGATCTCAGGGCCTCGGTTTCGCTGGTGATTGCCGGCCTTGGTGCCGAGGGCGAGACCGTGGTCAACCGCGTCTATCACCTCGACCGCGGCTTCGAACGCATCGAGGAGAAGCTCGGCGCCTGCGGGGCGGCGATCGAGCGGCTGAGCGCCTAGAAGCTCTGAAATCCGGGCGGTTGCGCTGCGGCCGGCGGCGCATTACCTGTGGCGGGAGCCAAGGATCCTGTCCATGAACGACATCGCCACGCCGCTGAAACTCTGCGCCTTCGACGAGGAAGACCTCGCCGTCCTCTCCGCCCACGTCCAGGATGCCGTTCTCAAGGTCGGCGACTTGGTCTACCTGCCGCAGCAGAAGCGTTTTGCCGTCGCCATGAACCGCTTCATCTGGGAGAAGGCGGCCGACGGCAAGCGTAAGGCCTTTGAGCGCCGCCGTTCAGTCCTCACCTTCGACCGGGTCAGCGCCGTCCGCTCCTCGCGCATCGACCGCAAGCGCAGCGATGCGGTGGTGGAACTGCTTGCGGTCTCCTTTGAATCGGCCGATACCCCTGCCGGCAAAGTGACGCTTGTTTTTGCCGGCGGCGGTGCGGTGCAGCTCGACGTCGAGGTCATCGAGGCGCGTCTGGCCGATCTCGGCGCCGCCTGGGCGACCACGGCCAAGCCCGAGCACGACCTCGAGAGCACGACCGAACCCGGTAGCTGAAGCCGGCGTCGCCAGAGAAATTAGGGACGCCGAGCGTGACCGCCAGACTTGCCCAATCCGATCCCGATTTCGAAGCGCGCTTCGAGGCGCTCATCAACGACAAGCGCGAGATGGCCGACGACGTCGACCGGGTGGCCCGGGCGATCATCGACGATGTGCGCCAGCGCGGCGACGCGGCACTGATCGAATATACAGAGAAGTACGATCGCCTGGCGTTGACGCCGGACCAGCTCATGATCTCCGAGGAGGCCATGGACGCCGCCGAGCAGGCGGTGCCTGAAGCCGAGCGGAAGGCACTGCTGCTGGCGCGCGATCGCATCACCGACCATCACCGCCGCCAAATGCCCGCCGACGACCGCTATACCGATGAGATCGGCGTCGAGCTTGGCATGCGCTGGACGGCGGTCGAGTCGGCCGGCCTGTACACGCCGGGCGGCACCGCCGCCTATCCCTCCTCGGTGCTGATGAATGCCATCCCCGCCAAGGTCGCCGGCGTCGAGCGCATTGTCATGGTGGTGCCGACGCCGCCGGGCGTCACCAGCCCACTGGTGCTCTATGCCGCTCGCATCGCCGGCGTCGACGAGGTCTATCGCGTCGGTGGCGCCCAGGCGATCGCCGCGCTCGCCTACGGCACCGAGACCATCAAGCCGGTCGACAAGATCGTTGGACCGGGCCGCGACTACGTCGCCGCCGCCAAGCGCCTGGTCTTCGGCACGGTGGGCATCGACACCATCGCCGGGCCGTCGGAGGTGCTCATCGTCGCCGACGGCGACAACGATCCCGACTGGCTTGCCGCCGATCTGCTCGCCCAGGCCGAGCACGACGCCGCGGCCCAGTCGATGCTCATCACCGATTCCGCCGATCTCGCCGACCGCGTTTCGCAGGCCGTCGATCGCCAGCTCACGACCCTGCCGCGCGAGGCGATCGCCGCGGCGAGCTGGCGCGATCACGGCGCCATCATCGTGGTCAAGTCGCTCGCCGCCGCCATGGATCTTGCCAACCGCGTCGCGCCGGAACATCTGGAGCTTGCCGTCGCCGACCCGGAAGCCCTGCTCGTGCACGTGCGCAATGCCGGCGCGATCTTCCTCGGCCGCTACACGCCGGAAGTCATCGGCGACTATCTCGGCGGCACCAATCACGTCTTGCCGACGGCGCGCTCCGCGCGCTACTCCTCCGGCCTCTCGGTATACGACTTCATCAAGCGGTCCTCGCTCCTCAAGCTCGGCCCTGAGCAGCTGCGCGCCCTCGGCGACGCCGCCATTACGCTGGCCGAAGCCGAGGGTCTCGGAGCCCATGCGCGGTCGGTTTCGGTCCGGCTCAACCGATGACCCAGGGCTGACGTGACCGGGGAGGGAACGCACGCGCCGATCGGGCGGCTGGTCGCCGTCGATCTCGACGATTCGGCGATGCGGCGCAGCACCCCCTATATCGAGCACGAGCGTGCGGCCGCCATGCGCGATCTGCTCGCCGAGAACGCGTTTGCCCCCGTCGGCCGCCGCGGCAGCGAGTTCCACCTGCATCTGTCGGTGGCCAATCGCCGGCTGGTCTTCGACATCCGCGACGTCCACGGCCGGCCGCTGGTCAGCCACATCCTGTCGATGTCGCCGCTGATGCGCGTCATGCGCGACTATTACGTCATCTGCGATGCCTATTATTCTGCGGTCGGCAGCACTGCGCCGGCCCAGTTCGAGGCGATCGACATGGGCCGCCGCGGCGTCCACAACGAGGGTGCCGAACTGTTGCGGGAGCGCCTGAAGGGCAAGATCGAGCTCGACCACGCCACCGCCCGCTGCCTGTTCACCTTGGTCGCCGCCCTCTATTGGAAGGGCTAGTCCAGGGCACTGTTCACAATCGGCCCGCGATCGGCTAGCTACGGGCTGACCGGCACGCGCGCATTGGCGCGGGCCCCTGATCCACCTGCCTGACGGAACCTAGAATGGCCGGGCGCGTCAAACTCATCCTCGCTTCAGGGTCTCCGCGGCGCCTGGCCTTGCTTGCCCAGATCGGCGTCGAGCCCGACCGGGTGATGCCGGTCACCATCGACGAGACGCCCAAGAAGGGCGAGCCGCCGCGCAGCCTCGCCAAGCGGCTGGCCGATGAGAAGGCCAAGGCGGCGGTCACGCTGATCACGACCGAGCCCGACCTCGCGGGCGCGCTCATCATCGCCGCCGACACCGTCGTCAGCGTCGGCCGCCGCCTTCTCGGCAAGGCCGAGTCGATCGAGGAGGCAGGCGCGTTCCTGCGTCTCCTCTCCGGCCGCGCGCATCGCGTCCATACCGGTGTCGTGCTGGTCAACGCTGGCGGCCAGATGCGCCGCCGTCTGGTCGAGACGCGGGTGCGCTTCAAGCGTCTGTCGCGCGAGGACGTCGATTCTTACCTCGCCTCGGGCGAGTGGCGCGGCAAGGCCGGCGGCTATGCCGTCCAGGGCATCGCCAGCGCCTTCGTCGTCAAGCTTACCGGGTCCTATTCCAACGTCGTCGGCCTGCCGCTCTACGAGACCATGTCGCTGATCACCGGCGAGGGCTACCCGGTCCATTTCAACTGGCTGAGCTCCGGCTGAGGCGATGGCTGAGGACGACAAGCCGAGCGCCGAGGTTGTGCCGCTCAGGCCGCGCGGCAAATGCCCCATCTGCGGCAAGCCGTCGGACCGCACACTCCATCCCTTCTGCTCGAAACGCTGCGCCACCATCGACCTGAACCGCTGGCTCTCCGGCGGCTATGCCATTCCCGCGGTGGAAGAAGACGATCCCGGCGCGGAGGAAGGAGAGGACGGTGACAGCGATCGATGACGCCGCCACGGCGCTCGAATTCGCCGTCGGCGCGGAGCGCCGCGTCTCAGGCCTGCTGAGGCTGCCGGCGAACGCCCGCGCGCTCTATGTGCTTGCCCATGGCGCCGGCGCCGGCATGCGCCACCCGTTCCTCGCCACCATGGCGGCAAGTCTGGCCGAGCGGGGGATCGCCACGCTGCGCTACCAGTTTCCGTATATGGAAGCCGGCGGCCGCCGGCCGGACCCGCCGGCGATTGCCCACGCCGCCGTTCGCGCCGCGGTCGCCGAAGCGGGCCGCCGGGCGCCGGGCCTGCCGCTCATCGCGGGCGGCAAGTCTTTCGGCGCCCGCATGACCTCGCAGGCCGAGGCGCGGGAGACCCTGCCGGGCGTCGTCGGCCTCGCTTTCCTCGGCTTCCCGCTCCACCCGCCGGGGAAGCCCGGCGACGAGCGCGCCAACCATCTGAAGGATGTGCGCCTGCCCATGCTCTTCCTGCAGGGCACGCGCGACGAATTCGCCCAGCTGGACCTGATCCAGCCCCTCTGCCGCCGGCTCGGCAAACGGGCAAGGCTGCACCTCATCGAGGGCGCCAATCACTCCTTCAAGGTGCCGGCCAAGAGCGGACGCAAGGACGCCGACGTCCGCGCCGAGCTGGCCGATATGCTGTCCGCCTGGACCGGCGAAATCCTCGGAAATTAGGGCCGAAATCGGCCTCGCCGTTGAACTGGACACCCCACATTCGTTTCACTATAACCGCCACGCGCCGCGGGCTTGATCGGTCCGCGGCGCCCCTGTTGCCCAGGTAGCTCAGTTGGTAGAGCAGCGGATTGAAAATCCGCGTGTCGGTGGTTCAACTCCGCCCCTGGGCACCATCCCCCCAAGGCCGTCCAAATTGGCTGAAATCAGCCAATTCGTCTTGGCAGTTGCCAAGCGCACTGATGGCGTCGGCAAGGCCGACCTCACTGAAGAGCGCGACCATCAAGCAACCCTCAGCCTCATGACAGCGCAGCTGGGGACCCGCACCCCAGCCGCGATCCAAAATTGAGTATTGGTCGGACGCTTACGACTGCGGTTCCATCTCGCTATTGCGCTCCAGCAGCTCGAACAGGACACCGAGCTGCGGCTCCGTGTCGTAATAGGCATAACGGCCCTGTGCACCGTCCGTCTCGCCCCGCTGAAGCAGCTTGTGTCCCTTACGTTCCAGGTAGGCGTTCTTCTTCGTCAGGTTCCGCGTACGGAAGGCAATGTGATGGCACCCCGGCCCATGGCGGTCGAGGAAGTCGCGCCAAGCGCTCGGTTCGGGACCGGGCTCGAGGAACTCCAGATCGATATTGCCAAACTTGAACATGCGGATTCGGCAACTCACGTTGGCCGGCTGCCCGAGATAGGTCGCTTTCGCCACGTCGGGATCGGCCGCCTTCGCCTCTGGCGGCATCTCCTTGCCTACGAGATCGGCAAACCACTCCGCAGCCTTGTCGAGGTCATTGGTGACGAAGCAGATCTGCACGACGGCGTCCTTGTCCAGAAATGTATCCACTTCCTTGGTCCTCCTCGGTTGGTACGTGTGCTGACCGTTGCGGACCTCATCAGGAGGGTACCGTCTGGTCCTCATTCCCGCGCTCGGCGCGTTCGCCGCCCAAGAATATGAACCTTCATATTTCTCAGGATCGAATCGCTGTCAAGGAGACTCAATGAACGTTCCTACGATCCAGAAACATCAATAGTAACGTTCATATTGTCGCTTGACACCCATAGGGACTGGTCTCCTAATGACGACTGGAGGGAATGCAGCCCAGACCGGTGACCGAAGAGATAGCCGCCTGCCCAACGATGCAGCGGGAACCGTGCCAGCACCGAACCGCCAGTTGCGTTTCCCCCCGGCGACACTTGGTAAAGACGCTCGAAAACGGCGCTCGACCTATTGGGAGGAACCTATGAAACTCATGCAACTCATCATTGGCATTGCAGCGGCCTGCCTCATCGCGGCGCCTGCCATGGCCCAGACGACAATCCGGGTGATGACCTGGAACCCGACGCATGCGGCCGGCAATGCGTGGTGGGACAAGATCACCAGTGATTTCTCGGCGAAGCATCCCGGCGTGACGATTGAAGGCGACTTCGTCCCCTTCAATCAGTACCTGACGACGCTGTCGGCGATGACCGCCGGTGGGTCGCTGCCCGACATCTTCTGGGGCAACGTCAAGACCATCGAGCTGGGCAAGGCCGGCATCGCGATGGACTACACCAAGGTTCTGGACAAGTCGTTCCTCGACCAGTTCTTCCCGTCGACCCTGCAGCAGTTCACCAACAAGGGCGCGGTCTACGCGCTGCCGGGCAACGCGCAGATGTTCGGCCTGTTCGTCAACGACGCGCAGATGAAGAAGCTCGGCCTGCAGTTCCCCAACACCTGGGATGAGCTGATCGACATGGCGCCGAAGATCCGCGCAGCTGGGCTGACGCCACTGGCCTTCGGCAACCTGGCCAAGAACGTGTGTCCCGACTTCTTCCTGCCGATCATCGCCCAGTATGGCGGTGACGTTTACGCCCTCGATGCCTTCGACCGGCCCGACGTTTCCTGGGATTCGCCGCCGGTCATCAACGCCCTCAAGCTGATGAAGCGGCTCGTCGACGCGCATGTCTTCCTCGACGGCATCAACGGTGTCGGCGAACAGCCGGCATGGCAGATCGCCTACCAGGGTAAGGCGCTGATGCTCTTTACCAACACCAGCGCACCGGCGACCTTTGAATCGCAGGCGCCGAAGGCATGGCTCGAGAACTACTCGGTGCAGAAGATGCCGGCCGTGACCGCCGACGGCGTGCATTATGCCGGCGACGGCAGCGGGCGCGGCTTCGTGATCAACGCCAACGGTCCCAACAAGGATCTCGCACTGGAGTTCCTGAAGTACTTCTTCAGCCCGGACGTTTACAAGTACCTGATCGCCGAGACCAAGGACTTCCCGTCGATGCCGGCCGCGCTGACTGCGGTGACCAACGACAAGGTGAAGACCATGGCAAGCTGGCTCACCACGGACGGTGCCGACCACATCCTCTTCGGCGCCGGTGACTGGGATGCTGTCTCGAACGTATGCCAGGGCATCCTGGACGGTTCGATCACGCCTGAAGAGGGCGCCAAGCAGATCCAGGACACGGTGAAGGAAGCCAACGCGGCGCAGTAGCCGGTCGCGTAGTCGCCACCGTGGCGGGCGTTGCGGGGTCCCCCGCAACGCCCGCCGCACGGGCGGTCATCGGCTGCCCCTCAATGAGATATGCTGTGTGTGCTGCGGAGCACCCCGTTCATGGATACGCCGACAAAGCCGCTGGTTTACAGGCTTCAGCGTCTGCTGCCGCCCTATCTCTTCCTCGCACCCGCGCTGCTGATTCTCATCACGCTGATGGGAATCCCGATGTTCGATGCCATCATCCTCAGTTTCAAGCACTGGAACGGCATGTCGCCCGCCACCTGGGCCGGCTTGCGCAACTACGCCGCCCTCGGCCACGACCGCATGTTCATTCATGCATTGTGGAACACGGCCTACTTCACCTTCGCGACGGTTGTCTTCAAGACCTCGATCCCGCTGGTCATCGCCGTCCTGCTCAACACCGGCATTCGCGGCGGCACTGCCTTCCGCACGCTCTATTTCATGCCGGTGATCATCTCGCTGGCGATCAGCGGACTTCTCTGGGCGATGATCCTGGAGCCCAATTTCGGCATCCTCAACGACACCCTGCGCCAGTTGGGCCTGTCCGGGCTGGCGCGGCTGTGGCTCGCCGACAAGTCGACGGTCATGCCGACCATCATCGCGGTCTCGGTGTGGCACGACATCGGATTCTACCTCGTCATCTATTTCGCCGCCCTGCGCGGCATCCCGCGCGACCTCTACGAGGCGGCAGAGATCGACGGCGCCAATGCGCTGCATAAGTTCTTCTACGTCACCGTGCCGATGCTGCGCCCCATCATCGTGCTGGTGATCGTCCTCAACATGATCAACGGCGTGAAGGTCTTCGACCAGATCTGGGTGATGACCACCGGAGGTCCCAACCACGCCAGCGATACGCTCGGAACCTACCTCTACAGCATCGCTTTCGGCGGCGTCGGCAGCTCCAGCCCGCGTCTGGGTTACGCCGCGGCCATGGCCGTCATCATCCTCGTCATCAGCATGACGCTGAGCATCGCGCAACTGCAGGCCGGCAAGCGCCGCGAAGTCGAATACTGAACAGGGGAGACATGCCAATGGCCATCGCGGACACGAAGCCCCTTCCGGATATGCAATCCGCGCTGCGGCTCTCCCGGATCATGTTCGGCCGGGGCGGGATCTACCTGCTCCTGGTGGCGCTGGTCGTCATCGAGGCGTTCCCGCTGGTGTGGATGGTGCTGACCTCGATCAAGGACGCGCGCGAGGTGTTCGGCACGTTCCTGCCCACCACCCTTGACCTGACCAATTTCGGCAGAGTGTGGGTGTCGTTCAATTTCCCGCAGCACTTCTTCAATTCGCTCTATGTCACCATCCTGACCGTCAGCGTCGTCGTCACCATCTCCACCATGGCCGGCTACGCCTTTGCGCGATACACGTTCCCCTACCGGGAGATCCTCTTCTACGCCTGCATCGGCATGATGATGATCCCCGGCCAAGCGATCCTCATCCCGATGTTCCAGTTCCTCAAGTGGCTGGGCCTGCTCGACACGCTGACCGGGCTTTCCGTGTCTTATCTGGGTATGGAGACCGCCTTTTCGATCTTCCTGATGCGGGCATTCTTCCTCAGCCTGCCCAGCGAACTGGGTGAAGCGGCACGCATCGACGGCGCCGGCGAGTTTCGGGTGTTCTGGTCGGTCTATCTGCCGTTGGCCAAGCCGGGCATGGCCACCGTCATCATCATCCAGTCGATGAACACCTGGAACGAATTCATGTTCGCTGCGACCTTCATATCGACGCCGGCGCACAAGACCATCCAGCCCGCCCTGTTCCAGGCGGTGGGCCAGTATTCCACCGACTACACGGCGTTGAGTGCCGGCCTCACCATGGCCCTGATCCCGGTCGTGGCCACCTATCTCATCCTCCAGCGGCAGTTCATCGAAGGCATGACTGCTGGAGCAATGAAGGGCTGATGCCTGCAACCGGCGCTGACGCCAGACCGACCAGGAGACTGCATTGATCCCCGGCACCGACATCAAGATGATCACCATCGGCCCTGGCGGCAAGCCGATGCTCCCCATGGGGCTCGGCGGATCGTGGTTCGTGCCCTATTCGGCGCCGAGCGAAGGGGACGGCGAACTCATCGATGCCATGAGCGGCGTCTACGATGCCGGCATCCGCCACTTCGATACGGGCGCCGGCTATGGCGGAGGGCATTCCGAGGAGCTCTATGGCCAGTTCCTCAAGCACAGGCGGGACGAGGTCTTTCTCGCCTCGAAGGCCACGCCGGCGGCATGGACGGCCGAGGCCATGGTCGAGCAGATCGATGGCAGTCTGAGGCGGCTTCGGACCGACCGCATCGATCTCTACTATATCCACTGGCCCGACCCGAATGCCGACATGCGGCCAGCGATGGAGGGGCTGGAAAGCGCGCGGGCGGCTGGAAAGATTCAGGCGGTCGGCGTTTCCAACTTCTCCGTCGGCGAGATGCAGCAGGTCGCCGAGGTCGGCACCATCGATGCCCACCAGCTTGCCTACAATCTCCTGTGGCGATTCGCCGAAGACGAGGTGATGCCCTATTGCGCCGAACACGGCATCGCGGTGGTGTCGTACAGCACGCTGGCGCACGGCATCCTCACCGGCAAGTTCGACCGCGATCCGGGTCTGCGCGCCGGCGACCAGCGCCATCGCATCCTGCCGTTTCGCCAGGACATCTGGCCTCATGTCTACCAAGGCGTCGAGGCGATGAAGGTGGTGGCCGCGGAGGTTGAGCGGCCGCTCATGCATCTGGCGGCGCGCTGGGCCATCGCGCGGCAGGCGATGACCACGGTGCTTGTCGGTGCGCGCAACCGGCAGCAGGCCACAGCCAACGTGGCTGCGCTCGAAGGCGAGATTCCGTCCGCCGTGTTCGACCGCCTGACCGCGATCGGTGACGACATCGCTAGATTCATGCCGCACGCACACAATGTGTTCGGGCGCCCGCGATAGCGCCGGGTATCATGGTTCCACTCTGCACAACGACCCGCCAGTGACCCCTGGCAACGCGTTCTTTGTCCAGAGCGCTTCTTGGTCAGATAGAAGCAGTTCCGTTTCTCGACCGGCGAAGCGATCCGGCGTCGAGACCGGCGAAGGGCGATACCGGGCATCGGTCGAGCCGGGATCGGCGTCGGGCGCCCGCCGGTCGGGAACCCGAAGGGACGGGCGCTTTTGCGCCATTATCGGCGCCGTCGGTCTCGGTCGTACCCCGGGTACGTCCGTCGCCCGCCGGCTTGATTCTGTCGCAAAATCGCTCCGTCGGAACGATTCTATCTGACCAAGAAACGCTCTAGCGGGAGGCCGTCACGCGACGCGCCGGCGCGGCCGTGCTTTGACGCAGCACCAGATCGGGGCGGATCAGTTCCGAACGCACATCGTCGATGTCGTGCTCCGGCGTTCCTATGCGATGCAACAGCAGTTCGACGGCGCGCTGTGACAGGTATTCCGCCGCGTAGTTGACGGTCGTCAAAGGCGGTGAAACATGGCTGGTCATCTCGAGATTGTCGAAGCCGACGATCGACATGTCGTCGGGGACGTGCACGCCGTGGTCACGGCACCAGTGCAGGATTCCCAGTGCGAGCAGATCGTTTGCCATGACGGCTGTCGGCATGTCGTCCATCGCCGCGATCTGTTGCATGCTGCGATATCCATAACGGGCGCCGAAGCCGCCCGGATCGAGCTTGAGGTCGGGGGTCGGCACGATGCCGGCTGCCTGCAACGCCAGGTCATAGCCTTGGGACTTTTCCAGACTGCCCATCGTGCCGGCATTATCCAGGAGCGCGATGCGCCGGTGGCCGAGCGCGATGAGATGTTCTGCTGCCAAGCGCGCGCCCACACGATCGTCGAGCATCACCGCATCAACACCCGGGCCGGTGTCGCCCGCCAAGAGCACCGTCGGTGTTCCCTGGCGCGCCGCATCTTCGATATGCCCCAGCCTGTCGTGACGTGAGGGATAGATAAGAATGCCATCGACCTGGTGACCAAGAAACAGATCGATCGCGTGCATCTCCAGATCCAGCGAATGGTTGGTCGCAGCAAACAGTGTCGCGTAGCGATGCTCGGCCAGTTTTGCATGAATTTCTTTGGCCACGCGCGTGAGAATGGGGTTCTCGATGTTGGTCAGGATGAGGCCCACTGTGTGCGACCGCTGGCTCACCAGCGAGCGCGCCAGTTGGTTCGGTCGATAGTTGAGGCGGCGCGCAACGGCCAGAATTGCCTTGCTGGTTTCCTCGGCGACGCGCGGGTCGCGATGCAAGGCCAGCGAAACCGTATTGGTGCTGAACCCTGTCTGGTCCGCAATATCCTTGAGGCGAACGCGTCGAGTCATGCGATTGGCCGAAATCCCTGCAGATCACCGATGTGCACACATCGGCGACAAGTGCAAGGGGAGAGATATGTCGGTCGCGGTCGGCTCATGGCGATGCCCTCACACGAACGGATAGCGATGCTGGTACGGGCTACCCGGCGAGGCGCTTGCCGGTTTCGGCGTCGAAAACATGCAAGGCCGAGAGATCCAGCGATACACCAAGTGGCTCGCCGGGGCGCTGGCGAATGCGTTCGCGGAAGATGGCCGTGATGTCCCGGCCCGCGAGGCGCAGCGCGACCTGCGTCTCCGACCCCGTCGGCTCGACCACCAGGACCTCGGCGTCCATGCTGCTGCCTAATTGAAAATGCTCCGGTCGAATGCCCAGGATGACCTTGCGGCCATCCTCGCTGGCCTTGCTGGCCAACTGGATGCGCGTGCCGTCTTCCGCAACAAAGTGCCCGTCGGAGAGCGAGCCGTTGATCAGGTTCATGGCAGGCGAGCCAATGAAGCCCGCGACGAACAGGTTGACCGGGGCGTCGTACAAGTCCAAGGGGCTGCCGATTTGCTCGACCCTGCCGTCATGCATGACAACGATTCTGTCGGCCATCGTCATGGCCTCGATCTGGTCGTGCGTCACATAGATCGTCGTGGTCTTCAGCCGTTGGTGCAGCGCCTTGATTTCCGTGCGCATTGCCACGCGCAGCTTGGCATCGAGATTGCTCAAGGGCTCGTCGAACAGGAAGACCTGAGGTTTGCGCACGATTGCTCGTCCCATGGCGACGCGCTGGCGCTGGCCGCCTGACAGTTGGCGTGGGTATCGATCGAGCAGGGATTCCAGCCCGAGAACCTCGGCAGCTTCCATGACCCGCTTTGTAGCGTCCGCCTTGCTGGCGCGCGCCAGCTTGAGCGAGAAGCCCATGTTCTGGGCGACCGTCATATGCGGATAGAGCGCGTAGGACTGGAAAACCATCGCAATGTCACGGTCCTTTGGCCGCAGGTTGTTGACCAGTCGGCCGCCGATCTCGATCGTGCCGCCGTTGATTTCCTCCAGCCCGGCGATCATGCGCAGCAACGTCGACTTGCCGCACCCGGACGGTCCGACAAGGACGACGAGCTCTCCGTCATCAATGGTGATGCCGATGCCGTGCAGCACCTCGAGACGGCCATATGTCTTGCGTGCCTCGCTGATCGCAACCGCACCCATAAGTCGTCTCCTCTTGCCCCGCCGGCTTGGTTGCCGGCGTCTGTTCATCATTTCTGTCGACAGGCTACTCTATCACATGATAGGAACGTTCATATCGGCGGAAAATAGCCATTTCGTCAAGTCGGAAGAATGGCGGGTCGGGGGTTGCCCAGGCCGTCCCGGCGGGCGCCGGCTTGGGGCCGTCGGAAGGGGACTTCTGCGGTGCGTGACTACTCCGCTTGCATAGAAATGCTGTTTGCCGACGAGACGGACGATGACGCCAGGCGCATCGAACTGGCCCATCTGGCCGGTGTGCCGCTGGTCGAATTCTGGCGCTGGTCGAACAAGGATCTGGGCGCCATCGCCGCGGTGTCCGCCAGGACCGGCGTCGGTGTCGCGGCCATGCTCGCCGAGCCGATGATCGGATTGAACGACCCGGCCAATGCGGAGGCCTTCGTCACAGGTGTCGTGCGGTCCGCTGCGATTGCCGACCGCCTGGGGGCGAGGGTCTTGATTGCACAGGTGGGGGCGACGCGCGACGGTGTCGATGCAGGGGAGCAGACCCGCGCCATCGTGGAATGCCTCACGGCAGTCGGACAGGCGCTTGCCGGCGGCGCGGTGCGCCTCGGGATCGAGCCTCTCAATACGCGCATCGATCACCGCGGCTATTTTCTCAATTCGACCGCCGCCGCCCTCGACCTGCTCGATGCCGTCGACAGTCCTCATGTCGGCATCGTCTTCGATCTCTATCATTCTGGCGTCATGGGGGAGGGCGTCGACGTGCTGAGCGGCCGAATGGGAAGGGTGCTCCACGTCCATGTTGCCGATCATCCCGGGCGGCATGAGCCCGGAACGGGTGGACTGGACCTGCGCCGCTCGCTCGATTGGATCTTTGCCGAGGGTTATGGCGGCGCGGTCGGTCTGGAGTTCAGACCGCAGCGGCGCAGCGCTGAAGCCATCGGCGTGGCGATGACGGCGCTCGGTTGAATGTCTGCACGGATGCCGTCTCGCTCACCTGATTTCGCGGCCGGGAACAGGCCGATCATCCGCAAATACCGTCATGGGAGGTAATGATGACGAGTCACAAGATCGCTTTCCAACTCTATTCGGCGCGGATGTTCGGGCCGGTGGAGCCGGTGCTGCAGGCGCTGGCCGAGATCGGCTACGACGCCGTCGAGGCATGGGCTCCGAACTTTGAGGATCCCAAGGGCTTCCGCCGCAGCCTTGACGCTGTCGGCCTCACCTGCATGGGCTTTCACATGCCCTTTGCCGGGCTGGTGAACGAGCCGCAGCGCTACATCGACATTGCCAATATCCTCGGCGACAAGCCCTTGATGATCCCACCTTTCCTGGCGCCGGCGGACCGTCCGCAGGACGTCGACGGTTGGAAGCGCATCGGCGCGCAGCTCGCCGCCGGTGCCGAAGCGGCGGGCGCCGCCGGGCTCAAGGTGGCCTGGCACAATCACGAATACGAGTTCCGCATGTTGCCGGACGGCACGCGGCCGATCGACCATCTGCTCGCCGAAGGCAGCGCCGCCGGCTTCGAGATCGATCTTGCCTGGGTCCTGCGCGGCTGGGCCGATCCGAAGGCTGAAATCGAGCGCTTCGCCTCGCGCATCACCGCCATCCAGATCAAGGACACTGCGCCGCCGAGCACGCTCGACGACGAGAACGGATGGCGGGCGGCCGGCGACGGCGTCGTCGACTGGGCGAACGTCTGGCCGCTCTTCACCAAGACGCCCGCCGAATACGTGATCGTCGAGCACGACCGGCCGGTGGATTGGCGACGG
This sequence comes from uncultured Alphaproteobacteria bacterium, assembly GCA_963785065.1. Lineage (GTDB taxonomy): Bacteria > Pseudomonadota > Alphaproteobacteria > Rhizobiales > Kaistiaceae > CAVSRC01. Next base: position 2,185,783 of record CAWATX010000002.1, read on the forward strand.
ATCGCCGAACGGTCGTACAGGTTCACGAAATCCATGGGGACGACCCCCGTCAACGTCAGTGAGGTCCAGAAATGATTTCCGGCATTGGTCATATCGCTCTTCGCGTGAAGGACGTCGAAGCGAGTGTCGACTTCTACTGTAAGGGCGTCGGGCTGGCCGAGGTTCATCGGCTTTACCGCGACAGCGGCGCGCTCTGGCTGGTGTATGTTCGCATCACCGACGACCAGTTCCTCGAGATATTCCCGTCGGGCGAGGGCGACGTGCCGCCGGCGGAGCAGACCGGTGTGAATCACATCAGCCTCGCTGTCGACGACGTGGATGCCTTCGCCTCTGAGCTGCAAAGGAACGGTGTGGTGATGACCAAGGACCCGGGGAATGGCGCCGACGGCAACCGCGGCGCCTGGATCACGGATCCCGACGGCAATCGCATTGAGCTTATGCAGATGCGGCCTGATTGCATTCAGCACCAGGCTGTCCGCCGCTGGCACGAGCAGCAGTCGGCGTCGTAGCTCGCGCGCCCTTACCCAACGACGGCACATTCGCGGGAATGAGGAGGTCCATCCACGTCCTCCTCATTCCCTGAAAGCTTCGATCGCATACCGGCACGTCGGCACATTTCGACGTGCTCATCACTCATGTCACTGGATTGGTAGGTCGCGCCATGCCCAAGTCCGTTTCCCAGCGCATCCGTCCGGCATTGCGGCGGCGTCTGCAGCCCGGTCAGGTGTCCGAGCTGACGGTCGTCAACGCTGACGGCAGCGGCCGCGAAGTCATCTACGAGGTGGGTGAACTCATCGAGGCGCCCAACTGGTCCGTCGATGGCCAATGGCTGATCTTCAATGCCGACGGCCGGCTGTTCAAGATATCGCCTGACGGCCAGCAGGGGCCCGACCGCATCAACACCGCTCCGGTCGAGGACGCCAACAACGATCACTGTCTTTCGCCGGACGGCAAGTTGGTGTTCATCAGCTCGCGCGATCGCCATCTCTATGCCGCCCCGATCGACGGCGGCGCTCCGAGGCGTGTTTCACCCGATCAGGATCCGAGCCGAAACTACACCTATTATCTCCACGGTGTTTCGCCCGACGGCAAGACACTGGCTTATGTCGGCCTGGAGCGGCGCCCGGGTGGCGTCATCACCCGGATCTGCACCATACCGGCGGATGGCGGCGCGATCACCGAGTTGACGGATGGCGGCTGCCCGGTGGACGGACCCGAGTTCTCGCCGGATGGGCAATGGATCTATTTCAATTCCGAGGCCGCTGCGACGCAACCGGGTCATGCCCAGATCTTTCGCATGCATCCCGGCGGGGCGGGGCTCGAACAACTGACCTTTGACGAGCGGGTGAACTGGTTTCCACATTGCTCGCCGGACGGTGCGATGGTCGCCTTCATCAGCTTCCCGACAGGCACGCGCGGTCATCCCGCCGACAAGGACTGCGTCATCCGCATGATGGATCCAGACGGTGGCAATTCGCGAGATGTGGACGCTTTCTGCGGCGGGCAGGGCACCATCAACGTCAACTCATGGTCGCCAGACAGCCGGCGCTTCGCCTATGTCACCTATCCCCTGTCGAGTGATTGAGCGCTCGGCAGCAGGTCAGCCGCCGGCACTTGCGTCTCCTCCGCCGTCAGGTTCGGACGCTGCGGCGGCTTGCGCGGCACGGAACTGCTCCATGATCGACGGATCGGGCGGGTAGAACGCGCTTGCCGGCGCGCCTGCCTCGATCTTGTCGCGGATCCAGCTCTCCACCTGTTCCAGTTCATACCCCTCCCGCGCAAGCTGCGCTGCCAGATGTCGGGGAACGACCACCACCCCGTCGGGATCGCCGACGACGATGTCGCCCGGCTCTACCAGCACGTCACCGCAGCCGATCACTTCCTCAATGCCTGCCGCCAGAAGGGCGCGATTGCTGGGTGCAGGCGCGACGCCATCGCAGAAGACGGGGATCGCCATCCGGGCGATCGCCTCGCCGTCTCGCATCGCCCCGTCTGTGACCAGGGCTGCCACACCGCGCGCCCCCAACGCAGCGACCATGACATCGCCAAGGCCGCCGCATGTCGTGTTGCCGCGCATATCGATGACCAGCACGCTGCCCGCCGGAATTCGATCAATGGTGCCGTGCAGCGGGCTCTTGCGGCTGACGATGCTCGCCCTGTCGGTCAGATCCTCGCGCACGGGAACGTTGCGAAGCGTGAAGGCGGGACCGACGAAGCGCGCATTGGCCGGGTTCAACGGCCGCGCCTGGCTGATCGTGCGGCTACGCAGACCGGCCGTCTTGATCATCAGGCCCGCCAGCGTGTTGGTGCTGACCTTGCCGAGCAGCTCCAGGGTCGCTGCGTCCAGACTCTCGTCTTCGCTCATCGATGCCTCCAGCCGGAGGGCCGCCACCGCGCGGGCGGCCTCGGTAACATCTGCTGCTCGGCAGGCCGGCGCACTGCAGGGCCTAGCCCTTGGCCGCACCGGCGGTCAGGCCGCCAACGAACAGGCGCTGGACGCCGAAGAACAGGACCACGATCGGCAGCGTCATGATGACCGAGGCCGCCATGACGGCGCCCCAGTCGACGTTGAATTCCGAACTGAACTCCGCCAGCCCGATGGGCAGCGTCTTGACGCTGCTGTCGGTCGCGAAGACGAGCGCGAAGATGAACTCGTTCCATGTCGTCACGAAGCAGTAGACGACAGTCGATACGATTCCCGGGACCGCCAGCGGCAGGACGATCCGCACGAGAATCGTCATCCGCGAAGCCCCATCCACCAGCGCGGCTTCCTCGATCTCGTAGGGGATGGAGCGAAAATAGCCGATCAGCATCCACACGCATAGCGGCAGGGTGTGGATGAGGTAGACGAGAATGAGGCCCAGATACGTGTTGATCAGGTGCAGGTGGCCCAGAATGATGTAAAGCGGCACGATAACGGTAGCCGTCGGCAGAAGCTGGCTGACCAGAATGGACGCTTGCAGCATGCCGGCGCCGCGGAATCGGAAGCGTGCAAAACCGTAAGCCGCCAGCGAGGCAAGGATGAGCGAGATGCCCGTCGAGCCGACCGAGATCACCACGCTGTTCAGGAAGTACCGGGGAATGTTGGAGCTGAAGAGCACGTTGGCATAGTTCTGGAGCGTGAAGTGCTGGGGAATCCAGGTCGGCGGCACCGTATAGAGCTCCTGCAGCGGCTTGACCGAAGAGACGATCATCCAGCAGAAGGGAAACAGCGCCGCGGCCGAGAAGATCGACGCCAGAAAATAGCTGAAGGGGGAACTGCGCTTGCTGTTCATTAGCGGCCCCCTGACTTTTCGCGGCGCTGCGAGATGGCGACCTGACCGACGATCACGATGAACAGGACGGTGAACAGGATCAAAGACAGCGCGGCTGCCGTATTGAAACTGAAGTTCTCGAACGCCTCCTTGAAGATCTGGATCGGCAGGATCAACGACTGATTAGCAGGGCCGCCCGTGGTCATCGCGTAGATGATGGTGATCGCGTTCATTCCCCAGATCAGGAGCAGAAGGGTAACCGACGTCAGAACCCCCGCCAGATGCGGCAGCATGATGAAGCGGACCTCGTGATAGAAGCTGGCGCCGTCGATGCGCGCGGCTTCGTAGAGCTCTTCGGGAATGCCTTGCAGCGACGCCAGCACCATCAGCGCCACAAAGGGAAACATCTTCCACACGTTCACGGCTATCAGGCTGGGCTTGACCAGCGTGGCGTCGGTCAGCCAGCCGACCGGTTTGCCGATGATATGCAGCGCCTCCAGCCCATAGTTGATGATGCCGAATTCATAGTGGTACATCCACGCCCACGTCG